>NZ_CP177349.1:3475000-3751065 GCF_046840415.1 Rhizobium sp. SYY.PMSO
GCGCATAGTTCTGGAACACCAGGCCGATATCCCTTGCATGCGCCGGCAGCGTCGTCAGGTCACGGTCGCCGAGCTTGATGGTGCCGCTCGTCGGCTGCAGGAAGCCGGCGACGAGCCGCAAGGTCGTCGTCTTGCCGCAACCGCTGGAGCCGAGCAGCGACACGAGCTCGCCGGCCGCGACGGAAAGCGAAAGATCCTGCAGGACGGCCGTCTTGCCGTAATGGGCGCTGATGGAATTGATGGAGAGCGATACGGTCACGGGCAGCTACTTTGTCAGGAAGGTGAGGCCCAGGGTCGCTTCGACGATCGCCATGACGGCGACGGTCACGAGCATCAGCAGCACGGAAACCGAGGCGATGGTCGGGTCGAAGAACTGCTCCATATGGGCAAGAATCTGGATGGGAAGTGTGGAGATGCCGGGTCCCGTCAGGAAGACCGAGACGGACACGTCGTTGATCGAAGTGATGAAGGCAAGGATGAAGGCGGCGATGACGCCGGCGCGGATATTCGGCAGCACCACCGTCAGGAAGGTTTTCAGGGGCGGGCAGCCCAGACTGATCGCAGCTTCCTCGATCGAGAAATCGAAGCTTGCGAGGCTGGCGCTGACGACGCGCACCGAATAGGGCAGCACCAGCAGCGCATGGCCGATCAGGAGGCTGGGGAAGATCGGCAATCCCAGCCCGATGGTGATCGATTTCATCAGCGAGAAGCCGAAGACGATTTCCGGAACGAGGATCGGCAGGACGAAGAGCGTCGAAAGCCAGCGCGGCAGTTCCACCCTGTACCGGCTGATGGCATAGGCGGCGGGAACGCCGATCAGCAGCGACAGGCCCGTTCCGAGAAAGGCGAGTTCCAGGCTGGTGATCGCCGTGGTGCGGAAGGCCTCGATCTGGAAGATGTTCGAGAACCAGTGCAGCGTCAGGCCCTGCGGCGGGAAGGTCAGGTAGGTCGTATCGCTGAAGGCGGCACCGATGATGATGACGAGCGGCGCGAGCAGAAACAGGAAGGTAAGAGCCGTGAAGGCGATGAGGGCGGGGTGGACCGATCTTGCCATGTCACACCGCCATCGGGTTCAGCTGTCGTGCGAGACGACTCATGATTGCTACGATGCCGATCGTCACGACGACCATGATGGCCGCGATCGTCGAGGCGCCGACCCAATCGAAAGTGACCATGGCGCGCTGGTAGAGGAAGGTGCCCATCATCATCTGCTTTTCGCCGCCCAGCAGCTGCGGCGTGGCATAGGAGGTGAAGCTGCCGGTGAAGACAAGCACGGCGCCGACGATAAGGCCCGGCGTGGCAAGCGGCAGGATCACTTGCCGGAACGTCGCGGCCGGCGTGGCGCCCAGAGAGGTCGCCGCCTGAATGAGATCCTGCGGTATGCCTTCGAGCACGCCGACGAGGGTGAGGATCATCAACGGCACGAAAAGATAGACCATCGCGACGATCACCGAACCTTCGGTGTAGAGCATCGAGAGCGGCTCGCCGATCACGCCGACGGACAGCAGGATCGTGTTGAGAATGCCGTTCTTGCCGAGAATGATCAGCCAGGCGAAGGAGCGCACGACGACGCCGGTCAACAGCGGAAAGACGGCGGCGATGATCATCACGCTTTTTGCCCGGCCCGGCATCTGCGCGATCACATAGGCGGCGACGAAGCCGATGATCAGCGAAATCGCCGTCGTGATCAGGGCAATCTCGATCGTCCTGAAGAGCACCGTGCGGCGAAAGCCGCTGGCGAAGAAGGCGACATAGGGGGAAAATACCCCCTTGGCTTCGCCGAAGGTCGCCGCGATCGTAATGATCACGGGAACGAGCAGGAAGAGCGTTACGGCCAGGATCGCCGGCGTCGCCAAACCCCATTTCATCAAATGCTTCATCAACAAAATTCCGTGAGAATGCCGCGGGAATTTGCGGCATGCCCTGTTACATGCCGAAAATCTCGTTCCAGCGGTCGACCCAGTCCGACTGTGCGTCGATCAGCTTTTCGTAGTCGATGCGGCTGAGCTTGCCGATCATCTCGGCGCCATAGGTCCAGAGCTTGGCCTTTTCGGGCGGCAGCACCACCTTGGTCGAAACCGGTGCATCGACGCCCTGTTCGGCTTCCGCCTGCTGCACGTCCTTCGACAGGACGAAGTTGATGAACTGATGCGCAAGCTCGACGTTTTCCGAGCCCTTGGGGATGTTGACCGTATTGAGGACGGCGATATCGCCTTCCTTCAGATCGGCCCAGGCCATCGTCGGAACCGCTGATTGCAGCGATGTCAGAACGAAATCCTGTGTCATCGCCACCTTGGCCTCGCCTGTCGAGATCAGGTTCACCAGCTCGGAGCCGGTGTTATAGTTCTTGGCCACGTTCGGCTTCAGCGCCTCGATGGCTTCAAAGGCTTTGTCGGCATCGGCATAGGGATCGACGCCGGCATGCTTGCCGGCTTCGAGCACGGTCAGCGGTCCGCCAGTCGTGGTGATGCCGGGCAGCGAAACGGCGCCCTTCAGGTCGTCGCGCCAGAGATCGTTCCAGGAGGTGATCGGCGGGTTCACCTTTGCCGTATCGTAGACGATGCCCACGCGGCCGATCGTGTAGGCGGGGCCGTAATTGCCCTGCGGCGCCTTGGCGATATCATAGAGATCGGCAAGGTTCGGGATCTTGCTGCGGTCAATTTCCTGGAAAAGACCCTGCTGGATGCCGAGCTGCGAATAGCTGTCCGTGAGATAGATGACGTCGACGCCCTTGCCGCCGCGCAATTTCAGCTTGTTGAGGCGGTCGGCATTGTTGCCGGTTTCGAAGACGACGTCGCAGCCGCAGAGCTTCTTGAACGGCTCGATGATGTTGGCCTGCATCTTCTCGCCGTTATAGCCCCACCAGGAAATGGTCAGCGTCTTTGCCTGGGCGTAGGCCGGCATGGCGGTTGCCGTGGCAAGGAGAGCAAATCCCGCAGCGCGGACGAGTGTGAGGCCCCTCATTATCGAAATCCTTTTTGGTCAATGAAGTCAGGCATATGCTTCAAGCTTGCAGGGATAGTATTTTTCGAGCAGCGGCTTTACAAGCCCAACGAATGGGCAGGATGGCGGTTTCTGTTTATAGAGCGGTGAATATCTGCGTCGTCACGTTGCATCGGCCTGCCCGGGGCAAACTTCTGAGATTACCCGGCTTCCGGCGAGATCCGGACGGCTTTACACGCGGGTTCGTCATCTCTACCCTCGGCCGATCGAATTTATTGCAGGCATGCTTCTCATGACATCCCCGATAGCAAACCTTCCCGACGATCTGCTTGTCAACGCGGCAGACGAAGTGCTGATCCGTCAGGATCTGACCCTGACGGCGCTCGGTCGCCGCCCTGCCGACCGGCTGCTGCGCGTCGGCCGGTTGCTGGACGTGCATAGCCGCACCTGGCTGGAAGATCAGGAGATCGTCATCAAGGGCAGGCGGATCGCCTATGTCGGCCCGGCCGGCAGCTACAAGGGAGAGGTGAGCGAGCGCGTGCACGAGCCGGACCTTGTCGCCGTCCCGGGCTTCGGCGAGGCGCACAAGCATATCGAAAGCTCGCATCTGACGCCGGAATGGGAAGCGGCCCTGGTCATGCCGCACGGCGTCACCTGGACCTGCGAGGCGAGTCATGAATTTTCCAATGTGAACGGCGCCCGCAATCTGGAATTCTGGCTGGAGGCGCGCCGTCGCGGCTCGCCGATGAAGATTTTTCCCCTGCCGGGATCGGCCGTGCCGCCGACCGCCTACGAATGGGGCGGCGGCCATTTCGGTTATGACGAGCAGAAGTCGTTTCTCGGCGAAAGCCTGATGGTGGCTGGCCTTGACGAGGTCATGGACTGGCCCTCGGTCAGCAATCCGGAGAATCCGGCTTACGATCGTCTGTGGGGCATGATCCGCGCCACGTTCGAGCAGCGCGGCGTCGTCGAGGGGCATGGTGCCGGCCTGCGCGATCTGGCGTCGATCAATGCCTTTGCCGGCGCCGGTCTCGCCTCCGATCACGAAGGCTGGTTCCTGGACGAGATCTGGGAAAAGCTGACACACGGCCTGTTCATCGAATTGAGGCCGCATTCCCTGCCCGAGGTCATCAAGGGGCTGATTGAGAAAGGCTTGTCCGATTGGTCGCAGTTTGCCTTCGTCACCGATGATCGCAGCGCCAGCGATACGCTGAAGATGGGCGCTACGGACTACAATGTCCGGCTTGCGATGGAGAATGGACTGGCACCTGAAATCGCCATCCAGTGCGTGACGATCAATCCCGCCCGGCACATGCGTCTGACGCCCTGGGTCGGCTCGATCGCGCCCGGCCGTTTCGCCGATATCGTGCTGCTGGACGACGTGAAGACGCTGTCGATCGCCAAGGTCTGGGCCGATGGCAGGCCGGCGTCCGAGGGCCAGACTTTCGTCGGCGTCCGGCCCGAGATCGACTGGCCGGACTGGGCGACGAAGACGGTGCGGATCGACAGGGTCGTCACGGCGGAAGATTTTCGCATTGCCGCGCCGGCGGAAACCGCCACGGCAAAGGCGGCGCTGCTGCGGCCGTTCCATTGGGCCGACGATTTCATCACCATGGATCTGCCCGTCAGCAACGGCGCCGTGCAGCGCGATTCCGATCGCAACGTCACGAAATTTGCCATCGTCGATCGCTTTTCCGGCGAAGCCAAGGTCGCTCGCATGTTCTGGCTCGGCACCGGGCCACGCACGCCGGATACCGCGCTTGGCGCCACGCTCGGCCATGACAAGCACAATATCTGGGTCGTGGGTTCCTCCGACGACGCCATGGCGATGGTCGTCAATGCGCTCAAGGAGCAGCAGGGCGGCTGGGTGCTGGTAACGGGCGGCAAGGTCGTCGCCCGCGTTCGCTACGAAGTGGGCGGCCTGATGACGGCGCGATCGGCCGAAGCGCTGGATGCGGAAATGCAGGCGCTCTATCACGCCGGCGCCGAGATCGATTGGATGTACGAGCCGACCTTCTCGCCCCGCTGGTGGCCCGGTTTTCCCGAGCGGCTTTCTTTTGCGACATTGACCTGCGCGCCCTGGCGCTGGGTTCTCGTCGCACCGTCCGACAGGGCGCCAGAAGGCTTCGTCAACGTCGCGACCGGCGAAACGCACCCGATCGTGTGGTAGGGGATATCTCTTTTCTCTTTGAGGATATCCATCCGTTCGATACGGTGATGGCGAATGATCCCGGCTGATGATGCCGCCGGCGCCATCGGCCCTTGACGGCGCTCGCCGGTTCCTTAATTATCCATTTGGTTACTTATGTCGCGGATCGGGCGCCGGCCGGGTGGAGCGTACCCGTCCTCGCGTCGGGCGGCGGCATTGGAAAACCAGGCGGAGGAGGACGTGGTGACTGCCGTTCAGAACGATATGCCCCCGGTGACGTCGGCATTCTCCACACTGGGATGTGCCGATCTCGAATTGGATGAAGCCCTCGGGCTGGCGGCACGCCATGATCTCGACGCCATCGAACTCCGCGCGCTCGGCGGCACGATCGATCTGGTCGCTTATTTCACCGAAAGATTCGGTTCTCCCTCCGGCCTTGCCGAGGCGCTGAAAACCTCTCGGGTAGGGCTGTGCGCCTTCGATACTTCGCTGCGCCTTGTCGGTGCGACACGGCAGGCAAAGGAAGAGTTTTTGCGCTACCTTCCCTGGGCGGAGGCCGCCGGCGTCAAGTCGCTGCGGGTTTTCGACGGCGGCGAGACCGGCGATGACGGCGAGCTGGCCGAAGCGCTGTCGACGCTGGACTGGTGGCGTGAGACGGCCGAGCGTGAGGGGTTCGAAGCCGAGATGGTCATCGAGACGCATGATTTTCTTGCGCTGCCGGATGCCATTCCCCGCTTCATCGAAGCGGCCCCCGGTTGCGCGCTTCTTTGGGACACGCATCACACCTGGCGGAAAGGAGGACAGAACCCCGTCGATACCTGGAAGCAGGTTCGGCGCAATACGCGCCATCTCCATATCAAGGACAGCGTCTCCAGGCCGGGGCCGAGGCTGCCGTACAGCTATGTGGTGCCGGGCAGCGGCGAGTTTCCCATGGCCGCACTCCTCTCCGCACTCGCTGCGGATCGCTATGCCGGCGTCATGAGCCTGGAATGGGAGAAATTGTGGCATACCGAATTGCCGCCGCTGGAGCTGGCTCTTCAGGCGGCTCGGCAAAACGAATGGTGGTCGTTGGCGCGATCTGGCAAATAGCTGTTGAAGCTCCTTTAGCTATATGTGGGGAGGGGATTTGAAGATTGTCTTTTGCAGACGCTCATCAATTAGTGTATTAGCAATATTAAATAATAGTTTTGCCGGCGCATCTGCGCAGGTTGACTATGATCTATGGAGCAATATCTCCAGCTTTATGAAGGGAGACCTCGGCGATACGAGGTTCGAGGGTGTCTAGACGATGGAAGACGTGGATTCCAGGCACCAGAAACCCGATGCTTCGGAGCTATGTACGCGATTTTCATCCCGCGTTTTCAGCGTCCGAAGCTGTATCGGCGGCAAATTCCCTGACGAAGGGAGGTTGGATGAACGGTAGTGCAAGCCGCGGAGAGGAGAGGCACGGCGCGCTGATCTTAAAGGCGATCGCCGAGGGCGGCCTGGGTTTTGCGGCTCAGTGGATCCATGATGCGGGGAATGCCGGCGAGGTATTCTATGCGGAGAGCCTGGCACGCGTCAGGGATTCGGGTGGAACCGTGCATACGGCCGGCACATTCGTTTCGCTGCTTGAGCGGCAGGACCGCTGGTTCGATCTCGATCTGCGCATTCTCGACATGGTGCTGTCGGACCTTGCGGCGGATAAGACGCTTGTCCTCGGCTTCAATCTTTCCGCTACCAGCTTGTCGCGCTCCGAACGGTTCGCCGATGTTTTCGGTCGCATTACCCGTCAGCCGGAGCTTGCATCCCGGCTTATCGTCGAGATCACGGAAAGCTATCCGCTCGTTGGTGCCGCTGTCGAGCGCATAAAGATGATCCGCGCGCTCGGCTGCCGCATCGCCATTGACGATTTCGGAGCCGGTTTTGCCACGCCGGCATCGCTGTTGCAGGTGGCTGCCGATATCGTCAAGATCGACGCAGCCTTCATACGGGACAACCGGCGCAGCCGTGACGGAAGCGACAGCCTTTCCCATCTCGTCGGTTTCGCGGCCTGTTTTGCCCCTTATGTGGTCGTCGAAGGCATCGAAACGAGCGCTCAGCTCGAGGCGGCGCGAGAGGCCGATGCAACGCATGTGCAGGGTTTTCTTCTGTCGAAGCCGGTTTCGCTGGCGCAGCTTCGCCGCCGCAAGGGCAAGATCGTGCTGCGGGGGGTGGGATGAGCATTTCAACCATAGTTCCGCCGAACGCGACCATCGCCTTGATTGGCGTTGGTGACGGGGGCCTGCCGCTTGCATGGCATCATTATAGGTTGCCCTGTCCTTGAATCAGGGTCGAGCGCCGGAGACGGCACGATTTGAAACGGTGTGGCGCCCGGCAACGGACGTCACCCACGATGCTCTTCGAGCGAGGCGGCGCCCGAAGAGCCAAATGAGATCCGGGAAAAGATCATGGATTCTTTCAGCAACAGACCACCACCCGTTTCATCGGGAACGCAATCCCTGCTCGAAGGCTGCGCAAGGATCGTCTCGGCCTATGTCAGTTATAATGCGGTTCCGGCCAGCAGCCTCCCCCGGCTGATCAACGATATTCACGGGGCGCTGCAGGCTTTGGACGAATCCGCGCCTGCCGTCGGCCGCGGCAACCTGGTGCCGGCTGTGGATTTGAAGAAATCGGTGACCAGCGACTACATCGTCTGCCTCGAAGACGGCAAGCGCTTCAAGACCCTGAAACGTCATTTGCGCGTGCACTACGGTATGACGCCGGAGGAATACCGGCAGAAATGGGGGCTGGCGCCGAACTATCCCATGGTTGCCCAGAACTACGCCAACCGGCGTTCGGAACTGGCCAAGCTTTCCGGCCTCGGCGCCAACGGCAGCAAGAAGGAAGACGTTCGCTAGGGCAATTCCAGGAAAAGCGGGTCGTGGTTCTCCGTTCGGAACTGCGTGAAGACGAAAGATAGAACGTTTCCGTGATTCGGGGAAAATCGGAAACGCTCTCTGGAGCTATCCTGCTGCAAGGTGCGCGCGGTACGTTTCGCGTCTGTATGCCCGCTCGTAGGAGGGCGGTCCTAAGCCGCATCCGCGCCGGATATCTTTTGCCGTACCCGTCTATCGCTTCGTTCGCCGGCGGCATGCGCCAGAAAAAATGGCGCCCAGTGAGGGGCGCCATCGTTGTCCGGGAACTTCGAAGGCCGATGTCGGCGTCTCGGCGGACGCCTCCGTCAAAAGACCTGGCGTAGAATGAGGAACAGCACGAATGCCAGCGCGATCGAGGCCGGAAGCGTCAGGATCCAGGCCATCAGCATATTGCGCACTGTCGACCATTGCAGGCCGGAACCGTTCGCCGCCATGGTGCCGGCGACACCGGAGGACAGGACGTGCGTGGTCGAGACCGGCAGGCCGAGATGGTCGGCCGCGCCGATCGTCAGCATGGCGACGACTTCGGCGGCCGCACCCTGGCCATAGGTCAGATGCGTCTTGCCGATCTTTTCGCCGACGGTGACGACGATGCGCTTCCAGCCGACCATGGTGCCGAGGCCGAGCGCCAGCGCGACGGCGACCTTAACCCAGAGCGGGATGAACTTGGTCGCGTGATCGACGGCGGCGTGATAGTTGGTCACGGTCTTCAGGTCGTCGGCGCCCATGGGCAGAAGCTTCTGCTTGTCGATCAGCTTCAGCGATTCACCGATGAGGTAGATGTCGTTGCGGACGTTGCCGACGAGGCCGTTCGGCAGCTTCTCGATGCTCGGATAGGCGGCGATCTCGGCGCTGGTGGCGTGAATATAGGCCTGAAGTGCCGGTGTCGTCGCATCCGTCCAGGTCTTGGTCTTCACCGCATCGCTGACGGCTGCCTTCGCATCGGCCGGCGTCGTGATGCCCGGCTTTACATATTTGCCGAGCACGGTCTCGACCTGCGCCGAGGCGGCCTTGTAGGCTTCGAGATAGTTGACGTCGGGTGTGCGGTTCAGCGCGAAGGCCGTCGGCACGAGGCCGATGAGGATGAGCATGATCAGGCCCATGCCCTTCTGACCGTCATTCGAGCCGTGGGCGAAGCTGACGCCGGTGCAGGTGAAGATCAGCAGGCCGCGGATCCATGCGGGCGGCGGCGCATCGCCCTTCGGTGCTTCGTAGAGTTCCTTGTTGCGGATCAGAACCTTGGCGACCAGCAGCAGGACGGCCGCCATGCCGAAACCGATGATCGGCGACAGTAGCAGCGACATGCCGACGCTGGTTGCCTGCGACCAGTCGACGCCGCTGGTGGCGGAACCGGCGGGCGCCAGGAACTGGTTGGCAAGGCCGACGCCGATGATGGAGCCGACCAGAGTGTGCGAGCTCGAGGCCGGCAGGCCCAGATACCAGGTGCCGAGGTTCCATATGATGGCGGCAATCAGGAGGGCGAAGACCATGGCAAGACCCGAGCCGGAGCCGACCTGCAGGATCAGTTCGACCGGCAGCAGCGCCAGGATGCCGAAGGCGACGGCGCCGGACGAGGTCAATACGCCGAGGAAGTTGAAGAAACCGGACCAGATGACGGCGAATTCGGCCGGCAGCGAGCGGGTGTAGATGACGGTGGCAACGGCGTTGGCGGTATCGTGAAAGCCGTTGACGAATTCGAAACCCAGCGCGATCAGCAGCGCCAGTCCAAGGAGGATCCACGGAACGGTGGCGGCTTCGGCGAGATCGTTGCCGAGGGCGTAGCCGACATAAGCCAGGCCGCCGAGGACGAGAATGCCGAAGATCGGCAGAAACCATTTCGTCGAGCCGCCGGCACCGTGAATCGGGTGATTGGTGTTACCACCCTCCGAGCTGTTTGAAACGAGATCGACCATCCCGAGCTCCCTTATTGCAAATGATATTTCCGGTGTAAGCCTCGTTCATGAAACTCTCGTGACGCGCGAGCAGGTTGCGTTTGTCCGTAAATACCGGCGCCAGCAGCCTTTTCGATCGCAGGTACGCGCATGTGCCCATCTTGATTTCGCCGTCAAAACGCCTTTTTCGGTTCAGCGGGCGTTCATATGTTCAAGGTTTAAATCCTCCTTGTAAGGGACTTGGATAGAGGGCCATCAAAATGAGATCGTCCGTGATTGCCATCGCTGCCTTGCTTGGCAGCCTGGCTGTAACATCGGCAGAGGCCATGCCTCTTCCCGCAGTCGGGACAACGGCCTCCGTGCCGGTCGTGAAAGTTGACTATGCCTGCGGTCGTGGCCGGCATCTGACGCGCTGGGGCGATTGCCGCCCGAACCGCTGGGGCCCCCCGCCCCGGGGCGGAGGGTATTATCGCCCGCCACCGCCGCCGCCATGGGGCTGGCATGGCCATCATCGCCATTGGCGCGATGACGGCTGGCACCACCGCCCGCGCTACTGGTAAGCGGTCGTCCGCGCCAGGGCAATTCCGGGAAACTGCGCAGCGGTTTTCCGTCAGGAGCAGCGGTTTTCCGTCAGGAATCGCGTACAGACAAAGAGACAGAACGGTTCTTCGATTCCACGAAAGGGGGAGCCGCTCTATCGGCAAAATCAAAAACACCGCCGCATCGAGCGGCGGTGTTTTCTTATGATTGCGGCGCTGTCCGCAGGGCGCGTGCGGCGAACCACACGCCTGCGATCATGACGAGCACGGCCGCAAGAATGGTCATGAGGCTTTTCGCATGCATGACGATTTCGGCCGGCCTCGGACGGATGAGATCGGCGGTATTGAAGCTCTCGCCGCTGAATTTGCACAGGATGAGCGAGAGGTTGTTGCGCACGAGCGCCGCATCGATTTCGGAGACGAGGTCGTCGAGGGAGGTTTTTTCCCCCTTCATCGTTCGCATCTGGAGCAGCACGGCTTTCGCTGCGGCAAGATAGGCATGCGAACACTCGTTGAACGGACTTTCCTCGTCGCTGATGCTGCCGGGCATCAGGCCCCATAGGCAATAGGTATGCTGGATCTGCGCGAAATTCAGCAGGCGGCGAAAGGTTTCATCGGTATCCGACACGCTTTCGGCAAGCGAGACGATCCGCCCGTAATAAGGCGCTATCACAGCCATTTCGCCATGGGTAAGGGAGGGTATCGGGATGCCGGCCTGGCTGCCGGAAGAGCTGCCGCCATGGGCGGCTACCGCTGTCGGCCAGCCCGACAGCAAAAGACAGAATATTGCAATCAATGCGCCGCTTGCGCTCAGGCGCTTCCCGCGCATGCAGCCATGCGCGGGTGGTGCTTTGCGTGGCATCTCAGGCCCGGCGCAAGGCCGCATTGCGGTAGCGCAGCTGCGGAAGCTCGCGTTCCGCCCAGGCGCCGAAGCCAAGTCCGAGCGTCGTCCACAGAATGACATGCATTGCGAGCGACGTGACACGAAACTGCCAGAGAACGACTGCCGAGAACTGCTCCGGCACTTCGTTGATCGGCGGAAGCAGATACTGGATCAGCGCCACGAAGACGATATAGCCGATGCCGGCGATGATCGCTCCGTTCCAGGAACCGTAGCGCGCCGCCAGCCGGCGACCGAAGCCGACGGCAACGATCATGCCGACGATGGATGCCAGGATCATGATGAAGAACAGCTCGGTTCTGGCGCCGATCGTATCAGGGTTGCCGACGGCCGGCGGATTTGCCGGATATTTGATGTCGGGAACCAGCGAAATCGTTACGAAAGCGGCGATTGCGAGCAGGGCCGCCGTGCCGCGTGCGCCGAGTGGGCTGATGCGGCCGTAGACGAAGGAGAAGACCAGCGCGAACAAGCCGCCGATCGCCGTCGAATAGACCATGATGCCCGTGAACAGGCCGATGCCTGCCTGCGTGGTGCGGCTGACGATTTCCGGCTCGGATGCCTCGCCGGCAGCCTGCGCCGCCTTTTCTTCAAAGCCGATGGCCCAATCGACCAGCGGTTCGCCGAAGGCATGGGCGAAAGCGAAAATGAGAATACCCGCGAGGGCTCCGACGATCATGCCGCGGAGCAAAAGACGTCCAACCATGTGATTGCTCCCTTAGTGGCAGGGGAAGCCGAGCAGATGGCGGCCGTCATGCACGAATTCGTGCACGTACATGCCCGATATCAGCGACGTCGCGCCTTCCTCGGCGCCGACGAAATAGATCGCCAGCAGCATCAGGAGACCTGCGAAAATGGCCCATGGCAGGATTTGGCCGAGTGGAATCGGCTGCGGGATTGCGGTCGGTGCAAGAGCGGTATCAGACATTGTATTCCCTCATTAAGAAAGGCGCGTTCCATTACGGAAGGGTTCTTACGGGAAGGGTCTGACTCTCTGGGGGCGGTATCCGCCCGTCGATTACAGTGGCGCGACCGCGCCGGGATTTCACCGGCTTCCACACCCGCAAGCCTGAGTTTATATCTGTCTGCAAAGATAGTTGTCAATCAAGCGTCATCATGATGCGAAATCGCGACAGCGACGGAGTTATGAAATCGAATGAAAGCGCGCCTGAGCTGGATTTGCCACGGACCGACGCAGGCCAGCCGCAAGGGTCGCTTCCCGGACGACGAGCCGCTGGAAGCCAGGGCATTGCAGCGCGGCGGGCTGCCGACCTTCAGGCTCGGTGCGATCGACCGCATCTGGACGAGCCCGGCCCTGCGCGCGCGGCAGACGGCCACGGCTCTCGGCCTCGACGCCGTTTCGGACGCTGCCTTGCGCGAATGCGATTATGGCGACTGGCGTGGACGATCGCTCGCCGAACTCCACGAAAGCGATATGGAGTCGCTTGCGCGGTGGATGACGGATCTGTCCGTGGCGCCGCATGGCGGGGAACCGCTGGCGGCAGTCGCAGGGCGAGTGGGCGAGTGGATGGGACGCCGCATCGGGGAAGCCGGTCATGCCGTCGCCATCACCCACGCAACCGTCATCCGGGCTGCCGTTCTGCATGTGCTGCAAGCGCCGCCGGCGGCCTTCTGGGCAATCGACATCGAGCCGTTCGGCATCGTCGAAATGACCAGCGACGGCCGTCGCTGGCAGCTTCGCTTCCCGAAGATGGCGGTTTAGCGATCAGCGGCTCGCCTTCGTCCGCTGCCGTTCGGAACGGACGAGATAGACGGCCATGCCGAGCGTCATGACGGCCAGCCCATACCAGGTGATGGCGTAGACGAGATGGCTGTTGTGGAAGGTGATCTGCGTGAGCCCTCCCACCGGCAATCCGCCCGGGTTCTTCGTGTCGTCCGCATCGATGAAATAGGGTGCGGCGTTCCGCAGCCCGCGGACTTCTGCGATGGCGGCCACGTCGCGCGAATACCAACGCTCCTCCGCCGGCACATTCGAGCGCAGCAGCGTGCCTTTGGGTTCGCTGATCCGCAGCAGGCCGGTCACGGTCGCCGTCTCGATCTGACCTTCCGGACGCGTTGACGGATTGCGTTTCCCGGTCGGCACGAAACCGCGGTTCACGATGATGATCGTGCCGTCGGCAAGCTTCAGGGGCGTCAGCACCCAGTAGCCGGGGCCGAGCTCGGTCGAGGCATAGACCTGCGTTTCCTTGTCGTTGAGGAAGGTGCCGCTTGCCTGCACATGCCTGTATTCGGCGTTTTCGGCGTTGATGCCGGCCCATTGCGCCGGCCCGGGAGCGGGAACGGCCGGGGCATGCACGCGCGCATCGACCCGGGCGATCAGATCCAGCTTCCAGTGCAGACGCTCCACCTGCCAGGTGCCGAGCCCGACGAGGAGGGCGGTCAGGAGCAGAAGCAGGGAGACCCAGATGACAAGCGCAAGCGTCGAGCGCGGCTTGCCGCGGGATGTCGTGGTCGGGGAGAAATCTGTCATGGCGCTGGTCTCCGGGGACGCGCTGCCGCGTGATTTCGGGAAGTCTTCAATTCTCTTTGCTGAAGATCACGCGGGGTCTGGAAAAATCGGCTGCGGCTTCAGGCGTTCGCAAATACGCGCCGCGCAGCGTCCGGCGGCAATCGCGCCGGCGGCAAGAGGGCGGGCCTTCGCCGGAAGGCCCGCCGCTCGATCTTATGGCATGTTGCGCATCATCTCGGGCGACATGGGCATCATGTTCGCGTTGAGGTGATGCATGACCCATAGCGAGCCGGAAAGCGCGATGATGACGATCACGATGGTAAAGATCAGCGCCATCATGTTCCAGCCGCCTTCCGAGCGGGTATTCATGTGCAGGAAGTAGATCATGTGCACGACGATCTGGATCGCGCCGAGGATCATGACGATCACCCCGGTGACGGCCGGATCGGGGATCACCTTGGCCATGACCAGCCAGAAGGGAATGGCGGTCAGGATGACGGAGAGGACGAACCCCGTCATGTAGCTCTTGAAGGTGCCGTGTGCAGCCTCGTGGCCGCCATGGTGGTCATGGCCGTGGGCGTCGGCGGAAGGATGCGAATGATTTGCGTTCGAGCTCATCCGAGAACTCCCATGAGATAGACGAGGGAAAACACGCCGATCCAGACGACGTCCAGAAAGTGCCAGAACATCGAAAGGCACATCAGGCGACGCTTGTTTTCCGGGATCAGGCCGTGGCGGCCAACCTGCGCCATCAGCGTGATCAGCCAGACGATACCGGTGGTGACGTGCAGACCGTGCGTGCCGACCAGCGTGAAGAAGGCGGACAGGAAGGCGCTGCGCTGCGGGCCGGCGCCGTCGAGGATCAGGTGATAGAACTCGTAGAGTTCGAAGAAGATGAAGAGGGCACCGAAGATACCGGTGATCGTCAGCCACATCAGCGTGCCCGACTTGTTCTCCTTCTCCATCGCCAGCATGGCGAAGCCATAGGTGATGGAGGAGAAGAGCAGCATCGCCGTGTTGAGGGCGACCAGCGGCAGCTCGAAGAGGTCGGCCGGCGACGGGCCGGCGGCATAGCTGTGGCCGAGTACGGCGAAGGTGGCGAAGAGGACTGCGAAGATCAGGCAGTCGCTCATGATGTAGATCCAGAAGCCCAGCATGGTGCTGCCTTCGGGATGATGCTCTTCCGTCATGTAGAAGGCGGGCGTTTCGCCATCCTTGGGAGCGTGTGCGGTTTGGGTGGTCATCAGTCTTACACCTGTCCTGCGAGCTGCTTCGTACGCTCGTTCTCGGTCTTGACGACCTCGTCGGCGGGGATGTGGTAGTCGCGCTTGTAGTTGAAGGTATGGCCGATCGTTATGACGATCATCGCGACGAAGGTGATGGCGGCGAGCCACCACATGTACCAGATCATGCCGAATGCGAAGCCGATGGAGAGAACGCCGAGGATGATGCCGGTGCCGGTGTTCTTCGGCATGTGGATCGGGATGAAGCCTTCGGTCGGTCGGACGTAGCCGCGGTTCTTCATGTCCCACCACGCGTCATGATCGTAGACGATCGGCGTGAAGGCGAAGTTGTAGGCCGGCGGCGGCGACGAGGTGGACCATTCCAGCGTGCGGCCGCCCCATGGGTCGCCCGTATGATCGCGAAGCTCTTCGCGCTTCATGAAGCTGACGGCGAGCTGGATGAGGAAGCAGGCGATGCCGATGGCGATGAGGCCGGCGCCGAAGGCCGCGATGATGAACCAGATCTGCAGCGACGGATCGTCGAACTGGCTGACACGGCGGGTGACGCCCATCAGGCCGAGGATGTAGAGCGGCATGAAGGCGAACCAGAAGCCGATCTGCCAGAACCAGAAGCTCATCTTGCCCCAGAAAGGATCGAGCTTGAAGCCGAAGGCCTTCGGGAACCAGTAGTTGACGCCCGCGAACATGCCGAAGAGCACGCCGCCGATGATCACGTTATGGAAGTGGGCGATCAGGAACAGCGAGTTGTGCAGCACGAAATCGGCCGGCGGAACCGCGAGCATGACGCCCGTCATGCCGCCGATGGTGAATGTCACCATGAAGCCGACGGTCCACAGCATCGGCGGCTCGTAGCGGATGCGGCCGTGATACATCGTGAACAGCCAGTTGAAGAGCTTCGCACCCGTCGGGATCGAGATGATCATCGTCGTGATGCCGAAGAAGGAGTTGACGCTGGCGCCCGAGCCCATCGTGAAGAAGTGGTGCAGCCAGACGAGGTACGAGAGGATCATGATCACGCAGGTCGCGTAAACCATCGAGGCGTAGCCGAACAGGCGCTTGCCGCAGAAGGTGGCGACGACTTCCGAGAAGACGCCGAAGGCCGGCAGGATCAGGATGTAGACTTCCGGGTGGCCCCAGATCCAGATGAGGTTGACATACATCATCGGATTGCCGCCGAGGTCATTGGTGAAGAAGTTCGTGCCGGCGTAGCGATCGAGGGTGAGCAGGGCGAGCGTGGCGGTTAGGATCGGGAAGCTCGCGACGATCAGGATGTTGGTGCAGAGCGACGTCCAGGTGAAGACCGGCATTTTCATGAAGGTCATGCCCGGCGCGCGCATCTTGACGATGGTGGCGATCAGGTTGATGCCCGAAAGCGTCGTGCCGATACCCGCGACCTGCAGGCCCCATATGTAATAGTCGACGCCGACGTCGGGGCTGTAGGCGATGCCGGAAAGCGGCGGATAGGCCAGCCAGCCGGTCTTGGCGAATTCGCCGATGAAGAGCGAGATCATGATGATGATCGCGCCGGCCGTGGTCATCCAGAACGAGAAGTTGTTGAGGAAGGGGAAGGACACGTCGCGCGCGCCGATCTGCAGCGGCACGACGAGGTTCATCAGGCCGGTGACGAAGGGCATCGCCACGAAGAAGATCATGATGACGCCATGGGCGGTGAAGATCTGGTCGTAATGATGCGGCGGCAGGTAGCCCTCGGAACCGTTGAAGGCGATTGCCTGCTGCAGGCGCATGAGCAGCGCGTCCGAAAAGCCGCGCAGCAGCATGATCAGCGCCAGCACGACGTACATGATGCCGATCTTCTTGTGGTCGATGCTGGTGAACCATTCCTTCCAGAGGTATCCCCAGAGGCGGAAATAGGTCAGCAGGCCGAGAACGGCGATGCCGCCGATGGCGACGCCGATGAAGGTCGCGACGAGGATAGGCTCGTGATACGGGATGGAGTCGAGCGTCAGCCGACCGAAGATGAATTTATAGAGGTCCGGGTTGGAAAACATGGATTGCCTCTGTCCCTTATGAATGTCTTGTTATTGAGCGCACCGGATCAATGATCCTGATGCTGCGCCGAACCGGTCGACGAATCGGAAGAAGAGCCGTTGCCCATATCCATGCCTTGCATGGAGCCGTGCATGGCGTTGTCGCCGTGCTGCACGGCCTGAGCGGCGGCGCCGTCCACCTTGACGGGCGTGGCTTCGGACGAGTCGCCGTCACGGTTGTCGTAGATCAGCCGCTCGCGGTTTTCCTGGCTCTCCTTGCCGCCGCCGCCCTTGGCGTCGATATGCATCATTTCGCTCATGCACATCTTGCTCGGGTCGGCGCACATGTTGAGGATGGCGTTGTAGAGCCCGTCGTCGACGGCGTTGAAATATTGCACGGGGTTCCGTTCGCTCGGCTTGGCCAGCGCCATGTATTCCTGGCGGCCGAGTGCCGAGCCCTGGCTCTTGGCCTTCTGGACCCACTGGTCGAAATCCGCCTGGGCGAGGCCATGGAATTTGAAGCGCATGTTCGAGAAGCCGGCGCCGCTGTAGTTGGCGGACATGCCCTGGAATTCGCCGGGATGGTTGATGACGGCGTGCAGCTTCGTCTCCATTCCGGGCATGGCATAGATCTGGCCGGCCAGTGCCGGGATGAAGAAGGAGTTCATGACGGCGGAGGCCGTGATCTTGAAGTTGATCGGCCGGTCGACCGGAGCCGCCATTTCGTTCACGGTGGCGATGCCGTATTCCGGATAGAAGAACAGCCATTTCCAGTCGAGCGCCACCACTTCCACCGTCAGCGGCTTCACGTCGGCGCTGAGCGGCTTGTCGGCGGCGATGCGGTCGAGCGGCCGGTATGGATCGAGTTGATGGGTGCTGATCCAGGTCACCGCGCCGAGCGCGATGATGATGGCGAGCGGAGCGGACCAGATGACCAGCTCCAGACGCGTCGAATGATGCCAATCCGGCTCGTAGGTCGCCTCTTTGTTCGACTGGCGGTATCTCCAGGCGAAGAACAGCGTCAGGAAGATCACCGGGATGATGATGATCAGCATCAGCACGACCGAGACGATAATGAGGTCCCGCTGCTGCATGGCGATATCGCCGGAGGGAGCCATCACCACCAGATCGCAGCCCGACAGCAGCAGAAACAGGGGGATGACGGATAAACGGCTGAAAATCTTCGATAGTCTTGGCACGTCTTAAAGCTCTTTTTGTTTCGACCGTACCGCGACTAAAGGACGGCGGTCATGAACGATATGAGGTGTTTCGTCGCACCGCAGCAAGGGCGGGTGCATTGCGGTATGGAATGCTGTCCCACGTATCGGGAAACCCCTGAGAAATCCAGAAGGTTTTCCATCAGGCCATTCGCTTTCGTCGCTGCCAATATACCTGGATCGGAACAAATGACCACGGGTGACAGTTCCTGCATGGTCCGGAATGTGGCGCCACGGCCTGAAAAGTCCGGTTTAATTGCTAATTTGCGAATTATTTCATGCTGGATACTTGATATGTTCGCACGTTTGATCGACATTTTCATCATGCACGAATTCGTGGAGGAATTCGTGCTCGGAGAGGGAGGCTCCCGCGCATGGTCAGCGTTACGCATGAATCATTGAATCCTACATCTTCAACGCTCGAGAGCGACGCCCGAAGCATGCATGCGGGCGGCAGCGTCGCCCCCGGCAACATCGCCATCGGCGTGATCATTGGTCGCACGTCCGAATTCTTCGACTTCTTCGTCTATGCCATTGCGTCGGTCCTGGTCTTCCCGAAGCTGATCTTCCCCTTCGCCGACCCGCTGCATGGCACGCTGCTTTCCTTTCTCGTGTTTTCGCTGGCCTTCATCGCCCGCCCGATCGGCTCGTTCATCTTCATGGCGATCGACCGCAGGTACGGGCGCGGCGTCAAGCTGACGATCGCGCTGTTCCTGCTCGGCGGCTCGACCGCGTCGATGAGCTTCCTGCCCGGCTACTCCGAAGTCGGCGTCTACGCGATCATCCTGCTCGCGATCTTCCGCATCGGCCAGGGGCTTGCGCTCGGCGGTGCCTGGGACGGCCTGGCGTCGTTGCTGGCGTTGAATGCACCCACCAACCATCGCGGCTGGTATGCGATGATCCCGCAGCTCGGCGCCCCGATCGGCTTCATGCTGGCAAGCGCCCTGTTCGCCTATTTCGTCACGAGCCTCAACACCGCGGACTTCCTGGACTGGGGCTGGCGTTATCCGTTCTTCTGCGCTTTCGCGGTCAACGTCGTCGCCCTCTTTGCCCGTCTGCGCCTGGTCGCCACCGAGGAATTCGGCACCCTGCTGGAGCGCCATGAGCTCGAGCCCGTCAAAATGACGGAGCTGCTGCGCGTGCACGGCCGCGATGTCCTGATCGGCGCCTTCGTGCCGCTGGCAAGCTTTGCGACCTTCCATCTGGTCACGGTCTTTCCGCTTGGCTGGGTAACGCTCTATAGCGAGCAGAGCCCCGGTTCGTTCCTGCTGATGGAGTTCCTCGGCGCGATCTGCGGCATTCTCGCCATCATCTGTTCCGGGATGTTGGCCGACCGGATCGGCCGGCGCAATCAGCTTGCCATCGGTGCCGTCCTGCTCGCCTGCTTCGCCTTCATCGCGCCCTGGCTGCTCGATGGCGGCGTGACCGGCCGTCATATCTACGTGGTTCTCGGTTTCACGCTTCTCGGCCTCTCCTTCGGGCAGGCAGCCGGTGCCAGCGCTTCGCGCTTCACCCAGAACTATCGCTACAGCGGCTCGGCTCTCGTGTCGGATCTGTCCTGGCTGATCGGCGCCGGCTTTGCGCCGTTCGTGGCGCTCGCCCTCTCCAGCCAGTTCGGCCTCGTCTATACCAGCCTCTATCTGCTGTCGGGCGTCGTCTGCACGCTGGTTGCCATCTTTTTCAGCAAGACGCTGGAGACGCGTGACAACTGAGCTGTATCTTCGAACGAAAAAGGCCGCGGCATCTTCATGCCGCGGCCCTTTTCTTTTATTCGGCTTTTCGTTCATGCGGAATGCATGAGCCAGGCGATCAGCGGTGCCGCCAGAACATTCGTCAATCCCACCAGCACCATGACGAGGCCGGCGATCGATCCTTCTTCCCGGCCGATCTCATGCGCCTTGGCGACGCCGATACCATGCGCGCCCATGCCGTAAAGGGCGCCGCGCGCCATGCCCGATTGCAGCGGCAGCAGCCGCAGCAGCGCTTGCCCGGCGACGGCGCCGAACAGGCCGGTGATGACGACGAAGACGGCGGTCAGGTTGGGCACGCCGCCGATATCGCCCGAAACCACCATGGCGAAAGGCGTGCTGATCGAACGCGGCATCAGGCTGAGCCGCAGGCTTTCGTCGAGGCCGAGCAGGCTCGCCAGCCCCCAGGCCGAAACCATGGCCGTCGTGCTGCCGACCGTCACCCCGAACAGAAGGATCGGCCAATAGCGCCTGATCAGCGCGCGTTGCTCGTAGATCGGCACGGCAAAGGCGACGGTCGCCGGTCCGAGCAGGGCAAGCAGCCAGCGGCTGTCATGCATGTAGTCCTGGTAGCTGGCATGCAGCAGGAGCGCGACGGCGATCAGGACTGCGGGTGCCGCCACCAGCGGCGACAGCCAGATCGAGGGCCAGCGCCGGTAGAGCGCCTTGGAAAGATAATAGAGGCCGATCGTCGCCAGCGGCCAGAACAGCCCGGCCGCGGCGCTTTCAATGGTAGACATGGCGGGATGCTCCTGGGTGCATCATCAGGCGAAAGCCGATGTCGATGGCCATAGCGGTAACGCCCATGACGATGATGGTGCCGGCGAAGATGACCGCAAGCACCTTCAGCCCGACGATGCCGATGAATTCGCCGTGATCGAGCAGGGCAAGCACCGCCGGCACGAAGAACAGCAGCATCTCGGCGAGAAACCACTCCGCGCCGCGCTTCATGCTCGTCATGCTGACCTTGCCGCTGGCAAACAGCGCCAGCACCAAGAGCATGCCGGCAATGGCGCCGGGTATCGGCAGATGCGCGAGGCGCACGATGGCCTCGCCCGCCTGCCAGAAGGCCAGCAGCAGCAGGATCTGGGCCAGGCGGTTCAGTTTCGGATGATTCTTCAGGTCGACGGACATGGAAAAACTCGGGAAAATTGGATGCCCGGAAGATAGGTCTTTTCCGGTTATGAATAAAACGAATTGATTTCATAGAATTTAGTCCTGTATGGAATAGATATGGAGTTTCGAACGCTGAGAGCCTTTGTCGAGGTGGTGCGCCAGGGCGGCTTTTCCGAAGCCGCCAAGGTGGTGTTTGCAACGCAATCCGCCGTGAGCAAGGCGGTGCGGCAGCTCGAAGACGAGCTCGGCCTGCCGCTGCTCAACCGCATCGGCCATCGCACGACGCTGACCGATGCCGGCGAAGTGGTCTATCGCCGGGCGGTGGCGATCCTTGCCGGACGTGACGATCTGCTCGCCGAACTGGCGGAATTGCGGGGTCTGGCACGCGGTACGCTGCGCCTCGGCCTGCCGCCGATCGGCAACGACGCGCTGTTCGCACCGGTATTTGCCGTCTTTCGCAACCGGTATCCCGGCATCGAGATCAGGCTGGTGGAGCAGGGCGCGAAACGGTTGGAGGAAATGGTTCTCGCCGACGAGGTCGATCTCGGCGCCTCGCTCCTTCCGACGCTCGATGCTTTCGAGTGGCAGAGCGTGCGTTGCGAACCCATGCACGTCCTTCTGCCGTCGGCGCATCCGCTCGCCGGCAGCCGGGCCGTGCCGCTGGCGGCGTTGAAGGGCAATCCATTCCTTCTGTTCGAAACCGGCTTCGCGCTCAACGGCATCATTCTGGATGCCTGCCGTACGGCAGGCTTCGCGCCCGACATCGCCGCCCGGTCGAGCCAGATCAATTTCATCGTCGAACTGGTTGCCGCCGGCCTCGGCGTCGGCTTCCTGCCGCGGCTGATCGCGGAACAGCGCCGCAGGCCCGGCATCGGCCATGCCCTCGTGATCGAGCCCGGAATGGAGTGGCACATGGCATGGATCTGGCGGCGCGGCGGCTATCTCTCCCATGCCGGCCGTGCGTGGCTCGACCTTGCTGCGGAGACGGCGGCGAAATCTTGACTCTTTTCTCAAGCTTTTGTGATAGAGGGGTGTGACTGTAAACTTGAAAACGCCGCTCAGGAAAAATATAGGCTATCGCATTGCTGCCGTTGGCGGCGACTTCAAAGCGAGGGAATTTATGACTTTTTCCTTTTCTCATCTCACCAGTGCGCTCGCGCTTGCCGCAGGTCTCGCCGTTGCTCCGATGATGGCGAACGCCGCCGACTCCGAGGGCATCGTCGTCTATAACGCTCAGCACGAAGCGCTGACGCAGGCCTGGGCGGATGGCTTCACCAAGGAAACCGGCATCAAGGTCACGATCCGCAACGGCAGCGACATGCAGTTCGCCAACCAGATCATTCAGGAAGGCGCAGCCTCCCCCGCGGATGTCTACCTGACGGAAAACTCGCCTGGCATGACGCTGGTCGACGCCAACAAGCTTTTTGCCCCGGTCGATGCCGATACGCTGGCCCAGGTGCCGGAAACCTTCAAGGCCGCCGACGGCAACTGGATCGGCGTTGCCGCCCGCTCCACGGTTTTCGCCTATGACAAGACCAAGCTGAAGGAAGCCGACCTGCCGAAGTCGCTGCTGGATCTGGCCGATCCCAAGTGGAAAGGCCGCTGGGGCGGCGCCCCGGCCGGCGCCGATTTCCAGGCGATCGTCAGCGCGCTTCTGGAGCTGAAGGGCGAGGACGCGACCCGCGCCTGGCTGAAGGCGATGAAGGAAAACGCCAGCTTCTACAAGGGCAACAGCGTCGCCATGAAGGCGGTCAATGCCGGCGAGATCGAAGGCGCGGTGATCTATCACTACTACTGGTTCGGCGATCAGGCGAAGACGGCTGAAAACAGCAAGAACGTCGCCCTGCATTATTTCAAGAACCAGGACCCGGGCGCTTTCGTCAGCATCTCCGGCGGCGGCATCCTTGCCTCCAGCCAGCACCAGAAGGAAGCCCAGGCGTTCCTGAAGTGGATCACCGGCAAGGGCGGCCAGGCCGTTCTGCGCGACGGCGACTCCTTCGAATATGCCGTCGGCAACGGAGAAGCTTCCAATCCGAAGCTGGTGCCGCTGAACGACCTGCAGGCGCCGAAGGTCGAGCCTTCGAAGCTGAACAGCAAGAAAGTCACCGATCTGATGACCGAGGCCGGGCTGATCTAAGGCGAAAGCCGGTGCTGCGGCGCGTTTCGAGCGCTGCCGCCGGCTTTGCTCTTGCGTCACTGTCGCATGCCCTGCTAGGGGCATAGGAATGGCCTTGGGGCCGATCGACCGGCAATCGCCGCAAGCGGCGGTTGCCTTCCTGTTTCAGGGCGTGAAAGGCAGCTCGGATTTGCTGCAGAAGAACACATATGCCGGCGAGCCTGCCGCCATGCGAATGCCCCGGTTGACGGCTGCTCCGCGCAGCCGCGTTCGGCATGCCTCCGTCGTTGCCCTTGCTTCCGTCGTCGCGCTTTTGAGCCTGGTGCCGCTCGGCTTCATCGTCTGGGTCACGATCGATACGGGCTGGACCGAGGTGATCGCGCTGATCTTCCGCAACCGTGTCGGCGAACTGCTCGTCAATACCGTCCTGCTCGAAGTCTGCACCATCCCGCTTTCCATCCTTCTTGCGGTGACGCTCGCCTGGCTGACGGAGCGCACCGATATCCCCGGCGCGCGCATCTGGTCCTGGCTGGCCGTTGCGCCGCTTGCGGTGCCTGCTTTCGTGCACAGCTACGCCTGGGTCAGCCTCGTGCCGAGCATGCGCGGGCTGTGGAGCGGCGTGCTGGTGTCGGTGCTTGCCTATTTTCCCTTTCTCTACCTGCCGGTCGCCGCGACCTTGCGCCGGCTGGACCCCGCGATCGAGGATGCCGCCGCCTCGCTCGGGCTTGGCCCCTGGCGCGTCTTCTTCCGTGCGATCCTGCCGCAGCTTCGCCTTGCCATCTGTGGGGGATCGCTGCTGATCGGCCTGCATCTCCTGGCGGAGTACGGTCTCTACGTGATGATCCGCTTCGACACCTTCTCGACTGCGATCGTCGACCAGTTCCAATCGGCCTATAACAGCCCCGCCGCCAATATGCTCGGCGGCGTTCTCGTTTTCTGTTGCCTGCTGCTATTGGGAATAGAGGTGCTGGTGCGTGGCAACGAGCGCTATGCCCGCATCGGTTCGGGAGCCGCCCGCCCGACCTCCCGCCGTCGTCTCGGCTGGTTCGCTGCTCCCGCCATCGCGCTGCCTGTGGTGACGGCGGTGCTGACGCTCGGCATTCCCTTCGTAACGCTCGCACGCTGGCTTTACCTCGGCGGCGCGGGCATCTGGCGGATCGATACGGTCGGTTACGCCCTGCTGCAGACCATCGTTCTCGCGATAGCCGGCGGTCTGCTCACCACCATTGCCGCGGCGCCCATGGCCTGGCTGTCGGTGCGCGCTCCGGGCCGGCTGCAGCGCGTTCTCGAGGCCTGCCATTACTATGTCGGCTCGCTGCCGGGCGTGGTCGTCGCGCTGGCGCTGGTGTCGATCACCGTCCGGCTGATCCTGCCGCTCTACCAGACCTTCGCCACGCTGCTGCTCGCCTATGTCCTGCTCTTCCTGCCGCGCGCCATGGTCGGCCTGCGTGCCAGCATCGCGCAGGCGCCCGTCGAGCTCGAACGCGCCGCCATGGCGCTCGGGCGCACCCCGGCGCAGGCCGTTCGGCAGATCACCATGCGCCTTGCCGCCCCCGGCTTTGCCGCCAGCGTGGCGCTCGTCGCGCTCGGCATCACCAACGAGCTGACGGCAACGCTGATGCTCTCTCCCAACGGCACGGAAACGCTGGCGACGAAATTCTGGTCGCTGACCAGCGAGATCGATTATGTTTCGGCTGCGCCCTACGCCTTCATGATGGTCGTGCTGTCGTTGCCGCTCACCCTTCTCCTTTATGTGCAATCCAAGCGAACGGCCGGACAATGACCTTTCTGGCGATCAGGAATATCAGCAAGCGCTATGGCCCCGTGCATGCGTTGAACAATATCGATCTGACGGTCGCCGCCGGCAGCCGTACGGCCATCGTCGGCCCATCCGGTTCCGGCAAGACGACGCTGCTGCGCATCATCGCCGGTTTCGAAGTTCCGGATGCGGGGCAGATCGTGCTTCAGGGCGAAACCCTGGCGGATGGCGAGGCCATCGTGCCGGCGCATCGCCGCGGCATCGGCATCGTCTCGCAGGACGGCGCGCTGTTTCCGCATCTGAGCGTGGCCGAGAATATCGGTTTCGGCATGGAGCGCGGCGCGCGCGACCGTGACCAGCGCATCAACGCTCTCATCGATATGGTCGAACTCGACCGCCGCATGCTGGATCGCCGTCCGCATCAGCTTTCCGGCGGCCAGCAGCAGCGCGTGGCGCTGGCCCGCGCCCTCGGCCGCAAGCCGAGATTGATGCTGCTCGACGAGCCTTTTTCCGCCCTCGATACGGGCTTGCGCGAAAACATGCGGAAAGCGGTCGCCCGCGTGCTGCAGATTGCCGGCATCACGGCGGTTCTGGTGACTCACGACCAGGCGGAAGCCTTGTCCTTCGCAGATCAGGTCGCCGTATTGCGCGAGGGCGCGCTGATACAGGCGGGGACGCCGCAGGCCCTTTACCTCAGCCCGAAGGATCGTGAAACCGCGCTCTTCCTCGGCGATGCCATCGTATTGCCCGCCGATCTCGACAATGGGTCTGCCAGATGTGTCCTCGGGCACATTCCGGTCGATGCCGGGAGCCGGCAGGGGCGCACCGACATCATGCTGCGGCCCGAGCAGTTGCGCCTGGGAGCCGTCGACGATGCCGGCGCGAAAGCGGCCTGCATCGGCAAAGTGACCGATATCGAATTCGGCGGCGCCATCTGCGCGGTGACGGTCGTCCTGTCCGATGCCGGCGGTTCGGAAACGTTGAACATCAAAAGCTCCGGCGTCGGCCTGCCCGAAGTCGGCAGCATGGTTTCGGTGAGCGTTGTCGGAAAGGCACATGTTCTGGGCAAGCCCGATGCCTGAGCGTCATTTGAGTTGAAGCCGGCGTTGCTTTGCGCAAGATAGGGCGAGCCGTTATCGTGCCCCACGCCGAAGGAATATCCATGTCTTTGCCTGACGAGATCGCCCAGGATCTCCCTTTCCTCACATCGCTTCGTCACAACCTCCATGCCTATCCCGAACTCGGCTTCGAGGAGGAGCGCACCAGCGGCATCGTCGCAACCCTGCTGGAGGAGGCCGGGCTGACGGTGCATCGCGGCCTCGGCAAGACCGGCGTGGTCGGTACGCTGCAGGTCGGCAACGGCACGCGCCGCATCGGCCTGCGTGCCGATATGGATGCGCTTGCCATGCCGGAAAAAGCCAATCGGTCCTACAAATCCACCATTCCGGGCAAGATGCACGCCTGCGGTCACGACGGTCACACGACCATGCTGATCGGTGCGGCGCGGCACCTGGCCGCCAAGCGCGGCTTTTCCGGGACGGTGCATTTCATCTTCCAGCCCGCCGAGGAAGGCCGCGGCGGCGCGCAGCGCATGGTGGAAGAGGGCCTTTTCGACCTGTTTCCCTGCGATGCCGTGTACGGGCTGCACAATATGCCCGGTCTCGCGGTCGATGAGATGGCTGTCGTCGAAGGGCCGCAGCTTGCCTCGTCGGATAGCTGGCGCATTACTTTCCGTGGCACGGGAACCCACGGCGCCAAGCCGCATCTCGGCAAGGACCCGATTACGGCGGCAGCGACTTTCCTGTCTTCGCTGCAGACCATCGTCGGGCGCGTGGTCGATCCGTTGCAGCCGGCCGTCGTCAGCGCCTGCTCGCTGCGGGCGGGCGATCCCGAGGCGCTGAACGTCATTCCCGACACGGTCGACATCGGCGGCACTGCGCGCGCCTATACGCCCAGGGTCCGCGATCAGCTGGAAGAAGAAATCGGGCGGCTGGCGCATGGCACGGCCGCCATGTTCGGCATTGCGGTCGACTACCGGTTCGAACGCCGCATTCCGCCTGTGGTCAACGACGCCGATGCCACGGCCCGGGCGCTGAAAGCTGCGGCTACGGTCTTTGGCGAGAACGTGCAGACCCGCTTTCCGCCATCGACCGCAGGCGACGATTTCGCGTTTTTCGGCCAGAAGGCTCCGGGCTGTTACGTCTGGCTCGGCAACGGGCCGGCCGTCGACGGCGCCCTGCACCACAACACGGCCTATGACTTCAACGACGATGCGATTGCCTCGGGCGTGGCCTTCTGGACGACCCTGGTCGAGCAGGAACTGGGGGAGGCGGGCTGAAGCAGCGGTGATCGTGGCATCCTGCCTTACCCCGCACCGCATCCCACATCCGAAACGCTGAGAGGCGCCGGTTCGCCGGAGCGTCTTTTCAGCGGCCGGCCTCTCGAAGCAGCGCATCGAAGATGATCCGGCGTGCCTCTTCCGCATCGATTTCAGCGGCGAAATGGGCGTTGAATTGCGCATGCGAAGCGCGGGTTTCGACCACGGTGCGCCCGCGCGTATGCTGCCCCTGCAATTCGGCATCGATCCGTGCGTGGCGAAGGGTGGCGATCTTCGGCTCGACGAAAATGGCGGCCGCCGTCGGGTCGTAGATGGCCATGGCCGGCCGGCCGCGGCTGATGGCGATGTTGACGTAGCCTTCCAGCAGGTCGGCGAGCAGCTGCGCCTTTTCGCCGTCAATCCCGCGGATACGTGCGACATCCTCGGGCCAGGCCAGCACCTTCCGGCAGATATCGAGATCGATCATGCGCAACGGCAGCTCATGCGCCAGCACGATCGCAAGCGCCTCCGGATCGGCAAAGGCATTGAATTCCGCCGACGCCGTATGGTTGCCCGACGTGACGCCCCCGCCCATCCAGGTCAGCTCGTCGATGCGGGCGGCAAGGTCCGGGCGTGCCAGCGCCAGGGCCGCGATGTTCGTGAGCGGCCCGAGCGCCAGAATGCGTTTCGGCCCTTTGCCGTCGGAAAGCCAATCGCAGAGCGCAGCAAAGGCATCGCTTACCGGAAGCGGATCGGCCGGCGGCAGGCTCCGGCCCGTGGTGGGAATGCCGGTCTGGCCGAGAATGCTCTGCGCCGTTTCCAGTTTGCACAGAACGGGCAGTTCGCGACCGGTGTGGATGGGAAACGTCCAGCCGAAGACTGCGGCCGCGCTCGCCGCATTGGCCTGGACATGGGACAGGGGCGCGTTGCCGCTGACGAGCGAAACGCCGTCTATGGCAAGCTCCGAATGCGCCACCACCAGTATGGCGGCAATATCATCGAACCCCATGTCGGTGTCGATCCAGATTCCCATATCTTATCTCATCGGTCGCAATAAAATGATACGGCGGCAGCCCTGGCCGCTTGGCGCGGACGATGGCAGGTCTTGCCGTCCCGGCGGGATCGTTTGCGGGACGCGCGAGAAGGCTTGCGCATCCCGCAGGCCGCTTAGCCGGCGAGCGCGTCGAGCACGCGGATCCAGGAGCGAATGCCCTTGTGGTAGGATCGCAGCTCGTATTTCTCGTTCGGCGAATGGATGCGGTCGTCGGAGAGGGCAAAGCCGATGAGCAGCGATTCCATGCCGAGCATTCTCTGGAAATCGCCGACGATCGGGATCGAGCCGCCCATGCCTATCGCGATGGCGGGCTTCGGCCATTCGTTGGAAAGCGCCGTCTTCGTCTTGGTCAGGGCCGGCGAATCGTAGGCGAGCTGAATGGCCGGCGAGCTGCCGTGCTCATGGAACTCCACCGAGCAATCCGCCGGTATCTTCGAGCGCACATAGGCGCGGAAGCTCTCGCGGATCGCCGCCGGATTCTGCTTGCCGACGAGGCGGAAGGAAACCTTCGCCGATGCCTTGGCCGCGATCACGGTCTTGAAGCCGGCGCCGGTATAGCCGCCCGTAATGCCGTTGACTTCGGCCGTCGGCCGCGCCCAGGTCAGCTCCATCACCGAGCGGCCCTTCTCGCCCGAGGGGATCGAGAGGCCCACGTCGCCGAGGAATTTTTCGGCTGTCAGCCCGAGCTTCTCCCAGGAGGCCTTGATGTTGGCGGGTGTTTCCTCGACGCCGTCGTAGAAGCCGGAAAGCGTCACGCGTCCCGTCTCGTCATGCAGGCCGGCCAGGATGTCGGCCAGGATGTGGATCGGGTTGGCGGCCGCGCCGCCGAAGACACCCGAATGCAGGTCGCGGTCGGCTGCGGTGATGACGATTTCGTCGCCCACCAGCCCGCGCAGGCCGACAGAGATCGCCGGCGTTTCCCCGTCCCACATGCCGGTATCGCAGACCAGGGCGAAATCCGCCTTCAGCTCGGCGGTATTGGCTTCGAGGAACGGCTTGAGGGAGGGGGAGCCGGATTCCTCCTCGCCTTCGAACAGGATGGTGATGCGTATGGGAAGCGTGCCCCTGGTCTCCTTGTAGGCGCGCACCGCCTCGACGAAGGTCATCAGCTGGCCCTTGTCGTCCGAGGTGCCTCGGCCGGTCAGGATCTTGCGGCCATTGCCCATGTCCTTGATCTCCGGGGAAAAAGGATCGTTTTCCCAGAGCTCGATCGGATCGACCGGCTGCACGTCGTAGTGACCGTAGAAAAGCACATGCGGCGCATCGGCGCTGCCGGCATCGTGATGGGCGACCACCATCGGATGGCCGGGCGTGTCGCGCACGGATGCGGTGAAGCCGAGGGAGTTCAGATAGGCAGTCAGCCATTCCGCCGCCTTGCGGCACTCCGCCTTGAAGCTCGGATCCGTCGAGATGGATTTGATGCGCAGCAGTTCGAACAGATTGTCGAGGCTGGAGGGGAGGTTCTCATCGGCGCGATCGAGAACGGGCGATAGATCGGTCATATCCGACTCCTTACATGAATTCGGAGGGACGATAGACCAAAGCCCGGCGGCTTTCGAGGTGCCAAAACCAAAAAATTACCGTAGCTTGGCACCGAAGGAGCTGGTCGCGTTCTTATGTGAATATATGCGAATGTAGTTTAAAAGTTTTTTAGAGTATTGGAAATAACTTCAATCCAGAGGGGTATTCTGGAGACGCGTAATGTTTTCAGTGATTGCATGCATTCGCGACGATCATGACAACCGGCTCGTGCTCGTCGCTGCGGTCATCTGCTTCATCGGCAACCTTGCCACCATGCTTCTTTTTTCCCGTGCGCAGGAGTGCCGCTCGCATCAGCGCCGCCACTGGATCGCCGCTGCGGCCTTTGCCAGCGGCATCGGTATCTGGGCGACGCATTTCATCGCCATGCTGGCCTATGAGGGCAGGCTTCCCATCTCCTACGGCCCTTCGCTGACCATGTTTTCGGCGATCATCGCGATCATCGGCTCCTGGCTTGCCATCGCGGTGGCCTTCCAGCGCGATAGCGGCGCCTCGTTCGCCGTTGGCGGCGCGCTGATGGCATTCGGTATCGCAGCCATGCATTTTATCAGCATGCAAGCCATCGAGGGTCCGGCGCAGCTCTCCTACAGCATGCCGCGCGTGTTCGCCTCCATCGTCACAGGGGCTGGCCTTTCGTCGCTGGCCTTCCTCGCCTTTCGCTGTCTCGATGGCGTAAAGCGCATCTACGCCGGCGCCCTTCTGCTTCTGCTTGCGATATGCTCCTTGCATTTCATCGCCATGAGCGGTGTCATGCTGACACCTGAGTCAGACGGGTCGGCAGCCGCCCTCTCCATCGACAGAGGCATTCTTGCCGGCATCGTCACGGCCGCTGCAATGGGCCTGATCCTCGTCGCTCTCGGCGCCATCTTCATCGACCGCCACCTGACCGACCTTCGCGGCTTCGCCAATGCCTCGCTCGAGGGGTTGCTCATCTTGCGCGATGGCCGTGTCATCGATGCGAACGAGCGGTTTTTCGATATTTCCGGATGGCCCGCCCATCAGGTGATCGGCATGGCGCCGGAAACCTTCCTGACGATAGACATGGATGCCGACGCCGCCACACCGCTTGAGACGACGCTTTCGGGCAGGGATGGCAAGGCCATACCCGTGGAGACGGTACAGCGTTCCATCACCTATCGCGGTCATGAATGCAGCGTGCTCGTCGTACGCGATCTGACGGAGCGGCATCGGGCGCAACAGATGATCGAGCATCTGGCGCATCACGACATCCTGACGGACCTGCCCAATCGCTCGCTGTTCGAGCAGCGCATGCGCCAGGCGCTGCAGACGGTCAACCGGAAGGGCGGCGAGGTCGCGATCCTCTGCCTGGATCTGGATCGCTTCAAGGCGATCAACGACGTGTTCGGCCATGCCGAAGGCGATCGCATCCTCTGCAAGGTTGCCTGCATTCTCCAGCGCACGATCGAGGAAGGCGATACGGTGGCAAGGCTGGGCGGCGACGAGTTCGCCATCATCCAGCCAAGACGCCGGCAGCCGGAAGGCGCCAGGCATCTTGCCGAGCGCATCCTCGCGGCGTTCGCCACGGAGATGGACATGGCGCGCGATCCGACGGCTGTCGGCGTCAGTCTCGGTATCGCCATCTATCCGCGCGACTGCGCGAGCGCCGAACAGCTCTATACCAACGCGGACACCGCCCTTTACCGTGCCAAGCGTGCAGGCCGCGGCCATGCGTGCTTTTTCGATGCCGAAATGGACAAGTCCGTGCGCACCCGCCGCCAGCTCGAGAACGATCTGCGCCAGGCCATTCTCCGCAAACAGCTCTATCTCGAATATCAGCCGATCTTCGACGTCGGGAGCCAGAACGTCAGCGGTTACGAGGCGCTGCTGCGCTGGGCCCATCCGGAGCGAGGGGTCATCGAGCCGGAAGTTTTCATTCCCATTGCCGAGGAGAGCGGCTCCATCGCCGCGATCGGCGAATGGGTGCTGGAGCAGGCATGCGAGGAGGCGGCGCGCTGGCACGAGCCCGCCAATGTCGCCGTAAACCTTTCACCGCTGCAATTCATGATTCCCACCCTCTACGATCAGATCGAGCGAATTCTGCGCAAAACCAGCCTCGATCCGCGGCGTCTCGAGCTGGAAATCACCGAAGCAGCGCTGATGCGGGAGCGCGCCGCTGTCATTGCCACCTTGCAGCGGCTGCACCGTCTCGGCGTCCGGGTGGTGATGGATGACTTCGGAACCGGCTTCTCCTCGCTCAGCAACCTGCGCGCCTTCCCCTTCGACAAGATCAAGGTCGACCGCAGCTTCACCGGGGCGCTGGAGCATGATCCGGCGGCGCGCTCCATCGTCCGCGCCATTATCGGCCTTGGGAACAGCCTGAACATGCCTGTCGTGACGGAAGGCGTGGAAACGGAGCTTCAGCGCCGAATCGTCGTCGAGGAGGGCTGCGCGCAGCTTCAGGGAATGTTCTTCGGCAAGCCGGATATCGGCCCCAGCCAATATTTCATTTTCGACAAGGCCGCGGGCTAAACCTGGAGGTTCCTCGCATTCTCCAGCACGCGCCGGATATATTCCAGCAGCAGTTCGCGCTCGAACTGGCGGAAGTCCTTCAGAAGATCCGTATCCGTGGCCATGGCCGCCTCGATGGCCTCGGCCTGCATGGCGACGGCCCTGCTCGTCAGGAAAATCTGCTGCGCCCGCTTGTCCGAGGGATGCGGGCGACGTTCCACCAGCCCGTCGCGCGCCATGCGCGACAGCGTATTGGCCATCGTCGCCTGTTCTATGTCGACGCGTTCCAGCAACTGCTTCTGCGTGAGCCCGTCCTCCGACCACAGTTCCAGCAGGATCGGAAACTGACCGGGGGAAAATCCGAGCTTGGCCGCGCGCTGCTGTAACGAGCGAGCGAATCCTTTTGCCATCTGGCTGGCAAGGTAGGCGGCGGAGTCCATCCGATTAAATCCCATGATTGCAAATATGCCGACAATTCAAAGCCAAGACAATCAGCAATTCTTGGGTAGAAGGCGCTCTGAAATCGGCAATTTCAGCGAATTTTATTACAATCAAAAATTGTAGATCGCGACACGAAAAAGCCGCCATGGCCTGGAGGTTCGCCATGGCGGCTCGTAAAAGGGGGGACAAAGGCCCGGAGAGGGGATAGGCCTTTGTCCAAGTCTGACGTGGCGGGGGACAGGCCGGTTGTCAGACCCTCGGCGTATCAATCGCCGGTGAGTATGATTTGTGGTTCCAAATGTGGTTTTTCAAGGGAATGCGCAGATTAGATTGATTAAAACTTAGTAACGTTTCGGTGAGAGATTCGGCCGTCTCGCCGGCCTGCAAAAGCAGAACTTTATATGGACGTTGGAGGTGCGCCACGCTATCCATGCTTCCATGAAAAAAGGTGATCATCTCTTCCTCGTCGACGGCTCCGGTTTCATTTTCCGGGCCTTTCACGCCCTGCCGCCGCTGACGCGCAAGTCCGACGGATTGCCTGTCGGCGCGGTCTCCGGCTTCTGCAACATGCTGTGGAAGCTTCTGACCTCGGCGCGCGACACTTCGGTCGGGGTGACGCCGACGCACTTCGCCGTCATCTTCGACTATTCCTCGAAGACCTTCCGCAAGGAGATCTTCCCGGAATACAAGGCGAACCGCTCAGCCCCGCCGGAAGAGCTGATCCCGCAATTCGGTCTCATCCGCGAGGCGACCCGCGCCTTCAATCTGCCCTGCATCGAGACCGATGGCTTCGAGGCGGACGACATCATCGCCACCTATGCCCGCCAGGCCGAGGCGGCCGGCGCCGATGTGACGATCATCTCTTCCGACAAGGACCTGATGCAGCTCGTCACGCCGGCGGTCCACATGTATGACAGCATGAAGGACAAGCAGATCGGCATTCCCGACGTCATCGAGAAATGGGGCGTGCCGCCCGAAAAGATGATCGACCTGCAGGCCATGACCGGGGATTCCGTCGACAACGTCCCCGGCATTCCCGGCATCGGCCCGAAGACGGCGGCGCAGCTGCTGGAGGAATTCGGCGATCTCGATACCCTGCTTGCCCGCGCAGGCGAGATCAAGCAGCAGAAGCGCCGCGAAAACATCATCGCCAATGCCGAGCTGGCGCGGATTTCCCGCCAGCTGGTGGCGCTTAGGACCGATGTGCCGCTGGAACTGGCGCTCGATGCGCTGGTGCTCGACCCGCAGGACGGCCCGAAGCTGATCGGTTTCCTCAAGGCCATGGAGTTTACCTCGCTGACGCGACGGGTGGCCGACGCCTGCGATTGCGACGCGGCGGCGATCGAGCCGTCCGCCGTCAAGATCGAGTGGGGCGAGGGCGCACACGGCCCCGATCTGGATGTCGGGGAGAATGTCGACCTCGTCGCGGGCAGCGTTGTCGAGGCCGAAGGAGCGAGCGTGCCGGCACCGTCGGCAAAGGCGCGTCTGGCCCTGGATGGCACCGCTGAGCCAGAAGATCTTGCCAGGGCTCGCGCCGCCAGCTTCGCGAGTGCGCCCATCGACCATTCGAAATATGTGACCATTCGCGATATCGCCACGCTCGATCAGTGGATTGCGGATGCGCGCGAAACCGGCATCGTCGCTTTCGACACCGAGACGACGTCGCTCGATGTGATGCAGGCGGAGATCGTCGGATTTTCGCTGGCGATCGCCGACAATCGCGACGATCCGACGGGCGCCTCCATCCGCGCCGCCTATGTTCCGATCAACCACAGGACCGGTGTCGGCGATCTGCTCGGCGGCGGCCTGGCCGAAAACCAGATTCCGCTGCGCGACGCCCTGTCGAGGTTGAAGGAGCTGCTGGAGGATGCCTCCATCCTCAAGATCGCGCAGAACCTGAAATACGACTACCTGCTGATGAAGCGCTACGGCATCGAGACGAAGTCGTTCGACGATACGATGCTGTTGTCCTACGTGCTCGATGGCGGCTCCAACGCCCTTCACGGCATGGACAGCCTCTCCGAGCGCTGGCTCGGCCACAAGCCGATCGCCTACAAGGACGTGGCCGGCAGCGGCAAATCCAACGTCACCTTCGATCTCGTCGATATCGACCGCGCCACGGCCTATGCCGCCGAGGACGCCGACGTGACCCTGCGCCTCTGGCTGGTGCTGAAGCCGCGGCTCGCGGCGGAAAAGCTTTCCGCGGTTTACGAGCGTCTGGAGCGGCCTCTGGTGCCGGTACTCGCCCATATGGAGCAACGCGGCATCACCATCGACCGGCAGATCCTGTCGCGCCTTTCCGGCGAACTGGCCCAGGGGGCCGCTCGGCTGGAAGACGAGATCTATACGCTCGCCGGCGAACGTTTCAACATCGGCTCGCCGAAACAGCTCGGCGATATCCTCTTCGGAAAGATGGGATTGGCCGGCGGTAGCAAGACCAAGACCGGCCAGTGGTCGACCTCCGCGCAGGTGCTGGAAGACTTGGCTGCCGCCGGATTCGAGCTGCCGCGCAAGATTGTCGACTGGCGTCAGCTCACCAAGCTGAAATCGACCTATACCGACGCTTTGCCGGGCTATGTCCATCCGGAGACGAAGCGCGTCCACACTTCCTATTCGCTGGCATCGACCACTACCGGGCGCCTGTCCTCTTCCGAGCCGAACCTTCAGAATATTCCGGTGCGCACGGCGGAAGGCCGCAAGATCCGCACGGCCTTCATTTCAACGCCCGGCCACAAGCTGGTGTCGGCCGACTACAGTCAGATCGAGCTGCGCGTGCTGGCGCATGTCGCCAATATTCCGCAGCTCAAGCAGGCTTTCGCGGATGGTATCGACATTCACGCCATGACGGCGTCGGAGATGTTCGGCGTGCCGGTGGACGGCATGCCGAGCGAGGTGCGCCGCCGTGCCAAGGCGATCAACTTCGGCATCATCTACGGCATCTCCGCCTTCGGCCTCGCCAACCAGCTCTCCATCGAGCGTTCGGAGGCCGGCGATTACATCAAGAAGTATTTCGAGCGCTTCCCCGGCATCCGCGATTACATGGACAGCACCAAGCAGACCGCGCGCGACAAGGGCTATGTCGAGACGATCTTCGGCCGCCGCATCCATTTCCCGGAAATCCGGTCGTCCAACCCCTCCGTCCGCGCCTTCAACGAGCGCGCCTCGATCAACGCGCCGATCCAGGGCTCGGCCGCCGACGTCATCCGGCGGGCGATGATCAAGATGGAGCCGGCGCTGGATTCAGCCGGGCTCGGCGAGCGCGTGCGCATGCTGCTGCAGGTGCACGACGAACTGATCTTCGAAGTCGAGGATGCCGATGTCGAGCGCACGACCCCGATCGTCGTCTCGGTCATGGAAAATGCCGCCATGCCGGCGGTGAATATGGCGGTGCCGCTGAAGGTGGACGCGCGCTCTGCCGATAATTGGGACGAGGCGCACTGAGTCTGCATCGGGCATAGCGAGGAGATCAGTCCTCATGGTGAGGTGCGGAGGCCTGGAAGGCCGAAGCCTCGAACCACGGGGGCGGGTGGCGTATTCTACCGGGCCACCTCGTACTTCGAGGCCTTGACGCTAGCGCGCCAAGGCACCTCAGCATGAGGTGGGGAGAGTTCACGACCCAGCGTAGCTACGAATTCGCTGCGATGATCCGGGCGTGCCGCAAACGCTTATTTCCCAATCAGCGTTTCCAGCGCGGAGATGATTGCCTGTTCGGCTTTTTCGAGCGTGCCGCTATTGTCGATATCAGTCACGTCGTAGCTGCCTTGAACGGTCAGCGCACTGCGATCCAGACGCTTCAACACGTCTTCACGGCTCTCGCGTCCGCGCGCCATCAGCCGCTCGGCAAGCACCTCGCGCCGCGCCGTTATGTTGATGACCTTCAGTCGTGGGAATGCGGTCTGGAAATGATGCAGCGCCGAACGCGAGCCATTGGCGATCACCAGATTGCCGCGCGCAAGCTCGTCGGCGGCGTCGGCGGGAATGCCGTACTTCAGGCCATGCGCCTCCCATGAGACGGCGAAGCTGCCGGCCTTTTTCATGGCCTCGAAATCCGCTTCGGAAACGCTTCTGTGGTCTTCGTTGCCGGCATCTCCGTCGCGCGTGATGACGCGGCGGACGAAATGGACATCCGGCCGGCCGGCAAAATACCGCGCGGCGAGGTTCATCAGCGTATCCTTGCCGGCGCCGCTCGGGCCGACGACGACAGCCATGATGCCTGCCGTTGCGTCCGATACGCCTTCGTTAGTCGGCTTTCTATCGGCGTCGGGGCTCATGCAACCCGCCGTCCTTCCCGCCAGGCGGACCGTGTAACCGGCACGCCATGATCGCGGCGAACGCGCACCAGATCGGCGCGCAGGCCCTCGGCAATGCGCCCGCGGTCGTTCAGGCTGACGGTTCTTGCCGGCGTTGCCGTGACCATGGCGATCGCCTGCGGCAGCGAAATGCCCTCGACTTCATCTGCGAGAATGAAGGGCGCATGCAGCAGGCTGAGCGGCACGTAGTCGGAGGAAAGCACGTCCAGAACGCCGAGTTCGGCAAGATCGCGGGCTGCGATGTTGCCCGAATGCGACTTGCCGCGCACGATGTTCGGCGCGCCCATCAGCACGCTCATGCCGGCCCCATGCGAGGCCTTCGCGGCGTCGATGCTGGTCGGGAATTCCGCCAGCCGGACGCCGTAATTGATGGCTTCGTCGACATGGGCGAGCGTTGCGTCGTCATGGCTGGCGATGGTGATGCCGCGTTCCGAGCAGACCTTTGAGATCGCGTCGCGGTTGGGTGTGGCATAACGCGCCGATTCCTCCTGGCGCTTGGCAACGAACTTGGCAAAGGCCTCGTCGCTGAGGCCGCGCTTCTTCTGATAGTAGAAGATGTACTGATCCATGGTCTGGAACTGGCGCTGGCCCGGTGCGTGATCCATCAGGGATACGAGGCGGACGTACGGGTCTTTCTCGAAATCCTGGAAATGATCGAGAACGTTGTCGGAGGAGACCTCGCAGCGCAGATGGATCAGGTGATCGGCGCGCAGCCGATCTTCGCGCTGGGCCGCCTGAATGGCGTCGGCCATGTCGCGCATCTCGCCCTTTTCGAAGCCGCCGTCTTCATCCGAGCCCATGCGCAGGCAGTCGAATACGGTGGTGATGCCCGAGGTGACGATCTGGGCGTCATGTGCCTGGATCGCGGCGGTCTTGTTCCAGCGGACACCGGGACGTGGGGAATAATGCGCTTCCAGATGGTCGGTGTGCAGTTCGACCAGACCGGGAATGAGATAATCGCCCTCGAAATCCTCGCCGATGGCGGACCTGCCTTCGGAAATGCCGGCAATGCGACCGTCACGGATCAGCACGGAGCCTTCGACGATCTTGTCTTCGAGGACGATGCGGGCGTTAGAAAGGACGGTTTCTTTGGTCATGTCAGGTCTTTCACTATTGGGCGCCGGTCAGCGGCAGCCAGGAACGGACGGTAAAGGGGGCGCCGCGCTCTTCCTCGATAAAGATGGCGAGGCCGGAAACGTCGAGCGGCTTGCCGGTATGGCCGGCGAAACGCTCGCGCAGGACGTCGTGCATCTCGGCTTGACGCTCGGCCGGGACGCGTCCCGTCAAGGTCATATGGAAACGAAACTCGTCATTGACGTAAGGATAGCCCCAGCGGAACAGGTTTGCTCGATGCGGCTCGGTCATTGCTTCCGGGTTTCGCCGGGCGATATCGTGCTGCGAAAGCGGTGCGCGGAACGGCTCGAAGGTCTTGACGACGCGGGAGGCGAAATCCTGTAGCGGCTGGTGGAGCGAGCCCGGAACGAGGGCGAAGAAATGACCGAGCTGGCCGAGTACCAGCTCCGGAATGGTGAAAGCCTTTGTCCGCGAGGCGAATTCGGCAGCGACTTCGAATAGGTCGCGTTCGGTCACAGAGCCGGCAAGCTCGAACGGCGCCTTCAGCGTGGCGTGAAAGCCGTAGCGGCGCGGGTCGGCCGTGAGTTCGGCGTGACCTTCCGGAACAGGGCCGATGGCCTTGTCGGAAAAAATCTCGTCGGAGAATGCGTCGCGGCCCAGCCAGCGCGCGGCAAGCGACGTCAACGGATGATCTTTGGGCGGTGTAAAATAGAGAGCATAGCGCAAGGCTGCATTCCTTGGAAAAATCGGCTGCGCGGGACACTGTTGGGTGATTTGCGACAAACCGCAAGAGCAGCAAGGCGGCAACGAATCGAATCCGGCTAAATCCGGCTCGGCCGATGCAGTCTTGCCGGGCCTGCGCTACCGGATTCCCGTGACAGAATGATGATGCGCGGCGATTTTTCTCACCGCTTTCATCTGACCCGCGCGCCCATGAGCCGTGAACGCAACGCGTTGGACGCGGCGTCGAACAGGAATACGACGATCAGGATCAGCAGCACCATGTAGGCGACGTTTTCCCAGTTGGCGTTGGTGCGCATCGCCTCCCAGAGCTTCAGGCCGATGCCGCCCGCGCCGACCGCGCCGATGATGGTCGCACCGCGCACGTTGGATTCCCACTGGTAAAGCGTCTGGCTGACGATCACGGGCACGATCTGCGGCATGATGCCGTAGCGATGCACGAGGATCGTCGACGAGCCGGTGGATTTCACGCCCTCGCGCGGCTTGTTGTCGATGTTTTCCAGGCCCTCGGAATAGAGCTTGCCGAGCGTGCCGGTCTCGGTGAGGAAGATCGCGCCGCTGCCGGCGAGCGGGCCGGGACCGAAGGCGCGCGTCAGGAACAGCGCCCAGATCAGCATGTCGACGGAACGCAGGAAGTCGAAGAAACGCTTCAGCACCTGATTGAGCAGCCGGTTCGGCGTGATGTTGCGGGCGGCCAGGAAGGCGAGCGGGAATGCGGCGAGCGAGCCGAGCAAAGTGCCGAGGAAGGCCATGACGATGGTCTGGAACAGCTTGGTCCAGACATCGCCGTGCTGCCAGGCGCCATTGTTCCAGATATTGTCGAAGGCGAGCGAGAGGTTGGATTGCGTGGGGTCGAGCCGCGGCCCCGAGACGATCAGGCCGATCACTTCGCCCGCCGGCTTGTCGAAGAAGGGCGAGTGCGTGTCGAAGACGAAATTGGCCCAGCCGAGGAAGCGCTTGCGGATCTTCACGCGGTCCGTGGAAATGCTGACGTCGCCGGCAAAGCCCATATTGGCGAGGATGTTGTCGTCATAGACGGTCATCCAGCTCGGCACCGGCTCGGAGCCGACGATCTTCGGCACGTCGCCGCTGATGTCGATGGGGATCGTGACGCCGTGGGCCGTCAGGATGGCCTGCGTCTTGGTGATCGTCACCGCGCGGCTCGTGCCGCTGACGGAGACTGTCAGGCTGCCGTCAGGCGCGGCCTTCACCCAATCCGGGTTCGGATTGTCGCCCAGCGGCGAGAAGCGCGGATATTTGATGCTGATCTTGTCGCCGGAAATGCGGAATTCCGGCTGCACGTCGTAGCTGATCCACTCGCTCAGATAGATCCCGACACGCTCCCAATGCGCTTCCGAGATGACTTTCGGCAGGTTGAAGAACCATACGGCATAAAAGCCGTAGAGGATGACGCCGATGAAGATCATGAGAGCGCCATAGCGCTGGCGGAAGGATCGATGAAAGACCTCCGGATAGCGCGCTTCGATTTCCTGCATACGGCCGGCGTCGATGACGGACATGGTCAACCTCAATGCTGCAAGAGAAAGGCATGCTCGCCGACGAGGCGGCGGCGGAGCCATGCGGAAAACTGGTCGACGGCGATGATCGTCACGAAGAGCAGCAGCACCAGCGCCATCGTCTTGGCGCCGAAACCGCGCGAGATCGAAAGCTTCAGCTCCTCGCCGATACCGCCACCGCCGACGGCGCCGATGATAGTGGAGGCGCGAACGTTGATTTCGAGGCGCAGCAGCGCGTAGGACATGAAGTTCGGCAACACCTGCGGCAGCGCGGCAAAACGGACGCGTTCCGTCCAGCTCGCACCGACGGCGCGCATGCCCTCGTCGGGCTTCATGTCGATATTCTCGACGACCTCGTAGAACAGCTTGCCGAGTGCGCCGATCGTGTGCAGGCCGACCGCGATGATGGCGGCGATCGGGCCGATCGACAGGATCGCCGAAAACAGGCCGGCGATGACGATTTCCGGGAAGGCGCGCAGCAGTTCCATGATGCGCTTCGTCACCAGCCGGATTGGATTGGCAGGCGACATGTTGCGCGCGGCAAAGAAGCTCAAGGGCACGGCGAAGACGAAGCCGACGATGGTCGATACCAGCGCCACGTTGATCGTGATGATCATCAGCTCGAAATATTCGGGGATGTAGAAGTCGCCCCAGACATAGACGCGGCCGAGCGGGAAGTTGAATTCCTCGCCGCCCATGCCATTCGCGCCGTTCGGGCTCGGCAGGTCGAAAAGAGCCCGGTAGACGTCGGCCCAGTCCTTGGGGATCAGCCAGCCCAGAAAGTCGAAGAGATGCGGCAGGCGTTCGAAGAAGTGGCCGGCATTGCTGTCGTCGGCGAAGCGGACGGAGCTTACGAAGGCGACAAGCAGGATGATGAGGCCGATGCCGGTATAGAGGCGGCGTCTGGCCACCATCCTGCCCCAGGCGTTACCGATATCCCTCGCGCTTTGCGGCGCGCCCTGCATCTTCAGCTGCGTATCGGCAATCGTCATGAAATCCTGCCCTTGTGATAGCAAAAGGGCGGCCGTTGCCGGCCGCCCAGTCATCGGAATGCGGATCAGCCGCCGATCGCGGCCTTACGAACGTCGATGACGGCGTTATAGAAGTCCGGAGTAACCTTGACGTAGCCCTTGAAGTCGCCGCCTTCGATGGCGTTGAAGCACTTGGCGTCGGCAGTCGGCAGCTTCATGAAGAAGTCCGTCAGCTTGGTCTGCCATTCGGTGCCGAGCGCGTTGCGAACGACGAGCGGGCCGTTCGGGATCAGCGGCGAGCGCCAGACTTCGACGAGCTTGTTCGGGTCTACGGCGCCCTTGTCGACTTCCTTGCGGAAGGTGCCGGAGGTGAAGCCGTCCTTGAAGTCGCCGATGCCCGAGGAGTCGTCGACAGCGACGTCGACCTTGCCGTCATAAGCGGCAAGCAGGTTGTTCTCGTGGCCGCCGTTGAACTGGGTCGAGGCGAAGAACTTGTCGTTCGGCATGCCCGTGTCCTTCGGGATCTGTGTCAGCGGAACGAGATAGCCCGAGGTGGAGTCCGGATCGGCGTAACCGAGCTTCTTGCCCTTGGCGTCCTTGATGGTTTTGATGCCGGAGGACTTGAGGGCGAGACCGATCGAGTAGTAGCCGGTCGAGCCGTCTTCCTGCTGGGTGGTCAGGATCGGGGTAACGGCCTTCGGGTCCTTGATGGCGACGGCCGCATAGCCGGAAGCGCCGAGTTCAGCGAAGTCGAGCGTGCCGCCGAGCAGGCCCTGGATCACGCCGTCGTAGTCGGCGGCCGGGAACAGCGAAACCTTCTCGAAACCGAATTCCTTCTTCAGGTGGTCGGAGAGGCAGGCATAGTTGCGCAGGCGGTCGGCTTCGTTTTCGCCACCGAGAATGCCGACGCGAAATTCCTTGATGTCTTGAGCGCTTGCGCCGCCGACGAGCGCGAGAAGCGCCGTAGCCGCAAGAAGGGTCTTCTTCAACATGGGTTCGTCTCCTGATTAACCGGTGTCCCCGGATGCCTTCGGTCTAGAAGAAATGTGCCCTTGACGCGGGCTCTCGATCCCGGCTGTCCCTCTCAGAGACCGGCCAGTGCCAGCGGTTGCGGGCCGGCAGATTCCGTTGCCGCGGCTTGCGCGGCCGGATCGGCAATGGTGATGGAGGTCGACGTCATGCTTTCGTCGATGCCGGCGCCGTCCTTGTCGGTGCCGTAGATTTCCTTGACGGCGGCAGCCGTCAGATCGGCCGGCTTGCCGTCGAAGACGACGCGCCCGGCAGCCATGCCGATGATGCGTTCGCAATAGTTGCGGGCCGTATCCAGCGTATGGAGGTTGGTGATGACGGTGATGCCTTCGCGTTCGTTGATGTCGCGCAGCGCGTCCATGACGATCTTGGCGTTCAGCGGATCGAGCGAGGCGATCGGCTCGTCGGCCAGCATCATCTTCGGCTGCTGCATCAGGGCGCGGCAGATGGCGACGCGCTGCTGCTGGCCGCCGGAAAGCGTGCCGGCCATCTGAAGGGCCGTCTGCTCGATGCCGAGGCGCTCAAGCGCGGCAATCGCTTCGATGCGCTCCTCGCCGGTGAAGACCGAGAGGAGGCTCATGACGGTGGACCGCTGGTTCAGCCGGCCGAGCATGACGTTGGTGAGCACGTCGAGGCGCGGCACGAGATTGAACTGCTGGAAGATCATGGCGCAATCGCGCTGCCAGCTGCGCAGCGCCCGGCCGCTGAGCTTGGAAACCTCGATGCCGGAGAAATGGATGGAGCCGGAGCTCGGATCGGCGAGACGGTTGATCATGCGCAGCAGCGTCGACTTGCCGGCGCCGGAGCGGCCAATGACGCCGACCATCTGTCCCTGCGGTATGTCCAAAGTCACGGAATCGACTGCAAGCTTGTTTCCAAACCGGCGCGAGACATTCCTGAGTTCGAACATAGTGCTTCCCTTTCGCGGCTGCCGGGCTGCAAAAATTTCAGCGATACCGGTGCTAGAATGGGCGCGTACCCCAGCCTCGAAGGAAATTTCGAAGGGGGCGGGCGCCAACCACAAGGCAACCGATTAGTCCCGCTTCATGAAGCTCCAATGTCAGTTTTATGTAACTGCTGTTACAATTCCCGGCGATTTTGCGAGATTAGCCGGCTGAGGTCTTTGCTGTTGATTAGCCGTCAAACATGCCTGTCGGCAGGCCGTCCATGCTGAAGGCGTTCTTCTCGCGCCTGTATTCCTCAATGCCTTCGGGCCCCTTCGCCTTCGCCCATTGATCGAGGCTCGGCCTTTCCCCTTCATAGGCGAAGAGCGGCACGCCGAAGCCGCAGGAGGTCTGCACGAGATCGAAATCCAGCCGCACGATCTGCCGTGCGCCCAGCGGCTCCTCGCCTGCATAGTGGTCGTGCAGCAATTCCCGATACTCAGGGGACGATCGGTGGATGATCCGGCCGCGGCCGTAGAGGCGCAGGATCATCGGCGGCCCGGCGACGGCGCAGAACATGATCGTCAGCCGGCCATCGGCCTTCATATGGGCGGAAGTCTCGTTGCCGCTGCCGGTGCGGTCGAGATAGATGGCGGTATTCGGGGAGACGATGCGCAGGCAGAGCGTTTCGCGGGGCGAAACATTGACGCGGGAATCGGCGGTGGCGGATGCCGTGAAGAAGATGTGTTGCCGCGCGATGAAGTCGCGCAGCCGGTCGTCGAGACTGGAAAACTGCTTTGCCATGAAGACTCCTCCCGATCCTGCGCTTGCAAGGATCGCCTGAAAGCTGGATCGCCCGCCGGCGCCTTGCAAGCCTGGTGTGGGCGGAAACGGTCCTCAGGCGTCGTAGCGATCCAGAAAATCCTCTGCCGAAAGGGCGCGGAAGTCCGCGAGCGCCGTGCGCAGGCGGTCGTGATCCCAATCCCACCAGGCAAGCTTGTCCATGCGGGCGCCGACTTCCGCGGTGAAGCGTTCGCGGATCAGCTTTGCCGGCACGCCGCCGACGATCGCGTAGGGTGCTACATCCCTGGAGACGACCGCGCCCGCGCCGATGACGGCGCCATTGCCGACCGTAACGCCGGGCAAGACAGTGGCGCCGTGACCGATCCAGACGTCATGACCGATCACCACGCGGTTGTCGCGCCGCCAGGTGAAGAAATCGGTCTCCATATCGGCATCCGGCCAGTAATCGGTGGCGCGATAGGTGAAGTGATGCAGCGTGGCGCGCCATGTCGGATGGTTTGTGGCGTTGATGCGCACGGCGGCGGCGATGTTGACGAACTTGCCGATCGTCGCGCACCAGACCGCGCCATCCTGCATGATATAGGAATAGTCGCCGATCTCGGCTTCGTCGATGCGGCAGCGGTCGGAGACTTCGGTATAGCGGCCGAGCGTCGAATTGTTGACGCTGGCCGTGGGGCTGATGAAAGGCATTTCGCCCAGTTTGCGGCTCATGCGGCGGCCTTTCGCGGCGAAAATTGCGAGACGTCGAGAATACGGCTGCCGACGGCCTCGCGCACTTCTTCGTCGTGGAAGATGCCGAGCAGCGCGACGCCGGCTGCCTTCTTCTGTTCGATCATGTCGACGACGACGGCCCGGTTGCGGGCATCGAGCGACGCCGTGGGCTCGTCGAGCAGAAGGATGGCGTGATCGGTGATGAAGCCGCGCGCGATGTTGACGCGCTGCTGCTCTCCGCCGGAGAAGGTGGCGGGCGGCAGTTGCCAGAGTTCCTGCGGCAGGTTCAGCTGTGCCAGCAGCTCGGCTGCCCTCTCGCGGGCATCGGCGACGGTCACGCCGCGCGCGAGCAGCGGCTCGGCAACCACATCGATGGCGGCGACGCGCGGCACGGTGCGCAGGAACTGGCTGACATAGCCCATGGTCTGCCGGCGCACCTCGAGCACGGTGCGCGGGTCGGCCGTGGCGAGATCGACGATCCTGCCCTTGTGGGTGACGAGAATCTGGCCGCTGTCGACGGCATAATTGCCATAGATCATCTTCAGCAGCGAGCTCTTGCCGATGCCCGACGGGCCGCCGAGCACGACGCATTCGCCCGCGGCGACGGAGAAGGAGACATCGGCGACGACGGGCAGGCGAATGCCGTCGCGCAGGTGCATGGTGAAGCTTTTGAAGACTTCGGAAACGACGAGTGGGGTTGCCATGTTTCTTCCTCAGACCTGCAGGATCGAAGAGACCAGCAGTTGCGTATAGGGTTCGCGCGGATCGTCGAGCACGCGGTCGGTGAGACCGTGCTCGATGACGTATCCATCCTTCATCACCATCATGCGATGCGACAGCAGGCGGGCAACGGCGAGGTCGTGCGTGACGATGATGGCCGACAGGCCGAGATCGTTGACGAGACCGCGCACCAGATCGAGCAGACGTGCCTGCACCGAAACGTCGAGGCCGCCGGTCGGCTCGTCCATGAAGACGAGGCGGGGGCCGGTCACGAGGTTACGGGCGATCTGCAGGCGCTGGCGCATGCCGCCGGAAAAGGCGCGCGGCTGGTCGTCGATGCGGTCGGCATCGATTTCGACCCGCTCCAGCCAGTCGATGGCCGTGTTGCGGATATTGCCGTAATGACGGTTGCCGATCGCCATCAGCCGCTCGCCGACATTGGCGCCGGCCGAAACCGTCATGCGCAGGCCGTCGGCCGGATTCTGATGCACGAAGCCCCAGTCGGTGCGCATCAGGAAGCGGCGTTCCGCTTCGTTCATGCGGAACAGGTCGCGGTAGGTCTCGTCGCGCATGTGGTATTCGACACTGCCCGTCGTCGGCAGCAGCCGCGTCGAGATGCAGTTGAGCAGCGTCGTCTTGCCGGAGCCGGATTCGCCGACGATGGCCAGCACTTCGCCGGGCCAGAGTTCGAAGGACACGTCGCGGCAGCCGATGCGGCTGCCGTAGAATTTCGAGATGTCCTTGACCTTGAGAAGGGGTAAGTCGCTCATTCGGCAGCCTCCTTGCCACCCGGCAGTCCATCGGATGCGAGCCCATTTGACGCGAGCATGGGGCCGGCATGGCCGTGGGCGCGACGGTCTTCGCAGAAATCGGTGTCGGAGCAGACGAACATGCGGCCGCCCTTGTCGTCGAGGATCACCTCGTCGAGATAGACCTGCTCGGCGCCGCAGAGCGCGCAGGGCTTGTCGAAGCGCTGCACTTCGAACGGATGATCCTCGAAGTCGAGGCTGACGACTTCCGTGTAGGGCGGCACGGCATAGATGCGCTTCTCGCGGCCGGCGCCGAACAGCTGCAGCGCGTCGGAAAGGTGCATTTTCGGATTGTCGAACTTCGGCGTCGGCGAAGGATCCATGACGTAGCGACCGGCGACCTTGACCGGATAGGCATAGGTCGTGGCGATACGGCCGTTGCGAGCGATATCCTCGTAGAGCTTCACATGCATGAGGCCGTATTCCTCGAGCGCGTGCATCTTGCGCGTCTCGGTCTCGCGCGGCTCCAGGAAGCGTAAGGGTTCCGGGATCGGCACCTGGTAGACCAGTACCTGGTTGGGGCCGAGCTTGGTTTCCGGAATGCGGTGGCGCGTCTGGATGATCGTCGCCTCGTCGGTGCGGGTCGTGACCGCGACATTGGCGACCTTCTGGAAGAAGGCGCGGATGGAGACGGCATTGGTCGTGTCGTCCGCACCCTGGTCGATGACCTTCAGCACGTCTCGCGGGCCGATGATCGCCGCCGTCAGCTGCACGCCGCCGGTGCCCCAGCCGTAAGGCATCGGCATTTCGCGCGAGGCGAAAGGCACTTGATAGCCGGGTATGGAAATCGCCTTGAGGATGGCGCGGCGGATCATCCGCTTGGTCTGCTCGTCGAGATAGGCGAAGTTGTAGGTGGCAAGTTCGGTCATTCGGCTGCCTCCGTCATGGGGTCCATGCCGCGTTCGCGAGCGGCCTCGAAATCGCGGCGCATGCGCCGCACCAGGTCGAGTTCGGCCTGGAAGTCGACATAGTGCGGCAGCTTCAGATGTTCGACGAAGCCGGTTGCCTGCACGTTGTCGGAGTGGGAGATGACGAATTCCTCGTCCTGGGCCGGTGCGACGATATCCTCGCCGAGTTCTTCGGCGCGCAGCGCGCGGTCGACCAGCGACATGGCCATGGCCTTGCGCTCGCTCTGGCCGAAGACCAGCCCGTAACCGCGGGTAAACTGCGGCGGCGCCTTGGCCGAGCCCTTGAACTGGTTGACCATCTGGCATTCCGTCACCTGGATGCGGCCGAGCGAGACGGCGAAACCGAGTTCCGGCACATCGAATTCGACCTCCACTTCGCCGATGCGGATTTCGCCGGTGAAGGGATGGTTGCGGCCATAGCCGCGCTGGGTCGAATAGCCGAGCGCCAGCAGGAAGCCCTCGTCGCCGCGGGCGAGCGCCTGCAGGCGAAGATCGCGGGTCATCGGGAATTCCATCGGCTCGCGCGTCAGGTCGCCGATCTCGTGGTCGACCGGAAGCGTGCCGTCGCCTTCGATAAGACCTTCCTGAGCGAGGATTTCGGAAACACGCATGACCCGGCCGTCTTCGGCGGGACGCTGCATCGGCTCATCGACGGCCTCGTCGGTCAGCAGGCTCGGGTCGAGCAGGCGGTGCGTATAGTCGAAGGTCGGGCCGAGAAGCTGGCCGCCGGGCAGGTCCTTGTAGGTCGCGGAGATGCGGCGCTCGATCTTCATCGCCGATGTGTCGAGCGGCTGGGAGTAGCCGAAGCGCGGCAGCGTGGTGCGGTAGGCGCGCAGCAGGAAGATCGCCTCGATCATGTCGCCGCGCGCCTGGCGGACGGCAAGGGCTGCCAGCGTGCGGTCGTAGAGCGAGGCTTCGGCCATGACGCGGTCGACGGCGAGCGCCAGCTGCGCGACGATCTGATCGATGCCGAGCGCCGGCAGCGAGCGGTCGCCGCGGCGACGGTCGGCCAGCAGCCGGTGAGCATTGGCGATGGCGGCTTCGCCGCCCTTAACGGCAACATACATATGTCACATCTCCGTCGCGATGATCTTGGTGGTGCGCGGCAGGCAAAGGAATTGCCGGCCGGCCGTCAGGACGAGATCGACGCCGCGCGGGAAGAGCGCGCGATTGTCGTTCCAGATGCGCAGCAGCGCATCCGGCAGGCCGACCGGGGCGATCATGGTCACGTCCTTGATGCCGGGGCCGGAAAGCGCCAGTTGCTTGCCGCCCTCAAGGCTTTCGATCTCCAGTACGATGGTCGTCGAACGATCGGGATATTCCTGCGTGCCCACGCCGAACTGGCTGAACGAGGAAAGCGCCATGCCTGCCTCGACAAAGGCGAAATGCGCCTCCAGCCGCTCGGTGACGACGGGCGCGCCGGTGTGGAAGCCCAGCCATTCCGAAAGGCTCGATCGCGTAAGACCGTTGGAGAGCCAGACCGGCGTATCATGGTCGCAGAGCGTCAGGCCGATGGCGCCGGCGGCAATGCCGAGCGGCGGCGGCGGCGCGATGTCGGCGGTCACGGTCTGCAGGGTGCCCGGACGCGCCATGGCGTCCATCGTCATCTTGAAAACGCTTTGCGCGTCGAAAACCGGATCGCTGAAGCCGCCGGTCAGGGCCTCGTTGCCGAAGGTCGGGGTGTTGAACAGGCTCATCAATCCTCTCCGCGAACCATGGTGAAGAAATCGACGCGGGTCGCCGCCGTCTCTTCGGCGCGCTTGCGGTCATAGCTTGCGATGCGCCCGGCAACCGGCTGAAGGATGGCCTTCTCGACGAATTCCCGCGTGGCCGATTGCTGCCAGAGGGCGTCGAAGATGGCCGAAAGGCGTGCCTTTTCGCGATCGGTGCCGAGGGCGTGCGCATGGCCGATGGTGCCCGAGGCCAGCCGTATGGTGGCGCGGGTCATCGTGACCTCGCCGAGATTGAAGGGGGAACCGCCGCCGCCGATGCGGCCGCGGACCATGACGAGCCCGGTCTCGGGGCCGCGCACCGGCTGTGCCGCCGGCTTGCTCGGCAAAGCTTCCCAGGCCGTTTCCAGCTCGTCGCGCTCTGCCTGCGCCAGAAGGTCGGCAACGCGCTTGCGTTCCCGACGCTCCTGCGCGGCCGCTTCCTGCCTTTGTGCTGAATTCATCGCGCTTTCCTTTAAATGTCTATTGATATAGACAACCATACAAGATAGTTTTATATGTATTAGCGAGTCGTGACAAGCGTGTGACAGGCGAGCGGGCGAGATGGCAGGGCAGAAGATCCAGAGACAGACGGGCGTGGCGCTGTGGCGGCAGATCGCCGACCGCATTCGCACGTCGATCAACCACGGAGATTTCGACGAGACGGGAATGGTGCCGCCGGAAACGACGCTGGCGCTGCAATTCGGCGTCAACCGCCACACGATCCGAAGCGCTCTTGCCGCACTGGCGCAGGAAGGGATTGTCAGGGCCGTGCAGGGGCGAGGAACGCTGATCGAACGCAAGGAACGGCTGAGCTTTCCCATTTCGAAGCGGACGCGTTTCTCGCAAGGGATCGGCGATCAGGTGCGCGAGACCCGCAGCGTATTGCTGGCATCGGTCGAAGAGGCCGCAAACGCGGAGCTGGCCAGGCAGCTCAAGCTTGAGACCGGCACACCGCTGATCCGGCTCGAAACGCTCGGTCAGGCGGATCATCGCCCGGTATCGCGCGCCACCAGCTGGTTTCCGGCCGATCGCTTCGGGAATATCGCCGAAATCTACCAGGCGACCGGATCGATCACCAAGGCGTTCAAGGAGCTCGGCGTGCCGGATTACGTGCGCGTCGTCACCGAAATCACCGCGACGCATGCAGACGACGGCGATCTCACCGATCTGCAATTATCGCCCGGCGCCATCGTCCTCATCACACAGGCGCTGAACTCAGATCTCGACAATGTGCCGGTGCAATATTCAATCTCGCGCTTCGCCGCCGACAGGGTGCGCTTCACCGTCGAGAATTGATGGTAGGGGGTCGCCCCTCATCCGGCCTGTCGGCCACCTTCCCCCGCAGGCGGGGAGAAGGAGAAAGACGTGCTCTCCGTCGCATCGCAATCCCATAGGAATCGAGAGTATTGGAAAGGGTAGTCCCCTCTCTCCGTAAAACGGGGAGAGGGCTAGGGTGAGGGGCCTTTTGGCCCTAATGGCTTGACACTCAATGCGCGCCGGACATGTCGCCGAGGACTTCTTTCGAGGCGACGGTGGAATCGGCCTTGAGCTTGTAGACCATCGGCACGCCGGTCGCGAGGTTGAGTTCCAGGATCTGCGCCTTGCTCAGCCGGTCGAGAACCATGACGAGCGAGCGTAGCGAATTGCCGTGGGCGGCGACCAATACGTTCTGGCCGGCGAGAACGCGCGGCAGGATTTCCGTCAGGTAATAGGGCCAGACGCGGGCGCCGGTATCGCGCAGGCTTTCGCCGCCGGGCGGCGGAACGTCGTAGGAGCGGCGCCAGATGTGAACCTGCTCCTCGCCCCACTTGGCGCGGGCGTCGTCCTTGTTGAGGCCGGAGAGATCGCCGTAGTCGCGCTCGTTCAGCGCCTGGTCCTTGATGGTTTCGAGCCCCGGCTGGCCGATTTCATCGAGGATGATCTTCAGCGTGTGCTGGGCGCGCGTCAGGGCCGAGGTGAAGGCGATGTCGTACTTGAGGCCGTAATCGGCGAGCGCCTTGCCGCCCGTCTTGGCTTCCTCGATGCCGAGCGCGGTCAGATCGGGGTCCTTCCAGCCGGTGAAGAGATTCTTCAAATTCCAGTCGCTCTGCCCATGGCGAACGAGAACGAGAGTGCCGCTCATAAAATTTCTCCTTGATAGGGCAATTCCAGGAAAGCTGCGTGGCGGTTTTCCGTCAGGAATTGCGGGACAATAAATGGCTGGAGTGGGTCAGCGGTTTCATGCCGCCCCGCCCCGGGATCGCATCAGCGTGTGGAGAGCCCGAGAACATCGAGCATGGAATAGAAGCCGGGTTTCTTGTCACGCGCCCAGAGTGCCGCCTGCAGCGCGCCGCGCGCAAACAGCGAACGGTCGCCGGCATTGTGCGATAGCGTCAGCCGCTCGCTCTCGCTGGCGAAGATGACGGAGTGATCGCCCACCACGCCGCCGCCGCGCAAGGTCGCAAAGCCGATCGTGCCCGCCGGGCGCGGGCCGGTGTGGCCGTCGCGCACGCGCACGGACTTGTCGTTGAGGTCGATGCCGCGGCCCTTCGCCGCCGCCTGGCCGAGCAGGAGCGCGGTGCCCGAGGGCGCGTCGACCTTGTGGCGATGATGCATCTCCAGCACCTCGATATCCCAGTCGTTCGAGGGGAGCGCGCGCGCGGCCTGCTCCACGAGCACGCTCAAGAGGTTGATGCCGAGGCCCATATTGCCCGATTTGACGATGCGGGCATGGCGCGCGGCCGCCTTGAACTTCGCCTCGTCCTCGTCCGAGCAGCCGGTGGTGCCGATGATGTGGACGATGCGCGCCTGCGCGGCGAGGCCGGCAAAGGTGACGCTGGTTGCCGGCGTCGTGAAATCGATGACGCCTTCGGCATGGAGGAAGGTGGCGAGCGGATCGTCGGTGACGGAAACGCCGATCGGCCCCAGCCCGGCGATCTCGCCGGCATCCTTGCCGACGAAGGCGGAGCCGGAACGGGCGACTGCGGCATGCAGGGTTACGCCGTCGGTGGCGTGGATGAGACGGATCAGAGCCTGTCCCATGCGGCCTGCCGCGCCCACCACCACCAGCTTCATCGCATCGTCGCTCATGTCGTCTCTATCGTCTATTTGCGGGAATTGCTCGATATGGCCGGTAGCTGCAGGTTGTTGAGCCGAGCGTAGAGGCCATTGTCGGCGGTCGCAAGCGTCTCGTGATTGCCTTCCTCGACAACTCGGCCGTTCTGCATGACGACGATTTTCTCGGCCCGCACCACCGTCGACAGGCGGTGGGCGATGACGACGACGGTGCGGCCGCTCATCGCTTCTTCCAGAGCCTTCTGCACGGCCGCTTCGGATTCGGTGTCGAGCGCGGAGGTCGCCTCGTCCAGAAGCAGGATCGGCGCATTGCGCACCAGCGCGCGGGCTATGGACAGGCGCTGCCTCTGGCCGCCGGAAAGCGTCACGCCGTTTTCGCCGACGGGCGTATCGTAGCCCATCGACTGCGCCTCGATGAAATCATGCGCATAGGCAAGGCGTGCCGCTTCCTCGATCTCGGCATCGGTCGCGTTCGGTCGTCCGTAGCGGATGTTGTCGCGGATCGTGCCTTCGAAGAGATAGGGCTGCTGCGAAACATAGGCGAGCTGCTCCCGCAGCGACTGCTTCGTCACATGGGCGATATCCTGCCCGTCGATGAAGATGCTGCCGGCCTTCGGATCGTAGAAGCGCGGGATCAGGTTGATGACGGTGGACTTGCCGGCACCGGAAGGGCCGACGAGCGCCGTCGTCTGTCCGCCCTCGGCGGTGAAATTGACGCCGGACAGGACAGCTTCGTCGCCATAGGCGAAATGAACGTCGCGGAATTCGATGCGGGCGTCCGTCACGGCGAGCGGCTTGGCATCCGGCAGGTCGCGCTGGCGCGGCTCCATGTCGAGCAGCTCGTAGATCATCCGCGCATTGACGACCGCACGCTCCAGCTGCGTCTGCAATTTGGCAAGGCGGCGGGCCGGATCATAAGCCAGAAGCAGCGATACGATGAAGGAAAATACCGCGCCTGGCGGTACGTTTGCATAAATCGAACGATAGGCGGCATAGGCAAAAACGCCTGCGACGGCAAAGCCGGCAACCGTTTCGATCAGCGGGCCGTTACGCTCGGAAATGCGGACGATCCGGTTTTGCCGGTTCTCGGCTGCGGTAATCAGCTTGTCGATCTTGCGGTCGAGTTCGCGCTCCATCGTAAACGCCTTGACGATGGAAATGCCTTGGATTGTTTCCTGCATCGCGCCGAGCACGCGGCTGTTGAGAACCACCGCCTCGCGTGTGACGGCGCGCAGGCGCTTGGAAATATGGCGCAACGCCAGAAACACGGGCGGGGCGATGACGAAGAAGATAAGGCTCAGCAACGGATCCTGATAGATCATGTTGCCGAGCAGAAAGATGAATGACAGAAAATCGCGCGCCGTGGACGTAATGACGAGGTTCATCACGTCGCGGATGCCGGACACGTTCTGGCTCACCCGCGCGGCAATCTGTGCCGAGCGGGCTTCACTGAAAAAACCGACCGACAGCGTCATCAGATGCGCATAGAGGCGCCGCTGATAGCGGGCAATGATGTCATTGCCGATCTTGGACAGAATAACCGATTGGAAATAGCCGGCAAAGCCCCGCGCCACGAAAGCGGCAAGAATCGCAAGGCAAATCAGCCACATGACCTCGGCGCGGCGCTCGTAGAAAGCGCCGTTGACGATCGGCCGCATGACAAAGGCCATCGTCGCCGTGGATGCTGCCACGACGATGAGGCAAAAGATTGCGATCGAATAACCCCAGATATGAGCGCGACCGTTTTCAGCAATGATACGCTTCAGTACAACGGTGATCGTTTCACTGTCGACATCGGTCTTTTTCGGATCTGGCGACTTCAATAATCGGCTTCCTGTTTTGAACCAAGCGAGCCACATGTGCTGCGTGCTTTCGCGGCTCTATAAAGAGTTAGCGCGGCTTTGGCTAGGGATGGCCTGCCGCACTGGTTAAGGCCGATCACGGAGCCGGGTCCACTATAGAGGAAGGCGGCGCATTCAAAAAGGCTTGACGCGCCGCATGTTTCGGCGCGCCATCGATTGTTTGGCGAGGGGTTAACGCCGCCAGCGGCGGCCGTCCGTCGCAAGGCCGAAGCTCGCCGGCTTGCGGGCATAGGTCGCAAGGCCGGAAAGGGCGGCCAGCGGATGCGTCACCACATGCGTCGGGATCGTCCTCATCATTTCGGTATGCGGCGCCTTGTCCTCGAAAGCTGCGCGAAATTCCGGCTTTTGCAGCGCCGGCAGGATTTTCTGCGGGATGCCGCCGGAAAGATAGACGCCGCCGCGCGCCATGAAGATCATCGCTATATCGCCGGCCACACGGCCAAGATAGGTAACGAACAGCGTCAGGGTCTCCTCGGCTTGCGCATTGGTGCCGGCAAGCGCGTGGGTGGTGATGTCAGCCGGCTCCTTCAGGCTCGGCTCGACACCATCGACGGCGCAGATGGCGTGGTAGAGGTTCTGCAGGCCGCGGCCGCAGATGACCTGCTCGGCCGAGATGCGGCCTTCGATGGGTTCCAGATGTGGCCAGATCTGCAGGTCGCGTTCCGAGCGCGGCCCGAGGTCGATATGGCCGCCTTCGCCGGGCACCGGTATCCATTGATGCTGTGCATGGACGAGGCCGGCGACGCCAAGGCCGGTGCCCGGTCCGAGAACGGCGCGCGAAGCGGTCATGTTGCCGGACGTTTCACCGATGGTTTCGCGATGTTCGTCGGCAATCTCGGCGATCGCCAGAGCCTGCGCCTCGAAATCGTTGATGACGAGCACGTCCTCGATGCCGAGATTGGCGATCATCGTTTTCGGTCGGATCACCCAGTCGCAATTGGTCAGCGGAATTTCATCGCCCCGCACGGGCCCGGCCATGGCAAGGATCGCCGCGCGCGGCTGCACCTTGCTCTTCTCGAGCGTCAGCTTGATCGCATCGTCGATCGTCTCGAAATTCGCCGTCTGCACGACCGGAAAATGCTCCTGCTCGGAGTCCGCGTCGGCAAGGATCGAGAAACGCGCATTGGTGCCGCCGATATCGCCGATCAGGATGGGAAAAGGCAGGGGGGCATCGCTGTGATTGAGCTCAGGCATGGCCAGGTCCGTGGTCTGCCGCCGGCAAGGCGGACTAAAGGTTCAGTGTTTTGATCAGCCGCTCGGCGGTGGATTCGTTGAGCGCCATCGGAATGTCGTAGACAACGGCAAGCCGCGTCAATGCCTTTACGTCGACATCGTGCGGCAGGGGGGTGAGGGGATCGATGAAGAAGATGAGCATGTCGATCTCGCCGGTGGCGATCAGGGCGCCGATCTGCTGGTCGCCGCCGAGCGGCCCGCTTTTCAGGCGGGTCACTTTCAGATCGGGGCAGGCATCGAGCACCCGGCCACCCGTCGTGCCGGTGGCGACGATATGCCAGCCGGCAAGGGCTGCCTGGTTGCGTCGCGCAAATTCCGCCATCGCGTCTTTTTTCTGATCGTGCGCGATCAGCGCGATGCATTTGCTGCCGGCCATGAAATCCTTGCTCCGCCCACAATTTTCAATCGATTTATTCGCCTTCTATACCAAGGGGGCCTGTTTTGAAAGACACCCCCGGCAACGGCGGATTACGGCTTCACTGCTGCGGGATTCGGCTAGGTGGCGTATTGCCGGAGGCAGGCATCGCATCCGTTTCCACCGTCGGGCCGGCATCCCTGGCGCCGAAGGTGGCGGCGCGGGCGGAAGCGACCGGCGGTGCTGCCAGCACGACCTGGCAGGTCTTCGGCAAATCGGAAACCATGACCTCGCGCGGCTTGACCGGCGGCTTCGTGCTGGGCTTCGGTTTTGCCCATGGCTCGGGACCGAACCACCAGGCAAGCGTCTTGTCGCACCCGTCGCCGGCGGCAACGGGTGCCTGCGGCGTGCAGCCGACCGAGCCGGCCGGGCAGCGGATGCGGATATGGAAATGCGAGTCATGGCCGTATTCCGGCCGCAACTTGCCGAGGTTGGTGCGGTCCCCTGTCCATGTGTCGCACATCTTCTTCTTGATCGCCGGGTTCACAAAAATGCGCTCGACCTCCGGATAGCTGGCGGCGCGCATCAGCAGGCGGGCGTGTGCCGGCGTCCAGACCTTGTCGTTGATCGTCAGGAACCTGTCTTTCGCCAACATCGTGGTGAAGGGCAGGGCTTCGCGCTCTTGCGCCGTCATCCTGTGCCGCGGCATCGGCGTCAGCCAGATGTCGGCGTCGAGGCCGATCTGGTGCGAGGCGTGGCCGTTGAACATCGGGCCGCCGCGCGGCTGCGAGATGTCGCCGACGAGCAGGCCCGGCCAACCGTCGTTCCTGGCCGCATCGCGCGACAGGCGCTCCAGCAGGCCGATCGTCTCCGGCCGTCCCCAGCGGCGGTTGCGCGACAGCCGCATGGCCTGCCAGGTCGGGCCGTCGGCGGGCAGGGCGACCGCGCCTGCAAGGCAGCCCTTGGCGTAGAAGCCGATCGATTGCGGCGGTCCCTGCGTCGGCAGCGTCACGGCGCCGAACATCGCCTTGGCGCTTCCGGGCGAGGGCGTGGCCTGCTGCGCCAGGGCATCGCCGGCGACAAGACCCATCCCGATCATTGTAGCGAGGGAAAATTTGCCGATCGTTCGAAAGGCGCGAGCCGGAATTGAAGCCATGCATATCCTGGAAAGCGGTCGGCTGACGCCGAAGTGATTTGCGGCGAGATTATCCTGAAAAGAGATGAAAGTTAATCCGCGGCAATCACAGATGGCCGACGAGCGGCCGCCTCCCTGGCATAACAAGGCGTTCCGGGCCGGTCAATTCGCCAGAATCTCCGCGGTCTTGCGGATGCGCGACAGCCGCGGCAGCACCTTCGTACAGGCGAAATCCTGCATCTCCTGCGAGAAGGTCGTTACCGCGTCTTCGGCGACGATGACGGCATAATTCGCGGCGTAGGCATCGCGCACGGTCGATTCGACGCCGAAATTGGTGGCGACCCCGGTCAGGATCAGCGTCCTGATGCCGCGGCGGCGAAGCTGCAGATCGAGCTCCGTGCCGTAGAAGGCGCTCCATTGGCGCTTGACGATGGCGATATCAGGCGTCAGCGCTGCCATTTCGGCGGGTGCGGCGAGCGCGGCCGGCGGCAAACCTCCCGGGGGAAGCGCGAAGGTTTCGTCGATCGGCTGATTGACAGCATCGGCATAGTCCGGGGAAAATCCGACCGTCACGAAAACGGTCGTTCCGCCATCGGCCTTCAGCCTGTTCGCGATGGCGACCGTGTTGGCAACGATCTGCTGGCCGGAGTAGGGCGCGAGCGGCCGGCCGAGAACGAGGCCCTGCAGGTCGATGGAAACGAGGGCGGTGGTTTTGGGATCGTAGAGTGGCATCTGGGGCTCCGGGAGAAATATGAGGATATCCTCGCAATGAAAAATATGAGGAAATCCTCACAAAAATCAAGTGAAGAATTGAAGACGCGTGTCCCGAAGCGGCAGCGCGGCCATGATCGCGTCGCCGTTCTATTGGAGGCTGCGGCAAAGGTTTTTGCGCGGAAAGGCTACGACGCCGCGACGATGACCGAGATTGCCGCGGAGGCAAATTCCTCCATCGGCTCGCTCTATCAGTTCTTTCCGACCAAGCCCTTGCTTGCCGAGGCGCTGCATGTCGATCGCCTGGAGCGGCTGAAGGCTGGGCTTCGCGACATGGGGGAACGGAGCGCCGGTCTCTCGGCGGCCGATAGCGGCGAAGCCATTTTCGATGCATTGAGTGCGTTCATGGAGGAGTTTCCCGAATTTGCGGTGCTTGCCGGGCGGCGCGATATTCCCAGGGAGCGCAAGCTGCGCTCCCGAGCGGAGCTGAAGGAACTGATCGCCGGTGTCCTGCGGCAGGCGCGGCCGCCGATTTCGGACGATATCGCGCTGATGTCGGGCATCGTGCTCGAACTGTTGCGCATCGCCGTCGTCGTGACCAGCGAGCCGGATGCCGCCGAGGATCATCGCGTCGTCGGCGAATTGCGCCTCATGCTGCGCAAGCGCCTGGAAGACGCCGCGGCGACAGGCTGATTTCCGAAGCCGCGCTTTGATATCTTTGCAAAGAGGCAAGCTGTGGCGTCCTGCTTTTTGCCCTCATTTGCCTTATGCTGATTCTCAAGAAATCATCGGGAGATCATGAATGGCAGTGTCGCGGTTGAAAGCAGGCTTGGTCGTTTCTCTTTTTTGCCTGCTGGCAATGCCGGTATCCTCCAAGGCCGAGGAGCCTCAATTCCGCATCGGCACCGCCATTCTCGGCGATCTCAAATACCAGCCGGGCTTCAAGCATTTCGACTACGTCAACCCCGACGCGCCGAAAGGCGGCGAGGTGAAGCTGTCGAGCAACGGCACGTTCGACACGCTCAATCCGATCTTGTTCAAGGGAAATCCGGTGGCTGGCATCGCTTCCCTCGGCTCCGGCCTGGTCTTCGACAGCCTGCTGAAATCGGCGGATGACGAGGTTTCTTCCTCCTACGGGCTGCTTGCGGAGGGCGTTTCCTATCCGGACGATATTTCCAGCGCGACCTTCCGCCTGAGGCCCGAGGCCAAATGGGCCGACGGACAGCCGGTGACGCCCGGAGATGTCGTCTTCAGCTTCGACAAGGCGAAGGAGCTCAATCCGCTCTTCACCAGCTACTACAGCCACGTAACGCGCGCCGAAAAGACCGGCGATCGCGACGTGACCTTCACTTTCGACGAGAAGAACAATCGCGAGCTGCCTTCCATTCTCGGCCAGTTTCCGATCGTGCCGAAGCATTGGTGGGAGGGCACGGGACCGGATGGCAAGCCGCGCGATATCTCCCGTACCACGCTTGAGCCTGTCATGGGTTCGGGGCCCTACAAGATCGTTTCGGTCTCGCCCGGCTCCACCATCCGTTACGAATTGCGCGACGACTATTGGGGCAAGGACCTGCCCGTCAATGTCGGCGAGAACAATTTCAGGGCGATTTCCTATACCTATTTCGCCGACAATGATGTGGAGTTCGAGGCCTTTCGCGGCGGCACCATCGACTATTGGCAGGATAATGTCGCAAGCCGCTGGGTGACCGGCTATGATTTCCCGGCCGCAAAGGACGGGCGCATCAAGCGCGAGGAAGTGCCCAATCCGCTGCGCGCTGCCGGTGTCATGCAGGCCCTGGTGCCGAACATGCGCCGCGATCAGTTCAAGGACGAGCGCGTTCGTGAGGCGCTGAACTATGCCTTCGATTTCGAGGAGCTCAACCGCACCATCGCCTTCAATCAATACAGCCGCATCAACAGCTACTTTTTCGGCACCAAGCTCGCATCGTCCGGCCTGCCGCAGGGTGAGGAACTGAACGTTCTGAACGAGGTGAAGGACAAGGTTCCGGCCGACGTCTTCACTGCGCCCTACACCAATCCCGTCGGCGGCAATCCGCAGAAGGCCCGCGACAACCTGCGCAAGGCGCTCGATCTGTTCAAGCAGGCGGGCTACGTGCTGAAGGGCAATCAGATGGTGAATGTCCAGACGGGCCAGCCTTTCTCCTTCGAAATCTTGCTCGGCAGCCCCTTTGTGGAAAAATGGGTGCTACCCTACACGCAGAGCCTGAAGAAGATCGGCATCAACGCCACCGTACGCACGGTTGATTCATCGCAATACATCAATCGCATCCGCAGTTTCGACTATGACATGATCTGGACCGTATGGGCCCAGTCGCTCAATCCCGGCAATGAGCAGATCGATTTCTGGGGCTCCGCTTCGGCCAATCGCCAGGGCTCGCGCAACTACGGCGGAATTTCCGATCCCGGCGTCGATGCCCTCATCAAGAAGGTCATCTTCGCCAAGGACGTCACTGAAAAGGATGCGACCGCAAAGGCCCTCGACCGTGTCCTGCTGGCGCATCACTACGTCGTGCCGCTCTTTTACACGACCAGCTTCCATATCGCCTATTGGGACAAGTTCGAGCATCCGGCGGAACTGCCCAAATACTCCATCGGCTTCCCCGATGTCTGGTGGTCGAAAAGCGCCGCAAAGTGAGCCTCTCTTGCAATAAGGGGCCTGCTGGCTCCAAATGCTCAAGGGCTGATTCGGATAGTTTCAAGCTGATATGACTGCGCCGGCTTGCATCCGGCGGAAGGGAATGTGATTTGATCGACGGACGAATTGAGGCGAAGCGGACGATATCCCTCTTCGGGGGAGCAGCTGGCTGATGGGCGCCTATATCCTGCGACGCCTCCTGCTGATGATCCCGACCATCGTCGGCATCATGGCCATTTCCTTCACCATCGTCCAGTTTGCGCCGGGCGGCCCGGTCGAGCAGGTCATCGCGCAGCTGACCGGGCAGGGCGACAATGCCGCCGGCCGCCTGTCGGGCGGCACCGACATGCTGGCCCAGCAGTCCATCGATGACAGCAGCTCGAAATATCGCGGCGCGCAGGGGCTCGATCCCGAGCTGATCGCCAAGCTCGACAAGCAGTTCGGCTTCGACAAGCCGCCGCTCGAGCGCTTCGGCCAGATGATGTGGAACTATATCCGCTTCGATTTCGGCGAGAGCTTCTTCCGCAACACCACGGTCATCGACCTCATCGCCCAGAAGCTGCCGGTGTCGATCTCGCTCGGCATCTGGATCCTGATCTTCTCCTACGCCATTTCCATTCCGCTCGGCATCCGCAAGGCGGTGCAGGACGGGTCGACCTTCGATGTCTGGACATCGGGCATCATCATCATCGGCTACGCCGTCCCGAGCTTCCTGTTCGGCATCATGCTGATCGTGCTGTTCGCCGGCGGCTCCTTCTTCGACTGGTTCCCGCTGCGCGGCCTCGTCTCGGACAATTTCGCCGATCTCAACTGGTGGCAGAAGATCCTCGATTATCTCTGGCATCTGGTGCTGCCGCTGATTTCGCTGTCGCTCGCCGCCTTCGCCACCACGACGCTGCTCACCAAGAATTCCTTCATCGAGGAAATCAAGAAGCAATATGTCATCACCGCCCGCGCCAAGGGCCTGAGCGAACGGCGCGTGCTCTACGGCCATGTCTTCCGCAACGCCATGCTCATCGTCATCGCCGGTTTTCCCGGCGCCTTCATTTCCGCCTTCTTCACCGGTTCGCTCCTGATCGAGAACATCTTCTCGCTCGATGGTTTGGGGCGCCTGAGCTACCTCTCCGTGGTCCAGCGCGATTATCCGGTGGTGTTTGCGACGCTTTTCATCTTCTCGCTGCTCGGTCTCGTCGTCAGCCTCGTTTCCGACCTGATCTACACCTGGATCGATCCGCGCATCGACTTCGAACGGAGGGACGTGTGATGGACGCAGCCAGCCATCCGGCACCTCCGGCGACGGTAAAGCCGCCGCGCAAGGGGCTCTTTTCGCCGACCAACATTCGCCGCTGGGAAAATTTCAAGGCAAACCGCCGGGGCTACTGGTCGCTCTGGATCTTCCTGGTCCTGTTCGTCCTCACCCTCGGCGCCGAATTCATCGCCAACGACCGGCCGATCCTCGTCTCCTACAAGGGCGAAATCCTGACGCCGATCTTCGTCGATTATCCCGAGGAAAAGTTCGGCGGTTTTCTGGCACAGACGGACTATCGCGCCCAGGACATCCAGGACGAGATCAACGCCAATGGCTGGATGCTCTGGCCGCCGATCCACTATTCCTACCAGACCGCCAATTCCAACCTGCCGCAGGGAATGTCGGCGCCGACCCCGCCCTTCTGGGCGATGAGCAGGGAACAGCGCTGCTCGGGCTATGCCGGTGGCGTTGCCGACCCGAACTGCAACTGGAGCAATTTCAACTGGCTCGGCACCGACGATCAGGCCCGCGACGTGCTCGCCCGGCTGATCTACGGTTTCCGCATATCGGTGCTGTTCGGCCTCGTTCTCACCATCTGCTCGGCTGTCGTCGGCGTCTGCGCCGGCGCGGTGCAGGGCTATTTCGGCGGATGGACGGACCTCTTGATGCAGCGCTTCATCGAGATCTGGTCGTCGATGCCGGTGCTTTACATCCTGCTGATCATCGCCTCGGTGCTGCCGCCCGGCTTCTTCATCCTACTCGGTATCCTGCTACTGTTTTCCTGGGTGGGGCTCGTCGGTGTCGTGCGCGCCGAATTCCTGCGGGCGCGCAACTTCGAATATGTCCGTGCCGCCAGGGCGCTTGGCGTCGACAACCGCACCATCATGTATCGCCATCTCCTGCCGAATGCGATGGTCGCGACGCTGACCTTCGTGCCCTTCATCCTGTCGGGCTCGATCACCACCCTGACCTCGCTGGATTTCTTAGGCTTCGGCATGCCGCCCGGCTCGCCGTCGCTGGGCGAAATGATCGCCCAGGGCAAATCCAACCTGCAGGCTCCCTGGCTCGGGCTTTCGGCCTTCTTCACCATGTCGATCATGCTGTCGCTGCTGATTTTCATCGGCGAGGCCGTGCGCGACGCCTTCGATCCGAGGAAGACGTTCCGATGAGCGAAAACTCCACTCCGCTGCTCTCCGTCCGCAACCTGTCGGTCGCCTTTCACCAGGGCGGAAAAACCTCGACCGCCGTCGACGGCGTTTCCTTCGACATAAGAAAGGGCGAGGTTCTGGCACTGGTCGGCGAATCCGGCTCCGGCAAGTCGGTCTCGGCCAATTCCATCCTGAAGCTTCTGCCCTATCCGGCAGCCAGCCACCCCTCGGGCGAAATCCTCTTCAAGGGCAAGGATCTTCTGAAGGCATCCGACAACGAGCTGCGCGCCGTGCGCGGCAACGACATTACGATGATCTTTCAGGAGCCGATGACCTCGCTCAATCCGCTCCATTCGATCGAGAAGCAGATCAGCGAAATTCTGGCGCTGCATCAGGGCATGACCGGCCACGCCGCGCGCACCCGCACGCTGGAGCTTCTGAACCAGGTCGGCATCCGCGAGCCGGAAAAGCGCCTCAAGGCCTATCCCCACGAGCTGTCCGGGGGGCAGCGCCAGCGCGTGATGATCGCCATGGCGCTTGCCAACCGTCCCGAACTGCTGATCGCCGACGAGCCGACGACGGCGCTCGACGTCACCGTGCAGGCGCAGATCCTCGAGCTCTTGCGCGAGCTCAAGGGCGCGCACGGCATGTCGATGCTGTTCATCACCCACGATCTCGGCATCGTCCGCAAGTTCGCCGACCGTGTCTGCGTGATGACCAAGGGACGTATCGTCGAGACGGGCACTGTGGAAGAGGTCTTCACCCGACCGCAGCATGAGTATACCCGCCATTTGCTGGCGGCCGAGCCGCGCGGCGAGCCGCCGGCGAGCGACACCGGCAAGCCCGTGGTCATGGAAGGCAGCGACATTCGCGTCTGGTTCCCGATCAAGGCAGGCTTCATGCGCAAGGTCGTCGATCACGTAAAGGCGGTCGACGGCATCGATCTGAAGCTCAGGGCCGGCCAGACGCTCGGCGTCGTCGGCGAATCCGGCTCCGGCAAGACCACGCTCGGCCTGGCGCTTGCCCGGCTCATTTCGTCCCGGGGACGCATCGCCTTCGTCGGCAAGGACATTGCCGGCTATTCGTTCCGCGAGATGCGGCCGCTGCGCAACCAGCTGCAGGTGGTCTTCCAGGACCCCTACGGATCGCTCAGCCCGCGCATGTCGGTCGGCGAAATCATCGCCGAGGGGCTCAAGGTGCATGAGCGCTCGCTTTCGGCCGAGGAGCGCGACCAACGCGTCTGCTGGGCACTGGACGAGGTCGGCCTCGACCCGTCCACGCGCTGGCGTTTCCCGCATGAATTTTCCGGCGGCCAGCGTCAGCGCATCGCCATTGCGCGCGCCATGGTGCTGAAGCCACGTTTCGTCATGCTGGACGAGCCGACCTCGGCGCTGGACATGAGCGTGCAGGCGCAGGTGGTCGATCTGCTGCGCGATCTGCAGAAGAAGCACGATCTTGCCTACCTCTTCATCAGCCACGACCTCAAGGTGGTGAAGGCGCTCGCCAACGAGCTGATCGTCATGCGCTTCGGCAAGGTCGTGGAACAGGGCACGTCGGCCGATATTTTCCGTACGCCGAAAGAGGATTACACCAAGGCGCTTCTCGCCGCCGCATTCAACATCGAGGCGGTGCCGACCGCCGCCGTCCAGCAGTGAAGGCCACCGCCATGCCGGCCAAAAGCCCCGTTCTCGTCGATCTGAAGTTCGATCCCGCAACCGTTGCCAAGGTGCTGGAGACGGCTTTTGCCGATCGCGGCAGCATCAATCTGGCGGACCCCGCCAACAAGGGCGCGGATCTCTCCCATATGGATTATGCGCTCCTGTGGAAGCCGGATGCCGATCTTTTCGAGCGGGCGCGCAACCTCAAGGTTATTTTCTCGGGCGGTGCGGGCGTCGATTCGATGATGTCGATTGCCGGCCTGCCGGACATTCCGATCGTCCGCTTCGTCGATCGCAGTCTCACCACGCGCATGAGCGAATGGGTCGTGATGCAGTGCCTGATGCATCTGCGCGACGTGCAGGGGCACATGCGCAATCAGCGCCAGCACGTCTGGGCGCCGCAGCATGGTCCCGAGGCGGCCGACGTCACCGTCGGCGTCATGGGCCTCGGCGTTCTCGGCTGCGATGCCGCCGCCAAGCTGAAGGTCATGGGCTTCAACGTCATCGGCTGGTCGCGCAGCAGGAAGCAGATCGACGGCATGGAAACCTTCGATGCCGGCGAGCTGGACGCGTTTCTCTCCCGCACCGATATTCTCGTCGGCCTGCTGCCGCTGACGCCGGAGACGACGGGCATCTACAACGCCTCGCTCTTTTCGAAGCTCCGCCGCCAGAGCGCGCTGGGCAAGCCGGTCTTCGTCAATGCCGGCCGCGGCAAGAGCCAGGTGCAGGCCGATATCGCGTCTGCGATCCGCACCGGTATTCTCGGCGGTGCCTCGCTGGATGTCTTCGCCGTCGAGCCGCTTTCGGCCGACGATTCGCTCTGGGGTCTGGAAAACGTCATCATCACGCCGCATGATTCCGCGGTGTCGGAGGAAAAGGCGCTCATGCGCCATGTGGAAGAGCAGATCGCCCGCTTCGAGCGCGGCGAGCCGCTGCAGCATCTGGTGGATCGCAGCCGGGGTTACTAAGTGTGTATCGTCGGCTGTTGCCGGCGATACGTGACCCATCGACTCTGGTATCAATTTTCTTTCAGTGACTGGACTTTCGGTCAACATTTTTTGATAACAGGGCACCATACACGCATGCCGGCACGCCCGCTGGCGAGAAGCATGACGTCGGCAGGGCAGGAGACGGGGCAGGAACGACATGACCAAGACGGATATCGCCACCCGCGTCTATAACCATACCTGGAAGCTCGATCCGATTGTCCGCAGCCTGATCGACACGGATTTCTACAAGCTTCTGATGCTTCAGATGATCTGGAAGCTCTATCCTGACGTCGATGCCACCTTCTCGCTCATCAATCGCACCAAGAGCGTTCGCCTTGCCGAAGTGATCGACGAGAAGGAGTTGCGTGACCAGCTCGATCATGCCCGCACGCTCCGGCTCTCCAAGAAGGAGATGATCTGGCTGGCGGGTAACAGCTTTTACGGCCGTGCCCAGATCTTCGAGCCGGAATTCCTCGCCTGGCTGTCGAATTTCCAGCTTCCGGAATATGAGCTTTCGAAGCGCGACGGCCAGTATATTCTCGACTTCCACGGCTCGTGGAAGGAGACGACGATGTGGGAGATTCCCGCGCTCGCCATCATCAACGAGCTGCGCTCGCGCACGGCGCTGAAGGCGCTCGGTCCCTTCACGCTCGATGTGCTCTATGCCCGCGCCAAGGCGAAGATGTGGGAAAAGGTGGAGCGCCTGCGGGAGTTGCCGGGCCTGCGCATCTCCGATTTCGGCACCCGCCGCCGTCACAGCTTCCTCTGGCAGCGCTGGTGCGTCGAGGCGCTGAAGGAAGGCGTGCCGCACGCCTTCACTGGCACGAGCAACGTGCTGCTCGCCATGGATTCAGATCTCGAAGCCGTCGGCACCAACGCGCATGAGCTGCCGATGGTCGCCGCTGCCTTGGCGCGGAATGACGAAGAACTCGGCAAGGCGCCCTATAAGGTTCTGCGCGACTGGAACCGTCTCTATGGCGGCAATCTGCTTGTGGTATTGCCCGATGCCTTCGGCACCGCCTCATTCCTGCGCAACGCACCGGAATGGGTGGCCGACTGGACCGGCTTCCGTCCCGACAGCGCCCCGCCCATCGAAGGCGGCGAGAAGATCATCGACTGGTGGAAGAAGATGGGCCGCGATCCGCGCCAGAAGCTGCTGATCTTTTCCGATGGCCTCGACGTCGATGCCATTATCGACACCTACAGGCATTTCGACGGCCGCGTGCGCATGAGCTTCGGCTGGGGCACCAATCTGACCAACGACTTCGCCGGTTGCGCGCCGACCGAACTCAAGGGCCTCAATCCGATCTCGATCGTCTGCAAGGTGATCGAGGCCAATGGCCGCCCGGCCGTCAAGCTTTCGGACAATCCGCAGAAGGCGACGGGCGAGCCGGCGGAAGTCGAGCGCTATCTCAAATTCTTCGGCGCGGAAGATCGCGTCGATCAGGAAGTTTTTGTTTAGGCGCCGTTCCGGGAAGATGACCGGATTCGGCTTTAATGCCGGACGGCTGCTTCCATCCGGGCGACCCGCCTGAACAGCGTCCAGCGGCCGTTTTCCCAACGGTATTGATCCGGCGAGATGACATAGGGCACGTCGCTGAGATCGGCGCTGATCAGCTCCAGAAGCTGCAGGCCCTCGATGTCGTTCTCATGCGTGAAGAATACCTTGTCGCGGGACAGGAAAGCCGCGATCGGCGCCGCGCCGCCGGATTGGTCCTGCACCTGAGCCCAGAAGTTCGGCACGAAGGCGACGCTGGATTCGAACTGACCGTCCACCTCGACATATTGAAACCGGCTGCGCTTGGCGACCTTGACGCCGGTTTTGGCGAGAAATTTCTGCAGGTTGGCCTGCGCCGTCTCCGCCAGTTCCCTGACATCTATGCCCCAATCCTCCAGCGCCGTCGACATGACGTAGTTGACGGTGGTCTCGCCGTTGACGACGAAGAGCCTGATCAGGTTTTCGGCTTCGTCGAGATAGACGAATTGCGGCGGGCTCGGCTCGTCTTTCACGGCCTGCATCATCTGCTGTCGGGCCACATCGACGAAATCGCGCGCCTTCAGCACCGGCAGAACCCTGGCGAGTTCGCCGTCGTCAGCCATGGCTTCGGTCATGTTGAGATAGTTGAGAAGGGCTTGCGCGCGCGCCGGTCCTCGCTTTTCGCGCAGCGACAGCAGAGCATTGCCGAGAAATTTCGTCATCGTATCGCCGTTGCGTCCGTGCAGCGTCAGGCTGCCGGCCGCCGGGTCGTAATCGGCGCGGATCAGGTCGCCGAAGAATGGCAGGCGCTCCTGCAGATAGGCCGCGAAGCTCGCTTCGTCCTGCAAGGCTTCGTCGGGGATGTTGAGATCGAGCGTCTTGGCTGCGATGGTGCCAGGCGCGGGCATCGGCGATGTCTGCCCGCGAGACGTATCCGCCTTCTTGTCCTTGCCGAAGAGCCTTTTCAGGAAGTTGAACACGCGCATCCCCGGGTACTGAACTTTATCGCTGCGGAACCTAGCGCGGCTGCCGCTGTCGGGCAATGCCGGCGTGATGTAGAGGAGGCGCCTTAAGTGCCTGCTTGCCCGCGTGAAAAACGCGTATAGTCTGCAAGGGCGGGCAGGATGGTCCGATGGCGGGAAGGGCGTGCAGCATATGAGGGATGCCGAGGGTCGCAGGCTGTCGATCGGGACGCTGCTTTTCTGTTTGTTCGCATTGGTCGCGCCCGCCACGACGTTCGCACAGGCCGCGGCGCCGCAACCCGCGGCTCCGCCGCCCGACAAGGTTCGCCAGCTGATCCAGCTGATGAACGAGCCTGACGTCAGGCAATGGCTCGGCGCGCAGCTCAACAATCAACCGGCCGCCGCCGGCGAGCCGGTCACGGCCAACGGCGATCAGATGTCGGTTCTGTCCGGCCTGCTGGGACACACGCGGCATCATCTCGAAGTGGTGTCCGGCGCGGCGATGACGCTCCCGCATGAGGTCATGGCGGCGTCGGAAAAACTGGAGGGCGAGGGCAGGGCCGTTGGCCTGTTGCGCATCGTCATCCAGATCGTGATCCTCTTCTTCCTCGGGCTTGTGGCCGAACTGACGGTTGCGCGTTTCATCAATGCCAGGCACACGCAGCGCGCCGAAAAGGCCGCCGGCACCGAGACGGAGTTGCAGGCGGCGCGGTTTCAGTTCCTGGGCGGCGTCGTGCCGGCCGTCATCCATGGTCTGGTGACACTCGTTCCGCTTCTTGCTTTCGATTGGCCGCCCGCCATCGAAAGCTTTGCGATCGCCTGCGTCATCGCCCTGGTTTCCATCCGGTTGGCGTTTTCCATCGGCAAGCTGATGATGGAGCTGATCGCGATGCGCCGCGCCAACGATATTCTGGATGAGGATGGTGGAACAGCCCGCATCGCCGAGCGGCGGCGCGTGGCAGCCTACTGGTATCGCCGATGCACCCTTTTCGCGGTCTATTTCGCCTGCGGCTGGGCTGTCATTCAGGCCGTGATTTCGCTTGGGTTTTCGGCGGGCGCACGCGATCTCGTCGGCTACGCGCTCGGCGTGGGCCTCTTCCTCATCGCCGTCTCCGCCGTATGGGCGAGGCCGCTTGCGCCGGAAAAACGCGGAGCGAAGACGCTCTCCTGGCTGCTGACGATTTTCTTTGCGGCTCTCTGGTGCCTTTGGGTGGCCGGTTTCGACGGCCTTCTCTGGCTCGGCATCTACGCAATATTGCTGCCGCGCGTTCTCTCCGTGTCGACCCAGGCGATCGAGGCGCTGCACGATGCGGCCGACGGCATTTTCGGCGCCGGAAAGCTGGCGACCGTTCTTCTCGATCGCGGCGTAAGAGCGCTCATCATTACATTCGCCGCTCTCTGGCTGGGCCGGATGCTGGGTGTCGAGGCCCATGCGATGATGAGCGGCAGCGAATCGGTCGTCGGCCGGGTGGCGCGCGGCATTCTGGGCGGCATCGTCATCCTGCTGGTCGCCGATCTCGTCTGGCAGCTGGCGAAAACCTATATCGACGGCAAGCTGATGCAAGTCCTGCCGGCAGTCGGCGATACCGAGGAGATGCGGGCGAGCCGCGCCCGGCTGCAGACGCTGTTGCCGATCTTCCGCAACATTCTGGCCGTCGTCATCGGCATCATAGCGATCATGATGGTGCTGTCGGGCCTCGGCGTGCAGATCGGGCCGTTGATCGCCGGCGCGGGCGTTGTCGGCGTTGCCGTCGGCTTCGGCGCGCAGACCATCGTCAAGGATGTGATCAGCGGCATCTTCTACCTTTGGGACGATGCCTTCCGTGTCGGCGAATATATCGAAAGCGGCCACTACAAGGGTGTCGTGGAATCCTTCAGCCTGCGTTCGGTGAAGCTGCGCCATCAGCGCGGCCCGCTGGCGACCATCCCTTTCGGCTCGCTCGGCGCGGTCAACAACATGAATCGCGACTGGGCCATCGACAAGATCATCGTCAAGGTCACATACGATACCGACCTCGTGAAGCTGAAGAAGATCATCAGGGACATCGGCCAGCGCCTGCTCGAAGATGCCGATCTGGCGCCGAACATCATTCAGACGCTGAAGATGAAGGGCGTCGAGCAGTTCGGCGATTTCGCGATCGAAATCAGGCTGGCGATCACCGCCAAGCCCAACGAACTCTCCGTCATCCGCCGCAACGCACTGGCCCTGATCAAGCAGGCGTTCGACGAAAACGGCATCCAGTTCGCCTTCCCGACCGTTCAGGTGGCAAGCGACAAGGATGCCGCCGCCGCCGCTGCCCGGCAGCTCATGGAGATGCGCACGGCCGCCCTGGATGGCGGGCAGCAAGCCGGCTAGAGCGTTTCCGCTTTTATCTGAATCGGAAGGGATTCCGTTTTTGGCTATTTTGTGATTCAAGATTCTGGCTGGAGTGGAGGCCAGCATCGGATGGCTCGACCTATTTCAAATGATCTTCGCAAGCGTGTTGTTGATGCGATCGAGGCCGGCGAGAGCTGCCGGTCGGTGGCGGCGCGGTTCGCTATTGCGGCCTCTTCAGCGGTGAAGTGGTCTCAGCGTTATCGTTCGAGCGGATCTGTTGGGCCGGGGAAGATGGGTGGTCATCGTAAGCGTGCTCTGGAGCCGTACCGGGCGTTTATCGTGGAACGGGTCAACCAGACGCCGCATCTGTCACTGCATGCGTTGAAGGAAGAGTTGGCCGTACGAGGGGTGAAGGTATCCCACGATACCGTATGGCAGTTCCTGCGGCGCGAGGGGTTACGGTTCAAAAAAAACACTGTTCGCCCGTGAGCAGGCGCGCGCCGACATTGCGCGGCGACGACAGCGGTGGCGGTCCTGGCAGACCGGTCTCGATCCAAGGCGATTGGTCTTCATTGATGAAACCTGGATCAAGACCAACATGGCGCCGCTTCGAGGCTGGGGGCCGAAGGGCAAACGCCTACGTAGCTTCGCCCCGCATGGTCATTGGCGCACTCTGACTTTCCTTGGCGCGCTGCGCTGCGATCGGCTCGTGGCACCTTGTGTCTTCGATGGGCCGATCAACGGCCAGTGCTTCCGAGCCTATGTCGAGCAGCTACTCTTACCGATCCTCGAACCCGGAGACATCGTCGTCATGGATAACCTCGGTTCCCACAAGTCGGTCGCCATCCGTCAGATAATCCGCAACGCTGGTGCACGGCTCTGGTATCTGCCGCCCTATTCACCCGACCTCAATCCGATCGAACAGGCCTTCGCCAAAATCAAACACTGGATGCGCCTGGCACAGAAGCGAACCGTCGATGACACCTGGCGTTACATCGGCAATCTCGTCAAAACCATCGAGCCAAGCGAATGCGGCAACTACTTCGCTAATGCTGGATACGCTTCCGTTAAAACCTGAAACGCTCTAGAGCAATCCCAGGAAAAGTGCGCAGCGGTTTTCCGCCCGGAAAAACGTAAAAGCCCCGGAAGCACCGTGAAACGCGGGACCTCTCCAGCAAGTGTATCGTGTGCCGCTGGCGGATTTCGGCACGGTCCGGAGCGAGATTATTGCTTCGGCGCCGCGGTGCTGCCGCGCACGATGAGGCTGACGCCGATCATCTCGCCCTCGGTCGGCATGGAATCGTGAAGAACGGCCTGCACGGCACGTTGCGCGATCTCGGCAAAAGGCTGCGCCATCGTTGTCAGGCCCGGTTCCACCATGCCGCCTTCCGGCACGCCGTCGAAGCCGATGACGGAAACATCCCGCGGAACCGAAAGGCCGCGAGCACGCAGCCAATTGATCGTCAGCAACGCAATATTGTCGGACATGGCGAGGATCGCCGTTGGCGGTTCGGGCGCCGAAAACAGATATTCGAGCCCGGCTTCGACGCTCGGCTTGTCGTTGATGGTTTCGTAGATCGGCAATGTCTCGCGCCTTATGCCGAAGGCGTCGAGCGCCTGCCAGTAGCCGAGCGCGCGGTTGCGTGAGGTGGAATAGATCGCCCGCTCGATCTCGGCGATGCCGGCCGGTCCGACGTGATCGTCCGAAAATTCCGTCGCGAGCACGCCGAATCGCCTGTGGCCCAATTCGGCCAGATGCCGAGCCGCAACGGCAGCGCCGCCGAGATTGTCGACGCTGATCGAAGGGATCGACGAATCCTCGTCGTTCAAGGCCAGTGCGACGAAGGGCAGTTGCCGCTCGCGCGTCAGCTGAACCAGCTTCTCGCCGCCTTCGACGCAGAGCAGGATGAAGCCATCCACCAATGCGCTCTTGATGTTCCAATCGAGCTTGTGCCGGTCCTTGGCCGAAACGAGTGCAAGGCCGGTGCCGCTGGCATCGCAGACCTGGGAAACGGCGGCCAGCAGCGCTCTCGCCCAGGGATCGTCGAAGAAATAGGCAAGCGGCTCCACCGCGGCGACGCCGATGGCATTGACCTTTCCCGCCCGCAGCAGCCGCCCCTTCAGGCTCGGCCCGGCATATCCAAGCCGCCTGGCCGTCTCCAGCACATGCTCGCGCACTTCCTCGCGCACCACGTCCGGCCGGCTGAAAACATTGGAGGCGGTTCCCTGCGATACGCCCGCCGCCTTGGCGACGTCCGCAAGCCTGATCGTGCCCTTGGCCAATTCAATTCTCCATTGCGTTTCCGATAGATAGTAGCAACGAAATTGTATCGGTTCAATTCTGCTTGACAGCAGAGTTGCCGAGCGTAGGATTGAACCGATTCAAGAAATCATTGTATGAATAAATTGAATCGATTCAAATCTGGAGGATCGAACGATGACAATCAGCTACCTCTTCAGGGATCTTTATCATGATCGCTTTGGCGATCCGGCCAATCCGAACGCCGTCGATCCGCCGTCATCCAAGCGGGAAGCCTCCCCCAGCCGGGGCTTCGTCGGTCGGCTGGCCAGTCTTTTCCGGCATCGGAAACACCCGTCCGCATGGTCCTTCACGATCCCGAGCGAGACGGAGGATACGGGAGGCGAGGCCGAAGGCCGGCGTCGCGCTTCCTGTGAAGATCCGAGGTTCCTGGCGATTGCCAAGGCGTTGTCGCGGAATTGCTAGAAAAACGCCGTCACTTCCCTAGAAGTTTTCCTTGTAAGGCCGCAGATCGAGCTCCTGAGTCCAGGCGGAAGGATGCTGGCGGTGGATATGCCAATAGCTCTCGGCGATGGCATCTATATTCAGGAGACCATCGGCATCGACATCCGGCCGGCGCGAGCGCAAGCGTTCTCCATCGATGCCGCCGTCGATGATGGTGTGGGCGACATGCAGGCCGAGGGGGCCGAATTCCCGCGCCATGCTCTGGCTGATCATGCGAAGGCCGGCTTTGGCGGCGGCGAATTGCGCGAAGCCCGCCTTGCCGCGCAGGCTGGCGGAAGCGCCCGTGAAGATCACGGTGCCGCGGCCGAGCGGCGCCAGGTGACGCGCCGCCTCGCGGCCGACAAGGAAGCCGCCGAAGCAGCAGATGCGCCAGAATTCCTCGAATTGTGCGGCTGTCACGTCGCGAAAGCCGATAGGGCGGTTGATGCCGGCGTTAAAGACGATGAAATCGGGCGGAGCAATGTCGGCTCGCGCCGCAAAGGCGTGTTCGAAGAGCCGGATGACTGCCGCCTCATCCGTCGCGTCCGTTTCGATGGCTTCGGCGCTGCCGCCGGATGCGTCGATGGCAGCCGCCACCTGCTCGATTTTCGCCGGTGTCCGGCCGGCAATGACGACATGATAGCCCTTATCCGCGAGAAGCCGACAGAGTGCCGCACCCAGGCCCCGTTCCGCTCCCACTCCGACGATGATGGCGCTCGGCGTGCTCATTCGGCGGCCTCCCTGACATCCAGCGTTGGATAATCGGTGTAACCCTCGACGCCGCCGCCATAGAATGTGGGACGGTGATAGGCGTTGAGAGGCGCCCCGCGGCGGATACGCTCCGGCAGGTCGGGATTGGCGATGAACAGCCGCCCGAAGGCGATGGCATCGGCATGACCGGCGGCGAGGGCCGCTTCGGCGGTGTCCGGCTGAAAGTTGCCTGCGGCGATCAGCGTGCCCGACCAGGCGGGCCGGAACAGTTCGGCGGCCGACGGCACGTTCTTGTGGTCGACCTCGGCCTGGCCGGCGCCGCTGGCGCGCGGCTCGATCAGATGCAGATAGGCGAGATTGAGCCGGTCCAGCTCGCGAATGACATGGCCGTAGAGACGCAACGGGTCGTCCTCGCCGCTGTCGTTGGCAACGCCGAAGGGCGAGAGGCGGACGCCGACGCGATCCGAACCCCAGACATCGGAAACCGCCTCCACGACCTCGAGCAGCAGCCGCGTGCGGTTCTCGATCGAGCCGCCATACTGGTCGGTGCGCTGGTTGGTGCGCGTCTGGAGGAATTGCTCGATCAGGTAGCCGTTGGCGCCGTGAATCTCGACGCCGTCGAAGCCGGCCTGCCTGGCATTGGCCGCTGCCTGCGCATAGACGTCGAGCAGCAGCGGCATCAGGTCGATATCGATCGCCTGCGGCGTCTCGAAAGGCACGCGCTCGAACGAAGCGGTGAAGGCTTGTCCCTTGGCGGCAATCGCCGAAGGGGCAATCGGCGGGGCACCGCCCGGCTGGTGAGACGAATGGGAAATGCGGCCGACATGCCAGAGCTGCAGGAAAATCCTGCCGCCCTTGCCGTGAACGGCATCCGTCACCGCTTTCCAGCCGGCGATCTGTTCGTCGGTGTGGATGCCCGGCGTTGCCGGCATGCCCTGGCCGGAGCGGGAAATCTGCGATCCTTCGGAAATGATCAGGCCGCCCTCGCTTGCACGCTGGGCATAATATTCGGCATTCAGCGCGGAAGGGACATTGCCCGGCTGGTTCGCCCGCATGCGGGTCAGCGGTGCCATGACGATTCGATGCGCGAGCTGAAGAGGGCCGACGGCGAGCGGCGAAAATAAAGTGGCTGTCATAAAATTCTCCTGCCTGGAGCCAATATTGGTCCCCGGGGCGGAAGGGCCTTTCAGCGGCGATTCGGTCTCGGGAGTTCGAATAAGATGATGTTCATCATTTATTCCAACAATCGGACGTGCGCAACCGAATCCGAGGTCAGATCCTTGCGAGGAAGCCGAGGAGGCTGGCGTTGAACTGCGCCGGCCGCTGCAGCGGGGCGAAATGGCTGACGCCAGACAGAAGAATCAGCTCCGCCCCGGCAATGTGCCGCACGAGATGATCGGCGTGTTCGCGCCTGATGAACTCGTCGTGCTCGCTGTGAACGATGGCGACAGGCACATGGATATCGGCGAGATCGGGAATGGCATAGTTCGGCTCCGTCCGCTGCATCAGGCCGACGGCCCCGACGAAGGCATCGAACTTGTCGGGCGTAGCCGACAGGGCGGCATAATCCTTCGTATGGCGGGAGAAACAGCGCTCGATGACGGGTGTCGGCACGAATTCCCTGGTGCCGCTCGGGTCCATGTTGCAGCCGAAGAAGAAGACGCCGGACACGCGCTCCGGATGGGTTCTTCCAAGGATCATGCCAGTGCAGGCGCCGTCGCTCCATCCGGCAATGGCTGCCTTGCCGATCTTCAGCCGGTCCATGACGGCGAGAACGTCGGATGCCATCAGTTCGTAGCTGTAGGGCTGCTCGTCGCGCGTGCTGCGGCCGTGGCCGCGGCTGTCGATGACGACAACCTGGTAGCCGGCATCGATCAGGGCCGGCACCTGATGGCCCCAATTGCCGCTGTTTCCGAGCCCGCCATGCAGGAGGATGACCGGTCTGCCCCTGCCGTAGGATGCATACCATATCCGCGCGCCGTCGTGATCGGCATGGCCCTCCGTCTCGGCACGCGGCAAGGGTGCGGCGCCCTCGGCTTCGAAGCGATGAAGCTCGTCGTCGCGAAATTCCATATCCACCTCCCATTGCGCCCGTCCCCTCCAGACGGCCATGTGGCGAGATTATTCGATCCCACGCCGTTTTTCCAACGGCGCAACGCTCACGACCCTGCCAAATGCTCGAAAAGATTCCGCGCCGGCGACGGCAAGTCGTCGAGGGAGCGCGTGCAGATCGAAAGCCGGCGCGTGGCCCAGCTGTCGGTGAGGCGCAACGCTGCAATCCTTGCGGACCGGCTGCAACGACGCGCCGCCGTTTCGGGCACGATGCCGAGACCGATGCCGCGGCCGGCCATCTCGCAGATGCTCTCGAATGTTCTCATCCGCACCCGCATCTTCAATCGGGCGCCGAGCCGGGCCGCCTGCGCGTCGATGTGGTCCTGCAGCGCTCCACCCGCAAGCCCGACGAAATGCTCGTGCAGGACATCCGCGAAAGCGACCTGCCTTGCGCCGGCGAGTGCATGATCGCGAGGCACGACCGCCACCAGCCGATCGATCGCGAAGGGCCGCAATATCAGGCCGGAAGTGTCTACGGCGTCGGACAGGATGCCGATTTCGGCGTGCCCGGCTGAAATGGCCCGCGCGATTTCGATGCTTTGCCGCTCCTTGAGGTCGATATCGGTTCGCGGATGCCTAGTCATCCAGTCCACAAGCCGTGACGGCAGGTATTCCACGATTGCCGCGGTATTGGCCACGAGCCGGATGGTTGCCCGCAGGCCGCTTGCGTGTTCGCCGAGCTCGCCGCGCATCTGCGTGAGCTGCCGCTGTATCAGCCGGGCATGATGGGCCAATGCCTCTCCGGCCGGTGTCGGACGGATACCGCGTCGCCCGCGTTCAAGAAGGCTTACGCCGCCATTCGCCTCCATGTGGCGCAGCCGCTCGCTGGCGGCCGGCAGCGAAAGGCCGACATCGGCCGCGCCATGAGTAATGCTGCCGGCATCGACGACGGCGAGGAAAAGGCGAAGGTCGGTCAGGTCGAAACGCATGGATTGGAAAGTATCGCATATTCAGCCTTCGGGATAGCCGAAGGCTGCCTTCGCATCATCCGCATTGTCCCCAGCCCCGTATTTGCTAGGGAGGGGATATCATGGATCATTCGATATCGCTTCTCGCCGCAATTTCCGTCACCTTCTTCGTCGCCGGCATGGTCAAGGGCGTGACCGGCATGGGGCTGCCGACCGTGGCGATGGGTGTCTTGAGCATCCTGATTTCGCCGCTCGCGGCAGCGAGCCTGCTGATCGTTCCGTCCTTCGTCACCAATGTCTGGCAGCTTCTGGCAGGCCCGAGCTTCGGCGCGCTCGTGCGTCGGTTTTTCCTGCTGGTGTTTGCCGTCATCGTCGGAACCTTTGCCGGCTCATATCTTCTGGCCGCCGGCGACACGCGGCTGACGACGGGAGCGCTGGGTGGGGCGCTCATCGTCTATGCCGGCCACGCCTTGCTTGCCCGCCAGCTCCATATGCCTCCGACGCTGGAGCCGCTGCTATCGCCGGTCGTCGGCTTGATCACCGGCCTGCTGACCGGCGCGACCGGCGTTTTCGTCGTGCCGGCAGTGCCCTTTCTGCAGGCGCTGGGGCTGGAGAAGGAAGAGCTGGTTCAGGCGCTCGGCCTTTCCTTCACCGTTTCCACGGTGGCGCTGGCCGGCGCGCTCGCATGGCACGGCGCCTTCCGCCTCGATAATTTCGCGCTGTCTGCGCTGGCGATTGTGCCGGCGCTCGCCGGCATGTGGTCCGGCCAGCTCGTTCGCAACCGCATCAGCCCGGCGACCTTCCGCCGCTGGTTTCTGCTGTGCCTTCTCCTGCTGGGTGCCGAGATGGTGGTGAAGTGCGTTTTCTAGAGCGCCCGCCTTTTCCTGGAACTGCTTCAGGCTGGTGGCTGCATTCGACTTCCCGTTGCGGCCGTTGCCAATTGCGGCGCGCCTCACGCGTTCAAAAAAGCAAGGCGCTCGCCGACAGGATCGGCGGCATCGGCCTTGCATGCCGCAACGAATCGTAATAATTGAAGTTACATGAAGCGCGACAGTCGACTTTCCTCCGTTCTCCACGCCCTGCTCCATATGGCTGAGCAGGATACGCCGGTGACATCCGAAACCCTGGCGCAGTGCATGCACACCAATCCCGTCGTGGTACGGCGTACCATGGGCATGCTGCGCGAGGTGGGTATCGTGCGTTCCGCCAAGGGGCATACCGGCGGCTGGACGATCGCCGCCGATCTCGCGGCGGTGACGCTGCGCCAGCTGCACGAGGCGCTCGGCGAACCGGCCGTCTTCGCCATCGGCAATCGCAACGAGACGCCGGAATGCCTTGTCGAGCAATCGGTCAATTCGGTGCTCGACGATGCCTTTGCGGAAGCGGAGGCGCTGCTGCTCCAGCGTTTTGAGGCCGTCACGCTTGCCGATCTCGCTGCCGAGTTTGCGCGGCGTCATGCGCGATGGCGCACGGAAAGGAATGAATTATCGTGACCCATGATGTCATCGTCATCGGCGGCAGTTATGCCGGAATGGCAGCCGCCCTCCAGCTTCTTCGTGCGCGGCGCAAGGTGCTGGTGATCGACGCCGGCAAGCGCCGCAATCGTTTTGCCGAGGAGTCCCACGGCTTTCTCGGTCAGGATGGCGTCAATCCCGGCGAGATCGCCCGCAAGGCGCGCGCCCAGCTTTCCGCCTACCCGACATTGGCCTGGGCCGAAGGCACGGCCGAGCAGGCCGAGGGCGAGAAGAATGCCTTCGTCGTGACCACGGCAGACGGTGCACGCCACGGTGCCCGGCGCCTGCTTTTCGCGACCGGCGTCTCCGATGCATTGCCTGAGATCGACGGACTGCGCGAGCGTTGGGGCCGGAGCGTCTTCCATTGCCCCTATTGCCATGGCTACGAGCTCGATCAGGGCCGCATCGGCTGCATCGCCACCGGACCGTTGTCGCTGCATCAGGCGCAGTTGCTGCCGGAATGGGGCGAGGTGACGCTGTTTCTCAACGGTTCGTTTGCTCCGGACGCGGCACAGCGCGCCGATCTGGCTGCGCGTGGCGTGGCAATCGAGGAAACGCCGGTCGCAAGGCTCGAGGGAGCTGCCGATGTGCGGCTTGCAGACGGACGCCTGCTGCGGTTTGCCGGGCTCTTCACCGCGTCGCGCAATGCGCCGTCGAGCCCGATTGCCGCGCGGCTCGGCTGCGCTCTCGAAGAGACGCCCTTCGGCACCCAGATCCGGACCGACGCCATGAAGGAAACCACGGTGTCGGGCGCTTTCGCCTGCGGCGACGCTGCGCGCGTACCGCATTCGGTGTCGCTGGCCGTGGGTGACGGCGCCTGGGCGGGTGCGCAGTTACACCGCTCGCTGGTGTTTTAAGGTCGGCTCCGGCGGGTGCTTTTGCCCGCCGAGTTCCGGCACCTTTGCCCTATTTCTCCTCGGGCACCTTCAGGATCAGCGCCTCGTCCGGGCCTATGCGGCGTCCGTCCTGCGCCCGGATTTCAAGCTGTACCGGCTGTCCGCTGGCGCGATCCACCAGCAGCGAATGATCTTCCGCCGGCGCGAAGAGATGGCGTTCGCCGAATTGCCGCAGTGCCACCATAACCGGAAAGAGATCCTTCCCCATCGCGGTCAGGCGATATTCCATGCGTGCGCCGCCTTCGCTGGCGGGAGCCAGCTCCAGGATGCCGCTTGCCACCAGAGACCGCAGGCGCTCGGTCAGAATGTTCTTGGCGATGCCGAGGCTTTTTTGAAATTCGCCGAAGCGGGTCAGCCCGTCGAAGGCATCGCGAACGATCAGCAGCGACCACCAGTCGCCGATGACGTCGAGCGAGCGGGCGCTGGGGCAGTAATCGCCTTTCAGGCTTTTTCGCGCCACCATTCGCTCAGCTCTCCTGGTCTTTTGTCGGCAAGAATGGTTGCATTATTAAACCAACGATGTTACCCGGTTGATGGTTTCATTATTAAACCGAAGAATCGGGAGTTTTGCAATGACGATCGATCAGGACGCGCCGCCGGCCGGCAGCGCGAACGATGCTGCGTGTCTTCGTCCCGTGCCGAAGGGCGCGCTCGAAAGCGCCGGTTTCTCCGGGGAGGGTGGGCCATCGATGACGCCTGCCACGATTTTCCTTTTTGCCGCGGCCAGCGGCCTTGCCGTGGCGAATGCCTACTTCGCCCATCCGCTTCTCGATGTCATGGCTGACGACCTCAAGCTGTCGCGCACGGTCGCCGGCCTGATCGTCGGCGCGACGCAGCTCGGCTATGGGCTCGGCCTGATCCTGCTGGTGCCGCTCGGCGATCTCGTCGACCGGCGCAAGCTCATCATTGTGCAATCGCTGCTGAGCGCCGCGGCACTCGTCTGCGCCGGCTTTTCGTCCAGTGCGGCCATGCTGCTCGGCGCCATGGCCGCCGTCGGATTCCTGGCGGTGGTGACACAGGCCTTGGTCGCCTATGCCGCCAGCCTGGCGCATCCTTCCGAGCGCGGCCATATCGTCGGCATGGTCACGAGCGGTATCGTGCTCGGCATTCTCCTGGCGCGCAGCGTCGCGGGAGCGCTGACAGATCTTTCCGGCTGGCGAACGGTCTATATCGTCTCTGCCGTGCTGACGCTGGCAATCGCGTTTCTCCTCCGGCGTGCGCTGCCGCACCAGCAAAGACCGCACACCAGCCTTTCCTATTTCGGTCTCATCCGCTCGCTTGGCGTCCTGTTCGCGGAAGAACCCGTCCTGCGCATCCGCGCCGTCATCGCCATGCTGATCTTCGCCAATATCACCACGCTTCTCGCGCCGCTCGTCCTGCCGCTGACCGCGCCGCCTTATTCGCTGTCGCATACCGAAGTCGGCCTGTTCGGTCTTGCCGGTGCGGCAGGCGCGCTCGGCGCCGTGCGGGCAGGGCGCTGGGCCGACCGGGGCCATGGCCAGCGTACGACCGGCATCGCGCTCGCGCTGATGCTCGTCGCCTGGCTGCCGATTTCGATGCTCCATCGTTCGATCCTGTGGCTCATTCTCGGCGTGCTCGTCATCGATTTCGGCCTGCAGGCCACCCACGTCACCAATCAGGGCATGATCTACCGCGTTCGACCGGACGCGCAGAACAGGCTGGCCGCCGCCTATATGGTCTTCTACTCCATAGGCAGCGCCGCGGGCTCATCGACATCGACCATCATCTACGCTCACGCAGGCTGGCCGGGCGTCTGCCTGTCCGGCATGGCCATCAGCCTGGCGACGCTCCTTTTCTGGGCGCTGACCCTGCGGGCAACGCCCGGGATGGCGACGCAGGGCGTCGATCAGGGAAAGGGTTAGTTTCCGCCGCAAGCTGGGCTTGGCTTGTGCGGGTAACGCTGGCGGAGAGCCACCTTGCGATGGCGGGAGCCACCGATTTCCAAATCTAGCCGAGAGCTGCCGGCAATTGCGATTCCAGCAGTGACAATATCGTCCGGATGCGGGGCGGAACGGGTTTCATCGTCGGATAAAGCGCGTGCAGATCGAAGCCGGGCACCGCAAATCCGGGCAGCAGACGCACCAGCCTGCCGCTGGCAAGATCCTCGCTGCAAACGGGTTGCTGCAGGACGCCGATGCCAGCTCCATCGAGCAACAGGCTGTGCAGCGGCCGCCAGTGGCTCGTGCTCACGGCGATGTCGATGGCGGCGAGTTCGGTTTGCTGATCCGGGCCGATCAGCGGAAGCCGGCCGTTGTTGAAAAGGCCGGAGACCCGTAGGAAGGGGTGGTCGGCAAGGTCATCGGGTTTTGCCGGCGCCCGGTGCCGGCCGAGATAGCCTGCCGATGCCACCAGCACGCGGCTGATATGGCCGAGTTTTCGCACAATGAAGTTGCCTTCACCGATTTCGCCGAGGCGCAGCGAAATATCGACGCCCTCCGTCACCGGATCGACGATCCTGTCGTTGAGCACCAGCTCGATCTTGAGCTGCGGATGACGCACGCGCACCTGAAGCAGGATCGAGGGTAGGATCACCTCGCCGAGGCCGTGAGGCGCGGCTATGCGAAGCGTGCCGCGCAGCGGCTGGTCGGCGCTGGCCACGGCCAGGGCGTCGCTTGCACTTTCGAGAACCAGCTTGCTGCGTTCGTAAAAGGCGGCTCCGACATCGGTGACGGAAAGCTTGCGCGTGTTTCGCAGCAGCAGCCTTGTGTTGAGATATTGCTCCAGCCGGTCGATGCGCTCGCTGACGGCGGGCTGGCCCATGCCGAGGTCGCGGGCGGCCGCCGACATGCTGCCCCGTTCCACCACCCTGACATAGACGCGCATCGCCATCAACAAATCCATGTCGATAATATATCGGCATGGCCGATAAATGTAAGTGGATAATAACGTCTGGTGATTGGGTCGCCGAAAGGTTAGCGCGTATTCAGGCGCGCAATCGAAATTCGCAGGTCAGACTCATGAGCGATATCAGGCTTTACATGTTTCAATCGGGCACCCAGCGGTGCAGGTTCCACGACATCAGGATGAACCAGGGAAATGGCGCCTCCTATGAAATTCCCGTGCCCTGGTTTCTGCTGACGCACCCGAAGGGCAACGTTGTCATCGATGGCGGCCTCGCGGTCGAGGGGCTTGCCGACCCACGCGCCTATTGGGGCGATGCCGTCGACAGCTATCAGCCTGTCATGCTCGAAGAGCAGGGATGCGTCGCGCAGCTGGCGAAGCTCGGCATTTCTCGCGAGGACGTCCGCTTCGTCGTCTTGTCGCATCTGCACTCCGACCACAGCGGCGCCATTGGCCGTTTTCCCCATGCGACCCACATCGTCCAGCGCCGCGAATATGAATATGCCTTCACGCCGGACTGGTTTGCGGCCGGCGCCTATGTACGCCGGGACTTCGACCGTCCCGGGTTGAAATGGCATTTTCTGGAGGGTGACGCGACCGACGGCTACGATCTCTATGGCGACGGGGCGCTGCGCATGGTTTTCACGCCAGGCCATAGCGTTGGCCACCAATCCTTTCTGGTGCGGCTGCCGAAATCCGGTGCAATTCTGCTGGCGGCCGACGCCGCCTATACGCTGGATCACTGGAACGAAAAGGCTCTCCCCGGGTTCATGGCTTCCGCCGTCGACACGGTGCGATCGGTAGGCAAGCTACGCATGCTTGCCGGACAGACAGATGCCGTGGTGGTCACAGGGCATGATCCGGAGGCTTGGCCCGGGTTCAAACAGGCGCCGGCCTATTACGATTGAGGGCCGACCTGGCGTCCTCCCAAGCGGGCGATGCGGCACGTCGCGAAAGCAGATGCGCGGCTGCCGGCCGGCCATTTTCACGGCCCGGCTGCGGCTTGAATGGCAAGACCGGCATCGCTTTCCGGCTCCATTGCCGCCTGCTGCCGCGGCAGCAGCGACCTGATCCGTTCGGCATCGTCGGGCGTTGCCGGATTGTAGACGATCATGCTGAGGTCCGTCCGTCCATCCACCGAAAAGGCCGAATATTCGAAGGCGAGCGGGCCGAGAACCGGATGACGTATGTGCTTGACGGCCTCGCCATGTATGCCGCGGACGTCGTTATCCCGCCACATGGCCCGGAATTCGGGGCTGATGCGGCAGAGTTCGGCGACGAAGGGCTCGATCTGTGCCGCAGCACCCGCGCGCGCCGCATCGACACGGAATGAGCCCAGCGCGAAGCGTGCCACGCTTTCCCAGTCATATTGCGCCGCGCGGGCACGCGGATCGAGGAAGATGAACCGCAGGATATTGCGCTCCTCCGGCGGCAGGGAGCCGTAGTCCGTCAGCATGATGGTGGCGGCCTGGTTCCAGGCGATGACGTCCCAGGTTGCGGTCCTGATGAGGGCGGGGCTTGGCTCGAGGGCATCGAGCACGCGCTGCAGCCGCGGCGTCACGCTGTCGTTCTTCCGGTAATGCGCTTCCGGCGGGCGGCCGAGGCCGAGCAGGAACAGATGCTCCCGCTCCACCTCCGTCAGCATCAGCGCGCGGGCGATGCGGTCGAGCACGTCGGCAGACGGTGCGCCGCCGCGCCCCTGTTCCAGCCATGTATACCATGTCGGGCTGATATTGGCACGCTGCGCCACCTCTTCGCGCCGCAGCCCCGGTGTCCGGCGCCGTTCCCGCGCAAAGCCGAGGACGGATGGATCAAGCCTGGCGCGCCGGTCCCTCAGATAGGTTCCGAGCAGATTTTCCGTGTCGGGAAGATCGGTCATCCTGTTAGTGCTTTTACTATGATAAGATCACTACTTTACCAGAATAAACGATAGGCCCAAATTTGTCTCCAGCGAAATAAGGAGACTGTGCTCATGCGTGTATTTGTTACCGGCGCTACGGGAAACGTCGGCTCGAACGTCGTCAGGGAGTTGATTGCGGCCGGCCATCAGGTGCTCGGCCTCTGCCGCTCGCAGGAGAAGGCGGCAGCGCTGGCCGCTGCCGGCGCGGACGTCCTTCACGGAACGCTCGAGGATATGGAAATCCTGAAAGGCGGCGCTTCGCAATCGGACGGCGTCATCCATCTCGCCTTCAATCACGACTTCTCGAGATTTGCGGCGAATTGCGAAGACGATCGCCGCGTCATCGCAACGCTGGCCTCGGCGCTTGCCGGCTCGGCGCGTCCGCTTGTCATCACTTCCGGAACACCGATCGCCAATACGGTGCCGGGCGAGCCTGCCAGGGAAGACAATGCGACCGTCGGCTCCGACACGCATCCCCGTGCGGCCTCCGAGGAAGCTGCGACCCTTGCCGGCGAGATCGGGGTCAACGTCTCGGTGGTGCGGCTGCCGCAGGTGCATGATCCGGTTTCGCAGGGGCTGATTACTCCCTTGATCCATATGTATCGGGAAAAGGGCGTTTGCGCCTATGTCGGAGACGGGCGCAATCGCTGGCCGGCGGCGCATTTCTCCGACGTCGCCCGTCTTTATCGCCTTGTCGTCGAGCGCGCCGAGCCGAACGCAAAATATCACGCCGTCGCCGAGGAGGGGGTCGCGATGCGCGATATCGCCGAGGTTATCGGCCGGCGCCTGAACCTGCCGGTCAAATCCATCGGCAAGGAGGAGGCCGGGCAATATTTCGGCTGGCTTGCCATGTTCGCCGGCCACGACATGCCGGCCTCCAGCGCCCAGACGCGGCAGAAGCTGGGCTGGAATCCCACCGGCCCGACGCTGCTCGCCGATCTCGCCGAACTGCAGGTTCCCGAGGCGTGATCTTCATTGCATGACTCCGATCCACTCGCGGATCGGAATCAGACGGGCCGCGTGGCCCAAGGCCCGGCCGGATTCACTGGTCGGGTCTTTTGGCTTGCAGGAGCCGGGAACGCAGGTTTCCGATCAAGAACGGTAGATAGCCGGCAAGATGCGGGATCTCGAGAAAACAGCGATTGGGCAGAAATATATATGGCGGACAGGGAGGGATTCGAACCCTCGGTACGCTTTCACGTACACACGCGTTCCAGGCGTGCGCCTTAAACCACTCGGCCACCTGTCCTTTGGCGTTTCGCACCCGGTCAGGAAGCAAATCGTCGGAACGGCGCGATATATACCGATGAATTTCGCGCAATCAACCCGAATCTGACAGATTTTTGACTTGTCGATGCAAAACTCTGTTTCTCATCCCCATTGCGCTTGTTTCGCGCGCAAATTATCTAGGAGAAAGATGTGGCGGCCTAAGACCGGTCGGCCTGAAAAGGCCGGGCGTAATGTGTATCCGGAGGGGTTCATGCGTTTCCTGCTGCGTTTTGCCAGCCTCGTCGCGCTCGTCGTGGCGGTCATTGCCGGCACCATCGATTCCATTCAATCCGTCGCGGCGTCCGCCGTGGTGCTGACCCCGATGGGCGATGCGTGGAATGATGTCAGCCCCTCGTCGCTGGCACGGCTGCGTTCGGCGATCGCCTATTACGTCCATCCCCAGTTCTACGACACGGTGATGCAATGGCTGCTGTTTCAGCCGGCTTTCGCCGTCTTCCTGGTCATCTCGCTGCTCCTTTGGATGGCGGCCTACAAACGCCAGCCCGTAGCCGGCCGCTTCAGCGTCTGACGGGGCGGCGGAGCGCCTTCCGGCCTGTGCCATCGAGGGAATTCGGCGCTGGCGGCAGGTGCCCGGCGACAGGCTCATTGCGGCGCGGCAGGGGGTAAGGCCCGCGATTGCGGAGGGGCGAATCCGGACCTCGCTGACCAATAAAATTGCAGTTTCGGGCCGAAATTGTTTAAAAAACAGCTGGTTTGGGCGGGCTTTCATCAATTCCCACAAATCTTTACCACCTGAAAAATTTCTCGTGAATTTTTCGTGCAGCCATGCAAGGATGCGCGCCAGCTTGGCCTCGGGGGAGGTCAGCGGTTCCGCAGACATGCCCGGTCAACGGGCTTGCGGGAGGACCCAACAAGATAGAAACAACAGGGCTGCACCACATGAAAAAATCCCTTTTGACCCTTTTCGCCTTGGCTGCCATGTCGGCGACGGCGCTTGCGGCCGACATCAAGCCGGCGATCGTGTACGGAACCGGCGGCAAGTTCGACAAGTCCTTCAATGAAGCCGCTTACAACGGCGCTGAAAAGTTCAAGAAGGAAACCGGCATCGCTTATCGCGATTTCGAGCCGACGGGCGACACCCAGGGTGAGCAGGCGCTGCGCAACTTTGCAAGCAAGGGCTTCAATCCGGTCATCGCCGTCTCCTTCGCCTGGACCTCCGCTCTTCAGAAGGTTGCCGCCGAATATCCGAAGACCGAGTTCGTGCTGATCGACGACAGCCTCGATCTGCCGAACGTGCGCTCGGTGAAGTTCAAGGAAAACGAAGGCTCCTATCTCGCCGGCGTCATGGCCGCCATCGCGTCGAAGACCGGCAAGGTCGGCTTCGTCGGCGGCATGGACATTCCGCTGATCCGCAAGTTCGAGTGCGGCTACGAGCTGGGCGCCCGCGCCACCAATCCGAAGATCGAAGTCTTCCAGAACATGACCGGCACCACGGGCGCCGCCTGGAACGACCCGGTTCGCGGCGGTGAGCTCACCAAGAACCAGATCGACCAGGGTGCCGACGTGGTTTACGCGGCTGCCGGCGCGACCGGCCTCGGCGTGCTGCAGACGGCCGCCGATAACAAGAAGCTGTCGATCGGCGTCGACTCGAACCAGAACTACCTGCATCCGGGCTCTGTTCTGACCTCGGTCGTCAAGCGCGTCGATCTCGCCGTCTACAACGCCTTCAACGATGCCAAGAACGGCAAGTTCACGGCCGGCACCCAGGAACTCGGCCTGAAGGAAGACGGCGTCACCGTTGCCATGGACGAGAACAACAAGCCGCTCGTCACCCCGGAAATGCAGGCTGCCGTCGATAAGGCTCGCGCCGATATCGTCGCCGGCAACATCAAGGTCCACGATTATCTGACCGACAACGCCTGCCCGAAGAACTGATATGAAACAGGGGCGTATGACGTAACAAACCGTCATACGCCCTTTTCTTATCCGGAATCTGGTTTCTGGAGCCCCATATAGTGAGTGAAACGTCTGCCATCGAACTCGTGGGCATCGACAAAAAGTTCGGTGCCGTCCACGCAAACAAAGATATCAACCTGACCGTTGCCAAGGGCTCGATCCACGGGATCATCGGCGAGAACGGCGCCGGAAAATCGACTCTGATGTCGATTATCTATGGATTCTATCAGGCCGACAGCGGCGAAATCCGCATCAACGGCAACCCCATCGCCATCCGTGACAGCCAGACGGCGATAGCGGCCGGCATCGGCATGGTGCACCAGCATTTCATGCTGGTCGATAATTTCACCGTCCTTGAGAACGTGATGCTGGGCGCCGAAGGCGGCGCGCTGCTCGCCAAGGGCGTCGCCGCCGCGCGTGCCGAACTCGGCCGGCTGGAGAAGGACTACGGCCTCGAGGTCGATCCGGATGCGTTGATCGAAGAGCTGCCCGTCGGCCAGCAGCAACGCGTCGAAATCCTGAAGGCGATGTACCGCGGCGCCGAGATCCTCATCCTCGATGAACCCACGGGTGTCCTGACGCCCGCCGAGGCGGACAATCTTTTCCGCATTCTCCGCGTGCTGCGCGACCAGGGCAAGACGATCATCCTCATCACTCACAAGCTGCGCGAAATCATGGCGATCACCGACACGGTATCCGTCATGCGCCGCGGCGAGATGGTTGCGACCCGCAAGACCGCGGAAACCACCGTCGAGGAACTGGCCGAGCTGATGGTCGGCCGCCGCGTGCTGCTGCGTGTCGAAAAGGGCGCCCCCAATCCGGGCGATGTGCTGCTTTCGGTACGCAATCTCACCGTCCGGGACGGGCGCGGCGTCACCATGGTCGACGACGTCTCCTTCGACGTCCGGGCCGGCGAGATCGTCGGCATTGCCGGCGTCGCCGGCAACGGCCAGTCTGAATTGCTGGAGGCGATCGCCGGTATCCGCAAGCCCGCCTCGGGCGAAATCCTGCTGCACGGCAAGCCGATCGGCAATGCCGATCCCGCAGCCCTGCGCGAACTCGGCCTTGCCCATATTCCGGAAGACCGCCACCACATGGGTCTCGTCCTCAAGTTCGAGGAATATGAGAACTCGATGCTCGGCTATCATCGCGACGCCAAATACGGGCGCGGCGGCATGCTCGACCTCGATGCCATGCGCAAGGACGCCATCGAGAAGATCGAGAAATACGATATCCGCCCGCCGAACGCGCGGCTGAGGACCGCCAATTTCTCCGGCGGCAACCAGCAGAAGATCGTGGTCGCCCGCGAGATCGAGCGCGATCCGAAGGCTCTGCTGATCGGCCAGCCGACGCGCGGCGTCGATATCGGCGCCATCGAATTCATCCACCGCCGCATCATCGAGATGCGCGACGCCGGCAAGGCGATCCTGCTGGTATCGGTGGAGCTGGATGAGATCCGTGCGCTTTCGGATCGTATCCTCGTCATGTTCGCCGGCCATATCGTCGGTGAGAAGTCGGCTGAGGCCGGTGAACAAACGCTCGGCCTGATGATGGCCGGCATTGCCGCGTGAGGCGTTTATGAGCACGGCTTCCGTTCCGCTCCCCAATTGGATCAACTACGGCCTGATCCCCGTTCTCAACCTGATCGTCGCTTTCCTGATCTCCGGCCTCGTCGTCTGGTTCATCGGCGAGAGCCCGCTCGACGCGCTCGTCCTGCTGCTGCAGGGCGCGCTCGGCAACGGCGAAGGCATCGGCTTCACGCTGTATTATGCCACGAGCTTCATCTTCACCGGCCTTTCGGTCGCCGTCGCCATCCATGCCGGCCTGTTCAACATCGGCTCGGAAGGCCAGGCCTATGTCGGCGGTCTCGGCTGTGCCCTCGTGGCGCTGATGCTCGACCGATACGTGCCCTGGTACGTGACCATGCCCTTCGCGGTCATCGGCGCGGCGATTTTCGGCGCCTTGTGGGCTTTCATCCCCGCCTGGCTGCAGGCCAAACGCGGCAGCCATGTCGTCATCACCACCATCATGTTCAATTTCATCGCATCGGCGATGATGAACTTCCTGCTGGTGCATGTGCTGATCGTGCCCGGCAAGATGGCGCCCGAAACCCGCACCTTTCTGGAGGGGGGCCAGCTGCCGAAGCTCGACTGGCTGATGAGCATTTTCGGCTCGACCATCGGTGCCGCGCCGCTCAACGTGTCCTTCCTGATCGCGCTGGTCATGTGCTTTCTCGTGTGGGTGCTCGTCTGGCGGACCAAGCTCGGTTATGAAATGCGCACGCTGGGCCTCAGCCCGTCGGCCGCCGTCTATGCCGGCATTCCCTATGCCCGCACGGTCATCATCGCCATGCTGATATCGGGCGGCCTTGCCGGCATGATGGCTCTTAATCCGGTCATGGGCGCCTCCGCGCGCCTGCAGGTGGAGTTCGTGCTCGGCGCGGGCTTCGTCGGCATCGCCGTGTCGCTGATGGGCCGCAACCACCCGCTCGGCATCATTCTGGCGGCGATCCTGTTCGGCATTCTCTACCAGGGCGGCGATGCGCTGTCCTTCGACATGCCGAACATCACCCGTGACATGATCGTCGTCATCCAGGGTCTCGTCATCCTGTTTGCCGGCGCGCTCGAATATATGTTCCGACCCGCGCTCGTGCGCATCTATCAGAAATTTGCCAGGACGTGAGGAGCTGACGATGGAATATTACGAGCTTCTCATCAGCATATTGGGATCGACGATTCGCCTGTCGATTCCGCTGATCTTCACCGCGCTTGCGGGCCTCTTTTCCGAGCGCGCCGGCATTTTCGATATCGGCCTCGAAGGCAAGATGCTCGCCTCGGCCTTCGCCGCGGCCTGCATTGCCTCGATCAGCGGCTCGCCCTGGGCGGGCCTCGGTGCCGGCATCGTCATTTCGGTCGTCTTCGGTCTGCTGCATGGTTTCGCATCGATCACCAATCGCGGCAATCAGATCGTCTCGGGCGTCGCGATCAACTTCCTGACGGCCGGGTTGACCGTCGTTCTCGGGCAGGCCTGGTTCGGACAGGGCGGCCGCACGCCGACCTTGCCCGGCACGGCGCGCTTTTCCGCCATTACCCTGCCGGGCGCCGATGCGATCCGCGACGTTCCTTTCATCGGGCCGCTCTATGCCAACGTCATCTCCGGCAACAACATCCTGACCTATCTGGCCTTCCTGGCGGTGCCCATTTCCTGGTGGATCCTGTATCGCACCCGCTTCGGCCTCAGGCTGCGTGCCGTCGGTGAAAATCCCGGTGCCGTCGACACGGCGGGCATCTCCGTCGAGTGGCTGCGCTATCGCTCGCTGATCGTTGCCGGCATTCTCTGCGGTTTCTCCGGCACCTATCTTGCCATCGCCCAGTCGGCCGCCTTCATCAACAACATGTCGGCGGGCAAGGGCTATATCGCGCTGGCGGCGCTGATCTTCGCCAAGTGGAAGCCGGTGCCGGTCATGTTCACCTGCCTCCTGTTCGGCTTCCTCGATGCCTTCGCCAATTTCATGCAGGGCAAGACGATTCCGGGCATGGGCGAGGTGCCGGTGCAGATTTTCCAGGCGCTGCCCTATATCCTCACCTGCATCCTGCTTGCAGGCTTTATCGGCGTCGCCAAGCCCCCGAAGGCGGGTGGCGTGCCCTATACCAAGGAGCGCTGAACCATGTCGCATGATCTGTTCGAAGCTGCGCGCGGCGCGATGGCTTTCGCTCACGCCCCCTATTCGAAATTTCCCGTCGGCGCGGCGATCCGCGCCGAAGACGGCAAGATCTATACCGGCGCCAATATCGAGAACCTGTCCTTCCCGCAGGGCTGGTGCGCCGAGCCGACGGCGATCAGCCACATGATCATGGGCGGTGCCAGGAAGATCGTCGAAATGGCCGTCATCGCGCAGAAGCTGCCGTTGTGCCCGCCCTGCGGCGGCTGCCGGCAGAAGATCGCCGAATTTGCCGGCAAGGAGACGCGCATCTATCTTTGCGACGAAACCGGAGTGAAGAAGACCATGACCATGGACGAGATGCTGCCCTTCAGCTTCGAAACCGAGATGCTCGGATGAGCGCGGCCGTCGACCTCCTCACCGAGAAGCTCGGCGACCTGAAGCCGCGCTACGGGGTCATACTGGGTTCCGGCCTCGGTTCGCTCGTCGATCAGGTTCAGGACGCCGTGCGCATTCCCTATGCCGACCTTCCCGGCTTCCCGGTCAGCGCCGTGTCCGGCCATGCCGGCACGCTGGTTGCCGGCAAGCTCGGGGATGTGCCTGTCATTATGCTGTCCGGCCGGGTGCATTACTACGAAAAGGGCGACGCCAATGCCATGCGCGCGCCGATCGAGACCCTGAAGGCGCTCGGCGTCGATACGCTGATCCTGACCAATTCCGCCGGATCATTGCGGGAAGAGATGCCGCCGGGCTCGGTGATGCAGATCACCGATCACATCAACTATTCCGGCATGAACCCGCTGATCGGCGAGGAAAGCGACAGGCGCTTCGTCGGCATGACCAGCGCCTATGACACCGACCTGATCATGCGCATGCGCAAGGCGGCGGAAAAGGCTGAGATCAAGCTGTCGCACGGCGTCTATATGTGGTTTTCTGGACCGAGCTTCGAAACGCCGGCGGAGATCCGCATGGCGCGAATCCTGGGTGCCGATGCCGTCGGCATGTCGACGGTGCCGGAAGTCATCCTGGCGCGTCTTTTCGGGCTGAGGGTTGCCGCCGCCTCCGTCATCACTAACTATGGTGCTGGCATGACCGGTGGCGAGCTCTCGCATGACGAGACGAAGGATATGGCTCCGGTCGGCGGCGCACGGCTCGCCGCTATCCTGAAAGAAATGATCGCTGACGAAGGAGATCCACAATGACGGGCCATTCCCTGAGAGAAACGGCAGCTGTTGCGCTTTCCCTTCTCGACCTGACCAACCTGAAGGATGACTGCACGCCGGCGCAGATCGAGGCGCTGTGCGCCCGTGCGCAATCGCCCTATGGCAATGCCGCCGCCATCTGCATCTGGCCGCGCTTCGTCGCCCAGGCGCGGGGCATTCTCGGAACCGACCATGCCGTGAAGATCGCGACCGTGGTGAACTTTCCGGCGGGCGACATGGAAGTGGCCGATGTTGCCGCCGAAGCGCGCGAGGCGATTGCCGACGGCGCCGACGAAATCGATCTGGTCATTCCCTATCGCGCCTTCCTCGCCGGCAACGAGCAGGCCGTCACCGATATGGTCGCGGCCGTGCGCGCCGAATGCAAGGGGCCGGTTCTTCTGAAGACCATCCTCGAAACCGGCGAGATCAAGGATACCGCGCTGATCCGGCGTGCCTCGGAACTGGCAATCGAGGCTGGCTCCGATTTCATCAAGACGTCGACGGGCAAGGTTGCCGTCAACGCGACGCTTGAGGCTGCCGATATCATGTTGCGGGCGATCCGCGCCAGCGGCCGCAAGGTCGGCTTCAAGCCGGCCGGCGGCATCGGTTCGGTTGCCGATGCGGCTCTGTATCTGAGGCTTGCCGAAACCATCATGGCACCCGATTGGGCCATGCCCTCGACCTTCCGTTTCGGCGCGTCGAGCCTGCTCGACGATATTCAGAACGTGTTGGCCGGCGGTGAGTCCAAGGCGGCGTCCGGTTACTGATCCATGATCCCGCAGGAAATCATCCGGCAGAAGCGGAACGGCGCTATTCTTTCGGCCGCGGATATCGATGGTTTCATCGGCGCGTTGGCGCGTGGCGAGCTGGCCGAAAGCCAGATCGGCGCCTTTGCCATGGCGGTATGGTTTCGCGGCATGACGCGCGAGGAAACGGTGGCGTTGACGCTCGCCATGGCCCGCTCGGGCGATACGCTCTCCTGGGAAGGCATCGGCAGGCCGATCGCCGACAAGCACTCGACCGGCGGCGTCGGCGACAATGTCTCGCTGATGCTGGCGCCGATCGCCGCCGCCTGCGGTCTCGCCGTGCCGATGATTTCGGGCCGCGGCCTCGGTCATACCGGCGGCACGCTCGACAAGCTGGAATCCATTCCCGGCTATGGCATCACGCCGGATGCGGCCCGCTTCCGCGAGGTGGTCGATGAGGTCGGCTGCGCCATTATCGGCCAGACCGGCGCACTGGCGCCGGCCGACGGCAAGCTTTATGCGGTTCGCGACGTTACCGCGACGGTCGATTCCGTTCCGCTGATCACGGCCTCGATCCTGTCGAAGAAACTGGCCGCAGGGCTGCAAACGCTGGTGCTCGACGTCAAGATCGGCAGCGGCGCCTTCATGACCTCGCAGGAGGAAGCCGAGACGCTGGCGCGCTCGCTGGTGGACGTCGCAAACGGCGGTGGGGTCAAGACCTCGGCCCTGATCACAGACATGAACCAGCCGCTCGCCAATGCGGCCGGCAACGTCGTCGAACTTCAAAACTGCCTCGATTTCCTGAAGGGCAACAAGGCAGGCACACGGCTCGAAACGGTCGTCCTCGCCTTCGCCGCCGAAATGCTGGTTCAGGCCGGAATCGCCGCAAACGCTGCCGAGGCCGAGGGCAGGGCACGCGAAGCCTTGGCATCCGGCAAGGCGGCGGAAATCTTCGGCCGCATGGTGCATGCGCTCGGCGGCCCGGCCGACCTGCTCGAGCGCCCGGATCGCTATCTCGTGGCCGCGCCGGTACAAAAGCCGGTTCTGGCTGCCGCCGACGGATGGCTCGGCAGCTGTGATGCCCGCGCGATCGGCATGAGCGTGATCGATCTCGGCGGCGGCCGCCGCCGCCCGCAGGACAAGATCGACCATCGCGTCGGTTTCAGCAACCTTCTGCCGCTCGGCACGAAAGTCCGCAAGGGCGACCGTATCGCGACTGTCCACGCAGCGGATGAAGCCGGCGCGGAGAAAGCTGTCGCCGATCTCTCGGCCAGTTACCGCCTCGTCGATACGGCACCGGCTGTGACGCCCGTCATCATCAGCCGAATCTGACGGAAGCAGCCTGCTGCTGAAGCGGTCTTATGGATGTAGGACGGCCGGTTGAGGCTCGATTGCCTCACTGCTTCAGCAGCAGATTGCCATTCTGAACTCCGAAGGAGCTCAGCTTTTTCACGAAGCTCATGCCGATCAGCGTCGTATTGAGAGCGTCGTCTTTCGCCACCACGGCGTCGACATCGCGCACGCGTATATTGCCGATCTCGAGCCGAGCAAGCTTGACGAGGGCGACCTTGGCAGCACCGTTCGCCGTTTGCGTCGTGTAGCGATAGTCGAGATCGACGCTGCTGAAGCCGAGGCTGCGCGCGGTACTTTCGTTGATCGCGACGTAGGTTGCGCCCGTATCGATCAGCCCGTGAATGGACCGGCCATTGATCGTGAAGTCGCCCTGATAATGCCCGTTTGCATCGGCGCGCAGCAACACGCTGCCATAGGAGACGGGGGCCTCCACCTTTTGTGGCGCAGGCGAAGCCGCCTCCACGGGGGCCGGCTTTTCCGAATTCTCGCCGAAGCCGTTCACGAGCATCGGCACCTGGGTCGCCGCAGCGGCTATGATTCCGGCAAAGACAAGAACGCGAACGAGCATGGACACAGCCCCTCCTGCGGGCCATGTCATCAATAATGGATGTTTGCTGAAATGCTGCTAAGGCAATCAGTAAAAAGCCCGGCAGTTAGGAAACTACCGGGCTTCAGCAAAAGTATATGGTCGTTTTTACTTCGTGCCGTACATGCGGTCGCCGGCATCGCCGAGGCCGGGCACGATGTAGCCAAGCTCGTTCAGATGGCTGTCGATCGCGGCTGTGAAGACCGGAACGTCCGGGTGCGCCTTGCGGAAATTGGCGATGCCCTCCGGAGCCGCCAGCAGGCAGAGGAAGCGGATATTGTGCGCGCCACGTTCCTTCAGCTTGTCGATTGCGGCAATCGAGGAATTGCCGGTTGCGAGCATCGGATCGACGACGATGATCAGGCGTTCGGATATATCCTCGGGCGCCTTGAAGTAATATTCGACCGGCTGCAGCGTTTCGTGGTCGCGGTAGACGCCGATATGCGAGACGCGGGCCGAGGGTACGAGATCGAGCATGCCTTCGAGCAGGCCGTTGCCGGCGCGCAGGATAGAGGCGAAGACCAGCTTCTTGCCCTCGAGGATCGGCGCATCCATCGGCTGCAGCGGCGTCTCGATGGTCTGGATCGTCAGTTCCAGGTCGCGCGTGACTTCATAGCAGAGCAGCGTCGAAATCTCGCGCAGCAGCCGGCGGAAGCTTCCCGTCGACGTGTCTTTCTTGCGCATGATTGTGAGCTTGTGCTGCACAAGCGGGTGGTCGATGACAGTGACGCCGTCCATGGTTTCAGCCTTCCAGTAATTCCGTGATATGAGATGGTTCTTTCACGGAAATCGCCTCCGGTGCAAGAAAATAGGCCACTTTGCGGGATTTCATCCCCAATCTGCGGCCTGAACCTTGCGTTTACACTCTCGAAAGCAACGCCGCCCGTGTCGCCTCGTCCACGAAGGCCGCTTCGATCGCCGTGCGCGTCATCGCGTCGATCTCGTCGTCGCCAAAGCCGAAGGCTGTCGAGGCCAGCTCGTATTCGCGCTTCAGCGACGTATGGAAGAACGGCGGATCGTCGGAATTGATCGTCACCTTCACGCCGGCATCGCGCAGCTTGCGCAGCGGGTGCGACTGGAAATCCGGGAAGACCTTGAGCGCGATGTTGGAGCCGGGGCAGACCTCCAGCACGGTGCCGAGATCGGCAAGACGCTTGACGAGATCCATATCCTCGATGGCGCGCACGCCGTGGCCGATACGATCGGGGCGCACCAGGTCTACGGCGTCGGCGACGGAAAAGGCGCCACAGACCTCGCCGGCATGAATGGTGATGCCGAGGCCCGCCTCGCGGGCGATGTCGAAGGCGCGGGCGTAATCGGCCACGCGGCCCATGCGCTCTTCGCCGGCCATGTTGAAGCCTGTTATCAGCGGGTTGTCGCTTTTCGCGGCGTATTCCGCCGCCTTCACCACGCGGTCCGGGCCGAAGTGGCGCTCGCCGGTCACGATCAGCCGTGCCTCGATGCCGGTCTTTGCCTTTGCGGCACGGATGCCGGCGGAAACGCCCGCCATATAGGCGTCGGCGCCGAGGCCGATGCGACCGCCATGGTCGGGCGAGACGATGAGCTCGCTATAGATCGTGCCGATGCCGGCAAGTTCTTCCAGATAGGTTTCCGTCAGCAGCGCATAGTCTTCCTCGGTGCGGTAGACCTCGGAAACCTTGTCGTAGCAGACGAGGAATTCGGCGAAATCCTTCCAGAGGTAGACGCCGTCCCTGAGGAATGCACTGGTGTCGACGTCGTACTTCCGTGCCTGCGCCAGCGTCAGCGCCGGCGGGGCGGCACCCTCCAGATGGCAGTGCAGCTCCACTTTCTTCAGATGCGATGTCAAAGGAAGCTCCTCCCGTGCTGTCCAGCCGCAATTCCCAGATGCCGTGCGACCGTCTCGCCGATATCGGCATAGGTCTGGCGGATGCCGATGGAGCGCGAGCGGATGCCCGGTCCATACGCCATGACCGGCACGCGCTCGCGCGTGTGATCGGTGCCGCGCCAGGTCGGATCGCAGCCGTGATCGGCCGTCAGAATGACGAGATCGCCGGCCTTCAGTTTCTTGTGCACCTCCGGCAGGCGCGCGTCGAAGGCTTCGAGCGCGGCCGCATAGCCCGGCACGTCGCGGCGATGGCCGTAGATCATGTCGAAATCGACGAAATTGGTGAAGACCAGATCGCCGTCGGCAGCCTCGTCCATCGCCGTCAGTGTCGCATCCATCAGCGCCATGTTGCCATTGGCCTTGATGACCCTGGAAACGCCCTGATGGGCGAAGATATCGCCGATCTTGCCGACGGCGTGTACCTTGCGCTCGGCCTTGACGAGGCGGTCGAGCAGGGTCGGCTCCGGCGGCAGAACCGAGAAATCGCGGCGGTTGCCGGTACGCTCGAACGTCGCCGCGGTCTCGCCGACGAAGGGGCGGGCGATGACGCGGCCGATATTGTAGGCGTCGACCAGCGTGCGTACGGTCTTACAGAGGGCGATCAGCCGATCGAGGCCGAAATGCCGCTCATGCGCCGCGATCTGGAAGACGGAGTCCGAGGAGGTATAGCAGATCGGCTTGCCGCTGCGGATATGTTCCTCGCCCAGCCTGGCAATGATATCCGTACCCGATGCATGACAATTGCCGAGGATGCCGGGCAGGTCCGCTGCCTCGCAGATGGCTTTCACCAGCTCCGGCGGGAAGGCGTCGCCCTCGGCCGGAAAGTAACCCCAGTCGAACATAACCGGCGTTCCGGCGATTTCCCAATGGCCCGAAGGCGTGTCCTTGCCGCGGGAGATTTCGCTTGCGCAGCCGTAAAGGCCGTAGAGCTTTTCCGGCAAGGGCATGCCGGCTGGATAGTTGCCCGTCGCCGCCTTGGCGATCTCCAGCAGTCCGAGGCCGGACATGTTGGGCAGCGCCAGCGGCCCCTGGCGGAGACCCTCGCGGTCGGCCGCGCCGGCAGCGCAGAATTCGGCGATATGGCCGAACGTATCCGCGCCCTCGTCACCGTAGCTTGCCGCGTCCGGGCCGCCGCCGACCCCGAAAGAATCCAGAACAAAGAGAAAGGCGCGCGCCATACATCACCCGCTATAGAATGTCGTCGCCCCGGATGAGGTCTTCCGTGGCATGGGACGTCACCCATATAACGGAGGCATCGACTTGGCAATTTTCCGTTTTGGAATAGCGCTGCGGGTATTGCGGCGACGGGCGATCAGCAGTCGCTGCAGCTGATCGAATTGCCGACACGCTGCCGGTAATAATACTGTCGGCTGATGGTGATCTGATTGGTGCCGCTCGGCAGGAAAGTCGGACCGAAGCTGAGAAGCTGATAGGGTAGGGCCAGCTCGCTGCGAACCAGGAAGGTACTCGCCTGGTTCATGTTGGCCGGAACCGTAACGGTGGTGCCGGAGGCATAGGGTCTCGTCCCGTCCTGTGCCCAGGACCAGGCGACGGTCGCCTTGCCGGTGGCGTCGATCGTGATGCCGGTGATCTTCAACGTCAGGCCGGTCGTGCTGTAGGGCGCGAAGATGGCGCCTGCCACCGAGGGCATGGTCGCCAGCACGGATTTGGTGACGCTCGACTGCTGCGAGACGATGTCCGCGATCGACCCGGCGGAGCGGCTGGCGCGCTTGGAGACGTTGAGGCCGACGGTAAGCTCGAAGGCACCGAGATAGAGCATCAGCAGCACGGGGAAAAGGATGGCGAATTCGATAGCGCCGACGCCGCGCTCATCGCGGGCAAAACGCCTGAGGATGCCGGAAGACATGGTTTCCTTCTCCCCCATGTTGGCCCGGCCGCTCACGGATAGTTCTCGTTCTGGAAGGCGGCCGTTGCGACGATGAGATAGACCGACGCCGACCCGTCGGTCGGCCTTATGTTGGTGAGATAGGGACGCAGCAGATCGGTGATGATCTGCCAGCGATAGTAGGCGCGCACCATGTTCAGCGTCTTGGCGCCGCCAGGCGTAAACGTAAAGCCTGACGTGTCCAGATCGGAATAGGAATCGGTCGAGGATTTGCGCGGGATCGTCGTCGGCATGGAGGCGAAGCTCGAATAGCTCTTCACATCGAGGTAAAGATTGGCCGGCGTCTGCAGTTCGGATGAGGAGCAGGTGATGAGCACGGAGATCTGATTGCAGAATGCCTGCCGGAACTGCTGCGACGTGGTATATGAGGTCTTGCTGGAATCGGTGGTGATCTGCCCCGTTCTGATCTGGCGTGCCAGGGTATCGACGGCATTCGAAACGACCTGTTCCGCCGTGAAGGCGACAAAGGTCTCGATGATGGCAAAGACGATCAGGAAATAGGGAATGGCAAGCAACGCAAACTCGATCGCCGCCGCTCCATCCCGAGAACGGACGAATTCACGCAGGCCGCCCCGGGCACGCCGTCGTGCAGGGCTTGTATTGGCGAGAAGGTCGTCGACTTGTGTCATGGGAAATCCGCGGCGATTTACACGCGGACGACACTAGAATTGCTTTCTTGATAATCCGTTTCTCTTCTCTATTCATATTTAGAGGAAGGCAGGATTATTGATTGCTTCGCAAGTCCTCAAAAGTACTTTCGAATATTTGCTTTATCGAATGTAACTATTGTGCCGTCGCGGAGGCAGTCGCCGTACTGTTCTGCTGGGCATGCTGCTCGCAATTGGGCGCGCACGACAATACGGCTCGGTCCGTCTGGCGGTAGACGCGCACCGTGTTGCCCTCGTCGATCGACACCAGGATCTGCTCGTCCACGATGGCATTGCCGTCGGCATCGAGTAGAATGATGTTCGTCGTGCCGAAGCTGCGGCCAGTCAACACGATGGTTTTCGGGTCGGCGACCGTGGCGTCTGCAACCTGTGAATTGCCGATAATGACCTTGCTGACGGGGCGATCGAGCTTCAATACGCGCGCATGATCCATATACACGCGAAGCATGCTTTCTCCGGCAGCCTGTGAAAACTGTGGAATCGCGCCGGCCAAGGCAACGATACCGGCTAGGAATGCTGTTCTGCCGCCGATTGGCATGGCTTGGCCTCGTAAAGCATATGGGGAAAGACTTGCTCGATAGAATGAGAAAGAATGGTGAATGAACGATTAAGAAGACCTGTCCTCGTGCGAATATGGTGCGAATGTCCCATATTCAGGCTCCTTCGCTGCTTTCTTGTACGGAGTATGGGTTACTTCGAGACGAATCGAATAGCACCCTAATATTCATGCATCTAATAATTTCCGTTTGGCTGAAGATTTTCTTTAAAAATGCGACAGAGGACATGAGTTGCGTATTAACTATTCTATTTGGGCTTTTGTATTTACTGCGCATTAACCGCATTCTTTAAAGCGATGGAAACGGCGGATGGATACGGTGCAACTCATCCGATCAACGGCAACAGTTGACGGACGTGCTGTCAACAAAGTGGAGTTTATTTCATGTCCAAGCTTATTTCGCGCTTCCTGAAAGATGAATCGGGTGCGACCGCCATCGAATACGGCCTGATTGCCGCCCTGATCTCGGTTGCCATCATTGCCGGTGCAACCACCCTGGGCAACACGCTCAGCACCACGTTCAACAACATCTCTAACCAGATGAATGCGGCTTCGACCGCGCACTAACCGGTCGAGCTGCTTAGATAGCTATGTTTAGTCTGGAAACCGCCCAGTAAAAATGGGCGGTTTTAGCTTCCATTCTACGGATTTGGGGTAATGTCATGCTTGAGGTCGCGGTATTACTTATATTTCCGCTCTGCATGTCGATTGCGGCCATCTCCGATTTATTGACTATGACGATCCCCAATCGGATCTCGCTCGCGCTAGCGATATCCTTCCTGATATTCGCGCCTCTCTGCGGAATATCACTTCCAGAGCTTGGTGCGCACTTTGCCGGCGCCGGGGTGATCTTTGGGGCCTGCTTCGCTCTTTTCGCATTGAACGTCATGGGCGGCGGCGACGCCAAGTTGCTTGCCGCTGCCGCGCTTTGGTTCGGCCTCGATCCTTCCCTTCTGTCATTCGTCGTATATGTCGCGCTCATCGGTGGTTTGATAACCGTCGTCATCGTTCTCTTGCGATCGCAGTCCCACATCATCATGGCGATCGGCCTTCCCCTGCCGAATTCGCTGCTGCATGCCAAGAAGATCCCTTATGGCATCGCAATCGCTATCGGCGGAATTCTCGCCTTTCCGGCTTCGCCGCTCGTTATCGCGGCGACGAAACGGCTGCTCTAGGCTGCAATTCGCGAGTACAATTTTACTTTCTATGTGAAGACGCTCTAATTTACATCAAGTAATCATGGTTAAGTAACAATAAATGTAACGTACCATTAACCATAATTACACCAATTGCCGGGCATTCTACGGGGCGAAGAATCTTGTTCCCCAAGGAATGACCATGAAACCCGCTCGCATAATGATACTCGCTGTGGCAGCCGTTGCCGCCGGCATGGCCGGTCTGCTGGCGATGCGCCTGGCTGGTTCACGCAATATCGTGCCGCAGCAGGTGGCGGCGGTGGTGCAAAAGGAAACGACCGTCAATGTGCTCGTCGCCAGCGCCAATCTGCCTGTCGGCGCGAGGCTGGACGAGAAGGCGATCCATTGGATGGGATGGCCCGAAAGCGGTATCGTCAAGGGCTTCATCACCCAGACCGAGCGACCCGATGCGTTGAAGGATCTGACCGGTGCGGTCGTTCGCCTGCCGATATTCGAGGGCGAGCCGATCCGCGAGGAGAAGGTTGCCGATTCCAGCAGCCGCATCCTGTCCTCGCTGCTGCCGGCAGGCAAGCGGGCCGTCGCCACCGAGATTTCCGTCGCCACCGGTGCCGGCGGCTTCATTCTTCCGAACGATCGCGTCGATGTGATCATGGTCCGCAAGGGATCGCAGCAGCAGCTCGTTACCGAGACCGTACTCAGCAACGTCCGCGTATTGGCCGTCGATCAGCAGATCGAGGAGAAGCAGGATGGAAGCAAGGCCGTGGTCGGCGCGACGGCGACGCTGGAACTGACCCCGGATCAGACGAAGGTCCTGGCCGTCGCGCATCAGATGGCCGACCGCCTGACCCTGGCATTGCGCTCGGTGGCCGATGCGCAGCAGCCCGATACGGCTGCGGCCGACTATCTGCTGGCCGGCGACAATGGCGGCGGGCTCGTCCAGGTCATCAAATCCGGCGCGATCGTGACCGATGGCGCGACCGGCCCGAAACCACAATGAGAAGGGGCAGAAACATGTTTACGCCAAGCAGGAAAGCCAGCCTTCCTCTCTCTGCAATTCTCTCCTTCTCGGTCGCTTTCGCCGGTCTGCCTCTGGCCGGCCTGCCGGCCTTTCTCCGCACGCCCTCGGCCTTTGCCGGCGGCTCCGACAGCATCGTCACCATCGCCGGCCTCGGCACCAAGCGCACGTTGAAGCTCGGTCTCAACAAGGCGCTCGTGGTGGACCTGCCGGCCGACGCGCACGATATTCTGGTGTCCGACCCCAAGATGGCCGACGCGGTGACGCGAACGTCGCGTCGCATCTATCTTTTCGGCAAGACGGTCGGCCAGACCAACATCTTCGTCTTCGGGGCCGACGGCAAGGAAATCGTCAGCCTCGATCTCCAGATCGAGCGTGACATCGCCGGCCTGCAGGACAACATCAAGCGTTTCATTCCCGACTCCGATATCAACGTCGAGATCATCTCCGACAATATCGTTCTCACCGGCATGGTGCGCACGCCTCAGGATTCGATTCGCGCGCAGCAACTGGCCCAGGCCTTTCTGAAAGGCGGCGAGGCGACGACCCGCACGGAGACCGCATCCGGAAACGGCGGAACCGATTCCGTCGCCCTCTGGGCCGAGGGGCGGCAAACGTCTCAGATCGTCAACATGCTGCAGATCGAGGGCGAGGATCAGGTAACGCTGAAGGTCACGGTCGCCGAAATCAAGCGCAGCGTCCTGAAGCAGATCGGTTTCGACAATCTGGTCAGCAATTCCTCCGGCCTCGGTGTCGCGCAGCTCGGCAGCATAGGAAATGTCGGCACGACAAACTTTCTCGGTGTCAATGGTGATCCCACCAATGCCACAGGTGCGGGGGGCCTTTCGACGCTCTTCAAATATGCCCTCGGCAAGTACAATATCAGCACCTATCTGAACGCATTGGAACAGGCCGGCGCCGTCCGCACCTTGGCCGAGCCGACCCTGACGGCGATTTCCGGGCAGGCCGCGACGTTCAACTCCGGCGGCCAGACGCTCTATTCCACGACGGACAAGGACGGCAACACGACGATCACGCCGTATACTTATGGTATCACCCTGGCGTTTACGCCTGTGGTCCTTGCCGGCGGCCGTATCAGCCTGCATGTGCAGACCCAGGTGTCGGAACCGGTCGCCTCGTCATCGACCCCGACCTACAACCAGCGTGCCGCCAATACCTCGGTGGAGCTGCCGTCCGGCGGCTCGATCGCCCTTGCCGGTCTTCTGAGCGACAATGTCCAGCAGACGACTTCGGGCACGCCGGGCGCATCGAAGATCCCGATCCTGGGTGCGTTGTTCCGTCAAAAGAGCTTCCAGCGCGATGAAAGCGAACTGGTGATCATTGCGACGCCTTATCTCGTGCGCCCGGTGGCGCGCGACAAGCTGGCCCGCCCGGATGACAATTTCTCGCCGACGAACGATGCCGGCATCTTCTTCATGAACCGTGTCAACAAGATCTACGGCCGCAGGGATGGTCCGCCGGTCGCCGACGCCGATTTCCACGGCACCGTCGGCTTCATCTACAAATGAGGGGGAAACGGATCATGACGCGCGCCTTTTCAACGGGTTCAACCAGAGATCAAAAGATGGCCAGCCTCGAACGCAATGCGCCCCGTACCGTCCGGCCCCGGTTCCCCCGGCTGGCGCTCATCCTGCCGGCCCTGATGCTGGCGGGCGCCGTCACCGGCTGCGCCGGCTCCCCGGACGGCATGACGACGAGCGCCATCAGGGACGATTATCGTCAGCGGCATCCGATCGTGCTGACGGAGAAGGAGCACAATATCGACATACCGGTCGCCGCCAGCGACCGCCGTCTGACGACTGGCATGCGCGACGTCATTCGCGGCTTCGTTCAGGATTATCGCGCGCATGCCAGCGGCACGGTCGAAATTCTGTCGCCGCGCGAATCGGTAAACAGCCTCGCGGCGTCGGCGCTGAGCCAGCAGATTCGCCGCGAGCTGGTCGCGAACGGTATTCCGTCCGGGCGCGTCGTCACCAGCTACTATGCGGCCGGTGGCCCCGGCGACGCGGCGCCGATCCGCTTGCGCTTCACCGCGACCACGGCAGCCACCAACAGCTGCGGGCAGTGGCCCGACGACCTTGCCGACAACGCCTTCGATAATCAGAATTATTACAATTTCGGCTGCGCGACCCAGCATAATCTGGCAGCCCAGGTCGCCAATCCGACGGATCTGGTCTCGCCGCGCGCGATGACGCCGATCGATGCCGATCAGCGCAGCAAGGTCATTGACAACTATCGCAATGGTTCGACCCCGACGAGTACCGCCACGCTCGGCGGCTTCGGTGGCTCTTCCAGTCAGTAAACACGAGGACGAGCCCGTCGGCGGAACAGGATGAGATCATGAACGCCATCGAATACGATATTGATTCGACTGCCACGGAGACCGAGGAAGGTTCGCGCTCCGGCAATCTCGATAATCTGCGACCGCTGCCGCGCATTTCCGTGCATGCCTTTTGCGAAAGCGAACAGCTGCAGCGGGTGATGGACCAGTGCGCCAACGACCGCCGCATGTCCAAGGTCAGCCTGCGGATCACCAGTGGCGGCGTAGCGGCGGCGGCGAACATGTTCGCGTCCGCGCCCACTCCGAATCTGATCATTCTGGAAACGCGCGCCAATCCTCGCAACCTGCTGGCCGAACTCGAGCCGCTCGCCTCCGTCTGCGATCCGAGCACGAAGGTCATCATTGTCGGCCATTACAACGACATCGGCCTCTATCGCGAGTTGATCCGCAACGGCATTTCCGAATACATCGTGCAGCCCACCGACATGTTCGACCTGATGGCGGCGATGACGGCGATTTTTATCGATCCGGACGCCGAGCCGCTGGGGCGCAGCATTGCCTTCATGGGTGCCAAGGGCGGGGTGGGCGCATCCACCATCGCCCACAATTGCGCCTTTGGAATTTCGAGCCTGTTTTCCACCGAAACCATTCTTGCCGATCTCGATCTTCCTTACGGCACGGCGAATATCGATTTCGATCAGGATCCGGCCCAGGGGATCGCCGAAGCCGTCTATGCGCCTGAGCGCCTGGACGAAGTCTTTCTCGACCGGTTGCTGACAAAATGCTCGCAGCATCTGTCGCTGCTGGCGGCGCCCTCGATGCTGGATCGCGCCTACGATTTCGACGGGCACGCTTTCCTTCCGGTGCTCGACGTTCTTCAGCGCAGCGCGCCCGTAGCGGTTCTCGACGTTCCCCATGTCTGGACGGAATGGACGCGTTCGGTGCTTGGCGCCGTCGACGAGGTCGTCATTTGCGCGGCACCGGATCTCGCCAACCTGCGCAATGCCAAGAACCTGATCGACGCGCTGCGCAAGTTGCGGCCCAACGACAAGGCGCCGCATCTCGTCCTCAATCAGGTAGGCATGCCGAAGCGTCCGGAAATCAATCCTTCGGAGTTCTGCGCACCGCTGGAAACGGATCCGATCGCCATCATTCCCTTCGACATCAACCTGTTCGGCAACGCGGCCAACAGCGGGCAGATGATTTCCGAGACGGATCCGAAGTCGCCGATAGCGGAAACCTTCTCGCAGATATCCCACATCGTCACGGGGCGCGTCGCTTTGAAGAAGGCAAGAAAGGGCGGTCTGCTCGGCCTCCTGAAGCGGAAGTAGTCGTTTGATTTTGCATGATTTTTTCGAAGGAAGCCCCTTCATGAAGGTCATGCGGCAGCAGTAGAATTGGATCGAAAGCATGTTTGGCAAACGCGGAAGTGAAGGTCCTGCAAGGAGCGGCGGCACGATGCCTCCGCCGGCACAGGCGCGTGCGCCCGCCGCAGGTGCGCCCACGGCACCGGCCGTGCTGATCGAGCCGTCGCGCGATGTCTCGCAGCCGCGCCAGCAGGTCACGCCGCCGCCGATGCAGACGCCCAGCCGTCGCCGGCCTGCGCGCACCGAAGAATATTACGATACGAAGTCGCAGGTCTTTTCCGCGCTCATAGATACGATCGACCTGTCGCAGCTTTCCAAGCTCGGCAACGAAGCCGCGCGCGAGGAAATTCGCGATATCGTCAACGATATCATCACCATCAAGAACTTCGCGATGTCGATTTCCGAGCAGGAGGAACTGCTCGAGGACATCTGCAACGACGTGCTCGGTTACGGTCCGCTGGAGCCGCTGCTCGCCCGCGACGACATCGCCGACATCATGGTCAACGGATCGGGCCAGACCTTCATCGAAGTCGGCGGCAAGACCATCGAATCGGAAATCCGATTCCGCGACAATGCGCAGCTTCTCTCCATCTGCCAGCGCATCGTCAGCCAGGTCGGCCGGCGCGTCGATGAATCGAGCCCCATCTGCGACGCGCGCCTGCCCGACGGCTCGCGCGTCAACGTCATCGCCCCGCCTCTGGCGATCGACGGTCCGGCGCTGACCATTCGTAAGTTCAAGAAGGACAAGCTGACGCTCGATCAGCTCGTCCGCTTCGGCGCCATCACGCCGGAGGGCGCGACGCTGCTGCAGATCATTGGGCGCGTGCGCTGCAACGTCGTCATTTCCGGCGGCACCGGTTCGGGCAAGACGACGCTGCTCAACTGCCTGACCAATTATATCGACCGCGACGAACGGGTCATCACCTGCGAGGACACCGCCGAACTGCAATTGCAGCAGCCGCACGTCGTCCGTCTCGAAACCCGTCCGCCGAACATCGAGGGCGAGGGTGAGATTACCATGCGCGATCTCGTCAAGAACTGCCTGCGCATGCGCCCCGAACGCATCATCGTCGGCGAAGTGCGCGGACCCGAGGTCTTCGACCTGCTGCAGGCGATGAATACGGGCCACGACGGTTCCATGGGCACGATCCACGCCAACACGCCGCGCGAATGCCTGAGCCGCATGGAATCGATGATCGCCATGGGCGGTTTCAGCCTGCCGGCCAAGACCGTTCGCGAGATCATTTCCTCATCGATCGACGTCATCATCCAGGCTGCGCGCCTGCGCGACGGCTCGCGCCGCATTACCCAGATTACCGAGGTGATCGGCATGGAAGGCGATGTGATCATTACCCAGGATCTGATGCGCTACGAAATCGAAGGCGAGGATGCGAACGGCAAAATTATCGGCCGGCACGTTTCCACAGGCATCGGCAAGCCGCATTTCTGGGATCGTGCCCGCTACTACAACGAGGAACGGCGCCTGGCCGCCGCCCTCGACGAGATGGAACAGAAGGCGCAATAGGATTTACGATGTTCGGTGCCGATCCAATCGTGCTGTTGATTGTTTTGCTGACGGCGGTCTCCGCCGCCGCGGTCTGCTACGGCATCCTTTATTCACGGATCGAGACACAGAAGAAGGCTGAAAGCCGGGTCAACCGGGTCAAGCAGGCAGAAACCGACCGCGTGAAGGTCAAGGCGGCGCGGGATCGCGTCCAGGAAATGTCCAAGCGGCGCAAGTCGGTGCAGGACACGCTCAAGGATCTGGAGCGGCGCCAGTCCGAAAACAGCAAGAAGAAGCAGTCGCTGAAAGCGCGCCTGGCGCAGGCCGGCCTGTCGTTGACGCCGTCACGCTTCTACATTTTCAGCGTGCTCTTCGGCTTCTTCGTCATGCTGGTCTTCCTCATTGTCGGCGTGCCGCCCCTCGTCATCCTGGGACTTTTCTTTGCCGCTGCCTTCGGCCTGCCGCGCTGGGTCATCGGTTTCCTCATCAAGCGCCGGCAAGCCAAGTTTCTCGACGAGTTTCCGAATGCGCTCGATCTCGTTACCCGTTCGCTGCGTTCCGGCCTGCCGCTCAACGATGCCGTGCGGCTGGTGGCCGCCGAGGCGCGAGAGCCGGTGAAGGCGGAATTCCGGCGCGTGGTCGAGGCCCAGCAGGTCGGTCTCAGCATGTCGGATGCCTGCGCGCGCATGACCAACCATATGCCGCTGCAGGAAGTGAACTTCTTCTCCATCGTCATCACGATTCAGGCCCAGGCGGGCGGCAACCTGTCGGAAGCTCTGGGCAATCTCTCGAAGGTGCTGCGCGAGCGCAAGAAGATGAAGGCGAAGGTCAAGGCGCTGTCGATGGAGGCAAAGGCATCCGCCGTCATCATCGGCGCGCTGCCCTTTATCGTCATGCTGCTCGTCTACCTGACGTCGCCGCAATACATGATGATCCTGTTCACCGATCCGCGCGGCCATCTGATCCTGATGGCGGCGGGTATCTGGATGTCGATCGGCATCTACATCATGCGCAACATGGTCAATTTCGAGATCTGAGCGGAGGGAGCCGCATAGCCCATGTCCGATCTGGCAGCCAAATTGACCGATCCGAGCACGATTCTCGCCGTTGTCGTCGCCATCGCCGTCTTTGCCACCTTCTATACCATCGCCATGCCCCTGCTGGAGCGCGGCGACCTCAACAAGCGCATGAAGGCCGTATCGACGGAGCGCGAGCAAATTCGTGCGCGGGAGCGGGCGCGCCTGAGCGCCGAGGGCGGCAGGGCATCGCTGCGAAGCCATAACAATCGAAACGTCAGGCAGATCGTCGAGCGCTTCAACCTGCGAAACGCGCTCGTCGATGCCAATACCGTCAATCGCCTGCGCGCCGCCGGCCTGCGCTCTGAAAACGCGCTCAACATGTTCCTGGTGGCGCGGTTTCTGCTGCCGTTCCTCTTCCTGGTGCTTGCGATCGTCCTCGTTTTCGTTCTCGGCTGGTTTGCCGCAAAGCCGCTGCCGATCCGCCTGCTCGGTGTCATCGGCACCGCCTATCTCGGCTTCTATACGCCGAACATCTACGTTTCAAACCGGATGGCCAAGCGCCAGAAGTCGATCAAGCGCGCCTGGCCCGATGCTCTCGACCTGATGCTGATCTGCGTGGAGTCGGGCATATCGATCGAAGCCGGCATGCATCGCGTGTCCGAGGAAATGGCGGAGCAATCCCCGGCGCTGGCCGAGGAAATGGTGCTGACGACGGCCGAGCTTTCCTTCCTGCAGGATCGCCGCACCGCCTTCGACAATCTTGCCGCCCGCACGCAGATCGAGCTCGTGAAATCGGTGACGCAAGCGCTCATCCAGGCCGAACGCTACGGCACGCCGCTCTCGCAGGCGCTGCGCGTGATGGCTCAGGAAGGCCGCGACGAGCGCATGAACGAGGCGGAGAAGAAGGCTGCCGCGCTGCCGCCGAAGCTGACCGTGCCGATGATCATCTTCTTCCTGCCGGTGCTGATGGCCGTCATTCTCGGCCCGGCGATCATCCAGGCCATGGACAAGTTCTGATTTGCCCGCTTGCCGCAGCATGCGGGCGTGACTAATCTCGCGAGACAATGCCGCAGTTGCGCCGGGCGTGCGATCTTTGGAAAATGCCGGAGGTTCCTGTGGCCGGCGGGGTTGAAATTCAGCCGTTTCGGGAGGTGCCGCATGTCATCCATGGCCGTATTTTTCAGCGTCATCGCCGCGGTCTTCATTGGAGCCGTCAGTCCCGGCCCGAGCTTCGTGCTCGTCTCGCGCATCGCCGTCTCCCGCTCGCGCAAGGCTGGTCTCGCCGCTGCCTTCGGCATGGGAACCGGCAGCGTCATTTTCGCCACTCTGGCCCTGTTCGGCTTGAGCGCGCTGCTGATGAAGGTGGAATGGCTGTATCTCGCGCTGAAGGTCGGCGGCGGGCTCTATCTGATCCATATCGGCATCCGCATCTGGCGCAGTGCCGCCGATGCTCTTCCCATAGATGCGCCGGTGACGCCGGCGGCGGGCGGGGTGGCGCGCAATTTCCTTTTTGCGCTCGGCACGCAGCTCAGCAATCCAAAGACGGCCATCTTCTACGGCAGCATCTTTGCCGCACTTCTGCCGGCCGTTCCGGCTCCCTGGCTGCTCCTTGTGGTTCCGCCTGCGGTTTTTTTGGTCGAGGTCGGCTGGTATACGGTGGTGACGCTCGCCTTTTCATCGAACCGTCCGCGTGCCGTCTATCTCGGGGCGAAGCTCTGGATCGACAGGGTGGCCGGCGCCGTGATGGGCATGCTCGGAGCGCGGCTGGTGGCGGAAGGGCTGCCGCGCCACATCTGGCGCTGAACGGAGCAGGTCGTATATCTCACGGAAACGCTCGACGGTGTAAACGTCGGCCATTATGCGTTTCGCGGGTAAAGCCTTTGTGGCCCCGGCGGCAATGTCGCTATTGGACCGCCTGTTTGCTATCGCTGCTGGCGGCAAGCTTCTGCCAGGAATTGCGCTGCGCCAGCATGCCGCGCAGATAGGCGACATTGGCGTTTGCCTGCTCCGGCGTCAATTCTTGCCGGGCGATCTGTTCGGCCTCGGCGAAGCGCCCTTGCAGCCCGACGACCAGCGCGAGATTCTGGCGCACGCGGCTGTCCGCGCCCGGCTGGGCAACGGCGGAGCGGAGGTAGCTCTCGGCATTCTTGAGATCGCCGGTCAGCACATAGGACATACCGAGATTGGACAGGACCGTCGGTTCGTTGGGCGCCAGCACCAGGGCATCGCGATATTTGGCGCGCGCATCGCTGGATCGGCCAAGCTGGTCGAGGATTGCGCCCTGCGCCGAGACCAGACGCCAGTCCGGCCGGTCCGGAAGCTGGGCACGGTCGATGGTCGACAGCGCTTCGTCGAGCTGGCCTGCGGCCGCCTGCGCCTTGCCGTAGGCGGCAAGCACGCCGCGATCGGTCGGATTGGCGATCGCCACCTGCTGCATGACGGCGAGCGCCTGATCGTTGCGGCCGCTCATGCGCAGGGCGTTGGCATAGTTGACGCCTGCATCGCGATCCCGGGGATTGGCGTCGTAGGCCTTGCCGTACATTGCGGTCGCCTGCGCGAGATCGGTGCTGTTCATCGAGTCGAGAGGTCTCGACGCCGTGGGGATCGAGCCGGTCGTCATCCTGTCTTTTCCGGTCGTCGAGCAGCTTGCGAGCGCCAGCGCCAGAAGCGCTGCGGAAGCGCCGCGCAAAAGGAAGGTTCTGAATGGAGACGTGGTTGAGACGGCGGGCATGTCGCTTATCCCTGAATTCCTTAAGTCTTGCGCCCGGCCTAGAATCGGAACAGGGAAAGGTTCGACGCAATGTTCGCTCCAGCAATAATCTGTTAACCCTAACAGACGGTTAACTCTCGATTCCCTGAAGTCACTGTCAAAGGATGGTCATGGCCCCCTATCAATTCATCGAGCGCGCGACGCCTTTCAATTCGAAGGGTGGCGCAACGCTGCCGATCTTTGCCGTCACTCCGGCGCATATCGAGACCGGAACCATCGATCCGATCGCCCTCGATTGGGCCCGCAAGGCCGGTTACAAGGCCGAAAGCGGCTCGCTGCTGCTGATCCCGACGGCGGACGGACATCTGGGCGGCGCACTGTTCGGCCTGGGCTCAAATCCCTCCGAGCAGCCCTTCCTGACGGGCAGGCTGGCCCGTAGCCTGCCGGCCGGCGATTGGCACATCGAAACTGCGCCGTTGACGGCAAACCGGCTCTCGCTCGGTTTCGGCCTCGGCAGCTACCGCTTCGAGCGCTACAAGTCCGAGAAGGCGACGGCGCCGACGCTGATGATTCCCCGCGATGCCGATGCCGCCGATATCAAGCGCCAGCTTGCCGGCGTCTTCCTTGCCCGCGATCTCATCAACACGCCGACGAACGATATGGGCCCCGAGCAGCTCGAAGGCGCCTTCCGGGCGCTTGCCGAACACTATAAGGCCGAAATGTCCGTTATCATCGGCGACGATCTGCTGAAGGAGAACTTCCCGCTCGTGCATACCGTCGGGCGGGCAAGCGCCGATGCGCCACGCCTCCTGGAAATGCGCTGGGGCAAGAAGGGCCATCGCCGCATCACGCTGGTCGGCAAGGGCGTGTGCTTCGACACCGGCGGCCTCGACATCAAGCCGGCATCCTCGATGCTGCTGATGAAGAAGGACATGGGCGGTGCCGCCAATGTCATGGGCCTGGCGCTGATGATCATGGATGCCAAGCTCAAGGTCGATCTGCGCGTCATCGTGCCGGTGGTCGAAAATTCGATTTCGTCCAATGCCTTCCGCCCCGGCGATATCTACAGGAGCCGCAAGGGCCTTACCGTTCAGATCGACAATACGGATGCCGAGGGACGGCTGATCCTGGCCGACGCGCTTGCCTATGCCGACGAGGATGCACCGGATCTGATGATCGACATGGCGACGCTGACGGGCGCGGCCCGCGTCGCGCTCGGCCCCGACCTGCCGCCCTTCTTCACCGATGACAGCGATCTCGCCCGCGATCTGACCGAGGCGAGCCTGGAGACGGACGATCCGCTGTGGCGGATGCCGCTTTACATGGGCTACGACAAGGATATCCGCACGAAATTCGCCGATATCACCAATGCCCCTGCCGGCGGCATGGCCGGCTCCATCACGGCGGCCCTGTTCCTCAAGCGCTTCGTTACGAAAACGCCGAGCTGGGCGCATTTCGATATCTATGGCTGGGCGCCGAGCGAGCGGCCGCATTCGCCCGGCGGCGGCGAGGCGCAGGCGATCCGGGCGCTGTATCATCACATCCGTCAAAGCGTCCGCTGAAATCTGCGGCAGCCGGGTGAAAATCGCCCGGCGCGCAAAACCGGCGCAGGTGTGCGGACAGGCGGTCGGGACCTGTCCTCCGCCATCAATTGCAAGGGCGGCGCTCTTCGTTGTAAATAATCCGCTCGTTCTTGCTTGTGGAGGAGACGGAGCATGGACCGATTTACGGGCGGTTGCCTGTGCGGCAGCGTCCGGATCGTGGCGTCGGGACAGCCGTACCGGGTCGGCCTTTGCCATTGTCTGGATTGCCGCAAGCATCATGGCGCGCTTTTTCACGCGTCCGCCATATTCCCGCAGGATGCGGTGGCGATCGAGGGGCAAACCCGCGATTATGCCGGGCGTTTCTTCTGTCCTCGCTGCGGCTCATCCGTTTTTGGGCGTACGGCAGACGAAATCGAGGTGAACCTCGGATCGCTGGATGCGCCCGACCAGCTGACCCCGACCTATGAGCTTTGGACCATCCGCCGGGAGAGCTGGCTGCCGCCGTTTCCGGTCGCGGCACGATATGACCGTGATCGGGATGGCTCCAGCCGCTCCGAGGGGTAGAGCCATTCCCGGAAAGTGCGCAGCGCTTTTCCGTCCGGAATCGCGGGCAGACAGAGAGATAGAGCGGTTCGCGACAGGCTTCGCCGGGCCGCATTCGTCCATGCCGCGCGGAAGACGCTTGCCGCTCTTCGTTGCCTCGTTGATATCTGGCTCGCGTTTACCGGGAACCCAATGCCCGGTAGCATCGTTTTGCGCTCAGGAAAAAATACATCCCTTGAAACAACCACAATCCTCCAGCAAACTGGAACGGTAGCGTAACGAATCTCGGGGTTGCCCTTGCCGCTTGAACTCTCTGCCTCGCAGGCTCTAGGCCTCTGGCATGGCGTGACGCTCGCTCAGGTGCGCCGCGAGGACCATGATTTGACGCTACGGCAGACGGCGATCCTGCTGCAGATCTATCTCGTGCCGCCACCGCATACCGTGCGCGGTCTCGCCGCGACGCTCGGCGTCACCAAGCCGGTCATCACCCGGGCGCTTGACACTATGGGCGAGATGGGATTGGTCGATCGCGTGCGCGACGAGCGTGATCGCCGCAATGTCATCATCAAGCGCACGGTCGCCGGCGCGCTTTATCTGGAAAAACTCGGCGATCTCGTCATCGAGCACGGCCGCAAACTGTAATCTGGGAATTTCGTCATGACGCTCGACCGCCGTCTCAATGCTTTCAGGCCCGATCTCGCGGAGGTCTCTCTCAAAGGTAAGGTGGAGACCGAGCGCTTCGTCGAAGGCAGCAGCGCCCGCGTCGCCGTTCCGGTCGTCGCGCTTCGGCCCAGGCCGGATCTCGCCTTGGGCATCGATACCGAGCTGCTGATGGGCGAAGAGGTGACGGTTTTCGAGCGCCGCGACGGCTGGTGCTGGGTCAAGGCGCTGGCCGACGGGTATGTCGGCTATCTCCCCGAAGCCGCGATCAAGGAGGGGACGGCAGCGCCGACGCATGTCGTGGTGCCGCAGCGCACCTTCCTCTATCCCGAGCCGGAGCTGCGCAAGCCGCATGCCGGCGTCCTTTCCATGGGAAGTCTCGTGCACGTCACCGGCACGGCGGAGGCGCGCGGCAATCACTATGTCGTCCTTGAGGACGGCACCGCCATCTTCGCCAAGCATGTACGGCCGATCGGCGAGAACTGCGGCGGCGATTTTGTCGATGTCGCCTTGCGCTTCCTCGAGACGCCCTACCTCTGGGGCGGCCGCTCGGGTCTCGGCATCGATTGTTCCGGGCTCGTGCAGCTGGCGCTGTCGATGACGGGCCGCGCCGCGCCGCGCGATACGGACATGCAGGCCGCCGGCCTCGGCCAGCCGATCGAACGCGAGGCATTGAAGCGCGGCGATTTCGTCTTCTGGAAGGGACATGTCGCGATCATGGAAGACCCGGAAACCATCGTTCATGCCAATGGCCACACCATGACCGTCGCGCGGGAGAATTTCGCCGCCGCTGTCGAGCGGATCGGCTGGCTCTACGAACGTCCGACGGGCTACCGCCGCTTCGTCGACTGATCCCTCATCGGAACCGTCTTTTCGCTCGTTCGTTATCTCTCTGATCGAAATATCCTTTCGAGAGGAGAAGAGACATGCCCATCACGGCCATGGAAAAGACAGTCCGGGATATTCTGTTCGACAACCGTATGCGCAGGAACGGCAAGATCGACAGGCTCCGCCAATTGCGCAGTGAAGCGCGCGCTATCCAGCGTGCCGGCAGCGAAAGCGCGATGAGCGCGGACGACGGCCTGCAGGACGACCTTCGCGTCATCGAAAAGGCATTGCGCGATCTGGATGCCGATGTCGTGGAAAAAGGTGCCGCCACCCTGTAGCGGTGGTGCCCGCAGCCCTGACGCACCCGAGTTTCAAGGCGTGCGTGGCCGCGCAATCCAGATTCCGGCGATGATGACGATGCCGCCGAGGGCCTGCAGCAGCGTCACGTTTTCGCCGAACAGCACCCAGGCGAAAAGGGCCGCTGCGATCGATTCCAGGAAAATCACGAGCGAGGAGAATACGGTCGGCAGCCGTCCGAGCGCTACCGAAAGCAGACCCTGTCCGCCGGCATGGCTGATGAGGCCGAGCGCCAGAAGCACGCACCATCCCGAGGCCGAGTGCGGCAAGATCCGCGGTTCGAAGAAGAAGGCGACGAGGAAGAGGATCGCCGAGGTTATGATGCTGAGCTCGAAAGTGACGCGGGCGGCATTCGTCCTTGGACGCGCCGCACCCACCGCCAGGAAATAGAGGCCGAAGAAAGAGCCGGTGATAATCGCCAGCGCATCGCCGACGGCCCGGCTCGGATTGAAGGCCAGGCTTTGCGCCACCAGCGCCGCGCCGCCCGCAAGACAGACCAGAAGCCCGATGAACGTGGTGCGATCGACCCTCTGCCTCAACAGAAGCCACCCGAAGATGACGACCCACAGCGGCGCCATCGTCGCGAAGAAGGTGGCATTGGCGATGGTGGTTCGCAGGATGGCGAGATGCCAGAAGAGCAGATCCCCCGTAAAGGCAATGCCGGCGAGAATGGTCGGTATCGTAAAGCTGGCGCGAGGCGCATCGGCTTCCGCGGCCTCTGCATATCGCATCCAGATCCAGAGGATCGGCAGCGCCAGGAAGACACGCCAGAACGCGCTGGCGAACGGCCCGACATCGGCCAGCCGAACGAGGCTCGGCGAGATGCTCATGGCCAGCGCCGCAAGAAGCATCGCCACCATGCCGAAAGCGAGGTTTTTCGTATCGGCGCCGTCACGGAGGCCGGAAGCGCGCGTATCGTATTCGGTATCCGGCTGTGACATTCTCGTGCCTTTGCAAGTCAAATGATTTGAAGTGCAAATCTAATACATCCGCAAAGAGTATTTGGCTCCATTTTGATGGCGTTCATGCAATTTTGTTTCCATGCCGATGCAGATTTCGTCCGCTGGCGGCAGGAAACTTCTCACACCGGCGGCTTCGGCCAGTTCGTTACGCCGCCGGTCCATGTTTCATAGGCCTTGGACAGGCGAAGCACGCGCATGTCATCGAAGCGGGGGCCGACGATCTGCAGGCCGATCGGCATGCCGGAGCGCGAGAAGCCGCAATTGATCGACGCGGCCGGCTGCTCCGACATGTTCCAGGGGACGGTAAAGGCGATGTGTTCGAAGGGCAGGGCGGGATCGTTTGTGGGAGAAGCCCATTCGGCGGGATAGGAGACGATCGGATTGGTCGGCGAAAGCACGGCGTCCACCTCTGTAAACAGCCTGCCGCAGCTTTTGCGCATCTCGATCGTCTGGTTGAAGCCGCGCACCGCTTCGACGCCGCTGATATCGGCGCCGCCCTTCGCCCAGCTATGGATATAGGGCAGGATCAAGCTGCGGCGCTCCTCGCTGAGACCCATGATGTCACCCCAGAAGCGCGCGCGCCAGAAGGCATCGAGCCCATCCAGCATCTGCCGGGTCAGCACCGGCGCGACGTCGGCGATGACGGCGCCGGCTTCCTCGAATCGTTTGGCGGCGGCAATGACCGCATCGCGCACCTCGTCATCGACAGGCAGGCCGCAGCCTGCGTCGAGCATCAGGCCGATCTTCATGCCGCCGACGTCGATATCCAGATCCATCCAGTCGATCTCGTTCGGCGGCAGGCTGGTGCCGTCGCGCCAGTCCGGCCGCGACAGCGCCGCCATCGCGAAAGCGGCGTCCTCGACCGTGCGGGTCATCGGCCCGGCGCATCGGCCGACATAATAGGGATCGACCGGGATGCGGCCATGGCTCGGCTTGAAGCCGAAAATGCCGGTCCAGCCGGCCGGCAGGCGCACGGAGCCGCCGATATCCGTGCCGATGTGCAGCGGTCCGTAGCCGGCTGCGGCCGCCGCCGATGCGCCGGCGCTCGATCCGCCCGGATTCTGGCTGGGGTCCCACGGATTGCGGCTGAGTGTGTGAAAGCTGGATAGGCCGGAGGAGAGCATGCCGTAATCGGGGCAGGTGGTCTTGGCGAAGATCACCGCGCCGTCCTCGCGCATGCGCGCGGCGACCGGCGCGTCCTCGGCGGCGGGAATGAGCTCGACGGCCGCGGTCCCAAGCGGCACCGGCTGCCCCCTGGTGGCGATCAGCTCCTTCAGCGTCACCGGAATGCCGTCGAGCAGCCCCAGCGGTGCACCCTTTGCCCAGCGTTCTGTGGAAGCGGCCGCCTGCCTGCGGGCATCCTCGGGGTCATAGGCGTAGAGCGCAGCGATCGTCGGCTCCCACGCCTCGATGTGCCGTTCCAGCACCAGCCAGTACTCGCTGGGGGACAGGCTCTTGTCGGAAAATCCGCGCCTGAGGCTTCGGATGGAAAGATCGGTCGGTTCGGTCATGGTCTCTACTCTTCATGTCTCAATCAGCGTGTCGCCTCGCGGGGGTCGAGGAGATCGCGCAGCCCGTCGCCGAGCAGGTTGAAGCCGAGCACGGAGAGGGCGATGGCAAGGCCCGGCAGGAGTGCGAGCCATGGCGCGACGTGGAAATAGGTCTGCGCATCGGCGAGCATCCGTCCCCAGGTCGGCGCCGGAGGCGGCACGCTCAGGCCCAGGAAGGCAAGTCCGGCCTCGGTCAGGATCGCAAGGCCGAGCTGGATCGTCGCCTGAACGATGATACCGCCCATGATGTTCGGCAGGACATGGCGCAGCGTTATGGCGAGTTGGGTGTTGCCGATGGCGCGCGCCGCCAGCACGTAGTCGCGGCTCCACGCCTGCAGCGCCGCGCCGAGCGACACTCGGGCAAAGACCGGCACCATGAACACCGCGATGGCGATAATGGCGGTCATGCGCCCCGTCCCGAGAAACGCGCCGAGAATCATGGCCGAAAGGATCGGCGGCAGCGCGAAGATCACGTCGCAGGCGCGCATGACCAGCGTTTCGAAGAGACCGCGCTGAGCGGCGGCGGAAACGCCGACGATCGTTCCGATCGTCCCGCCGATCGCGACCGATGACACCGAGATCGACAACGAATTCCAGCAGCCGGCCATCAGCATCGACAGCACGTCATGGCCGAGCTGATCGGTGCCGAGAAGCCCGAAGCCGAAGGGCGGCTGCAGCTTGTGGGCGATCTGCATCTTCGCCGGCGGCACCGGCGTCCAGAACAGCGAGACGATGGCGACGCAGGCGAGGGAGAGAATGATGAGGGCGCCGACGATCAGGTTGGGGCGGCGCAGCGCGCGAAACCTGCGGCGATGGGGTCGGGCGGCAGCTCTGGCTTCGGTGATCGTCATCGTGCCCCTCCGGCGCGCAGTCGGGGATCGATGGCGAGATAGGAGAGATCCACCAGGAAGTTCACGACGATGACGAGGCCGGCAAAAAACAGCACGACATCCTGAAGCACGATGATATCGCGCTGGCTGAGCGCCTGATAGGCGAGGCGGCCGAGGCCGGGCAGGGTGAAGACGTTCTCGATCAGCACGGCGCCGGCCACCAGGAAGGTGAATTGCAGCCCGAGAATGGTCAGCACCGGCACCAGCGCGTTCGGCACCACATGCTCCCAGAGCACGCGGCTGCGTGACAGGCCCTTGGCGACGGCCGTGCGGGCAAAATCCTCATGCAGCGTGTCGAGCACCGCCGAGCGCGTGACCCTCGTCAACACCGCCGCCTGCGGCAGCGCAAGCGCGACGGCCGGCAGAACGAGCGATTTCAGGGCCTGCCATAATCCGCTGTTCCAGCCGGGAAAACCGCCGGCCGGCATCCAGCCGAGCGAGGTGGCAAACAGAAGCACCAGCAGCAGGCCGACCCAGAAGCCCGGCACCGCGATGCCCATCTGCGAAAACAGCGCGGCAAGAATATCGAAGAAGCCGCCCCGCTTCGCCGCCGCCGCCACGCCGAGCGGTACGGCGATCAGCACGGACAGCAGGATGGCAAGGGCCGCAAGCGGCAGGGTGACAGCAAGCCGCTCGGCGATAAGGCCGGCAACCGGCACGCCGTAGGTATAGGATTTGCCGAGATCGCCCGTCACTGCACCCGCAAGCCATTGCCCGTAGCGGACGATCAATGGCTGGTCGAGGCCCATGTCGTGCCGGAGTGCGGCCAGCGTTTCCGGCGTCGCCGAGGTGCCGAGCGTGATGGCGGCGGGATCGCCCGGCAGCAGGGCCATGACCGCAAAGACCAGCAGCGAGACGGCGATCAGCGTCAGGACGAGTCCGAAAATCCGGCGGGTGAGAAGTACGATCATAGCATGTCCATGGCCGATCATGCCCGGCATCGAAATGGCTTGCGGCGGGCGGCGTGGGTCCGCCCGTCGGCATCGTCATGCGGAAGCGGTCAGTCGTCCCAGGACACGTTCGTCAGCACGTTCGAAGGGATGGGCTCGTTCTCCCACAGACCCTTCAGCTTCTTGTCCCAGACGCCGAGCTTCGGCATGACGAAGAGGAAGAGCGCCGGCACGTCCTCGGCAAGAATGGTCTGTGCCTCGCCATAGAGCCTGTTCTGCTCGGCTGGATCGGCGGTGAGCTGGATCTTCTTCATCAGCTCGTTGAACACAGAGTTCTTGTAGTTGAAGTAGTAGGGGTCGCGCGAATAGATATCGATGTCCATCGGCTCTGCATGGGCGACGATGGTCATGTCGTAGTTGCGGCCGCTAAAGACGTCCTGCACCCATTTCGCCGGAAATTCCGTCGGCTCGATGTTCATCGTCACGCCGATCTCGGCAAACATTGCCTGCATCACCTGTGCGCTGCGTGGCGCATAAGCCATCTGCGGCGTCTTGATGGTGAAGGTGAAGCCGTTCGGGTAGCCGGCTTCGGCAAGCAGCGCCTTGGCCTTGGCGGGATCGTAGGGCAGGGTGCCGGTCAGGTCCTTGTAACCGGGGTCGTTGGGCGTGTAGTGGCTGCCGATCGCCGTTCCGAAGCCGGACCACGCGCCTTCGATGATCGTCTTGCGGTCGAGCGCCATCATCAGCGCCTGGCGCACGCGCTTGTCGTCGAAGGGCTTGCGCGTGTTGTTCATGCCGGCCACGACCTTGAGTTCGGTGTTGCCGACCTTGGTCGTCAGCCTGGGATCGCCATCGAAGGAACTCATCAGCTCCGGTGCGGCGAACTCCGGAAAGGCATCGACGTCGCCGGCCTTCAATGCTGCGGCTTCCGCCTGCGGATCGGAAATGAAGCGGAAGGTCACCTTATCGAGCTTCACGTCGACCGACTTGTTCCAATAATCGGGATTCTTGATCAGATCGACATGGTCGCCCTTCGCCCAGGCGGAGAATTTGAACGGGCCGGTGCCGACGGGCGTGGTCTTGTCGTTGGCGGAGGATTTCGGCCCGACCATGACGGAACTCGGCCAGCCGAGCCAGTAGAGCAGGCCGCCGGTCGGCGAGGAAAGATGCAGCACCAGCGTTGCCGCATCCGGCGTATCGATCGACGCGATGGTCGAAAAGAAGCGCTTCTGCGGATTGACGGAATCGCCGCCTCGGGCGCGATCGAGCGCGAACTTGGCGGCAGCCGAATCGAAGGCCTCGCCATCGTGGAATTTCACGCCGGTCTGCAGCTTGAACGTATAGGTCAGCCCATCCGGCGAAATCTCCCAGCTCCTGGCGAGCTGCGGCACGATCTTGCCGCTTTCGTCGATGGCGACCAGCCCTTCGAAGATGTTCTGCCATGTCACCTGACCAATTGCGACCGGCGCGGCGATCGTCGGGTCGAGGCCCGCCGGCTCGACGCTCATGCCGAGATTGAGCGTCGTCTTCGCAGCCTCGGCCTGCGTCAGGCCCATCATCAGCAGGCCGGCGGATAATGCGGCGGCGCAGGCAAGCCGCCGCGCGAAGTCGCCAAGGCTCGTGCGTGAAAACTTGGTCATCTCGGTTCCCTTGCTTTTGCCGCAACGCCGGTCTTGCTGCCGGCACGCGGTCTTTTTTACGATACTGTCATTTCGCAGGCGCACACACAATTCCGAAAATCTGTGCTTGTGCGGTCAAAGCGTCCGCGGCCCGGCGAAGCGGTCCCGCCACGCGGGCTGCGCGCCCTCGACCGGCAGGGCCGTCGCCTCGTAGACGCCGCGGGCGATGGCGCGCGCCATGACGATGGCGGCGAGGTGGCAGAGTTCCATGAAGCTCGGCATGTCGTCGCGGGCGTGCTTGCCGGTGGACGCGGCAAACACGGTATCGCCGTCGAGCGGCAGATGTGTCGGCAGGAGCGCCCGGGCAAAGCCGTCATGGGCCGAGATGGAGAGGCGGTGCGCTTCCGCCTTGGTCAATTGCGCATCGGTGACGACGGCGCCGATGGTCGTGGCGGTGATGTTGGTGCCCTTCAGCCGCAGGCGCGAATCGATGTTTTCGGGCATGCCGAGGCCACCGAATTCGGCACTTTCCTCGAAAGGGGCGGCCCAGAAATGCGGGCCGTCGCCGATGGTGGCGGAGCCGAGCGCATTGACGGCGACGATGGCGGCGATCCTGTATCCCTTGCTGCTGACGGCGCTGGCCGAGCCGAGCCCGCCCTTGACCGTTGCCGTCGTGGCGCCCGTGCCGGCGCCGACCGAGCCGAGCGCGAACGGCCCTTTGGCTGTGGCCTTGAATGCGGCATAGCCGAGGTCGCGATAGGGCGAATGCAACCCCCAGTCCTTGTTGCCGCCGTTTATGAGATCGAACAGGATCGCCTGCGGCACGATCGGCACCAGCGCACTGCCGACCTGCAGGCCCCGGCCAATGTCCCGCAAGCCCGCCTGCACGCCGCCGGCCGCATCGAGCCCGAAGGCCGAGCCGCCCGACAGCACGAGGCCGTCCACCGTGCCGACCGTCATGGCGGGGTCCAGCAATGCCGTGTCCCGCCCGCCCGGTGCGCCGCCGAGGACGGTGCAGGAGGCGACCGCCGGTTCATCGAAGACGATGGTGGTGACGCCGGAGCCGAGCGCAAGATCGGTGGAGTGACCGACGGCGACGCCTTCGACATCGGTCAGGAGATTGAGATGATCAGCCAATGAAAAATCCTTCGCCGTTTGCAACGCGAGGTCGTCTTGGCGATAGGACCGTAAAGAGGATCAAAAGACAAGATGGGTTTGGTCGGGGGGAGTACTGTGCGGGCCGCCCCTCGTGGCTCGAGACTCCGGCTTTCAGCCTGCGCGCCTCACCATGAGGCGGAGAGAATGCAGCGATAAACGACGAAAAGTCTATGCGCCGACTTGATGCGAGAGACCAGCCCTCGTGGTTAAGAGGCCTGCAGGGCCGCTTCGAACCACGAGGGCGGGTGATTTTGTGGTGCAGGCGTCGAGGCGAGCCGATCCATCAAACATGGATCGGCTTTGCCTGCTGGCGAGAGAGGAGATCGCGGATCGCAAGCCTTACTTCGTCCGCGTTTCTGAAATGCTGCTCGTCCAGATCATGGACGTGATATTTGACAGCGATGAACTTGAGCCGATCCTGATCCGGAACGACGATGCCGACGGGAACGCCAGCGTACTCGATAACTTGCTTCTTCATAAATAGACTCCCTCTGCGCACGCACGGCGCAGACATGGCGAATTGACTGTTTGATTCCGGTAGGGAGGACGAACGTCACATTCGACAGCACGGGCGGGAGAGCGCGCCCGAGCGGTCATTGCCAAGCACGGACCGCCCAAGGATCGAAGCGATGACTTTAATATTCAGCATGTCACTTCCTCAGTTGGCGTTGTACTTGACGGGGCTCCAACGACGGAGCACCGCGATCCGGTGCACTATTATCCACTACTTTAGTAGATAATAGCAATTACATCATCGGAAACATATTCCGAAAGATGTCAAAATGTCGACGATCGGGAAAATAAAATTCCGAGCCTGACAGGTTGCGGGGAAGACTGTGTTAAATGCCTTCGTGCTGATGTCTGTGTCGGAACGGCTCGCCGATCACCGACTGACAAATAGGAACCGGCGCGAGATTCGACAATGCCCCCGCGGCATTAAAATTCCCGTGCCGCTAAATCACCTCAATGGTTAACGGGGCGAAGAGAGCATCAAAATCCGCTCTCAAGCGCCTTTTCCAGGGCTTTCACAAAGAAATCGGCGCTGTCGGGTGCAAGGCAGAGCGGCGGCTTGATCTTCAACACATTCAGGTGATCGCCGGTCGGCTGCATGACGACGCCGAGATCGAGCAGGCGTTCGCAAATCGCGGACGTTTCCTCGGTCGCGGGCGTCAGTGCCTCCCGGTCGCGCACGAACTCGACGCCGAGATAAAGCCCTGTGCCATGCACGGCGCCGATCAGCGGGAAGCGATCCATAAGAGCGATCAACCCCGCCTTCAGCCGTTCGCCGACGACGCGGGCGTTTTCCTGCAGGTTCTCGTCCCTGAGAATGTCGAGAACGGTCATGCCGACGACACAGCTGACCGGGCTGCCGCCGGCCGACGAGAAGAAATAGCCTTCCTTCTCCAGCGACTCGGCGATCTCCCGGCGGGTGATGACGGCGCCGAGCGGATGGCCGTTGCCCATGCCCTTGGCAATGGTGATGATATCGGGCGCAACCTCTTGCGTTTCGAAGCCCCAGAAGTGCTCGCCGAGCCGGCCATAGCCGACCTGCACCTCGTCGGCGATGCAAAGGCCACCACGCTGGCGAACGGCGTCGTAAACGCCGGCAAGGTAGCCATGAGGCAAGGCGATGCCGCCGGCATTGCCATAGACCGGCTCGGCGATGAAACCGGCGAGGCCATCGCCCTTTTCGTCGATGGCCTGCAATTTGGCGGCGACGTCATTGAGATAGTCGGCCCCCGAATCAGGACCTCGGAACGGACCGCGATAGATGTTGGGCGAGAGGACCGGGTGCACCCAGTCCGGCCGCGTGGTCAGCGCCTGCGGGTTGTCGGCGATCGAGGTGGAGACGGCATCGCTCGCCACCGTCCAGCCGTGATAGGCCTCCAGCAGGCAGAGCATGTTCTTCTTGCCGGTGTGGGCCCAGGCAAGGCGGATGGCGAGATCATTGGCCTCCGAGCCGCTATTGACGAGGAAGACGCTGTCGAGCCCTTCCGGCGCCAGCGTCGCCAGCCGTTCGGAAAATTCGGCGACGGCGGCATAGTGGAAGCGGGAGTTGGTATTGAGCCGCGACCATTGCTGCGCGATCGCGGCCGTTAGCCGGGGATGGCCGTGCCCGAGCGTGGTGACGTTGTTGACCATGTCGAGGTAGCAGCGCCCCTGCATGTCGAACAGGAATTCGCGCCAGCCACGCTCGATTTGCGGCGGCAACTCGTAATAGTGCTTCTGCGGTTTGGCGAAGCGGGCATTGCGCAATGACAGGAGCGCAGCCGCGTCGGCTCGCGGCGCTTCGCATGACGGGTTCAGGAGAGCGACGGGCGAGGGGCAAACGGCCGACCAGCCATCCGCCTGATCCGCCGTCGCAAAAAGCGGCGGCGCGAGATCGGGCACGCGGCAAAGCTGCACGCGCAATCCTCCGATTGCCGAGCCCTCGCTGCCGATCGTGCCTATTGCTGCGCCCTGTTCGATGGCCGCCCCATCCTCGAGAGCGCTCTCGATGCCGTCCAGATGAAGGCTCATCTCCTCGCCGGCCAGCACGAAATGCTGGCCTTCACGTTGCAGGAGGCCCGGAAAAGGAGCCGTAACCGCGGTTCCGGCCGGCAGGCAGACATCGCAATGCAAGGCAAAATTCTGCGGCGGCGCCAAGCTGAGCGGGTTCGCGAGGGACAGGCGGAATTCGCCGTAACGGGTTGCAGCCGCGCCGGATGCCATGGCGGTCTGGGCCAGCAGCCGCCAGTCCATGTCGGGCTTCTGCCAGTTGCCGTCGATGAAATCGGGTCCGGTAACGGAAAGATCGACGGCTGCGATCTGCGAGGGATCGATATCGGGCAACAGCGGCGACCAGCCCTCGGTCGAGATCGGAGCGACATCCAGGCCGATCGCCCGCAGGATCGCCGCTTCCATCACATCCGGCTGCGCGCCGGTCGCGACATCGAAGATCTGACGCTCGAAATCGAGGTTGCCGCGCACGTAGTCGTTGTCCGGATCGATGGCGAGCTGTTGCTCGCCGCTGGCGGCAAGGATGACCGCGCGTGCGACGATCAGCGGCCACAGCGCCTTGGCCTCCACCTCCTGAAGGGGGTAGACCGCATGATAGGCCTTGATGGCGGGAAGAATGTAGAAGGGATTGCCTTCGGCATGATGCAGCAGCGAGGCGCAGGTGACGGCGAGATCGCCGACCAGCCAGCCCTGGATGATATCGCCGAAGTCGATGACGCCGTCCGGCACGAGCTGGCCATGCGCATCGGGATGGCTGACGACATTGTCGTCGGTGACGTCGTGATGCACCGGCTGCACGCGCAATTCGCTCGCCAGCGGCTGGATACGCTTGACGGCCGCCACCATCGCCTTGGCGATGCGGTCGCGCGCTTCATGATCGGTTATCGCCGACAGGAGCTGTACGGCGACCGGTCCTGCCCGGCGAAGATCCCATTGCAGGTTCCGGTGGAGGCCGGGGTGATCGAAATCGGCAAGGTCGCGGGCAAGCCGGGCCGAAAGCGCGCCGAGCCCTGCCGTTGCGGCGAGAGGCAGATGCTTGCGCTGCGTCAGCGTCCGGCCGGGGAGAAAGCCGAGCAGGCGGACGAGATACTCCTGCTCGCGGATGGCGACGCTGAGAATGTCGCGGCCGTTCAGCGCCGGCACGACCTCGGGCACGCGCGGAGCGTCCGGTTTGGCATGAAGGTGGCGAATGGCCGCATTCTGTGCCTCCAGCTCGACCGGCTCGTATTCGGCACGGCATATTTTCAGCACATAGGCATTGTCGCCGGCCTCGATGCGGTAGTTGCGGTCCTGCTGGCTGCCGAGCTCGGTCAATGTGCCGCTCAGGCCGTAATGCGTCTGCAATATCTCGGCTGCCTCCTCCGGCGTCACGTCCGGTCTGGGCAGTTGCATACGGTTTACGAGCGTGGCGTCGGCCATGGCATCCCCCGGATGGTTCATTTGCGTCGACACTAAACCATTCCATCTTAAAGAAAATCACCCAAAACAGATAGGGTGGTCGAGCAATCAGCAGGAAGATAGGCCGCAGATCGTGTCCGGCTAGATCCTCTATTCGACCTCGATGGAATAGCTGCAACCTGCCAGCGTCTTGCCGGGATGGCTGTCGACGGTCGAGACATCGAGCAGGATGCGGGTATCGAGCACCGTGTCTGAATTTTCCTGCCGCTCCTTGCGCGAAACGATTTCCTTCTCGCCGAGGAACTTGTTCGCCCGGTCGACCGAAGCGGTCACGCCGAGTTGCTTTGCCAGCGGATGCGGATCGGCTTCGTCGAGCACGGCGAGCGGCCCGGTGGAGGCAAAGGCAATCCTGCTCGTCTGCCGCCCGAACACGGTTACAGGCGCCGAAAGCTGGAATTCCCGCAGGAGGGGATTGCCGGACGGCAGCTCGCTCAAGCCGAGCGTCTTCATGGCCGTCGCACTTTCCGGCCCCGTCAGCCACAGGGCGAATTCATTGTAGCTCGGCACGTCGTAGGTCGTGCATTCGATCAGCTTGGCCAGATCGATCCTGGAAGGATCCTTTTCCGCCGTTTCGGCATGCGATGCCGGCGTCGACAGGAGGAACGCCGCCAGCAGCAGCGTCCCATTGCGATGAAATGACATGTCCTCTCCTTGATCACCGGGACGATTCGATACCGGCGGTATCACATCGCGCTTCGACGTAAAAAGGAAAGGGAGCCGGCCGAAATCGTCTCGCGCCTCAGCCCATGCGCTCGGAAGCGTAGGAGCCCGGGCTTGCCGGGAAGACGACGGTGCGGTTGCCGTTGAGGAAGGTGCGGAAGTGGATATGCGCATGTATGGCGCGCGCCAGCACCTGGCTCTCGACATCGCGGCCGATCGACACATAGTCGTCGGCGGACTGCGCATGCGTGATGCGCGCCGTGTCCTGCTCGATGATCGGCCCCTCGTCCAAGTCGGCCGTCACGTAATGCGCCGTCGCCCCGATCAGCTTCACCCCGCGCTCGTAGGCCTGCTTGTAGGGGTTCGCCCCCTTGAAGGACGGCAGGAAGGAATGGTGGATGTTGATGATGCGGCCGGACATCTTCCGGCACAGCGCATCCGAGAGAACCTGCATATAGCGGGCGAGCACGACGAGTTCGGTGCCGGTCTGCTCGACCAGTTCCAGCAGCTGGGCCTCGGCCTGCGGCTTGTTGTCCTTCGTCACCTTGATGTGATGGAAGGGAATGTCGTGGTTGACGACGACCTTCTGGTAATCGAAATGGTTGGAGACGACGCCGACGATGTCGATCGGCAGCGCGCCGATCTTCCAGCGATAAAGGAGGTCGTTGAGGCAGTGGCCGAAGCGCGAGACCATCAGCAGCACCTTCATGCGCTTCTTAGCATCGTGAATCTCCGCATCCATCGCAAATTTCTCGGCGATCGGCTTGAAGCCCTCCACCAGCGCCGCCTCGCTGACGCCTTCCTCGGAGATGAAGGAGACGCGCATGAAGAACTTGCCGGTGTCGAGATCGTCGAACTGGCTGGAATCGACGATGTTGCAGCCCTGTTCCGCCAAATAATTCGATATCGCCGCAACAATCCCCCGCGTCGACTTGCACGTCACTGTCAATACATAGCTCGTCATGTCTCTTCTCTCTTATATCGAGGATGCCGCCTGCTTAGATGAAATCGGAGGTCCGGGAAATCCCTCCCCCCGGCCATGTTGCGATGGATATTTAGGCAGGATGCGAGGAAAAAGCCGTTCCCATTGCGCCTTCCGACAGCGCATCCCCGCCTCAGCCGGTGGCGACCAGGGCAAGCTTCGCCGGTTGCTTTGCCTGGGCGCCGTCGTGGAATTTCAGGAAGCCGACCAGAAGCCAGACGAGCCCCGCCGTCTTCATGGAGAAGATGGCGGTAGAGCCGATCATCAGGTTCAGGAACAGGAAGAGGGAGAGCGCATGGCCGAGACGCCGCTGGTTGACGGTCTCGCCGCCCGGATAGAGCGAGGCGTAAAGCCAGAACAGGATCAGGCCGAAGATGGTCGCGCCATATATGATGTAGACGTATCCGCTGTCGAAGAAGATGCCCACCTGATCGAGCTGCAGGCCGATGGTGCTTTGCAGGTCCATGCCGAGAAAAGCCTTCACCGTGCCGTTGATGCGCCCGACGAAATTATCGCCCGTCACCGTCGGCTTGAGGGCGTGAATGACGAAGCCGGCGACGATGATCACGGGCATGGTCAGGAGATCCAGCGCCTTCGGGAGCCAGGGATAGATGAAATAGCCGGCAACGCAGATGAGGCTGAAGATCAGCATCGTGCGCGTGTCGTTCGTCAGCAGGATCAATATGACGGTCGACAGGAACAGCAGCCGGTCGAACAATTTCAGCCGGTTGGAAAAGCTGATCAGATACAGCACCATCACGCCGCAGAAATTGGCGAGCGAAACCTGTTCCAGGAAAATGGATGACGACCGGTGGTCGATCAGGCCGAAGGAAAACCGGCCCTCGAAGCCGAGCGCGCCGCGAAAAAGGCCGAGGTCGCTATAGGTGGCCGGCGGTACGCCGCGCGTGTTCTGGAAATATTCGGCCGGATGGAACAGCGCGACATATTCTTTCACCGACACGATTTCGCAAATCAGCACGGCGAGCACGATAAGACAGGAGATCTTGAAGGTGAGCTTGACGGTGCGTTCGTTGGCCAGCCGCCCCATGATCGAAAAGGCGAAGATGATCATGACGTTGCGGAGATGGTCGATATAGGCCTGCTTGTTGATGGCCATGACGAAGATCGTCAGCACGATCGTCAGCAGCAGATAAAAAAGAGGCGCGATATCCTCCTCATAGATTCCTTTCGTCAGGAGGTAGCTGAAACTTGCGATCTGGAGCAGCACCTCGCACAGCACGACGGCGTTCGGCGTCAGCGGCGTGATATTGTGATTGATGAAAGCGAGGATGCAATTATAGCAGACCGCCAGCAGCGAAATCGTAAGAATGACGAAATTGATCGGCTGCTTTTCGCCTGAACTTTGCATGAGATATCCGGGGTCGTGACGTCTTCGCTGGCTGCGGGCAGCATATCAGCCCGATGATTCGCGACAAAGAGCCGGCTGCTTGCGGCCGGTCATTTCGCGGGCTTGACCAGCGCGCACGATGCCGCCAGCGAGGTCTTTCGGCTCAATCCTTCGGCGAGAACCTTCATCTGCGGCTTGTCGCGGCCATTGTGCGGCTGCACGTTGAGCGGCTCTTCCGGCGGCCACCAGTCGCCGGCCGCCCAGTAGGTCCAGCCGAGCCAGACATCGCTGTTGGCGTTCATGATGCCCAGAACCTGCTTGAGCCCGTCGAGGCAGCCGCTATTGGCGGCGACGCCGAATTCGCCCAGAAACCCGCGCTTTCCATTCTTGCGCAGCCAGTCCGTGACGTCGTTCAGACCCTTGCTGGCGCTGTCGGTGCCATCGCAGACTGGATGGGTGCCGGAACTGTCCGCATCGAGATACTGGTGGAATTCGAAGGCGTAGAAACCGATCGGATCGTTGACGCCGAGCATGACCGTTCCGTTCGCGCCGCCCAGTACGTCGGCGGACCAGCTATGCGCGCCTGTCCAGTTCGTGCCGGGAACGAGAATGAGATTGCGAGCGCCGACGGTTCGAATGCTGCGGATGGCGGTATTGGCAAGGTCCAGCCAATCGGGCGTCCTGATGTCGTGCGGCTCGTTCATCAGCCCGAAGGCAACCCCCTTCCGATTTGAGAACTCGGCCGCAAGCCGCGCCCAGAAGTCCCCGAAAGCCAGATCCGTCGCGGGCGCATGCTTGAGCTGGGTCTTGTCGTAGTAGCCGTAATTGTGGGGATCGAGGACGACGGCCATGCCGTGTTTCTGGATGAGATCGACGGCATCCTTCAGCCGCTTCAGCTCGTCGCCGTCCAGAGGCTGGCCAAGCACCGGTTGCAGGCGCTCCCAGCGGAAGGGCAGGCGCACGACGTTCATGCCCTTTCCGGCAAAATAGCGCACGGTCTGTTCGGAGGGATAAGTATAATTCACGTTGGCGACGCCGCCGAGATCGCCATACTCCGCGCCGGAAAGATTGATGCCGCGATAACAGAGCTGCGGCGCGGCAAGGCCGTTTTTCGCCTGCGTCGCGAAAGCGAGCATGGCCGCTGCGGCCAGCAGCAGGCGTAGCGCTGTCGTGCTCTTTGCTGTCATTGCATGCTCCCGGGTTTCCGTGCGGATGTGCATTTCTCATAGGGATCATGGTGTTGAGCAATGATGAAGGGACGGGTCGCGCCCGCGCCCGCGTCGCGATTTCCTTGGAGCGTCCTTAATGTTCCGTTAGCCAAACGTTTCTAAACTCAAGACATCTGCTGCGTGGAATTCGCCTGCGAAGCATTGAAAGTCTGGCATGAGCTCAATGGAACGAAGCAAGAGATCGGACCAACTTGAGGGTTGGCACGGTATCGAGCCGTCTGACCCACGGCACGATGGCGTGCGCGTGCGCAGTCCGGTCCTGCGCCCGCGCGACTTCGTTGACGCAGCTGAGCCGGCTGTATCCTCCCGATCGCCTGAAATGCCCGACCCTGGTCCGGAGGTTTCCGCGACCGATGCGGTTGCGGGCTCATCCGGGCGCGAGGAGGCGGCAATCCCGCAGCCCGTGACGGAGCCGGTTGTGATCGCCGCTGCCCCGGTTGTGGAGCCGGCGGTTGCCGCGACGAATGCGACCGCACGGCCGGCATCGATACCGGCGGCGAATATGCCGCTGCTCGATCTTCACTCCGCCATTCGTTCGATTTGGTCGAAAAAGCTCGTGGTTCTCGTCCTGGCCGGCATCGGCGCCGCGCTGGGTGGCGCCGTCGTTCCGCTGATACCGCAGAAATTCACGGCCGAAACCAGCCTTTATTTCGACCCTCGTCCTGTCGGCGGCGCCGATTCCTCCCAGCAGCCTCCAACGGCGCCGGAGTTGATCACCACGATGATCGACAGCCAGACCCAGATCCTGTCTTCCGGCAAGGTGCTCGGCCGCGTCGTCGATGCATTGAAGCTCGATCAGGACCCGCAATTCAATGCAGGCGCCACGGGCGAGGCGGCGAAATACATTGCGGCGGCGGCTCTTGCGAAAGCCGTGCAGATCGCCCGCGAATCCAGCACCTACGTCGTGACGGCAAAGGTGACGACCGGCGATGCTCAGAAATCGGCGAGGATTGCCAACCAGCTTGTGACCTCCTTTATGGAAGAGGAGAGCAAGGCGGCCGCGAACAGCTACAAGAGCAGCAACACCGCGCTGGATTCGCGCCTCGAGGATTTACGCCAGCAGGTGCTTGCCGCCGAAAAGGCCGTCGAAGCCTATCGCGCCGACAACGACATGGTCGCTGTCGAAGGCAATTTGATCTCCGACAAGCGGCTGACCGCCCTGAACGACATACTGGTCACCGCCCAGCAGAAGACGATCGAGGCGAAAGCCCGCGCCGAGGCGGCCGGCAAACTCAGTTTCGAGGATGTCGTCTCCAACAGCCCCACATCGGGAGCGACGTCGACCGCGCTGAGCAGCCTGCGGCAGCAATATGCGGCGCTGGCGGCCAATGTCGGCAGCCTTCAAAGCCAGCTTGGCGCCCGCCATCCGCGCTTGCTGGCCGCCAGATCCTCGCTGGAAAGCCTTGCCGGAGAAATCCGGGCGGAATTGCAGCGGCAGATGACGTCGGCGCGCGCCGATTACGAACAGGCGCAGAAGGCCGAGCAGGATATCGCCAAGGAACTGGCGGTGCAGAAGGCCTCGCAGGTCAATACATCGGGCAAGCTTGTCGGCCTGAACGAGCTTCAGCGCAAGGCAACCGCCGCCCGAGATGTCTACGAAGCGCTGTTGAAGCGGTCCGGCCAGGCCAGCGACGCGCAGGATCTGTCGCAGAGCAATATTCGTGTGATCTCGGAAGCCGAGCCGCCGCTCAAGGCGGACGGGCCGAGCCGGAAGGTGATGATGGTGGCCGGCCTGATTGCCGGCGCAATCTTCGGCGCCGGCCTGGGCATGGCCTTTGCGATTCTCCTCGGCCTGTTTCGGCACCCCGTCATCCGCGGTTATTTCGGCAAGTGATCACTTGTTTCCCTTTTCCCGCCCGCAGCTTTTTCAGCATCGATGATGCAATTGTGCGCCGAGTGTTCTAGATGTAAATCGGCGCTGGGAATCATTGAAACATGCTAATGAAAGCGTAATGCAATCATCATATGCCTTTGGTGCATTGTGAGACAATCTATGCGAGAGAAGCGGTATGCTGTCGCGCTGTCCGACGCCGGGGGGAGCTGAGGGATGGTGCCAGCGGATAAACTCGTTCTGCCGTTCCTGGCACTTCCGCGCCCGACCAAGCGCGCGCTTGCATTGCTGGTCGATGCCAGCCTCTGTGTGCTCACCGTCTGGTTCGCCTATTGCCTGCGCCTTGACGATTGGGTCATTCTCGAAGGTGTCGAATGGCTGCCCGCCATCGTCTCCCTTCTGCTCGCCATACCGATCTTCATCGTCCTCGGCCTCTATCGTGCCATTTTCCGATATGCGGGTCTTTCGGCCTTCGTGACCGTCGTCAAGGCGGTGGCGATCTATGCCCTCGCCTTCATGACGATCTTTACCGCGATCAGCGTGCCCGGGGTGCCTCGCACGGTCGGCATTTTGCAGCCGTTGTTGTTGCTGATTGCGATCGGCCTGTCGCGCATGTGGACGCGCTACTGGCTCGGAAATGCGTATCAGCGGCTCCTGAACCGCAATCAGCTCGCCAAGGTGCTGATCTATGGCGCCGGCGCCTCCGGGCGGCAGCTTGCGGGCGCGCTTGCCAACAGCGCCGAGCTGAATGTCGTCGGCTATCTCGACGACGACCGGAATCTGCACGGCAGCATCATGGGCGGCCTGCCGATCTACGATCCCGCGGATTTGCCGGCGCTCGTGGTCTCGGGCGATATCAAGGGCGTGCTGTTGGCCTTGCCGAACGCCACGCGGCAGCGGCGCAATGAAATTCTCGAAAGCATGCGCAAGGCTCGCGTTACCGTGCGAACGATGCCCGATCTGACGGCGCTCGCCCAGGGGCGCGTCGCGGTCTCGGATCTGCGCGAACTGGATATCGAAGACCTGCTCGGCCGCAACGTGATCGCTCCCGACCGCGATCTGATCGAGAAGAATATCCGCGGCAAGGTCGTCATGGTGACGGGCGCCGGCGGCTCGATCGGTAGCGAGCTTTGCCGCCAGATCCTCAAGAACGGGCCGTCCTCGCTGTTGCTGGTCGAACAGAGCGAATTCGCGCTCTATGCCATTCACGGGGAGCTGGAGAAGGTGGCCGCCTCGGCCGGCCACGCCGATGTTCGCATCATTCCCTTCCTTGCCTCCGTGCGCGACGGCCAGCGGATCCGGCAGATCATGGAGGCATGGCGGCCGAAGACCGTCTACCATGCCGCCGCCTACAAGCATGTGCCGCTCGTCGAGTACAATCCCGTCGAAGGCATCCGCAACAATGTGCTGGGAACGTTGATAACGGCCGAAGCCGCCCGCGATTGCGGTGTCGAGAATTTCGTCCTCATCAGCACTGACAAGGCCGTGCGTCCGACCAATATCATGGGCGCAAGCAAACGGCTGGCGGAAATGGTGCTGCAGGCCATGGATGCCGACCGCAAGCCCGGCACCGGCAGCACGAATTTCGCCATGGTCCGCTTCGGCAACGTGCTCGGCTCTTCGGGTTCGGTCGTACCGCTGTTCCGCCAGCAGATCCGCGACGGCGGGCCGATCACGCTGACGCATCCCGATATCACCCGTTATTTCATGACTATCCCCGAGGCATCGCAGCTCGTGATCCAGGCGGGCGCGATGTCCGGCGGCGGCGATGTCTTCCTGCTGGATATGGGGGAGCCCGTGCGTATCGCCGATCTCGCCCGGCGCATGGTGGAATTGTCCGGCCTGACCGTGCGCGACGAAGACGAGCCCGATGGCGATATCGAACTGGAGATCACCGGCCTGAGGCCTGGCGAGAAGCTGTACGAGGAATTGCTGATCGGCGACAATCCGCAAACGACAAGCCATCCGCGCATCATGCAGGCCAAGGAAGATTTCCTGCCCTGGGCGGAGCTGTCGAACCGGCTTGCCGCGCTGGAGGCGGCGCTGAACGAGAACGACATTCCTCAAGCCAGAGCCCTGTTGCAGAAGCTTGTTTCCGGCTATACGCCGAACAGCGAGGTGGTCGACCTTGTCTACCGCGAGCGCGAGCACGATCTGACGGTCGATCAGCCGAGCCTCGACAATGTCGCGCAGCTATAGAGCTTTTCCGCGCCGCCGGCGTCAGCGCTTTATGGCTTTGGCCGCCGTTGCATGCTTGACCTTGATGGCGTAGCGCCAGCGGCGCAGCTGATCGCATGTGCGGAACCAATGTGCCGTCAGCCGCAACAGGAAATGCCGCTTGACGGCCCGGTAGTGTACGCGCTTGCCGATCGTGGTGTCGGCGCGGTGCGGGCTGAAATCGACAAGATTTTCAAAGGTCGTGAACGTCTCCACACCCGTCGACCAGCCGCGCTCCAGGGCGACATCATAGGGAAGGAGCATGGGCTTCAGCGTCGTCAGCAGCTTTCGGGCGGCCTTGCGGTTGACGATGTAGCAGGCGGCTGACCCCTGGGGGCCGTGCATACAGCGGCCGATGACATCGTTTTCACTGGTCTGACAGATCTCCTTGAAGCCGACGAGGCGATGGTTGACCAGCTTCACCAAGCGGGCGCCGTGGACGCTTTCCATTGCCGCGATCGCGCGCGGGATCAGCCTTTCGTTAAGTTCTACGTCGTCTTCCATGATGATCGCCATCCTGTCGCCGCTGGCGACAAACTGCTCCAGCGCGAGCAGATGGCTGCGGTAGCACCCATATTCTCCGGGCAGAAGCTTGCGGCCGTTGTGATAGATGAACGAATGCGGATGAAAATCGACACGGTCCTCTTCCGCGACCACGCGACCATCGACGGCGGGAATGCGTGTAACGTGCAGATCGTATTCCACGGCCTGACTGCACAGGCGCTCCCAGCGATCGCGCGAGCGATCGAGGTTTATGACATAAATGCGAACCTGCTGAGTGATGTCGCCAGCGATCTCAAGGTCAGCGAGACTGGTCCGATTAATCTGTTCGAGAATGACTGTTACTCCTGCAAACAGAAATCGCGCCGACACTGACTAAGATGATGTTTTTCTACTATATACCATGTTCATGAATTGTCGCAAACCGGGATTGCGCGCCCATGTTGCATTCGGCGATAAAAGCATTTTCTTTGGTGTAATGTAGCGTGAACACGTCCCGGACGACGCATACGCCGCCGTTTGCGCGCGATTTTGACGAAGGGGCCATTGGCGTGTACCCCTTGCGCTATTATATCCGCAATAGGCGGCATCTTCCTGCCGCGTTCGCATGAGCAAAGGATTGTCACAATTCATGTGGACCAGATCGAAAATCGCCATGGCTGCCCTGTTCGCTGCGTGCCTTGCGCCTGCCGCGGCATTTGCCGACAATCCGCTTCTTCCCAAGCCATATGTCGCTCCCGTTTATCCTTACAAGGACCTGCCGGGCGTGAAGGCGCCTAAAATGGCGGCCGACGAGAAATTTCAATGCCGCACGACGACCCTTTATGCGGACTATTTCCGCGAAGGCCTTTTCTACCGGAGCTTGCCGCGTCTCGGTTACGTCTGCGAGCAGGACGGCGTCATTTCCAGCAGCACCCGCAAACCCAACTATAAATATTGGCAATACAACGGCCCGGACAGGTGAAGCCGCGGGCGGCCTGCCGAAATAAGCGGCAGCACACCTAAAACTTGCGCGGTTTCAGCTTTAAAGCCGTGCAGGTTAGGGCGTTGTTCTGAAAATAAATTTCATGTTTTTGGTTAAACGCGCGAACGTCGTTGACGAATGCGAAAATTTGTCCCAAGGTTACGAAAATAAATTACGTAATGGGAACGCAAAAGCATGCGAGTTGGAATCATTGGGCTGGGATTCCGTCTGGGATATCTGGGCTATGTCTTCAAGGCGATCGACGAGAGCTTCGAAATTGCCGGATATGTCGATCCTGAGCCTGCGGGCCTGCCCGGCTTGCTCGAACAGGGCATTTCCGCCGGAAAAGCTTACGCAACGCCGCAAGACCTGATTGCCAACGAGAAGATCGATCTTCTGATGATCGGTTCGCCGAACCACATGCATCTCGATCATATCCGTATCGGGCTTGAGGCGGGCCTCAAGATCTTCTGCGAAAAGCCGATCGTCACGACGATCAGGGACAGCATCGAGCTTGCCCGTCTCATGGCGAAGTTCGGCCATGAGCGCCTCAATGTCGGGCTGGTGCTGCGCTACTCGCCGATGTATCGCGATCTCTTGGCCGCCCAGGCCGAGGGAAAGCTCGGCCACGTCGTTTCCATCGAGGCCGCCGAGCATATCGAGCCCTATCACGGCGCCTTCTTCATGCGCGACTGGCGCCGCTACGAACATTATTCCGGCAGTTTCATGCTGGAGAAATGCTGCCACGACCTCGATCTTTACAATGGCGTCGTGGGCGCGCGCCCGGAAAGGGTCGCAAGCTTCGGCGGCCGCAAGAGCTTCATTCCGGAAAACGACCCGGCAAGGGAAGGCATCAACGACCTCGAGCTGTTTCATCGCAAGCCGAGCGGCTGGATGGGATCGGACAAGGTGTTCGACAGCGACGGGGACATCATCGACTATCAGGTGGCGATCGTCGAATATGCCAATGGCGTCGGCATGAACTTCCACACCAATCTGAATGTGCCGGACCAGTTCCGCCGCTTCGCCATCATGGGCTCGCGCGGCATGGCCGAGGGCGATTTCATTCGCGGCTACTTCAACGTTCACGAGATGCTCACGGGCAAGAAGGTGATCGAGAAGACCTATGCGACGCGAACGGCGCTTTCGCAGCACTACGGCGCCGACGAGCAAATGGCCGCCGACATCATCTCTCATGTCAAATCGGGCCAGCATCTGCCGGTCTCGACCCTGAACGCACTCGAAGCGGGCATTCTGGCGCTCTCGATGGACGAGGCGCGCATGAAGCGGGCCGTCGTCGACCTCCGGCCGATCTGGGACGAGTTCGACGAAGCGCTTCATTCAAGAGCTGCCTAGGGAGGGGCGCAGATGGGTGTTCAACGCAGCACAGTCATCTTCGCCTGGGTCCTGCTTTTTCCGGCTATCCTCTACGTCGCCGTCATCGTCGCCTACCCGCTGGTCGACACCATAATCCTGTCCTTCACCGATGCCTCGTTGAAGAAGGTGACGAATTGGGTCGGCCTGGAGAACTACGCCAAGATCTTCAACGACACCTTCGCGGGCGTGATCGTCCGGACCTTCATCTGGACGTTCTTTTCCGTGTCGCTGAAGATGATCATCGGCACGCTGGGGGCGGCGCTGTTGAATTCGGCGGTTCCGGGCCGGTCGCTGTTCCGGGTGCTGACCATGCCGCCCTGGATCGTGCCGATGGCGATCGGCATCTTCATGTGGGGCTGGATGTATAACGGCCAGTTCGGCATGATTTCGGGCCTGCTGCAGCGGTTCGGCATCGTCGACGGCCCGGTGGCCTTCCTTGCCTATGGCAGTTCGGCCTTCTGGGCGACGATCGTCACCGACGTCTGGATCGGCGTGCCGATGGTCACGCTTTACATGCTGGCGGCCATGCAGGCGGTCCCGCACGATCTTTATGAAGCAGCCTGGACGGACGGCGCCGGCCGGTTCTACCGCTTCCGCCGCATCACCTTGCCACTGCTCGTTCCCTCTCTCGTCACCATGTCGATGCTCTCGCTGATCTCGACGTTCAATTCCTTCGACATCATCTGGATCCTGACCCGCGGCGGCCCGAACGGCGAAACGACGACGATGATCATCGACACCTATAGGACGGCGATCGGATCTTACAAGTACGGCGAGGGCGCGGCCCGTGCCGTGCTGATCTGCATCTTCCTATCGCTCTTCTGCCTCGCCTATTTCCGCCTGACCAGCCGCTTTTCCACGGGAGCCAAGCAGCGATGAGCCAGCCTTCGATGATCCATCGCTACAAATGGTACGAGCTCGTCGGCATCTATGCCGGAATCCTGCTGTTCCTGGCCTTCGTGCTGGCGCCTTTCATCGAAGGCTTCCTGGTCTCGCTGAAGCCGCTCAGCCAGCTTTTCTCGTCGCCCTACCGTTTCATTCCCGAAAACGGATCGTTTGCGGCCTACCGGACGATGTGGACCAGCGTGCCGGGATTCGGCTGGTATATCTTCAACTCCTTCCTGATCTCCGGCTCGATCACCATCATCGTGCTGATCCTGGTGGTGCCGGCGGCCTATGCCTTTGCGCGCTTCGAGTTCAAGGGGTCCGGCCCGCTGCTGGGAGCCTTCCTGGCGGTGAAGATGTTCTCCGGCGCCGTGCTGCTCATCCCGCTGTTCCGCCTCATGCGGTCCTTCGGCGTGCTGAACACCTATTTCGCCATGATCGTACCGGGCGTCGCCTTCATCATCCCCACCGGAATCTGGCTGTTGCACACCTATATCCGCCGCATCCCGCGCGAGCTGGATGAAGCCGCCTATGTCGACGGCGCAAGCCAGCTCTACACCCTGCGTCGTGTCATCCTGCCGATCGCCATGCCCGGCATTGTCGTTGTCGCGATTTCCTCGTTCATCGAGGCATATGCACAGCAGTTCATCTATGCGCTCACCTTCAATTCGAAGACGGAATACATGCCGCTGCCGGTCGGGCTCTTTGCCTATTTCGGCCGGCAGGAGGTCGTCTGGAACGAACTCATGGCCGCAAGTTTCGTCGGCATCGCGCCGGCGCTGGTCGTGATCTTCTTCCTGCAACGGTATCTCGTCAGCGGTCTGACCGCCGGCGCGGTGAAGCAATAAAATCAATCAACCACCAGAGAGAACGGGAGCTTAAACGTGACATTCCATTTCAAGACGGGGCTTCTCGCCCTTGCTTTGCTCGGCTCCACCGCGCTTGGCGCCGTGAATGCCCAGGCCGCCGACAAGGAAATCAGCTGGATCTATTGCGGCGACAGCATCGACCCGATCCATGTGAAATATATCAAAGAGTGGGAAGACAAGAATCCGGGTTGGGCGGTCAAGCCAGAACTCGTCGGCTGGGAATTGTGCCAGGATAAGGCAACGACGCTTGCCGCTGCCGGGACGCCAGTCGCCATGGCCTATGTCGGTTCGCGTACGCTCAAGCAGTTCGCTGACAACGACCTGATCGTTCAGATCCCGATGACGGATGACGAAAAGAAGGCCTATTATCCTGGCATCGTCGATACTGTCACTATCGATGGTCAGCAGTGGGGCGTGCCGATCGCCTTCTCCACCAAGGCGCTCTACTGGAACAAGGACATCTTCAAGCAGGCCGGTCTCGATCCGGAGAAGCCGCCGACCACCTGGGCTGAGGAAATCGCCGACGCCAAGCAGATCAAGGAAAAGACCGGCATCCCCGGCTACGGTCTGTCGGCCAAGACCTTCGACAACACCATGCACCAGTTCCTGCACTGGGTTTACACCAACAACGGCAAGGTGATCGACGGCGACAAGATCGTCCTCGACAGCCCCGAAGTGCTGGCCGCTCTTCAGGCCTACAAGGACATCACGCCTTATTCCGTCGAGGGACCGACGGCTTACGAGCAGAACGAAATGCGCGCCATCTTCCTCGATGGCAAGGTCGGCATGATCCAGGCCGGCTCCGGCGCCGCCGCTCGCCTGAAGGAAACGAAGATCGACTGGGGTGTCGCTCCGCTGCCCCTCGGCCCCTCCGCCAAGGGTCAGGGCACGCTGCTCATCACCGACAGCCTTGCCGTCTTCAAGGGCACCGGCGTCGAGGACAAGGCCATCGAATTCGCCAAGTTCATCACGTCTCCCGGCCCGCAGGGCGAATACGAGCTGCAGGGCGGCGCGGGCCTGACGCCTTTGCGTCCGTCTCCGCTGGTCGACGAGTTCGTCAAGAAGGATCCTTCTTGGAAGCCGTTCATCGACGGCATCGCCTATGGTGGTCCCGAGCCGCTCTTCAAGGACTACAAGGGCTTCCAGAACGTCATGATCGCGATGGTCCAGTCGGTCGTCACTGGCCAGGCTCAGCCGGCGGATGCGCTGAAGAAGGCCGCTGCCGACCTCGAGCAGTATAAATAAGCCTGCAAGTCACCGGGCCGCGCGCCATGCGCGCGGCCTTTGGAGCCCTGCCCGCCCATCGGCGGCGCCGCGCGGAGACAGAGTTTGGGAAAGCTGCACCTTAATCAGGTCAAGAAATTCTATGGTCATTTCGAGGTCATCAAGGGCGTCGAGCTCGACGTGACGGATGGTGAGTTCATCGTCTTCGTCGGTCCGTCCGGCTGCGGCAAGTCGACCCTGCTGCGCATGATCGCCGGCCTCGACGAAGTGACCAGCGGCGACATCATGATCGACGGCGTTCGCGTCAACGATCTGCCGCCGGTCAAGCGCGGCATCGCCATGGTCTTCCAGTCCTATGCTCTCTATCCGCATATGTCCGTCTTCGAGAACATCGCCTTCCCCTTGCGGGTGGAGAAGATGGCGGAAGACAAGCTCAAGACCAAGGTGGAGCAGGCCGCCCGCATTCTGCATCTGGACCAGCGCCTGCAGCAGAAACCGGGCCAGCTTTCCGGTGGCCAGCGCCAGCGTGTCGCCATCGGCCGCGCCATCGTGCGCGAGCCGAAGATCTTCCTGTTCGACGAGCCGCTGTCGAACCTGGATGCCGCGCTGCGCGCCGACATGCGCATCGAACTGGCGAAGCTGCACCGCCAGTTGCAGGCGACCATGATCTACGTGACTCACGATCAGGTCGAGGCCATGACCATGGCCGACCGCATCGTCGTCCTGAACGCCGGCGAAATATCGCAGGTCGGTGCGCCGCTGGAGCTGTATCACAAGCCGTCGAATACCTTCGTCGCCCGCTTCATCGGCAATCCCAAGATGAACTTCCTGCCTGTGACCTGCACGAATGTCAGCGATGCGGGCGTGGAGGTCGACTACAAGGGCCAGAAGGCCCTGCTGCCCGTAACGCCGCGCCAGGACACCGTCGGCAAGGCGCTGACGCTCGGCATCCGGCCGGAACATGTGCAGCTCGGCGGCGGCGATCTATCCCTGACCATCGTGCCGACGGTCGTGGAGCGCCTGGGCGCCCAAACCGTCGCTTATGCCACGGCTGACGGGATCGACGAGAATTTCTGCGCGACCTTGGCCGGCAGCGCTGCCATCCGCATGGATACACCGCTCCAGACCGGCATTCGCATCGGCGATTGCCACCTCTTCGACGAGAGCGGCCAGGCCTTCGAGCGGCGGGTGGAACTGACCGAAATCGACATGGAACTGCTGAACCGGACCGCCTCCTGAGACAGGCGGCTGCCGGACCGTCTCCGGCAGCTGGGGCGGGCGAGAGGTCGCGCTACCAGACCAGACCGCGCGCCGCCACATCCTCGACGCGCGTGACGACACCATCGCGATGAAACACCATCCGGTCGAAGAGATTGGAAACGACGCAAGTGTGGTTGGGGATGATGCGGATCTTGTCGCCGATCTGCGGGCGAGGACCGGCGCACTTCGACAGGTCGATGACGCCATGCTCCTCCGAAAGCCCCTTGATGACGGCGTCGGGATAGCCGACCACCTGACCGTAATCGGCAAAGCCGAGAAGATCCGAGGTAAGCGCCTTGGAGCCGGCATCGATGACGGCGCGGTCCTCCGTCGGGCGCGAAACGACGGTGGCGAGGATGTGCATGGCGCAATCCTCTTCCCGGCAATGGCCGGCCCGCACCATGGAGCGGTCGTTGTAGATGTAGGTTCCGGCGCGATGTTCCGTGGCCGCGGTCACGAGATGCGCCTCGAAGAGGCTGGGCGTGCCGCCGTTGCTGACGATCGGGCACTCGATGCCATCGGCCTTCAACAGCCTTACGGCTTCCGACAGGAATGCCTGTATCGCAGCGGCGCTGTCCGGCTTCGGATAGGTCATAAGGCCGCCGAAGACGAGGCCGGGCTTGCTGGCGATGTATTGGCCGAGCCTTGCCGCGTCTGCAGGCGATTGCACGCCGCAGCGCGCGCCTCCGGTATCGCACTCCACCAGAACGGTCAGCGGCTTGCGGCTGGAGAACCAGCCGGAAAGGCCATCGACCGTGGTCGCGCTGTCGGCAACGACCTTCAGTCCGGCAATGCGGTCGTTCAAGGCGGAGAGGCGTGCCAGCTTCTCCGGTCCGAGAATATTGAAGGTGATGAGGATATCCTCGAAGCCCGCATCGGCGAAGACTTCCGCTTCGGTGATCTTCTGACAGTTGATGCCCCTGGCACCGGCCGAGACCTGTGCGCGTGCAAGGGCGGGAATCTTGTGCGTCTTGATATGCGGGCGGAAGTTCAGGCCGTGCTCGTCCATATAGGATTGCACGCGCGCTATGTTGCCCGCCAGCCGGTCCTCGTCGATGATCGGGCGCGGGGTCGACAGCCCCTCGATCCGGTCGCCGGGCCTGGGGCTGACTTCCAAGGCGATGTCATGAGCCATGTCAGGCGTCTTTCCGTTCTTCTGCAAAGGGGTCCGCCACCATCGGCCAGATATCCTTTCGCGCGCGGCGATAGGGCGTGCGCGCCGGATTGTTGGGATAAGGCGTTCCTGCGGAGCAGTAAAGGATCTGCGATGCGATCCTGGAGAAGGACGCGTAGAAGTGATTGGTCGACTTGATGACGAGGATCTTCCGGGTCGCCGGCTCGATGCCCATGACGGAGAACAGGCTCGGATCGAAGCTCTGCGCGCGCGTCGAATTCAGGATGATGTCGATGCCGTCGAGCTGGATATGCGCGGCATCCCCGAAAGGCGCGAAGCTCTCGCCGAAGCGCATCTCGGCGTTGGTGACGAGACGGACGATCCTGACATGACCGTCGATGGGGTTGCCCGTGCCCGGCGCCGATTTTGCCCCGAAGCGCAGCGGGATTTTCGCGCCTTCCCCGGCCGCCATGCAGATCTGCACGGCCATCGGGTCCCAGATCGTGCCGATCGCCGTGTCGGTGGCGCCGCGATCGAGCAGCTCCTGCAGGATGACCGTTGCGTCCCCCGCCGTGCCGCCGCCGGGATTGTCCCAGACATCGGCGATGACGACTGGCCCCGAACTGGCGGACATCGCCTCGCTCACCGCCTGCTTCTCATCGATCTGCGGCATGATGAAGGTGCCGCGCCTGGAGAAGAGTTCCAGCCCGAGCTCGCGGGCGACAGCGGCTCCCTTATCCAGCTTGTTATCGGTGACGACGAGCAGCTTGGTGCCCATCTCCGGCACGTCGCCGGCCATGAAGCCGTGGACGACCGATATCGACAGGATATCGGCGTCGCTCTTTTCCATCGCCATGATCTTGTCGATGAAGGAGCGCATCGGCTCGCGCGATGTCGGAAAGACATCGATCATGCGGCAATCGAAGACGGACATGACCGGCTTGACGCGGCCTTCCAGCGCGTCGATGGCGATGCGCCAGAGATCCTCGGCGCGATCGACGAAATCCGTATGCGGGAATTCCTTGAAATAGACGAAGAAATCCGCAGCGGAGACACGCTTGCCGGTCAGGTGGCTGTGCGGGTCGAGTTCGGCGCAGACCAGAATATCCGGCCCCACGATTTCACGGATGCGCGACAGGAAGTCGCCTTCCGTATCCTCGTAACCGTCTGCGACCATGGCGCCATGCAGCCCGAGAACGACGGCATCGACAGGCATTGCCGCCCGCAGCTGGTCGAGAATTTCGTCCCGCAGTTCCTCGTAGGTCTGGCGGTTTACCAGGCCGGCGGGATCGGCCCAGGTGGCGGTGCCCTCGATCACGTCCCAGCCCTTTTGCGCGGCGATACGCCGGCCGACGGTTATCGGAGCGGAACACAGCGTTGGCGTTGCAGGATGCATGCCCGGGCGGGCATAGAGAGAGGCTTCGAATGCGCGCCGGTCAACGCAGATCGGGGAGAAGGTGTTCGTCTCGGTCGCGAAGGCTGCCGTGAAAATGCGCAATGCTTTCGCCTCTATTCCATGGGGTTCGGCAGGTAGCCGGTGAAGCCGCAGATTTTCCAGCGTCCTTCATGCAGGCGGCAATAATAAAGCGTCTGCCATTTCATCACGTCGATGCCGCCATCCGACTTCTTCAGGCTGCCGTCGAACTTCTTGCGCACCAGCGCCATCTCGCCTTCGATCTCGATGTCTTCGAGCGTCGTCGTGGTGAAGATGGCCGTGCGGGGGTCTTCGGCGAAGGACTGGGTGGCAAAGTCCCGGGCCTGGCGCAGCCACTCGTCACGATAGGCCGCAAGGGTCGGGAAGGCGAGGCGCCACTTGTCCGGGCTGACTTCGCGCTTGCCGTCGATGCCGATGAAGCCCTCTTCCACGAAATCGCCCGAAACCATCGACCAGTCGGCGGCGAGAAAAGCCTCGATGTCGCGCGGAACGAGCATCTCCCAGATCGAATGCCGTGCGATATCGTCGGCAGGGAAGGGATTCTTGAAAGGATCACGCATGATAGCAGCCGCCATTTAAATTCTTTTCATAATTGACGATTTTCACTGGCAAAACTCTGCTTTGTATGGTCATTTGTCAATGTATCAAGAAAATAATTTGCAGAAACCGGATGATGGCCATCCCATGTCAGGATTTCCGCTGAATGGGGATAAACGACAAGCCGCATTTGCTTGCGGAAACGGCGAGACTGCGATGGATTGCGTCGCCTGCTACGTGTCACACGTAGAGGAAGCAGCGATAAAAGGGGGAGGCTGATGGATATCTTCACGACCATGCAGGACGAGAGGGGCCGGCTTTCGCAATCGGAAATCCGCATCGCCGATATCGTCCTCAACGATTTCGAATTCGCGGTCAATGCTTCCATCATTGAGCTCGCGGGCAAGGCGGACGTCTCGCCGCCCACGGTGACGCGCTTCTGTCGTCGCCTCGGCTGCGAAAGCTTTTCCGATTTCAAGGTGCAGCTGGCGCGCACGGCCTATGTCGGCATGCGCTATCTGAAGCCTGAACCGAAGAGCATCGCGCCGGCCGATGTCGCCCAGGATATTATTACCAAGGCGCAGAACGCGCTCTTCCTGCTGCATCGCGGGCTGGATGTCGCCGCCATCGAGCGGGCGGCAAACCGGCTTGCCGGCGCGGAGATGATCTATGCCTTCGGCTCCGGCGGCAATTCATCCATGATCGCCACCGAGCTGCAGAACCGTCTGTTCCGGCTTGGCCTCCGCATCACCGCGAGTTCCGACCACAGCATGCAGCTGATGATGGCGGCCGCCGCCAAGCCGACGGACGTGCTGATCGGCTCGTCCTTTTCCGGCCGCAATGCCGAGCTGGTGCGCGCCTTCATGCTGGCGCGCGAGGCCAAGGTGCCGACCATTGCGCTGACGCAGAGCGAAAGCCCCGTGGCGCGCGCCGCCGAGATCACGCTGCCTGTCGACCTGCCGGAGGGCGACAATATCTATCGGCCGACATCGACCCGCATCGCCTATCTCGCCGTGGTGGACATTCTCGCCAGCCTGATCGCCTACCGCATCCAGCCGCAGGCGACGGTGACGCTGCGCCGTATCAAGCAGCAGCTCGTCACCCATCGCGACGGCGACGACCGCCAGCTGCTCGGGGACTAGGACACGGGTTCACCGCGGCGCCGCCGGCTTTCCGCACCGGCTTGCGGATCAAATGACAAGAGAGCGGCGGGCATCCGCTGCGACTGAATCGAGGGAAGCCATATGAGCAAATCCGTTGCCATCGTCACAGGCGCGGCCGGCGATATCGGCCGTGCGATCGCAAAGCGCCTTGCGGATGACCACGATGTCATCCTGCTCGCCGATATAGACGAGGCGGCCGTGCGGAAAGCGGCGGCGGAACTCGGCCCGGCCGAGCGTTTCGTCCCGCACAAGGCGGATATCACCGCCGAAGCCGACGTTGCCGCCATGGCAAGGACCGCGTCGGGATCGGGCCGCCTGCGGACACTCGTCAACAATGCCGGCGCGGCCCGTGCGGTCAGCCTTCACGACACCACGCCCGCAATATGGCGGGCCGACAATCTCCTCAATCTCGAGGCGGCATTCCTGTGCTTCCGCGCCGTCGAGGACATGCTCAAGGCCTCGAAAGGGTCGGTGGTCAATATTGCTTCGGTCAACGGCATGGCCGTTTTCGGCCATCCTGCTTACAGCGCCGCCAAGGCCGGACTTCTGCATTTCACACGGCTGGTCGCGGTCGAATACGGCAAATTCGGCATCCGTTCGAATGCGGTGGCGCCGGGCACGGTGCGCACCCAGGCCTGGGAAGTACGCGCCGCGGCGAATCCGAATGTCTTCGAGGAGGCCAGGCGCTGGTATGCGCTACAGCGCGTGGTCGACCCCGTCGACGTCGCCAATGCCGTGTCCTTTCTCGCAAGTCCGCTCGCCTCGGCCATAACCGGCGTCTGCCTGCCTGTCGATTGCGGCCTGACGGCCGGGCAGGCGGAGCTTGCCCACACCTTCTCCCAATCCGATCACTACTGACATTTATCGCCAAAGGGAAACATGATGCAGCCGTCCTCCTATCATCTCGAAAACACCTGGTCTCCCGAGGGCGGAAAGCACGGTCGACTGACCCTGACGCTTTTCAATTTCTCGGATGCGCCTCTTTCGAATTTTCACCTTGCCTATACGACGCTGACGCGCCTCGTCGATCCGCAAGCCTGCGACAATGCCGTCTTCGTGCGCCGCAATGCCAATTTCCACGAGTTCGCGCCGCCGGCCGGCCTGTCCATCGCGCCCGGAGAAAGCTGGACGTTCACCGTCTCCGCTCTTCACCGGATTGCGCGGCATTGCACCGATGGCGCCAAATCCGCTTACGTGACGCTGGCGGATGGCAGCCATGTCACGGTCTTCACCTCCGACCTTTTGCTTGCCGATCGCGTCAGCGAGCCGCCGCCCGTGCTGCTGCCGGAAGGCAGGCTGGACCTTCCCTATGCCATCCAGCCGTGGCCGGCTGAGATCGACCTCAAGCCGGGCGAGGATTTTCCGGTCGTGCTCTATCCCGCCAAGGGCTCCGATGCCGCGAGCGTAAAGGCGCTTGCCACGGCACAGGCGCTCTTCCGCCGCCTGTTTCCCTCAAATCACGTCCCCTTCAGCCTCATTGCCGCGCCGCAGGGCAGGGTGCTGCGCTTCGTCGAGCGGCCGGCGCTTGACCGCGAAGCCTACGAGCTTTCCTTCTCCGGCGATGAGGTCGTGCTTTCCTTCTCCGCCGCCGCAGGGCGTTTCCATGGCCTGACGACGCTGGCGCAGCTTCTCGACGGCGCACGGCGGGAACCCGGCAAATTCCGCTTTCCGGTTTCAGGCGTGATCGCCGACCGTCCGCGCTACGGCTGGCGCGGCTGCCATCTCGACGTATCCAGGCAATTCACGCCGAAGGAAGACGTCCTGCGCCTGCTCGATATTCTCGCCTGGCTGAAGCTCAACATCTTTCACTGGCATCTGACCGACGACGAAGCCTGGCGGCTGGAGATCCGCGCCTATCCGCAGCTGACCACGACGGGCGTCCTGCGCGGGCCGGACGAGCCGCTGCTGCCGCAGCTCGGCAACGCCGCCGAACCGGTCGGCGGCTTCTATTCGCAGGATGACGTTCGGCAAATCGTCGCACACGCCACGGCACTCGGCATCGAGGTCATCCCGGAGATCGACATCCCCGGCCACAGCACCGCGACCCTCGTTGCCCTGCCTGACCTCACCGATGGGCAGGAGGCGCCGGACAGCTATCACTCCGTCCAGGGCTTCCCGAACAATGCCCTGAACCCGGCCATCGAGCTCACCTACGAGTTCCTTGCCAAGGTCTTCGACGAAATGGTCGAGCTCTTCCCGTCCGAATATATCCATATCGGCGGCGACGAGGTCGCCAACGGCTCCTGGCTCGCCTCGCCCCTGGCACGCAAGCTGATGGAGCAGGAGGGCATATCGGGGACGTTCGCGCTGCAGTCCTACTTCCTGAAGCGCATCAAGGCCATGCTGACCGAGCGCGGCCGCAAGCTTGCCGGCTGGAACGAAGTCGCCCATGGCGGCGGCGTCGATCCCAGAAGCACGCTTCTGATGGCCTGGGAAAAGCCGGAGGTCGGCATCGAGCTGGCGCGCGAAGGCTATGAAGTCGTCATGACACCGGGCCAGGCCTATTATCTCGACATGGTGCAGGCCGATGCCTGGCAGGAACCGGGCGCGAGCTGGGCAGGCACGGTCCCGCCGGCCCATACCTATGCCTACGAGGCCGAGGGCGATTTCCCCGATGAACTGAAACATCTGATGAAGGGCGTGCAGGCCTGCATATGGCAGGAGAATTTTATCTCCCGCGACTATTTCAACCGCCTCGTCTTCCCGCGTCTGCCGGCCATCGCCGAGGCCGCATGGACACCGAAGGCGCAAAAGGACTGGCTGCGCTTTGCCGCCATCGTGCCGCTGAGCCCGCGGCTCTAGGGCAATTCCGGGAAAAGTGCGCAGCGGTTTTCCGTCCGGAATGGCGTAAAACAAAGGGATAGAGCGGTTCATCGATTCCGTGAAACGAGGAACCGCTCTGGCATTGCCGACGGAGGCTGGTATCGGCCGCCGGCACCCGATCATGCCCGAAGCCGCCGAACGAGCGTTTCGGCGGTTTTCCCATGTCCGGTGTCATCTTGGAACCCTTCCGCTTTTCCTCCAACCGCGAACACGCTCTATCCTTATGTTTTTACGGAATGTTTCACGTAGTTTCGGACGGCAAACCGCTATGCGCTTTTCCCTGGGATTGTTCTAGCCGGCCTGGATGGTCGCCATGTCGGTCGGGAAGAAGCCGGCCCAGGCCATTACCGTCATGGCTGTGATGACGAGCAGATACCACATGCTGACGTAATCCCCGACCAGACGGCGGTTCAACGCGGCAAAGAGCAGAGCGACACTGAAGGCGAGCCAAAGCAGATTGCAGACGTGGTCCATTTTATCGTTCCCCTTGTTCGTCTCACCCTCCCGGCCTGAAAGGTTAACCGGATGAAGATGCGGGAGATAGCGCTGTAGCGGGAAGGAGGTTTGCGCAGAGCGAAAGGCGCGGGTGAGCGGGCCGATAGCTCAGGTATCAAGACGAGGGCATCTGCGTGCTGCATTCCGAATCGGGCCGAGGCTTGATGACGCGCTGGGAAAATCCTGATGGCATGCCCGCAGCCCAGGAACATCTCGCCGTCCATCCCCGTTATCGCTTCACGATATGAGGCGAGGAGGTGCATCCATGGACTACTATATGACGATGGCCGCATGCGTCGGCACGGGATCATTCCTGATCGCAGCGCTGATGGCGCTCTATCGCTGAGGAGGCATGGCCATGGAACACGGTGACTGGAACAATCCCGTCATAGTCGAACTCGACGGCGCGGGTCATTTCGCAATCATAACCAATGCGCTCGATGCCGCGAACTGCATGAGCGAGGAGTGGCCGGTACTTGGCGGTCCTGCTGTGGACGAGGCGGTGTTGGTATGCCTGGATGCCGTGCTCGGCAAGGCGTCCGCCGAGGAATCGCGGCTGGCTTTCCTGGAGGCTGCACGCGAGGCCGGGCTCAGCGTGAGGCCCGACACCGAAAGCCTTCACTAGAGCAATTCCAGGAAAAGTGCGCAGCGGTTTTCCGTCCGGAATCGCGAATAAACAAAGGGATAGAGCGGTTCATCGATTCCGTGAAACGAGGAGCCGCTCTAGAGTGTTTCCGCTTTTCTTCGAATTGCGAAAACGCTCTATCTTTTTTTGACGTAGATCCGGACGGAAACCGCTGCACGCTTTTCCTGGAGCCGCTCCAGTTCGATATCGAACGGCTGGGAAAAGCAGGCATGGAGATCGCTCGAAGCCTCAAGGGCTCAGACAATCCAGAAGATCAGGGCAAGGATCACGATAACGGCCAGGATGAAGCCCACCATCCTCCCGAGCCCCTGGTTGACGTTGCCATGACCGACGATCCGATAGTACCAGTCATTTTCTTGGTTCATCGAAAATCCCTCAAGGTTTCCCTTATTAGGTCGCAGCCGTCTCGGCCGTCAACGATTTAGAGAAATTCCAGGCAAGGTGCGAAGCGGTTTCCATCCGGATTTACGCCAAACAAGCGGATAGAGGGAAGCCGCGATTCCATGAGAAGCTGAACAGCTCAACGATGGCTGGGATGCAGGATGCGGATCCGTTCGGTGCAGAGGCAAGTCCGATGGCTCAAAATACCATCGGCCGCTGGCATCGTGAGCCGCCGCAGGCATGTTTCAAAACCGGCGCCAAACGCGCCTCCGGTGAACCGGAGTGCCAATTACAAGAATCTGCTTGATTTTGAAATGATTGAGAAATCCACGTTTCTCAAGAAAGGAAATGGTGCCCAGAAGAGGACTCGAACCTCCACGCCTCGCGGCACAGGTACCTGAAACCTGCGCGTCTACCAATTCCGCCATCTGGGCGACGGACACGCATGTAAGGGGGTGGCCGTCCGGTGTCAACAGGGTTTTTGAAGTTTTCGTGGCAATCGTGAAAAAAGCGGCGGGAACCCGGGTCAAACCCGGGCTGCGGCCCATGCGGTGATCAAGCCAAGTCCCTGTTCCAGCAGGGCCTTTGCCTCGTTTTCTCCTGCCGCTTCCACATAGCAGCGCATTTCGGGCGCATTGCCGGAGGGACGGAAATGAATGATTCGGTTATCCACAAGCGTGACCCGCAGCCCGTCGATGTCGCTCTTGGAGGCGACGGCGGCGACCGGTTTGAGGAAATCCGCGAGATTGGCGTCGGAGGCGCGCAAATAAGCCATCAGCGCCGCGCTGGTTTCGACCGGGAAATTCTCCAGACGATCGGCGGCGGCAAAGGGAAGGCGGTAGCCGCCGGCGACGGCCGAAAGCGGTTTGCCTGCCGTTGCGGCCGCATGGAGCGTCGCAAGGATCGGCAGGAAGCTGTCGCGCGTCGGCAGCGGATCGAAGGGTTTGCCCTCGACGGTGAAGCGGCTCGCCGTCAGCGTGCCGCCATTGGCTTCGAAACCCATGATATTGGCTTTGCCGGCAGCGATCGCCTCGTCCATGCCGGCAATCACATAGGGTGAGCCGACGCGGGTGCGGATGACGGCATAGGAACCGGCTGCCTCGATGCCGGAATTGGACGTGACCGGCGTGACCACGACGTCGGCGCCGAGAAAATTTGCGGCGATGAGGCCGAGCAGATCGCCGCGCAGCGGCTCGCCGGTCTCGTCCGCCACCAGCGGCCGGTCGCCATCGCCGTCGGCCGAAACGATGGCGTCCAGCCCGTGTTCCGGCGCCCAGCCTTTCATGAGGCGGATCGTCTCGGCCGAGACCGCCTCGGTATCGACCGGAATGAAGCTTTCGGAGCGGCCGAGCGGCACTACGCGGGCGCCGTAATGGTCAAGCACCTGGCCGAAGAGATCCCGCGCCACCGTGCTGTGCTGATAGACGCCGATGGTGAGACCGGCGAGGCTGCCGGCGGGCAGCAGGCCTTTGTTGCGTTCCAGGAACAGCGCCTCGGTTTCAAACGTGCGGTTCTCGGCTTCATCGGGCGTTTCGTCGAGTACCGAATCGCCGATCGCCAGTGCTTCCTCGCTGATCGCCACTTCGTCCCGCTTGTCGATCTCGCCGTCCGGCCGGTAGAATTTGATGCCGTTGCGGTCGGCGGGGATATGCGAACCGGTGATCATCAGCGAGGCCGCCTTCTGCTGCAGCCCGTAAAGCGCCAGCGCCGGCGTCGGCAACGTGCCGCAGTCGATCGGCGTCAGGCCCGCGCGCTTCAGCGCGCCGATGCAGGTGGCGGAGATCGCGGGGCTCGATTCACGAAAATCGCGGCCGACGAGGACGATATCGCCTGATTTGGCATGGCCGCTCTTCAGCAGATAGCGGGCGAAAGCCGTCGCATAGAGAGCGGACGCCCGTCCGACCAGATCCGCGGATAGGCCACGCAGGCCGCTGGTGCCGAATTTCAAGCTGCTCAAGACAATCTCCTTTGGAATGCTCATGCTGTTATGGAGGAAGCCGCCTTGCCGATCAACTGACCGAGAACAACTGGCTGCCGGCACCGGTAGCACTGGTTTTGCATTCTCTGCGACCCCAGATAGGCAAGAGCGGCAAAAAAGATATCGTATCGCCGCAGGCGGGAAGGAGCGTGCCATGACTGTTTTCGGCAGAATTGCGTGCGGATGCGTTCTCGCACTCGCCTTGCTGGCGCAGGCGGGTTTCGCCGCGGCTGCCTCGAATTCGCCGAAGATCGTCATTCCGCCGCGCAGCACCAATTCCGTCATCTGCGATTTCCGGGGCTGCTTCGGGTTCGGGGAGCGGCAATTCTATACGCGGCCCGGCCAACCGCTGCCGATTACGCCCCCTTATACCGGCGGGGCAAATCGCTACGACAGCCCGCGCGTGCAGATTCCGCCGCGCGAAACCTACACGCCGCCGAAGACCGTCTATCCGTCGCCGGCCCAGCAGCGCACGCGGCATCAGATGTGGTGTACCGAACGCTACCGGACGTACAATCCGGGCACCGATCTCTATTCCACCATCCATAACGGCTTCAGGCCGTGCCGTGCGCCTTTCGATTGACGGTCTGGGGCTTGGAAGCGGCGCCTCAGCTTTCCAGCGAAGCGCGGTCCGTATGGCCGAGATCGCGCTCGGGGTCGATGATATCCCGCACCCGCTGCTTCAGCTCCTTCGGGCCGGGGAAGCCGCCGTCGCGCTTGCGTTCCCAAAGGAGCTCGCCGTCGATGCGGATTTCGAAGACGCCGCCCGTGCCGGGGATCAGCGCCACCTCGCCGAGACTGTCGGTGAAGGTCTGCAGCAGTTCCTGCGCCATCCAGCCGGAGCGCAGCAGCCAGTTGCATTGGGTGCAGTAGAGAATGGTGATCCGGGGCTTGTCGGTCATCGCATGGTCCTCAATGGGGTCCTCAATTGTTTGCTGACATTTAGGCTCAACTTTAACCGGCCGCAAGCCGAGCCGTTCGGGAGGACGCATGGCTGTTTTCGGTTCTGTGAAGCAGTGCGGCTGCTCTGGGCTCTTGCCTGTCGTGTCTCCCCATGCTCATCTTCGGCCAGACCATGGTTTGGGGATTATCGGAATGCGCGTCGCCATCATCGAGAACATGAACAACACGCCGCTCGGTGCCCTCGGCATCGCGCTCGAGGAGGCCGGGGCCGAGATAGACTTGTTTCGTCCGTGGGATGGCGAGGCTCTGCCCAAGGATACGCTATCCCATGACGCGCTGGTCGTGCTCGGCGGCGAGCAGAGCGCGCGCGACGACCATACCCATCCCTACCTGCCGGAGCTGGCGCGGCTGATGCGTCTTTTCGAGAGCGAGGACAAGGCCGTGCTCGGCATCTGCCTCGGCAGCCAGCTCCTGGCGCGCGCCTACGAGGCGGAAAACCGTCTCGGCATCGCTCACGAATTCGGCTGGAAGACGGTCGGCCTCACCGACGAGGGCAGGGCGGACCCGTTGCTGGCCGATGTCGGCGACGAGTTCACCATCTTCCAGTGGCACTCCGATACGTTTGCCTTGCCGGCGGGCGCCGTGCATCTGGCGGCCAATGGCGTGACGCGGAACCAGGCCTTCCGCATCGGCCGCGCCACCTATGGCACTCAATTTCACTTCGAGGCCAATGCCGCCGTGGTCGACCGCTGGCGCAGCGAGTTCAAGGAGAGCATCGAGCGCAACGAGCCGGGCTGGCTGCAGAAATATCCGGAGTTTGTCGCAAGATACGCCGCCGCGGCCGAGACCGCCGGTCTCGCGATCGCGCGGGCCTGGGTGAAGACCATAGAAACGCAGGAGGAGCTTTCTCGGGCCGCACAGGCCTGACGGCTTGCAGTTTCAGGCAAAGGTCCGGCAATGCCGGGCCCGCGCGCCGATAAACCCGAAGGACGGGAGGAGACGACATCATGAGCACGCTGGAACTACCCTGCGAAGGCAGCTGCCGTTGCGGGCAGGTGCGGCTGAGGATCAGCGCCAAGCCCATGCTCACCATGGCCTGCCACTGCACCGGTTGTCAGCGCATGACCGGGGGGCCTTATTCGCTGAGTGCCGCGATCCCCTCGCAAGGTTTCGAGGTGACGGAAGGCGAGCCGGTCATCGGCGGCCTGCATGGCGACGTCATTCACCATTATTTCTGCCCGCATTGCATGAGCTGGCTGTTCACGAAGCTGGAAGGCGTCGACTGGTTCGTCAATATCCGCGCCACCATGCTCAACGACGTGAGCTGGTTCACGCCCTTCATAGAGACCTGGATAAGCGAAAAGCTGCCATGGGTGACGACGCCCGCCAGGCACAGCTATGCCGCGCTGCCGGCGATGGAAGAATACGAGGGCCTGACGAAGGAATATATGGGGCAGGGGTGAGGCTAGAGCGTTTCAGGTTTTAACGGAAGCGTATCCAGCATTAGCGAAGTAGTTGCCGCATTCGCTTGGCTCGATGGTTTTGACGAGATTGCCGATGTAACGCCAGGTGTCATCGACGGTTCGCTTCTGTGCCAGGCGCATCCAGTGTTTGATTTTGGCGAAGGCCTGTTCGATCGGATTGAGGTCGGGTGAATAGGGCGGCAGATACCAGAGCCGTGCACCAGCGTTGCGGATTATCTGACGGATGGCGACCGACTTGTGGGAACCGAGGTTATCCATGACGACGATGTCTCCGGGTTCGAGGATCGGTAAGAGTAGCTGCTCGACATAGGCTCGGAAGCACTGGCCGTTGATCGGCCCATCGAAGACACAAGGTGCCACGAGCCGATCGCAGCGCAGCGCGCCAAGGAAAGTCAGAGTGCGCCAATGACCATGCGGGGCGAAGCTACGTAGGCGTTTGCCCTTCGGCCCCCAGCCTCGAAGCGGCGCCATGTTGGTCTTGATCCAGGTTTCATCAATGAAGACCAATCGCCTTGGATCGAGACCGGTCTGCCAGGACCGCCACCGCTGTCGTCGCCGCGCAATGTCGGCGCGCGCCTGCTCACGGGCGAACAGTGTTTTTTTTGAACCGTAACCCCTCGCGCCGCAGGAACTGCCATACGGTATCGTGGGATACCTTCACCCCTCGTACGGCCAACTCTTCCTTCAACGCATGCAGTGACAGATGCGGCGTCTGGTTGACCCGTTCCACGATAAACGCCCGGTACGGCTCCAGAGCACGCTTACGATGACCACCCATCTTCCCCGGCCCAACAGATCCGCTCGAACGATAACGCTGAGACCACTTCACCGCTGAAGAGGCCGCAATAGCGAACCGCGCCGCCACCGACCGGCAGCTCTCGCCGGCCTCGATCGCATCAACAACACGCTTGCGAAGATCATTTGAAATAGGTCGAGCCATCCGATGCTGGCCTCCACTCCAGCCAGAATCTTGAATCACAAAATAGCCAAAAACGGAATCCCTTCCGATTCAGATAAAAGCGGAAACGCTCTAAGCCTCACTCATCCCCCATCTTCAGCGCGGCAATGAACGCTTCCTGTGGAATTTCGACCTTGCCGAACTGCCGCATGCGCTTCTTGCCTTCCTTCTGCTTGTCGAGCAGCTTGCGCTTGCGGGTGGCGTCGCCGCCGTAGCACTTGGCGGTCACGTCCTTGCGCAGCGCCTTCACCGTTTCGCGCGCGATGATGCGCCCGCCGATGGCGGCCTGGATCGGGATCTGGAACATGTGCTGCGGGATCAGGTCCTTCAGCTTCTCGCACATGACGCGGCCGCGCTTTTCGGCGGCGGAGCGGTGCACCAGCATGGAGAGCGCGTCCACCGGCTCGGCATTGACGAGGATCGACATCTTGACGAGATCGCTCTCGCGATAGTCGGTCAGGCTGTAGTCGAAGGAGGCATAGCCCTTGGAGATCGACTTCAGGCGATCGTAGAAGTCGAAGACGACTTCGTTGAGCGGCAGGTCGTAGGTGATCATGGCGCGGTTGCCGACATAGGTCAGCTCGGTCTGGATGCCGCGGCGGTCCTGGCAGAGCTTCAGGATCGAGCCGAGATAGTCGTCCGGCGTCAGGATCGTCGCCTTGATCCACGGCTCGCGGAATTCGGAAATCTTGACGACGTCCGGCATGTCGGCCGGGTTGTGCAGCTCGATCTCGGTGCCGTCGGTCATGGTGAGCTGATAGACGACCGAGGGCGCCGTCGCGATCAGGTCGAGATTGAATTCGCGCTCCAGGCGCTCCTGGATGATTTCGAGGTGCAGGAGGCCCAGGAAGCCGCAACGGAAGCCGAAGCCGAGCGCGGCGGAGGATTCCATCTCGAAGGAGAAGCTGGCATCGTTGAGGCGCAGCTTGCCCATGGCCGAGCGCAGGTCTTCGAAATCGGCGGCATCGACCGGGAAGAGGCCGCAGAACACCACGGGCTGCGCCGGCTTGAAGCCCGGCAGCGGCTCGGCGGTCGGGCGCTTGTCCTCGGTGATGGTATCGCCGACGCGGGTGTCGGCCACTTCCTTGATCGAGGCGGTGATGAAGCCGATCTCGCCGGGGCCCAGGCTGTCGACGGCGACCATCTTCGGCGTGAGCACGCCGACGCGCTCGATCTGGTATTTCGCGTCCGTGCCCATCATGCGGATGGTCTGGCCCTTGGTCAGCGTGCCGTCGATGATGCGCACGAGAACCATGACGCCGAGATAGGTGTCGTACCAGCTGTCGACCAGCAGCGCCTTCAGCGGTGCCTTTTCGCCGCCCGCGCTCTTCGGCGCCGGCAGCTTGTTGACGATGGCTTCGAGAACGTCGGGAATGCCGAGGCCGGTCTTGGCCGAAATCAGCACGGCGTCGGAGGCGTCGATGCCGATCACTTCCTCGATCTGATCCTTGATGCGGTCGGGTTCGGCCGCCGGCAGGTCGATCTTGTTGAGGACGGTGACGAGCTCATGATTGTTGTCGATCGCCTGATAGACGTTGGCGAGCGTCTGCGCTTCCACGCCCTGCGAGGCGTCGACAACAAGCAGCGATCCCTCGCAGGCCGACAGCGAGCGCGAGACTTCATAGGCGAAGTCGACGTGTCCGGGCGTGTCGATCAGGTTGAGGATGTAGGTCTCGCCATTCTGGGCCTTGTAGTGCAGGCGCACGGTCTGGGCCTTGATGGTGATGCCGCGCTCGCGCTCGATCTCCATATTATCAAGCACCTGCTCCGACATCTCGCGTTCGGCAAGGCCGCCCGTCGTCTGGATCAGGCGGTCGGCCAACGTCGATTTGCCGTGGTCGATATGGGCCACGATCGAGAAGTTGCGGATATGCGAAAGCGGAGTGGTGGAATTGGTGCTCATGCGCGCCATATAGCAGCGCCGCCCCGCGCCGCAAAGCGGAAAAGCGGGACTTTAGCGGCTATCTTGACGTTATGTTAGCCTTTTTCAGCCCGACGTCGCTGTCCGTCATAATCCACTTGATTCCATCATGTGGCCGTGTATTTCTTATATAGTGGAATTTCGGGATGCGAGACGCGAACAATGGCGGATGATGCTCTGGAACTGGCGATCGGCGCGCGCATCAAGGAGCTGCGGATCGCCCGCGGCCTGACGCTGGATGAGCTCGCCAACGCATCGGCCGTCAGCCGCGCCATGATCTCGCGCATCGAGCGGGCGGAAGCGAGCCCGACGGCCTCGCTGCTGTCGCGGCTTTGCGCGGCCCTTGGTCTTTCGCTTTCGGCCTTCTTTACCGAGGAGGACGAGGAGATATCGCCGCTTGCCCGCCGCGAGCAGCAGGCGATCTGGCGCGATCCGGGAACCGGCTATGTCAGGCGCGCCGTCTCGCCGCCGGGCACGGGCTCGAAGGTCGATGTGGTCGAAGTGGTCTTCCCCGCCGGTGCCCGCGTCATCTTCCCGCCGAATACGGCAAGCGCCGGCATGACCCAGCATGTCTGGCTGTTCGAAGGCGAGATGGAGGTGACGCATCGCGATATCATGCATCGCCTCCTGCCTGGCGATTGTCTCTTCATGGGCGTCGGAGACGGCCACGCCTTCCATAATCCCGGCGAGGTGCCGGCGCGCTACGGCGTCATTCTCGATCGCGGCCGCTCATGACAATCCCCAAGACAACCCCAAGGACCTTTCATGCCCGACATTCTCCTTCTTTCCGCCGCTGAGGCTCGCGCCGTCCTGCCCGATCTTTGCGACGTGCTTGCCGATTGCGTCAATGGCGGTGCTTCCGTCGGCTTCATGCAGCCTTATGGACCGGATGATGCCATGCCTTATTGGCAGGCCGTCGCCGACAGTGTCGAGAGCGGCGCGACGCTGCTGCTCGTCGCCAGGATCGAAGGCAGCGTCGTCGGCACGGTGCAGGTCGGTGCGGCGCAGATGCCGAACCAGCCGCATCGCGGCGATCTCAAGAAACTCCTGGTGCACAGGTCCGCGCGAGGGAAGGGGCTTGCGCGTCTTCTGATGGAGGCGGCTGAGCGTGAAGCGGCCCGCATCGGCAAGACCTTGCTGGTGCTCGATACCGCCACCGGCAGCGATGCGGAGGCGATCTATCCGCGCCTCGGCTGGCAGCGCGTCGGCGTGGTGCCCGATTATGCCCTGTGGCCGGAGGGTGGCCTTTGCGATACGACGCTCTTCTACAAGCGCATCGCTCCTTAAAAAAAGCGGACGGACTCCGCGAAGACAGCGGGGCATTCGGCAATCTGGGTTCGTTGTCATAGCTTCGCCTCCATGCATATGGAGGCAGCCTTGCGTCCGCAGGGCCGATCTGAAGGCTGCCCGCGCGCCGAGGGTTCCGGCGTCCGGGAGGAGCTTGCATCAAAGCACCTGATCTCAGGATGAAAAGTTTGAATTTGCCAGTCTCTGGTCCGGCCTCTACAAACCGCGGCAACGGGAGAGATCATGGACCAGAAGCTTATCGAGAGTGGCACGGATGGCGGCGCGATGCTCATGCCGCATCCGGATGTGGCGCCGTCCACCGGCGGCATTGCCGCCGGCGTGCTCATGTGCGTGATGTCCATGTCGTCGATCCAATTCGGTTCGGCGCTGTCGGCCTCGGCGATTGCAACGTTCGGTCCGACAGGAGCGACATGGCTCCGGCTCGCCTTCGCGTCGGTCATACTGGCTGCGATCGTCCGGCCGAAGGTGACGCGCTACAGCCGCGGCCAATGGATCGGCGTGCTGGCGCTCGGCACCGTATCGGCGCTGATGACGATTTCCTTCTTCTCGGCGATCGCCCGCATTCCGCTGGGTCTTGCGGTCGCCATCGAATTTCTCGGGCCTTTGCTTGTCGCGACCCTGGGTTTCGGCCTGAGCCGCCAGCTTCTCTGGCCTCTCTTTGCCGGCGTCGGCGTTCTGCTGCTGGCCTATGACGGAGAGCAATGGGTGGGCAGCCTGCCGGGCATTCTCTTTGCCTGCGGCGCGGGGGCGGGCTGGGCCTGTTATATCCTGCTGACGAAGAAGGTCGGCAATGCGTTCAAGGGTCTCGAAGGGCTTTCCATGTCGCTGCTCGTTGCGGCAGTGGTCGCCACACCCTTCGGCTTCGCATCCGCCGTTCCGCATCTGACGGTCTCCGGCCTTCTTGAAATGGCCGGACTGGCGGTGCTTGTTCCGTTGCTTCCCTATGCCCTAGAAATGACGGCGCTGCGGCGCATGCCGACCTCATCCTTCGGCATTCTCATGAGCCTCGAGCCCGGCATCGGCGCTTTTGCCGGCTTCGTCATCCTGTCGCAGCCGATGACGGCATCGCAAATGTTCGGCACGGCGCTCGTCGTTGCCGCCAGCATCGGGGCAACGATTTTCGCCGCGAAAAGCTGAGCGGCCCCCTCAGCCGTTCGTTGGCGATTTCGGCCCGGCATTTTCCTACCGCGCCCGCAGCCGGTCGATCTGCGGGGCGACGATTAGGATGAAAAGCCCGGGATCGCCGAATGCCCTGGCCGAGAGCATTGCTCCATGCACCGAGGCCATCAGCATGTGAGCCTCTTCTTCCGGCGGCTTGTCCAACCGGAACAGGCCTTCCTCAGCTCCCGATCGCAGCACCGACGCGAGCCATCCCGCGAGGCCATGGAAATGGGCGCGGACCTGCGATGCGACCTCTTCCGGCAGCATCTGCATTTCGCCGGCGAGCATCGCGCAGACGCAGAAGGGCAGCGAGGCATCCCCGATGCAGGAATGCCAGTAGTTCACATAGGCCTGCAGCTGCCCGGCGGGGTCGGAGATCCGTTCGTGCAGGGACTTCAAGCCCGCTTCGGTCTGCTGCCTGTAGCGATCCACCAGTGCCGAAACCAGTTCGGCCTTCGTGGGAAAGTGGTGGTGGATGCTCGCCTTCCTGATGCCGATCGTAGCCGAGATATCGGCATAGCTGAACCCGTTATAGCCTCCCGCCACGATGAGAGACTGCGCGATGTCGAGGATCTTTTCCGAGGTGGAAGTCGTTGATTTCATGTCGCTGCCTACCTTCTGGTAGGCTTGCTGTCAAGGCCGCTGCGGTGACTCCCGCTCTCACAAAACAGTGTTCGAGCGGTGCGTTGACTCAAATGATTTAACTTCCTACTAGTAGGTAGGCAACATAAGGAACCTGCCGATGCAAAACCGTACTTCGAGCCAGTCCGACTGGCTGCGATCCTATTATTTCACGCGCGCCCTGTTCTCGACGGCCTGGATTTCCGCCGCCATTCTCTTCCGCGGGCAAGCGCTATCGACCGCACTTCTGCTGGTGATCTATCCTCTGTGGGATGCCGTCGCCAATCTGATCGACGCCCGGGTAAACGGCGGCCTGAAGGCCAATCCGTCGCAAACATTGAATGTTGCGGTCAGCGTGATCACGACGCTCGCCGTTGTCGCGGCGGTCAGCCACAGCACCTATGTCGTTCTGGCCGTATTCGGGGCCTGGGCCATCCTCTCGGGTCTGCTGCAACTTTATACGGGGGTAAGACGCTGGCGCGCCTATGGCGCCCAATGGGTGATGATCCTGAGCGGCGCGCAGTCAGCCCTTGCCGGCGGCTTCATGATCAGCCGATCCCTTGGCGCAGCGGCGCCGACGATTCTGGATATCGTTCCCTATGCGGCGTTCGGCGCATTCTACTTCCTGCTTTCGGCAATCTGGCTTGTCGTCGCGGCCTACCGCAAGGCGCATGCATAAGCGCTGTCCTGCTTTGCGGCGGCAAGCTCGAAGCCGCTTGCCGCCGTCGAGAAAGCACGGACAGTGCCTGCGCCATTGCGATCTTTCTTGGCGTCTACCGCTGAATTCGGTATTTCCGCGTCGGATGCCTTAAACAGTCTTCCGGGCGGGATCGTCGAGTGCCGGATTATAAAAGAGCGACAGCGTCAGGCTCCTGGCGATGCGTTCAGCCGTCGCCATGAACCAGTCCTTCGCCTGCTCGGAAGGCGCGATATCGGTAAGCGTCGCCGAGAAAAGCGCCAGCCATTCCGGAAAAAGGTCGGGAGCCATGCCCTCGACGCCCAGATGGGCCTGGACCGGTTTGCCGCCATAGGCGCCGTTCTTGAAGGCGACAGACGACCAGAAACGCTTCATCTTTTCCATATGGTCGGGCCAGCGCCCGGCAAGACGTCCATCGAACACCGGGCCGAGTCTCGGATGCGCCTGAACGCGCCCGTAGAACGTATCGACCAGCCTGTCGATGAAGGCAGCGTCGATCCCCAGTTCGGCCATCTCTGCCGCGGCCTTTTCGCGAATGCCGGCAAGATGTGCCGCGCGGGCCTGTAGGTCATGTTCCATCATATTCTCCGAGCGCCCGGGCGAGATATCGCCGCGGCCGGCGTCCATACTTAACTTATGTATGCAATTCGCCGGCATAGCCAAGACGCCATGGTGCCGTTGCGGCAATCTGTCGAAGTGGCGCCGCGCTAGACGTACCACGCCTTCCCAGCATCCGCAAAATTTGCCGGCGTGATTTTCCCTTGCGACAGCGCCTCCGTGCTTGACCCCCGCAACGACCCACTTTAGAATTAGAATAATTCTAAAGTTATGAGGCTTCCCGATGCTGCTAGGTCTGTTCCGCCCCGCGAAACGTCATTTCACCTCCCTTTCCGAACAGGAGATCCTGGCGATTGCCATTGCGGCGGAGGAGGACGATTCGCGCATCTATCTCGCCTATGGGGATATACTGCGTCCGAATTATCCCGACTCCGCCAAGGTTTTCGAGGATATGGCCGAAGTCGAGGATACGCACCGCAAGACGCTGATCGACATGCATCGCCGCCGCTTCGGCGAGCGTATTCCGCTGATCCGGCGCGAGCATGTGCGCGGCTTCTACGAGCGCAAGCCCGACTGGCTGCGCAAGAACCTCTCCCTCGACGCCATTCGCGAGCAAGCCGAGGCAATGGAGCGGCAGGCCTATAGTTTCTACGTCGAGGCGGCCAAACAGGTTTCCGACGCCTCGACGCGCCAGCTTCTCGGCGATCTCGCGCTGGCCGAACAAGGCCACGAGGATGTCGCCCGCCTGCTGGAAGACAAGCACGCCCCGGAAGCGGTCAGGCAGGAGGAGGACGCCCAGGCGCGCCGCCAGTTCGTGCTGACCTATGTGCAGCCGGGTCTTGCCGGCCTCATGGACGGGTCCGTCTCCACCCTGGCGCCGATCTTCGCGGCCGCCTTTGCCACACAGCAGACCTGGCAGACCTTTCTCGTCGGCTTGTCGGCCTCCGTCGGCGCCGGCATTTCCATGGGCTTCACCGAGGCGGCGCACGACGATGGCAAGATTTCCGGCCGCGGCTCGCCGATCAAGCGCGGCCTCGCCTGTGGCATCATGACGGCGCTCGGCGGCCTCGGCCATGCGCTGCCCTACCTCATCCCGCATTTCTGGACGGCGACGATCACGGCCGCCGTCGTCGTCTTCTTCGAGCTCTGGGCCATCGCCTTCATCCAGAACAAATATATGGAAACGCCATTCCTGCGTGCGGCCTTCCAGGTCGTTCTCGGCGGTTCTCTGGTGCTCGGCGCCGGCATCCTGATTGGCAATGGCTGAGGAGCGGCAAACCTTCCCGTTCACGAAATGTTAAAGTTCGGAACGCCCGCCATCGTTGGCGGTTAGCATCCCGAGGCCGCTTTAGGCCTCATATGCTAACCCAAAGGAGATGATCCAATGGCAAACCAAGGTGGAAGCCACGAACAGCACGTAAAGGCTGGCCAGCAGAGCCACAAGAATATGGACGACAATACCAGGAACGCCTCGTCCTCCGGCTCGCGTGAGCAGCACACCGGCGGTTCCCGCGGCGGCACCCACGAGCAGCATGTCAAGGCGGGGCAGCAGAGCCACAAGAACCATTAGGGTTCATGGCGATGGTCAATTCGTCCACGCCTGCGGGTGAGGACTGTTCTTATCACATGAGGAAACGCGAAAGGCCGGCCCGATCGGGGCCGGCCTTCATGTATGAAACGGATGGCTGCTCGCTTACTTGACGGCGCCGACCAGGATGTCGTTGCCATTCTCGATGGTAACCCAGCGGCCCGCATTGAAGCTCGCCTGACGCTTCAGGTAGGAATAAGGGGTCCTGTACCAGACCTTCACATCGTCCTCCAAATTGTCGAGGATATAGTCGCCCTGCTTGGTGCGCAGCGTCAGCACGGCATGGCCTTCGCCATCGGGTTTGCGCACCACCGTCATCAGCAGGTTGGAAGCGGAGATGCCGCTCTTTATCAGCAGCTTGCGCTTCAGCAGGGCAAAATCCTCGCAGTCGCCGGCGGTCTTCGGATATTCCCAGTATTCTTCCTGACCGTAGACTTCCATGTCGGTCGCCGGACGAATGGTCTTGTTGACGCGCAGGTTGATCTGGTTGACCAGCGCCCAGGAGGCGGCGTTCATGTCGACGGGGCCGACATTGCGGGTCGGGCCGCACTCGTCGGTGTGTCTCTGGCAGAAGTCATAATGCCCGATCGGCTGGGAAGTGACATCGCCGACGGTCATCGACGCGGTCTGTTGAGAGGCCGGCATCGCCGACGTCGACATCGCAACTATAGCAGCGAAGGCAATCAATACGCCCTTAATACGCACGCCCACTATCCTTGTATCGTCCCTGCATTTGTTAACAAATTGTTAATGTAGGGGGGTGCGCCAAGTCAATCGTTACTTAAGTGTTAACACCGGAACCGGCCCATATGGTTAATTTCGGCACAATCCAGGGGCTAGCTGCCATAATTCCATGCGCCCTGTGATTACGCAGGCGCAGGCGGGCCGCGCCCGACAAGGAGAGCGAGCCGATCGTTACTCGGAGGTTATCTATTTGTTTTTACCGCGTATTATGCAGCGCCAGCGTTTCCGCGACGCTCAGCATCCGCTCGATATCCTGCGGCCGCGACAGACGATGGTCGCCATCGCGCACAAGCGTCAGCACCACGTCGTCGGCGGGCAGGTGCTCGACAAGCTTTAACGAATGCGCGAAGGGCACGTCGGCATCCTCCATGCCCTGTAATATATGGACCGGGCAGCCGGTCTCGACGATGCCGGTCAGCACGCGGTTGGCACGGCCGTCCTCGATGAGGGCCCGGGTGAAGATGTTCGGCTCGGAACTGTATTCCGAAGGCTCCTCGAAATAGCCGCGCTCCTCGAGCGATCGCCGTTCCACCTCTGAGAGATTGGGCTCGATGAGGTCGATCGTGAAATCCGGCGCCGGCGCGATCAGCACGAGGCCGGCGATAGCGGGGGCCTTCTTGCGCTTGCGCAGTTCCTGAACGGTCCGCAGCGCGATCCAGCCGCCCATCGACGAGCCGACAAGGACGATCTTCTTCGGCCTGGCGTGCTCGATGACCTCGAGCGCCTCCTCCAGCCAGCGCGAGATCGTGCCGTCGGTGAACTTGCCGCCGGATTGGCCGTGGCCGGAATAGTCGAAGCGAATGCAGCCCACGCCGAGCCGCGCCGCCAGCGCATCCAGCTCCACCGCCTTGGTGCCGCTCATGTCGGATCGATAGCCGGATAGCCAGACGAAGCTGACGTTCCTGGCACCCCTGCCAGCGGCGCGCTGAAGCATTGCGATCTGGCGTTCGCTCTCGCCCGTGCCGACGGGAAGGAAGGTCGGTTGCATGGCAATGGCTGTCTCGGACATCGAAAACTCCCGGATTTTCTGCCTATAGAACAGATTCGCGCCCGCATGGCCCAAAAAATCCTTGGTCTTTGCGCAAGAGTTTCTACATTATGGGCGAACGATATTGTGTCCCCGATGCATCTTGCGCCTCCGGACACCGTATTGACATGCAGGAGGTGCTTTTTTCCTGCCGTCATGCTATTGACTTCAACACAGCTTTTACGACATTTCCGTCAGTTGCGCCGATGGGGAGCGGGAGGCTGCAGCTATCCGAAACAATTCGTGGAGAATACGACCATTCGCAGACCCTTTAAAACCGATGCGCCCGTAAAGGACGGGCCACGTTCCAACAGGGAAATTCGCATTCCCAAAGTTCAGCTCATCGCAGCTGACGGCGCGAATATGGGCATCGTCCCAACCGACCAGGCATTGAGAATGGCAGAGGAGGCCGGTCTCGATCTGGTAGAGATTTCCCCCAATGCAGAACCGCCTGTGTGCAAGATCCTCGACCTGGGCAAGCTGAAATACGCCAACCAGAAGAAGGCCGCCGAGGCGCGCAAGAAGCAGAAGATCGTCGAAGTCAAAGAAATCAAGATGCGCCCCAACATCGACACCCATGACTATGAGGTGAAGATGAAGGCGATCGGCCGTTTCTTCGAGGAAGGTGACAAGGTGAAGGTGACCTTGAAGTTCCGTGGCCGCGAAATGGCTCACCAGGAACTCGGTATGAAGCTTCTTCAGCAGGTCAAGGAAGATACGCTCGAGATCGCCAAGGTGGAAGCCGAGCCGAAGCTCGAAGGCCGCCAGATGATGATGGTGCTTGCGCCGAAGTGAGGCGCAAGGCGAGTTAAGAGGTCGGAGCCGTCCCATTGGGCGGCTTTTTCCTTTTGTGCGCCGGATCGAGCGCTGTCATCGATCTGCAAAGATTCCGGCGTCCGGCCCGTTGCACTTGTGGGCAACTGCGGTTATAAGCGCGCGTCCGAACTGACCGGCAGGGCATGCCGTGGCAGTTCAGAATGCTGGCGGAGCGGTTCGTCACCGGATCCGCAGTTCAACAACAAACGCTCCGGCACCTTTTGCAGCCCGGCCTGTCCGGACCTGTGTGAAGGGCTTTTAGCAAAGCGCGCCAGGAAGCATCGAAGGAGTAGCAAAATGCCCAAGATGAAGACGAAGTCCTCTGCCAAGAAGCGGTTCAAGATCACCGCGACCGGCAAGGTCAAGGCAGCCGCTGCTGGCAAGCGCCACGGCATGATCAAGCGTAGCAACAAGTTCATTCGCGATGCCCGCGGCACTATGGTTCTCGCAGAACCGGATGGCCGTAAGGTTATCAAGAACTACTTGCCGAACGGTCTCTAAGACTATTCGTAACGCTATAGACTAAGGAGATCATGAAATGGCACGCGTAAAAAGAGGCGTTACCGCCCACGCCAAGCACAAGAAGGTTCTGAAGGCAGCCAAGGGCTTCTACGGCCGCCGCAAGAACACCATCCGTACCGCCAAGGCCGCCGTCGACCGTTCCAAGCAGTACGCTTACCGCGACCGCAAGGTCAACAAGCGCAACTTCCGCGCCCTCTGGATCCAGCGCATCAACGCTGCCGTCCGCGAATTCGGCCTGACCTACGGCCGCTTCATCGACGGTCTGAACAAGGCCGGCATCGAAGTCGACCGCAAGGTTCTCTCCGACATGGCGATCCATGAGCCGGAAGCTTTCGGTGCCCTCGTCGCTGCCTCCAAGAAGGCACTCGAGTACCTGAAGGAAGCTGGTACGAAGAACGAGTTCGAAGCCACCGTCGGCTAAGAACTGCTTCTGGACAGTTTTTGTCATATTTGTGAAACCCGCGCTTGTGTAACCAGCGCGGGTTTTGTATTTTCCGGAATACAATCAATTTGCGATGATCACCTTGGGGCTAGGTGAAATTGTTGGATGGCAAGACTAGAGAATTGAAATCCATACCCACGCTCAACGGCAGGGATATCGAGGCCTTGCTGACGGTGCTGGTGAGTGGATCCAAGCGCGTCGAGCGGGTGCCCCTTTCCTCACGCCAGGTATGGATCAAGCGCTACGGCACGGAAAAGCCACCCGTCTGGCGCCATCTGCAGACTATTTTCTCGCGCATTCTCCCCGTCGCCTTCCTGCGCCCTTGCGCCTATCTGGCCCCGCAGCAAATGGCGGAACGCGAAATCCGGCGCATAGCCGCGTTCAAGGCGCAGGGGATCGCCGTTCCGGACGTCCTCTACGCGTCGAACGGCGCCATCGTGCTGGGCGATGCGGGAATAACGGTGCAGCGGCGCCTCGGGCAGCTGAGGGACAGCGATCCCGCCGCCCATGACGATCTCATGGTCGCCTGCGCCGCCGAGCTCGGCCGGCTGCACGCCAAGGGGCTTTGCCACGGCCGGCCCTATCCGCGCGACATGTTCTTTGCCGGCAACCGGCTCGGCTTCATGGATTTCGAGGAAGACCCGCAGACGGTCATGCCCGTTGCCGTTGCGCAGGCGCGCGACGTCTGGCTGCTCTTCCTGCAGATCGCAACCGGCGCCCGCCTTGGGCTTGCGACGCAGAACAGGGCTTATGAGGCCTGGTCCGAACAGGCGCCGGAGGCGGCGCGTGCCGAGCTTCAGCGCATGATTCGCTTTCTCGGCGGTTTTTTGTTCCTTGCCCGGTTGATTGGCCGCGTGCACATGGGTAGTGATCTGCAGCGCTTCATCGTTGCGACCAGCTTTCTGATGCATGCGTTCACCAATTACACTGTGGACTGAGTGCCCGATGGCCCGCGGTCCGCAAGGCAGGACCAGATGACGGAACTCGTATCACTTGAAACCCAACTCATGGCCGACGTGGCCGCGGCGACCGACGAACAGTCGATCGAGGCAGTCAGGGTCGCCGCGCTCGGCAAGAAGGGCTCGGTTTCGGAACTGTTGAAGACGCTCGGCTCGATGTCGCCGGAAGAACGGCAGACGCGCGGCGCGGCGATCAACGCGCTGAAGAACGCCGTCACCGATGCGATCAACGCGCGCAAGGGTGCGCTGCGCGATGCGGCGATCGAGGCGAAGCTGAAGGCCGAAACCGTCGATGTCAGCCTGCCGGTGCGCTCTTCGCCCGCCGAACGCGGCCGCATCCATCCGATCAGCCAGATCGTCGACGAGATCACCGCGATCTTCGGCGACATGGGTTTCTCGATCGCCGAAGGCCCCGATGTCGAGACCGACTACTATAACTTCACGGCGCTGAACTTCCCCGAAGGGCATCCGGCCCGCGAGATGCACGACACCTTCTTCTTCCAGCCGGACGAAAAGGGTGAGCGCAAGGTGCTGCGCACGCACACCTCGCCGGTTCAGGTGCGCACCATGGAAGCGCAAAAACCGCCGATCCGCATCATCATCCCTGGCAAGACCTACCGCCAGGATTCGGACGCCACGCATTCGCCGATGTTCCATCAGGTGGAAGGCCTCGTCATCGACAAGACGGCGAACGTCGCCAATATCCGCTGGGTGCTGGAAGAATTCTGCAAGACCTTCTTCGAGGTCGACAATGTGACGATGCGCTTCCGCCCGTCCTTCTTCCCGTTCACGGAACCGTCCTTCGAGGTCGACATCCAGTGCGACCGTTCCGGGCCGATCGTCAAGTTCGGCGAAGGCACCGACTGGATGGAAATCCTCGGCTGCGGCATGGTGCACCCGAACGTGCTGCGCTATGGCGGCCTCGATCCGGACGAGTATCAGGGCTTTGCCTGGGGCATGGGCCTCGACCGCATCGCCATGCTGAAATACGGCATGCCCGACCTGCGCGACTTCTTCAACGCCGATGTCCGCTGGATGAACCACTACGGCTTCCGCCCGCTCGACATGCCGACCCTGTTCGGCGGTCTGAGCGCGTAAGGAAGGGATAAAGCACATGAAGTTCACACTCTCCTGGCTGAAAGAGCACCTGGAAACCGACGCCACGCTCGACGAGATCTGCGCCCGCCTGACGATGATCGGGCTGGAAGTCGAAGACGTCGACGACAAGGCTGCTTTCAAGCCCTTCGTCATCGCCAAGGTTCTCTCCGCTGAAAAGCATCCGCAGGCCGACCGCCTGAAGGTGTTGATGGTCGATACTGGTAGCGGTGCGCCCATTCAGGTCGTCTGCGGCGCACCCAATGCGCGCGCCGGCCTCGTCGGCGCCTTCGCGGCTCCGGGCACCTATGTTCCCGGTATCGACGTGACGCTTGCCGTCGGCAACATCCGCGGTGTCGAAAGCCGCGGCATGATGTGCTCGGAAAAGGAACTGGAAATCTCCGACAGCCACGACGGCATCATCGACTTGCCCGAGGATGCGCCCGTCGGCACCAGCTTTGCCTCTTATGCCGGCCTCGACGATCCGATGATCGAGATCAATCTGACGCCGAACCGCCCGGATTGCACCGGCGTGTACGGTATCGCCCGCGATCTCGCCGCTTCCGGCCTCGGCACGCTGAAGCCGCGCGGCACGCCGTCCTTCGCCGTCGAAGGCGAAACGACGACCGGGCTCAGGATCGATCTGGACGATACGCGCCTTTGCCCCGGTTTTGCCCTTCGCCTCGTGAGCGGCGTCAAGAACGGCCCGAGCCCGAAGTGGATGCAGCAGCGGCTGCTCGCCATCGGCCTGCGCCCGATCAACGCGCTGGTCGACATCACCAACTACATGACCTTCGACCAGGGCCGCCCGATGCACGTCTTCGACGCCGCCAAGGTCAAGGGCAATCTGGTCGTGCGCCGCGCCAGGGACGGCGAGACCGTGCTGGCGCTCGATGAGCGCGAATACAAGCTCAACCCGAGCAATGTCGTCATCTCCGATGATAACGGCGTCGAATCGATCGGCGGCATCATGGGCGGCGAGCATTCCGGCTGCGATGAGAACACTACGGACGTGCTGATCGAGTCGGCGCTCTGGGACCCGATGAACATCGCCAAGAGCGGCCGCAGCCTCGGCATCATCACCGATGCGCGCTATCGCTTCGAGCGCGGTGTCGATCCGGAGTATATGGTTCCGGGCCTCGAACGCACCACGGAGCTGGTGCTCGCCTGCTGCGGCGGCACGGCCGCCAAGGCCCGCGTCGAAGGCTACAAGGGCTATGAGGCCAAGGTGGTCGATTTCCCGCTGTCGGAAGTCAAGCGCCTGACGGGCCTCGAAGTCTCGGCCGAGGAGAGCAAGTCCATCCTGACGAAGCTTGGCTTCTCGGTTTCAGGCTCGGGCGAGCGCGTCTCGGTTGCCGTTCCCTCCTGGCGTCCCGATGTCGACGGCAAGGCCGATCTGGTCGAAGAGATCATGCGCATCCACGGCGTCGACAACATCAAGCCGCAGCCGCTTAGCAGCCATGCCGCCGTCAATGGCAAGATCTTGACGACGCTGCAGATCCGCACCCGCACCGCTAAGCGCGCGCTGGCCTCGCGCGGCATGCTGGAAGCCGTCACCTGGTCCTTCATCTCCGAAGATCAGGCCAAGCTGTTCGGCGGCGGCTCCGATGCCCTGAAGCTTGCGAACCCGATCGCATCCGACATGTCCGACATGCGTCCTTCGCTGCTGCCCGGCCTGCTGTCTGCCGCGCAGCGCAATGCCGACAAGGGCTATGGCGACGTCGCGATCTTCGAAGTTTCCGGCACCTATGAGAACGACACGCCCGCGGGCCAGCGCCGCGTCGCCGGCGGCATTCGCCGTGGCACGGCAACCCTTGCCGGAGCCGGCCGCATGTGGTCGAACGCCGCCAAGGGCGGCGGCAAGCCGGTCGACGTCTTCGATGCCAAGGCCGATGCCCTCGCAGTCATCGAAGCCTGCGGCCTGCCGATGGGCAATATCCAGATCGAGCAGGGCGGCCCGGCCTGGTATCACCCCGGCCGTTCCGGCACCATCAAGATGGGCCCGAAGGTCGTGCTCGGCTATTTCGGCGAATTCCATCCGAAGACGCTGGAAGCGCTCGATGTCACCGGCGCTCTCGCCGGCTTCGAAGTCTATGTCGATGCCATGCCCGAGCCGAAGAGGAAGGCGACCCGGACCAAGCCGGCGCTGGAGCTTTCTCCCTTCCAGGCCGTCAAGCGCGACTTCGCCTTCGTGGTCGACAAGTCGGTGGAAGCCGGCGCCATCGTCCGCGCCGCCGTCGGTGCGGATCGCAAGCTCGTGACCGGCGTCAACGTCTTCGACATCTTCGAGGGCGCATCGCTCGGCGAAGGCAAGAAGTCTATCGCCATCGAAGTGCAGATCCAGCCGGCCGAGCGCACGCTGACCGACGAGGACTTCGAGGCGCTGACCCAGAAGATCGTGGCGAATGTCACGAAGTCGACGGGTGGGGTGCTGCGCGGTTAATCGGCTGCTGTCGAGTTTGCGGAGGGGGCTGCGACCCTCCTCTGTCACTTCGTGACATCTCCCCCACAAGGGGGGAGATTGGTAATTCGCTGAACTCATCTGCCTCAATCAAACATCGAAGCTGCAGAAACTGCAGCTTTCAGTTTTGAAAGAGCGTTCGGCATACTCCCAACAATCTCCCCCCTTGTGGGGGAGATGTCGCGACAGCGACAGAGGGGGGTATCAAGGTCGCCGCATACTCGGTGCCGCATCATCTATCGATGCAGATGGTAAACCTTGTTCACCACGCTCCACCGCCCGTCGATCTTCACCAGCGACAGATAGTCTGAAAACCGCATGCCGGCGAATTTGTCGACCACCTTGACGCTGGCCGCATCGCCCTCGATGTCGATCAGCTCGATTTCCATCAGCGGGATCGTGTCCGGCGGCGCGCTGCCTTGCTCCACGATGGCGGAAATGAATTCGTCCCGCGTCATCCACTCCACCACGCCTTGATAATTGCCGATGATCGCCGCTCGCGGATGGAACGCCTTGCGCAAGGCCGGCTCGTTCGCGAATGCCATGCCATCGACATAGAGATGAACAACCGCACGGATTGCCTGCTCTTCAGACATCTCGCCATTCCTCGTTTGAGTATCCGGTAAATTACCACAGGCCGGGCCGCTCGCAAAAGCCCGCAACGGCAATCGGCCTATTCCACGAAGACGCGCACGCTCGCCGCGCGTCCGGCGGCATCGATGACGGTCAGCGTCGAATAGCCGGCACCGTCGGGTGTCCACTGGTTGGTGCGGCGGCGCGACATGTCGGGCAGCGGCTTGCCGTTGGCGAGCCAGCGGAACGGCGCCCGTCCACCCTGCAGTTTCAGCGCCAGCGGCATGATCTCGTTGGCGCCGCTGCTGGCGCCGAGATCGACGCGCGCCCCTTCCGGCGGATAGACGATCTGCGGCGCCGGTTCGCGGCTGGAGGCGGCCAGCAGCCCGGCAGCGGTAACGGAAAAGCGCCGCTGGCTGATCGGCAGCTCGGTCGGTGCGATACGCACGGCGCCCATGGGGCCTGGCGGGAAGGGGGTTATGGCAACGCCCGATTTGGCAAAGGCTTCGAACAGGATGGGTGCGGCCGAAACATAGCCCGCCAGCCCCGGGACGGCGCCGTTATCGGGCCGGCCGACCCAGATGCCGAGCACATGCGCGCCGTCATAGCCGATCGACCACGCGTCGCGGTTGCCATAGCTGGTGCCGGTCTTGTAGGCGATGCCGAGCTGCTTGCTGCCGCGCGGCGCGATGATGTCGGAGAGAATATCGGTGATGTTCCAGACCGCGATCGGCTCCATCAGCGGCTCGCCGTCGATCGGCCCCGGCTCGTCCTGGACGCCATCGCCAATCCGCATCGCCTTGCCGCGGTTGGCAAGCCCCGCATAGAGCTGCACGAGATCCTTCAGCGTCACGCCGACGCCGCCGAGGCCGATGGCAAGGCCCGGCGCCTCGTTCGGCGGCAGCTTCGGCTTCACCTCGGCGCGGCGGAAGCGCACCAGCAGCCGCGTCGGCCCGACGGCGTCGAGCAGGCGCACGGCGGGCACGTTGAGCGACAGCTGCAGCGCCTGGCGCACGCTGACATCGCCCTGATAGGTCATGTCGAAATTGCGGGGCCGGTAGCCGTAGAAATCGGCGGGGCGATCCTCGATGATCGTTTCCTGCGCCACATAGCCCTGCTCGAAGGCGAGGCCATAGATAAAGGGCTTCAGCGTCGAGCCGGGCGAGCGCAGCACGCGCGTCATGTCGATCCAGCCGGAGCGCGAGGAATCGAAATAGTTGGCCGAGCCGACCTCGCCGATGATCTCGCCGGTCTTGGCATCGGCCATGATCATGGCGACCGACACCTTCGGCCCAAGCCGTTTTGCCGCCGTTTCCGCCACGGCCTCCAAACCTTGCTGTACATCGCGCCGCAGCGTTGTCTTGTGTTTGATGATGCCGGGTTGCTTGCGCAGCGCCAGTTCGGCCAGATGGGCGGCATAGGCCGGCAGCTGCCGGCGCTCCGCCGGGATGGGGGAGAGCGCAGCCCGTTCCGCCTCTCCTTCGCCGATGACTGCGGCGACGGCGGCGCGTTCTAGCACGCGATGGCGGGCGGCCTGTGCGGCGGCGAGGTTGCGGTCCGGCCGGCGCTTTTCAGGTAGCTGCGGCAGGGCTACCAGCAAGGCTGCCTGCGCCACGCTCAAGTGGCGCGGCTCCTTGCCGAAATAGGCGAGGCTCGCAGCGCGCACGCCTTCCAGATTGCCGCCATAGGGCGCATGCGTCAGGTAGAGATCGAGGATCTGCTCCTTGGTCAGCCGCCGCTCGATCTGGATGGCGCGCACCACCTGCAGAAGCTTCGCCGTCATCGAGCGTTCGCTGCGTGGCTCGATCAGGCGCGCCACCTGCATCGAAAGCGTCGAGCCGCCCGAGACGATGCGGCCATGCGTGACGAGTTGCAGGAAGGCGCGCCCGATCGCCATGGGGTCGACGCCGTGATGATCGTAGAAGCGCCGGTCCTCATAGGCGACCAGCATGCGCAGATATTGCGGATCGACATCGGCAACGCCGGTCTTCAGCCGCCAGCGGCCCTCCGGTGTCGCGAAGGCACGCAGCAGATCGCCATTGGCGTCGAGCACCTCCGCCGAGACCACGCGGGCATTGTCCAGCGGCGGCGGATAGGCCCGGTCTGCGGCTTCCAGGCCAAAGACCAGCGCCACCACCGTCAAGGCGGTGGCTCCAAGTCCGATCGCTATCTTCCATCGCGCCTTCATGGCTGCTCTTACTGCTGGGCTGCCAGCACCTCCATGCGGCCCATCGCCGTGCGGGCCGAGAACTGCGGACGATACATGTCCTCGACGCTTGCCGCCGGATGATCGTAGACGCCGGGGGTGACGGCGCGCACGACATAGGCGAAGGTCAGGTCGCGGTCGGCGCCGGAGTTCTGGTCGAAGGCGGCGACGAAGCGGTCGTTGCGGAATTCGACATGGGCGGGCTGGATGTCGCTCAGCCAGTCGAAATTCGTCAGCTGGGCGCTGTTGACGATGCTCGGATTGTCGATCTCGAACCCGGCGGGCAGCAGATCGGTCACCAGAAGGCGCTGCGGCCAGTCATTGTCCTCGGTCACATGCAGCACGACGACATAGCGTTCGTTCTGCTGGGCCTGCGAGACGTTCGCCTCCTCGCCGTCGAGCGTGTAGTACTTGCGCTCGATCTTGAAGCCGTTGCCGCCGGCCGGCAGCGGCGCAACCGGAGCCGCGACCGTGGTCACGGCAGCCGAAAGCGGTTGGCGCGTCGTGTTGGTGACGGTCAGCGGATGGCCCATCAGCGCGTCGCCGCTCATTTGGGCCATATACGTGCCGCTATGGGCCGCACCGTTGACGTCGATCGTCAGGCCGTCATCGCCGTTCTGCAGGGCGCGGGCGGCGAGCAGCATCCAGGTCTGTTCCTGGGTGCTGGTATATTTCCGGCTCTGCCAATCCTTGGCGACGACGCTGGCAAGCTCGGGAATGATCGGCGGTACGGGGCGGCTCTCGGCGGCAAGCGCCAGCACGGCGGCGCCGTCACGCAGAGACGAACCGTAATCCGAGCGGATGAAGCTGACCTTGGTCACCGCCGCTTGCTGCGACATCTGCAGCGAGTCCACGAAGATGTTGCGCGAGCGCTGTGCATCCCCATAGAGCGCGAGCGCCGCGGCCAGATGCGCCTTGGAGAGCGGCGTCGGGAAGTCGTTCAGCATCGTATCCGCATAGTAGCGCAGATCGCTGATCGAGGCCTTCTTGTTGCGTGCGAGCACGTAGAGCGCATAGGCGATCTCGTTGCCGTTGTCCTTGACGTTGGTGTTGGCGCTCAGCGAATTCTGAAGGTTCTCCAGCGCCTGCACCATGGCCTGATCCGGCACGTTGTACTTCTGCTCGCGGGCGCGGGTCAGGAAGTCGGTCACGTAGGCGTCCAGCCACAGGTCGCCGGAGCCCGGACCCCAAAGACCGAAGCTGCCGGTCGAGGACTGGTAGGACATTTCGCGATAGATGGCATCCTGCACGCGCTTGTGGATCTCGGTATCGTCGGCAAGGCCGTTCTTGATCGCCATGTCGCTGAAATAGAGCAACGGCATGGCGCTGCTCGCCGTCTGTTCCGCGCAGCCATAGGGATAGCGGCTCAGACTCATCAGCAGCGCCGGCACGTCGAAGGCGCTGGAGCGGCTGACATTGACGCTGACCGAGGCGCCGGGCAGCACGCTGTCGGCGAGAAGGTCGGCATTGACGGTCAGGCTCTTGCCGGGGGCAAGCGCGATGACGCGCCGTTCGGTGAGCGGCAGCTGCGCCGGACGAACGGGGATGTCGACCGATTGATCCAGCGACATGCCCGATGCATTCGACAGCTTGATCGAAACCGTGCCGTCGCCGGGCTGTCCGCCCGTCAGCGGCAGCGTGATGTTGTATTTGCCGCCGGTCTGCAGGTTGATCTTCTGCTGGGTGGCGCTTGCGTCCACGTTGACCGCATTGTTGCCCGTGACCGCGAGCGTGTACTCGCCGGCGGGCGCATCGGTGTTGGCGACATCGAGGCGCAGGTTGGCCTTGTCTCCCGGCGCCAGGAACTTCGGCAGGCTTGCGGTGACGACGACAGGATCGCGGATGATCACGTCCCGCGTCGCGTGACCGACACCTGATTTCGACCAGGCAACCGCCATCAGCCGTGCCGTGCCGTTGAACTGCGGAATATCGAAACTGACATTCGCCTTGCCATCCGCATCGAGCTTGACCGGGCCGGAGAAGAAGGCAACTAGCTTTTCCTTCGGCGGGCTCGCCTGCAAGGCTGCCTGTCCGCCGTCGCCGCCGGTGCGCAGCTTGCCGGTCGCGCCGAGCGAGCCGTCGATGAGGCGGCCGTATATGTCGCGGATTTCGAGGCCGAGCTGGCGCTGGCCGTAATACCAGTCATCCGGTGCCGGCGGCTGGTAGCGCGTCAGGTTGAGGATGCCGACATCGACGGCGGCGATCGTGACATAGGCGTCCTCGTTGGCGCCTGCGCCGGCAACCTGCAGGCCTATGTTGAGCGGCTGACGCGGCAGCGTCTTCTCCGGCGCGTCGATCTTGACCTGCAACTTGCGTTCGCCGGGATCGACCGGCGCCCATTTGATGCCGATGGCGCGCATCGGCATGCGGCTTTCCTGCGCTTCGCCGGGACGGAACAATGTCGCGGTCAGATAGGTGCCCGCACCCCAGTCGGCGGTTACGGGAATGTCCACTTCGCCGCCATTGGCGCCGATATCGGCATTGGTGACCGAAATCAGCGTTTCGGAGCCGGCCGTCACCATCAGCTGGCCGGCGTAGCGCGAAGTCACCTTGAGCTTGGCGGTGTCGCCGACATGGTAGCTTTCCTTGTCGAGCGCGATTTCCAGCGCGTCCGGCGTCTCGGTCGAGCTTGCGGCGACATACCAGCCGGCATTGAACTCGACGCTGGATTCCGGGCCGTTCGCGTCGGCGGTGGAGACTTCGAGGCGGTAGCGGCCCCAGGTGACGGGCATGGAAATCGCCGCACCGTCCGTCGTGGCGTTGACCGTACCGACCGCCACCTGCTTGGTGGAGATGATCGGTTCGTACTTCCAGCTGCTGCCGTCGCGATACCATTGATAGTTGCGCTCGACGCTCAGCAGTTTCCAGGTCAGGCCCTGCATGGCCTGCTTCTGGCCGTTGGCGTCGATAGCGATGACATGGAAGTTGCCGACGGAATTTTCGCCGAGATCGCCGTCGAATTCCGGCTTGATGCCGATGCGCGGGCCATCCGCCTTGACGGGCAGCGTCAGCGAGCGCTCGACGGCGCGGCCGCCGGCCTCCTGCATGCGTACCGTGATATTGGCGTTCAGCAGCTGCGTGGTCGAAGGCGTATCGTTGATCGTGACGTCGAAGGTGGTCTTGCCGTCCTCGTCCAGCGCCTGCAGGTCTTCCAGCGGAACCTGCGTGCTTTCGGCCTTGCTGTCGCCGCCGCTGCCGTCGTCGCTATCATCATTGTCCTTGCCCGCGCCCTCGTCGGCGAGGCCGAACTGATAGCCCTTGTAGGCATCGCTCTGGCGCGTCGGCTTCAGCGTCACTTCGCCTTCCAGATTGAGGCCGGCCGCCGGCGCACCGTAGAGGTAGCGCCCGTCGACATTGACCGGCGTCGGCTGGCCGACTTCGATTTCCTTGGCGTCGCTCTTCATGTCGAATTCGATGCGATCCGGCACGAAGTCGTCGACGAGGAAGGTCTGAGAGCCGATGGAGGAGCCCTTCGGGTCGGTGTAGATATTCATCGTCCAGGTGCCGCGCATCGAGGTCTGCTGCAGCGGCAGGTCGACGGTGTAGCCGCCGAGCTTGCCGCCATCGGTGACGATGCGGCGGTCTTCCACGCCATCCGGGCGCAGGAAGACGAAGGTGAGCGGCAGGTTTTCGACCGCCGTCGAGCTGACGTCGCGGGCAAGAGCCGAAGCATGCACCGTCTCGCCGGCCCGGTAGATGCCGCGTTCCGTCCATGTCAGCAGGTCGATCGCGCCGGGCGCGGTTCTGCCTGACACGCCGCGGTCGGAAAGATCGAAGCCGGCGCGCGTCATGTCGAGGAAGACATAATCCTGATCGCCGTTCTGCGCGGTGATGACGGCCGGCGTCATGCCTGCCGTGCCGCGCATCAGGCCGGCGCTGAAGACGGCGCGGCCATTGTCGTCGGTCTTCGCCGTGCCGAGGATCTCGTTGTTCTTGGCCAGCAGCTGCAGCTGAATGCCGGCAAGCGGCTTGGCGCTGCCGAGCGAGCGGGCAAAAACGTTGAGCCCATCGGTTCCGGCATAGGTGGTGATGCCGATATCGGAGACCACGAACCATTGCGTCGCCTGCGGATCCCATTCCTGGCCGCCGCTGTCGGGAGCGACTGCCGTCAGAACATAGACGCCGGGCTTGCGCTTTGGCAGCACCTCGTCGACCGGGAAGCTCGTGGCGACTTCCTTGTTGAGCTCCTGCTTGATCTCGATGGAGCCTTGCCAGACCAGTTCGCCATTGGTGTCCTGAATGGTCTGGGCGCTGTAGCTGTCCATCTGCGTCAGGAATTGCGAACCGTTCAGAAGCTGCGGGATGTTGCGGTCGCCGATGCGGTAGAGCTTGAGATTGGCCGTGCCGGCATTGACGGAAATGATCGGGATGCCCCGACGCGCGGTCGAAGGCAGCACGAAATTATCGCCCGTGAAGCGCAACGAAGCGGCGCGGTCCTTGACGTAGATGTCGACATTGACCTGCGAGGGAAGGTTTTCATCCACCGAAGAGGGCAGGCCGGCGCGCAGCGAAACGCGGTAATGCTGGCCGAACTCGAGGCCTTCGACGCAGATCTGGTTGTCCTTGGCGTCGACGCCCTTCGGCGCGGCTCCGTTGACGGTGACGAAGGGCGTGTAGTCGACGCCGCTCTTCACCAGCTTTTCGGAAAACTGCACGCAGGCGCGTGGCGAGGCATTGTCGTTGTCGAGCGTGTTGCCCGTCACGCGGAAGCCCTGGCGGGCCAGAAGATCGTTATAGGCGGCCTGCACCGCTGCGGAGCTGACGAGATTGAGGCTTGCCTTGTAGGCGCTGAGCGCCGGGCGATAGTTCTGCGCATTCTTCAGCGCCTCGGCGAGCACGGCCAGCGCATCGGCGCGGCTGCTCGTCGTGCGGGTCAGCTGGTAGCCGTTCAGCGCGGCATAGGCGGCCCTGGTGGCGAGAGAGGTGTCGTTCGTGATCGTGTTGGCGGCGCGCGCCATTTCGATCCACAGGTCGCCATTGTCGGGGCTGAGCGAGAGCGCGCCCTGGAAAGCGTTCAGGGCATCGTTGACGTTGCCCGATGTCAGTTCGATACGGCCGAGCGCGATCAGGCTTTCGACACCCTGGCCCTTCAGTTCGTTGCCGAGCGTCAGCGTGTTCTTTGCATCGCGCGCGCTCTGGACGAAATTGTCCGAAAGGAAGGAGAGGGCGGGGGCCGCGCCGATATCCGGCTCGCTGGTGGCGGCCGTCTCGACGATCTTGCCGGCGATCGCGCCGGGGAAGCTGTTCAGCTGATTGAAGTCCGACTTCATGAAGCACCACTTCACCTTGGGATTGTAGGTGAAGGCCTTGCAGGACTTGTCGCCGATGCAGGAGGCGGAGCATTGGTCCAGCGTCACGTTCTGCTCGGTGCGCAGATCGAAGCCGAAGTAGTCGCCATCCTTCGTCGTCACCACCTGACGCTTGACGTCCGCAGCGCCCGAGGGGTTGAGAGATGCGAAAGTGGCGAGAAGAAAAGCGGAGAAGCCGATAAACGCGCGCTTAGACATAAGTCCTCCCAACGCCGCCGGTTTTTGATGGCGGCAATCTTCAAATTTCGGACCCGTTTGTCAACCGAGCGGCGAGCGGCGGAGGCGATTTACTCCCATGACGATTTGTCCAGGGGTTTGAAAGAGCCTGCAAATCAGGCGATTCGCATGTTCCTCCACCCCTGTGTGGTGCTTCACTTTTCTTTTCAGTCCCAAAATGACACCGGCCTCGACGGCCGGTGTCTTCGCCAAGGCGTCATCGACGCCTTTGCCGTCATATATTGGTCATGGCGAGAGAGGCATCGCTATACCGCTTGCCGGCGACGTTCTCCGGCGCGACGATGTCGCCCAGCTCCTTCACCTCTGTTGCCGAAAGGACGATATCGGCAGCCGCTGCGTTCTGCTCCAGATGATGCAGCTTGCGGGCGCCGGGAATGGGCACGATATCATCACCCTGATGCAGCACCCATGCGAGCGCCAGTTGTGCGGCCGTGACGCCCTTTTCATCGGCCAGCGCCTGCAATCTGGCGACAAGGGCCGCATTGGCATCGAAATTCTCGCCCTGGAAGCGCGGCAGCGAGCGGCGGAAATCGTCGGCGGCAAGGTCGTCCGTCTGGCGGATCGCGCCGGTCAGGAAACCGCGGCCGAGCGGGCTGTAGGGCACGAAGCCGATGCCGAGTTCGCGGCAGGTGGCGAGCACGTCCTCCTCGGGATCGCGGCTCCACAGCGAATACTCGCTCTGCACGGCGGCGATCGGATGCACCGCATGGGCGCGGCGGATGGTGGCGGAGCCGGCTTCGGAAAGGCCGAGCGCCCGCACCTTGCCCTCTTTCACCAGATCCGCCATCGCGCCGACCGTATCCTCGATCGGCACGTTCGGATCGACGCGATGCTGGTAGAAGAGGTCGATGATATCGGTGCCGAGCCGTTTCAGCGACGCTTCGGCCACCTCCTTGACATGCTCGGGCCGGCTGTCGACGCCGATCATCGCGGCCGGACCGGATTTCGCGGGATCGAGCTTGAAGCCGAATTTGGTGGCGATGACCACGCGGTCGCGGACCGGCTTCAGCGTACGGCCCAGTAGCTCCTCGTTGGTGAAGGGGCCATAGGTTTCGGCAGTATCGAAAAAAGTCACGCCGAGATCGACGGCGCGGCGGAGCGTCTTGACGGATTCGGCCTCGTCGGTCGCGCCATAGGCAAAGCTCATGCCCATGCAGCCAAGTCCGACGGCGGAAACGGTGAGATCCTTACCAAGCCTGCGGGTTTTCATGGTGTATTCCTCTTGAGCCTTATGGAAGCGGCGCGGGTCGATGCCCGCTGCCTGCACTCTGAACGTAGGGCTCTCCATAACGAATGAAAATCCATGCAAATCCTTACAGGTTGTTCTATAATTTAGATCAATGAACAGAACACAGCTCTCCCAGCTCGCGGTATTCGCCGCCGTCGCCGCCCATCGCAGCTTCCGTGCCGCCGGCAAGGAACTGTCGATCGCGCCGTCCGCCGTCAGCCATGCCGTCTCGAGTCTCGAGGAAAGCCTCGGCGTGCGGCTGCTTGCCCGCACCACGCGCAGCGTTCTCCCGACCGAAGAGGGTCAGGCATTGCTCCAGCGGCTGTCGCCGGCTTTGAAGGAAATCGATATCGCGCTGGAGGATGCGCTTGCGACCCGCGGCCGGCCGGCGGGCAATCTCCGCATCACCGCTCCGCGCTTTGCCTCCGATCTGCTGATGGCGCCGCGCATCGGCGATTTCCTCAACGCCTATCCCGATATCACGCTGGAGATCGCCAACGAGGATGGCTTCAGCGATATCGTCAAGGATGGCTTCGACGCCGGCATCCGGCTGGAGGAGAGCATAGAGGGCGACATGATCGCGGTGAAGGTTTCGCCCGACATCCGCACGGTGATTGCCGGCTCCCCGGCCTATTTCGAGAAACATCCGAAACCGTTGCACCCGCGCGATCTGGCCCATCACCGCTGCATCAAGCGACGGTTCACCGATGGCTCGATCTATCGCTGGGAGTTCGAAAAGGATGGCCGTGAATTGATCGTGGCGATCGATGGCCCCCTGATCGTCATCGAGGACCGGCTCGCGGTTCTGGCGGCCGTCAACGGTGCCGGCCTTGCCTATCTGTTCGATATCCGCGTGCGGCAGGAGCTGGCCGAAGGCAAGCTCGTCCGCGTGCTGGAGGATTGGTGCCCGCCCTATCCCGGTTTCTGCATCTATTACCCGAGCCGCCGCCAGATGCGTCCGGCGCTCAGGGCTTTCATCGACTTCTTCAGATATACGGGACTGTGAGGGGCGGCGACGGGGGCCGGTCCGCCGCCCCATCCTCGGGCGGTCAGGCAGGCGATATCAGGCTGCGGCCTTCTGATTGGCTGCGGTCATCGCCAGCTTCGAGAGGATCTTGTCGGTATTTCCCTCTTCCTGCAGCGTCTGGTCGAGCAGTTCGACGACCTTCTTCTGGCCGAGCGTGTTCGCCCAGGTCCGCAGCGTTCCGTAGCGGGCGATCTCATAGTGCTCGACGGCCTGCGCCGCCGATATCAATCCGGCGTCGAGAGCCGGCGTTCCCTTGAATTCCTCGATGATCTCCTCGCCTTCGGCGATGATCCCCTGGATGGCTTCGCAGGTCTTGCCCTGGGCGCGCTTGCCGATCAGGTCGAAGATCTGCTGCAGGCGTTCGACATGGCCTTCGGTTTCCTGCAGATGCTTTTCGAAGCCGGCCTTCAGATCCGGCGATTGTGCCTCGCGCGCCATCTTGGGCAATGCCCGCACGATCTGCCTTTCGGCATAGTAGATGTCTTTCAGCGTGTCGTAGAAAAGATCTTCCAGCGTTTTTTCCTTCGGCATTGTTTCTCTCCATGTTCGGGAACCGGATTTTCAAGGGCTTGCCGCAGTCAGCGGCCCCTACCGAAGTCGGCGTGGGTCGAATTGTTCCCGTTGCTGACGGATTCGGGTGGCGGTCCGGTTTAAAGTCGGCTGAAATGCAGCGATGGCGGCGAGGAATTTCAAGCGATGAAAAAACCGGGATCGATGAAGGGACTCGAGGATCTGGGCCGCGTCAGGCTGTCGAAGAACTTCTTCTTTCGCGATTTCCTGCATTCGGAAATCGCCGATTTCTATCGCATTCCCAACATTCCCGAAGATCCGGATCTGGCGATCGAGTCCGGACGCAGGCTCTGCGAGGAGTTGCTGGAGCCGCTGGAGGCGACCTTTGGCCGGCTCCATATCCGGTCGGGTTACCGCTCGCCCGCGGTCAACGATTTCGGCAACAGGAACGGGCTGAATTGCTCGACGAATGCCCATACCGCCGCGCATCACATCTGGGATATGCGCGATCTCGACGGCTGCATGGGCTCGGCCGTCTGCATCGTCGTGCCCTGGCTCATCGATCACCACAGCCATGAGGGCGACTGGCAGAAGCTCGCCTGGTGGATCCACGACCATCTGCCCTACGCGTCGCTGTGCTTCTTCCCGAAGCTATGGGCCTTCAACATCCAGTGGCACGAGCGGCCGATGCGGACCATCCAGAGCTATGTCAGCCCGCGCGGCATGCTGACCAAGCCGGGCATGGACAATTGGGAAGGCGATCATTCCGCCCATTACGAGGGCTTCCCGAAGCTTAGAAGCTGATGCGGTAGCGAATGTGCCCGTCGGTCTCGACATAGGTGTCGTAGAGCTTGCGGGCGGTCGCGTTGCCCTCTTCGGTGTGCCAGTAAAGCCGGGCCCAGCTGTTCCTCTTGCAGAGCGACACGAGATCATCGAGGAGCGCGCGCCCGACGCCGCGGCCTCTGGCGCTTTCGTCGACGAAAAGGTCTTCCAGATAGCAGTCCGGTGCGCGCACCCATGTTCCCTCGTGGGTGATGCAGAGGGTGAAACCCTTTACCTCGCCGTCGACCTCCGCCACGCGCATGAAGATCGCCGACGCCGGATCGAAGACCCGGCGCCAGGTCGCATCGGTGATGTCGGGTGCGATGGTGACGCCGTAAAAGGCCAGATAACTATCCCATAGCGCGCGCCAGCGCGCTTCGTCTTCGGGTCTGGCGTCTCGGATCGTCACGGTCATCGGCCGGCCTTTGTTTATTCGCCGGCTGCGTCGAGCAGGCGCATGGCTTCATCGGAAAGCGAAAGCTTCGCCGAGTTGATTAGCGCGTCGAGCTGGCCGAGGCTAGTGGCGCTGGCGATGGGGGCCGTGACGCCGGGCTTGCGCAGCAGCCAGGCAAGCGCGATCTCGGCGGGCTTCGCGCCGGTTTCGGCCGCCACCTTGTCGAGGGCCGCGAGAATGCGCAGCCCTTTGTCGTCGAAATAGGCGGAAACCCGGTTCTCACGCGCCCTGCCTTCCGTATCCGCCTTGGTCCGGTATTTGCCGGTCAGGAAGCCGGCGGCGAGGCTGAAATAGGTGATGACGCCGATTTCCTCCTTTATGCAGAGATCCGCAAGCGGTCCCTCGAAGCTGTCGCGGGCATAGAGGTTATATTCGGGCTGCAGCACGTCATAGCGCGGCAGGCCGGCCTTGGCGGCGGCATCGAGCGATGCCTGGAGCTGCGTCGCATCGAGATTGGAGCAGCCGACATGGCGGATCTTGCCCTGTTCCTTCAGCTTCGCATAGGCGGCGAGCGATTCTTCATGCGGCGTTTCCGGATCCGGCCAATGCGACAGATAAAGGTCGATATGATCGGTCTGCAGCCGCTTCAGCGAGGCTTCTGCCGCCTCGATGATATAGCCGGCCTTCAGCCCCTTCTTGCCCGGCCCCATGTCCGATCCGACCTTGGTGATGATGATCGCCTTGTCGCGGGCGACGCGGCCCTGCTTCAGCCACTTGCCGATGATCTCTTCGGAATCGCCGCCTTTGTTGCCCGGAACCCAGCTGGAATAGACATCCGCCGTGTCGATCGTGTTGAAACCGGCGTCGAAGAAGGCGTCGAGCAATGCGTAGGAGGTTTTCTCGTCGGCCGTCCAGCCGAAGACGTTGCCGCCGAAAACGATGGGGGCGACCAGCAGATCGGTTCGTCCAAGCTTGCGCATGTCCATGATATATCTCCAAATCACTTGAGAGGCAGACCGGCGAACGGGCGCCGGAGGGAAGGGACAATGGCAAGGCTACCGGCCTTTCGCGGCGAACGCCACTAACGATTTCTTTATTCCGCCGCCGAGCGCCGGTAGTGGCTTGGCGGCAGAGCATTGTATTTCGACCAGACGCGCCGCATATGCCGCGGCGAGGCGAAGCCGGATTTTTCCGCCACGCGCTCCATGTCCAGCCGCGAATTGGCAAGCACGTCCCGCGCCAGCGTGACACGCATCAGATTGAGATAGGCCGTTACCGACAGGCCGGCATGCTCCTGAAACAGCCGGGAAATATGGCGTGCGCTCATCGCGCCGATGCCGGCAAGCTCGGAAAGCGACCAGTTGTGAGCGGGATCGGCCATGATCGCATCCTGAACGCGATGGATGGCGGGATGCACATGGTTTCTGCCGCTGAGCCAGGGCGAAAGCTGCGGCTCGGCCCCGGTTCGCCGCATATAAACGACCATGTGCCGGGCAATGGTCAGCGCCGTCATCGGCGAGGTCAGCTTGGAGGCGAGGTGCAGCATCAGGTCGGTGCCTGTGGTGATGCCGGCGCTCGAATAGCGGTCCCGGTCCTCGACATAGAGCCGGTTGTCGAGAACCCTCGCCGTCGGCGCATGTTGCCGGACCTCGTCAAGACAGGCGGCGTGCGTGGTGCAGGCATAGCCGTCCATCAGGCCGGCACGGGCGGCAAGCACGGCACCGGAGCAGATGGTGACGAGGGTGATGCCGGGACCGATCGCGCTTTTCAGCCACGTCGCAAGCGCAGCGAGCTCCGGTTCGATATCTCCGGCATCGTCGGGAGGGGTGACGCTGCCGGACAGGATGACGTAGGCACCTTCGGGAATGCGATCCGGCAGCGGCTTGAGATCGGCAAGCATCAGCCCGACCGAAGTCGTCTGCGACGGCTGGGTGGCGATGAAGCGATAGTCGAACAGGACGTCGTCCTGTTCGATATTGGCGCGGCGCAACACCTCCACCGGCCCGGCCACGTCCATCAGCAGCGTATAGGGCGGCAGAAGGACGTAGACGGGAATGATCCGCCGATGGAGGCGTCGGTCGCTTTGGGTCATGCGGCACTCCGGGTCGATGCGCCGGCGAGCGCTTCCTCGACGGTTGCGATGCGGGCGAAACGGCCAGACAGCACCAGCTCGCTGCGCTTCTTGATATCGTCGGCGCTGAAGACCGTGCCCGAGGCATGCGTCATCGGGAAGGTCAGGGTCGCCTCGGTGACGTAGTCGACTTCATAGCCCAGATCGGAGGCGTGCCGTGTGGTCGTCTCGCAGCATTGCTCCGTGCGAATGCCCGAGACGATCACCTTGCGGATGCCGTTCGCGACCAGCCAGACATCCAGGCCGGAGCCGACGAGCGCCGAATGACGCCGCTTGTGGAACACGGCATCGGCCTCCAGAGAGATTTCCTCGAGCTTGCGCACGAAGCCGCTCTTCAGGCTGAAATGCGCATCCTCATCCTCGACATGAAAAATCTGGATGACGGGAATTCCCTTTGCCCTGGCTCCGTCGATCAGCGCCTGCAGACGGCTGGTGAAAACAGGCAGATCGTCGGTTCGCCAGTATGGGCGCTGACGAAAGGATTCCTGGACGTCAATGACGAGCAGTGCGGTATCCGCATGGGACATTTCGGTATCTCCTGTGCTTGAAGGATAGCCGAGACTAGGTCTCGCTTGAAGGGCGCGAAAGCCATCTGGCGGACAGAAAGAGGACAAAAACGGACATTGCCTGGCGGCTGCGGTGCCGCTGCGTTTGCGGCTGTGGGCCGCTTCGGGCGTTGCGCCTTCGGCAAGGGCCGAATAAGGTTGCGCCGGTTTTGTCCGGAGCGGAATGACCCGCGTTTCGCTTCGCCCACCGCGTTCACAAGGAATCCCGCCGCAGGGGCCGTCTCGCGATCATCGCCATGCGGCCGTCTGCTTCGGGACGATGCTTCAGGAGAGAGAGTATGCTGCGCTTCGGAATTCTATCGACGGCGAAGATCGGCCGCGAGCTGGTGGTGCCGGCCATTCAGGATGCGGAAAACTGCGTGGTCACGGCGATCGCCAGCCGCGATCTCGATCGCGCCCGGCAGATGGCGGATCGCTTCTCGGTGCCGCATGCCTTCGGCTCCTACGAGGAGATGCTTGCCTCCGACACCATCGACGCTGTCTACATTCCCCTGCCGACCTCGCAGCATGTCGAATGGACGATCAAGGCGGCCGATGCCGGCAAGCATGTGCTGTGCGAAAAGCCGATCGCGCTCAAGGCGGACGAAATCGACAGCCTGATCGCCGCCCGCGATCGCAACAAGGTGCTGATAACGGAAGCCTACATGGTCACTTATGCGCCGGTCTGGCGGAAGGTCCGCTCGCTGCTTGCCGATGGCGCCATCGGCCGCCTGCGCCACATTCAGGGCGCCTTCACCTATTTCAACCGCGACGCCGGCAATATGCGCAATATCCCGGCGCTCGGCGGCGGCGGCCTGCCCGATATCGGCGTTTATCCGACGATCAGCACCCGTTTCGTCACCGGCCGCGAACCTCTGCGCATCCAGGCGGTGACGGAGCGCGACCCGGAATTCGGCACCGACATCTATTCCAGCGTCAAGGCTGATTTCGGCGATTTCGAACTCACCTTCTACATCTCGACGCAGATGGCCAATCGCCAGGTCATGGTCTTCCACGGCACCGAGGGCTTCATCGAGGTGAAGTCGCCCTTCAATGCCGACCGCTACGGCGCGGAAGAGCTGGAACTGAGCAATCGCGGTCACTCGGAATCGCAGATCTTCCGCTTCCCCGACAGCCGCCAGTACAAGCGCGAAGCGGAAGCCTTCGCCTCGGCCGCTCTCGGCGAGGGCACGGAAATCGTGCCGCTGGAAAGCTCGAAGCTCAACCAGAAGGTCATCGACGCCATCTATCGCGCCAGCGAGAAGGATGGCTGGGAGCCGGTCTGACCGGCTTCTGCGTTTTCCCGTGCAGTTCCCGACGGAAAGTCGCCATGCGTCTTTCGTGGAACTGCTTCAGGGATTTTGCCGGTGGCGGAACACGAAGCGTGAATAGCCGAAGAAGCTGAACGCCGTCGCCGCCGCCGAAGCCAGCGTCAGGGCGATGATCGGCCTCAACCCCGGCTCGGTCATCAGCAGCGAGCTGAACAGGGTATAGTTCAGCAATGCCGAGGTCAGGCCGACCGATCCGTAGCGGAAGCCTTCCGCCGCCAGCGATCGATTGGATCGTCCGAAGGTGAAGTTGCGGTTGATGAACCAGGTTGCGAGCAGCGCGCTCGGTATCGAAACGGCCCGGCCGACGAAGGGGCCGACCGGCGTAAACCACAGCAGCAGATGCAGGACGCCCGCATCGACCACGAAGCCGACGCCGCCGGCGATCAGGAAGCGAAGCAGCTTTTTCATGCGGCCTTGGCCTTTTTCTTCCGGCTCGCCGGCTTTTCGGGTTCCGCCATGCGGGCTGTCCGGCCGCCGCCGGCCTCGCTCGAAGAGGGCTTGGCAAGGCTCATGTAATGGATGCGCAATTGTTCGGCGCGGGCTCGCGCCACGGAATCGAGGATCAATCCGGCGGTAAACAGCATGAAGGTAATCATCGTCAGCGCCATGGAAAGCACCCAGGTCGGCATGCGCGTCACCAGACCGGTTTCGAAATACTCGACGAAGACGGGAATCGAGAAACCGATGCTGAGCTCCATGGAAATGGCGCTCAGAATGCCGAAGAAGGCGAAAGGCCGCGTTTCCTTCATCAGCATCGCGAACATCCAGAGGATCTTCCAACCGTCGCGGAAGGTCGAAAGCTTGGAATGCGAGCCTTCCGGCCGCCGCCCGTAATCGAGCTCCAGTTCACTGACCGGCAGCTTCAGCCGCGAGGCATGGACCGACATTTCCGTCTCGATCTCGAAGCCGCCCGATACGGCCGGGAAGCTCTTGACGAAGCGGCGCGAGAAGGCGCGGTAGCCGGAGAAGATATCGGTGAAATCGGCGCCGAAGATGGTGCGGTAGAGCCAGTTGAAAATGCGGTTGCCGAAGGCGTGGCCTTGCCGTCCGGCATCGCTATGCACGTTGCGGCGCGTGCCGACGACCATGTCGGAGCCCTCCGTCAGCAGCGTGCGGATCAGCTCTTCGCCGTCTTCGGGCGCATAGGTGCCGTCGCCATCGGCCATCAGGTAGATGTCGGCCTCGATGTCGGCGAACATGCGCCGCACCACATGACCCTTGCCCTGCCGGCGCTCGCGCACGACGGTCGCGCCCGCGAGTATCGCATGCAGCGCGGTGCCGTCGGTGGAGTTATTGTCGTAGACATAGATCGCAGCCTGCGGCAGGGCCTTGCGGAAGCCCCGCACGACATCACCGATCGTCGCGGCTTCGTTGTAGCAGGGCAGAAGGACGGCGATGTTCAGCTTCTCGTTCCACATGGTCTTGACCGGTTACTGCGTGTGAAGTCCAGGTGAGGACCGATGGACAATCCGGACGAGAGCTTATCCCGCTGGCTGTTAATAAGACCCTATGGCTGCGAAATAAAAATGGCGGGATCCCGGCATCGCGAAAACATTATCGTGATGAATTCGGTCATGGCGGCGGGCTTTACTGTTTCTTGATCGGCAACCGCTAGCGTAGCGCCCCGAATATGCTTCCAACATGGGGTTCATCGACATGGCGCAGAGCTTGGCAATGCCGCCGAAGACGGCCGGAGCGGCAGAGAGGCAAGCCTCGCTTCGCTGGTCGCATTCTGTCTTCGTCGCGCTCATCTATGCCGCCGTCGTCATCGTCGCGCAGCTCGTCATTCATCGCCATCTTGCGGATTATGTCGGCCCTGATAACGACGATGCGATGCGTCTCGTCGAAGTGCGCGATTTTCTTGCCGGCCAGGGCTGGTTCGACATGATGCAATATCGCCTCGGCCTCGAAGGCGGAACGCTGATGCACTGGTCGCGCTTCATCGATCTGCCGATTGCGGGCCTCATTCTCTTCTTCCGGATGTTCTTCTCGCCGGAAGGCGCCGAGGCGGCGGCGCTGACCGTCTGGCCGCTCATGCTCGTGCTGCCGCTGATGTTCTTCATGGGGCTGGCGGGCCGGCGCATCGCCGGCGCGGAAGGCATGCACTTTTCGCTGATCCTGACGGCAATGTTCATCCTGATCTCGCCGCGCTTCGTGCCGGGATCCATCGATCACGACAATGTCCAGCTCGGCCTCGTCGCCCTTACCGCCGCCATGCTGGTCGATGAAACCTATCGGCCGCGCAACTTCGCCATCGCCGCCGTCGCGCTTGCCGTCCAGCTCGGCATCGGTGCGGAGACGACACCCTTCGTGGCGGTCGCCTGCATGACGGTTGCCTGTCTGTGGGCCTGGAAAGGTGAAGATTTCGCTCCCGCCGCAAAGGCTTTCGCCTTGACGCTGGCGCTTGCCGTGAGTGCGGTTTTCTTCTCGCTGGTGCCGCCGCGCTTCTATTCGACGGTCACTTGCGACAATCTCTCGCTGGGCTTTTACGGCATTACCGGCGCCGGCTGCATCGGGCTATTGCTGTCGACGCTCCTTGCGAGCCGTCTGTCCCGGCCGTGGCGGATCGCGGTGCTGGCCGCCAACGGCGCGTTCGTGTTCGCGACGACGGTGGCGCTCGCGCCGCAATGCCTGCGCAATCCGCTTGCCGATCTGGATCCGATGCTGGTGCAGCTATGGTTGAGCAAGGTCACGGAGGCGCAATCGATCGTTTTGATGGCGCACAGCGAGCCGAATACGCTCGGGGCGTTCTATGCGACGGGCTTTCTGGCGATCCTTGTCTGCGCGCTCCGTATCCTGCGAAACGATCGGCCAAGCCTGCACGCGGTGCTCCTGGCTCTGGTTGCGGTCAACTGGGTGATTACCCTCGTGCAGGTGCGTGGCGCGGAGTTCGCCAATCTGCTGGCGATCCCGCCATTGGCCCTGCTGATCGCCGAACTGCGGCGGACCTACATGGCCGATACCAGAAGCTTGCGCTCGGCCTTGCTCTATGTCGGTGCGATGCTGGTTTCCGTCCCGGCCGTGTGGGCCGTCGGCGGTGCTCTCGCCAGCAAAAGTCTCGGCAACAACCTTGCCGTCGCGGCCCCTGCCAAGGCCGAGGAGAGCGCCGATTGCGCCTCGAAGGCAGCGCTGGCGCCCATCGCCGGCCTGGAGCCCGGGGTGATCGTATCGGCTTCCAACATGGGAGCGCCGCTTTTGCGCTTCACGCCGCATCGCGCGCTCTCCGGACCCTATCATCGCGATCAGGCCGGGATGCTGGCCGAGCTGCATATCGCCCTTGCGGAGCCGCAGCAGGCGGAGGCGCTTCTCCGCGAAGCAAAGGTGACGCTGGTCGCCTTCTGCAAGGGCGATCCGCAGGTGGAAATGCTGTCGGAGATGGAGCCGAAAGGACTGTATGCCCAGCTCGGTGCGGGCCATGTGCCGGCTTATCTGGAACCGATCCCGGCACCGGCGGATGCGCCGGTTCGCTTCTTCCGTTTCAAACCGCAGGGTTGAGCTGGAACAATTCCAGGAAACGTGCGCAGCGGTTCACGCGCGCCGTTGCTCCAGCATGCCGGCTGTGACGATGTAGCCGATGAAACCGAGGTTGTAGCCGCCGAGCGCAATGAACAGTGTCATCAGCGGCGGCGGCACGACGGACATTGCAACCGCCGCCATGAAGGCGATGCTCACCAGGGCCACGCCGAGCAAGGCGCCGATGGTGGTGCGCTGCAGCCCGGCGGCAATTCCGATGATCGTGGCGGTCGCGAATATCATCGCTCCATATCCTCTTTACCAAAAACCAGTTTGCACAGATTTACGCGTGGATGGCTAAGAAAGGCTTTGTCAGTAGGGTTAACGCTTCATGAAGCAATAAGCTCCATGGCCGTTACGGAACATGCAGAGAAGGCGACGGCACCTCGAATATGCGCACAACCGCTTCCTCCGATCGATTCAGACTTAAGGGGTATGCACAAGGCTCCGCATTTTCCGCGACATCGGCTAGAAAGAGGACATGAGCAGCTTTTTTGAGAATGATTCGCCGTCGAACCTGACGGAATATTCCGTCTCGGAACTATCCGGATCGATCAAGCGCACGGTCGAGAACGCCTTCGACCAGGTGCGGGTGCGCGGGGAAATCTCCGGCTATCGCGGCCCACATTCCTCGGGCCATGCCTATTTCTCGCTGAAGGACGATCGCTCCCGCATCGACGCGGTCATCTGGAAAGGCACGTTTTCCAAGCTGAAATTCCGCCCCGAGGAAGGAATGGAAGTCATCGCCACCGGCAAGGTGACGACCTTCCCCGGCTCCTCGAAATATCAGATCGTCATCGAAAGCCTGGAGCCGGCCGGTGCCGGTGCCTTGATGGCGTTGCTGGAGGAGCGCAAGCGTAAGCTCGGCGCCGAGGGTCTTTTCGATTCCGAGCGCAAGCGCCGGCTTCCCTTCATGCCAAAGGTGATCGGCGTCGTCACCTCGCCGACCGGCGCCGTCATCCGCGATATCCTGCACCGCATCTCCGATCGCTTCCCGGTGCATGTGCTGGTCTGGCCGGTAAAGGTACAGGGGGAGGGTTCCGGCGACGAGGTGGCGAATGCCATTCGCGGCTTCAACGAGTTTGCACCCGGCGGCTCGATCCCGCGCCCCGACGTGCTGATCGTCGCACGCGGCGGTGGCAGTCTGGAGGATCTCTGGAGCTTCAACGACGAGGCCGTGGTCCGTGCCGCAGCGGCCAGCGAAATCCCGCTGATTTCGGCGGTCGGCCACGAGACCGACTGGACCTTGATCGACTACGCCGCCGACATGCGCGCCCCGACGCCGACGGGTGCGGCCGAAATGGCCGTGCCGGTGAAGGCCGAACTGGAGGCGCAGCTTGCAAGCCTCGCCGCCCGGCTGCAGGGCGGCGTGAGCCGCCAGATGGATCAACGCCGGCAATCGGTGCGCGCGCTGTTGCGCGCCCTGCCTTCGCTCGACCAGATTCTGGCCCTGCCGCGCCGCCGTTTCGACGAGGCCGCCGCCGGTCTCGGCCGGGGGCTGGAGCTGAACACGCTGAACAAGCGCCGCGCCTTCGAGCGCATGGCTTCTCAGTTGCGGCCGGATATCCTGTCGAACCGCATTGCCGAGCGCCGCCAGCAACTGGGCGAGCGCATGACCCGGGCGGAGCGGACCATCGAGCGCATGCTCGATCGCTCCCGTGCCCGCATCGAGCGCGCCGACGCGGTCTTCGCTACGCTGCCGTCGCGCCTCGAAGCGCAGACGGGGAGGGCTCGCGACCGGCTCGGCAATCTCGTGCGTCACGCCGATACGGCCATCCGTCATCAGCTGACCCGCGCACGCAGCGAGCTCGTGGCGCAGGAGCGCATCCTGCAATCGCTCTCCTACAAGAACGTCCTGAAGCGTGGATACGCGGTCGTCCGCGACGAGGATGACCGCCCGGTTTCGCTGGCTTCGGCGCTTTCCACGGGCACGGCGATCTCCATCGAATTCGCGGATGGCCGCGTGGGCGCGATCACAGGAGAGGGCGATGCAGCGCCATCGCCGACCGTTCCGCCAACAGGAGCCGCGCCGGCGAAGAAGCGAGCTGCAAAGCCGGCGGAATCCGCCGCTCCGCCAAAGCAGGGAAGCCTCTTCTGATGCATATCCTGCTGGTGCTGGCCCATCCTTTGGAAGACAGCTTCGCCGCCGCCGTGGCGAGACTTGCACAGGAAACGCTTGCCGCCGGCGGTCACGAGGTCGATCTGCTCGATCTCTATCGCGAGGGTTTCGATCCCAGCCTTTCGGAAGCCGAGCGGCGCGGCTATTTCGATGAGCCCTATGACACGTCAGGCGTCGACAATGTCGTCGCCCGTCTGCGAGCCGCAGAAGGACTTATCCTGGTCTTTCCGCAATGGTGGTTCAATTTTCCGGCCATCCTTAAGGGCTTCTTCGATCGCGCCTTTGCGCCGGGCGTCGCATTCACCCATGATCCCGCAGGCGGTCGCATCGTGCCGCAGCTCACCAATATCCGGCTGTTCTGGGCGCTGACCACCACGGGCTCGCCCTGGTGGATCTTGCACTTCTATATGGGCAATCCGGTGCGCCGCCTGTTGAAGCGCGGCATTGCCGCCTTCTGCGCCAAGCGACTGAATTTTCGCATGCTGGCGCTGCACGATATGGACCGCGTCACCGATGCCGGGCGCAAGGCGCATCTCGAACGCGTCAGGAAAGCGCTGGCGACGATCTGACCCGCGATGCCGGCCAAAAAAATGCCGCGGCAGGGATACCGCGGCACGATCGCATTCGAATGTCCGGACCTCGTCAGGCCCATTCGCCCTTGCGCATGACGGGCACGCGCGAGCCGTCGGCATTGATGCCGTCGATATCGACCTTGTCGGAGCCGATCATCCAGTCGATGTGGATGAGGCTGGAATTGCCGCCCTGCGCCTTGATCTGCTCCTGGCTGAGCTTGGCGCCGTCGATGAAGCACTTCGAATAGCACTGGCCGAGCGCGATGTGGCACGAGGCGTTTTCATCGAACAGCGTGTTGTAGAACAGGATGCCGCTCGCCGAAATCGGCGAGGAGTGCGGCACCAGCGCCACTTCGCCAAGCCGGCGCGCACCTTCGTCGGTGTCGAGCACCTTGTTCAGCACTTCCTCGCCGCGCGTCGCCTTGGCCTCGACGATCCGGCCACCTTCGAAGCGCACCTGGATATTGTCGATCAGCGTGCCCTGATGCGACAGCGGCTTGGTGGAGGACACATAGCCCTCGACGCGCAGCGCATGCGGTGTGGTAAAAACTTCTTCCGTCGGGATGTTCGGGTTGCAGGTGATGCCGTTCTTGGCCGTCGAGGCGCCGCCGTGCCATTCATGGCCGTCAGCGAGACCGACCGTCAGGTCGGTGCCCGGTCCCTGGAAATGCAGGGCGGCGAAGCGCTGGCCGTTCATCCAGGCCGAGCGCTTGTGCAGATTGGCATTGTGCTCCGCCCATGCCGCGATCGGGTCTTCGACATCGACGCGCGAGGCCGAGAAGATCGCCTTGGCGAGCTTGGCGACGGCGATGGCTTCCGGGTCGTTGGGGAAGACCAGCTTCGCCCAGGAGGGGTTTGGATAGGAAACGATGTTCCAGTTGGTGTCGAAATTCGAGATCTTTTCGAGCGCAGGCTTGTAGGCGGCCGAATTGGCGCGGTTGGCGCGCGCGACCTTGTTCGGGTCCTGGTTGGAGAGCAGCATCGGATTGTCGCCGGCAATGGCAAGGCGCGCCGTGTTGTTGGAGAAGGCCTTGGCCATGCCTTCATAGAGCCACGTCGCGGCGCGGTCGAAGCTCGCATCCTGGCCGTATTCATAGCGGGCGAGCGTCGTCTCTTCGTCGGAATAGAAGGTGGAAACGATACCGGCACCGGCCTTGTAGGCCTCGCGCGTGATCAGCCGCACCAGCGGCATCGCTGCGACCGGCGCCGTCACGAGCAGATCCTGACCTTCCTGAAGCTGCAACCCGACCTTTACGGCCACTTCCGCAAGCTTCTCCAGCTTGACGTGATCGACGGGGTGATGGTTTGGGGAGGCTGATGTCATGGCAAAACCTGCGTGCTTGCTATCGAAAGATGGTTTGAAGACTTAGACCGCTTTGCGGCGAAATTGAAGGCGGTTTGTCCGATCGCGGAGATCGTCAAGCGCCTGCCGAGCGATCGTCAGGCAATCAGCGGCGCGGCCTTGGCCTTGAGCGCGGTCAGGGCATCCTGCGGGCTGAGCCTCACCTGCAGGCCGCGCTGGCCGCCGTTGATGTAGACATAGGCCTCGGTCATCGCCTGCGCCTCGATCGCCGTGGGAACGAGCTTTTTCTGGCCGAAAGGGCTGATGCCGCCGACATGGTAGCCCGTCAGGCGTTCGGCATCGGCAGGTTTCATCATGGCAGCCGACTTGCCGCCAAAGGCTGCGGCAAGCTTCTTCATGCTGACCTCGTGATCCGAAGGCACCACGGCGCAGACCGGCTTGCCGTCCACCTCGGCCATCAACGTCTTCAGCACGCGATGCGGCTCCTCGCCGATCGCTTCCGCCGCCTGCAGGCCGACACGCTCGGCATTTGGATCGTAGTCGTAGGCATGCACGGTGAAGGCGACTTTCGCCTGGGTCAGCACTTGTGTCGCGCGGGTGGTTTTTGACATGAAGTTATCTCTAAGCGGCCTTGCCGAATGCAGCTGCATAAATATCGGGCTTGAACCCGACCAGCAGCTTTCCGTCCGCCTCCAGCACCGGGCGCTTGATCATCGAAGGCTGGGCCAGCATCAGGGCGATGGCCTTGTCCTTCGTCAGGTCTGTGCGATCCGCTTCCGGCAGGGCCCTAAAGGTCGTGCCGGCGCGGTTGAGGATGATTTCCCAGCCTGCTTCCTTCGTCCAGCGCTCCAGGTGGTCCCTGTCGATGCCGGCGGCCTTGTAGTCGTGGAAATCATAGGCGATGCCGTGGCTCTCTAGCCAGGTCCGCGCCTTCTTCATCGTGTCGCAGTTCTTGATGCCGTAAATGGTGATCGTCATGTCGAATCCGTCCCTTGCCGTCAGATAGGCCATAGCATGCGAATAAAGCCCGGTGAAAGCCGAAGCTGTAGCGAAGCGATTCTCTCCCATCCATTGCGGTTGCCGCCGACAATGCTGTAAATATGCAGCATGCATATTCATGGCGCGGACGGAGCATGGCGACAGACAGGGAAATTTTGCGGCTGGAAAATCTCTTTGGCGCCATGAGCCTCGCTCTGGTGGACAAGATGGAAAAGGCCTTTGCCGATGAAACCGGCTTCGGCCCAAGCGCCATTGCCGCCATTGTCCAGATCGGCACCGAGCCCGGCCTGACCATCGAGACCCTTCGCAGGATGATCGCGCTCTCCCATTCCGCCACGGTGCGCCTTGTCGACCAATTGGTGGCGTCCGATCTCGTGCTGCGCGCCGGCGGCGTCGAGGGGGACAAGCGCGCCCGTTCGTTGCAGCTGACGGCGAGCGGCCGTGCGCTGTTCGACCGCAGCCTTGCGGCCCGCCGCGCTGTCATCGTCCGCGCGTTCAAAGCCTTGAAGCCTGAAGAGACCGAACAGCTCGGCCGTCTGGTGGAAAAGCTGCTGCCGGCGCTGGTCGACCCCGGCGACGACCAGGATGTCGTCTGTCGCGTTTGCGATCAAGGCGTTTGCGATCAGGATCGTTGTCCCATTGCCTTCATCGCATAGCGCTCGGGAGTGCGGTCTTGACAGATCTTCAAAATATATGCACTATGCATACATATATAATGAAAAGCGCGAAGAAGCGATTTCGATGGTCTGAACATCGCCTGCATCAATTCGATCGGAGGCATGAGCGTGATGGAAAATCGTTCGATTATTATCCGGCTAAGGGACATGTCGCGCCCGACAGCTGTCGGCGCGGGGAGTTCTCTTAGCCGCTTCGGCACGCTTCTGCGGGAAGCGGCCGCAATCGCCTTTGTCGTGCGATGCAAGGTGATTGGCGGCCGCTAGGACAAACTAGTCTTCCAGCGTACCTGGCTTGCGGGAAATTGCGCTCGGCCGGTCGGAGCCGATCTTCATCAGGTCGCCGCGCCGGCGCACCAGCCGATCCGAGACGCGGGTGACGATCAGACCCGCCTGCGGTGCGCGGACATCGGTGGTCCCATCCGGCATGCCGGGCGCTGTGATGATGGTCGCCAGCAGATCGCCTTCCTCGACCCGTTCGCCGATATTACGGTGGAAAAGCACGGTGCCGGCCTCCGGGGCGCGGATCATCTCGACATTGTCGAGCGGCACAGCCGGCCCGGCAAAGGCGGGGAGTGCGACGCTGTCGTCCTGCACTGCGCCGCGCGCCGCCAGGAAGCGCCAGAGCCCTTCGGCATCGGTCTTCGCCATTTCGGGGTAGACATCGCGGGTGCCGCGCAATTCCACCGTGACCGAAAGCTTGCCCGGCAGCCTCGCCTTCTTTTCCCCCGGCACTTCGTATTTCCAGGCGAAGCTGACGGCCTCCTCGAATGCCGAGCTTTCCCCATCCGACAGCAATACGGTATCCATCCTCAACGCCGCGGCAAGATCTTCCGCCTCGGGCCAGAAAGCCTCGTCGATATAGGCATATTGCAGGGATTCGTCGTCGCAATGGAGATCGATCACCAGATCGGCGCCGAGCGCCATGTGGATCAGCTGCCGCTTCAGCCGGTCGACGGCGGGATAGCGTTCCAGATTTTCGATCAGAAGATCGCGGTCGCGCAGCGAGATCAGCGGGAAGTCGCGGTTGAAATTGGTACGCGAACCCAGATCGAAACGGCCCTGCATTTCGCCGAAGTGCGATTGCGCCGCGCCGATCGGATTGGCATGCGGCACGACGATGATATCGCTGAGGATTGCGCCTGCCGCTTCCGCCTGCCGCAGGCGCTCGCAGAGGAAATGAACGAGCGCCGTGCCCGGTAGCTCGCCGGCATGCAATGCCGCCTGGATATAGATCTTCGGAGCAGTGGCCCTGTTGCCGGCGAAATGCAGGACAGGCAACCGCCAAGCAATCCCCGGAGTGTCGCCCTCGATGACGATTTCGGTGACGTTCATGTGCGGGCCTCCTGCCATAGTGATCGCAGACCCATATAAAGCCTTCACCGCGGCCTGCAACCGTTTGTCGCCATGCGACGCATGGCGAGCGTGGAGAAAAGCCCGGATGGCTTTCAGGGGTTGCGGTTTCTGCGCAGGCAGAAGCTCAGGATCAGGCCGAGCAGCACCGCCCCGACGCCGAACGAAAAGGGCGCGGCATAGCCGAGATGATCGGCAAACAGGCCCGCGATCGGGCCGGTCGAGCCGAGCGACACATCGAGGAAGATCGAATAGAGTCCGAGCGCGACGCCGCGATTTTGCGGCGGGATGCGCTCCATGGCTTCGTTGCCGAGCGCCGGGAAGACGGGCGCAAAGCCCGCGCCGGCAAGAGCCGCGCCGATGATGGCGACGGTCGGGGAGGGGGCAAGGGCAAGCGCAGCCAGGCCGATGACTTCGACGACGAGCGAAATGTGCACGAGCGGCAGACCGCCGAAGCGCGCGACCGCCTGCGCAAGGCCGAGGCGTACACCCATGAAGGCAAGACCGAAAGCACTCAGGGCGAAAGAGGCGCCGTCCCAGTTACGGCTATGGAAGAACAGCGCGACGAAAGCCATGACCACGCCGAAGCCGCTGGAAGCAAGCGCGAGCGCGACGCCGAACGGCGCGACACGGCTCAGCACCTGGCCGGTGCCGATGCCCTTTTCCTTGACGCCCGGTACGGGCGGCCGCGTTTGCGCCAGCATGAAGCCGGCGACCGCCAGGATGATGGTGACGACGCCGATGGCGAAGAAGCCGTATTGCCCCTGCAGCCAGGCGCCGAACGGTGCGGCGAGCGCGATGCCGCCGTAGGTGGCGATGCCGTTCCAGGAGATGATGCGAACCGTCTCGCGCGACCCCATCAGGCCGATCGCCCAGGTGATCGCCGCCGTGCTCACCCAGCTTTCGCCGATGCCGAGCGCCAGCCGGCCGGCGAGCAGGAGAGCGAGGCTCGCCGTCGGCACGTTGACCGTAAATGTCGAGGCGAGCGTCAGGGCGCCGGACAGGCCATAGGCGAGGAAGCCGAGCAGGACGGAGCGGCGCGGCCCGTACTGATCGCATAGCCGCCCGACTTGGGCGCGGCTGACGATGGTCGCCACATATTGCGTGCTGACGGCGATGCCGGCCCAGATGACGCCGAAGCCGAGGCTGCTATCGACATAGGTCGGCAGCACCGCGAGCGGCAGGCCGATGGCGATATAGCCGAAGAACGTCAGTGCGACGATCGACAGGAGGGACAGCGTCGAGGTGGAGCGGATGGTCTGGGAGGCAGTGTTCACGGGATATCGCCTGCGGGCACCGGCAACGGTGTCCATGCTGTTTGCCACGAAGGACGGGATTCGTATCGGATAGCCACGACGACGTCGGCCGGATGGCCGTGCATCGCCAAGAGTGACCGGTATCAGGCAAAGGCAGGCATGGTCAACGAATTGCTGCCTTGCAGCAAAAGCGATTGACGGGATGAATTGATTGTGCGTGCGATGGAAGATCCTGCATCGCGGGAGCGGAGCCGGTTTGCCGGCCCCGCCTGAAACGTCCTACATCGTCAGTACGACACTGGCCGTCGTGCGGCCGGCCTCCAGATCGGCATGGGCTCTGGCCGCATTCTTCAGCTCGTATTCGGCGCCGATCGGGTTCGCCAGGCCGGCCTGCAGCGCCGCCATCAGCGCCGTGGTGCCCTGGCGATAGAGTTCGGGATCGTTGGCGTAGGTCAGCACGCTCGGGCGCGACAGGCTGATGGCGCGGGGCGCGGTCAGCTCCTCTATCTGGATCGGCGGAATGGGGCCTGCCGCCTGGCCGAGGCTCGCGACCATGCCGAAGGGGCGGACGCAGGCAAGCGTCTGCGACAGCATCGTTCCGCCTATGCCATCGACGGCGAGGTGCACGCCGCGGCGATCGGCGATGCGGCGCGTTTCCTCCACCCAATCCTCCGATGTATGCAGGAGAACGGCATCGGCTCCGGCCTCGTAGGCGAAGCCCGCCTTGGCTTCGGAGCCGACCGTGGCGATGACGTTCGCGCCGAGCCGCTTGGCAAGGCGCGTGACGAGCTGGCCGAGGCCGCCGGCCCCCGCATGGACCAGCACCCATTCGCCGGCTTTTACGGGATAGACCTTTTGCAGCACCATATGGGCCGTCAGCCCGCGCAGCATCGTGCTGCCGGCAACCCTTTCGCTGACGTCGTCCGGCAATTTCACCAGGCGGGCGGCCGGCATCGTGCGCACCTCGGCGTAGCTGCCGAGCGGGTGGCCGACATAGGCGACCCGGTCTCCGGCCTTCAGTCCTTCCACGCCGGGGCCGACCGCCTCGACGACGCCGGCGCCCTCGAAGCCGAGTACGCTCTGGCCCGGCGGCAGCGGGTAGAGCCCGGAGCGGACGTAGATATCGACGAAGTTGACGCCGGAGATGCTTTGGCGAATCCGGGCCTGGCCGGGGCCGGGTTCCGTGGCTGGGAGATCGACGGCTTTCATGGCCTCGGGTCCACCGGGGCCGGCAATGGTAATCGCTAGGGGCATGCGGAAGTCTCCTTTCGGGAGATCTTTGACCACAAACGTCGATTTGAATAAATTCGGTATGAACTCACCGTATCTGTGCAATAATGCACCGATGATCGACTGGCAGGATCTTCTTCACTTCGCCGCCTTGGCACGAACCGGCTCGCTCTCGGCAGCGGCGCGGGAGCTTGGCGTCGACCACGCGACGGTTGGCCGGCGCATTGCAGCGCTGGAGCGTTCACTGGATCTGCGCCTGATCGACCGGCGGCCGCGCACCTCGCCTCTGACGGCGGACGGCCGCGCCATTGCCGAACTGGTGACGGGGATGGAGGAGAATGTCGAGGCGATCAGGCGCTATTCGAAGAGCGCCGTCGCCGGGCTTTCGGCTGCCGTCAAGGTCAGCGCGCCGCCCTCGATCGCCGCGCATCTTCTCGCCCAGAAAGCGGCGCTGTTTCGCGCGGAGCATCCGGATATCACCCTGACCATCGCGGGCGTCACCCGCCGGGCCGCGCTGAACTACGGCGAGGCCGACATAGCCGTGCGCATGACGCGGCCGGAAGAGAGCGATCTGCTGGTGCGGCGCATCGGCGTCATGCGCTTCGGCCTCTATGCCATCCCGGCCGTGGCGCAAATGCCCGAGAAGGATTGGACCTTCATCGGCTACGATGCGGCCATGGAGCATCTGACGCAGCAGACCTGGCTGCGCAACCTCCTCGACGGCCGGCCGATCGTGTTTCGCGCCACCGATGTTTTCGGTCAGCTCGAGGCTGCCCGCGCCGGTCTCGGCGTCGTGGCGCTTCCGGCCTTTCTGGGCGATGGCGAGGCAGGGTTGACACGCCTGCCGGTGCCGGTCCCGCCACCCGTGCGCGATCTCTGGCTCGTGACCTATCCGGATCTGCGCCGCTCGCCGGCCATTCGCGCGGTGATGGACTTCGTCACCGATGTCATCGGACGAAGCTGCCCGCTGCGTGAAGGCGCGGATGCCGCGGCGTAGGGCCGATTTCCAATCGGCATTTTCCTGTTGCAGCCCGGTGGCGAATCTCTATCCATAAGCGGATGGGCCACACGTACGGTCGGTGATCGATGGCGAAGCTGGGCAGTTGGTTCGTGGTGGACAGGGCGGATCTGGTCGCGGGCATATCGGTTGCCGGGCTGATGCTGCCGGAAGCGGTCGCTTACGCAGGGATTGCCGGTCTGCCGCCGCACCGCGCCATTCTCGCCGGCATCGCCGGATGCCTGGTCTACGCCATATTCGGCCGCAGCCGCTTCGCCATCGTCTCTCCGACATCCTCGTCGGCCGCCATTCTTGCCGCGACATTGGCTGTCGTGCCGGGCGATGCCACCGTCAAGGCGGGGCTTGCCACGGTTGCCGTCGCGCTCGCGGGCATCCTTTTCGTCGTCGCCGGCGCATTGCGCCTCGGCGGCATCACCGGCTTCATCTCGCGGCCCGTGCTGCGTGGCTTCGCGCTGGGTCTGGCGATCACCATCATCTTGCATCAGCTTCCGATCCTCGTCGGCGTGCCTGCGCAGGGCTCGAATATCCTGGCTTACGCGGCCGCGCTGTTTGGCGCGGTTTTGCAGTGGAATCCGATCAGCGTCGCCGTCGGCATCATCGCTTTGGCGGCTTTGCTGCTGCTGAAGCGATTGCCGGGCGTTCCCGGCGCCTTCCTCGTACTCGCCGCCGGCATCTTTTCCTCCTATCTGTTCGGCCTTGAAAGCCATGGGGTGAAGCTGGTCGGCGCAATCGAGATCCTGCCGCAATGGCCGTCGCTGCCGGATGCCGACTGGACCGCCTATTCGCGTCTGGTGCAGTTCACAGTGCCGCTCGTGCTCATCCTCTTTGCCGAATCCTGGGGAACGATGCGGGCCTTGGCGCTGCGCTACGGAGAAACGCTGGAGGTCAACCGCGAACTCGGCGCGCTCGGTGCCGCCAATATCGCCAGCGCCGTCGTTCAGGGCATGCCGGTCGGCGCGGGCTTTTCCGCCGGTTTTGCCAGCGAGGCGGCGGGGGCGAAGACGCGGGCCACCACCGTCCTTGCCGCCATCGGCCTCGCGATCCTGATTGCCTGTGCCGGTCCGCTGGTGGCGCTTCTGCCCGAGCCGGTGCTGGCCGCTGTCGTCATCGCGGCCCTCAGCCATGCGCTCGATCCCGGCCCGATCCTGCGTCTGCGCCGCCTGCACCGCGATTTCTATGTGGCGCTGGGCGCTGCCGTCGGCGTGCTGGCCTTCGGCGTGCTCAACGGCATGCTGCTGGCGATCGCGCTCTCGCTCGCCGCCATGATGCATCGTCTGGCGTCCCCGCATGTCGCCCGCCTGGGCCGCCTCGACGACGGCCACGACTTCGTCGATATCGCCAGACATGACAATGCCCGCGAGATACCGGGCATCGCTATCTGGCGCCCCGGCGAGACCCTGTTCTTCGGCAATGCCGATACGATCTTCGGCGAGATCCTCTCGGGCAGCCGCGACGAAGCCGGTCTGCGCGCCGTCATCCTCAGCCTGGAGGAAAGCTCCGACATCGACAGCACGGCGATGGACGCCCTGATGGAATTCGATAGCGCCACGCAGCGCGCCGGTCTGCACGTCCAGTTCGCCCGCGTGCATGACCGCGTTCGCGACCTTATGACGGCCGCCGGCGTTGCCGGCATCGACAGCCGCTGCAGCTTCAGCGTCGATGATGCCGTGGCGGCGGTGATGGCTGGCGATCAGCCGAAGGCGTGAATGCGCCGCTCAGTCGTGCAGCGGCCAATAGCAAAGATGGTCGTGAGTTGCCTTGCCGTACAGGCTGTTGATCAGCACGAAATCTCTGGCGGTCCACGAAACGGGCTCTTCGAGCAGGATGTCCGGAATGAGATGGCCCTGATAAAGCAGCGTCATATGCGGCTCGACCGGCTTTTCGCGGCCTCTCTTGAAGCCTGTCAGTTCGATGGCTTCATCCAGTTCGCGATGAAGCGCTTTCAATTCCGCGTTTCCATCCTTGTTCCATAAGACAAGCGGCCGATTGTCTCTATTGCCGAAGCTCACAACCCGATCGAACAGGACTGGAAACGATCGCTTTCTAATCGTCGACGCTGCCTCCATTGCCGCAAACGCCACGTCTTCGGGCAATTCGCGCATCGGATCGATCTGCATTCGATAGAGAGTGATATGGAACAGATCCTTGCGCCGCGGCTTCGTTGAAAAGCCGTATTGGCGGCGAAACGTTCCGGCGAGTTCAAAACTGCGCGCGGCCGTCTCCTGATCGGGCAGGATAGCAAAATAGAGCCCATTGGCTGGCTCCTGTTCCGAGGGCAGCGATGTCTGTCTGCGCCCTCCGTCTCCGAGATTGAGTGAGAGTTGCCTGTTGTTCTTCATGGATCGCTTCAAAGCTTACACGCTCTGCCTCCTTCCATTTTCCCCATGCCGACATCATACGATCCGATGATAGCCATATCAAGAACAAAACAAGAACATTGGTCGGATTGGGCACGACCGCGGGCGGCAATCCTCATTTAGAGAGGCGCGGCCGAATAAAAGGCCGGCCCGGTCTGTTCACGCCATGCCGGGGTTTCGTCGCATCTCTTTCAAAAGGAACGACCATCATGTGCGTCAAGATCTTCTTTTCGGCCGCTTTTCTCGCTCTTACCGGCTTTGCTGTCGCCTCCTGCACGACCTCCGGTGGCTCCGGCAGCGGCACGACGCAAAACTCTCCTCCGTCGGGCGGCGGATATTGATAGGGTGCTTGCCGCCCTCGTTGCTCGATTTTATCGTGGCAAAGACGGTGGCAAGTTTCGATCTTCGCAAGAATCGGGTTGAATCCGACGCTTTCCGGGACGATTTTCATGACAAGTGGAAACACGGGAGCTTTCGTCATGAACGAGACAAGGCAGAATTATTCGATCTTCGAAACCGCCGGCGGCTTCTGCGGCATCGCCTGGAGCGATGTCGGAGTCCTGCGCTTTCAATTGCCGACCAACGACGCGGGAGCGACCGAGCGCCTGCTTCTGCGCCGGCTGCCGAATGCGCAGCCCACCTCGCCGACCGCGGCGGTCGCGGACGTGATCGCCCAGGTGAAGCGCTATTTCGCTGGCGAGGAAATCGATTTTTCCGGCGTCACGCTCGACCTTGGCGAGCAGGATGATTTCTTCAGGCAGATCTACGATGCCGCCCGGCAGGTCGGCTGGGGCCACACCACGACCTATGGAACTCTGGCCAAGCAGCTTGGCGCAGGGCCTGAAGCCGCGCGCGATGTCGGTCAGGCCATGGCAAAAAATCCGGTGGCATTGATCATCCCCTGCCATCGCGTGCTGGCGGCGGGCGGCAAGATCGGCGGCTTTTCGGCGCCCGGCGGCTCGAATGCGAAGGCGCGCATGTTGGAACTGGAAGGCGTCCAGCTGGCGCCGCCGAAACCGGTGCAGCAATCGCTGGCGTTTTAAGCCGAACGCCGTCAACGGCGCCGGCCCCCGCGACCTATTCTTTCGGCGCCTGACGGGCGCGGGAAAACAGCAATGTGTCCTTATCGTTGAAGCGGACCGGCATCGGATCGCGATAGCCGGCCTTTTCGGCAACGCGGATCGAGGCCGCATTGCCCGGCGAGATCAGGCAGACACTGCGGTCGAATCGAGGCTGATCGTCCAGCCAGGCAATGGCGGCGGCCAGCGCTTCGGTGGCAAAGCCCTTGCCATGCGCCCATGCCGCCAGCGTCCAGCCGGCTTCCGGAATGCCTTTGATCGGCGGATCCGTGAGCCGATGGAAATCGGCAAAGCCGAGATCGCCGACATAGCTGCCGGACGATTTCTCGCGGATTGCCCAGTAGCCATATCCGAGCAGCGGCCAAAGACCATGATAGGACAGCATCCGCATCCATGACTCTCTTGAAGTGGAGACGACGTTGCCGAAAATATGCTTCACCACCAACGGGTCGCTCCACATGGCGGCAAGCGGAGCGAAGTCATCGAGCGTATGGCCCGTCAGGATAAGCCGTTCTGTTTCCAGTTGCGGCGGAGAGAATGTGGGTTCCATGAAGGCATACCTTTAAATCCAGCTCTGGACGGTCGGCTGAAGACGCTCGGCCAGGCCATCCATATACGGCAGAAAACAGACCTCGCATCCCTTGTTCGATTCATAGACGAAATCGCACAATGCATTGCTGCTTTCGACCCATCGCGAGGTGTCGCCGACGATGACGAGCTGGGAGCGATAGTTGACGAGTTTCTGGATAATCGCGCCTCGTGGGGTGTTCGCCATCATTCCGCGTAATCGATGAGCGATGCCTATCATGTCGCGCAGCGCAATCCTAGCGTTAGCCCGCTTGGTCATTCTCCGGCAATGGCAGCTCGCCCAGCGCATCGGCGAAGCGGCGAACGAGCCGCGTAAGGGATTGCCGGTCGTCATCGGTCCAATCGGCAAGCGCCTGCGTCAAGGCCCGCCTGCGTGCCTCGCGCACGGCCCTGAAGCATATGCCGCCTTCGTCGGTAATCTGAGCGATCGACCGGCGCCGATCTTCGATATCGGGGTTGCGGGTGACGAACCCGAGGCTCTCCAGCCGCGCCAGCTGGCGGCTGACCGTGGTATAATCGCGCCCTACCTGTTCGGAGAGCTCGGCAACGCCGAGCGGTCCTTGCATGCCCAGCCTCGCGAGCAATGGAAACAGGGCGCGGTCGAGCTGCACGCCCGCTGCGCGCAGGAGAGCTTCGTCGCGCTGCGGCGCATTCAGGAAATTGACGATATCGAGCAGGCCGCCGGCCAGCTCATCGAGAATATGTGTATTTTGCACCTTTACAGATCCTGTCCTCTTCAGTTAAGTGTATTATACACATAATTGGAGAAGGCGCCATGCCTATGCCATCCAGAATCCTCGTCATCGTCGGCAGTGTCAGGCCGAACCGCATATGCCCCGTGGTCGCCGAATGGGTGGCTTCGGTCGGTCGCGAGCTGCTGCCGTCCGAATTCGAGATTGTCGATCTCCGCGATTGGCCCTTGCCGATGGATGGAGAGCCGAGCATCCCGGCAACGGGCGATTATCGCACCGGCCTCACCAGGGCCTGGAGCGAAAAGATCGCCAGCGGCGACGCCATTGTTTTCGTCAGCCCGCAATATAATTGGGGCTACCCGGCCGTATTGAAGAATGCGCTCGATCATCTCTATCGGGAGTGGAGCGGCAAACCGGCCATGATCGTCACCTATGGCGGCCATGGCGGCAACAAATGCGCCGCCCAGCTTCATCAGGTGCTGACCGGATTGAAGATGACGCCCGTCGACACCATGCCCGGCTTCACCCTGTCGCGCGCCCGCATCGAGGCAAATGCCGGCGAGGTGGACCCGGCGACGGAATTCGCCGATGGCCGGGCGATGCTCGAACGGGCTTTCGTGGAACTTGGCCGCGCCTGACGTAGCGGCAATCCGCAGCCATCTTCATCATCCGGCAGGGATGGTCGCGCGATCGATCGCCAGCTTCATCTCGCGGTAGTGCTCCGTCAGTTTCGCCAGATCGAAGGCCCTGTTGAGGCCGCTCGGGTTCGGCAGGACCCAGATCGAAGTGCCGGCAAAATCGTCCGGCTGCCTGCCCCATTCGATCTCGGCCCGAGAGCCGATGGCGGCATAGGCGGCTTTGCCCAGAAATGCCAGATTGCGTGGCGCAAGCCTTCTGATCTTGTCTTCGAGCATCGGAGCGGCGGCAATGTAGTCGCTCTTTTTCAGTTCGCTGGCGCTTTTCGTCGGACGGGAAACGGCCGATGTCAGACCCAGGCCGTATTGCAGCATTTCGCGCTCCTCCTCCGCCCGCAGCAGGCGAGGGGTAAAGCCGGCAAGATGCAGGACCCGCCAGAACCGATTGCTGCTGTTTGAGAAATTGTGGCCGTCCCGATGCGCCGTAAGCGCGGGGTTCAATCCGCAGAAAATCACGGACAGGCAAGGCTCGAGAATGTCCGACAGTCCGCCTGCCGGCGCTGCTGTTTCACCACGGACATCCATACTTTCGGCTGCGGCATCATCTTGCATATGGAAACTTCCCGGCGGAACCGACGACGAAGGTCGATGCGGCGTGAGCAAATGCGTCGCAGACGGTATCCGATCGGCCCCCTCAAGCCCACCCGATTATTTGAGCATGCTCTAACGCTTTGTTATTATCGTACTTTCTTTGGAACCAATCGCGTGCGAGATTGTTAATATGTAACTAGTTACGACGCTGGTGTCGTACCCGGCCGGCTGGGGAAGCGGCGCTCTTGAGGGATGTCTCATCATGAAGATTTCGTCTGGATTTCGTTCAGTCGCGGTTGCCGCCATCGCTGCCGCGGGAATTGGGTTTGCCGGTGCCGCGCATGCCGATAGCGGCACGGTCCGTTTCGCCGTGTACAAGGCCGCTTTCTTCGTCGGCGGCTCCGGCGGCGAAGGCACGCTGACCTTCCACGGTCGCAAATATCCCATCTCGATCGGCGGCATCTCGGGCGGCCTCGCCTTCGGCGCCTCCAAGACCTATTTCCAGGGCACCGTGCGCAATATCCGCCGCGCCCGGGATGTAGCAGGTGTCTACGGCGCAGCCGGCGGCGGCGGTGCGGTCGGGAAGGGCGCCCAGATGATTGTCATGACCAATGACAAGGGCGCCAAGCTCGAGCTCACAGGCAAGCAGGTGGGCTTGCAAGTCAACGCCGATATCAGCGGTTTGAGCATCACCGTGAAGTAAGGGCACCGCTCTCTTCATCGTTCCCCGGATGGCCCGGTTGCCGAATTGGCAATCAGGCCTTTTGGCGGAAAGCTGTCGAGGAACGGCGGCTCGCCTCTATTCCCATTCGATCGTGCCGGGCGGCTTCGACGTGACGTCGTAGACCACGCGGTTGATGCCGCGGACTTCGTTGATGATGCGGGTCGCGGCGCGGCCGAGGAATTCCATGTCGTAGTGATAGAAATCCGCCGTCATGCCGTCGACGGAGGTGACGGCGCGCAGCGCGCAGACGAACTCGTAGGTGCGGCCGTCGCCCATGACGCCGACGGTCTGCACCGGCAGGAGCACGGCAAACGCCTGCCAGATGGCGTCGTAAAGGCCGGCCTTGCGGATTTCGTCGAGATAGATGGCATCGGCTTCGCGCAGGATCTCCAGCTTCTCGCGGGTGATGCCGCCGGGGCAGCGGATCGCGAGGCCGGGGCCGGGGAAGGGGTGGCGGCCGATGAAGCTGTCGGGAAGGCCGAGCTCCTTGCCGAGCGCGCGCACTTCGTCCTTGAAGAGCTCCCGCAGCGGCTCGACGAGCTGCATCTTCATGCGTTCCGGCAGGCCGCCGACATTGTGGTGCGACTTGATGGTGACAGACGGGCCGCCGGTGAAGGAAACGCTCTCGATGACATCGGGATAAAGCGTGCCCTGACCGAGGAAATCGGCGCCGCCGAGCTTCTTGGCCTCTTCCTCGAAGGTCTCGATGAAGAGGCGGCCGATGATCTTGCGCTTGGTCTCTGGGTCGGAAACACCCTCCAGCTCGCCGATGAAGCGGTCCGAAGCGTCCACATGCAGCAGATGCAGGTTGTAGTGCTCGCGGAACATGGCGACGACGTTCGCCGCCTCGTCCTTGCGCATCAGGCCGTGGTCGACGAGAATGCAGGTCAGCTGGTCGCCGACCGCTTCGTGGATCAGCAGCGCTGCGACGGAAGAGTCGACGCCGCCGGAAAGCGCGCAGATGACGCGCTTGTCGCCAACCTGGTCGCGGATCGCCTGAACCGCCTTGGCGCGATAGGCCGACATCGACCAGTCGCCCTTGATGCCGGCGATGTTGTGAATGAAGTTGCCGATCAGCTTGGCGCCATCGGGCGTATGCACGACTTCCGGGTGGAACTGAACGCCGTAATACTTGCGCTTCTCGTCGGCGATGAAGGCGTAAGGCGCGTTCGAAGAGGTGGCGACCACTTCGAAGCCCTCGGGCAGCGCGGTCACGCGGTCGCCATGGCTCATCCATACCTGATGGCGCGAACCGTTCGACCACAGCCCTTCGAAGAGGGCGCAATCCTTGTCGACGTCCAGGAAGGCGCGGCCGAATTCGCGGTGATGGCCGCTCTCGACCTTGCCGCCGAGCTGCATGCACATGGTCTGCTGGCCGTAGCAGATGCCGAACACCGGAATACCGCTTTCGAAGATGATCTGCGGCGCGCGGGGCGAGCCTTCGTCCACGGTCGAGGCCGGGCTGCCGGAAAGGATCACGGCCTTCGGCTGCAGCCGCTTGAAGCCGGCTTCGGCCGATTGAAAGGGGACGATTTCGCAATAGACGCCGGCTTCGCGCACGCGGCGTGCGATGAGCTGCGTCACCTGGCTGCCAAAATCGACGATGAGAACGGTGTCTGGGTGTGCTGTCTGGGTCATGGCGAGCCTTTAATGAAAAGCGCTTTCGCTGGCAATCGGGCAAATCGGGCCGGAGCGGATTTTATTGTCCCGATTGTCCTCAATTTTCGTGTTTTCCGGCCTATCAGAACCAGAATACGCCGTCTTCCAGCGCCGTAAACAGCCCGTCGACGGCATAGGACAGTTTGCGGTCGATCACATGCAGATACTCCGTCCAGTCGGAAATGTGCTGCAGTTCCACCTGCCCGTCGGAAATGCCCCGCAGCCCGATCAGCGGCAGGCCATGGATCTGGCAGGCCCGCAGCACGGCGAAGGTTTCCATGTCGACCATGTCGGTGCCGATGCGCTCATAGGCATCCGAGCCGGATACGATGTTGGCACCCGTCGATAGGCTGCCTTCGGCAATGGCGGGAATGCGCAACGGCAGCTCGATCGTCGCCGGCAGGTCGAGGAACGGCGTGCGGCCTCTTTCGAAGCCCAGCGGCGAGGCGTCCATGTCGCGATAGGAGACGGAGGCGACCTGATAGACTTCCGTCTGTTCCAGCCGGGAGGAGCCGGCGGAGCCGAGCGAAACCACGAGATCGGGCAGGTCGTCCTGCGCCTCGAGCTGGGCAAACGCGCGAGTGAGGGCGATCGCCGCCTCCACGGGGCCGACGCCGGTCATCAGCGGATCGATGCGGGAGCGCAGGAAGGGGCCGTATTCGGCCTCGGCCGCCATCACGAACAGGATCGACTTGCCCGATACCCGCTTCAGTTCGAATTTCATCCGCTAATTCCCTCTCTGCCCCGGATGACCATCATCGTTCCCGTCATCGAGGCAATCAGCTTGGCCGGTCCATCGCCGATGGCATAGGCGCGGCCGTCTGCGACGATGATCGTCGTGCCGGGCTTGGTGACATCGCCGCGAAACAGAAAACGTTCGCCGCGCCCGGGCGACATGAGATTGATCTTGAATTCGATGGTGAGGATGGACGCCGAGGGATCGATGACGCTGTAGGCGGCAAAGCCGCAGGCCGAATCCAGGGCGGCGGCGATAATGCCGGCATGCAGGATGCCGTGCTGCTGCGTCAGCTTTACATCGAACGGCAGCTCGATCTCGACCGTGCCATGCTCGACGCGCGTCAGCTCCGCGCCGATCGTCGCCATCGCCGCCTGCCGCTCGAAGCTCGTTCTGATGCGGGTTCGAAAGTCGCCGCTGCTTCCCGTCTCGCTTGCCCCTGTCATGCCATCCCCTTTCGCGGGTGCGAAATTGGCACGGAGAGGCGCTTTGGACAAGGGTTATCCGGCGGAAAAGAGGAGCGCGCCGATCCGTCGTTCCGACATCGAATTTCCACGATCGGATCGCCATGCTATCCGAAGCAATGATGCTTATCGCGAGGGCGCAAATGACGACGATCCTGCAATCGGTGGCGGCTTACGAGAGCTGGATGCGGGCGCAGCTCGGCGTCGATCTGGTCGAGGCCGGTCTGGCGAAAAAGCACAAGCTGATGAAGGCCGACAGCTTCTCCTTTCTGCGCGGAACCTATTGGCGCTGGGCCGAAACCATCTTGGGCATCTGCCCCGCGCTCAAGACCGCCCCGCAGATACTGGCGATCGGCGATACGCATCTCGAAAATTTCGGCACCTGGCGCGACGAGGAAGGGCGGCTGGTCTGGGGTGCCAACGACTTCGACGAGGCGGCCGTCATGCCCTATGCGCTCGATCTCGTCCGCCTGGGGACCAGCGCGATCCTGGCGTGCGCCGATGGTGGCCCGACGCCGCGCACCGTTGCCGATGCCATTCTCGCAGGCTATCGCCGCGGTTTGCAGCAGCCGTCTCCCGTCATCCTGGAGCGCGACTACAAGTGGCTTCGCAACGCCGTCCTGCTTCCGAATGCCGAGCGCAAGGCGTTCTGGGAAAAATACCGCATCCTGCCGCCGGCAAACGGTCCGGTAGCAGACCGCTATCTGAAGGCGCTGCACAATGCCCTGCCAGATCCTGCGGCGGCATTCGAGCCGAAGCCGCGTCTGGCCGGCACCGGCAGCCTCGGCCGCCCGCGCTTCGTCGCCTATGTCGAATGGCGCGGCGGGCCGGTGCTGCGCGAGGTCAAGGCCCTGCTGCAGTCCGGCTGGTCGCTGGCGCACAATCCGTCGGACCAGACGATCCGCACGGGTATTATCGCGACCGGACGGGCGCGCTCACCCGATCCGCGCTATCAGGTCACCGGAACCTTGCTGGTGCGCCGCCTGTCGCCCAACAGCCGCAAGATCGAAGTGCAGGGCGATGCGGAAATGCTCCTGTCGCCGGATATGCTGGATCTGATGGGCTTCGAAATCGCCAATTGCCATGCCAATGACGCGTCGCTCGTGTCAGGCATTCTCGCCGATCTCGATGCGAGAGGCTCCGATTGGCTGCGAGCAGCCGCCAAGGTGGCAGCCGTGGCAGTCGATACGGAGCAGGCGGAGTTTGCACGGCGCTGATGAGGTTGGGATGACATCCAGGCTCTGAGCTCCTGGAGGGTACGCCGCTTCCCTCTGTTATTGCCGTGACATCCGCGCCGGGGGAGAGGCAATTGCATATGGGTGGATCAGCACCGGAAGTTCCTTCTCCCCTTGGGGAGAAGGTGGCCCGAAGGGTCGGATGAGGGGGCTGACCGATTTGAATTCATGGATCTTCGTGGCCTTGGCAGGCACCCCCTCATCCGCCTGACGGCACCTTCTCCCCGTGGGGGAGAAGGGGGTGGCTACCGTGTATGCCCATATGCAATTGCCTCTCCCGCGGCGCGGATGTCACGACACTGACAGAGGGTGGTGCCGAAACTCAATTCCATCCGATGAGCGAGAAAACTCCCACCCCATCAGGCCGCAGGCCGCTTGATCCGCACGATATGCTGATCCCAGGCGACATCGCTGTGTTCGCCCAGGAAATCGCCGTCATAGGAGGAGACGGCGAAACCGTGAGGAGCTGCCGCGATGCCGGCCGCATCGGCAATGCTCTCCACCTTCAGTACCTTGCCGGTCTTTGCATCCAGCGTCACCGAGGTCCCCTCGATCGGCGACGTCACGCCGACGAGGTTTTCGGCGCGGTTGACGGCGATGGCGCCGACATAGTTACCGAGCGCCCGCGTCGTATCGTCGGGCAGGGTGACGAAGGTCAAGTCCTCGCCCCGCGCGAAATGACCGACAAGCGGCGGCAGGTCGTTGCGGTGGCCTTCGTACTGGCAGGCGAACCAGACCCGTCCGCTTGAATCGATATCGACATGCCGGGTCGATACCTGGGCATATTGCGGCGGCAGGACATGCTTTTCGATCAGCCGGCCGCTGGCGGCGTCGATCAGCGTCAGCGACGGCTGCATATGGTCGAGATTGAGCTTGGTGCGGCCGAAATCCGGATGGGTCTCGATGCCGCCATTGGCGACGATCAGGAACCTGCCGTCGTCCGAGACCGTCATGTCATGCGGGCCGACGCCATAGGTCTCGTACTCGCCGATGCGGGCAAGGCGGTTGCTGGCATCGTAAAGCCCGATGATGCCGCGATTGTTGTCGAAATCGTTCTCGCTGGCATAGAGTAGCCTGCCGTCGGGCGAAAACGTGCCGTGCCCGTAAAAGTGCCGTCCCTCTTTGGCGGTGATGACGATCGGTTCGGCTTTTGTCCATGGATCGAAGATCATCGCATAGATGCCGGGCCGGCGCGCGAAGGCGACGGTCTTGCCGGTCGCCTTCGAAAAAGCCATGCCATGGGCGCGGGCGGGCAGCGCGACCTGATCGACGATGCGGCCCTGCTCGGTCACCGTCGCCACGGCAAACGAGCCGTCGGCGGCGCGTATGCCGGAGGCATAGACCGCATCGGCCCGCTCCAGCGCCATCAAGGCGCCGGGCTTCAGGGCCGCGAGGAACGTCAGCCCCGCAGCCTTGACGAAAGCTCGCCGATCGATGAGGCCGCTGCGCATGCGCCCAGAGCCGGATGATTCTAGGTCTGTTCGACCTAAAATCATCCGCTCTAAAATCGAAGAAGTAGAACATGATGTCGCCCGAAAACCGCAAACACTTTTCGGCATCATGTTCTAGTCTCCGTCTGCGAAGGAGAAACCGGCGGAAAGCCCGATGGCACCGCCATACTCATCGCTGAAACTGGTCGCGAGGTCGCGGCTGACGGAGAGCAGCTTGTCGATCTTGGCGCGCTCCGCATCGTTGCCGATGGCAGCCTCGATATCCGGATTGATCGTGGGCGCAGTCGTCGCCAGTTCGTTCAGCAATCCGTCGATCTTGGTGGCGGCAGCACGCTTGTCTGCCGGCAGCAGGCTTGCCATGTCGGCCTTTTCCCAGAGCGTCTTCAGGCCCTCGACATTGCCGGTGAACGAGGTCCAGGTATTGGCGGACCGCCAGTAGATCGCCATTTTCGGCCGTGCCGCAGCCGGATCGCCCTTGTAGAAGGTTTCCAGCCGCTGGTCGCGGACGTTGGCCGCCCCATGCACGAGGATGCCGAGCAGCGCCGTGACGGCCTCCTTGTTATCCATGAAATCGTTGCTGGACTTGCCGGGGAATTTCCAGGATTTTTGCACGCCGTCGGGCGCATCCCATTCGTCGGCGATTTCCTTGGCCGTATTTTCGATGTTGCCGGCGACGGCCGCGCCATAGCGGCAACGGAAGCTTTGCTTGCCCTTGCCGAGCACGTCCGAGCCGTTGCCGAAGAGCACATATTCCAGCGCCGTCATGCTCATGAGCGCCACGCTCTTGCCGGCGACGGCCTCGACGGTCGTGTCATGCTCGTCCGCCTTGGCGATCAGCGCCTGCACCTGCTTGAGGCCGACGCCCTTGCGGTCCGGATAGAACAGGATGTGCTCGAAGCGGTTCTTTTCGATGATGGGGCCGGTATCGACGATCTCGATGCGCGACCAGCTCTTCACCGTATCGCCGAACGCCGATTTGGCGCCGGAAAGCGTTGCGTCCGAGGGGTCGGCGCAAAGCGCTTTCATCGCCACCGTCAGCTTCGCGGCGGAATCGTGCATGGCGCGATAGCCGGGTCGAATGACGTCATCCACCGCCTTCTGCAGCGTGGCCGGCACCGCCGCCTCGTTCAGGCCGGCGCCATTGGTCGTCGCGTCCTCGGCATGCGCAGGCAAGGCCGCAACGGTAAGGAGAAGGCTGGCAGCAAGGCGTTTCCAGTGGTGCATCAGAGTGACTCCAGAAAGTTGATGAGGGCTTGCCGATCGTCCTTCGAAAGGTCGGCGAATGCGTTGCGGGCTTTTTCAGCCTCTCCTCCATGCCAGAGGATGGCTTCGGTCAATGTGCGGGCGCGACCGTCGTGCAGATAGGTCTGCTGGCCGCTGACGGTCTGTGTCAGGCCTATACCCCAGAGCGGCGGCGTGCGCCAATCGCGACCGGATGCCACCCCCACCTGCTGCCCATCCGAAAGACCTTCGCCCATGTCGTGCAGCAGAAAATCGGAATAGGGCCAGATCAGCTGGAAGGCCTGCGGAGAATCCTTGCCGTCCTTGTCCCTGATGCCGTCGCGCGTGACGAATTTCGGCGTGTGGCAGGCCGTACAGCCCGAGCGATAGAACATATCCTTGCCGTGAAGCACATCGGGTGCGCCGGCGTTGCGGCGGGCCGGCACGGCGAGGTTTTCGGAGTAGAAGGTAACGAGCGGCAGCACCGGGTCCGGCGCTTCGGTATCGCCGAGCCGTTTCTGCACGCCGGTCGGCATGACGAGGCAGCGCGCTTCCCTGTCGGTACAGTCGCCGTGGGCATTCGGCCGATCCGGCGTCGAAATGCCGATATCGGCGGAAAAGGCGTCCGCCACCTGGTCGCGCACGGTCGCATTCTGCGCCTTCCAGCCGAAGCGGCCGAGCGCGATCTCGCCGGTGCGGTGGTCGCGGACTATGGCAGGACGGCCACGGATGCCGGTGCCCTTCTTATCGTCCGGGTCGGCGTTGGCGAGGATATCGGCATCGGGGATGGCTTCGATCAGGCCGAGGCCGATCATCGGCGGCGCGATGCGTGGCGAAAGCGTGGTGCCGGCATCCATCGGTCCATAGGCGAGATCGCTGACGCCATATGCCGGCTTGCGGAGGCTCACGGTTTCGCCGCCGGCAAGCGTCACCTTCTCTTCGCTGTAGGTGACTGTCACCTTGCCCTCGGCGTCAAGGCCGGGCACGGCGAGATCCTGCAACTGTACGCCGTAGGTCGAATCCGGGAGATTCAGCGCATGAAAATTCTTGACGGCCTGTTCCTCGTCCGGCGTTGTGGCGTTGCGCGCCAGGCGCAGCACCATCGAGGTCGCTACGGCGCCCGCGGTTTCCGGCGGATGGCCGCGACCGTCGCGGATATGGCAGCTCTGGCAGGAGCGGGCGTTGAACAGCGGGCCTAGCCCATCGGATGCCTGCGTGGAGGAGGGCGCCGAGACCCAGAGCTTGCGGAAGAGGGCGTTGCCGAGATGAAAATCCTGGCCCTGTTCCGGGTTCAGATTGGCTGAGGGCTGCGAAAAGATATCGCGCGTGACGTTGTCGATCGCGGTCAGGCCGCCGCCCTGCATCGTTTCGTACGGTTCGGCCTTGAGAAAGTTGCTGGTCGCGCGTGTCACATCGCGCACGCGTTTCAACTGTTCGGGCGAAAGATCGGTGCGGACGGTCGGAAAATCGAGAATGCCGGCGGCGGCAAGCGTGATGGAAAAAACCAAAAAACCCGCAGCGAGGGCGGGCAGAAGGGCACGGTTGGCCGGGATATGCGTCATGGGTATCGGGGCGGCAGCGCCTTGTCGCGCTGCCGCTCTCCCTCATTACTTCTTGAAGACGGCGTTCGGGTTGTCCAGGCTGTCCGAACCTTCAAGCTTGATCGTGCCGAGATCGAGCGCGGCGATGACGCGCTGGATGCTCTTCGTCTGGTCGAGCAGGCCGTCGATGGCCGTCTGCACGGTGGCGTTGCCTTCCTTGTTGCCTTCGCCGATCATCTGGTCGTACTTCTCGACCGTCTCGCCGCGATGCACCAGCGCCTTCATGGCAGCAAGCGTCGTATTGAGCTTGGTCTCCATTTCCTTGTCGAGCGCGGGGTCCTTGGCCTTGACCAGATCGTGCAGCGACGGACCCTTCATCTTGGTGCCGTTGACGCGGGTATAGTTGCCGGTATAGGCCGCCGCGATGCCCATGGCGTCGCCATTGTGCTCGTTATAGGTATTGTCGGAGAAGCAATCCTGTTCTTCTTCCGGATCGTGCAGCAGCAGGCCGAGCTTCATGCGCTCGCCGGCAAGCTCGCCGTAGGAAAGCGAACCCATGCCGGTGAGGATGGCGGTGAGGCCGGCCTTCGGATCGGCTTCGACATGCTTGGTGGCTTCGCCTTCCGGCGCCCACTTGTCGGTCATGTCCTGCAGGTCCGAAACGAGCAGCGTCGAGGCGGACTTCAGGTATTCGGCACGGCGGTCGCAATTGCCATGCGTGCAATTCTTCAGGTCGTAGTCGGTGGCGGGGCGTTCGCCGGCGCCCGGTCCGGTGCCGTGCAGGTCCTGACCCCACAGGAGGAATTCGATGGCGTGATAGCCGGTCGCGACGTTGGCCTCGACGCCGCCTGCCTGATGCAGCGTGCCCGACAGGAATTCCGGCGTCAGATGCGAAGCGTCGACATCCTTGCCGTTGATCTTGATCGTCTTGTTGGCGATGACGTTGGCGACATAGAGCGCGTTCTCGTCGCTTTCCGTGCCATAGGAGGCGTCGACATAGTCGATCAGGCCTTCATCCAGCGGCCAGGAGTTCACCTTGCCTTCCCAGTCGTCGACGATCGGGTTGCCGAAGCGATAGGCTTCCGTCTGCGCATAGGGAACGCGGGCCTTGATCCAGGCTGCGCGCGCCGCCTTCAGCGTCTTGTCGCTGGGATGGGCGAGCAAGGCGTCGATCGCCTTGTCGAGCGTCTTCGCCGTCGTCAGCGAATCCTGATATTTGGCATGTGCCAGTTCCGCATAATGCTTGATGACGGCGGCCGGCTCGGGGGCGGCTGCAAGAGCCGGCAGGCTGTATGCGGCAGTCGTCACAACGGCCACCGCAAGCGCGGCGCCAATATTGATCTTCAGTTTCATGTTCCTCTCCTATGACAGCGGGGGCACCGTCAAAAACTTGGCATTTTGTGTCATGTATGAAAAACAAACTTGTGTCAAATGCTCTAGTTTAGAATAATTATAATGCATGAAGTTGTTGGCTCTGACCTTGGGAACGGAGCGGTTTTGCTTGAAAAAGCAGCGATGCAGGTCAAAAGGCGGCCGAATAGATTTAAGGCGGGCTCCGAAGACGTTCACGTCTCGCCCTTTCAGGCATTTTCTTCATCGCCAGTGGCCCAAAAGAGCATCGGGCGTCTCTGCCGCCAGCGCCGTCGCGGGGCATCGACTGCCGCCTTAGCCCGCACCCCGCCGCTGATCGCACATGCGGGCGGGTTGATTTCACCCCTGTCTTCTGCGCTGCAGGCGGCAGAAGAAGAAGCCATCCGTATCGGTGGAGGCGGGCGTCAGCGTGATGGTCTTGCCGTCCGATGAGATCGGCCGCGGCGTCTCCTTGCCGAACAGCGTTTCCCAGGAGCTTAGGGTTTCCATCACCTCGAAGTCCGGATTCTGCGCGGCGAAGCGGTTCACCTGCGCTTCGTTCTCTTCCGGCAGGACCGAGCAGGTGACGTAAAGCAGCGCGCCGCCGGGGCGGACGAATTCGCCGGCCTGGGCCATGGCCTCCTGCTGCTGGCTGGTGCGCTCGTCGAGGTTCTTCTGCGTCAGCCGCCACTTCGTGTCGGGCCGGCGCCGCCAGGTGCCGGTGCCGGTGCAGGGCGCATCGACCAGCACCTTGTCGAACTTGCCACGCAGCTGCAGCAGGCCGTTGCGTTCGTCATGAACCTGGACGTTGCGCGTTCCGGCGCGTTTCAATCGCTCGATGATCGGCGCCAGCCGCCGCCGGTCGCTGTCGTAGGCGTGGACCTGGCCCTTGTTGTGCATCGCAGCCGACATGGCGAGCGTCTTGCCGCCGCCGCCGGCGCAATAGTCGAGCACCTGATCGCCTTCCTCGGGCAGCACGAGATCGGCGACGATCTGCGAGCCTTCGTCCTGCACTTCGAACCAGCCCTTCTGGAACGAAAGCTCGGCTGTCACGTTAGGAAGACGGGATGCGCCTTCGCCGGCGGGAATGCGGATACCGAAACGGGCGATTTTCGAGGCCTGCGCACCTGCCCGCTCCAGAGCCTTGACCACCTTGGCGCGGTCGGCCTTGAGCGCGTTGGCGCGAAGATCGAGTGTCGGGCGCTCGCAGAGCGCCTGCGCTTCGCCGAGCCAGCGGTCGCCGAATGCGCGCTGGAAGGAGGGCTCGACCCATTCGGGAATGTCGCCCTGGACATGGCGGGGAGCATCCTCGAGCTTGCGGGCGGCAAAGGCGGCCAGCGTTTCGGCGCTCGGCGCTTCGGGGGCGAATTTATCGCCGTCGAGCTCGGCGGCCAGCGCCTCGGGCGTCAGGCCCCATTGGCGAAAGAGCACGGCATGGGCAAGCGCCGACGCACTGTCGTCTCCCATCAGCCAGGCATGGGAAAGCCGCATGCGCAGGGCGTCGTAGACGATATTGCCGATCGCGGCCCTGTCGCCGGAGCCGGCGAAGCGATGGGAAAGGCCCCAATCCTTCAGGGCGTCGGCCACCGGTCGCTTGCGCGCTTCGATATCGGCAAGAACTTCGATGGCCCCCTGCAATCGGCCGCCCAGACGCATCCCTACTCTCCTGCTCGCGCATGGCCCGGAACCCATGGGGCTTGCCGGAAACCTGCGCTCTACCAAAATCGCTGACAGCTCATCAATCCGCGCGAATAATGCACATGGCGGCAGATTATTGAGACGTCTCAACCGCGTGGTAGCCGCGATTGACCGAGAGAGCAAGCGTCATGCCGATTTGCCGGGTCTTACGGCCGACCGGCGATTACTTCGAGGCGACGACCTCGTAACAGACGCTGGCGGTGCCGGAGGCGACCATGCCGATGTTCTGCGCGGCGGCGCGCGAGAGATCGAGAACGCGTCCGCGAATGAAAGGACCGCGGTCGTTGATGCGGACGATGACGCTGCGTCCGTTATGCTTGTTGGTGACCCGCAGACGCGTGCCGAAGGCAAGCGAGCGATGGGCTGCAGTAAGATTTCTGGAACTCATACGTTCTCCGGAAGCAGTTCGGGAGCTTCCGCCGTACCATGAAGCGCCTCCGCAGCCAGCGGATGCAAATGCCGGAGTCGAAACGACAGCAAAGGAGGCGGATATAGTTGCGGCGATCGCCAAAGAACGCGCGATTTTCTTCAAACCGATTTTTCCCTCAAGCTATTGAACTTGCGCCTTGGGTAGGCGGCGGGCTTAAATCGGGGCAAAAATGGCGAAAAAGTGCCGTTTTCGATCACGGAATATTACAAGTTGTAACATTTGTGAATCGCGCCAAATACGATGCTGAACGGCGAAATTGCTTGATTGTGGAAAAAACCTAATAAAATCAGTTAAAAATGGAACGAATTTTCTCGCTGGCATGCTGCAGTGCGAAAGATCACGAAATTCGGAAAAATAATTTTCCAGCTTCGCCATAATCGTTGCCGCATTTGTGCAATTTTAGAGGTCGTTAACCATAAATGCGGAGTAAATTGAACCAAGGCGGCCGGCTTAGTAGGAATTTTCGTGCGATTTCGGCTGGCGGGGAGGCGACCTTGCTAGCCGTGCCACTCTCCCGAGGACCAGAGTTCGGCAAGCGACATGCGATACTCTGGGTAGCGAAACGGGAAGCCGAGCGCCCGCAATTTCGCGTTCGAAACGCGCTTGTTCTCGCCGTAGAAGGAGCGCGCCATCGGCGTCAGTTCCGCCGTTTCGAACGGCTGCTCCGGCGGGGGCTCGACGCCCATGAGCCGGGCGGCCTCGGCGACCACGTCCTGCGGCGGCGCGGGCTCGTCGTCGGTGACATTATATATGCCGCCGAGCTTGCGGTCGGACAGGAAGCGGGCGCAGGCGCCGATATCCTCGACGCGGATGCGATTGAACACCTGGTTCGCCTTGATGAGCCGCCGTGCCGTACCCTTTTCCAGATTGCAGAAAGCGTTCCGGCCCGGCCCATAGATGCCGGAAAGCCTGAGCACGGCGACCGGAAGACCGAGCCTGATGCCGACGCGCAGCCAGCCGTCCTCGGCCTCGACCCGCTCGACCGAGCGTTCGGCGATCGGATGCAGCGATGTCTGTTCGCTGACCCAGGCGCCCTTGTGGTCGCCATAGACCCCGACGGTCGAGAGGTAGCAGATCCATTCCAGCTTCGGCATCAGCGCGCGCAGATTGAGCTGCGCCAGCCGCAGCAGCGGATCGCCGGACTTGCCCGGCGCGATCGACTGCACGAGATGCGTCACGGTCGCCATCGCCTCCGCCAGGGCGGGATCGAGCATCTCGCCGTCGAAGACGAAGGCTTCGATGCCATCTTTCCTCAACAGGTCCGCCTTCCCGGCCGAGCGGGTCGTGCCGGTGATACGAATGCCGGCGCCGGCAAAAGCCTTGGCGATGGCCGTTCCCGAATAGCCGCAGCCGAAAATCATCACATGCATCAAGGAACCCCCGCCAATATCCATTCCGCGCGAACCTCTTCGTCCGCTTCGTCTTGCCTTTGTGCCGCAAATGCGCGGAATTCGCCAGCCGTCATCAGCCGCGAGAGCGCCCAGACGGCCATTCCGCGCACCACGGGCGAGGAATCCCCGGCCAGCTCGCGGCACTTTTCGATAAACGACCGCTCGCCGGAATTGCCGGCCGCGATGAGGACATTGCGGACGAACCGGTCGCGCCCGATGCGCTTGACCGGCGAGCCGCTGAAGAAGGCGCGGAAGGCCGCATCGTCCAGACCAAGCAGAAAGGCGATGGACGGTTCCTTGAGATCGTCCCGCGCGACCAGCTTCATCTCCGAGGCGGCATTTGCGAACTTGTTCCAGGGGCAGGCGGCGAGACAGTCGTCGCAGCCATAGATGCGGTTGCCGATCATCGGCCGCAGATGCGGATCGATCGGCCCCTTGTGCTCGATGGTCAGATAGGAAATGCAGCGGCGCGCATCGAGCTGATAGGGAGCAGGGAAGGCGGCGGTGGGGCAGGCGTCGAGACAGGCCCGGCAGGAGCCGCAATGGTCGACCTCAGGCTGATCGGCCTCGAGCTCCGCCGTGGTGAACATCGAGCCGAGGAACAGCCACGACCCGAACGCGCGGCTGACGAGATTGGTATGCTTGCCCTGCCAGCCGAGCCCTGCCGCACCCGCCAGCGGCTTTTCCATGACCGGCGCGGTATCGACGAAGACTTTGACGTCCTCCTTCGAACGCGCGGCGAAGCGGGTGGCGATTTCCTTCAGCCGTCCCTTGATGACGTCGTGATAGTCGCGGTTTCGCGCATAAACGGAAATCGCGGCCTTGTCCTTTTTCTCCAGAATGGCACGAGGATCTTCGTCCGGGCCGTAGTTGAGGCCGAAGACGACGATGGAGCGGGTTTCGCTCCAGAGCACGCGCGGATCGCCCCTGCGGTCGCGCGTCTCCTCCATCCAGCTCATCGTGCCGTGACGGCCCCTGTCGAGAAACTGGCCGAGCCGGACGGCAGCCTCCGGAATGGCGCCCGGTGTCGTGATGCGACAGAGATCGAAGCCCTGGGCGCGTGCCTCTTCCCGCAGGAAAGCGGTCAACGCGCTTCGTCGCTTGTCAGCTTTTTCCGCTTCACGGTCATCGGGCATAGCGAGCCCTCGTCTGGGCAATTCCAGGAAAAATGCGTTCGCGGTTTTCCGTCCGGAATTGCGTGAAAAAAGATATAGGGCGCTTTCGCCGTTCGAAGAAAAGCGAAAGTGCTCTAGAAATCCAGATCGGCGTAGTGGGAGACCGGAGTGACGCCGCGCACGCGCTCCGCCAGGATCGGCCGGAAAGAGGGGCGCGATTTCAGCCGCTGATACCATTCCTTGGCGACCGGCGATTCCGTCCAGTCGATCTCGCCGAGATAGTCGAGGACGGAAACCGAGGCGGCCGCCGCGAGGTCGGCATAGCTCAGCCGCTCGCCCGCAAGCCATTGCCGCGATCCGGCAAGCCAGGACAGGTATTTCATGTGCTGGCGGATATTGCCGCGCGCCATGCGCATCACCTTGGAATCGGGCGCACCGCCACCCTGGTCGGCGGGCATCTGCAGTTTGAAGACCCGCTCGCGCGTCAAGGGCCGCGTGACATCCTGCTCCATCTTCTGCATGAACCATTCCGTCAGCCGGCGGATTTCGGCGCGCTGGAAGGGGTCTTCGGCAAGAAGCCGGCGGTCGCGCTTCAAAACACCATGGGTCTCGTCGAGATATTCGGAGATGACGGTCGCGCCGCACAGCGCCCGCATGCTGTCGTCGACATAGACAGGCAGGGTGCCGGCGGGATTGAGCGCCAGGAAATCGCGTCGCTTTTCCCAGATCTGCTCCTCTATCAATTCGGTCTGATAACCGTACTCGGTCAGGATCAGACGAACGAACCGTGAGGAAGATGACATCGGGTGGTGATACAGCGTCGGCATTGATACTCGGTGTTTTGATTGAGGCTACGGAGTTTCTGGAGTCGCGATCCTGCGGCCCTAGTCATGTGTCATCGGTTGAAGCTATAGGATCTTGGCCTAGTTTGCACAAGCGAATCGGGCCGCCCTGCCGTTTGACAAAGGACACGATATGGCTGAACAAATTATTATCGCGCTGGTTTTAGGCCTTGTGGAGGGGCTTACGGAGTTCATTCCCGTCTCCTCCACCGGCCATCTTATATTGCTCGGACATTTTCTCGGCTTCAAGGAAGCCGCCACTTTCGACGTTCTGATCCAGCTCGGTGCGATTCTCGCCATCCTGCTTGTCTATTTCAATCGCCTCGTTCAGATTGCCAAAGCACTCCCCGTCAGCGTCAAGGCCCGCCACTTCGTTCTCGCCGTCCTCTTCGGCTTTCTGCCGGCTGCCGTCATCGGCGCGCTGGCGCATGATTTCATCAAGACGGTTCTGTTCGACTCGCCGAAGGTCATCTGTATTTCGCTGATCCTCGGCGGCATCGTCCTGCTCGTCATCGACAGGATCGAGTTCAAGCCGAAATATAACAGCGCCTATGAATTCTCGTGGCCGATGGCGGTCAAGATCGGCTTCTTCCAGTGCCTGGCAATGATCCCCGGAACGTCGCGTTCAGGCTCCACCATCGTCGGCGCCCTGCTGCTCGGCGCCGACAAGCGTTCGGCCGCGGAATTTTCCTTCTTCCTCGCCATGCCGACGATGGCAGGCGCCTTTACGCTCGATCTCTGGAAGAGCCGCCACGATCTCAGCATGGACCAGGGCCTGCTGATCGTCATCGGCTTCGTCATGGCCTTCATATCGGCGCTGTTCGTCGTGCGCGCGCTGCTCGATTTCGTGTCGCGCCGCGGCTACGCCCCCTTCGCATGGTGGCGCATCATCGTCGGCGTGCTCGGCCTGATCGGCCTTTACACGATCGGCTGAGGCGGAACGCCTGCGTCGCGATGCTGAAGAAAGCGAAGGCCGGTGAAAACCGGCCTTTTCCATGCCCGATCAGTTCGGGGAGGAGGTGTCGATGGAACCGGTGGTGCAGGGATCGACGCCGTAGGTCGGCGCACATTCGCCCTTTATCGAGGCGATGCTGCCGCGGGCCACGAAAGAGCCGGCGAGAATCACCAATGCCGCGCACGCAAACAAAAGCGCGATAGACTTGCCCATCGAAGAATGCCTTTCCGCAGAAGTGTGAAGCGCGCCGCGGACCGGGTTCATTGTCCAAGCCTGAGACGCGCGGCTGTGTTAGTCAGTGGAATGAGCAATAGCAATAAATGTTCATATTAAATTTGACGTTAATGCTACTATTTCCGCAGTGCGTCTTTTGAGCAACGCTGAGCTGTGAATGACGGGGCTTTGCCGGCGTCTCGAGGGCTTCATTTCCCGTCTCTGTCGGACAATAAAAAACGCCGCTCGACATGGCCGGGCGGCGTGTGATTTCCGTGAGCTGCCGAATCGTCAGGCAGCCTTGCCGGAACCGGTGAACTGGCCTTGCGGACGATAGCGGACCAGATAGGACGGCAGCACCGAGACGAGCAGCGTCGGCAGCAGGCCGATGCCCTTCAGGGTACGTCCTTCGGCTTCGGCCTGCTTGGAAACGACGTTGTCGCTCTTCAGCAGCGTCACCTGGTCCGCGGTGATCGGCGGCTTGACGAGCGGCACCAGCGAGGCGACGGAGCCGATCAGCGAGGCAAGGCCGAACGGAATGGAGACGAGCGGCTTCTTCCGGTTGATGACGGACAGCGTGGTTTCGAGACATTCGCGGAAGGACAGCACTTCCGGGCCGCCCAGCTCATAGGTCGTGCCGGCCTTCAGCTTGCCGTCGACGCTGCGGGCAACCGCTTCGGCGATGTCTTCGACATAGACGGGCTGGAACTTCGTGTTGCCGCCGCCGATCAGCGGCAGGAAGGGCGCCGTGCGCGACATGTCGGCAAACTTGTTGAAGAACTCGTCTTCCGGTCCGAAGACGATCGAGGGGCGCAGGATGATGGCATCCGGCTTGATCGAGTGGATCGCCGTTTCGGCTCGGGCCTTGGTGCGGGCATAGGTCGAAGGGGAATTGGCATCGGCACCGAGCGCCGAAAGATGCGTCAGCGAAGCACCGACGCCGCGTGCCGCCTCAGCTATGGCCTTGGCGCCGAATTCCTGCACGGCTTCGAACGTGTTGCGGCCGCTTGCGGTCAGGATGCCGACGCAGTTGACGACATGCTGCGCACCTTCGACGGCGCGGTCGATGGAGTTGCGGTAGCGCACATTGGCCTGAACGATCGAAATCTGGCCGAGATTGCCGAGCGGCACCAGGAAGCCGGCAAGATCGGGACGGCGTACGGCGACACGGATGCGATAACCGCGCTTGGCGAGCGAACGCACGACGTGCCGCCCGATGAAACCTGATCCCCCAAACACGGTCACGAGCGGCGGGAGGTTGGACAGGGTCATGGCAGGCTCCTCGAAAGGCTTTGATTGGCTGATCTGGTTTCGTCTTAGCCGATCCGCGCGCCGAGGTGAAGTGCTATCGCGCTGCGTTGCAGCGTCGCGTTTTCGAAGGGCTCAGACCCCTTCGACGACGACCATTTCCGCATCCGCCACCTGCTGGCGGATTTTTGCGGCGATCTGGTATTCCGGCGAATTGTAGCAATCGACGGCATGCTGCAGCGACGGAAACTCGATGATGACATTGCGGCCGCGCGCCTGTCCCTCGAGCGGCGTGAACGCACCGCCGCGGGCAAGGAAGTTCGCGCCGTATTTCTCGAAGGCCGGCTTGGCGGCGGCAACGTAGTCCTTGTAGCGCTCCGGGTCGCGGACATCCACGCGTGCGATCCAATATCCCTTTGCCATACGTTCCTCCCTGCTTGTTCGAGTTTCTTGGAGCTTTTCCGCTTTTCTTCGAATCGCGAAAGCGCTCCGTCCTTTTGTCTTCACGCAATTCCGAACGGAAAACCGCTGCGCACTTTTCCTGGAATTGTTTTAGAGTGCGGCGTCCATCTCGGCGAGGATGGCGCGGGCAGCCTCTTTCGGATCGGCCGCCTTGACGATCGGCCTTGCGACGACGAGATGGCTCGACCCCGCCCTGATCGCATCGGCCGGCGTCATCACCCGTTTCTGGTCGCCCTTGTCGCTGCCGGCCGGCCGGATGCCGGGAGTTACCAGCGCCATCTCCGGGCCGATGATCTTGCGAACCGCGGCGGATTCCTCAGCCGAGCAGACGATGCCGCCCATGCCGGCCAGATGCGCCTGTTCGGCCCGGCGCAGCACCAGCGTATGCGGATCGTATTCATAGCCGGCGGCGATCAGGTCTCCCTCGTCCATCGAGGTCAGCACGGTGACGCCGAGCAGGCAGAGGTCCGAGCCCTTCGCAGCCTCGACGGCTGCCTTCATGGCCTTCGGATAGGCATGCAGCGTCAGCATCGACATGCCCATCTTGACGATGTTCTCCACGCCGGAGGCCACGGTATTGTCGATGTCGAGCAGCTTCATGTCGAGAAAGATCTTCTTGCCGCTGGCGGCGAGTTCGCGGGCAAACTCCAGGCCGCCGGCAAAGGCGAGCTGATAGCCGATCTTGTAATAGAGGATATCGTCGCCGAGGGCGCCGACCACTTTTTCGGCCTCCTGAAGGTTTGGAACATCCAGTCCAACGATCAAGCGGTCGCGTGCGGTCATATCAAGCCCATCCCATCCAGTCTTCCATCGCTGTCCAGTCGCATGAGACGGCGCGCTTCGCAAGATCGAAACAGAAAAGATTGCCGCCGCCCGGCGGTTGATCGCCCTGCCGCGCGATCGGCTTTCCTTCCAGATGGCATTTCAGCAGGGTGCCGACACCACCATGGCCGACGAAAGCAATCGGCACTTGCGAATCGTGCCGCGAAAGAACGGCCTCGACATGAGAGACGATTCTCGCCTGCGCGTCGATGGCGCGCTCCCAGCCCCTGAAGCTTTCATGCGGGTTGGCGAAGAACCAGTCCGCCGCCTTTTCGAATTCCGGCGGCGGCATAAAACCCGTGGCGCTGCGATCGTTTTCGTGCATGGCTTCGATGATATCGATCGGCGCATTGCTTGCTGCCGCCAGGATTTCGGCCGTCTCTATCGCCTTGCGCTCGCCGCTCGAAACGATCAGGCCAAGCTGATGCGCCCAGGGGCGGTTTGCCGCCACGCGCGCCCTCTTCGCGCCAATCTCCGAAAGCCCCCATTGCGGCACGGGGACATCGGCATCGATCCGTACCTGCGGGTGCGTAATATAAAGAGCGTACATGGATTGTCTCAGCCGCGGCTGTAGACCCAGAGCTGGGCCGGCGGAATATTGCGGACGATGAAATCGAAGTGGCGGATGTGGTAACGATCCGGCCGCGCGATGATCGGCGAAACCGGGCCGTAGGAAATCTGCACCACGGGCCGGCCGGGCGGCATGCGGTCCAGCAGGCTTTCCAGCAATGCGACGCGCGCCTTCATGGGGAAATTGAGAAGCGGAATGCCCGAGACCACCGAATCGAAAGTCTGGCCGCGCAGCACGCCGAGGGTCTTGTCGAGATCGAAAGCGTCGCCATTGATGAAATGCACGCCCGGATAGAGCTTGACGAGGTGATTGTAGAAATCGGTGGAATATTCGACGGCGACGAGGTTTTGCGGTTCGATGCCGCGTGCCAGGATGGCCTTTGTGATGGCGCCCGTGCCTGGCCCGAGCTCCAGGATGGGCAGGCCGGATTGGGTGTTGATGACGCTTGCCATCTTCCGGGCCGTGATCGAAGAGGTCGGGACGATCGACCCCACGGTCTTCGGCCCTTGCATCATGCCCTTGAAGAAACGGATCTCCTCGTCGAATTTCTTGCCAAGCCGTTCCTTGAGACGCAGCGCCATGCTCTCCCCCACCAGATGTTACGGTCGCGACCTACATACCGCTTAACTGAAAACTTGCAATGCAATGACGCAATAACAAGAGAAAATGTCGCAATCCGCAAAGGACCAAATAAAAGCGCCCTCGCCAGAAAAAAACGCATGAGAGGGCGCTTTGGTTTCGCCGGAGCCGGAGTGATTTTAGGCCGTACGGACCTCAAATCACTCCGGCTCCGGAATTGAAGAAGCAGAGCATGATGTCGTCCGAAAACCGCTCACGCGTTTCGGCATCATCCTCTAGACGCGCATCGGCATCAGCACGTAGAGCGCGTCGTCGCCGGCCGTGTCGCGGATAAGCGTCGGCGAACCCGCATCCGCCAGCAGGAACACGGCTGCATCGCCGGAAAGCTGCGCGGTGATGTCGAGCAGGTACTTGGCGTTGAAGCCGATTTCCATCGGGTCCATCTCGTAGCCGACGGCAACTTCTTCGGTCGCGCTGCCCGAATCCGGGTTGTTGACCGTCAAGAGCAGCTGTCCGTCCGACAGGGCCAGCTTCACGGCGCGGCCGCGTTCCGACGAGATCGTCGACACGCGGTCGACGGCCTGCGCGAAGGTCTGGCAATCGACGCGCATTTCCTTGTCGTTGCTGGTCGGGATGACGCGCTGGTAATCGGGGAAGGTGCCGTCGATCAGCTTCGAGGTCATGACGATGGAGCCGATCGTCAGGCGGATCTTGGCGTCGGAAACCTCGACGGTGACGATCGTATCCGGCGAATCCACCAGCTTCTGCAATTCACCCACCGTCTTGCGGGGAATGATGATGCCGGGCATGCCCTCGGAGCCGGAAGGCGCGTCGACATCGGCTCGGGCGAGGCGGTGGCCGTCGGTGGCGACGGCGCGCAGCTTCAGGTCGCCCTTGCTCTCGATCGTATGGAAGAAAATGCCGTTGAGGTAATAACGGGTTTCCTCGGTCGAGATCGCGAACTGCGTCCGGTCGATCAGCATCTTCAGATCGGCGGCCTTCAGCTTGAAAGAATGGCTGAAGCTGCCGGCCGTGAGATCCGGGAAGTCCGATTCCGGCAGGCATTGCAGCGAGAATTTCGAGCGGCCGGAGGCGACCGTCATCGAACTGCCGTCTGTATTGGTGGCAAGAAGCACTTCCGAACCGTCGGGCAGCTTGCGCACGATGTCGTAAAGCAGATGCGCCGGGACGGTGGTTGCTCCCGCCTGCTCGACATTGGCGGGCGTCGCCTCGGTGATTTCCAGGTCGAGGTCGGTCGCCTTCATGTCGAGGCTGGTGCCGTCGGCCTTCAGCAGCACGTTGGAAAGGATCGGGATCGTATTGCGACGCTCGACCACGCGATGGACGTGGTTCAGCGACTTCAGGAGGTTCGACCGCTCAATTGTTATACGCATGGATGCTACCGCTTTCGACCGTGACTTGCCGGGCGGCCCGAGGCGCCCGAGCGACATGTTTTCGGACGAGGCCCGAAAGATTGGACAGGCAACTTGGCAGACTTCTCCATCCGAATGCAAGAGGCATAGGCGATTTGCCGGACGTCAATTCGCCATTTCGGCGGCAATGCTCCACAGGAATTGCACCGCTCTTGCCGTCTGCCCGCGCCTCGCCCATAAAGGCGGAGAATCCGTGGCGAACTCAGGACCGGCATGAACGAAGACCAATCAGGCGGCGGGGCGCGCAGTTTCCGCCTGCACAACACCCAGATTCCGGCCCGGCCCCTCGAACCGGCGCTTTATCTCGTTGCGACCCCCATCGGCAATCTCGGCGACATCACTTTGCGCGCGCTCGAAACGCTTGCCGGCGCAGACGTGCTGGCCTGCGAGGATACGCGCGTCACCCGCGTTCTGCTCGATCGCTACGGCATCCAGAACAAACCTTACGCCTACCACGAGCACAATGCCGATGCGGCAGGTCCTCGGCTGCTGCAGGCTTTGGAGGCCGGGCGGTCGGTGGCTCTGGTTTCCGATGCCGGAACGCCGCTGGTCTCCGACCCCGGTTACCGGCTCGCGGTGCAGGCGATCGAGGCGGGATACAAGGTCGTTCCCATTCCGGGTGCCTCGGCGCCGCTTGCAGCCCTCGTCGGCTCCGGCCTGCCGAACGATGCCTTCTTCTTTGCCGGCTTCCTGCCCGCCAAGGACAAGGGCCGGCGCGACAGGCTTGCCGAACTCGCAGGCATCCCCGCGACCCTCATTTTCTTTGAATCACCGCATCGCATCGCCGCGACCCTTGCCGCCGCCGCCGATGTGCTGGGCGGCGAGCGAGCCGGTGCCGTGTGCCGCGAACTGACGAAGACTTTCGAAGAGTTCCGCCGCGGGACGCTTTCCGAACTCGCGGCATTCTATGATGCCGTTGATCATGTTAAGGGCGAGATCGTCTGGCTTGTCGGCCCGCCGGCGGAAAGCGTTGCGGCGGAGGCCGATGTCGATGCCGTCCTGGCCGATCTCGCCGGGACGATGCCGACCGCCAAGGCGGCAACGGAAGCCGCCCGTCTTACCGGACTGCCGCGAAAAGAGCTCTACCAGCGTCTGCTCGATATGAAGGGGCGCCATGCCTGATCCGGAGCCTGCGACGGGCGAGAAGCTGAAACGGCGAAAGGCCTGGCGGCGCGGCCATGTAGCAGAATATCTCGCAGCCGCCTTCCTGATGCTCAAGGGCTATCGCATCCTGGCCATCCGTCACCGCACCAAGCTCGGCGAAATCGACATCATTGCCCGCAAGGGCGATCTCGCCGTCTTCGTCGAGGTCAAATCGAGGCGCGGCGCGCAGGAGGCGATCGACGCGGTTTCCTTCTCGTCGCAGAATCGCATCCGCGCTGCCAGCGATCTCTGGCTCGCCCGGCAACCGGATTTCGTCCGCCTGTCGCAACGTTATGACATCGTCGCCATGCTGCCCGGCCGCTGGCCGCAGCATTTTCCCGATGCATTTTGAGGGCGGCGTTACAGCGCCGTCACAAAATCAGCCTATTGCCGGGCGACCGGCGCCTCCGATTTTTCCACCCGCGCGCATAATCTCGTTTCGACAGGCCACATCATGATCCGCAACACAGTTTCCGCCTTCACCATTCCCTCTCATGAACAGCGCAAGAGCTTCGTTTCGCTCGAAAAGACCCCGGCCGTTCATGCCGCCACGCTGACATCGCTCGTCTGCATGAATACGCTGCGTGTCGGCGGCGCCGAAGCCGAGGTGGAGGTATTGTCCTTCCCCTTCACGGTCGCCGCCTGGAATCTCGAACGTTGCCTGTTTCCCGAGGAAAGTGCCGCCAAGCTGCGGGCGACCGGCGCTCCGCTGGTGCTGCTGTCGGAAATGGACGAGGGCATGGCCCGCACCGAGCAGCGTGATCCGACCGCTGTCGTCGCCGGCGAGCTCGGCATGAACTACGCCTATGGTGTCGAGTTTCTCGAACTCAGCCTCGGTTCGGAAATCGAGCATTCCTTCTGCCGCGACGATTTCAACGAAAAGGGCTTTCACGGCAATGCGCTCATGGCTTCCGTCGCCTTGAAGGATGCCTTCCTTTTCCGCCTGCCGGGCGAAGCCGTTTGGTTCAAGGACAGCAACGAGCAGCCGCGCGTAGGCGAGCGCTGCGCCATCGGCGCCATCGTTGAAACCGAGGCCGGCCCTTTCGTTGCCGTTTCGGTTCACCTCGAAAGCGTCGCGACCGCTGCCTATCGCGAGCGGCAGATGGCGGCATTGATCGATGCCGTCGAAGCCTTCGCGCCCGGTCTGCCGATCCTGATCGGCGGCGATCTCAATACCGGCAACCACACAGGCGGCGATTTTTCGGCCGATACGCTGTTTGCCATGGTTGAAGCGCGCGGCTTCCGGTGCCACGGCGGACCGCTGGATCAGGCGAGCACGCGCCCGAGCCTGATCACGCGCTTTCCCGCGCGCGCCATGAAGCTCGACTGGTTCGTGAGCCGCGGCTTGGCGATCGGCGAAAGCCATCTTGTTTCCTCTCTGAATGAAGAGGGCAAGCCCCTGTCCGACCACGATATGGTCGTCTGCACAATCGAAGGTTTTTCCACCTGATTTTTGCAATCGTTAAAATGCGCGGGATTTCATGAACCCCGCCGTTACCCCTTCCATGCGATGAGGTGCCGGACTCGCATGGAATTTGGGGGATTGCATGGTCTTGAAAATGATGTTGGCGAGCATGGCGGCCTTTGCCGCGCGTGCCGTCCCGGTCGTCGTGGCGTTGCCGCAGTCGAAAAGCTTCGTGGCCGGTGCCAGCGACAAAATGGAAATGAAGCCGTCGCCGATCGAACCGTCGTGGATTCTGGCCGGCAATCCGGTGGCTCGTATCGCCGAGCATTCGCGCGGGCAGGACGATGCCGCGATGACCGCGCTGTGGGATTGCACGGCGGGCGAGTTCCGCTGGTATTTCGGCTGGGACGAAACGGTGATGATCCTCGAGGGCGAGGTGCATATCACCACGGAAGACGGCGTCGAGCGCACGCTGAGCGCCGGCGATGTCGCCTATTTTGCCGGCGGCACCTGGGCGACATGGCGCATCGACCGCTATCTGCGCAAGGTCGCATTCCTGCGCAAGCCGTTCCCCAAGCCTTTGACCATGGCTTACCGCCTGCGCAACATGGTCCGCCAGGGCGGCGCGCAGGGCCTTGCCGCCTGAGCGCGGCAGGCGGCTTGCCGGAAGTCCTTGAATAGCCGTTGCGTTTGCATGCGGGCCGACCTACATCTGTCCGCAAATTCGAGCGAGGGCTGATTATGGCTGGTATCAAGAACGTCGCGGTCCAGATGGACCATGTCCGGAGCATCAACATCGCGGGCGACTCGACCTTCGCCATGAGCCTGGAGGCGCAGAACCGCGGCTACAAGCTCTTCCACTATACGCCCGAGCGGCTGAGCATGCGCGACGGCAAGGTCTACGCCTCCGTCGAGCCGATGATCCTGCGCGACGTCAAGGGCGACCATTTCGAGCTCGGCGAGCCGGAGCGCGTCGACCTCTCGACCATGGACGTGGTGCTGCTGCGCCAGGACCCGCCCTTCGACATGGCCTATATCACCTCCACGCATCTGCTGGAGCGCATCCACCCGAAGACCCTGGTGGTCAACGATCCGGCCTGGGTGCGCAATTCGCCGGAAAAGATCTTCGTCACCGAATTTGCCGATCTCATGCCGAAGACGCTGATTACCCGCGATCCGGCCGAAATCCGCCGCTTCCGCGACGAGATGGGCGATATCATCCTGAAGCCGCTCTACGGCAATGGCGGCGCCGGCGTCTTCCATTCGACGCGCGACGACCGCAATCTCTCGTCCCTGCTTGAAATGTTCGGCCAGCTCTTCCGCGAGCCCTTCATCGCACAGCAATACCTGCCTGACGTGCGCAAGGGCGACAAGCGCATCATTCTTGTCGATGGCGAGGCCGTCGGCGCGATCAACCGCGTGCCGGCCGAACATGACGCCCGCTCCAACATGCATGTCGGCGGCCGCGCCGAAGCCACCGAGCTGACGGCGCGCGAGAAGGAAATCTGCGCCCGCATCGGGCCGGCGCTGAGGGAGCGCGGCTTCCTGCTCGTCGGCATCGATGTCATCGGCGACTACATGACCGAGATCAATGTGACATCGCCGACCGGCATCCGCGAAGTCAAGCGCTTCGGCGGCGCCGATATCGCCAGCCTGCTCTGGGATGCGATCGAAGCCAAGCGCGCCTGATCGGCAGGTTTGCCTTCGGCTTTACCTGAAAACACGGCATTCGCTTCGGCATATCGATGAATTTGATGTGTCGAAGGCGGTATTTGTTCGTTTATTGTTCTTGTTTCATTCCTTGTCCTGTGCCAGATTGCAACCCGAGGTTTGCCGAGCGTGACAAATAGCGGCAAGCGGGTTCGGTGACAGGGGCAGGGCATGGTGGCGCGCGTCAGTACGGTTGCGTTTCAGGGTATCGAGGGCGTTCCCGTCGAGGTTCAGGTGATGATCGCGCCGGGCAAGGTGCTGATGCATATCGTCGGCCTGCCCGACAAGGCCGTCGCCGAAAGCCGCGAGCGGGTTCAGGCGGCGCTTCATGCCTCGGGTCTCGCCCTGCCGCCGAAGAAGGTTACGGTCAATCTTGCGCCCGCGGACTTGCCCAAGGAGGGCAGCCACTTCGATCTTGCGATCGCGCTCGGCCTGATGGCGGCGCTCGGTGCGATCCCGGCCGATGCCCTGTCTTCCTATACCGTCATCGGCGAACTCAATCTCGACGGCACCATCGCGCCCGTTGCCGGAGCGTTGCCTGCGGCCATCGCTGCCAATGCCATGGGCAAGGGGCTGATCTGCCCGGCCGAAAGCGGACCGGAAGCCGCCTGGGCCGGCAGGGAAATCGACATTCTGGCGCCGCGCAGCCTGATCGCGCTTGCCAATCATTTTCGCGGCACGCAGGTCCTGTCGCGGCCGGAGCCGTCGGTTCGCGCCAATGCCGCCAATCTGCCCGATCTTGGCGACATCAAGGGGCAGGAGAGTGCCAAGCGCGCCCTGGAAGTGGCCGCGGCTGGCGGGCACAATCTGCTTTTCGTCGGGCCGCCGGGTTCCGGTAAATCGATGCTGGCTTCGCGCCTGCCGTCGATTTTGCCGCCATTGTCGACCAACGAATTGCTTGAGGTGTCGATGATCCATTCGGTTGCCGGCCAGCTTTCCGGCGGCAAGCTCTCCGATCGGCGGCCCTATCGTGCGCCGCACCACTCCGCCACCATGGCGGCGCTTGTCGGCGGTGGCCTGCGCGCCCGGCCGGGCGAGGTCTCGCTCGCCCATCACGGCATTCTGTTTCTCGACGAGCTGCCGGAGTTTTCGCCGCAGGCGCTGGATGCGCTGCGCCAGCCTCTGGAAACCGGCGAATGCGTGATCGCCAGGGCAAACCATCGGGTTTCCTATCCAGCCGGCATTCAGCTCGTGGCGGCGATGAACCCGTGCCGCTGCGGCATGGCCGGCGAACCGGGCCACACCTGCGCCCGGGGGCCGCGTTGCGCGTCCGATTATCAGGGTCGGATCTCGGGTCCCTTGCTGGATCGTATCGATATCCGCATCGACGTGCCGGCAGTGTCGGCCGCCGACCTGATTAGGCCCACGACGGCGGAAAAGAGTGCCGACGTCGCTTTGCGCGTCGCCCGCGCGCGCGAACGGCAGCGCGAGCGTTTCGAAAGCGCCGGCTTGAAGGACATCGCCACCAATGCCCGCTGCTCGACCGCGATGATCGAAGCCATCGCGGAGCCCGATGCCGCCGGGCTGCAATTGCTGCGTGACGCAGCCGAGAAGATGAAGTTCTCCGCCCGCGGCTATCATCGAATCCTCAAGGTGGCGCGCACGCTTGCCGATCTCGACGACAAGCCCACGGTCGGGCGCATCCATCTGGCCGAAGCCATTTCCTATCGCGTAGCCGGCGAACGTTTGGCAGCGCATGCCTGAACCGTATCGATCGTCACGTCTCCGGCTTGCCTGCCGGCCCCAGAGCCGGCAAGCCTGCGAGGCCGCCGATCGAACCGGAGTGTCGCTCACCGCATGGCTGCAGAACTGACCATCGATCCCGCTAGAGCAGTTCCTCGTTTCACGGAATCGATGAACCGCTCTATCCCTTTGTTTTTACGCGATTCCGGACGGAAAACCGCTGCGCACTTTTCCTGGAATTGCTCTAGTGGCGCGATATGTATCGGCGACAGGCTTCGCCTCGTGGCGTTGCAGGAAAAATCGAATATCGAGGCGCTCGCTTCACAATGGCTGGGCGGCTCGCGCGATTTGCAGAACGGCTATGAGTAGCTGAAGCTTCGTGACCCGACCTTCGGAAAGCAGCTTGCCGGGCTTTCGCTGTGCCTTCATGAGAGGAAATTGGTCAGCGCCCATTGGGGTGTCTCTCTTCCGGGCGCGGTCACGGAAGAGGGCTGGCCGACCCAGCAGGCGATCAATCAGGAGATCAAATTCGCGCGCCGTATTCTGGTTGCCATGTTCCAAACCGAGTTGACGGACGGTGGACTTGTGTTTCCTTGGGGCACGGTCTGGAGCAGGTTTGATCCGAAAGGTTTCTGCGCCAGCCATGGCGTGAGCTATCGTCAGACCTGAGCCGCGCCTGAATGAGAAAGGGGCGCGGCAGCACCCCTTTCCAGATCAAGCGGCGATCTGACGTCTCAGCCGCCCAGCCCCTCGAACAGCGCCGTCGAGAGATAGCGTTCGGCGAAAGATGGGATGATGACGACGATGGTCTTGCCCTCGTTTTCCGGCCGCTGGCCGACCTTGATGGCCGCCGCCAGCGCCGCGCCCGAGGAAATGCCGACCGGCACGCCTTCCAGCTTGGCGACGAGGCGTGCCTGCTGGAACGCCTCGTCATTGGTGATGGTGACAACCTCGTCATAGACATGGGTGTCGAGAACCTTCGGCGCGAAGCCGGCGCCAATGCCCTGGATCTTGTGCGGGCCGGGATTGCCGCCGGAAAGGACCGGCGAGTCCGTCGGCTCGACGGCAACGACCTTGATATCGGGCTTGCGGGCCTTCAGCACCTGGCCGACGCCCGTGATCGTGCCGCCGGTGCCGATGCCGGCAACGAAGATATCGACCTTGCCCTCGGTGTCGTTCCAGATTTCCTCGGCCGTGGTCTTGCGGTGGATTTCCGGATTGGCGGGGTTTTCGAACTGCTGCGGAATGATGGCATCCGGCAAGGTCGAGGCCAGTTCCTCCGCCTTGGCGATGGCGCCCTTCATGCCCTTCGGCCCCTCGGTCAGCACCAGCTCCGCGCCGAGCAAGGCCAGCATCTTGCGGCGCTCGATCGACATGGTCTCCGGCATGGTGAGGATCAGCCTGTAACCCTTGGCGGCGGCGGCAAAAGCAAGCGCGATGCCGGTATTGCCGGAGGTCGGCTCGATAAGCACGGTTCTGCCGGGCGCGATCTTGCCCTGCGCTTCCAGGCTCTCGATCATGGCGACGCCGATACGGTCCTTCACGGAGGCGATGGGATTGAAGAACTCGAGCTTTGCCAGGAGATTGGCCTTGACGCCCTTCTCCTTCGCCAGCTTGTCGAGACGGACGATCGGCGTGTCGCCGATGGTCTCGGTGATCGAGGCATAGACGCGGCCGCGGCCGGGTTTGCGGGTGTCGGACATGGGTAGCTCTCCCTACATTTGAATTGTGCGGTGACAATAGAATCAAACGCTTGCGGAAACCAGAGTGGGCGGGCATTCGCCGCCCGTGGTGCGTGAGAAAAGAATCTCACGAGGAGCCGCTTTATGGAAGTTTTTTTCAGGCGGTGCGTGCCGCGATGAAGGCGGCGGTGGCGGCAAGGATGCTTGCGGCGACCCTGTTCAATATCCGCAATGCTCTCGGCTTTTTCAGGAACTGGCGCGCACGCGAGGCAAGCAGCATGTAGGGGACGAGAACGGTCAGCAGAACGGCGAAAGTCGCCATCAGCAAAATGGCGTATTCGCGCAGGCCGATGCTGCCGATGTCGATCAGCGTCGGCACCAGCGCGATGTAGAAAAGCATGGTCTTGGGATTGCCGAGCGTCACCAGCAGGCCGGAGAGAAAGGACATGCCCGGGCTGTTGGTTTTCTTCGCCGCGATATCGGCCGCCAGCAGGCCCGTTGTCCAGAGTTTCCAGGCGATATAGCCGAGATAGAGGACGCCGGCGATCTTGACGACCAGAAAAACCTCGGTAAATGCCTGTGCCACGAAGGCAAGACCGAGAATGACGGCCGTCAGGTAGAGCGTGTCGCCGGCCACGAGGCCGAGGCCCATGAAGAAGGTTTCGCGAAAGCCGGAGCCGAGGGCGCGCGCCACGATCGCCGTAACGCCGGGGCCGGGAATGACCGCCGCGATGAAGAGGGCGCCGCAATAGGCAAGCAGGGCCGCAAGCGTCATGAAGGGTTCCTCCGCAGATGGTGGTTTTTCTATCGCGCCACCTTTAGGTTTTCAAGCGATTGCGCCGGCGGCGGGAACATATTACCAAGGTGTTAACGGCCCGTCGAAACCGCTTTGCCCAAGGATATCATGACGTCTGCATTGCTCCTGATCGATCTTCAGAATTCCATCCTGACCGGCCTCGGCACGCCGGATCGCCAGCCTGCCATCGATGCCGCGCTGGAGGCTGTCGTCGCCAGGCTTGCGGCGCTGAAGCACAGCGCCCGCGCCGCCGGCATCCCGGCCTTCATCGTCCAGCATGACGGCAGTCCTGTGCATCGCCTGGCAAAGCGCGGCGAGGGATGGCAGCTGCGCCGGGAAATCGCGCCCGAGGCCGGCGATGTCGTGGTGCACAAGACGAGCTGCGATTCCTTCTTCGAAACGGATCTGGAAGCACGGCTGCGGGCGCGCGGCGTCACCCATCTTTTCGTCGGCGGCTGCATGACACACTTCTGCGTCGATACGACCGTGCGCCGCGCCGTTTCGCTCGGTTTCGACGTGACGCTGATTTCCGACGGCCACACTACGGCCGACATGGGCAGGCTGAGCTTCGAGGACATTGTCTCCCATCACAATATGCTGCTTGACGGCTTCGATGCCGGGCCTCATGAAATCAGGATCGCTGCATCCAGCGAGATTGCTTTCTGATCTTCCCGCCGCCGGAGGACTTATGCCGCATCTGACCAGCATGATCGCCTTTGCCCTGATCGCTCTCGGCATGGTGCTGACACCCGGGCCGAACATGATCTATCTGGTATCGCGGTCGATCTCGCAGGGGCCGGCGGCCGGGTTGATCTCGCTCGGCGGCGTCGCCTGCGGCTTTCTTTTCTACATGCTCTCCGCCGCGCTCGGCATCACGGCTTTCGTTCTTGCCGTTCCCTTCGCCTATGATGCCTTGCGGCTGGCGGGTGCGGCCTATCTCGCCTGGCTGGCCTGGAATGCGCTGAAGCCCGGCGGCCGCTCCGCTTTTCAGCTGCGCGAGCTGCCGAAGGACAGCAAGCGCCGGCTCTTCTCCATGGGGCTCGTCACCAGCCTGCTCAATCCGAAGGTTGCCGTCCTCTATCTTTCTCTGCTGCCGCAGTTCATCGATCCTGCCGCCGGCAGCGTTTTCACCCAATCGCTTGTTCTCGGCTTTGCGCAGATCCTCATCAGCGTGACATTCAACGCCATTTTCGCGCTTAGCGCAGGCTGGATCGCGATGTTCCTCACCCGCCGCCCGTCCTTCGCGCTGCTGCAGCGCTGGCTGATGGGCACGGTGCTGGCCGGGCTTGCCGTTCGCATGGCTTTCGAGGCGCAACGTTGAGACGGAACGCTTCACAGGCGCTCGCCGCCGGCCTTCTGGCAATCGCCTCGCTTTCGGGCTCGGCGCCGATCGTTTCGGCGGCTGAAACCGGTGCGCGCACCATCGTTTTCCTGCGTCACGGAGAAAAGCCGGAGGCAGGGCTTGGCCAGCTCAGCTGCCAGGGCCTCAACCGGGCTCTGGCCCTGCCGCCGGTGCTGACACGGCTCTTCGGCACTCCTGCGGCCATCTTCGCGCCCGATCCGTCTAAGCGAAAGAAGGATTCCGGGGTTTCCTACGATTATATCCGCCCGCTCGCGACCATCGAACCCACGGCAATCGCTCTTGGGCTGCCGGTCGATACCAGCTTCGGCTATGACGACGTCGACGATTTGAAAGCCGAGTTGAAGAAGCCGGATTATGCCGGCAAGCTGATCTTCGTCGCCTGGGAGCACAAGCAGATCGTCGATCTCGCCCGCCAATTGATGAGCGAGAATGGCGGCGACGCAAAGGCGGTGCCGAAATGGCACGGCAAGGATTTCGACAGCCTCTATGTGCTGCATATCGGCGCCAGCAAGGCCGGCGCCGGCGCAACGTTCGAGCGAATGGCCGAAGGCCTCGATGGCCGGCCTGAAGCCTGTCCGAATCCGGCTAAGTAAGCCTTAGAAGACCGGTCGCATGAAGCTGCGCTCGTAGCTCACGATGCAGCGCGTTTCCTCGCCATAGGCAAATGCGGCGCGGCATTCCGCATCGTCGGCCATTCTGCTTCGATAGTCTTCGTAAGCGGCAAGGCTTGGAAAGCTGAAGAGCGCCAATGCGATGTTATTGGCGCCTTCATGCGGCAGAAAGTAGCCGTGATGCGTGCCGCCCAGCCGGTTGACCAGCGGAATCCAGAGGCTGGCGTAGTGCTCGAACTCGGCAAGCTTGTAGGGATCGATGACATAGCGCAGATAGCAGGTGATCATTCGGCGGTCTCCCTGGAAAGTTGCCCGTTCCTATGCCGGGGCAGGGCAATCGTCCAGCCGAGGTTCATGCCGGCCGCAGCTGCCAGGATGATGACGGCGCCGACGATTTGCGCGATGCCGAGCACATGGCCGAAAGCGAGGCGATCGACCACGATGGCGGCGATCGGGTAGATGAAGGACAACGCGCCGGTCAGATGCGTCGGCAGCTTCTGGATGGCGCCGTAGAGCAGCACATACATCAGGCCGGTGTGCACGACACCCATGGTCATGAGGATCGACCAGCCGCCGGCATCCGGCGGCACGGCAGAGAAATCGGTGAAGGGCGCCAGCATCAGGATGCCTGTCGAAACCTGGATGAGCGCGATCAGATGCGGTGGTGTGCCCTTCAGCCACTTTGCGGCCAGGGCGGCCAGCGCATAGAAGAAAGCCGCTCCCAGCGAAAGCAGGATGCCGGCCGCATAGCTTCCGGCACCCGTAGCCTCGGCCGGTTTGCCTTCCACGATGATCGCCATGCCGGCAAAGGCCAGGCCCAGCCAGAAGAGCTTGGCAAGGGTTATCCGCTCGCCGAGGAACAGCGTCCCAAGCCCCAGCAGCATGAAGGGCTGTGTGTTGTAGACCGTCGTGGCGATCGAGATGGAGGCGTGCGAATAGGCCGCGAAAAGCAGCAGCCAGTTGAGGACGATGGCAATCCCGCCGCCGACCGCGATGGAAAACGTCTTCCGGTTCAGGATGCCGGGGCGCAGCAGGCCCATGGCCGCGCAAATGACAAGCAGGGTTAGCGCGCCGAAGAAACAGCGCCAGAAGACGACGCCGGTGACGGCCTGTCCGGACATCAGCACGAACCAGCCGATCGTGCCCGAAATCAGCATTGCCGCCGTCATTTCCACCGTGCCGCGTCTTATCTCGCTCATCGCCTTGGCTCCCGTCTGTTGAAGCCAATTATATTGCGGTGTCACAAGCGGTGATATAGGTTTAATAAGGCGATTTGATTTCATGGCCTAATTAAATGAGGTTGAGCTATGGGTATCCCTAATGGCCCCTTGGGTCTTGATGACATCGATCAACGGATGCTGGAGGCACTGGCACGCAATGCCAGGATATCGCTGAAGGAGCTGGCGGAAGCGGCCGGCCTGTCGTCTCCGAGCGCGGCGGAACGATTGCGGCGGCTGGAAGAGCGTGGTGTCATCTCAGGCTTTACGGTCGACATCGCGCCCGAGGCGGTCGGCTACCCGTTGCAGGCGATCGTTCGTGTCCGGCCTCTGCCCGGCCAGCTGCATGTCGTCGAGCGGATCATTCAGGAAACGCCGGAATTCATCGAATGCGACAAGGTCACCGGCGATGATTGCTTCATCGGCCGGCTGGTGGTTCGCTCCATGGGCGAACTCGACAGTATTTTGGACAAGATCACCGAACGCGCCGAGACGAACACGTCAATGGTCAAGGCGACGCCGGTCAAGCGCCGGCTGCCGCCGCTGTCCCGTTAGATCCGTCAGGAAAAGTGCGCAGCACCGTCCGTCCGAAACGGGTGAAAACAGTCGCCGGTTCTAGAATTCCGCCATCGGCGACAGCATGAGAGGCCCGGCGATCTCGTCCGCCGCTTTGCCGCGCGCCATCAGCATCGTGTAACCCTCATAAGGCTCCAGCGATACGTCGCAATCCAGGCGATCCGGCGAAAAGCAGATCTCGATGCGATCGGGTTCCACATCGAGCGCGGACAGGATGGTCGCCAGCGGCGGAATGGCCGTTCCCGCTATATCGAGGAGCCACAAGGTCGCGCCATCGAACGTCCATGCAACGACGGCGTTCTCCGCAAGTGCCGTCAGGCGGATGGCGGAATTGAAGCAGGCATTCAGCAGAAACATCTCCATTTGCCCGACAACGGCAAATCGGGAGGAGACCGGCTGTCGGCTTTGCAGCAGCGTCTTGATCAGGCGCACGTCCCCCGGCGTTTCCAGGGAGAGCTGCCGAGCGGTTGAGCCGGATGCCTGAAGCTTCGGCATCCGCGCAACGAAGAGGTGCTGCGGCAGGATGCGAAAGCCGTAACGCTCGTAGAGCGCGGGCTTGTCGGTGAGCAGGATATCGAGCTCGTAGCCCTCCGCTGCCGTTCGCGCGAAAGCGCGCCGCATGAGATCGCGGTAGAGCCCGCGTCCGCGCCATTCCGGCCGAACCGCACCGGATTGATAGCCTGCGGCCTTGACGGCGCGGCCATTGACGAGCAGCGGCATGGAGAACGCGCTGAAATTGGCGACACAGCAGCCTTCGCCATCGAAATAACCGAACGGCATGCTGGTGGGATCGGGGCCGCCAAACCGGTCCTGAATGCCGATGTCGATCGAGAACGTGTCCTGCAGCAGGTCGACGAGGCCCTTCCACGCCGCGGGATCGCCGAAATAGTCGTGGCGTAGGGTCAGGCCGGGCGCATGTTCAAGCTCCGACATCAGACACCGGTCGAGCCGAAGCCGCCGGCGCCGCGCTTCGTCTCGGTCGCCTCCGTCGTCTCGATGATGCGGGCCTGGATCGCAGGAGCGATGATCATTTGCGCGATACGCATGCCGCGGGTGATTTCGAACGGCTCTTCGCCGAGATTGATCAGCAATACCTTCACTTCGCCGCGATAATCGCTGTCGACCGTACCGGGCGAGTTCAGGCAGGTGATGCCGTGCTTGAAGGCAAGACCGGAGCGCGGGCGGATCTGCGCCTCGAAGCCCTCGGGAATCTCGAAGATGAAGCCCGTCGGAACGAGCGTCCGCTTGCCCGGCGCGATCGTCAGCGTCGCGCCGTGGTCGATGGCGGCGCGCAGATCCATACCGGCCGCGCCCCTCGTCTCATAGGCGGGCAGTTCCAGGCCTGCGCCATGCGGCAGGCGGATGAGCTTCAGGGTCGGATTGATATCGGTGTGAATGGTCATGCGGTATTAGTTTGCGCCCGAACGCCGGAGGTCAATTGCAATCCGGGCTTTGAGTCGCTAGATACGGCCGCAATTCACAGGATTTACAAGCATGGCCGAAAGTCTCGCCGAGGCGGTCTCCCGCCGCCGCACATTCGCTATTATCGCTCACCCGGACGCGGGCAAGACGACGCTCACCGAAAAGCTGCTGCTTTTCGGCGGCGCCATCCAGCTTGCCGGCGAGGTCAAGGCGAAGAAGGACCGCATGCAGACGCGCTCCGACTGGATGAAGATCGAGCGCGAGCGCGGCATCTCGGTCGTCACCTCGGTCATGACCTTCGAATATGAAGGCAACGTCTTCAACATTCTCGATACGCCCGGCCACGAAGACTTCGCAGACGACACCTACCGCACGCTGACGGCCGTCGACGCCGCGGTCATGGTCATCGACGCCGCCAAGGGTATCGAGCCGCGGACGCTGAAGCTGTTCGAAGTCTGCCGCATGCGCGACATTCCGATCATCACCTTCATCAACAAGATGGACCGCGAAAGCCGCGATCCCTTCGAAATCCTCGATGAGGTGGAAGAGAAGCTGGCGCTGGATACGGCGCCGATCACCTGGCCGATCGGCCGCTCCAAGACCTTCTGCGGCTCCTACCATCTGGCCGCCAATACCGTGCGCGGCTCCGACACCGAGGTCAATGCGACGCCGGTGAATGGCCCGCAGGCGGTTGCCGACAGGTTGCCGGAAAACGAGCGCAAGGCCTTCATCGACGAGACGGAGCTGGCAATCGAAGCCTGCCGTCCCTTCGACAGGGAATCCTTCCTCGAAGGCCATATGACGCCGGTCTTCTTCGGTTCCGCGCTGCGCAACTTCGGCGTACGCGATCTCATCAACGCGCTCGGCGAATTCGCGCCGCCGCCGCGCGACCAGGTCGCCGATGTCAGGACGGTTCACGCCACCGACGACAAGATGACGGCCTTCGTCTTCAAGATCCAGGCCAACATGGACCCGAACCATCGCGACCGCATCGCTTTCGCCCGCATCTGCTCCGGCAAGCTGGAACGCGGCATGAAGGCGCGGCTGTCGCGCACCGGCAAGCAGCTTGGGTTGACCGCGCCGCAATTCTTCTTCGCTTCGCAGCGTCAGCTCGCCGATACCGCCTATGCGGGCGATGTCGTCGGCATTCCGAACCACGGCACGCTGCGCATCGGCGATACGCTGACGGAAGGCGAATCCCTGGTTTTCCAGGGCGTGCCGAACTTCTCGCCGGAAATCCTCCGCCGCGTTCGTCTCGAAGATGCGATGAAGGCAAAGAAGCTCAAGGAAGCGCTGCAACAGATGGCCGAAGAAGGCGTCGTGCAGCTCTTTTCGCCGGAAGACGGCTCGCCCGCTATCGTCGGCGTCGTCGGCGCCCTGCAGCTCGACGTTCTCAAGGAGCGGCTGATGGCCGAATACGGCCTGCCGGTTTCCTTCGAAATGTCGCGTTTCTCGGTCTGCCGCTGGATCTCGGCCGACCAGTCCGCCGAGCTTGAGAAATTCGTCACCGCACGTCGCGGCGATATCGCCCGTGATCTCGACGGCGATCCGGTCTTCCTCGCGCAGGATGGTTTCTCGCTGCGCTACGAGGCGGAACGTTACCCGGCTATCAAGATGGCTGCGATCAAGGAATATCACGCCGTCAAGGCGGCGTGATATCGGTGGCATCTAGCCACAGGTGACCGGCCTGTGGCTCATGCCGTTACCTCTCTGCTGAATTCATCAGCTCCGCATAGCGCGCCTCCGTGGCGTCATCCAGCGGAAACATGCATTCGACCCGCAACTCCTGGGTCGTGATCATTTGCGGCGTCCCGACCGTCGTCACCAGCGAGAAGAATTTCAGAACATGCCCGTCCTTCACGAAGGAGAGGGGAATGATCGGCGCATTCTCTATCGCCGGCGATGTCTGCCATTCGGCATTCACATCTGGGTAGGCGAGCAGACCGTCGACAAGCTCCTTCGTCCGCGCATCGATCACGCGGCCGACGGATTCGCGAAAGACGCGCCCCAGAAGGCTTTCGGCCGTCTTCTCCCAATCCGGAATGAAGGGCCGCATGCCCGAGGGATCGAACATCAGGTGCAGGAGATTGCGCGGTTTCGGGCGTGCGTCCATATCGACGAACTCGCCGAAGAAACGAAGGGTCGCATCGTTGGTCATCAGGACATTCCAGTAGCGGTCCATCACCACGGCCGGGAAAGGCTCGTGCTGACGCAGCATGCGCTTGAGCGCGCTGGTAACGCCCTGCATTTCCCGATCGTCGAAGCTTCCTTCGGAATAGATCGGCGCATAGCCGGCGGCGAGCAGCAGCGTGTTGCGCTCGCGAAACGGCACGTCCAGGGCATCGGCGAGCCGCAGGACATTCTGACGGCCGGGCGTGCTCCTGCCGCTTTCGATGAAGCTGATCTGCCGCTGCGAAATCCCGGTGTCGAGGGAAAGCTCGAGCTGGCTCTTGCCCCGCGTGTCGCGCCATGCGCGCAGCTGCGGGCCAAGTTCGTTTGGCAATCTCTGTTCGGCGCGAAGAGAACTCATCCTGCAAAGCCTCGCTTCGTTCGTTTGATGTGGTGGGGCCGCATTCGGCAACCCCGCCGGCATCGGCTTTTATGAGAAGGCAACCGGCCCGACTGCGCCGTACCAGTGGCGAACCTTCGTCGGATCGGCCTCGTCCATGTAGAAGAAATGCGTCATGACCGGTTTGACCACCGCCTGCGTGCGGTCGTTTGGGGTCATGGTCACGGTTCCGCGGAACACTTTCAGCGGTCCCGCGTCCCAATATTCGGTGACATCGTGCAATGCCGTGAAACCGGTATCGATGAAGGCGCGCAGGTTCCGGCGAATGGTCTCGCGCCCCTTCCAGTCGGCGATGCCGAGATTGCATGTGGCGTCTTCCGCGAGGCAGTCAAAGCCTTCGCCGAAGGTCTTGTCGTCGATTTCCCGCCAGAAGGCGAGCAGCCATTGCGGGGCTTCTTTTCTGGTGAATGACATGGTCGTCATGAAGTTCTCCCGAGCCTTCCCTTGCGATGATGTCGTGGCCATCGACGTCATGCCCGATACAGGCTCTTTTTCGTTGAAGGGCTGAAAAGCTCTTCCTGCAAGAAGATGGTCTCTAGATACGCCAAGGCGAATGTCGCTCTCAATTACATGCGATGTAATCAAGGCGGCTCGATCCCGCCCAAGCCGGTGTGATCGATTCGGATGCGTTTCATTTTGGAATAGTGCCTCCGCGATGTTCCATCCGATATAGCGCTATGCCATAGTGCCGCTCCGGGGTCCCCTCGATCAGAACGAGCAGCTTTCATGATGAAATTTCTTGCGGTTCTTGCTCTGGCCTTTGTCGGCCTGATGCCGGTCGCAGCCGAGGCGCGCATCGTCACCGATGCGGCCGGACGCACGGTCTTCGTGCCCGATAAGATCAACCGCATTCTGGTGGCCGGGCCGCCGGCAACCGCGCTGGTCTATGTGCTGGCGCCCGAGAAGCTCGTGGGCTGGGTTCACGCGCCGGACGAGGCGGCCAAAGCCTATCTGATGCCGTCGGTGCGGGCGCTGCCGACGATCGGGCGCCTGACGGGCAAGGACGGCACGATCAGCTCGCAGGCGGTCATGGACGCCAAGCCCGACATCATCCTCGATGCCGGCACGGTCGACCCCACCTACAAGGCGCTGGCCGACAAGGTGCAGGCGGAAACCCATATTCCCTATATCCTCGTGGACGGTAGTTTTGCCCGTACCGCCGACACGCTTCGCGATGTCGGCGCCCTGATCGGCGTCGAGGATCGGGCCAACAAGCTTGCGGACTATGCCGATTCTGCGATCAAGGACCTGAACGACAAGCTCGCGACGCTGCCGAACGATCCGCGCCCGCGCGTCTATTATGGACGCGGCGCCGATGGTCTGGAGACGGGGCTGTCCGGTTCGATCAATCTCGAAATCCTCGATGCGGTCGGCACGATGAACGTCGCCGCCGCTGCCGGCAAGGGTGGCCTGACCAAGGTGACGGTGCAACAGGTCGTCGGCTGGAATCCGGATATCATCATTGCCGACAATCCCGCTTTCGCCGCCTCGGTGAAGAGCGATCCGCAATGGGCCGGCATCAAGGCGGTCAAGGACGGCAAGATCTTCGTGCCGCCTTCGTTGCCTTTCGGCTGGTTCGATTCTCCGCCCGGCGTCAACCGGCTGCTGGGTGTGCGCTGGATGGAAAAGCTGCTCTATCCAAAGCTTTTCCGCAGCGATTTTGCCGAGGATGTGAAGGAATTCTACAAGCTGTTCTATCAGGTCGATCTGACCGATGATCAGCTGTCGGTCCTCCTGAAGGGCTTGAAGTAATCGGTACGTATCGGGAGTCTATCCATGGTTCGTGAGAACGAGATCCGCGAAAACGAGGTGGCCGTCGAGCCGCCCTCGGCATCGGACGCCGGCCTTACATTCATCGGCCGCATCTCCACGCCATGGACATCCCGCATGGAAACGCCGCGCCAGGGCCGGCATGACGGCCCGATCTGCCGGATCGAGATTTTCGAGCCCTGGGTGCCGGCCCTGACAGGGGTGGAGGTTTTCGAGCGGCTGGAAGTTCTTTATTGGCTGGATCGCTCCCGCCGCGATCTCGTGCTGCAGAGTCCGGCCCGCAACGGCAAGGTGCATGGCACCTTCTCGCTGCGCTCGCCGGTGCGGCCCAATCCCATCGGCACGTCCATCGTCAAGCTGGAAGCGGTCGAGGGCGCCGTGCTGCTGGTGCGTGGCCTCGATTGCCTCGACGGTACGCCGTTGCTCGATCTCAAGCCGGACAGGACGCTGTTCAAGCCGATCGCGCCGCCGCAGTCCGGGGATTTCCAGACCGGCGACGGCGAGACGGCGCATTACTGCCATAAGGCTTAAGGCGCTCCCGCGACGGGAGCATGTGCGCTGGAATATCAGTCGACCGCGACCATGACATCGGATGCCTTGATGACGGCATAGGCCGCCGCGCCGACCGTCAGGCCGAGTTCGTCCACCGCCTCGTTGGTGATCGAGGAGGTAACGATCGAGCCGTTGCCGATGTCGATGCGGACATGCGCGGTCGTCGCGCCCTTGGTGATTTCGACGACCTTGCCCTTGAGGCGGTTTCTTGCGCTGATTTTCATGGATATTTCTCCCTTGTGACCGGCGCGACAATACCGCCTCGGCCGGCGACGGGCTACCGAAATCCTGTTCGCCGTTATTCGCCTCGGGGGAAGCGCTGGTTCTCCTCCAGCACGTTGAGGTCCATGTGGTTGCGCATGTATCGTTCCGACGCCTTCTGCAGCGGCTGATAGTCCCAGGGATAATAGGCGCCGTTGCGCAGGGCCGTGTAGACGACCCACCGCCGCGCCTGGCTTTCACGCACGGCAGCGTCGAAGCTTGCAAGGTTCCAGCGCTCCTGCGCCTGTGCCGTCAGCCGGCTCAGGGTTTCGGCGTGGGCCGGGTCGCCGGCCAGATTGGTCAGCTCCTTCGGGTCCGCGTCGATGTCGAAGAGCATGGGCGGGTCCTTCTCGCAAAGGGTCAGCTTGTAGCGACCGTCGCGCAGGCCCACGAGCGGCGCCTCCGAGCCTTCCGCCGCATATTCCATCGGCACGGGGCTGCGGCTTCCTGTGCCGAGAGCGAGCGGCGTCAGGTCCTCGCCATCGGTCCAGCGGCGTAGCGATGCGATATCGATGCCGGCAAGAGCCGCCAGCGTCGGCGTCACGTCGAGCGTCGAGACCGGCTGGTCGACCCGCTTCGGCTGCCAGCCGGGGGCTGCGATCATCAGCGGCACGCGGGCCGAGCCTTCGAAGAAGTTCATCTTGAACCAGAGGCCGCGCTCGCCGAGCATGTCGCCATGGTCGGAGACGAAGAGGATGATCGTGTTGTCGGCCATGCGGCCGCGCTCCAGCGTCTCCAGGATCTCGCCGATCTTCTCGTCGACATAGGAGATATTGGCGAAATAGCCGCGCCGCGCCCGGCGGATCTGCTCCGGCGTGATGTCAAAGGCGGTGTGATCGCATGCCTTCATCAGCCGCTGTGAATGCGGGTCCTGCTGATCGAAGGGGATTTCGCCGACTTGCGGGTCGAGTGCCGGGCAATCCTCATAGAGGTCCCAGAAGCGGCGGCGCGCGACATAGGGGTCGTGCGGATGCGTGAAGCTGACGGTGAGGCACCAGGGCCGCTCGTCATGACCGCGCGAGAGATCGTAGAGCTTGCGGGTCGCGTGATAGGCAACCTCGTCGTCATACTCCATCTGGTTGGTGATTTCGGCCGTGCCGGCCCCCGTCACCGAGCCGAGATTGTGATACCACCAGTCGATGCGCTCGCCGGGCTTGGTATAGTCGGGCGTCCAGCCGAAATCGGCGGGATAGATATCGGTCGTCAGCCGCTCCTCGAAGCCGTGCATCTGGTCCGGGCCGACGAAATGCATCTTGCCCGACAGTGCCGTCTGATAGCCGGCGGCGCGCAGGTGATGGGCAAAGGTCGGAATATCCGAGCAGAATTCGGCCGCGTTGTCGTAGACGCGCGTGCGGCTCGGCAGCTGCCCGGACATGAAGGAGGCCCGTGCCGGAGCGCAGAGCGGGCTTGCCGTATAGCTGTTGGCAAAGCGCACGGAGCGCTTCGCCAGGGCTTTCAGGACTGGGGCATGCAGGAAGTCGGCCGGGCCGTCGGGAAAGAACGTCCCGTTGAACTGGTCGACCATGAGGATAAGGATATTCGGACGGGACATGTGAGGCTGTTCCTTGGGATCAGAGGCCGACGGCGGCTTTGACGGCGTCGAGGCCGGGCTTGCCGTCGATAGTGGTGACGCCGGCAAGCCAGGGCGTCAAGGCGTCCGGATGTGCCTTCAGCCAGGCGGTCGCTGCATCCTTGGCGCTCTCTCCGCCGAGGATCGAGCCCATCAGCGAGTTCTCCATGCCGATGTCGAAGGTGAGGTTATGGAAGAGCTTGGCGGCGTTCGGGCATTGTGCCGGCCAGCCGGTGCGCGCCAGCGTATAGACTTCAGCCCCGCCGTAATTCGCGCCGAAATAGGCATCGCCGCCGGAGAGATAGGCGATCTTGAAGCGCTCGTTCATCGGATGCGGCGCCCAGGCGAGGAAGACGATGGCCTGCTTGTCCTTGGATGCGCGCTCCACTTGCGACAGCATGGCCTGCTCGCTCGATTCGACCAGTTCCCAGCCCTTCAGACCGAAGTCGTTGGCATCAATCATCTTCTGGATATTGGCATTGGCCGGTGCACCCGGCTCGATGCCGTAAATCTTGCGGCCGAACTCGTCGGCATGCTTCTGCAGGTCGGCGAAGTCTTTGATGCCCTTGTCGGCAACATAGGTCGGCACCGCCAGCGTGAACTTCGCGCCTTCGAGATTGCGGTTCACCACCTCGATCGCCTTTGCCTTGTTGAGGTCATCGACGAAAGCCTTCTGCGCCGGCATCCAGTTGCCGAGGAAGACGTCGATCTCGCCGGTCTTCATCGCCTGATAGCCGATCGGCACCGAGAGGGTCTTGATATCGGGCTCGTAACCGAGCGCCGTCAGCAGCACGCCAGTCACGCCGTTGGTCGAGGTGATATCGGTCCAGCCCGGATCCGACAGGTGGATTGTCTTGCAGCTGTCGCCATCGGCCCGGGCAATGCCGGCGAAGGAAAGGATGGAAAGAAGAGCGCCGGCGGTCAACCGGCCCATAGCAGACATGCGCATGACGAAAGCTCCCTCTTGTTATTCGATTATTTTATTGAACATCACTAGCCTTCCAGCTGTAAAGCAGGCATTTTTCGATGAGTACCAAAAGGAATTTTTATGGCTGAGCGTTTGGTCGATCTTGGCTGGCTACGCATGTTTCTGGAGGTGGGGCGTGCCGGCAGCCTGTCCGCCGCGGCCTCGGCCCTGGGCCTGACGCAGCCGGCCGTCAGTTATCAGATCCGCCGCATCGAGGAGCAGATGGGCGTGCCTCTGCTTCGCCGCCAGCATCGCGGCGTCGAACTCTCGCCGGAAGGGCAGCGCCTGTTCGAGATCGTCGAAAAAGCGGTCGGCGGGGTCGACAATCTGGTGCGCAGCTTCCGCGTCGAGGCTGAGAGGCCCTCTGTCCGCCTGCGCACCGACTACGCCTTTTCCGCCCTCTGGCTGATCCCCCGCATGCACGCGTTCCGGCGTCTTCACCCCGAAGTGGATATCCAGATCGTCGCGACGCAGCGGCTCGACCGCGGCGCACCCGAAAGCGGCGATATCGCCGTGTTCTTCGGCACACGCGACGAATTGGGCCGGGCGGCGACGCTGCTTTTGCCGGAGACTGTCGTGCCGATCTGCACGAGGGGTTTTGCGGAGCGCCATGGCCCGTTCACGAATCCGGCGCAGCTCGCGGGCACTACGCTGGTTCATCTCGATTCGGAGATGCCTTCGCCATGGTTCGACTGGGAAAGCTACCTTTCCGCCTTCGGCGTCGCCCGGGATACCTATGCCGGCCGTGGCGACCTCAGTTTCAACACCTATTCGCTGGTCGTGCAGGCCGCGCTCAGCGAGCAGGGCGTCGCCATCGGCTGGATGGGGCTCGTCGATTCGCTGCTTGCCGCCAGAACGCTGGTGACGGCAGGCCCTGCGCTGGAGGCGCCGGAGCGCGGTTATTGGCTTCTGCCGCCCGCAGCCGCGAACCCGCATGCCGAGCAGCTGGCGCAATGGCTGCTGGCCGAAGCGGCCGTGGATCGGCCGCAATCGCTCACTCCGCCGTAAGATCGGCGAGAAAAGTCTCGCACCAGCGCGATACGTCGTTTTCCAGCAGGTGATCCATCATGCCGCGCCAGCGTTCCTGCCGCTCCTGCAGCGGCATGTTGACGGCTCGCGCAAGGGCGTTCGCCGTGCCGTCGACATCGTAGGGGTTGACCAGCAAGGCACCGTGCAGCTTGCGTGCCGCACCGGCAAAGCGCGACAGCACCAGCACGCCGGGATTTTCCGGGTCCTGCGCCGCGACATATTCCTTGGCAACGAGGTTCATGCCGTCCCGCAGCGGCGTCACCAGGCCGACTTTCGCGAGTCTGTAGAGCCCGGCCAGTATCGGGCGGCTGATCGAGCGGTTGATATAGCGGATCGGCACCCAGTCGACCGTGCCGATCGCGCCGTTGACCCGGCCGGCCTGCTCGGCGACGGCATGCTGCATCGCCTCGTATTCCGGCACTTCCGAGCGCGATTTCGGCGTGATCTGAAGATAGGTGACGCTGCGCTGGTGAGCGGGATTGTTGGTGATGAAGCGCTCGAAGGCGTCGATGCGCTGCGTGATGCCCTTGGAATAGTCGAGCCGGTCGACGCCGAGGATCAGGTCGCGCCCCTCGATGCTCTGTCGAACCTTCTGCACCATGCTGTGCGAGGCAGCCTTGCGCGCGAAGGCGGCGAAGGCGGCCGTCTCGATGCCGATCGAATAGGCGCCACCGCGAAAATCGTGGCCGTGGGCGCTGAAATGACCGGGGCTTTTCTCGATGCCTATGCCCTCGCGCTTCAGGCAGCCGGCGAAGTTTTCAAGGTCGTGATCGGTCTGGAAGCCGAGCAGATCGTAGGAGGAGAGACCGCGCATGATCTCTTCGTGCACCGGCATGGCCAGCACGACGTCGGCAGGCGGCCAGGGAATATGCAGGAAAAAGCCGATGCGGTTCTTCAACCCCATCTGCCGCAGCTCGGCCGCCAGCGGAATGAGATGGTAGTCGTGGACCCAGATGATGTCGTCCGGTTCGATCAATGGCGCAAGCCGGTGGGCAAAGAAGCGGTTGACGCGGAAATAGCCGGCCATTTCCTTGCGGCCGTATTCGGCAAGATCGAGCCGGTAATGGCAGATCGGCCAGAGCACGCGGTTGGCAAAGCCCTGATAATACTCCTCGACATCGGTCTGGGTCAGATCGGTGAGAGCATAGGTGATATTGCCGTCCTTGGTCATCTGCAGCGGCTCGGGCTCGACCTCGCCGCTCGATTTGCCGGACCAGCCCATCCAAATGCCGCCGCGCTCGGCAAGCGCTGCCTGCAGCGCCACGGCAAGGCCGCCGGCCGCTGCGGCGCCCTTGTGATCGGGCACGGAAACACGATTGGAAACGATGATGAGACGACTCACGGATTCTTCCTTTCGAGAAGGCTGGGAGGGCGCCGTATTGACAGACGAATTACTTGACGAGCGTTCCCAGCACGTCCCTTAAACGCGCAGGTGAGCCAATGGATGCACGCGCCAGCGTTTTTCCATTGCCATCGCCGACGCGCACGGATTGACCGCCGAGACGGTTGGCGGCGGCAAACATCGTCTCATCCGTCACGTCGTCGCCGATCGCGACCGGCCGCCGCCCCTCGAACGGAGTTTCGGCAAGAAACGCCTCGATGGCATGTCCCTTGCTGGCGTGGGCCGGGCAGATTTCGATCACCATCTTGCCGTGCTGAAGGTTCCAGTCGGACCCGGCTTCCTCGAGATGGCGGTTCATGGCTTCGCTGATGGCGGCCTCGCTTGCCGGCGCATGCCGAAAATGAACCGCGACCGCCGCGCCCTTATCCTCGACGATCGCGCCGGGCCAGGCCATGGCCTCACGCCGGATGAGCTGCTTCATCTCCTGGAAGGCGGGCGGAACATGCGCGCGCCGCAGCCGGCCGGCCGCATCGCGCCGTTCCGCGCCATGCAGGCCGGCAACGGGGAAGCGGAATGGCGCAAAGAGGGGGTCGACGAATTCGATGGCGCGTCCCGTCACCAGCGCCAGCGCGCCGCCGAGCTGGCGGGAGAGCGCGTGCAGTGTGCCGGGCAGATAGTCGGGTACGACGATCGCCTCAGGCCGTTCGGCAAGGTCGAGCAGGGTTCCGTCGATATCGAGGAACAGGGCCCAATCCTGAGGATACAATGAGAGTGCGGTGAGTGCCGGCTCGTTCAGCGGCCTCGGTTTGGCTTCACCCTGTCCGGGCTGTTCCTGAGAAGACATGCGGGTTTAGCTAAGGCGCTCTTCCCGTTTGGCAAGGCAAAAAATGATCGGGTGAAGCGCATAGCGCGGTTTCGGCCTTGCGCGGCAGCTCCCGGCCTTTCGCATGTCGCCGTCGCCACGCGGATACGTGTCTTGCGCGTCAGGCCCTGAAAATCAAAAGGGGCCGCCTTAAGCGACCCCCCATGAGCTTTGGCCCGTAACTGGCCTGAAGCGGCAAGCGCTTCGGGAAGGTGTTGATCAGAGCGAGGGCTGCCTCGCAACGTTCACGACCATTTCCATGCCAGGTACAAAGACCGAAATCTCACTAGACATTGGATCACCTTCCTTTCGTTACGTTTCAGACACGATAAACGTAGCTCAAATTCGATCCGATGCAAGAGCTTCGATGTCGGGACGCTTCACACTTCTTGTCGCAGTGAAATGCCGGGCTCTTCGATTTCCGCGCCGAAAGCCCTGTCCCCGCGGGCTCACGAAGAAAATGTCGCGATGCCAAACGTGATCGGACGAGGCGTCAAATATCTGTCATCCTGCACCTCGCGAGTGGGAAAATTAAGACTTTATTACCCATTCCGCATAAACAATCGTCCAAGATTTGCCATTCTCCCGCGGGACTGGAAGACGGCGGGAATCGGAGTGAAAGACGCATGTGTCGCTGGGCAGCCTATCGCGGAGACCCCCTCTATCTGGAGGAGCTGGTGTCCTCGCCTGCCCACTCCCTGATCGAACAATCCCATTGCGCCACGCGCGCCAAGACGGCCACCAACGGCGACGGCTTCGGCATCGCCTGGTACGGCGACCGGCCGGAGCCCGGCCGCTATCGCGATATCCTGCCGGCATGGTCGGATTGCAATCTGAAGAGCCTGGCGCGGCAGATCCGCTCGCCGCTCTTTCTCGCCCATGTCCGCGCCGCCACCGGCGGCGGCACGCGCCGCGACAATTGCCATCCCTTCGTCTTCGAGAACTGGTCGTTCCAGCACAATGGCCAGATTTCCAATTTCGACCGCCTGCGCCGGCCGATGGAAGCCATGCTTGATGACGGCCTGTTCCATGCCCGCAGCGGCACGACCGATTCCGAGCTGCTCTTTCTATTGGCGATGCAGTTCGGCATGGCGACCAATCCGATCGCGGCGGTGGCGGAAACCATCGGCTTCGTCGAGGGTCTTTCGCTGCATCTGACCGGCTCGGTGCTGGTGCGCTTCACCGCCGCCTTCTCCGACGGCAAGTCGCTCTACGCCATCCGTTATGCGACCGACCGCAAGGCGCCGACGCTCTATGCCTCGCCGGTCGGCACCGGCAACTGCCTCGTGTCAGAGCCGTTGAACGATGACGTCGACGCCTGGCGCGAAATTCCCGACGGCAGCGCCGTCACGATCGACGACACCGGCCTCCACGTCACACCCTTCCAGCCGGAAGAGCGCGCGCGTGTCGAGCGCCAGCCGGCAACCGCTATCCCGGCCTGAATTGCTCGGCGATGAGGGCTGCGAGCCGTACCGCCACTTCATCCTTGTCGAGGTCGGGCCACTGCTCGACGCCATGATGGCTGATGATCTTCACGCGGTTTCGGGTGCCGCCCATGATGCCGGTCGCGGGTGAAACATCGTTGGCGACGATCAAGTCGGCGCCCTTGCGCTCCAGTTTCGCGCGCGCATTGCTCTCGACATCCTGCGTCTCGGCCGCAAAGCCGATGACCAGTCGCGGCCGCTGCGTATGATGGCCGACGGTTTTCAATATGTCCGGGTTCTCCGTGAGCGCCAGCGTCGGGATCGACTCGCCCGGATGCTTCTTGATCTTCTGGTCCGAAGCGGAGGCGACGCGCCAGTCGGCAACCGCGGCCACCATCACCGCAATGTCCGCGGGAAGAGCCGCAAGCACCGCATCGCGCATTTCGTCCGCCCGTTCGACATGAACGACATTGAGGCCGGCAGGATCGGGTATGGTGACGGGGCCGGAAACGAGGGTGACGTCGGCGCCGAGTGCGGCAAGTGCAGCAGCGATGGCATGGCCCTGCCGTCCCGAAGAGCGGTTGGCGATGTAGCGCACCGGGTCGATCGGCTCGTGCGTCGGCCCCGAGGTGACGATGGCCTTCCTGCCGGCAAGCGGCTTGGCGCCGTCATCCAGCCGCAGTTCGGCGGCGGCGACGATTTCGAGCGGTTCGGCCATGCGGCCCGCGCCGGCCTCACCGCTTTCGGCCATTTCGCCTTTCATCGGTCCGATGAAGGCAATTCCATCGCCGCGCAGCGTCTCGATATTCCGCCTGGTCGCAGCATGCGCCCACATTTTCGGGTTCATGGCCGGTGCGGCCAGTACGGGCCGATCCGTGGCGAGCAATATGGTCGAGGCAAGATCGTCGGCCAGCCCGTTCGCCATCTTGGCGAGAAGATCGGCCGTTGCCGGCGCGATCAGCACGAGGTCGCAGTCACGCGCCAGCCGGATATGGCCGACATCCTGCTCGTCCTGCCGCGAAAAGAGATCGGTGAAGACATGATCGGCAGCAAGCGCACCGACGGCAAGCGGCGTGATGAACTGCTGTGCGCCAGCCGTCATGACCGGCCGCACGCTCGCGCCGCGTTCGCGCAGCCGGCGGATGAGATCGAGGCTCTTATAGGCCGCGATGCCGCCGGAGATGATGAGAAGGATGCGCTTTCCTGCGAGAACCATGCCCTGACCCGTCGTCCGTTCTTTTGCTCACGAGCCTAAGCCTTTGGCGGATAATAGGCAATCGCGGCGTTCTTCGTGCCGGCCATTCGCGGCTGCCCGCAGGCGGGCGAACGATCACATCGGCATCAACTACTTGTCATTTGCAGGCGCTTTCCAGCTCGATAAAACTGAACATGTTAACAATCGAAGGAGTACCGCTTTGAAATTGATGAAAGTCGCGATGATCGCTCTGCCGATCGTGGCCGCAGCCGTCCCGGCGTTTGCCGAGCGCTCCTATTCGCCGCAAGAGCAGAAGAACAAGGAGATCGTTCTGGATTTCTACCAGAAAGCGCTGAACGACAAGGATTTCGACGCGGCTTCCAAATATCTCGGCAAATACATCCAGCATAACCCCCTGGCCGCCGATGGGCCGGAGGGACTGCGCGGCTTCCTCGATTATCTGAAGAAAAATTATCCGCAGTCGAAAAGCGAGATCAAGCGCGTGATGGTCGATGGCGATTACGTGATCCTGCGCGTCCATGCCGTTCGCCAGCCGGGCGACCGTGGCAGCGCCATCGTCGATATCTTCCGCGTCGAGGACAACAAGATCCAGGAGCATTGGGATTCGGTGCAGCCGATCCCCGAGACGTCGAAGAACAATAATACGATGTTCTGAGTGGAAAGGCCGCAAGGGGGCAGTATCCACTGCCACCCTTGCCCATTCAAGACACTTTAGCGGCATGATCCCGCAAGCAGTTCATGTTTGCGGAATCATGGTCGCGTTCCGAGGATTGTCGATGCCCGCGACGATAATTGCGACGCGAAAAGCGGCGGTCAGGTGCGCGTGATCGACAGGCCGCCGTCGATGAGCGAAGCCGTGCCGGTGACGAAGCTTGCGTCATCGGAGGCGAGGTAGAGGACCGAGCGTGCAATCTCTTCAGGGCCGGCGACGCGCTTCAGCGCATGCAGATTGGTTATGAAAGCCTGCTTGTCGGCTGTGTCGTTCATTTCGCGATACATGTCGGTATCGACCGCACCCGGAAGGACGGCATTGACGCGCACATTCTGCGGGCCAAATTCCGCGGCCAGCGTCTGTGTCAGGCCGATAAGGCCGGATTTGCTGGCGGCATAGGCGGCAACGCCGGGGAAGCTGACGGTATGGCCGACAAAGGTCGACGTGAAGATCACCGAACCGCCGCCATGCTTGACCATTTCGCCAATCTGGTGCTTGGCGGCGAGGAACGACGCGGTGAGGTTGATCGCCAGCGCGTCGGCAAAACCTGCCTCCGAAACCTCGGTGCTGGGGCCGGCCTCGCCGAGCGTGCCGGCATTGTTGAAGGCGATGTCGAGCTTGCCGTAGCGCTCGACCGCAAGGGCGACCAGCGCCTTGTGATAGTCTTCCGAGCGGACGTCGCCGGCCAATACGGCTGCTTCGCCGCCGGCTGCTTTGATCTCGGCGGCGAGGCTTTCCAGTTCCGCGGCGCGGCGGGCGCCAACGACTACCTTGGCGCCTTCGGCGGCGAAGAGCTTTGCCGTGACCCGGCCGATGCCGGAACTGGCGCCGGTGACGATTGCAACTTTTCCATTCAAGCGGTTCATTGTTCCATCTCCTTGGTCGGAACGTGTCTTTGGGTTTGTTCGATACGTGGAAGATGGTCTTTTTCGATCGTTCGGATTAGTCTGCGAATGGTGGAATTCGAATTCGGAGTTTCCGAACGATGCTGAAGATTGACGGGATCGTCGCCTTCGTGGCCGTTGCCGAGGCCGGATCGATCAGCGAGGCGGCGCGGCGCCTGCGGCTGTCGAAATCCGTCGTCAGCGAGCGCCTGTCGGACATGGAGAAGGCATTGGGGGCGACCCTGCTGCATCGCACGACGCGCAAGCTGACCCTGACGGAGGATGGCGCCGCCTTTCTGGAACGGGCAATTCGTATCGCACAGGAGGTTCGCGAGGCGGCCGCCGATCTCGCCGAGCGGCGCGGCACGCTGATGGGGCCGCTGCGCATTGCGGCGCCCGTCACCTTCGGGCGCATGCATCTTGGTCCCGCTCTCTATCCGTTTCTCGCCGATCATCCGGAGATCGAGTTGACGCTCGATCTCGACGACCGCCGGGTCGATGCGGCCTCGGATGGTTACGATGCGATCATCCGCCATGGCCTGATTGCCGACTCGGCCTTGTCGCATGGAAGCTTGCGCGCAGCCGCCGCTTTCTCGTGGCATCGTCGGATTATCTGAGCCGCCACGGCGTGCCTGCTTCGCTGTCCGATCTCGAAAGCCACCGTGGTATCTTCTATACCAATCGCGGCGTGGCGGATTGGCGGTTCGAAGGGCCGGACGGCGCCGTCGTCGTCCGGGGAAAACTGGCCTTGGGCGTCAATAATGGCGATATTCTCCATGACGCAGCCATGGCCGGCCTGGGAATCGCCCTGTTGCCGGCCTTCATCGCGGGACCTTCGATCAGGGAAGGGCGGCTTGTCGTGATCGATGTCGGCTATCGGCCGCAGCAGGAGTTCATTTTCATGGCGCATCCCGAGGGGCGCAATCCGTCGGCAAAGCTCAGAGCCATCGCCGATCATCTGAAGAAAGCATTCGGCGATCCGCCTTATTGGGAGCGGGAGTAAACTCGGCAAACGTGTGAAGCGGCCTTGCGTCCGCAATTGCGTGAAAACGAATAGCTGCCTGACTAAGCAATCAGGCTCGTGAGGTTGGCGACGACAGGCGACCGCTGCGCCTTGAGGCTGGCAAGACCGAGCCTTGCCACGACCGGCGGCCCGTCGATCGGCCGATAGGCGACGCCATCGAGCTTGATCTGCGCGATCGAAGCCGGAACGATGGAAACGCCGAGGTTTGCGGCGACGAGATTGACGACGGAGGGGATCTGCGGCGCCTCCTGCGTCACAACAAGCTCGAAGCCCGCTTCGCGGCAAGCCCCGACGATATCGTCATAGAGGCTGAGCCCGACCATGCGGGGGAAGAGAATGAAAGGCTCGCCGGCCAATGCCTCGATCGGCACACGCTCCTTCGTCGCCAGCGCATGATGCGCCGGCAGCGCGATCAGCATCGGCTCGTCGGCAAAGCGTTTCAGGCGAACGTCGCGCGGATCTTCCAGGCCGGGCCGAATGAAGGCCGCATCGATCTCGCCGCGCACCAGCCGTTCCATCAGCGCATTGGTGTTCATTTCCGTCAGTGACAGCCGCACTTCGGGCCAGTGGCCGCGAAACTCGCGGATGGTGGCCGTGACGATGGTGTTGAAGGCGGAGGAGGCGGTGAAGCCGAGCGACAGGCGGCCGATTTCGCCGCGATTGGCACGCTGGGCGGCAAGCTTTGCCTTTTCCGCGGCATCGATGGCGGTCCTTGCCTCGGTGAGGAAGGCCTCGCCGGCAGCCGTCAGCTCCGCCCCGTGCGGTACACGGTGAAACAGTTGCGCTCCCACCTCGTTTTCCAGGTCCCGGATCTGCTGGCTGAGCGGCGGCTGGCCGATGCCGAGATTGGCGGCGGCACGGGTGAAATTTCCCTCCTCCGCAAGCGCCAGAAAATAGCGGATATGTCGCAATTCCATCGCTATCTCCAAAAGCTATTGAGATCGCCTGTTCCATATATTGGACTAATGAAGCTGACCTGACTAGATTCCAACGCAAGAAAGGTTGGATGCCCCATGTTCCGCGTCGCCAGCAAGCAGAAAACCACTGCTTTCGAAGTCCCCTCACGTCCCGAATTGACACTCGTCCGGAATGAGCAGCCGGCTGAGCCTCGCCAATTCCTCACGCGTGGCACGCCTGCCTTTCGCCGCGCGACCATAGCGCTGTTCCTCTCGGGTTTTGCCACGTTCTCGCTGCTCTACTGCGTGCAGCCGCTGATGCCGATCTTCTCCGAGGATTTCGGCGTCACGCCTGCCGCAAGTTCGCTGTCGCTGTCGCTTTCGACCGGGTTCCTGGCCTTTGCGATCTTCGGAGCCGCCGCCGTTTCCGAAGGCCTCGGCCGCCGCAGCCTGATGTTCATATCGCTGCTGGGCGCGGCCATCTGTACGCTCGTCTGCGCGGTGTCGCCGAGCTGGCATATGCTGCTTGTCGTCCGTGCGCTCGAGGGCTTTCTTCTCGGCGGCGTGCCGGCTGTCGCCATGACCTATCTGGCCGAGGAGATTGAGCCGCGCGGCCTTGGCGGCGCCATGGGCCTCTATATCGCCGGCAACGCTTTCGGCGGCATGGCCGGCCGCGTGGTGACGGGCACGATCGCCGAATCCTTAAGCTGGCGGCCGGCACTGGCCGCCATCGGCATTCTCGGCCTGGTCGCCGCCATCGGCTTCCTCTACCTTCTGCCGCCATCGCGCAATTTTACCCCGCGCAAGGGCTTCGATGCCGCCTTTCATGTAAAGGCATGGGGCGGGCACTTCGGCAATGCGGCGCTGCCGCTGCTGTTTGCCATCGCATTCCTTGCCATGGGGTCCTTCGTCACGGTTTATAACTATGCCGGCTTCCGCCTCGTTGCCGCGCCTTATAACCTCAGCCAGACCGAGCTCGGCCTCATCTTCACCGCCTACCTCTTCGGCATCGTCGCCTCCTGGGCAGCCGGTCTCCTCGGCGATCGCATCGGCCATTTCGTCGTGCTGCCGGCGGGCGTGCTGATCGCGGCGCTCGGTGCAGCGGTGACGCTCTCAAGCTCGCTGCCGTTGATCATCCTGGGCATTGTGCTGGTGACGATCGGCTTCTTCATGACCCATTCGGTCGCCAGCGCGCTGGTGGGACGGCTCGCCTGCGGCTTCAAGGGTCACGCCTCCTCGCTCTACCTGCTGGCCTATTATCTCGGCTCCAGCATCGCCGGCTCGGTTGGCGGTTACTTCTGGCTTGCCGATGGCTGGAATGCCGTGGTTGCCTTCATCCTCGTCATGCTGGCACTATGCCTCGCGAGCGCCCTTGCCGTTGCCAGGCTGGCGCGTCGGTAAGGCCGGAGGCTGTCATGATCCGCATCGACCATCTCGATCATCTTGTGCTCACGGTCGCGAGCATCGACGAGAGCTGCGATTTCTATGCCCGCGTCCTCGGCATGGGTATCGAAACCTTCGGCGAGGGCCGCAAGGCTCTGACCTTCGGCAACCAGAAGATCAATCTGCATCGCGCCGGGCATGAGTTCGAACCCAAGGCCGAACGGCCCACGCCGGGTTCGGCCGATCTTTGCTTTATCAGCGACACGCCGCTCAATGACATCATCGCTCACCTGAAAGCCGAGGGTGTTGTGATCGAGGAAGGTCCCGTTCGCCGCACCGGCGCGACCGCCCCCATTCTCTCGGTCTATTTTCGCGATCCGGACGGCAATCTGATCGAAGTGTCCAATATTCTTTCCTGAGATCGTACCATCCGGCTGCCGGATCGCTTCAGCGCTTGCCGTCCAACTCGCTCCTTTCGTATTGACCCGAGACATTGCCGCGCCGCGTGCGCTGTTGTTTCGCCTTTGGACGGAGCCGGAGCATCTGGTGCGCTGGTGGGGGCCGCAGAACATGACGGCGCCATCCGTTTCGGTAGACCTGCGTGAGGGAGGTGCCTGGCGGCATTGCATCCTCTTCGATCGTGCGCCGGAGGAAACGCGTTATCTCTAGGGAAATGGTCTAGAGCGGTTCCTCGTTTCACGGAATCGATGAACCGCTCTATCCCTTTGTTTTTACGCGATTCCGGACGGAAAACCGCTGCGCACTTTTCCTGGAATTGCTCTAGCCTTTGGTGGCAAGCCAGATGACGTGCCGCGCGCCTGTCTTGCCGTTGGCGCGCGTGTTGACCACTTCGGCCGTAAAGCCGCTGTCGCGCAGGCGTTTCGTAAAGCGCTCGTCTGGTCCCGAAGACCAGACCGCGAGCACACCGCCGGGCCGCAGCGCATCGCGCGCCGCCTTCAGGCCCTGATAGTCGTAGAGTCCGTCATTCGCCTCTGACGTGATGCCATCGGGGCCGTTGTCTACATCGAGCAGGATGGCGTCGTAGGCCGCCTTGCGAGCACGGATGAGCGGGCGCACATCGCCCTCGTGAATGGCGACGCGCGGGTCATCGAGGCAGCCGTCGAAAACCGTCGCCATCGGCCCGCGCGCCCATGAAACGACAGCCGGAACCAGTTCCGCCACCGTAACCTTGGCATCCGCACCGAGTTCGCCGAGTGCTGCGCGCAGGGTAAAGCCCATGCCGAGGCCGCCGATCAGGATATGCGGAGCCTTTCGACCCTTGATCTTCTCGCAGGAAAGCGTGGCGAGCGCGCGCTCGGAGCCGCTCAGGCGACTGTTCATCAGCTCGTTGGTGCCGAGCATGATGGAAAATTCCTGGCCGCGCTGCTTCAAGCGCAGCTCGCGGCCGCCGGGGATTTTCGCAGTGTCGAGCAGGGTCCAGGGGATCACGGGCAACTCTCCAGAGCAATTCCGGGAAAAGGGTGAAGCGGTCTTCCGTCCGGAATTGCGTGTAAAACAGGTCGGTTTGAATTGCCCGGACCATAGTCTTTCAATGTCGCCAAGAACAGACGCGCTTATCCCAAACGGATATAGGGCACATCCTTTTTCGCAACTTCGTCCAGCGCTTCCTCGTAGCCGGCATCTGCATAGCGCATGACGCCGAGCGCTGTGTCGTTGGTCAGCGCATGATCGAGCCGTTCGTCGGCCGCAGCCGTGCCGTCTGCAACCACGGTGACGCCGCAGCTCGTCATGTAGCCGGCATAGCCGCCGCCGCCGGAATGGACGACGACGAGATCGGCCATGGACGAGCAGAGCATCATGGCGTCGATCAGCGGCCAGTCGGCGATGGCGTCGGAGCCGTCCTTCATGCGCTCGGTCATGATGTTCGGATGCGCCATGGCGCCGGCATCGAGATGGTCGCGCGAAAATGCGATCGGCCCCGTCAGCTCGCCGCTTGCCACAAGCTCGTTGACGCGGCGGGCCAGCGCCGTGCGCTCGCCATGGCCCAGCCATGCGATCCGCGCCGGCAGCCCTTCGAAGGGGACATGCTCGCGGGCAAGCTTGATCCAGTTGGTGATGATCTTGTTGTCCGGGAACATTTCCAGCAGCAGATCGTCGATGCGGGCTATATCGCTTTCCTCGCCCGAAAGCGCCATCCAGCGGAACGGGCCGATGGCACGGCAGAAGAGCGGCCGCAGATAGGCTTCGGTAAAGATCGGGATATCGAAGGCGTTGGCGACGCCGCCTTCCTTCGCCTGGGTGCGGATCAGGTTGCCGTTGTCGAAGACTTCGGAGCCCTTTTTCTGGAAGTCCAGCATGGCCTTCACATGCTCGACGATCGAGGCGCGGCTGGCCGCCATCAGCTGGCCCTGGCCGTCGTCGCGAAGATCCTTGACTTGGCTGAGGTTCATGCCCTTCGGGACATAGCCATAAACGAGGTCGTGCGCGGAGGTCTGGTCGGTGACGATATCGGGCACGATGCCGCGTCGCGCGATCTCGGGATAGATCTCGGCGGCGTTGCCGACGAGGCCGACGGAAAGCGCCCGCTTCTCCTTGACGGCAGCATCGATCATCGCCAGTGCGGAATCGAGATCGGGTGCGATTTCCTGCAGATAGCCGATTTCCTGGCGCTTCCTGGCGCGCTCCGCATCGATATCGACGCAGAGGATGGCGGCACCCGCCATGCGGCCGGCCAGTGGCTGCGCGCCGCCCATGCCGCCGAGACCGGCGGTCAGCACGAAGCGGCCGAAGAGATCGCCGCCGAAGCGGCGCTCGGCGATGCGCATGAAAATCTCGTAGGTGCCCTGGATCACGCCCTGGCTGCCGATATATTGCCAGGCGCCGGCGGTCAGCCCGCCCCAGCAGATCAGGCCCTTGCGCTGCAGCTCGTAAAATACCTCGGCCTTCGCCCATTGCCCGACGATGTTGCAGTTCGCCATGATGACGAGCGGCGCCTTGTCATGCGTGCGGACGAGGCCGATCGGCTTGCCGGACTGGATGAGCAGCGTCTGGTCCTCATCCATCTCGGTCAGCGCCTTGACGATGCCCTTGTGCGCCGCCCAATTGCGCGCCGCCTTGCCGAGGGCGGCGTAGACGACGAGATTGTCCGGGTCTTCGCCGACCGAGAGCACGTTTTCGAGCAGGCGCAGCAGCGCCTCCTGCCGCCAGCCCTTGGCACGCAGCTCCGGGCCGCCCGGAATGGGGAATTTCGGATGGCGTGGATTGGCTTTAGGCATCGTCCTCTTACCTCTCGTTTGATGGTCTCCCTTCTCCCCAGCGGGGAGAAGGTGGCCCGAAGGGCCGGATGAGGGGGTAGCGCGGCGTATGCCGTCTTCGCTCACCTCTCAGACGTTCGCTCCTTTGTCGCTCACCCCCTCATCTGTCCTGGCGGACATCTTCTCCCCGCCGGGGAGAAAAGGAGTGCTCTTCAATACTCGTTCATTTCGGCGGCAGGCCTTCGACAAAGTCCAGCGCGGCCAGAAGCAGGCGTTTGCGCAGCATGTCGTTGCCATAGGCCTCCGGCCCGGCGCGGACCCATCCCTGTATTTCGCGGCTGCCCGACAGCATGGGTTTGATATCGGGCAGTTCCAGCGCCCAGGCATCGTTGCCCTTACCGAGGCGGATCAGCATCCCGTCGTCACGGGCGCCGCACAGCAGATGGCCGTTGAGCAGAAAGGCCCAGCCGCCGAACATCGCTTTTTCGCTGAGCCCGGGTCGTTCCCCAAGCTCTTCTCTCAGCAATTCCTCGAGACCGGCGTCACGGGCCATTCTAGCCTCCCGCGCTTCTCAGCCCTTCTTGCCGGCCAGCGCGTATTTCGCGATCTCGATCCCCATCGCCTTCTCGACGGAGGGATAGACCGTGGGGTCGAGCACGCTGGCAGAGAGCGGAATGATGTCCATCGGTACATGCAGGATGAAAACCTTCATGCCCTCATGCAGCTGGCCGACGCTCAAGGGCTCGCCTTCCGGCGACAGCGTGGTGATGACGGAGGGGAACGTCGCGAGCCGCTTTCCGCCGATATCCTCGACGGCCATGTACTCGTTCATCACATGCATGACGACGGCCTTGTCGCTGCTGCCGACCGTGATGGTGCCGATGTCGAAGGCTTCCTTCGTGTAGACGACGTCTTTCCTGGTGATCGTGCCTTCGGCGAGGATATGGCCGCCGGTGGTCTTGCAGATGGCGTCGATGACGGCGCTGCCTCCCTTCTTCTCCGCCTCGATGATCGCCTCGCCGAGCGAAAGCGCCATGGAGATGCCGCCGAGCGCCGCATGCGTGCGGACATAGGAGGCGCGCAAGGGGTTGCGGCATGAGGCGATGAAGCCGCCGGACTGGTCGGATGCCGCGCGCAGGATCGGCGAAATCTTCGCCGTCGCGCCCTTCACGACCAGCTCGATATAGCGGTTTTCGGCGCGGTTGCCGCCGACGGCGGTCTGGATCATCTGCTCGGGCGAACCGGCCATGCCGATCGAGCCCATGTCGCCCGTCGGATGGGCGCGGATGTCGCCCACGGCGTCCACCACCTTCGTTCCGAGGATGGCCGACGGCAACCAGCCATTCAGCGTCGAGGACCTGCCGTTCTGGCCGATGATCAGGCCGGAAAGCTTCTCGCCAAGCTCGTCCTGCAGCAGCTGCGCGGCTTTCACGTAGTCGATGCCCTGCATTTCCCACGGGGTCGTGGAGGCCGGCGCGCCGATGGCGGCGGCCGTGGCGATCCAGTCGTTGTCGTTCAATTCCTCGATCGACACCAGCTCCGGCTTGCCGACATTGACGGCCGCATAGCCGAGCATGCGGCCGTGATCGGCCCAGCCGCCACCGCCTGCGGCGTAAACGGAGCCGCCCTTGACGGCCGCTTCCACATCCTTGGCAACGAGTACGCGTCCCATTGACTACTCCCGGTTCTGTTTGAGGTTCTTGTCCATGTCGCGCACCGCTTCGAAAAGAACGGCCGCGCCCATGGCGATGTCGTCATTCTCCGCCCATTCCTCGGCGCAATGGCTGCGGCCTTCCTTGCAGGGCACGAAGATCATGGCGGCCGGCGCGACCTTGGCGATCCAGGCCGTGTCGTGGCCGGCGCCGGAGGCCATGCGGCGATGCTTGGCGCCGACCGTGTCGCAGGCGCGCTCGAGCGTTTCGAGCAACACCGGCGCGCCGGGTGTCGGCATGTTGTCGGAGACGCGCACCGGCGTGTTGATCGTCACGCCGTAATCGGCGGCGATGGTCTTCACTTCGCCGTCGATCCAGGCGAGGAAATCCTCCATGTCGCTGCGGATTTCGGCGCGGCCGTCGATCAGCAGCACGACTTTCGAGGGTACGACGTTGGCGGCATTCGGCTCGATGCGGAATTCGCCGACGGTGGCGGCGAAATGGCCCGGCGTCTTTGCCTGTTCAGCGGCGCGGCTCCGAATATCGAGCACCAGCTGCGAGGCGGCCACCAGCGCATCCGCGCGGCGGTCCATCGGCGTCGTGCCGGCGTGATCGGCGCGGCCCTCTACGGTGATTTCGATGCGGGTGATGCCGGCGATCGCGGTGACGATGCCGATATCCTTGTTCTCGGCTTCCAGCACCGGACCCTGCTCGATATGCAGCTCCAGGAAACCAGCGAGATCCGGGCGCTTCTGCGCAAGCAGCACGGAAGGATCGCCGCCGACCTCGGCAATGCCCTGCGACAGCGTGCGGTCGCCGCTCACGCGGCTAAGCCATGCCTCGGGGATCTGCCCGGTCATGCCGCGGCTGCCGATGCAGGAGACGCCGAAGATGCTGACTTCCTCGGCCAGGAAATCGACAATCTCCAGATCGTGGTCGAGTTCGATGCCGCGATCTTTCAGGGAGCGCGCGACTTCAAGTGCCGCGATCGTCCCGGCAATGCCGTCGAAACGGCCGCCATCGGGAACGGTGTCGGAGTGCGAGCCGACAAGGATCGTGCCGAGGCCGGGCTTTGCGCCCGCGCGCCGGCCGATCAGATTGCCGGCGGCGTCGATGCGGGTCTCAAGTCCAGCCGCCTTCATCCGCGCGTCGATGTAGGCGCGCCCTTCCAGGAAGAGCGGCGAAAAGGCGCGGCGGGTCCAGGGATGGCCCGGATCGGTGATCCTTGCCAGCGCATCGATATCCTCGGCGATGCGGTCGGCGTTGACGGGAAGGTTGTGGCGCGTGGGGTCGGTCATCAGGCTGCATCTCCGGCAAGGATTTGGCGAGGCAAGGGACGGACGAAGCTGCCGGAGCCGGGTTCGGCCAACACCTTCTGTCCCTCGGTGATCTGCTTGCCTCTAAGGTAGGCGGCCGAAACCGTCCAGGGCAGGCGAATGCCGTTATAGGGGCTCCAGCCGACGACGTTGTTGCCGCTCGCCGCTGCGTCGTAGACCATTTCGCGCGGTTCCAGCACGACGATGTCGGCATCCTTGCCCGGTGTCAGCGCACCCTTGATATGATCGAGGCGGAAATGCCTGGCCGGGTTCTCCGCCATCAGCTTCGCGGCCCAGGTGAGCGGCACGCCGCGTTCCAGGGCGCCTTTGACGAAGAGCGGCACCATGACCTCCAGTCCCGGCACGCCGGAGGCGTTCGCCAGCATGTCCGGATTGGTTTTGCGGTTTTCCGACCAGCTGACGTGGTCGGTCGAGACGAGCCAGACATTGCCTTCCGCCACCTTGCGCCACAAGGTTTCCACTTCGGCGCGGGGACGGATCGGCGGATTAATTTTCGCCTTGCCGCCGAGACGCCGCACATCGTTTTCCTCGTCGAGCGTCAGGTAGTGGATGCAGCATTCGACGGTCGCTTCGAAGCCGTCGCGGCGATAGGCGCGGGCGATGTCGTAGCCGCGCCCCAGCGAGCAATGCACGACATGCGCCGGGCAGCCGGTATCCGCGCCCGTCTCGAAGATCGTGTGCATGGCGAGCAGTTCGGTGATCGGCGGGCGGGAAAGGCCGTGGGCGCGATAATCGGTGACGCCGCTTGCCTTGACCTGCTCCATATAGGTGCACACTGCTTCGTCGTCCTCGTTATGAACGCCGGCAGTGAGGCCGGTCGGGGCGATCGCGGCAAAGCAGGCGTCGAGCAGGGCGGGCGGAATGCGCGGAAAACGCTTCGGATCGGTGCCGAAGGTGGAGAATTTGAAGGCCGCGACGCCGGCCTCGACCATCTCGGCGATGCGTGCCGGGCCTTCTTCCGGATCGACCGTGCCGTAGAGGGCGAAATCGACGCGCGATTGCGGTCCGGCGTGGTCGATCTTCTTCTTCACCGCCGATGCCGAGCAGACGAGATTGCCTTCGTCATAGGGCATGTCGACAATGGTGGTGACGCCGCCTGCCGCTGCCGAGCGCGTCGACCAGATGAAATCCTCCTGGTCCTTCTGCGAGAGGGAGTGGACCTGCGCGTCGATGGCGCCGGGCAGGATCAGCGCCTTGCCGAGCAGATGCCGCTCGCGTGCGGCCGGCGGCACGCCGATGCCGACCTCGGCGATCTTGCCGTCGCGCACGGCGACATAGCCGGCTTCCACGATGCGTTCGGGCAAAACCATGGTGCCTTGCAGAACAAGATCGAAATCGGCCATGTGCATTCTCTCCGCTTGTCGGTTGGGCTCGTCGGTTGGTTCAGATGGCAACGGTGTCGTGATAAAGCCGCTCCTCGACCCGCTCCAGCGAGCCGAGCGCGAAGAAATCATCATAGGCGAGGATCGGCTTGTGGGCGATCATTTCCGAAACGAAGGCTTCGGAGGCAAGCTCCTCCTCGATTGCTTCGACCTCGGCCGAAAGGGGACGGTCGACGACATAGAAGTCCGCATGCTTGCGCACGACGTCGTAGAGCATGCGCGCCACACCTTCCGGCTTGTCGCCGAGAATGTCGATCGCTTGCGCCGAGAGCAGGGCTTCCAGCGCCGCCAGACGCTTCAGCGCGCGCATTTGCCGTTCGAAGCGCTCGATGACGAGCGGCAGGAAGGCGGCTTCGTCCTCCATGCCTCCGGCGACGACGAGCGATTGCGCCGAGACCGGGTTGGACATGGAGAGCACGCGCGAGAATATTTCGCCGGCAAGCTTGATGATCGGGCCGAAACCGGTGGCGATCCGGCCATCCGGCACCAGATTGACGGGCAGGCCGCGCCGCTGGCCGTTGCCGAGCAGGACGCAGCGATTGAAGGCGTTGCGGGCGGCATGGGCCATGCAGATGACGGCGGCTTCCAGAAGCACGGTAACATCGAGCGGAAGCGATCCGCCCGAGGTCATGACGCGGCCGTCGACGATGACGGGGTTGTCGTCGGAGCGGCCGGTGGCGGCAAGGATCTTGTGGCCGGCGGTCAGGAGGTTTTCGATGACGGCGCCGAAGACCTGGGCGATCATGCGCAGGCTCAGCGGGTCCTGCACATGGGTCGCGACCGGCCAGGGCCATTCCTCCGAGGCGTTGCAGAGCCACGCGCCGATCAGGGCTTCGCGGGCGGTGCCGACATGGCGCACCGAAATCCAGGGGTCGCGCGAGGCGCCGAGCGCGCCGGCGGCCATCATGCCCGTCGCCAGCAGCACGCGGATCGAGGAGGCGGCATTGCGGGTGGTTTCCGCGGCGGCGGCAAAGCTGACGGCGTTGACGCTGAGCGAGGCCAGACTGTCGCGCGGCAGCATCTTTACGGGGGCGATGCCGGCGGCGGCGAAGGCATCGGCGGCCTGCATGCGGCGGCCGCGATAGACGGCCTCGCCGACGCCCGTCAGAACCGCGCCGATCTGACCCATCAGACCGATATCGGCGCAGCCGATCGAGCCGGTGCGGCGAACGACGGGAATGACATCGGCGCCAAGCAGTTGCAGATAGGCCTGGATCAACTCCTGCGAGCACCCGACCTGACCCGTCAGCGCGGTATTGACGCGGATCGCCATGGCGTTGCGGACGACCGACATGGAAAACGGCGCGCCCGTGCCGAAATGATGGGCGCGCACCAGGCCGAGATTGAAGGCATCGAGATCTTCGGGAGACCACTCGACATCCTTCATGGCGCCGACACCGGTCGTAGAGCCATAGACGGGCATGCCGGACTGGATCGTGCTTTCGAGAACGCCGCGCGCCAGGCGCACCCGGGCCATGCCGCTTTCCGATGCCGAGGGCAAGGCGGCGCCCGCGCCGATCCGCACCAGGTCGCTGAACCCCAGGGGTTGCCCGGTCAGTTCGATGCCGGCTTTCTGACGCTCCATGTCTGTTGCTCTCCTTTTTCGCAAGGCTATGCGAGCCTTATCGCCAATGGGATATCCCAAATGGTGAACACCTCGGCAGGTGGCATGCCGCTGAATTCTGGGGCGAGTCAGGCCGCGGCGCAACTCTGTGTTTGTCGCGTCATATAGCGTCGCGGAGGCGAAAGGCGGGCATGGAAAAATCCGTGCGTCGGCGTCGGCGGCACGCGCGATTCCAGGAGAGATACATAGCGGTTTTCCGTTCGGATTTGCGTAAAGACAAATCGCTCGTGGATGCAAGGAGGTTCTGAGGATCAGCCCAGATGCCAGGCTATGTAGAGAAGCGTCAGCGCGATTATCCATAGCGCGAAACGGCCGGAGCGGCTGTGCTTGGCCTCGGACCTGCCGATTGCCTCTGCCGTCTGCGGGTCGAAGCGCAGCCCGTTTTCGCTCATATGCAAAAGCTCGTGATGAAACTTCTCTGTCTTGGCGGCGATCTCGGGCGCTGCTTCGGCAAGCTTCACGGCTGCTTTCAAGCCATCCCGCAGATCGGTCATGATCCGCTTCGGGCCGAGATTGGTGCGAATCCAGTCGCCGACGACCGGTTCCGAAGCCTTCCACATGTTGAAGCGCGGATTGAGCATTCGCGACACGCCTTCGACCACGACCATGGTCTTCTGCAGCATGACGAGTTCCGGCCGTGTTTCCATATCGAAGAGCTCGGTCACTTCGAAGAGCAGCGTCAGAAGCTTGCCCATGGAGATGGTTTCGGCAGGCTGCCCATGGATCGGCTCGCCGATCGCGCGGATGGCCTGTGCGAAACTTTCCGTATTGTGATGCGCGGGCACATAGCCGGCCTCGAAATGCACCTCCGCCACCCGGATATAGTCGCGGGTGATGAAACCGTAGAGGATTTCGGCAAGGAAGCGGCGTTCCTTCCTGCCGAGGCGCCCGACGATGCCCATGTCGACGGCGACGATCGTGCCTGCGGGATCGACGAAGAGGTTGCCGGGATGCATGTCGGCATGGAAGAAGCCGTCGCGCAGCGTGTGGCGCAGGAAGGATTGGATCAGCGTGTCGGCAAGCGCGTTGAGATCGTGCCCGGCAGCCTTCAGCCCCTCGACATCGGACATTTTTACGCCGTCGATCCACTCCATGGTGATGACGTCGCGGCCCGTGCGTTCCCAATCGACCTTCGGAACGCGGAAGCCCGGGTCCTTTTCGGTATTTTCGGCAATCTCGGAGAGCGCGGCCGCCTCCAGCCGAAGATCCATCTCGACCTTGGTGGTCTGCTCGAGCGTCTTCGTCACCTCCACCGGTCGAAGACGCCGGCTGGAAGGCATGAAGCGTTCCTGCATCCCCGCGACGAGATACATCGCCTTGATGTCGTTGGAGAAACGCTGGCGCACGCCCGGCCGGACCACCTTGACGGCAACACGCTTGCGCCCCTCGGCCGTATCGATCTCCGCCGGATGCACCTGCGCTATTGAGGCGGCGGCAATCGGCTCGCCGAAACTGACGTAGAGGTCGTCGATCCGCCGGCCAAGCGAAGACTCGATGGCCGCGGTTGCGGTCTCATGCGGAAAGAAGGCCATGCGGTCCTGGAGCTGCGAAAGATCGTTGGCCATGTCGACGCCGACGACATCGGGCCGTGTCGCCAGGAATTGGCCGATCTTCACATAGGACGGCCCGAGCCGTTCGACCGCCTTGGCAAGCCGGTCGCTGCGGGCCTGGCTCTTTGCCTTCCTGCGGGCGAAGATGCCGACGAAGGATTTGGCGAGGCTGACGGAGGGCGGCAGCCCTTCGGATGGCAGCGCCATGACCACGCCTTCGCGCACAAGCACCCAGCCGACCCGGATCAGGCCGAAATATGCGCTGAAAGCACTCATAGCGTCTCAAGGTCTCGGAGGGCGGAGGCCGTCAGCCGCATCGCATGGCTCGACATCATGCTTCAGAGCTTCCAGCCGGAGTGCAGGGCGGCGATGCCGCCGGTGTAGTTGGTGAAGCTCACGCGCGAGAAGCCGGCCTCGCGGATCATCGTGGCGAAATCCTGCTGGTTCGGGAACTTGCGGATCGATTCCACCAGATACTGATAGGGCTCGGCGTCACCGGTGATCGCCTTGCCGAATTTCGGAATGGCGTTGAAGGACCAGGCGTCGTAGACGCGGTCGAGCAGCGGCAGGTCGACTTCGGAGAATTCGAGCACCAGCAGCCGGCCGCCGCGCTTCAGCACGCGATAGGCTTCCTTCAGCGCGACATCGATATGCGGCACGTTGCGGATGCCGAAGGCGATCGTATAGGCGTCGAAGGAGTTCGGTTCGAAGGGCAGTTCCTCGGCATTCGCCTCGACGAAGGTGAGATTGTCGGAAATCTTCTTCTTCTCGGCACGCTCGGCGCCGACGGCAAGCATCGAGCCGTTGATGTCGAGCACGGTCGCATGCGCCAGCCGGTTGGAAGCCTCCACGATGCGGAAGGCGATGTCGCCCGTGCCGCCGGCGACATCGAGGGTCCTGTAGGATGGATCCTTGCGCGGGTTGAGCGCGGATATCATCGCATCCTTCCAGGCGCGATGCATGCCCATGGACATGACGTCGTTCATGACGTCGTAGCGCTTGGCGACCTTGTGGAACACCTCGTTGACGAGGCCCTGCTTTTCGCCATCGGCCACTTCGCGGAAGCCATAGGATGTTTCCATGCCGCCATCGGCGGAGGTGCGGCTTTCTGCCATCGGCTCAACTCCGTTACATTCCAGCGCCGCGCGTCATTCGGGATGCGCAAAGGTCGCTGCAGCACTTTAAATCCGCTGCATGATTTTATCCCTATATCGATTCCGATTTCAGGAATTATGCAGTATTCAACGGCGGACCATAGCGAAATCGCGTTTGCCACGCTATCTCATCAGCCAGATCCCCAGCCGCAGTGTCCTGGGCTATAGCTCAGATCGTAAGCGGTTGAAACATAAAGATGGATAGCCATGCCGGAATTACCAGAGGTCGAAACCGTCAAGCGAGGCCTGGCGCCTTCCATGGAAGGCGCTGTCCTGAAGGCGCTGGAGCTGCGGCGCACCGATCTGCGCTTTCCGTTCCCGGCCGATTTCGCCCGGTCCGTTTCGGGGCGCGGCATCACGTCGCTGTCCCGCCGTGCCAAATACCTGCTCATCGATCTCGACGACGGCATGACGATCGTCTCCCATCTCGGTATGTCCGGTTCGTTCCGGGTCGAGGCCGGTCCGCCGGCGGGAACGCCGGGCGCCTTTCACCATCCCCGCTCGAAGGACGAAAAGCACGATCATGTCGTTTTTCATCTGGTGGGCAGCGGCGGCGATGCGCGCGTCATCTATAATGATCCGCGCCGCTTCGGCTTCATGGATATCGTCAAGCGGGCCGATATGGTCAGCCATCCCTTTTTCCGCGATCTCGGCCCGGAGCCGACCGGCAACGAACTCGATGCCGATTACCTGGCTAAACGTTTCGCCGGCAAGGCCCAGCCGCTGAAGAGCGCATTGCTGGATCAGAAGAACATCGCCGGTCTCGGCAATATATATGTCTGCGAGGCGCTTTGGCGCTCGCATCTGTCGCCGCTGCGCGCGGCCGGCACGCTGGTCACGGATTCGGGCAAGCCGAAAGAGGCGCTGATGGGGCTGGTCGGCGCTATCCGCGACGTCATTGCCGATGCGATTGCGGCGGGCGGCTCGTCGTTGCGCGACCACATCCAGACCGATGGTTCGCTCGGCTATTTCCAGCATTCCTTTTCCGTCTACGATCGTGAGGCGCAGCCTTGCGGTACGCCCGGTTGCGGCGGTACGGTCAGCCGCATCGTCCAGGCGGGGCGCTCTTCTTTCTATTGTGCTGCCTGCCAGGGCTGATTGAAGGGCTAAAGCGGATTAAAGGGCCAAGGCTGGTTAAAGGGAGAGACAAATGGCTTACGAAACCCTCATCGTCGAGACACATGGGGCAGTCGGCCTCATCCGGCTCAATCGGCCGCAGGCGCTGAATGCGCTGAATTCCACCGTCCTGGCCGAGCTGAAGCAGGCCTATGCCGCGCTTCATCTCGATGACGCCATCGGCGCGATCGTGCTGACGGGCTCGGACAAGGCCTTTGCCGCCGGCGCCGATATCAAGGAAATGCAGTCGCTCGATTTCGTCGATGCCTACACGAAGGATTTCTTCAGCGGCTGGGAAGAGATCGCCAAGGCGCGCAAGCCGGTCATCGCGGCGGTCGGCGGTTTCGCCCTTGGCGGCGGCTGCGAGCTGGCGATGATGTGCGATTTCATCATCGCCGCGGAGACGGCCAGGTTCGGTCAGCCGGAAATCACGCTCGGCATCATCCCCGGCATGGGCGGTTCGCAACGGCTGACGCGCGCCGTCGGCAAGGCCAAGGCGATGGATCTGGTGCTGACCGGCCGGATGATGGATGCTGCCGAGGCGGAACGTTCGGGCCTTGTGGCGCGCGTGGTGCCGGCCGACAAGCTGCTCGACGAGGCGCTGGCCGCCGCTGCCAGGATCGCCTCGCATTCCCGTCCTTCCGTGCTCATGGCGAAGGAAGCGGTCAACCGCGCCCTGGAAACCACGCTCGACGAAGGGCTCCGCTTTGAGCGCCGCCTGTTCCATAGCCTGTTCGCCACGGAGGATCAGAAGGAAGGGATGGCTGCCTTCGTCGAGAAGCGCAAGCCGGCCTTCAAGAACCGGTGACGGCAATATTCCGGAATTACGCGGCTTTGACGAGAATCCGCGTTGACGCAGCGGCTCATTCCGGTTATATGCCCGCCACAGTTTGGAAAGCCGCTCTGGTTTTCCGCAATTGCTCCCGCATTGCTGGATGAGGTGGCCGCAGGGCCCGCGCTGCAACAGCGGAGTTATGTTCGAATTCTAAGAGAGGCATACATGGCCAATACCACCTCGGCGAAAAAAGCGACCCGCAAGATCGCCCGCCGCACCGAAGTCAACAAGGCTCGTCGCTCGCGCGTTCGCACTTTCGTCCGCCAGGTCGAAGAAGCCATCGCATCGGGTGATGCGGATCGCGCAAAGGCAGCATTCATCGCTGCTCAGCCGGAACTGGCCCGCGCAGCCACCAAGGGTGTGCTTCACGTCAACACCGCTTCCCGCAAGGTTTCGCGTCTTGCCAAGCGTGTGAAGGCGCTTTCGGCTCCGACCGCGTAATTTTCTATTAACGATTTGATCGTTACACTTAGAGCCCGGCCCTTGTGCCGGGCTTTTTGGATTCGGCCAAAAAAAATGCCGCATTGCCAAAAACGGCCCACTGAACATGTCAGTGGCGTGACAGAAATACGCCTTTTGAAACAAAGGCTTATGGCAGGATATCTCAGCGCTGGGTTATCTGCGTGACGCATTGCCGGCTCACAACTGAGTCAAGGGATTTTTTATTTTTTTTGTTTTGAAAGCTGTGGGAATCGCGCCCGGCGGGAATCTCTTTGATTCAACAGCGATTCTTTTTTGAAGGCCTTGTGACAGTCAAAAATGACCTCCGGAGTCAATGGCCGCCTCTTAATTTTGTGTAAAATTCATCGTTGATATCTGCTCTCGATCCTGCCTAAATGCATTTCAACAAGGGGCGCGGATATCACCTTAAAGCTTCGGCAAAACACCGTCACACAAGACGGGGTGGGTGGTTTTGTCTCTTGTGACGGAGCAGTTCAGCTCCGTTTTTTCAAACAGTTGACGAGTTAAAGCTGGAAGCGGCAGCGCTTGCGGAACGAGGAAACTTGTCTGTCCTTTGCAGCCTAAGCCAATGGCGCGGTTGTGGGGAGGGGAGAAAAATTGACAGTCATCGGGGCATCCCGTCGGATACGAGGACCGACGGATGCTCCAGTTGCAGGCGCCGGGACGAAAGCTGCTTTGAGAGCGGTTTTCGCCGCAGTGGTCCTGCAAAGCCCGTTGGCCGGGCATGGCTGATGAACCGGTATGCGGCGCTGCCTGGAACAACGGGCGCGAGCGTCATGCCATGGCGAAGAACCTGGGGGTGGCGGCGCAATGCTCTCCGGCCCTGTAAGAGACTTTGGAAGGCGGCATTAT
>NZ_CP177350.1:0-1862085 GCF_046840415.1 Rhizobium sp. SYY.PMSO
ATGCAGCCGAGCCTCGCGCTACAAGAAGATCAAGAGCACCTGCCAACGCTTCTGGCAACAGACGCGCAGGAGTTGTCTTATCAGCTCCAGCAGCATCAGGCAAAGATCTTCCCGCCTCAATCCCGCAAAACAATGCGGATGTTTTCGCCCGCCGAGGCCGCTGCCTTCATCGGCATCGGAGAGGGCTATCTTCGCCAGATCGCAGCCGAAGGCCATGGACCGGACCCGCTGCCAAACGGGCGGCGGCTATATGCGGCGGAGGACATGGATCGCATCCGCAGGGTTTTGGACGAACGGAACGGAACCCCCAAATACGTGCCCCGGCGCCGCGGGGCCGAAAAGCTGCAGATCATCTCGGTCATGAATTTCAAGGGCGGTTCGGGCAAGACGACCACGGCGGCTCATCTCGCGCAGTATCTGGCGCTGAGAGGCTACCGCGTGCTTGCCGTCGATCTCGATCCGCAGGCATCCTTATCCGCCTTGTTCGGCCATCAGCCCGAACTCGATGTCGGGGAGAATGAAACGCTCTATGGCGCCATTCGCTATGAACAGCCACGCCCGATAACCGACATCGTTCGCTCGACCTATACGCCGAACCTGCATTTGATCCCCGGAAATCTCGAGCTCATGGAATTCGAGCACGAGACGCCGCGCGCAATGGCGGCCGGCCGTGCCGAGACGATGTTCTTTGCCCGCATCGGCGAAGTTCTCACCGAAATCGAAAGTTTTTACGACGTGGTGGTCATCGATTGCCCGCCACAGCTCGGTTTTCTGACGATGTCCGCGCTTTGCGCCGCGACATCGATCCTCATCACCGTTCATCCGCAAATGCTCGACGTCATGTCGATGTCGCAGTTTCTGACCATGACCAGCGAACTCATGTCCGTGGTCGAAAGGGCAGGGGGTCGCACCAGTTACGACTGGATGCGTTATCTCGTAACCCGCTTCGAGCCCAACGACGGGCCGCAAAGCCAGATGACCGGCTTCATGCGAGCGATTTTCGGCAATCGCATGCTTCGCAACGCCATGGTCAAGTCCACAGCTGTTGCCGATGCCGGCGTTACCAAGCAAACCCTTTACGAGGTCGATCGTGCCCAGTTCACCAGAGGCACCTATGACCGCGCTCTGGATTCGCTCAATCTCGTCAACAGCGAGATCGAGACGCATGTCCGCCTGACTTGGGGAAGGAAATAACTAGATGGCGCGCAAAAATCTCCTCGAAATCTCGGCGCCGAATAACGAGCGTGCAGATACGCCCGTCGCAAAAGACAGCCGCCCGATCGCCGGCTTCCTGCCGCAGGCACGAAACTCCGGCCCCGTGGGCGGCATTACCAGAACGCTTGGAAACATCACGGAGAAGATCGAGCGGGCCAGCGATCTCGAACGGCAGCTGGCGGAAGGCCAAACGGTCGTCGACATCGACCCCGATCTTATCGACGGATCTTTCGTCAGCGATCGCCTCGAAATAGATCCCATCGAGCTCGGCCAGCTCATCGAGCAGATACGCGAGCACGGCCAGCAGGTCCCGATTCTTGTGCGCCCCCATCCGGAGTCCAGGGAGCGGTTTCAGGTTGCCTATGGCCACCGCCGCCTGGCAGCGGCAAGAGAGCTTGGCATCAAGGTGCGCGCCGTCGTGCGTCAGCTTACCGACGATCAGCTGGTGGTCAGCCAAGGCCAGGAAAACAGTGCCCGCACCAATCTATCCTATATCGAGCGTGCTTTGTTTGCATTGCGCCTGGAGCAGCGTGGCTTCGGCCGCGATGTCATCATGGCGGCGCTTGGCGTGGACAAGGCAGCGCTTTCCAAGATGCTGATCGTCACCAGGCAAGTGCCGCTCGCCCTCATCAGCGTCATAGGCCCGGCGCCGGAAATCGGCCGCCGGCGCTGGCTCGAGCTCGGAGAACGCCTCGATAGCGTTGCCTCCGAGCCGATAGTGGCGGAGTTGTCCGCGGACCACTATCGGAAAATGACGAGCGACGAGCGCTTTCAACGAGCGTTGGTTCTGGCGACGGGCAAGCCCGCCTCTGCCAAAGCAGCCGCTCCGCAATCATCCATAGCCGGTCTTCCGGTGACACTTAAGCGAACACCGGCACGCGCCACCTTCGTTTTCGACAGCAAAGCGGCGCCCGGTTTCGATCAGTTCGTACAGGAGAGACTACAATCTCTCTTCGACGAGTTTCAGCAAGGAAAGGAAACGTAGCCCGCAAAAGAAAAAGGCCCCCAAACGACGCAGTCGTGGAAGCCCTTCTCTGATCTTAAGCAAATCGAGAATCGCACTTCCCCGAATCACAGTCAAGAGTCTTTGGCATCGTTTTGGTGAGCAAATTTCTTTTGCCACAACGTAGGTGAAAGAAAATGGAAGCCGAATATGTGACGACGCCTTTTGGGCGGCGGCCGATGACGCTTGCCATGTTGACAGCTCAAAGAAGAGCGGAGCATGGCAAGCCGGTCAGGTCCGTCGACAAATGGAAAATTTATCGCGCACTCTGCGAAGCCAAACCTCTCCTAGGGGTAACGGACCGGGCACTCGCCGTTCTTAATGCACTGTTGAGCTTCTATCCGAAGAGCGAACTCTCGGATGAAGTCAACCTGATCGTGTTTCCCTCGAACGAGCAATTGTCTCTGCGAGCTCATGGCATGGCCGAGCAGACGATCCGCCGCCACCTAGCCGCGCTGATCGCCGCCGGTCTTCTTGTGCGCCGGGATAGCCCCAATGGCAAACGCTATGCCCGCCGGAACAGGGCAGGGGACCTCAATGAGGCCTATGGCTTCTCATTGGCGCCACTGCTTGCGCGCTGGGAAGAAATAGAGCGTCTGGCCGCCCAGGTCGTGGCCGAGCGACTTCACATGCAGGATCTGCGCGAGCGCATCAGCCTTCACCGGCGCGACATCGCCAAGTTGATCGCTACTGCGGTTGCAGAGGCGGTCGAAGGCTCCTGGGACACCGTCCACACGGGTTTCCGCGCACTCATCGATGGACTTCCGCGCTCCCCCACCGCAGCGGAACTGGAAGCTCTCCTCAACAAGCTCGGCCGCCTTCATGGTGAAATTATCAAGCGATTGGAAACACACATGAAAGCCACAGAAATAAGCGGCAATCCCTATCAGAATGAGCGGCACATACAGAATTCAGACTCCGAATCCCAAATTGAATCTGAAGCCAAAGCAAAATCGCCTGTGCCGATATTCGTGAACATGGACGTTCCATCGGCAGCTCCAAATCGAGTGGAGGCTGCAAAGGCCGCAGAAGACTTTGGTTCCACGTCGCCTGTACCTCAGCACCGTCATCCGGATGCTATCGCTGGGATGCACACAGGCGTAAAATCCTTCCCCCTGGATCTCGTGCTGCGCGCATGCCCGGACATCAGCGCCTATGGACCGACAGGTGCGATCCAAAGCTGGCGAGATCTACTCTCCGCTTCGCTTGTCGTCAGGTCAATGCTCGATATCAGTCCAGGCGCCTATCAGGAGGCACACGCCGTCATGGGAGCGGAAAACACAGCTACCGTAATCGCCTGTATCCTTCAAAGGGCTCCCCATATCAACTCTGCCGGTGGTTATCTCCGCCATCTGGCGCGCCGAACGCAGAAAGGAGAATTCGCCATCGGCCCCATGCTCATGAGCCTTCTACGGGCACATACGGCCCCCACTGCCGGCAAAGCAGCGTAGCCCGACGACAGCCTAGTGGAAGACCGGCTCTATCCTGTGCGTAAAACACGATCGGACGCCCAATCCATAAGGCTTTTGAGACCATTAGCGCATGCCAACATACTTTTTCGTCATGCGCGAGATTTCACGCCATGTAGATCCAGCGGCAATAAAGTAAGGAATAGCTTCTGTGTGCGATTTTAATTCAATGAAATCAATCTGCTAGCGGCGGTAGAAAATACGGTCGAAATGACCAGACCAACCATGGGAGGCGAAATCGCCAAGCAGGAACACTACAGTTTTATGCCGTTTTTGCCGGCAAATGTCCATATGTTTTCGATTCCGAGCCCGGTTCGCATCGTTGCATACCTTCCGGCGATCACTCTCGAAGAATGAAGCAGACGCACGCGATAAGGATTTAACGGCAGCGACAATCCTGTTCGGAATTGCCGCTGGCCGGACGTCCTTGTCAGCTTCCCGGATGGATATTATTGCGGGTCGCAGATCGGTATCGGCCGCGCAGGCGGTGCCGGATGGTCCTTTTTGTATTGAACGATGACCGGCTCGAGAGTTTCCTTCGGCCAGAACTTCGGCGTACCGATTTCCTTCAGGCAGGACTCGTTCCAGTATAATCCCGACTGTGCAGGGGAGCGGCCGGCTGCCACGGCCTTCGCGACGGCCTTTATATCCGACGACTCCGGATAGATGTAAAGGGTTGTCGGATTATCCTTCACCAGGGAAATGATCTGGTTCGCGTCCGATGCAGACCAGCTCGTGCAGCCGTCGCTGCGACCTCCGGCATACTCCACCAGCTTTCCGAGCGGTACATATCCTTCCCGATTGGCATAGGGGCTCTGCGGATCCCTCTTCATGCATATGCCGGCGACCTTGGCCGCGGCATGCCCGCCAATTGCCCGGGCGCGGGCATTCGCGGTCTCGCCTTCGCCATCGAACTGGACGAAGGTGCGAAGGAAGGCGGCGTCCTTGGCCTGGGAGATCCGGTAGTAGCCCTTGAAGCTCGTTTTGGTTTCCTCCGTCATGTAGGAGCCGCCCATGGTCAGGTTCGAATCCATCGCATTGCCGAAGTTTCTGGCGCACATCCGCCCGTTGCCGAAATCGACAACGCCTTTAAGATCACGGCCGCTGCCGTGGCCCGACGAGACGACACGGAACGTCTGCGTCGCTTCACAAACGATATAGAAGCGACCGGCCGATTTGCCGTCGGCCGGATTGTTGGGGCGTGTCGCGTCCATCGCGAAATAGCAGGGATTTCTGACTTTGCCCTCACTTACCTTACGCATGTAGAGAGCGCGTGCTCTTTGCAGGATCGGTTGGGCAATCTGGCCTTCGCCCTGGCCTACATAGGCTGCCAGCCAGGTTGGAATATCCGGCTGGCGCCCTGCGGCTAAAGCTTGCGATGTTACCGGAAGGACGATGGCGAGAGAGCAAAGGCTGAGCATCTTGACGACGCTTCGGAGGGCATATTTCGACCGCACGGAATTGAATCTCCTGTCAAACATTTCAGATCCGAATGCGCCGCTGCCGGCAAGAGCGGCATCGACGGCCTGCCTGCCCCACAAGCTTGGCCGCCATGCGCCGGATCCAGAAATCATAGTTGTGCGCTGCTTTGCTGAACGTAGACCTAACGGAGGTGAGGTTTCTCGGCGGCGATGGAAAATTCTTCGCCTGTCATTGGATTTTTTCGACCTGTTTCGTCAGCATTCCTTACCGATCGCGGCGCAAATATGGCGAACTTCGGCCCCTAGTTGTTTAGATGGGATATTCGGCTGGCGTCCCCTCTAGCGGTGATAAGTTGAGGTGCTGCGCTTCAAGCTGATGATAGACGTGGTCTGTATGAAGCAGCCACAAGCATCAGAAAGGAAGCGCAGCATGAAGCATTTTGCCGGACTGGATGTTTCTGTCAAAGAGACCTCCATTTGCATAGTAGATGAAACGGACGCTTCCTGGAATTTCGCACGGGTTGGGCTTGAGGCGGGGCCGTTGTCGCAATAGTTGTTCAGTGGCCTCGCGGAAGCTGGGTTGCCGGCGATCTGCATCGAGACACGACATGCGAAGGCGTTCCTGAAAGCACAGGTTAACAAGACCGACCGAAACGACGCTCGCGGCATCGCACAGATGATGCGTGTCAATCTCTTTCGGCCGGTCCATGTCAAAACGTTGGCAAGCCAAAAGCGACGCGTCCTGCTGACCGCACGTAAACTGCTTCAGGAGAAGGCCATTGCTATCGAGAACGATATCCGTGGCCTGTTGCGCAACTTCGGCTTGAAGGTTGGCATTGTTGGCACCGGCAAGTTCGAGGAACGCATCCGGGTTCTCGTCGGCGACATGCCGGGACTGTGCGACATAGTGGATGCCCTTCTTGTAGCACGACAGAACCTTCGCAAGCAGTTCACCGTGCTTCATGAACGGCTGTTGTCTATTGCGAAGAATGACGCTGTTTGCAGAAGGCTGATGACAGTTCCGGGTGTTGGGCCTGTTGTCGCTCTGGCTTTCGCTGCCACGATAGACGTTCCGGCCCGCTTCCGAAGTTCGAAAGCCGTGGGTCCCTTTCTCGGGCTAACTCCACGCCTGCATCAATCCGGTGAGGACAGTCGAGTGGGCCGCGTCTCTCTGTGTGGCGATCCGATGATGCGAACATTGCTTTATGAAGCGGCGCAAGTTTTGCTGACCGTCGTGAAGAAGTGGTCCTGGTTGAAGGCCTGGGCGAAGAATGTCGCCAGACGCCGGGGCCGACAGAGAGCAACCGTTGTCCTTGGCCGCAGGTTGGCAGTGGTCATGCATAGAATATGGTCTGACGGCAGTGAGTTCCGCTGGATGCGGGAGGAGGCTTGCTCCGTCATGTAAGATACAAGCCCGTTGCGGGCGAAACGACCGATAACAAGATCCGCCACGGGTGGATGAATGTCCTTCGCGGGACGGAGGATGAAGAGAGGGCGTGCCGGGACTCGTATCCATTGTGGCAACACAAATGAGGACGTTGTTTAGGTTGCCCCCTTCATTCCAACTGATCCCATGCCGGGAGGGCCACTGCGCCAATCCCGAAGAGAAGCATGGCCCCGCGATAGACATCGAATACCATTGGCCGAGAAAAGCTCGAAGACTAAAGGGCCTGAGGGAGTCCGCCGCGATGGCAAGACGGCTTGAGGCGCGTACGCTGATTGCCCAGGCGGGAGATGATTTGGTTGGTATCGCAAGAAGCGAGCAACGTGCTGCACTGACCGAGACATTGATAAAGGCTGGTGAGGTTCTCGCAGGAACGGGGGTGCGGCTCGGTGTCGAGCCACTGAATACGCGGATCGATCACGTCGGTTACTTCCTGTCCTCGACGCGAGAGGCTTTGGACATCGCCAATGCGACTGGCCGGCCGGAGATCGGTATTGTTTACGACATCTATCATTCGGCTGTCATGGATGAGAATACCGAGGTAATCGGGCCTGACATGGCCAAGGTGTTCCATGTCCATATCGCTGATAGCCCGGGCCGCAACGAGCCCGGATCAGGGACGATTGACCTGAGCGATCGACTGAATTGGCTGTTCGAGAACGGCTATAGTGGATCGGTGGGGCTGGAATACAGGCCGGTTCGACCGTCGAGCCAGACTATTACCAAAGTAAGGTCCTTGTCCGCGTAGCTTTCCCAAGCATCTTGGTTCGGGCGAACCAAGATGCGCTCCATGCGGATGAGTTGCTCGCTTCTGCAATTGTATCCCAGGATTTTACAGGGCTTCAAATCTCAGGCGATGCCGGTGAGCGGCTTTCCAGGGCGGACCTTCCAACGGTAGGCAGTAGTGCCGTGGGGAGGGCGCCCATTGTTCCAATCCTTCATTGTTATAATCTCGCCTCAGCTCGGCATTATTTAATGACAAGCCGTTCAATATTCCCAAATTCGCTTGTTTCGCCGGCGGGTGAAGTTACCCATACCCCACCGCTGGTCACCGACACGCGGGTCATTGTCATGAGCTTCCAGAACGACATGCCCTCGGGCTACCAATACAGTCCTTTCAAAGCTGGGATTGAATACGCTTCTAGGGAACTGGATGCGTCTGCTTCTGCAATCAGCAGGCCATTTATGCGCGTGACGATGGCAGGGATTTCAATCTTTTATGGCTATATCGAGTCCAATTTTGGTAATCTTCTTCATGAAGTGGTCCTTCTTCCTTGTGGCTTATCAACACGACCACGTTAGGCACTTGATCCCGTTTGAGAAGGGCCGTTCCACCTCATCAGCTTCGGGCCGAGTAGGCCTTCAAGGAAAACACCCGAATGTTCTACGGCGATGTGAAAGAGTCGATCGGAGAGCTGATCCCCACGATCGCGTAGTATTCCGCGATCTCATTTGGCAGCATCCGCCTCGCCTAACCGGCGAGGTGCCCCCATTATATGCCAACCATCGAACTCCAACGCTAATGGTGCTCTCTCAGATCATTGTCTTTTGAAGACTCGCGCGTAGCTATCAAGAAGTTATCAGCTTGGTTCTCTTCGAGAGCATTTATCACCCGAACTATTTGTTATTGCGGGATCGCCATCCTAACGAACCGAGCCGCTCGTTCTCCTCAAGGGGCATCTTGCTCTCGCGAGTGTCTACGATGGTCATTTGCCGTACCTATAGATAATCGATCAAAAGTATTTGACGTATAAATAATCGATCTATACAAAATATTTGCGATATAACCGATCGAAGGGTTTCGGCATGTCCCAAACCTCATCGAGCTGCCGCGGCGGAGGGGCCGCGATTGAACCGTGGGAGGAGCCGCATGGCTATAGACATACATTCAACGCGAGCGGAAACACTCTCGCGCTTCAACATCTTCGTCGTTCTCTTGATCCCGCTGGTCTGGACATTTGAGGCGTCCGCAATCGGACCGGCTCTGGGAAGCATTGTCCAAGCTTTCCCCGCAGCCACTGACCTTCAGGTCAAGCTTGTGATGACCATGCCATTCATTACGGCAATCATTTTCAGTGCAATTTCCGGCGTGCTTACACGATTTATCGATCGTAAAGTGATCCTGATTGCGGGACTTCTGATCTACGGCATTACCGGCATGCTTCCGGCATGGCTCAACGATATCAATCACATACTGCTTATGCGTTTGCTGACGGGTGTTGGCGTTGGTCTGGTGTCGCCCATTCCGAACGCTATTATCACCGAGCGCTTCGAAGGCGAGCCGCAACGCAGATTGCTCGGCATGACCTCATCGATTTCGATGGTCGCGAATGTGATCGCCAGTCTCGTCAGCGGCTCGCTGCTTGCCTACGGTTGGCAGTATCCGTTCTACACATTCGGCATCATCTTCGTCATCGCACTCTTCGCTGTGATCGGACTTCCTTCGTCGCTTCCGCAGAAGGATACCGGCAAGCGAGGGGTCAAGAATCTGCCCACATCGGTCTTCGTTCTCTTCGGATTCATGAGCGTGAATTTCGCCATCCAGGCGATCATCACAACGACGGTTGCGATCTTCATGATCTCCGAGCACGTCGGTGAACCATGGATGATCGGCATCGTTATCTCATTCCCAGGCTTGGCCTGCTTCCTGATTAGTCCTTTCTATCCAGAACTGCTCAAGCTGCTGAAAACACGCACCATCCCGGCATCCTTCCTGCTCTACGCTATTGGTTACTACATGCTCTCGCGCGTTGACACGGTTGTCGGCGTGTCGATCGGCGCCTTCATCGTCGGGTTGGGCAATGCCATTCTGACGCCGCACATTCTGGCAATGACTTCGGACCGTATCCTGCCCAGCCAACGCGATGCAGCTTTCGGTGTGGTAACGGCCGGCATCGGCGGGGGCGTGATCCTCTCACCATTCTTCCAGTCACTCGTGACGACGATCGGTGGGACGGAAGCACCGAGGTTCATCTACTTCGCCGCCGCGGTCACGGCGGTCGTTCTGGCTGTTGCCGCGCTGGTATTTGCCAGAGGCAGCAAGCAGGTGACGGTTCAAAAGTAATCGGTGATAGCGGTAACTAGAGTCAATTGGCGGCGTCAGCAGGCGCCGCCAATTCCGTTCTGTTCGGGCGTTCGGCACCCGTTGCGTATTTCACCGACCAATTCCATCAGGCGGTCACATGCCTGCTGCGACGACCGGATGATTGGATCGATGATCCAATGCTCTTTCGCTCATTGAGAAGACGGCACGCGATAGAGAAAGAGAAGCACCAGTCACTGGATATTCGACCAGATGGCGGCTGCGATTCGTCGAACTGCCGCCGACGGCTGGAATGGCTGTCTTTCGCGATGGTTCAGCGCTTATCGACGCCGTGCATCAACGAGATAAACACGGCGGGGCCGGGACCAAGGTTGACCCAACTGTGGTTTGTTTGGCGTTGCCTGATCACGTCGAGCGGAACAAGATCGATTGCCGGTCCGTCGTCGAGAATGAGCTGCGCCCGGCCCGAAAGGAGCATGACGCAGTCTTCGCTCGGCGTCGCATGCATCAGCGGATGGCGCGAGCTATCGATGCGGCAATGCTCGATCTTGTTCTGTGCGAAGAACCGATTGGCTATGGCAGTCCAGACATCCGGCGGCAGGTGGTCTTCCGGCGCCGGCAAGACGAAGTAACGAAACAACGTGGCGCCTGCTGCCGGATAGAATGGAACGTTGGCGGGCATAGAGAAGCTCTGCCAGATCTCCAGGTCCTGGCCTGGCACAAGTTCGACGGCCTCGATCGCTTTTAAATGGGATCGCCCTGACGCGTCGTTCTTGACATCGATGAATCTTGTCGTAGTCACGATTTGCCTCCTTGCCAATGGCTTGGAAAGCACCGCTCGACGATGTCTCGGCCAATCGGGATCGAGGAGGTGGCAGCCGGCGATGGTGCGTTGCAGACGTGGAGCATTCTGTCGGTCTTCAGGAACAGAAAATCGTGCTCGAGGCGGCCATCACGCATAACGGCCTGGGCGCGAATGCCTGCCTCCGTCGGGTGGAGGTCATCAAGGGTAAGTGACGGGCAATATTTGCGGCACGCATCGAGATAGGCCTTCTTGGAAAGCGAGTCGCGAAGTTCAGCCACGGCGGATCCAGCGTTGTTCCAGAGAAGACGCCAGAGACCGGGGAAGGAAGCGTATTCGGTCACGTCACGCAGGTTCACGCTGAACTTCCTATATCCTTCGCGTGCCATCCCAAGGACTGCGTTCGGTCCGACGGTCAGGCTGCCGTCAATCATCTTCGTCACATGGATCCCAAGGAATGGAAGGGCAGGGTCGGGAACGGGATAGATCAGGTGTTGCACCAGTCCGTTTCGAGACGCCGGAAGCTTGAAGTATTCACCGCGGAACGGAATGATCTGATGATTGATTTTCAGTCCCGCCAGCCGTGCGAGGCGATCAGATTGAAGCCCCGCGCACGCGATCAGTTGCCGTGTTTGCCAGTGCCGGTCACCGGCAGTGATCTCAACGGCATCGGCAGTTTCTCGAATCCCGGAGACCTCAATACCGAGTTCCACTTGAACTCCTTGTTGCGCAAGACGGTCGCCCATCGCCTTGCAAATGGCCTTGTAGTCAACAATGCCCGTGGCGTGCACAAGAATTGCGGCAACACCGTCGACCATCGGCTCCCGCTCAAGCAATGCTTCCCGATCAAGCCAGTCGATACGAATACCGTTGGCCTTGGCGCGGTCTGCAAGACCCTTCAGGCGCTGGTGCTCGAGTTCGTTCGTTGCGACGACGAGCTTTCCGCACTCTTCAAAAGGAACGCCGGTCTCACTGCAGAAGGATTTGATCGCCTCGGCGCCTTGCCGGCACAATCGAGCTTTGAGGCTCCCTGGCGCGTAGTAGATGCCGGCATGTATGACACCGCTATTGTGGCCGGTTTGATGAATTGCAAGAGCTGCTTCTTTCTCAAGAAGCACCACGCTTGCGCCGGGGCGCTTTTCCAGCACGGCCATTGCCGTGGCAAGACCAACGATGCCGCCGCCGATGATACAGACATCGTGAACCATTCCATAACTCGATTTGGCTGGGCTGAAGCGGGCTATGATTTGCCGGTCAGGGACAACTCGGCCAGTTCAGCGGTTTTCCGGTAGTGAGCTGCCAGCAGGCTTGTCGCAAGATCGACATCATGCGCCAGAGCAGCATCAGTGATTGCCTTGTGCTCGTCTTCCTTCACGCGCGATTTGCCTGCCAGGCGGGCGACGTGCCTATATCGCTCTCCAGCTTCGAACAACTGTCCACTGATGTTGACCAGCCATCGCGAACCGCAGCCAGCCACAAGCGCGACATGAAAGCGTCTGTGCACTTCCTCCCATTCATGGCTTCGAAGCCGATTGTCTTCGCTTGCCGCCCGAGGCGTTCGCGACAGACGATGGTAGGCGAGAAGCAACTGTTCCTCCCAGGCTATGTCCTGTGCCTCTATCGACTGGCGGAGCGCCATGCTGTCAATCGAAATACGTGCGTGGAAGAGATCGTGAAGGTCGGCGACCGAGAGGGCGGCGACCTTGAAACCGCGATGATCGGTCTGCGTTACGAGACTTTCCATCGAAAGGCGGCTAAGCGCCTCGCGCACGGGGCTGAGACCGACGCCAAATCTATCCGACAACAATCGAATGTTGAGCTTGGCGTCAGCCGGAAGAGCAAGGGTGAGGATATCCTGCCGAAGCGTGTCGTAAATCGAGGAGGCAAGAGTCTCTTTAACTTTGCCTTCAGAGTCTTCCTCGGTCACCGAAGTGGCTACGACTTTCATATGCTCATCGCCTTTTGTTCTGATTTCACATTCGGATGGGAGGATAATCGATCATTGATTGATTATCTACTATCGACCGATTCCCTTCCGGTCCAACATCAAATCATTCTTCAAGATAGCGCTCCAGAGTCATGGGGTTCGGCCTGTTCGGCGTTTCCTTGACCGCACCGTCTCGAAACAGCGTTGCCTCCTCGAACCAGCGTTTGCGCGCGGGCATTCCCCATGGGAAGGCGACGGCCGGATCATTGGGATCCCAGCGGACCGGTTCATTCTCAAGATCGAGAACCTGGTAGTGTGTGTTGAAAAGTTCGACACGGTGACCGTCGGGATCACGGAAATAGACGAACAAGGCGTGACCTGGGCCATGTCGCCCAGGTCCACGCTCGACTCCGCGGCCGAAGCCGAGTTCTCCAGCGACATCGCAGGCGCGCAGCAGATTTTGTGTTTCGGTCGTCATGAACGCGAAGTGGTGAAGTCGTGGACCGTCGCCATTGAAGAAGACGATGTCGTGCGGATTGCCCTTTCGCTGCAGGAAAACAGCCCGAACATTTTCATCGTCAGGCCCGACATACTCCGTCAACCAGAACCCCAGATCCATGTAGGCGTTGAGTGCTTTGCGAAGGTCCGGAACGAGGATCTGGTAGTGGTCGAGCCGTAGCGCCACGCCACCGCGGTGATTGTGAAACGACGTAATCTGACGCGGTTCCACCGGCATACGTGCGCAGAGCTGCAGGGGGATCCCGGACGTGTCGATCATATCGAGCGTCCGGCCCTGATGTGCGACATCGACCCATTGCACTTCACATCCCTGTTTTGAGAAATAGGCGTGGGCCTTGTCCAAATCCTCTTCCGTCAGCACGCGCATTCCGATTCGCGTGCATCGTGTCTCGCCACTGACCTGTCGAAGTACGAGACTGTGGTGGCAGGCTTCCTCGACGCCCCTCAGGTAAAGGACGTTGTCTTCCTCGGCCGTGACCACAAGGCCGATCACCTGTTCGTAAAACAGCCGGCTCGCAGCGAGGTCGCATACCTCCAGGCAAACATGGCTCGTTCTTGTGATGTTGAAGGGTGGGCTCAAGTTGATCTGGGGCAATGACATGATCATACTTCCTTTAAACGAGGGCTGGATACGATCCGCCATCCAGGTGCAGGTTCTGCCCCGAGATGTATCCAGCCAAATCACTGCAGAGGAACGCGCAGGCCGCGCCGAACTCCTCCGGACGGCCGAGACGCCGCGCCGCAATGCTTTCAACCTGGTTGGCGCGAGCCTCATCAAAGGTTATGTTTTCGCGCTTGGCGGCCGCATGGGCCATGAAAACCTGACGCTCGGTATCGATGCGTTCCGGAAGCAGGTTGTTGATCGTCACGTTGTATCGAGCGACGTCGAGAGATACCGCCTTCATTGCCGCAGTCAAGCCTGCTCGCGGCGCGGCCGAAAGGCTCATATGCGGCCTTGGCGTCGTCACCATCGCTGACGTGATATTGATGATGCGTCCGAAACGCCGTTCCTTCATACCCGGAAGCAATGCACCCATCAGGAGAAGTGGCGCGGTCATATTGCGTTCGACGCCCGCTGCCCAGTCCGCTTCCTCCACGTCAAGGAAGGCGCGTGGGGTGGGTCCCGCGCTATTATTGATGAGAATGTCAGCGTTTGGCATCGCCTCGATCAACGCTTTGCGTCCTTCAGTCGTCGTCACATCACAACAGACGCCTTGGGCTCTTGCGTTGTCGAGACGATTGATGTCGCCCACTGTCGCTTCGACATCTGCTGCGGTCCTGCCAGTAATCAATACCCGGACCCCCTCGGCGGCCAGTGCTGTGGCACAAGCGCGACCAAGGCCGCGGCTTGATCCACAAATTATGGCGCTGCGGCCATCTATCCCCAGGTTCATATTCTCGCCTTCTCCTTACGTCGACATTCTTTTGTCGTGTCGATCGACAAGAAGACATAAAACCGAAGGCAATGCAATAATGATCGATTATTTACTGTTGCAACAAAAATGATCGATCTATATGGTCGCCGTAAATGAGATGGCGGCTTGATCCGGGAGGAGTCGGATTATGGAAATATTGGCTGCAGTGTCGCGTGCGATCGCGGTGCCGATGCAATTGGAGCGCATCCAGCTTGCGGAGCCGCAGGATGACGAAGTGCTGGTGCGTTTGGTGGCGACGGGCATTTGTCACACCGATATGGCGATGCGCGATCACAAGATTTATCCGATTCCGCATCCCGCAGTGTTCGGGCACGAAGGCGGCGGAGTGGTCGAGCGCGTCGGACGCAGCGTAACGACGGTCAAGCCGGGCGACCATGTCGTGCTGAGCTTTGGCTTCTGTGGCCATTGCGTTGCCTGCGACGATCACCATCCGAGCTATTGCACGCATTTCGACAACTTCAATTTCCATGGTACAAAGGGCGACGGATCGACCCCGCTTTCACAGGACGGCAAGCCGATCTCCTTCTTCCAGGCTCAGTCCTCGTTCGCGACCCATACGGTTTGCAACGAGCGCCACGTCGTCTCTGTGCCGAAAGACGTTCCACTCGACCTGCTATGCCCGCTTGGCTGCGCAGTGCAGACGGGGGCGGGTGGGGTGATCAATTCGCTCGATATGAAATTTGGCCAGTCGATCGCAGTTTTTGGCACTGGTTCAGTTGGGCTTTCCGCTCTCATGGCTGCAAAGATGATCGGTGCATCGGAGATCATTGCGATCGATCGAAACCCGGAGCGCCTCGCTCTCGCCAGGGAACTTGGTGCGACCGCGACGATCGACACACGAAGTGAGCCGCTGGTGGCGACCGTCCGCCGGATTGTTCCGGGCGGCGTTGACCTTACGTTCGAGACGACTGCCAACATGGCTCTTCTGAAGCAGGCTACACAAGTGCTCGCCCGTCGTGGAACCTGTGGTTTCGTCGGCGGCATACCGGCGGGCACCGAGGTGACGCTTGATGTCGAATGGATGATGACTGGTGGACGGACCTTCCGCGGCATCATCCTCGGGGATAGCGATCCCAAGTCCTTTCTTCCCAAGATGGCCAGAGCGATCGCCAATGGTTCATTTCCCATCGACAAAATTATCACCCGGTACCCGTTCGAGCGGATCAATGATGCGATCCACGACAGCGAAACGGGCAAGTCGATCAAGGCGGTCCTGGAATTTGCTGCTTAGACAGCCTGAATTACGAAGGTGAGGAGACCCCGTGGAAAAACTGACCTATGACGTCGCGATTATCGGTTACGGGCCTGTTGGAGCACTTCTCGCCAACATGCTGGGCCAGGATGGAATCTCGGTGCTCGCAGTCGATCGGATGGCCGACATCTATGACAAGCCGAGAGCGATCAACATCGATCACGAGGTGATGCGGGCACTGCAGGCGGTCGGGTTGGCGAATGAGATCGAGCCAAGGACAATTTCTCACCCTGGTACCGATTTCATCGGAATGAACGACCGCCTGATCAAGGCGTTCGAGCCGCCAGTGAAGCCATACCCCCTGTATTGGTCGCCGAACCTCATGTTCATCCAGCCGGAGTTCGAGCCGGTTCTTCGGAAAGGCGCCGAGCGCTTCGCCAACGTCTCGGTGCGCTTGAGCACGACTTTCGTGGAGGCCATGCAGGACGCGTGCGGCGTCGACGTGTTGCTCGAGCAGGACGGCAAGCGCGATATCGTCAGGGCGCGATATGTGATCGGGTGCGATGGCGGCGCGAGCCCGATTAGAAAGCAGCTCGGCCTAACGCAAGAGAGCCTCGACTTCGATGAATGGTGGACCGTCATCGATGCATGGCAGACGAAGCCGACCGCTCTGCCTCGACGGACGACGCAGTATTGCCTGCCCACCGGACCGGCGACTTACGTTGTTGGCCCGAAGACGCTGCGTCGCTGGGAAATAAAGCTAATGCCGGGCGAAACCCCGGACGATTTCGCCGATAACGAGCATGTCCGAAAGAGGCTGTCAGCCTACGTCGACCCGGATGCGATCGATCTCTGGCGGGTGGCGACCTATCGGTTTCATGCGCTGGTCGCGCATGACTGGCAGGTCGGTCGAATCTTCCTCGCCGGCGACGCGGCTCATCAGATGCCGCCGTTCATGGCTCAAGGTCTGTGTTCCGGATTTCGCGATGCGATCAATCTGAACTGGAAGCTCAGTGGCGTCCTTCGTGGGCGTTATGACGAGGCCCTGCTTTCGACCTACGAAGAGGAGCGGAAACCTCACATCCGGCAGCTCGTCGCGACCGCGAAAAACCTCGGTGAGATAATCGGCGAGCTCGACGTGGACAAGGCACGAGTTCGTGACCAGATTCTGGGAGATGAGCTGGACTCGGGTAAAGCAATCACGCTCCGCCAGCGGCTGATCCCTGATCTTACGGCAGGCATTATCGCTCGATCGGCATCCGGCCAGCCAGCAGTCGCTGCCGGCACGCTTTTCCCTCAGCCGGAGGTGCAGACTGCGGTCCACGACTGCGTCCTCCTTGATGACATCATCGGCGAGGAATTCGCGGTAATCGCGAAGAAGGGCAGTGTGATCACGCTGCCAAATGGCTCTCCTCACTTCGGGGTACATGAAGTCGTGCCTGCCGGTGTCGTTCCTCGCGAGCCAGACGAGTTTGTTGACCTAACCGGAACGCTCGCAGCCTGGATGGATGCGAACGGCTCAATCGCAGTGATCGTTCGTCCCGACAAATATGTCTACGGGATCGCAACAACCGAGGACGAACTTGCACGAATGTTGCGGGATCTCAGTGCAGCGGTTCCTGCAGTCTCCCAAGAAGAGAAGTGGCCACGAGAAAGGATGGTTCGATGAAATTCGCCGTCGCTACAACTTCGAACGGCCAGGTGCCGGTCGCCGCCGCTGGCGATGAACTCGTTGTACTGTCCGAAAGGTTCAGGGGTCTCAGCGATATCATCGAGGGAGGAAAGGGGGCGATGGAGATCGTCGCCGGGATACTCGCGAGCAAGCAGGCGCAACGTATGCCGCTCCACGAAGCAGTCTTCTCTTCCCCGATTACCCGGTTTCGGCGCGACGTCCTCTGCACGGGGTGGAACTACTGGGATCATTTCGAAGAAGGTAAGGAAATGCGGGCACAACAAGAGCGCCCAAAAGCTCCAACCTTCTTCACCAAGAGCCCGGACACGGTCTGCGGTCCGAACGATCCGATAGCGATCGATGAGAAGATCTCGCCGACATGGGACTACGAGGTTGAAGTCGCGCTCGTCTTCGGCAAGAACGGCCGATCAATCTCTCGCACTCGAGCCCTCGACCATGTCTTTGGCTACCTTCTCGCCAATGACGTGTCTCAGCGAGATCTCCAGCGTCGTCATGGCGGCCAGTGGATGAAAGGCAAAAGCATCGATGGAACGATGCCGCTCGGTCCATTCCTGGTAACCGCCGATGAGTTCGATCCCCAGGACGAGACGATCGAGCTGCTGCTCAATGGACAAGTCATGCAATCAGCAAGCACCCGTCAGATGGCATTCTCCATTCCCGATCTGATCGCCGAGATTTCGCTCGGAATGACGGTGCGCGCAGGAGACGTCCTGCTGACTGGAACCCCCAGCGGCGTCGGTCAGTCCCGCAAACCACCGGTGTTTCTGAAGGACGGTGACGAGGTGATCGTTCGCTCGAAGAGCCTCGGACAACAGAAAAACTTCGTGAGGCAGAGTGATCTATACGGCGGAACGGATCTCGTCATCGAACTATGAATCTGTCCTTTGGGAGGAGGATATTATGAACAACAAATGGACTGTTTTGGTCGGGTGCGCGATCGCCCTGACGCTATCGTTTGCCCCGGTCTATCTCTTCACACTCGGCGTATTTTCGAAGTCGATGATAACAGAGTTTGGCTGGAGCAGAACGCAGGTCTCAGCGGGCTTCTCCGTAGCCCAGTTCTCGGTTGGCCTCTTCTCGCTCTTTGCAGGCGTGGCGGTCGATCGTATTGGCAATAGGCATGTCATGCTGTTTGCCGCAATCGCGCTACCCATCGTGCTTGCGGCTTTCAGCCTGGTTTCGTCTTTCATGCTCTACGTCGTGCTGGCCTTCCTGATCGGTGGTGTCGGAAGCGCTTCCAATCCTCCCGCCGTGCTTTCGGTGCTGCCGAGATGGTTCGATCGAAACCTCGGTCTTGCCCTCTCAATAGCATCACTCGGGATCGGCATTGGCGGAACGTTGATGCCAATGGCAGCGGGCGTCGCAAATCTCCACCTCGGCTGGCGTGGTGGTTTTGCCGTCGTCGCGGCCTTGGTTGGCGTCGTTGGCGTGCTTAACACGGTCCTGCTGGTGCGCGACAAGCCCCAGGTTCAGCCCACCACCGCAAAACAAGTCGGCCGCCCGGCGGAAGAGACAGGTGTCAACTTTCAGGCGTGCTTGCGGCGCATGGATTATTGGGTGATCGTCTTCGCCTTTGCTGTAATCGGTGCAGTGTACTGGGGTACCACCTCGCAGTTTGGCCCTATCATGGGCGACCGGGGGATGACGCCTCTGGAAACCGCATCTGCACTGTCCGCCATGGGCATCTCCGTCATCGTCGGGCGCGCATTGGGCGGAGTCTTGCTCGATCGTATTTCCTGCTACCTGATCGGTTTTCTCTTTTTCCTCTCAGCCTCCGCCGGCGCGATGTTGCTGATGGTGTCGTCGTTTGATGGCTCGGCGTTCGCGGCCACTGTCCTCCTGGGTCTTGCCTTGGGTGGAGAGGGCGATGTGATGGCTTACATGCTCCGGAAGCGATACGGGCAACGAAACTACGGCAAGATCTTTGGTCTCTGCTTTGGGATCTTCAATTTCGGTGGTCTGCTTGGCCCACTGGTTCTCGGCAGGGCCTTTGACCTTTGGCACTCCTATGACAACGCCGGAATAGCTTTCGGCATTGGCGGCGCATTGGCTGCGCTTCTGCTGTTTCTTGTCAGCACTTCGCGTGGCGTAGAACGGCAATGGGAGCATGTGGATGCAGCATAGTCGATCGTGGCGCCGATGCATGGCGCGTCTGTATCCTTAAGATCCGGAGCCAACGATGTCTGATCTATCGAATGATCTCTCGCAACTGTCTCGAGGCACTCGAACCTACCTGGAAACACCTCCGGGAATCCTGGTCGGCGGGGAATGGACACGACCACAGGGTCGAGGAACCATCAGATTGACCGATCCGACGTCCGGACGTGAAATCTCCTCGCTTGTCGCGGGCGATGCTAGTGACGTCGACACCGCCGTGGCCGCCGCAAAGCTGGCATTCGAGACGACCTGGGGCCGTTTCGGACCGTTCGAGCGGGAGCGATGCCTGGCGTTACTTGCGGATCTCGTGGAGATGAACGCTGACCTTTTGGTGGAGCTGGAAACCTTGGATGTCGGCATGCCTCTCAGCGTTGCCCGTCATCTCAATGTCCACGGAACGGCCCGGTGCATTCGCTATATGGCGGGATGGCCGAGTAAAATCTCGGGCAGGACGGTCGATGTAGGCTTACCTATTCCTGATTCTGAATTCTTTGGCTTCACGCGGAAAGAGCCAGTGGGCGTCGTCGGAGCTATCGTTCCTTGGAACGCGCCCCTGATGCTGGCTGCCTGGAAGATTGCCCCGGCACTGGCTGCAGGATGTACGATCGTGTTGAAACCATCGGAGGATGCTTGTCTCTCCGTGCTCGCTCTCGCAGGTCTTGCTCGAGAGGCCGGCATTCCAGACGGCGTGATCAATGTTGTGACCGGTACGGGACGTCAGGCAGGAGAGGCACTGGTGCGCCATCCTGATGTATCGAAGATCTCCTTCACGGGTTCCACAGCAACTGGCGTAATGCTGGCGCGCACGGCAGCAGCGGGCTTGAAGAAAGTCAGCCTGGAACTCGGAGGGAAGTCTCCGCAGATCCTGTTTGGAGATGCCGATTTCGACTGGTGTCTTCCTTTGATCGCGAATTCGATCTTTCTGAATTCCGGGCAGGTTTGCGTGGCGGGTTCCAGGTTGTACGTCGAGCGCAAGGGGCTCGATCAGGCAATCGATGGGCTAACGCGGTACGCTCGGTCACTCAGGGTCGGCCCGAGCCTTGCTGCTGAAACTGAAATAGGCCCCCTGATCAATGCACGTCAGAAATCAAAGGTCATGGGCTTTCTTAAGCAAGCGCGGTCGGAAGGGGCGGATTTCGAGGACGATCCAGATATAGATAGTGCCGGGCATTTTGTTCGACCGACGATCGTATTTAATGCGTCGCAGCAGATGAGCATCGTCAGGGAAGAGGTCTTTGGGCCGGTGCTGCCCATCGTTCCCTTCGACGACTTTGATGAGGCGATTCACCTCGCGAATGACAGCGCATTCGGCCTCTCTTCTTGCATATGGACGAATGACCTGCGGACCGCTCACCGTCTCATTCCACGCATCAAATCGGGCAGGGTCGCAGTCAACACCGATCCGCTACCTTATCCGTCATTGCCCGAGGGTGGGCGCAAAGCTTCCGGTTACGGCCGTGATCTCGGAGAGGAGGCGATCGAAGGCTATTTGGAAACGAAGGCGGTATTGATCAGGTCGGCGTAACTATCCAACGCGGTATCGGCAATATCCGTGTTGGAAACCCGTCATTCGTTCGATGAGCCGTGGATCATATCCAGTCGGTGCTCGTCATGAGCAGCATGCGTTCAGGGATGGTGAAGGTGACGCCATCGAGTTCGAACAGCGGGGAGCTCGAAGACAGGCTTGCAGGCGGCTCCGGAGAAAAGGTCCTTGGTACAAGTTTCAGGATCGGGTTCATGATGTTTACTAGCGGTCAAACCGGACAGGTACTGTCAGCGGGATGGAATTGCCGCCAGCCATTCCAGGAGGCGGAGCAGGAAGCGGGCTTGCCCGCTTCGGCAGCGTGACGGCCTCCGCATCGAGAGCGGGATCGCCGGACGAAACGATGAGACGTGCCGACAGCACCCGGCCAGAACGGTCCATCGTGAAGGCCACTGAGGCTGTGCCATGGCCGGAGGCGCTGGAGGGATAGCGTTTATAGCGATTGAGACGAGCCGACACCAGGCCCTTCCAGGTCGCCGGCGACACCGAACGAGCGTTGGATGCACCGGAGGCAGGCGCCGCGGCCGTATCGGCACGGTCCGCCTTTGCAGTCGGCGGCGCGCTCGTCTGCTTCTGCGGCGGCTTGTCGGGATTGATCGGCTTCTTGCGCTCGGCCTCGTGCTTTTTTGGTGAGGACTTTTGCTTGACTTGAGGCTTGTGTGCCGGTGTCGGCATCTGCGCCAGCACCGCCTCGGCATTGTCTTTTTCCGGAAGCGCAGGAACCTTGACTTCGGGCTCCGGTACGGGCTCGACCGGTTCCGGGCTGACTTCCTCAGCTTGCGCCATCGGCTGGACCGGAGTGGTATCCGGCTCGACCGGATCGACGGTGTCGGGTGACTCGACCGGTTGCGCCTCGACCATCTGCGGGCCGGGAGCGATGTCCTGCGGCGGGGCTTCCGGCGCGACGGCGACGGGCGCGAGGTCGATCATGACGGCGGGCGGCGATCCGTTCGGCATGGCGTCTGCGGGATGCCATTCGAGTGCGGCCCAGGCGCCGACGCCATGGACGGCCAAGACGACGGCCGCGGCCAGCCCCCAGCGCAGGACAGGCAGCACGCGGGATCCGCTCTTCCCCGGCTGTCGCGGCTCGCTCCCGGCCCTCATGGTCGGGCAGTTCCCGGTACTGCGACGGAGCCATCGGTTGTCGGGGCGCTGGTATCAGTCGTGCCTACCTGCCCGGTATCCTCCAGTCCCACCAAGGCGATCTTCAGATAGCCGGCGTCGCGCAGCAGGTTCATGACCTTCATCAACTCGCCGTAGGAGACGGCCTGGTCGGCGCGAAGGAAGATGCGCTGCTCGCGGTCGTTGCTGGTACGCTGATCGAGCGTGGCCTGCAGTGCATTCCTCGCAAGAGGATCGTCGCCGAGCGTCAGCGACAAGTCGTTCCTGACCGTCAGGAAGATCGGCTTATCCGGCCTTGGCTGCTGCTTCGCATTGGAGACCGGCAGATCGACGGCGACGTCGACGGTCGAGAGCGGAGCGGCCACCATGAATATGATCAGCAGCACCAGGATGACGTCGATGAAGGGCGTGACGTTGATGTCGGAGACCTCGCCGAGATCGCCGTCCTGCGGTTCTTTGAGGGAAACAGCCATAGTCGTCAGCCCGCCATGCCGGAAGCGATGCGACCGGCTTGCGCCGGTGTGGCTGCACCGGAATCATTCCGGATACCTTGTTCGCGCACCTGTCGCTCCAGATCGCGCGACAGATGCTGAAGCACCTCGCCGGAGGCGTCCGCCAGCAGGGCACGATAGCCGGCGATGGCGCGGGCGAAGACGTTGTAAATGATGACGGCCGGGATGGCGGCGACGAGACCGATGGCGGTCGCCAGCAGCGCCTCGGCAATGCCCGGCGCGACCACGGCGAGGTTCGTGGTGTGCGACTGGCTGATGCCGATGAACGAATTCATGATGCCCCAGACGGTGCCGAACAGGCCGACGAAGGGGGCGGTCGAACCGATGGTGGCAAGGAGCCCAGTGCCGCGTGCCATGGAGCGACCGGCGCGGGCCTCGATCCGCGACAGGGCGATGGCCACGCGCTCCTTCACACCTTCGCCGGAAAGATTGGAGGAGCGCGTCGTCTCGCGTAGCGCCGCCTCCACCAGATCGGCGACCGGACCGCGCCTTGTCGATGCCCCTTGAATCTCGCGGGCGGCGGCGGAGAGCGTGTCGGCGCGCTCCAGCTTTCGGGAGGCACTTCTCGCCCTGCGCCTGGCGCCAGCCAGCTCAAGCCCCTTCGCCAGCCAGATCGTCCACGTCACCAGAGAGGCCAGCGCCAGCCCCGACATCACCACCTTCACGATGATGCTGGCATTCACGAACATCGACCAGGGCGACAGGTCCTGAGGAAGGGAAGCGGCGGTGGCAGCCTGGCCTTGCCGTCCAGCCGCGGCATCGGCTGCGGATGTGGCGACCGCCTGATCAGAAGCACCGGATACAGATGCCGGCGCCGCCTCCGCCGCGACAGGCTTATCGTTCGCGGCAGCACCTTCGGAAGCGACCGGTTCGGCATTGCCATGACCTTCGCTTGCCGGCACAGGCACGGCAGTGGGGGTATTCGTGGTCACGACTGGCATGGCTGCCAATGGCTGCGCGACCGGCAGAACCGCCTGCGAATAATCGGTAGAGGCTCTCAGGGCGGGAGCAGGTAGAGACGTCTGCCCGTTCTCCTGTGCAGCCGCCGAGGTTGCGAGCAGAGCCAAAGCCAAGATCACGCCCGCCACACCTTTCCGAGCACGGTTATGAACGTCATCGAGCGCCAGCGGCAAGGTGACATCGGTCCGATCGGAGATACGCATCGTTCAACTCTTTCTGTTCTTGGCCGCGCTATAGCGTCAGCGCGGCGGCACTTTGTTGCGCGGCGATCGCCGCATAGGGACATGTGAAAGCGGTGCCGGGTTGACGGGCATGCGCCAGGCAGACCGAACCGTGGCGGGCGAGATCGCCGATCGTCATGCCGTCGAGGGCATGGACGAAGGTCGACGTTGCGCCGGCGAAGGCGGCGTCGATAGGATCGGGTAAACTGAAAGCGGTCGGCGTCGTCCCAATCAGATTTGTTTCGGTGACGCGCACCACATCGCCCAGGCTGATGGCGTTTGCCGGACGTGTCAGCCGGATCCCGCCGCGCCGGCCTTGCTTCGTTTGCAACAGTCCACCGCGCATCAGCATATGGACGATACCGGCGGCGCGCATGAGGGAGGTCCTGGCGGCTTTGGCTGCATCCGCCGTCTGGATCAGCGATTGTGGGTGGCGGGCGCATTCGGCGAGAATCAGGATTGCCAGCCGGGTTTGTCGGTTGAGTTTCAGCATACCGATATCCTCTTTGCCGTCGTCATTACGCCCCTCCCTCGATCAGCGCCGGCTGCTGCACGCGATGGTCCTCGACGATGCGGCCGTCGGCCATGCGCACGATGCGGTCGGCGACATGGAAGTAGCGGTCGTCATGGGAAATCACGATCAGCGTCCGGCCCATGGCTTTCAGCTCGGGAAGCAGCTCCTCGTAGAAAACGCGGCGGAAGTCCGGATCCTGGTCGGCGGCCCATTCGTCGGTGACGATGACCGGCCGCTGCTCCAGCCAGGCCTGGACGAGAGCGAGCCGCTTGCGCTGGCCGGTCGAAAGGTCCGTCGTCGTGAAGCGGTCGCCGTCGAGCTTCACCTTATGGGCGATGCCCAGCCGCTGCAGATGCGGTCCCGCCGCTTCCGGCAGGGTGCCGTAGACGAGGTCGTCGAACAGGTAGTAGTCGGAGAAGATCGTCGAGAAAAGCTGGCGATAGCGGTCGCGGTCCTCCGGCTTCACCACCATGCCGTCGTGCAGAAGCAGGCCTTGCTGCGGCATGTACAGACCGAGCAGCAGCTTGATCAGCGTCGTCTTGCCCGAGCCGTTCTCGCCGACGATGAACAGCAATTCGCCGGCGCGGATGGTGAAGTCGATGGGCCCCAGCACGAAGGGCGCGATATCGCCCTTGGCGGAAAAGGCATAGGTGACGCCGCGCAGCTCGATCGAACCGATCGAGTTATGTGGTCGCTGGTCAAGCGCGGGAGCCCCAATGATAAGGTCTGGCTCGTGCTCCGCAAGATTGACGGAAAGCTCGGCGATCCGCTGAAAAGAGATTCGGGCTTGATCGAAGGCTGGCAAAGCGGCTGCAAGCTGTGCCACAGGCCCCTTGAGATAAAGCAGAACGATGACAGCGCCGCTGATGGCGCTGCCATTAATGGCGAATAGGCCTTTCCAGGCGAGAAGCATTCCGATGATGATGAAGAAGATCCCGGAACCGGCGGCATCCGCGATCCAGAACAGGCGCATTGCTCGGCTCTTGAACGTGGCAATACGATCTGCTGCCCCGGTCAGTAGAACGCCGTATATACGAACACGACGTGGGCGACTGATCTTGAGTTCCTTCGCTCCATCGGTGATCGCCCGGTACTGCTTGTGCAATTCATCCTGGGCGTTACGCACGTTTTCGTAATCGCGAATCCATCCGCGTTTTGCCACGATGTTGATTACCACGCCGAGCAGCAGGGCCCCGACGGCTAGGACGAAGACAACGGCGGAAAGGATCCACAAATAAGCGAAGCCGCCGATCGTGATTGCCAGGGCGATCGCATAGCCGGACATGTTGAATGTGAACACGCTGACGGTGTCGACGTCTGCGGTTAATACAGCCATCAGACGGGCGGGACGACTTGCCTCGAGAGTAGCGATCGGAGCCTGGAGGATACGCGCCGATATATCCTTTCGCAGCGAGGCGATGAGTTTTTGTCCGACGATGCTATTGATGGAGCCGGCAATCGCGGTGCCACCCACGCTTATGGCACACAAGGCGGCAAAGCCGAATGCGGACTGCCAGCCAAAGCCTGCTGGACGGTGAAGTTCGTCGTTGATGACGGCGAGAAGCCATGCCGTCGCTAGTCCGCTCACCACACCGGTGCAGGCGCCGAAGAGGCCCAGAGCCGTGAATGGCCGAAGCAAACGTAATGTCTCGGCCATGATGCCTTGCGACCTTTGAACCATCACCGCCGTCCTCTTTCAGTCATATTCTTCCGCAGAACCCTCGCCCTCTCGGCGCCCAAGCCGCCAGTAGGCAGCGCAAAGATGTTGCGAACGGTCGAGGTTGCGTTCCTGGCGCAGGTAGCTGCGAAGCCGTCGGGCGACTGAAGTTTCGGCTCCCACGAACACAAAAGATTTCATATCGTCGGGAAAGACGATGGCTCTGACGGCCTCTTCGAGCGCGGTGGTATCCCCAGATTCAGGATGAGCGGAATGCAGATAGCGGAGTTCGATCTTTGTGGCCGATTTGATCTTCTGCTCCTCCGAGGCAGCAGGGATCTCGATCAGGGCAACGCCACGCGTGGTAGCCGGCAGCTCTTCCAGCAGACGAGAAATAACCGGAAGCGCCGTCATGTCACCCGCCAACAAATACCAGTCTGCTTCGCGCACCGACATCCCGCCAGGGCCCATGATGCCGACTATATCTCCTTCACCGGCAGCCGCCGCCCATCGCGACGCGATGCCGTCATCGCCGTGAAGGACGAAGTCGATATCCATCTCTCCCGCAGGAACGTCGATACGTCTGATAGTGTAAGTTCGCATAATTGGACGTCGGTCTTCAGATGGCCATTGTGGCCGCCCATTGCGCCCGGCTATCGGCCATTCCGGCGTGGCGGCCCCTTCCGGCGGCACCAAGACCTTCACATGGTGGCCTCCAGAGGCGAAGCGCGCGAGATCGTCACCCGATAGGGTGATTCGCCGCATCTGCGGTGTCAGCGCCGTCGTACGCGCCACGCGCATGATCCGCAGATTGGGCAGTTCTGTCACGTCGCATCCGTCGCCCGTCCAGACGATCTCCGGCGGCTCCTCCGGCGCCAGCTCTTCCAGATGCATGGCCAGAATGTTCTTGAGGCGAAGCAAGCCAGGAATATCTTCTGCTTCCGCCTGGACCAGAAGATACGTCGCCTCTGCCTCGAACAGTCCACATCCAAAGGGAAACCGGGCATCGCCACGTGTTTCCGTCCATGTTACAGCCACTTCTTCCTCCGCGAAGTGCTGGCATACGACCGAAAGCATATGTTGCGGCCGCCGCATCGGGATCACTGCCTTGGAAACAAATGTGTTCATTTTCTCCATTTCCTTCCCGTTCGCGACGCCGGATGCGACCCCCCGGTATCCGAAGCGTCAGTCGTGCCATCGACAGTGATGCGAAGTCCGGCCAGCGGATCGGCTTCTACTCGCGCCCTGACACCATAGACGGAAGCGAGCGTTCCCGATGTTATCGCGCTATCAGGTGAACCGGATGCGTGCACCTTACCGTGATCAAGCAATACGATGTCGTCCGCCCACCGGGCGGCGAGCGTGAGGTCGTGCAAAACGACGATAACGATCCGGCCCTCGCCAGCCAAAGACCACAGCAGCTCCATGACTTCGACCTGATGCCGAAGATCAAGCGCACTGGTTGGCTCATCGAGCAAAAGCAATAACGGGTCCCGGACGATCGCCTGCGCAAGACTTGCCAACTGCCGCTGACCACCGGAAAGCTGATCCAGCGGCCTGAGGCCGAGGTGAGCAATTCCAATCCTGTCAAGCACGGAAAGCGCCCGAAGGCCTGCGAGCCTACGGTCGTGATCAAGGTCTGCGCTGCGTGGCACGGCACGAAGAGCGACGATCACGCTCTCCAGGACGGTGAGAGAGCTATGGGCTGGAAAGCCCTGTGGCATAAAGCCTACGCGGTTCGCGCGCTCGCCGGCCGAACACCCGATCAACTCCAGTGGGCCGAGCCTGGCAGACCCTCCCGCTGGAATGAGACCCGCAAGCGCCCGCAATAATGTCGACTTTCCCGCGCCGTTTGGTCCGACAAGCGCGACGACCTTTCCTGCCTGGATCGACGGAAGCGATAGTCCATCGACCACCGTGCGCGACTGATACCAGGCGGAAAAATTGGATATGGTGAGAGTGCAGCCGTCCGTCACGAGACCTCCTGTCGACGAAAGACGAGGAGGAAGAAGATCGGCAAGCCGATTATGGCCGTTACCACGCCGATCGGAAGAAGTGCGCCGGGGATCACCATCTTACTGGCAATAGATGCCAGTGACATGACGGCAGCGCCGGTGAACAGCGCGCCAGGCAACAAGAACCTTGAATCCTCGCCGATCAGCAGGCGCGTGATATGAGGACCGACAAGTCCAACGAATCCGATCGTGCCGACAAAGCACATCGCTGTCGCTGTCAGCAAAATGGCCCGAAGCAGCGATGCCAGCCTGGCATTTGTCGTATCTATCCCGAAACTTCTCGCTCTTTCTTCACCAAGCCCCAATGCGGTCAGCCGCCAGGCGGAAGCAAACGAAAACGGCAGTACGACCAGAACAGCCAAAGCGAGAACGGTAACCTGGTCCCAGCTCGATTGAGCAAGGCTGCCCATTGTCCAGAAGACAATCTGTTGCAGTGCTGTCGCAGATGCAAAGAACTGGATAATGGCCGTCAGCGCCTGGAAGGCGAAAGTCAGTCCAATTCCTAACAGTACCACCCGGTCGGCGCCTGAACGCTGCGATCGCGACACAGCCCAGACGAGCATTGCCGCTCCAAAGGCGAAGAGGAACGAACTGGCTGGAATGAGCCATGCCTGCGCAATGCCAAAGACAGTTAACCCTGAGACGATAACGATCGATGCTCCGAATGAGGCAGCCGAAGCGGCGCCGATGGTGAAAGGGCTTGCCAGCGGATTGCCGAGCACCGTCTGTAGTTCGGCGCCCGCCAGCGAAAGCGACATACCGACCAGCAGCGCCATGATGGCCTGGGGCATTCGCACCTCCCAGATGATCATCCCCAGCGGCGAGTCGCCGGCGTTGGGAAGCAATAATTCATGCATGACCGCGCCGGCCGACAGTCCTGCAGGTCCGGTGGCGATATCGATGCAGAAGGCGGCGATCGCCACGACGACAAGAAAGACAAGGACAAGGATTTTTCGCCGTGCGAGACGCTGATGGCCTTCGAGGGTGGCCAGCGCTTCGTTGGAAAGATGATCCAGCTGAATAGTCTGCTGCGTGGTTGGGATGATCTCACTTGCCAACGGGCGTATTCTCCATGCTCGTCCAGTAGGTTCCCTCCATCGGCACGGCCAGAAAACCATTCAACGCCGTCAATGTCGCATCGGGATCGATATCGCGAAATCCCTCTGGATCGATCCACTTGGCGATCACCTCGGCCGCGACGATATTTGCAGGCGTGTCGAGAAAGAAATTCCACAGGCCGTACACTTGGTTTTCTCGGACCGCGCTCGATGTTCTCAGATCGTCGGCGCTTGCGAGCGTCCTCAACGATCGCTTTGCTTCCATCGTCGAAACACCGGGACCAATCGCAAGTCCGCCGTTGGCGCCATTTTCTGGGCGGCCAGTGGCAATATAGACATCCGGGTTTGCGGCAATCACATATTCGCGGCTGAGCCAGCCGCCATGAGCGGGAAGCGGGTCGGCTCCGATGTTCAGACCACCGCCGAGGGTGATATAAGCGCCGAGGCTTGCCTTGCCCGGTGACCAGCAGCATTTCCAGATCCCGGCATGAGCTTGAAGCAGCACTTTGGGAGCGGTTCGCCTATTCGGATCGTTCTCCCGAAGCTTTCGCATGTGGTCTTCATAAAAGGCGATAAAGGCTTCGGCCTTCTCCTGCCGCTGCAATATCTCCCCAAGGATTCTGAGACTGGGAACGGTGTCATTCATCGGGTCATTGAAGAAGTCGACGAAGATGACAGGGATCTTGAAGGCCTCAAGCCGCTGCACGAGCTTATCGCTGGCCGATAGCTCGAGCGGCAGGATGATGAGGTCGGGGCGCAGCGCAACGATCTGCTCGAGCGAGACGCCTCCCGCACCGATTTCCCCGATCGTCGGCACGGCGTCGATCGCGGGAAATTTCCTGCGATATCGCGCATAGCTGGCCGGATCAATCGCTTTGAATGTTTGCGACCAGCCAGCCATTATCTTGACCGGGTCCGGTTCCAGGACGTTCAAAGCGTTGATGACGAAGCCATCAGCCAACACCAATCGCTCCGGCGGCTGGTGCAATTCAACCGTGCGTCCGGCGAGATCGGTCACCGTGATCGATTCCTGCGCGGCCGCGGCGGTCGCCAGAGACCCGACGAATGAGCCTACAAGCAGAAATGAGACGATGGCCCGCCAATATCTAAAGAACCTTCCCTGCACGGGCTTCACCAGCGATAGGTCAAGGTGCCGAATACAGTCCGCCCGAGACCGTAGAAGCATTTCGTGGCTGTCGCGCAGGCCGATACATATTCCTTGTCGAACAGGTTTGTGGCATTGACGGCGAGGCTTAGCCCCTTCAATCGCGGGTTCTTTTCGCCAAAGTCATACCGAACGGCAGCATCGAACAAGGTAAAGTCGGGTACCTCGATCGAGTTGTCGGCATTGGCGTAGCTGCGTCCGTTGTAGCGGATGCCTCCGCCGATGCTCAGGCCAGCCGCCGCACCATCATGGAACGTATAGTTCGCCCAAAGTCCCGCCGTTTGATCAGGAACATAGGTCGGATGATAACCCTGCGCGGTCGTGCTCCTGGTGTTGATGTTGTCCATGTAGGCATAGGATGCGATCAGCTCGAGATTATCCGTGATATTCGCATGCCCTTCGAGCTCGACCCCACGGGAACGGATCTCGCCAGTCTGGATACTGTAGCTCGTGTTGTCAGGATCCGTCACGAGTACGTTTTGTTGCGTAAGCTGATAGACAGCGGCCGTGATAAAGGAATCATGCCCTGGCGGCTGATATTTGATCCCCGCTTCATATTGCTGCCCCGTGGTCGGCTTAAAGGCTGTTCCGCTGGCATCGGTACCGATCGCTGGTTGAAACGATGTTGAGTAACTCACATATGGGGCGACGCCACTATCGAACTCATAAACAGCGCCGACGCGCCATGTAAAAGCATGATCGCCTTGATCAGTTTCCGTACTTGTCAGGCGATTATGCTGGTTGTTTTGGGCCCAGTCCTCGCGAATGCCGCCAAGCAGCGTCAACTTGTCGATCTTGATCTGGTCTTGGGCATAAAGACCTAATTGGTTGATTCTTTGCCTCGAGCTCAGCGTCGTAGCCGGCGTCGGGATCGCAACGCTATAATCCGGATTATAGATGGAAAGCGATGGTGCTGTCCCCTGGCCCTGAACCTCATTTACGCCGAGCCACTGATAATCGAAACCGAATAGGAACTTGTGTGTCAGAGGTCCTGTCGAGAAATCAGCCTGTGCATGGTTGTCCGCGGAGACGGCGTCGAAATGGCTATTGTTCCACAGCACACCGCGCTTAAGGAGCGGATTGTCGGGATCTGACGTGTCTATTCCGGTTGTATAGACACTCTTGTAGTTCAGATCCGTGTGCATGTACCGCAGTTTGGATTCCACCGACCAAATGTCATCAAAACGGTGTTGGAACTGATAGCCGATCGACGCTTCCGTTCGTTTGAATTCGTCGAAGTTCGGTGAGCCATCAAAGAAGCTGCGAGAGATGTGGCCACCGTTTGGAAGGCTCTGAAGCGTGCCTACCGCGGGCAGAAAGCCGAAATAGCCACCTTCGGGATCGTTTTGATATTTGCCGAGGATCGTGAGGGACGTGTCGGCGTCAGGCTTCCAGGTGAAGGCCGGTGCTATCGAGATACGCTCTTCTTTTTGATTGTCGACCTGACTATCGGTCCTATGAGCCGCACCGGTCAGTCGATAAAGTAGAGTACCATCGGGATCGAGAGGCCCTCCGAAATCGAAGCCTGTTTGTACGTGGCCTCTGTTGCCCGCCTGCAATTGCACCTCATGCAGCGACTCCTCGGTCGGAAGTTTGCTGACGAGATTAACCAAGCCGCCCGGTGTACCTTGTCCGTAGAGAACAGAGGATGGGCCACGAAGAACTTCAACGCGGTCCAGATTGTAGATGTCGATTTGCGGAACGGCGTAGTCGACCCCTAGGAGACGAAGTCCGTCGAGATAGGAGTAATCATAATTCACCCCGCCGCCCATGCCGCGATATATAATCGTGTCGTATCGCGTCCCGCCAGCGCCCCGATACTCTGAGACAACGCCTGGCGTGTATCGGAGTGCTTCGCGCACGCTTTGTGCTGCCTGATCTTCAATCTGTTTGCGGGTTACGACTGAGACCGACTGCGGTGTTTCTATCAATGGCGTATCCGTCTTGGTGCCGGCGCTGCTGCGGGTGGCGACATATCCGGATGTTCCATCGGCGGAGCCTTGCACATCAATAGTGTCGAGTGCGATTGCGCCGGGGACGGATGCTCCGCCGGTAGGCGCTGTGGCCGCTGCCTGTCCGATCACAGCGGTCCGGTCGGCGTTGATGCGGAACGGAATCCCTGTCCCCTCCAGCATGCGGGCGAGCGCCTGCTGCGGGGTGAACTGGCCATCCACGGCATGGGAGGTCACGCCGCGCGACGTCGCGGCCGCGAGCGTGACCTGAAGGCCGGACTGGCGGCCAAAGGCGTTCAGCGCGCTGGAGAGCGACTGTGCGGGGATGTGGAAGGCTCTAGTACTCGTCTGCGATGCGGATTGCGACGGGCTCGTCTGGGCGTTCGCTTGCGACAAGCTGCTCAGCCCGATGAGAGCGCTGGTCGTCAGCAGGCGCATAATGAAAGCGCCTTTCCTGTTACGTGTTACTCTGCTTGCTGCATGGCCTGTCGACGCATTCATTCGCCCTGATCTCCGAACTCACGCATTGCCCCACGGAATGCGTTTCCAGACCAAAGACGACTAGCTCGCGATTTTTTTTCACAGATCGCGCTTTTTTTGCGACGCGTGCCAATTTTTTGGAGATCGTTAGAAGCGTGAGATCACGCGAGCAAACCGGGACACTTCACGGACGTTGCCGCCGTAGGGTTCCACCAGCGCACGCAATGCCCGATCCGGGTTGCGCAGGTCATAGAGACCCGTCACCCTCTGCGTTGCGAGAGAGCTGTCAGGAATGGCGATCCAGGCCGGATTATAGCGCTGAAGCTGTTCGACAACCGATCCGATCGTCGCGTCGTTCACAAACAAGCGGCCGTCGCGCCAGGAAGCAATGTCCTCCAGCGCGATTGCGCTTTTCAGCATCTTTCCGGACTTCCGATCTACAATGACCATTTCACCCGGAGCCAGCTTCATGGCGTCGCTTGGGCCGGCCTGTTCAAGCGAGATGCCGACAGCGCCGCGAGCCAGCTCGACACTTGTAGATGCGGATGAAAGCTGCACGTTGAAGGCCGTGCCCAGCACGCGCACATCGATGCCGCCTGCATCTACCACAAAGGGGCGGCTGGAATCGTGATAGACGTCGAAATAGGCTTCGCCCCTAAGGAGAGTCACGCGTCGCGTTGCACCCGACACATCAGCTTTGATCGCGCTTTCGGCCGCAAGCTCGATCGTTGTGCCGTCGCTAAGCTTGATCGTTCGGCTTTCGGCAACTTCGGTGACGTAGTCTGCTTCCATCCGTAGTCGGATCGCCGGATAATTCCAGGCACCAACGAGACAGAGAACGACCACCGCAGCAGCAGCGACACCTTGAACCCAACGTCGCGCCGGACGACTGGCATTGGACATCCTTGTCGCCAATTGAGGCGCTTTTTCCGCACGTTCTTGTGATCCCGGCGCTGTCTGCCACACATGTTCATAGGCCGGCGGAACTTCGCCCATGATCTGCCAGGTCTTTCGCGCTCGGTCCCAAGCCTTGCGATGTTCCTCCGACTGGCGGAGCCATAGTTCGAACTCGGCGGCGAGCCCGGCGGCCGACGAACTGCTATTGAGGCGCAGCAACCAATCCATCGCCTCTTCCAGCACCGATTCCGGTTTGTCGTTTTCGTCGGTCAAAAGTTCTTCCTATCGCTTTCGTCCCGCGGCATCCGTGAGCCGGACAGCTCGAATCGCCTGTCTTGCTCTAAAGACGATTAGCTTGGGAATTTTTTTCATAACACGAAGATCGTGTTAGAGAGGATGGGGTTCGATCGTTTCGGCAATACGCAGCATTGCCTGGCGGACATACCTGTGCGCCGTGGCGGTCGAAATGCCAAGATGATCTGCCACTTCATCGAGTGTGTAGCCACCAAAACGGTGCATTTCGACGGCAATGCGCGCCTCGATCGGCATCTCTGCCAACACCTTCGAGACATGTCGTATCGCGTCGCAGAACAGCGCATGTTGTTCGGGAGTCTGCTCGGCGCGAGGGGCGACCCAGTATGGCAAATCGCGCTTTTCTTCGCGAGCCTCAACCTTGCGATGCTTCAGAACATCAAAAGCAAGATTGCGGACGATCCGATAGAGATAGCCCAGCGCCTGCTCACCGCTCACCGCGCGCAGCTTCTCGGGGACGAATCGGATGAAGGCATCCTGAACGATGTCTTCGGCAGCTTCGCGAGATCCAAGGATCGGCGTTGCATAATCGACCAATGCCGCGCGGTGCGTCAGATAAATGCCGTGCCGGAACTCGCCTTCCTTCATGACACGTAACTCCCGGTAATGCAGCACGAAACCGTTCGGCAATCCCGCCCGATAATCCTTATGTTGTTATCCGCTCCAACTCGCATCGTGGCGTAAATCCTGCATCCTGGCGCTCACATGAGGAATTTCGAGCGCAAAGGCCTATGAGCCTCTGGTTAAAGCGAATGAATTTTTCCTGCAATGACAGTGATTTAGAATGAATCCAGATTAATCGGATCACGCCTCACAGGCGACTACAAATCTGGTGATCTTCGCTCATGTTTACCTGCTGATTTTATTGACTCCCCCGGAGATTAGAGAATTGGCGCGGCCCTCTTTCTTGATCTCTCGCGACACCACCGGGCGCGCCTCGATTCCTTCGTAGATGTGGCAGAATGGCAACTAATCTTATCAGTCGATCTCATTCCTTAGATCGCAGATATCGATTGCTTAAATTGAAAACCGGGGGCAACAAGAAGATGCGTGTTGAGGCAATCAATCGTCGCCTAAATACCTTCAATCCCAGCCGGGTTAGGTCATGAAGTCCGTCGCGCACCGACATTTTGTATGGTTTGCATTCCTGCTTACTCACAGCTCGGCTTGTACTCGTCAGACTTTTAGAAAGCAAAGTTGAGAATATCCAACGGCATTGATCACGGCAGGAAAGCCATATGGCGAGCGGTTCAGTGGCGCATCGTAAAATTGAGGGGCACGATGACGAAGGGTACGACGCCAGGGGGCGGTTTTGGAACGGGCGAGGCGCGATGCATGAGATTAAGTACTTCCTCATCAAGGGCCGGCACATTCGAGGACTGTACCACTTCCGCATCGACCACCGTACCGTCGGGTTCCACGTAGAAGCGCACAAAAACCTTTCCTTCCTGCCGACGCGATAGCGCCGAGAAGGGATAGCGCTTCCTGCGCTCGAGATGGGCGGTGAGCAGCATCTGCCAGCGCTCCTGCGCCTTCATGTCTTTGACGACACCACGCGTGATTTCCTCGCCGATCGTCGCCTCCATCCGGCCAGGCGCCTGGAGCGTGTCGCCCATGTCTATATCGGGTAGCGGATCGTCGGCCAGACCCTTGGCAATCGCGACCTTCGTCTTATCGGGCGCATTCTTTTGCGCCTTGCGCGGTTCGAGCTTCGGCCGCCGCACCGGGATCGGGACTTTCTTCCGATTCCGGGTGTCGTCAGGAGGGATGAAGGGGTCGGCCTTGGCTGTTTCGACCGGCTTTTGATGGTTCTCCTCAGGCTCGGCGTCATGGTCAGCCTGTGATTGGGGGTCGCCTTTCTGCACCTCCTGACGTTCCTCCTTCTTGATCGTCGGGTCAGGAACGAATTCCACTCTGATCGCCATCGGCTGCGGTTCGGGAGGAGGAGGGGCGACCGGTAGCTGCGCCAGCATCGCGGCAACGCAAGCGACGGCATGGGCGAGCAGTGAGACGCAGATGCCGACCGCGGCGCGAGGGGTGAAATGGCGGGAATGCACGGATGCTCCGACAATCCGGAAAGTCTTGTCGGGGGCAGCCTGGCAGATCGGGTCGAAGAGGGTCTCGTGCCGCATTCGATCTTTCAATGAGAATGCAGCCGAACGGCCGCATCGAGGTTGTGGCAATCGGTCGTTCCGGGATTTATCGAGTTCGAGAGCATTCCGCCTCTCCTTGAGGCCAGTCGTTGCGCTCTAAATCTTGACATTATTTCTCAAGATAAGAAAGTGTCGGATTGATAATAGCCGTCAGCGTTGCGCAAAGGCATGCTGGCGGCCGATTTCGATCAAGAGGCGATCAGCCGGCGGAGGGAGCGTGTAATGCTGCGACTCATCCCGCGAATGCTTCGTCAGACTGGAGACGCCGAGAGCATGAACATGGAGGTCACCGACGATGTGGCCGGAAAGACGGGGGCCGAGGAGACGATGGAGCAGGTCGTCGAGACCGGCTGCATTATCGTCGGCGCCGGCCCAGCCGGATTGATGCTTGGCCTGCTGCTGGCGCATGCGGGAGTGGAGGTTACTGTGCTGGAGAAGCACGGCGACTTTCTGCGGGATTTCCGCGGCGACACCATTCATCCCTCGACGCTGGAGGTGGTGCATGAAATCGGCCTGCTCGAGGATCTGCTGAAGCTACCGCACACGCGGGCACCGCGTCTGCACGCTGAAATCGGTGGCTGCGACATCACGATCGCCGACTTCTCGCGGCTGCCGACGAGGTGCCGCTTCATCGCTTTCATGCCGCAATGGGACTTTCTCGACTGCCTTGCGCGGGAGGCGGGGAAACTGACGAACTTCCATCTGATGATGCAGACCGAGGTCACCGATCTCCTCCCAGTCGATCGTAGCGGAGTGACCCTTCGGGCAAGGGGCCCCGGCGGTTTGTTTATGGTTCGCGCCAAGCTCGTCGTCGGGGCCGATGGTCGCAATTCGATCGTGCGAGAAAAGGCCGGGCTCGAGGTCGAGCGTTTCGGCAACCCGAGCGAAGTGGTTTGGATGAAACTGTCGCATCGTTCGGACGATCCGCCATACACCATGGGCCATGGTGGGCCGCGGCAGGGTTTTGTGATGGTCGACCGTGGCAGTTATTGGCAATGCGGCTACGTCATGCGCAAGGACAGCTTTGCCGATATGAGGGAAAAGGGGCTCGACGAGTTCAGAAAGGCGGTCGCGGCTGTGTCGCCATTGCCGTCTGACCGCATGGCCGAGATTCGGTCGTGGGACGACGTGCATCTCCTGAGTATCCGCATCGATCGGCTGAAGCGCTGGTGGAAGCCAGGCGTTCTTTGCATCGGCGACGCGGCCCACGCGATGTCGCCCATTGGCGGCGTTGGTGTCAATCTGGCGATCCAGGATGCGGTCGCTGCGGCGAATATCCTCGCGCAGCCATTGCTGCAGGGCGATGTTCTCGACCGGCACCTGGAAGCCGTCGAACGGCGCCGGACATTTCCGACGAAAGCGACGCAGAAAATCCAACTGATGATGCGCCGCAAGCGTCGGAGCGCCGACGCTGCAAAGCCGGGGCGGTCCGCTCCTCCGGCTTTCATGCGTGCCATCGGGCGATGGCCACTGCTTGCGCATCTGACGGGACGACTGATCGGGATCGGCTTCAGGCCGGAGCATGTGCGTGTCTGGCATGACTGACGCGCGAAATTGGTCGTGACGAGTCTGGCCTTGCGGGTTGGCTAGTCGCCATCGTCATCAAAACTTCTTCTGACCCCATCGTGAGAGCTATCGTGTAGGGAATGGAGCAGCCAAACGCTGCCATGACTGGTTGGATTGCGAGAGGTGTTCCGAAATACCGAGTTTTCGCATGGATCTGTCGAAGATAAAAACGCTGATCGATTTTGTTGGACGATCCAACGTTACCGAACTTACGGTAACGGAAAAGGATGTTACAGTTCGGATCTTCCGAACGTCTGGTTCGACGGATTCGTTACCTTCAACTCAGGTGCCTGCCAGCGTAAAAGCTGCTCATGCCCAAGAAGGTTGCGGTGTGTCCGCAAAATCGGAAATCACTGCCATTACCGTGAAGGCGCCGATCTATGGCGTCTTGCACCGGGCGCCGGCACCCGGGCAAGAGCCTTTCGTTAAGATCGGCGACATGGTGGAGGCAGGGCAGACGCTTTTCATCATCGAGGCGATGAAGGTCTTCAACAAGATCGCAGCCCCGCAGGCCGGTTGCATCAAACATCTCATTGACGTGGATGGCGGTGAAGTCGAGACGGGCGAAGTGCTCGCGGAGATCGCATAATGGCGGAACCTTTTGGCAAGGCAGGCCTGAAAGGCCAACGCTTCGACACGGTCCTGATTGCCAATCGGGGCGAAGTTGCCGCGCGAATTCAGCGGGCTTGTCGCGAACTTGGTTTAAAGACTGTCGCAATCTGCTCCGAAGCTGATAGGCAGGCGCCTTATGGCAAGGCCGCCGATACCTTTATGTGCATCGGTCCCGCGAACGCAGCCGGCAGTTATCTCAACCAGAATGCGATCCTCCTTGCCGCGCATCTGACCGGGGCTGGCGCGATCCACCCCGGCTACGGGTTTCTGTCCGAGAACGCAGTTTTTTCCGAAGCCGTCGAGAGAGCCGGCCTCGCATTCATAGGACCTGAAGCGTCCTCGATCGCTGCTATGGGCGACAAGATATCGGCAAAACGGGCAATGATCCTTGCCGGTGTGCCTTGCGTGCCAGGTCCTGACACGTCCCTTCCGGATGATCCGGCCTCGGTCGAGCAGATCGCTGAGGAGATCGGCTATCCCGTAATTATCAAGGCCGCAGGAGGTGGAGGCGGCAGAGGAATGCGGGTGGTTCCCCATGCGGGCAAGTTGCACGAGGCTATTGCGTTGACAAGAGAGGAAGCTCGTCAGGCTTTCGGTTCCCCGGCGCTCTACATGGAGAAATTCCTCCAGCATCCGCGTCACGTCGAGATTCAGGTGCTTTGCGATAACAATGGCAATGGCATTTGGCTCGGGCATCGCGATTGCTCGATGCAGCGTCGGCATCAAAAAGTGGTCGAAGAAGCCCCGGCGCCCGGGATTTTCTCGGAAACGATCGAACCTGTCGCCTCTGCCTGCATGGAAGCCTGCCGGCAGATCGGCTACCGCGGCGTCGGAACCTTCGAGTTCCTCTATGAGAACGGTGCCTTTTATTTCATTGAAATGAACACGCGCCTGCAGGTCGAACATCCCGTTACCGAGATGACCAGCGGGATCGATATCGTTCAGGCACAGATAATGGTCGCTCAGGGCTTTCCTCTCGAAATGCGTCAGGATGATGTGGCATGTGTTGGCCATTCCTTCGAATGCCGTATCAATGCTGAGGACCATGAAAGCTTCCTGCCTTCGGCAGGCACGATCTCCGATCTGGCACTGCCGGAAGGGCCAAGTATCCGGATCGACACCCATATTCATGCCGGCTATCGCGTCTCGCCTTACTATGACTCGCTGATCGCCAAGTTGATCGTTCATGCACCTACCCGGGCAGAAGCCATGGCCAAAATGCGCGAGGCGCTTGCCGCCACACGGATAGAAGGGATTTCCACCAATCTGCCGTTACTGCGCATGTTGTTCGAGGATGAAGGGTTTGCCCGCGGCGAGACGGATATCCACTATCTGGAACAATGGCTTCGAAAAAGGCGGGCGGCATGAGCGCGATCGACCTTAACGATCCCTCGATCATCGCGGCTCTGGCTGATGCGCTGACGGCAGCAGGCGTTGATGGCGTGGAAATTTCGCGACCGGGCGGCCATCTGCGCATCGTCGTCTCGAAGGCTGCTGGCGCCCAAATCAACCTGACAGGAAATGCGCGGCCCGAGCCGGTGATACCGGTGGTGGTGATCAAAGCGCCGATGGCGGGTCACTTCTATCCTATGCATCTTTCGGATTACGACGAAGCCGAGCGTCTGCCTCGCACCGTCTCAAGCCAGGATGTGATCGGTTTTATCCGCATCGGTTCCGTTCTGCTTCCCATACCCGCCGGCAGGTCCGGTTTGTTGGCCAGGCAATCGGCGGAGTCCGAAACCCTGGTCGGCTTCGGTGATCCTCTGTTCGAAATCGAGTCGCTGTCATGATTGCCAGGTCGAACACCGTCACGTCGCGGCGAGAGATCGTTCCCGTCGTCAATGGCCGGGTCAGAATTTCCTCTATCGGCACCCGATCTTTTCTGCTCGATGCACCGGGCGAATTCGATCTGCCTGCGCAGCGGCGCATCTGGGCTCTGGCGCAAACGATCAAGGGCTGGGCTGATATAGCGGAAGTTATCCCCGGAATGACCAATCTTCTGGCGATCCTCAAGGAAATCCCCGAGGATCCCGAACTGGTGACGGGCCGGCTTCTTGAGGCATGGAACAACGCCGAGAGCCTCGATCTGGCAGGAAAGATCATCGAAATCCCCGTTCACTACGGCGGCGCCTATGCGATTGACCTTCCTGCCATCTGCGACTTTTGCGGCTTGAGTGACCGAGAGGTCGTACGCATCCACCATGAGGCGAGTTACCGTGTCTTTGCCTTGGGAAGCGCGCCCGGTTTTGGCTACCTGTACGGGCTGGATCCGCGCATATACATGCCCCGCAAGACCGTCCCGTCGTTGCGGATGGAGAAGGGCAGCGTGACGATCGGCGGAATGCAGACAGGCGTTGCGATGCTGACAGGTCCGAATGGATGGAATTCCCTTGGCTATGCGGAACTGCAGATGTTCGATCCAACCTCCGCGACGCCGGCCTTGATGGCGCCCGGCGATATCGTGCGCTTTCTGCCGGAAAGGATCGAGCTATGATCGAGATCATCGAAACCGGGCCATTCAACACGGTTCAGGATCTCGGCCGTCCCGGCTATCGCGACATCGGAGTTTCGTCCGGCGGCGCAATGGATCCTCTTGCCGTGAAGATCGGCAATATCCTTATTGGCAATGACGATGATGCAGCTGCAATAGAGGTTCAAACCTTCCCGTTCGAATTGCGGTTCGAGGCCCGCGCCACCTTTGCCGTCACGGGTGCGGACGGCAATCCTACACTGGACGGTCGGGAGCTGCTTTCCTGGTGTACTCACGTCGCCGAGGCGGGTCAGATCTTGAAACTGCAGCAGCCACAGAAATTGGCTCGTGCCTACATCGTATTTGGCGGAGGACTGGATGTTCCGGTCGTGATGGGGTCGCGGAGCACCGCGTTGCGCGGCGGATTTGGCGGCAACGCCGGCCGGCCGCTCATCAAGGGCGACCGATTTGAATTCGGCACGCCATCCAATGCTCTTCCCTTGCCTGCAAACGGTCTTGCCGTCGTCGAACCGGCCGTGGCGTTATGTGATATCTTTCCAGCTGCGATCGATGGCGTGCTATCCGTCCGTGCGATCGTTGCCGGTGAACATGAGCTGTTTGCCTCCGATGGCGAAGCCTTCTGGAGCCAGGTCTGGCGCATATCGTCAAGCAGCGATCGCACCGGTTATCGCCTGTCCGGTGAGCCCATAAGGCCGATGGTGGCGGTCGAAATGCGTTCCCATGGCGTGGTGCCCGGCGTTGTTCAGGTTCCGCCCGGCGGCGAGCCGATCATTCAGATGAGCGATGCGAATACGGCGGGCGGTTATCCCAAGATTGCCGGTGTCATCGAATGCGATCTTTGGCGGCTCGGCCAGGCCCGCATCGGAAGCCGGTTGCGCTTCGCCCGTTCGACGCATGCCGAGGCGCGTGCGGTGGAACAAGCTGTTGCTCGCTATGTCGAGGATGTCAGACGGACGTCGCAGATGGTCAAGCTTGCTGTGAAGGCAATGGCCTGACGGCAATTATCAAAGATAGAGGGGAGGAAGCGGTGAAGATCGATCTGAATTCCGACATGGGGGAGGGTTTCGGTCCCTACCGGCTGTGCGATGACGAAGCGATGATGAAGATCGTCTCATCGGCTAATATTGCCTGTGGCTTTCATGGTGGTGATCCAGACACCATGGCGCGCATGGTTCGTCTCGCCAAGGAAAACGGTGTAGGTATCGGCGCGCATCCAGGTTTGCCGGATCGCTCTGGCTTCGGCCGGCGTGAGATGCCGTTCCAGCCGGACGAGCTTCGCCAGCAGATGCTCTACCAGCTCGGCGCATTGATCGCGATCGCCAGGAGCGAAGGCATGATTGTCGGGCACTTCAGCTTTCATGCGGCCATGGGCAATATGGTCAATCGCGATCCAGCGCTTGCCGATCTGATGATGAACGCCATTGCCACTGTCGATCCGCGCCTCGTTGTGTTTGTTACCCCTGACAGCGAAATCGAAAAGGCGGCGAAACGCGCGAAACTCAAGACTATGGCGCTGTTTCTGGCCGACCGCGCCTATGATGCCCACGGCAAGCTTGTCGCCCGAGGCCTGCCGGGCGCGCTGGTCAAGGATGAGACTTCGGTCCGGGCGCGGGTGCGCCGTTTCCTGATCGATCGAACCATCGAGGCGATCGACGGCTCCGTACTTCAGATGCCGGCCAGGTCGATCCTCGTGCATAGCGACACACCCGGCTCGCTGGAGCTTGCCCGCATCATCCGCAGCGAAATCGAGGCTTCCGGCGCCATGCTGGCGCCTGCGGCCGAGCTTGCGGTCTGATCCCTTCATTCAGTTCTTTATTTTCAGCGAAAGATCACACCGATGCCTTCCACAGCCGATCGCCTGAAGAATGTTTCCATCTCCGCCTCCGCCGCCATGACCCAACGAGCCCGCGAGCTGGCTGCCAAGGGCATTAAGGTCGTCAGCCTCTCATCCGGCGAGCCGGATTTTCCGACACCCGCTCATGCGATCGAGGCAGCGCATGCCGCCGCACTAAGCGGCGATACCAAATATCCGCCGATGGATGGCACACCGATGCTGAAGGCCGCGATCAGCCGAAAATTCAAGCGCGACAACAATCTCGATTACGATGCAAGCCAGATCGTCGTTTCCGGCGGTGGCAAGCAGGTGATCTTCAATGCGATGCTGGCCACCTGCAATCCGGGCGACGAGGTCGTCATTCCCACGCCGTCCTGGGTAAGCTACGCGGACATCGTCAAGTTTGCCGGCGGCGTCCCGGTCGCTGTCCCCTGCTTCGAGCAGGCCGGGTTCAAGCTGCGTCCGGAGGACCTCGAGGCGGCGATCACGCCGCGCACCAAATGGCTTCTCCTGAATTTTCCGAACAATCCGACGGGTGCAGCCTGTTCGCGCGCGGACATGGCCGCGATCGCCGAGGTCATGCTGCGCCATCCGGATGTCTGGATACTCACCGACGATATCTACGAGCACCTCGTCTATGACGGGTTCGAATTCTGCACGATCGCCGACGCCGAACCCAGGCTCTACGACCGGGTCCTGACGATGAACGGTGTCTCGAAGGCCTATGCCATGACGGGTTGGCGCCTGGGATATTGCGCCAGCGGATCGAGGGAATTAATTGCCGCGATCAGCAACGTCAACGGTCAGAACAGCGGCGGCATTGCAACCGTCACGCAGGCGGCGGCGATCGCGGCGCTGGAAGGTCCCCAGGATCTTTTGAAGGAGCGGGCGGCGATCTACAGGAAAAGACGCGACTTCGTGCTCGATCAACTGTCGAAGGTCGAGGGGCTGCGCTGCCACAAGCCGGAAGGCGCCTTCTACATCTATCCCAATATGTCCGGCCTGATCGGCAAGACCACCAAGGGCGGACGCAAGATCGAGACGGACGTCGATTTCGTCATGGCGCTGGTCGATGAGCACCATGTCGCGACGGTGCAGGGTTCTGCTTACGGCATGAGCCCTTATTTCCGCATCTCTTATGCGACAAGTATGGAAAAGCTTGGCGAGGGCTGCGCCCGTATTGCTCAGTTCTGCCGCGATATGCGCTGAGCGGTCATTCCGCGCGCCTGCGGCCCGGTTTCCGGATCGCAGGCCGTTGGCGCCTGCCTCTAAGCTTTAGACTTTCAACTGCTCGGTCAGCTCGACGAGGATGTCCTTGACGGCGAATGCCGGCTCCGACAGTGAATTCTGATCGGAGGTGCAAAGCGACAGTGTTTCCTCGATCCGCGGCGAGATCAGCCGGCAGACCAAAGGCTCGCTCGATTCCGACACGATACGGTCGGCGATCGCCTTCGGCATGATGGTCGCGCCTAGTCCGCTGCCGACGGCGCGCGCCAGCGTTCGCACGATTTCGACTTCGGCCACGACCTTGAGATTGATGCGGCTGCGCGTGAAGGCGGCATCCACGGCCCGACGCACGAAATTATAAGCTGGCGGCAACAGCATCGGCATCCCATCGAGTGCGCTGACGGGCACGGGTTTCTGGTCTGAATCGATCGCGAAATTGCGATGGGCAACGAGGTAGAATTCTTCCCGGAGGATCGGCTCGAAGCGCACGCCCTTGATCGGCCCTATGCCGTGGATCAAAGCCATTTCCAGCCGGCCGGTCATAATCATCTGGCTATAGGTCTGACCGACGCTCTCCGTCAGATGAAGCAGAATGCCAGGATGTCTCTTCCGTGTCTCCGCCAGAAGATCGACGGAAAGCGTGGCGGCGCTGCTGAAGGGCACGAGGCCGACCGAGACGCGTCCGGCAAGTGAATTGCCGGCGGCGGCGGCATCGGCTTGCGCCTGTTCCATCTGACGCAGAATGATCTGCGCGTGCCGATAAACCGCGTGCCCGGCATCGGTCATGCTGACGCCCTGCTGGCTTCGGATCAGGAGTTTCTGGCCGAAATGTTCCTCGAGCGCCGCCAATTGCTGGCTCAGAGCCGGCTGGGCGAGATGCAGGATATCGGCGGCCCGCGTAATGCTGCCGCTATCGACGATGGCAATGAAGGATTTGAAGCGTCTGATATCCATGGCATCGATTACTGTTCTGTCTTGGCGGGGCATGTTTGCAGACGCGCATCTGTTTTGCAACGCAGGCCGATGTCGGAACGCCATGCCGGCTCTTGCAGAAAAATGCAATCGCCCGCAGCGACGGCCAATCCGCTTGCGGCCGGCACATCTCCATAAAAGTTGCTTATTACTCCAAAAGTAATCGGTCTTAGGCAAGGAGTTGAAGCTCCGCTAATGTCCAAACCAACAAAAAGGGGATCAGAATGCCATTCTCCGATTACAAGACCGCGCTGGTCACCGGCGCTTCCTCCGGTATCGGCGCCGCAGTGGTGGAGCGGCTTTGCTGCGAGGGCATAGAGGTGCATGCGATTGCCCGCAGTGCCGGTGCCCTGAGGGAACTGGCCGAGCGCACGGGATGCATCGCCCACGTCGTCGATGTGACGGATCGCGCCGCAATGGCCGATCTTGCCAACCGGGTTCAGTTCGACATTCTGGTCAACAACGCTGGCGTCGACCGGCCGAAGAAATTCCTTCAGGCGGATGAGGAAGACATCGATCTCCTCATCGATGTCAATCTTCGCGCCGTGCTGCACATCTGCCGTCTGGTCGTGCCGGGGATGGTTGCTCGCGACCGCGGACACGTCATCAACATCTCCTCGATTGCCGGAAACTACAATTTCGGCGGCAATTCAACTTATCATGCCGTCAAGGCTGGCGTCGCCATGCTGTCGAACCAGCTGCGCATCGATGCATTCGGCAAGCGGGTCCGCGTCACCGAGATCTGCCCTGGTCGTGTTGCGACCGATATCTTCAACCACGTCCATGGTGATGACCCGAGCGTGCGCGAACGCTTCATCGACGGGTTTGAGCTGCCGCAGGCGGCCGATATCGCGGATGCGATCGCCTTTGCGATTTCAGCGCCGGTCGCAGTCAATATCGGTCATATGGAGATCACCCCGACATTGCAGGTGATGGGTGGCCTGCAGACGGCAAAGCCCGAGACATCCGCCACCACCTATGACGCGGAAGGTGCGAAGCGGTGAGCGGGTTCGATCTGTCGGCCATCCTGAGGAATCCGGATTACGTCGCGATGCTCTTGCAGGGCATCGAGATGACCTTCGTCATCTATATCGGCTCCTGGCTCCTTGCGATGACGCTGGCCATCCTGCTTTTTGCCCTGCGGGTCTCGCCGCTTCGCATCGGCGAGCCGGTCGTGAAAGCCTACGTCTCCTACCATCGCAACGTGCCGACGCTGGTGCAGCTGATGTTCTGGTATTTCGGGATCTATACACTGATGCCGCAAGGCGTCACCGACTGGCTTGCCGACCACAATGCCGAGGCGATCTTCGCCATCATAGGTCTGGGGCTGTGCCAGGCCGCTTATTTCAGTGAGGATTTGCGCTCCGGGCTGCGGTCCGTCAGCCCAGGGCAGATGGAAGCGGCCAAGGCACTCGGGCATGGCTATATTTCGGCCATGCGTTTCGTCATCATGCCCCAGGGCGTGCGCAATGCCCTGCCGCCGCTCATCAATCACAGCGTATCCCTTTTCAAGAACAGCAGTCTCGCGATCGTCGTAGGTGCGTCTGAACTTACGCATGCCGTCAAGGAAATCGACAATGTCAGTTTCCGTACTTTCGAGATCTATCTGATCGGTACGGTCATCTATCTGTTCTTCTCCCTGATCATCATGGCCCTCGGCGCGTATATCGCCCTGCGCAGTGATCCGGTGCGGAGGGCGCGCGCGTGATCCAGGATATCATCAAGATCATCCATGATTATTGGCTTCTGCTGCTGATCGGCCAGTATCCCAATGGCCCGTTGGGCGGGCTTGCCAATACGCTGATCCTTTCGGCGCTTGCCATCGGGCTCGCATTCCCCGTCAGCATTCTGCTTGCCATGGCCCGGCTTTCCAAATGGGCGGTGCTCAGATGGCCCGCAACCGGCCTCGTCTACATCACGCGTGGCGTTCCCCTGCTGATGCTGATCCTGTGGTGCTATTTCATCGTTCCGCTATGGACGGGGGCGGATGTCCCGAGCTTCCTGATCATGCTGGTAACGCTTGTCATCTATGAGGGTGCATTCCTGAGCGAGGTTGTGCGGGCCGGCATTGTCTCGCTCGGCCAGGGGCAGATGGACGCTGCAAGGGCGCTTGGCCATAGTTACAGCGGCGCAATGCGCTTCGTAATCCTGCCGCAGGCGCTCTACAACATGATCCCGAGCATGATCTCCACTTTCGTCTCGACGATCAAGGACACGACGCTCGGCTATATCATCAATGTGCCGGATCTGACTTTCGCGGCAAGCCAGGTCAACAACCAACTCCTGTCGCAGCCCTTCCAGGTCTTCTTCATCCTCGCCGCTGCCTACTATGTGCTCTGCTGGAGCCTGACCCATGTCGCAAACAGTGTCGAAAGGCGGATTGCACGGCGGCGAGCCGGGCCAAGGAAGATCCGCTTGCGCAGCGACGTCGTTCCCCTAAAAACATTCACGGAGCAGCTATGAGCATCCCAGTTTCCGGGCCGCAGGACGGCGCTCAGGAGATACGTCTTCGCGAGGTCTGCAAGAGCTACGGTCATTACCAGGTATTGAACAACATCAATGCCGACGTCAGCCGCGGCGAAGTGGTCGTCATTTGTGGTCCTTCAGGTTCCGGCAAGTCGACCCTGATCCGTACGGTCAATCGGCTGGAAGAGGTCAATAGCGGTTCGATAGACTTCGAGGGAAAGAATATTCATGCCCCGATGGGTGCCGCTGAACTTAACCGGCTACGCAGCCGGATCGGCTTCGTCTTTCAGAATTTCAACCTGTTTCCGCATTTATCGGTGGTCGACAACGTTTCCATGTCGCCAATCCGGGTCAAGGGTGTACCGGCAAAGGTGGCGCGCGAGAAGGCGCTTGCATTGCTTGATCGCGTCGGTCTGGCCGACAAGGCGAATGCCTATCCAGGTCAGCTTTCAGGCGGCCAGCAGCAGCGTGTCGCCATTGCCCGCGCGCTGGCGATGGAGCCACCCGTCATGCTCTTCGATGAGCCTACGAGTGCGCTTGATCCGGAAATGGTCGGCGAAGTTCTCAGCGTTATGAAGAATCTGGCGGCTGAAGGAATGACCATGCTCTGCGTCACCCATGAAATGGGCTTTGCTCGCGACGTGGCTGACCGGATTTGGTTTATCGATGCCGGCGAGATCCTGGAAACTGCGCCTCCAGAGGAGTTTTTCAAGAGCCCCCGTCATCCCAGAGCTCAGCGCTTTCTTTCGGATCTGCGCCACTAAACATCCCAAGTCAATAACAAGGAGAACAGCTATGGATTGGAAATATTTCACCGTGACATTGGTGCTTTCCGGTGTCGCCTTCGCCTTGCCGGCCGAGGCGGATCAGCTCGATGCCATCATGTCGGCAAAGACGCTCCGCTGCGCGACTTATGCAGACGTGCCGCCGTTTGCCTCGCCCGATCCGAAAACTCGTGAAATGGTTGGCTTCGACGTCGATCTGTGCAAGGCGATCGCAAACGAACTTGGCGTAAAGGCCGAGATCAAGCCGATCTCGGTCGAGGCGCGTGTTCCTGAAGTGAAGCTGGGCCGCGTCGATATCACGGTTGCCAACCTTGCTTATACGCTCAGCCGTGCAGAGCAGATCCAGTTCAGCGACCCCTATTATATTGCCAAGGAGATGTTGATTGTTCCGGCGGATGACGCGGGCAAAACCAAAGCCGATTTCGAAGGCAAGCGTCTTGCTTCGACCAAGGGTTCGACTTCGGAATTGGCAATCAAACTCAACAAGTCCGATCCGCTGACCTTCCAGGATACCGGATCTGCCTATCTTGCCGTCCAGCAAGGAAAAGCACGCGGGCTCGTGGCCAACACCATGACGACGACGCTGCTTGTCAACGAATCCAAGACGAAGGGCAAGCCGATGCGCATGATCGACGACCCCATGCTGCTGGAGCCGGTCGGGATCGGCATGCAAAAGGATCAGCCGGCGCTCACCGCAAAGATCAACGAAATCCTCCATAAGCTCGACGATGCCGGCGAGATCAACAAGATCTGGGAGAAATGGCTTGGTCCGAATACCGAGTACAAAATGACCCGTACCGAAAAGGTCGTCCCGATCACCGAATTGAAGTTCGATCCGATTCCCTGACGAAGGGCTGCCGAGCCCGGTCAGTTATCCATCTGAAAATTGTCACCGATTGCAGGCGGTGGGCGTGCCCGCCGTCGGCTTAATCATGGGAGGTTTCCGTGACCCACATCAAAGATATTGCCAAGCGCCCGAGCAAGGTCGACATCGACGCGCTCGCCAGATTCTCGCCCGCAACGATCCATGAGGCCCAGGGCCGCCGGGGTGCACTCTCCTCGCGCCTGAAGCCGGTGGATTATCGCATGAAGCTTTGCGGTCCGGCTTTTACGGTGAAATGCGCGCCGCGCGACAACATCATGCTGCAGCTTGCGATCAACTACGCCAAGCCGGGCGACATCATCGTCGTCTCCGCGGGCGAATATGAGGAAGCCGGCTCCTTCGGCGATGTGCTCGCCAATGCCTGCCTTGCCAAGGGCATCGGCGGTCTGGTGACCGACAGCGGTGTACGTGACACGCTGCAACTGAGGGAGCTCGGATTTCCGGTTTTCTCGCTCAGCGTATGCATCAAAGGTACGGTCAAGGAGACGATCGCATCGGTCAACGATCCGGTCATCGTTGGCGGCGAAATCATCAATCCCGGCGATATCGTCATCGGTGACGCAGACGGGCTGGTTATTGTCCGTCAGGAAGAGGCGCAGGAGGTGGCGCAGCTATCGCAGGCTCGCGACGATGCCGAGGCGGGCTATATCGAAGCCTATAAGCAAGGCAAATCTGTCATCGAAGTCAGCAAGCTGGAGGCTGTTTTAAAAGCCAAGGGGCTGATTGTCGGCATCTGATGTTATTCTGAAAGATCGCCCATCGCGAAATCTTCAATGTCCGAGGCTTGAAACATGTGGTGGAAGCGCCTTCGAAGCGATGCGCTTGCTTTATCGCAAGTATGGCGTTGAGAAAGACGACGCGTACTCGGATGATGCGAACATTGCTTTATGAAGCGGCGCAAGTTTTGCTGACCGTAGTGAAGAGGTGGTCCTGGTTGAAGGCCTGGGCGAAGAATGTCGCCAGACGCCGGGGCCGACAGAGAGCAACCGTTGTCCTTGGCCGCAGGTTGGCAGTGGTCATGCATAGAATATGGTCTGACGGCAGTGAGTTCCGCTGGATGCGGGAGGAGGCTTGCTCCGTCATGTAAGATACAAGCCCGTTGCGGGCGAAACGACCGATAACAAGATCCGCCACGGGTGGATGAATGTCCTTCGCGGGACGGAGGATGAAGAGAGGGCGTGCCGGGACTCGTATCCATTGTGGCAACACAAATGAGGACGTTGTTTAGGTTGCCCCCTTCATTCCAACTGATCCCATGCCGGGAGGGCCACTGCGCCAATCCCGAAGAGAAGCATGGCCTCGCGAAGACATCGGACATCCTGGCAGAAGAGAAGCTTGAAAGTGCTTGACCTCAATCCGCCGAATAGAGAAGTCCCGGCATGTGATGGGTTGGATCGAGCCTGAATCTTTCGGGCTCCTTTGTCCAGACGGTGCAGATATATTCATAGGGTGTAAGGCCTCGAAGGGTCTTGAGTCGGCGGGCGAAATTGTATGCCGCGACGAAATCGGCGATATGCCGGCGGAGCTGATCGTGGCTGTCGTAGTGATAGCGTTTGACGGTCGCCTCTTTGATCGTCCGGTTCCTCCGTTCGACCTGGCCATTTGTCCAGGGATGCTTGGGTTTGGTCAGCCGATGCTCGATGCCGTGTCGCCAGCATGCCCGGTCGAACGGATGGCCGCGGAACCGGGCGGTTGGTCCGTTGCGGTTCTTGGGGATGTCCGGCAGTCTCGAAATTCCATGTCGTTGCAGGCATCGATGCAATGACGATCGCGTCAGATGCGGGATTGTCGGCTGAAGAGCATAGAGGCAATCATCCAGCGCCAGCAGCGTACCTTCCATGGCAAGATCATCAGGCGGGGCAACAAGTGGCTGCGCTGGGCCTTTGTCGAAGCCGTCACCCCGGCCATTGCCAGCATATCCAGCTTCGAGCCCAATACGAACATCTGAAGTTCAGAGGAGTAAACAAGGCGCGTGTTACCATCGCGCGCAAGCTTTTGACGATCGCCTTCCAGATCCTGGGTGACCAGCGCGCTTACGAGCCGCGCGGCACGAGCCTCACGGAAGGCGCGTCGATGATATCCCGGTTGTCCTGATGATAATCTAGCGAGCCCGGCAGGACTAGGTGTTTGATCCCGGCATTTGATGGTGCAATCTTTTCCACCGAATGGAAGGAAGCACTATGAGCCAAATTCGTCACGGGAGCGCCACGACCACGCACGCAGTCCGAGCTGCAATACAGCGATCGCAAGCTTCGGCCGCGGAGTTGAGCCGGAGCTACGGGATCAATCCGAAGACGGTTCTGAAGCGGCGCAAGCGGACGACGGTCGAGGATCTCAAAACCGGACCGAAGGAGCCGCGTCCAACCATTCTCAGTGAAGAAGAGGAGGCGATTGTCATCGCGTTCCGGCGGCACAAGCATTTCCTCCAGATCGAAGGCTTGACCAGATAGTCGTCGGCGCCGTCATCAAGCCCGGTCAACCGGTCGGTCAGTTCGCCGCGGGCGCTTCACACGATGATCGGGACGCCTGGGGTGTCGACCCGCAGTTGCGGAATGAGGCCCAGGCCATCGCCATCGCCATCGGGCAGCGTGCGATCGAGCAGAACGAGTTCGTGCACTCGCGACCGCGATGCTTCACTGGCGAGCGACAGGCTCGTTACCCAATCAACGACGAAACGGTCGCGTTCAAGCGCGCTACGCAAGGCTTTGACGAACTCGGCTTCGTCTTCAATGAGAAGTATCCTCATGATGGCGCTCCTGCAACGCGGGAAGGCGTCCCTGAATGAGTGCAGTGGAACCTCTTGGCACCGAGCTGTAATGCCCCAATACCGATACGTCTCAGTTTCCTTGTCGTGCCCCGGTTTGACATGCATTCGGGACCTTCGACGCAGAGCTGGGTGACGACTACGCCAGGCAGCCAGTGACAAAACGAACGACTTCCTCCGTGAGCTCCTGATCCTCCGGAGCGCCTCCAAAGCCGCCATGCGGCATTGCCTCGAAAACATGCAGCTCTGCCGGAGCTCCCGCACGTCTCAGCTTGCGATGAAGTCTCACCGCATTGGAAAGGAACAGATCGCGGGTTCCACTTTTCGGGGAAAATCGGCCGATATTTCCCCGAAAAGTGGAGACAGATAGGGATGAGACAAATCCGCTCCGTTTGCATAGAGCAGGTTATTCGACATCAGCGAATTCGGTAGGGTGACGTCGATCGTCCGGTTGGTCTGAAAGCTGTCACCCGATTCAGTGAGATCCACTTCCGGGGAAAGGAGCACGGCGCCGGCCCTCGTCCCGTGCCCTCATAATAGCAGCCATCGCCAAGTTACCGCCGGCCGAGCGACCGCTAAACACGACACGGTTTGCGCCATAGCGCTGGATCAGGTGCCTGTAGGTCACGATGCAGTCATCGAGAGTGGCGGGATAGGGGTGATCTGGTGGCATGCGATAGTCGATACCGTAGCAGATCATGCCGTTCCGCTCTGCGTGTATTCGCGCACTTTCCCGACAGGAATGGCCACCGCCAAAAACAAGCGCGCCGCCATGCAGATCGATAAAAACGCAGTCCCCAAGTCTGATATTTTCCGGTGTCGCTACATGGACCGTGGTTGTGCCGAAATGTAGCGTTTCGAGATTTCCTTTCGTTTCCTTCACCGCCTCCGGAAGAGTTTCGGCATAATACCTGTCGGCAGCGATCTGCATCTGCCGCCATGCCTCATGATCTTGTGGTGATGGTGTTGGAAAAAGCGCGTTGAGCGGTGTTCCATCGCGTACGGCGGTATGCAACATCGCATGCGCTTCGGTGCTTATTGAGGCGGGGACGGGTATTATGCGTTCGTCCAAGCGGACGCCCTGTAAAACAATTGTTTTTTTACGTTCTTTCATTGCAAGTCTCTCCCAATCCATCCGCCTCGCTGAGCCGCCATGAGGGCATTTAGCTCTCCGCCATCGAGAGCATATCGGCGGCATTACTTCCCATTGGGCAGAACGCAACTGAGGAAGCCACGGATAAGACTCGCGATCTCGTCGGCATGGGTCTCCAGCGCGAAATGTCCGGCGTCGAGCAGGTGCACTTCCGCATCCGGGAGGTCGCGCTTCTAAGCTTCAGCGCCGGGAGGAATGACGCCAGATCATGACGACCCCAGGTGGCCAGAACGGCGGGCGATGCTCGCGGAAGTACGACTGGAAATCCGGGTAGAGCGCCACGTTGTTGCGATAGTCGCGGATCAGGTCGAGCTGGATCTCCTCCGCGCCCGGCCGAGCCATATAGGCGATGTCGAGCTCGTAGCCATCCGGAGAAAGGAGTTCTGGATCGGCTCCGGTGCCATATTGCCAGTTCCTGATAGTGTCCGGGGACAGCGATGGTCGGCAGGCTTCGCGGTTGGCGTCGCTCCCATCGCGCCAATAGTCCTCCCACGGCCCCACTGATCGCTGAAGCCGTCGACATAGGCGTTGCCGTTCTGGCTGATGATTGCCGACACCCGCTTGGGTTGACGAGTCGCTAGACGCAAACCGACCGGAGCGCCACAGTCAAAGATGTATAGAGCGTAGCGATTGAGCGCGAGGGCTTCCGTGAACCTTCAACCACATCGGCAAGGCGATCGAAACTATAGTCGAACTCCCCGCGTGGTGGCGCCTTGGTCTGGCCGAAACCGGGCAGATCGGGCGCGATGAGCCGGTAGCGATCGGCCAGTCGCGGGATCAGGTCAAGGAACATGTGACTGGCTGGGGGAAAACCGTGCAGGAGCAGGATGATAAGGATGCCAAGCGCGTGCCGACGGTTTGAATCCCTTCAAGGCCAATTTTGGCGAAATGCAGTTCAACATCAGTTAGTTCGTAACAGCGGCAAACCCTCGAAGACCTCATTGCGGATTGGATTGCCGGTAGCGCCATCACTGTTTAACATATTCGGCCACCTGCGCATGTGTGGCAAACCAGACATCGCCCCGCGCCTTGATGTGCCTTATCAGCTCCTCCAGCAGCCAGATACGCGACCGATAGCCGATGATATGCGGATGGCAGGTGAGTTGGAACATGCCGCCCTCGTTGAATGCCGCGTCGAACTCCTGGATGAAGATCTCCAGGACATCCTTGGGCGTGATGTAGGGGCGCAGCGATCCCATGCGGTGCATGGTGAGATAGGCGCCGTCGTCGCGGATCCATTCGACCGGCACCTCGATGATTCCCGAGGGCGTTCCATAGATCAGCAGCTCATAGCATTCGTCATCCGACATCAGGGAGGAATCGTAGAGCAGGCCGAGTTCCTGCTGGATCTTCAGCGTGTTCGGGCTGAAATCCCAGGACGGCGTGCGCATGCCGACAGCCCGTTTCCCGGTGATCTTTTCCAGCATGTCGGCGGCGCGGAACATCAGGTCGCGTTCCGCCTCATAGGGCAGAACGGAATTCAGTTCGTGGATCCAGCCATGGATGCCGATCTCGTGGCCCTCGGCAATGACGCGCACCTGCTCTTCCGGGTGCAGTATGGCCGAGACGGCGGGAACGAAGAAAGTGGCCGGCACCGTATGGCGCCTCAACATCTCGAGAATGCGCGGAACGCCGACCCGCGCGCCGAATTCGCCCCAGGCGAGCCGGCCGATCGATTTTCCGCCGTCGCGCAGCTCGTTGGTCTCGTGATCGGAATCGAAGGAGAGCGCCACGGCACAGCGCGCGCCGTTCGGCCATGATTTCGGCTTCAGCGGCCGTCCGGCACGTACCTGGCCGACGATCTTGCGCCAATGGTCTTCGGGCCACTGCCAGGGTTCCAGATGGGCGGCCTCGTCAGACATGTTGATCACCTTTCGGGTTCTTGAAGATCGCGCAGAAGGAGAGATATTTGTGCTGCGACGTGCCGCCGACGAGACGCGGCGGGTCGTCGGGGTCGAGCTCCATCCCGCGGCGATAGAGTTCCTTCAGCACATGCACGAGCAGACCGATCGCGCCATCCGTGCCCGGTCTGCCGGTCGTCATCTCCCGGCCCATGCACAGATGCGGGCCGGCGCCGAAGCTTAGGCCATAGAGGCGCGGGGCAGTGATCGTCCGATAGGGATTGAAGCTGTCCGGCTCTTCTCCGAAGGCGCTCGCATCGCGGTTGGCGCCGGAGATGTCGGCACGAATGAGGTCGCCGGCCTTCATCTTGCGGCCGGAGGGAAGCTCCATGTCGCTCGTCGCTTCCCTGACCAGAAAGGGTACGGTCGGATAGAGCCGCAGCGCTTCCTGGGCGGCGATCCGCAGGAATTCCTCGTCGGTGAGCTTGCTCCTGTCCTCGGGGTGATTCTCGATCCATCGCGCCAGCGCTTCGGCGGCTTTCGGCGTTGCCGCCGCCGTAGTGTTGACCGAGGCCGTCAGGAACAGGCCGACCTCGTAGACCATCAGATCGTCAAGGGCGGCGTCCTGATCCGTCGCCTTCAGCATGAGCGTGATGAGATCGTCCGGCAGGTCCTTGTCGCCGAGCGTTCCGTCAGCCACCTTCGCCAGCAGATCGATGCGACGCTGCCGGGAGGGGAAATAGAAATTGTCGCAAAAGTCTTTCCATGTTCGGTGGGCCTGGGCGATGGCGGCCTCGTTCGGTTCCATGGCCCAGACCTGGTCGCGGCCATTGGCGATGTTGGTGGAATGCTGGACGAGTTCGTCCACGGCCTCTTCCGTCGGCAAGTCGAGGCCGATCAGCGATGCCGAGACCTTGACGATGGCCGCACGGATGATGCGCGGCAGGTTTTCCACGCGCGCAGCCTGGCCGTCCGGGTTCAGCGCTATGGCTGCGTCGAGACGGGCGCGCAATTCCTTGACGAGAATATCGTGCTCGTAGAAGGCGAGCCTGGCCGGGCGGAACAGGGCTGCGACCAGCCGACGACGGGCCATATGTCGCTCGCCGTCGATGGAGGTGATGATTTCAGGCAGATGCGGCACGCGGCCGCCTTCCAGCGCGTCGCCCTGGATCAGCTCCTTGGCGCGCAATACGGCCTCGGCCTCGGCATAGCCATCGGTCTTGGGAATGTCGAAGAGGATGACGCGTTTGGTCGTCTGGGTCATTGGCAATCTTCCGCGAAGTGACAGGCAACGCTACGCTCAGCAGCGAGCGAACGGGTTTGGGGTTCGATCTGGGTGCAGATATCAGGGTTGCCCTTTGCCTTGCGCAGCCAGCATCGATTGTGGAAGCGGCAGCCGCTGGGCGGCGACACCGCCGAGGGCACATCGCCCGTCAGCACGATCCGCTGTCGGCGACGCTCGGTCGCCGGATCCGGATTGCGCACGGCCGAGACGAGTGCCTTTGTATAGGGATGGGCCGGAGTGTCGATCACCTCGCGGGTCGGCCCGCTTTCGACGATGCGCCCGAGATACATCACGACGATCCGATCGCTGATGTGCCGCACGATCGAAATGTTGTGACTGATGAACAGATAGCTCAACGACATTTCATCCTGCAGACGCTGGATGAGGTTGATAATCTGCGCCTGGATCGACACGTCGAGCGCGCTGGTCGGTTCATCGGCGACGATGAGATCCGGCGAAACGGCGAGCGCCCGGGCGATGCCAACCCGCTGCCGCTGGCCGCCGGAGAGCTCGTGCGGATAGCGATCGCGGACATCGAGGCGGAGACCGACGCGTTGCAACAGGTCGCCGACCCGCGCGCCGCGGTCCGATGCCGCGCCGATATCGTGAACCGTCAGCGATTCCATCAGGGTCGCGCCGATGCTGACGCGGGGACTGAGGCTCGAATAGGGATCCTGAAAGACCATCTGCATCCGCCGGCGCATGCGGCGCAGGGGCTCCCCCTTCATCTTCGACAGTTCCGTGCCGTCGAATTCCACCGAGCCTGCCGTCGGCCTGACGAGGTCGAGAACGGCCTTGCCGGTCGTGCTCTTGCCGCAGCCCGATTCGCCGACGAGCGCGAGGATCGAGCCCTTCGCCAGCTGGAAGCTGACATCGTCGACGGCCCGCAGCACGCCGACCTGGCGCGAAAACACGATGCCCTTGACGAGCGGGTAATGGACCTTCAGGCCCTTGACGTCGAGAAGAGGTGCAGCGGAATTCGCCGTCACTGCCATCATGTAACCTCCCGGCGCTCGAAGAGGACGATGTCCGGCGACGATAGGCCGTCGGGGGGCAGTGCGGCCGCAAAGGAAGGCTCGAGCGGCATGCCGGCTGCGGCTTCCGCCGGGGTCGGACGATTGTGGCAGGCGGCGACATGCATGGTCCCCGTCTCGGACGTCCAGGCGGCTGATGTCGGCACCTCGCGCCAACAGATCGGTCGCCGCCAGCGGCAGCGTGGCGCGAAGGGACAGCCCTGCAGTGGCAGCAGTTGGTTCGGCGGCACGCCGTCGATCGGCACGAGCGCGTTTTCCTGTTCTCCGTCGATCCGCGGAGAGGCGCGCAACAGGCCGATCGTATAGGGATGGGACGGGGCGGCGAACAAATCGTCCGTCGTGGCCGTCTCGACGATCATGCCGGAATACATGACGATGACCCGCTACGCCGTGCCGGCGACGACGCCGAGATCGTGGGTGATCAGCAGCATCGAGGTCTTCATGTCGCTGACGAGACCCATCATCAGGTCGAGGATCTGCGCCTCGACGGTAACGTCGAGGCCGGTCGTCGGCTCGTCGGCAATCAGCAGGCGCGGCTTCAGCGCCAGCGCCATGGCGATCATCACTCTTTGGCGCATCCCGCCGCTGATCTGGTGCGGATAGGCGCGCAGCATCGCCTCGCCGCCGGCGATGCCGACCATGTCAAGGAGCGCCGCCGCTTTCCGGCGCACGGCCGCACGGTCCGCCTTCTCGTTGGTCCGCATGATCGCTTCGGACAATTGCTCGCCGATCGTCAGCACCGGATTGAGGCTGGTCATCGGGTCCTGGAAGATGATCGATATATCGCCGCCGCGCAGTTCCTGCATTTCCGCATCCGAGAGCGTGGTAATATCCGTGCCGTCGAAGCGGATCGAGCCTTTCTCGATCCGGGCGGCAGGCTTGGGCAGAAGGCAGGTGAGCGCCAGCGCGGTCATGGACTTGCCGCAGCCCGATTCCCCGACAATGGCGACTACTTCGCTCTGGTCCAGATCGAAGCTGATCGCGTTGACGGCATGCACCTTGCCGCGTTCGCTTTTGATGGTGACCGTCAGCTCATTGACGCTGAGTAATGGCATGGCGTCACCTTTTCGCTTTCGGATCGAGGGCATCGCGCAAGCCGTCGCCGAAGAGATTGACGCCGAGCACGACCGCGACGATACAGATGCCCGGGCCGAGCACGAGATGCGGGAACTGCAGCAATGCGGCGCCCTCAATCATCATGCCGCCCCATTCGGGAATGCGCGGATCCTGCGGGCCGAGACCGAGAAAGCCAAGGCCTGCGACGGTGATGATCGTCGTGCCGAGTGCCAGCGTCGCCTGGACGATCATCGGCGTCAGTGCGTTCGGCAGCGTATGGATAAAGAGGATGCGCCATTTCGGAATGCCGGCGGCGCGCAGCGCCGTCACGAAATCTGCCGCCTGCAGCGAAAGGAGGCTTGCCCGCAACAGCCGCGTGAAGGTCGGCGCCAGAGACAGGCCAACGGCGATGGTCAGCTGGAAATCACCCTTCCCCAGCCAGGAGACGACGCCGATGGCGAGTAGGATGCTCGGAAAAGCCATCAGCACATCGGTGATGCGCATCACAATGGAATCGACGATGCGACCGCCGGCGCCGGCAATGGCCCCAAACGCGCCGCCGATCAGCAGAGCCCAGGCGACGGTGAGCGCGGCGGAGGACAGGCTGTAGCGGGATCCGTAGACGATACGGCTGAAGACATCGCGGCCAAGCTTGTCGGTCCCCAGGAGATGTGCGGCGCTCGGCGATTGCAGGGCTGCCCGCATGGACATCTTCGCCGGATCGCAGGGCGCGATCCATGGTGCCGTGATCGCCATGACGACGAAGATGAGGATAACGGCAAGGCCTAGCATGGCGGCACGGTGGCGCAGCAGCCGGCGCCGCGCCGTCTTCCAGAACGACTCCCCTTTACGGGACAACGCGATGACAGAAGGTGTGGTGTCCACCGCGGCCATCAGTAGCGAATCCTTGGATCAAGGACGGCATAGCTGATGTCGACCATCAGGTTGACGAGGATGTATATGACGGCAAACACCAGGATGGACGACTGGATCAGGAAATAATCGCGATCGTTGATGGCATTGACGACGAGCGAACCGACACCGTTCCACCCGAATACAGTTTCGGTGATAACGGTGCCGGAGAGTAGCGTCCCCACCTGCAGGCCGATCACGGTGCTGACCGGAAGCCAGGCATTGCGCATGATATGGCGCTGATCGACGCGCCGCAGGCTGATGCCCTTCGAACGGGCAGTGCGGACATAGTCTTCCCGTGACGTTTCCATCACGCTGATCCGTGTCATGCGCGCCACCATGGCCATGGGCATCATGCTGAGCGTGATGGCCGGCAGGATAAGATGGGCGAGGGCGTCGAGGAAGGCGTCCATGCGCCCCTGGAAGAGCGTGTCGATCAGCAGGAAGTTCGAATAGACGGTGATGCCGATGCGCGGATCGATCCGCCCCGATGTCGGCAGCCATTGCAGCCAGGCGCCGAAGACATATTGCAGGATCGGCCCGAGCACGAAGATTGGAACGGATACGCCGAGCAGCGAAAGGGCCGTCATGCCGGTATCGACACCCGATCCCGGCCTGCGCGCGGCGCGCCGTCCGAGAAACACGCCGGCCGTGATACCGATCGCAAGCGCGCATACCGACATTTCGACCGTCGCCGGAAACCGGCTGAAGAACTCGGTGCGCACCGGCGCGCTGGTGATCAGGCTCGAGCCGAGATCGCCTCTCGCGAGCCTGCCGAGATAGTCGAAATACTGGACCCAGAGGGGGCGATCCAGCCCCTGGCTGGCGCGCAGGCTGGCAACCAGTTCCGGCGTCGCGCGATCCCCTAGGATCGCCGCCGCCGGATCGCCCGGCAGGAGCCGGACGAAGACGAAGGCGATGAATGTCACCCCGAGCAGCACAGGTATGGATACGAGAATACGCCTGGTGACGTATCGGATCATCTCTTAGACCTGCTGGGCGCCGTGGTCGGCCGCCGCCTTGGTGTCGGCCTCGGTCAGCGGACGGTCCTTGGAGGTTCCGCTGGTGCCGCTGATGGATTCCATTTCGGCCTCGATGATCGGCACGATATCGTGCGGGTTCATGATCACATGTCCATGCGCGGGGCAGATGATGCGCGGCGGAAATTCCTTGAACAGGGCTTCGACGCGATCGAACAGCGGTTGCGGATCGATATAGCGCAGCCAGTAGAGCGCCGCGCGGAAGATGAAGGCGGCATTGTCCTTGACCTGGCCGCCGCCGCCGGGGAGTTCTTCCGTGGTCATCGAACATTCCTGCTCGGTGTGGAACTCGGTCCAGTCGAGCCCCGGTATGCTGGCATGGACATGCGCGAACTGGAAGGCATCGGCCGAGAATAGCACCTTGTTCTTCTTCTCGTAGCCCCAGGTGGTGCTCGGCAGGTCCTTGATCGACGCTTCGAGGATGACGAATTCGTAGCCGCCGCCGAGATCCAGCACGCTGCGTAGCGGCATCGGCGCAAACCTGTTCGTCAGCCCCGGAAAATACATGTCGTAGTCGCGCACGTCGCCCACGAGCATGCATTCGGGATATTTCTGCATGATGCGCGCCAGATTGGCCGAATGCAGGAATTCGGGATGCGTCGAGAAGAGGTAGTCGAGCTTGCGGTCGCCGAGGATCTGGTCGAGCTGCTCGGAGACGATCTGCCAACCGGCGGGTTCGCCGGTGTCGATGAGGACGGTCTTCTCCGTACCCTTGATGACGTAGTTCGACAGATGCAGATGGATCGGCTTGCCGTTGACGAACGGGAAACGCACGTCATTCTGATAGACATGGCATATGCCCAGAAGATGAATGCCCGGCGCGATCTCGCGCGGGCGGCCGGAAGCCTCGATGCTCATGCCGCAGTCCCCCAGGGATTGTCGAGTAGGGTGATGACATGGTCGAAGTGGCGCTGGACCACTTCCTTGCCGCGCAGGACCAATCCATGCGACGGCGCGATATTTTCGATCTCGCGTTCGGCGAACAGCTTTCTGAGGTCGCGCGCCGGGACGCCGTCGGGAACGGAATACGGTAGCCAGTGGAACTTGGATTCCATATGTTCGCGCACGCCCGTCGGCGTGGTCGTATCGGCCTGACCGGCGTCGATGATGACGGAGTCGTCCTCGTTGGCCGTGACCGTATGACCGAAGAGATCCGAGGAGAAGAAGGTCTTCGAGACCTTGTCATAGACCCAGAAGGTAACGAGAAGCCGCAGCGCCGGTGTAATCGTCTCGAGCTGGTCGGATGTTTCCAGCGTCGACGCACCGCCGACCGGGTTGCGCCCGAGCTGGATGCGGTTGTCCCAGGTTCCCTCAAGCTCGATGACGGCGTCGAAGGCGTCGAACGGGTTCACCGATCCGCCGGCCAGCAGACGCTCGACCCGCACATGCTTCTGGATTTCCGCCAGCGAGCCGATGCAGTCATATTCGGAGCGCGTCAGGAAGACCGTTAGCGGAATACCTTTCGGAAGCACCTGGAGCAACTGCTCGGTGATGATGTGCTTGTGAGCGGCAATGCCGGTGTCGATCAGGGTGGCGCGATCGCTTTCAACCACGAGATAACAGTTCTGAGGCTGGTATCCGCGCACATGGGCAGGCACCCACGATACGTTGTTGTTCAGCTTCACCGATCCCCCCAGCCGATAAATCCGGCCGGGAACGATTTCAATCGGAGCAATCATGTCGAAATCCTATTCGGTTCAGTTTTTGGCGAGCCAGACGGTGTTCATCTGCTCCCGGAGATTGCCGGAACTGACGAAACCCCTGACGCGGGTCTGTGCGGCGGCTGGAGGCTTGGCATTGACGAGCGGGATGATCGGTAGATCCTTGCCGAGCATGTCCTGCGCTTCGCCCCAGAACTTGGTTGCGTCCTGGGTGTTCGGCGCGGCGAGCGCCTGCTCCATCTTCGCCTGCAGAGCGTCGTTCTTGTAGTTCCACTGCTTGCGCGGCTTGCCATCCACATAGCCGAAATAGTTCACCAGCAGGAAGTTGTCGGCGCTCGCCCACTGGCAGATCGTGCCCATCAGATACATCGGATATCTGCCGGTCACATAGGCGTCGAGATAGTTCGGCGACCAGATGTCGGACTTGGGCTCCACCTTAAAGCCGACGGCTTCCAGATTTGCTGCAATCGCCTGGAATTCGCCACTGGCATCCGGCATGTAGGGGCGGACGACATTCGATGGATACCAGAATTGGATCTTTAGCTGATCGGGCGTATATCCCGTCTCGGCGAGCAGCTTCTTGGCCTTTTCCGGGTCGTATTTCGGCAGGCCGAGCAGCTTGGCATATTGGAAGGCCGGCGGCAGAAAACCGTCTGCTGCGTCGGCATAGCCGCCATAGAAGCCGTCGATCAGCCCGTCCTTGTCGATGGCGTAGGCGATCGCCCGGCGAACCCTCGGGTCGTTGAACGGGAAGACCTCGTTATTGAGTGCCAGCTGGAACATGTTGCAGCTGTCACCGCGCTCGACGATCTGGAGCTTCGGATTGGCCTTGATGATCGGCACATCGCCCGGGCCAACCTGAAAAGCGACGTCGATATCGCCGGCCTGTAGGCCGTTCAGGACCGTTGCCGGGTTCGAAATCGGCCGGAACACGACCTGATCGAGGCAGGGAATGCCGGCCTTGTCCCAGTATTTGTCATTGCGCGTGATTGTCAAATGATCGCCCTTTGCCCATTCCTTGAATTTGAACGGGCCGGTTCCGACAAGTGCGGTCGGACCGCCCTGCGCAAACGGGATTTTGCTGATGTCGGTTACCGTATTATCCGCGCCGCCCGCCTTCAGGGCCGTCGGGCTGGCGATCGAGAAGCCGGCCAGTGCCAGATAGTCGAGGAATGAAGAGTTCGGCTTCTTCAAATCGATTTCGACGGAATAGTCGCCGGTGACCTTGACCGCGCTAATGATGCTGTTTGCGCCGAACCCGATCGTCGCCGCCGTATAAGGGGCATAGGGCTGCAGCTCTTTGGGAAGCGATGTCCAGCGGTCGAAATTATACTTGACGGCGGCGGCGTTGAACGGCGTACCGTCGTGGAACGTCACGCCCTCGCGCAGCTGAAACTTGTAGACCGTGCCGTCGGCGCTGATATCGGGAAGCGACTTGGCCAGCACCGGCTCGAGCTCGGCGACTTGACCGGGTTTCGGTCCCATCAGGCCTTGCAGCACATTACCAGCGATATACCAGATCTGCGTGTCCGAGGCGAGTGTTGGGTCGCTTCGCAGGATGTCGGCCGGCATGGCGACGACCATGGTGCCGCCGGTTGTCGCGCAGCTTGTCGACGGTTTTGACTGTGCGGAAGCGGAGGTACCGAACAGCGCGGCCGCAACGAAAATCGAAGATGTCAGAAGCGTATGTTTGGCAGGCATGCCGTTCCCCTTGTTATGACTGAGTGCCCGTAAACAACTAATTTTTTTCGAAAATGCCGCTTGGTATCACTCCCTACTGGACTATCGTGGCCAGTATGGTAATCACTACAGCGGTTTTATGTCAACGCTGTAGTGATCGGTTATTTCGGAAAATGCTGCAATGCGGGAGGTATGAATGGTTGGAGGCCAGATGAAGGTCGAAATGCAAAAGGTCGGCATGGAAATCGAGACAGAGGTGCCGCAGGCGCGATGGGCGCAGATTTACGGGGAGTTGCGCCGTCGAATCATTTCTTGCGAGCTTGCGCCCGGCACGTCGGTGTCCGAGGTCGCGCTGGCGCGTGAATATTCGGTCAGTCCAACGCCCGTTCGCGATGCCTTGTCGCGTCTGCGGCAGGAGGGTCTCGTATCACCGGCCAATGGCCGCAGCTATCAGGTGACGCCGATCAGTCTCAGCGATTTCAAGTCACTCGGAGACGCCCGGTTTCTTCTTGAATCCGGTGTCGTGCGGATGTTGATTGCGGACGCGTCGGACCAAGCGATCGGTTCACTGGAGGTGATCGCGCGCCTGCCGAGGCCGACGCCGACTGAGGCCGCCGAGCTGATCGGACTGAACAGGGCTTTCCATCTCGGAGTTGCCCGGTTAACTGGGAACCACCGAATTGTTTCTATGTTGGCGCGGATACTCGATGAGTCCGAACGTCTTTTCAATCTCGGAATCGTATCGTGGCCGGTCGGGCATCTAGAAGAGACTCATCTTGAGCTTATCGATGCGTTGCGTCGCCGTGACGTCGATCGAGCTGTGGCGATCTGCCTTCAGGAAACGCAGGAAACCAACCACCGTGTCATTGAGGCTATTATGTGCGATCCCGGGCGCATTCCGATCGTCGCCGGCTAGGATGCAGGATTTTCCCTCACAGTTTTTTGAAGGAAGCATTTGATGAGTGATGTGTTCGATTTGGTGATCCGCGGCGGTACAGTCGCAACGGCCAGTGATTGTTTCAAAGCCGATGTTGGGGTGCTGAACGGCCGCATTGTTGCTCTCGGCTCCGATCTACCTGAGGGGCGCAGGACGATTGATGCGGGCAGAAGGTTGGTACTGCCAGGTGGCGTCGACAGTCATACGCATATCGAACAGATGTCGTCGGGCGGCTTCATAAATTCCGACACTTTCCTGTCGGCCACAACGGCGGCAGCCTTCGGCGGCACCACCAGCGTCATAAGCTTCGCTGCCCAAAACACCGGGCAGAGTCTTGCCCGAGTGGTCGAGGACTATCATAGGGTGGCGAAGTCCGGTGCGGTCATCGACTATGCCTTTCACATGATCCTCGGCGATCCGACCGAGGCTGTGCTGACCGACGAACTGCCGGATCTGGTCAAGGCAGGCCATTCGTCGCTGAAGATCTTTATGACCTATGATAGGGTGAAGGTTGACGACGAGCGCATTCTTGAGATCCTGATGAGGGCCCGCGAGAACGCCGCTTTCGTTATGGCACATGCCGAGAACCATGGAATGATCACCTGGATGACCAACCGGCTTCTCAAGCGCGGCTACGAGCATGGGCGCTACCATGCCCTTGCCCATGCGCGGCTGGCCGAACGCGAGGCGATTTACCGCTTTTTGACGTTGGCCGAACTCGTCAACCAGCCTGTTATGGTCTACCACGTCTCGACGGCGGAAGGTTGTGCCGTCATCCGCGAGGCGCGCGGCCGTGGCCAGAAGGTATTCGCCGAGACTTGCCCGCAATATCTGTTCCTCACGCGCCAGGATCTCGATCGACCCGGGAACGAGGCGACCAAGTTCATGTTCTCGCCGCCGGCGCGCGAGACGGGGGATGCGGATGCCTTATGGCAGGCGCTGTCGCTCGGCGATCTGCAGATCATCTCATCAGATCACTCGCCCTATGCCTTCGACGAGACCGGTAAGCTCCGCTATGCCGCGATACCGAATTTTAAACAGGTGGTCAGCGGGGTTCCCGGCATCGAGGCGCGTCTGCCGCTGATGTTCGACGCGATGGTATCGAGCGGCCGGTTTTCCGTGCAGGACTTCGTGCGCTGGACGGCGAGCGAGCCGGCCAGGATCTACGGGCTCGCGCCGAGAAAGGGCAGCATCGCTATCGGAGGTGATGCCGACATTGCGATCTGGGATCCGGAGAAGACGGTGACCTTAAGCGACGCGGCAGTGCGCGATCTCTCGCGGTTCACCCCGTTCGCCGGCCGTACGGTCAAGGGCTGGCCGGAAACGGTAATTCGCCGCGGCGAGGTAATCGTGGCTGATGGCAAGTTGCATGCGGTGGCCGGTTCGGGACAGTTTCTGGCGAGAGCCGCTGGCGAGGCGGCCATCCCGACCGGAAAGTTGCCGCTCGAAATGGACAGCGCTCGCAATTTTGGCGCCGAATTGTTCTGAAGGACGCGTCATGACGATAAACCAAACCAAGGGCGTGTATGCCATCTCGGTCACTCCCTTCCATGACGACGGTCGGATCGATTTCGACGGGATTGGCAGGCTCTGTGATTTCTACGCTGAGGCCGGCGCCTGCGGCCTCACCGTTCTCGGCATGATGGGCGAGGCCCAGAAGCTCGATGCCGCGGAAGCAACCGAGGTTGTCCGCCGCTTCATGGCGCACAGCAGCGTGCCCGTCGTGGTTGGTGTCTCGGCGCCGGGCTTTGCGCCGATGCAGCGACTGGCACAAGAGGCGATGACGCTCGGTGCGGCCGGCGTCATGTTGGCGCCGTCAGCGAGCCTCAGGACAGACGACCAGATCGTCGACTACTACGCCAATGTCTCGGATGCGATCGGCCGCGGCATTCGCTTCGTCATCCAGGATTTTCCACTGGCCCAGTCCGTGATGATGTCGCCGGCCGTCATCCGGCGCATCGTCAACGACAATCCCGCCTGCGTGATGCTCAAGCATGAAGATTGGCCGGGCCTCGACAAGATCACCCAACTGCGCGCTTGGCAGGCCGACGGTTCGTTACGACCGATCTCGATCCTGTGCGGAAATGGCGGCGCTTTCCTGGACCTGGAAATGGCTCGCGGCGCGGATGGTGCAATGACGGGCTATGCTTTCCCCGAAATGCTGGTCGATGTCGTCAAGCTTTCGCGACAAGGTGAGCTCGAGGCGGCGATGGATATCTTCGACGTGCATCTGCCGCTGGTGCGCTACGAGCAGCAACCGGGACTCGGGCTTGCCGCCCGCAAATACGTGCTGCATCGGCGCGGTGTGCTTGCCAGCGGAGCCCAGCGCCGTCCCGGTCCGGCGCTCAGCCCTGCCGGCAAGGCTGAGGTCGAGCTACTGCTGAAGCGGATCGCGCGCCGCGATCCGCGTGCCGATCTCGGATTTGTGCGATGAGCGACCTTGAGGCGGTCCTTACCTATGTCGATACCCAGGTCGAGAGCTATGTCGCCCGCTTGCTCGACTATGTCCGGCAGCCGAGCATCAGCGCGCAGCGCATCGGCATGGACGAGGCGGCGAGGCTTGCCTGCGGCATCATCTCGGAAAAACTCGGCATGCAGGCCGAGCTCTTGCCGACCGGCGGCTTTCCCTGCATCCTTGCTTGGCATGACCTCATTCCCGGCAAGCCTACCGTCCTCGTCTACGGCCATTACGACGTGCAGCCGCCGGAGCCTTACGACGCCTGGCTGAGTCCGCCCTTCGAGCCGACTATCCGTGATGGTCGCATTTACGCGCGCGGTGTCGGCGACAACAAGGCCCAGCACTTCGCCCATATACTGGCGCTTGAAGCGTGGCTCACCGTCCATGGCAGTTTTCCGTGCAACGTCATCGTGATGCTGGAAGGCGAGGAGGAGGTCGGAAGTCCGAGCCTTGCCAGTTTCGTGCGCGACAATCGCGACAGGCTGACGGCCGATTTCGTGGTGATTTCTGACGGGCATCTGCACGAGAGCGGCAAGCCCGTCATCTGTTTCGGCAATCGCGGCTTCGTCTCCTTCGAACTGTATGCTCGAACGGGCAGCCGAGATGCGCATTCTGGCAATTTTGGCGGCGTAATGCCAAACGCCATTTGGTCGCTCGTCCATCTGCTCGGCACAATGAGGAATGCGGATGGGCTCATTACTATCGCCGGTTTGCAGGACGAAGTCGTTGCGCCAACCAGTCGCGAGCGTGCTGCCACCGATGCCCTGCCGGTCGATCTCGAGTCGGTTCAGGCAACGCTCGGCTTCCGTGCAATCGATCGGCCAGAGAATCGGCCTTATTACGACAGGCTAATGTTTCATCCGACACTCACCATCAACGGACTGCATGGCGGCTATGAGGGCGAAGGCACCAAGGCTGTCATTCCGGCAACGGCCTTTGCCAAATGCGATATCAGGCTCGTAGCGGAGCAGACGCCCGAACACGTGATGCGTTGCGTGGCTGATCATGTCCAGTCATTTGGGCCCGATGTAGAATTCCGACCGAAGCAGGGGACGCCGCCAGCCAAGACGCCAATCGACTCCCCCTATGCCGTCCATCTGATAGAAGCCGTCAGGGCAGTATATGGCAGCGAGCCGTTGATACAGACAAGTCTCGGCGCGACGTTGCCGACCCACGTGTTTTCCACCATTCTCGGCCTGCCGACCTTCCTACTACCTTTTGCCAATGCGGATGAAGCCAACCACGCGCCGAACGAGAACATCACCATCGACTGTTTCATGAACGGCATCCGGATCTCGGCGTCACTATTCGCCACTCTCGGCGAGCCAGTTCACACTGACCAGAAAGGACCCCGCCCATGACCTTGATCATTTACGTTCTGGCCGATGGAAGTCGCCGCGATATCGATGTAGAGGTTGGGCGTTCGGTAATGGAAGGCGCGCGCGACAACGATATCCCCGGCATCGTCGCCGACTGTGGTGGTGCTTGCGCCTGTTCTACCTGCCACGTTTATGTCGATGGAGACTGGGTCGGCAAGCTCCCTGCTCCCGATAGGATCGAGCAGGATATGATCGAATTCGCCTGGGAACCGGATGCCTCTCGTAGCCGGCTGACGTGTCAATTGAAAGTCAGCAAGGACTTAGACGGACTGATCGTGCACGTTCCTGAGCGGCAGAATTAGCTTCCCGCCTGCCACGTTTGCGAGTTGGTTCAATCCTCATGGAAAACGTGTGCGACAGCAGCAGTATCTGACAGCTCAGAATCCTACGACTCTGCATGACCGACAAAGGACAGCGCCGGCTTCAATTCCTCTGCAGCCCCTGTGAGTGCGTGCACGTATTGCTCAAGCGTGGCATTTGAAAACAGCTGGTTCTCGAAACCAGTCATTCCGATAGAAAATACCACGCCAGCGTTGGGGATCTCAATCGGAACCGCGATTGCAGTCACGCCGAGATCGAACTCCGATTTGGTTATGGCGTAGCCGTTGTTTCGCACCTTCGCCAGTTCCTCTCGGATTGCCGCGGGATCGACAATCGTGTTCGGAAGATACTTTTGCAGCGGCAAGGAAAGCTCCCGATCGACAATTGCGGGATCCTGAAACGCGAAAATAGCTTTGCCCGATGCGGTCGCGTGGATCGGCGAGGCTTCGCCCGGTACGACGAGCGTCCGATCCATCCGTTCGGGTGTCGCGAAGGCGACCAGTCGAACCTTGCTGCCCACGAGCTGATTGACATACGAAACCTGGCCGAACTGTCGAAGTAAGCGTGTGAGAACCGGGTCGGACAGCGTCTGGATGTTCCGTGATCCGAATGCCATATGCATGACGCGAATCAATCGCTGACCGAGGTCATAAGTCTTTTCTTCTTCTCGTGATGCCAGGTATCCGACAGCAACGAGACTGTTGACCATCCGATGGGTCGTCGACGGCGCAAGCCCGACGGCTTCACTGATCTTTTTTAAAGTCAATCCGCCCCTGTTCGCGGCGACAATATCCACGATCTGAGCGGCTCGCGTCAACGGGGCCGACCCTTCGGTTGTGTCACTCTGCTTTTCCATACGTCCCCCATTCCAGATGCACCATTTTCGCCGCCCCGAAGTGTCCTTCTACGCGGTCGTTACGCGGTCTTCAAATAATCGCCTTGACAGCCATCACAACACCTGTCTATCTTCCATTTAACGGAATTACAATTCCGAAAAACGGAAAAGTTGCTAAAGCAAACTCCAGGGGTACAGTTATGGTGCATACGGCGCGAAGGCGCTGGAGCGACCCGTGGTCATGGGGCGCCTTGCCAGGAATTCTATTCATCGTCGCTGGGTTCGGTGCTGCCCTCTTGTTTACGATCAACCGCAGCCTGACCGATCCTGGGCCCGAAAACTACGCACGACTCATCGAATGGCGCTCGCTCGTCATTTTGCTCAACACGTTCCAGGCATCTGCGATCGTCGTGATTGTCACTCTGATCGGCGGATACGCCTATGCATACGCAATGCGCGTCGGACCGAAGGCACTCAAGATCTATCTCATGCTGTTTCTCGCAGTGCAGTTCGCGACCAGCTCGGTGGCGCGTGCCTTCGCCTGGATCGAGTTGCTGCAGACCAATGGCGTCATCAACAAGTTGCTGATCTCCGCCGGCATCATCGACCAGCCGCTGAAGCTGATGCGCAACGACCTCGGTGCGATCATCGGGACAAGCCACGTGCTTTTGCCGCATATGATCCTCGTGCTTTATGCTTCGATGCAGCGTGTCGACCTTGCGACGGTCTCTGCTGCACGCAGCCTTGGTGCCAGCCGGATCCGGGCATTTTGGCAGATCTTCGTCCCCGCCACGCGCGCCGGTATTCTCACCGGTTGCGGGCTCATCTTCATTCTCGGACTGAGCTTTTACGCCACGCCGGCTCTGCTTGGCAATCCGTCGCGGCAGATGATTAGCGCATCGATCATGACGCAATCTGAGTACGGGAATTTCGGTGCCGCGTCTGCGATGTCGACAACGCTGGTTCTGATCACGCTGCTGGGTCTTCTCCTCATTAACCTGTGCAACCGCTCTATGAGCGATCGGAGGTCATCATGACTGTCCGCCTCGGCCCCTCCGGATGGGTCCTGCTGATCGTGGTCAACGTCTTCTTATGGGCACCACTCGTCGTGGTGGCGATGCTCGGGTTCTCCGATGCCAACAGCATGACCTTTCCACCACCCGCCTATTCGACACGATGGTTATCGGCGTTGCTGTCCGATCCTGTGTGGACGCAATCGATCACGACCAGCCTGATGATCGGATTTGTGACGGTTCTGCTCTCACTGCTACTCGGCGTGCCTCTCGGTCTCGGTCTGGCACGGGGAGCGATCGGCCAGCACGTTTCGATTCAGGCGCTGGTGGCAACCCCGTTGATCCTTCCTGCAATCAGTCTCGCAGTCGGCTTCTACTTCGTCTTCGCGATGCTGAAGGTTCTCGACTCGATGATACCGCTCGTGGTGGCTCATACCACCGTCGGGGTTTCGTATGTCGTTATTACCGTGGTCTCGGCTAGCCGCAGCCTCGATCCGCGACTGGAAGCGGCGGCACGAACCATGGGCGCAAGCTTTGGCAAGGCGCTGGTCACCATTACGTTGCCGCTTATCTCGGTCGGCATCATTGGCGGTGCGGTTCTGGCGTTTCTTCACTCCTGGGACGACGTCGTCGGTGCCTTGATGCTTGGCACAGCCCGTGTCCAACCTTTTCCTCTCAAGCTCTGGGGCGAGATGCAAAACGTTCTCAACCCAATCTCAGCAACGGCGGCCGTTCTCCTTTCGACGGTCAGCATCGCGATCCTTTTCATGGGCGCTCTGGTCGTCGTAACTCGACGTCGCCGGGTGCCTACGGGCCAAGCCGCCAATGTCCTATTGCGCTCGGGAGCATCCTCATGACCGTAGCCAACCATCCATCCGGTGCACCGATTGCCGTATGCAATGTCAGCAAGCATTACGGCTCATTCACCGCCGTCGACGACATCACGCTTGACGTAGGGCCGGGCAGCTTCTGCACCTTTCTGGGCCCGTCCGGTTCCGGGAAGACGACAACGCTCAACATCGTTAGCGGTCTTGTCGATGCCGATCAGGGCATAGTCGAGATCGCCGGGCGCGACGTTACCCGGCTTTCGGCGGAAAGGCGGGACCTCGGCTTCGTCTTTCAGAGCTACGCGTTGTTCCCGCATATGACCGTCGAGAAGAATATTGAGTATCCGCTCAAGCTCCGAAAGATAGCCGCGGCGGAGCGCCGCAGGCGCGTCGGCGAGGCTCTCGACCTCGTGCGCTTGTCGAACATCGCCGGTCGGTATCCATCGGAGTTGTCTGGCGGTCAGCAGCAACGCGTCGCGCTCGCCAGAGCCTTCGTCTTCAGCCCTAAGGTGCTGTTGATGGACGAGCCGCTCAGTGCGCTTGATGCCGGCCTGCGCAGTCATCTGCAGAGGGAGATCGTTCGCATCACCCGCGAACTCGGCTGCACGGTTCTCTATGTCACGCACGATCAGGAGGAGGCGCTCTCCATGAGCGACCAGGTCATTCTGTTCAACAATGGGCGCATCGAACAGGCAGGCACGCCGGCCGAGCTATACCGCACCCCAAGATCCGCTTTTTCGGCGACGTTCGTTGGCGCGGGCCGGTTGCTTGGCGGCCGGCTGGAGCGGCAGGGATCGGACTGGGCCATCGTCGGCGATCGGGCATGGGTCATTCCCGTCAACATCGCGGCGGACAGACCGATTGCCGGGTCCGTGGCGGCCGTTTTTCGGGCCGAGACGGCGACGCTGCGAAAACCGGACGCAACACTTGCCAATGGCTGCATCCATCTGGCCGATGGGCGGGTGAGCGAGGCGATATTCCTGGGTGGCCAGATGCGCGTGATGATCGATCTGGGCGACGGCCACGAACTTGAATGCCGCTGCAACTCGACGGAGGCCTGGCGACCGGGAGATCCCGTCAGCCTGGATCTGCGCAAAAGCGACCTACCCGTCGCGGTTTCATACGGCAGCTAAGGCACCGACCGCAACAAGCACTCAAAGCAAAGGGGAATAACAATGAAATTAGTGATTGCACGCATATCCAGATCTCTCATTGCCGCCGTCACGGCCGGAGCGGTGCTCACCGCGACGCTCGCGCTGCCTGCTATGGCGCAGGACAAAATTACCCTCGTCTGGGTCGGTTATGGCGGCGCAAGTGGCGAAGCCGTGAAGAAGCTCTGGCTAGAACCGTTCATGAAGGCCCACCCCAATATCGAGGTCATCTATCAGACCGGTGTGCAGTGGGCAAAGCTTAAGGCGATGAGAGAAACTGGCGACGTCATCTGGGATCTCTACGAAGGCGATCTCTACGCGACAGACCCTGAGAATTATTTCGAGAAGATCGACTGCACAGTCGTCCCCTGCAACGAGATTATGCAGGACTCAAACCGCAGCACCTACACGATCGTCACGCGCACGCTGGTGAACGGTTTTGCCTACGACAAGGCGAAGTTCGGTGATAACCCGCCCAAAACCTGGCAGGATTTCTTCGATCTTCAGAAATTCCCTGGAAAGCGAGGCGTGCTTGCACGCCCGACGGCAGCAGGTACGGTGCTGATGGGCGCAATGACGGGAGCGGGTGTTCCGCGCGATCAGCTCGTGCCCTATAAACTCGACAAAGCGTTTGAAGCGCTCAACAAGCTACGCGATTCCGGCAATTTGGTTTTGTTTGCCCAAGGGCCGCAATGCCCGCAGCTCCTACGCGACAAGGAAGTCGTCATGGCCGGCCATTGCGATGCTGGCTCGATCGTTGCCGCCAACGAAGACGGCGCCAATCTCGGCTTCGCCTGGGATTCGAGTATCGTGCTGGCGGCATCCATGGCGGTCGTAAAGGGCAGCAAGCATCCGAAGGAAGCGATGCAGCTCATCGCCTATATCCTCGATAAAAACAACAACGCGAAACTCAGCGCTCAGGTGGCTCAGGGCCCCGCCAACACCCTGGCGATCGATAAGGTCGATCCGAAGTACAAGGACTGGACACTCGCCGGCCACCCCGAGGTGAAGCCGCTCACTTACGACTGGCCTTACCTGCGCAAGGACGGCCAGTCGATCAATGCCGCCTACGAAAAGTGGTTTTCCGGAAACTAGCATATGCAGACAGGGACCGATCGATGGCGGTCGGCTCCCATTGAGGAGTGGAAGATATGACAGAGGCAGAACCGAGCCTCCCTTTCTCTGGCGTGAAGGTCATCAGCTTTGCCCAATTGGCGCAGGGACCGGCCAGCGTGCAGTTACTGGGTGACCTAGGCGCAGACATCATCAAGATCGAGCGCCCCGGTACTGGATCGCTGGAACGCACCTATCGGCTGCGGAATGGGGAAAGCCTGCTGTTCCATATGCTGCACCGGAACCAGCGCAGCCTGACGTTGGATCTGAAGGCGCCGCAAGGCAAGGATATCGTCAATGCGCTTGTCGCGACGGCTGATGTCGTTGTCGAGAATTTCCGGCCGGGCGTCATGGATAGACTTGGCCTTGCGTATCAGGCGCTTTCGAAGATCAATCCGGGCATCGTCTATCTATCGGCCTCCGGCTTCGGTCCATCCGGACCCTATTTGTCGAGACCAGGGCAGGATCTGATACTTCAAGGACTGACCGGGCTTGCCAGCGCGACTGGCAAGAGAAGCGATCTGCCGACCCCGACGGGCGCATCCGTCATCGATCTGCATTCGGCGGCCCTTAATGCCTTTGCCATCTCGGCAGCGCTGTTCCACCGGACAAAGACCGGTAAAGGGCAGCTGATCAATACCAGTCTAATGGATGCGGCCGTCCATCTACAGACGGAAAATGTCTTTGATTGCGCCAATGGTATCAAAAAGGTTCGCAGCGAGTGCGGTCTGGCAAGCCCCGGCGCTAGCGCGCCCTACGGCGTGTTCGAGACAAAGGAAGGTTGCATCGTGATATCCGACGTTTCGACCGCCCAATTGGCTGACGCGCTCAACGAGCCTTCGATCGCCGAATTCACCAAGGAGGAAGCCTACAGTCGGAGGGAGGAACTTCATGCCATCGTCAAACCGGTCATGATGACACGCACCGCCGAAGAATGGCTGGACCATCTGCTTGCCAAGGGGATCTGGTGCGGACCGGTGAAGACGTATGAGGAGCTTCTCGTCGATCCGCAGATGGAACACAACAGGATGATGTTCGAGATGCAGCATCCGCGGCTCGGCACGCTTCATAACATCCGAAGCCCCATCACCATGTCGGAAGCACCATTGGAGCGGCATCCGCGCCGTGCAGCACCGGAAGTGGGCCAGCACACGGATGAGGTTCTCCGCGAACTAGGTTTCGATGAAGCACGCATCGCGGCCCTGAAGGCGGACAAAGTCGTCTGATCAAAATGGCCGCCGCCGGGCGGCAACCAAAGCATTTTCAACTAGGTAGGAAAAACCATGAGAAGCGTAAAACTCGGCGGCGTTGTGCCGGCCCTGCTCACTCCCTTTTTCGATGATCTCTCGATTGACTACACGTCCTTGCGCCGTCTCGTTGATCGTTGCCTCAAGGTAAAAAGTGTCGGAGCGCTGTTTGGTGTCGGTCATGCCGGTGAAGTCGCAGCACTAACGCGTGAAGAGCGTGCCGAAGTTACACGCGTCATCACGGAGCAGGTCAAGGGGCGTGTTCCGGTGCTGGCCGGTCTCTATACGGACTCGCTAACCGAGGCCGTCGCGCATGCCAAGGATGCCAAGCAAGCCGGCGCGGATGCGGTCACCGTTTTCCCACCACCGATTTTTGCTGATGGCGCCTGCGCCAGCCACGAAATGCCCCTGTTGTGGCATCAGACGATAGCGGAGCAGGCGGAAATCCCATTGGTGCTTTTCCAATTCAGCCCGGGCGGCGGGCTCGGCTATACGCCAGATACTCTGCGCAAGCTGGTGGCATTGCCTTATGTCGTCGGCATCAAGGAAGGCAGTGCGGGCATGGTGCCATACCAGCTCAATATCGAGATCTGCCGCGAAGCCAATCCGCCGGTGCCTGTACTGACCTCGAACAACTCTTCGCTTCTATCGTCGCTTGCCGTCGGCGGCGAGGGAATTTTGTCCGGGAGTGGAAGCGTCATCGCGGCCGAACTCGGACAGATGTGGGGGGCAGTCGAAAAAGGCGACCTCTTCGCCGCTCGTGAGGTCCATGAAAAGCTCCGACCCCTCACCAAATGCTTCTACAAGGCGCCATTCATCGACATGCATACGCGCATGAAGGAGACGTTGGTTCTTCTCGGTGTTCTGGAGCGCGCCACTGTTCGTCCGCCTCTTCTGGCAATCAAGGACGAAGAGCGTGCGGCGCTCTGCAGCGCGCTTGAGTTCGCTAGTCTGCTGAAGATGTGACGGCGATGGCTGAGTGTGTCGAGCTGATCTACGACGGCGGCATTGCGGAAATCTGGCTCAACCGCCCGAAAGTCCTCAACGCACTCAGCCGCCAGTTGATGGACGAGTTGAACGAGGCCGTCGCGGATGTCACACGATCCAACGCCCGTGCGCTCATTCTTGCAGGTTGCGGCGAGCGTGCCTTCTGCGCCGGCGCAGATATCAAGGAGTTTCGGCCAATCGCGACCACCGTCGATGCAAGGGCCCACCATTACCGACGCGATGTTTGCTCGGCGATCCAGTCACTGTCGATGCCGACAATCGCGGCGGTGCATGGCTACACTTTCGGCGGCGGCATGGCGCTGGCGCTCCCATGCGATATGCGCATCGCATCGGATGATGCCCTCTTTGCCCTACCGGAGACCGCGCTGGGCACCTTTCCAGGAATGGGCGTCACGGTTCGACTGCCTCAGCTCATTGGCCGCAGCGAGGCGATGCGGCTGATCTTCACCGGAGAGCGGATCGACGCGGCCGAAGCACTGCGCATGGGGCTGGTGACGTCAGTCGTACCGCGGCAAGCCTTGATCGATGAGGCGCGCCGCTGGGCCCTGCGCATTTCTGAAAATGCACCACTCGGCATCGCCTACGCGAGGGAATCCATCGCGCGAGGCGAGCGGATGCCGCTGGCGGAGGCTCTGAAGGTCGAGACTGATCTCAACATGTTCATGGATACGACGGACGACTATGCGGAGGCCGCTCGGGCCTTTGTCGAAAAGCGAAAGCCGCGCTTCATGGGCGCGTGAACGAAATGAAGGGACAAGCCGATGCCTGAGTGCATTGAACTGAACATCGAGAACGAAATTGCCGAGTTGTGGCTCAACCGCCCGCATGCGCTGAATGCCCTGAGTGCGCAGCTCGTGGGCGAAGTCAACGACGCTCTTGCCGAAGTCGAGAAGGCGCGTCCGCGCGCGTTCATCCTGGCCGGGCGAGGCGAGCGGGCTTTCTGTGCCGGCGCCGATATCAAGGAATTCAAGCCGGTCGCAACAACGGTCGAGGCTCGGGCGAGGCACTATTCACGCAACATCTTCGACCGCATCGAAAAGCTGCCGATGCCCACAATCGCTGCCGTTCATGGCTACACTTTAGGCGGAGGTCTGGAACTGGCCCTATGCTGCGACATGCGTATTGCAGCTGAGGATGCGAGGTTCGGTTTTCCAGAGACGGGTCTCGGGACGTTCCCAGGGGCGGGCGGAACACAGCGAACACCGCGGCTGATCGGCCGTAGTCAGGCAATGTGGATGATTTTCACCGGAGAGCGGCTGGACGCGAGTGAGGCATTACGCGTCGGACTTGTCAACAAGGTCGTGTCTACGGACGCGCTCATGGAAGAAGTCTACAAGATCGCAAGGATGATCTCGGCCAACGCTCCGCTCGGCGTACAATATTCCAAGGAGGCGATTGTGCGTGGCGAGAAAGTGCCGCTGGAGGAAGGCATCCGCATCGAGACCGACCTCAACATGTTTATGGACACGACAGACGACTATGCCGAGGCTGCGCGGGCGTTTGTCGAGAAGCGCAAGCCAGTCTTCACCGGTCGCTGAATTTCAAGAAGGGTAACGATATGGATCAGGACAAGCTTAACGCACTGCGAGCGAAATACGGTGACAGTCATGGCGGTGAGTTGTTCGACGATCGCTTCCGCAAGGTCGCGGACAAGATCTTCTCGAAGTCCGGCACGAGGCTGGCGCCTTATTCAGGCCTGCCGACGTTTCTCTCGGCACCCTATATGCCGGTGGACGCGGAGGTACCGGATTTTGGCAATCTCCAGGTTGCTATTGTTGGTGTGCCAATGGATCTCGGTGTGACCAACCGACCTGGGTCAAGGTTTGGGCCGAGAGCGCTGCGAGCGATCGAGCGTATCGGCCCTTATAATCACGTCCTTGAGACTGCCCCTGTCTTCGATCTACGCGTGGCAGACATCGGCGACGTTCCGTTCCGCAGCCGATACCGGCTGGAGATGAGCCACGAAGACATCGAGAAACGGTTTAATCAGATTGTCGAGGCCGACGTCCTGCCTCTTGCTGTCGGCGGTGACCATTCCATTACCCATCCCATATTGAAGGCCGTTGGTAAAAAGCGACCCGTGGGCATGATCCACATCGATGCCCATTGCGATACCGGAGGCGCTTTCGATCAGACCAAATTCCATCATGGAGGTCCCTTCCGCAACGCTGTGCTTGATGGCGTTCTCGACCCGACACGTACAATCCAGATCGGCATCCGCGGATCTGCCGAGTATCTCTGGGAGTTCTCCTATGAATCCGGGATGACGGTGATTCACGCGGAAGAGGTCAGCGTCCTCGGCATCCCAGCCATCATCGATAAAGCGAAGGCAATCGTCGGCAATGATCCAACCTATTTGTCTTTCGATATCGACAGCCTTGACCCAAGCTTTGCACCCGGTACAGGAACGCCTGAGATCGGCGGCCTCACCTCGCGCGAGGTCCTCGAAGTAATCCGTGGATTGAAGGGGCTCAACATCGCCGGCGGGGATGTTGTTGAGGTTGCTCCTCAGTACGATTCAACCACCAATACCGCTCATGCCGGCGCTCAGGTGTTATTCGAAATTCTCAGTTTGATGGTCTTCACTCCGTCACGGTCTGTCTGAATAGATGGCGACAGATCTGATCCATTCAAGACCTCTGCAGCCTGTTGCGTCATCGGCATGATAAACATGTCATGCAGGTTCGGTATATCCGAAAACGGGCGTCCGTGCTGCAGTTAAAAGCCTATTGCATTGTAATATGCCTAATCTCGATTTTCTCTCTATACAACACAGTCTAGGACCTTGATTACAGGCCGCTAAGTAGGTTGCCGCCTATTACCTCCGTCGTCAAAGATGTGGGAGGCATCCATATCTACCGCTAGTCTGATATCATCACCGACCTGCGGATTAAAACGGTCCCGCAGGTTGGCCACCACACGCTGTCCCGCAATGTCGAGCGATAGAATGGTCTCCGATCCCGTCGGCTCGACCATGGTGATACGCGCGGGAAATCCTTCGGGATGAAGCTTGATGTTTTCTGGCCTGATGCCCTGCACCACTTCTTCGCGGCCATTGCCCGCACCTTTGAAAGCGCCGAGAGACGTTCCTTCCTTGGTCGTCAATGCGCCCCTCTCGATAACGCATTCGAGGAAATTCATCGACGGCGAGCCGATGAAGCCGGCAACGAAGCGATTGGCGGGACGCTCGTAGAGGTCGGGCGGGCGGCCGACTTGCTCGGTCTTTCCATCCTTCAAGACGACGATCTTGTCGGCCATGGTCATGGCCTCGACCTGGTCATGCGTGACGTAGACGAATGTCGTGCCGAGACGCTGGTGGAGATCCTTGATTTCCTGGCGCATCTGAACGCAAAGTTTGGCATCGAGGCTTGACAGCGGTTCGTCGAACAGGAAGACGGCCGGTTGGCGAACAATGGCTCGTCCCATCGCTACACGCTGGCGCTGTCCGCCTGACAATGCCCGGGGATGCCGTTCGAGCAGCGAACGCAGGTTGAGGAAATCTGCCGCCTTCCCGACTGCTGCATCGATGTCGGCCTTCGGGACGCCGCGAAGCTTCAATGAAAAGCCCATATTCTCCGCTACCGTCATATGTGGATAGAGGGCATAGCTCTGGAAGACCATGGCGATGTCCCGATCCTCGGGCGGTACGTGATTGAGGACTTTCCCGTCGATGGAAATCGCACTGCCACTGACGGATTCAAGGCCTGCCATCATGCGCAGCAGGGTCGACTTGCCGCATCCTGAAGGACCGATCAGCGTCACGAACTCGCCGTCGGCAATATCGATCGAAACGCCATGGATCGTTTCCAGTTCACCGAAGCGCTTGCGCACGTCGGACAGCGTAAGGCTGCTCATTCTTCCTTTCCTTGGGAGGTTTTGGATCAGCGTTGGCAGCAACTGGCGATAGATCTCTTGCCGACCTTTTGCCATCGTCAATCTCAAGAGTATAGGCAATGGGCGCGCCCGGCGTCAGATGAGGCAGCTTCGCCTTCATGACTTCACTGAGGTGCACGAAGACATCCGGGCCACCATCGTCGGGCTCTAGAAATCCGTACTTCTTGTTCGCGTCAAACCATTTGACCTTTCCTCTCGCCATAGTGCTTCCCACGTTGGTTTTCCTGGTTGGACCGCGAGCTATATTGTGGCTAGTCTGCTGAAGCAGGAACAATTTCGTGGGGATTGAGGTTGCTGGCCGCGTTCAGGCGCTGCTGCATTTCTCTTCCAGCCTTGAAAAATGGAATCCACTTTTCTTCGATGAAAATCGACGTGTTCGTCCTGGGGTTTCTGCCTGATTTCGGCTGGCGATGGCGGATACTGAACGTGCCGAATCCTCTCAGTTCAATCCTGTCACCGCGCATCAGCGCTTCGGTCATTTCTTCCAGGATGGCGTCGACGATCCTTTCCGCATCCTTCAGATGCAAAAAGGGTCTGTGAAGCGCGAGGATTTCGACAAGTCCGGATTTGATCATGTCCCGATCTATGGCGTGAAGAACTTGATGTGGCTTCGAGAGCTGCACGCCAATAACCCCGTCTCCATGGGTGGTGATGCTCTGGAAGCGGGCCTTTTCAGCGTCCCGTCGTAGAGGTTGAAACCACGCGCGCCCAGCCCGTGCGTTTCAATCGGTGCGTCAATGTTTACGGTTCCGATGTCGCCGAAATTCACGAACCCGATGCCGCTGCTCCTATGTGATACGACCGGCACCTTTGCGGTCCACGATGCGATTTCCCCCCAATTGTCGAGGACCATCTCGTTCGGTCCATAGGTGGTAACAGGTCCGTCGCTGATGACCTGACTGGGATCCACTCCCGAGCCGGCGAAGACCCCTCCGGTGATAAGGTTGCCGATACCCTTGGGAATGCCGCCGTCTGAATGAATCTCACCCATCGTAAGGTACTTCAATTCAATCCAGCCGCCCTCCTGGGTCGGTGCCGGCACCGACCCATATCGGCGTCCAGCGGAATCAAGGCGCTGCCGAAGACGAACACATCGCTCCCGCGCAGATGGTGCTCCTTGCTGCCTCCCGAAAGGTCATGCGCTCGAGGGTCCGGCGGCTGGACTTATCTTTGGACGAGTTGAGGACCGTGAGGCCACCAAGCACAACCTCCACCCCGAAGCCTGCCGGACGATGAGCGGCCATTCTGGCATCAGAACGCTCTACATTTCCCCGCTTCGCCCGGCCCGCCTCCAGATGCACACGGCCGACGGAGCGGATGTTGGTGATGTTCAGCGTCCCGAGGTCGTCGGCATCATCCGTCAGGCCGAGCGCGATTTACGTCTCATCCGTCACCAGCCGCAACCCGCTGACCTCGTGATCTGCGCTGCGGAACAGGCCCGGCTGGCCTTCCTGGAAGAGAAGCGCCGCCTGATCATCCACGCCGTGTATACGTACTCCTGGAGATAACCTGAAACTTAGCAGCCCCTCGATTTTACCGTCGACCTCGATATTTTTTACGCTCCTCTCAACCGCGCCTAACAGGCCGGCGGCGTTATCGACTATGATTGAGGTCTGCTCGCAGAGCGTGCTGATGAGATGGAAGAGAAGCTGATCGATGGGATCGGCGATACCCATTGCCTGGAGGGGTCAAAACCCCGCTTCCTGCAAGGATATCAATGGTATCCATGAAAATGAGAGCTTGATCATCGATGACGAGTGAGCATGCTATTTGGCTCTCGGACATTTCCTCACAATGTCGAGAACCGGGTTGTGTTCAACGGGCTGAAAAATAAGGTCTAATGAATCACTCTCGCTAGGCCGCCCGCACCATCTCGTTCAGATTGGCAATGACTTGCGAAGGCCGATACGGCTTCGGAAGGAAGCGGCCATCTTCGGGAAGATCTGCTTCAGTCACGCGGCGATGGCCCGATGTCACCAACACCGCGACAGGCGGCCGACTGGCGTGAACTTTCTGCGCGAGGTCGAGACCATTCTCAGCGCCCGGCATGTCCACATCGGTGAACACCGCCCTAATATCAGGAGTTGCGCCAAGGATCGCCACGGCCTCCGCGACGTTGCCCGCCTCCAGCACTATGAAGCCGGCGTCCGTGAGAGCGTCGACAATATCGAAGCGGATCAGGATTTCATCTTCGACAACGAGAACCGTTTCACCAGACATTTGATTCACCATCCCTTTCGACAGTCAAACGCCCAAGCACCGAATAAGATCGGCGATAGTCGAAAATTAGATGCCTACAATGTTAATAAAATGCGAAGTATCGGTGGGAGTTAGCCGCAGCGTCGCTGCGGAAGGAACTTTGCTGATACGTTCAGGTTTGTCAGTCGAAGGAAAGATCGATGACCGGAGACTGCGCCAGGAACGACAGGACGCGGTGTCGCCTCGCCCGCGACAATGGGCAAGAAACATACTGCGGTAGTGATGGCCTTGATGGCAAGGTCGCCCTCATCACCGGTACCGCATCTGGCATTTTGCCGGGCGATAACAATTGCATTCGCCCTAGAAGGCGCCGGTGTCGTCATTTCCTATGGCAGCAAGACGACAACGCGGCTAAGATCGCCCGCCTCGTGGAAAAGGCAGGACAATGACACGTTTCAGAAGCGTCGCCAGGGTGACGTCATTCCGGAAGGCTTCAATTACGGCGCTTCGGCGCAGCGTGTCTGCCGGTTCCGGCGCGGCTTCGACGCCGGTGCAGCCAAGGCGTGCGACACGTTTTCCGGAGATATGTGAACGCTCTCGATCGGAGATCGATGGTCAGCCCTGCAGATAGAAGGGCTGACCGAGGGAAGATCATTTGTTGATCGAGGTAACCGCCAGGTTGGTGAGCTTGTTGTTAGCGGCCTTTTCCTGATCGAGGATCTCACTTAGAGCCACATGCGCTTCCTCGTTGCCGAGCACCTTCGCCCATTCCCTAAGCGAACCGTATCGGGCGATTTCATAATGCTCAACCGCTTGACATGCCGCCAGCATGCCGGCATCGAGAGCGACGCCCTTGCCTTCTTCCATCAAGCCTTCGGCTTCCTTCAACAGACCGTCGGTCGCGTCGCATTTGACGCCCTCGGGCTTGACGCCTATCGTCTTGAAGACCTTTTCCAGCGCTTTGATCTGGCCCTTGGTTTCCTCGAGATGATGGTCGACCGCCTTCTTCAGTTCGGCGTTCTTAACCGTCTTCGAAACTTTCGGCAGCGCCTTGGCGATGGCGTTTTCGGCATAGTAGACGTCTTTCAGCGTATGTTCGAATAGTTCTGCTAGCGTTTCCATAGATATATCCTCCGTTGGTGGCGCTAGAAAACGCACGAAAGGTATCATCGTTCCGGTTGAGGCGGCAAACGGCGAAGTCACGAAGTTTCTGTTGGGTCCTCTCAGTGAACATGATTGTCGCGGCTAGAGGAGGCGTACCGGCCTAGGATATCAATCAAGACGCTGCTCCGGCCCTTTGTAAGCGCTTAGGGAGAAGCACATGCGCTTTGAAGCGGATGCTCCTTGTAGATGTGAGCGCAAACGCGCTTCCTATTCAATCGCCGTCAACCCTGGCCGCCGATACTCAAATCGCTTGTGCGGCCGGCTTCTATGGATCTTACTGATATCACGCTTTACAATTTCGCCCGACACCGGTGAAGGGGACAGTCTGGTTCGCGGCAAGGTCGTACATCTCAAGGCGCACGCGTTGAGCCTGAAGCCTGACACAAGCAGAGACGAACTCAAAGTCGTTGGTCAGACCATCACGGAGAACGATGCGGTGTCCGGCCTGGACGGATTTTGGATTCATCGGGTGTTGCAGGCGGAGGGGGTCGAAAGCAATGTTGTCGATCTCGCCTCGGTTGCCACCTCAAGACGTCGGCGCCGTGCGAAGAGTGATAAAATAGATGGCGAAGCATTGGTTCGAGCATTACTGGCTTACAAGCGTGGTGAGCCGCGCGTCTGTGCAATCGTTCGGGTCCCAACGCCTGAGGCGGAGGATGTGCGCGGCGGCAAGTCAAATCCGTGCCACCATCGAGCGCCGGCTCTCGGCATCAGCTCGAACTATGCGCAACGAAGCATGCCGCTCGACCGCAAGGATCGCGCCATCGCCACCGTGCTCGCCGGCATTCGCAACACCAATGCGGCCATTCCCCGGCAGAAGGCGGCCGTGCTGTCCGAGCATTTGATTGCGATGTTGGAGACACTCGACCCCGCACAACGCGCGGGTTACGCGACCGCGTCATGCTGCTGATTGGCTTCGCCGGCGGCCTGCGCCGCTCGGAAATCGTCGGACTCGATTGCGGCCGCGACCAGAACGATAATGGCGGCGGCTGGGTTGAGATCCTCGACAATGGCCTGCTCGTCTTCCTGCACGGCAAGACCGGCTGGCACAAGATCGAGATTTGCCGTGGCTCCTCCGACGTCACCTGCCCCGTGGGCGCGGTCGAGACATGGATTAGGTTCGCCAAATTCGCGCACGCCCCCTGTTCCGCCGCGTCACCGGACAGGGAAAGGCCATTGGGTCGGAACGCCTGAACGACAAGGAAGTGGCACGGCTGGTAAAGGAAGCAGGTTGGTGCGCCAAGCAAGAGATATGTGAAAGCATGTACTATCCCCGCCACAATTTCCATTCCCGGCAGAGATGGTAAGGATTGACCTGTCACAGTGAAAGATTTCGGTGATTTTTCAATGAACGCCAAGGAACTGCCTTAGTTCCGGCGTCTGCGGATTGGCGAAGACCGCTTCCGGCGGACCGATCTCGTGCACCTTGCCCTGATGCATGAATACGACGCGTGAGCAGACGTCACGCGCGAACTTCATTTCATGCGTCACCATGAGCAGGGTCATACCCTCCGCCGCCAGCTCCCGGACGACCGCCAGAACCTCGGCTACGAGTTCGGGGTCGAGCGCCGAGGTGATCTCGTCGCAGAGCAGCGCGATCGGCTGCATGGCCAGCGCACGGGCGATGGCGACGCGCTGCTGCTGGCCGCCGGACAGTTCGTCCGGATAGGCGCCGAACTTGTGTGCGAGACCGACACGATCGAGCATCCTGCGGGCCATCGCCTCCGCTTCGGCTTTCGCCGTCTTCTTCACCACGGTCTGCGACACCATCACATTGCCGCCGACCGTCAGGTGCGGAAAAAGATTGAACTGCTGGAAGATCATGCCGACTTTCAGTCGCAACGCCTTGAGATGCAGGTCGTCATCCAGCAACTGTGCTCCGGCTACAGAGATGGAGCCGGAGGAAATGCTCTCCAGCCCATTGATGCAGCGAAGCAGCGTCGATTTGCCGGAACCGCTCTTACCGATGATGGCGATCACTTCGCCCGGCTCCACATCGAGGTTGACGCCCTTCAGCACCTCGTTCTCGCCATAGCTTTTGCGGACGTCAGTGATTTCTATGAGCGACATTGAGCTTCCTTTCGAGAATCTGGCTGCTCTTGGATAGGGGCCAGCAAAGCGCGAAATAGATAAGAGCGACGATGCCGTAGACAGTGAAGGGCTGGAACGTCGCATTCGTGACGACCGTTCCGGCCTTTGACAGCTCCACGAAACCGATGATCGAGGTCACCGCCGTACCCTTGATGATCTGCACGATGAAGCCGACCGTGGGCGGCACGGCGACACGCAGGGCTTGTGGCAGAATGATGTGGCGCATCTGCTGGAGACGCCCCATGCCGAGGCTGGCGGAAGCTTCCCACTGTCCCTTCGCGACCGATTCCACGCAGCCTCGCCAGATTTCGGCGAGGAACGCGCCCGTCCAAAGGATCAGCGTCAAGCCGGCGGCCAGCCAGGCCGGCACGTCGATGCCGAACAGGCCAAGCCCGAAGAAGGCCATGAAAAGCTGCATGAGCAGCGGCGTGCCTTGAAACAGCTCCACATAATATTTCACGAATGTCCTGAACGCCTTCTTCTTCGAGATGCGCATGAACAGCAGGGCGAGGCCGACGATCGCGCCGCCCGCAAAAGAGATGAGGGAAAGGACCACCGTCCAGCGTGCGGCAAGCAGGAGGTTTCTGACGATGTCCCAGGTTGTGAACTCGATCATCGGACGCCCCTCCTCGGGAAGATGGCGCCGCCGATCATCACAAGGATCTGGCGTAACGCGATGGCGAGCGCAAGATAGATGGCAGTCGAAACCATGTAGGCCTCGAACGCGCGGAAGGTCCGCGACTGGATGAAGTTGGCGGCAAAGGTGAGGTCTTCGGCGGCGATCTGGGAAACGACCGACGAGCCGAGCATGACGATGACGACCTGCGAGGAGAGCGCCGGCCATATGCGCTGAAGCGAAGGTACGAGGACCACATGGCGGAAGGTCTCGAAGCGCGTCATCGCAAGGCTTGCACCCGCCTCGAACTGACCTTTCGGCGTTGCCTGGATGCCGGCGCGTATGATCTCACAGCCATAGGCCCCGAGATTGACGATCGTGGCGATGTTCGCCGCCGTCAGCTCCGACAGTTGCAGGCCGATAGACGGCAGGCCGAAGAAGATGAAGAAAAGCTGGATGAGGAACGGCGTGTTGCGGATCAGTTCGACATAAGTCGCCACAACGGGATTCAGCCAAGCCGGACCGAGCGCGCGCGCCCAGGCGCAGACAATCCCGAGGGCGATACCCAAAACACCGCCGACAGCAATCAGTTCGAGGGTAATGAGAACCCCCTTCAGTATCTGCGGATAATACTCGAGCAGCCACCCGAATTCGAAATGATAGTTCACCGCGAAGTCTCCCCTTTTTGACCGGTCTTGTGTTTCGCCGCCCGATATCGTTCCCGTGCGGCGAAACGCGGCTTAAAGGATCAGAGGTCCGCCGGCAGGGCGGTCTTCAGCCACTTCTGAGCGATGGCGTTGAGCGTGCCGTCGGCCTTGGCGGCGGCGATGACACCGTCAACCTTCTCAAGAAGCGCCGGTTCGTTCTTGTTGAGACCGATATAGCAAGGCGAATTCGTGATGAGGAACTTCATCTCCGGCCGCTTGGGTGGATTGCGCTCGAGAATGGCGGCGGCAACCACGTTGCCCGTGGCGATGGCTTCGACCTGACCGGAAAGGAAGGCGGAAATCGTGCCGTTATTGTCCTCGTAACGCTTGATGGTAGCATCCGCCGGGGCGACCTTAGTCAGTTCCAGATCCTCTACGGCGCCGCGCGTGACGCCGATCGTCTTGCCCGACAGGTCCTCGACCTTGGCGATGGCGGTGTCGGCGGGAGCGAATACGCCGTTGAAGAAGGGCGCATAAGCCGTGGTGAAGTCGATCACCTTCTCGCGATCCGGGTTCTTACCAAGGCTGGAGATAACCAGATCGACTTTGTTGGTCTGGAGGTAGGGAATGCGGTTGGCGCTGGTGACCGGAACAAGCTCGACCTTAACGCCGAGCTTTTCACCGATCAAGTTCGCCATGTCGATGTCATAGCCCTGAGGTGCCATGTCGGCGCCAACGCTGCCGAACGGCGGGAAATCCTGCGGGACGGCGATGCGGATCGTGCCGCGCCCGATGATGTCGGAAAGCGCGTCCGCAAAGGATGGGACCGCGAAGCCAATGCTGGCGGCCAGCGTAGCTGCGGCTATGAGGAAACGTCTCGTCAGCACTCTGTTCTCCTTATGGATTTTTCAGTGATAGGGAAGGAATGGAAAGCGAAGTGCGCAGATCCGCCAACGGATCGGGGCGGCGCGTGAGATCGAGGCCGGTTTCCACCTCGTCAAGGTGCTGGATGGCGTATTCAGCGGCAGTGATGAAATCGCCGGCCTGCATCGCCGCGAAGATGCGGCAATGACCTTCGTGCGACTGGGCGGCATGGAAATCGGATTGATAGAGCATAGAGATCAGGATCGTGCGGGCCGTCAGGTCGCGCAGCGTCTCGACGACGATCTCGTTGCCGGCGATTTCGGCGATGCGGATGTGAAAATCGCCCATGAGGACCGTCAGCCGCTGGCGGTCGCCATCGGCCATGGCCAGCTTTTCCTGAGCCAGATGGTCGGTCAGGATCTTGCGGCCGGCTTCCGACAGACGACCCATATTGCGCAAAAGCCCGAACTCGAGAACTCGCCGCGCCGCATAGACCTTCATGGCTTCTTCGGCGGAGGGTTCGACGACGAACCAGCCTCGTCGCGGAAATACCGTGACGATGCCCCGCGTTTCCAGTCTCATCATCGCTTCACGAATGCGGGTGCGCGAAACGTCGAAAAGCGTGGCGAGTTGGCTCTCCCCCAGCCGCGTGCCGGGACGGATCCGCGCCGACAGGATACCGGAGACGATTGAGGCCTCGATTGTATTCTGAGCGTTCTCTTGTGTACTGCTGTCTTGCATACAAAGCTGGAAAGCAGCTTGCATGCCAAACTGAAATTATCAATAAAAACAGTAACGTGATTTGATGAACGGCCGATGGTGAACCCGAATTCGTCATGCCGTTGCGCACTATGGTCAAAATATAATCATTGAATGCGGTGTTGAGCCTTGAACGCCCATAAGTTTATAGGAGGCGATAGTTAAGAAGACCGGATTCGTCACGGCGCGCCCTGATAGAGAATTTTTTGGTTCGGGCTGTATCGATTTGAGTACAAACTTTCTTAGCCAGAGAAGAGTTGATTTTCAGTCAGCTTTGATGCTCCTGGCTTCTACGCAATTGCCACTCCTGCGCGGCCCGCGACAGACGTTTTCTCCGGACTCCCTAATGCGAGGCAGTTTCGTATGGGCGAAATGGCACCTTAAGACTTGTCCATCTACCTTTATTAAGTCCTCACGAATTTCGAGTTCAGAGAGCTGTGGCTCTCTCGTCCAAAAGAGACTAAAATCAGTCTGTCGCCATGCATCAATTACAGCCATTGTGCCGCACCTCAAACGCAGGCATTTCTCTGTGGAGAGGTTTATGATGCTTAGAAAAACGATCACTGCCGACATTGCAGAACTCAAAGTCGTTCGGTCTCCTGTAGTTGAAAATATCCTCAGCGATCTGTGCAAGTGTTGATTGCCGCGCCAACCGCAGTCCCCAGGCCTTTAACGCGCACCACCGCTTTGTCCTATGGAGCAGCACGCTGGCGGCCTCGAAGAGATAAGTTCGCAGCAGGCGATCTCCCCATCGCGACACTTGGCCGACAGTGTCCGTTTCACCCGATTGCTTGCGGCGTGGCGTCAGGCCTAGATAGGCTTCCACGGATGTTGCACTTCGAAAGCGCGTCGGGTCGTCGATGGTATGGCGGAAGGTCAGTGCCGTCACCACGCCGATGCCCGGCACGGTCATAAGCCGCTTGGTCGTGTCGTCTGCTCGAGCCATCTGTCGGACCTGGCGGTCCAAACCCGCAAGTTCTCGACAAACATGCCCGTGCACAGAAAGCAGCGGTAGCAAGACCGGCCAGAGCGCGTGGCCGTCCCCGGTCAATTCTGTGACACATCGCTGGAATTGTCCTGCGATGGCGCGAGAGAAGAGCAACCCGCATTCTTTCAACATCGATTGGATCTGATTTTCGATATCACGTCGCATCGTTACGAGCCGGGACCGCGCAACCAGCAGTGACCGAACCTGTTGACTGGCCTCGCTCTTCACCGCAACCTCGCGATACCATCCGATGCGAACCAGCTCGGCCAAGCCACGCGCGTCGTTCTCATCGCTTTTATTCATCCGGACCGACAACACAGCGTGGGCGTATCGCGCGTCGATGCAGACCACCGGCACGCCGATCCGCTTCAATTCATGCCAGAGCCAGCTCTACATAGCACCGGTCTCGAAGCCAACTCGTTCCGCATCAGGAGCCTTCTTCGCCAACAGCGCCGCCAAGGGCTCCGGGATCCGACTTCGCCCGGCCTTCAAAGATCAGTCGGCCGTTCTTGTCAACGACACAAACGGAAGTCTCCTTCTTTGAGACGTCCAATCCGACATACTGTTTCATCGCGATGTCCTCCTTGTGACTGGGACCAGTTTGCCACCACAGACGAAGCCGGGACAGGACGGCAGCAATTACGTCATCGTGTGGAATATTGACCCCTCTGTTGGAGTGCGCCGATTGACATTCAGGGTTTCGGGCGAGGACGGCCCATGAGTGCTTCATATTCCCGATCGGTCAATCGCTCGACCGTGAGCAACTGCGCAGGTATGTCCATCCGCTCGTGCAGGACGGCGGCAATAACGAAGGTTGTCTCGTCCACGACGATATAGGCGGCGTAATGGTGCTCGATCTTGTGGAGCCGGAACAGCGACGAACCGACGCGCTCGTCTTTCCTGTTGCGGACGCGCGCATAGACCTCGGGAATCTCCTCGAAGCCTTGCCGGAGTCGGCGGCCATAGGCTTTTGCCTGTTGCGGCGACCATTTCCGTGCCGTTTCCCGCACCGCCAGACGGTAGTTCTCCATCGCTGTCGGCAGGATCAGGATGCGAGGAGTCACTTTCACAGTTCTTTATCGAGTTCCGCGTCGATTTCATCCAGCGCGGAGAGGGGAAGTATGTCCCCGCGCCGGAATTCCTGCTCGGCCCGCAGCAGGGAGCGAACCGCATAGAGCCGGTCCTCTTCGCGCGCCATGTCCTCGCGGATCAGCGCGCGCACATATTCGCTCGGCGTCGTGTACTGGTTCTTCCCGTTCGCGCGCCTATCGACGAAGGCGCGCATTTCATCGGGCAAACTCACATGCAGACTGCTGGTCATGGCCGCGCCCTCCTGGTTGGTTCAATTGCCCCGAATTCTCATGGATCGAAGGCCCAATGTCAATATTTGACATTGGGCATGGCAGGCGGTGAGAGGGTTCATCGTCGTACGGAGGGCCGCCGGTATCCGTACACCGGCCAATTTCATCACATCCCGGAGCCGCCGTACGCCGACCCGGCGCAGTTGGTGGCGCGCCGTAGCGTTCCGGCCGGCTGCGCCGGCCTGGTCACTCATGCCGGTCGGGTCGCCGGTAGAGTAGGGATGAAGCGCCTTGCCCCGTTTCCGGCGCAGGTTTCTTCATCCCCCTCTCCGAACCGGACGTGCAAGTTTCCCTGCAGCCTCGACGCCCATCCGTCGAACTGCGCGGCGATCACCGCCAGCCCGGCGCGGCGGTCGCGAAAGTCGATCGATTCGAGCCAGGCTTCGGGCTGGCATTGCCAAGTTGTTTGTCTTTTGTCTCGTGTTGACGAGGCGGCGGCATTTCAAGCCACCATTTCCGCCGTGTAGTCAGCCCACAGGCAGAATGCGTCATCCCTTGCATGGTGATATGAGATGGCTGAGAGATTGTAGCGGCGGGGCCGATATCGCTTTGTTTCGCCTCCGCCGCGATACGACGATCGATCTGATCAATCTCTTCGTGCAACTGAGTGATCTGACTGAGATAGAGACGTCCCATGGTCCGTACCAACTCAGGTAGATCGTCCGACGCGATGAGCGTCGCGAGTCGCTCCGCGTTGCCTAACCCTTTGCCCACGATGATACCGTGCTCTGCCAGATGGCCTCGTAGGGCGTTCACCATTTGCGTTCTCTGACCGACGAGAAGATCGCGGGTCCGGAATAACATTGCACGAGCTTGCTGCTCAGACGTCTTTACAGCGACGGTCCGCATCGTCGGTCGCATTGCAGCCTCCGCTACAGCCTCGGCGTCAGCACCATCATTCTTTTGCCTTTTGACAAAGGCCTTCACGTAGACTGGGGGAATGAGCCGAACGTCATGCCCCATGCTTGCAAACTCTCGGCCCCAATAATGCGCCGTGCCACACGCCTCCATCGCAACAACACACGGCCGAAGTCCGGCCATAAATCTCGGAAATTGCGACCGCGAAAGTTTCTTACGAAACAAAACCCGGCCATCGGAAGTCGCGCCGTGTACTTGAAAAACCTGCTTTGCAAGGTCGACGCCGACGATACTAACTTCCTCCATAAATGCCTCCTCCTTTGTTGGTGACTTTACGCATCACCATCTTGGCACATGGCGATGCCGGTGGGAGGGGCATCCAACCCATCAGTGGAAATCAACAAACGCCCGCTCACTTGGCCTGGAAGGGATCATCGCAAAGCACTGTGACAGTCCCTATCGCTCCGGCCGAACCGGCGACTGGTTGAAGATCAAATGCGTGCAGAGCGAAAGCTTCATGATCGTCGGATACGAGCCGTCGGCCGCTGCCCGTGGCGGGATCGGCAGCCTGCTGCTCGCTGCCCGCCGCGGTCACGACTGGGTCTATGTTGGCGCCGTCGGGACCGGCTTCAAGGAGAAGGATGCGACCTATCTGAAGAATACGCTCGACAAGCTGAAGACCAGGACGCCGGCCGTACCGCTCAAGGGCAAGAACTACGTCTTCGCGCAGCCGACGCTGATCGCCGAGATCGAGTTTCGCAGCTGGACCGACGATGGCAATCTTCGGCACGCCTCCTACAAGGGCTTGCGTGAGATCCAGGACAATGCCGCGGTTTTGGAATTGGCCAACGAGTCCTGATCTGGCATCCCCTTCAGGGGTGCTCCGACGATCCCGCTTTCTCGTTATATGTTTTCGGCCCGTTCAGGTCCTCAGCAAGGCCAGCTGCCATGGCCGCATCGAGCTTGCCGAGGACGCAGCCACCAATAACCGCGACGCGGCCGGTTTTGCTATCGACAACACTGAACGTCCCGTTGTCTTCTTGCCTGATGACGTAAGCCGGTTCAGTGGAAATCATCGTCACCTCTTCGCATGGGAGGGATTATGAATGCCAGAATTTGCGGAGCCGACAGTTGTTCCGCTGCGGCGCAGCATAACATAAAACTGAAGAGAAAGAATCTGACAGATTTTTCTGCGAACCTCTTGAATCCAAAAATCCGAAAAACCAAATCGTTTGCCGTCAGCCGCTGAAACCAGGGCTGGCCTTGCTGGGAGCGTCGCTTTCGGCGCTTCCATACCCATGTTGCTTCAAGGAGGATATGGCTATGGCAACATCTTACGACTATGCACCGCTTTCCGTTCGACCGTCGGCTTCGACCGGGTTTTCAATCTTCTCGAAAACGCCCAGCGCGCCCGCTCGATCAGCGACTGGCCGCCCTATGACATCGTCAAGACCGGCGATGACAGCTACCGGATCTCGATCGCCGTAGCGGGCTTCGCGCAGGATGATCTCGACATCACCTTCCAGTCCAACCTTCTGACCGTCACCGGCAAGAAGCAGGAAGCCCCTTCCGAAGGCTACCTGCATCGCGGTATCGCCGGCCGGCCGTTCGAGCATCGGTTCGAACTCGCCGACCATGTCAGGGTGAACGGTGCTGATCTGAAGAACGGTCTCCTCTCGATCGATCTCATCCGTGAGATCCCGGAGGCCCTTAAGCCGAGGAAGATCGACATCCAGGCATCGAACCTGGAGCGGCCGGCGGCGACAGCGCAAATCGAAGCGCAGAAGGCTGCTTGATCAGAACTGAGGAGAAAAGGGCGCCGTGGTGACGGCGCCCGTCGACATTCGGGGCTGAAAGGAGAGTGTCATGAAACCCGATATGTTTAGAGAACCCGTGTGCATCCTCGTCGGCTTCGGCTTCCCGGCAAAGGTCCGCAGCGTCACGGACGCCTATCGGCACCTTTGTGAATGGCCGGCATCGCTCAGGGACACCGCGCATTCTATTGCGCTGAAGGCATGCGGTGCGGCGATGCGTGGCGAGATCGAAGCCGAAACCGCACGCGGCCTGTTTGCCGCCTTCGCCGATAGGAATGATCTGCTGGCGCCTGATACCGACATGATCGTCGCATCGCGGCGTAGCCGAGACAAAGATCCACACGTTCGGTGAGGTTGCGATGTTACACGATATGGTGCAGCAGACTGCCAGCGATGCGATGGCGATTGGCCCCTCGGTTTTGCTTCAGGGGGTTCAACTTGAACGGCCACGCGATGTCCTCAAAGCCCGAGCGTTGTCCGTCGATGACAAGCGCACGATCCTCGCTGCCTGGGCGTCCGACTTCTACGCCGTTGAATCGCAGCCGGCGCTGCGACTGCTCCCGGGAACGCCTGAGCCGGTCTCTATCGATGAGGTTCAGTCTGGGCTCAAGGAACTGGATCGGCGTTACGGTGCCTGATCGGCCGTAGAAACGTCAGGACCGCGAACGATCGAGGTCCGCATGATTGAGCCCAAAATGATCCAGCACGAGCTCGAGATTGCGGCGGTTCGACTTGAAATAGACGTCGAACAGGTCGCCGACCAGCGGCATGCTGCCTGCCACGGCATCGAAGCCAATATTGGCAAGCATCTTCAATAGCTTGTCGTTCGGCACGCCCATTTTTCGCGCTTCATTGACGATGTAGAGGCTGATGGCCGCGCCGGCGAAGTCGCCGACGCCCGGGACCAAGCCGATGATTGAATCTGCTCCGAACGAAAAGCGTGTTCCGGGAATGCGTAACGCCGTGTCCATGAGGCGCGCCAGCCCACGCATGCGGCGAAGGCGGATGATACGGTCAATGTCGCTGGGCTGGTTACAGGTTCGGTTGAACGCCATGCAGCCGCTTTCATCATTTTGCCCAGCCGCTTGATCACCTGTTCGAGCGATCGCTGGCCGTCGCAATAGTCCTGCCAGGCGTTTGTCTTGGCAAGCAGGGCCGGCACGGTGCGAATTGTGAAGCGCTTCGGATCAAGGTTCGTCTTCATCTGGCTCCAGGTGAGTAGCATCGATACGGTCGCCCCAAGTCGGGCGCGCAGCGACAGAGGCGCCACGGCCGTCGCCATCCGGTCATTGCGCAGGTAGTCCAGGAAAATAAGGCCGTTGCGCTGGCTCTTTGCCATCTTGATCAGATAAAGATCTGGATTGTCACGCGCCATCTGCAGACAGTCATCGTGGGCAAATCCTTTGGCCTCAGTCCAGACGCTGTGCAAGCAGCTTGCCGAGAAGCTGCGCGCCGAAAACGCGGACCTGTGCAAGCGCCTGGGCGCGAGCTGAGGGGCGGTTTGCTTCGGCAAAACCTTTGGCGCAAGCCTCGCTGACGGCAAAAGTTGGCACGGGAGCAAGCGGCAAAGGCTGTCGCCACTTTGACCAACCTCATTCAGCCAGGATCGAGCCTTCGCGCATGCCGCAAAGTCTTGTCAGTCAGCCGATTGCCATCCGCTTGGCTGCTGCGAATTTTGGCATTGGCGGTCAGGCAGACGGATTGGCAAGAATCTGATGCCGCGGGCCGAGCAGGATGACGGTATTTTCTGGCATTACGGAAAGACTCACGGCCGAGAGAAGCGTTCGACTGTGAAATCATCGATTGGCACAGCTGTGGCTCCAGTGGCGATCAACTCGGCCATAACGTCGCCGACACCGGGGCCAAGCTGGAACCCATGGCCGCAAAAACCAAAGGCGTGGAAAAGGCCTGACGTCGTTGCCGAAGCGCTCATGACCGGCAGTCCGTCCTCGATATACCCTTCGCAACCGGACCAGGTGCGGATGACGGAGACATTGGCCAGCGTCGGCAGGATAGGCAGGAGAGAACGCAACTGGCCGGGAAGGCGAGCAGGGTCCGCCTTGGCATGGCCGGTATCGAGCGCAACCTCGGTTCGTTCCGCCCCGCCGCCGAAGATGATATTGCCGCGCTCGACCTGGCGCAGGTAACCGCCGCCATGATCATGCGCCCAGACGCCGACGACGGGCAGAATGCGATGCGGCAGTGGTTCCGTTACGCCCATTTGTGGACCTCTGGCGTGGATCGGTACAGGTTCGCCGAACTGCGCCGAGATCGGCGCGCCCCAGGCGCCGGCGGTATTCAGCAGGTTGGCGGCGGTGTGAATGCCTGCGGAGGTTTCCACCTCGAAACCGTAGGCGCTCTTGCGGATCGCCTTGACTTCCACCTCTTCGATTATCTTGGCGCCGTTGCGGCTGGCCGCATCGGCAAAGGCCGGTGCGATCAGCCGCGGATTACCGCTGCCATCCTGCGGCGAAAAGGATGCGCCGATTGCGTCTGGCCCGAGGTGGGGAAAACGGGCATGCAGCTCCTTTCGCGTTAGTTCTTCAAGGTGGAGCCCCCAGGGCCGGGCGGCGGCGGAAAATGTCCGCATTTCCTCCAGTCCCTTTTCGGTGAATACCAGCCGGACATGGCCGGTCGCGCGGAATTCCACATCCCGCCCCAGCATTTCATGAGCCTTGTTCCAGATGTCCAAAGAGCGCCGGGCGAGCGGAAGCTGTGGCAGATAACGGCCGCTGCGGCGGATATTGCCGAAAGAGGCAACGGTTGCGCCACTGCCGACGCGGTTCCGTTCGATCAGCGTTACCTTCATGCCGCGCCGGGCAAGAAAATAGGCCGAGGCGCTTCCCATCAGGCCGCCACCCAGCACGATCACATCCATTGGGCTGCCTCCGTGATATCTGTCATGAGGCCTAACATTCAGGTCCGCGCCATGAGTGTCAAAGTCGAGGATTTCGACCGCCCATAAGTCCCACCTATGGACCGCTATAAACGAAGCATAAGCGCCACTTATGGGATCCAGTCGTTTCGCTCTTGGACCGGGTTTCTGCTTCCATGTCAACTTCATGACACAGAGCAGGAAGGGACTTTAACATATGGACAATGCGGCCTCGCGTGGCAAAACCGGCCAGGATCAGCAGGACTGGAAGATCGGCGTCGATATCGGCGGCACTTTTATCGATTTCTGCGCGCTCGAAACCCGTTCGGGTCGTGTCGCTTCGCTCAAGGTTCTGACGACGCCTGATGATCCGGGCGCCGAGCTGATGACCGGCCTGACGCTTCTGGCCGAACGCGAAGGGCTGCAACCCTCCGCCGTCAGCCGCTTCGTGCATGGCACGACGGTCGGCATCAACACAGTCATCCAGCGTCGCGGTGTCTCGCTGGCGCTGATGACGAATGCGGGTTTCGAGGACATGATCGAGCTGGCGCGTCTGAGAATGCCGGATGTCTATTCGCTGTTCTGCGCGCGGCCGGACCAGCTTATTGTCCGCGACATGATTTTTGGTATTCCGGCGCGTCTGAGGGCCGATGGCAGCGAAGCCCTGGCACCGGATCTGACTGTCGTCGCAACCGCGGTCGAAAAGGCGAAGGCGAACGGTGCTGCCGGCATCATCATCTCCTTCCTGCATTCCTGGCGCAATGATGCCCATGAGGCGGCGGTCAAGCAGGAGATCGCCCGGATCGCGCCCGATCTCTTCGTTTTCACCTCCTGCGAGGTCTGGCCCGTCATCCGCGAATACGAGCGCACGACAACCGCCATCCTCAATGGTTATGTCCATCCGCGTGTCTCCGGTTACCTGACGGCGCTCGAAGAAAAGCTTTTGTCTCGCGGCATCATCGCGCCGGCGCTGCTGACCAAGTCGAATGGCGGCGTTATGAATGCCGATGAAGGCAAGCGCTCCTGCGTGCAGATGCTGCTCTCGGGCACCGCGTCGGGCGTCATCGGCGCTGCTTGGCTCGCCCGCCGGGCCGGAGAGAAACATATTCTCACCCTCGATATCGGCGGCACTTCGGCCGATTTCGCGCTGATCATCGATGGCGAGCCGCAATTCGGCACGGGTGAACTGATCGGCGAATTCCCGCTGCATATTCCCTCGGTCTCGGTGAGCTCGATCGGCATTGGCGGCGGTTCGATTGCCAGCGTCGATGCGCAGGGCGTGCTGCGGGTCGGGCCGGAATCGGCGGGCTCCACGCCCGGACCGGCCTGTTACGGCCGTGGCGGAACATATGCCACCGTCACCGACGCCATGGCCGTCTGCGGCTGGCTCGGACATAGCCAGATGGCCTATGGACAGATGCAGATCGATGTGGCGCTCGCCCGCGCTGCCGTCACCAGGCTTGCCGACAAGATCGGCCGCACGGCGGAAGAGGCGGCCCAGGCCATTCTCGACATCGCCATTTCGGAAATGTTCGTCGAGGTCGAAAAACTCGCCTCGCGTGCCGGCGTCGATCTGCGCGAATTCACGCTGATGCCGTTTGGCGGTGGCGGCCCGATGCTCGGCGCCTTTCTCGCCCGCGAATTCAAGATGGCAAAGGTCATCGGTCCGCCGCGGCCGGGCGTCGTCTCTGCGCTGGGCGGTCTGGTCGCCGATCTGCGCGGCGATTTCATCCGTACCGTCTTCACCCACTTCTGCGACGAGGCTGTGCCGCAATTGCGCGCCGCACTGGACGAACTTGCCACCGAGAGCCGCAACTGGCTTTCCAAACAGGGACATGCGGGCGCGGCAACGCTGAACGTCTCCGCCGACATGCGTTACCTCGGCCAGAGCTTTGAAATCGAAGTGCCGATACAGGCGGCCTGGATCGGCGACGGAAAACTCGGCGCGATCGAGGAAGCCTTCCACGCCATGCATGCAAGGCTCTACGATTTCCACGATCTGGACGGGGCGATCGAGATCGTCAACCTGCGCCTCTCAGCGATCGGTGCCGGCCCGGCGCTGGAATTGCCGGCCGACGCCCGTGAGGGTGGCGGGAGCGTCGAACCGGAGCGCGAGATCCCGGTCTTTACCGGCATGGAATTCGAGTGGATCGGCCTCTATCCGCGTGAGCGCCTTCGCCCCGGCAACCGGTTTGCCGGCCCGGCCGTCGTCGCCCAAGAAGACACGACCTTTGCCATTCCCGGCGGCGCGTTTGTCGAAGTCGACAGCCACCTGAACCTGCATCTCGCCTTTTCGGAGTAACAGCCCATGTTCGATCCCTTGAACCTTCAGGTGTTCGCCAATCACACCCGCGCTGCTGCCGAAAACATGGCCTATACGCTGCAGCGCACCGCCCATTCCGCTTTCGTCAAGGAGACGGAGGATTTTACCGTAATGCTGGTCAACCGGAAGGGCGAGACCTTTGGCGTGCCGATGGGGCTTGGCGCCACCTGGTATCCGGGCCTCACCTATACCCGCGCGATCGAGATGATCGACGATTACAAGCCGGGCGACGTCGCCTTCACCAACGACCCCTATTCCTGCTTCGTCGCCACCCATGCGCCGGATACGCATTTGTGGAAGCCGGTGTTTTACGAGGGCGAGATCATCGCCTGGACGGGCGGCCATATCCACAATACCGACATGGGTGGTGCCGTGCCCGCCTCGCTGTCTCGGGCGCTGACGGAGATCCATCAGGAAGGCATTCGTTTCCCGCCGATGAAGCTGGTCAACGAAGGTGTTTTTGACGAGCAGATCCTGAAGATCATGACGACCAATGTCCGCAAGCCCGATCTCAATATCGGCGACATGAAGGCGCTGGTCGGCGCGCTCAATACCGGCGAGCGAAAGATCCTCGCCATGGTCGAAAAATTCGGCAAGAAGGCGTTTCTCGAAGGCACCGAAGTGCTGCTCGATCACGCAGAAGCACAGGCGCGCGACCTCTTGTGCTCCATGCCGGACGGAACTTGGGAATTCGTCGATTATGCCGACGAGGATTCCGTCGAGGCCAATCCCTGCCGGCTGAAACTGACGCTGACCATCCGCGGCGACGAGGCTTTGCTCGATTTTACCGGCTCGGATCCGCAGCTCGGTTCTTCGCTCAACGTGCCCTCGGGCGGCGATCCGCGCCACACCATGCTTCTGGTCGGCGTTTATTATGTCCTTTACACGCTGAACCCGAAAATCCTGTTGAATACCGGCCTGACCCGGCCCTTCACCTGCATCACGCCGAAAGGCAGCGTGCTGAACCCGATCGCGCCGGCTGCCGTTGGCATGCGGTCGCTCACCTGCGCACGACTGCGCTCGGTCATCTTCGGTGCCTTCAATCAGGCTGTGCCGGAAAAGCTGCCGGCAGCACCCGCGGGCAATAACTGCATCATCAACGTTATGACGACCGACGAACGTAATGGCCGCACCATTATCGCGGCGGTCAATCCCGTTGTCGGCGGCGGTGGCGGCATGCCTTATCGCGACGGCACGAATGGTTCGGGCGCCGATGCGGCCTATCTCAAGAACACGCCGATCGAGATCACCGAAACGGAAGTGCCGATCGAATTCGTCAAATACGGCCTCGCCAAGGACAGTGGTGGTGCCGGCCGCTGGCGCGGCGGGCTTGCCACCGAAATGGCTTTTCGCGTCTTTTCGCCCGGCAGCCGCATCACCGCCCGTAATCGCGACCGCAGTTTCTTCCGCCCCTGGGGCACGCTTGGCGGCCGGGCCGCTGGCCTGTCGGACATGGTGCTGAACCCCGGCCGCGACGATTTCAAGCGGCTCGGCAATATCGATACGGCGATCCTGCAGCCCGGCGATGTGCTGGAAATCCGTTCGGCCGGCGGCGGTGGCCGTGGCAACCCGATCGAGCGCGAGATCTGGCGTGTGGAGGAGGATGTCGCCCGCGGTTACGTCTCGGCAGAGGCTGCCGAGCGCGACTATGGTGTCGTCATCCGTGACGGTGTCGTGGATGAGGCGGAAACGGAAAAGGTCAGGGCCGCCCGCGCCCTGCCGAAAGCGCATTTCCATTACGGCCCGGAGCGGGATGGTTACGAGACACAATGGACGCCGGCAGCCTATGACCTGCTGACCGAACTTCTCGCCGGTCTTCCCATCCATTGGCGCTTCTTTACCAAGACGGAAATCTTTCGCCGCATGAAGGGCCGTATCGGAGCTGAAGGCGTGGCCGCAGCCTTCGCCGATGTTCGCGAGCGTTTTAAGGAAATGCCGGAACCTTCGCTGGCACGCAAGGAAGCCTCCGAATGACATCCAGCCCGCAGCCTGCCCGGCAAGCAGGGCGAATTGTGCGCCTTGCGGAAAAGGACAGGCCGCAGGTCTGGTTCAGGCTGGATGGCATCGATTGCCACGCATTAGCAGGCGATACTGTTTTGACCGCGGTGCTGGTCTCGGTGCCTGCCGTCAGGCAATCGGAATTCGGTCCGGAAAAGCGGGCAGGCTTCTGTCTGATGGGCGCCTGCCAGGATTGCTGGCTCTGGTATGAAGATGGCGGCCGGCTGCGTGCGTGTTCGACCCTGATTGCCGAGGGCATGCAATTGCGAACCGCTCCGCCGGTGGGATGGCAATGAGACCTCCCGGCGTAGAAAAAGTCGTGATCGTTGGCGCCGGCCCTGCCGGCATCCGTGCCGCCGAGCTGTTGGTCAAGGCCGGTCTCAAGCCTGTCGTCATCGACGAAGGCCTGAAAGGCGGTGGTCAGATCTACCGGCGCCCGCCGCAGGGTTTTACGCGATCGCCAAAACAGCTTTACGGATCCGAGGCCCACAAGGCGGTGGCGTTGCATGCGGTATTCGACCGGATGATTGCTGCCGGAAAGATCGACTACTACCCGCAAAGCGCCGTTCTGGCGACCGCCGGCACTCTGCTGCAGGCGCTGACGCCTGACGGTCGCAAGGATTTCACCTATGATCGACTTATCCTGGCGACCGGGGCGATGGACCGTCTGGCGCCGATCCCCGGCTGGCAGGCGCCCGGCGTCTACAGTCTCGGGGCGACACAGATTGCGCTGAAGGCACAGGGTGTCGCGCTGGGCGAAAAGATCGTTCTTGCCGGTTCCGGCCCGCTGCTGACGCTGGTGGCAACGCAATTGCTGAAGGCCGGCGCGGATATTACCGCCATTCTCGATACATCCTCGCTGCGTGATCAGATGGCCGGCCTGCCGGGCATGCTGGTTAGGCCTGGCCTTGTTCTGCGCGGCCTCTTGATGCGGGCAAAGCTCGGGCGGCTTTATCATGCCGGCGTAAAACTCGATCGTATCGCAAGCGATGAGCTTGGCCCCGTCGCCATGCATTGGCAGGACGCGCGGGGCAGGGCGCAGGTCACGGCATGCGATATGGTCGGGCTCGGCTGGCATTTGCGGGCGGAAACGCAGCTGGCGGGTCTGGCTGGTTGCATATTCGACTATGATCAGAGCTGGTCGCAATGGCTGCCGTGCACCGACCGGATGGGCAGGGCGGCGACAAGGCTTTACCTCGCCGGTGACGGCTTGCGGATTCTCGGAGCCGACGGAGCCGAAGTGGCCGGCCGTCTTGCCGCTAGCGCCTGCCTTGCCGATATGGGCCTGCCCGCACCGGATGCGGCGTCGGACCTGCGCCGGCTCGATCGCCTCGAGCGTTTTTCCCGTGGCATGGCGCGGGCCTTTCCCTGGCCGCGCGATATTGTGCGCACCGTTCCCGACGAGACCGTCGTCTGTCGCTGCGAAGGCGTGACGGCGGGGCAGTTGCGCGAGAGCGTTTCTTATGGCGGGGCGGAGGCGAACCGGGTCAAATCGCTGGCGCGCGTCGGCATGGGGCGTTGCCAGGGGCGTTTCTGCCAGATTGCCAGCGCTGAACTGATCGCCGACAAGGCCGGCATCGAGGTCTGTGATGCCGGACGGCTGCGCGAACAGGCGCCCGTCAAACCCTTGCCGATCGACGCCTGGGTGCGCGACGCATGATCTGAAGGCCTAGGCCTCCGTCTCGATCTCCTTCAGGACCGCTGCGCAGGCCTCGCGAAGATTGTCGCGCATGGCGAGATGGCTCCCCGTCAGCGGCCGGTCGCGGCTTGTCAGAAGCGCGATCGGCACGGAAATTCTTTGCTGCAACGGTCGCCGCACGAGGCCCGGAAACTGTTCCCAGGGCAGGAGCCCATCGACGACGGCGACGCCGAAACCGTCGCGCACGAAGGGCAGCGCGGTGATGGAAATGTCGATCTCGATCGCCGGATTAAAGATGTGCTTTTCGGCGGCGGCGGCAATTACCAACAGGCGGCCGGGCAGGGTGCCTGCGCGATAGGAGATCAGCATTTCGTTCTGCAGGTCGGCAAAGCCGATCCGCTCCAGTTCGGCAAGGCGGTGGTTCTCGGGAATGATGCAGACGAGTTCCGCATGTCCGAGCGTCTCGACATCGATCCCCGGCCGGGCCGCATTGTTCATGACGATGCCGAGCGGCGCATCGCCGTCTCGGATCATGTCGACGACATTGACGAGCGGCGCGATCAGCGAGCGCACGACGATATCGGGATGCGAGGCGCGGAATGCAAACAGGGCCTTCGGCACGATAGACATGGCCGGCGGTGCGGAGGCGGCGACCCGGATCAGCCCGGTTCGGCCGAAACGCATGTCGGTCGTGCGGCGGCGAAGGGCGCTCAGTTCGGAAAATATCCGTTCGCATTCCGGATAAAGCTCGTCCGCCTCGCGGGTCGGCACCAGCTTGCCGCGCACCCGGTTGAACAGCTTGAAGCCGAGCTGGTCCTCGGCATGCAGCAGTATTTGGCTCAGCGCCGGCTGCGATATGTTGAGCATGGCCGCTGCACCCGTCACCGTTCCGGTGCGCATCAGCATGCAAAAAATCTCGAGCTGGCGTGCCTGCATTTCTATTCCCTTGGCCTCTGTCGCGATCTCCCCGGCACTCTACCGCGCGGAACTGCGTTTCAGAAGTCGGCGACCTTGCCCCAGGAGGAGCTTTCGAAGCGTTTCGGATGATAGGGCGCGGGATCGACGATCGGTTCGGCCGCAGACGTGACGATATCGGCGATCAGGTGACCGGCGCCCGGCCCAATGCCGAAACCATGGCCGCTGAAACCGGCCGCGAGAATGAAGCCGGGCACATTTGCCACTTCGCCGATCGCTGGCACGCCATCGGGCGTGGAATCGATGTAGCCGGCCCAACGGGCGGTGATCTGGCGTGTGCCGATTGCTGGCAGAAGTTCGACGGCGCGCTGGTGCACCAGCCTGATCGTTCCCTCGTCGACGGCCGGATCGAGGATGCGCATCTGTTCCATCGGTGTCGGCCGGTCCAGCCGCCAGCGGGCGAGCGTTTCGTGACCGCAGTGGAACCCTTCGAGACCGCCCGGCGAGAGGCTGCGCCAGCGGCGCATGAACATCGGCAGGAACTGGCAGGCAAAACGGATGTTCTGGGGCGTCAGGTCCACCCGGCCGCGGCCGCTGATCGCCAGCGTATGGCCGCCATCGCCGCGGCGGGTCACCGAAACACGGGCGGTGTGAAGCGCGTCCGGCAGCTCGCCTTCGCCGGGGCCGACGGAGAGAATGGAGGAGCGGATCGAGGCCTGCGGGAAACGGATGCCGAGCTGGCGGCAGAAGGACGAGGCCCAGGCGCCGCCGGAGAGGACCGCAATCCTGGTTTTGATCGTGCCGTGTTCGGTGACGACCGCTGAAAGCCTGCCGCCTTCCATCTCGATGCCGCGTGCCGCGCAGTTCTGGATCACCGCGCCGCCGAGCTTGACGATCGCGCGCGCAACGGCCGGCGCCGCATTGGCCGGGTCCGCACTGCCATCCGTTGGCGAGAAGACGCCGCCCTTCCAGGTTCGGCCGGTCGCCTTGCCGCGGGCACTTGCCTCGGCACTGTCGAGCATATGGGTGGTGACGCCGACCGTGCGGGCGAAATCGCGCCAGCGCGCCCAGCCGTCCAGTTCTTCCTCGCTGTCGCTCAGGTAAAGCAGACCGCAGCGCCGAAAGCCCGTATCCTCGCTGCTTTCGGCCCGAAAACGATCCCAGAGATCGAGGCTTTTCGTCGCCATCGGCAGCTCGCGCGCGTCCCGGTTCTGCTGACGGCACCAGCCCCAGTTGCGGCTCGATTGTTCGGCACCGACCCGACCCTTTTCGATTAGTACCACTTTCAGGCCCCGTTTGGCCAGATAATAGGCCGCGAACACGCCGACGATACCGGCACCGATCACGACCGCATCGGTAGAGCGCGGCAATCCGCCATCGGTTTCCACGAGCGTGAGCGGTGCTGGCATGATGTTCAATCTCCTGGGGCGCAACCGGATCTATATATCAGCATAAGGGCGCGGTCGGCGCCGTGGTGACCGCACATGCCGGCCGGGCAGCACAAGATTCCGACAATGGCCATGTATCCAGCTTATTGTGCCGAGGACCTCTGCGCAGAATGAAATAGACAAGAGAAGCCAGAGTGTTAGAGTCAATCCTGAAAATTTGCGGCATAAAATGCTGCAAGTCGCCGAGTGTCTTGGGCCGGGTGTTTTGGAAGGTGCCAGCAGATGAAGCTCGATCGTATCGACATCAAGATTCTCTACGAGTTGCAGAAAAACGGCCGCATCACCAACGTCGAGCTGGCCGAACTGGTCAATCTATCCCCGAGCCCCTGTCTGATGCGCGTCAAGAAGCTGCAGCAGGAAGGATATATCGAAGGATATTCGGCGCAGATCAATATCGGCAAGCTTGGCCAGACGCTGACGGTTTTCACCGAGGTGACGCTGAAGAACCACCGGCAGATCGATTTTGCCCGGTTTCTCGCAGCCGTCGAACGGGTCGATCAGGTGATCGAATGCCACCTGGTTTCGGGCGGGTACGACTACATGCTGAAATTCGTCACGGCCGGCATCGGCGAATACCAGACGATCATGGAACGGCTGACCGATATGGATATCGGCATCGACAAATATTTCAGTTTCGTCGTTTTGAAATCGCCGATCGTCAAGGCGCATATGCCGTTGACCAGCCTGTTCTTGGTCTGACGGACAACACACTACCGCCGCTAAAGTGAGACGGCGTATGCCGCCTCAGCCCTGCACATAGGTTTTTACCAGTTCCGGGTCCCGTTCCAGCCGGTCGAGCCAGCTGGGATCGAGCTTCGGTACGGACGAGAACAGCAGTTTCGAATAGGGATGCTGCGGTACGTTCGAGATGGCCGGCGTGATTTCCTCGACCTTGCGGCCGTTATACATCACCACGATCTCGTCACAGATCGCTTCCACGACCGACAGATCGTGGCTGATGAAGATGTAGGAGAGCGCAAGCTCGCGCTGCATCTCTTTCAGGAGATCGATGACGGCGGCGGCCACGACGGTATCGAGTGCCGAGGTGATTTCGTCGCAGACGATCAGTTTCGGCTCAGCCGCAAGTGCGCGGGCAAAATTGACGCGCTGTTTCTGGCCGCCCGAAAGTTCGGCGGGCGTGCGGCTGCGCAGCGCCTTCGGCAGGCGCACCATGTCCAGCAGCTCGTCGACCCGCGCGTCGCGCGCCTTGACCTTCATGCCGTGATAGAATTTCAGCGGCCGCTCAAGAATTTCCTCGATCGACTTGGCCGGATTGAGCGAAGTGTCCGCATGTTGGAAAACGATCTGCAGCTCGCGCAGCTGTTCGCGGCTTCTCTGGCGTGCAGAGCGGGCAAGTTCGTGCCCGTCCAAGGTTAGATTGCCGGCAGAGGCCGGCAGGATGCCGGCGATAGCGCGCGCGAGCGTGGATTTTCCGCAGCCGGATTCACCAATGATGCCGAGGTTACGGCCGCGTTCCAGCACGAGGCTTGCTTCCTGCACCGCCTTGACGAGCGGCAAGCCGTCTGCTTGAACAGGGCCGTAACCGGCGATCAGACCGTTCACCTGCAGAAGTGGCCGGCTTTCCAGCGCCGCGGCCACGCTCTCGCCGCGCGGCTTCGGCTTGAAGGCTGACAGGAGTTCGCGGGTATAGGGATGTTTGGCGCTAGCCAGAAGCTCAGTCGTGGCGCCGACTTCTTGCACCTCGCCTTCGCGCAGGACGACGATGCGGTCGGCGATCTGGGCGACGACCGCGAGATCGTGGGAGACGTAGACGCCGGCAATGCCACTCTTTTTCATTACGGCTTTGAAGGCGCGCAGCACTTCGATCTGGGTCGTCACGTCGAGCGCCGTCGTCGGCTCGTCGAAGATCACGAGTTTCGGATTCGAGATCAGCGCCATGGCGGCGGCAAGCCGCTGCAGCTGGCCGCCGGAAACCTGGTGTGGATATCGGTTGCCAATACTGTCCGGATCGGGCAGCGACAGCGCCTTGAACAGCGAGACGGCCTTCTCCCTGGCTTCGACGGGCGACATCAGGTGATGGATGCGGGTGACCTCGATCACTTGCTCTATGATTTTCATGGCGGGGTCGAAGGCTGAGGCCGCGCTTTGCGGGATATAGGCGACCGTGTTGCCGCGAACGTCTGAACGCTCTCGTTCGGAGACGGCAGCCATGTCTCGTCCATCAACCTTAACCTGGCCGCCAGAGATGCTGCATCCCTCTCGCGCATAGCCCATAAGCGTCAGAGCTATGGTCGTCTTTCCTGAACCACTCTCGCCGATAAGCGCGACAATCTCGCCTTGAGCGATATTGAAACTAACATCCTTGATGATCTCGACGACACGACCGGAGTCTGTTTTTGCCTCCACATACAGGTTTCTGACTTCCACGAGCTGGGCCATTCTCATGTGCTCCTGTCTTTGATCCGGCGGGGCAAATTGTCGATCAGCAGATTGACACTGATGGTGAGGCTGGCAATGGCGAAGGAGGGAACGATCACCGCCGGTGCAGCAAAGGGCAGCCCTCCGATATTTTCGCGGACGAGGGCGCCCCAGTCGGCATAGGGAGGCTGCAGGCCTAAGCCGAGAAAAGAAAGACCGGACAACAAGAGGACCACAAAGACGAACCGCAGGCCGAAATCCGCCAGAACGGGGCGAATGATGTTCGGCAAAATCTCCGAGCCGATAATATAGCTGATCCTCTCGCCCCGGGTGCGTGCGACGGTGATGAAGTCCATGGTATTGATATTGACTGCGAGTGCACGGGCAAAGCGATAGGCACCTGGGGTATAGATGACGGCAAGTGTCATGATCAACACGGGAATGGATGACCCGATGGCAGCTACGACGACCAGACCGAACAGCTTGCCTGGAATGGAATTCAGAGCATCGAGAAATCGGCTGAGGATTGTGTCGAACCATCCTCCAATGACGGCAGCAATCATGCCGAGTGTTACGCCGCAAAAGCAGCAAAGAGCGACCGCGGCCAAAGAAATACCGACCGTATATCGGGCGCCCATGAGGACACGCGAAAGCATATCTCGGCCAAGGTAGTCCGAGCCTAGCCACAATTGTGGGCTGACCGGGCCGAAATAGTCCGTATCGACGATATCACCGACGGAATAGGGAATGATATAGGGGGCAAACAGGGCGATGATCGTCCAGCCAAGGATAATGGAAAAGGCCAGAATTCCAATGAGGCTGACATTGTAACCGAAAATTGACGTGGCTCGGGGAGCCAAGCTTCGCGTTGTCATCGGAGCCTCGGGTTCGACAGGATTGCAATGATGTCGGCGACGGTGATCAGCAAGAGGTAGCCAAGACAGAAAATCATCGCGCAACTTTGGATGAGCGGCAGATCGCGAGTGGCGACCGCGTCCACCATCAGCTTGGCGATGCCCGGATAGTTGAAGATGGTCTCGACGATGATGACGCCGCCGATAAGATAAGAGAGCGAAAGTGCAATGGCATTGACGATAGGCCCGAGAGCATTGGGTAATGCGTGCCTGAACACCATGCGGCTGCGTGACGCGCCCTTAAGAAGGGCCATCTCGACATAGGGTGTCTTCAACGTTTCAATCAGCGCCGCGCGGGTCATGCGGATCATTTGCGCCGATATGACGAAAGTCAGTGTTATGACCGGCATGGCATAGATTTTTAGAAGATCGAAAATGGTATGGGCTTCAGTAATGGAGGACAATGCGGGCAGCCAGCGCAGATAGACAGCGAACAACAGCACGGCGAGCGTTGCAACCATGAATTCTGGGACAGATATGACACCAATGGAAATAATGGTGACGATCCTATCGTAATAGGAGCCGCGAAGCATGGCGGAGGTAATGCCGAGCAGCAATGCCAGCGGTACGGAGACAAGAGTGGTTATGGCGGCAAGCTCTAGCGTCGCCAACAGGCGGCCGCCGATCAACTGCGCGACCGGCATATTATTCGCATAGGAGACGCCGAGGTCGCCCCTAACCAATCCAAAAAGCCATCCGAGGAACCGCAGGATTGCCGGCTGGTCGAGATGCATGGCCTTGCGCAATCCTGCAACCGCCTCCGGTGTGGCCGCTTGGCCAAGGAGGATCGAGGCAGTATCCCCTGGTAGCATGCTAGTCGCGAAGAAGACGGCGAACGACACGATCAGCAAGGAGATGGCCGCAATGAAGAGTCGATTGATGACTAAAAAGGAAACCTGGAATTTCAACCAAATTGCTCCTTCGACGTTCTATGAATGGGTGGCGTTGCTGGATGGAGGTATCCCGGAGCGGCGCGAGCCGCCCCGAGGAAGGATGTCCAGCTGGGCTCAAGCCTGTAGCCAGAGATATTCCGCCATCGCATAACCCATCATGCCACCGAGAGGATTGGCTTCCAATCCGTTCACTTTGCTCGAAAGCGCGTCCACGTTTGAAATATAGGCGGGGATGATGGTTCCCGCTTCTTCTGCGATCATCACCTGCATCTCATTGTATATCTGCTTGCGCTTGTCCTGATCGAGCAGGCCGCGAGCATCGATCATCATCTTGTCAAATTTTTCCGACTTGTACTGACTCTCGTTCCACGGTGCATTTGAGGCGTAGAGAAGCGAAAAGAGGATATCGGGCGTCGGGCGCGGATTGATGTTGCCGAAATGGATCGGGGCCTTCAGCCAGTAATTGTCCCAATAGCCATCGGAAGGAACGCGCTGCACGTCGAGTTTCATACCGATGTCGGCTCCGGCGGCTTGGATAATCATCGCCATGTCAATCGATGAGGTTGCCGCGTCGGAGGCGATCACCGGAATGGATTGCCCAAGCAATCCTGCCTTTTGGAAGTGGAACTTCGCTTTGTCCGGATCGAAGCTTTTCGGCTTCAGATCGTTGTTATGGTAAATGCTTGCCGGAGATACAGGCTGATCGTTCGCAACTTCGCCGAGGCCGCGCAAAGCCGATTTGACGATTTGTTCGCGATTGATCAGCAACTTCATCCCATCGACGAAGTCTTTCTTGTTGCCGGGCGCCATATCGAGACGCATGTTGAGGTTGGTATAATTGCCGCTGGTCGTTTTCGACAGCGTAAAGCCAGACTGACCATCAATCAACTTCATCGCGCGCGGGTTGATCGATGCCGCGTAGTGAATGTCGCCCGAAAGCAGTGCGTTGACGCGGGCATTATCGTCGCTGATGGCAAAGAATTCGAAAGAATCGAGATAGGGCTGCCCGGACTTCCAGTAGTTCTTGTTCTTCACGACAACCGAGCGATTGCCGGGGTCAAAAGTTTGGAGGACAAAGGCGCCGGTGCCATTACCCTTGGAAAAGTCCGTCGTGCCGCTGGCAACGATCATGAAATGGTGCAGAGAAAGAATGGTTGGCAGGTCGGCATTCGGGTCGGCCAGTGCAATCTCGACCGTCGATTTGTCTATAGCTTTGAAGCCGGTCATTTGGGCGGCGATCTTGGCGACTTTCGAGCCGACGGCTGGATCGAGATGGCGCTTAAGCGAGAAGACGACGTCGTCGGCTGTGAGCTCCTTGCCGTCATGGAAGGTTACGCCCTTGCGCAGCTTGACCGTCCAGGTCTTCGCGTCCTTGCTTTCGATACTTTCGGCAAGTTCCATCTGGGTGAGGCCTGCCTTGTCCAAAAAAGTCAGGCGGTTATAGAGCGAGCAGCAGCGAACATAGTCTGTCGACAGGGAGGCCTTTGCCGGGTCGAGCGTGTCGGCGGTGGAGGAAGACCAGCCGGCCGCCTTCATATGACCGCCGGATTGCGGTGTTGCCGCTACGGCATCGGTGGCGCGGCCAAGAATGATGCCGCCCGCAGTCGCAGCGACGCCACCTGCCAACATCATCGTCAGCAGTTCGCGACGGGTCGCACCCCGGCGAATGGCATTTTCGATCATGGTGTCGTCCGACGCGGTCCAGTTGATGATCTTGTCGTTCATGTCATTCCCCTTTTTGCTGGTTAGTGGGCAACCCATCTTCGTGGTTCAGCCCAATCGTTGATATCCGTAGTTTCCGTCGGTCAGGCGCGGGCATTCCTCACGGCTTCGGCCAGTCCGGCCATCGAGGTGAAGTGGTAATCGGGCTTGGTGAACTCGGCCGGCTCAATCGTGCCGCCGTAACCCTTTTGCGCATGGCGGCGCTCGATCCAGCAATTCGTCATGCCGAGGTCATGGGAAACGCCGATATCGTGATGCTGACTCTGCGCAACGTGCAGGATGTCCTGCTTGCTGCCGCCGTCCTTTGAGACGAAGCCGAACACCTTGTGGAAGAAGGCCGGATCCGGCTTTTCCGTGCCGGTGTCGTCGGCGGTGAAGGCGGCATAGAAAGGATTGCCGAGCGCTTCCGAAAAATAGTCGAAAGCCCAGCGGCGGGCATTCGTCACGGCGATCAGGCGGTAGTTTTTCGCAAGCTCGGCCATGGCCGCGGCGCTATCCGGGAAAGCCTTCCAGGTTTTTGCCGAATCCCGCAGGCGTATGCCATAGGCCTCTTCTGCCGGCAGTCCGAGTCTCGGCGCAATGGCCAGATAGACACGGACCAGATCGTCGGGAAAGGGGTCGGCATTTTCCGAGTAGCGAGCGGCGCGGTAGAGAGAAAGGGCCTCCTCGCTGTCGATCGTCACATTCGCTTCGGCCGCAATACCCTGCAGGCAGGTCGTCAGGCCACCTTCGAAATCGATCAGCGTGCCGACCACGTCGAAGCTCATGTACTTGAATTCCGGTAGAGATTTCGTCAATTCCATATCCCCAGTTGGTGTCGCGGGGCGGTCTCGAAGGCCGCTCGCGAAAGAATATGCTGTTCCCGACCTTGGATGTTTTTGCGAAAAACCCGAATTTTCGGGACTTCAAGCTTTTGTTAACTAGGATACTGCCAGTTCGGCAGAACGGTTTTCGCCGAATCGACCATGCGGCCCGGCACAAAATTCCGAAATCGGGCTGCTGACGGTATTTCGACCGTCAGTACCGATGCGGGCTGTCAGGCCTTCACCGCCTTGCGGACATCCGGATCTTCAAGGGTCTGATCCAGCGTCTTCCGGGTGCGCTCGACGATTGCATCGATCTCGGCTTCCGTGCAGCAGAGCGGCGGGGCATAACCGATGGCGCCATTGGCGAAGGCACGAATGATCAGCCCGTTTTCCCAAGCGCGGCCGAAGACCCGGCGAGCCGGGACAGCTTCGGCCGGAAGCGGCGTCTTGGCGGCCTTGTCGGTCACTAACTCGATGGCCGCCAGCATGCCGCGCCCTCTGATATCGCCGACCAGCGGATGGTCCTTCAGGGCTTCAAGACCCGCCATCAGCCGTGCGCCGGCCTTGATGCCATTTTCCAACAGGCCGCCTTCGTAGAGTTTCAAAACTTCGAGGCCGACGGCTGCGCTGACCGGATGGGCCGAATAGGTATAGCCGTGCCCGACCGCCGAAGCGCCGGCACCATCGGCGATGACCTGATAGACATGGTCGGCCATGAAGACTGCGCCCATCGGCACGTAACCCGAGGTCAGGCCTTTTGCGGCCGTCATGAAATCGGGAACGATCTCGTCCTCGGAGCAGGCGAACAGCGGTCCGGTGCGGCCGAAACCGGTGATGACTTCGTCGGCGACGAACAGGACCCCGTATTCCTTGCAGAGATTGCGGATCGCCTTCATCCAGCCCTTGGGCGGAACGATGACGCCGCCGGAGCCCTGAATCGGCTCCATATAGAAGGCCGCGATACGATCGGTACCCACCGTCTCGATCTTTTCCTTCAGCGCGGCAAGCGATGCGTTGATGATGGCCTGCGGATCCTGGCCGACCGGGTTGCGATAGGGGTAGGGCGACGGAATTTTGTGCTGCCAGTCGAAGGGAATGCCGAAGCCGGCATGGAAATTCGGCAGCGCTGTGAGGCCGGCGCCGACTGTCGAAGAACCGTGATACCCCTGTTCGACAGAGATGAACTGGTCGCGCTGCGGCTGGCCTTTGGCAAACCAGTAATAGCGAATGAAGCGGATCGTGCTGTCGACGGCGTCCGAACCGCCAAGCGTGAAATAGACATGGTCGAGATCGCCCGGCGCGCGTTCGGCAAGTTCTGCCGCAAGCCGGATGGCGGATTCGGAGCCGAGGCCGAAATAGGCGGTCGCATAGGGAAGATCGCGCATCTGGCGGGCTGCGGCCTCGACGATGGAATCGTGGCCATAACCCGCGTTGACGCACCAGAGGCCGGCAAAACCGTCAATCAGCTGGCGACCCTGTGCATCGGTGACGGTGGCACCCTTGGCCGACGAGAGAACACGCACGCCCTGCTGTTCATGGCCGCGATAGGACGCGACGGGATGGACCAGATGGGCACGATCGAGTTCGATGAGCGAATTGCTGAGCATGATTTTCTCCGGATCAGCCGAGGGCCTGGTTGGCCAGTGCGAAAGTGGTGAAGGTCGAGGTGAGGGCGCGTGTCGGCGCTGGGCGCGCCATGGCGACGCCGCCGCCGACATGGGCAAGCGAATATTCCGAAAGCCAGGTGGCGAGCGCGGCATTGCCGGTATCGACCCTGAGGAAAGCGCCGGTCCTGCTGCTCATGAAATATGCGACAAGCGCCTTGGCGTCTTCGATCGTGGTCGCTGCGACAGGCCCGACAACCTCGCCCCGTCCGAAAGCGCGGATGCAGGCAAAGCCGGTAATCCTGTCATCGCGGCGGATAACGGCGAATTTTCCGATCTCGGCGAGTTTGGCAATCAGCGAAGAACGGTCGGCACCAAAGGCATCCCGGTCGATTGCCGTTATGTCAGCCAGATCGGCTGCGGTTGCAGCCTCTACATGCGCCGGAGCCGTGACCTCGCCGACCATGCCCTGATGCTGGAAGACGCGGCCGGTCTCGCGAAAACCGAGCTTTTCGTAAAGCGGTAGGCCGTCGGCGGTTGCGATGAGCCGGAAGGGCCGTGCGCCGCCAAGGTCAAGCGCCTCATCCATCAGCCGCCGGCCGACACCGCGGCCGCGCAAGCCGGCATCGACGATCACCATATTGATCGTGGCGCAGTCATCGCCATAGGGGGTCATCAATGTCGTGCCGACGACCTTTCCGGTCTCGTCCAATGCGACGACGCCTTGGCTGACACCAAGCACGACCTGCCAGTCTTCCAGACGATGCGGCCAGCCGGCTTCGCGCGAAAGGTGGACTGCGCCCTCCAGGTGCTCGCCTCCGAAGGCTCTGGTTTCAATGTTCTCGACTTGCATGGACAATGCTCTCCCTTTTCCGCCTCAAGTTTCGAGGTGAAGGGACCGGACGATCATCCGAAGGCAGTATCGGCGGCGGTATCTTTCGCCAAAGCAGCGGGGCGGGACCGCATCTTATGCCGTGGGCCGCGAAAAGGGACCGGACAAACCCTTCCGAAAGCCGTTCCGGACAGCCGGATCTGCAAGCAAATGCCAAACCGGCGCCGTGATACGAAACTTTCTGCTTCGGATTCCGGCAAATCAGTCGGCGATGATGCCGGAAGCGGCCTTATGATCGTGTCATCACCCGAAAGGCTCGTTGGGCCATCACGCAAGGACGAAGCGCATGACGACATTCCGCCCGAAATACATCACCTTCGACTGCCACGGCACGCTCATCAACTTCCAGATGGCCGAAGCTGCCCGCGATCTTTACGGTGATCGTCTCGAAGAGCCGGCCATGCAGAAGTTCATCAAGAATTTTGCCGCCTACCGGCTGGACGAGATTATGGGCGACTGGAAGCCTTATGCGGATGTCGTTTACAATTCGTTGGAGCGCAGCTGCAAGGCGAACGGCGTCTCCTTCAAGGATGAAGACGCGAAAATGGTCTATGAGCGCGTGCCGACCTGGGGTCCGCATGCCGACGTTCCGGCCGGTCTTGCCAAGGTCGCCAGGGAAATCCCGCTCGTCATTCTTTCCAATGCGATGAACGACCAGATCCCGTCCAATGTCGCCAAGCTCGGCGCGCCTTTCCACGCCGTTTACACGGCCGAGCAAGCCAATGCCTATAAGCCGCGCTTCCAGGCCTTCGAATATATGTTCGACATGCTCGGCTGCGGCCCGGAAGACATTCTGCATTGCTCGTCGTCCTTCCGTTACGACCTGATGTCGGCGCATGATCTCGGCATCAAGAACAAGGTCTGGGTCAACCGTGGCCATGAACCGGCCAATTCCTATTATGGCTATACGGAAATCGCCGATATTTCCGGTATTGCCGGCGTCGTCGGTCTCTAACGGAAAGGCGCAAGCCGATGAAATACGTCTCCTACTGGCATGATACGGCGCCCTCCTTTGCGGGCGCCGTCGAAGGGCCGATCGAAGGTCACTATGACGTCGCGGTGGTTGGCGGCGGTTTTACAGGGCTCGGCGCGGCACGGCAGCTGGCCATGGCCGGTGCCAAGGTCATCGTGCTGGAAGCGGAGACGGTCGGGTTTGGCGCCTCCGGCCGCAATGGCGGACATCTCAACAACGGTCTCGCCCACAGCTACCTGTCGGCGAAGCAGGAACTCGGCAAGGAGCGGGCAATCGCGCTCTATCATGCGCTGGACGCCTCGATCGATACGCTGGAAGCGGTCATTGCCGAAGAAGGCATAGACTGCAATTTCCGCCGCGCCGGCAAGCTGAAGCTCGCTTCCAAGCCGCCGCATTTCGAAAGCCTGGCGAAGAATTTCGAGGCGGTGCATGCGGAGGTCGATCCGGATACGGCGCTTCTGTCGCCGGAAGATCTGAAAGACGAGATCGGTTCGCCCTTCCACGGCGCCATGCTGTCGAGGAAAAGCGCGATGATGCATATGGGGCGTTACGTCGTCGGCCTCGCCGAGGCGGCCAAGCGGCGTGGTGCAATCGTCGTCGAAAAGGCGACCGTCATCGACATCTCGAAATCCGGCGGGCGGCATCTGCTGAAGACGGCCAGGGGTTCGGTCACCGCCGACAATGTGTTGATGGCAAGCGGCGCCTATACGACGCCGAATTTCGGCTATTTCCGCCGCCGGATCATGGCCGTCGGCAGTTTCATCATCACCACGCGGCCGCTGACGGACCAGGAGGTCGCCGCGACGATGCCGGGCAACCGTACCTGCGTCAACAGCATGAATATCGGCAACTACTGGCGCCTGTCGCCGGACAACCGGCTGATCTTCGGTGGCCGGGCACGCTTTTCGGCCACGTCGGATCAGGGTTCGGATGCCAAGAGCGGCGCCATCCTGCGTGAAAGCCTGACGCGGATCTTTCCGCAGCTTTCGCATGTCGAGATCGATTATTGCTGGGGCGGTCTGGTCGATATCACCAAGGACCGCTATCCGCGCGCTGGTTTCCATGACGGGCTCTGGTACGCAATGGGTTATTCCGGCCACGGGGCGCAGCTCTCGACCCATCTCGGCATGACGATCGCCGACGCGATCCTCGGCCGTCCGGACCGTAATCCCGTAAAGGGGCTCGAATGGCCGGCGGTGCCGGGCCATTTCGGCAAGCCTTGGTTCCTGCCGCTGGTCGGGCTTTACTACAAGATGCTCGACAAGGTTCGGTAACGGGAACGGTCGTTATCATCTGAAAACGAAAAAGCCGGGGCTGTGATTGCAGCCCCGGCTTTTTGTTCGTCTCGGTGGAGGCAGGCTCAGTTAAGCCCGCCCATATGAAACGTCTTCACTTCCAGATATTCGTCTGTGCCAAGCTGCGAGCCTTCGCGGCCAAGGCCGGATTGTTTGACGCCGCCGAAGGGCGCGACCTCGGTCGAGATCAGGCCGGTGTTCAACCCGACCATGCCGAATTCCAGGGCCTCGCCGACGCGCCAGGCGCGTTTCAGGCTTTCCGTATAAAAATAGGCGGCGAGGCCGAACGGCGTGCCATTGGCAATCGCGATCGCCTCTTCCTCGGTCTCGAAGCGGAAGAGGGGGGCGACGGGGCCGAACGTCTCTTCGCTGGCAAGCTGCATCTCGGTCGTGGCGCCGGTGAGCACGACCGGGGCCGTATACTGGCTACCGGCCGGCAGGGTCGGTTTCGCAGTGACGACCTTGGCACCCTTGGCGATGGCATCCTCAACATGGCGGTTGATCTTGGCGATCGCCGCATCGTTGATCATCGGGCCGATCGAAACACCGGCCTCCGTGCCGGGGCCGACCTTCATGGCATCGACCCGCGCCGTTAGCTTTTCGGCAAAGCGATCATAGATGCCGGCCTGCACGAGAATGCGGTTGGCGCAGACGCAGGTCTGGCCGCCATTGCGGAATTTAGAGATGATCGCGCCTTCGATCGCCAGATCGAGATCGGCATCGTCGAAAACGATGAAGGGCGCATTGCCGCCAAGTTCCAGCGACAGCCGCTTGATGCTGTCGGCAGCTCCGCGCATCAACAGCGAGCCGACCGGAGTCGAACCTGTGAACGAGATCTTTCGGACCGTCGTATTGGCCATGATCTCGTTGCCGATTTCCTTCGGCATGCCGGTGACGATATTGACGACACCGGCCGGAATGCCGGCCATTTCGGCCAGCACGCCAAGTGCCAGTGCCGAATAGGGCGTGAATTCCGAGGGCTTGACCACGACAGTGCAGCCCGCTGCGAGCGCCGGGGCGATTTTTCGGGTGATCATCGCATTCGGAAAGTTCCAGGGCGTGATGATGCCGCAGACACCGACCGGTTCCTTCAGAACGACGATGCGGCGGTCGGGCGTCGGCGATGGGATGGTCGAGCCGCCGATACGGCGCGCCTCTTCGGCGAACCATTTGACGAAGGAGGCGCCGTAACGGATTTCGCCGCGCGCCTCGTCCAGCGGCTTGCCCTGTTCGGTGGTCAGGATTAGCGCGAGTTCTTCCAGATGCGCATGCATCAGGCCGTACCAAGTTTCGAGCAGCGCGGCGCGTTCGGCATGTGTCTTCTTTTTCCATGCCGGATAGGCCTTGTTGGCCGCTTCGATCGCCGCGCGTGTCTCGTCACCGCCCATGTCGGGAACGGTGCCGATCACCGCCTGGCTGGCCGGATCAAGGACGTCGACCGTCTTGCCGGAGCCGGCGGCAACCCAGCTGCCGCCGATCAGGCCTTGCTGGCGAAACAGGGAGGGGAGCTTCAAATTCTGCATGTGTGCGGTCCTCGAATTCAGAGTGCAGCGAGCAGAGCTGCGGTAATGGCATCCGTCTTGTCCTTGCCGGGGACCGTGCCGATGCCGCTTGCGGTGACGGCCTCGATCGCCTTCATGACGGCGGCAGCGGCGCCCTTTTCGCCGAGATGATCGAGCATCATGGCGCCCGACCAGACAGTGGCGATCGGATTGGCAATGCCGAGATGGGCAATATCCGGTGCCGAACCATGCACGGGTTCGAACATGGAGGGCGCATTGCGCTCCGGGTTGATATTGGCGGAAGCCGCAAAACCGAGGCCGCCCTGGATCGCCGCGCCGAGATCGGTCAAAATGTCGCCGAACAGGTTAGAGGCCACGACCACGTCTAGCGTTTCCGGCGCCATGACCATGCGCGCCGCCATGGCGTCGATGTGATAGCTGGTGACCTCGACATCCGGATATTCGGCCGAAAGCTGTTTCGTCACGTCATCCCAGAACACCATCGAATATTTTTGCGCATTCGACTTGGTGACCGAAGCGAGCTTCTTGCGCCGTGCGCGGGCCTGTTCGAAAGCGAAGCGCAGGATGCGCTCGACGCCCTTGCGGGTGAAGATGGAGGTTTCGACGGCCACTTCGTCCGCCGTGCCCTGGTGGATACGGCCGCCGGTACCGGAATATTCGCCCTCGGTGTTTTCGCGGATGCAGAGAATATCGAAAGCGGTCGTCTTCAGCGGTCCCTCGACGCCGGCAAGCAGCCGGTGCGGGCGGATATTCGCATATTGGACAAAACTCTTGCGGATCGGCAGGAGCAGACCGTGCAGCGAGATCGAATCCGCCACGTCTGCCGGCCAGCCGACCGCGCCCAGCAGTATGGCGTCGAAGCTGCGCAGGGTCTCGATCCCGTCCGCCGGCATCATCGCGCCGGTTTCCTTGTAGAAGGCGCAGGACCACGGGAAATTCGTGCCTTCGAGGCTGAAGCCATGCGTGCCGGCGGCCTTCTGCAGCACGGACCATGCCGCGGAAACCATGTCTTTGCCGATCCCGTCGCCGGGGATGAGAGCAATCCTGTGTATTGTCATGTTTTCAAAATCCTCAAAGACTGATCAGGACGCTTTTGCTCTTGCGATTGGCCTGAAACGCTTCCCGGCCGAGATCCTTGCCGATGCCGGATTGTTTGTAGCCGCCGGTTGGCAGGATGTGGTCGCGCGAGCGGCCGTAACGGTTGACCCAGATCGTACCGGCCTGCAGCCTTCGCGTCAGGCGAATGGCGCGCGACAGGTCGCTGGTGAAGAGGCCGGCGGCGAGCCCGTAGCTCGGATGGTCGGCGAGGCTCATTCCCTCGTCTTCGTCCTCGAAAGTCTGCAGCGTCAGGACCGGCCCGAAGATCTCTTCGATGACGGCGGGAGAGTTCTGGTCGATGCCGGCGATCAGCGTCGGTGAATAGAAATATCCCGGCATGTCCATGGGGCGCCCGCCCGTCAAGCATTCGGCGCCGGCGGAAACCGAGGCGCCGATAATGTCGTCGATCCGCTGGCGCTGCCTCTCGGAGATGATCGGCGAATACTGGCTCGCGGCATCCCAGGTCGGTCTCGGAACGATACCGGCCATTTTCTTGAGGATCGCCTCGATCAATTGGGGGGCGACGCTTTTCTCGACGATCAGGCGCGATCCGGCGACACAGGCCTGGCCGGCATTGCTGGTGATGCTCGCGGTCACCGCGGCAGCCGCCTTGTCGATATCCGCATCGGCGAAAACGAGCTGCGGGCTCTTGCCGCCAAGTTCCAACGTCATCGGCTTGATTCCGGTGCGGGCGATATTTTCCATGATCGCCGAGCCGGCGCGGGTGGAGCCGGTGAAGCTGACCTTGGCGATATCCGGATGGCCGGTGATCGCATTGCCGGTCACCATGCCGTCGCCGAGCACGATATTGATCAGCCCGGCCGGAATGCCGGCCTCGACGGCAAGCTCCGCCAGCCGAAGGGTCGAAAACGGTGTCATCTCGGACGGCTTCAGCACGACGGCATTGCCTGCCGCAAGCGCCGGGCCGAGCTTCCAGGCGGCCATATTGATCGGGAAATTCCACGGCGTGATGGCACCGACGACGCCATAAGGCTCGGTCATGATCATGCCGAGATTGCCGTCATCGGTCGGCACGAGATCGCTGCCTTCCTTATCGGCGAATTCGGCGAAGAAACGGATCTGTTCGGCCGAAATGCCGATATCGCCATCGACCAGATGGCCAACAGGCCGTGTCGAGGAGACGGCTTCAAGCTTTGCGAGTTCGACGGCGTTCCGTTCGATCAGATCCGCCCAGCGATGCAGCGCCTTCAGCCGCTCGCGCGGACGAATGCCGCCCCAATTGCTGACCTTCAGGGCATTCTTGGCCGTCTGCACGGCCTGATCGACCAGATCGGGATCGGCGATTGGACAATCGGCATAGGCCTTGCCATCGGAGGGGCGATGCATCGGAATGCTGCCCTCGGCGGCCTCGAATTTGCCTCCGATAAAATGTCCTATAGGAAGTGCCAGGCTGTCGGGATCGAAACTAAGGCTCATCGGTTCATCTCCGGTCATCTGACGGGAATGCTACCGTATCGGCAGATCTGCGTGATCCGGTAGAGGGAATTGGCGCGGCTGAAAAATCCGTTTTCGCCGCGCCATACGGCGTATTGTTTGGCAAGATGCCGGATCATGCCTCGGGCGTCACGACGAGGTAGATCTTGCGCACCGTTTCGATCGTTTTCCAGGTGCCGACGAAGCCCGGCTTCATGACGAAGCTGTCGCCCGCCTTGTAGATCACCGGCTCACCATCCTTCGGCGTGATTTCGACGACACCCGAAATGATGTGGCAGAATTCGAAGATTGTTCCCTTGATCGAATGGGTGAGGCCGGGTGTTGCCTCCCAGACGCCGGTGCGGACGAGTTCGTCATGGGAGGCGTCCTGTGCCCAGGTCTTGAATTCCGGGCTGCCGGAGATCAGCCGTTCGGCTGTCGGCTTGTCTTCCCGCGGTGCGAAGGACGGGTCGTGTTCGATGGTCTTGAGAAGCGACATTACTGTTCCTTTTAGGGTTGGGTGTTCAATAACCGCGTCGGCGATCGACGAGGCCGATCGGATCGAGCCCAGCGCGCAGCCGCTTGATATTGTCCGCGACGGCACGGGCTGCGGTCTGGGGTTGGGTGACGCTGGCGGTATAGGGCGTGATGATGATTCGCTCATGCCGCCAGAGCGGATGACCGGGCGGCAGAGGCTGCGGGTCCGTCACGTCGATAACGGCGCCGGACAGATGCCTGCTGTCGAGTGCATCCAGAAGCGCCTGATAGTCCAGCTGTGGTCCGCGGCCGACCTGAACCAGGCCTGCACCCTTCGGCAGCTGGCGGAGAAGCCTCGCATTGAGAAAGCTGCGCGTCTCGCCAGTGAGGGGAAGAAGGCAAATCAGGATATCGGTTTCAGCCAGCATCGCTGTCAGGCCCGATGGGCCGCTGAAACAGCGGACCCCGTCGATATCGCGGGTCGAGCGGCTCCATCCGGCAAGCGGAAAGCCGAAAGGTTTCAACCGGTCGAAGGATGCCTGGGCGAGGCTGCCGAGCCCCAATATGCCGATCCGGCGGTCACTCGCCTGCATGGGCGGCAGGGACTGCCAATGCTCTGTCTTCTGCTGCTGGATATAGACGGGCCAGTTACGGTGCAGAGCCAATACGCCGAGCGTGACATATTCCTGCATCATGCGGATAATGCCGTCCTCGATCATCCTGACGATCCGTATATGATCGGGAATCTGGGCCGTCTGAAACTGGTCGACGCCGGCGCCAATCGAAAAGATCGCTTCCAGATTGCGGTAGCGCTCCAGATCGGATGGCACCGTCCAGGTGATGATATAGCGGACGGCGTCCGGATCGACCGAAGCGGCATCCATGGAAAACGGCAGGTCCGGCAGTTCGCGGGCGAAGATGTCGCGAAAGACCTGGCCGCGGGCGGCGTCCGAGTTGAAGAGGAAAGTCATTCTGTGCTCCGGTTCTTGGCCGTCATGTTTCTGCTCGGCACCTGTCGCCGAGGGCTTCGATCATTGCCTGGCAGGCGGCGAGTTCGCCGGTCTTAATAAATTCATTCGGCTTGTGCGCCCGCGCAATGTCGCCGGGCCCGCAGATGATCGCATCCATGCCAGCCTGCTGGTAAAGGCCGGCCTCGGTTCCATAGCTGACGGCGGCGAGCGGCGCATATCCCGTCAGATCCCGCAGGAGGCCGGCGAGCGGCGAGGTGGGAGGCAGAAGCAGAGCCGGATAGCTGCTCAGGTTCTCCCAATCGACGCCAAACCCCTTGGCCGCCAGCTTTTCGGCGGCGGCGTGCATCGGCTGGAGCAGGGTTTCAGGGACGGCGGAAGAGATGGCACGTGCCTCCAGTTCGATGCTGCAAAGCTCTGGAATGATGTTGACGGCCTGGCCGCCGCTGATCCTGCCGATCGAAAGCGACGAATAGGGTGGCTCGAATTCCGCCTCGAACGGGCCTTGTGCCAGCGCTTCGGCTGCGGCAATGGCGGCCTGCTGCACTTCGGTCATGGCATGGATGGCATTGAGGCCGAGATCTGGCCGCGAGGAGTGGCCGGAACGGCCTTTGAGTGTCAATCTGGCGGCGGCCTTGCCCTTATGCGCCAGGATCGCCCGCATTCCGCTCGGCTCGCCGATGATGGCGCCAAGGGGAGACCTGCAGAGATCGGGCAGGCGGACCAGCAGGTGCGGCACGCCGCGGCAACCGGCTTCCTCGTCATAGGAAAAGGCGAGATGGATGGGACGGGAAAGCGGCCTGGAGATCATTGCCGGCACTGCAGCAAGAACGGCCGCCATAAACCCCTTCATGTCGCTCGTGCCGCGGCCGTAGATCCTGTCATCCTCGATCCGCGTGCGAAAAGGATCGCTGTTCCAGCCGGCCTCGGCGGCAGGCACGACATCCATGTGGCCGGAGAGGATATAACCTGGCCGGTCATCCGGGCCGATCGTCGCCAATAGATTTGCCCTGTCGCCTTCCGGACCGGGCAGGACATGCGCGCGTATACCGAGGGATTTAAGATAATCGGCGATCCATTCGACGATCTCGCCATTCGGCGTGCCGACGACGGACGGAAAGCCGACCAGCTTTTCCAGAATCTCCAGGACGCGCATCGCCATCGTTTCTGCCTCCAGATGCTATGAACTTGCCTCCGCGAACCGGGGCTTGCGCAGAGCAGGTGCACCAATCTCAAGGATCAAGGTTAGAGTGATGCAAATGAAATGGCTGCCGAAAGCGGAAGGGATACGGTCAAATCTTGTGCTGCATCGTGCTTCAGCAGTGAAATGTTTCGCCGAATGGTGGTTAGGATGACTGTCGGGATATCCGGACGTACGATCCGGAACAGGGTGTGCCGTCTCGGCTGGGTGAATGATGGATAGCAATCTGCCTCAGGCATTGAATGTCGATAATTTCGAGATGCGCTTCGCCGATGTTGCGAATGTCGAGATGGCGCAGTTGCAGGCCCTGTCGATTTCCGTCGGCTGGCCGCACCGGGCTGCCGACTGGCAGCATCTTCTTGATATCGGCAAGGGCTATGTCGCGCTGGACGAGATCGGCCGGGTCGGCGCCTCCGCCATGTGGTTTCCCCATGGCGAAGGCTTTGCCACTTTCGGCATGCTGGTGACGTCACCCAGGCTGCAGGCCAATGGAGCCGCCAAATGGCTGATGCAACGGATCATGACCGATTGCGGTCACGACTGTGTTCGGCTGAATTCGACGCGCGAAGCGCGGCGGCTTTATGTCTCGCTCGGCTTCATTCAGAAGGGCACGGTCTATCAGTGCCAGGGAACCGCACTTGCGCCGGCGCCGATTGCGCCCATAGAAGCCGGGCTTACTCTGAGGCGGCTCGATCGCAGCGATCTGGAGGCGATCATCGCGCTCGATGCGCCCGCTTTCGGTGCGGCTCGCCGCCAGCATCTTCTACGGCTGTTCGACAGTTCCATCACCTATGGTATTTACGAAAGGGACAGGCTGCGCGCCTATTCGATGCGCCGCCGTTTCGGACGCGGGCATGTGGTCGGCCCGGTCGTTGCCACCTGCGATGCGGATGCGATCCAAGTCACCCACCCTCACATCGCCGCCCATGTCGGCGGTTTCCTGCGGATCGACACGCATTTCGACAGCGGTGCCTTTGCATCCTTCGTCCAGCAATGCGGCCTCGGTGTCCACAATACAGTAACGACCATGGTGATGAGGGAAGACGCCGTTTACGGCACGGGACGAGACGGCGGCCCGATTGTCTATAGTCTTGCCTCGCATTCTCTGGGCTAACATGGCGCGCCACATCTTGTCGTCCGTTCAACATGCGGGATTTAAGGCAGTTTCTTGCTTATCTTCACCACGACCCCTCGATGATACCCCGTAGACGCACGCACTGGGGTGCGGTTGTAGCCGCAGGCAATGGCAGGCGGGCGTGTTTCCGGACCTGCTGCATGGCTCTGGCCACTATCGCAGGAGTGGTAGCAGCCGGTCGCCCTGACGCTTGATCTCCTGCAGATACGGAGTGTCCGACAAGATAAAGTGCTTAATGCCGAGATCTTCATACTTGCGAAGCGATCGAGCCACATCGTCAGCTGATCCGCCGTGCCACGTGGTGCCAGCACCACCGCCCCCAAACTTGCCAGGAGCGGTATAAAGATTGTCGTCAAGCACATCGTCGCGCTTGTTGAGGTCAAGCAACCGCTGCTGACCGACCGCACCTGCCTTATGGTCGCTCCAACTGCCACTCCTTCCCTCAGCCATCGCCGCGACCCGCGCTTCGGCATCAGCCCCAGAACAGCTGGACGTCGGCCTCGGTCGCGGACACTCGTTAGGCGGCTTGCGACGCGCCGCCGAAGTAAATCTTCGGATGGCAGCGATCTCTCTGTACTTGGAGCCGGGGCGCCACTGTGGAGCCCGTCACGTGGAAATGATCACCGGCGAATGTCACATTCTCTTCGGTCCATAGCCTGCGGATCAGTCGCATGAACTCCTTCGTTCGGGCGTAGCGCTGCGACTGATCGCCTTCGTTGTCCCCATAAGCAACAAGATCATCCTGACCGGAGACAACGTTGACCCGAACGCGACCGCCGGTCAGGTGATCAAGTGTCGCGGCGGCGGACGCGAAATTCGCCGGGCGCTAATAGCCGGGGCGCACAGCAATCAATGGCTCGAACGTGTTCGTGCGGGCGGCAAGCGCTGCTGCGATCGTAAACGTGTCCAGGCGGCCCCAGCCGGTTCCGATCAGCGCCCCTTTCCAGCCGTGATCCTCGAGTGCCTTGGCTTGGGCAGTCAACGTATCCAGACTGTTGTGATTATCGGCGGCTGCATCACCCCTGTGGCCCGCCTTGACGTCGTTTGGAATGTACCACAGAAATTCGGAGCGATTGGTCATGACGTCACTTTTGGTTGGTGCAGATTGGGTTGTCGAAAGTCGCGCATTATCAGGCAGCCGCACGATTTTGCAGCCGGCCTTCATCGAGAAGGACCCTTACCGTCCTTGCTGCATTGGTACGCATTTCGACCGCCGCATGATCGGAATAGAATGCAAATGGGGAGTGATGATAAGCCGGCCGGCAAGCCAGTCCTCACGGCTTCGCCATGCCGACAGCAGAGAATGCTGGCCGGGCGGTTCCTGAGCGAGCGTGTCGATTGCCGCCGCCGCAAGACGGCCGCTGCGCAATGTAGCTTCAAGGAGCTCTCCGCGAGCGGTGTTGACGAGGATGGCTCTGGGTTTCAGGCAAGCGAGGCCGCCGGTGTCGGTCGTTACCGGACAATGAAGTGTGTCGACGTCTGACTGGCCGAGAATATCGGCAAGGTGTTCCACGCGCTCGTAACCGACAGCTTTTTCATGGCCGACGGCTGACCGGGATCATGAGGATGCGGAAGCCGAACGGCTTCAGCCGATTGACGACCGCCGTGCACTCCGGCCAACGTCGATGATGCCGACCGTTGTCCGGTTCGAACGGGGAAGTGGCTTCAGGCTATAGATCTGCCAGCCGGACTTATAATCGCGGGCGCGCGCACCGTGTTCCCAAAGGCGCCATGGAGCGAGAGGATCATGGCGATCGCGTGGTCGGCAACTTCCTCGGTGCCGTAATCGGGATTGTTGGCGAAGGGAATGCCTGCGTTTGCCAATGCCGCCAGGTCGATCTTTTCATAGCGGACGTCATAGCGCACAACGCCCCGGCAGCGCCGCAGGCGGGATATGCTTTGTGAGGTGAGCCGCGCGCCCCAAACCATCAGAGCGTCCAGTCTCGCGAGGCGATCGGCGTCAAACAGATCCTCATCTGTTGTTGCGAAGAAATCGATTTCGACGTCGTTCCCGAGCACTTTGGCCTCAAGGTCCGGCCTTCCGATCATATGGTCAGTTATGCCGACCACATATTTTTCTGGATTGTCATCGTCCGTCAGCCATTCTAGCGCGTCATTCCCCACTTCAGGATCGTGTGCGCTCCAGCTGCCGAAACAGGACATTCTCGACGAGAAGGCCGAGGATGACCGTCATAAGGCCCGCGAACACCCGGTCGGTGTAGAGTTCGTTGCGGTTCTGAAAAATATACCAGCCGAGCCCGCCACGGCCAGAAGATGCGCCGAAGACAAGTTCTGCGGCAATCAATGTCCGCCACGCGAAGGCCCAGCCGATCTTAAGACCGGCGATGATCGACGGCAGGGCTGCCGGCACAAGAATAAGGAAGACGTAGCGCAACCCGCGCACGCCATAATTGCGGCCTGTCATGCGTAGGGTCTCCGGCACGCTGGTGAACCCCGTATACATGTTGAGCGCGAGCGGCCAGAGTACCGAATGGATCAGCACGAAGATCAGGCTTCCCTGGCCGAGCCCAAACCACAGCAGTCCGAGCGGTCGGAGCGCGATCGGCGGTAAAGGATTGAGCTGGACGTCAACGTGGACAAGAAATCGCGGCCGAACTGGCTGGATACGGCAAGCGATGTCAGCACGAATGCCTGAATGACCCCTGCAATGTATCCTTTCGCCAGAATATCGATGGAGTTCGCTGTCCGGCCAGGCAAGACCCCGTTGGCAAAATCCTCGCAGAACGCTTGAAGTGTCTGTGTGAACGACGGCAGGAGAAGGTCATTTTCCTGAAGTCGCGCGACAATCTCCCATCGGGCAGCGAGAAAGACCAGGATCAAGCATTTTCGCAGCCAGGCAGTTGCCAGAGGCGCTGTGGCGCCGACACGCGCCGCTCGATGGAATGGGTGGCGAACAGCAGGGTAAACCGCACGTCTTCCCACAGTGTTAGCAGCTCTTCCTGCATCTTGCGCCGGGCCAGGGCCTCGAGCGCGGCGAAGGGTTCGTCCATCAGCAGGAGACGCGGCTAACCTGGTAGTGTTTTGTTCGCGCTGGCGGATTAGGATTAAAATTTCGCACAAGCGACGAGAAGTCGAAAATTTATCCGTTTACATTCTTGCAGGGCGAGTTGCTTGGGTTCGTGCCGCATACTCCGTCGCGAGCCTTGTATTCACCATGTTCGTCCAGCTGGGATCATGAGCCGGGAACCCAAATCGGTGCAGCGCATTTCTGCATCGCGAAACGGGATCCACGACATGAAGTCTATTCTCACAGGTTTGTTTCTGGCCGCATGTTGCTTGCCATTGATGATGGGCGCCTGCCAGATCGTCTCGGCGCTTGGCGCCTCACAGAGCAGGCATGAGTTTACCAATCTGGATTCACCGCTGTGGACCAATACGCCAATAAGAATCGACCGTGATCATCAGGCCTACCAACGGTTGCCCACATTGCTGGTCGCGGGAAGCAACATGCCATCTCAAACGAATGAGCATGCAAAGGTTGAGACGGGGTCATTCGTCGCCGTCAACGAGACCCAGTCACAGTTGGTTGACGCAGCGCAGGCGCATGTTTCCTGGTGCCGGGAGAGGTATAGCTCCTATCGGGTCGAAGATAATACTTATCAACCCTTCGGCGGCGGTCCCCGCCAGGCGTGTCGGTCGCCTCAGACTTCGTCCTTCGAAACGGTCGCGCAGACGACAGCTCCTCAGCAGACCCCGCAAAGCCAGAATGCGGCCCATGTGCGGTGGTGCTCAAGCCAACACGCCTCCTATCAGCCAGGCGACAACTCCTACCGGGCGTTCAGTGGCGCACGGCGGCAATGTACGTCACCGTTTGCCGGGCCAGAGGCAAACAGCGTGCAGGCTTCCATGTGAGGGGATATTGTTTTGGCCGCAGGAAACGCTATTGCGGAGGGGCGGCCGTTCGTATTCGATCACCTGGGCGCAGATCAGAAGGTTCTCGGCGATCTCACAGCATTGCTCGGGCGTGAGTGAGAACTGGACGGACTGCGTGTCTCCAGGCGCTTTTTCGATCACCAGATGGATAATCCCGGCCATACCGTGCTTGATGTAGCGATTGAATTCGCGCAAGCGCGGATTGGCGATGCGGCCGCGTTCGTCGAGATCTGATCTTGGCATGCGCGGGCTCTCTGAAGGCGTTCCATCTCCCGCTGAATCTGACCTGATAAACGTTAAAATTATCATTAAATCATGATTAATGTGCTTATGCCAATATTGGGAGTGTGGCTCGGCATGACCACACTGTATTCATCGGGGAACGATGACATGAATATTCTTGATCGCGGTGCCAATGCTGTCGCGGTGCTTGCCGCGCTGTCCAAATCCCAGGCGATGATCGAATTCGATCTGTCTGGCAAAATTCTGAACGCCAACGAAAACTTCTGCCGGGCGCTTGGCTACGAGCTGTCTGAGATCGTCGGCAAACATCATAGCATGTTTGTCGAACCCGATTACGTGAAGTCGCCGCAGTACAAGGCTTTCTGGGCGAAGCTCGCCGCCGGTCAGTTCGACCAGCAGCAGTACAAGCGCATCGGAAAAGGCGGCAAGGAAGTCTGGATCGAGGCGTCTTACAATCCCGTCATCCGCCGCGGCAAGCCGGTCAAGGTCATCAAGATCGCGACCGATATCACCGGTCAGAAACTGAAGACGGCCGAGGACGCCGGCAAGATCGAGGCGCTGTCACGAGCGCAGGCGATCATCGAGTTCACGCCCGCCGGCGAGGTGCTGACGGCAAACGAGAACTTCCTTTCGGCTATCGGCTATTCGCTCCCGGAAATCCAGGGCAAACACCACTCGATGTTCTGCGAGGCCTCCTATGTGCATTCGCCGGATTACCGGGAGTTCTGGAGAAAGCTCGGAGCGGGCGAACTGGTGGCCGACGAATTCATGCGCATCGGCAAGGGCGGCCGAAAGGTCCATATCCAGGCGTCCTACAACCCGATTTTCGACATGAACGGCAAGGTGTTCAAGGTCGTGAAGTTTGCAACCGACGTCACCGGCCGGGTGGAGAATGTCGAGCAGCTTGCAGGCTGCCTCACCAGGTTTGCCGATGGTGACCTGTCCCAGAGCATAGAAAAGCCCTTCATTCCGGCCCTCGAACGGCTCCGCGTCGACTTCAATTCGGCCTCCGACAAGCTGAAACATGCGATGGCGACGGTGGCCGGCAATGCCCGGGCGATCGCATCCGGGTCGAGCGAGATCCGCTCGGCTGCCGACGAACTAGCGAAGCGAACCGAGCAGCAGGCGGCCTCGATCGAAGAAACGGCCGCTGCACTCGAGGAGATCACAACCACAGTCAAGGATTCCAGCAGTCGCGCCGAAGAGGCGGGGCAACTGGTCGGTCGCACCCGTCAGCATGCCGAGCATTCCGGTCAGGTCGTTCGCGATGCGATCGGCGCCATGGACCAGATCGAGAATTCCTCACGCGAGATCTCCAACATCATTGGTGTCATTGATGAGATCGCCTTCCAGACCAACCTTCTGGCGCTGAATGCCGGCGTCGAAGCGGCACGGGCAGGGGATGCCGGCAAGGGTTTTGCTGTTGTCGCCCAGGAAGTACGAGAGCTGGCGCAGCGCTCGGCTACCGCCGCCAAAGAGATCAAGACCCTGATCACCGCATCGGGGGGCTATGTCCAGAACGGCGTATCGTTGGTCACGAAAGCCGGCTTAGCACTGCAGGAGATCGCCACGCAGGTCAACGACATCAACTCGAATGTCGTCGCTATCGTCGAAGCCTCACGCGAACAGTCGACCGCGCTTGGCGAGATCAACCAGGCGGTCAACACGGTCGATCAGGGAACGCAGCAGAATGCGGCCATGGTCGAGGAACAGACAGCGGCCAGCCACAGTCTGGCCCGAGAAGCCGCCGCGCTGTTCGAACTGCTCGAGCAGTTCAAGTTTGATGATGCTCACAAGGCAAGGCCATCATCCGCGCCTGTGCCAAAAAGCTCCGTCGCTCAGCCCGCACCTGTCCGGGTCCGGACAGCAGCAGTGCGAAGTGGTGGCACGAGCGCGGCACTAGCAATCAAGGCATCCGATTGGGAGGAGTTCTGATCGAGTGAATAACTGCGTCGCAATTTAACGTTTCTCCTAAGCGCTTTCTCACCTCTTTTGTTTAGAAGACGGCAAACGCAGCGGAGTGCATGCGGCGGCGATGCTCGATCTCAGGACGATATATGTAGTCACCTCGCTGACGGTGGCACTGCTTGGCGTTCTTCAGCTGGGCGTGTTTTTCATCGGCAGGTTCGGCCGCTGGCCGCTCTGGTGGGGAATATCCAATCTCCTCATTGGGGCTGGCACGTTCATGATCGCGCTGCGAGATCATGCGTCGGCGCTTGTCTCGATCGAGCTTGGCAATATCATCACCTGGGTGGGTTACGTCTGCATGCTTGCGGCCGTGCGTGTGTTTGCCGGCCGACCGTTGCATCCGCGCTGGCTCATATTTGTCATCTTTCTCGGCTCCGTCGTTTTTACAGGGCTTGACGGTCCCCTTGATACGTCAGCGCGGATCGTCTTCGGTTCATTGATCTGTTGCATTGTTGATCTTCTTATCGTCCGTGAGAGTATCAATCTCGCGCGGAACGGAGGATTACGCTCCGCCTGGATCCTCACCGGCCTTTATTCATTTAGCGCCGTTATTTTCGCGAGCCGCGCCTTGTTTGCTGCTGGCGGGGAGATCGGTGACGCCGCACTGTTCGACAACAGCGCAGCGCATACGCTGCTGGCGATGTTCGCGGTGCTCTTCGTCGTTCTTAGAACGATGGTCATGACGTGGATGGCGGCCGAGCAGGCCCATCACGAGATCAACACCCGTGCCAATACCGATCCGCTAACAGGAGCGCTCAACCGGACCGGCCTTGCCCTCGCTTTTATCAGACTGAAAAATGCCTCGGTGACCGCGCTGCTCATCGACATGGATCACTTCAAGGCTGTCAACGACAGGCACGGCCACGCCGCAGGCGACTCTCTTCTTGTCCGCCTGGTCGCTTCTATCCGAAGCGTTGTCGAAAGTGGCGACGTGGTTGCGCGCCTCGGCGGCGACGAATTCGTTGTGCTGCTGCGAGACATCTCTGAGGCTGATGCGATCCATCGCGCTGAAGCGTTACGCCACGGGTTTCTCGAAGAGGTCGCCGCACAAGGCGGCTTGTCGATATCGCCGACGCTGAGCATCGGCGTCGCGCGGCAATCGCCACCGATCGACCTCGACCGCTTGCTGCACAATGCGGACGGCGCATTGTACCGCTCCAAAGCGGCAGGACGAAACCGAACGGAATTGCATCAGGAGACGATCGCAGCCTAAAAACCGAAGCCCTCGGTTGCCCGACAGACTAGGCCACGAATTCCGGGATCTTCAAGTCATCATGGGATGACGCCACCTCTTTCGAACTTCGCCTCGAATGACATCTGCCAATTTGGCAAGGACGGAGTCGCCGACGGCGTGTCTCCAACGTATTACAAGCAGTGTCGCCTGACGAAGGGGAAGTCGGCAGCCGCTGAAGCGAAGCCGGCGAGAAAAGCCCGCACGCCTTGTCGAATAATAGACGTTTTGGGCGTCGCGACGAGTCGAAACCACCTGCGCCTGGCGCAATTGTCCAAGGCGCTGGGAGAGGGCAGACTGGCTCAGACCGACATGCCCGGCAAGCTCGCCGACGGACATCTCATCGCCCCCGGTGTTTGACGCTCGGCGCGGGCGTTAGTGCGCAGTCAGAAGGAGAAACCCGCCATCTTGGGGAAGGGTGGCCTCTAGAAGAGTGGCGCGCAAATTTTGTATTTCTCGCACTTGGATAAGATATCGCAGGGCAATTAGATCTGATGAACTGTGTTACAAAAGTAGCAAGGCGAAGCCGGTTCATCTTGCGTTCATTTAGCGGATACTAAGGGCTGCATGCCGCATCGCCTTATGCGGCAGAGACCTAGCGCGGCGGACATCACGAGGACGATAAGCCAGGTCTCTTTTCGGGGACCCCAAAGTGAAGTTTCTTCGTCAACTATTGCGTGCGCCCTTTACCTTCAAACTTCCTGACAAGGACGATGCCTTCCCGCTTGAGCCTTGGGCCGTTGCTGCAATTGAGGGATTCGAACGGGAGATGGCGGCTTTCTGTCGACGGTCCCGATTTGTGATTATCTAATCGTCGGTGGATAATGATCGCCGCTGAGCTTTATGAAGCAGCTCTGCTGCTTTCTGCCTTTCATGTATATCGTCTCGGCTGAAATGGGCGCGTGCCGTTAGGACGCTAAAGTCCTTTAATTGATCAAAATCAGTCGATCCGCTTCGGTAAAGTTGGATTACCTGGCCTGCGAAAGCCTCGAGGCTGAATTCGTTCAAATCGAACTATGGCTGCTTGATGATTTCGTTAAAGATCATTTGCAATACGTTCAGTTCTTCCGGCCGGAAAATACCTTCCGTCAAGTGATGATATCTCTGCATTTCAATTGCCTAGTCTGATTGAATTCTCTTATTTTAATAATATTATTTCTGATGTATATTTCTAACGAGGTTTATTGGTTAAAATCTCCCCCATTCTTCGCTGGGCGTGGCTCGCCAAAGGGAAAAGGCTTACTCAGCCGAGTGGATCCGGCAACGGATTTCCGCATCGTAAATCAGGTGCGGAAGGTCGTAATAGCCCGGAATGAGCTTTGCGGCCTTTTGGCCGCAGGCATATAGCAATCGCGCCTCAATGTCCTTTAGCTCGGCATGCGCTCTGACCTTCTCTTCCAGATGCTGGTTGAGATCGCAAAATTTCGGGCATCAGCGAGGATCAAAATGGACTCGGACCTTCGGTTCGTCATTCGGGGGATCGATCTGACGCCTTTGGTGACAAGCGGCAAGATCATTTGCGGCGAGGAGTTCATCGATGGCTTCACTAGGTTGCCAGAGGCATTGCTTATTCGATGGCACCCATGGCAGCAAGAAACTGATTATCCGTGCGGATTGAATTCGACGCTCGGCGCGGGAATGTTGCGGGGGCCGGAGGCGATAGCTCCCACTTTGGCTACTGCAGCCTTCGAGTGGCGGTTGTCTTCGCGAGAGCGCGGGTTCGATGAAGGCCTCTGAGAGCAATTGCCAGTAGAAGAGCCGACGCAACGATGAGCAGATACCCAGCGATCGCCTGATAAAGCAGCACGCCGATCACACCGCCGATAAGAAAGGAACCGATTGTCAGCAGATGCAGGCGCAGTTTCGCTCGGTTATCGATCGAATGGGCGCCGTCATCCTTGCCGCGCAAAATGTCCAACGCGATGCCAAGTTCGATGCCGATGTCGGTGGCCATACCGGATACATGGGTTGTCCGGACCCTTGCGTCCGAGATCCGCGTCACCGTTGCGTTCTGCAATCCCATCAGGAAGGCAAGTCCCAGCACAAGGATCGTTACACGCCAGGCGCTGGCCGCCAGGAGGAGATCTACTCCAGCAAGTGGCAGTAGGAGCAATGCTTCGGTCAGAATGCTGTAAGCATAGATCCCGGGGGTGCCTCGCCGTCTGCCGGCATTGATCATGATCGAGGACAGGGCGGCGCCGAGAATAAAGACAAGCACGATCGCCAGGTAAAAAAGGGCCGGCAACCATTCCATCGTTGCGATATGGTCGGAGAGGGTCGAGACATTGCCGGTCATATTGGCGGAGAAGAAACCCACCGCATAGAAGGCTGAGGCGTTGAGCGCGCCGGCGATACCGGCAAGTGAGCATGCCAGGTTGAGATTGATGCGCTCGTTTCGGGCGGCGCCTTGTGTAATCAGCAATTCAACCCCTCTCGTCCCAAATTCTCGCCCGGCGCTCGATCAGCCCTGTTTGCGTTTGCGGCGAACCGCTCCGCGCCATAATTTCTCTCAGTTGGCACATCTGTCGCATCCTCCGGCACGTTACCGGCGGGAGAGGGAGTGCTGGTCTTCTGATGTATCGTGCCGTCAAGAGCGAGAGCGGCGTCAATTAGCTGTTCGTGTTCTTCAGCCATGGATATTCTCCGTTTCGGCCGAAGATAACGGCCTTTCGTTCGGTCATTTCTTCAGGAACCGGAATCAGTATGCTCGCAAGCCTGGAGCATACTGATCGCCGATCATATAAATGTTTTAGCCGCAATCCAGAGGTCAGCATAGAGGGCCTGTCTGCGACGCATCGACTGTCGGCAGCACAGAACCAACTCTCGTTCAACGAGATTAGCCTATGCCTTATGCCATTGCGGAACCCTATTGACGAGGTTTCATTTACCTTGAGTGTCATTACTTTTAACGATTTCGGGAGCTTAAATTAGTATCGAGTGATATAGAAGAATAGAGAAGCGGTGGTAATGATTGCGGCTTTTGATGGATTTTTTGCATGAGTAGATATCATCCTATACCCGCCAACGAGCATGAACGTCTGGCCGCGTTGAACGAGTATGGCGTTGTCGGTACGCCGCCGGAGCCGGAATTCGATCACGTCGCCAAACTGGCCGCCGAAATCTTCGACGTACCGACGGCACTCATCTCCTTCGTCGAGAAGGATCGCCAAACGTTCAAGGCACGCATCGGTTTCGAAGCCTCAGAGACCTCGCGCGATGCGTCCTTCTGCGCCCATACGATCGTGAAGAACGATGTCATGGTCATTCCCGATGCCATGAACGATGATCGCTTTCGCAATAACCCTTTAGTGACGGCGGCTCCATCCATCCGTTTCTATGCTGGGGCGCCTCTAACCACCAGCGACGGTCACAACATCGGTTCCATCTGCATCATCGACAGCAAACCCAGGGCGCCCTTGTCGCTAGAGCAGATCCAGAACCTCAAGCGACTGGCCCAGGTGACGATGGATCACCTTGAGCGGCGTCGGTTCAATGATTTAAAGAAAGCTGCCTTCAGCTTTGCTGCGGCGACACTTGACGGGCTAGTCGGCATCGATGCACAGCGCCGGATCACGTTTTGGAATCCGGCCGCAGCCGCCATGTTCGGCTATACCCGCCGCGAGGTCACCGGCCAGCCGGTCGAGCGATTGATCCCTGTGGAATCTCTTTCCTCATTCCTGAAACTGCTCGAACCGGGTGAGGGGGCACGTTCAAGCCATCAACAGCCTGTCGAACTTCTAGCGCTAAAAAATGACGGCATGAAGCTGCCGATCGAGCTTTCGGTGGCGCGGTGGGAGGAAGACGGACGGGCCCATCACGGGCTGATCCTCCGCGATGTCTCGCAGCGACACCTGATGCAGGAACATCTGCGATATCTGACGTCGTTTGATCGTTTGACCGATCTTCCTAATCGCTCGCGATTTCTGGAGGAGATCGATGAGGCGCTGCGAGCAGGCTCACCCTTCTTCATTCTGAAAATCGGCTTGGACAAGCTAGGCGAAATCAATGGCACGATGGGGATGGCGGCGGGCGACCGGGTGCTCAAGCAGACAGCCGAGCGGATCGGCAAAGCCGCCGGCAGACAGGTGCTGGTCGCCCGGCTAGGCGGTGACGAGTTCGGAATCCTTGCCAGAGCCGGCGACTTCAATTCGATGGCCATCGCCGTTCTTCGGTGTTTTGCACAGCCTTTCCTCGTCTCCGGCCTTGTGGCACACGTTGGGGCCAGCATCGGCGCTGTGCAATGCTCCGAGGATCAAGGCTTCGATGACGCCAATGCCGTTTTGAAGGCGGCATTGCTGGCATTGCATGAGGCGAAGTCGAGAGGCGGCGGCGTCTTCGAACTCTTCAGACCCGAAATGGGCCGCAAAGCCGACGAACAACGTCGTATCGCTGAAGACCTGCATCGTGCCTTTGCCGCAGGGGAATTCGAGCTGTTCTTCCAGCCCCAGGTCGATCTCCACACCAGGGCGATCGTCGGGGCCGAGGCACTCCTGAGGTGGCGCCATCCGGAGCGCGGCCTGTTGCCGCCTGCCGCATTCCTGCCGGTGCTGGAACTCAGCAACATAGCAGTCGATGTCGGGCGCTGGATCATCCGATCTGCCTGCAGTTTCGCTGCAGATCTCGTTGAAAAGGGCATCGAGCTCCAGGTGGGTGTCAATCTCTTTGCCGCTCAACTACGTGATGGGAGTCTCGAAAATGATATTTCTAAAGCGCTGTCAGAGAGTGGTTTGCCTCCGCATCTGCTGGAGCTCGAGATAACGGAAACCACGGTCTTAAGTCTTGAGGATGATGTCGTCGCACCACTGCGAGCGATCCGCAGTACCGGCATCGGCATTGCCTTCGACGACTACGGGACGGGCTTTGCGTCCCTTAGCCTGCTCAAGAAGTATCCCCTGACGCGGCTGAAAATCGATCGCGAGTTCGTTCGCGATATCGAGGATGATCCGGATGATGCAGCCATCGTCGGCGCCGTGTTGGCGCTCGGGGAAAGTCTGAAGCTGGAGGTGATCGCCGAGGGCATGGAAACAGAAGCGCAAGCAGATATCTTGAAATGTCTGGGATGCAAACGGGCGCAAGGTTACTTTTTCGGAAAGCCGATGCCCGCCGACGAGTTCCGGATGAAGATCCTACAAACAGCCAAAGGATTGCAATGATCGGTCATGTTCCTGCAGATTCGCGTCCAGTGTCTCGCCTTTGGAGCTTCATTGTGAGACATCGCGTCAGTCTGCAGGATCTGGCGGTTCTTCTCGTGGTCATGCTGATGATGATCTATGTCGCCTTCGAGGTCGATATCTTTCGTTCCGAGGGCCAGGTGATGCCAGTCGAGGAAACGATCGAACTCGACGAGTCATTGTTGCTCGGAGGTCTGCTGACCTTTGGACTGCTGGTCTTTCGATCCGCCGGTTTCAGGCGCAGAAGCGAGAAACGGCGGCTCGGTAATGTCAGCCTGAAACGGCATGTCGCGCTAGTCATAGAACGGCCGCTGATATGCGTGGCCAGCCATGCGCATTTCGATTATATCGGGTGCCGTCATGAATTCCCGCAGCGGTGCGTTCACTGCATCAAGGCGCCGATTCTCGCCGATCCGCGCAACGAATGGACGCTTGCCGGTCGCTACGCGACCGATACAGGATCGAAGCTGCGCCGGCGCAGCACCTTCTCGGTCAGGGCGACGCCATAGATCCGGGTGACCGTGCGTTCGAGATCATCCATCCGCCCGGTGGGATCGCCCTGTTCGAGAGAAAGTCCGGCATTCTGCTATCGGGAGACATCGTCTATGACGGCCCGCTGATTGACGACGCTTACCATTCCGTGGTGCCCACTTATCTTGAAACGCCAGAACGAATGCGGAAGCTTAAGGTTTCGATTTTGTTCGCTATAAGCAGTTGATTGATGAGTATCACTCTTCAAACGGCGGCTAGGATATCACATTCGTTGTTAGCAGACATCACGCTAGTTACGCTGATGTCATTGAGCTTAGCGGTTTATAACGTCTAGCACTTCTGTGCTTGCCGCCCGTAATGCAAGAAGTTTTAATCTCTCTGAAGGTGTAATCGAGTGCGGTCTTCTGTCACGACACTCGGCCAGAATTTAGACACGGTCGGGTGGATAGGTACCGCCCATTCAGAATCGCGGCACGGCCACCGATACACAGGACATCTGTGGTGCGGTTAGCACGTCGTTGCCGACGCGGATCGTGTTTCTCTCCTCGAAGTGGGGCATGGCCGTGTCAGTGAAAGCAGCAGGTCGGGTTTGTCAGTTCGACGGCAAGCAATTGCACGGTTTTCAGCGCTTGGGCAGTTTCACGATCACTGCAGGGCAGCAAGGGGCTCTGCTTTAGCCATTACTACGGCTTTTGTTCTGAAGGGCCAGATATCATGCTCCTCAGTATTGGTAGCCTGGAGCAGAACGCGAGCGATTTGCAAAACCATTCGATTCAGTCATGGAAATGCTAGCTGAGACCGCAGCCGTATTTGGGGGTGGATTGCGTAATCCCGAGCCGTATCATTGCGAGCGCAGCTGTTCGTGTGTGGCGTTTATGGGAGAGCCAGCGTCGGAGCCGCTGAGCGCTGCAATGACACTTTACCTCGGCAGCCAGAGCCATAGTCTCCGCAATTACGCACCGCTTCGTTTTTATCCCAAGCCGGTCCAGCAGCGCCAATACTCCCCACGGAGCAATTCCATAGTGAACGCCTCAAGCCTGGACCGGTGCCCGCCCGCCCTGCAGAGAGGATCAAAGAGGAATTTGAGATCAGGTCTGCCTCATCCCCACGCAATATTGTTTTAAATGTCAACTGAATCGGGTGAGTAGACTGAGACCAACGATGGGCGCGGAGTGTCCCGCCTTGCAACAGGGATAAACTCAGGGAATCGGACAATTCCGATCGCGCCAGACGAGGATCTGGACCTCGCGTTCATACCGGGGCTCGACGGCAGGCGTCCGCTGGTTAGTCTTCAGCTCTCTCGTAAACGCTCTCCTCCAGTTGTGGCACGATCCTGTGGTGGGTAGCCTGTTCGTAATCATAGGCGTAGGCCAGCAGATCGGCTTCTGACCACATACGGCCGATCAATATCAGGCTGAAGGGAGCGCCGTTTTTATATTGTCCGGCGGGAACAGTGACTGCCGGCAGGCCAGCTATATTGATCTCCGAGACGGTGGTGGACGGATATTCCTTCTCTTCGAATATGCCGGGCAGTTCGGCCGAGGATTGCGGGAAAGCGAGCACGTCGAGATCGTATTGCGTCATCACCGCATCGAATGTCTTCAGATAGCGTTGGCGTACGGCGAGAAATTCGCTGAGATCGGGAACGATTGAAGGATTTTCCAGCGATCTCCTGAGAACGGGCATCAGTTTTACGTGCTTGCCGAGGAGGTCGTCATCGACAAACGGATCGACCTTCAACATCTTCTGCAGCTCTTGCAGGGAATTCGCGGCGGCAGACGGTCCCATGCGACGCAGATAGTTGTCGAAATCGTAAGCCAGGGATTCCATACCCCGTGCGTCGAAGCGTTCGGTCCTGTCGGCGAGGCTTGCGAAGTCGCTGCACCGGAAAGGGTCGTCGACGGTGATCGCACCGCGCGCCCTGATGTCGTCGACAGCTGCCAGATAAAGCGTCCGGGCCTCGGGCGATAGCGCATCATCGCGCCAACCCTCGCCATAGAGGCCGATGCGCGCCCCCTTCAGGGCCGTCAAGCTAAGCTTGCTCGCATAGCCCGCTTCCGGAACGTTGCCGATGGCTGCGACCGTCTTGGCGTCCTCCGCCGTATAGCCGGCGATGACATTGAGAAGCAGCGCCGCGTCGGTGACCGTGCGGGCATGAGGCCCGACGACATCGCGCGTCGATCCGGCAAGCGGCGTGACGCCGCTATTGGGCACGAGCGCGAAGGTCGGCTTGACGCTGACGAGGCTCTGTGCCGCTGCTGGGTTCTGGATTGAGCCGCCGGTCTCCTCCGCGAGTCCGAGAAGGGCAAAATTTCCGGAGACGGCCGCCGCCGTGCCACTCGAGCTGGCGCCCGGAGCGATGGTGCGATCGACCGCGTTGAAGGTCGGTCCGTCCCAGCTCGTATTGGCGCGGGTGTCGTCATGGCTGAAGGCGGGAATATTCGTCTTGCCGAGGATGACTGCTCCGGCAGCCTTCAGCCTGGCGACGACAGGCGCGTCGCGCTCCGGTATGAGGTCGAAGCCGCCGGCCGCGCTGGAAAGCGGCGCCCAGCCTCCCGTCGAGGGCAAGCCGGCAAAATCCATGGCCTCCTTGACGACGACCGCAATTCCATCGAGGGGGCCAAGCGCCTTGCCGGCGCCGCGCCGCTCGTCGGCCGCTTTCGCGTCCGCAAGCGCTGCCGGGTTCATGAAGGTGAAGGCGTTATAATAAGGCTCGTAACGCTCGATGCGCTTCAAGTACGCCTTCGTCAGCGCTTCGGATGTATAGCTGCCTCGATCGAAAGCCTGCCGGACATCTGCAATTGTCAGTTCCATCAAGTCAATTTCGGGGTCCAGGGCGGTTTCGGCCAAGGCGTTCATGCGATGCTGCTCCAAAATGCATGGCGGGAATGGAGAATTGGGGCGGCCCAGTATCCGTCGGCCAGGCCAGCGGAATTCTACGCTGCGGCTTTCATCTTGACGGACTTGTCTATCAAGGCGAGCAGATGGCAGGTATCTACCACATCGGCGAAAATCGCGGCCATACTGATCAATGTCGCGTTATGTTCTTCGTCGCTCAATGTGGCGTTGGCGTCCGTCAGGAAAATCACATTGTAACCCATTTGCAGCGCATCTCGCGCCGTGCTCTCGCAGCAGCAATTCGTCAGCGTTCCCGTGATGATCAGCGTGTCGATCCCGCGGGCCTTGAGCTGCTGATCCAGATCGCAGGTGCCTGGAATGAGCGCGGAGAACCGCGTCTTGTCGACGATCAGATCTCCGGCGGCGACATCGAGCTCGCTCGACAGTTGCCAGTCGTCCGCGCCGCGGGCGAAGGCTTCTTTCATCAGAGCAAATTGCCTTTCGTCCATGTAGTTTTCAAACCAGACGTTCCACGGTAGCTGCTCGTGCGGATCGTAAGTGTACCGCAGGAAGACATTAAGGCCGCCGCCGTCGCGCACGGCCTGAGAGATGGCGTTGACGTTTTCGAAGATCTCACGTGTCAGCGGAACCTCGACCGGAGCGCCTTCGCCGACGAATCCTTTCTGGAGATCGACGATCACATGGGCAACCTTGCTCATGTCGAGCACATCGAAAATATGCTCCTTGCCGCCGCGCTGCTTGCGACCGCGCTCGACGACATGCTGCGGAATGGAAACGGTATGCATGGCAAACTCCTTCCTACGAGATATGATAATCAAATATGAAAATATCGAAATTACAAGTCTTTGTTTTGGCCTCAATTTGCCCAATATTTGTGCGCTCTTAATTTTCGCTGAAATATGCATCAATCGTTTGACATCGGGGCTGCCGCGTTGCATGGTGTCCTGTCCTATTGGGGAAATGCTTTCTCTTTCAAATGTTGTAACGGGCGAAACTTCGCGCCTCGCCGGCACCGGCTCATGGAAAGGGTGAACGCATGAAGATCGGCTTGTTGCATCCTCGAAGCGGCGTCGCGGGCATATGGGCGCCGGCGATGGACGCGGCTGCGGTGGTGGGCGCAGCGGAGATCAATGCCGCCGGCGGCATTCTGGGCGAGGAGATCGAGATCGTCTTCGGGGATTGCGGTTTCTCGGTGAACGAGGCCTTGAATGCGGTCGATACGCTTGTCGAGATCGACGGCGTAGATGCGATCGTCGGTGGTCATCCCAGCAATATCCGCGATGCCGTCAGCGAGCGCGTGGCGAGCACCGTGCCTTATATCTATACCCCGCAATATGAAGGGATCGCCTGCGGTCCTTCAACGGTCGCCATTGGAAGCACGGATCAGGAGCTGATGGCACCGGCCCTGCAATGGCTGCGGAGCGAAAAACATGCGGAGCGCTATTTCTTTGTCGGCAACAATTATATCTGGCCGCATATGGCGCTTGCGACCACCCAGCGGCTGATGCGCGCACAAGGCACCCATCTAGTCGGCCAGGCGATTGTGCCGACCAAAATGGAAGATTATACGGATCTGCTCCGGCAGATTGCCCAGAGTGGCGCGCAGGTGGTCATTCAGGCCTTGGTTGGCCTGAGTGCGGTCGAATTCAACCGGGCATTCGCCGCCGCCGGCCTCGACGAAAAGATGCTGCGTTTCGGGTTGATCGTGGACGAAACCATCATCTGCGGCATCGGCTCCGACGCTTCGAACAACCTCTTTACGGCGGCGAGCTATTTCGCCGACCATCATTCGCGCTCGAACGATCATTTTCTGGAGCTCTATCACAGCGCATTCGGCGAGTTCGCGCCGCCTGTCTCGGCGGCAAGCGTCGGGTTCTATGAGGGGCTGCATGTTCTTGCCGGTCTTGCCGGAAATCTGCGGACGCGCGACAGCCGCATTCTCGCCAACCATCTGCATCAGCCAATGTCGCGACCGAAGGCGCGGCATTGGCTTGGGGGCAAGCCCGTCGGTCAATGGCCTTCTGTCTACATGGGGCGGGCTGATGGCGTCACGTTACAGGTCGTCGCCGCGCTGACGCCTTAGCGTCCCGCCGGATTCCATCTTCTCGCGACCCTACCCGATCGGGTGATGCGCGCGATCAACATTCCAATTTTGTTGAAATTGAAATATTGTCAAAAGAAAGTCTCTCTGGTATCCAGAACGCCAGTCGGCGGTGTTGATTCCATTGATGTCGGTCGACCATATCGATGAGACGATCATGGCGGATATGATCAGCGATCGGAATTTATAGAAATTGAAACTAATGAAAAACCGATAATGGGAGGGAGCATGACCGCGAAGCATATGAAGGATCAGCTCGCCTATATGATCGCGAGCGTGAACCGTCAGCTCGAGAGCGAATTGGAAGAGAGGCTGCGCCCGGGCGGTGTCCCAATCGACCAGTTCAGGATTCTCGAAGTGCTCGATGCAGGCGAACCCTGCGCGATGGGAGAGATTGCCGAGCAATCTCTCGTCGAACCGGCGACTCTGACGAAGATCGTCGACCGGATGGTGGCTGAAGGCCTGGTTTACCGATCTCCCGATCCGCATGATCGCAGGCGAGTGCTCATTTTGACTGCCCCGGCCGGTAAGGCGCTGTTCAAGCGTCTGCGCGGGATCTCCACGGCTCAGGAACAGCGGCTCGTCGAATTGCTCGACTCGGAAGGCGCTGCCGAGTTACGCAACCTGCTGCGTGAGCTCATTCAGTAAATGAAGCCGGTTTGAAACGGTTCGGCCAGAGGTCCGCTATCAGGTGATAGCGGACCTCTGGCATTTCCATGATCTGTCTGAACGGCTTGTCCGTGAAGTTCACAAGCCAGGCGGACGCCGGGTGTGCCAATCGGTCGCCTGCTGGTAAGCGTGAGCCACCCTCAGCAGCATGGCTTCCGAACCATGGATTCCCGCCAGTTGCAGGGCGACCGGGCGACCGTCGGCGGTAAAGCCGCAAGGCAGCGTCACGGTGGGAATGCCCGTGGCGTTGAAAGGCGAGGTGAATTTGCCGATGATGTTGAAATCCTTGCCGACGGCAGCGCGCACTTCGGTCCAGGTCGGCGTGCCCAGTCGGAAGACTGGCATGACGAAGATATCGATGTCGCTGAACATGCTGACCACGGCGCCGCGGAATTTGTAACGCTCGATGATGCCCTTGCCGATATCGACTGGATTGGCGTTGCGGCCGGCTTCCATGCCCTCGGTGATCCAGCGTCCATATTTTTCTTTTTGCGAGGGATAGGTCTTTTCGTGGTGCGCCGCCATTTCCGCCATCGTCATTGACATGGCATATTTCAGCAACGCGTCGGTAGAGGGAAATTTGACTTCGCTTGTCACGGCGCCGATCGCCGCCAGTTCGCCGATCGCATCCTTGATGAAGCCGATGGTGACCGGGTCGGCGTCATCAGCGACATAATCCCAGTCGATGCCGATCCGTACGCCACGAGCACCATAGATGCCGTCCAACTCGTCGAGGTAATTCGGAACCGGCAATAGCAACGAGGTCGTGTCCTTCGGGTCCCAACCCGCAAGCGCCTGCAGCATTGCTGCGGCGTCCGCGGCCGAGCGCGCCATCGGCCCGAGATGGTCGAAGGTGGCGGCAAGGTCGAAAATGCCGTAGCGACTGATGCGACCCCAGGTCGGCTTGACGCCAGTCAAGCCATTGCAGGCGGACGGGAAGCGGATCGAGCCTCCGGTATCCGAGCCGATCGTCGCATAGGCCAGACCTGCAGCGGTCGAAACGCCCGATCCAGAGGAGGACACACCGGTCCAAAGATCGTTTTTCCAGGGATTGACCGGCTCGGGCATATCGGGGTGATGCTCAAGCGTCGCGCCCTCGGTCATGTGCAGTTTACCGAGCAAGACTGCCCCGGCATCCGCGAGTTTCGTAACGACGGTGGCATCGTGATCGGGCTTGAAGTCGGCATACATCGTCATGCCGCCCGTCGTGGTGATCCCCTTGGTGAAGCACAGATCCTTCACTGCGATCGGCACGCCATGCATCGGGCTGCGATAGATTCCCTTGGCGATTTCGGCTTCGGCCGCCCTTGCCTGCTGCATCGCCAGATCGGCCGTCACGGTCGTATAGGCCTTGAGGCCGGGGTCGAGCTTGCGGATGCGCGACAGGATCGCTTCCGTCAGTTCCACCGGCGAGATGTGCCGCTTGCGGAGATGCTCCGCAACGGCGGTCAGCGGCTGGTAATGGATATCGTCAAGGGACATGGTGGCGGCTCCGCGGTTCGAGGTCAGAGATTTGGGCGGCGGGTGTGCCAGTCGGTCGCCTGCTGATAGGCGTGTGCTGTTTTCAGAAGCGATGCTTCGGACAGATGCGGGCCGATGAGCTGCATGCCGAGCGGTATGCCGACGGCGGCCATGCCGCAGGGCAGGGTGATGCTGGGATTGCCGGAAACATTGTAGGGCGAGGTGTAGCCGAGCAGCTTTTGCAAGTCGGACAGGAATTCGTCCATACGGCCATAGGGTATCCCCACCGCCGGATAGACCGGCGAGACTAGGGCGTTGATGACGGTAAACATTCTCCCGAGTTCGCCCTTGAAGCGATCCCGGTAGATATAGGCGTCGGAGATCGTTCTTGGATCGTAGGCGAGGCCGCGTTCGATGGCGGCCGCGAGTTGCGGACCGAACTTCGACTTGTCGGCCTCGTAGACGCTCTTGTGAAACTGCGCGGTTTCGACGTCGGTGATGGTGATCTGCGCCGAGGTCGCCTCGGACCGTTTCGGCACCTTGACCGGGACGATGACGGCGTCTAGTTCTCGGAATATCTCGATGGCCTTGCCGATTGCAGCGATGGTTTCACCGTCGACGCCGGCATGGAGGTATTCTTCATCGACACCGATGCGGATTCCCCGTGCCCCGATGATGCCGTCGAGTGCCCGGAGATAGTCGGGAGCGAGGCTGGGCAGGCTCGTGGGGTCGCGCGGGTCCGGCCCGGCAAAGGCGCCGAACATGGCTGCGGCATCGGCGGCATTGCGAGCCATTGGGCCGATCGTATCCAGCGACGGCGCGAGCGGAAAGACGCCATAGCGGCTGGTTCGTCCCCAGGTCGGCTTCAGTCCGGTGACGCCGTTTGCCGCCGATGGGAAGCGGATCGAGCCGCCGGTATCGGTTCCAAGACTGGCATAGCAGAGACCCGCGGCGGTTGCCGCGCCCGAACCGGACGAGGACCCGCCCGGCCAGTAATCGCTGTTCCATGGATTGAGGCAGCGGTCCAGAGAGGGATGATGCTCGCCAAAGGCGCCTTCGTGCAGATGCAGGCGCCCCAGAATGATCGCGCCGCTCCGGCGCAGCCGCCGCACGATCGTCGCGTCTTCCTGCGCGACAAAATCCTTGTATGCCAGCGTCCCGAAGGTGGAGGTGACGCCTCTGGTGTGGAACAGGTCCTTGATGGCGATCGGCACGCCGTGGAGGGGGCCACGATAGCGGCCAGCCTGGATTTCAGTAGCTGCCGTTTCCGCTTCTTTCAGGGCGCTTTCGGCGGTGACGGAAAGGTAGGAATGCAGCACCGTATCCAGTGCCGCGATACGGTCGAGCATATATCGGGTGACATCGACCGGTGACAATTCGCGCGAGGCGATCAGCGCCGAGATCTCGAGCAGCGAGGCATAGTGAAGATTTTCGTTCAGGGACAAGCGGAACACCTCTCTTTATGCCGCCTTTGCCGTTTGCGGCATGGCGGGGCGGATTTCGATGGTGCCGGCGGCGGCCTCGTAAGCTGCTCCGATCTGCAGCACAGTCGGCTCGTCGAATGGCCTGCCGACGATCTGCGCGCCGAGCGGCAGGCCGTTGGCGCCGAAGCCGATGGGGAGCGCCAAAGCCGGATTGCCGGTGACGTTGAACGGCCCGGTCAACATGCCGCCCCAACGGCTGGCGTCGGGACCGAAATCCGAAAAAGGTGCGGCCGTGCTAAGCGCGCCCGGGGCGAGCAGCGCGTCGTGGCTGCCAAGCAGGGTATCGTTGACGAAGGCGGTCAGTTCCCGCCGCAGGCGCTGTGCCTGAACGTAATCCGCGGCCGACAGCACTGCGCCCGAGACCAAGCGCTGGTATCCATAGCGCCCATAGGCACGAGGCCGCACTTTCAAGTCGGTCTCATGGATGGCGTAGGCTTCCGAGAACATAATCACCCGGCAGCAGGCGTCGAATTGCTCGAAGGGAGGCATGTCGACTTCATCGACCGTCGCTCCGAGCGCCGTCATCCGCTCGGCGGCCGCATCGAGCGCGGCCGTCGCCTCGGTCGTCAGAAACGGGTTGTCGGTAAAGAATTTACGTGTGTAGCCGATCCTAAGACCGGAAAGATCCCGACCAAGCCTTGCCGAGAAGTCCGGCACGGGAAGCTTGGCCGAAGCCGGATCGAGCGGATCGTAGCCCGCGATGACCTGCATGGTAAGAGCCGCATCCTCGATCGACCAGGCGAGCGGACCGCAATGATCGAGCGAATAGGCGAGGGGGAAGACGCCCCGGCGCGACACTCTGCCATAGGTCGGCTTCAGTCCGACGATGCCGCAATAGGCGGCCGGCCCGCGGATCGATCCGCCTGTGTCCGAGCCCATCGCCATGCGGAGCATCCCTGAGGCGACGGCGGCGGCCGAACCGGACGACGAGCCGCCGGTGAAATGCTCCGTGTTCCAGGGATTGCGGGCCGGTGGAAACGGCAGGTCGAAGCTTGGCCCTCCGATTGCGAATTCGAAGGTGCCGAGCTTGCCCAGCAGAACGCCGCCGCCTGCCGCAAGCTTTTCCTGCACGGCGCTGTCGGCGGAGGGTACGTTGTTGCGCAGGAGATTGGAATGTCCGGTGGTCCGGATGCCGGCCGTGTCATAAATATCCTTCAGGGCGTAGGGAATGCCCTGCATCGGACCATTGTCCAGGCAGGCGGCAAAGGCCACGTCGGCCCTGTCCGCATCGGCGAGCGCTCGCTCTGCCGTGATCAGCACGAAGGCCGAGACGACAGGATCGATCGCCGAGATCCGTTCAAGCGCGCTCTCGGTAAGCTGGCGCGAACTGATCTCGCCTGCGCGCAAGGCTGCGCCCGCCGCTGCGATGGAAAGCTCATGAAGTAGGCCAGAGGTGTTCATGCTTCAATCCTTCTCGACCAGACTGAATGTGTTTGACGGTTCGGCCGCCGCCGTGCGCGGTGGGCGCAGCCAGTGCAGCGAGGCCAGCAGCTGGTCGGCGCTCTCATAGGTGCCTTGGGCACGGTCGGCGGGCGGCACGATTCCGGCATGGCGGAAGCGCGCTTCGATCTCTGCGGTGTCGAGGGATGTCGGGGGTTGCGGCATGGGACGGATCCTCCTGAATGTCGGCAAAATAATTGAAATTTTGATAATTGCAATTGATAATATTGAAGTACAAATATTAGGCATATTGCACTTTTTTTACGCGCCGCGACCTCAGTAAACGCATAATCAAATAATTGAAAATCAACAATTTATCGAAGAAAAGCGCGAAGCATCACGGCAATCGGAAATCTTAAAAGCTTTTCATTTGAATATTTTAATGATGAATTTTATTTCCTTCCTACTCTGATAGTGGTGCTTGGCACGGCCCTTGCAATGTCGAATGCGTCCAGTTCGTTGGCGTACCCGCCTACAGGAGAAAAGCACCATGAGATTATTCGGAATGCGAGGGATGGTCGCGGCCGCCGTAGTGGCCGTTTTCAGCGTGGCGGGATCTGCCGCACAGAGTTCCGCAGCGGAGTCGGTCCTTCGCGTCGCGATGACGGCTGCCGATATTCCGGATTGGACCGGCGCACCAGACCAGGGCTACGAAGGGTATCGTTTCGCAGGCTATACGCTTTACGACACGCTTGCGCTATGGGACCTGTCCCGCTCTGACAAGGCGGCCGATATCGTGCCGGGCCTGGCGACGAGCTGGGAGATCGATCCGGCGAACAACAAGCGCTGGGTCTTCCATCTCCGCCAGGGCGTCAAATATCATGATGGCTGCGCCTGGAACGCCGATTCCGCCATCTGGAATTTTGCCCGAGTGATGGACCCGAAAGCGCCGCAGTTCAACGCCCGCCAGGTCGGCCAGATGGGCACCTATGTCGTCAATATCGATAATGTCGCCAAGGTCGACGACTACACCATCGCCATCACGACGAAGACGCCGAGCTCGCTGTTTCCCTATGAGATGGCGATGTATTACATGATCTCCGATTGCGCGGTCAAAGCCGACGGTTACGACTACAATAAGTTCGCGGCGGCGCCCGCCGGCACTGGCCCCTATAAATTCGACCGTGTGGTTCCGCACGAGCGCCTGGAACTGGTCAAGAACGCCGACTATTGGGACCCCAAGCGCGTGCCGAAGCACGATCGTCTCGTGCTCCTGCCAATGCCCGAGGCTTCGACGCGTGCCGCAGCTCTGCTTTCCGGTCAGGTCGATTTCGTGGAGGCACCGTCTCCCGACACCATTCCGCGCCTGAAATCCGCCGGAATGCAGATCATTACCGTGCCTTATCCGCATAATTGGGACTACATGCTCCGTGTCGACACGCCGCCGTTCAACGACAAGCGCGTCCGCCAGGCCGCCAATTATGCGATGAATCGGCAGGACATGGTGGACATGCTCGACGGCGTCGCAGTAGCAGCTTATGAGACGCTGATCACCACGCAGCCGTGGTACGGCAATCCAACCAAATATGATTACGATCCCGACAAGGCCAAGGAACTGCTGAGGGAGGCGGGCTGCTCGCCCTGCGTCATTAAGGTTGGTATTTCGACCTCCGGCTCCGGCCAGATGCAGCCTTTGCCGATGAACGAACTGGTCAAAGAACAGTTGGAAGCGGTTGGCTTCCAAGTCGATCTAGTGCCGATGGACTGGAATGCACTCATCGGCGTATTCCTCGTCGGCGGCAAGAATTCGCCCTATAACGCCATTAACTTCTCCATGGCTCCGATTGATCCGGTCCAGGGCATTCTGAAAAAATGGATGACGCAATACGCTCCGCCGTCCTGCTGCAACTGGGGCTCCTATTCGAACCCTGACGTGGACAAGCTGGGGGCCGAGGCACTCGGCGAATTCGATCCAGCCAAGCGTAACGCCTTGTTAACAAAGATAAACGAGCTGGTCGTTGCCGATGCGTCGGAGCTTTACATCGTGCACGATCTCAACCCCCGCGCCCTGTCTCCGAAACTTTCGGGCTTCGTCCAGGCGCAAAGCTGGTTCCAGGATCTGACGCCGATTGTGGTTGCGCCCTGATCGGTAAACGATGGATGCGGGCGCCCGGCGCCCGCATCACTCTTAAGCCCAATCGCAATAGAGTGCCAGAATGATTATGGAGGGATACGATGTGGCTGTACGCGCTTCGGCGCCTCATCCTGACGGTGCCGATCCTGTTCGGCGTAACGGTCATCTGTTTTGCGCTGGTGCATATAGCTCCCGGCGATCCCATCCAGAACCTGCTGTCTCCCACGGCTTCGCAAGCCGATGCCGACAGGCTCCGCGCTGCTTACGGTCTTGATGAGCCCTTGCCCATTCAGTATGTGATCTGGCTCGGCAAGGTATTGGTCGGTAATCTCGGCATGTCGATCTCAGATAATGCCCCCGTTGCGAGCGAGGTCGTCCGGGCCTTCGGCAACACGATCGTCATCGCGTTGATCTCCGTCGTGCTGGCCTTCGTCCTGTCGACGATCATGGGCGCCATCGCCGCCTACAAGGCCGGCAGCATCATCGACAAGGCCATTATCGCGGTCGCGGTTTTCGGCATCAGCGTGCCGCCTTTCTGGCTGGGCGTCGTTCTGGTGATCGTGTTCGCCGTCGATCTTTTCTGGCTTCCCGCAACTGGCATGGGATCGGGCGGTTCGCAAGGCTTCAATTATTTCAGTTGGCACGATTTTCAGTTCGCGGTCATGCCGATCATTGCGCTCGCCTTGCCGCCGCTCGGGATCATGACCCGAACGACGCGTTCGTCGCTCGCCGAAATCCTCAATCAGGATTTCATTCAGACGCTCAAGGCCAAGGGTCTCAGCCGGACCCGCATCATGACGCATGCGATCCGCAATATCATGCCGCAGGCAATAGCTATGCTCGGCCTGCAGTTCGGCTATCTGATCGGCGGATCGGTGCTTGTCGAAACGGTGTTCACTTGGCCGGGCACCGGCTTTTTGCTGAACAAGGCGATTCTTAGCCGCGACATCCCGCTGCTGCAGGGAACGATCCTGGTTCTCGCTACCGCTTTCGTGCTCATCAATCTGGTCGTCGATCTCGCTCAATCGATGATCGATCCCCGCATCAAGCGCAACTGACGGAGACCGCCGATGTCGGATATTCCCGCCACTTCCATTCAGTTCTCCAAGGACAAGGCCGCGCCCGTCGTGCGTGTCCGTGGCTATTGGGCCAGCGTCTGGCAACGCTTGCGTTACGACTATGTCACTCTATTTTGCCTCGCGGTGATCATTCTCATTGTTCTTTCCGCGATTTTCGCTCCATGGCTGGCGCCGATGGACCCGCTGAAATCGAGCATGGCCTTTCGCCTGAAGCCGATCGGCTATCGCAATTTCATGCTGGGTACGGACGAGCAGGGGCGCGATATGCTGAGCCGCCTGCTTTACGGCGGCCGAGTATCGCTTATCATGGGTATCCTGCCTGTTGGGCTGGCGACCGTCATCGGCGGCCTGCTGGGTATCGTGGCGGGCTATTACGGCGGCAAGGTCAATATGGTGATCATGCGCACGATGGACGTGTTCTTCGCGTTTCCGTCGGTCCTGCTGGCGGTCGCGATTTCCGGCAGCCTCGGAGGTGGCGTCACCAATCAATTGCTGACGCTGACGGTCGTTCTGCTGCCGCCGCTTTGTCGCGTGGCCGAGACGGCGACCAGCCAAGTCCGCAGCATGGATTTTGTCGATGCCGCTCGCGCCAGCGGCGCTTCCACGGTCTCGATCCTGTTCACCCACGTTCTGGTCAACGTGATGTCGCCCGTGCTGGTCTATGCATCGACGCTGGTCTCGGTGTCGATCATCCTGGCTTCCGGGCTGTCGTTTCTCGGATTGGGCGTTTCTCCGCCGACAGCCGATTGGGGCCTGATGCTCTCGACGCTGCGCCAGTCGATCTATGTGCAGCCATTGGTCAGCGCCCTGCCGGGCGTCGCCATCCTGATCACCTCAATCGTGTTCAATCTCGTCAGCGATGGCCTGCGTCAGGCCATGGATGTCAAATCGTGACCGTGGGGATATGCCTATGACCGATTTCAACTCCGAAGCCGTAATCCAGGAGCCAGCACCGCCGAGCGTCGATCCGCGCGACCGCGGCGGCCCGGCGCAGCCGATGCTGATCGTGGAGAACGTCCGCAAATACTTTCCGATCCGCGCCGGCCTGCTCAATCGCAAGGTGGCCGAAGTCAAGGCCGTTGACGATATCTCCTTCTATGTGTTGAAACGCGAAACGCTGGGCATTGTAGGAGAGTCAGGCTGCGGTAAATCCACCCTGGCGCGCGTGCTCATGTACCTTGTCAGCAAGGACGACGGACGCCTGATCCTCGACGGTGATCCTGTCGGGGAGCAGCGCGGCGTGCCGCTTGAGGGTCTGCGACGTTCGATGCAGATGGTGTTTCAGGACAGTTACTCCTCTCTCAACCCGCGCCTGCCGATCGAACAGTCGATCGCCTACGGTCCCAAGGTTCAGGGGGCTTCCGTCAAGGATGCCAAGCAGCAGGCTCGGTTCTTACTGGAAAAGGTAGGGCTGAGACCGCAGCTCTTCGGCCAGCGCTATCCGCACGAGCTCTCGGGCGGCCAGAAACAGCGGGTCAACATAGCCCGCGCGCTGGCGCTCGATCCCCGCCTACTGATCCTCGATGAGGCGGTGTCGGCGCTCGACAAATCGGTCGAGGCCCAGGTGTTGAATCTGCTGGCCGACCTCAAGGAACAGTTGAACCTCACCTATATCTTCATCTCCCATGATCTGCATGTGGTGCGATACATCTCCGACCGGGTGCTGGTGATGTATCTCGGCCAGGTGGTCGAGATCGGGCCGGTCGGCAAGGTCTATGACGATCCGAAACATCCCTATACCCGCGCCCTGCTGGAATGCCGGCTAAGCATGGACCCGGCAGAGCGGGTGGACAGCGCGCCCTTGGCCGGCGATCCGCCCAACCCCGTCAATCCACCTTCCGGCTGTCGCTTTCACACCCGCTGCCCCTATGTCGAGGATATCTGCATGTCGAAGGCGCCGGCGCTCGGCGATGCGGTCAGGGCAACGCCGGATCAGCATCTGGCGGCCTGCCACATGGACCAGGCCGGTTCCGGGCATACGCGGGCTCCCGCAACGGCCACAAATGCCTGGGCCGGTTCGCAGAAGGAGATAGGACATGAGTGAAATGAAACCGCTCGATCTGGCATCGGTTGAACCGCATCCCGCAGCCGCTGACGCCTTCGTCCACATCGATGATCTGCGGGTGCGTTTCGTCAGCCGCGAGGCGACGGTCAGGGCGGTCAATGGCGTTTCGTTCGATCTCGAACGCGGCCAGGTGCTCTGCATTATTGGTGAATCCGGTTCCGGCAAGTCGGTGATGATGCGCTCCCTGCTGCGGCTGCATCCGAAGAAACGCACCGTGATCGAAGGTGTCATGAAGGTCGGCGAGCATAACATCGCCAATGTCAGCGAACGGACGATGTCGGAACTGCGCGGCGCGACCATCTCGATGATCTTCCAGGAACCGATGACCGCGCTGGACCCGCTTTACACGATCGGTGATCAGATCGCCGAAACGGTCATGCGCCACGAAAAGATCGATCGACAGGCGGCGTGGGCCCGCGCGCTCGAATTACTCGAGCTGGTTCGCGTCCCTTCGCCGGAACGACGGCTGAAGGCGTTTCCGCATGAATTGTCGGGCGGCTTGCGGCAGCGCGCCATGATCGCGGTGGCCTTGTCGTGTCGCCCGAGCCTGCTTCTGGCCGACGAGCCGACGACGGCGCTCGATGCTTCGGTGCAGATTCAGGTGCTGGTGCTGCTTCGCCGGCTGCAGCAGGAGATGGGCATGTCGATGATCTTCGTCACCCACGATCTCGGCGTCGCCGCGCAGATCGCTGACAAGGTGGCGGTGATGTATGCCGGCCGTATCATCGAATACGGAGAAGCTCGCGACATATTGCTGGCCCCCCAGCATCCCTACACCAAGGCGATGCTGACCTCGACGATCAAGGATCAGGTGCGGGGTAAGCGGCTCGAGGCCATTCCGGGTACACCGCCCGACCTGCGTATGCTGCCGGACGGCTGCAGTTTCGCTCCTCGTTGTTCCCATGCGACGCCGGAATGCATGGTAGCGGTGCCGGCGGCGGTGTCAGACGCGGGCGGACACATGGTTCGCTGCATCAAGGTCAGTGCGCCTGGCGGCCAGCTTGTTTCCGACGTGAAGCATGATGCTCCGCTCGCTTGATCGTCGGCGAACGGCGGTTCGGCACAACATCATGACCGCTGCGCGTTCTGGGAAGGCTTATTCCTATTTCGGCAGCAGGTGCCTCAGCCTACTGCGAAAATATCCTTGGTAAAACAAAGGATTGTCGGTCTTAGATATATTATTGTCCATATAAATATTTTCATTTTCATTATTTGATATATTGACTATTTTGTCGCGATGCATAAGCTGCGAGCGAATGGAGAGCGGCGCATTCTGGGTTCATCTGCAAGGTAAATGGGAGACGGGCATTGCGTCGACATCATCTCAAACCCAGCGTCGAAAACTGCCACTGGGGCTATTTCGACGCGATACGACAACCGGTTCTGAAGGTTGCGAACGGTGATATCGTTACCATCGACACGGTGACGGGAACGCCCAATGTTCTACCCGATCCCGCGAAATTCTTCATACCACCCGAACTCGTAGGCATTCATGCCGGCGTGAAGCAGGAGGGGCCGCACATCCTGACAGGCCCGGTCTATGTGGAGGGTGCTAAGCCGGGCAATGTGCTCGAAGTGCGCATTCATGAAGTGTTGTTGCTGCAGGATTGGGGCTTCAACCTGATCATGCCGCTGCTCGGGACCTTGCCCCACGACTATCAGGAGCCCCGCATCGTCAACATCCCGCTCGACAAGGAGCGCAATGTCGGCACGATGCCGTGGGGCCTGGAACTGGAGCTTGCGCCATTCTTCGGCGTCATGGGCGTAGCCCCGCCGAAGGGCTGGGGGCGGATAAGCTCTGTTGCGCCGCAGGCGACCGGCGGCAATCTCGACAACAAGGAACTGGTCGCTGGCACCACGCTTTATCTGCCGGTCTTCGTCGAAGGCGGATTGTTTTCCTGTGGTGATGGCCACGGATGCCAGGGGGACGGCGAGGTCTGCGTGACCGCGATAGAGACCGCATTGCGCGGCACCTTCGAATTCATCGTGCGTGACGATCTGAGCTTCACCTATCCGCGGGCGGAGACGCCCACCCATCACATCACCATGGGAATGGACCCCGATCTCGACCAGTGCGCCATTGAGGCGTTGCGCGACATGATCGCCCTGCTGGGCGAGAAGGCCGGCTTGTCGGATCCGGATGCCTACATGCTTTGCAGTCTGGCGGGCGATCTGCACATCACCCAGACCGTCAACGGATCCAAGGGCGTACATATGATGATGGAAAAGAAGAATTTTCATAAGGCGTAAGGACGTTTTTTATGGGCAAGATCCGCATTGCGCACCTGGCGGGACCGACGGCGACGATCCAGAACACGCCGCCGCTCGTCACCTCCAGCAAGGCCCGGCTGCGCAAAGGTCTGGCGCCGCTCGTCGGCAGTGACGGTGATGCATCGAAATTCGACGCTTTGCGGGCGCAGCGGCTTGCGGCTCCGGTCAAGGTCTATGTCGAGCAGTTTTCGGCGCATCCGCTGGAGGCCGATGCCGCAGAGCTTTACGCCGAGCCGGATGGCTACATGGATGCAGACGGCAATTTCAGCCGCGAGCGCAAGAGTGCCGGCGACAAACCGGTCTACGAGATCGAACTGACGCCGGAGGACGGTCTTTATCCCTTACCATATATGGGGATGCAGAAAGATGGCCTGCCCTGGGAGGAGGAGGCGACCTCGCCCGGCAGCCCGCTCACCCGGCAGGGCTTTTTTCCGGACGGCTCCCGAAGCTTCGAAGAAATCGACCGTCTGTCGATCGGTGTCGACGGCAAGGTCAACATAATCGGCGGGCGCGCCGAGGTGGATTTTTATCGCGTTGCGCCGCCCGGAGGTTTCAGGAGAGGTCTTGCCTCGGCCGACCGCTCGGATACGGGCGAGGGCGACGTTCCGCCAGAAAGACTTGGGTGGGATTTCTTCGCGTACAAGCCCTACAATCTGGCGAAAGCGCCGCCGCGGCCGATGCTGGCGAAGATCACCAACGACATCCAGGCGATCCTGTCGTCAGGTCAATATGACGGGGCCATCTGGACGCAGGGCAGTCCGCAGATAGAGGAGACGGCCTACTGGTTCAATCTGTTGATCGATACCAATCTGCCGATCGCCTGCAATGCGGCGCAGCGACCGCAAGGGCAGGTCAGCAATGATGGGCCGGCCAATATCGTGGATTCGGTGACCTACATCGAATCGCGCATCTGGGCCGACAGCGAGGGCAACAATCGTGTCGGTACGATCGTCCTTCAGGAACAGCAATTCTTCGCAGCGCGGGAAGTCGCCAAGGTCGATGCCCGGCCGGGCGGCTATATCGCGACCGGCGGTCATGGCGGCATCATGGGTCAGATCACCCATGCCGGAATGCCCTATATGATGTATGTGCCGGCCTATAAGCACACGGCCAAGTCCGATGTGAACATCACGCGGCTGCCAGCCACGGTCAAGGTTTCCAAGCTTGGTCCCGACGGCATCGACGCTCTGGACATTGCGATCAAGGACGGTGCCGGCAAGCTGCTGGCCGACGCCATCCCCTCGGTTTCGATCGTCAAGGATGGCGGTTATGCGGCCGAGATGTTCGGCGACGATCCGGCGGCCGAGGCCGATCTCGATTTTCTTATCAAATACAAACTGACAAGCGGAAGGTTGGCTGGCCTCGTCGTCGAGGGGCTCGTTCCCTATGGCGCTCCGACCTCCGAGCTGCGGATGGCGATGCTGCGGCAGGCGAGCTTTTCCGGTCTGCCGGTGGTGCGCGTCGGGCGCGGCTATCCGGAAGGCTTTGCCGATCCGGAATCCACTACCATCGCCGGCATGAACCTGACTTCCACCAAGGCGCGCATGCTGCTGATGGCATGTCTGATGAAATTCGGCAGCCTGCCTGCGGCAAGGGACCCCGCAAAACCGACTGTTGACGAGGTTGCGGCTCACAAGACGACGCTGGCTGCTTACCAGGCCGTATTCAACACGCACTGACGCGGCAACGGATCAAGGACGGAGGAACGCATGTTGCGGCTTCATGGTATCATCGGCAAGGAAAGAGACCCCGCCTATCGCGCGGCGCTTCATGATCTGGAGCATCATGGCGATATAGAGCTCCTGTTCGTGCCGTCCTCGGAAGCCGGCCGCAAGCGTTTCCGCCTGTCGACGGATCGCGGCACAGATTGCGCCGTCAGTCTCGATCGCGATGAGGAACTCTTCGATGGCGCCATTCTCTGCCTTGACCCGGAACGGGCCATCGTCGTCCGTTTCGGCGAACAGGCGGTGTGGCGGCTGCGTCCCGCAAACGCGGCGGTGGCTCTGAAACTCGGCTGGAATGCCGGCAACCTTCATTGGCGGGTACGCTTCGAGGACGATTGCCTTCTCATTCTGCTCGACGGGCCGTTGCAGAGCTATCGCCAGCGCATCAAGCCCCTGCTTGATGCCGGAGACCTGACGGAAGCGGCCAATGTTTGATGCGGCGACAACGCTGGCGCTTCTCCAATATGGCGACAGCGCCTATCCCGCCGGCGGTTTTGCCTTCTCTTGGGGGATAGAGGGGTTGGCGCAGGACGGCCTGCTTTCCGGCCAGGCGGGGCTCGACGACCTCGTCTTCGATCATCTCACCTTTCGCTGGAACACGATGGATCGGCCTCTGCTCGTCCGAGCCTGTAAGGCGTCCAATCTTGCCGCGGTCGCCGCCATCGACCGTTACATCGAAGCCGCAACCGTGTCGGCCGAAATGCGCGTTGGGTCGCACCGGGCGGGACGCGCTCTGTTGAGTGTTTCATCACGATTGGGAGGGCCTTTGTCGTCGGGTTACCGTGCGATCATGGCCGGCGACCAACGTCTCGGTCATTTGCCGGTCGCGCAGGCTCTCGTCTATCGGGATGGCGGTCTGGGGCTGGAAGAATCGCAACTGCTGTCCGGCTGGACGCTTGTCACGGGTCTCGTCAGCGCGGGCGTCAGGCTTGGGGTCATCGGACATGTCGAAGCGCAGCGGAGCATGGCGTCGGCGCGCGGGACACTGGCGGAGCTGATTGCTTCGGACTTGCCCGACAAAGCGCAGCCGTCGAGCTTTACGCCGTTAATCGACATCGCCGTGTGCCGCGGGCCGTCGCGGCATGTCCGCATGTTTTCCACCTGATGCAGGGATAGCCGCAATGATGAACCTCTCCCCGACCGAAATGGATCGCCTGACGATCTTCACCGCTGCCGAGATGGCTCGCCGCAACCGCGCTCGGGGCATCAGGCTTAGCCACCCCGAAGCGGTGGCGCTCCTGACCGACGAGGTGATGCTCGCTGCCAGGCGAGGGTTGCCCTATGCGGAGATTCGCAATCTTGCCGGCCAGCTCCTGACCACCGACGATGTCGAGCCCGGCGTTGCCGAGATGGTAACGATGCTCTATATCGAGTGCCTCTTTGCCGAGGGCACGAAGGTCATGGCGCTATTCGAGCCCATCTCTCCGGGCGCGCAGCCGCTGCTGGATGACGTTATCCCCGGCCAGATTATTTCGCCCGCCGACGACATCGAGATGTTTACGGCACTGTTGACGACATCGATCGATGTCGTCAACACCGGCGATCGCGACGTTCAAGTGCGTAGTCACACGCATTTTTTTGAGGTCAATCGCGCGCTGGATTTCGACCGGGCGGCTGCCTACGGTATGAAGATCGACCGGCCGGCGGGAACGGGCATCCGCTTCGAGCCGGGCGTCGGGAAAACCGTGCGGCTCGTGCCGATAGAGGGTGACCGGGTCATCCGGGGCGCGGGGGGGCTGGTGAACGGGCCGCTCGACGAATCAGGCGCGAAGGAAAAAGCACTCGAGCTTGCCCGCACACGCGGCTATATGGGAGCCTGAGCCATGTCCGTGATCAGCCGGCGTGCCTATACCGATCTATACGGTCCGACCAAGGGCGATCTCGTCCGGCTGGGCGATACTTGCCTGTTTGCGGAAATCGAGCACGACTTCACCACCTATGGGCATGAACTGCTGATCGGCGCAGGCAAGAACCTGCGGGATGGCGAGGGCATTAACGGCTACCGCACGTCATCCGACAAGATCCTCGATATCGTGATCAAGAATGCCACCATCATCGATGCCATGGCCGGGATCATCAAGGCCGATATCGGCATTCGCGACGGCCGCATTGTCGGCATCGGCAAGGCAGGCAACCCCGACGTCATGCCAAACGTCCATCCCGATATGGTCGTCGGCCAGACGACGTCGCCAGTGTCGGGCGCGGCTTTCATCGTTACCGCCGGCGCGATCGAATCCCACGCCCATCTCGGCTCGCCCGAACAGTCAGATCATGCGCTTGCCGGCGGCACGACGACGATGATCGGCAACGGTCCCGGCCCGCTGTTCGATGTCGGCAGCGGCAGCACGACTACTTTCGGTCGCTTCCTGCAGGCGGCGGAATTCTCGCCGCTGAATTATGCCCTGTTCGGTCGCGGCGCATCGAGTCCGGAGGCCGTCGAGGAATCCGTTGCGGCTGGCGGCATGTCGGTCAAGATCCACGAGGATTTCGGCGCCGCACCCGCCGTCATCGATCAGAGCCTGGTTGCGGCCGATCGAAACGACTTCGCCGTCCATCTGCACACTGATTCTATCAATGAATTCGGCTTCTGCGAGGATACGATGGCCGCAGTCGCAGGCCGTACCATCCATATGTATCACGTCGAGGGCGCCGGAGGCGGACATGCCCCGGATCTGCTGAAGGTCGTCTCCTACGACAACGTGATTCCCTCTTCGACTAATCCGACCAATCCTTTCACTTCCTACGGGATGGAGGAGGGCGTGCCGATGACGATGATCGCGCATCAGCTCAACTACAACACACCGGAAGACGTCGTGTTCGGCGAGGCGCGCGTTCGCGCCCAGTCGATGGCAGCGGAAGATTTTCTGCATGATATGGGCGCCATTTCGATCTTCGGTACGGATACGCAAGGGATGGGCCGGCTGGCGGAAAATGTCGCCAACTGCTGGCAGCTTGCGAGCGTCATGAAGGAGCGGACCGGCCGTCTGCCGGAGGAAACAATGACTGCCGCCGACAATGAGCGCATCAAGCGCTATATCGCTAAGCTGACCATCAATCCGGCCATCGCCGTCGGCATCGATGATCATGTCGGTTCGATCGAGGTTGGCAAGATGGCCGACCTCGTGATTTGGCCGCGTGCCTCCTTCGGCATAAAGCCCTATATGGTGATCAAGAGCGGCTTCATCGTCTGGGCGGCCATGGGCGACGGCAATGGTAGCCTCGGCGTCGCCGAACCGATGATCCAGAAACGCATGTGGGGCGCCCTGGGATCAGCTCCCCAGCACCTCGGCGTCAATTTCATTTCCAAGCTTGCAGTCGATGCCGATGTTGGCCGCAAACTCGGTCTGGTCAAACAATCCGTTCCGATCAAAAATGTTCGCAAGCTACGCAAGACCGACATGGTGCGCAACGCATCCATGCCCTTCGTCGAAGTCGATCCCCAGACCTTCGAAGTGCGCGCCGATGGCAAGCTTCTGATGTGTCCACCTGCGACCAAGGTGCCGCTGGCAAGGAGGTATATGCTGCGATGAACGAGGCTCGGCAGGTAACAACGGCTCGCGCTTCCGCGGCTCGGGTCGGAATTGGCGGCCCGGTCGGCTCCGGCAAGACGGCGCTTGTCGAAAGGCTCATTCCCGCGCTGATGGCACGGGGCATCGATATCGCCGTCATCACCAACGATCTCGTCACCGCTGAAGACGCCGAACGTATCCGTCGCTCCGGTCTAATCGACCCGGCGCGGGTCTCCGCGGTCGAGGCCGGCGCCTGTCCGCATACGGTCATCCGAGAGGACCCGACGCTGAACATAGAGGCGGCGGACGAGCTGGAGCGTCGCTTTCCCGGCCTCGAACTGATCCTGCTCGAAAGCGGCGGCGACAATCTCGCCTCTACCTTTTCGCGCGACCTGACGGATTTCTGGATGTTTGTCATCGACGTCGGCGGCGGTGACGACATTCCGCGAAAACGTGGCCCGGGCGTTATCCGCTCGGATGTCCTGATCGTCAACAAGACGGACCTTGCGCCGCATGTCGGCGTCGATATCGGGCGTATGTACGAGGAGGCTCTCGCCGTCCGCGACAATCGCACGGTTTTGATGACGAATTGCCGGTGCGGCGAAGGCATCGACGCGGTGGTCGACGTGATCGAGCATGAGGTGCTGTTTCGATCGTGAGCACTGTATATCCGGTTCCCCCCGTGCAATTTGACTTGGGCTTCGTCAGGCGAGGGGACCGCACGGTTCTCGACCGGCGGATCTTCACTTGGCCGTTCGTCATAACGCGAACGTTTCGTCTCGATCCCGTTCCCACCCACATGCTGACGGTCATCGCTCAGAGCAGCAGCGGTGCCTTCCACGGCGAGGACCATCTGAGGCAGCATCTCCGCCTCGAGGAGGGTGCGGCGGCGCATGTGACGACGCAGGGCGCGACCTCCGTGCATCGAGCCGACGGCGGCCTGACCGCGCATGAAACGGTAAACATCATTATCGCCCGTGGCGCCTATCTCGAATATCTTCCGGAGCCACGAATTCTATTTCCGGGCGCAGCACTCATTCAGCGCGTCGATATCGATTGCGAGCCGGGCGGAGTGGTGATCATCGCCGACGCCTTCACCTCGCACGACCCGGACCGGCGCGGCCGGCTTTTCCGCACCCTTGAAGCGACAACGACCCTGTATCTGCAAGAGGACGAGCCGGTCTTGATCGACCGGATGCACATAAGCGGGCTGGGCCGTTTGCAACCCTCGCGCTACAAGGCCTTTGGTACGATGCTAGCGATCGCATCTTTACCATCGGCGACGCTTGGGCAGATCGTGTTGGACCTTTCGGCGCAGTTGACCGGTGTCTCGGGCCTATACGCTGCCGCCAGCGTGCTGCCCGGTAATGCCGGGATCGGCGTGCGGTTCGCGGCATGCGATTTACGCTCGCTGCGCTTAGGGTCGGAAATGGCCAAGTTCGCATTTCGCCGTATGATCTTCGGCGCGCCGCCTGCTTTCTGGCGAGAAGGCGTCATGTGATCGACTGGGCAATGCAGAATCGACACGCTACGGACGTCGTTCTGCAGGCGCTGCTTATGGTCGTATGGAGACGAAAGCCCAAGGAGCAAGTGCTGTTCCGCTCCGACTAAGGCTCCCAGCATTAGCATGGATTTCTCTATTCGGCGTGTTCTGGTCAAGCACTTTCAAGCTTCTTCACCCGGAATGTCTGATGTCTTCGCGGGGTCATGCTTCTTGTCATTTGGCACTTCTGTGATTGCCGCCCGTTTGACAAGAAGTTTTTGACCTTCTTTGACGTGTGGTCGAATGCGGTCTTCTGTCAGATCTTTCCTTGCGGCGTTCCCAAGGGCCACCGGCCGATATGGTGATCTAGGGAACGGGTCTAGCTAAGTGGAGACCGGACTTTCACCAATGAGCCCGGCCGCAAGGCGGACCTCATCATGTTTCATGCCACAGACTTCCGCCGCTAGGCGCGGTGGAAGCAAGCGAAGGGCGTCAGTTCGTCTGCGCAGCCAATGCCGCCTCGTGCAGATTGATGCGCTGCCAGAAGCCGAAGTGCCGGTCCCTGGAGTCAAGCGGATAGCCGGAATCGAGGGCCGTGCGCTTGAGGATCTCCTGGCGTTCCGCCGCCGATTTCTCAGGGAACAAGGTCGCCAGAAGAATTTCGGCCCCTTCTGGCACCACCATCTCGATGTCCTTTTCGCCGCTCCGCGGCAGAGCATAGGTCATGGTGAAATCGTAGAAATCACGCAGTGCCGGAGCGGCCCACGGATCGGAGGCGGCATCGGCCGGCTCGGCGCATTCAGCGATCGAGGCGCCGCATTCCTTCTCCAGCGCCGTGCGCAGCTGTTCCCGGGCTTCGTCGAACAGCTTCTTGTAGGCCGGGTCACTGAGGAAATGTGCGACGTTGCGTTCCACGATCATTCGGCTACCGATCACGTCCAGCGGATAGTGAACGCCGAGCACGACGCGCGAATAGCCGTAGCCGGCCGAACGATCGATCAGTGCAGTGAAGCGCTCAGGCAGCATTTCGGCGAGCAGCAGCCCGTCGGTATAGCCGGTGTTGGTGTGACCGCTCGGGAAGGCGCCGCCTGACGCCGCATAGGGAGTGCCGTCGCCCGAGACGGAATTATCCGGTACCGGCTGGATGGTGCTATTGTCGATCAGGAACGGGCGCGGATAGTTGAAATAGGCCTTGGCAGCGCCGGTGCTGATCTCGCTCGCCTTGATCAGCGCCGCAGCCTTGCCGATTTCGCCGGCCTCATAGGCCTTGAGGAAGGCCGGGCCGAGCTTCGGGCCGAGCGCCTCGGGGATGAAATAGAGATAGGCGATCGACTGGGCGTCGACGATCGCGTGCTGCTGCTGCTCGGTCGAGGCGAGGTGATTGATCTCGGTCACCGTCATCTGGCTGCGCTCAAGCTCCCACCGCGGTAGGGTTAGGAAGGGCGACAGCACCTTGATGCCGGCATCCTGATTGTCCTTGACGGCGAAATCATAGCCCGAAGCCTTCAGCCAGTCATTGTCGGCGAGCGGAACAGTCTGCTTCGATTTGTCGATCGCGTCCTGATCGATCTTGCCGCCGCTGTCGCTCTTGATGCTGCTCACCAGCCCTTCACGACGGTTCTCCAGCAACGTCTTGTAATTGGCATCGGGGTTAGCCGTCGTCACCGTGTCGGCGATAGCCGCGGCTTGGGCGGGTGCGAGTGCCTCGAAAGCGAAGGCGTGGGGCGTGGAGAGAAAAGTCACGAACAGAACGGCGGTCAAAATCTTACCGGGTTGCATAAGAGGCTCCATCGATTTGAATAATCCATCACGACGTCATGCGGCGGTATGAATGCATCCCATTGTAAGAAACGATTTTGATAGTTTGATTTCAGAACGACAGGGAACGCTGTGGCCGCGCGATTATGCGCAACACCTGCTCAGCTTCTTTTCCCTGACCGAGCGCTTGGCCTCATCTCTCCCGCCTTCGATGCACAACTGGAAGCAACGCTTCGCCATGGGGAGGGGCGCGTCGCGTGACCGTTCCATTGGCAAGTCGCGGCAAGAGCCGGCCGTGCGCTGATTAATCTTGCCGCCGCAATCAAATCCTCCATCATGAAACTAATTTATCTTAAATCGCATGAGCGCCGGCGAAAGGCTGCCCATTCTGGCACAAGCATTTGTAGAGCGAGCTATACCACCCGTGGGTCTGTTCATCGCATGCCGTCGATCTCGTGGGGAGAGACCAGCCCTATTGTTTTGTAAGCCATTTTTATGAGGCGGTCATGAGTTCAAACCCCATCAAGTCCCGCATCGCGACCGCGCACAATGACTAACCACGCAAACCAATTGATAAGCAAAAATAGTAGCCGTGGCTGCAGGCAACGCATCGCTTTTGATTAATCATTGTCAGAATTTTGGGCTCAAGAATAGCTGCCCGTGATCATAGAGAGATGCTGTTATCTTGGTGTAGTTGGAAATGGTCAAACGAACAGCAAATTCTGTTGGCCGAATTGCGGGACCGAGTCAGGCGGCGCCCGACGATCGCCGCCTATCTGAAATCCCAGAGGTGGTTGGCTTTCAACGAATCGGACGTGTTCCGCCGCTATCCGGAGCCCGACCGTGAACCTCCGGTAGAGGAGCAGGACGACGATCACGGCCATCACCACGATCATCCATATTTCTACTGAGGCGTGGCATATCCCCCGGCAACACATCTCAGCCGCGGAAGCCCAGGCGCTCCGAGATCCGCCGGGCGGCGTGAACCGTATACCTGATTTGGTCGGGCGAGGGCTCCTCGCCGATGAACTGGATCATGTCGACGATACCGGCTGCGCCGCAGATCATGCCGGAGGCATCGAAGATCGCACTGGCAAGGGTGTTCAACCCCATCGCCGTTTGGTTCGGCGCGACGGCCCAGCCACATTGTCTGATCGTCTCGAATTCCTGCTGCAGGAGACTCGGCGTGACGATGGTCAATGATGTCGCAGGTTCGAGGCGACTTCGCAATACCCGCGACTGAAACTCCGGCGTCGAGAAAGCCGTCGCGACTTTCCCCTGAGCGGAACCATGGAATGACAGGAGCGAACCGACACGCACACCGATCTCGATCGGTGAACGCCCGGGAACTGTCGAGACGACCAGCATCCCCTCCGGGGTGATCTGTGACGCGACGGCGGAATGACCGAGCGTATCGCGCAATTCCAGCAGCGGATCGTAGGCAGCGCGGACAAGCCCGGCATTGTCGAAGATCGACTGGCTGAACGATACGAGCCTGTGGCCGATCTCGTAACGTTCGGACTCGTCGTGACGGACAACGTAACCTTGTTGCACGAGCGTCTGCAGATGGCGATGGATCCGGCTCTTGCCAGTATCGAGCGCCTTGGCGAGGCTGGTCACCCCGACACCGCGCGGCGTGCGGGCGATTTCCTCCAGAACCTGCATGGTCAGCGTCACGGATTGCAGGCCGGCTGCATCCTTATCGTCGTCTTGAGTCATTCATCTTCCTCGTCCTCTTGTGTCGACGCTCACGTTCTACACCGTGTCCGCCGCGCAGGCCATTCGACATAATATCGAGCCACAGCTTGACAGCGGCATCAACATCATCAAATAATCAGAACAATGTTCCTGTCAACGGAACAAAAGAAAATGACGAACAAAGCTGGCTGTGTGGTTCCGCTCCCGGAACCGACATAGGTCAAGATGAGGAGGAAATACGATGGATGCGTTGTCGACCGGGGAACGGACGCAGCAGGTCAGCCAGATCTTGCGAGGTGGTGTCGATCCACATGTGCACAGTGGACCGTCCATCGCGCCGCGCGCGATTAATCATCTTGAACTTGCGCAGCAATTGTCGGAAGCCGGCTTCGTCGCCGCGGTCACCAAGGACCACGACTACTCCGGCGTCGTTGCGACGGAGATGATCCGCAAGCATCATCCTGAATTGACCACCAAGGTCTATTCCAGCATCGTGCTCAATAACGTCGTCGGCGGACTGAACCCTTATGCCGTCGAGCACACGGCGGCGTTGGGCGGCAAAATCGTCTGGCTGCCGACGCTCGCGGCGGAAAACCATCTGACCTGGGAAAAGACCTCGGACTGGCAGCATCCGGCCGCGACCCAGAAGATGCGCCATGCCACGGCCGTGCCGTTGTTCGACGCCAACGGAAAGCTGCGCAGCGAGCTTCTCGATATTCTCGATGTGATCGCCTCGACCGGCATGGCGCTCGCGAGCGGCCACATCCACGTTTCCGAGACCAAGGTGGTGTTTGCCGAAGCGCGCAGGCGTGGCATCGAGCGCCTGATCCTAACACACCCGGAAGACATCGTCGGCGCATCGCTCGACGACGCGCGCGAAATTGCCGACATGGGCGCCTATGTAGAACATTCGCTCGCCTTCTTCCTCGACGGATCGAAGTTCCAGACGCGGACGCGGGAAGACTTCAAGGCGCATATCGATGCGGTCGGCACTGAGCGCACGATCCTCTGCTCGGATCTCGGGCAGGTCGGCACGTTCAGCCCGCTCGAAGGCTTCCAGAGGGCCGTGATCACTTGCCTTGAGCTTGGTTACAGCGCTCCCGAAATCCATCGGATGGTCGCCACCAACGCAGCAAATGTGCTGGGCCTGGCCGGCTGATGAAACCACGTGTGATCGCGCCGGGGACTTGGGACGGCGGATCGCACATTTGTCACGAGCGTCGCGACAGGCGCCGCAGACGCTTTGGGAGAAAAAAATGTTCCAGTGGTATCGTGAGCTCGATGCCGGCGAACGCAAGACGTTTCAGGCCTGTTTCCTGGGCTGGGCTACGGACGCGCTCGACACGCAGCTCTTCAGCTTTCTCATTCCCACGCTCGTCGGAGTGTGGGCCATATCCAACAGCGAGGCCGGATGGCTCGGCACGTCCGCGCTTCTGTCGTCATCGGTAGGCGGCTGGGTCGCCGGCATTCTGTGCGACCGGATTGGCCGCGTCGTGGTGATGAAGATCGCCATCGCCTGGTTCACGGTTTTCACCATCGCGAGCGGCTTTGCCAATTCATATGAACAACTGCTGATTGCGCGAGTTCTCTCGGGCATCGGTTTCGGCGGCGAATGGGCTGCCGGCGCGGTGCTGATGGGCGAAATCATCCGGCCCGCCTATCGCGGCAAAGCCGTCGGCAATGTCCAGAGCGCCTATGCCGTGGGCTACGGCTTTGCCGCGCTCCTCTCGTCCGTATTGTTTGCCGTCATGGCGCCGGAAAACGCCTGGCGGTGGATGTTCTGGATCGGTGCGCTACCTGCTTTTGGGGTCTTCTGGACGCTGCGGGACGTTGGGGAGCCGGAAGTTTTCCTGACGATGAAGAAGTCGCTTGAGACGCGCGGCGAAAGGATTAGCCCGCTGGCGATCTTCAATCGCCGCTATCTGGCGACCACCATCCTATGTTCGCTTCTGGCGCTCGGCATCCAGGGCGGAGGCTTCTCGATCCTGATATGGCTGCCGACATTCCTCAAGTCGCATTACCAACTCTCCGCGGTATCGGTCGGATACTACATCTTTGTGCTGACCTGCGGCTCTTTCGTCGGCTACATCTGTGCTGCCCATTTGTGCGACACGATCGGTCGGCGCAGGAACTTCTTCCTGTTCACAGTCCTCAACTGGATCATGATCCCGGCCTTCATCTATGCGCCATCGCTCGGCTTGGTGTCACTCCTCCTGATCTTCTTGCTCGGATTTTCACTGCTGGGAATCTATTCGGCGCTCGGGCCTTACTTCACCGAGCTGTTTCCGAGCGTCATCCGCGGCAGCGGACAGGCCTTCGCCTATAATTTCGGTCGCGCCGCCGGCGCTTTCTGCCCGGCCATCGTCGGAATGCTGACGACCGCGAACTTCCTCCAACAGCGCGAAGCCATGGCCGCCTGCGCGATGCTGGCCTACGTCTTTGTCGTGATCGCCGTGGCGCTTCTACCGGAAACCAACGGCCGGGACCTCAGCGACGTCGATGCCGACATGGTCGCGCCCGAACCGCAAGGCGTCAACAAGGCCAGGCGGGCATCTGCCATACAGGAGAAAGAGGCATGACGTCCAACCTCAGAGCACGCATAGGCGCCGGCGAACTGCTGGTCGGAACTTTCATCAAGTCACCGTCGCCGCATGCCGTCGAAATCCTCGGCCTTGCCGGCCTGGATTTCGCCGTCGTTGACCAGGAACATGCTCCGATCGGCATTGCCGAGATGGACATGCTGGCGCTGGCCGGCAAGGCGGCAGGCTTGCCGCTTATTTCGCGGCGCTGGGGTCAGTCGACCGACTGGATCGCGCCGCTGCTCGATCTTGGCCTGACCGGCGTCATGGTTCCGCATGTGATGGACAGGGCGCATGCGGCGTCCGTCTGCGATGCGGTGCGGTTTTCGCGCGGCAAGCGTGGCCTGTCGCCATCACCGCGTGCAGGGGATTACGGCGGCTTTGGCCTATCCGACTATCGCAGCCTTTCCGACGTGCACAACGTCGTCATTGCGCAGATCGAGGATCGCTCCGCGCTCGACCATCTGGACGAGATCGCCGCGGAGCCGGATATCGATCTTCTCTTCATCGGACCGGCCGACCTGTCTCAGTCGATGGGTGTCGGCTTTCCCTCGGCTGAACTCGACGCCGCGATCGAACAGGTGATCGCCGCCGGAAAGAAGGCCGGGATTGCCGTCGGCCTGTTCGTCGGCGATGCCGCACAGGTGCCACCATGGCATCGGCGCGGGGTCACCGTCTTCGTTTGCGGTTCGGATCAGGCGCTCCTGCGCAAATCGGCCGCCTCTATGATCACCGCAGCCAAACACTAAGAGGATATCAGTATGTATCAGGGCAAGGACCCCCGCGCGGACCTGTTCGCGGCCACCTCAAAGCCGACTGCGACGGGTCTCGTCGCCAACGAGCAGGCAGGCCTGTTCTACCAGAGCGAGCCGCAACAAGGCGGGCCGGACGGCAAGCACTGGTATCTGCGGGGTTGCAATTTCGTCGTCGCCTATTCCGAAGTTTCACCGGGAGCAGGTCTTGAGCGCAAGGGACAGGTGGACGAATACGTTCTCTACCTCTCCGGCAAAGCAGACGACGTGGTGGTGGAGTGGAACGGTGAGAAGACCCGGGTGCCGGGCGGATCTATCGCCTTCATCCCTCCGGGTGATAGCCGCATCGTCCTGCCGAAGGGCGGCAAACCGGTTCGCCTCTTCACCGTGCGCTCCAAGGATCTCGCCGCCGCGTCCCGGAACGCCGACGCCTATGACGCGCCGCGCACCCATATTCCGCCCTTCAAGGCCTGGCCGGAACCCGTCGATGGATGGAAGGTTCGTCACTATCCGCTTGACGTGCCGGACGAACCAGGTCGCTTCGGTCGCATCTTCCGCTGTACCACCTTCATGGTCAACGCCCTGCCGACGCATGTCGGGCCGCGCGATCCCTCCAATATGTCGCCGCATCATCATGACGACTTCGAACAATGCTCGCTCGCGCTCGCCGGCACCTTCACGCATTATCTGCGCTGGCCGTGGACCACGGACATGCAGGACTGGCAGGCCGACAAGGCGGTCGATGTGGCCTCGCCCTCGGCCTTCGTGATCCCGCCACCCGTCATTCACACGACGCGCGCCAGCAGCAATGGCGCCAACGAACTGGTCGACGTCTTCTGCCCGCCGCGGATGGATTTCTCCCTCAAGCCGGGCTGGGTCCTCAATGCGGATGACTATCCCAGGCCGAAAGCCGAGGGTTGATCGGGCATGAGCAAACCGCATCTTGAAACGCATATCGGCCCCGTCAGGCTGAAGAATCCGGTGATTGCGGGCTCGGCGGAGCATCTGATCGATGCCGAAGGCGTGCGGCGCGCGATCCGCGCCGGTGCCGGTGCGGTCGTGGTCAAGTCCACCAATGAATCGCAAACGGCACGTCAACAGCTGCAGCAGGCAGAATATGCCGTGCTGGACGAGAACTGGAACCGCATTGCCTGGGATGCGTCGGCGCCGCGATCGGCGGTCGTCGCCTGCCGCTCCGGCCTGACGCCGCAGCCCTTCGATGCCTGGCTCGAACAGACGGCGACTCTCGACCGCGAGGCGCGCAACGATGATTGCATCGTAGTGGCCAGCATCATTCTGTCGGAGCTCAATCATGCGGTTTCGATGGCGCGGCAGGTCGAGCAAGCCGGGCTTCGCGTGCTGGAACTCAATATCGGTACCCCCTATGCCAGCCAGGCGGCAAAGGGAGCCGTCTCCACCGAGTTGAAGCCAGAGCGGATCGCAGAGATTGTCTCGGCGGTGCGCGCTGCTATTTCCCTGCCGGTCTGGGTCAAGATCACCGGGCAGAGCGAGCGCGTGCCCGATCTTGCCGAGGCTGCTTTCGGTGCCGGCGGAGACGCTGTGGTGATGGCTGGTCGTTTGCTCGGGTTGATTCCCGATCTGGAGACGCAGGAACCGTTGCTGGGGACGACGCTCGGCGTCGGCGGCATTTGGCATCTGCCGCTCACCTGCCAGTGGCTGGCACTCACCCGAAGCAAGCTCGGCCTCGGCCGCCCCCTGATCGGCACCAATGGCGCGCAATCCGGCCTGGATGTGGCGCGCATGATGCTGGCTGGCGCCGCAGCCGTGGAGATGTCGTCGCAGGTCATGCTGCGCGGATTCGAGCTTCTGCGCCAAGCCGTCAACGAGCTGGATGCCTATCTCGCCCGGCGCGGCGAAAACGCCGGCGATATCGTCGGCAGGGCTGCAGATACGCGCAAGTCTTTCGCGCAGATGGAGGTCCGGCAGGACAACTGGCGCAACCACATTCCACGATAGACGACGGCGGAAGCCTGTCGCGCAGACATGAAACACGGGAGGAGGAAGACGATGTCGCTTGCGACAGGACATGAGACGATCGACGAGGAAAAACTGTTTCAAAAGATCGTTTGGCGCGTCGTGCCGCTGGCGGTGCTGATCTATCTGATCGCCATCATCGACCGCGCCAATGTGGGCTTTGCGAAGTTGCAGATGGTCTCTGCTTTGCAGATGACCGAGCAATTATACGGCATGGCATCGTCACTCTTCTTCATAGGCTATCTGGTGCTCGAGGTTCCGAGTGCCTATGCGGTCAATCGCTTCGGCGCACGCCTATGGCTTGCCCGCATCCTCCTGACCTGGGGAATTCTCACGATCGCTACCGCCTGGGTGACATCGGGCAGTCTGTTCGCCGCTCTCCGCTTTCTCGTCGGCTGCGCGGAGGCCGGCGCCTATCCCGGCATCATCTACTATTTCACGCTGTGGTTTCCGAAGAACCATCGCGCCAAGGTTCTGGGTTTCCTGACGCTCGGCAGCGCCTTCGGCAATCTGTTCGGCTCGCTCGTGAGCGGCTTTCTCCTCGATCTCGACGGGACGCTGGGCCTTGCGGGCTGGCAATGGGTGTTCATAATGACCGGCCTACCGGCACTGGCGCTGTTCCCCTTCGCGCTTTTGTCGCTTCCCGACGGTCCGGCCAAGGCAAGGTTCCTCGATGCCGGCGAATGCGACTGGCTCAAAAAGCGCCTCGGCGCCGAGGAGCCCGCCGGACAGCACGGCAACCCGCTCTCCGTCATCTGGGACGGACGGGTGCTGCTCCTCTCGCTCGTCTACATGCTGATCCTCACCTCGCTCTACGGCGTCATCTACTGGTTGCCGACGGTCGTACGCGGCTTCGGCGTGTCAGGAACGCAGAACGGTCTCCTGAGTGCGATCCCCTGGGTCGTCGGCGTTGCCGCACTGGTCATCATCCCGCGCCACCTGCGCAAGGAAAGGACGGTCCTGTTCGCCATGGTCGCGATTTCCTGCCTCGGCCTCGTCTGCTTCTATCTGAGCACGACGCTGCCGCAGAACTGGATGCGCATGGTCGCCATGTCGATCGGCACGCCATGCATATCGCTGCTGTTCCCCTGCCTGTGGTTCCTGCCGTCGCTGTTCTTCTCGGGCAAGCACGTCGCCTTGGCGATCGCGGCGATCAGCACCATTGGTAATCTCGGCGGCTTCTTCGCGCAAAACCTGATGCCGTGGGTCGCGGGCGTGGCGGGAAGTCCCGTCTCCGCCATGCTGGTGCCGGCCGCCGCCCTGGCAGCCATCGGTGTGCTTGCCTTCGTGATGAGTGTGGGCGGGATGACGAACAGACCGCAAACGGCGACCCGATGATGCGCGGCTAGGCCTTGCGTACACCGGTGTTGTTTTGCTCTTAAAGGCGAGATGAGAGCCTCAACAAAATTAAAGGCCTTTCTTTGTCCCTAAATCTAATATTTAGCCCTTAAATTCGAGATTTTGCCTCTAAAGTTGAGACAGGGCTCACAGGGGTGGGCGGTTGGCTGCTATGGATAGGGAACCGGATCGGTTGCCAGATTGAGAACCGACGCCCCGCCTCAATATCAAATACCATCGAACGAAGCTAATCGGCGTCTCGCATTTAAGGACAAAAAGTGGCGTCTGTTGATGCGCAACGCGAAAAATCTCGAAATTAAGGACAAAGCGACAGCAGATTCCGACGCAGGGAAGCAGGAGGGGAGGGCAGCGGGCCGGCCGGTTCGATGGGCGTTATTCCACTCGATCAGGCAAACGAGATCACCGAGCCTGGATGAAAACTGGCCAAAAGCCCGGATTTCCGGGAGAATCCACTGATCCAGGAAGACCGAGACATCGGTTTCATGGTTAATAGAGTGAAAATCGGAGAATTTGGCTTGCTATTGTAAAAGGGGTAGATTGGGTGACAGTGCGAATTCATGTGCGATTGCGCCGGCGACGCAATCTTCCACCAGTCGGCTGCATGGCCTAGCTATTCAAGCGCGACAAACCCGGAAGCTACTTCACGACCGCTCCAGCGTTGCCTCTGCCGAGCGGCCGCTGAGATGCTGGGCGAGCGACGATTGGAAATTTGCCAGGTCCCTGTATGTGACGGAAAGCTCGACGCGGAGGTCTCCACTGAAATCTGGCGAATTGTCGTTGGTTGCGACTTCGACAGTCACTCTCAGCAGTCCGCGGTGGCCGATCGGCTCTATCCGGATGTGAACCGTCGCTCGGTCCAGCGTTCCCTTATCCTTCCACGTCCCGCCGACGAGGTCGGGTGCGCTACCGGTGTCAATCGGATAGGCTTCGATTGATCGGGCGAACGCCATCAAATCCGAGATGTTGAACCACGCCGCGCCACGACCCGTGAAATCACCGCAGGCAATTATCGCGGAAAGCTCGCCGTGCCAATCGTCTTCTGCTTTGTATCTGAGGATGAGGCTGTGCATAAAAAGAGAAGACCTCCATCGCCTTTGGCCTTCCGGCCATGATTACTCTGGCTTCCCCGGTGTAAGCGCGATCCTCACCATTTTGGTCGTGACGGAACCCGTCGCGCCGTAGCCCGCGCCCCACTCGATGACAAAGCGATCGTCTATTTTGCTGATGTCAAATCAAGGATAATGCCGGGTATCATGTCGTAATCCACGCATTCGATCGCGCTTACGCCCTCGAATAAAAGCGTTACGATCGCATGCTGGTCGAGAATGAAGTAGCCATTTGGGTCCAACTGGTTGGTCATATTCCAAGCATGGATGCGCATGATGCCTGAATCCTTTGCAGGAAAGTTCATCTCCAACAGGTGGGCATCCTCGGCCTCAGCGCTTCCATTACGCAACAGGCCGGCGGCCACTATGAGTATTGATCATATTCGTCGATGAACGCTCGACAGGCGTCATCGCGCCAATTTTTCCCGACAGGCAGTAGACCGATGGGATCCCAAAGCGACCAGCCTATTTCACGGAGCTTTGAAATCTCAATAGGTGGGGTGGCCATCATGTTCCAACGATCTTGTTTCGGCGTTGACCAGAATACTGGCAAACGTTCTGAGCGCAAACGCGTCTCCGCGGATGAGATAGGAATTCGCGCTCCGGGCGGCAGTCGGATTTTCAGATTCCTGCGACGACGAGACCCGCCAACGGCACCGCCTGACCGTCGCAACCGAGCCGGTCGCCCAGATAATGCCAGAAGGAAAGACCGAGCTTCCGATATGTCTTCATCAGCCCAAGTCGGGTGTAGCCCCACGCGGCTGTCGCGGCTTATCGTACCGCCAAAGATTTTTCACTTGATATTGAAGGTCCTCAGGTCGTTGTCCGACGCTTTGGTGTGCAAAGAGATATGCGGACACTTGAGAACCGCGAGCAGCTCCTCTTTTCGTCCATGTAGGCGTTCAGGTAGCTTTGCGACAGGAATATAATCGGTGCGTAATAGGAATATCCTTTCGAGCCCCGTCGGATTCCTGAGATCGTCTGCGGTAAAGGTCTTTGTTTCCAAGCATTCAACGATTTGTAAAAACGCCAGATGAGATCACGCACAAGCGTGATGGCGCGCATCCCTTTGAATAGACGCTTCTCAGCATCCTCGACGGCCGATCGGCCCGATTCGAATGTGGATTTGTATGCAATCCAGGACAGCCGCGGAGCCCGGCGGGCTTGCTGTAGCTTCGAGCGGATCAGGTCCATCTATTCAGCGCTTCAAAGTTTTAACTAGAAACTCTATTGCCATTTAAATGGAAAAGGAGTTACACTTTCGCCTGTCGAGATAAAACAGGGGTTCACATGTCAATGGAAAATCGGTTGTCGCGTGCTACTTTGGCCTTAGCCGCCGGTCTGTCAATTTGGGCACTAGCACTGGGTGCCGCCCAGGCGCAGACGTTTGAAGTCAAGCAGAACATGCCTGTCGAGAGCAGTTTCGTTCGGTATTTGCCGGCCGACATCAAATCGCGCGGCACGATCAATGCGGCGACGACCGACGCCAATGCACCCTGGTCCTTCGTCGATCAAAAGAGCGGCGCGCCCCAGGGCGTCGACGTCGATCTCGTCAACGATGCAGCAAAGCGTCTCGGGCTGACTGTGAACTGGAGCGTGATCCAATTTACCGCTGGCATACCTGGCGTCCAATCGGGCCGCTACGACCTTTATGTCAGCGCGATGGCGGACACCAAGAAGCGGGAGGATGTCGTCAATTTCATCGCCTACTCGCAGGAGGGGTCCGGCGTCATCGTCCCGAAGGGTAATCCGAAGAACATCAAGACAATGAATGATCTCTGCGGCAAACATGTGGCAATCGTCACCGGCTCCCTTTTTCCCGCCATTATCGATGATCTTAACAAGAAATGCTCCGCACCAGTGACGGTCTCGGAAACGGCCGACCAAGCCGCACCATATCTGGCGGTCGCGAGCGGGCAGGCGGATGCGACAATGAACACCTACGGCGTCAGCAACTACGCGCTGAAGACGGCCACGGAGGGCATCCAGACCCAGCTGGAGCTGTCACCGGTCACGCGTTTTGCTCCCGCCAATCAGGGCATTGCCTTCTCCAAGACGTCGACCGATCTGATGGCGGCGCTGGCCGGTTCCATGCAGGCGATGAAGGAAGATGGCAGCTATCAGAAGATCATGGACAAGTGGAATGTCGGCGATGGTGCAATGGACCAGTTCCTTCTCAATGCTCCCTTGTTCTGAGATGTCTGGGATGAACACCGGTAACAGATCGGTTCTGCGGATTCACCGCAGGCCGGGAGCCTGGATACCGAATGTGATCGCAGCTGCTGCTGCGATCATTGTAATCTTCGGATTGGCCGCCCTGGTGATTGGCAGTGGTCGCATCCGCTGGGATGTCATCGTTGATTATTTCTTCTCCACAGTGATGCTGCAAGGCGTCATGAATACGCTGATGCTGACGGCTGCCTCGCTTGCCGGATCCGCTGTGCTTGGTACGATCCTCGCATCCATGCGCATATCGAAGAGCGCCGTGCTCAACGTGATAGCCGGCGCCTATATTTGGTTCTTCCGTGGAACGCCGCTTTTGGTCCAGGTCGTCTTCTGGTTCAATTTCGGACTGTTTCTGCCGCAGATTCATCTTCCCGGGCTGGCGGTCTCTACAAATAGCTTGATCACGCCGACGACGGCCGCATTGCTGGGATTGCTGTTGAATGTCAGTGCTTTCATGTGTGAAGTCATCCGTGGCGGACTGATCGCGATCGATCGCGGTCAAACGGAAGCAGCTCTGTCAATCGGGATGACGCCTGCGCGTGCCCTCATTAAGATCGTCTTGCCACAAGCCATACGGGTGATCATTCCCGCTGCTGGCAATTTGGCGATTGATCTGTTGAAGGCAACCTCGCTGGTCTACGTGATCGGCACGCGGGAAATCTTGGGCACCAGCCAATCGATCGCAGCGCAAAATTTCTATGTCATCGAAATGCTGATCGTTGCATCGCTCTGGTATCTCGTGCTGGTGACGGTTGCCTCCTTCCTGCAGTCGCGATTGGAAACGCACCTGTCGCGTAGCGTTGCGGCGGTCATGACCACGCCGGCAAAGCTATGAGGTTCGGGATGAGCGATATCGTTAAGATCAAGGGACTGGAGAAATCTTACGGCACCCATCCGGTCCTCAAAGGGATTGACCTGACCGTAGAGCAGGGTCAGGCAGCCTTCGTGATCGGCCCTTCCGGGTCGGGTAAAAGTACGCTGCTTCGATGCGTCAATCGGCTTGAAACGTATCAGGAAGGGGAACTCTGGGTGGAAGACTACATTGTCGGAGCGGAACGGCGCAGCGACAGATGGATTGAGGCAAGCGAGCGCGTCAATGCTGCCCGTCGTGCAAGGATCGGCATGGTATTCCAGCGCTTCAATCTGTTCCCGAACATGACCGCTCTGGACAACGTAACGTCTGGTCTGAGGCTCGTCGGCGGCAGCAGTCGCAGGCAAGTGCACGAAAGGGGTATGGAACTCCTCGATCGGGTCGGTCTTTCGGACAAGGCTTATGCGTATCCGGCTCAACTCTCCGGCGGCCAGCAGCAGCGTGTGGCGATTGCACGTGCAATCGCCATGAATCCCACCCTTGTCCTCTTCGATGAGCCGACGTCGGCATTAGACCCGGAGTTGGTTGGAGAAGTCCTCGCAGTCATCCGGGATCTCGCAAAAGAGGGCATCACGATGATGATCGTGACGCACGAGATCAGGTTTGCCGAAGAAGTTGGCGACGTCTTGTTCTTCATAGACCAGGGCTGCGTTGCCGAGGCCGGAGAACCTCGGCAAATCATCCGCCATTCCCAAAATCCCCGCACGGCCGAATTCATGGCACGCGTGCGCCAATAGAATGGAATAAGAATGTCCAGTCCATACATCTACGTTAATGCGTCCCTGCCGCGCCATTTCAATCCTCCCCAGATCTCCGCGAATGTCGAGATCGAGCTCGGCGCATTGAGAAATTTGCTGTCGCGGAATGACGTGGCCATTACGGTCGATGACGAGGGAAAGCTCGAGCAGCGTATATTGTCGATTTTCACGCACGACGAGGTGATGTTCGGCGACCCTGGCTTCATTCCGGCCAATCGCAAAGCGTGGCTTGAAAGAATCTCGCTGTTCACCGAGCAGCGAAAGCCTATTGAATTCGTGGCGATGGCCTTCCCCTATAAGGTCCCCAATCCGCTGAAGACGGATCGTCAGGCTCCTGACGCCGGTGAAGCGTTGATGCTGCGGCGGTTTCAAGCGGTTCTGGATGCGATTGCCACTATATACGAACCCGGCGGACGGTTGACCATTCTGGAGGAAGGCATTCTCGGTCGCTGCCAAGGCGTGCCGGCATCCCGGGTGGCCGCCTATCGGGCGGGCATTGATCAGGTCGTAGCATTGGCCGGCGTCGACCGGGATAGGGTGACGTTTCACAGCCTCGATGATATGACCACGCAGATTCCAAACTTTGAGGCAAGATGGATCCACGAGCAGGAGCGGCTCCGCGAACTATGGCAGCAGAACGATCCAGTGGTTCGCGAGGCTTATGCAACCACCGTTGCGGCCCAACGAACTTCTGTGCCGACCTGGGATTATGAGCCAGCGGTTCTTGTCGAGGCTTATGATTCGGAAAAGACCGATTCGGCTCTGCGGTATCCTCGCGATTACATCGACAAGGTTGCCCACAGGCAATTCTTTGCCTACCGATCGCTGCTGGCCCTGCGGGACTCGTCCGGCTATTTGCACGCGCTTCGGCCGTTTGCGCTGAAATTGACCGTGTCGCCCAAGCCTGAGAATTTGGCGGTCGTCCCGGTCAACACATGGTCCCGAATCCTGCCGTATCATGGTGTTGCGGTCATGGATGCTGGTGGAAGGTGGACCATCCAGTATCGCGCCGCAATCGGTGCTGAATTCGGACCGGTTGAGGCGCTACATCTTGTCGGAGACGATGATCCTGCTCCCATCGCCTATAGGGTCGTCTGATGGCATGTGCATTGGGGGTCGATATCGGCGGTACCAAGATCCAGTTCTGCCGTATTGAAGAAGACTATGCCGCTACACCGATAGCGAGAATTCCAACGGCTCTGCTGCGGCGTGGAACCCGTCGTTTCGCCGATGATCTGCTAAGCCTTATACGCGCGCAAATGCCGGCTTCGGCTAATGCAGTGGCCGTCAGCCTCAACGGTGTGATCGACCGCGGTCGTGTCCCTTACAGTTCATTGATGGGAGGGAACGTGGATTTCCATCTGGAGGAATTTTTACAGAGCGGTCTGGATCAGCATGTACGGGTTGATGACGATATCCATGCGATGACAGTTGCCGAGGCCAGACTTGGCAACCATAAAAAAGGTCCGATCGCCATGCTCAACCTTGGAACGGGGATTGGGGTCGGTCTTTTCGACGGCGACAGGGTGCTTCGAGGGCGGTTTGCTGCCGGGCTTATTTCGGAACTGAAAGTCTATATCGAGGCGTTTGGGGACTATCGCTCGCTTGATCGCACTGTTTGCGGACGAGGCTTGCGGGAGATGTATTCGTCTTTCTCAGGCGGAGATGCCGAAGCCATCACTGTCTTCGAGCGGGCGCGTCTTGGTGAGCAAGCGGCAGTGCAGGCTGTCGATATATTCACCAACACTCTCGCAGGGGTATTGCAGATGATTTCCCGCTTCTACCATCCGGCGATAATTGTGATAAATGGCTCGATCAAGAAGGCTGCGGTCGACTATCTGGATCGAGCCATCCAAGTTTACGAACGGGATTTGGAAGTCTCTTTCCGGGCCGATGTCGCGGTGTCGAAGATTGAACATGCCGCTGAACTCGGCACTCTATTGGGCTCTGGGGGACCGGAGGATGTGCAATGACAAATCAGTTGCCGACACGTCGTCACGAACAGATCGGTGAGGAGGAGCAATCAATTTTGCGGATTTTTGCGCCGATCAAGGTTCATCGCACATTCGAGGCCATTATCGATCGTATCGTCGAGGCTATCGATGCACAGGGTTTGAAGCAAGGCGATCGCCTGCCGAACGAAAGCGAACTCGCCAAACTTATGGAGGTATCGCGCCCGACACTCCGTCAGGCGCTACGGATTCTGGAGACGTCGGGCGTGCTCAAGATACGGGCCGGTCAGGCAGGCGGCGTCTTTGTCGCATCGGAGATGATTCCGGTCGACGTGCTCGGCCGCAATATTGCTCATGAGGTTCACCATGCCGCTGAATTGATCGCCACGCGTCGTTTGCTCGAACCGATTGTCTATCACCTTGCGGCGGACAACGCGTCCGAAGAGGCAATCGGACGGATTGCCGATACCATCGTGCTGATGGAAAAGCACATCAACGATCCTCGCATGGTGCGACGTGCGGACGGCATGTTTCATCGGCGCGTTGCTCATGCCGCAGGAAATCAGATCCTGCTGCGGACGATGACCGGTATCTATCGCGAGCTCAATCCGCTGCGGGGAGCATTGGATAATGACGCGGTCCACGGGCGTCATATGATCGATGTTCATACCCGGCTTTTGAATGCGATGCGTGAACGCGACCACGACGCGCTCCAAGGTGTTCTGGAGGAAACCTTCATTGATCTGGAGAAAGAATTCAGCGTCCAAAGTCGTTTCAAGACGAAGATCATAGCAATTCGCTGATCTTATTCGGCGGCTTCGCCCAACGAACTGAACCCCTAGAGCTGCAAGGCCATGTCTTGCGGACGGTGTTTCTTTGCGCCTTTCATCCGCGGACGCCAGATCCGCTCTAAAAGTAAGGAGACTATCATGCGACAGAAAAAGTACGGTGAACTGGAGGTCCTGATCGCACCGAGCGATCGGGAACTCGGCGAGGCGGCGGCGGACGCCTTGGCGGCGGTCGTCAAGGCCGAGTTGGCCAAGAAAGATGAGATCGCGATTATCATGGCACTCGGTGCAGCGCAGCAGGCCTTTTATACGGCCTTAAAAGCGAGAAGCGATATTGAATGGTCGAAGATCACCGTCCTGCATGTCGACACCTATATGGGTGTCGCAGAGGAGCGTCCCGAAAGCGGTGCAAGTCGCATGCGCAAGCACCTCCTGGACCAGGTCAAGCCGAAGGCGTTCTTCCCGATGAAGGGCGATTATGAACCGGTGGAGGAGGAGCTGGCGCGCTATACCAAGCTCTACAACGATCTGCAGCCGGTACTCTGCGTCGTCGGTATCGGCAACAGTGGCCATTTGGCCTTTAATGATCCGCCGGCAGATTTCGACACGACCGATATCATCAAGGTGGTCTTCCTCGACGAAACCACACGAAATCAAGTGAAGAACAACGGGATCTTCCAGAACGTCAACGATGTGCCGCGCTATGGCCTGTCCCTGACAATGCATGCTTTGCTCAAACCAGGCCGCGTATTGGCACTGGTGCACGACGAGGACAAAGCCGAAATCATCAAGAAGGTGTTGGAGGGGCCAGTGAGTTTCATGTGCCCAGCGTCTATTCTACAGAAGGCGCCCCATGCGACGCTCTATCTCAATGAGCCAGCTGCCTCGAAGCTGTCTTAGCTATCGGGCACGGGCGTCCAGATGCGGGCGCCCGTATTCCAAATTTGCTGCTTGGGGTGTCGGGCGTTGCAGCAGGTTTCTTTCCGCATGGAGGCAAGACCTTACACAACCATCAACAGGGTGCGGACCTCCGCTATGGATGACGCTGTCGCGAACTCGTACGGGATTGTGCGCTATGAAGCCGGTGAGATCCCCGTAAACCATCGATCGCCGCATATGGCGTCGGGATGGACGATGGACCTCAAGCATAGTAGCCGTGAGGTGAATCGTTTCTTCGCCAACAGCGTTTACGGCTCGAATGAAGCGGTTCTCCATGAAGCCCTTGCATATCGCGGTGCCGCTGACCACCATGCACGAACGGATCACTACATCTGGCAGACTCAATATCAGCGGCGTGACCGGAGTAAGCTTCAAAAAGGGGCGCAACAATGGCAAGGGTGGGTACTGGATCGCCAGTATTTCTTCCTAACGGGCGACAAAAGGGCAAGGCTTTCTCCGTTGCCACACATGGCGATTCAAGAGCCAGGGAACTGGCGATCGCACAACGCCATAAAATGGGTGAGGGGAACTACCGCCGGCTTTTCGGTATGGAACCGCCGAGTCGGAAGCCACCGCCTTTGAGAATTTCGGAGATTATACGGATCGTATGGACGAACTGGTGGAGGGCAAGCCGCTTCTGAGCCGGGAGGAGATCGAGGGCCCGGATGGCCGTCATCGATGCGCGTTTCGATGCTAGGCGGCAGCGCTATGTTCATGTCAGTCTTGGCCGCATCAGGCCATGGCTGGTCTCGCTCTGCGTCTCCGATGGTGTGAAGCCCGGCCGCCGCCGAATGACGATGCTTACGGAACGGTGCTTCGTCAGATCGAAGGATCTGGACGAGGCGCGATCCTAAGTTGACGTGGTACGCGATAGCGTCATGGGGGCGACGGACGGAATGAAGCGTGCACGGTTTACGGACGAGCAAATCATCGGAATGCTGAAGGAGCAGAAGAGCGGTCAGAGGACGGCTGACGTCTGCCGCAAGCACGGAACATCCGAGGTGACCTTTTATAAATACAAGGCGAAGTATGGCGGTATGGATGTCTCTGACGCTCGGAAGCTGAAGGCCTTGGAAGATGCGAATGCCAAGCTGAAGAGGCTGCTCGCCGAGGCGATGCTGGACAACGCCATTCTGAAGGATGTCGCGTCAAAAAATGGTGACGCCCGGTGCAAAGCGGGATGCGGTGGCCCATGTCTGCAAAGAGCATGACGTGAGCCAGCGCCGGGCGTGTGCGATCCTGGTCATTGATCGGTCGAGCGTGCGATATTGCAGCCTTCGGCCGAACGATGCGTCCATTCGGGACGCCATGAGGCAGGTTGCGTCCGAGCGCCGCCGCTTCGGCTATCGCCGCATCCACGTGATGCTGGTGCTCTGATTGCTCTGAGCCGGAAAACTCCAGCATCCGGCGATCCAAGGTTTGGTCTCAGAGCATCTGAAACCAAGACTCTCCAAAATCCCGGAGGAAAATTGGGTCTCAGGTCAGTTCCCAAGCTTTTTAATTGCAACCCACCCAATCCCGGAAAAATGTGGGTACGAAAGCGGGTATTTTAGGGGAAGCAAGGATGCTGACGGACATCCAAATCAGGAAGGCTAAGGCTCAGGAGAAGGACTATAAACTCGCGGACTAAACTGCCCCCATTTCGACCGGACAGTCGGCATAAGCAGAAAGGCTCGCGCACAGGCTCGAGGACAGGCTTATGTCTAACGCGCATCGACACGTTGAATTGCTGACGGATAATGTTCGCCGCAGGCCGTGGACAACCGAGCAGAAGCTGACAATCATCGAGCAGAGTTTCGAACCAGGTGAGACGGTATCTTCCACCGCTCGCCGCCATAGCGTTGCGCCCAATCTGCTTTACCGGTGGCGCAGGCTCTTGAGCGAGGAAGGTGCTGCAGCCGTGGATTCTGACGAGCCGGTTGTCGGCATTTCGGAAGTGAAGGAGCTGGAAGATCGCGTCCGGGAGAGGAGCGGCACGTCAGCAAATGTGCGTGAGAGCCAATCTTCGACGAAGAGAGTTTTGATGGTTTGCCACATGACGATCGATAAGAATTCCTTACAATTTACTTTTTCCAGAGGTGAATTTCGAAAGGTCAATCGAAGGAAGCCCTTCCGACGCAGCCTGGAGGCACAGGTTGAGACCAAATACTTAGCGCCCGCCCATGCCCGCATTGAGAGCGATGCTGTTGTAGATGAGCTTCTGCAGGATGATGGCGAGGAAGATACCTGGAAGCATGGAGAGGGTGGCGCCCGCCATCAGGTAATTCCACTGCGTTCCCTGCTGCGTCTGGAACATGGTGAGGCCGACCGGCAGGGTGGCATTGTCGGCGCCCGTCATGACGATCAGCGGCCAGAGGAAGTTGTTCCACTGTCCCATGAAGGTGAAGAGCGACAGAAGCCCGATCGCCGGCATCGAGAGCGGCACGATGATGCTGACGAGGATGCGCAGGCGCGAGGCGCCGTCGATCCTTGCCGCTTCCTCGAGCTCCATGGGGATGGAGAGAAAGAATTGCCGCATCAGGAAGGCGCCGAAGGTGCCGAAGGAGATCGGCAGGATCACGCCGGGGAAGGTGTTGACCAGACCGAGCTTGTTGACGATCAGAAATAGCGGAATGATAAGCATCAGCGGCGGCACCATCAGCGTTCCGATATAGCCGAGCAGCAGCGTCTCCCGCCCGCGGAATTTCAGCCGCGCGAAAGCATAGCCGGACAGACAGGAAACGACGACTGTGATCGCCGTTACGCAAATGGCGATCACGGCGCTGTTGAGGAAAAAGCGGCCGAAAGGCAGCTGGGTCCAGGCGGCGGCGAAGTTGTCCCACTCGAAGACCTCCGGCAGAATGTGCACCGGTATCGCCGTTACTTCGGCATTCGAGCGCACCGCATTCGAGACCATCCAGAAGAAGGGAAAGAGGAACGCGATTGCGACGAACGCAAGGGCCGCATGATTGACGATATCGAGTATAAGCCTCCGGCGTGCCCTTGTTTCAAACTTAAGCGTCATAGTGCACCCATTTGCGCTGGAACCAGAATTGCAGAGCGGTCAGCACCATAATCAGAGCGAACATCACCCATGCTATGGCCGAGGCATAGCCCATCTGGAAGTTCTGAAAGCCGCGCTGGTAGATGGCGTAGCCGAGTGTCGCGGTCGACGATCCCGGGCCGCCCTTGGTCATGACGAAAATCTGATCGAAGACCTGCAGCGAGGTGATCGCCGTCATGACGGTGCCAAAGAACAGCGTTGGCGAGATCAGCGGCAGGCGGATTTTCCAGAAGCGGTCCCAGGCCGTCGCGCCATCGATGCGAGCGGCTTCGAGATAGGTCGTCGGCACCATGTCGAGCGCGGCGTTGAAGAGAACCGTATTATAGCCGACGCCGGCCCAGATCGATGTCAGCACAACGGCCTGCATGGCAAGTGTGCGATCGTTGAGAACGCCGCCGAAGGGCAGCGACAGCGCCGCCATCAGGCTGTCGAACAGGCCGCCGCTCGCAAAGATCAGCATCCAGACCATGGCAACGGCAATCAGCGGTGTGAAAGTCGGCAGGAAGAAGATCACCCGGAACCAGCGTTGCCCGATCTTCAGGCTCGAAATCCAGGTCGCCAGGCCGAGCGAAATCACGATGTTGAGCACCAGATATTCGGCCGTGAAGAAGATGGTGTTGCGCATGACCGTCCAGAATTGCGGGTCGGTCGTAAACAGGCGCACATAGTTGGAAATGCCGATGAAACGCGGCGTGCCGAGCAACTGCCAATTGGTGAAGCTGAGCGCGATCGACGCCAGGATCGGCAGCACGAGGAACAGCACGATGCCGATCAGGCCCGGCAGCAGGAAGAACAAGGCCGTCCATCCCTCGCCTCGGGACCATTTGCGCGAGCGTGAACTTGGTCTTGCGATCATGTCGGTGTGTTTGCCCAGCATCATGGGCCTCTCCTTTTCGACAAGGACGCTGCGGGCCGGGCGGTTGCCCCGCCTGCGGATCCAGTGCCCGGATTACGGAAGCTGGCTTTGAATGTCGCTCAATACGCCCTCGGGCTTCGAATCCCCCGTCAGCGCCAGCGGTACATATTGCATCACCAGATTCTCGAACTGGTTCCATTTCTCGTTGATGCGGAACGGTGTGGTATGGGCGAACATATATTCCAGCGTGTCGCGGGTGCCGCTGACATTCTTGGCCGCCCCGTCATACCAGGAGGTCTGCTGTGCGAGCCGGGCCGGCAATGCGCGTCCGGCTGAACCGAGAATTTCGGCAGCCTTCGGGCCGGTCAGCACCTGCAGCGCCTTGAAGGCGGCATCCTTATGCTGGCTGGCGGCGGAAATGCCCCAGCCTGAGCCTGCGGTAATGAAGCGCGACGGACCGGTGCCGCGCGGCAGCGGCGCGATGCCGATCTTGAAGCTGACATTGGCCTGCGCGGTAATCAGCGTCCACGGACCGTCGATATACATGGCGACATTGCCGGAGGCGAAGCGGCCGCTGGCCGCAGAGGCATCGGCTGCGGAAGCAAAGACCGGCGAGAGTTTATCCTTGGCGGTGAGATCGGCATATTTGCTGAAGGCATCGACGAAGCCGGCATTGGTGAGATCGAATTCATTGTCCGCATTGAAATAGTCGGCGCCGAGCGCGACGGGGCCTGCAATGAAATCGAAGGCCTGCGTGCCGTAGCCATACGTTCCGTCCCTGGTCAACGCCTTGGCGTCGGCCTTGAAGTCATCGAACGTCCAGTCCTTGGCGGGCTCCTTCAAGCCGGCGGCTGCGAATTTGTCGCGGTTATAAAAGACCATCCACGGCCCAACGTCATAGGGCAGGGCATAGAGTTTTCCATCGCGGGAAAGCCCGGACATGATGGATGTCTCGAAATCGCCAACCTTCACGTCGCTGCTCTTAACATAGTCGTCGAGCGGCGTCAGAACCGAATAGAAATCGGGTACGCGCATCGACTGTATCGACACGATGTCGGCGACCTGTCCCGATGCTGCCAGAACCGGCAGGCGCGTCCAGTAATCCGCCCAGCCGGAAAGCTGCAGCTTGACCTTGATGTCGGGATATTGCTGCGTGACGAGATCGGCCAGCTTCTGCCAGAGCTCGGCATCGTTGGGCTGACCCCACATCTGCCAGGTCAGGGTTACGGGGGCATCTTCCGCCTTGGCGCCGATGCCAAGTAGCGAACTCGCCGCAAGGGCGGCAGCAAAGATCAATGAACGTTTCATGATGGTTCCTCCTCCTGAATGACTTTCGTTGCAGTGACGCTCATCCACACTCCGGACGCTCCCCTCCGGCTTGGTCTTGCGGCCTGTTCAGGCCGCGATCATGGCTTCCAGGTCGGCGATCAGGCCGACCAGTTCCGTCCGCTGATGACGCCAGCTGTCAGGACCCTGTTCCGGCTCCAGAATGGCGGTCATTCGCTGGAGGAAGTTGGGCGGCAGCCGCTCGAGTTCGGCTGCCATGGGCAGGTTCCAGCCGTCACCCGGAAAATAGACGCGGTTGAAGGCAAAGACCGTCTGCAGGATGGCGTTAACAAGCTTGCCCGTCAGCCCGACGAGAAAGACGAGATCGCGGCGAACCACCTTGCTCTCATAATGATAATCCTTGGCCCAGTAGCGCAGGACATCCATGTATTGACGCAGAACGGATGCCCTGAGCGCTTCCGGATATTGCGCCAGTTGCTGCTTCCAGCCGGCCAGCAAGCCTCGCGGATCGGCGATGATCTGCTGGCTGGCAAGATCCGTTGGCAGGTGATAGCCCCAGATCGTCCATTCGAAGCTTTTGGGCACGACGATGCCGGCAAGCCAGGCATCCAGGTCGCGCTGCACGCCGGCATAGCGGCGCATCCAGACGCCATCCATGCGAATGCCTTCGGCCTGCCAGCCCCGCAACGCGGCATCGAAACGCCGCCAAGCTGCGGTTTGGCGGACCTCGGTTCCGCGATAGGCATCGGCATAGACCCTGAAGTCGAAATCCGATTGCGCATCCGAGCGCCCCTTGCCGCGCGAGCCGGCAAGGGCGACGGCGCCATTGCCGTCTTCGGCCAGATCGGCAATCAAGGGAGTCATCGCGGCAATAAATTCGGCTTCGCGGCTCATAAGGGCACCGGGCGGCTGGGCTTTGCGATCTCCTTAGTCCTTGAGGATCAGTTCGATGACCGGGGTTACGACATCCGGCTTCAGTACCGGCAGTTCCAGGGTCAGAATCCCTTCGCCGACCGCCACGCCGATATTGGAATCGACCTCGGCATCCGGGTCGAGCCAATGAAGCTCGCTGGCATCATGCAGGAACTGTGCATATTTCACCTTGCGGCCCAGTCCCTCGATATGGATGTGACGGAATGGCCAGGTCTGGATGTGCAGATAGAGCCGGTTGTCCTTCTGGGTGAAGCGGCACCCGCTTGGCGCCTTGTAGGTGGAGGGGCCTGCGCCATAAATCGCCCGGCCGTTCAGCCGCATCCATTCGCCATAGATGTCGAGCGCCCTGATGGCGCGGGTGTCGAACGTACCGCGGCCGGTCGGGCCGACATTCATCAGCAAATTGCCCCCAAGGGACACCGTATCGACCAGGATATTGATGAGCTGACCGGCATCCTTCCAGCTTGTTTCATCGCGATAATAACCCCAGGAACCGCTGAAGGTGTGGCAAGCCTCCCAGCGCACCGGAAGGCCGGCGACGGTCGGCGCAACACGCGGCGTATATTGTTCCGGCGTCACGAGATCAGGCATGTGGTCTGCGTCACGCGGCAGATCGAGGCGGTCGCCGACAATGATGTCGGGCTGCAACTGGCGCACCAGTTTCATCAGATCGTCGCTTTCCCAATCGGCGCGACCTTTGCCGGGCAAGCCTTTGTAGACACGGCGGGGATAGCTGAAATCAAACCAGATCACGTCGATCTTGCCGAAATTCGTAAGCAATTCCGTGACTTGGTCGCGCATGTACCTGGCATAGCGCGTGACGTCGCGGCTCTCGTTCAGCTTGGCGGCGTCGGGATGGTTGCGCTGCGGATGGTGCGCGTCGATCGGGAAATCCGGATGATGCCAGTCAAGCAGCGAATAATAGAAACCGACCTTCAATCCCGCGGCGCGAAGCGCTTCGACGTAAGGGCCTATTAGATCCTTGCCATAGGGCGTGTTGGTGACCTTGTAGTCGGTGACCTTGCTGTCCCAAAGGCAGAAGCCTTCATGATGTTTCGCGGTCAGAACGACATATTTCATGCCGGCCTCGCGAGCGCGGCATGCCCATTCGCGGGCGTCATAGAGATCGGGATCGAAGTTGTCGAAATATTTCTGATAGGCCTCGGTGGTGAATTCCTCGCGGTTTTTCAGCCATTCGTGGCGTGCACCGAGGGCGTAAAGTCCGAAGTGGATGAACATGCCGAAGCGGTCGTGTCCAAACCATGTCTTGCCATCGGCCACATTCTGGCCGCCACTGATCGCTGCGTCGCTCACACTATCCTCCCAAGCGTTACGGCTCAATCGAACCGGTTCGATTTAATCATCGATCTACTCGCCCTTTATGTCAAGCGCGCTGTTGAAATCTCTTTCCGCATATTGCTTCATGGCCCACAAATGTTAGATTTAGGACAGCAGCTCATTGAGGAAGGCATCTTCGATTGGAACGCTGAAGGCGATAGAAACGGTTCGAAAAACTCATGGCCACAATTCGCGATGTCGCCAAACTCGCCGACGTCTCCGTCTCGACGGTTTCGTTGGCTTTGAGCAATCCGGCGCGTGTCAGCCAGAAGACGCTGGAGAAGATTCGCCAGGCGATCGCGGCAGTCGGCTTCGTTGCCGATCCGCTTGCGCAAAGTCTGGCGCGCGGACGCAGCCGCATGATCGGCTTCGTCGTCGGCAATGTTGGCAATCCATTTTTCGGGGATATCCGGCGTGAGCTGGAAAACTATGCGCTCGACCACCAGCATTTCGTCGTCGTCACCGACTCCTCCGGCAAGACGGATCGCGAGAGGGCAATGGTCGAGCATTTGATTGGCCTCAAGACCGCTGGCCTGGCCCTTGCGCCGTCAGGCTACGACCAGGATTATCTCGACTTCATCGGCGGCCTCAACGTGCCGATCGTCTGTTTCGACCAGAAGGTCGCCGGCATCGAGCGCGATTTCGTCGGCTCTGACAATTATCTCGCCGGCGCGATGCTGACCGAGCATCTCCTGCAGCTCGGCCACCGGCGCATCGCCTTCATCACCGGCCCGAGCCATATGCACACGGCAACCGAGCGCTTTCGCGGCTTTGCTGAGACCATGGCCAATGCCGGCGTTGAGGTGAACCCGAACTTCATCGTCGACGGGCAGTTCACGCGCACGGCCGGCTACGAGGCGACCATGCGGTTGCTGATCCAGCCTGAGCGCCCGACGGCGATCCTCGGCGCCAACAATACCGTGGCGCTCTCGGCGCTGCAGGCTATGCAGGAGCTGGGCTTCCGCTGTCCCGAGGACATTTCGCTTGCTATGATCGACAATGTCCAATGGAGTTCGGTCATCACGCCACGCATCACCATGGTGGTTCAGGATACGCTGGCGCTCGGCGGCATCATCGCGCGCCGCCTGATGCACCGCATCACCAATCCGCAAGATGAGGTCGAGCCGCCGCAGGATTTCGTGCTGACGCCGAAATTCGTCCCGGGCAATTCATGCCGAAGGATTTAGAGCGTTTCAATTCTTATCTGAATCGAATGGATTCCCATATGTGGAACGGCTCTGCGGTCAAGGTGTTCAATCGTTGATATTCCGAGGGCTGGTGCGCCCATATGTCCGGCCTTTTAGCGCAGCATTGGGCTACTGGCCTTGATGACGTTCGCGGCTGGAGTGACCTAAACAAATCAGCGAGCTCGAAGCACGTTGGGAATCACGGTCTTGATCCAACCCGGATGTCTTTCCTCGGGGTCATCATTGATGTTGCACCTTGGGCTTCAGCTTGTCAGCGAGGACAAGCGGTCTCTAGGCTGTCATTGTTTTGCTCGCGATGTTTTGGAAATTCCCCCCTCTCACCAGGAGAGCCCAAATGATGCGCGCCATCTTTGCCGCCAATGCGACGATAACGATGTTTGGATGAGCGCGCGCGATCAGTCCTCGCAACCATGCTCCGGTTGCGGTCTGGGTTCGCGCCAAGTGCGGCATAGCGGCCCTGGCACCATGGATCAGCATGCGACGAAGGTACCCGTTCCCACGTTTGGTGATGCCCAAAAGCTTGGGTCTGCCCCCTGTCGTCATCTGCCGCGGTACCAGCCCAAGCCAGGCCGCAAGATCTCGGCCACGAGCGAAGGCTTGCGCCTGGTCGATCGCTGCCACAAAAGCGGTTGCGTTCAATGATCCTATGCCGGGGATCGATTCCAGTCTCTGACATGAGGCATCATTGTGAGAAAAGGCAGAGAACTCATCGTCAAATGATGAGATGCGCTCGGAGAAACCGCGAAGATCCCGCCACATCTCTTCGAGCAAACGGCGAATCCGATCACTCAACAGATCGCCACTGCTTTCGATCACTTGCGGCAGGATGCTCTCAAGTTTCTTGCGTCCCTGAGGAACGGTGATGCCACGCTCCAGAAGAATTGCACGCAGTTGATTGATGAGGGCGGTCCGCTCACCGACCAAACGATCTCTGGCGCGATGAAGGCTCTGCAGGTCGAGTTGCTCCTCGGTCTTGAGTTCGACGAACCGCATGGTTGGTCGGGTCGCCGCTTCAGCAATTGCCTCAGCGTCACGGTCGTCATTCTTCTGCGCCTTCACGTCAGGGGCGCACGTATTCTGGCGACATGAGACGAACGACATGCCCTTGCTTTCGCAGCACGCGGCCGAGATGATGAGCGCCACAGCACGCTTCCATAGCGACGATGCATCCAGGAAACTTCGCAGCCAGTTTCACAATGCTGTCCCGATGACGCCGCCGACGCAGAAGGACCTGACCGGCCGCATCAATCCCAGCCACGCTGCAACTATTCTTACCAAGGTCGATTCCCAATAATGCGATCTGCATGTCTCGTCCCCTTCTCGATTTATCCTGCGCCATTGTGCAGGAGGCTGAGTGGGCGAGCCATTCCATAAACGCTGTTCGCCCTTGAACAAGGCCGCGCCGACATTGCCTGGCGTAGAGCCCGCTGGAAGGTCTGGTAAGGCCGCTTCGATCCGAGGCGGCTCGTCTTCATCGATGAAAGTGTGCTGCAGAGCAGCGGAAGGAGTTCAACATGAACTAAGACCGTAGCGTAAAGCTGCGTGAATGATGGGGGACGGCCCTCCGGGATCGGTTTTCAGGAGCAGGTCTCAAACCAGTCCGAGCTGCTGCGGTAAAGAGCCGTGGTGGTGAGCGTCGGAGCTCTACCGGGGACCGGAGCGCGGCCCGGTCCAGGGCTATTTCCTGGGAATGTGGGTCCTGCCGTCACTCATCGGGCCGCCACTCGGCAGCTTGGTGACGACATCTTCTTCGTGGAAACGGTTATTCTGGCTGAACCTGCCGTTCTGCTGCGTGGCGGTCGTGCTCTTCCAGGCTTTCCTGAGAGAAGACACGCGTGAAAACAGGATCGGCCGCTTCGACTGGCTTGGCTCCGTTCTCCTGATCGTCACCACGGTTGCGTTCGTCGCCCTATTGGCCGCTTCGGGACGACCCAGCAGCCTCGCAAGTGTGGTAGCCGTGATCGTGTTTTTCGTCTCGCTGGTCGTACTACTGTGGCAGCAGAGCAGGCAGGACAGCAGCGTTCTCTCGCTTTCGCTTTGCACCCGCCGATTGCCTTGCTAACGGCGCGCCACTAAGCAGGTGATTTCATAGACGGATTTTCCAGAGACTTGATCAAGGCCGCCATTCACCCTGTGCGATGATCAGCGGGATAATAAATGGTTCGACGACAGCTCAAATCTTATAGATGTGTTGCCAGCAGACTCGCAGAGATTGTTCGCAAGATGGCTGCATTAGCCCGCTGTATGGGCCAAGATCTCGCGGACCTGCGTTGGGGTAATATCAGCCATTTCCCCGAGTTGTACGTGACCGGCGCGTTGAAGATGAGCGACTACGTCGTCGGTCGAGATTTCGATAGGGGAGATGTCGGTCATTTTGACCGGCAAGCCCATCCGGTGGAAGAAATCTTCCGTCAGATCAATAGCTTCTTCAGCCGCCGGCCTGTCGTCCGCCGCGGTGACCCCCCAAACGTTACGTCCATAGCGGGTAAGCATCATCTGCTTAGTGCTGGCCTTGAACCTCAACAGCGAAGGCATGACTAAGCTGAGCGTGCGAGCGTGATCGAGGCCGTAAAGCGCGGTGATTGCATGGCCAATCATGTGAGTGGACCAATCCTGGCGCACGCCCGCACCGATCAAGCCGTTGAGCGCCTGGTTGGCGGCCCACATGACGTTCTCTCGGGCCTCGGGAGAACTGTCGTCAAGCAGCCTCGGTCCCCATTCGATCAGCGTGCGGAGCAATACTTCGCTAAAGCCGTACTGGACGGGCGTGTTTCCGGGAACGGTGAGATATTGCTCGACCACATGCGTGAAGGCATCGACGACGCCATTGCCGAGTTGACGTTTGTCTAGGCTCGCCATCGTGGACGGATCCATGATCGCGAATGTGGGCCGCGCGGCTTCGTTGGCGAACGGTATTTTCAGATTGCGCACCGTGGACGAAACTACGGATACAATGTTACTCTCGGAGCCGGTTGCCGGCAAAGTCAGGATGCAGCCGATCGGCAGGATCTCTTGCGGATAGTTGCCAGCAGCGAAGTCGTCCCATGGATCGCGATTGGTGGCAGTGACGGCAGAGGCCAGGAATTTCGCCGCGTCGATCACCGAGCCGCCGCCAACTGCCAGAATAAGGTCTGCATCGGATGCCCGCGCTGCTTCGGCTGCTCTCAAAATCGTCTCATAATGCGGATTGACTTCAATGCCGCCGAATTCCGTTAGTGCATAACCGGCAAGAGCGTGTACCACCTGATCATAGACGCCGTTGCGTTTGATCGAGCCGCCGCCGTAGAGGATGAACACGCGTCTTCCCGGGAGGATCAGGCTCCGCAAAGCGGCAATTTGTCCTTCACCGAAGACGATGCGCGTCGGGTTCTTGAATTCAAATTTGAGCATCATATCCCCTATTTCTGACTGCGGTCCGCGTCGTTGTTGAAGGTCAGTTCGACGTGTCCGAAATCATGGAATTCGACTGCAAAATGCTGCCCCGGCTTTCCGAAGACCAAATCCGTGAAAGTACCGGTGGTGATGACCTCTCCGGCCTTGAAGCTTTTTTCCACCTGTACCGTCCGAATGAAATCCAAGGCCGGTAGCAAGGGATCAACGCGAGCATGGCCACCAATCCGGTCGAGAATTGTCCCGCCGTCGCAAGTCAGCGTCACCCGCAATTTGGAAAGATCTATGCTGCGCCAGTCGGGACGGTCTTTTCCGATCACTAAGCCACCGTTCGACATGCGGTCCATAAGCCGATCGAGGATTGGTGTATCTTTATAGCTGACAAACCGGCTTGAGACGATTTCGATGACCGGGAAGGCCGTCAGGATCGCCTCGATTTCCGAGCGGGAATAGGGCTCGCACCGGCTTGGCAGATCACGGTCGAAACGAAAGGCAATCTCGCCTTCGACACCTAGCGGTGCATACATTTTGCTGGCAACTTTTGCCGGAGAAGCAAAGCAATCCGCTTTAAAAATGACGCCCCACATGGACGCACCGGTGGATGGATCGGTGGTCACTTTCCAGCCGCCGGGGTTCCCGTCAAGTTGTGCGACAAGCGCGTGCTGCATCGCAAGCGCCTCGGAGATTGACGAAGGCTTGCTGGCGACGGGCAATGCCGGAAGCCAATTGCCGCTTTTCGCCACATCGCTGAGCAGCTTGATCGCCGCCTCCAGATCAGCCGATTTCATCGGCATTACTCCCCACTCTCGAAAAATTGCTTGGCGCCGCGCGCAATCAGGTCGTTAATCCAGCCGACCCGGATGAAATCTTCGCGAACAGGTTTACCGGCGGCACGAATGCGGCGCGAAGCGCTTTCGACGGCGGCAAGTACATCTGGATGTTTCGGATTGCCGGGATGTCCCAGTGATTGCGCCAGATCCATCATGCCGAAGCTCATATAGTCGATGCCCGGCAATGCGGCGATATCGCCGGCTGCATCGAGCGCGCCCATGGTCTCGATCATGATCGAAACGCACATATCTTCATTCGATTGCGCCATATGGGCCGGCATATCCGCGATGCCCGCCATGAATTTCGGCCGATTGCCGCCGAAGGAGCGGTTGCCGACCGGTCCGAAATAAGCGGCATCGACAACGGCTTTCGCATCCGCCAGCGAGTTTACATGCGGCACGACAATGCCTTTTACGCCGCGATCCATGAACCTGCAGATGGTCGCGGCGGACGGGTCCGGAACCCTGGCGATGGCGGTGATGCCATGACGCTCAGCGGTCACGCAGGCATATTCCAGATCGCGGTTGTCGAAGGCACCATGCTCGCCGTCGAGGTAGAGATAATCGATACCGACGATCGCTAGAAGCTCAATGACGCCGGTATGAGGAAAGGTGAGGTGTAGCCCGCGGATCCCGCGTTGTTCGGCAATGGCGAGCTTGATGCTGTTGGTCGTGGTCAAGACGATTGTCCTTCCTGTTAAGTGGCGGGCCTTCCTGCGGGATCATCGGCTGCAAGCGCTGAACAAAATTTGCTGAGGGCAAGCATGCCTGGATCATCCAGACCCCTACTCTTATCGCCATAGAGGCGGGCGCGGCCTATCCGATTGGGCTGGTCGCGAAATGTCTCCAAGGCTTTATTGGCGGACTGAGCTGCCGCGGCAAGGTAGGTGGAAGGTTCGGCATCGCCAAGCGCTTTGGCAATGGCCTGCAGGCCATCGATCACGGTCTTATCGCCAATGGTTGCACCACCACGCGCCAGCATCGCGGCGCATATGTCGCTGATGAGTTCGGGAATGCGTTCGGCGGCGAGGGTGGTTTGCGCACGGGTCGCTTTGGAAAGCGTCATCAACGCCGTCATCACCAGTGTGCCGAGGCTGGACCCTGTCGAAGTCGACGCCGCCATGGCAAGGTTCATGAAGGCGATGCCCAGATCATCGGTGGAGCTGAGATCGACCCTGGCCACCCCGTCGGCGAGTCGTTTCAGCATGCCGCCGGTATCGCCGTCGCCAAGTTTTGCATCGGCGGCGTTCAATTCGTTTTCAGCGCCGGTAAAACAATCCTGTGCCTGCCGGACGGCTTGCGAGATATCGGAAACGGCAATCACCATCAGCCGGCCCTCCAGAATGGGCAGGAGGAGGGGGCCTGCAGGAGGTTTTCGATTTCGTCATCAAGAAAACACAGGCTAAGCGATGCCCCGGCCATTTCCATCGACGTCGTATAGCGGCCGACCAATGGTGCCACGATCTCCCAGCCAGCAGCGCCAAGCTGTGCGGCCACACGCCGATAGAGAATATAAAGTTCCTCTAGCGGGGTGGCACCAAGGCTGTTGACCAGTAGGGATACGCGTGTTCCGGTGCTTGCAGGCGCGCTGGCTAGCAAGCGTTCGACCATTTCATCCGCGAGCGCATCGGCAGGCTTGATACGATCTCGCCAGATTCCAGGTTCGCCGTGAATACCCATGCCCATTTCGATCTCGCCATCCGGTAATTTGAAGGTCGGTCCGGCCGCGCCCGGCACGGTGCAAGGCGCCAAGGCAAAGCCCAGGGTCCGGGTCCGCTCAACCGTTCGGCAGGCGATCTCGGTGACGTCGGCGAGTGTGCCACCTGCCTCGGCAGCCGCGCCTGCCGCCTTGTAGGCATAGATGATACCTGCAACGCCGCGTCTCTTTCCGATCTGATCCGCGTCGGCGCTGGCGATATCGTCCGTGCCTAGCACGGTGGTGGTCTCTATGCCTTCCATCTCAGCCATCTCACAGGCCATATTGAAGTTCATCCGGTCGCCGCCGTAATTGCCATAGAGGCAAAGAACGCCCTTGCCGGTATCGGCTGCGGCAATGGCTTCGCTGCAGGAGGCAACATTCGGGCCTTCGAAGACATTGCCGACTGAGCAGGCGTCCAGTAGCCCAGGACCGACATAGCCGGTGAAGAGCGGCAGATGCCCGGAGCCACCTCCGGAAACGACACCGACCTTTCCTGCGACAGGGCCATCGACGCGTCGGATCACTCTCCCGCCCGTACCATGACGAATAAGAGACGGGTGGGCGAGAACCAGCCCGTTCAACATCTCGTCGACATAGTCGCGTGGGCTATTCATCAGTTTACTCAAATCGGATCCTCATATGCTCATTGATCTGCGGGCCAGAATGAACGCCGCAATGGCTACGTCAGATGGTTTGCGGATGAGTATTGGCGGATGGGTGCGCCATCCAGGAATGCCAGAATGTTTTCGACGCTGTTGCGGTAAAATATCTGGTACATTTCGCGCGTGCCGTAGCCGACATGCGGCGTCAAAACGACATTTGGAGCGGTGCGCAATGGGTGTTCGGCAGGCAGGGGCTCTTCGTTGAAGACATCGATCGCCGCCTGAATACGCCGGTTGCGCAGGGCTTCCAGCAACGGCTGCTCGTCGATAAGCGGCGCGCGGGAGGTATTGACCAGAACGGCACCGTCACGCATCCGCGACAGTTGCGCGCGACCAACGATCTTTTCCGTCTCGGGCGAAAGAACCAGATGAAGCGAGACGATGTCGGCGCGGGCAAAGAGATCGTCGATGGAAACGGCTTCCACGCCGGCAGCCGCGGCTTTGTCAGCGGTCATGCTGCGGCTCCAGGCAATCACATTCATGCCAAGCGCGCGGCAATAGTTTGCAATATGGCCACCGATCAGCCCCAGGCCGAGGATGCCGAGCGTCTTGCCGGCCAGGCGAAATCCCGGTGGGACATTTTCCAGGAACGAGCCCCCCTTGATGGATGCATCGCCTTCCGGAATGCGACGGGCGGCGGAAAGCATCAATGCGAGCGCGTGTTCGGCTGTATCCTGGCCATCCTCGCCGCCGCCGGTAATCGAGACGGTGATACCACGACGCAGCATCTCGTCGAGCCCCCGGGCGCGCCTGCCGGTCATGTTGAAGAATTTGAGGCGCGGCAGGCGAGAGATGACGTCGTTGGAAAAGGCCGTGCGTTCGCGCATCGCCAGGATAATGTCGAAATCGGCAAGTGTATTGACGACATCGTTGGAGCTGCCAAGCGGCTGATGGAAGAATACCACCTCCGCGCGAGCCGTCAGCGCTGACCAGTCGGTGCTGTGCTCGGCGATGCGTTGCCAGTCGTCCAGCACTGCCACACGTGTTTCCGGACGAGCCTGTGGCTCCCCGCTATAATCGACATTGTGCGAAGGCATTGATTATCCTCGATTATTATATCAAGCCGATCGATAGCCAGGGCACTAGCGCGATGATCACCACTCCGATGGTGAGGATTGCGAGATAGGGCCAGAGATGGCGCATCGCATGATTGGGATCTGCGCCGCCGATGGCGCAGGTGATGTAGAAGCCAACGCCGAACGGCGGCGTGAAGAGACCGAGGCTCATCGCCAGGATGGCCACGATGGCATAGTAGATGTCGTTGATCCCCAAACCTTGGGCGATTGGGAACATTAGCGGTCCGAAGAGAACGATGGCCGGCAGGCCCTCCAGGACACTGCCGAGAATGGCGAACAGTAGGATTGATAGCGCCATAAAGGTCGGCATGCCGCCGGGCACTTCGGCAATGGCGTCGGCGAGTGTCTGCGAGAAGCCGGATTGGGTGATCGCCCATGCCATCCCCGTTGCGGCGCCCGTCACGAAAAGAATGGCGCCGGAGAGCGATGCGGTCGCCGCCAGCATCGGAAACAGCCGCTTCCATTTGAATTGGCGGTAAAGCACAAGGCCCACGAGCAGCGTATAGACGACGCCGACCGTCGAGACCTCGGTGGCGGTCGCCACACCTTCAACGACGGCACTTCTAATGACAAAGGGCAACAGCAAGGCCGGCAATGCGACGAAGAAACTCTTCCACAAAACGCTTCGCTTCACGGAGGGCGTATCATTTTTGGGTGCTTTTCGCGTCCGATACCAGACGAAGGCGCAAAGCATGACGCCGAGCAGGACAGAGGGCAGCAAGCCGGCGGTGAACAATCCGGCGATCGATAGTCCGGTCACAGAACCGACCGCAATTAAGATCAGGCTCGGGGGCACTGTCTCGGTTTGAGCACCGGTGGCCGCCAGCAAAGCAGTCATGGCGGCACGGTCGTTGCCGAGCTTTTCCATCTCAGGAAACAGCGCCGGTGCGATCGCTGCCATGTCGGCAGCTTTGGATCCGGATATGCCGGAGACCAGGTACATCGCCGCTATAAGCACATATTGAAGGCCGCCGCGAACATGGCCGAGCAGGTTCGACAGAAAGGCGATCATGCGCTGCGCCATGCCGGTCATTTCGATCAGCAGGCCGAGGAAGACGAATGTCGGAATGGCGAGCAGAAGAAGCTGAGACATGCCGGCATCGAGCCGCGCCACCAGAATTGATGGAGGCACATAGGTGCCCAATGTCAAATAGGCAAAGGTGGCTGCGCCGAAAGCGAAGGCTATCGGGATACCAACAAAAACCATGAGCGGCACGCCGATAAGGAAGAAGATCGCCAGATTGGCCTGATCGAGATCGAGAAAAGTAGATTGCAGCAAAGCCAGCGCACCGGTCGCGACAATCGCCACAGCGAACGAAATTATTGAGATCTTCAAAGGCATGTTACGCAGGCGAAATAAAGCGGCGATGATCATCAAGCCGATGCCGACTGGCATCGCGGCAGCGCGCCAGAACATCGATATTTCCAGGCTGGGGCTAATGACGCCAGCTTCAGTTTGCACATGCTCGAACGAGGGCGGCAGCAATAGCACCAGGAAAACCAACACGACGACAACTGCGAGCCCTGACAGATAATCCTGCCAGGCCGCGGGAAGCATCGAGACGAAGGTCGTCATGCGCATGTGTTGCCAGCGCCGAAGCGCTAGCGCAGAGCCGAGCGTTCCCAGCCACAAGAACAGGATGGAATTGAACTCGTCCGTCCAGATGAGCGGATGATGGAATGCATAGCGCGCGACGATGCCGACAAAGAGCACGACGATCTCTATGGCCAGCAAAATGGCGGCGATGGCGGAAATTGTCCCGAGAAAAAGCTCATCGAGCGTCGTGACCCAGCCCGTCTTCCGATCGAAATCCGCTGGCTTTCCAACGGTCTCGCTGGTCAAGATGTTCGTTCCAGCCATGACTTCCCTCCCTGATCAGCTTGCCGCCGCCATCGTCCGTCGCTTCGCGGTGGCGAGGGCGGCTGCGGGATCGGAACAGGCTTTGACGAAATCCCTGAGTTCGGCATTGAACCGCTCGGCTGCTTCGAAGAAGACTGAATGTCCGCATCCGTCATAGAGGCTCAGCGTCGCATGCGGGATAAGTCTGGCGGTGATGTCTGCAGCATCCGGGAGGACCAGAATATCGTCACGGCCATGGACGATGAGGGTGGGAACAGTGACGCGCCGCAGGGCGGCCTCGGAAATCGCCGGCTCGGTCCACCATTTTCCGATCTGCTGACGGATCTCGAACGGGCAAACCATGTTGTAGCCGAGGGCGAAGGCGAATTCGTCAGCATCCGGTTGAAGGCCGAAGCAGTTACGCAAGAAAGCCGAGGTAATATCGATCCGGCTGCCGAGATCGTCGATATCGAGTTTCTGGACGACATCATTGCCGGGGCCGATGACCTCGGGCACCTCCACCGGGCGGCAGGACAGGAAGCCGACACCACTCAATTGAGTATCACCATAGTCAACGAGATATTGCCGAACGATGCGGCCACCGAGCGACCAGCCGACGAGGATGGGCTTGTGCAGCTCCATCACATCGATGATTGATTGTACCTCGCCGGACCAGCGCTTTCCATCCTGGTACCATTCGTCGCCGAAAGGCTTATCTGAGAGGCCATGACCGCGCGGATCGAAGGAGATGATACGGAAATTCCACATCTCCGGCGCCGAATATTGCTTGACGAAGGACAGGTAGCTCTGGGCAACGCCGGTGACCAGCAGCAGTTCGGGGCCGTTCGGATCGCCCCATTCCCTGACTTCGAGTTCGATGCCGTCAGCGGTCTTGACGCGACGACGGTGGCCGGCCGGCCGACTTTCCAAAACACTCGTCATTTCGATCTCCAAATCAGCGTCGGCCTCGAGGCTGCGTCACATTATGGTCAGCCGAGCGGACCGGTATAGTGTTCGAGGCGGGTCCACGCCTCGTCTCCGATCTGCTTGCGCCAATTGGCATAGAAGCCGGCCTGTTTCAGCTTGGCGCGGAAAGAGTCCGTTTCCGTCGTGTTGATCGCCAGTCCCTTGCCCTTCAACTGGTCGATGAGTGACTGGTTGAGCGTAACGAGATCGGCTCGCTGCAAGACGGCTTTTTCACTGAAGACCGTGTTGGCAATGTTCTGAATATCTTCCGGCAGGCGCTTCCAGGCTGCGCCATTGGCGATGATCCAGAAGCCGTCCCAGACGTGATTGGTTAAAGACATATATTTCTGTACTTCGTAGAACTTGCCAGTATCGATCTGGGACAGCGGATTCTCCTGACCGTCGACGACCTTAGTCTGGAGCGCGGTGTAAATTTCACCGAACTGCATGCTGACGGGCGCAACACCAAGCCCCTGGAACAACGAGACGAGCGGCGGAGCGCCCGGCACCCTGAGTTTCAGACCGGTAAGATCGTCGGCCGTGTTGATCGCGCGTGCGCTGTTGGTGATTTGCCGGTAGCCAAGATCCCACATCTTGTTCATCGGTACGAGATTGGTATTGACAGTGATCTGATCGCGGACATAGGAACCGAGATCGCCGTCCATCGCTTCCCAGACCTTATCGTAGTTCGGGAAGGCGAAGCCCATCCCGTCGATTGCGGTCACTGGCAGAACGGATGCAAGGATCAGGCCGGCAGCGGGAAAGAACTCGACCGCGCCGCTGCGGACCTGCGACAACAAATCGTTGTCGCCGCCGAGCTGGCTGTTCGGGAAAACCTGAATGTTCAGGCGTCCGCTGGTCTTTTCGAGAATCTCGGCTGACGCCTCGACCAGGCGCTTGCTGAAAGGATGGTCGGCCGGCGTGCTGTGGCCAAGTTTATAGCGAAATTGTGCTCCCAGAGCGCTGGACGATATGGTTGCGGCGGCAACGGCCGCAGCCGCTCCGCCCATGAAATGACGGCGATTGATATGCATCTGAATTCCTCCCAATCCTATGTCTTTCCAAGCGGCCGTTCCTCTGGTGCCGATCTCAGCCTTTTCTTCAGTCAGTTTGTATGATGGCGTGACAGCGATGCGGACGCCATTGCCAATTCGTGAACCTGCGTGCGCGGTTGGCGAAGGTCTCGCGATAAGACTATCGTTCGAACGTAAGGTCTTGTATTGACTATAGTTCACACAAAAGCGCAGCGAACAGCGCTTGAACATCCTTGATTGCCGATAGCATCGTCTGAAATCGGGATGCTTCAGTTTCAAAGAGAATCGAGCGATCGCTAAGCATTCGGAGGCGCTCTGGGGAGGACCATTTGACGCGTGTCGACTTGATTACACTCAGTCTTTTTATTGCCGTGGCGGAGGAGACGAGTCTCGCCAAGGCTGCCGAACGGGAGCATCTCGCGGCTTCGGCCATCAGCAAGCGTTTGGCCGATCTTGAGCTGAATTTCGACATTAAGCTGTTCGAGCGCAAGCCGAACGGCATGTTTCTGACAGCCGCCGGTTCGGCGCTTCTGCATCATGCGCGGCTCGTCATGCGCAATGTTGCCGATCTCGAAGCCGAACTGCATGATTTTTCCGCCGGCGTGCGGGGTACCATTCGCGTTCAGGCCAATGCCACCGCCATGGCTCGCTATCTGCCGGAGGATCTCAAAAGCTTTCTTGTTCTTTATCCGGAGGTTCGTGTTGAGCTTGATGAGAGCACAACGCCGGATACATTGCGCGCTATTGCCGATAATGCCGCCGATATCGGAATTTATGGCGACGTCATCGTTCCCGCCGACCTGACGTCGCTTATCTATCGCGCAGACCGGCTCGCGCTGCTCGTACCCCTCGATCATCCTCTTGCGGCAAAGGAGTGTATTACCTTCGCCGATACCGTGGAGTATGACTATATCGGAGCGCCGAAGGGCAGCTCTATCGACACCGCGCTGACGCGAGCGTCGACCGATCTCGGCGTGTCCCTGCGGATGAGCACCAGAACCTCCGGTTTCGACGCGATCAGTCGCATGGTTGCCGCGGGGCTCGGGATCGCGGTCGTGCCAGACAGCGTTGCAACGAGCTATGCTGAATCGTTGAATGTAAAGGTTCTGAAACTGAATGAACGTTGGGCCGAGCGGAGGCTCATGATCTGCGTTCGCAGCATCGATGCGCTGACCCCCGCGGCTGCCGCGTTTCTCGCCCATTTGAACTGCACTTGATCTAAATCCGCTGGCTGCGGCGGCGACCAAGAACAGTCGCCGCCGCTCATTGATCTTATTTCCGCTCGACGGACTCCCAGAAGTCGCATTGATGCTGTGTGGCAAAGTTGGTCACGCTGCGGGACTGAGGCTTATTGAGCGATTGCACAGGACCGGCCTTGACCTCTTCGAATCGTGGCCAGGCGGGGACATCTTTGCCGCTTGGATTGCCGGTGCGGGCAAAATTTGCCCAATAGGCACGCATCTGTTTGCCGAGCGCCTTCTGGGCATCGGTCATGTCAGGCGTGCCTTTGAGCGTAATGCTGCTGAGATCAAAGAGATATTGCAGCTCGCTGAAATGGCCGGCGCGGTAGGGGAAGCTGATCGGCGGGGCAACGATCGAACGCGCATCCGTATCTGCCATTTCATATTCGAAGGTAGGCGAATATTTCGCCATGATCCTGTTGGTCTCATACGCTGGGCAGGCGATGACGCCATCGGTGATGACCTGGGCTGCGGCAAGACCGGGAACCTTGTATTTCGCCGGGTCGTAGGTTTTTGCGATCGCTGGAATAGCCGCGTCGGTGAAGCCGACGCGGGGGATGAACGATCCGATGCTTTGGAGCGCCTTGTTATACTCCTTAGCGGCCAAGGGAGCCCCGGAAAGATCGAACATGAAGCCGGCGATCAGGTTGCCCTCGTCATGATTGGTGCCGTTGATGACAGGCACGCGATTGTATTCGCCCGCCTTCAGCGCGTCTTTGATTGGTCCCGTCAGCAACTTTCCATCTATGATCGTGGCGATCGGCGTTGCCTCCGCCGAAACAAGAGCATCGACATGGGCTTTTCGCAGGCAAGCGGCGGCTGCCGGGCTGGCATCTGCCGGGCAACCCACTTTTTGCGCCAAAGTCTTGCCCTGATCTTCCGCGGTCTGCAATGCCTCGTCGGCCGGTGCACCGCTTTCGATGATAGCCTTTTGGAACAGACCAGCCGCCATCGGCGATACGATATGCGTATAGATACCGATCGCGCCGGCCGATTCCCCGAAGATCGTCACGTTGTTCGGATTGCCACCGAAGGCAGCGATGTTGTCGCGAACCCAGCGCAACGATTGCTGCTGATCGAGCAGTCCGTAGTTTGCAACGACGTGATCTTCCGCATCGAGGGCGGGATGGGCAAAAAAGCCGAGGGCACCCAGGCGATAGTTGACGGTAACGACGATGACATCGTTTTCCTTTGCCAGGGCATCGGCGTCATAGGCATCGCCGGAGCCACCGGTGAAGCCACCGCCATGAAAGAACACCATGACCGGCTTCCGCTGCCAGAACTTCATGCCCGTTCCGTCCGTGGGGACTGTAACATTGAGGAAAAGGCAATCTTCATTCGAGGAGTGTGTACCCCAAGGACTCTTGCCTTGAGGGCATCCGGCGCCGGGCTTGGTTGCGTCAGTCGTACCGCTCGCCACTATGGCCGGCACAGGCGGCTTCCATCTCAGATCGCCGGTCGGCGCTTGTGCGTAGCGGATCCCCATGAATTTCGCGAGGCCCGGCGCCGAGGTGCCAACGATTATCTCCTGACCGCTGTCGACCTTAGGGGCAGCGGCGGAATAAGCCGATGGTGCGGAGAAAAGTGCAGTAGCAACTGCCGCGGACAGCAAAAAATGTTTGCCGCCGCGGAGCGGCGCCATCAAAATATACATTCGTTCCTCCCAACCACAGATGCCCGAAGGCGTCCGTTACGACCGTTTTGGTCTCCAAGCCGATGCTTCCCAAACAGAGACTACGCATACAGACACCGGGATGACCATTTCCAAATCAAGAACGGGCATCCGTGGAATGAGAAGGCATGACGGTCACCGCAACGCTTAATGGAGTGCCGGCGCCGCCGGTCGTTTTGAATAGGCGGTCAGCGAATTAGCACTCATCCGGCCAGCCAGTCCTTGGCCCGACGGCGAGCAAACCTGCGTGTTATCGCTCGACAAAAAGCCGCAGGTACCGAGCTGCTCTCCGCGGCTGTGGACACGCGAGGCGGTATGATGGCGACTCCCCAACCAGCGCTTACTCGGCATCCGCACCAACATGGGCTTTGAAGCCATGAACCGCTGGTCAGCCCTTGTGCTTGACCCAGTGACCCTCGCCATCATCCTCGCTGGCGGAGGTAATGATCGTCGCATCTCCAAGCATACCGGACTTCACCTGGATCACTTTGGCGTTAAGCTGGCAGGTGATCTCATCGAACAAGATCTCGTTCAGGCCATGGGCGACAAGGACCTTTTGAAGCCGGACGAACGCCGTCCGCTCCGGCGTCGGCTCTGATCGGAAAAACCCGCAGAAACGCAGGAAAGAGGCTCGATCATCCAATGCCTCCCCAAGCTTTACGTCAGAAAGATCCTACCAGATCGACAAGAGCAACGCCTTGAACAAAGCCAACGGCGGCCAGGCAGGCTCTCCCTCGCTGGCGCACGAGACAACGCTGAGTGCTTCATCAACCAGGCCCGATCGATCAGCCGGACAAAATCGTCGAGGGAAAATGATGCACATCGTTCAACGGCAAATCTGAAGGCTTCTTGTCCTATTCGGCGACGACTTATCACCAACCTCTATCTCTTCACAGAGGCATGAGAATCACCAACAATTACGGTCGTCTACAAATATCCGCGCACAGTCTCCTTCTTCTGGCATCCGATGATTCCTCCTTCGTCACCGGAACCGCGATGCTCGTCGACGGCGGAGCGACGTTTTGCCGGAACATGTCAGCCCTGGCCTTCGCGAAGCCCTTATCGATTTCTATTCGCGCAAAGTCCTTTTGGGGCACTGCGTCGCCCGACGGGGTGAAACCTGCGCTTCTGTGAGCTTATTGACGACCAATTGAGCGATATAGGATTGAGCCGAAGCGATGAGCAGAAGGAGTATGCAGGAACTTTTTGGGATTATGGACAACCGTATCGCTGAAAAGCGCGAGCATCGCACGTCGCGTGTTGAGGTATTTCCTGAGGAATATTACGACAAACGTTTAAGTGGTTGTGGCCAAGCCATCTGAAGCCGGTCTCGGCACAATGGCGAGCCCGCAGCGTTGTCTCAGAGGAGCTTAGCCGCATTGTCCGGCTAATACGCCCCTAAGGTGTCATGTGAGCGCCGTTTGACGAGCATGACGCGTACCCCTTCGTTAAGCGATATACTTGCGTGATCTCTAAAGCTTCGACTATATTTGATCGATTGACATGCTTGACCCAGGGATGACGGATGATCTCGCTGACGAAACTAGAGCCCAATGGCTTTTATTGGGCAATGCGGAAGGACGATCGGGACGGGGGAACGCAGGTTGTTCAAGTGTCAACAATATTTGGTGAGGAGCCAGAGTATTGGACCGTCGCTTGTCTGGGCTCAGACGAGCACCGCATGCCGGCGGATTTCGAATTCATCGCCAGGATTGTTCCACCGGCATCTAACTTCGCAATTGATTTGGCGGCGGAATGATCTCTTTTGCATTTCTTTTCGTCCGCCGCGACTTGAATCTCTTTGGCGCTTGGCGCATTGCTGCAGGCAAGTTTTTCCAGCCTAATTCGAGAAACCTGCTTCCGGGATTTTTCTTTTTACCAAATCCCGAGACTGCTTCCAGGCTATCTTGAGCGCTGCAGGGTAAGGGAGGAATTATTATGCCCACAGGCACTATGAAGTTTTTCAATGCCGATAAGGGATTTGGCTTCATAACACCGGAGAACGGTGGGACGGACGTGTTCGTTCATGTGTCCGCTTTGCAAGACGGATCGGTCAGAGAAGGCCAGAAGGTCAGCTACGAACTCGGCCAGGATCGCCGAACCGGAAAGTCGAAGGCCGAAAACGTACGCATCGTCTGACGATACCACACGGTCGAAATGTTGAGGGCTCAGAGCGGCGGTTTCCGGCCAGCGGCTCGATGTGCAGCAATCGCAGTATTCGCCATCAGCATGGCGATCGTCATCGGGCCAACACCGCCTGGAACCGGGGTGATGACCGATGCGACCTTCTCGACTTCCGCAAAATCGACGTCTCCGACGAGGCACGTTTTGCGGTCTCCCTTTTCAGGCGCTGGGACGCGGTTGATGCCAACATCAATGATCGTTGCGCCAGGCTTTACCCAGTCAGCCTTGACCATCTCGGGGCGGCCGACGGCTGCGACGAGAATATCGGCGTTGCGGCAGATGGCTGGCAAATCCTTGGTACGCGAATGGGCGATGGTGACTGTGGCGTTGGCATTGAGCAGCAACTGCGCCATCGGCTTCCCGAAGAGGTTCGAGCGGCCAATGACGACGGCATTGAGGCCTGAAAGATCCTCTCCATGTGTGCGGCGAACGAAGACCATGGCGCCGGCCGGCGTGCAAGATATGAGCCCGGTTTCAAGATCGCCAGTGGCGAGTTTGCCGGCATTGACGACATGGAGACCATCGACATCCTTTTCCGGCAGGATCGACTGGATGATCGGCTCGCTGTTCAATGGCTTCGGCAGCGGCAGTTGGACGAGGATGCCGTGGATCGAGGGATCGGCATTCAACGAGGCAACAAGCGCGCCAAGTTCTTCCTGACTGGTTTCCGCAGGCAACGTGTGCTGCACGGATTTGAAACCGCATTCCTTCGCTATTCGACTTTTGGAGCTGACATAAGCGTGGCTTGCAGGATCGTCACCGACAATGATGACCGCCAGACCGGTTCTGATGCCGGTGCGTTCTTCCAGCGCCGCACTTGCCTCTCTGACCACATCGATCACCGAGACTGCCGTTGCTTTTCCATCAATGATTATCGTCACGTCCTTAACCCATAATGACTGGACTTAATTGAACTCAAGGCTCATCCGGACTAGGTCGTCCCAAAGGCTTTCGGCAAAGCCGCGTAGCACGATGACTTCGAAGACCTGCTCGTCAAGGCGGGTGAGGTGAGCGGCGATGTGGCCGATCAGCGTCGTTGTGGAGCGGCTGACCGGAAAGGCTGTAGGGGAGAGATCGACTGCCGTTCCTTTCGCCAGCACTCGCTCGGCCATCTTTCCTTCGATGCGGATGCGGACCCGCCCCTGGCTCTGGTCGACACCCGTTGCCTGCGGCTCGAGCGCGTTAAATAGGGCCTTTGTGTCCGCGTGAGACAGGGGCTGTTCGCCAACGATGAACCATTGACCAGGAGAGACGGCACGCACATCGCCTTTGGTGAGACCGCGCAGGCGGGCCTCCAGATCCAGTGCGTTGGGTGCGGCCAGCACATGAATGATTGTGCCTTCTGGCAGGGGAGAGAGCTTGATGGCCGTGGAGGCAATCGCCCCCTTCGCACCCAGCACTGGACGGAACATCGGCCGGAAATCAGACATGGAGTTTCTCGTTCTGAGGGTCAAAGAAAACCGGGTGGCAAAGGCGACCGGCAGTGAATTCATTGCGCAGGCCATTCCAGACCATGACTTCCTCTCCATGCCGTTCCGGGCCATTCTTGACGAGGGCAAGGCCGATGGTCGAACCGAGGTGCGGGGAAAATCCGCTTGAGGTCACATAACCCTGATCGTTTTCCAGTGTCGCCGCCGCATCCTTGGTGAGAATATGGGAGCCGGTGCGGAATGACTGGTTTGGATCAAGCGGCACGACGCCGACGAGGCTCGGACGATCGGTTGCGGAAAGCCCCTCACGCTCCAGCATCCGCCGGCCGATGAAGTCGGTCTTCGTGACGGAGACCATTTTGGCGAAGCCGAGATCTGCGGGCACCACCGTGCCGTTAAGCTCATTATGGGTGACATGGCCCTTTTCGATGCGCAGCACACCGAGCGCCTCGACGCCATAGGGCATGATGTTTTCAGGCTTACCTGCCTCCATCAGCGCATCGGCAACGCTTTCGCCGTAACCGGCCGGGACAGCAAGCTCGTAGCCCAGTTCGCCGGAGAAAGAAATCCGGAACAGGCGCCCATGCAACTGGCTGCCAAACAGCGAGACTTCTTTGGCGGCAAGGAAGGGAAAGGCTTCGTCGGAAATATCCTCATCGACGATCCTCTGAAGAATAGTGCGTGCTTTTGGTCCGGCGATCGCCATCTGCGCCCATTGGTCGGTGACGGAGGCAAGCCTTACGTCGAGATCTGGCCAGATGGCCTGAGCGCAGAACTCCAGATGGTTCATGACGCCCGCTGCATAGGCCGTGGTGGTCGTCATGAAAAAGCGGTTTTCCTCCAAACGGCTGGTGGTGCCGTCATCATAAATTATGCCGTCTTCGCGTAGCATCAGGCCATATCGCGCCTTGCCGATCGGCAGCTTAAGAAAGGCGTTGCAGTAGACACGGTTGAGGAATTCGGCGGCATCCTTCCCGCATATCTCGATCTTGCCGAGCATTGACACATCACAGAGCCCGGCATTCTTGCGGACGTTCAGAACCTCGCGGTCAACACTTTCCCGCCAGTTGCTTTCGCCTTTGCGGGGAAACCAGGAGGAGCGATACCAGAGACCGGTTTCAACGAAGATCGCGCCGTTTTTCTCCGACCAGCCATGTAGCGGCGATTTGCGCACCGGCTGGAAATAATGTCCGCAATAGGCGCCCGTCAGCGCGCCGAAAGAGACGGGCGTATAAAAAGGCCGAAACGTGGTGGTGCCGACATCCGCTGGGGAAACGCCGCGTGCTTCGGCCAGTAGGCCGATGGCATTGACATTCGAAAGCTTGCCTTGGTCGGTTGCCATACCATTCGTGGTATAACGCTTGGTCAGTTCGACATGGTCATACCCTTCGCTGACGGCAAGGCCGAGATCCTTGCGATGAACATCATTCTGGTAATCGACAAAGGCTTTTGCCTTGATGCCGGGGATTGACCAGAGTGCCTTTGCGGGCCGGGCCTCGATATCGTTTTCCACCATGCCGAATATGGGTGGGGTGGCAGCAAAACCCAGATTTTCGGCAAGCGCTGCTCCCTTTCTCGCGCCATCCCTAAGGCAGGCGGCGATACCATTTACTGCGGACACGGCGCCGGTGAGTTCGATCCCGCTGAGATTGGTGGGCGCCAGGAAGGCGGCATTGTCTTCCGACCAGATCGGCTTGCCGCCGCGATGGCAGGCAAGATGGATGACAGGGCTGAAGCCGCCCGACATGGCCAGCGCATCGGTATTCAGACTCTCGGTGCGGCCATTCGCATAAATAATCTCAATGGCGGAAAGCGCCTTGCCGCCCTTCGCGTTCGACACGACGGCTCCCTTGATGACGCGGGCGTTGCCTCTATAGTCCGGATCGCCCTGCTCACGGCTGTCGATGATGGCGGAAAGAGTGACGTCCCGGGCCTCCAGATCGCGGGCAAGCGCATAACCGTTGTCGTTGGTGGTGAAGATCGTAGCCGATCTGCCGGGGCTTACGGCGTAACGGTTGAGATAGCTGCGCATGGCGCCTGCCATCATCACGCCAGGAATATCATTGCCGCCGAAGACCAGCGGCCGTTCTTCCGCACCGGTGGCAAGCAGCGCGCGCTTGGCGACGATACGCCACAGGCGCTCCACGGGCACATGCGCTTTCGGATCGGGCATGTGTTTCTGCACACGCTCCACCGCGCCGAAGACGTTCCCGTCGTACCAGCCGAAGGCCGTGGTCCGCGTTAGCACCGTCACATTCGGCAAAGCTTCGAGTTCCGCGACGTGCTGCGCCGCGAAATCCGGAGCGCTCTTGCCGTCGATGGTGGCCGTCTCGGACAGAAGCCCACCTCCCGCAACGGAATGTTCGTCGACAATGATGACCCGCGCGCCGGCGCGGCCTGAAGCAAGGGCCGCCGCAAGCCCTGCAGCGCCGGCGCCGATTACCAGCAGATCGCAATGCGCCCAGCATTTATCATAGACATCCGGATCTGCCTCGTGGCTTGCCTTGCCGAGACCGGCAGCTTTGCGGATGAAGGGCTCGTAGATTTTTTCCCAAAAGGCGCCGGGCCACATGAAGGTCTTGTAATAGAATCCTGCGCCAAGGAAGGGCGAGAGGAGACCTGTCAGAGCACCGACATCGAAATCGAGAGAAGGCCAGCGGTTCTGGCTTTTCGCGTCCAGCCCGGCATAGAGTTCCTGCATGGTGGCACGCGTATTCGGCTCGGTGCGGCCGCCACTACCGATGGTCATCAGGGCATTCGGCTCGGCAGCGCCCGCCGTCAATATACCGCGCGGGCGGTGGTATTTGAAGCTGCGGCCGACAAGTTGCTGGCCATTGGCGAGCAGGGCAGAGGCGAGGCTGTCGCCTTCGAAACCCTGCATCACCTTGCCGTCGAAGGTGAACGAGAGTGGCTTGGAACGGTCGATCAGACCGCCGGTCTTCAGGCGGTGAGAGCTCATGCGCTTGTCACTTTCTCCTCTCCGGCAGCGTCGCCGCAGGCGGATATCTCGTGGGTAACGGTATCGCGGGTCACGATCAGCCAGCGGCGGCAGCCGGAGGTATGGTGCCAATATTCGTCATGGGTGCCACGCGGATTGTCGCGCAGATAGACGTATTCGAACCATTCCTCGGCACCGGCATCCGGGTCCGGCCGCCGAAGGGCCGCGCCCCTGATGGTGAATTCTTCCTTGGGTCTTGGCCCGCAATGCGGGCAGGGCACGAGACTTGCCATTGCAGATGTCCTTGGTCCGCGAAATCAGTGAAGGTTGGGCTGAGCGCCCTGACCCTTTTCATCGATGAGATAACCGCGCTGAAAGCGGTCCAGCCGAAAGGCCGCTGCCGTTTCCTGCGGGATGCCGCGCGCCAGAAGATGGGCGAAGCAGAAACCGGAGGCGGGCGTCGCCTTAAAACCGCCGTAACACCAGCCGGCATTGAGGTAGAGATTGTCGATCGGCGTGCGGTCGATGATCGGCGAACCGTCCATCGACATATCCATGATGCCGCCCCAGGAGCGTAGAACCCTGACGCGGGAAAGCGCCGGTATCATCGCTTTGCCGGCTTCCGCAACATGTTCGACAGTCGCCAGATTGCCGCGCTGGGCGTAGGAATTATAACCGTCTATGTCGCCGCCGAAGACAAGGCCGCCCTTGTCCGATTGCGAGACATAAAAATGGCCGGCTCCGAAGGTGACGACGCCATCGATGAAGGGTTTCAGACCCTCTGACACGAAAGCCTGGAGCACATGGCTTTCGATCGGCAGTTTCAGCCCGGCCATAGCGGCCACCTGCGATGAATTTCCCGCTGCCGCCAACGCCAGCTTGCCGCAGCCGATAAAGCCCCGGCTGGTCTCCACGCCCACGACCCTGCCGTTTTCGCGACGAATGCCTGTCACCTCGCAGTTCTGAATGATGTTGACGCCCCGGCTGTCTGCACCCCGCGCATAACCCCAGGCAACGGCATCGTGCCGCACCGTGCCGCCACGCTTTTGCAGCAGACCGCCTTGAACCGGAAAGCGGGCATTGTCGAAATCGAGAAACGGCAGCATGGTCTGGACCGAGACGCGGTCCAGCAATTCGGCATCAACACCGTGCAGCCGCATGGCATTGCCGCGTCTTGTATAGGCGTCGCGTTGCGCATCCGAATGGTAGAGATTGAGGACGCCGCGCTGGGAAACCATGGCGTTGAAGTTGAAATCCTGCTCCAGCCCTTCCCATAGCTTCATCGAAAGTTCGTAGAATGGGTTGTTGCCCGGCAGCAGGTAATTGGAGCGGATGATCGTGGTGTTGCGGCCGACATTGCCGGAGCCGATGTAGTTCTTCTCCAGTACCGCGACATCGGCGATGCCGAATTCCTTCGCAAGATAATAGGCCGTCGCCAACCCGTGCCCGCCACCCCCAATAATAATGACGTCATATTTCGGTTTGGGCGCGACATCCCGCCAGACGCGCTTCCAGGCCTTGTTGCCGAAAAGGCCGTTCATGAAAATGGAGAAAGCGGAATAGCGCATCTGGCGTACCTCGGACGATATGACACAAGCGTAGCGGCGCCGTTCGGAAGAGTGTTGCAGATAAGGGACATTATGATTTAGAAAAGGGACATGGCAATGATCGAACACAGGAATGTCCAGCGCATCGGTTTCGTCCTCGTCCCGAATTTTGCGCTGATGTCCTACGCCTCGGCGGCTGAGCCGCTACGAGCCGCCAATCTCATCGCCGGGACCGATCTTTATGAGGTCGTGCCTTTGTCTTTCGGTGGCGAAGCCGTGAGAAGTTCGTCGGGAATCCTTGTCGACTGCCAGCCACTCACCGTGGTGGGAGACCGCTGCAACACCATCTTCGTCTGTGCTGGCGGCGGGCCGAAGGACTGGGTGGTCGGGGAGAGTGCGTTCGGCACGCTTCGGCGGCTGGCGCGACTGGGTATAAGGATCGGCGGCATTTCCAGTGGCGCTTACGTGTTGGCGGCGGCGGGCCTGCTGGATAATCGCGATTTCACGATTCATTGGGAGCATGCGCCGGTACTTCGAGAAGCCTTCACTCATCTGACGCCCCGACAAGCACGGTTTGTCATCGACGGAGACCGCATCACCTGTGCAGGCGGCGTCGCACCTCTCGATATGATGTATGCGATGATTTCGCAAAGAATGGGGGCGCATTTCGCAAGACGTGTCAGTGACTGGTATCTACACACGGCCGTGGCCGAACCCGGCGCGCCGCAGCGCGGCTCCTCGGCGCAACGCTATGGCACAAACCACCCGGCCTTGCTGACCGTGCTGGAAAAAATGGAAACAACCATTGAAAGCCCGCTAGACCGGCAGGCCATGGCAAGGCTTGCGGGCACGAGCGCGCGCCACCTCGACCGGCTTTTCGCCACCCATCTGAAGTCGAGCTTTCTGGACACTTATCGCACGATCCGCCTCGATCATGCCCGGCGTTTGCTTGAACAAAGCCCGCTGTCCATCGCGGAGGTGGCTTTTGCCACCGGGTTTTCCAGCGCGGGTCACTTTTCAGGAAGCTTCAAGGCTCGTTTTGGCCGCACGCCGAATGCCATACGGCAAAGATTTCCTCCGAATTAAAATAGTTTTCCTGTAAAGAAGGGGAAAACACGATAATGCCGGAGGACCCCCATGGCCAAGGATACCATCAAGGCCGAGCAGGCGCAGTTCCTGTCGCAAGATCCGCACGCTGTTCGCGAGCCGAGGGTCAACAATCTGGAAATTGCGATCGGTCATGAGGTGCGGGCTTATCGCAAGAAGCTCGGCATCACGGTCACTGATCTTGCTTCGGCCACCGGCGTCTCCGTTGGCATGCTCTCCAAGATCGAGAACGGTAACATCTCCCCGTCGCTCACCACGTTGCAGACGCTTTCGAAAGCGCTGGGTGTGCCGATCACGGCCTTCTTTCGCCGATATGAAGAACCGCGCAATGCCGTGTTCGTGAAGGCAGGCCAAGGGGTGAATATAGAGCGCAGAGGCACTCGGGCCGGCCACCAATACAGTCTGCTCGGCCATATCGATAACAATTCGAGTGGTGTTACCGTCGAACCTTATCTCATCACGCTAACCAAGGATTCGGATGTATTTCCGACGTTCCAACATGAGGGCATGGAGTTTCTCTACATGCTGGAAGGTGAAGTAATTTATCGCCACGGCGAGCAACTGTTCACCATGCAAGCCGGCGATAGCCTGTTTTTCGATGCCGATGCGCCACACGGACCGGAGGAACTGGTCAAGCTACCCGCCCGTTATCTGTCGATCATTTCCTATCCGCAAATGCGGTTGACGAGTGACTAGAAAATTGCCTTAGAAGAAAAAAATATTCCTAACAGTTGACGAATTGGAATTCCATATGATAGCTCTTCCTTCGGAAACGAATGGAGGTGCCTGTCGATGTGCGGCATTGTTGGACTATTCCTGAAAGACAAAAGCCTTGAACCGCAGTTGGGTCAGCTGCTTTCGGACATGCTGGTCACCATGACCGATCGTGGGCCGGATTCGGCCGGCATCGCGATCTATGGAAGTGCTGCCGATGGCCGCGCGAAAGTTACGATCCAGTCGGCCGATCCCACCGCCGATTTTTCCGGCCTTGCCGAAGCGCTCAAGGAAAACGGCGTCGATACTTTCGTCACGGTGAAGAATACGCACGCGATTCTCGACATTCCCGCCGAAAAACTGGACGACATCCGTGCGGCTCTTTCCGCCATCCGCCCGAATGTGCGGGTGATGGGCTCCGGCGACAGCGTGGAAATCTACAAGGAAACCGGCTTGCCGAGGGATGTCGTCGCCCGTTTCGGCGTGCGTTCCATGGCTGGCACACATGGCATCGGCCACACCCGTATGGCGACGGAATCGGCGGTGACGACGCTTGGCGCCCATCCCTTTTCCACCGGTGCGGATCAGTGCCTGGTGCATAACGGCTCGCTTTCCAACCACAATAATCTGCGCCGCGAACTGGTGCGTGAAGGTATGGTCTTCGAGACTCAGAACGACTCTGAAGTCGCAGCTGCCTATCTCACGGCGAAGATGGCCAAGGGAAAGGATCTCGGCGAGGCGCTGACCGGCGCGCTTGACGATCTCGACGGCTTCTTCACCTTTGTCGTCGGCACCAAATCCGGCTTCGGCGTCGTCCGCGATCCGATTGCCTGCAAGCCGGCGGTCATGGCCGAGACCGACCAATATGTCGCTTTCGGCTCCGAATATCGCGCATTGGTCAATCTGCCCGGCATTGAAAACGCTCGTGTCTGGGAGCCCGAGCCGGCGACTGTCTATTTCTGGGACCATGAAAAGGCCGCCTGAGACACGCCATCGGCCTATATCGCGAAAGTCATAATCCATGCCAGCTTTTGATCTCTCCCGCACGCCGCTGCGTGAACTCAACAAGGCGCTCCACGGTCTTTCTTCGGGCGCAAACGATACCGAATTCGAAGTCGTCAACCCGCGTGGCCACCACGCCGTGGCGGTCGGCATCGACACTCCTGTAACCGTCGAAGTGCATGGTTCGGTCGGCTATTATTGCGCCGGCATGAATGATGGCGGCACCGTTACGGTGCACGGTTCGGCAGGACCGGGTGTCGCGGAAAACATGATGTCCGGCACCGTCGTCATTGAAGGCGATGCCTCGCAGTATGCTGGAGCCACCGGCCGCGGCGGGCTTCTTGTCATCAAGGGCAACGCGGCTTCCCGTTGCGGCATTTCCATGAAGGGCATCGATATCGTCGTGAAGGGCAATATCGGCCATATGTCCGCCTTCATGGGCCAGTCCGGCCATCTCGTCGTCTGTGGCGATGCGGGCGATGCGCTGGGCGATTCTCTCTACGAAGCGAAGCTCTTCGTGCGTGGCTCGGTCAAAAGTCTCGGCTCCGATTGCATTGAAAAGGAAATGCGCCCGGAACATCTGGAGAAACTCGCCGAGCTTCTTGCAAAGGCTGGCGTCACCGATGTCAGCCCGAAGGATTTCAAACGCTACGGCTCGGCTCGCACGCTCTACAATTTCAACATCGATAACGCCGACGCGTATTGAGGCGAGGGACATTCCGATGAGCTATCACAACCCCTTCACCCCGCCGCGCAAATCCGCAACTTTCGACGATCATACGTTGGCGGAAATCCGCCGCGCGGCCGCGACCGGCATTTACGATATTCGCGGTGCGGGCACCAAGCGTAAGGTTCCGCATTTCGACGATCTGCTGTTTCTAGGTGCATCCATCTCGCGTTATCCGCTCGAAGGCTATCGCGAGAAGTGCGATACGACCGTCACGCTCGGCACGCGTTTTGCCAGGAAGCCGATCACACTGAAGACGCCGATTACCATTGCCGGCATGAGCTTCGGAGCTCTGTCAGGCAATGCCAAGGAAGCGCTCGGCCGTGGTGCGACCATTGCCGGCACCTCCACCACGACGGGCGATGGCGGCATGACGGATGAGGAGCGCGGCCACAGCCAGACGTTGGTCTACCAGTATCTGCCCTCGCGTTACGGAATGAATCCGAAGGATCTGCGGCGCGCGGATGCCATCGAGATCGTGGTCGGCCAGGGTGCGAAACCGGGCGGCGGCGGCATGTTGCTCGGCCAGAAGATTTCCGATCGCGTCGCCAATATGCGCAATCTTCCCAAGGGTATCGACCAGCGTTCCGCCTGCCGCCATCCGGATTGGACCGGCCCGGATGATCTTGAGATCAAGATCCTCGAATTGCGTGAAATCACCGACTGGGAAAAACCGATCTATGTCAAGGTCGGCGGCGCGCGGCCCTATTACGATACAGCGCTAGCGGTGAAAGCCGGGGCCGATGTGGTTGTGCTGGACGGCATGCAAGGCGGCACGGCCGCGACGCAGGATGTCTTCATCGAAAATGTCGGTATGCCTACGCTCGCCTGCATTCGTCCCGCCGTGCAGGCACTTCAGGACCTTGGTATGCACCGCAAGGTGCAACTGATCGTTTCCGGCGGCATTCGTTCGGGTGCGGATGTCGCCAAGGCGCTGGCGCTTGGCGCTGACGCGGTTGCCATCGGCACGGCGGCGCTGGTGGCGCTGGGTGATAATGATCCGAAATGGGAAGAGGAATACCAGAAACTGGGCACCACGGCGGGTGCTTATGATGACTGGCACGAGGGCAAAGACCCCGCTGGTATCACTACCCAAGATCCGGAACTAGCCGCGCGCCTCGATCCCGCCGCTGCCGGTCGTCGCCTTGCCAATTATCTAAAGGTGATGACGCTGGAAGCGCAGACCATCGCGCGTGCTTGCGGCAAGAACCATCTCCACAATCTGGAGCCGGAAGATCTGGTGGCGCTCACAATGGAGGCTGCGGCAATGGCCCAGGTTCCGCTGGCGGGAACGAACTGGTTCCCGGGAAAGGGCAGCTTCTAAAATACAGATCGGACGGGCGCATTTGGGAGGATGTGTCCGTCTTTTTTCAATGAAGTGTCTGATACCAAAAAAAGGGGAATGACGTGACACTGAACCTCTCCAAATTTGCTGCCGAAAAGGGCATCAAATATTTCATGATCAGCTATACCGATCTCTTTGGTGCCCAGCGCGCCAAGCTGGTTCCGTCAGACGCGATTGGCGATATGCAGAAGGATGGCGCGGGTTTTGCCGGGTTCGCCACCTGGTTCGATCTGACACCGGCCCATCCCGACCTTTTTGCCGTTCCAGACGCCTCCTCGGTCATTCAGCTTCCGTGGAAGAAGGATGTCGCCTGGGTCGCTGCCGATTGCATCATGGAAGATGAGCCTGTGCAGCAGGCGCCGCGTGGGGTTTTGAAGAGGCTCATTGCGGAAGCGGCTAGCGAGGGGTTGCGGGTCAAAACCGGTGTGGAGCCGGAATTTTTTCTGATTTCGCCCGACGGTGCAAAAATCTCCGACGATTATGACACGGCTGAAAAGCCTTGCTACGACCAGCAAGCCGTCATGCGTCGTTATGATGTCATTGCCGAGATTTGCGACTACATGCTGCAGCTTGGCTGGAAGCCCTATCAGAACGACCATGAGGATGCGAACGGCCAGTTCGAGATGAACTGGGAATATGACGATGCGCTGCAGACGGCCGATAAACATTCCTTCTTCAAATTCATGGTCAAATCCGTTGCCGAAAAGCACGGGCTACGCGCCACCTTCATGCCGAAGCCATTCAAGGGGCTGACCGGCAATGGCTGCCATGCCCATATTTCGGTCTGGGATCTGGATGGCAAGGTCAATGCCTTTGCCGACAAGGCGATGCCTTTCGGGCTGTCGGCCAAGGGCAAGACCTTTCTAGGCGGCATCATGAAACATGCTTCCGCGCTTGCGGCCGTCACCAATCCGACGGTCAATTCCTACAAGCGGATCAATGCGCCGCGTACCGTTTCAGGCGCCACCTGGGCCCCGAACACGGTGACCTGGACCGGCAACAATCGCACCCACATGGTGCGCGTGCCAGGCCCGGGGCGGTTCGAATTGCGCTTGCCGGACGGCGCCGTGAATCCCTATCTGCTGCAGGCCATCATCATCGCCGCCGGTCTCTCCGGTGTGCGCTCGAAAGCAGATCCGGGACGACATTATGATATCGACATGTATCGTGAGGGCCACACGGTCACGGATGCGCCGAAGCTACCGCTCAATCTTCTCGATGCGCTACGCGAATATGAAAAGGATGTGGAATTGCAGCAGGCGCTCGGTGTCGAATTCTCAAAAGCCTATCTGAAGCTCAAGCAGGGCGAATGGAACAGCTATTGCTCGCAATTCACCGCCTGGGAGCATCAGACTACGCTCGACGTTTGAGTGCGGCTTTCCCGCCATCTTCGCGGCTTTTTCCCGCGCTCATCAAACAGCGCGGGTTTTAGCCATATCGCTGACAGAGAGATTGCCAGATGACGAACTTCGTCCTGACCGTAACATGCAAGTCCACTCGCGGCATCGTTGCCGCCCTTTCAGGCTTTCTGGCTGAAATGGGATGCAACATCGTCGACAGTTCGCAATTCGATGATCTCGGCTCCGGTCGTTTCTTCATGCGCGTGAGCTTCATTTCCGAGGAGGACGCGACGCGCGAGAAACTTGTAGCCGGGCTGGCATCGATTTCGGATAAATTCGGCATGAAGGTGGCGCTGCACGATCAGGCCGAGCGGATGAAGGTTCTGCTGATGGTGTCGCGCTTCGGCCATTGCCTCAATGATTTGCTTTACCGCTGGCGAATCGGCGCGCTACCGATCGATATTGTGGGAGTCGTTTCCAACCATTTCGATTACCAGAAGGTCGTCGTCAATCACGACATCCCCTTTCACTACATTCCGGTGACGAAAGAGAACAAGCTGCAGGCCGAAACCCGCATCACGGAGATCGTGGAAAGCACCGGCACGGAACTCATCGTGCTGGCCCGCTACATGCAGGTACTTTCCGACAGGATGTGCGAGACGATGTCGGGAAAGATCATCAATATCCACCACTCCTTCCTGCCGTCCTTCAAGGGTGCCAATCCCTACAAGCAGGCCTACCAGCGCGGGGTGAAGCTGATCGGTGCGACGGCCCATTATGTGACTGCCGATCTCGATGAGGGGCCGATCATCGAGCAGGATATCGTACGCATCACCCATGCCCAGAGCGCTGAGGATTACGTGGCGCTCGGCCGCGACGTGGAGGCGCAGGTGCTCGCGCGTGCCATTCATGCGCATATCCATCGGCGTGTATTCTTGAACGGCAGCCGAACTGTCGTCTTTCCTCCCGGTCCCGGCTCTTATGCGTCGGAAAGGATGGGATGAGATTGCTCCATAGTAGCTAGCGGACATGATGGTGCTTGATAGCTGGTGCACAACCGCATAGTTTGGTACACCATAATATTAAGAGCCAGAAGCCTGCTTGACCCGCTAAAATTGCGACGCGGGCAGATGCAAACGAGGAGACACCATGACTGCCGCTACGGAGAGAACCGCAATTCGTGTCGAGCGTCCGGCAAAGACCTTGAGAGAACTGGCCTTGGACAAGGTACGTGACGCTATTGTGGAGGGATATTTTCGCCCAGGGGAGCGCCTGGTGGAGCGCGATCTCTGCGCCCAGCTCGGCGTTTCCCGCACCATCGTACGCGAAGTCCTGCGCCATTTGGAGTCCGAAGGGCTGGTGGCGAACTTACCCAACAAAGGCCCGATCGTTGCGATGCTCGATCTCGATGAAGCCAAGCAGATTTACGAAATTCGCGGCGCGCTGGAGGGAATGGCGGCGCGTCTGTGTGCGGAACGCCGCGAGCCCGCCATCGTCGAGGCGTTGGATGCCTCGCTGAAGAATATTCGCGAAAGCTATGCCGCCAAGGATATGGCAGGCGTGCTGGCGCATACCTCGTCCTTCTACCAGACGCTGTTTAGCAAGATCGACCGGCATGTTGCCTGGGGAGTTGTCAATCTGCTGACGGTACGGATCAATCATCTTCGTTCCATGACGATCAAGACGAAAAGCCGCGATATCGAAGGCCCTGCACAAATGGCAAAGATCGTCGAGGCGATTCGCCAGGGCAACGGAGACGCCGCTTACAAAGCCGCGCTCGATCACGTCACGAGCGCCTGTGCCATCGCTGAAGCTGTTCTCACGGCGCAAAAAACTGCCGACTGACGGTTTTCCGGCGCCCATATTTGCCTGTTCTTGCTGCTGCCAGCTGGGAGCCGCAAAACGGTATTTTATACTTTATCGTTATTTTACAACTCTTTAGAAAATCGACTGGTCACTTCTTGACAGGGTAAACCATTTGATGTGATGGTATGCCATAATCAATAATATGAAGAGCGGAGCTTAATGTGAACTGGAATTCGATTTCCCGGAAATGCGTAGCCGTGCGCGTTCGGACCCTATTGGCGGGTGCCGCGCTCACTCTTCTTGCCGGTGCCGCAGTTGCTCAGGACTGCACGCCGAAGATATCCGACACTCTGCTTACGACTGCTGGAACGCTGACAATGGCTACAAGCCCGACGTTGCCGCCCATGGCGTTCGCGGATCAGAATGGAGAGTTGAAGGGCCTGCGGATCGATATAGGCAAGGAGATCGCCAAGCGTCTGTGCCTGAAGCCCGAGTTCGTCAGTACGGAGTATGCGACGATGATCCCCGGCCTGAACGGGGGGCGTTGGGATCTTGTCAATGCTGGACTGTTCGTGACACCTGAACGGCGCAAGATCCTAATGATGATCCCCTACGAGAACCTAGCGATCAGCATCTCGACGGCAATCAAGTCGGATAAGGCGGTGACCAAGCTCGATGATCTGGCAGGTAAGTCGATCAGTACGGATATCGGCGGCTACGATGAAAAGAAGATGCGCGAGCTGAACGAGGACTTCAAGAAGCGCGGCCTGCCGGAGATGAAGATCTCCCTCTTCGATAACTACGCGACTGTTTATCAGGCGCTCCGGGCAGGGCAGGTGGATGCTGCCGCTTCCATCGATCCGGTCGCAAAAGAATATCAGGATCGTGGTGAGTTCAGCCATGCCTTGACAGGTCTTTATCCAACCCCTGGATCGTTAGCGTTCATCAACAAGGACGTGGCAGAAGCGGTATCCGGTGCCATGAAGGCAATGAAGGCTGATGGAACCTTCGACAAACTCATGAGCCAATACGGCGTTCTGCCGGCGCCTGGCGACCTCAGTGTCCTTCCTCCCTGACCCTGGTTGCGAGGAGATCAGCGACCACGGCTGATCGAGCTTCTTTGTCAAGATTCCACAGGAGAGTATCGTGAAGGGATGGAACTGGGACGGTTTCTTCGAATATCTGACAAACTACTACCTATTCGAAGGCGCCCTCGTAACTTTGGGACTGACGGTGTTTGCGATGACTGCTGGTCTGGCGATCGGCTTTGTCATCGCTGTCATGCGCATGTCACACTACAAGCTTCTTTCTATACCGGCATATTTCTACATTTGGATTTTTCGTGGCACGCCACTCCTTGTCCAGTTGATCATCATCTTCACCGGCCTGCCGCAGCTCGGTATCAAGTTCACGGTCATCCAGTCGACTCTACTCGGTCTGGCGCTTTGCGAGGCCGCCTATCTGGCCGAGATCGTGCGTGCAGGTATCGCGGCTGTGCCTCGGGGACAGGTCAATGCTGCCCGGGCGATTGGTATGCGCGAATGGCAGGTCATGCGCTATGTCATTGCTCCGCAGGCGCTGCGCATTATCATTCCACCGCTCGGGAACTCGGTCAACAGCGTTCTAAAAACCACGTCCATCGCCTCGGTCATCTCGATGGAAGAGCTCCTGCGCCGTACGCAGGTGCTGATCCAAGAAAAGTTCATGGTACTCGAGCTCTTCGTGGTGGCAGCGATCTATTATCTGATTATGACAACGGCATGGGAGCTCGTGCAGCGCAGAATAGAGAAGCGTTTTGGCAAGGCCTATGGCCAGCTGTCTTCCGCCGGACATTGATGGAGAAGAACAATGGATAATCCGATGGTTGACCTTCAGTCCGTTAACAAATGGTACGGGCCACAGTTTCAGGTCCTGAAGGACTGTTCCCTAAGCGTTGGAAAAGGAGAGGTTGTCGTAATCTGCGGACCGTCCGGCTCCGGTAAGTCGACCCTGATCAAATGCGTTAACGCGCTGGAGACGATCGGTAGCGGCGTCATAGTGGTTGACGGGGTGAAAGTGACTGATCCGAAGACGGACCTGCCGAAACTGCGCTCCAAGGTGGGCATGGTGTTCCAGCATTTCGAACTCTTCCCGCATATGACGATCCTTGAAAACCTCTGCATCGGGCAGGAAAAGGTTCTCGGACGTTCGCCGGCGGAAGCGCTCGCCAAGGCCAACGCTCTTCTGGAAAGGGTCGGGCTGACGGCCCATGTCAGAAAATATCCTGGGCAATTGTCGGGGGGGCAGCAGCAGCGCGTCGCGATCGCCCGCGCGCTGGCGATGGACCCCGTCGCCATGCTTTTCGACGAGCCGACATCGGCACTTGATCCGGAAATGATCAACGAGGTTCTCGATGTGATGGTCTCGCTCGCGCAGGAGGGCATGACGATGATGGTGGTGACCCATGAAATGGGGTTTGCCCGCAAGGTGGCGGACCGCATCGTCTTCATGGATGGCGGCGAAATCGTCGAGATCGGTGAAGGCGACAGCTTCTTCACCGATCCGAAGACGGAGCGTGCGCGCTCCTTCCTGTCGAAAATCCTGGCGCACTAGGTTGAGAACTGTCGGAGCTGGCCCCGAAATCCGCTTCCGACCGTCGACCTTCAGCATCCCGAACAACGCAGAAAGTAGTCGCGGAGAACCGCAATGATAAACCGTGTCCTGATGCCACGCGAAATGCTCATCGGTGGCGGCAGCCGTTTCCGATTACCTGCCGTGCTGAAATCGCTCGGCGTCAATCGCCCGTTGCTGGTCTGCGATCCTGTGATGCGGAAACTTGGTCATGCCGAGACGCTTCTGCAGGCACTCGCGGAGGAAGGGATGGAAGCCGCTATCTTCTCCGATGTCGTTGAAGATCCGACGGACATATCTATCGCCATCCTGGTAAAGCGCATTGCCGATGGGGGCCACGACGGCCTGGTTGCGCTCGGTGGCGGCAGCGCCATGGACACGGCGAAGGCGGGAGCCATCGTCGCGACGAGCGGCGAAAAGCTGCGTGCCCTGAAAGTGCCCAGAATCGTGGATTTCTCCGTCATGCCGGTAATTGCCATACCCACCACGGCTGGAACCGGTTCGGAAGTGACGCGCGCAGCTGTCGTCACCGATACCGCCGCAAGCGAAAAAATGCTGATCCTCGGTACTGCCGCTTTGCCGGTCGCGGCCATCATCGATTATGAGCTGACGCTGACCTGCCCTTATCGTGTTACGGTCGATACCGGCATCGATGCGCTGACCCACGCGCTGGAAGCATTGATCAATCGCAACGGCAACGCCCATTCCGAGGCGCTGGCGCTTTCCGCCCTGAAGCTGATCGGCGCGAATCTTGAAAAAGTGGCAAACAATCCCGATGACCGGGATGCGCGCGAAGCGATGATGCTAGGCGCGACCCACGCGGGACTTGCCGTCTCCAATACATCGACTGCACTGATCCACGGTCTCAGCCGGCCGGTGGGTGCTTTTTTCCATGTGCCGCACGGCATGTCGAATGCGATGGTGTTGCCGCTGGTCACGCAGTTTTCACTGAATTCCGCTCTGCCGCAGTATGCCGCCGCCGCGCGGGCGCTGGGTTGTGCGGCCTTGACGGATAGCGACAGGATCGCCGGCGTGAAGCTGGTGGAGGCATTTATCGGCCTGAACAGGCGGCTGAAGGTGCCAACCCCGCAGGCATTTGGTATCGACAAGAGCCGCTATATCGATCTTGTGCCGGAAATGGTCCGGCAGAGCCTTGCGTCCGGCACGCCGGCCAACAACCCGCGGGTGCCCACAGGCGCTGAAATGGCGCGCCTGTATGAACTCGCTTATGACGGAAGCATTGACGAGCTCTAAGCCATAAACTGCTGTTAAACCGGATGTTTTCTTGCTTTCCAAGCGAAGATCATCAGGATGCTTGACAGTTATGTATTATGGCATACCATAAGCTATCATATTGACGGAGAGAACGCCCATGCCCATCCAGATCCGCAAGACCCTGCTGCAGGTCGAAACTACGTTGATTGAGGGAGGCAAGGCTGCGGCGTCGCCTTTGAAGCTGTTCAGCGCCATTGCTGTCGTGAAAAATCCCTGGGCAGGAAAAGGTTTCGTGGATGATCTTAAGCCAGAGATCCACGCGGGTGCACCGGTGCTCGGCGAATTGCTGACGAAGATGATCCTAGATGCCGTCGGCTCAGGTGAGGCGGTGGAGGCCTATGGCAAGGCGGCGGTCGTCGGGTTGGATGGCGAGATCGAACACGCTTCCGCCCTTATCCACACACTGCGTTTCGGCAATCATTATCGCCAAGCAGTGGGCGCGAAGTCCTACCTCGCCTTCTGCAACACGCGCGGTCCCGGCAATGCGCCGATCATGATCCCGCTGATGGACAAGAACGATGAAGGCCGCCGGTCGCATTATCTGACCATTCAGACCGCCATTCCCGATGCCCCGGCGGCGGATGAAATTGTGGTCGCGCTTGGTGCTTCCGTCGGCGGGCGACCTCACCATCGTATTGGCGACCGTTACCAGGATCTGAAGGATCTTGGTCACGATGTCGCTAATCCGGCTGGTGTTTGAGGGTGATGCGAATGCAGGAGGTCGCCACCACCTCACGGGTCAATGCTAAGGCAGGCACCGCGGCGCTTCCTCGGAGGATGACTGGGGGCGGGGCGGCCTATTTCGAAACCGGTGCCGGTGAGAACTTGATCCTCATCCACGGCGTGGGTATGCGGCTTGAAGCCTGGGAGCCGCAGATCGAGTTTTTTTCCAGGACGCATCGCGTCATCGCGGTCGATATGCCGGGCCATGGCGGCAGCGAATGCCTGCCCGCGGGCAGCACGCTCACGGATTTCGTCGGCTGGTTCGGCCGTTTTCTGGATGATATGCAGATCGTGCGCGCCAATGTCGCCGGGCATTCTATGGGAGCGCTGATTTCCGGTGGCGCTGCTGCCACCTTCTGCGATCGTGTCGCACGTGTCGGCTATCTGAACGGTGTCTATCGCCGCGATCCGGCCGCTAAAGCAGCGGTGCTTGCGCGTGCGGCGGCGATCCGCACCGAGGGTGTGGATAAAGAAGGTCCATTGCTGCGCTGGTTCGGCGATGATGCCAAGAGCCAGCATGCGCGGGAACTGACGCGCGGTTGGCTGGAAATGGTCGATCCGGAAGGTTACGCGGTGGCATATACGGCTTTTGCGGGCGGGGACGAGACCTATGCGGACCGCTGGCCCTCGGTCACCTGCCCAGCGCTTTTTTTGACCGGTTCGGACGATCCAAATTCGACGCCATTGATGGCCGAACAGATGGCGGCGATCACACCGCGCGGTTACGTCCGCATCGTCGAGGCACACCGGCATATGGTCAATCTGACCGCACCAGAGACGGTCAATGCGTTGATAGCCGAATGGCTGGCTTTAGAGGAGGAGCCACAATGACTGCTGTAACGCTTGATCCGCGCGCTTTGCGCGAAGCATTCGGCGCTTTCGTCACGGGCGTAACGATCGTGACGGCGCGAGATGATGCTAGGAAACCCGTCGGCTTTACGGCCAATTCCTTCACCTCCGTTTCGCTCGATCCGCCGCTGCTTTTGATTTGCATCGCGCGCACCTCGCGCAATTTCGCGACGATGACCGGTACGAAAAACTTTGCCGTCAATATTCTCTCCGAAAACCAGAAGGACTTGTCCAACACTTTCGCCCGCCCGGTGGAGGACCGTTTCGCTACCGCCGCCTGGGCGGATGCGCCGCAGGGTTCGCCGGTCTTTGCCGATGTCGCGGCTTGGTTCGAATGCACGATGCAGGATGTTATCGAGGCAGGCGATCATGTCATCCTGCTCGGCCGCATCGCCGCCTTCGACAATAGCGGCCTGAACGGTCTCGGTTATGCGCGGGGCGGTTATTTCACGCCGATGCTGGCCGCCAAGGCGGTATCCGCCGCGGCCGAGGGAGAAATCGTTGTCGGCGCGGTGCTGGAACGGCGTGGCGAAATTTATCTTGTCGGCGATGATGTACTGTCGTTGCCTGGCTGTGTCGTCGCAGGCGGTGACCCGGTTACGGCGTTAACCGCGCGGCTAGAGGAGCTTACCGGACTTTCCGTCAGGACGGGCTTTCTCTATTCGGTTTATGAAAACAAGGTGGATGGACGCCAACACATTGTCTACCACGGGCTCGCCGAAGGTGATGATGCGCCACGTCAAGGCCGCTTTTTGGTGCCGGGTGCATTAGGTTCCGCAAAATTCGACTCAAGCGCGACGGCAGATATCGTCAATCGTTTTGCGCTGGAAAGCTCCATCGGCAATTTCGGAGTTTACGTCGGTAGTGAAACTGCCGGCAAGGTCCATCCCATCTCCATGAAGGGGGCAAAACCATGAAATTTTCGCTCTTCGTCCACATGGAACGGTTGGACGCCTTGCAAGATCACAAAACGCTCTATGAGGAGTTCGTGACGCTTTGCGAAATCGCCGATCGCGGCGGCATGCATGCCATCTGGACCGGCGAACATCATGGCATGGATTTTACCATCGCCCCGAACCCTTTTGTGACGATCGCCGATCTTGCCCGGCGCACGAAGACAGCGCGTCTCGGCACGGGGACCGTCATCGCCCCCTTCTGGCACCCGATCAAGCTTGCCGGTGAAGCGGCGATGACGGACCTTATCTGCGATGGTCGCCTCGATATCGGCATTGCCCGTGGCGCCTATTCCTTCGAATATGAGCGGCTGCTACCCGGCCTCGATCCCTGGGGCGCCGGCCAGCGCATGCGTGAGCTCATCCCCGCCGTCAAAGGTGTCTGGGCGGGCGACTACGCTCATAATGGCGAATTCTACAAGTTCCCGGCGACCACTTCCGCCCCCAAGCCGCTGCAGCAGCCTTTCCCGCCGATCTGGGTGGCGGCGCGCGATCCGAATTCCCACGAATTTGCCGTCGCCAATGATTGTAATGTGCAGGTGACGCCGCTGTGGCAGGGTGATGACGAGGTGGAATCGCTAATGGGCCGTTTTAACGAAGCCTGCGCTAAAAACCCGGAAAAACAGCGGCCGAAAATCATGTTGCTCCGCCACACTTATGTCGGCTCCAATGAAGCCGATATCGCACAGGCGGCGCATGAGATGAGCGTTTATTATAATTACTTCTTCGCCTGGTTCAAAAACGAGAAACCCGTTCACCAAGGGCTTATCGAGCGCCTTCTACCGGAGGACATTGCCGCCAACGCCATGCTTTCCGGCGATGTAATGCGCCGGAACAATGTCGTCGGCGATGCCGATGAAGTCATTACCCGGCTTAAGACCTACGAGGCCATGGGTTACGACGAATATTCGTTCTGGATCGATACGGGTATGAGCCTCGGGCGGAAGAAGGCCTCGCTGGAGCGCTTCCTTTCCGATGTCATGCCGGCTTTCAGGGAGTAGGTGATGCGCAGTTTTCAATGCTATATCGACGGACGTTTCGAGGATGGCGAGTCGCGCTTTTCAAGCCTCGATCCCGCAACCGGCGCACCATGGGCCGAGATGCCGGAAAGCCGCGAGGCGGATATCGGCCGCGCCGTCGAAGCCGCGCACCGGTCTCTTTATGAGGATGCCGCCTGGTCGAAGCTGACGGCTACTCAGCGCGGCAAGCTGCTTTACCGGCTGGCCGATCTGGTCGCGGAAAACGCCGGGACGCTCGCCGAACTCGAAACCCGCGATACCGGCAAGATCATTCGTGAGACTTCCGCGCAGATTGCCTATGTCGCGGACTATTATCGCTATTACGCCGGGATGGCCGACAAGATCGAAGGCGCATATCTGCCGATCGACAAGCCGGATATGGATGTCTGGCTGCGGCGTGAACCCGTTGGTGTAGTGGCTGCCATCGTGCCATGGAACAGCCAGCTGTTTCTCGCCGCCGTTAAGATCGGTCCGGCGCTTGCCGCAGGCTGCACCGTTGTCGTCAAGGCGTCGGAAGATGGGCCGGCGCCGCTTCTGGAATTTGGCCGGCTGGTGCATGAGGCCGGTTTTCCTGCTGGCGTCCTCAATATTGTCACCGGTTTCGGTGCCTCCTGCGGCACCGCGCTCACCACTCATCCGAAGGTGGCCCATATCGCCTTTACCGGCGGGCCGGAAACGGCACGTCATATCGTCCGCAATTCGGCTGAAAATCTCGCCTCGACCTCGCTGGAACTCGGCGGTAAATCTCCGATTCTCGTTTTTGCCGATGCCGATCTTGAAAGCGCCGCCAATGCGCAGGTTGCGGGCATTTTTGCCGCGACCGGCCAGAGCTGCGTTGCCGGTTCGCGGCTGATCGTCGAAAGAAGCGTTAAGGATCGTTTCCTCCAGATTTTGGCGGCGAAGGCTGAGGCGATCCGCATCGGTTCGCCGCTAGAGATGACGACGGAAGTGGGACCGCTTGCGACGGAGCGTCAACGCAAGCATATCGTTTCACTGGTTTCTTCCTCCGTGGATGCCGGTGCGAAGTTGTTGACTGGCGGTGCACCGGTGGACGGTGACGGTTATTTCTACAAGCCGACGATTCTCGATTGTGATGGCATCCGTTCGCCCTCCATGGAGAAAGAATTTTTTGGACCCGTTCTCTCCGTCGTTTCCTTTGAAACCGAGGCGGAGGCTATCGCGCTGGCCAATGACACGGTCTATGGCCTTGCCTCCGGCGTATTTACGCAAAACTTGACACGCGCTCACCGCCTGATGAAGGCGATCCGCGCCGGCATCGTCTGGGTCAATACCTACCGCGCGGTATCGCCGATCGCACCTTTTGGTGGCTTCGGCCTGTCGGGTGACGGTCGCGAGGGCGGGCTTGCGGCGGCGCTCGACTATACCCGCACCAAGACCGTCTGGCTGCGTACCTCGGATGATCCGATACCCGATCCCTTCGTCATGAGGTGAGACCGATGTTTTACGAGATCCGCACTTACCGGCTGAAGAATGGCACGATCCCACAATATCTGAAGGTCGTGGAGGAAGAGGGGATTGCGATCCAGAAGGCGCATCTCGGCAATCTCGTCGGCTACTTCTATTCGGAGATTGGGACGATCAACGAGATCGTGCACATTTGGTCCTATGTGAGCCTCGATGATCGCGAGGCGCGGCGTGGGCGGCTGGCCGCCGACCCTCAGTGGCAGTCGTTCCTGCCGAAGATCCGCGATCTGATCGACTTGGCCGAAAACAAGATTATGAAGCCTACCGATTTCTCCCCCTTGGGATGAGCGGGCGGCACATAAGGCATGCCTCCAAAACTGAAAACAAGGACAAGGGAACATGAAAGCAAGAATTGCACTCGCGGCCTTTGCCGCAATGATGGCCGCATCCATGCCCGTCAAGGCCGACACCATGGTCTTTACGAGCTGGGGAGGAACGACGCAGGATGCGCAGAAGGTCGCGTGGGCTAACCAATTTACCGACAAGACCGGCGTCGGCGTCATGCAGGACGGTCCCACGGACTATGGCAAGCTGAAGGCGATGGTCGAAGCCGGCCAGGTCAGCTGGGATGTCGTTGACGTCGAGGGGGATTATGCCGCTCAGGCCGGCAAGGACGGGTTGCTTGAAAAGCTCGACTTTTCCGTTATCGACAAGTCTAAGCTCGATCCGCGCTTCGTCAGCGACTATTCAGTCGGCAGCTTCTATTATTCTTTTGTCATCGGATGCAATGCCGATGCCGTGAGCGCCTGCCCGAAGACCTGGGCCGATCTCTTCGATACGAAGAAGTTCCCCGGCAAGCGCACCTTCTACAAGTGGTCCGCGCCTGGTGTGATCGAGGCGGCACTGCTGGCCGACGGCGTTGCCGCGGACAAGCTTTATCCGCTTGATCTCGATCGCGCTTTCAAGAAGCTCGATACGATTAAGTCGGATATCGTTTGGTGGACGAGCGGCGCGCAATCGCAGCAGCTTCTCGCATCGGCGGAAGCGCCTTTCGGCAGCCTCTGGAATGGCCGCATGACGGCGCTGGCCAATAGCGGGGTGAAGACGGAGACCTCTTGGAGCCAGAACATTACGGCCGCCGATTCTCTCGTCATCCCCAAAGGTGCTCCGAACCTTGAGACGGCGATGAAATTCATCGCGCTTGCGACCTCGGCGCAGCCACAGGCCGCTTTGGCAAAAGCCACCGGATATGCGCCGATCAATCTCGACTCGGCCAAGCTAATGGATCCTGAAACGGCAAAGACTCTGCCGGACCAACAGACGGCAAGCCAAGTCAACGCCGATATGAATTATTGGGCTGTAAACCGCGATGCCATCGGCAAAAGATGGTACGCTTGGCAGGCGCAGTAAGTTCAGGAGATAGACCACGCCACCGTGGGCCTTGGCCCGCGGTGCGGCAATGAGAGGTGTGGATCTATCGGCAGCCATGGCTGTCCGTCAGCCCTCCGATGGGAAGGAATTGCCATGTCGGCATATATGGACATTGCGAACGAGGCGGCACCGGCGCGCAAGGCGACAAGGCCCACGGGACTTGTACAGGTGGTGCCGGCTCTCGCCTTCGTGACGATCTTTTTCATATTCCCGGTCATCGCCCTGCTCTTGCGTAGCGTGATGGAGCCGATGTTCGGCCTTGGCAATTATGCCGAACTATTAGGCTCTGAAACCTATCTGAAGATATTCGCTAACACCTTCATCGTGTCGGGTTTCGTCACCTTTATATCGCTGCTGATTGGCTTCCCTGTCGCATGGACACTGGCGATCATGCCTTCTCGATGGGCTACTGTCGTATTCGCGATACTGCTGCTATCGATGTGGACCAACCTCTTAGCGCGAACCTATGCCTGGATGGTGCTTTTGCAGCGCACGGGGCTGATCAACAAGATGCTGATCGGTATGGGGCTGATCGACAAGCCGCTCGCCCTCGTCAACAATCTGACCGGTGTCACGATCGGCATGACCTATATCATGTTGCCCTTTATCATTCTGCCTCTTTACGGCGTCATCAAGAAGATCGATCCGGCCGTGCTGCAGGCGGCAGCGCTTTGCGGCGCCAGCCGCTGGCAATGCCTCACCCGCGTTTTGTTACCGCTTGCCGCTCCCGGCATGATGGCAGGCGCCCTGATGGTTTTTGTCATGTCGCTCGGCTACTACGTCACGCCCTCGCTGCTGGGCGGCACGGCGAACATGATGCTCGCCGAACTCATCGCGCAGTTCGTGCAGTCGCTCGTCAACTGGGGCATGGGCGGGGCTGCGGCCTTCGTCCTGCTCGTCGTTACGCTGACGCTCTATGCCGTGCAGCTACGGCTCTTCGGTGTCCAAAATACGGGAGGGCGTTGAAATGCTGTTGAATTTCGATCGCCTTGGCTGGTGGAAATATGTGCTGCTTGTCATCACAATCCTGACCACGGCTTTTCTTCTAATGCCGATCCTGTTCATTGCGGCCTTGTCGTTCGGCTCGTCGCAATGGCTGATCTTTCCGCCGCCAGGCTGGACGTGGCGCTGGTATGCAGAGCTTCTTTCCGATCCACAATGGCTGGCTTCCGCAGGGACAAGCTTTAAAATCGCGGCAATTGTTACCGTGCTTTCGGTGCTGCTCGGCTTGGTAACGTCTTTCGGCCTCGTGCGCGGAAAATTCATGTTTCGCGATGCATTGAAGGCTCTGTTTTTGACGCCGATGATCCTCCCTGTCGTCGTCTTCGCGGTTGCCCTTTACGCTTTTTTCCTGCGCGTGGGGCTCGGGGGCACATTGATCGGCTTCGTGCTGTCCCATCTTGTTCTGGCACTGCCCTTTTCCATTTTGTCCATCTCCGGTGCGCTTGAAGGCTTCGACAAGTCGATTGAGGATGCGGCAGTAGTTTGCGGTGCGTCGCCGCTTGAGGCGAAGATAAGGGTGACGCTGCCTGCCATCAGCCACGGACTGTTCTCTGCAGCCGTCTTTTCGTTCCTGACGTCCTGGGACGAGGTGGTCGTGGCGATCTTCATGGCAAGCCCAACATTGCAGACGTTACCGGTCAAGGTCTGGGTAACGCTGAGGCAGGATCTCACCCCGGTCGTCGCCGCCGCTTCCACTCTTCTCATTCTGTTGACGGTCACATTGATGACGTTGGCCGCGATCGCACGCAAGGTTCTAAAATCATGAGCGAATCCTTCCTGAAAATCAAAGGCATCCGCAAGGAATACGGACCCGTCGTCGCAGTCCACGACGTCAGTCTTGAGGTCAAGCGCGGCGAATTCCTGACCTTTCTCGGCCCCTCCGGCTCGGGCAAGAGCACGACGCTTTACATTCTGGCTGGCTTCGAAAATCCGACCAAAGGCGATATTCTGCTGAACGACGAGACGCTGCTGTCGACACCGTCGCACAAGCGCAATATCGGCATGGTGTTCCAGCGCTACACATTGTTTCCGCATCTGACTGTCGGAGAGAACATTGCCTTTCCGCTGAAAGTTCGCCGCAAGTCCAAGGCCGAGATCGATAGCCGGGTCAGGGAAATGCTGCGTCTCGTCCGTCTCGAAGGCTTCGAAGATCGCAAGCCCGCGCAAATGTCGGGCGGCCAGCAGCAGCGCGTGGCTCTTGCAAGGGCGCTCGCCTATGATCCGCCGGTGCTTCTGATGGACGAGCCGCTCTCGGCGCTCGACAAGAAGCTTCGGGAAGAAATCCAGTTCGAAATCCGCCGTATCCACCAGCAGACGGAAGTGACGATTCTTTATGTTACTCACGATCAGGAAGAGGCCCTGCGTCTTTCCGACCGGATCGCCGTGTTTTCCAGAGGGGTTATCGATCAGGTCGGCACGGGGCCGGAGCTTTATGCTCACCCTGCTACCCGTTTCGTGGCCGAATTCATCGGCGACAGCGATTTTATCGCCTGCGAACTCCTCGCAGCCTCGGATGGCAAGGCAACTGTTTCTATCGGTCAGGATATAGTCTTCGATCATATTCCGGTTCACGGCGAGGCGGGCTCAGGAAAAAAAGCGGCATTGATGTTGCGTCCTGAACGGTTGCAGCTCAGTCGCAACCAGGCGGGCTCCCCTGCCGGTTTTCAAGCCACCGTCAGCGATATTACCTTCCTCGGCAACAACGTCCATGTCGTTGCCCATACCGGTGCGGGTGAACTGCTTGCCGTGCGCCTGCCCTTCGGCCACGAGGCGATCGCAGGCCTTAACCGCGGCGACCTCGTGCATCTCGCCTTCGACCCGGCCTCGGCGCAGGTTTTCTGTTGAGGGGTTGATCTATGCATATGAACGATCTCAAGCTTTTTGGCGAGAAAGTTCCGGTGGCCGGTCGCTGGATCGGCTGCGCTGGCCGAAAAACGGCAACGATCCGTAATCCCGCTACGGGAGAGATCATGGGTCGGGTTCCCGAACTCGGCACGACGGAAACGCAGGAGGCGATTGCCGCGGCCGTGATCGCCCAGAAGAGCTGGGCGCGATGCACAGCCGGCCAACGTGCAAAAATCCTGAAGGAGTGGCACCGGCTCGTCATGGAAAACCGTGACGATCTCGGCATGATCCTGACGTTGGAACAGGGCAAACCGTTGGCCGAAGCGAAGGCCGAGATCGCCTACGGAGCAAGCTTCATCGAATGGTTTGCCGAGGAGGCGCGCCGTATCAGTGGTGAGACGGTGCCCGGCCATCAGCCCGACAAGCGCATTTTGGTGTTGCGCCAGCCGGTCGGCGTCGTCGCGGCCATTACGCCGTGGAATTTCCCTAATGCCATGATCACTCGCAAGGTCAGCCCAGCGCTGGCCGCCGGTTGCGCGATGGTGTTGAAGCCTGCGCCACAGACTCCTTTTTCTGCCATCGCGCTCGCTATCCTCGCTGAGCGCGCTGGTCTTCCACTTGCACTCTTCAGCATTCTGACCGGGCCTGCCGCCGAAATCGGCGGGGTGCTGACCGCAAGTCCGGATATCCGTCTTCTCACTTTCACCGGTTCGACGCGCACGGGAGAACATCTTTACCGGCAATGCGCGCCGACGATCAAGAAGTTGGGATTGGAACTCGGCGGCAATGCACCCTTCATCGTTTTCGAGGACGCCGATCTCGATGCGGCCGTGGAGGGAGCGCTGATCGCCAAGTTCCGCAACAATGGTCAAACCTGCGTCTGCGCCAACCGTTTTTATGTGCAGAGTGGTGTCTATGATGCTTTTTCTAAAAAATTCGCGCGGGCGGTCTCATATCTGAAGGTCGGCAACGGGTTGGAGGAGGGAAGCGTTCTCGGCCCGCTCATCGACGGCAACGCCGTTGCGAAAGTTGAGACCCATATTGCCGATGCACTTTCCAAAGGTGCTGAAATCGCCGTCGGTGGCAGGAGACATTCGCTAGGCGGCAATTTCTTCGAGCCGACGATCCTGTGCAACGTCGATGCCGGCATGCAGGTGGCACATGAGGAAACATTCGGGCCGCTCGCGCCGCTTTTCTGTTTCGAAGATGAGGCGGATGTGATCGCGCAGGCCAACAATACTGATTTCGGCCTTGCTTCCTATTTTTATGCGCGTGATCTCTCTCGCGTCTTCCGGGTTGCCGAAGCGCTTGAATACGGCATGGTCGGCGTCAATACGGGCGCAATTTCTACCGCTGAAGCGCCCTTTGGCGGCGTGAAGATGTCGGGTCTGGGGCGCGAGGGTTCACGCCACGGCATTGAAGAATATACCGAACTCAAATATCTCTGCATAGGAGGTGTTGGGTGATACTGTCTCAAGCGACAGAGCTGGCACCCTATCTTCCAGTCTATGATCTTGATCGTTATACTGTTTTTGAAAAACTCTATAGCGCCGCAGTCGAGCTTATCAACTCCATCGACCTCATGTATCAGACCATGCTCGTCGAGCTAGGTCGGCGCTCGGCCGCCATGTGAGCGCTATTCGGCTCGTCCACTCGAAGTTCACGTTGCCGAAATGTACCGGCAGCAGATCGATTTTTAGGTACTCTTTTACTCCAAGCGCGCGTATAGACAGAAAGCGGGTTTCGCAGAAACCCCTAAGCCAAGGCGCAATCGTTTGGGCTCCCGCTTTTGCCAATCATCTCGCGATGGAAAGATTACTGGCCATTTAAGATGCCGGGCTCGGAAGACCTTCGAGAGCTTGCTGCACCTTGTGCGAAAGAGTTGGCGAGTTTATTTTTTTGTCGATGTGGTGCGGAATTGCTTGGGCGTAGTTCTGGTCCGCTGCCTGAAGACATCGTAAAACCGGCTAGTGGAAGCGAAGCCGCAATCATAGGCGATCTGCAGAATGGGTTCTTTGGTATCGGCGAGCTTCTGCATGGCCCGTGCTAGCCGGTACCTTGTGAGATATTCATTCACCGAAATGCCAAGCACCTCGCGAAAAATCTTGTTAGCGGTGCTGGGATGAATTCCGGCAAGCTCGGCGAGCTTCGGCATGCTCAGCGGTTTTGCATAATGCATGTTTATCAAGTCTGTGAGCATTTCGGCGCGACGCACGGCAGGACCCACAGGCGTCGCCACCGATTTCCCGGCGGCTGGGGCATGGCCATCCGCTGCATCCAGAACAAGACGGCGCACCCTGAGCCTGACCTCGTCTGCGATCAATTGCCGCCGCGCGGTGTTGCCGTCCTGCCATTCCTCCACCCATTGCGGGAGCAGGATCGCGTTGGCTAGCTGCGGTCGCGTTTCGGTCAGGAATCTCCCCTGCATGATCGACTGCCTGGCTTTCCTGTCTATGGCCAAGGCCAGAAAATCGACGAGTGGAAGATAGATGCAGATAAGCGGCGCATCCGGAGTGACCGCAATGGTTTGATGCGGAATAGCGGCCCAGAAGAGAGCAAGCCGCCCAGCCTCGATCTGCTCCTGCCTTCCGCTAAACAGATATGTCATCCGCCCATTGAGGAGGAAGTTGATTTCGACATGATCGTGCCAGTGGGCTGCACCCATGGCCCTGGCGATATGGCGCTCGATCAGAAAATCGCCTTGCGAGATGATCGAAGCTTCGCGCCCAGCGCTGTTATCCCTTCGCATGAAGTTGTCCTGTGACTCGAATCTAGGAAGAACTATCCAATTAGCAGGAAGAAGTTCCGGTTTGAAAGGAGCAATGAAACGTCGAAGCCCAACTATCCGGAGTTTGTCATGCCAAAGATTTGTCTTGTGGGTGCCGGCAGCACCGTCTTCGCGCAGAACATCCTGGGCGATGTTCTCTCATCTGAGGGCGATGGCGATTACGTCATCAGCCTGTTCGACATCGATCCCGAGCGTTTGAAGACATCCGAAATCGTCGCACGGCGCATCTGTGAGGCACTGAAGCTGGACAAGGTCAGTATCGAGGCGACACTCGATCGGCGTGTCGCCCTTCGGAACTCCGATTTCGTCATCCTGATGATGCAGGTCGGCGGTTACAAGCCAGCAACGGTAACCGACTTCGACGTGCCGAAGAAATATGGCCTTAGGCAGACCATCGCCGATACGCTCGGTATCGGCGGCATCTTCCGCGGGCTGCGCACCATTCCCGTTCTCGAAGCCATCTGCCGCGACATGGAAGACGTGTGTCCGAATGCCCTGCTGATGCAATATGTCAACCCGATGGCGATCAATTGCTGGGCGATCAAGGAGATCGCGCCGAGCATCCGCACCGTGGGACTTTGCCACAGCGTGCAGCATAGCGCCGCCCATCTTGCCGATTGCCTCGGCGAGGACATTGCCGATATCAACTATCTCTCGGCCGGCATCAACCACGTCGCCTTCTTCCTCAAATACGAAAAGCTGCAAGCCGACGGCAGCCGTGAGGATCTCTATCCGCGCCTGTGCGCCCTGGCTGACGAAGGACGCGTTCCCTCCGACGATCGCGTCCGGTTCGATGTTCTAAAACGGCTTGGTCACTTCGTCACGGAATCGAGCGAGCATTTTTCGGAATATACGTCCTGGTACATCAAGGAAGGTCGCAACGATCTGATTGAGCGGCTAAACATTCCACTAGATGAATATATCCGCCGTTGCGAAGTCCAGATCGCCGAATGGCACGAGCTGCGCCGCGATCTGGAAGGAGGCAAGCCAATCGACGTGTGCCGCAGCAATGAATATGCGGCGGGCATCATTCATGCAGCCCTCAGCGGACAGCCTGCGCTGATCTACGGAAACGTCCCGAACAACGGCCTCATTCAGAACCTACCCGACCAGTGCATCGTCGAGGTACCCTGTCATGTCGATCATAACGGCATCCAGCCGATCAGCATCGGACGCATACCCTCGCCGCTCGCCGCCGTCATGCGCTTAAGCGTTTCCGTGCAGGAACTGACAGTCGAGGCGGCACTGACCAAGAGGCGGGATCGCATCTACCAGGCGGCTCTTCTTGATCCGCATACGTCGGCGGAGCTGTCACCGGATCAGATCTGGAAGCTGGTGGATGACTTGATCGAGCAGCACGGCAGTCTTTTGCCAGCCTATCACTAAACCCATTCGGAATAAGACGTCACGCGCAAGCGCGGTTTCCTCACAGGAGGAAGCCGCGCTTTGTCATTTACTGAACCTATCGATTTTTAAATTCGATCAAAAAGGATCAAAAGCATGATTGACATTGATCCTACGGGGTGGAAGTCTGAGCGAAATAGAAATGATAATGGAAGAGGAACCTTCGTTGAGCCAAGCCGGGGGAGTGAAAGTCGATCGTCTCGACGCTATTCGCAGCCATCTGTATGCGAACGGGTTTTCGACCATCCAGGCGCTTGCGGATACCATCGGCGCTTCCCTGGCAACGGTGCGCAGGGACCTGCAGGTTCTCGAAAGAGAGGGCGCTATCGATCGCGTCCACGGCGGCGCGCGCATCGCTGAAAGTTCTTCGGTGGAGCTTGCCTTCCAGGAACGGGCCAAGCGGCATCTGTCAGCCAAGCGCGCCATCGCAACGGCGGCTTACGATCTTCTGACGCCGCGCACGGCTATCTTCCTCGATGCCGGCACCACGGTGCTGCAGCTTGCCCGCCTCGTCCGCCTGAACCCGATGCCGCTTCGCATCTTTACCAACGGCCTAACGGTGGCGCAGGAGTTCCTCAATATTCCCAATCTGGAAGTCGTGTTGCTCGGCGGCCAGTTGCGTAGCGAAAACGCCTCGCTCGTCGGCCCGCAGGCCGAAGCGATGCTTGAGAGCATCTGGTTCGATCAGCTCTTCCTCGGCGCCAGCGCCATCAGCCCCGACGGCGCGATTTATAGCGTCGACAGCGCCGAAGCGAGCCTCAACAAATGTATGCTCAGCCGCTCGGCTCACCGCTTCGTGCTGGCAGATTCCTCGAAATTCGGCACCATGACGACCTACAAGGTCGCTCCCTTGAGCGCTGCGAAGGTAATCACGGATGCCGGCCTTTCTGCGCATTGGCGCAGCGAACTTGTCAATCTCGGCGTCGAGATGACGATCGCGGATCTCGGAGCGCCGGAATGAGCGGCGACCTGATCCTTGGCATCGATGGCGGAGGCAGCAAGGTGCTGGTCGCGCTCGCCGACCGATCTGGCAAAGTGTTACGAATGTCGCGCAGCGGCGGCGTCAATCCGATGGACAATACGAATTGGCAGCACGAACTGGACCTTGCGCTCCGCCCCTTTCTGGAACAAGAGCATCTCGCGGCCGTCGCCGCCGCCCTGCCTGCCTATGGCGAGGTGGCCCGGCTGTCCGAACAGCAGCGCGAGGCGATCGAGGCCAGCTTTACCAAGGTGCGAAAGCATATTCTCAACGATGTCGACGCGGCCCATCTCGGCGCCTTTGCCGGCGAGCCCGGCATTCTGATCCTGTCCGGCACGGGTTCGATGGCCTGGGCGCGCAACGCTGCCGGTCTATCCGCCCGTGCCGGCGGTTGGGGCGACGTCATCGGTGACGAGGGCAGCAGCTATTGGATCGGGCGGGCGGCCCTCAGCCTCGTCAGCCAGAGCCTTGATGGGCGTGCGGGTCCGACTGCGCTCGCGAAAGCCATGTTCGAATTCCTGAATCTCGACAGTTTCGACCCGGTCAACGCACTTGGCGGATGGGTCAGCGAACTTAAGAATCCGCGCGCCCAGATTGCAGCGCTTGCGGTTCTTGTCGATCGTGTCGCAAGTGCCGGCGATGGTGCGGCGAGGCAGTTGATCGACCAGGCAGCATCCGAGCTTGCAAAGCATATGAAGGCCATAGCGCCGCATTGCGATACAGGCGCTGAGTGGACCTATGCCGGCGGAACATTTGCAAGCCGCGCCCTGCTTGCCGCGCTGGAGCGGCGCATCGGCCGCCCGGCTGTGAGCCCGAAGCTTTCCCCCATCGGTGGCGCCCTTTTGGCGGCCGCCCGACTCCTCGACTGGCCGGTGGATTACGGCTGGGTCATGCAAATCGCTGCCACGGCCAAGACCGCGGTGGTGCATTCCAGTGAAGCAGACCTCAATAACAAGGAAAGAAGGGAACATGCGTAAATATACTTTGCCATTTTTCGCTCTCGCGTCGCTCTTTGCCGCCGTTCCAGCTCTCGCTCAGGATGCGAAACCGCTTGCCGGCCAATCGATCACGGTATTGATGCCTTCGCCGCAGGCGCCGAACATTCCCGGCGACTTCGAAGCCGAGACCGGCATTCACGTCAATATGCAGACACTCACCTGGGACGACATCCGTCCGAAGCTCGTCACATCACTGATTGCCGGAACCGCACCAGCCGATGTCACCGAGTTCGACTGGTCGTGGACCGGCCAGTTCAGCGCCGCCGACTGGTATCTGCCGCTCAACGATGTGATCGATGCGGATACCGTCAAGGATATTGGCGTTTCTAACATCTTCACGGTCAACGGCAACCTGCTCGGCGTGCCCTATACCAATGACTTCCGCGTCATGCTCATCAACAAGAAACATTTCGCGGATGCGGGCATCACCAAGATGCCGAAGACACTCGACGAACTGGTCGCTGCTGCCAAGCAGATCAAGGAAAAGAAGATCGCGACCTATCCGATCGGACTGCCGCTTTCGGCGACCGAAGGTGCGTCAACGAGCTGGTATCTGTTGACGAAGGCTTTCGGGGGCGAACTGTTCGACAAGGATTTCAAGCCGCTTTTCGTCTCGAAGGATTCTGCCGGCTACAAGGCGCTCGCCTTTGAATTGATGCTGCTGAAGGAAGGCCTGGTCGATCCGGCCTCCACCGGCCTCAAGGATAGCCAGATCAATGAAAGCATGTTTGCCCAGGGCGTGACGAGTATCATGATTTCGGGTGAGCCCGGCAGGATCGGTCAAATGAACGATCCGAAGCAATCGAAGGTCGCCGGTCAGGTCGAGGCGATCCTGGTACCAACCGCCAGCGGTGAGACCCGCAGCTTCGGCCTTCCCGAGGCGCTTGCCATTCCGCGCGTCTCGCAGAACAAGGAAGCGGCCATCGCCTTCGTCAAATGGTTCACCAGCAAGGAGTTCCAGAAGAAGAATGCGGCCAATGGCGCATTGCCGACCCGCACCTCGGCACTGTCCGAGCTGAACGCTGCCGGTGAGTTGCTGAGCGGCGATACGCTTGTGGCGCAATCGAAGACCGTCGAGCCGCTATTCCCGCAGGGCACGCCTCCCTGGTATCCGGAATTCTCCAGCGCCGTGAACACGGCGATCAATAGCGCCGCGAAGGGCCAGGTCACCGTCGATCAGGCCATGCAGAACATCGCCGAAGCGGCGAAGCAGGCATCGGCACAATGACGATCGCAGTCTCTGCCGGTGGCAGGAGCAAGCGTGGCGTCGGCATCAAGTCCGACACCACGCTGGGCATTCTGCTCGTATCGCCGATCCTGATCACGATGGCGGCCCTTGTCTTCTACCCGATCGCGAGAACGGTCTGGGACAGCCTGCACAGGGTCAATCCGATGCAGGCGGGCACGCCCTTTGTCGGGCTGGAAAACTACACCCGCATGTTTTCCGACGCGCCGCTTGGTACGACGTGGATCAATACGTTTATCTACGTCGTGCTTGCAGTCGTAGCCGAAACGGTGTTCGGCGTGCTCGCCGCTGCGCTCATCAATCAGGTCAAGGTTGGCCGCCGATGGCTGCTGGCCGCCGTCGTTCTGCCCTGGGCGCTCCCCGGTGTCGTCAATGCCGTGATCTGGCTCTGGATCTACCAGCCCGGAGCAGGATTACTGAATGGCATTCTTTCGGCGGTAGGCCTGCCTTTCGACAACCATGTCTGGTTCAACGATCGCGCCAGCGCCATCATCGCCGTCACGGTGGTCCACGTCTGGCGCATGATGCCCCTGACCATCGTCATCGTGCTCGCCGCCATGCAGAGCATCCCGGCGCATCTCTACGAGGCGGCGCGGATCGACGGCGCCACCCGCACGCAGATGTTCGCGCTGGTCACGCTTCCGCTGGTGCGCAGCGCCATTGCCGTCGCCATGACCAATGCGACCGTCAACGCATTCAATCTCTTCGATGAGGCATGGGTCTTGGCGGGGTCCAGCCTCGAAACTCGGCCCGTTCTCGTCCAGATCTATCTCGAGACCTTCCAGAACCTGCGCTTCTCCTACGGTATGGCGCTGTCGCTCGTGATCACGCTGGTCTCGCTGCTGGTTTCGCTCGTTTATGTCCTGCGCGTCTATCGCAACACCCGGTTTGACTGATGAAACAGAGCCTCTCCCATCATTTGTTGATCTGGGCCGGTGTCGCGGTTCTCCTGATCTGGTCGCTCGGACCGATCTATTGGACGCTAGCAAGCTCGATCACCCCGACCGAGGACTTCTCGGTACGACCCATCCATTTCTTTCCGCAGCATTTCACGCTGGATCATTTCTCGCGTCTCTTCGGCATCAATATTGCTCGCATCGGCGGGGTTCAGGTCTGGTCGCAGTTCCGCGCCGCACTGATCAACAGCATCGTGACGTCGGTGGCTGCAACGCTTCTCTGTGTCGCGATCTCTGCGCTCGGAGCTTATGCCTTCACGCGAATCCGGTTTCCTGGACGTAGCTTCCTGTTTGCCGCCGTCGTCGCGACACTTGCAATTCCTGGCTATGCGGTGCTCATCCCGCTTTACCGAATCATGATCGGCCTGCATCTGGTCGATACCTATGTCGGCATTGCCCTGATCTACGTCTCTGCCTACTTGCCCCTGTCGCTCTGGTTGTTGCGGAGCGTCTTCGAAGCGCTGCCGATCGCGCTGGAAGAGGCCGCGCAGCTCGACGGAGCAGGCAGGCTCTACATCTTCTTCAACATCGTCCTGCCGCTCGCCGGTCCAGGGTTGACGGCGGCAGCGATCCTCACCTTTCTTGGCGCATGGGGACAGTATCTCGTCCCGCTCATCTTCTCGCCGCAGGCGACGAAGCCATTGACGGTGCTGATCCCCGAATTCGTCACCAAGAACTTTATCGACTATGGGCTGATCACGGCAAGCGGATCGATCGCCATCATCATTCCCGCCCTGGTCGTTATCTTTCTCAATCGGTACCTCGTCAGCGGTCTGCTGGCCGGATCGGTCAAGTAATCGGAGCTGATATGAATACGACGGAAAGGGTGATCTTCGAGCAATTCCCCTATTGGGAAAAGGCGACCGGACTGGTCTCCGCCCCGCACGAGGCCGAACTGACGGTCTTTCTGGGTTGCGGCACGTCCTATAATCTCGCTTTGTCGCTTGCGACTTATGCCAATCATGCCGGCTATCCGGCGATTGCCGCGCCGGGCGCAGAGTGGCTGAATCGGCCGGCCGCCTTCTGGCCGCGCTGGCAGAAGGTGCATCTGGTGGCCCTTTCGCGCAGCGGGGAGACGACCGAAACGGTTGCCGCCGCCAAGGCAAGCCGCAAAGCCGGCATTTTCGTCACCGCCATCACGGTCGAGCCCAAGAGCGCGCTGGCCAAGAACTGCGACCGACTGATCGAAGCGGCGACCCACGGCGAGGAAGGGATCGTCATGACGGTCTCGGCGAGCCTGATGCTGCTTCTGGGCATGCAGATGGTCGGCGTGAAGATCCCGGCATCGATCGCCCAATCGGCCCACCGCCTGGCCGATCAGCTCGATGCGGCACTTCCGTCGATCATCGAAGGTCGGTCGCATTTCGTTTTCCTCGGCAGTGGATCGCTCTATGGCATTGCCCTGGAAGGTGCGCTGAAGCTGATGGAAATGAGCCAGATCGTGACGCAGGCTTTCCATCCGCTGGAATACCGGCACGGACCGATCAGCCTCGTCGATGAAAACACCGCGGTCGTCATGCTCTACAGCGCCGACCAGAAAGCTGCCGAGGTGTTGCTGGTGGAAGAATTGCGGCAAAAAGGTGCGGCGGTCATCGGGTTCGGCGGCCCGGGCGACCTGGAACTGAGGGTCGATTGCGATCCTGCACTTGCCGGCCTCTGCGTGCTGCCGGCCTTGCAGGTTCTTGGCGAACGGGCAGCGCAGGCAAAGGGCATCGATACGGTATCGCCCCGTCATCTGACCAAGGTCGTGATGCTCGGATGAACACCCCCGTCGAACACAATCGCGGCGTTGCCCTGAAAAAGCTCCTTGGCGACCGCGTCAAAGTCTTGCCGCGCGGGATTACCTCGGTCTGCTCGGCTCATCCACTTGTCATCGAGACGGCGCTCAGGCGCGCTGCCTCCGATGAGACGGTCGCGCTCATCGAAGCCACCTGCAATCAGGTCAATCAGGACGGCAGCTATACCGGCATGACGCCCGCCGACTTTCGCCGCTTCGTCGAAGACGCCGCCACCGCGCTCGGCTTTCCCATCGATCGCATCGTCCTTGGAGGCGATCATCTCGGGCCGAACCCCTGGAGGAAGCTGCCGCCAGAGGAAGCGATGGCGAAGGCTGAGGCGATGATTGCGGCCTATGTCGAGGCGGGGTTCGAGAAGATCCATCTCGATACATCGATGGGCTGCGCCGGAGAGCCCGCGGCTCTGGCCGACGAACTGACGGCGGAACGTGCCGCGCAGCTTGCCCGCATGGCGGAAGAGGCGGCTCTTCGTGTTGGTCGCCGGCCACCTGTCTATATTATCGGAACCGAAGTGCCGCCGCCCGGCGGCGCTACCCATGCCCTTGACGAACTCGATGTCACGCGACCCGAGGCGACGAAGAAGACGCTGGCGGTGCATCGCGCGGCCTTTGCGAAAGCGGGTGTCGAAAGTGCTCTGGGGCGGGTGATCGCCATCGTCGTTCAGCCCGGCGTTGAGTTCGGCAATGCTAATGTCGCTCTTTACAGGCCGGATCGCGCTGGCGCCTTGATCGGCGCTCTGGACGAAATGCCCGGCCTGCTCTTCGAGGCACATTCCACCGACTATCAGCCCGCGACAGCGCTTTCGGCCCTCGTGGACGGCGGATTTGCAATTCTCAAGGTGGGTCCCGGCCTGACCTTTGCCTTGCGAGAGGCGCTCTATGGCCTCGACTGCATCGCATCGGTTCTTGCTGGCGAGGCCCGGGCGGATACTCTCTACGCGACGATGGAGACCGTCATGCTCGAAAATCCGGGTCATTGGAATTCCCATTATCGCGGCCCGCCTGAAGAACAGCGCTTGCAGCGCCACTTCAGTTATAGCGACCGCATTCGTTATTATTGGCCGGATGAGCGGGCGGCGGCAACTGTCGAGACTCTGCTTGCGCGCTTCGAAGGTGATATTCCAGAAACGCTCATCAGCCAGTATCTCGGCCGGGTTTATCCGGCAGTGGTCGCGAAGAAGGTTCTGCCTCGTGCGCGCGACCTCTGCATTGCGGCGATCGATGCGGCCCTGGAACCTTATTTTGCAGCTACGATTGCGTAAGGCGCCCGGCAGGCTGCCTGGCCCCGGTGGTCGGCGAGGGCGACGGCGATCAGACATACGCTTTTCTAATTGGAGATCATAATGGCATCGGTAAGCGTAACGAATGTCCGCAAGAGCTACGGTCACTTCGAAGTTCTGCATGGGGTGGATATCGATATCAAGGATGGCGAATTCGTCATTCTCGTCGGCCCTTCGGGCTGTGGAAAATCGACGCTTCTTCGCATGATCGCCGGACTTGAGGAGATCAGCGGCGGTGATGTCGCAATCGGCGGCCGCGTTGTCAACGATGTCGAACCCAAGAGCCGCGACATCGCTATGGTATTCCAATCCTACGCACTCTATCCACACATGACCGTTGAGGCGAATATGGGCTTTTCGCTTCGGCTGGCCAAGGCGCCGAAGGAGGATATCCGGCAGCGCGTTCGCGATGCCGCGCAGATACTAGGCCTGGAACACTTACTCGACCGGTACCCGCGCAATCTCTCCGGCGGTCAGCGCCAGCGCGTCGCCATGGGACGGGCGATCGTCAGGCAGCCACAAGTATTCCTGTTCGACGAGCCGCTGTCCAACCTCGATGCCAAACTGCGCGTGCAGATGCGTTCCGAAATCAAGCAACTGCATCAGCGCTTACGGACGACGACTATTTATGTCACCCACGACCAGATCGAGGCCATGACGATGGCCGACCGGATTGTCGTCATGCGGGATGGTTTCGTGGAGCAGATCGGATCGCCGCTGGAGCTCTACGACCGGCCTTCCAGTCTTTTCGTCGCCGGCTTCATCGGCTCCCCCGGAATGAACCTCATTCGCGGTAGGATCAGCGTTGACGGGCCACTAAATTTCATCGCCGATGGTGGAGGCGTCCTTCCGCTCCCCGAAGGCATCGCCGTGACGCGCGGAACGGAAGTGATCTACGGCATTCGACCGGAGCACCTGCTAGTCGGGCAGGGCGGGGTTGCGACGGAGGTCGCCGTGATCGAGCCGATGGGAGCCGAAACGCAGTTGACTGCAAACATTGGTACTGACGTGCTTGTTACGACGGTACGTGAGCGCCTGGACGTACGTCCCGGTGATGCTCTCCCGCTTGTGCCGGATGTCAGTAAACTACATCTGTTTGAAGTTGAGAGTGGTAAACGCTTGGCGTGGTGATGAGTGCGGCGCGTGATTTGCCAACGCGACATGAGCGCAAGAGCCAAGTTGCGCGTCGCCAATATCTAATTGTGCTGCTTAGAACGCCTGTCGGTCGCAGCGGTCGTCGATCACCGCCGTGGAGGAACTGGAGAAACTAGGCTATGTCGAGCGGCGGCGGCATCCAACCGACAAGCGAGCACGCCTGGTTTTCCTTACGGAACGTGGAAAGCAGATACGTCCGCTCGCGATGGCCACCGGCAAGCGCGTCGAAGAACAGTGGGCGCAGCTCCTCGGCGAAAGGGACCTGGAGGTTTTGCGTTCTGCTCTGCAGGTGCTGCTCGGCAAGCTGCAAGGTAAGGATGTGGGATCCCAGAGCCGATGACTGGAACTGAATGGCCTGAGGGATGCGCTTTCCCGCGCACCGAGATCTATCGGTGGGATGCCGACTTGTCGGTCAAGCACCTGACGGTGTTTGATCGGTTCAAGGTCGGCTGAGAAGGCGCAGGGATTGCTTCAATGCTTGGAATGCCTGACTTGCCGCTTCTTCACCTGTCTTCACGCGTTCGATACCCGCAGACGCTCGCGCACGCTCTGGTAGCGACCGAACACGCCTGTCGCAAGCTGGCTCGAGGATGCTCCAATCTGCTCGGCGAATTCAAGGATTTCCTCAGCCACATCTGTCAGCCGATAGCTGGAGGGGCCACTTCTCGAACATTTGCGTTCCAAGGCGCCTTCCAATTGGGCGGTGCGCCGTAGCACGGTGTAATGATCGACCTCGAGACGCTCGGCGGCCGAGCCTTCGTTTGCGACAGCAAGGAAATAACGGACGTCATTCCAATCAATCATCTATCCGGATCCTGCGCAGCCGCAGGCCTGAAGGCGAACCCATCAGAAGCTAGGTTCAGGACCCATTGATTTGAAGTGACGGCTGTGATTCAGCCGGGCGTATAGGAGCCCGACTGATGAGTAATTTGTTTTGGCTAACGGACGAGCAGATGGCTCGTCTTCGGCCCTATTTTCCCAAGAGCCATGGCCGCCAGCGCGTTGATGATCGACGCGTTCTGAGCGGGATCATCTTCGTCAACCGCAATGGGCTCAGGTGGTGTGATGCGCCGAAGGAATACGGCCCCGCAAAGACGCTTTACAACCGCTGGAAACGCTGGGGTGACAAGGGCATCTTTCTCCAGATGATGGAAGGCCTGGCTGTGCCTGATGCTGCGGAGCGAAAGACGATCATGATCGACGCGACCTATCTCAAGGCCCACCGCACGGCTTCCAGCCTGCGGGTAAAAAAGGGGGCGCAGGCCGCCTGATTGGACGCACGAAAGGCGGCATGAACACCAAGCTTCATGCCGTAACGGATGCGAATGGTCGCTCGATCAGTTTCTTTATAACGGCAGGACAGGTCAGCGATTACACCGGTGCTGCCGCCTTGCTTGATGAACTTCCCAAGGCCAAATGGCTGCTGGCCGACCGTGGATACGATGCCGACTGGTTTCATGACGCTTTACAAGCGAAGGGGATCACTCCCTGCATTCCGGGTAGGAAATCCCGAAACAAGACCGTCAAATACGACAAGCGCCGCTACAAACGGCGCAACCGGATCGAGATCATGTTCGGGCGTCTCAAGGACTGGCGGCGTGTTGCTACCCGTTACGACAGGTGCCCAATGGCCTTCTTCTCAGCCATCGCTCTCGCCGCAACCGTCATCTTCTGGCTCTGACCAACGAGTCCTGACCGCTTCTGTATCCGGGTTCTCACCGGCCCCGGCCAGGGTCAGTGACGGGGTGGTGCGCGACGTCTGACCCTTGTGGCATGACCACGTTCTCTAGCCTGTCGGCACCGCCTCTCTTCATCGTCTCGAACAGTTGATTGCGGCCTTGCAAGGACCGCGTACCAGAAGGAAGAGAGCATAGACAACCTATCACATGGCCGCGTTATCGGCATAGATGTCAGCCGCGATTGGCTTGACGTTCATTGCCTCCCGGATGGACATCGCTGCAAAGTGCCAAATGCTCCAGCAGGTCATGCTGCCGTGGCAGATCTTGCCCGGGACCAGGATGCCGTCGTCTGCTTTGAGTCGACTGGCGGTCAGGAATGGCAGCTCTGGGCGGTTCTTGAGACAGAAGGTGTTGCCGCCCGCCAAGTGCCCCCGGCTCAGGTGAAGGCGTTTGCGCAAAGCCGTGGCACACGCGCCAAGACCGACCGGATCGATGCCGAGCTCATCGCCCGCTTCTTCGCCTTCCGGCCCGAAGCAGGCCGCAGTCTTCCTGCGGAAAAGCTACGCCTTCTCAGAGCTTTGACGACCAAAAGAGCGCAGCTGGTCGAGATGCGAAAACGACTTCTGGCTCAAATCCGTGCGCATCAGAAGCTCGGCACCGCCGTGATGTTCGAGGACGTCGACACCGAGTTGAAGCAACGGATCGACAGCCTGATCAAAGAACTGGAAGACCGCATCACCCTGGCCATCGCGAGCGATGAACGCCTGTCGGAGACCGCCGGTCTTCTCCGTTCTATCCCAGGGATCGGCCCGGTTGCGAGTTCAATGCTGGTCGCAGAAATGCCCGAGATCGGCACCATCACCGGCGAAGAGGCTGCCGCACTCACCGGATTGGCCCCGGTCGCGCACGACAGCGGAACTCTTCGCGGAAAACGGGCCATCGCCGGTGGTCGCCGCGCCCTGCGGCATGTGATGTTCCAGGCGGCCTTGGTCGCGGCATATCACAACCCGAGCCTCAAATCCTTCGCAGATCGCCTCCGCAAGGCCGGAAAACCGCACAAGGTCATCATCACCGCGGTCGCCAGAAAGCTGGTCACTATCGCAAACGCGCTATGCAAGAACCGTCAAAACTGGACCGCTGCGGCAGCCTAAAAGATACAGTTGCTAGAGTAGCGTTTGCGCTCAAACGCAGATCAGAGGCGAGGTGCGTTGCTTTCATCCCAGTGCGGCAATTTGCGACCTTAATCGTTGCCGTTTATCGTTATGAATGACATCCTTTTTTGGGATTTTCGCGAAACCTCGTTCAAATTTGAAAATCGACAAAGGGGTTGCCAAGAAGGGATGTTGATGGAATCGCTGATTGCTGAAGCGAAGAGAGTCTACGACGCAGCGGGCTTGAACTGCGGGCACGGACTGCTTCCGCCTGTCAGTAAGGACGCTATTGACCAAATTGCACTGGAATTGTCCTTACCAATTCCGGACGAGCTGCGCGCAGTGTATGCCGTACATGGTGGGCAGCAATACATTCCGCCCGGCGTCACTGGCTTATTTGGAGAACATCGGCTGCACAGCCCCGCCGAGGTCATTGAGAACCACAAGATACATGCCGAGAATTACTATATTGTCTTTGATCCACCGCCGACTTTTCCTCCTTCGGGCGAAGACGACCCCGGGGTATTGGGTTCCTGAATTGATTCCATTCGCATCGTGGGATGCCTATGAATTGTGTATCCATGCGATGACTGAAGAGGTGTGGGAGTTTCTGCCTAGCTCAGGGCTCATCCGCCACCGTGCAAGCATTGCAAGCGTGCTGGAGGAGGTCATTGCGGCGGTCCGCGCAAGCAATGAACCGCAGTTGGGCGCGGTGCGATGAAGGCCCTCCATGCCGCACAAATCCTGAGTTTTGAAGCGTCGCAAAAGTCAGGCAGACCGTCTAAAAACTCCCATCAGGAACTGCACTGAGGGTTCTGGGACGATCTGAAGAATTTCAGCGACATCCAAGGTAGCCTAAGTGCGACCAGCCTACGGAGCTGGGATAACCCAGAGCATTGATTTTCCAGTGCTGGCAGCCTCATGGGCGACGAACCTCAATGAAACAAGAAAGCGATAGAACGAAATCGCATCCATGCGATCAGCCATAACCTGATCTGGCGCGTTCTCGGTGCTATCCGAGTTATCTTGGCTCGGCATGACCGTCTCCAGTTCGGTGAGGTATTCGGCCCTTCTAACGATACCAGCGTATCTGCTGACGGATTCATCGCAACCTTCCGTTTGAATTTCCGATAGAGCTTTCAGAAGCCGGTCAATCGAGCTGATTACCGCACCGAGCCCGCCATGCGGAATCGTAATACATTCTTCGTCTTCCAGAAATTTTAGCCCATCGAGTGCTTGTGTGCGAGCCATCGCCGCCGCCAAATAGATGTGCCACCAATTACGCGAGGTATCCGACCAAAGCGCCCCGGTGTCGTGAAGCTCATTAAATTCCTCAGCCTCATAGGCGTCTTCCGGCGTCGATCCTGCGGGAAGTAAGAGGTTCTCATCCACGGGTGCAAAGAATACGGGAATGCGGTGGCTCATTGTTATTCCCTATCTATCGCAACACGTCATAGAATTCATCGAGCAGAAAAGGCGTGAGGCAACCATGTGAAGGGGCCGAACCGTCTTTGGCCAAGAGAGCAACCAGAGGGCGTCGCGCTTAAAAGCATCATCCGGCTGATAGCGTGTTTCGCACAAATCCTGCAGGCCGTCCAAAAACTCCGTAGGCGATTCCCGTCGAGTTTCCGCTGACCTGCATGAGTTTCGCAACGGTGAATCTTGTTACGGACGGCGGTTCGTTTACTGGCAACGTGCGAAGGCCTCCAAAAGCGCGGCCCCGAGCTTGGAATGAGCCAGCTCGCATCGGACTGTATCTTCCTCCAGCGCAGTGCCGCCAGCTTGATCGTAATGTGTAGTGGGTGTCAATTGCAAATCAGCCCCATTGAGGGTCACACCGACCGCCTTGCTGCCCTTGGCCAGGGTTTTCCATGACCGTACTCCGGCCGCTGCAAGCATTGGCGTTTGCACAGATGGCCATTTATCCTGATGCGGGTGGGGGAGAGTGTCATATGGCAGAGATAATGCTGCTCGAAGAGCCTCTCCGACGGCATCGGGATTGTCATGCGGAGCTGTATGCACCGGGCCGGATGCAATCATAAGTCCGGTCGTGGTTGGAAGATTTGCCTGTATCAGCACCTTTCCTGATCGCAAGTATGCAGACGCACTCGTCGCGGTTTTTGAAGGTTTTTCTAACCATGCCCACCGATTGAGCAAACGAGATAGCACCGACTTTGAGACTCCGCTCATTGGGAAGCTCCTGCAATCATACGATGTGACGTTACGCCGTTAAAAAAGTCGCTCCAAAATTCGTTGAGCGATTTCTGAAGCGAATCATAGCTGATAGATTTCTGACATGGCACATCGTTCAGGAACAGACCATGCACAACTGCTGCTTCTGCCGGAAGCGGTGGACGATTACGTCGGCCCGGATACTGTGTCGTCACGTCTCGCATGCCATCAAAGTCTCGCAGGTTCGAAGCGTCACAGACGGCCTTCGCACCGCGACGCCGGCCGATCTTCAAAACCTGGCGCGGAAGGCGAAGCGCAGCGCGCGAAGCAAGGGCGGCACGGTGACGTTGGAAGATCTGAGAACGAGCCTTCCCGCGAGGACAAAACTTCCGGAAGTTGCGGTCCTCCGTATTGCCGTGCACGAATGTGGCCACGTTATCGTCACGCTGGCGAGCAGGCTGGTCGATGAGCTCGTCATCGAGCTGGAGGACAGCTTTGTTGAGGAGGGCTCCGACCTCCAAGAGGGAGGAAGAGTGCTTTGTCAGATGACGGAAACCATGCTTCCCACCGAAGCAACACTCCTTGCACGAATCCGAATTGCGCTTGCCGGAATGGCAGCGGAGGAGGTCGTCCAAGGCTCCAAAGGTGCGGGCGCAACCGGGTCCGACCTGGACACCGCGACGCAAATCGCGAGCCAGATGGTGCTCTCCTATGGGATGGGCAAAAGCCTTCGGTTCCATGTCGACCGGCAGAGGATTGTCACAGGCTTCATGCCTCCGCCGGAATTTCATGCCGAGATCAGCGGCATCCTCAGCAAGGAATATCGAACTGCCAATGATGGCATGACGATGCTCTGTGTCACACGCGGGATGGGTTTCGCGCGCAAGGTCGCTGATCGCGTTGTCTTCATGGATCAAGGTCGAATTATCGAAGATTCCACTCCAGCCGAATTCTTCCAGAACCCCAAGCATGAGCGTTCGAAGTTGTTTATGAGCCAGATCCTTGGCCACTAGATTGAGCGAAAGGCCGAAGCTTGCTTACTGGTCAGCCGAGAACAGACGCTTTGAAGCCAGTCGCCATCTCGGATGCGTGGGCGAGCATCGCTGGATCTGAGACGTTCTGATAGTCGACGCGCGGCGTGTAGGGACCTTCCAGTCGCTTTGCCTCGTCGTCGCTGAGCATGATCGACAACGCTACCACGGCGTCATCGATATGCTTTGCCTTCAGAGCGCCGACTATCGGCGCCGCCACGACGGGATTTCGCGGCAGCCAAGCAAGGCCAATCGGCCAATCTGGGCCATGCTGACGCCACGCTCGTTCGCGATGTCGGCCACGGCGTCGACGATCTTCCGATCGCTGTCGCTCGGTATGTCTTCATATGATGTGGCGTATTTCTCGGCCTGTGTACGGGCCGTTGTCTCGCCCCAAGGGCGCGAGCCGGCCGCGGCAGAGCGGACTATAGAGGATGGTCTGCACACCTTCGTCCGCGCAAAGCGGAAGCATCTCGCGCTCTTCCTCGCGGCCAAGCAGGTTGTAATTGTCCTGCATGGAGATGAACCGAGTCCACCCGTTCGCGGTCTGCAGGCGCAATGCCTTGGCAAACTCTCAGGCTTTCATCGAAGAGGCGCCCAGGTAGCGGACCTTGCCGGACTTCACGAGGTCGTGCAACGTTTCGAGCGTCTCCTCCCAAGGCGTCAGCTGGTCGCGCCGGTGAATGTGATAAATGTCGATGTAGTCCGTCCCGAGACGCCTTAGGCGGTGATCGACTTCAGTCAGGATCGCTTTACGGGACAAGCCGATTGCGTTCGGCCCGTTGCGCATGGGCGCGGAAACCTTGGTGGAGATCACCACCGCATCCCGGTTGGCAAAGTCCTTTAACGCCCTGCCCAGGATCTCCTCGCTCGCGCCGTTCGAGTAGAGGTTGGCGGTGTCGAAGAAGTTGATGCCGTTCTCGATCGCATGACGGATCAGCGCGCGGCTGGATGCACAAGGAATAGCCATTTCTTGCAGAAACCATGCAGGCCGTGCGCTCTGTGCATAGGTGAGATGAAAGACTATCGCTGGTTTAAATCGTTTGAAATAGCTATATTTCAGTCATCGAAACGACGCCAGAGCCAATCGGGTTGCTGACGTCGAGCAACCCTCAGGAAAGGGGATCTAACATGAACGTAGCTCGCACTTTCAACAACTGGCGCAAGTTCCGCAACACCGTCAACGAACTTGGTCGTATGTCCGATCGCAATCTGCACGACCTCGGCATCGACCGCGCAGAGATTCGCAGCGTCGCTCGCGCATCAGTTACGCGCTGATTGCACGACACTAAGCTTTCGTGATGCTCGACGCCCGCTAATGACGCGGGCGTTTTTGCGTTAAGGCCCATATTTCGGGTCGGTCCTCTCAATTTGTTCATCGATGTTTGCTTGAGGCCTCACTCCGGAACAGTGCCCCTCGGAATGTTGGCCGAGCGGCGACCGATCCGTTCGCTGGCAGAACGATTTCTGATGCGAGCGAGGGTGTAACAAGACGTGAGCGTCGGCTCCTCCATGGCCTATTTGGACGCCTTCATCTGCCGAGCCAAAGCCTCAGCCAAGGCAAGCATTTCCAGGTCGACCGGCTGTCGGAACCCCCTGTCGTTGAGGTGGAGTACAAGATCCCTGGTCGCAAGGTTTCCGGCGGCCCCCGGCGCATAGGGGCACCCTCCGAGTCCAGCCACAGCGCTATCGAAGATGCGAACACCGTGACCAAGCGCCACGTCGACATTGGCCAGTGCCTGGCCGGACGTGTCGTGGAAATGGCAGGCGAGGTGATCAGCGAGAACGGATTGCCTCACGGCCGCAAGCATCGCGTCGACCCGCTCCGGCCTCGCACGGCCGATCGTGTCAGCTACCGCGATCTCGCCGCAACCGATTCCGACGAGGCTCTCAGCCACCTCGCGCACCGCGGCCGGATTGATCGCGCCCTCATAGGGGCAATCCACAGCGCAGGAGACATAGCCGCGCACCGGCAGGCCATGCTCTCGCGCGAGCGTAAGAACGGGTCGGAAGCGCTCGATGCTCTCCGCGATCGTACAATTGGTATTCTTCTGCGCGAAGGTCTCCGAGGCGCTGGCGAAGACCGCCAGTTCCTGGGCGCCGGCAGCAATAGCTGCAAGCGCGCCTTTCTCGTTCGGGACGAGGGCCGAGAGCAGTAGTCCCGGCCGCCGGACGGCGTTGCGCATGACCGCATCATGATCCGTCATTTGTGGCACCCATTTCGGCGACACGAACGCCGTCGCCTCGATGCGGCGCACGCCTGCATCGGCCAGCAGGCGGATCAGTTCGAGCTTGTCCTCCGTCGAGATCACGCCCTTTTCATTCTGCAGCCCGTCGCGCGGGCCGACCTCGACGATGGTGACGTTCCGATCTTCAGCCATCAATGCACCGCCGCATACATGATCTTCTCCTCGGTAGCGTCCTCGATCGCCATTTCCTCGACGATCCGGCCCTGCCGTGCGACCAGGATACGATCGGAGATGGCGAGGATCTCCGGAAGATAGGAGGAGATGACGACCACCGCGGCGCCGGCATCGGCGAGCTTCTGGATCATCTCATGGATCTCGGCGATGGCGCCGACGTCGACACCGCGCGTCGGCTCGTCGAAGATGACCAGTTCCGGCGTCTGGATCAGGCTTTTGGCGATCACCACCTTCTGCTGATTGCCGCCGGAGAGTTCGACGACCTTAGCATTCTGGCGGATGGTGCGGATATGCAGACGCTCGATCCATTCCGCCGCCTCGCGCCGCGCCTGCGACAGGGTGACGACGGAGGCCGGATTGCCGCGCTTCACCAGCTTGCCGTAGAAGATGTTCTGGGCAATCCCCATCGTGTCGAACAGGCCGTCGAGCTTGCGGTCCTCTGTAATATAGGCGATGCGATTGTTGATGGCGCTGCGCGGCACGTTGAAACGCACGGTTTCGCCATTGAGCTTGATGCGCCCGCCATGGAAGAAGTCCCGCTTCAGAACGCCAGCGGCGATTTTCATCATCTCCGTGCGGCCTGCACCGACGAGGCCGAACATGCCGGTGATCTGGCCGGCGAACACCGACATCGTGGCACTGCGCACCGCCTTGCCCATTGAGACATTTTCCAGCGCCAGCACCTTTCTGCCGGCCGGCCGAGCGGTTCGTCGCTTCGCGTTGCCGTAGAGCTCGTCCTTCAACTGCCGGCCGACCATGGCCTGCACGATCCTGTCGCGGGTGAAGTTCCCGACATCGTCCGTGACGACAAGCTCGCCGTCGCGCAGGATCGAGATGCGATCGGCAATATCAAGCGCTTCCTCGAGCGCGTGGCTGATGAAGATGATTGAGCCGCCATCGGCCTGCAGCCGCTCGACCAGCGCGAAGAAATGCTGCTTTTCTTCCGGTGTGAGCGTCGCCGTCGGCTCGTCAAAGATGAAGATCCGGGCATTGTGCTGCACTGCCCGGGCAATCTCGACCATCTGCTTCTTGGCAGCACCCAGCGAGGAGACCAGCGCCGTCGGCTCGACATGGAAGCTCAGCCGCTGCAATTGCTGCTGCGCCCTGATGTTGACGCCGCGCAGGCGATTGAAGAAATTCTCCTCGCCGAGGAAGAGGTTCTGCGCCACGGTCATGGACGGGACGAGGTTGGTTTCCTGGAAGACCATGGCGACGCCGTGCGACAGCGCATCGCCCGGCGAGGTGAAGCTGCGCGGCTCGCCCTCGACCAGCATCTCGCCCGCGGTCAGCGGATAAAGCCCGGCCAACACCTTGGTCAGCGTCGACTTGCCGGCGCCGTTCTCGCCGAGCAGCGCATGCACCTCGCCCTTCCGCAGCGTAAAATTGACATTCTTGAAGGCTGCGACACTGCGGAACTCCTTGGTGGCATTCCTGAATTCGACTATGTCGGTCATGGCCGTGCCTCCGCGGTCAGGTCCAGCCGGACAAGCGTGCCCGCGCCGCGCGAGGCGACGTAGAGCGAGCCTTCGAATTCCGCCAGGCAGGCGATGCCGTGGATCCTGCCATCGGCGCGGGAATGATAGCTGGCGACCGGCTGCATGCCGGCGTCAAGGCGAACGACCAAGCCGTAGGAGCGCGACGGCGCCCAGGGTTTCATCACCCCCATCTGCCGAACGGAGCCCGATTGCAGTGGCTGTTCCTCATCGCCATTGTCGGCGAAGTCGGGACCGATCCATGCTTCGGACGGTATGGTCGCCATCATCTCCGACCGGTAGTCTTCTTCGTTGAGCACAAACTCGGTCAGCTGGCGGCGCGGTGCAAACAGCGCCAGCCAATAGCCTCCATCCGATGCCGGAGCGAGCCGGGCAGGGTAGGCGGGCAATTCGCCGAGCAGGATGTACGGTGCGGCACCAGAAGCGAGCGCGACAATCCGGTGCCGCCAGCTTTCCGTTGCGACTACCGCGCCATTGGCGAGCCGCGCGATGCCATATGGGAAAGCCATGCCGCTCTGCAGCACCTCGGTCTTGCCGGTGGAAAGCACATGGCGGATCAGCTGGCCTGTGGCGCCATGGCTCATCAGATCGCGTTTCCAGTCGGACATGGGGTGCTGGCGCGAACCGACGGTCAGCAGCAGATTGTCCGCGCCGTCGAACAGGCTAGCGGTGATGCAGGACGTATATTCGAGCGGCAGATCGAGTTGCCGGCGATCGCCCGAGGGCGTGACGATCCTGACGCCGGTGCCTTCGATCGCGACGGCGATGTCTCCATTCGGGTCAGCCGCCAGCATGGTGATCGGCCCGTCGAATTGGCGAACGAGGCTCGTGCTCCGGTTGCCGACGTCGATGCGGAACAGGCTGTTGCCGCCGGAGCAATGCAGCCCGGCCGGCGACGCGACAAGATTGTCGATGGATGGCAGGTCGAGCACCCGTTCGGCTGTGTCGAGCCGATTGTTGGGTTTGTAGACGCCATCCATTGGCGGCACGCTCAGCGCATCCTCGTCGCCGCGGCCAAACAGAGCGGAAATGCGGGAAAAGATGCCCATCAATCCTTCCCCCAATAATCCTTACGTGCCGTCCAGCACGGATCGGCGTTCGACAGGCGGATGCGGCCGATACGGTTGTTGGAGACGCCGCCGAGATAGAGATAGCCCTTGTGCTCGCAGGTCGAGGTGATCGAGGGATGATTTTCGCCGGCGCGATCCCAAAGCACGTCGAGGATTTCGCCGTTCTCGGAGATTTGCAACACGCAGCCGCGATTGACATTGGGAAACAGCCATTCGTCCGCTGCGATCCGCTTGGCCATGCGCTTGCGGAAACCGGGCTTTTTCATCGCGAGGTCGAACGTCCGGGTCCGGAGGCCGAGGAGCGCCACCCAATAGGTGCCGTTCGAGCCGCGATTGATGTTGTCGGGGTAGCCGGGCAGGTTGGCGACCAGCACTTCTCGCCGGCCCTTGTTAGGCCCGTCGAACCAGTAGCGCGAGATGCGGCAGGCCCAGGTCTCGGCGAAAATCAGCGACTGGCCGTCGCGGCAGATGGTGATGCCGTTCGGGAAGATCAGGCCGCGCAATAGCGTGCGTGTCTTGCCGCTGCGCGGATCGTGGCAGATCAGCCGGCCATTGCCGCGGCCTTCGAGCGCATCGACCACCCAGTCGGCCATTTCATAGCGGATCGTCGCCTCGCTGAAGAAGATGCGGCCGTCCGGCGCGACATCGAGATCGTCCGGCAGCCGCAGGCGGGAATCGTCGATGACCGACAGCCAGCTGCGGTTGGTTTCGTCGGTAACGCGGTCGATCTTGCCGTCCGGACTGACCTTGTAGACCCCCATGCCGCCGACGCAGGTCAAGAGGTCGCCGTTTTCCGCGAAGGAAAGGCCGAGCGGGTGGCCGCCGATGCGGGCGAAAATCTCGCTTTTCTGGTAGTCGGGTGCGAGGAAGCGGACGATCGTGCCGTGGCGCGTGCCGGTATAGAGATTGTCGTTGCGATCGAGCACCACATCCTCCGGCCCCTCGACCTCGCCGAGACCGATGATCTCGACATCGGCGAGCCGGTCGTTCAGGCGAAACGGATCATTGGCCGCCTTGTTGCGCTCGGGCAGTTCGAGATAGGTGGGCGAGACATAGACCTTGCTCAGGATCTTGCCGCGGTTCTTCACCCATTTGGCGTCGAACAGCACGGCGAGGATAAGGACCAGGCCGAGCAGCAATTGGTTGACGGAGCCTGGCGTCGACATACGGATCAGGCCGTTGGTGAGGATCAGCACCAGGATTGCGCCGATGATCGCGCTGCCGACCGAGCCGCGTCCGCCGCCGAGCGACACGCCACCCAGGACAACGGCGGTCAGCACCTGAATTTCCAGGCCGATGCCGGTATCGGCGCCGGTGCTGCCGAGACGGGCGGAAAACAGGAAGGCGGCGATCGCCGTCAGGATGCCCGAGGTCAGGTAGGCCATGCAGACCGTGCGCTTGACGTCGATGCCGGCATTGTAGGCCGATTTGCGCGCCCCGCCGACAGCTCTCAGCCGCCAGCCGGGACGCAGGCGCGAGAGCGTGATGTGGATCGCGACGGCGATGACGACGAAGATCAGGAACGAGATGGGGAAGCCGTGGAAGTCGCCGAATCCAAGATAGTCCCAGGTCGGCGATTCCGGCGTATTGCCGACGATCGCGCTCGCCAGCCTTGGGAAGATGATGTCGTAGATGGCGCGGTAGATGACCAGCGTCACCAGCGTGGTGATGAAGGCGCGCAGCCGGAGATAGCCGATCAGCACGCCATTGAGCAGGCCACAGACGAGCCCCGTCGCCAGCGTCATCGCCAATGCCGCCGGAAGCGGCAGGCCGAGCACATTCATGCCGACCAGCGCGGCGAGCACGCAGAGCGCAAACATCGAACCGACCGAGAGGTCGATGCCGCCGGACATGACGACGATGGTCAGAGCCAGCGCGATCAATCCGAACTCGGCGAGCTGCCGCGAAAGGTCAGCGATATAGGCGGCATTCAGAAGGCCGGGAATGACCGAGGCCATGATGATCGTCACCACCAGTAGGGCGGCGACGGGAATGGCGCTGTCGATCCAGTTCTTCGACAGGATTTCTCCGACCAGGCGGCCGGAGAAATACCTGTAGCGCAATTGCGTCAGCGTCTTGCTCTGCGCCATGCTCACCTACTTCAGCTCATCAAGTGTCCAGCAATTGCGCTGGTTGACGTTCGCCTTGGTGATGAGCGTCAGCGGATTGAAGTACATGGTCTTTGTCTCGCCGGCCGGGCTGTCCGACATCAGCAGGCGAGCGATCTCCTGGTTGAGCAGGTCACCCTGCAGCGGTACGTTGTAGCTGATGTAGAGGTTGAACAGGCCCTTGGTGACATTGTCACAGCCAACCTTGTTGCCGCCGCCGGAGGTGACGAGGAAGACCTGGTCGCTCTTGCCGGCTTCCTTGATCGCCGACGCCGTGCCGGTGTCCTGGTTGTCCCAGATACCGATGCCCCCGCAGAGGTCGGGGTGCTGCTGCAGCACGGTCGCCATGATCGAGCGTGCTTTTTCCGGATTGTATTCCGTTGCCTGCTGCGACACGACCTGGATGTCGGGATGCTGGCTCAGCACCTTGTAGATGCCGTCGAGCTGGAAGACGTCCGACGCCGCCGTCGGTACGCCGGTGTCGATGGCGATTTGGGTGGAAATGCCCTTGCCCGTGTCGCACTTGTCGACGATCGCCTCGGCCGCCTTCTGGCCGATCTCGGTCCAGTCGGCGCCGACATAGGAGTCGGTGGTGGTATTGGACTCGAGGTTGATCTGCACGATCTTGATGCCGGCCGCCTGGGCTTGCTTCAGAAGCCGCGCGTAGGACTGGATATCCGGATTGTGGATGACCATCAGGTCGGGTTTTTCGGTGATCAGCGACTGGATCGCCTTTGTGCCGGCGTCGGTGCTCCAGGCCGGATCACGGATCTCGAACTTGTAGCCGAGACGGTCGGCTTGCTTGCGCATCTGCGCCGCCCATCCCTCGGTCAGGTCGAAGCCCATGGAGAGCGGCACGAACACCACCTTCTTGTCCTTCATCGACGTGTGGAACGTGGTGCTGCGCGGGTTTTCGAGACCCTTGTCCTGCGCGGCGGACCAGCTAAGCCCGGCGGCGACCATGACGGCTGCGAGGGCGATTGTCTTCAAGGCACGTTGCATATTCTCCTCCCTAGTTATCTTCAGCTACAAAGATCAAAGGTCTCCCTGCTGCGAAGTCTGTTCATCGCGCGGGTTGACAATGGAATCGGCGACGATCGCCAAGAGCAGGACCACGCCTTTCACGAGGTTCTGGATCGTGTAGTCGATATTCATGATCGTCATGCCGTTGAGCAGGATGCCGACGAAGACCGTGCCCAGGATGACATTGCGGATGCTGCCGTGGCCGCCATTGAGGCCGATGCCGCCGAGCACCACCACGAGCAGGATGTCGTAGATCATCGTCGAATTGAACAGCCGCGCATTGATGGCATTGGCCGACGAGGCGAGGATAAGTCCGGCGACGAAAGCGATGAAAGCGCTGATCGCATACTGGGCGACGATCATCGGCCGCATAGGAATGCCCGTCGTCCGCGCTGCGTTGGGGTTGTTGCCCATCGCATAGACCATCCAGCCGAAGCGTGTCCGCGACAGCACGAAATGGAACAGCGCACACAGCACCAGGAAGGCGATCACGGTGACGGGGATGCCCAAGACGTTGCCCTGGCCAATCAATGCGAACCAGTCGGTGTTGACGGGGACGTTCTGCATTTCGAGGGTGAAAAAGAAGGTGCGTCCCGTGCCGTAGATGACCGATCCCGCGGCCAGAGTGGCGAAGATCGGCGGCACGTCGCCGAAAGCGATCAGCGCGCCGATGATCACGCCGGAGAGGATGGCAAATCCCGCGCCGATCAGCAGCGCCAGAACGAACGGATAGCCGGCGCCGGTGATCACGAAAGCCCAGGAGACGGAGACGACCATGATCGCGATCATGGAAACGTCGATGCCGCGCGCGATCACCACCAGCGCCATCCCCAAGGCGAGGATGCCGAGGATCGAGACGCTACGCACCAGCACCAACAGATTGCCGGTGCTCAGAAAGCCCGGCAGCAGCACCGAGAACAGCACGAAGGCAATCACGGCGAGCGTGAAGACGATGCCTTCCTGCGTGGCAATGATCTTGCGAGCGAAGCCTGTCTTCGACGGATTGGGCTGATCGGAGCTGGCGACGGACATCGAACTCAGCCCCCGAAAAGCTTGACGATCGCCGGCACACTGAGAAGCGCGGCGTAGTACCCCATGAACTGCACGCCGGTGTTGAAGCCGATGATCCGGTAAAGAAGTCCGCCGACAAGACCGATCGTGAGAATGACGCCGAGCGCGAGCAGCCCGCCTTCCCACAGCCCGATCACCAGGACGAGGCCGACAAAGGTCCCGATAATCGCTTCGTGGCTGACGTAGCGCGACACGAAGGCGGCTGCGCTGCGGGCATGGTTCATCGCGAAGGGATAGGCGATCAATGCAGCGATCGCGACACCGATCAATCCATAGACGAGAAACTCGAAGGGGGTCAGGAGATTGTGGAGGTTGTTTACCGCGCCGGTCGCTGCGTCCACCGTGAAACGCGGCGGTGCGTTATAGAGTGGCGCCGCCGGACCTGCGGCGACGGGGCTTAGCGGCAAGCCGAAGGCGATCAATGGGATGAGCGCCTCGGCAATATAGGTCGATTCCGTCACGCCGTTTTTCACGCTCAGGACGGTCGTCAGCCGGTGATAGGCCTGCTTGATCCGGGCGCCGACGATTTCCCCGGCGATCACGGTCGTCGCAACGGGGCTGAAGACGAAGGTCGCGCTGGAGACTGCGGCGGAGGCAGCCGTCATGCGAAGCTGCAACGGGTCGAGGATCTTGAATGGGCTCGGGAAGTAACCGCCCCAGCCGCGAACATCAGGCGCAAGCGAAAAGCGGCGATGCTCCTTCCGGTCGATGCGCGGCGCCTCAAGCGGTGACAATGCCGAAAACAGGTCCGCAACAAGTGGCCCGATGGCGATCCCGAGGAAATAGCTCACGCTGAGCTTGACGCCGTGTTGGGCCGTCAGGCTCTGCAGGCCAACAATCAGCATGATGAACGGTATCAGGGCGACGACAGAAGCCCAGCGGCCGGCCGAGAAATAGGCGATGAAGACCGCAGCAGCGATGAATATCCACGGAGCGGCCGATGTGATCGCCTTTCCAAACGGGGATAGCAGAAGTGCGAAGAGAACGGCGAGCGGAACCGCGATGAAGGCCGAAAGCACGGCGCCCGCGAGCATCTTGCGAAGCGCCACATGCGGAGCTCCGAGATTGCGCATTGTCGTCGCCTGCTGCAGCAAGGGCACGGCCATCGTGTCGCCTGGAATTCCCAGGAGTGCCGTCGGGATGGCATGCGTCATGTGTTTCGACACGGCCGCGGCGATCCAGAACGTGAAGACTCCGACGGGCGGAACGCCGAGGAGAACCACGAGAAGCGTGATCGGCGCGATAGTAGTCGTTTCATCGGTTCCCGAGATCAGGCCAATCGCCGAAAACAGGATTGCACCTACCAGGCCCATGCCGACGGCCACAAGGACGTCAAATAGAAGACCTTCCATTGTTCAATTTCCTCCATCGCGCGACGGCATTGTCGGCTGGAGCTGCCTTTGCTCATAGGCTGCGAATGCATCGTAGAGCCCGACGTCTCGCATTTCGGCAGCGACAGCGTCGGGAAGGTCTTCGACTTTGCCGATCGAGCCGGTTTCGATGACGAGCTCGTCAAGTGCGGCGGTCCGCCAGGCTCCGTCGCCGACCTCATCCAGCACCTGACGCTTCGGCTTGAAACGGAAGGCGCAGGTCGCCCCGCCCGCAACACAGCCAAGCAGACCGGCAAGCATCGCCAGCGCTCTCGCGAGGCTCTTGTCGGCGACGGTGGATTGGAACAGAAGACCGGCGGCCCAGTAGGTGGCGAGACTTACGGCGGCGCCGATGACAATGGCGATGGCGAGCTCACGCCGGGAAACGACGTCTCCCCAGATTTCGGCCAAGCCCGTTTCCGATGAGGAGCCGGCCGCCACCTGCCCCAGGTGGGGCTCTGAAATGCTCCCGACAGAATTCATGATCTTCCTCCCGATCAATTGTCTCCGGCATCGAAGCCCTCCAAGCCGCGTGCGGATCCTTATGTTTCGCTCATTTTGAAGCGCGTATGCTCTCCAGGATCTCCTGGGCACGATGCGCCCGCACATCGTGATCGGCGGCCAGTCGCTTTGCGACCTCGTCGATCTCGGGTCCGGTCGCGCCTGCGCCGATTGCAATATTGCGGGCATGCAGAGCCATGTGGCCCCGCTGGATGCCCTCCGTTGCAAGGGCGCGCAGCGCAGCCATGTTCTGCGCCAGTCCGACCGCGACAGTGACCTCGGCAAGTTCCTGCGCCGACGATACGCGCAGCACCTGGAGCGCCGCCTGCGCCGCCGGATGGGTTTTCGTGGCGCCGCCGATCAGTCCGAGCGCCATGGGCATCTCGAGCGTTCCGACGAGGTTGCCCTTCTGGTTGATCTCCCAGGTCGACAAGGAGGTATAGGAACCGTCGCGGCAGGCATAGGCATGGGCGCCGGCTTCGATGGCGCGCCAGTCGTTGCCGGTCGCGACAACGACCGGGTCGATGCCGTTCATGATGCCCTTGTTGTGCGTTGCCGCCCGATAGGGGTCGATCGCGGCGAACTCGTAGGCGTCAACGATGCCTTCGATAATCCGCCGCCCCGAAAATTCCTTCGTGGCCAGTGCAGCCTCGTCGACCTCGACATAGGCGCGGGCCAGTCGCAGGTCGGCAAGGTTCGAAAGGATGCGCAGGCGCGCCGTGCCACCGGTCAGTTCCTCGGCGATCGGCGCGACCGCTTCCGCCATGGTGTTGACGGTGTTCGCGCCCATGGCGTCTCGCACGTCGACCAGGAGATGAACGATCACCATCGGGCCGCGGGCGGAGGACCGGAAGACATGGACCTCGACATCACGGCAACCGCCTCCGAAACCGACGAGGACGGCATCCTTTGCATTAGCGGCGTCGACAATCCGGTCTCTCGCCGCCAGGATATTGAGGCGAGCCCCATTTGGATCGTCGACATTGAGGATCTGGATCTGCGCCCTCATGACCGGCGCAGTGCTCGACGTCTTGAACCCGCCCCCGGAGCGCGCGATCCGGGCCATATAGGACGCGGCCGCGACCACGGACGGCTCTTCAACCGCCATCGGAATCAGATAGTCACGCCCGTTGATCTGGAAATTCGTGGCAATGCCGAGCGGCAACGCGAAGGTGCCGATCACGTTTTCGATCATGCCATTGGCCCGATCGATGTCGAGCGCGCCGTCCCCGAAAAGGGTCGCCTTGTCGGCATCGGAGAGCGAAACGGCAGCGGCAACTTTTGCCAGCCGTTCGGCGGGCGAAAGGTTACGCATATTTTCAAGTCGCGAGTTGATGGATGGGCGCGAAACGCCCTTGTTCACATCGGCCAAAGCCGCCTCCTATGCGAATTTTTAGAATCCTCTTGATGGATTTATCACCACTTTGATACCCTAAAGAAAAGGTACACTTTAAGAATATTGTCTGAAATTGTACCCATGGGAGGGATGTGCTTGAAGAACGCGAGAGCTGCAGCCGCCAAAGCCCCAACCTTGGCGGAAGCCGTCGTGGCGAAGTTGCGCGAAGACATTGGCTCCGGCGCGCTTCCCCCCGGAAGCCGTCTTCTTTCCATCCGCAAGGCCGCAGAGGCCTTTCAGGTCTCCAAGAATACCATCGTCGAGGCCTACGACCGATTGGCTGCCGCCGAATTGGTCGCGGCGCGCAAAGGATCCGGTTTCGTCGTGGTCCATGCGCCGGGTGGAACCCAAAGACCGAAACATGTCACCGAAGCCGTAGACATTGCTTCGCTTCTGAGCGCGCAGCTCGATCAGGATTTTCAGATCCGTGTCGGTGACGGTCGGCCGCCGCCGTCATGGACCGAGCAGTCGGAGATCAGGCGGCATCTCGCCTCTTCGGGGCGAGCCCTGCTGGCTGAGTCGGACGCCTATGGCTCGGCGCTTGGTTTTCAGCCGCTTCGTCAGCAGATCGCAAGCCGCCTTGGGGCACAGCACATCGAGGCTCGTGACGAGAACATCCTGACGACCTTCGGCGCCAACCACGCCCTCGATCTCATCATCCGCAGCATGCTGGTCGCCGGTGACACGGTCCTGGTCGACGAGCCAGGCTACTATCCGCTCTTCGCCAAACTGGCTTTGGCCCAAGTCCGGATGGTCGGCGTACGTCGAAATCCGGATGGACCCGATATCGCAGACCTCACCGACAAGCTGATATCGGAACGGCCAAAGCTATTCTTTACCCAGTCGCTCGGACACAATCCGACGGGCGGTTCGATCGCCTTGCCGGTCGCCCATGCGGTGCTCACAGCGGCGGTGCGACACACCCTGATCATCGTCGAAGACGATCCCTTCGCCGATTTGCCATCCCTGTCGTTTCACAGGCTTGCGACGCTTGATCAACTGAACAATGTCATATCCGTCGGTACGTTTGCGAAGACGCTATCCGCCAGCCTGCGCTCCGGGTTTATCGCCGCCCGTCCGGACAGGATCGCAGCGCTTGCCGAACTCAAGATGCTGACGACGGTGAACAGTTCCGGGCATATTGAACGCCTTTTGCACAGGCTGATCGCGGAAGGCCATTACGACCGGCACCTCAAGCGCCTATGGCAGCGCATTGAAAGCGCCTCCAGCAAGGTTCAGGAGAAATTGCATCACGGCGGCTGGGCGACCTATTCGGATCTGACCGCAGGCTATTATCAGTACCTGCTTCTGCCTGAAGATGTCAGCGACCTCGAACTCGCCCGGGACGGCGCCAAGGAAGGCATCTTCATCGCACCCGGAAGTGTTTTCTGTGTCGACAAACAGGCCCCGCTATCACGGGGAATCCGGATCAACGTCTCGCGTGCCGATGATCCTCGCTTTTACGACTTCCTTCTGCGGAATTTATGAGCTTCGGAAAATGACCGTCGAGCTCCGCCCCTCGTTGCTCGGCTCGACGGCCATGCGCGAGCTTGGGAGGATGCGCGCACGTAAAGTATAAGCGACAGCGGGCGCGACGGACACAAGCGTGATTGGCAAAGTCCAGAAAAAAGCAACCCAGATTGGTAAAGTGCTTGATCAGAACAAACGTCGCGATCCGCGGCTTGCGTTTTGAACCCGTTCGACGAGCCGGGGAGTGGCTAGCGACCTTATCGCCGATCCGATGCTCCGCCCCGCGGGAACTCCGAATTTTGAAATGCCGCCGCGCTCATGTCAGTCAGGGCAACTTCGACGTTTGCTCTATCAGCATCGCCAATGCCTCGAATGCCGTTGGACGATGGCACCACGGTCGTTGCGGGTTGCTCGCGCGATTGATCCTGGACCATTCTTCGGCCCCGCCATCGAACTCCAGGCTGCGCGGTGACGCTGATAGAAGGAACCTGCGATGCCTCCGGCGGCCTCGCGCCGATAAACTATGAAGAGGGGCCCGGGTTCTCGGGAGGCCTCAATGGCGCGACCGACTCGCGTACGATCATTTCACATTCCAGCTTCACCTTGTGGCTGTCATGCGGCATGCGCGGCGCGGCGATCATCTCGGCAAGCTTCTCGACCGCATAGCGCGCCATATCGGAATGCGGCAGCTGCAAGGTGGTTAAAGGCGGCAGCATGTCCGACGTATAGGACTCATTGTCGAAACCGATCACGGACAGGTCGCGCGGGATCGCGAGGCCTGCCTCCTTCGCGGCCTCGTATACGCCCATGGCGATACGGTCGCAGAAGCAGCAGATCGCCGTCGGTGGATCGGCGAACGTCTGAAGCCGTTTGAAGGCTGCGTAGCCGCCCCGGATCGTCCAGCTCCCCTTGATGATAAGATGGTTATCGACCGGGATGTCGCGCATCGTGAGCGCGCGGCGGTAGCCTTTTATCCGCTCCCGCGACGCCTCAATCGAGTCCTCGCCGCCGATATAGGCGATGCGCGTGTGGCCGGCGTCGATAAGAGACAAAGTCGCCTTCATGACCGCAGCGAGATCCCCTGGCACGACGCTCGGCATAGGCGTGTCTGTGGCGTAGCAGTTCAGCAGCACCGTCGGCCTGTCGGCAAGCTGTGGTGGCAGGCTCACCTGTTGGGTGATCAGCCGCGCGTAGATGACGCCGGCGGCGGCCGAAACGATGACTTGCTCGAGTGCGGATTGCTCCGCTCCTTCATCACCTGCCGTCGGCATCACGGAGAGCAAAAGCCCCAGCTCGTTTGCAGCCTCCGCCGCCCCGTCGATCAGGCCAGCCACATGCGGCGAACTCGTGACCTCGTTAATGAGCATGGCAATCACCGGCCGGCGATCGATCCTGCGCGCCGGAGTGCTGTAGCCCATCCTGGCTGCGCTCTGCAGCACGGCCTCGCGGGTCGCCACGGAAATACGCGTTCCCGGCGCATTGTTGAGAACGAGTGAGACGGTCGCCTGGGAAACTCCGCAGGCAACAGCAATATCGGACATTGTCGGCTTCTTCGACACGCAAACCCCTTCAAAACAGCATTTTGGGATTACCACGAAGCTTTTTGAGCGCGAAGACCTTGCTGGGGCTTGCGAGGTAATATTTTTAGTTATAATTGGTAATATATAACTAATAGCCTTGGGAGGGGAATATGGCAGGAGTGACGCTCGCAGGCGTTTCCAAGGACTACGGTGCGATAAAGGTCATCCGCGATGTGTCCCTGTCCATCAATCAGGGCGAGTTCGTCGTATTCGTTGGTCCTTCGGGGTGCGGGAAATCGACGCTGCTGCGCATGGTCGCCGGTTTCGAAGGCATTACCGGAGGTGATGTTCTGATCGGCGGCAACCGCGTCAACGATATGGCTGCCCGGGACCGCGGTGTTGCCATGGTCTTCCAGAACTATGCGCTCTATCCGCACATGACCGCCCGCGAAAACATGGCCTTCGGCCTGAAGAACATCGGCACGCCGAAGGCGGAAGTCACTGACCGAATCGCCAAGGCATCCGCCATCCTGCAACTCGAACCCTATCTCGACCGCAAGCCAAGGCAGCTTTCCGGCGGCCAGCGCCAGCGTGTTGCCATCGGCCGCGCCATCATGCGTGAGCCGGATGTCTTCCTGTTCGACGAGCCGCTCTCCAATCTCGACGCGGCGTTGCGCGTCTCCATGCGCACCGAGATCGCCAAGCTCCACCATCGCCTCGGCGCAACGATGATCTATGTCACCCACGACCAGACGGAAGCCATGACCATGGCCGACCGCATCGTCGTGTTGCGGGCCGGCCAGATCGAACAGGTCGGTGCCCCGATCGAGCTATACGAGCGCCCGACCAATGCCTTCGTCGCAGGCTTTCTCGGCGCGCCACGCATCAATCTGGTTCCCGCGACCGTCGCCGAGCTCGACGGCGAGAATGTCGCGCTCGCTTGTCCGGGCGACGCGCGCGTGAGCGCGAAAGTGCGTGTCGGTTCGGCAAGGGTCGGGGATAAGGTGACATTAGGTCTGCGGCCGGAGATTCTCACCCCGACCGATGAAGGCTCACTCACCGGCACCGTCGATGTGGTGGAGCAGCTGGGTTCGCTGCAGCTCGTCTATGCGACGCTCGCGGACGGCACGTCGATCGTGTCGGAGCTGCGCGGCGGCGCTGCACCCGCAATTGGCTCTGTCGCTCGTTTCGCAATCGGGTCCGGCACGCGCCATGTCTTCGATGGCGACCAAAGCTCGATCACCCGTTTTCCGGGTGAAGCGTCATGAGCGCCAACAGCCTCGCCAAAGCCCGCAGGCGTGACGCGCTGTCCGCCTATGTCTTCCTCGCTCCCTTCGCTGTCATCTACGCGACGTTTCTGGTCTATCCATTCTTCAAGGGGCTGTGGATCAGCCTTCACGACTGGGAGCTTGCCGGCAGCTACCGCGAGTATATCGGTTTCCGGAACTATGAGGATCTCTGGACCGACACCATCTTCTGGAAGACCGTCGGCAATACCCTGACCTTCGTCGCGATGACGGTTCCGACCATGACACTGCTGGCGCTTGTGCTGGCGCTGGCTGTGTTCGGGCAGGGGCGTCTGAAGGATGTCCTGCGCTCGATCTTCTTCATGTCGAGCGTGTTTTCCGTCTCGGTGGTAACCCTGATCTGGTCGATGGTGCTGTCGGCCGACAACGGGCTGTTGGTGCCACTCTTCCACTTGATCGGCATGAAGCCGGTCAACTTCCTCGGTCATCCGACACTCGCCATGCCGTCGATCGCGCTCACCACTCTGTGGTGGGGTGTCGGCCTGCCGATGGCTCTGTTCCTGGCGGCGCTCAGCCAGATCCCGGGCGAACTCTACGAGGCGGCTGAACTCGATCATGCGAGCCGGTTCACCGTGCTGACGCGCATCACGCTCCCCTCGATCCGCCAGACCGTGCTTCTGGTGCTCGTTCTGCAGATCGTCGGCCAATTCCAGATCTTCGGCCAGGCGCAATTGATGACGCAGGGAGGACCGGCGAACCGGACGCGTACGCTCGTCCAGTACATCTATGAAACGAGCTTCCACGACTGGCAGGTCGGCTACGCCACCGCGATGTCCTTTGGCCTTTTCGTTCTGATGTTCGGCTTCACCATGCTGCAGCTCTGGCTCGGCCGGAAGGGAGACGAATGATGGCAACCGCACACACCCGCGGCCTGCGCCGCGCCACCGATCTCGCCATCCTCGGCGCAACCGTTGCCTTCGCGATCCTATGGCTCGTCCCAGTGATCTGGGTCGTCGCCATGTCGCTGAAGCCGAATGCCGAACTGATGCGCTCGACGGCCGGTTTCCTGCCGATTCCCTTCACGCTCGACAACTACATCGGCCTTCTGAAGCTCGACACGGTGCCGCGTTGGCTCATGCACAGCCTGATCGTCTCGGTTACGATGACGCTGATGGTTCTGGTCGTCTCCTCGATGGCCGGCTACGCCTTCGCGCGGCTCGAGTTCCCCTTCAAGAAGACGCTGTTCATGCTTGTCGTCGCCGGCCTGATGGTGCCCGAGCAGGCAGTGTTCATTCCGCTGCACACGATGGTGTCAGGCTGGGGACTGCATAACACCCATTTTGCTCTCGTCATGCCGCGCGTCGCTGTACCGATCGGCGTGTTTCTGATGATGCAGTTCTTCCGCAGCGTTCCAAAGGAGCTGGAGGAAGCAGCGGCGATCGACCATGCCTCACGGCTGACGATCTTCTTGAAGATCATGCTACCGCTCTCGGTTCCTGCGCTGACGACGCTTGGCCTCTTCACCTTCATCTTTGCCTGGAACGATTTCCTCTGGCCGCTTGTCTCAGCGACCAAGGCCGATATGTACACGGTCACCATCGGTCTTGCCTCGATCCAGGGCAATTTCGCCTTCACCGAGGGGCTCGGCTCGGTCATGGCCTCGGCCGTCTTCGCCAGCCTGCCCATCGTTCTTCTGTTCCTGATCTTCCAGCGCTTCATCGTGGCGGGTGTCGCCATGAGCGCCGGCAAGTAGACGCCTGCTCCCGGCCACGGCCGGGCTGAAATTCCACAACGCATCGACAAGGAGGAAATGATGCACAAGACGACGACGCTACGACGCCTGGCGCTTGCCACGACCCTTATGACGACGTTCTGGGCAGGAGCAGCCCATGCCGTCGACATCTCGTTCTTCCGCTTTTTCGGCGACTGCAACACCGAGTACGGCAACGTCACCGACGTATCCAAGGCCAACGGCGAGTGCGGCATCATCACGGCGCTCACCAACAAATTCAACGCCGAGAACAAGATCGGCGCCAAGGTCGTCACGCAGACGGTCGATTGGAACGCCTATTATGACCTGCTGACCGCCACCTATTCGACCGGCAATATCCCCGACGTCGCCGTGATGCACGCGTCGGTGATGCCGAACTTCGCCGCGCGCGACCTTCTCACGCCGCTCACCAAGCCGATGGCCGATCTCGGCATCGATACCAAGGATTTTGCCCCGGCCGCGCTGAAGAACGCGAGCGCCAAGGGCGAGCTCTATGCCTTGCCTTACGACCTTCACACCGAGCTCTTCCACATCAACATGGACCTGATGAAGCAGGCGGGCCTCGTCAATGCCGACGGCTCGCCGATCCTGCCCAAATCACCCGAGGAGCTGATCGAGCAGGGCAAGAAGTTCAAGGCTGCGACCGGCAAGTTCTATATCGCCGTGGAATCGCAGAGCTCCGAAGGCACCATGGTGCGCATCTTCGATTCGCTCGTCTGGCAGCAGGGCGTCGACGTCATCTCCGCCGACGGCAAGACGGCCAGCATCAACACGCCGGAAGGCCTCAACGCCGCCAAGCTGATCGCATCCATCTATTCGGAGGGCCTGGCCAATCCTGCTCTAGACTATCCCGGCTCCGAGCAAGCGTTCCTCAACGGAGAGGCCGGCATCCTGATCAACGGCACCTGGGGCGTCGACAACTACGACACGCAGGCCAAGAGCGGCAAGGTTGCGCTAAAGAACTATCGCGTCGCCAACGTGCCGCAGCTCTTCGCCAAGCCCGCCGTCTGGGCTGACAGCCATATGTGGGTGATGCCGAAAAACGACGACCGCAGCAAGGAGAAGACCGAAGCCGCGCTCGCCTTCATCAAGTTCCTCAACGACAACAATTTCCAATGGTCGCGGACGGGCCACCTTTCGGTGCGTCAGTCGGTGCTGAATTCCGAGGAATTCAAGGCGCTGCCGCACCGTGCGGAATTTGCCGAGACGGCCAACCACGCGACGTCGCTGCCGCAGATCCAGAATGAGCGCGGCATCTACAATGCGATGACCACCGATCTCAACGCCATATGGCTGACCGGCTCCGATCCGCAAACCGCGCTCGAGGCAATGCAGTCCGGCGTCGAGCGCGTCCTGCGCCGCAATCACTGACACTCTCACCGGCCCTCTCGCGGGGCTGGCCTCCCGCCGGGACACGCGCCGCAAGACGCGTGTCCCGGAATCTATCGCCGTTCTAGCCCGACCCCGAGGAAGACCCGATGAATGCCTATTCGCAAACGAAGGCCCAAACCAACACGCCACTTCGCGCGACATTGTCACTCGACGGAACGTGGCAGTTCCGTCATGAGTCGGATCGCAACTGGCGGCAAGTGAGGGTCCCCGCCCATTGGCAGGCCTGCTTCGAGGATCTCGCAGTCAGCTTCGGTTCCGTCACCTATCGCCGGAACTTTGCCGTGCCGTTGGAATGGGCGAGGCAGGAAATTGCGATCTGCTTCGGCGCCGTCAGCGATCTCGCCGTCGTTTCCATCAACGGAATGGAGATCGGGCGCCACGAGGGCGGTTACCTTCCATTCGAATTTGTCATTCCGCCCGACCTCCTGAAGGAGGATAACGTGCTGGATGTCATCGCGGTCCTGCCGGACGCGCATCGCGGCGACTACGCAGATTTCGCCGAAATCCCGCACGGCAAGCAGAGCTGGTACGGCCCGCAGGGCGGCATCTGGCAATCCGTCCGGCTCGAAGCCCGGCCCTTCAATCACATTTCGTCCCTCCGCCTCGATCCGATCTGGCCCGAGGGTCGGCTGGAGATGCGTACCGGTTTTTCCGCAAGCACATCAGGCGCTCTGCACATCGAGATTTCGGACGCCGCAGGAGCGTTGATGTTCGCCGGCGACATTCCGGTCAGCGGGGACGTCATAGACCACACCACCAAACTCAATGGCGTCCAGCCCTGGTCGCCGGATGCGCCGAACCTTTATCGAATTCGCGCCACGCTCGTGGTCGACGGAGTCGAGGCCGACAGCCGTGCTGACAGCTTCGGTTTCCGGCGTTTCGAAGCAAAGGACGGCTTTCTGCATCTCAATGGCGAGCCATTCTACCTACGCGGCGCCCTCGATCAGGACTACTATCCCGATGGTTTCGGCGCGGCACCTTCGCTCGAATTGCTGGAGGATCAGGTCCGAAAGGCGAAAGCGATGGGCCTCAATTGCCTGCGCTGCCATATCAAAGTGCCGGACCCGCGCTACTACGAGGTCGCCGACCGGCTCGGCATACTGATCTGGACCGAGATCCCCAACATCGAGACGTTCACGCCAGCATCCGCCGTCCGTCTGCGCAGAACCATGGAGGGCATTCTCGCGCGTGATCGCAACCATCCCTCGATCGTCATTTGGACGCTGATCAACGAGGATTGGGGCACCAGGCTGCGCGAAGCCGCCGAACAGCGTCAGTGGATTTCCGATATGGTCGACTGGCTGCGTTCGGAGGATCCCTTGCGTCTCGTCGTCGACAACTCAGCCTGCTTCCCGAATTTTCACGTCAAGACCGACATCAACGACTACCACTTCTACCGCACGGCCGTGGACCGCAAGGTCGAATGGGACACGCTGTGCCGGGAGTTCGCCGACAATGCCGATTGGACCTTCTCGTTCGACAAGGAAGCGACCTGGACGAAGAAAGAGCCGCTGATCCTGTCCGAATTCGGAGTTTGGGGACTACCGGATCCTTCTCGGCTGCGCGGCGAAAGCGGCCGCGACCCGTGGTGGATGGCGTATGGCGCGACATGGGCGGATGGCACCGCGCTTCCGCAGGGCATCGAGGCGCGCTTCCGAGAACTCGGCCTTGGTCAAGTGTTCGGCAACGTCAGCCAGTTCATCGAACAGGTGCAGTGGTATCAGTATATGAACCTCAAATACGAGCTTGAGGTCATTCGCTCCCACGCAGCAATCGGCGGCTATGTGATTACCGAACTCACAGACGTGCACTGGGAGGGCAACGGCCTGATGGACATGGCGCGAAATACACGCCCCTTTGCAGCGGCACTGCCGGCCGTCAACTCCGATATCGTCATTTCGCCCGGCGCCGAGCGCCATGCGGTCTATGGGGGCAGGACCGTCACGTTCGACGTCGCGTTTTCGACCGGGGGAGGGGCGACGCCGGAAGGAAGCCGCCTTGTTTGGGAATTCGGTGCGGAAAGCGGAGAGATGTTACTACCGGCGCTTTCGCCGATGCAGGTGCATCAGGCACGCATCGCCGCTCCCGCGCCTGCCGCGCCGACGTCAGAAAGGCGTGAGGCGGCCTTCCGGATTGTCGCGCCGGATGGCACCGAGCTGTCAAAGAATACTGAGACGATCTCGGTCTATCGCAGACGCGGCGCACTTCAACCGATCCGCTTCGCTTCGGATGACGACGCGATCACTACGCGTCTTCTCGCGCTCGGCCACGTCTGCGTTGAGCGGGACGAGGCGGAGGTTTTCGTCACGGGCGATATCGACGCCGAACGGGTCGAGGCGATCCATGCGGGCGAGCGCGTACTGCAGATCGTCGCCAAAGAGCCCGGACGTCTGCGAGACGACACCCCGCCGCGCGATGGACCGACATCGATCGAGATCGACCCGGGTGCCGGCGGCATGATTTCCGCGCCTTACTTCAGCTTCCCCGGATACAATCTGGTCAACCGGCATAAGTCGATCTGGCGCGGGGACTGGGTCGGAAACTTCTCCTGGCTGCGGCGGGACGGAGTTTTCAGCCACATCCCCGGTGGTCCACTGTTCGACCTGTCGTTCACGGGCGTCGTGCCGGAACAACTCATGGCAGGCTTCCGCCCCTGGGAATTCCAGGGGCGCGTACATGCAGGCGTCGTCGTTGGCTGGGTGCACAAGCCGGCAGCTTTCATCATCGAAAAGCGGCTCGGCCGGGGCAAGCTCGTGGCGACGACGTTCCGTCTCGACCAGGATGTACCCGACGCGGATCCAGTGGCAACCGCGCTGTATGATGGCCTGCTCGCGCTCGCCAAACTTCCTTGACGACATCTCCACAGCCGGCGCGCCGACCAAAATCGGGCGACTGCTGTGGTAGCGCTCCAGCTCTTGCAGGCTGGAATTATCCCGACGAGATTTGCCGTAGAAGCGATACCTACGGCAACTTCACAACGAACTCGTTTAGACTTATTGTTTCTTAAATTCTTGCGCCTGCCAGATATCTCACATTTTTGAGTACGTTTTTTCGTTGATCTTCTTCGGGGGGAAGAATGTTTGGACGATCCACGCTCGTACTTGCCTGTATCTCTTTGAGTTTCGGCGTCGCCAACGCAGCGGATTCCCGTTGCGTGGTCACCAGCTACAATCCGGTCAAGGGAATTCCGCCGGGTTACGCGGAGAGCCAAGGCTTCAAGGGCCGCTTCGATTATCCGGAAACGACCAGTGAGCTGCCGCCGGACTTTCTGGCGAACAAGGACTTCAGGACCGACTGGCGCGGATACATGAATGCCGTCCTTGACTATGCCTTCGAGGGCAATGAAGACGGTACGGAGGCTGGCGTCCCGACCGCCTTCCGCATCCACGAAAATACCAAGCGCAACTGGTATCACGGCCTTTGGATGGACCGGGGAGACTCCGGACGGGAGTTTCTGCACGGTCTGACCTCCGAGCGTCCGACGCGGCCCAATCAGCTTGGCGATGGAGTTGCAGGTGGAGATCCCACCTGGGCGATCGGCTTCTACAACGAGCTCGGCGCGACAACCTATGCGAAGGTTTTCAAGGATCCCTGTCAGCCAGACCTGAGCAATGTCCTGTTTCCCGTCGGGACCGTCTCTTTCAAATTGCTGTTCAGCGGAGCGTCTGAGACGAAGGTGCCATACCTCAAAGGGGCACCGACCTGGCAAGCCGATATCAACCGTGACGCCGCCGACCCGACGAAGCGCGTTCAGCCGCTGCATCTCCTCCAGATCGACATTGCGGTTCGTGATCCAAGAGCTGGACCCAGCGGCTGGGTTTTCGGAACATTCGTTTACGCTTCGGATGTGGCGTCATCGGATCCATGGCGCCGACTGAAACCGGTCGGCCTGATGTGGGGCAACGATGCAAATGCGGCGACCAACGATGCGCTGAAGGAGAGCGTTATCAACACCGAACTCGAGGGCGTCACCTATGGCTGGGACGGTCGTCCCGAAATGGGTTGGAAGGGCCGATTGAACGGCCCGTTGGACAACCTCATCAGCTCGTGCATGAGCTGTCATGGGACCGCGCAGTTTCCCCGTAGCGAACTGCTCAACAACTATCCATCCGCTCCCGCGACCGATGCCACCTATGGGGAGCGTCTACGCATCTATTTTCGCGATATCGCTCCGGGCGAAGTGTTCGATCCGGTAACGCGTTTTTTCGGTGACAACACGAAGACGCTCGTACGTGCTGTCGGGTTGGACTACTCGCTGCAGATCCAGACGGGGCTCGAGCGGCTCTGTACGTCGGCCAGAAAGCGCGAGAAGCCGTTCGACGTGCTCGATGTACCGACCGTCTGCGTGCCGTCGTCCTGGGTTGCTACGCCCATGTTCACGAACAAGGTCGACCAGGCAGCACAGCGCCGGGAGCTGGAAAGCGTCAACTGGGAAGCCCTGGACGCGCCAATCCGCTGAATGCGCGCCCGACCGATCGTTGCAAGCCTTGGAGCGCTGTTGCAACGGCCGGCGTGTATGTTTCGACGAAACTGCGACGACCTACGACCGCATCTTTTCGATCTCTCGCCTCTGATCAGCGTGTTTCGCCGGATTCTGCTCCTTCAGCTTCTGCAGGTTCAGCAATTTCCAGCGCACCGCGGGAAGGTCTGCAGCCTGCGGCAGCCCGATCGCCTCGAAATCCGGCTCGCCATCATGAAGCGTCAGCAGAAAGCGCATGGCCTTGTCATCGAGATGCACGAGGAGGTCGGCCGTCAATTTCGTTCTCACTTCCTTCAACGCGTCCAAGCTGACGGCATCGACTGTCATGCCCTCGAACTCCTTTGCGAAAGCCTCGTCGATTTCGGCAAGCGAACGCCTCACCAGCTCATGCGGCGGTCGACCGGAGCTTGCGACGTAAATCAGGAAGGTGCGAAAGAGCGCCTCCGTCAGCCCCTCGTTTTCGTAGAGCAGTTTTACGTCGAAGAGGTCGCGCGGATGCTGCCGGTCCACCGCCGCGTGTAGCTTCCCGCCGAAGAGATCCTCGAACGAAACGACCTGCATCTCGGCAAAGCCGAACGCATCCTCGACGGCTGGGCTCACCCGGCGCAGTTCCGGCGCGTGAACGGTTCCCCGCGCGACCGGCGAGGTTTCGATCTTGATCTCTGCCCCGCCCTGCCGGACGAGCAGGCGGGTATCATTGTTGCCGCCTCCGGCGATACTCTGGACGGCGGCGCCGCGGAGGTTCCGCTGCAGATCCTCGCGGATGCGCTCGAGGGTGGTGTCGATACCCTTCAACGTCGTTTCGCGATCCTCGATCGGCAGATAGGTGAGGTCGATATCGACCGAGAGGCGTGGCATGTCGCGGTAGAACAGGTTGATTGCGGTGCCGCCCTTCAGCGCGAAGGATTCATGCCGCGCAATATAGGGAAGCGTACGCACCAGAAGCTCGACCTGCCGCATATATTGCTCACGCGCCATTCGGCGTCTCCTTCGGCATGAGATCGTTCGGGATGGTGATCCGATAGGTCGGGTGTAACCGGCCACCTGGCGTCAGTGCCCGGTCGCCTTTGCCGAGATCGATGGTCGACATATCGATGTGCCGGCGCCACGCGTGATTGTGCTTGTCGGCATACGCGAAGAAAAGCCGCTTGGTTTTCACGCTTTTGCACTGAGCGAGGAGCATCGTCAGCAGGCGCGGACGTAGATTCGCGAGGCTCTCGAATGCCACATCGACGGTATGGAAGCTCTCGCCTTTCGGAAGCTCGTCGAGCATTTCGAGAATAGCGCGTTCGGGCGACGACATCGGCATCGGCCAGCGCCACGGGCTCACCGCCAGCTCCAGATCCTCGTCGTTCGCGAGGTTGAAGTCGGTGTTCTCGACGCCGATGGCGCCGTCACCGAACAGGGCATTGCGCCGCACCATGACGCGCGCGTCGGTCCGCAGCTTCGGCAGCCACGTCGGGATATCCGAGCCATAGAGGTACAGTGTGAAGTCGCCGCCGAGGGATAGGTAGTGGGTGTGCCCACGCAGGGCGAGCGCGCTTGCTCCGCCAACGTGAAACTTGTGCTGCATGAGCCAGACGGCCGAGAGCAGTGGGATCTTCCAGCCTGTGATGGTTTCCGGATTGGTGTCTGAAGAAAAAGGGCGCCGGTACACACCGCTCGCAACGGATTCGAGCCAGCCCTGTTTGAGATATCCCGAGACGGACTGTCGCGAGATGGCATGACGGCTCATCCATCCCATATCAACCAGGAAGCCCGGGGGGACCTCTTGAATAAGCCGCTTTAGCTTTGCCTCAGATTGTCCATTCATGTTTGACATTATTGCACAAATTCAAAGCCGATGGAACCACGACTTTACCTTGCGCTCTTTTTGTCCATTATCAGTGGACAGAAATGCCTGCTTTCAAAGTGAAATGGGGCTGGCGCACGAAAGCGAAAAGACGCCCCTTGACTTAGAGTGCACTCTAACCCGTAGCTTCCCATGCGTCGTGACGAAAGAAGGGCGTTCATGAAGATCGGCGAACTGGCGAAGCGTTCGGGACTATCCAGGCCGATGTAATCGTCCACCGCTTCCGGCAGAAGCAGCAGTTGTGCGCGGTCTGTTCCTGAAAGATGTGCCATGCCATAAACTACCATGGACGCGGCTCGCTTTGAATCAAGGGCATTCGCACTTGCACAAAGGTGAGCAGATGAAAGCACAACCGCGCCTGTTTGGAGCAGATCACAGCGTTTACGTCCGGATTGCTCGGCTGTGCCTGATTGAGAAAGGCATCGAACATCAACTTGTTCCGCTCGATATCTTTGCAGATGGTGGACCTCCAGCCGACTATTTAGCGAAGCACCCGTTCGGACGGATTCCTGCATTCGAGCATGAAGAGTTTAGTCTCTATGAGACCAGTGCAATCACTCGATATATCGATGAGGCTTTCGACGGCCCGCAACTTCAGCCCGTAGACCCGGTACGACGTGCAAGATGCAATCAGTTAATCAGCATTGCTGACAACTATGCGTATCCTAACCTGGTGTGGGGAGTTTACGTGGAGCGGATATCGAAGCCTAGCAGAGGCGTTCCCACTGACGAGGACAAGTTCTTCGCGGCGCTCCCAAAAGCCCGGAACTGCTTGGCGGCGATGTCTCAATTGATGAGAGATGCCCCGTGGTTCGTTGGCGAGCAACTAACGCTAGCCGATTTGTACGCCGCTCCCATGTTCGACTATTTCCTTATGACATCCGAGAGGGCGGAACTCATCCGCCACCACGCAAACCTACAGGAATGGTGGGCACGCATGGCGTCACGGCCTTCCATGGCCGCAACTAAACTTTCTTAGTTTCCAGACGGTCTGTCTGAGATTTAAGACGGATTCAATGGTCGCAAATCGCAATCGGCCAGAATTTGGAAAACACTGTCTGTCAGCGACCGCTCTGGACCGATAATGGCTTCTTCCACACCGTTAAGCGGATCTTCGTCCCGCCACCGCTACCGCATTTCGGTTTCACCGAATTCATCCGCGTTGGCCTTACCAGGCGATGGGCGGTATCGAGCATTTCGTCCGGCGAGATCTCCAAGATCATCGGCGTCATCGACGAGATCGCCTCCCAGACCAACCTTCTGGCGCTGAATGCCGGCGTCGAGGCCGCACGTGCCGGCGAAAGCGGCAAGGGCTTTGCGGTCGTCGCCCAGGAAGTCCGCGAACTGGCGCAGCGCTCGGCTGCCGCGGCAAAGGAGATCAAGGACCAGATTTCCCGCTCGTCCGGCCAGGCGCAGAACAGCGTTCGCCTCGTCGGCGAGGCAGGCGAAGCGCTGAAGCGGATCTCTGGCCAGGTGAAGGCGGTCAGCGACATCGGCGGTAAGATCGCCCATTCGGCCTCCAAACAGGATACGACGCTGCGGTCGATCTCTTCGTCGCTCAATCAGCTCGACGCGGCCACCCAGCACAATGCGGCAATAGCTGAAGAGACCACCGCCTCTGCCGAAGCACTGGCAACCGATACGGACGAATTGCTCAACCTGATCCGTAGCTTCTGGGTCGGCAATCTTGGCGGCGTTTCCGAACTGCATCAGGTCGGCCAGCGGATGCGCCGGGCCAGCTGATCGAAACCAAGCGAATGGGCGCTCAGTGATGCTGTTCCGAAGCGCCTATTCCTATAACGAATCAAAGTCGGCGTGTAGCTGGCGGCAGCCGCTCGCGATCCGCTGTGACAGGTCTTGAAGCGGCCCTCGGAATTTCGCGACGGCCTGCTCGATCGAATAGGCCGACTTGAAATAAGTGACGCCGACCGTCGCGAGAACCTTTTCACCCGACATAACCGGCATGGCGATCGTGTTCGAAGAGCGGGGTTCGATCATAGCATCGCGAAGGGAGAACCCCGCTTTGCGGATACGGCCGAGCATGTCGAGCGCATTCTGCCGCTCGCCGGGGTCACGCATATCGAGGAGATCCAGCAGCATGTCTCTCTCCACAGCTGGGCAAAAAGCAAGGTAGGCACGCCCCAGCGCCCGTGTCAGAAGATCGAGACGAAGATTGATCGTCCCGTGGAAGGGCGAGTTCGGGCTGTCAACGATCGTGCTGAACCGCACGGCAACGGTACGCTCCTCCAGCGTCGCAACGGCGATGGGCCATTGATATTTCCGGGTGAACTCGATCGACCACGGGCGGGCGGCCTCAACGACCAACGGATCGCGATGGTAGCCGCAGCTTAATGCTTTGACGTTCGACGTGACCTGATAGCCGCCCTGCCGCCTGTCGTTCGTCACATAGCCGGCTTGACCGAGCGTCTTCAGCAGCCGCACCAGCGTCGCCTTGGGAAGGCCGGTTGCTGCATGAAGATCCTTGACCGACGTGACGCGCCTTCGGTTCAATTCGCACAGGATCTCGAAGGCCCTCAGCACCGATTCAACCGGCTGGTCACTCATGGCAAAATTCCATCAGGCGGAACGATATGGAATAGTCATGACGCCCTTAAGGGGAATTTGCAACAACGGTTCTCGGAGATGCACGGCTACGTGCAAGGGAGAACGCGATGCTAACAACACAATCAATCGACGAGACCCGTGTCATAAGTCGCCTGTCCTGGCGGATCATGCCGATGGTGATCGGGCTTTATCTTTGCGCGATCATTGATCGCTCCAATATTGGCTTCGCCAAGTTGCAGATGCTTGACGAGCTACATCTGTCGGAAGCCGGCTTTGCCTTGGGATCGTCGATCTTCTTCTTGAGCTATGTTCTGGTCGAAGTGCCGAGTGCTCTGGCGGCCTATCGCTTCGGCGCACGAATCTGGTTTGCTCGCATCGCGCTGAGCTGGGGTTTGCTAACGATCCTGCTGGCCTTCTCGAATTCCGGTACGACCTTCTATCTGCTGCGCTTCCTTCTAGGTGCTGCCGAAGGCGGCCTTTATCCAGCTGTTATATTCTACCTGACACTATGGTTTCCCCAGCGCCATCGCGTTCGCGCCGTTGGCCTACTTACGCTCGGTAGCGCTTTCGGGAACATGCTGTCGGCGCTGATCGCCGGTCCGCTTCTCGATCTCAACGGGGCGCTCGGTTTCAGCGGTTGGCAGTGGGTATTCATTGTCACCGGCATTCCGCCGGTCCTGCTTTCGATTGTGGTGCTGAAATACTTGCCTAACACGCCCTCTCAAGCAAATTTCCTGAGTACATCGGAAAAATCCTGGTTGGAAAACAGCAACGCTGCCCCGCGTCACCATTCGAATCCGCTACGCGCATTGATTGACCCGACCGTGCTCATCATGTCGCTCGTTTACATCCTGATCAACATTTCGCTGTTCGGCGTCATCTACTGGCTTCCGACGGTCATCAAAGGGTTCGGCGTCACGGGCACCGAGAACGGCTTGCTCAACGCGGTACCGTGGGCGATCGCCGCCGTGTTGCTGTTGACCCTGCCGCGCCGGCTTCAGACGGAGAGGGCAATCGTTATTGCAGTCATGATCATTGCCCTGATCGGCGTGTTGTCGTTCATAGCCGCAACCCAACTGAACACCAATCTTCTGCGCTTTGTCGCGGTTGCCATTGGTGCGCCCTGCATCTCGATCCTGTTCCCGTGCTTTTGGTACTTTCCCTCGAAGCTCTTCCAAGGGGCCCGCGGCGCCACCAGCATCGCGGTGATCAATACCGTCGGTCTGGTCGGGGGCTTCATTGCCCAGAACCTGATGCCGACGGTGGCACAGATGACCGGAATGGCTGTCGGCGCAATGATCGTGCCCGCCTCCTGCATCGGTCTGCTGTTCATCGTCACCGTCCTGCGCTGGCTTTCGCTGCGGAACGGCAATCCCGATGCCGGTGCGGACTCGGAACTTCCTTCAATCGCGAGACTGGATCATGAGTGAGACACTGCAAACGACCCGTGTAAACTTCCGCCAGCGCCTGCTGGCCAAAGAGCGGCTGCTCGGAAGCTTCATCAAGACGCCGACCGCCCATTCGGTCGAAATCCTCGGCGATATCGGCTTCGACTTCGTCGTCATCGACGAAGAGCATGCCCCCTTCGACCGGACGGCGATCGACGTCGCCGTGCTGGCGGCAAGGGCAACCGGTACGGCGGCGCTGGTGCGCGTCTCGTCGGAGGCGACGATCCTCAGCGCGCTCGACTGCGGTGCGGACGGCATTCTGGTGCCGCATGTGGCGAACGTCGCCAAGGCACGGTCGGTTGCCTCGGCGTCGCGTTACCGGAATGGAACGCGTGGCTATTCTCCGTCGGGACGCTCCGGGCGCTACGGCGGCGATGTCTCCTGGCCATATATCGATCGGAGCGATGCCCGCGTGGCGACGATCGCGATGATCGAGGATCCGTCCGCGCTGGAGGATATCGATGCGATCGTCGCCGTCGATGGCATCGACGCATTCTTCGTCGGACGCGGCGACCTGACGCTTGCGCTCAACGCTCAAAGCACATCTTCCGACGAAGTCACTGCAGCGGTCACCAGGGTGACCTCGGCAGCCGGGGCGGTCGGCAAGCCCGTTGCGGTCATGGCCGCAACGCGCACGGAAGGCGATGCCTTTGCCGCGGTGGGTGCTACCGCCTTCATCCTCTCTTCCGATCAGGGCTTCATCCGCAAGGCCGGCCTGCAGATGCTGGAGTCCTTCCGCGACTAGTGGCCGCTCGACAGAACAGAAGCACGAGATAAGGAGACTTTGACATGTACGACGCAAGCGATCCACGCGCGAGCCTGGCTACGGGGAAGCCTGCAAAGGCGGTAAACGGCCGCGCCTTTCCGGCCACCTACGCCCGATTCTATGAGCAGGAGCCGCAGTTGAGCGACAGGACCGAGAGGACCTGGATCGTCCGGGGGCAGACCTTCACCATTCTCCATACCCAGACGATCGCAGAGACAGTTCTCGATCGGCGGAGCCAGCCTGACGAATATGTGCTGCTTATCCCTGATAGGGCGACGACAGCCATTGTCGAAGTCGGCGGCGAGACGCAAACGATCAATGGTCATTCACTCACCTTCGTACCGCCAGGCGACAGCACGATAAGACTGCCCGCAGGCGGTTGCGTCGTGCGGCTTTTCACCAATGCCGCCACCGATCTTCTGGAACAGGCATCGAATGCCGCGCTTTACGCCGATCCCAATCCGGACGTCCCGCCGCTCGCCGCCTGGCCTGCGCCCTTGGGCGGCTACCGTATTCGCAGCTACAGTCTCGAAGTTGCGCCGCAGCCGGGTCGCTTCGGGCGGATCTTTCGCGGATCGACCTTCATGGTCAATTTCCTCGAGCCCAAGGATGGTCCTCGCGACCCGTCGCTCCTGTCGCCCCACGACCATGACGATTTTGAGCAGTGCAGCTTGGCGCTGTCAGGCGAATATATCCATCACCTCCGATGGCCGTGGACGACCGACAGGGCGCATTGGCGCGAGGATGAACACGAAACCTGTGCTTCGCCGTCCGTGGCCGTAATCCCGCCGCGGGTCATCCACACGTCGCAGGCGATCGGCACTGGCATCAACCAACTCGTTGATATCTTCTGCCCGCCCCGGGCGGATTTTTCCGCCAAGCCCGGCTGGGTTCTCAATGCCGAGGACTATCCGCTGCCATTCCTCCCATAAGCCTGAGAATGAAGACAAAGAGGTCCGTTTGATGAATATCGAACCGTTTCTGCCGCGCCACGATGGCGCATTCGAACTCCCGGAGCCGGCACGCGCGGCAGAGGTCACCGAACTCCTGAAGGGTGCCGTCGATCTGCATTGCCACAGCGGCCCGGCCGCCATGCCGCGCGTCCTCGATCACCGGGAAGCGATGCGAGACGCTGTCGAGGCGGGCTTCCGTGCGCTGCTGTTCAAGGATCATTACTATGTCGGCATGCCGCATACGATCCTGCTTCAATCGCATTTCCCGGAAGATCGCATCGATCTTTTCTCAGGCATCGCGCTGAACAACGCTTCGGGTGGCATCAATCCGCATGCGGTCGATCACGCGGTCGCGCTCGGCGCGGCAATCGTCTGGATGCCAACGCTCTCGGCCGCAAACCACCTGGCGGATGCCGGCAAGCAGACCAAGACCTTTCCGAAGACGACCCGCAAGATGCTACCCGTCGAGCCGCTCAGCGTGCTCGATACCAATGGTGCATTGACCGACAATGCCAAGCGGGTCCTCGACATTATCGCCGAGGCCGACATCATTCTTTCCGGCGGTCATCTCTCGGCGGAAGAGCTACATATCCTATTCGAGGAGGCGGGCAGGCGAGGGGTGAAGAAGCTTCTCGTCAATCACCCGACCTATGTGATCGGCTGCACCGACGAGGATATTCGCCAGCTCGTCGGCCTGGGCGCGCATATGGAACATTCTATCGGCATGTTCGTGGGCGGCAAATCGCTAAAGTTCACCCCGCAGGAGCTGGCCCACCTGATCCAGGTCGCCGGCGTCGATCGCACAGTGCTGTCCTCCGATCTCGGCCTGCTTGGCAGCCCGCGCCCGGTGGCTGGCTTCCGGGCGATCGTTCAGACGCTGCTCGATCTCGATTTTGCGGAGTCCGACATCCGCAAGCTGATCGGTGACAACGCAGCCTCGCTGCTGAAACTGCCATAGAACCGGAAAAGACCGACGATGAAACCCACCATTTTGACCTGCGCCGTGACCGGCAATCTCACGACGCGCGAACAGCATCCCGGCCTGCCCGTGACACCCGAGGAAATCGCCGATGCCTGCATCGCCGCCGGCAAGGCAGGAGCGGCAATCGCGCATATCCATGTGCGCGATCCGCAGACAGGCAGGCAAAGCATGGAGCTCGCCTATTACCGCGAAGTCCTAGAGCGCATCAAGGCAGGCGCCAGTGAGGTCATCGTCAACCTGACCACCGGGCCGGGCGGCCGCTATGTGCCGAGCGACGAACATCCGGGTATAGCGGCGCCGTCTTCGACCATCATGCCGCCGGAAAAGCGCGTCGAGCATATCGCCGCGTTGAAACCGGAGATCGCCACGCTTGATCTCAACACAATGTTTTCAGGCACCGCCGTGGTCATCAATACGCCGCGGAATGTACGGATCATGGCGGAGGTCATCCGGGCAGCCGGTGCCAGGCCGGAGTTGGAGGTCTTCGACAGCGGAGACATTCATCTGGCTCGTGACCTGATCGATGACGGCACCCTTTCATCTCCAGCTATGTTCCAAATTGTCACGGGCGTAAAATACGGTGCCGCATCGACGCCCGAGACGCTCGTCCACATGAAATCGCTGCTGCCTACCGGCTCCGACTGGGCTGCATTCGGCGTCGGCCGGCATGCCTTCCCGATGCTGGCGCAATCCTTCCTTCTCGGAGGTCATGTCAGGATTGGGCTGGAAGATGCCGTCTATATCGAGCGAGGCCGCCTTGCGCGCGACAATGCCGACATGGTGGAGAAGGCCGTGCGTATCGTCAGCGACATGGGCGGTGTCATTGCGAGCCCACGAGAGGCTCGAGAACTTTTAGCATTGCCGCAGCGCTTTTAGGTGCTTTGTATGGAGAAAAAATCATCGGGATGGCTTTATACATGGGGGCAGCGGGAGAAAAAATTCAGATTAAGTTGTGCCAATGTAACACAATTCCGAGTTTATTTTTGGTTAACTAGTGAATATTTCTTCGTATTCGTTCCCAATACACAGAACGATTTGCGTCGGAAACTGTAGGTCGATGGTTCGTATTCTTTCAAGATCTATCATGTTATTGCGATCAGGGCCAAGTGCTGATTTCCGGTAGAACAAATGCTTTGACGGTATCATTGGCTTTGCCTTGCCATCGACGGATACCGACCATGCAGGTCTGGGCAGTACATCCCTGGCCTAGCGAAGACGACGGAATGTCGGCTGTCACGGCGTTGGGATTGCCATGCCGCTCGATCAACTGCTCGCGATCTGGATCAAACCACGCGCCGGTCGAGAGGCGGGCGACGCCTTGCATGATTGCGTCCGAGAGGACGGCAGCCGAGATCAACCTGCCGCGCTCGTTGAAGACCTCTACCAGCGCCCCCTCTGCTATACCGCGCTTTTCCGCATCGGTCGGATTGAGGTAGATCGGCTCACGCCCGTTCACTTTGCCGGCCTGGCTATGCGGGCTGGCATCAAGCTGGCTGTGCAGGCGGCGCACGGGCTGATCCGAGATCAGATGGAGGCGGTCGTCTTGCGGCTTGCGCGCACCAAGCCATTCGGTCGGTTCGAACCAGGTCGGATGTCCGGCGCAATCGGAAAGCGCGAAACCCGCAATGGTTTCAGAGAAGATCTCGATCCGACCTGACGGTGTCTCCAACGGATGTTCGGCAGGCGCGCGGCGAAAATTCTCCAGCATGACCACCGGCTTTGCTTCCGGGCCAAGGTCAAGCAAACCCTGCTGCCAGAACTCATCGAAATCAGGCATCATGATATCTTTGAGCGCAGCGTTTTCACGCGAAATCATATAGAGCCGCCGGAGCCATCCCTCTTCATCGAGGCCTTCGCAGAAATCGACCTTTAGCCGTCTTGCCAGTTCGGCAAAGATATCGAAGTCGTTCCGAGACTCGGCGAAGGGTTCTTCGATCTTCTTCATTGCAACAACGAAATCTTCGCCGCCCGAGGCAGCGATATCATTACGTTCGAGCGATGTCGTGACCGGCAGCACGATATCGGCCAGCTTGGCAGTCGGTGTCCAGTAGGGTTCGTTGACGACGATCGTCTCGGGCTTTTTCCAGGCTTGAAGCAACCGGTTCAGATCCTGATGGTGATGGAACGGATTGCCGCCCGCCCAATAGACCATCCGAATATCCGGGTAAGTGTAGGACTTGCCGTTATAGGTGAAGGGTGCGCCGGGATTGAGCAGCATATCGGCAATACGCGCGACCGGAATGAAGGTCTTTACCGGATTCTGCCCTTGCGGAAAATCTCCGAACTTGAAGCGAACATTGTCATTGCCGACGGAATTCATCGCACCATAGCCTACGCCGAAACCACCGCCGGGCAGTCCGATCTGGCCGACCATGGCAGCAAGAACGATCAACATCCAGAACGGCTGCTCGCCATGCACCGCCCGCTGCAGCGACCAGGAAATGTTGAGCATCGTTCGGTGCGCCGCCATTTCCCGCGCCAGCATCGCGATACGTTCTGCCGGGATACCACAGATCTCGGACGCCCAGGCGGGTGTCTTGGGAATGCCATCTGTGGCGCCGGTCAGATAATCGGCAAAGCGTTCATATCCGACGCAATGGCTGCGCAGGAAGTCGAAGTCGGCGCGCCCTTCCATATGCAGGACATGGGCGATCGCCAGCATCATAGCCGTGTCCGTATTGGGCCGGATTGCTAGCCACTCGCTATCCACGGGCATGTTGTCGCCAACAGGACTGACATTGACGAAGCGCGTGCCGGCCTGCGCCATGGCGCGCATCCCCGCGACTACCCGGTGGCGGCCCGGGCCACCTTGGGAAATCTGGGCGTTTTTCACCGGGATGCCGCCGAAGGTGACGAAGAGCTTGGTCTCCTTTGCCATCATGTCCCACGAGGTATGCTGATTAAGAAGGATGCTCAATCCTGCAATGACATGCGGCAGGATGACCTTGCCGGCACCCAAGCTGTAGCTGTCGACATGTCTGACATAGCCGCCGATCAGGTTCAAAAAACGGTGGACTTGGCTTTGCGCATGATGAAAGCGGCCGGCGCTTGCCCAGCCGTAGGAGCCGCCAAAGATCGCCTCGTTGCCGAATTTATCGCGGATGCGTTCGAACTCGCCGGCCAGAAGATCGAGTGCCACATCCCATTCGACTTCGACAAAGGGTTCGCGGCCCCGAAGATGCGGATTAGAATCCGGCCCGCCCTCCAGCCAGCTTTTGCGGATGGACGGGCGGGAGACCCGCACATCTTTCAGGGCTTGCGAGGCCATATGAAGGCCGATCGGGGAGGGGTCGGGATCCTGCATCGCACCACGGATCTCGGTTCCCGCCTCTCCCGTCTCGACTTCATAGATACCCCAATGGGCGGCCGTATGGGTCTTGGTATTCGATGCCATTTGAGATCCGTCTTATTTGGCCATGAGCATTTGCGTCTGGCGCCGTGTCAATGCTTCCATAACGATCCTTGCGCCGTCTTCGATCGCATGCTCGATCGCCTCACGGGCGGCAACGGCCTGCTTGTTGCGCAGGGCGCTCAGCAGATCATCGTAATTGTGATGGTCGCTGTTGTCGGACTTACCCTCCGGATAGAGGTAATTGAAGCCCGGGCCTGCCCGCAGCCACAGCATTTCGATGACTCCGAGAAGCGTTGGCATGCGGGCGGCGTTGTAAAGCACAAACCGAAACTCCTTGTTCAATGTCAGCGCTAAGTGCTGGTCCTGCGCGGACTTAGCCGCCAGATAGCGCTTGAGCAACGCTTCCATGCTGGCGATCTCGGATGTGGTGATCTGTGTCGCGGCATTGAAGGCGGCCAGCCCCTCGACGGATTTTCTGATCTCCGAAATCTCCGCATATTGCTCGACCGAGATCGTCGGTACGCGAAACGAACTAGCCGGTTCCGCCGTCAGCACGCCGGACGCGGCAAATCTTACCAATGCTTCGCGAACAGGAGTAATGCTCATGCCCAGGCTTTCGGCTAAGTCCTTCGTGACGAGACGAGTGCCCGGTTCAAGTCTGCCTTCGATGAGTGCGGTACGAATTTCGTCCTCGACGTGGGTGACGAGACTTTTTCTCGGAGCAGCAGAAAACAAATTCGTACTCACTCGGATCCCCTTCGGTAGAATGTTTGCATCTTTTTTATCAGGAAGTATGGGATGCCCATAACTTGAACACGTAAAATATATCATATATCGTTGGCGAATTGATAGCCCTTCGCCTAGGCCGATTTCGAAGGGGAACAACTTATAAACTCCAGAGGAAGTGAAGGCCCCATGAAACGACTTGCTGCCCTAGCGCTTGCGGCATCGATGCTGCTACCGATCACGACGACGATTGCCAGGGCCGCTGACCTTGTCATCGGCCGAGGGGCCTCCACTACCGCGATGGATCCCGGCTTTTTGCGGGAAAGCGCAACGATCGTCGACAACATCTTCGACACGCTCGTCATGCGTGACAAGGACATGAAGCTGGTTCCGGGTCTTGCAACATCCTGGAGGGCGATCGATGACACGACCTGGGAATTCAAGTTGCGCCAAGGCGTCAAGTTCCACGACGGCGAGCCCTTCGATGCCGAAGCGGTGAAGTTCACCATCGACCGTGTGCTGGATCCTGCAGCAAAATCTCCGACTGTTTCCTATATCCGCACGATCGACAGCGTGACGGTCGTCGATCCCTTCACTGTCCGCATCAAGACCAAGGGACCGGATCCGCTGCTTCCAACGCGTATGAGCCGCTATCCGGCCTATATCGTGCCGCCAAAATACGTGAAGGAAGTGGGCAACGATAAATTCGCGACTCATCCTGTCGGAACGGGTCCCTACAAGTTCGTCGAATTCGTGCCCGACCAGCACGTCATCCTCGAAGCCAACAAGGATTACTGGCGCGGCGCTCCCTCTATCGACAAGGTGACCTGGCGTGCCATCCCCGACGAGACCGCCCGCGTGACGGCGCTTTTGACCGGCGAGGTCGATCTGATCGAGAACGTTCCGGTCGATATCGCGCCGATGGTCAAGGAGAGCCCGAATGCCGATCTCGTTCAGGTCAAAAATGGCGGCCTGACGATCTATCTCGGGCTCGTCATGAGCGAGAAGCCGCTCGATAACGTCAAGGTGCGCCAGGCGCTCAACATGGCGATCGACCGCAAGTCGATCGTCTCCAACATCCTGCAGGGCATGGCGTCGCCGCGCGGTACACAGGTTGGTGCTGCTGACTTCGGTTATAAGGATTTTCCAGTTACGGCCTATGACCCGGCAAAAGCCAAGGCTCTGCTTGCCGAAGCCGGCTTCCCGAACGGCTTCAGCATCAAGATGCAGTCGACTCACCGCTACATGAAGGATGGCGAGGTCGCTCAGGCGATCGCACAGGAATTCGGCGATATCGGCGTCAAGGTCGATCAGGAAGTGCTCGACTGGTCGGTTTACACGCAGCAGGTGCCGCGCAAGGGGCCGATCTTCATGCTCGGCTGGGGTTCCACCCAGACGCTCGATGCAGACGCTGCCGTGTATGCGATCTTCAAGACCGGCGAACCGTATTCCACGGCCTCGATCCCGCAGCTCGACAAGCTACTCGATGAGAGCCGTTCTATCGTTGATCCGGTCGCGCGTGAAAAGGTGCTCGGTCAGATCCAGGACCTTGCTGCCGAGCAGGTTCCGGTCATTCCGCTCTACCAGGAGGATGCACTCTACGGTAAGGCGAAGACAGTGACCTTCGACGGTCGTCCGGATGCCCGTATCCCTGTCTTCGACATCAAGAAGCAGTAAGACGGCATGACACGGTTCTGGAATGTCAGGGACAATGCGGATGCGATCTTCGCCATGTTCCTTCTGGTCATGGTTCTGGCGCTTTGCGTGCTCGTGCCACTCGCTTGGTCGATCGATCCCTTGCGGGGAACACTGACTGCGACATTCAAGCCGCCGCTTTCGGTCATCGGTGGAGTATTCCATCCGCTGGGCACCGACCAGCTCGGGCGAGACCTCCTCGCTCGACTGGGCCTCGGCACGCTGATTTCACTCGTCATCGTGATCTCGGCATCGGTGATTTCCGCTATCCTCGGAACCACACTTGGCATGGTCGCGGGATATTACCGTGGCTGGTTCGACATTGTGATCATGCGCGCGGTCGATGTGCAGCTGGCGATCCCCTTCATCCTCCTTATCCTTTTGATTGTCGCGGTCATCGGGCCAAGCATGGGCAATCTCGTTGTGGTTCTCGGCGTCACAGGCTGGGCGGTGTTTGCTCGTGTGGCTCGAGCCAAGACGCTCGAGATCCGCGAACTCGAATATATCGATGCGTCGCGCTCGATCGGACTGTCGGATATGGCGATCATCTTCCGTCATGTCCTGCCGAATATCATCGGCCCGCAGACCGTGCTGATGACGCTCGACCTGCCGCGGCTGATCATTCTCGAAGCATCCGTCGGCTTTCTCGGGCTTGGCGTACAGCCGCCAACGCCGACGCTCGGCAATCTGATCGGTGAGGGCAGGGCCTATATCCTGCTCGCCAACTGGCTGGTTCTCTATCCGGGCCTCGTCATCGGTGCGCTTGTGATTGGCTGCAATCTCATTGGTGACTGGCTCGTGAGACGCGCCGACAGCAGAGACGCGTGAAACCCATGAAAACCCTGAGCTTCATTGCCGGACGCGCGCTGCAAGGCATCATCGTCATGTTCGGCGTTTCGGCGATCGTCTTCTTCGCCCTGTTCCTGACGGGCGATCCGGCAGCGCTGATGATGTCACCGGATGCCTCACGTGCCGAAATCGAAGCCTTCCGCCAGGCGATGGGATTCAACGATCCTATCTGGATCCAGTACGGCCGCTTCGTGGGGAACGCCCTCACAGGCGAACTCGGCACGTCCCTGCGCTACCACCGACCCGCTCTGGATCTGCTCATCGAGCGGCTGCCGGCAACGGCGCTGCTCGCCTGCGTGGCGCTGTTCTGGAGCTCGCTTCTCGGCTTCTTGCTCGGCACGATTGCAGCCGTGCGCAAGAACAGTGCGATCGACTTTGCCATTCGCGTGATCTCGCTTCTCGGCCAGGCGATCCCGGTCTTCTGGCTAGCCCTGCTGCTGATCATCTTCTTCTCTCTCAAGATGCGCTGGCTGCCATCGGGCGGCATTGGCTCGGCGGCGCAACTCATCATGCCGTCGATCGCGCTTGGCGCCTACTATCTGAGCGCGATCACCCGTTTGGTGCGTGCCAGCCTGATCGAGGTTCTCGGCGAGAATTATATCAGGACAGCCCGCGCCAAAGGCATTTCCTCCTGGCGGATCGTCGTGCATCATGCGCTGCGCAATGCACTGATCCCGGTCATCACCGTCCAGGGCATGTATTTCGCCTCGTTGCTGGGCGGTGCGCTCGTCACAGAGATCATCTTCGCCTGGCCTGGCATCGGGCGTCTGGCCGTCGAAGCCATCCAGAACCGCGATTTCCCGGTGGTGCAGGCCGTTGTTCTCTTTGCCGCCGCCGTCTTCGTCATCGTGAATTTTCTGGTCGACCTTGCCTATGTCTGGCTTAATCCGAGGATCCGGCTGTGACCTTGCTCTCGACGGTTGACGCATGCTTCAACAACGCGCTCGATCTCACGCGCCAATGGTGTACGATCCCGTCCGTCAAGGGCGACGAGCAGGCGTTGAACCGGCAGGCGAGCGCGATCGTTGACTGGCTGAAGGCCGAATTGCGTGCCGAGATCGTCTCGGCCGTCGCTCCGGCCGGTCGAGCACCTGTCATTCACGCGCGCCTCGATGTCGGCGCAGCCACCACCGTCATTCTCTACAATATGTATGATGTGATGCCGGCAACGCTGCAGGGCTGGTCCGCCGATCCGTTCGCCGGGGGTATTGTCGATCTTCCCGGCATCGGGGGAAGCTTCGTTGCGCGCGGCGCAGAGAACAACAAGGGGCCGCTTACCGGTATGCTGTGGGCCTTGAAGGCACTGGCGGATGCGGGGAAACTGCGGGTCAATGTCGAAATTCTCGTCGATGGCGAAGAGGAAAGCGGCAGCAGCGCCATGCGCGATTATCTGGCCGACCCTGCCTGCCAGGTGCGACCGAGCGTATCTGCCATTTTTCCGTCGTTTTGCGAATATGGCGGAGGGGCGCCGCGCATCTATCTCGGTTTTTCTGGCATCGCCAAGGGCGAGGTCAGGGTCGAGGGCGGCGCTTGGGGTGGGCCGCGGACGGCCATCCATTCCAGCAATGCGCCATGGATTGCCAATCCAGCTGCCCGCCTGGTTGAAGCCCTGTCGCTGATCGGCGCCTCCCCGACTGGAGCGCTCGACAAGATCGCAATCGACGCGGAAGCCGCGGCCGTGATCTCGACCCTTGCCAAGGCCTTCGATCCCGCCGCCGAACTGCGCTTCCGCAAGACGGATACGTTCGCAATCGAAGGCAGCGGGCGAGAGCTTCTCGAACATGTCCTGTCGACAACGTCGTTCAACATATCGAGCCTCGAAAGCATGCCGCTTGGTGCCGATGGCGTTATTCCACATGGTGCCCGCGCGGGCTTCGAGTTGCGTGCGCCGCCATCGCTCGATCCGGCGGATTTCCTCGCCGACTATCGAAAAGCTCTTGCGAACATGCCGGGTGCGGTGCTGACCATTGCCGACAGCTATCCCGGTTTCCGCTTTCCGGCAAAGGCGCCGGGCGTTTCGGCGCTTCTGAAAAGCTATGAGGCGACGGCGGTCGCCGCGCCGCAGATCTGGCCCTGGGCGATCGGCGCTGCACCGGCCTATGCGTTTGCACCACATGCCGGGTCCTTCCTGCTGGCTGGAGCCGGCCGCGGTGGCAATGCCCATGGCATCGACGAGTTCATGACGCTCGAAGGCTTTCGTCGCTTCATCTGGTCGATCGCCATCTGGCTCGATGCGATGGCCGAGGAAGGAGAGGCACCATGAGAACGATCCGCCATCTGTCCCGCGCCGATGCGATCGCGGCCGGTGCAATGGACTGGGATGCGGCGATCGAAGATGTCACCGCCGCACTGAGCCTGCTGCGAACCGGTGAGGCGGGTATGGTGGCTGAAAGCGTCATGCCGCTTGGCGCCGACCCTCGCACCAAGGCCTATGGACTGCCTGCCTTTATCGGCGGCACCTATGATGCCGCCGGCCTCAAATGGACCGTTCATCGGGCCGAGCCGATCGGCGATCTTCCCAGCATCAGTAGCACGACCATCATCAACCGGCTGACCGACGGGGCGCCGGTTGGCAGCGTCGAAAGCGCGCTGGTGACGCAAGTCAGGACGGCTGCCGTGACTGCTGCCGCTATCTGCGGCCTCAAGCCAAATGGGATTAAGTCCGTCGCACTGCTGGGCGCTGGCGCGCATGCCAAGACCCATCTCGACATGCTCTTGGACCGCTATCCTGACCTTCCGGCCATCACACTGTGGAACCGGACGTGGCCGCATCTGGATCCACTTCTGGCCAAGGCAGATTCCAGCGTAGCAACAAAGGTTGCCGCGTGCGAAACGCTTGCCGAGGCATTGCGGGATGCCGACGTCGTCATTTGCTGCACGTCGTCGCCTCAGCCGTTTCTGGATGTCTCGACCGTTCGCGCCGGTCGACTTATCATGCAGATCGGCTTCCATGAGGTCATGTTCGAGACCATCGCCGCGACCGATCTCGTGACGGTCGATCTCTGGGGTGATTTTGCCGAAAAGAGCGCCAAGAGCCTCTTTCAAATGTATCGCGCCGGGCAATTTCTGGCCGAGCGCGTGGCGGCGGACCTGCCAGCCATCCTTCTGGATGGCTGGCAGCCACCAGCCGACGCCTCGCTCTACTTTTCGAGCTTCGGCCTAAATGTCTTCGATATCGCCTTTGCCGCGCGCCTGTTGCGACGGGCCGACGACCTGAATATCGGCACGCTTCTGACTTCCATCTAATTCGCCCATCTGATCCGTTTTTCTGAAAGGAACCCGGCCATGCTCATCACCGCCGCAGAACTCTTGAAACAGCTGCCTCATGGCAATCTGGTGCCGGTGGATGTTCGCCCGCAAGCCGCGTTTCGCGGAGAAACGCTTCCCGACGCAGTCAGCCTCAACGTCTATGATTACTTCATCCCCAACAGCGACGAGGCAGGTATCGCCGGCATGGCGGCCGGTGCGCGCGAGGCCTTCGACCGGCTCGGTCTTGGCAAGGATCGGATCCCGGTCTTCTTCGAAGAGCAGACGGGCATGATTTCGCCGCGTGGCCTCTGGTTCTTCGAGCTTGTCGGCTTTGACGGCGGGCTGATCCTCGATGGTGGCATCGAAGCGTGGAAGGCCGCCGGCGGCGAGACGGCGCCGGGTACAGGCGCTGTTGATGCGATCAGCCAGTCGGATACGCAGGGGATTGCCTTTCAGCGCCAGTTGGCAGCCTCGACGGATGAGGTTCTCCATCATGCGGAGCACGGCGCCGATATTTTCGACGTCAGACGTAAAACCGAATTCGAAGGCACGTTCGTTCATCCGTGCTGCGCGCGTCCGGGCCGTATCCCGCATTCGCATTTTGCCTTTTACGAAGACATGCTGCGCGACGGCAAATATCGCCCAGCCGCGGAAATCCGCGAGATCGCCGCGCAGGCAGGCCTATCCCCGGATCGCGAGATCATCACCTATTGCCACCGCGGTGCCCGCGCTGCGACGGCGCGATACGGCCTGCGGCTTGCCGGTTTCGACAAGGTGCGGATCTATACGGGTTCCTGGCATGAATGGGCCGGCAAGCAAGCCCTGCCGATCGAGATCGGCCCTGCCGAGGAAGTCTGAGGCGTGGCGTACCCCGAAGGCGATAAGTCGCCATCGGGCTGTTGAGATCTCTTAAGTTAGAGCCAGCTCTGGATTTCGATTGGGCTGCCGTCCTCAAAGCGTGGTAGCCGGAACGGCGTTGGATCGACGCAGGGTGTTACGCCAATCGCCAGTTCTGCTGCCAGCTGGCCGCCGGCCGGGCCGATGCCGAAGCCGTGGCCTGAAAAGCCCGTCCCGATCACCAGGCCGGGCAGGCTTTCGGTCGTGGAGATCACCGGAACAACATCCGGCATGGTGTCGATCATGCCACCCCATTTTTGCGCGATCGTCACATCTTTGAAGGCGGGAATGCCGGCCTTCAAAGATGCCTCGACCTTGGTCAGAAGCGCGTCGTCCGGCGTCGGATCGAGCACGCGGATCTTCTCGTAAATACTTTGCTGGTCGAAGGGGCGGTGGCGATAGCTAATCAGCTCATCGAAGAACGGCTTGCCAAACCGCAGTTTCAGCGCCTTCCGCTCCAGCTTGAGGGCGGGCATGAACTCGGAAAAATATCGGAAGCTGTCGGGCACAATATCGGCGACGCTCGATGCGGAGGAGGCAACCGTATAGCCGCCGTCGAGCCGCTTGCGGATGGCGAAATCCGAAAAGCCCATCGTCGTGTCGATGCCGGCCTCGATCGGCGCGGTGCGCAGCACGGAGGAAAGCACTTTGAGCTGCGGCAGGCGGATGCCATGTCGCGACACAAGATGCGAGGACCAAGCGCCGCCGGCAACGATGGCGCTCGATGCCCCCACTCGGCCCTGTTCCGTCACCACGCCGTTCACACGGCCGGCCTCGATATCGAGGCCACGCACGGCGCATTGCTGGAAGATGAAGCCGCCGGCAGCCTGAACTGCCGTCGCCATGGCCGGCGCTGCCAACTGCGGCTCAGCGCCAGCGTCGGCTGGAACATAGAGTCCGCCGAGGGGGCTGCGGTTCAGCCCCGGCGCGAAGTCGGCCACGGCGAATGGATCGAGGATCTGCGCCTCGATACCAAACTGGCGGGCGGCATTGGCCCAACCCAGTTGGCGCTGACGGGCTTGCTCGGTCTTTGCCGCATAGACAATACCGCGCCGGCGATAGCCGACATCGACACCCAGCTCGCCCGCGAGGCCGTCCCAGATCTCATGCGCCCGCAGCATCAGCGGCAGTTCCCGCAGATCGCGGCCAGCAAGGCGCACCCATCCCCAGTTTCGGCCGGATTGCTCTCCGCCGATCAGGCCTTTTTCGAAAAGCGCGACCTTGATTCCACGGCGAGCCAGAAACCAAGCCGCGGATACGCCGATGATGCCGCCGCCGATAATGGCAACATCGACGGATGTCGGCAGGGCAGGCGAATTCGTCACCGGCCGAACCGCCGGGCCGCTATGGGCGATGAGAGTGTTCATGTCAGTAGGCGTCTTCCACGCTGAAATGCACCGGGATCTCGGCGATGCTTGCGGTTTTGGGGAGTTCGAGGACCATATGGACGATCCTGGCGATATCGTCCGGCTGGGTGAGCTCCGTACTCTCGCGGTTTGCAAGCGCATTTCCCATATCGGTCGCGACATAGCTCGGGCAGATGATCGTCGAACGGACGCCATTCTCCTTACCGCATTGGCGAAGGCCATGACCCAGCGCAACCGCGGCGAATTTCGACATGGCATAAAGACCGGAACCGGCGGATTTCACCCGCTTGCCGGAGAGCGAGGCGATCGTCACGATCCGGCCCGCGTCCGCTTTTTCCAAATGCGGCCAGGTGAGCTGGCTAAGCCGCATCGGCGATTTGACGTTGACGTTGAAGATCAGGTCGAAATCGGCATCGTTGGCTTCCAACACGGTCTTCTGGATCATCATGCCGGCGTTGAGTACAAGCCCGTCGATCCGCCCGAAGCGATGCAGCGTCTCATCGAGCCATGTCCGTTCGCTTTCGGAGTCGAGTGCGTCGAAACGGCAGGTCAGCGCGTTAGCATGGGTTTTGAAAGGCGAGCCATCCGGGTTGCGAAGCCCGAGGCTCACCGCCCAGCCCTCGGCCAGAAGCTTTTCTGCAATCGAGGCGCCGATTCCGCGCGAGGCGCCACTGATCATCGCTACCCGGCTGGATATCGGCATTCTGTCATTCCTTCATGATGATGATGCTCGTCACCTGAGCCTCGAGAGAGGTAAGGCTCAGGCAGCCATGCCCGCCGCGCCCCATTCGTCACCCCAGACCTGAACCTGATGCCCCGGCGAAACCTCGATATAGGTCCGTTTCGGCGGCACGTAGGAGACCGGCCGGATGGGGCTCTTGATTTCCTCATTGCTGAGCCCGCGGCGAATGCCGCGTCGCGCCGGATCGGGAACCGGGACGGCTGCCAGCAGCCGCTTTGTATAGGGATGCTGCGGGTTCTCGAAAATCGCCTGCCGCGGGCCGATCTCGACGATCTCGCCGAGATACATCACCGCGACGCGATGACTCATCCGCTCGACCACGGCCATGTCGTGGGAAATGAACAGAAAGGCAAGGCCGAGGCTTTCCTGCAGGTCGAGCATCAGATTGATCACCTGCGCCTTGATCGACACGTCGAGTGCCGAGACGGCCTCGTCGGCGACGATGATCTGCGGTGCCATGGCGAGCGCGCGGGCGATACAGAGACGCTGGCGCTGGCCACCGGAAAACTCATGCGGGAAACGGGTCACCATGTCCGGCTGCAGGCCGACCTTGACCATCAGTTCAGCGACGCGTTCGCGCGCATCGCTTTTTCCCGAGGCGATGCCATGGGTCAGAAGCGGCTCGGCAACGGCATCGCCCACCTGGATGCGCGGGTTGAGGCTGGCGAACGGATCCTGGAAGATCATCTGGATGTGCCGGCGCATGGCTCGCATATCCTGGCCGGTGAGGCCGAGGATCTCCTGCCCGTCGAGCTTCACTGAGCCCGAATCCGCATTCAGCAGGCGCATGATCGTGCGGCCGGTCGTCGACTTGCCGCAACCCGATTCACCGACAAGCGCCAGCGTCTCGCCGGCCTTCAGCTTAAAGGAAATGTTTTCGACCGCATGGACGCGCCCGGACGTGGAGCCGAGGAAGCCGCCGCCGATATCGAAACGAGTGACCAGGTTGCGCACCTGCAGGAGCGGCACCGGTTTTGTCGATACCGTATCAGCGACCGGTGGCATCTCGACCGGCAGGCCGCTTGCAACATCGATCAGCGGAAAGCGTGCGGGGCTGGTTTCACCCTCCATCGAGCCGAGTTTCGGCACGGCGGAGAGAAGGGCCCTGGTATAGCCCTGCCGTGGTGCCGCGAAGATCTCGTCCGTCTGGCCGCGCTCGATCGCTTCGCCCTTATACATGACAAGCGTGCGGTCGGCGATTTCGGCAACGACGCCCATGTCATGGGTAATGAAGAGAACGGCCATGCCTTCCTCTTCCTGAAGGAGCTTGATGAGTTCGAGGATCTGCGCCTGGATCGTCACGTCGAGCGCCGTTGTCGGCTCGTCTGCGATCAGCAGCTGTGGCCGGCAGGCAAGCGCCATGGCAATTATGATCCGCTGGCGCATGCCGCCGGATAGCTGGTGCGGGTATTCTTCCAGCCGCTTTCGCGCCGAGGGAATGCGGACTTTTTCGAGAAGCCCGTGGGTTTCTTTCATCGCGTCTTTGAAGGATAGGCCGCGATGAGCGACGAGCACTTCCGAAATCTGGTCGCCAATCGTTAGAGACGGGTTGAGGCTGGTCATCGGCTCTTGGAAGATCATGGCGATCCGGTTGCCGCGCATATCGCGCATCTTGCGCTCGGGCAGTGTTGTCAGTTCCTGCCCCTCGAGCTTGACCGAGCCTTCGATCCGGCAGCTATCCGGCTGGTAGAGGCGCATGATCGACATTGCGGTCACGCTCTTGCCGGAGCCCGACTCGCCGACCAGTGCTAGCGTTTCCCCGGCATGGATATCGAAGGAGACGTCGCGCACCACCGGGAGCCAGACGCCCTTTCGCCGGAAGGAGGTCTTCAGGCTGGAAACGGTCATGACGGGTTCGTTCACGGCAGATCCTTTCAGTCACGCGGGCGAGCGCAGGCCTCTTTTTGCCTCTTTATCTTGCATGCCACAAATGAAAGCATCTTGCCAGTCTCGATATAGGATATATTATATATCTTGAACGTGACGGCGCCGTTTGGCGATGTCGCTCGCACCAGCAAGGGAATTCACCAGATGAAACTCGAAGACATTCCGCGGCTCTCGCTCGGCTTCCTGCCGACGCCGATCGAAAAGCTTGAGCGTATCAGCGAACAGCTCGGCATTTCGCTGTCGATCAAACGCGACGATTTCACCGGCTTCGGCGGTGGCGGCAACAAGGTCCGCAAGCTGGAATATCTCATGGCCGACGCGGTATCGCAGGGCGTCAAGGTGCTCATCACCACCGGGGGACACCAGTCCAACCATGCGCGCATGACGGCTGCTGCCGCGCGCAAATACGGGATGAAGCCGATCCTCGTCCTGCGTGGCAACCGCCCGGAACTCTACCAAGGCAATCTTCTGCTCGATCACCTGTTCGGCGCTGAAATCGACTTCCTCGATCCGGATGCCTATTTCACCGAGATCAACCCGCGTATGGATCATCATGCGGCGGAAGCTGCGGCACGAGGCGAGAAGGCCTATATCATCCCGCTCGGCGGCGCGAGCGCGCTCGGCGCCATGGGCTATGTCAATGCTGTCAAGGAACTGGCCGAACAGTATAGCGCGGCCGGCACGCAGGTACCCGACTATATCGTTGCCCCCGTCGGTTCGGGCGGTACGCTGGCCGGGCTCCATATCGGCTGCGCCTTGTATCTGCCGAAGACCGGAGTCATCGGCATTGCTGTGACCGGCAGTGCGGTTCCGTTTAGCGAGCGTATTGCGGTGATGGCCAATGCCGGTGCCGACTTGCTCGATTTTAACAAGCGCTGGACGGCCGAGGATATCCGTATCGAAAACGACTATATCGGTCCCGGTTATTCGATCCCGTCAGCAGACGGCAATGCCGCGATCAAGTTCGCCGGCAATCAGGAAGGCGTGCTTCTTGATCCCGTCTATACCGGCAAGGCCTTCGCCGGCATCATGGGTTGCGTCGAAAAGGGCTCGATCGCCAGGGGCAGCTCCGTGCTCTTCATCCATTGCGGCGGCTCCCCGGCACTTTATCCGTTTGCCGGCCTTCTGACCAACGATCTGGCAGGCTGACGACATGGCGTATCGCATTGGATGTGATGTCGGCGGCACCTTCACGGATCTTTGCCTGTTCGAAGAGGAAAGCGGCCGGACTTTCTTCGTGAAGACCCCGACGACGACGGGCCATCAGGCGACGGCCGTCATCGAGGCGGCCCGCACGGCGCTTGCAATGGCCGGCCTTTCACCGGCCGATCTCGCGGGCTTCGCCCATGGCACGACGGTCGCCACCAATGCGATCCTCGAACGATGCGGCGCTCGCACGGCGCTGCTCATCACCCGAGGCTTTCGCGACGTTTTGGCGATCGGTCGCCAGACCCGCGCGCATCTCTACGATCAGTATGCGCGGAAGCCGGAACCGCTGGTTCCGCGCGACTTCGTCTTCGAGATCGCCGAACGGCTGGGGCCCGACGGGGCAATCACCACGGAGATTGACGAGGCGACGGTGCGTGACGCCGTCAAGGCCATCCTTGCCTCCGGCATAAAGACCGTCGCGATCAGCTTCCTGCATTCCTACGCCAATCCGGCACATGAGCGCCGCACGGCAGAGATCGTGCGTGAGATGGCGCCCGATCTCAAGATCTCGGTCTCGTCGGATGTTCTGGCCGAACCGGGCGAATTCGAGCGCACCTCGACCACGGTGATGAATGCCTATCTCATGCCGCCCCTCAAGGATTATCTGGAGCGGATCGCCAACACGCTGAAGGCCGACGGTGTCACAGTCGAACCCGCCATCATGCAGTCCGGCGGCGGTGTGATGCCGATCGAGACGGCAAGCGGCGTCAAGGCGGTGCATACCTGCCTGTCCGGTCCTGCAGCGGGCATGATCGGCGCCCGCCGGTTTGCCGAGGCGGCCGGCTATGCCAATGTCGTGACGATCGACATGGGCGGCACGAGCTTCGACGTTGGCTTGATCGAGAACGGTCAGATCCTCACCCGCTACGAGAGCGAGATCGAGGGCTTTCCGCTGCGCGTGCCGATGTTCGACATCATCACGCTCGGGGCAGGAGGCGGTAGTATCGCCCATGTTGATGCCGGCGGACTGCTGAAGGTCGGGCCGGAAAGCGCTGGTGCGCGACCGGGCCCTGCCGCCTATGGCAAGAGCGGCGAGCGCCCGACGGTGACCGACGCCAACGTCATTCTCGGCCGGCTGCGTCCGGGCCGCGGCCTCGGTGGCGGTATCCTCATCGACCGCGACAGGGCAGCGGCTGCGATCAGGACGCATGTGGCGGATCCGCTGGGTATCTCGGTGGAAGAGGCCGCAGTCGGCATTCTTCAGGTCGTCAATGCCGCTATGGTTCGCGGCATGCGGCGCATCACCGTCGAACGCGGGCTCGAGCCACGCGATTTTGCCGTCATGGCGTTCGGCGGTGCCGGCCCGTTGCACGCGGTGGACCTCTGCGCCGAACTCGATGTCGAAACCGTCATCGTGCCACCATCGCCGGGGCTCCTGTGCGGCATCGGCCTGCTGCTCGCGCCGTGGAAGCATGACGAAACAGCTGTTCTGTCGGCGCTTGCCGAGACGATGACCGGTGACGATATTGCCCGCGCCGTCGAGGCTTTGAGTGCCAAGGTCGCTGGCCAGGCCGCGCAGGATGGTGTCGCGAGAAGCGATATCACCATTCATGCGGTCATCGAGATGCGCTACCGCGGCCAAGGTCATCAGCTGTCCATCACCTGGGCGGGCGAGGGGATCGAGGCCGCCGTCGAGAGCTTCCATCAGGCGCATCACCGCAGCTTCGGCTACGACCGTCGTGGCGAAAGCGTCGAAATCTGCCTCTTGCGCTTGAGCGGCAGCGCACCACCGCTATCCGACAAGCTGCCGCTTCCCGTCATTGCCGAAAACGAGGACCCGGTCATTACCCACTCGGCTCTGTGGTTCGAAGGCGCGATGCGCGACGTTCCCGTCTATGACCGGGAAAAGCTTGTGCCTGGCGCGCACTTGACCGGCCCGCTGATCGTCGAGCAAAAGGACACGACGCTGATCGTCGGACGCCAGACACTGGCCGTCGACGACCATGGTAGTCTCATCATCAGGATGCAGAAATGAGCAGCGATACCATTCTTGCCGAGGTCGTCCGTCACGGCCTGCAGGCCGTCGCCGAGGAAATGGGCGCGGCGCTTATCCGCACCGCCCACTCGATCAATATCCGTGACCGTCGCGACTTCTCCTGCGGCGTCTTCGATGCATCGGGCAAGCTGATCGCGCAGGCCGAGCATATTCCGGTCCATCTCGGGTTGATCGCCGGTGTCGTCGAGCGGACGATCGCCGAACTCGGGTCCGATATCCCGGTCGATACGATGATCGTCACCAACGATCCCTGGCTGACCGGCTCGCATCTTCCTGATGTGGTCGTCATTGCCCCGGTCGATGCCGGCGGGCGGCGTCTGGGTTATGTCGCCAACATGGCGCATCAGGTGGATCTCGGCGGCTTTGCGCCGGGCAGCCTTGCGCTTGGCACGGTCGACATTACCCAGGAAGGCCTTCGCGTCCCGCCGATGGTGCTGGTGCGACATGGCGAGGTGGAGCGCTCCACCCTGTCGCTGTTCAAGCTGGCAAGTCGTACGCCGGACATGGTGGCCGGCGATCTTCTGGCGCAGGCGGCCGCCAACACGACCGGCGCCCGGCGGCTGGCCGCGCTTGTCGAACGCACCGGCATTGAGCGCTTCTCTTCAGCGGTCGATATCCTGCTTGCGACCACCGAAAAGCGGCTCGAAAACGCGCTGCGGACGCTTGAGGGCCGCAGTGGGCAGTTCTCGGACACGCTGGAATGGAATGAAAACGGCGCGGATGTCGACCTCACGGTCGACGTTCGCCTGAGCATTACCGAAGGCATGCTGCAGGCGGATTTCTCCGGCACATCAGGCCAGGTCGCAGGGCCGGTCAATGCGCCAATTTTTCTGACCGCCAGTTGCGTCCTTTATGTCGTCAAGGCAATGCTCGACCCGGAGATCCCGTCCAATGCCGGTCTTTTCCGCCGCATCGCCGTCGTGGCGCCGGAAAAATCGATCGCCAACGCCGCAGCACCGGTCCCGGTCGCTCTCTGCACCTCGATCACCAGCCAGCGGATCACTGATGCCCTGATCGGTGCGTTCAACCAGATTCGGCCAGAAAGGCCAATCGCTGCCTCGACCGGCAGCATGAATGCGCTCATCTTGGGCGGTTTCAACCCGGCAACCGGAAGGGCCTATTCCTATGTGGAGACCTATGCCGGCGGGCAGGGCGCTCTGCCTGGAAAATCTGGCGCAAGCGGCGTTCATTGCCATATGACCAATACGGCGAATTCTCCTGTCGAGCTGATCGAGCGGGAATATCCGCTGACCGTTCTGCACTATGGTCTCGTTGATGGAAGCGGCGGTGACGGCGAATTTGCCGGCGGTCTGGGGTTGCGGCGGACCATCCTGGTCAATGCCGATTCCGTGCTGACGGTGCATGTCGACAGGACCCGGCATCAGCCATGGGGTGTCATGGGCGGGACATCCGCAAAGGGATCGCGCATCACCCTCTCCGATGGGAACGGTGAGCAAATGCTGCCCGGAAAGAGCACATCGAAAGTTGCGGCCGGGACAATCGTCACAATGGAAACGGCCGGCGGCGGCGGATGGGGTGCGCTCTAAGGAAAGTCCCTCCGGAAAAATGCTTTCCTCGTGTTCGTCTGCCGGGCGTGATTTTGTCACGCCCGGAAAACATAGGAAAAGATCTTTGGTATCGCTCGATCATCTCATCGTTCTCGTCACAGACATGGACAAGGCCGTTAGTGTAAATCGGCAAGGGGTCTCGATGCCGATACGCATAATAACTCTTTGTAATTTCTCGCGCAGGTGGGGCTATTCCACGATGCCGATTCACAGGTCAATACGCATCGAAATCGCGCTTACCTTCAAGCCTCTTTCCGCGCCGTCGCAAGTGATTTCCGCTTGCTGGCCCTCTTCCCGATCAGTTCGCCGCGTAGCTCGGAAAGCTTTTGCGAGCTCTGTATGGCCCTGGGTTCATCTCGCTCTGCCAGCGCCAGCATGAGCACGTCCGTCACGAAGCTCGCGGCGAGCGCCTCTCTGGTGTATCCCTCCCGTGAATCTGACGTTTCCAAAACGACCGAAACTTGCTGGCTATAGGCTGCACCCAGCGCACCGGTAATGAGGAGGATGTTGGCTCCCGCAGCCACGACCGCGTCGATCATAACCTGGACGTCAACAAGCCTGCGGCCTCGCACGTAAATCATGACGACATCATTTTCGCCGATGAGCAGCAGTTCGTCGCCGAGATGAAATCCCGTGGACGCCAGGTGATATGCCCCGATTCCCAATCGTCTCAGGCGAAGCGCGGCGTAGGACGCTTCATGAGAGGAGGCTCCCAAACCCCATGTGTAGACCCGGACGGCGCCTGCCAGAAGATTTGCGGCCGCAACGATCGTGTCGAGTTGAATGGAATCGCGGGCCTGTTCGAGACGCGCAAGCGATTCGTCGAAGACGGCCGTTATCGGGTCGCGTTGGTGCTCTCTATTCCGTTCCAGGCGGCTATGGAGTCTTTCGGCAGGGGCTGTCTTGGTGATCAGATCCCTGCCGAGCTCCCGTTTGAGCTCGGAAATTCCCTTGTAGCCTAGGGTTTGCACCGCGCGAACGACTGTCGCATCGCTAGTTTGGGACAGGGAACCGAGTGTCGCGACGTTCTCAAACAACACGTCTTGCGGATGATCGCGAAGATAGAGAACGGCACGAAGCTCTGCCGGACTGAGCTGCGGTCGCGCCGCCTGGATCCTCGCCTTCAGTTTGGCCGCACCCGATTTTGCTATGTCCATGCCATCTCCATTCGAACGAAACCAGAATTCCAAAATTATCACTACAAATTGTTGACAGTTTGTAGTTTATGCTACAAACAAAGCATACGCAAATGCTGGGGAGGAAGCAGCCTGATGGAACAGACGGTGCTCGAGATTCGCGATGTCTCTAAAACCTATGGCACAGTCTCGGCACTGCGTAACGTAAGTCTCGATGTGTCGGCCGGCGAAGTCGTGGTGATAATAGGACCGAGCGGCTCGGGGAAGTCGACACTTTGCCGCTGCGTTAACCGTCTCGAGACGATCGACAGTGGCGCGGTCCTGTTCCGGGGCGCGCCGGTTCCTGAAGAAGGGCGAGCGCTTGCGGCTGTGCGCTCTCAGATGTCCATGGTTTTTCAGTCATTCAATCTGTTTGGCAACAAAACGGTCCTTGAAAACGTGACCCTGGCCCCGCGGCGTGTGAAGAAGATACCGCGCGTTCACGCTGAGGAACAGGCGAGGCAATTGCTGGCGCGGGTGGGCGTGGCGGAGCATGCTCACAAACTTCCGTCGCAGCTGTCGGGCGGGCAGCAGCAGCGTGTCGCGATTGCCCGTGCGCTGGCCATGGAGCCTGCCCTGATGCTCTTCGACGAGCCGACGAGCGCCCTCGATCCGGAAATGATCGAGGAGGTCCTTCAGGTCATGAGCGAGCTCGCGTGCTCCGGTGTCACGATGCTGGTTGTCACGCACGAGATGGGTTTCGCGAGAAACCTGGCCTCGCGAATAGTCTTCATGGCAGACGGTGAGGTGGTCGAGGAGGCCCCGCCGGCACAGTTTTTTTCAAACCCGGCTACGGAGCGTGCTCGGCAGTTTCTGTCGAAAGTCCGTACGCATTGAGCAACGAACAGATGAAGAGGAGGAGGAACAATGAAACAACTTCGCTTAACGATAGGTGCGCTGATCGTCGGCTCGGCCTGTATGATCGGAGATGGCTCGCTTGCCTTTGCCGCCGATAGCGGGATGAAGCCGACACAGCAGGACGTGATAGATGGCGCGCCGGTGGCTAAGGACCTGCCGGATTCGCCGACGATTGACCGCATCCGGAAAGACGGCTTTCTGATTTTCGGCGGAGACAGCAGCACGCCTTTGTTTTCACAATTGAACCCGGCCACGGGGAAGCTCGAGGGGTTTGAAGCCGGCCTCGCCTACATGTTTGCAAAATACGTCTTGGGAACGCCGGACATCAAGGTTGTTGCTGTGAATTCGGCCAATCGCGAGGCGCTCCTGCAGAACGGCACGGTGGAGTTCGTCGCCAGCGGCTATGCGATCACGGAACAGCGCGCCAAAACGGTAAACTTCGCGGGTCCCTATCTGATGACCGGCGATGGCATTCTTGTTGCGAAATCCAATACGACTATCCATTCCGTCGACGATCTGAACGGCAAGACGGTCGCCACCAACCCGGGCGTCGGAGAAAACAACATCCTCGCCGCCGCTCCGAAGGCCAAGGTCATCGCCTTCGATACCGGCACGGAACTAATCCATGCCGTCATACAGGGGCGCGTCGACGCGATGGTTCTGAATGTGCCGACTTTGCTCAGCGCCGCGTCCAAATACAAAAAACAGGTCAAGGTGGTCGGCGACAAGCCGTTCACTACCCTTGCCATGGGCTTTGGCCTGCCTAAAAGCGACCCTGCTTTGAAGTCCATCGTCAACGACTGGCTGGCGACGATAGAGAAAAGTGGCGATTACGCCAAGTTGTGGCAGGCGACCGTGGGAGATCTCGCGCCCGTGCCGGAGGCGCCCAAGATCGGCTCCGTGCCGGGCTCATAAATGACACGTCTTGCCCAACGAACCTGAAAAGAAAGAACAAGCATGCTTTTCGTTGTTTCGGCGGCGAGGGAGATCGCCGTCGGCTTTCTAACGACCCTGGAACTGGCGGTCTCCTCATTCGCGTTCGCTCTTGTCGTGGGCACATTGATGGCGACTTGCCGTGTATCGCCGGTTCCGGTTTTGCGGATGCTCGGAGCCGCTTACGTCGAGATCGTCAGAAACGTGCCGCTCTTTGTCATCCTGATCTTTCTCATCTTCGGTCTACCGGATACCGGCCTGACCTTGCCGATATTTGCATGTCTTGTCCTGGGAATCGGGGCTTACACCGGCACCTACGTGTGCGAGACCATTCGTTCGGGGATACTCGCCGTTCCCAGAGGAGAAATTGAAGCGGCCCGCTCTCTTGGCTTTTCGATCACGCAGATTCTGACGCTGATTGTTCTGCCAACCGCCTTCCGAAGCATGATACAACCCTTGGCGAACATTTTCATCTCCGCAATTCTGGCGACTGCGCTCGGAGCTTCCCTGGGCGTTGTCGAGCTGACGAATGTCGCCACCCGCGTCCAGGACCGATCCGGCCAGATCCTGACGACGTTCATTATCGTCGGTGCTGGCTATGTCGTCCTTACTCTCTCCGTCGGCTTTCTGGCCTCCTGGTACCAAACCAAGCTGACGGGAATTCGGAGGAAATTCTGATGGCAGCCGATTCCGATTTCCTGTTTGACGTGCAGGGACCGAAGGCGCGCCGTCGCACGGCCATCATAACGATGCTCGTAAGCGTCGTTCTTGCCGTTATCCTGATCGAAGCCCTTATTCAACTGGGGCAACATGGCCATCTTTCGCCCGAGCCGTGGGAAGCGACATTTGCGGCGCCCGTTTCGCTTTATCTGGCTGAGGGGCTTCTGCTGTCGCTGCAGGCCGGTCTGGTTGCGGGCCTGCTGGCGTTTCCGATTTCCGCACTCGTCGCGATCATCCGTCTCGGGCGAAACCATTGGCTTGCCGGGTTCGCTTACTGGTATGTGGAAATCACCCGGGCGCTTCCGCTCCTTCTCATCATATTCTTTTTTCAGCTTTACCTGCCGTCGACAGGTCTGAAGATCCCCGTCTTCTGGCAACTGGTCGCACCGCTGGCGATTTATCATGTATCCGTCCTGAGCGAGATAATCCGTGCGGGGATCGAGGCTGTGCCTCGAGGCCAATCAGAAGCGGCACGGTCGCTGGGACTGAGCATGTGGTGGACCTATGTCTCGATCCTCATCCCGCAAGCCTCCCGGATCGTACTGCCACCCCTCGTCAACCAGTACGTTCGGCTGTTCAAGGACACCTCGCTCGGATTCATCGTCAGCTATCCGGAATTGCTCACGCGCGGCCGGACGATGGGGGAATATACTGGATATCTTTTCGAAACCTATGTGGCGGTCGGGGTCGTCTATCTCGTGGTGGACCTCGCTCTGGCCACGATCGCCCGTGCGCTCGACCGCCGTCTCCGCTCTTCGCGGCCGACGCGGACTTTTAGGTCTTCAGCGGTCGTGGAGGCCCATCTCTAGCTTGGCCAACTCAATCGATCCACAGCCATTGCGGGCTCTTCGCGCAGTAGTCGACGCTCGATTTATCAGGAGACGTTTGTCATGATTGAAGAACGGCAGATTGATGCGTTCATCGGAGCGACGGTCGAGTCCGGTCTGTCATTGAACGGGCTGGTAATCTTCCAAAATGGCAAAACGACATTTGAGCAATATTGGTGGCCGCATACCGCGGAGACCTTTCATACGCTGCACTCTGCGACCAAATCGTTTGTCGGCACGGCAATTGGCTTCGCAGTCGCTGAAAACCTGGTAAGGCTCGACGACAAGGTGATGGCGTACTTCCCGGAATTTGCGTCGGGCAATACGTCCGAACACCTTGCGGCAATGACGATCGCCGATCTTCTGACAATGCGCAGCGGGCACGAGTTTGGCCTGTCAGGCGGCGAATGGCGCCTTCTGAAGACCAGTTGGATTGCCGAGTTCTTTAAGGCTGCGGTCACCAGACCGCCAGGCCAGTCCTTCATATATTCCAGCGCCAGTTCGCACATTCTCTCGGCCATCGTGCAACGTGCATCAGGAACGAAAGTCCGCGATTTCCTGGAGCCGCGGTTTTTCGGTCCTCTCGGCATTGCGGATCTGGTTTGGGACGACGATCCGGACGGCATTAGCGCCGGGGGAAACGGGTTGAAGCTCAAGCTGACCGATTTCCTGAAATGGGGCATCGTCCATCTGCAGGAAGGTGTCTGGAACGGAAGGCAGGTCGTCCCTGCCACGTGGATTAAAACCGCTACCCGCCCCCATGTTCCGAACATTGCGGCGTCGGTCTTTGACGGCAAGCGATACCAGAGAACGCCGGCGAAGACCGAACTACGGGAAGGCTATGGCTATCATATCTGGTGCGGTCCCTACTCGTCATACTATGCGTCCGGCATGTTTGGCCAGAAATGTATCGTGTTGCCCCGGCAGAATGCGGTTGTGGCGATCAATGCCGCGATGCCAAATGATAGAAACAAGCAGATGCTGCATGCTCTCTTTGGCACGCTTCTCGGGGCCAATAATCAGCGGAGAATCGAACGGATCGGAGGAGCGGCGAGAGCGGTTGCGGCTGATCAGCCTGCCCTGCGCAATCGACCGGGCGATGCTTGGAAACAGATCGAAGGAAACTGGCATCTGGAAGCCAATGTGGACGGTTTGACAGCGCTGAATGTGAAGGTTGAGGAAGACAGGGTCAAAATTACCTTTTCGGACCAAAGGGGAAACAACACGCTCGTCGCGGGGTTCGGCGGCTGGCGCCCAGACAGAACCGGTATTTCGACCGGCGCTTTGCACCACTCCTATCAGGAGGAAGCCGCACTTGTTCGTGCTGCGGCCTATGAACGCCAAGGTAAATTGATCATAGATTGCTACTTCGTTGAGACGCCGTTTCTCGACACTTTTACGTTTTGCGATGGAGATGGGTCCGAACTCTATATCGAGCGCAAGGTGAACATTAACGGCGGGTCGACGTCCCGACCCCTTTATAGAGCCCATAGAGTCGGCTAGCTGCAGTCTACCCGAACTCGTTCAATTGCGGTGCGCCTATGAACTGTCATCCTGGTGTTCGTCGGGCTAGATGTGCTGGCGCTGTTCTGTCAACGATCGGCGCGATTGATGCACGATAAAGATGGCGACGCATCGCGTCGAGTAAACCAGGCAGGTTCTTCCTCTCGATGCAATCGAGCATTTCAAAGTGTTCGGCGGAGCTCATGCGACGATTCTCGTCGGTGGAATAAGGATGACGGCTATAGGGGCGGACGAGTTCGCGCATTTCGTCAATCATTTGTGCAAGAACCGGATTGCCGCAGAGCGCAAAAAAACCTCTGTGAAACTCATCATTTGCTACCTGCGCCTCGATCAAGGACGGCACCTCGATGGCTTGCGCAAACTTGCGGGCAAGCTCATAAAGGCGGACAAGATCATCCATGGTCGCACGATAGTAAACATTCGGGGCCGCGCCCAGCTCAAGAACAAGTCGCGCTTCCCGATGGTGCGCATCTTTTTCCGGATCAGCCAGAGGAAGGCGATAGCCATGATTTTCAATATGCTCGAGCGCTCCAATTGCGGCAAGGGCGGCGAGTGCCTTGCGCACTTCGAAGCGGCTAACGGAGTACCGTCTCTCAAGCTCGTTCAACCGCAGCCATTGGCCATGTTCAAACTCTCCCATCAGGAGGTCTGCACGCATTCTTTTCGCCAGATCGGTTTCCATGTCCGGACGCGATATCCTCATGCCTGGTCTGCGAAGATGCTTGCAGACGAAGGTGCAAAATACAGTTCCACCGGCCCCGCTGGAAGTGGCCGTTCTCCAAATGCCTGCAGCACCTGACCTTCCAACTCGCATTCATAGCTGAAGCGTTCGCCGACATATACGTTGCGACGCAGATGCACTTTCAAAATGTTTGTCTGATTTTGCGCCTGATCAGGCTTCAACCGCTCAGGTCGCAATGCAAGCTTGACCTTTTCTCCGTCAGCAAATTGACGGGCGCTGGAAACTGTTGCGACCTGTTCGCCCGGCAGCACAATGCGGATCTCTTTCTCATGGGAGCCGATGACGGTTGCAGGCAGGAAATTGGAGGAACCGACAAACTCGGCGACGAAAGGCGTAGCGGGGCGCTCGTAGATATCAGCTGGTGACCCGACCTGTTCGATCAACCCATTCTTCATGACGACAATCCGGTCGCTGAGAGACAAGGCTTCCGTCTGGTCATGTGTGACGTAGATGGTGGTCATACCGAGGCGCAGCTGAATATCTTTCAGCCAGACTCGCGCCTGTTCTCTCAAGAGGGCGTCAAGGTTAGAGAGCGGCTCGTCGAGAAGCAGAAGCTGCGGGCGGTAGACAAGCGCTCGCGCAAGACCAACGCGTTGTTGCTGCCCCCCGGAAAGTTGGCCGGGGTAACGCTTCTCAAGGCCGTCAAGTCCAACGAGCGCAAGAGTCTCCTTGATTCGCTTGCGTTGTTCGTCTGTGGGGATCCTTCTGATTTTTAGAGGAAAAGCGAGATTCTGTTCTACCGTCATATGCGGCCACAGCGCATAGGACTGGAAGACGACGCCGAACTGCCGATTCTCGGGTTCGATAAAGATGCCGTCGGTCGGCGATGCCAGAACTTTGTCCTGGAAGAATATCTTGCCCGACGTTGGTGCTTCCAGGCCCGCGATCATGGCAAGGGTCGTTGACTTGCCGCAGCCGCTGGAGCCAAGCAGGGAAATGAACTCCCCTCTCTTGATCGAGAGATCTAGTCCTTTGATGACATCGACATCGCCATAGTTTTTCGTGATGCCGGAAAGCGTAAGCTCAGCCATAGATGCGAACTCCCATGAGCCATCGCGCGATGAGAACGATGATAAGTGTGAAAGCGATCTGCACCGTAGCAAGGGCGCAGGCGACACCGGTGTCGCCATCACCCGCCAGGAGCAGGATAGAGGCACCGATTACCTCGGTGTTAGGGGAAAACAGGAACATGGCGATGGTGTAGGATTTCAGGCTCGCAACGAACATTAGGATGAAGGTGCCTGCCATGGCGGGCTTAAGGAGCGGGATCACGATGCCGGTCGATGTGCGTAACCAATCCGCGCCGCTGACACGGCCTGCCTTGTCAAGCTCTCGACTGACCTGCAACGCTGCCGGTGCGATGACGCCGACGCCGAGCGGAATCATGTTCATCAGATAGGCGACGACGAGAATCCAGATGGAGCTTCTGATCCATCCAAATGGCGGGAAAATCACGGCAGCATAGAAAACACCAAGTCCAACGATCAAGCCAGGAAGTATGCGGGGCAGCATCGCAAGTCCGTCCACCAAAGGAGCATAGCGGAAATTCGATCGTTGACTGACAAGCACCAGGGCAAGGCAGAGAGCTGTTCCTATTGCTGCCGAGAGGATACCAACTTCTATGGTGTTGACGATGGCCTGAAAGAAGCGCGGCTCCTGGAACATCCTCGTAGTATTTGCCGTGGTCAGCACCTTTGAGAGCGGCACCAGCGGTGTCAGGACGACTGTAAAGGCCCTGAGTATGATTCCGCTAACCGGTATGATCAGCGTGACTGCCATATAAATCAGTAGGATAGGGAGGGCTATCCAACGCCAACCACCGAGACTGATACGTTTGGCCCGACCTACCTTGCCCTGGACCGTCGTGAACCTGAACGCATTACGCAAAAGCCGCCATTGAAGGAAGAGCGAAGCACCAACCAACACCATCAGCAGGAAAGCGGCGTTGGCCACCAAACCGTGATTCGGCTGGGGGTTATCGATACCGATGTCGAAAAGGAACGTCGAAAGCACTTCGATGTTGGAGGTTTTGCCCAGAAGCCGGGGAATGGCGAGCATTTCCATTCCGGCAACGAGGTTTAGGACCGCTGAGTATATGATCGCAGGCGTCATCAACGGCAATGTGATCGACCAGAGAACGCGGAGGCGACCGGCACCCACGGTACGTGCCGCATCCTCAAGGCTTGCGCTTGCTCCACCAGCGGTCCCGTACAGGCAGTACATATAGACAAGAGGTGCCTGGGCGATTCCCGCCATGACCGACATGCCACTCATGGAGTATAGATTCCATTGGGGCAGTCCGATGTGCTGCGCCCAAGTTGTCACAAATCCACCTGGGGCGTACATGGTTAACCATCCGATGCACAAGATCAGATGCGACAGATATAGCGGCACCATGAAGAGGTCGCCGATGAAGCCGCGCATCGGCAGGTCGGTCCGCCCTACGAGGATGGCGGTGAAGACGCCGACCACAAGGCCAACGGTAGTCGATGCGAGGGCAAAAATGATGGTGTTCCACGTCGCCGACCACAAGGCCGTCGAACCGAAAAATTCTCGCACGTTTACAAGTGTGAAGTGCCAATTGCTGTCGTAAAGCGGTGCAGACGCGAAGGCCTGCACCAGCATCGGCAAGAGAGGCGTCAGGACGAGAACCGCCAGGATGATCACTACGAGCCATTGGACGCCCTTGCTCCTCAAGAAGGCAATCCCCTTGCTTTGCGGATTGCCAGCCTGGGCGGGAACTGTGCTTGAAGCGTCGGTTGCCATGGTTTCTCCTCCGTTCGATCTCTGTCATCAGCCAAAGGATTACTGCCCCATCGCCTTGGCCCACCGCTTGGTGAAGTCATCAAAGCCCGTCAGCATGTTGCGGTCGTAATTGATGAGGATGATGTTCTTCTCACCGATCTGCTTGCCCAACTGCTCAAGGGAGCCAAATCTCAGCTGGTCAGACGGAAGCCCGTCGCGATAAGGCATGAAGCCGGCCTTCGACACCGCGATCTGCCCTTCGGGAGAAAGTATGTAGTCGAGCAGCAGCTTGGCAGAATTCATGTTCCTTGCCTTGCCGGTAATCGCCATGCCGCGCATAAAAACCGGAGTGCCGTCGCTCATATATTTCCAGGAAATGACCTGATCGAGGCCGGTTTCCATTTTCGGCATCACCACGGGACCGGAGAGGAAATAAACTGCGGTATATTCGCCGCGCGCGAGCTTTTCGATCATCGGACCACTGCCATCACCCGCCTTGACGCTCGGGCCGATCGCGTCGAGCCACTGCCAGGCCTTGTCTCCATGCTGGCGTACGAACGCCCAGTTGATCGAGCCACCAAACCCATCAACACCATAGCTGCCCACCTTGCCTTTGAAGAGATGAGGATGTTCGCTGATAACCTTGGCAAACCCTTCGAAGCTGTCAGGCTGCTGATCATCGCTCAAGAGCAGCTTGCTGTATCCTAAGACCATCGGATCGGTGGAAAAAGTATAGATGCCACGGAAAGGTTTGCTCCAGTCCGGCAGGCTCGCGTCCTCGCTCGACTTGTAGTCGGCAGCGAGCTTCTTATCCGCAAAACGTATCCAGTCACTGATCGAACCGGTCACGATGAAGTCGGCCGAAGCGTTTCCAGTTCCCGTTTCGGCTTCATAGCGGCTGATCGGCTCACTCGCACCGAGGTTCAACGTTTCGATCTTGATCCATGGATAGAGCTTGTTAAACCCCGCAACAATGGGGTCCCAATTGTCCGTTCCCATGTTGGAATAGACCAGTAGCCGGTTTTCGGCTTTTGACCCCTCAACGACCTCTGCCGCAGGCGCTGCAACTGCGGTCTGGCCGCCAATCACTGCCGCCACTACAGACAGCGCAGCAATAGCTAGTTTCAATTTTCTCATCGAAATCCTCCCTTGGATGAGTTCTGATATCAGGTTGTCATTTGATTTGCGCAAATATGAGAGAACGTCAAGCACTTAAATACGAGAGCTGGCGATCATCATGTTGAATTACGAAGTAAGTAATTGTTTTTTGGGTTATGATGCAGAAAATAATTTGCGCAAACTATTCAAGGCTCTCTTGCCGGGCTAAAGTTGGAGGGGTATGTCAAGCCAAGAATGAAAGAAGGAGGTGCCTCTCTATGAACCAAAGCTTCAACGGTCCGGTGCACGCCAAGACGGTGATCTCTCCCTATGATCAGGGCTTTACAGTCCACCAAGCCTGTAAGGCCGACCCGCGGTTCAGTTATTCACTATATGTCCCCAAGTCAGCTTTTGATGAGGGGTCCAAGCCTCTGTTGCTGGTTTCAATACATGGAACGGGGCGGCAGTTCGAAACTACCTTGCGTTCGCTGAGTGAATTCGGCCGCTGGAACAACTGCATCATTATGTGTCCGCTTTTCCCAGCCGGGGTGCGTGGAGACCGGAACCTCCACGGCTACAAATACATAATCGAAGAGGACATTCGATACGATCTCGTCCTTTTGTCGATGGTGAGTGAAGTCGCCGAATGCTATGGCGTTGAGCTTTCGAAGTTTATGCTATGCGGATTTTCGGGAGGAGGTCACTTCGTCCATCGCTTTTTGTTTCTTCATCCCGACCGTTTATCCGCGTGTTCGATCGGAGCGCCGGGTTCGGTGACACTGATTGATCCTGACAAGCCTTGGTGGATTGGAACAAAGGACATGGCTTCGATTTTCGGCATTTCGCTGAATTTGGAAATGCTGAGGTCAGTGCCGGTCCATATGGCGGTGGGGTCGGTCGACCTGGAGACCTGGGAAATTTTTCATCGTCCTGGTTCTCGATACTTCATGGAAGGAGCAAACGACGCTGGTCGCACCCGTCCGGAACGAACAGCGACGCTCAAATTATCGCTTGAAGCAGCAGGTATTTCTTGTGAATTGGAGGTGATGGAAGGGGCGGCGCATGATGAAAGGCGATACGTCGACCGTATTCAGGATTTTTTTGCGCAAATTATTCGGCAATTGCCACGACCGCTAGTAGAAATCGCCGCTGATCTTCGCACCGCCGATGACGACGTTGAGACGGATTCCTCTGCTCCCACGGACATAGATGTTTAAAAGCCCCATATAGATCACTTCATTGTCTCTGCCGCTTCAATGGAAATTATGCGCCTACTTGTCGTTGTGGCATGCACGATGGACTGACAGGGTCGACGATCTTGTGGCTGTCATTCTCGACGCCTGCAGCCGTAAGGTTGTGGGATATGCTTTTTCGAGACGTCTCGATACGCCACTAGCGTTAGCGGCGGCGGACTCGGCAATCGAGAACAGGAAACCTCCACCGGGCTGTATCCATCATGCCGACCCGGATGCCAATACGCAAGCGATACCTACCGACGGGCGCTCGACACCGCTGTCGTGGCGGCTGTCGATCACGATGGAGGCGGACTTCTGCATCGAAGCGGTCGAGGAAGCGCTTGCTCGTTACGGAAAGCTCGACATCTTCAACACCGATCAGGGATCGCAGTTCACCTCAATCGACTTCACCGCCGTGCTGAAGAGAGCTGAGATCGCCATCTCGATGGATGGCAAAGGCGCGTGGCGAGACAATGTCTTTGTCGAGCGGCTCTGGCGGTCGGTCAAATACGAGGAGGTTAATCTCCACGCCTACAAAAGCGTGTCGGAGGCCCGCGCTGGGATCGGTTGATATCTGAACTTTTACAACAACCGACGCCCACATTCATCCCTTGACCGGCAGACGCCGGATCAGACCTACTTCAACCGCTGACGCCGATGATGGCGACAGCATGATCGAGGCGGAAATCCACTTAGCAAACAGCCCGAAACTGTTCAGACAAACCGAGCCACCTCTCCCCGCAGGTCAATGCCTATGAAATCACCTGATCTTGCGCAGGTGATGAAGAAAGTGGCTTGCCAGTCGCCGGTACGCTCCACGACCGGTACGTATTCAGGCGTCGAAATTTTTGACATGGACCGCCGAAGTAGGAAAGTGCGCTTCCTCAAGCGCGTTGCGTTTGAATCGAAGCGAACTTCCCTAGTCCGTCTCGGAGTATCCCCTTTATAGCTTGATTCATCGATCCGGCACTGTCGCAGGTTGATGCTCATCCAGTCACTTGACTGAACCGAACCAGCCTCGGACGATCGCCGACCAACTATCATCTGCACCGGATCAATAGTTCTTGTTTATAAACAGCATTATGCCGGGTGCTTGGTTTTGGCGGACACCGACGGGGCTTGAGAGACAACGATCTTCACGACGCCCTTTCCACTTGAGCTTTCGGCAAGTGCCCTAGTGGCAGGGTGGTGGGAAGAAAGAGCCTCGGTGATCGTGAGCGGAAGGGAAGTTGACGCCGTTGAAACTTCTCCTCTGTTTGCTGGATTGGATTCTTCGACGTTGACCCAAAGCGGCACGGAGAGATGCCCTCGAAGTTGTGTGTTGCCATTGGCGTCGTCTCCCTTGCCGTCAATTTTAACGCTGCACCATTGTAGTACGGATCCAACAATGCCGTTTGCGGACGAAATATCGATCCAATTGTGTTTTTGGCCACCAATCGTCTCGCTGTATGAGGCGTCCTTGAAGCCGGCCCCGAATTTGCTGAACGTTAGGCCAGACTCCAGCTGAATGCGAGCCACCGCCCGCCCGCTGAGATGAGTATAGTCCTTATGGACTTCCTCGACTGAATAATCGACATAGACTTGGATTTCTTGCGCATTGGCAGCGGGGGCTGGCGTCGCGGTCTTGACCTTGACCCGGGTTTGCCGGCCGGACTTGGTATTGACATCTTCGTCGCCTGGACCGTCGCTGTACATCGTATCGATGAAAATATCGGCTTGGGCGAAATAGAACATCGTTTTCATGGCGTCCTCCTTAAGTGCCAATCGCGGCCAACGGACAAGGTCCACGCCGCCGGGTGAGCTTAGGCAAAGATGCCTGGCAGGAGTAACCGGCAAATGCCGGTAATCTTTGCAGAAAACGACCAAAGCAAAACGCTATAATAATGCAACCAGAAAAATCTTGCTTGCGTTTCAGTTCGTTAGGAGGAAGTCACGTTGAGATGTGAGCTCAGCTCTGGAAATACGCTTAGACACATTGAGCAGGAGTAAGGATTTAAGCTCAAGTCGCGACTGAAGCCACGTCGCGCAAGAGTTGACGGAGATCGCTCTGCCGGTGGCACCCTGTCTTGGCAAATATGTCCTCGAGATATGAACGGACTGTCTTTCGCGCTAAGCCGCTTTCCAACGCGGCTGCCTCAATCGTTTTGCCGCGGCTGAGAAGCGAGGCGATGCGTGCCTCTGCGGGTGTGAGATCGAAGAGGGCAATCAGCAGGCTAGAATTTGCTGCTTGCGGCTGGGAACCCACTTTGGTGGCAATGACCAGAACATCACCGCGCGCAAGAATCTCGTGGGCAGAACGTCTGAGAGGAAGAACGTGGATGACCGCCGGCATCGTCTCCTCTGTCGCACGCATCCCAATGGAGCGGACCACTGAAGAAACATTGCCAACGTGTGCCACGGCTCGCTGAAAAAGGGTGTCCGATGCTGAAACTTTCAGATGAACTCTATCCATGGCGCCGGCAATGAAAATTTGATCGCCATCGGAAAAGAGATTGTTTGCAGCTAAGACCTTTCCAGACGAAGACAATACGGCGGCAGGTAGATTGAGCAATTCCAGTGCCTGTGCCGCGGCTTGAGCCCTCTCCAGACGCAGGCGCGCAGTGATGAGAGCGGAACGGGAAAAATGCGGCAGAAGGTTTGCAAACTCATTTGCTGCTTCTGGCGCGAAGCGACCGTCAATACGACGTCGCTCGAAGCTGATAAAGGCGACTTCATCCGTTGGCATAAAAATCGGCGCGAACAATTGGTCATGCAAGCCCACTGATTCGAAAACTTGCGCGGTGGGATCAGCCTGCCAGGCATCCTCCGAGAGCATATCGGTCGTACAGATCACACCCGTTTGGAAGGCCGGCCTACCGGCGCGGGCCACTCTCTGCATAACGCTGTCTTGCCAAAAGCCTGAATCTATCCAACGGCGAAGAGCGTCTCTGGAAAAATCGGTCGCTTTAAATCTCGGAGCTTCGTCGAGATCAGTGAAAACGATGAGTTCGCCTGATATGGAAGCAAGCCGCCTGCCTGCGAATTCAAGAGCCTGCGGCCAGAGGTCCGAGTTGACCGCCGCTTCGTAGATCAGGTCAAAATTTGTTGAGGTTTCAGTCATGACGAGATGCCTGCTGCAAAAACAACAATAGACGACTAACCCATCAAGCGATATGAGCGCATACGCTCGGCCTGACGTTTTCCATACCGTACATGACGGTCAGGATGAGAACAGAATGATGAGTTTGAATTCACTGAATTCTTCGCTAAAAGAATCTTTAGTATGCCGACGTTTCATGCCGCTCTCACGAGTACGCTATCGACGTATCTCCGGTTGAGCAAGAGGCACCGTTCAATGCTTGCGGTTTTGATCGCAGGGCTAGCCCACTCCCGCACGGCGAATCTGTCCCATCTGGCCAATCATTATTTCTGTCAGACAAACCCCTAATCTTCGGCCAGAATTTTCTTCAATCCCTTGGAGAGTTTCTGGTTTCGATCTAGCCTCACGCTGCCGTTCCCTACGGTAACGAAGGCTAGGAAAATTGACCCGGACGACTACGAACGCGCGACAGAGCACCATCGCTGCGGGCAGTCATCGAATACGGGTGGTGAGCGATAGATGGGAGGGGGCCGAAAGTTCAAGACCATTCTGATCCTCCCTTGTCCGAACAGTCAAACCGAGACATGCATCGCAAATGCCGCAACCGTCGTCATCCATCGGTTGGTCCGTCCGCTCGCAGCAGAGGCAAACGGCAGAGCAGCGCGAGCCGGTTGCTCTTTTCGCCGGGGTGATGATTTCGATCCCATCATCCGACGCGATATTCTCGAAAAACTGTCGCATTGCGTTTCTCCGCAGGCTCCCATGCCTGAAGATGGGAGCGGCCGGCCGCTTTGCAATGGCGAGCGTTCGCGAGGTGGCGTTTCGATGCTGCACGGATGGACTCGGCGTATTGCCCATGCTTTCTTTTCGGTCGGAGGGGCTTATATGGCGTATGAATGGGATCCCCGGCGCGCGCGGCGCGCCCGCATCATCAGGTATGCAACGGCGTTGGCGATCAGCGCGTTGGCCTTAACGGTGCCTGTCGCAGTTCTGCTGGCCGCCGCACCCGACTGAGATCGGCATCACAGGCAACGAGCGATGGCAGAGAACGATCCATTTGAGCTTTCCCGCTTCGTGTGGGCGCAGGATTTTGTATTCGTTACGGTCCTTGCCGAGCTGAGGGCAGGACGCAAGGAAACCCATTGGATGTGGTTCGTCTTTCCGCAGTTGCGTGCACTCGGCAGATCTCCGACTGCGAGCTTCTACGGTATCGGCTCCATTGAGGAGGCTCGGGCCTATCTCCAGCATCCCATGCTTGCTGAACGATTGGCCTGCTCGGTCGATGCGGTGCTCGGGGTATCCGACCGTACCGCCCACGAGATATTCGGGTCGCCGGACGATCTGAAATTCCGCTCGTCCATGACCCTGTTCAATGAAGCTGCCGGCGCGGCGGAGGAAAAGTTTCGGCTCGCCCTTCAGCGGCGAACCGGATCGACGCACCCTTGAATTGCTCGGGCGGCGGCATCGATAACCGCCGCCCTTGACCCGCGCCCATCAGATCGCGCGAACGTTTTCCGCCTTCGACTTGCCGGTCTTGCGGTCCTGACCGAGGTCGTAGCTGACCTTCGAGCCATCGCGCAGCGGTCCGCCCGAGATGACGCCCGAGACATGGACGAAGACATCCTGCCCGCCGTCGTCGGGCGTGATGAACCCGAAACCCTTGTCCTGATTGAAAAACTTGACTGTACCCGTTGCCATGAAGATCCTCGTAAGTGAGCGGCATTGCGCCAGCGGCGAGCATACTTGCCAGGTGCGGCTGTCGCAACCAGACATCGTGGTGAGCGCTTGGGAACAAGGATCGTTCACGTGGGGTTTTCTTCTCGTCGTCGCCGAATTTCGACGGCGTTGTCAACGTGAGATGGATCGAGGTCGATGATGACGGCTGACAAGCTCTCAACCTACAAGAAGAAGCGGGATTTCAAGCAGACCCAGGAACCGAGCGGATCGACGGAGGTCAAGCCGTCGAACCGGCTGCGCTTTATCATTCAGAAACACGATGCCACGCGGCTGCATTACGATCTCCGGCTCGAACTCGACGGAGTTTTCAAAAGCTGGGCGGTGACAAAAGGCCCTTCACTCGATCCGGGCGACAAGCGGCTTGCCGTTGAGGTGGAGGATCATCCGCTCGACTATGGCGATTTCGAAGGTACGATCCCGAAAGGCCAATATGGCGGCGGCACGGTGATGCTGTGGGACCGAGGCTATTGGGAGCCGGAGGGCAGCAAGTCGCCGGAAGAGGCGCTCAAAAAGGGCGACTTCAAATTCGTGTTGCACGGCAAGCGTCTGCACGGAAGCTTCGTGCTCGTTCGGATGCGTCACAACCGCGACGGCGGCAAGCGCACCAACTGGCTGCTGATCAAGCATCATGACGACCATTCCGTCGAGGAGAACGGCGCGGCCATCCTCGATGAGAACCTGACCTCCGTCGCATCGGGCCGGACCATGGAACAGATCGCCGCCGGCAAGGGCCGAAAGCCAAAACCGTTTATGATGGCAAGTGGCGATGTCGGGGCCGATGCCGTCTGGGATAGCAAGACCGGACTTGCGGCTGACGAGCGCAAGAAAAATCGATCCAGCAAAAAGGTGGCGACGTCAACGGTTGCGGACCTTCCAGATTTCATCGCGCCGCAGCTCTGCGAAACACTCGACCGTCCGCCCGCCGGCGAGAATTGGCTGCACGAGATCAAGTTCGATGGCTATCGTATCCAGATGCGGGTTGCTGACGGAAAGGTCACGCTGAAGACGCGCAAGAGCTTGGACTGGACGGCCAAATATCCCGAGATCGCGGACGTTGCCACATCGCTTCCGGACTGCATCATGGACGGCGAGATCTGCGCCCTCGATGACAATGGCGCGCCGGATTTTGCTGCACTTCAAGCGGCGCTGTCGGAGAAGAACACCGGTAACCTCGTCTATTTCGCATTCGACCTGCTGTTCGACGGCGGCGAGGATCTGCGGGAGAAGCCTTTGGCCGAGCGGAAATTGCGGCTACAGGATCTCTTGGCCGATGCCACAGACGACCCCCATCTGCGGTTCGTCGAGCATTTCGAAACCGGCGGCGACGCCGTGCTGCGCTCTGCCTGCAAGCTCTCCCTGGAGGGCATCGTCTCAAAACAGGCCGACGCACCGTATCGATCTGGCCGCACCGAGACCTGGGCGAAATCGAAATGCCGTGCCGGCCATGAAGTCGTGATCGGCGGCTATGCCAAGACGAACGGCAAATTCCGCTCGCTGCTGGTCGGCGTCAACCGCGGCGACCACTTCGTCTATGTCGGCCGCGTTGGCATGGGCTATGGCGCCAAGAAGGTCGAGACACTGCTGCCGAAGCTGAAAGCGGTCGGAACGGAAAATTGCCCCTTCACCGGAATCGGCGCGCCAAAGAAGGAGAGGGAGGTTGTTTGGCTGAAGCCGGAGCTCGTCGCCGAGATCGAGTTCGCCGGTTGGACTGCTGATGGGCTGGTCCGCCAGGCAGCTTTCAAGGGCCTGCGGGAGGATAAGCCGGCGGCTGAGGTCGAGGCTGAGAAGCCGGCTTCGCCCGCAAAGACCGAGACGCCGGAGCCCGCGCCCGCGGCGATGGCAAAACCCAGCCGCTGCAAGGGCGCGAAAGCTGACGTGATGGGCGTGCTCCTCTCCAATCCGGACAAGCCGCTCTGGCCGGATGCCGGCGATGGCGAGCCCGTCACCAAGGAGGATCTTGCCCGCTATCATGAGGCAGTCGGCTCGTGGCTCATCGACCATGTGAAGGGCCGGCCGTGTTCGATCATCCGCGCGCCCGACGGCATTGGTGGCGAGCAGTTTTTCCAGCGTCATGCCGTGCCCGGCACGTCGAGCCTGCTACAGCTGGTCAAGGTCTTTGGTGACAAGAAGCCTTACCTGCAGGTCGATCGTGTCGAAGGACTAATCGCCATCGCCCAGATCGGCGGGATCGAACTACATCCCTGGAACTACGAGCCCGGCCAGCCCGAAGTACCGGGCCGTCTCGTCTTCGACCTCGATCCCGGCCCGGATGTCGAGTTCTCCGCTGTGGTCGCCGCAGCGCGCGAGATGCGCGATCGGCTCGACGATCTCGGCCTTATCAGCTTCTGCAAGACCACCGGCGGCAAGGGACTGCATGTCGTAACGCCGCTCGCCGTCAACAAGCGCAAGCCGCTGTCTTGGGCCGAGGCCAAGGGCTTTGCCCATGACGTTTGCCAGGAAATGGCCCGCGACAATCCAAACCTCTACCTGATCAAGATGACGAAGAGCCCGCGCGGCGGGCGAATTTTCCTCGATTATTTGCGCAACGATCGCATGGCGACCGCCGTGGCGCCGCTGTCGCCGCGGGCTCGGCCGGGGGCCACCGTATCGATGCCGCTGACCTGGACGCAGGTCAAGCCCGACCTCGATCCGAAACGCTTCACTGTCCGGACTGTGCCGGCGCTGCTGGCGAAAACGACGGCCTGGAAGGACTATTGCGATGGGCAGCGTCCGCTGGAGCAGGCGATCAAGCGGCTCGGTAAGCAGAAGGCCGCAGCATGAGCGCGAGACAGGGCAGGGGACTGAGAGGGGGCGTGAAGCATGACATTCCGATCCAGCACTTGATGCGTCTTCGCCGGATCCGCGGGCTGGCCAGGTTGATGGACACGGCCTTGCGAATTCCGGGCACGCGTATCTCGTTCGGCGCGGACGCGGTGTTCGGGCTGATCCCTGGCATCGGCGACTTCGGCGCCGCCGCGGTCAGCCTCTTCATCGTCAACGAGGCGCGTCGTCTCGGCGTGCCGAAGGAGACGCTCTTCAAGATGCTGATGAATGTGGGCTTCGATACGGTAGCGGGAAGTGTCCCGGTCGTCGGCGACGTCTTTGACGTCTATTTCAAGTCCAATCGCCGAAATCTCCAGCTCGTTCTCGATCACTTCGGCCTGGACCATGCCGATCTCGACCGCAGGGCATGATCATTGGCTCTGGGAAATCGCGGCCATATGGAACACCGCGGCGTTATCCTGGATCTCTCGCAGCCTCTTGTAGGAGGCGTGCCGCAGATTTCCGTCATCCGTCCAGCCACGAAACTCAATCTCTGCGATGAGCGTCGGTTGCGCGAACACGTAATTCTTCCCCATGAGCGGCACGACCGGCTTTTTGGTTCTCGGCTTGTCGAGCGTCTAACGTGGGCCGTGATTCAGTTCGGGCCAAAGGGGGTACTTTCACCCCATCCTTCGGTTCCATCTTGTGTTATAATTCGAACGATCATGGCGTCGAAACTGGTATACTCACGTCCGCCAGATAGTTTGTAGAAACCGCCGGCATATGGAAGATCGACCTGGAAACGTCGATCTGTTTGATCTTCAATTCTTTCATTTCAACGACCATTGTTCAAGGGACGACAAGGACCAGCTTGCCGCTGACGGTCTTGGACAGGAAATCTTTCTGTGCTTGCACGATCTGGCGGGGCGGATAGGTTCGGCCGACATTGGGCTTGATCTCTCCGCGCTCCACGTAAGAGACTAGGTTTTCGACAACGACGTCGTCCTGGAATGTGCAGCCGAGGAATGTAAGATCCTTGAAGTAGAGTGTACGGACGTCTAGTTCGACGACCTAAAGGTTGGCATTTTTGTTGCGGGCAAATGCGAGAAACCCATCTAGGATATCATCGGCGACATACCGGAATTGTGGGACCAAGGAGCGGCGCAAGCGCTTCAACAGCGACCAGATTGGTTACGTCCATATCGAGAGCTGCGAATTGCGCCGGAAGCTAGTCATGTTCCTCGCCATCGACCGGGTTTCGACGTTCACCCATGTCGAGTTCCACGACTGCGCTGGAAAGATGGAAGGCGCAGCTTTCCTTCGCAACGCGGTGGAGGTTTTCCCTTATAAGATCTATACCATGCTGACAGACAACAGCATGGCCTTCGCCGACCTACTCGAAAGCCGCGCCGGGGCACCAGCCGCGCCAACGGCATCGAGCATCGGCATTATCTTCAATCGTTTGTGCTCGGTAGATTGAAGACCTGCTGAAAATAGCGTCGGAAGGCACGCATAGGCTGGCTGAATTCGACATTGGCGCGCCAGGCCAACCCTACATCCATGGGGGGGACCGGGTCCTGGATGTTTACGGTCTCGATCCGTCGACCCTCGAGCGACCAGGGGCGATGCACCATGTCTGACAAAATAGCAACGCCGAGTCCATTCGCCACCATCGATCTCACTGCTTCGATCGAGCTGGTCCGCAAGAGCACCTTCGGCTGATAGGAGCTTCCGCTCCAGTATCGCAGTGACGAATGAGCTGCTTCATCCACCGTCAGCATGATGTACGGCTCTTCGGCTATTTCACGTAGACCTATCCCGTCCCGTCGCTGCAAGTCGTGGCCGGCCGGAAGCCAGAGGCGCCTGACCGAACTCAGCAGCGTTTCGGTTATCAGCATCGGATTGAGGATGTTCGATGTCAGCAATACCGAGATGTCGTAGCGATTGGTCAATAGGCCTTCTTCGATCGACTCGCGATTGACCTCGTAGAGCTGGATTTTTAGCTTCGGATAGAGACGGTGGATGCGCTCGATGTGAAGCGGCAGGAAATAGCCGATGACGGTGTACGTGGCGGCGACCACAAGCTCACCTTCGATATCGCTGCTGACGAGATTGAGATGGGTCGCCTCGTCGACCTTGGTCAGAATCTCATAGGCGTGAGACAGGAATTGTCGTCCGGCCGTCGTCAGTTCCATCCCTTGCGGCGTGCGGTTGAACAGCGAGACCCCGACCGTCAATTCGAGATCCTTGATCGCCGCAGTGACGGCCGATTGTGAGATCGACAGGCTGACGGCCGCATGCGAGATCTGCCCATATTCGGCCGTTGCGACGAAGTAGCGAAGCTGTCGTAGGCTCAAGCTCATGATGTCTTCTCATCCATTTATCTGAAAACTGCTGTACTGAATCAGATTGAGCAGGCTTAAAACGAGCGTATTTTCGATCTAATTTTGTGCGGTATCGCTATCATATTGATAACTGAATATAATTCATGACGCCTTTTTGAGCGCTGATATCAATTTATCAGATAATGAAACTTTGAAAATTGTATTTTTCAAGCGGCATCTTTCTCTCTAGCGTCTTCACATCGCTCCCGATCGGAGCGCACATATCTGAGGAAATGCATGAAGGAAGCTGTCGACATCAACTGCGACATGGGGGAGGCCTTCGGCCGCTGGCGGATCGGCGATGCGCATGACGAGGAGCTCATCTCACTTATCAGCTCGGCCAATATTGCCGCCGGCTTTCACGCAGGCGATCCCAATCTGATGGACGAGACCGTGCGGATGGCGGCCGCCCATGGCGTCGGTATCGGCGCCCATCCCGGCTATAACGATCTCCAGGGTTTCGGGCGCCGCAAGATCAACGGCACCAGCCGCGAGATCGTCAACGATCTGATCTACCAGGTCGGTGCGCTGCGCGAGTTCGCCAGGCGCCACGGCGTGCCCGTGCAGCATGTCAAGCCGCATGGCGCTCTCTACATGGAACTGGCGGCAAACGCCGATCTCTCGCAGATATTCATCCAATATATGCGCACCGTGGCGCCGAACATGTTCGTCTTCTGCATGGATGGTTCGGCCACCTGCCTTGCCGCTGAGGAAGCGGGCCAGCCTGTCGTGCGCGAGTTCTATGCCGATCGCGACTATGGCGATACGGGCTGGATCGTCTTTACCCGGGATGCCGGTCGCCCCGATCCGAAAGCGATCGCCCGCAAGGTCGTGAGAGCCTGTATCGAGGGCGTCGTTCGCACCGTCAACGGCGCGGATATTCCGATCGCCTTCGATTCCATCTGCTTTCATTCCGATACCTTGGGTGCGCTCGCCATCGTGCGCCACATGCGCGAAGCCCTCATTGCCGAGGGTATCAGGATTGCACCCGTTTCACAGATTTTGAACAGCGACGCAGCGCGGAGGTCCCATGAGCAAGCTTGAGATCAGATCACCCCTTCCGGGAACCTTCTACAGAGCCTCCTCTCCGGACGTTCCGCCCTTCAAGGCCGAGGGAGATGCGGTCGCCGCGAGCGATACCATCGGCCTTATCGAGGTCATGAAAACCTTCCAGCAGATTCCCGCCGGGCTCGATGGCAGGAACATCACCTTCCTGGTCGACAATGAAGAGCCTGTCATGGCCGGGCAAGTCATCGCGGAGGTGGACCCATGACGATCCGCTCGGTTCTGGTCGCCAATCGCGGCGAGATCGCCGTCAGGATCATCAGGGCGGCAAAGGCGCTCGGCATTCGCACGGTGCAGGTCCATAGCGCCGCAGATGCCGACATGCTGGCGGTGAAGCTGGCCGACGAGGCGATCAATATCGGCTCGCCGGCCCCCAAGAAATCCTATCTGAACATCGAAGCCATCATCGCTGCTGCGCGGGCGGCCGGCGTCGATGCCGTCCATCCGGGCTATGGATTCCTTTCCGAGAACGGAGATTTCGCCGATGCCGTCGAGGCGGCGGGCATGATCTTCATCGGGCCAAGCGGCGAGGCCATCCGATTGCTCGGCGACAAGGTCGCCGCCCGCGAGATCGCGAAACGGGCCGGCGTTCCGACAGTGCCGGGAAGTGACGGTCGCGTGGCGGATATCGCCGCCGCCGAGGCGATTGCCGGGCGCACCGGTTTTCCGGTGATGATCAAGGCTGCGGCCGGCGGCGGTGGACGCGGCATTCGCATCGTGCAGTCGCTGGCCGAACTCAGAGAGCAGTTCCCGCTCGCATCGGCGGAGGCCGCAGCCGCTTTCGGCGATGGCGGCCTTTACATGGAGAAGGTCATCACGCGCGCCCGCCATATCGAGGTGCAGATTTTCGGCGACGGACGGAATTTCGTGCATTGCTTCGAGCGCGAATGCTCGCTGCAGCGCCGCCGTCAGAAGGTTTGGGAAGAGGCGCAGGCTTTTCTTCTTCCGGATGAGGTGCGGCAACGCCTCTGCGCCAGCGCCGTCGCCCTTGCCGCCGAAGTCGGCTATCGCGGCGCGGGCACGGTCGAGTATCTCTACGATGAGGATAACAGGCAGTTCTACTTCATCGAAGTGAATACCCGCATCCAGGTTGAACATCCGGTGACCGAGATGATTACCGGCATCGATCTGGTGCAGGAAATGCTGAAAGTGGCCGGCGGTGCTCCCTTGTCGCTGTCGCAGTCCGATATCCGGACGCGTGGTCATGCGATTGAGTGCCGGATCAATGCCGAAGACCCGGCCAGGGGCTTTCTGCCGGCGCCCGGCACCGTGACGCGGCTTTCGATTCCCGAAGGCGAGGGCATCCGTTTCGATACGATGCTTTATGCCGGCTATACCGTGCCACCCTTTTATGACTCCCTGCTTGGCAAGCTGATCGTCTGGGCCGAGGATCGCAATGCCTGCCTCGACAGGCTGGCCGGCGCTCTTTCCAATCTGACGATTGAAGGCTTGCCGACGACGATCCCCCTGCACCTGGCGCTTGCCCGCGATCCATCAGTGCGCAAGGGCGCATTCCACACGCGTTTTCTCGAATCCTGGCTGGAGGCCGGTCTTGCCGCGGTTACCGGCATATCGGCGGAGGTTGCCTGATGCCTGCTCGCTTTACATTCGGAGGTGACGAGCATCTCTTCGTCGAATGCAGCGACGAGATGTCCCTCGAAGCCTTCTTCAAAAGCCTGTCGATGGCGAAGGGGGTGCGCGAGAGCGCCATCAGGGGCGTCACCGAAATCTGCCCTGCCAATGCCTCCTTCCAGATCAAGTTCGATCCGGATCTGATCAAACCGGACGATCTCTTGCGCGAGGTCAAGGCAATCGAGGGCGCCGCCGAAAAGGCCGAGCCTGTCATCACCACCCGCATCGTTGAAATCCCGGTCTTCTACAATGACCCCTGGACGCACGAGACGCTGATGCGCTTCCGCGAACGGCATCAGGAGCCCGCCGGCACGGATCTCGACTACGCCACCAGGATCAACGGCTATGGAGCAGCCGAGGATTTCATCTCGGCCCATGCCGGATCGCCCTGGTTCGTATCGATGGTCGGCTTCGTCGCCGGGCTGCCGTTCATGTATCAGATGGTGGAGCGGCAGCGGCAGATCGAGGTGCCGAAATATCTGCGCCCGCGCACCGATACGCCGCGGTTGACTGTGGGACATGGCGGCTGCTTCGGCTGCATCTATTCGGTGCGCGGGGCGGGCGGCTATCAGATGTTCGGCATCACGCCGATGCCGATCTTCGATCCCACGCAGTCCACCAGCTATCTGCGTGACTTCATGGTGTTTTTCCGCCCGGGCGACATCGTGAAATTCCGGCCGATCGATCGCGACGGCTACGACCAGGCGGTCGAGGATGTCGACAAGGGCCGCTTCGCTCCGCCGATCCGCGAGGTCAGTTTCGATCTCCGGCAGTATCAGGCCGATATCGACGGCTACAACGCCAAGCTGGAGGGTGCGCTGCATGGCCATTAAGGTTCTTCATCACGGCCTTTCCACCACCATTCAGGATCTCGGACGGCCTGGCTATTTCCATCTCGGCATTCCCGTTGGCGGCGCCATGGATCGCTACGCCATGCGGGCGGCAAACCTCCTTGTCGGCAATGACGAAGGTGCAGCCGGGCTTGAGGCCGTCTTCATGGGCCCCAAGCTCGAGTTTCTCGATGATGCGTTGATCGCAGTCACCGGCGCGGACATGCCCGTCAGGATTGACGGCGAGCTGCAGCCGGGGTGGACGGCGCTGAAGGTCAAGGCAGGGCAAACCGTAAGCTTCGACTTTCTGAAGGCCGGCGCGCGGATCTGCATTGCGGTGTCCGGCGGCATCGATGTTCCCGAAGCGTTGGGCAGCCGATCGACCTATGTCATCGGCGCGCTTGGCGGTCTTAATGGCCGGGCGATCGCTGCGGGCGATGAGCTTCCCGTCGGCTCCGGTTCCATGACGAATGTGGGGCTGTCCGTTGCCGAGGAGCTGCGCCGCAAACCGGGCATGCCGGCGGAGCTCAGGGTCTTGCCGGGGCTCTACTGGGATCGGCTGACCGAGGAGACGAAGAGCAACTTCTTTGCCGACCAATGGAAAGTGGCACCGGAAGCCGATCGCATGGGCTATCGTTTCCGCGGTGGTCGCAAGCTGGAATTCGTCGAGCGCAGGCAGCCCTTCGGCGCCGGCTCCGATCCGTCGAATATCGTCGACAGCTGCTATCCCTATGGCTCCATTCAGGTGCCGGGCGGAACCGAGCCGATCATCCTGCACCGCGATGCCGTCTCCGGCGGCGGCTATTTCATGCTGGGAACGGTGATCTCGGCCGACATGGATCTGATCGCGCAACTGCAGCCGCATACGCCGACGCAGTTCGTGCAGGTAACCATGGAGCAGGCATTGGCGGCGCGCGCGGACCGGCAGGCGCTGCTTGCGCGCCTTCGCGCGGCTCTGACTTAGAGGGTCAAGCGGATGGCCGCCTCTTCGATCCCCTGCTTCCGGCATAGATGGAATAGGGCAAGGATTGCCTGCGCTTCATTCGAGAACACGGGTCAGATAGGCGGCCGTCACGCCGGGGCCGGGGATGATGGCGACGATCTTCATCTGCGCGATCGTGCGGTCGACGGAAGCTTCGAGATGGTTCTCCATCATCGCCGCCGCCGCCTTCACCGCGCCGCGCAGCAACAGCTCCGCAATCAGGCGCAGTTCCGTGATGATGGCGGGATCGCCGGGCAGGCCGAGCCGCCGCAGCAATCGTTCCGTCGCCGTGACAGGCAGCAGGTTGTTGCGGATGGATTCCTTCAGCCGTTCGTTCGGCGTTGCGAGGATGCAGATCTCGATGAAATCCGCATGAATGGCCTCCAGCGCAGCAAGGTGGTCGGCCGGTTCGTGCCGCTCGAGATCGCAGAGGCGCAGAAACAAGTCGTTCAGCCGCTCCCGATCGACCCGGCTGGCTCCGGCGACCAGTGCTTGCGGCTCCAGCATGCCACGCAGGCCGTAATGATCTTTGATCATCTGCGCCGTCAGCGGGCCGGCGATCCAATGGGACGACTGGTTCTTGCGCACGAGGCCGCGCTCGCGCAGGCGGGTGAGTACGTCGCGGACGACGGTGCGGCTGACGTTGAAATGATCGGCAAGCTCGATCTCGATGATGCGATATTGGCCGAAGACGACGCAGCCGGCGACATCGGCCTCGACGGTATTGTAGATACGTTCCCAGGAGGAGCGGCTTTGCAAGGCCTCGTCGGCGTGGCGCGGGATGGTCAGGCCGAGCGTCTTGATGTCGGTGCGATTCGGCTCGATACCCTGGCCGGCAGGGCCGACGAGATAGCCGCGCCCGTTGAAGCGATGCACCAGCCCTTCGCCTTCCAGCGTCTGCAATGCCCTTTGTACGGGCGCCCGGGAAATCTGCAGGATATCGGCGATCGGGCCTTCGAGGAGCACCACGCCCGGCGGCAGCGTGTTGTCTTCGATATTGCTGCGCAGAACATCCTCGGCGATCTCGTAGCGCTTTTGCGCATTCGGGCGCGCACGGTTTTCGGTCATCTGATCCAATGGACTCACGTCGTTCTGATGCCCCACTCTTACGCTTTTTGTTGCGCTAACATAGCGCAAAAATAAATGAATATTGAATACAAAATATATTTTATGTGCGCGAGCATGGTGAGCTATCGCGTCGATAGGTGCCGATCCATAGCGCGATAAAGCGCGCTGCTTGCTGAATGATTTCTGAGTGCAGCGTCATGACGTGGCGCTTGCAGCGGCCACCTTGCCGCCGATTCTGCGCATAAATGGAGATATCTGACGATATCGTCGCGCCGCCGCCGAGTACCCCTCAATCGATTGTCGCTTCGGACACTCACTTTTTCACAAAAAGTCTATTGAATACAAAAATCATTTATGTAATGCTCTCATCATCAAGGCGCTCGTCAGAAGCGCCGCAGGTGGAACTCTTTGAAACGCCAAGGAACATCTCTTTGACGCGCATGTGATAATGCGCGAACGCAGGCTGACGTCTGAGCGTCCGGGCCGATGCGATCCCGGCGGCGGCGGAGCTTTGCCTGAAAGATGGTCCTTGCCTTGAAACTGGTGGGAATTCGGTGTCGACCGTTCTTCAGCTCAGCCAAGTCACCAAGTCCTATGGCGCGTCAGCCGCGCTGGACAGGGTGGATTTCTCTTTGCCCGACAATGCCTATATCTCGCTGCTCGGGCCGAGCGGCTCCGGCAAGACGACGCTGCTGCGCGTCATTGCCGGCTTCGAGGAGCCGGATGCCGGTTCGATATTCTTTCACGGCAAACGGCTCGATGGCGTGGAGCCGCATGATCGCGGGATCGGTTTCGTTTTTCAGAACTTTGCTCTGTTTCCGCATCTTTCCGTTGCTGAGAACGTCGCCTTCGGCCTGCGCAACCGCAAGGTCGATCCGGTGACGGATGCGCGCGTCCTGGCAAAGAGGGTTCAGGACATGCTGTCGCTGGTCGGCCTCAAGGGATTTGATGACCGCGCGGTCACGCAGATTTCCGGCGGCCAGCGCCAGCGCGTCGCCTTGGCGCGTACGTTGGTGACGGAGCCGAAGATGGTGCTGCTGGACGAGCCGCTCGGCGCGCTCGATGCCAATCTGCGCAGCCGCATGCGGAGCGAGCTCAAGATCATCCGCGAACGCTGCGGCGTAACCTTCCTGCATGTCACGGGCAGCGAGAGCGAAGCCCTGGCGATGGGGGATCTGGTGCTTGTGCTCGATCGCGGCCGCATCGCGCAGGCCGCCGCTTCGGATGTCGTCTACAATAGCCCGGCAACGGCCTCCGTCGCCCGCTTTCTCAATTGCTACAACCTCTTTGCCGGCAATGTCGTCGAGGATGCTTTCGTCGGGCCTGCCGGCCGCTTTCCTCTGAATGGATCGCGCAGGAAGGCGCCGCAGCCAGCCTATGCGATCCGCTACGACCGCGTTTCGATCCGCCCCCGCGATGCGGCGCTCTCGGATGGCGAAGTGCGCATCGAAGCTGATTTTATCGCCAGCGAATACTCCGGCGCGGCGGTCAATTCCTTCTTTGCGCTCGATGGTGGCCACGTCTTCGAGGTCGAATCCCATTTGAGCCACGCCCGCCGGCCTGCCTTTGTCGAGAAGGACCGCTATGCGCTCGTCTGGAAGGGGGAGGATGCCCTTGTTTTCGGTTGATATGAGCCCTTCGAAACCTTCCACCGGACCCTCCAAGGAGAGCGAGAGATGACCATGGTCGCGACAAGCGAGGAAGCCGTGCAGGAAGGCGCAACCGTGCGCCGGAAATCGAACAAGACGCTCTGGCTTCTGGCGCCGGGCATGATCTGGATGGCCGCATTCCTCGTCCTGCCGATCCTGATGATGGTCTATGTTTCCTTCTGGACGCAGACGACCTTCAAGATCGAACCGACGCTGACATTGCAGAGCTGGATCACCTTCCTGACCAGCCCCACCTATCTCGGAGCGCTCTGGACGACGATCCGCATATGGCTGCTTGTGCTTTTGTCGACGCTCGTCGTCGGCTATCCGGCAGCGCTTTTCGTCGGCCTCCTCATCAAGAACAAGACGTTGCAGACGGTGCTTCTCGTTCTCTGCGTCATCCCGTTCTGGACATCGTTCCTCATTCGCGTGCTCGCCTGGCGGCCCATGCTCGGCACCGAGGGCGCGATCAATATGATCCTGATGAATCTGGGCGTCATTCGGCAGCCAATCGAGGTGTTGTTGTTTTCGGAACTGTCCGTCGTCATCGGCATGACGCAGATCTACTGCGTCTTCATGGTTGGGCCGATCGCCTTCATGATGGGCCGCATCGACGCCTCGGTCATCGAAGCGGCCCAGGATCTCGGTGCGGGCTTCTGGCGCATCTTCCGCACCATCATCCTGCCGCTTTCCATGCCCGGCGTGGTGGTTGGCGCGATCTTCGTCTCCGTCATGGTTCTCGGCGAATTCGCAACGTCGGCGGCCCTGTCCGGTCGCAAGGTCAATCTGCTCGGCAATATCATCGTCACCCAGGTCGGCTCGCTGAAATGGGCCTTTGCGGCGGTCGCCGGCGTCGTCCTGACGATCATCATGGGCGCTGTTGTCGCAGCCCTGCTCAAGGTCGTCGACCTCAGAAAGGAGCTTTGATCATGAATGCTGGCGGCATCAAGCTTGGCCTGGGCGTCTATACGACCCTTTTCCTGATCTTCCTTTATGGACCGCTCGTCGTCCTGGCGATCCTGTCGTTCCAGACTGGCCCTGAGGGCGGACCGCAATTTCCGATCATCGAATGGTCGACCTACTGGTATCGGCATCTCTTCGGCCTGACCCCGCCATCGCGCATCGCGCCGCTGCCGATCGACCAGGCGCTGATCCGCTCGCTCTTACTGGCGCTGATGACCATGATCGTCTCAACCGTGCTCGGCGTCATGTCGGCACAGGCCTTTCGCCGCAAGTTCCGCGGTTCGGGCGTTGCTTTCTATCTGATCGTTCTCGGCATGATGGTGCCGGGCGTACTGGTCGGTCTCGGCATGGCACTTGTCGCCAACGCCTTCGGCATCGATCGTCACTGGTGGAGCACGGCCTTCGTCCTGCATGTCGTCTACACCTTCCCCTTCGCTTTCCTCGTCATGCTTGCGATCTTCAACAGGTTCGATCCGAGCATGGAGGAGGCGTCGTGGTCGCTCGGCGTCACGCCGGCGCGCACCTTCCGCAAGGTCACGTTCCCGCTGATCTTCCCGGGCGTGCTTTCGGCCATGCTTTTCGCCTTCACCCTGTCCTATGACGAGTTCTCCCGCACCCTGTTCGCCTCCGGCCGTGAACTGACCTTGCCGCTTGCCATCTACGGCACCTTCTCCGTCGAGGTGCATCCGAACGTCTTCGCCTTTGGCGTTCTGACCACGCTGTTTTCCTTCGCGCTTCTCGGCACTTACGCGATCCTGATAGGCCTGTCGGTCCGCCGGGCCAAGCGTGTCCGCATTCAGGAGGACGCGTGATGACGCAGAGGGTTTCAGCCCCCTTTTCCGCCATCGTCACCGGCGCCGGTTCCGGTATTGGCCGCGCCATTGCGCTTCGCCTCAGTGCCGATGGCTATGCGGTTCTGGTCAACGACCTCTCGGGCGAGCGTGCCGAGGCTGTTGCCTCGGAGATCCAAAAGGCGGGCGGTGCGGCGACCGCGATCACCGGTGACGTCGCCAGACTCGAGGATGTGGCCGCGATCCATGCCGCTGCCAGGGCCTCGCACGGCAACGTCGCCCTTCTCGTCAACAATGCTGGCGTCGCCCATCAGGCAGCATTCGAGGACCTCGAGCTTGAGGATTTCGACCGGATGTTTGCGGTGCATGTGCGGGGCACTTTTCTGATGACCAAGGCCGTCCTTCCCTCGATGCTGGCGCGTGGCGAGGGTGTCATCGTCAACGTCGCCTCGCAGCTCGGGCAGATCGGTGGCATCGAGCTGGTTCATTACTCCGGCGCCAAGGCAGCGATTATCGGCATGACCAAGGCGCTTGCCCGCGAAGTTTCGAGCCGCGGCGTGCGGGTCAATGCCGTCGCGCCTGGGCCGATCAATACGCCGCTGGTGCTCGGTCTTTCCGAAGAATGGCGTGAACGCAAGAAGCGCGAATTGCCGCTAGGCCGCTTTGGCGAACCTGGGGAGGTGGCCGCGACCGTAGCCTTTCTGGCGTCGCCGGCAGCGAGCCTTTTTGTCGGCCAGACGCTCGGACCCAATTCCGGTGACGTGATGCTCTGAAGGAGAAAAGCAGATGGACAGTTTAGAAAAGCGAGTCGTCATCGTCACGGGCGCGGGCATCGGTATCGGCCAGGCGGCGGCGAAGGCTTTTGCTGCATTCGGCGACCATGTCGTCGTCACCGACATCCTCGAAAAGGAAGGTGAGCGGACCGTTCGCGACATTCTTACCGCCGGCGGCTCCGCCGAATTCCATCTCTATGACGTGCGCTCGACCGAGGCCGCGGACAAGCTCGTTGCCAATGTCGAGGCGCGCTTCGGCAAGATCGACGTCATCGTCGCCAATGCAGGCATCGCCCACCGTACGCCGCTCGGTGAGCTTACCGACGACAAGTGGGATCTGACCATGGATGTCGACCTGAAGGGCATCTTCAGGCTGGTGCGTGCCGCCGTACCTGGCATGCGTGCCCGCAGATCGGGCAGCATCGTCGCGCTCTCCTCGATCATGGGTGTCGCCTATGGGTGGGACGAGCATATCCATTATTCGGCGGCGAAATCGGGTGTTGTCGGGCTGGTGCGCGGGCTTGCCGTCGAACTGGCGAGAGACGGCATTAGGGTCAACGGCATCGCGCCGGGCTACATCCGCACCGCCCAGCTTCTTTCGGAGGAGAATTCGCTCGGGCCCGCAGGCGCGGAAAAGGCGGCGGAGTTCATTCCGATGGGCCGGCTCGGCGAGCCCGAAGACATCGCCGACGTGATCGCATTCCTCGCGTCGAAGGGCGCGAGATACATGACCGGCCAGGTTCTGGTCGTGGATGGCGGCCTCCTGGTGGGGCGGTACTGATCGCCATCGTCCCGGCAACGGACCGGGCACACGGCGATACGGCAATAAAGCAGGCTCACCAAGAGCCAAGGGAACAGCAATCAGCACTGGAGAACAAAAATGTCCAAAATGGAAATGAACAGACGCTCTCTGTTGAAGCATTCCGCCGGCGTGATGGCTCTCGCGATCGGGGGTAGCACGCCCTTCCTGTCGTCGCGGGCGGCCTATGCGCAGGCTGCTAATCTCGCGAAGGAGCAACTGCGTACCATTGGCCTTTCGGTGACGGTTCAGGAGCGCATTCTCGATGACTTCCGAAAGGTGAGCGGTGTCGGCCAGACTTCCGGCACGGCTGCGACCTTCCCGGACGCGCAAACCAAGATCCTTTCCGGCTCCAAGGATTACGATTGCTGGGAGATCATCGGCGAGCGCCTGCCGTCGATCGTCATGACCAGCAATGTCGAACCGGTGCCGGCAGCCTCGCTGAGGAACTGGGCCAATATCCGCGATACCTTCACCACCCCCTCCGACAAATGGGATCCGAAGCAGCAGATCGTCGGCCAGATCTGGGCCGATGATGCCAAGACCATGCTGAACATGGTGCCTGCGGTCTATAATTACGATTCTATCGGCTACAATCCGGACGTTCTCTCGGCCGAAGAAGCCAACACCTGGTCGGCGATCTTCGATCCGAAGTGGAAGGGCAAGTCGGGTCTCAACACCGATCCGCTGATCGCCTTCGGCCAGGCCATCATGGCCATGAACACACTCGGGCTTTCGAACGTCAAGAACCCGGGCAATCCGAGCACGGCCGAGATCGACGAGGCGGCGAAGTTCCTCGTGTCCAAGAAGAAGGACGGGCAGTTCCGGGCGCTTTGGGGCGATTTCGGCGAGCTGGTCAATCTGATGGCATCGGGTGAAATGGTCGTCTGCGACGCCTGGCAGCCGGCCGTCATGGCGGTCAAGGCTCAGGGCAAGGCGTGCAAATATGCCGTGCCGAAGGAAGGCTATCGCGGCTGGGCGATCGGCCCGTCGATGATCGCCGGCACGCCGAACAAGGAAGCCGTGATCGCCTATGCCGATTACTGGCTCTCCGGCGAGCCCGGCATCACTGTTTCCGAGCAGGGTTACTATTCGCCGTCGACCAATATCGAGAAGGTCATGGCGCCGGACAAATATGCCTTCTGGTACGAGGGCAAGCCCTGGGTCGGCGCCGCCGAGCGCGGCATCAAGGAAGGCGACCTGCGCGACGGCGGCTCGCTGGCGGAGCGCGCCAAGAATGTCGCCTACTGGCACCAGTGGCCGGACGAATACGACCATCTCGTCCAGAAGTGGGATGAATTCCTCAATGCGTAATGGGGCGGCGTCAGCCGCCCATTCCCAGTAGCGCGAGGAGGCGATGTCCGCCTCTTCCACCACGCCCGGAGATCTCTCGTGACGTATGATTTGGAACTCATCGATGTCGGCAAGGTCTATGACAATGGCACGCCGGCCGTCATCGACTTCAATCTTTCGATCAGGAAGGGTGAATTCATCGCATTCCTCGGCCCGTCGGGCTGCGGCAAGACGACGACGCTTCGCATGATCGCCGGCTTCGAAAGCATTTCCTCCGGCGACATGATGATCAAGGGCGAGCGCATGAACGATGTCCGGCCGCAGAAGCGGCCGACGTCGATGATCTTCCAGAACTATGCACTGTTTCCGCATATGACCGTGCGCCGGAATGTCGGATATGGCCTGGAAGTCAAGGGCATGGCTAAGGCCGAACGGGATGCGCGGGTCGACCGTATCCTCGCGACTCTCGGGTTGGAGGATATCGCCGAGCGAAAGCCGGACAAGCTCTCCGGCGGCCAGCGCCAGCGCATCGCGCTTGCGCGCGGCCTCGTGGTTGAGCCGGATGTGCTGCTTCTCGACGAGCCGCTGGGCGCTCTTGATGCCAACCTGCGCAAGGCGATCCAGAACGAGCTGAAATTGTTGCAGAAGAAGCTCGGCGTCACCTTCGTCTTCGTGACCCATGCGCAATCGGAAGCGCTGGCATTGTCCGATCGTATCGTGGTGATGAACCAGGGCAGGGTGGAGCAGATCAGCCCGCCGCATCAGCTCTATACACGTCCCGATACGCCGTTCGTGGCGCAGTTCATCGGCCGCAATACCATCTTCGAAGGCGAGGTCGCCGGCACGCAGGCCGATAGCACATTCGTCGCGACATCCTTCGGTACCTTGTCGGGCTGTGCCAATGGCGGCCTCTCCAGCAAGGTCAACATCGTCATTCCTTCGGAGGCGATCGAAGTTCACGCAGCGGGCGGCTCGGCGCGCGAAAATCTCGCCCGGGCTTTCGGCGGCAATGTGGTCGGCGCGCGCGTCGAGCGTTTCGACGTGGTCGGCCATATCTCGCAGATCGGCATCAGTCTGCCCGACGGCCGTGGCCTGGCGCTGGAAGCTCACGTCGACAAATACCGGCCTGGCGCCTTTCTCGTCGGCGCCGAGGTCATGCTTACCTGGGATTCGGCCGACGCGACCGTAATCCCAGCTCATTGATAATTAAAAACCCGATCGAAGGAGGTCATCCCATGGCAAAGGAAATCTTGTGCAGTTTTGGCGTCGACGTCGATGCCGTCGCCGGCTGGCTCGGCTCTTATGGCGGCGAGGATTCGCCTGACGACATCTCGCGTGGCCTTTTTGCCGGCGAAGTCGGCAGCCTGCGGCTGGTGAAGCTCTTCGAGCGCTTCGGCATCAAGACGACATGGTTCATTCCCGGCCACTCCATCGAGACGTTCCCGGAGCAGATGCAGGCTGTGGCCGATGCCGGCCATGAAATCGGCATCCATGGCTACAGCCATGAAAATCCCATCGCCATGACGCGCGAGCAGGAGACGGAAATCCTCGACAAGTGCATCGAGCTGGTAACCAAGCTTTCCGGCAAGCGCCCGACCGGCTATGTCGCGCCCTGGTGGGAATTCTCCAATGTGACCAACGAGCTGCTCTTGGAGCGCGGCATCAAGTACGATCATTCGCTGATGCACAATGACTTCACACCCTATTATGTGCGCGTCGGCGACAGCTGGACGAAGATCGACTATTTGAGCAAGCCGTCGGAATGGATGGTTCCCCTGAAGCGCGGCAAGGAAACCGATCTGATCGAAATTCCGGCATCCTGGTATCTCGACGATCTGCCGCCGATGATGTTCATCAAGAAATCCCCGAACAGCCACGGCTTCGTCAATCCGCATCATATCGAGCAGATGTGGCGCGATCAGTTCGATTGGGTCTATCGCGAGATGGATTACGCCGTCTTCCCGATCACCATCCATCCTGATGTCGCCGGCCGGCCGCAGGTGCTGATGATGCTCGAACGACTCTACGCGCATATGGTCAAGCATCCGGGCGTAAAGTTCGTCACGATGAACGAGATCGCCGACGATTTCGCCGCCCGCTTTCCGCGCAAGAAATAGCCGGCTAAAGCAATTCCAGGAAAAATGCGTCGCGGCTTTCCGCCCGGAATTGCGTACAAACGAAGAGGTAGAGCGTTTTCGCGGTTCGAAGAAAAGCGGAAAGGCTCTAGTCTGAAAGACCGAGAGCACCAATCCTCAAGGAGACGGATCACCATGTGTTCACTGTGCGGCGTGCTCGGCGGCAATGAGCACTGGACGGATGCCGCGGCCCGGCCGGGCGTTTTCACCCGTAATCACGCCAGCGTCGACAGGCGGCGCGAGCGCGTCGAGCGCGTGCGTGCCGCCAACGAGATGCTTTCAGGCTTCGGCCTTGTCCTTTCCGATTGGCAGGGCGCCTCCTTCGTGCTGTCGACGCGAACGGGCAGGAGCGAGATCATCGAGGATTTGGGTCATCTCTGGCCGGCGGCCGAAAGGCTCGTCGGCCGGCCCTGCGACCCCCTCGATCTTGCCTTCGTCGCAAGGATGGAGGCGCGGCATGGCGGCTGAGACAAGCGGCTTTCTGCCGATTAACCTGCTGACCGGCTTTCTCGGTTCCGGCAAGACGACGCTGCTCAAGCGCATTCTGGCGGACCCGGCCTTTGCCGATACCGCCGTGCTCATCAACGAATTCGGCGAGATTGGGCTGGACCACGATCTCGTTGAAAGCGTCGACGGCGAAATGGTGCTGCTGCGCTCCGGCTGCGTCTGCTGCACGGTGCGCGGCGAACTCGCCGCCGCGCTCAAGGAACTTTACTCCCGCCGCGAGCGCGGGCTGCTGCCGCCATTCCGGCGCGTCATCATCGAAAGCACCGGGCTTGCCGATCCTTTCCCGGTTCTATCGACCATCAAGGCAGATCCGGTCCTTCGCCATCACTTCTGCGCCGGCAATGTGATTACGACGGTCGATGCGGTGAATGGGCTGCGTCAGCTCGGCACCTATATCGAATCCAACAGGCAGGCCGCGGTCGCGGACCGCTTGATCGTCACCAAGACCGATCTTCAGGCGAGCTATGATGGAGGGGATCTTCAAGCTCGCCTCCGTGTACTGAACCCTGATGCGCCGATCCTGATGGCCGCCGACCCAGATCTCGATCTCTCCTCGCTCGTCACCGCCCAAAGCGCTATCTCGCCCAGCAGCAGCCTGTCGCAGAGCGGCTTTTACTGCGAGGCGCCGATGCAGCTCGTCTCCTCCGGCGGGGCGCCGCATCAGGCTGCCATTTCCTCGATCTCGCTCAGCATCGACAGGCCCGTCGACTGGACGGCTTTCGGGCTCTGGCTGACCATGCTGCTCAACAGGCATGGCGAGCGCGTGCTGAGGGTGAAGGGTATCCTCAATCTCTGTGGCGAGGAGCGCCCGGTAGCCGTTCATGGGGTTCAGCATCTGGTTCACACGCCGGTGCATATGGATGGATGGCCTTCGGAGGACCGCGCCTCGCGGCTGGTTTTCATCTTGGATGGGCTCGACGGCGCGCTATTGAAACGCTCCTTTGAAGCCTTCACACTGGCGCGCGTGCCCGCAGCTGCGTCTTACGCTACCGCCGCGGCGCAATGAGACAATCGGTATCTCTATGAACAAGCATGAATCCGTCGCCAAAAGCATGTCTGCCCCCGCTCTGCATTTGAGGGGCCGGCCGCGCCTGCGCGTTCTCGGCACTGCAATCTCGTTGCTGGAGGAACTGCGCCTGCGCGCACAGGACGATCTCGGCATCGATGTCACTTTCGACAACAACGACTTCCTGACGACGCAGTACAAGGCGGCCCGCGAGCCGGAAACCTACGATATTTACGACCAGTGCTTTCACAATCTCGATATCGTCTGGCACTGGCGCGCGATCCAGCCGGTCGACACCCAGCGCATCGTGCTCTGGGATGAGGTCAACGATCTGACGAAGACCGGCCATATCGGCCCCAACCCGCGAATGGGGCTTGGCGACGTGCCAGCGAAGAAGCTTTTCGTACAGCCGAACCTCGCCTTGGGCGATACGCCATCGCGCTTCATCTCGATGCTACCGACGACACATAATTTCGATAGCTTCGCCTATCGGACCGATCTGGCGCCGAATGGCGTCGGCATGCATTCCTGGGGGGTGCTTTTTGACGAGCGCTGGGCGGGCAGGGTCGCCCTGGTGGACGAGCCCGCCATCGGCATTTTCGATGCTGCACTGGCGGCACAGGCCGCCGGTCTCATATCCTTTGACGATATCGGCAATATGTCTATCCAGGAGATAGACCAGCTGATCGATCTTCTGGAGGAGCGCAAGAAAGCCGGCTTCTTCCGGGATTTCTGGAAAACCGCCGAGGATGCGGCGCGGCTGATGATCGCCGGCGAGACCAGCGTCCAGAGCATGTGGTCGCCCGGCATCGGCATCCTGAATTCCAAGGGCTCCCCCGTCGAGCAGGCCGTTCCTGCGGAGGGTTATCGCGCCTGGCACGGTGGCCTGTGCCTTTCGAAGCATCTCAGTGGTCGTCTGCTCGATGTCGCCTACGACTATCTGAACTGGTGGATCTCTGGCTGGCCGGGTGCCGTCGTTGCGCGGCAGGGCTATTATATTTCGACGCCGCAGCGTTCTCGCCGGTTCATGACGCAGGCCGAATGGGACTACTGGTACGAAGGTGCCACCGCGATAGAGGATCTGCCCGGCCCGGACGGGCAGGCGCGGATCAGAAAGGGGTCGATGCGCAGCGGCGGGTCCTATTGGCAGCGCGCCAATTGCATTGCCATCTGGAATACGACAATGGATGAGCACAATTATCTGGTACGCCGCTGGATGCAGCTTGTGGGCGGCAGGGGAGAGCAGGGCCTATGACACAGACACATCTCGGCAAATCGATCGGCAGCTCTCGGTCTTGATCGAATTCGGCAGTCTCGATCCTGTCACGTTGGTCGAGGAGACCAGTGAGAACAATTCAGCAGTGTTATGTGATTAGAACCAAGGGTTCAGCAGAACTAGCCCGTAACCATTTGCAGAACGCCGATCGCGTACTGCTGCAGGCAACGGCCATGATTTCGCAGTTCAATGCCGTGCATCCCTTCCATATTGTCAGACATGCCGTGCACTTAACTTGCTGTAGACACCTGTGATTAAGGAAATGACCTCCGCGAAGTTTAAATTTACGCTGCGAAAAATCCAGAACAATGTTCTCGACTGACAGCAGCATCATTGCATAAATCAAATCCGGTCAGGCCGGTCTGACTGTCGACGATACTCCACGTTCCATCGTCCTGTTTCCTGGCGAAATAAACGGGATCGACCGTGGGATCCATTGTCACCTCCTGGCTACGGGAGGGTGATGACTTTGAGAATTGGCGGAGCCGCTCATTGTTCCGCTGCAGTGCAGCATTCCATCAAGAATCTCACCGGCGAAAATGAACAATTTTTCTCGAAGAAGCCTAAGCCATCCAACCCACCCGCGCTAGCGGCCGCTCTTGTGATCAGGACTCGTAATTGCCGGTGACGCTGGTTGTGATGGCTGCTTGCGAAGATTGCTACCCCGCAGCGGCCTGTGGTTCCGAGCGCATGTTCCAAAGGTCGCTATCTCGCGTTGCCGGCAGGACTACGCCGACATCAATCAGGCCGTTAACGTCGCTTTCCGAATAGCCAACGCTGCGAAGCACAGAAATCGTATGTTCGCCGAGCAAGGGAGGCGCCTCTTCGAGGTCGGTCTGGCGCGTGAACGCGGGCAGCGGAAAGTTCGGCGCCTGGAAATTGAAACCTGCAAACGGAATTTCGGAATATTTCATCGGTTCGTTCGCCTGTGGCGCGTCGAGCACACGGTCGGCCGAGAGGACTTCGGTGAAACCGACGCCAGCCGCTGCCAGCCGTGCGGCGATCTCGTCATATGGAAGGTTGCCGACCGCACGGGCAACGATCGCCTCTACTTCCGCCCGCCGTTTACGGCGATGCCGAAGCGTGACGAATTCCGGATCCGGCGTGATGTTCGCGGCCATGCAGAACCGGCGCCAATGGTCGTCGGTCAGCATCACGAGATAGGCCCAGCGCCCGTCTGACGTTTCGTAGGCGCCGTAACCAGGCATGCTGAATTCCGGCGAGGGCTCCTGTTCGGGCTTGCCCGTCATCTGCGATTTCAACTGCACGCCGACCAGATCGCGGGCGGCAATATGCAGGCCCGTCTCATAAAGGCCGAGCTCGATATTGCGGCGTTCGCTCGGCGCCGATGGATCGACGAGCGCGGCCAGGATCGACATGACGGCGTAACAACCGGCGAACTGATCATGATAGGAAGGGCCGAGGCGCGACGGCTTACCGGTGGCGCGGTTGGCATACATGACGCCGGTGGCGGTTACGGTGCCGGACCGCTGGTGGAAGAGATCGCCTAGTCGTCTCATGAGCCAGCCGCGCAGCTATCTTTTTGTCCCCGGCCACCGACCGGACCGTTTCGCCAAGGCGGCCGGTTCCGGTGCGCAGCGCATCATACTGGACCTGGAAGATGCGGTGGCACCTGCCGACAAGGACATGGCACGGCAGGAAGTGGTCCGTTGGTTGCAACTGGGCGGCCGGGGCGTGGTGAGGATCAATGCAGCGGACAGCCACTGGTTCGATGCCGACCTGCATGCCATAGCCGACTGTCCGGGCGCCGAAGTCATGGTGCCAAAGGCGGAACTCCCAACCATGAAAAAAGTCATTCATTACCTCGTAGACCGGTCGCCGATTGCGCTGATCGAGACCGTCCCCGGCCTGGTTCAAGCCGGCGAGATTGCCAGCATGAAGGGCGTTGCGCGTCTGGCTTTCGGCAATATAGACTTCAGCACCGATGCGCGTATGTCACCAACAAGCCCAGCCTTGGATCAGGCCCGATTTCAAATCGCCATCGTCTCTCGCCATGCGGGTCTGCCGCAACCCATCGACGGTGTTACTACCGCGCTGAACGACGACACAGCGCTTGAAGCCGACATAGCGAGGACAAGAGACTTCGGATACGGCGGAAAGTTATGCATACATCCCCGCCAGGTCGGCGTCGTCAACGCGCGATTTGGGCCAAGTGAAGACGAACTCTCCTGGGCGCGCGGTGTCCTCGATGCCGTCAGCAAGGGCGGCGAAGGGGCCAGCCAGTTCGCAGGCAAGATGATCGACCGACCAGTGGTTGAACGGGCCCGTTATCTGTTGGCAGCGGCGACCGAGAGCTGCAAGGGGATAAAATGATCGATTATGATATTCACTCACTCGGGCTTTCCCGCACGCCGGTCAACACTCACTTTGCCGTAAGGCGCTGCTTGTGCGACGCCTCTATCCTCATCCAGGAATCCCCTTGCACTGCGTGCCCTTGGAATAGAGGTGAAACACCAAGTGCCAAGCGTGCCTGTCACTTGGCGACCTTGTAATATCAAAATTTATAGCTGGCGCCAAACAGGACCTTATGCTGGGTCGCGCCAAAGTCGCCGATCCCGTCGCCGAAATCCTTGTTACCGAAATCCGAGTAGCGATATTCGCCGCGAACCAGTATATGGTCGGTAAACGCGTGCTCGATACCGCCGCCTGCGGTCCAGCCGATCAGGATATCGTCCTTCTTGCCGATGCCCGCGGCATCCACCTTACCACCTGCTGCGGCGACACCTGCTGTTGCGAAGAACAGCGTACGGTCGAGCGCATAACCGACACGGGCGCGTCCGGATGCATCCCATTCGAGATTGGCATTTTTATTGTCCTCGAAGTTATAGTTGAAGTCGTTTTCGATACCGTAGACGATATTGCCGGACTGGAAGTTATAACCAGCATGGATACCCGCAGAGCCGCTATCGATATCCTGATCCGAGCCCAACACGGTCGCCTGGTTGAAATTATATCCACCCTGCGCACCGATATAGAAGCCCGACCAATCATAAGCGGAATAGGCCTCCTGCGCGGCCGGAGGAGCGGGCTCGTTATTGGTGAGATCGGCTGCGACAGCTGGCATTGCAGCCGAGAGAGCCAGGGTGGTTAGAGCGATGACTTTAATACGCATAGATTGCCTCTTTCAATTGCAGACTTAGAGAGCGGTGTCGCGATCGCTCGGTCCGTCTCATGGAAAGAACCATGCATCATTCCAATGTTGCGGAGTGTCTTTTCACATTGCGTTATATTGCGATGGTTGTTCGGCCCGCTGAACCGGGACTTTTCTGGTCGACTTTCTCCATGATCAAGCGACAGGCCGGTCAGTTTGTGTCGATGTCCGCAAGAGTCACAACATCTCTCAACAACAAACAATCTATCGCAACGCGACGATCGCTTAAGCTTGGCATTCAACTGACACGCTCGCCGCATGAATAGGAGAATTGCCGTTGGCTACTCACATGCTGGCCCTCGATTGAGAGGTGGAGGGCATCGACATGTAGAGGATGTTCAATGAATGTATTTTGGGGCCGATCAGGCCGCCTGCTTGCGATCTGCGCCTTTATCGCTCTCGTGGGGTGCTCGGAAGAAAAAAAGAGCCAGTCGACTTCTCCGATACCGTCCAAAGTTTCCGTCTTTGAGGTAAAGCCCGAACGCCTGCCGGTCGTTGACGAATTGCCTGGTCGGGTCGCGCCGATGGTGACCGCCGATGTGCGCCCCCGCGTCACCGGGATCGTCTTGAGACGCGTGTTCGAGCAGGGCTCGACCGTTCGAGAGGGAGACCTCCTTTACGTCATCGACCCCGAACCGTTCCGGGTAAAGGTCGATGCGGCAAGGGCAACGCTTGACTCTGCGATTGCGGCCCAGCGCCTTGCGCGTCAAAAATCGGATCGGCAAATCCGTCTGTCGCAAACCGGCGTGGCAGCCAGGGAAAACCTCGACACCGCCGTCGCCGAGCTTGCACAGAGCAATGCCGACATGGAGCGTGCGCGGGCCGACCTGAAGTCGGCTGAACTCGATCTTCAATACACTGAAATCCGCGCCCCGGCCTCGGGGCGAATAGGGCGGGCTCTTGTGACGGAGGGCGCGCTAGTCAGCCCGACATCCGATGTGATGGCGACGATCCAGCAGATGGACCCGGTCTATGCCGACTTCACCCAGCCGGCCGACAGATTGATCGCGCTGAAGAACGCGGTCTCTGACGGAAAACTGCAGGCCGACGAGAGCGGCAGTGCGGTGCTGAAGCTCATTTCGGCGGAAGGCCGACCCTATCCTCATTATGGCAAGTTGCTGTTCTCGGAAGCGACAGTGAATTCGGCGACAGGTCAACTCATCCTGCGCGGCGAGTTCCCCAATCCTGATCTCAACCTCCTGCCAGGCATGTATGTCCGCGCAAGGATCGAACAGGCTGCGATGGACGGCGCGCTCGCAGTCCCCGAGCAGGCGGTCCAGCGCGACACTGCCGGTAAACCTCAGCTCTATGTCGTCGGCAAGGAAGAAAAAGTCGACTTGCGGACCGTCGCGCTCGGATGGCTCGTCGATGGGCGATGGGTCGTCACTGAAGGAATCTCAGCCGGGGATCGGGTGGTCGTAGAAGGGTTCCAGAAGGTGGCACCGGATGCGCAGGTGGCAGCGGAACCCTGGACCGATCCCGCTATCTCGCAGACTACCGCGGCGAAGGAGGAGTGACCCGATGGCTGCCTTCTTTATCGACCGCCCTGTCTTCGCCTGGGTCCTGTCCATCGTCATCATGCTGGCCGGCACATTGTCGTTGACGCTTTTACCGGTATCGCAGTATCCGAACGTCGCGCCGCCGCAGATCAAGATCTCGGCGGTATATCCAGGCGCATCGCCAGAAGACACCTATGACGGGGTGACGCGTCTGATCGAGGAGGAGCTAAACGGGGTTCCCGGTCTCCTCTACTATGAATCGACTTCCGATGCCTCTGGATCGATCAACATTACCGTCACTTTCGAACCGGGCACCAAGTCCGAGACGGCGGCTGTCGAGGTGCAGAACCGCGTGAGACGCGTTGAGGCCCGGCTTCCTTCCTCCATCGTACAACAGGGCATCAGCGTCGATGCGACAGGCGGCGGGACGTTGCTTGTCGTCGCCCTGACGTCGAAAAGTGGCGCCACTAACGGTGTGGGGCTTGGCGACTACATGAGCCGCAATGTCGCGAGCGAGCTTCGGCGTGTGCCGGGCGTCGGTAGCGTTCAGCAATTCGGTAGCGAGCGCGCCATGCGCGTCTGGGTCGATCCGGACAGACTTCTCGGCTTCAGCCTGACACCCCAGGATGTGACGCAAGCCATCCAGTCGCAGAATGCCCAGGTGGCGGCTGGCCGGTTGGCGGCATCACCTGCCGGGCCGGACCGCCGCACGACCGGATCTTTGCTGATCAAGGGGCAGTTGACGTCACCGGAGGAATTCGGAGCGATCGTGCTCCGAGCCCAGGCGGATGGCTCGACGGTCCGGCTGCGCGACGTCGCCCGCATCGAGATCAGCGCGGAAAGCTACAGCACTTCTGTCCGCATCAACGGCAAGCCCGCATCCGGTGTCTCGGTCGAACTAGCCGCCGGTGGGAATGCGCTCAATGTCGCAACCGCGATTGAGGCAAGAATGACAGAGCTTTCGACCTCATTCCCGCCGGACGTGGAATGGTCGATCCCGTACAACACCACGCCCTTCATCTCGATCTCGATCGAAAAGGTGCTAATGACGCTCGTCGAGGCGGTGGTGCTGGTCTTCTTTGTGATGCTGCTCTTCCTGCAGAACATCCGCTACACCATCATTCCGACCATCGTCGTACCGATCGCGCTGCTTGGTGCCTGTGCCGTCATGCTTGCGCTTGGATTTTCCATCAACGTTCTGACGATGTTCGGCATGGTTTTGGCCATCGGCATTCTTGTTGATGACGCGATCGTCGTCGTCGAAAATGTCGAACGCATCATGATGGAGGAGGAGCTTTCGCCGAAGGCGGCGACGAAGAAGGCGATGAAGCAGATCACCGGGGCGGTGATCGGCATTACGCTGGTGTTGACCTCGGTCTTCGTCCCCATGGCGTTTTTCCCCGGCGCGGTCGGCGTCATCTACAAACAGTTTGCCTTGACGATGGTCGCCTCGATCCTGTTCTCGGCGTTCCTGGCGCTGTCCTTGACGCCGGCTCTTTGCGCGTCCTTCCTGAAGCCGATCGAAAAGGGTCATGCTCACACAAAGAAGGGCTTCTTCGGCTGGTTCAACCGCGGCTTTGACAAAACCTCTCATGGCTACAGCAGCTGGGTCGGATACCTGCTGACAAAGGGAGGGCGGGTCATGCTTGTCTATCTGGTTGTGGCTGGCGCCACCTCCTATATGTTCCTGCGGCTTCCGACCGACTTTCTGCCGGTCGAGGATCAGGGTACTTTGTTGGCCCAGGTCCAGGGCCCGGCCGATGCAACGTCAGCGCGAACGGCGGAATCGGTCGCTGCGATGGAAAAGACCGTACTGGACGATCCGTCGGTCGAGCGTGTCGTCGCCATCAATGGCTTCAGCTTCTCTGGCGCCGGGGAGAATGCGGCACTCGTCTTCATGACCCTGAAGGACTGGAGTGAACGATCCGCCGACCAGTCGGCCGCGATAATCGCACAAAAGCTCAATGGCGCCTTCCTGTCGATCAAGGACGCGCTGGCTTTTGCCACCTCTCCACCGGCAATCTCTGGGCTCGGCAACAGCAACGGCTTTTCCTTCCGGCTTCAGGACCGTGCCAATCGTGGCTATCAGGCGTTGAGCAGTGCTCGAGACCAGTTCCTGGCTGAGGCGCGAAAGAGCTCGATCCTGGCAGGCGTCCGGGAGGAAGGGCTTGCAGATGCACCGCAGACTGTGTTGACGATCGACCGCGAGAAAGCAAATGCCTTCGGCGTCACGTTCGCCGATATCAACCAGACGATCAGCACCAATATCGGCTCGTCTTATATCAACGATTTCCCGAACGCGGGGCGAATGCAGCAGGTCACGGTTCAGGCCGAACCTGGAAAGCGTGGCACGATCGATGATATTCTCGACATGAGCGTCCGCAATAATGAGGGCGGCATGGTGCCGATCTCTGCCTTCTCTGCGGTGAGTTGGTCAAAGGGGCCAACGCAACTCGTCGGGTATAACGGCTTTCCGGCGATGCGGTTCAGTGGTCAGGCAGCCCCCGGTTATTCGTCCGGCGATGCGATCGCCGAAGTCGAACGGATCGCCGCCTTGCTGCCTGCGGGATTCGGATATGAATGGAGCGGCCAGTCGCTGCAAGAGATCCAGTCAGGCTCACAGGTGCCGCTGCTGCTCGGGCTGTCGTGCCTGCTTGTTTTCCTCTGCCTTGCTGCGCTTTACGAAAGCTGGGCCATTCCACTCTCGGTCATGCTGGTCATTCCGCTTGGCATTATCGGCTCGCTGGCGGCGGTGATGCTGCGCGACATGCCGAATGATGTGTATTTCAAGGTTGGTCTGATCACCATTATCGGGCTTTCCGCCAAGAACGCCATCCTGATCATCGAGTTCGCCAAGGACCTGCGCGCGGAAGGCAGGTCGGCCTACGACGCTGCGGTCGAGGCGGCCCATCTTCGCTTCCGCCCGATTCTGATGACATCGCTTGCCTTCACCCTCGGTGTGGTTCCCCTGGTCATCGCAAGCGGTGCCGGCTCCGCAAGCCAGCGGGCGATCGGCACGGGCGTCATGGGCGGCATGATTTCCGCAACCGTGCTGGCGGTATTCTTCGTGCCGGTGTTTTTCACGGTCGTCATCGGACTTATCGACAAACTCTCGGGCCGAAAACGGGCGTCGGGAGACGAGGGGAAGGCGATGCCGGCAGAATAACAGCTGGGATGATGACGTTCTACGGGACCAGTAACTTGATACTCATCAATGCGCCGGTGCTGCAGATATCGATATTACAACGGTCCACTGTGGGGCCGAGATCGCTGGCGATGAAGTCTACGCCGCGCCAGTTGTCATCATTCCGGGTGAAGAAGGTCTCTAACGTTCACGCCAATTTCGCATCGAAAAGGATCGCAAAGAATGGCCACGACAATGAAAGCAGCCGTCGTTCGGGAATTCCGCAAGCCACTGGTGATCGAGGAGATGCCGATCCCCGCGCCCGGGCCCGGTCAGATCCTCGTCAAATACGAGGCGACCGGCGTGTGTCATACCGACCTGCATGCGGCCAACGGTGACTGGCCGGTCAAGCCGAAGCCGCCATTCATTCCCGGCCATGAGGGTGTCGGTTATGTCGCTGGCGTCGGTGCTGGCGTCAAGCGGATAAAGGAAGGCGACCGCGTCGGCGTACCGTGGCTGCACACCGCCTGCGGTTGCTGCACGCCCTGCCGCACCGGCTGGGAAACGCTTTGCCCGGAACAGCAGAACAGCGGTTATTCGGTGAACGGTTCGTTCGCGCAATACGGTCTCGCCGACCCCGATTTCGTCGGCCGGCTGCCTGACGCTCTCGAATTCGGCCCGGTCGCGCCTATCCTCTGCGCCGGCGTCACCGTCTACAAGGGTTTGAAGGAAACCGAGGTACAGCCCGGCGAATGGGTGGCAATCTCCGGGATCGGCGGGCTGGGCCACATGGCCGTGCAATATGCGAAGGCGATGGGCATGCATGTCGTCGCCGCCGATATCTTCGATGACAAGCTTGAGCTTGCGAAAAAGCTCGGCGCCGATGTGGTGGTGAACGGCAGGGACGGGGAGGCCGTCGAAAAGGTCCAGAAGGCAACGGGTGGTGTGCATGGTGCGCTGGTGACCGCAGTCTCCCCGAAGCCGATGGAACAGGCCTTCGGCTTCCTGCGCTCCAAGGGCACGATGTCGCTTGTCGGATTGCCGCCAGGATATATCTCCCTTCCGGTCTTCGACACGGTCCTCAAGCGCATCACGGTGCGCGGATCGATCGTCGGCACGCGCCAGGACCTGGAGGAATCGCTTGGCTTTGCCTCCGAAGGTAAGGTTGCGGCCCACTTTTCCTGGGACCGGGTCGACAACATCAACGACATCTTCCATCGCATGGAAGAAGGGAAAATCGACGGCCGCATCGTGCTGGATCTTAATTGAACGATCGAAGCCGGTGCCCGCGCGACGGGCGTCGCCCATCCATACCTCGCGCATCCGATACTCAAGGAGAAGAGCATGACGAAGGAAAAGGCCCTGAACGGCGAGGAACTTCGCCTGATCGACCGCTACTGGCGGGCCGCCAATTACCTCTCAGTTGGGCAGATCTATCTGCTCGACAATCCATTGTTGCGCGAGCCGCTGAAAGCCAAACACATTAAGCCGCGCCTGCTCGGTCACTGGGGTACGACGCCGGGGCTGAACTTCATCTACGCCCATCTCAACCGCATCATCCGCGCGCGCGATGCCGATGTGATCTATATCTGCGGCCCGGGCCACGGCGGGCCGGGCATGGTGGCCAGCATCTATCTCGAAGGTACCTATAGCGAGATCTATCCGGACATTTCCGAAGACACGACCGGCATGCAGCGGCTTTTCAAGCAGTTTTCCTTCCCCGGTGGCATTCCGAGCCATGCGGCACCGGAAACGCCCGGGTCCATCCCTGAGGGTGGCGAACTTGGCTATGCGCTGGTGCATGCCTATGGTGCCGCCTTTGACAATCCAAACTTGGTGGTCGCCTGCGTGGTCGGCGACGGCGAGGCGGAAACCGGGCCATTGACGGCCAGCTGGCAATCGAACAAGTTCATCAATCCCACTCGCGACGGTGCGGTGCTGCCGATCCTGCACCTGAACGGCTACAAGATCGCCAATCCGACGGTTCTCTCCCGTGTCAGTGACGAGGATCTGGAGCATCTGTTCCGTGGTTATGGTTACGAACCCTTCTTCGTCGAAGGCCACGAACCGGACGACATGCACCAGCAGATGGCGACGGTGCTCGACACAGCTTTCAAACACATCCGCGCCATCCAGCGGCGCGCCCGCAGCGGCAAACCGGAGGAAGGATGCCCGCGCTGGCCGATGATCGTCCTCAGAAGCCCCAAGGGCTGGGCCGGGCCGAAGGAAGTGGATGGCAAGAAGCTGGAGGATTTCTGGCGTGCCCACCAGGTACCAGTTGCTAATTGCCGCGAGGATGCGGACCACCGCAAGATCCTCGATGACTGGATGCGCAGTTACGATCCGGAGGACCTGTTTGACACCAACGGTCGTCTGAAGGAGGAACTCCGGGCGCTGTCGCCCGGCGGCGAGCGGCGCAAAGGCGTCTTAGTCTCCACGATTTCCGCACGCTAAAAATTCCATATTGTCTTTCAACAATGCAGGTATGCAGAGAAATCCAATAGTTTCCCGATTCGCATTCTGACCTCTCGGGTTCTTACTTCAGGAAAGCGCGGAAGCGCCTGAGCGAGTAGAAGAACAGGACCGGGCCAATCAAGGCGAGAGCCAGCAGTTGTGGCCAGACGACGTCGAGGCCCGCCCCACGGAAAAGAACCGCCTGGGCCAGCATCACGAAATGCGTGTCCGGGGCCACGAGCATGATTTTCTGAACGATCTCCGGCATGCTCTCGCGCGGCGTCATTGCGCCGGAGAGAACCTGGATCGGCAGGAGAACCAGCATCAGCAGCAGGCCAAACTGCGGCATCGTGCCCGCGACCGTTGCCAGGAAGATTCCGAGCGATGTCGCAGCAAAGAGCTGTAATGCCGCGCCGAGAAAGAACAGGGCGAGCGAGCCATAGAGCGGGATTTCGAGCAGGCCGCGCACCACGACCAGCAGCGAGAACGCCGAGGCGACGAACACCACGAGGCCCATCGCACCGATCTTGCTTACCATGATTTCAAACGGCGTGACCGGCATGACCAGCAGATGCTCGATGGTGCCGTGTTCCCGCTCACGAATGAGGGCTGCTCCGGCGAGGATGATCGACAGCATAGTGATATTGTTGATGATGCCGTTGAGCGCATTCACCCATCCCTTGTTGACCTCCGGATTGAACCGTGAGCGCAGCGACAAATCGATCTGCGGGGCGGCATTGGTTCGATAGCGCTGCAGGAATTCGGATACCTCACCCGAAACGATGCTCTGAATATATCCGCCTCCGGTGAAGGCTTGGGAGGTTCGCGTCGCATCTACATTAAGCTGGATGACGGGCGATTTGCCTGAGAGCAGGTCGCGCTGGAAGTTCGGCGGTATATCGAGAGCGAAGGTGTCGAGGCCGCTGTCCATGCGTCGATCCATCTCCGAGACGGTAATCATCTGGGGTGGCATGAAGTAGGGCGGATAAAAAGACGTGGCAATGCGTCCGGACAGTGGCGATTGATCCTCGTCGACGATGGCGATGCTGGCGCGGTTGAGGGTTTCCGGAGCCGAGGTCGCGTTGGTATAGACCGAGACGGTGAAGGAGAACAGGATCAGGATCAGCATGACCGGGTCGCGCACGAGACCCCGCAACTCCTTGATGGCGAGCTGGACGATGTTCGAGGAAAACATCCTACGCCTCTTGCTTCTTGAGAAGGATCGAACCGAGGGCGATAAGCACCGGAACGGAAATCGCCAGCGCGATGATGGAGGCCGACAGTTCCTCGAAGCCGAGCGCTTTCGAGAACGTGCCCCTGGCAATCGTGGTGAAATACGTCGTCGGATAGATTTTAGAGATGAAAGCGCCAAACCCTTCCAGCGACGAAACAGGATCGACGAGACCTGAGAACTGCATTGCTGGAAGGATCGTCACAACGGAGGTTGCCAGAATGGCGGCGATCTGGCTCTTGACGAAGGCCGATACCACAAGGCCTATCGCCGTGGCGGCCATGACATAGAGCACGGCGGACAGCAGGAAAACGACGAAGCTTCCGGTGAATGGCACGTCGAAAACGAAAATCGCGAAGCCTGTCAGCAGCAGGAAGTTCACTATCGCGACGACGATATAGGGAAGTTGCTTGCCGAGAAGGAATTCAAGCCTGGTGACCGGCGTCACATAGAGGTTCGTGATGGAGCCGAGTTCCTTTTCCCGTACGACGCTCAGTGTCGACAGCATCGCGGGGATCATCAGGAGCAGCAACGGGATGACAGCCGGTGCCATGGTGACAAGGCTTTTGACGTCCGGATTGTAGCGATAGCGAAGCTCGATCGAATAACCGCCTTCCGTTGCCTTACCGCCCAACTGCTCGCGCGTCCGTGCCGTAAGCCACGTGGCGTGCATGCCCTGGACGTATCCGCTGACGGTCTCGGCGCGGCCGGGATTGGAGCCATCGAGCCAACCGCCGATCTGGACGTCCTTGCCGCGTAGAACGTCGCGACCAAATCCGGGCGGGATCTCCAGCGCGAGGTTCAGTTCGCCGTTGCGCATCCGACGATTCATGTCGTCATAGTCTGTGATCGGCGGCTTTTCTGCAAAATAGCGCGAGCCGGCGATCTCGAGGACGTAAGCGCGGCTGATGGTGGAATCGTCGCGATCGAGAACTGCGAAGGTGAGGTTCTCCACATCGGTGTTAATGCCGTAGCCCATCACGAACATCAGGATCAGGGTGCCAAGCACGGCCATTGTGGCGCGGATCGGATCACGCACGAGTTCGAGCGTTTCACGCCGCGCATAACTCAGCATGCGTCGGGGATCGAAAAAATGGCGGGCGGATGGAGGGGCCTTTGTGGTCAGGGGGGTACCCATTCCATCCGCCCCTTCAACCTGCCGGGGCGCGACAGGTCGACGGGCTTGATCCTTGGTCGCCTCTTCGAGATACGCGATGAAGGCCTCTTCGAGATTGGCGGCGGACTTGTTCCCGATGATGGCTTTCGGCGTATCGCTGACGAGCACCTTTCCGGCATGCATCAGCGAAATGCGATCGCAAAGTTCAGCCTCGTTCATGAAATGGGTTGAAACAAAGACGGTAACGCCGTCCTTCCGGGACAGGTCGGCGAGGATCTGCCAGAAAGCGTCGCGGGCCACCGGGTCGACACCGGAGGTCGGCTCATCGAGGATAAGGATGTCCGGCGCGTGGATCATCGCGACTGCCAGCGACAGGCGCTGGCGGATGCCGAGCGGGAGGGAATCTGGAAGAACATCGATCACGTCGTCGAGTTCGAATCGCTCCACCATTTCGATAACGCGGGAAGATATTTTCTCTTCATCCATTTTGAAAAGGCGCGCATGAAGCTGGAGGTTCTGCCAGACAGTCAGTTCGCCATAGAGCGAAAACGCCTGGCTCATGTAGCCGACGCGCCGGCGAACGGCCATGTCGTTCGGATCGACCTCCTGCCCGAACAGTTTCGCCGTGCCCTCACTCGCAGGCAGCAGCCCGGTGAGCATCTTCATGGTCGTGGTCTTGCCGCAGCCGTTCGAGCCGAGGAAGCCAAATATTTCGCCACGCGGAATCTGGAAGCTCACATTATCGACCGCGGTGAAATCACCGAAACGCATGGTCAGGTGCTCGGCCTTGACTGCAAAACCGTCGCTACCACGATCCTCGATCGGCGGGATATCAACCTTGTGATGATCTTTGCGGCTTTCCTCTGGAAGAAGCTCGATGAAGGCGGCGTCGAGGTTCTCAGTTCCGGTCCTGGTCAGAAGTTCCACGGGCGTCCCGGTCGCGAGGATTTTCCCCGCGTTCATTGCTACCAGCCAGTCGAAGCGTGCGGCTTCTTCCATGTAGGCGGTGGCGACGATCACGCTCATGCCCGGCCTGTCGGCGCGGATGCGGTCGATCAGCTCCCAGAACTGCCGCCGGGAAAGCGGATCGACGCCGGTCGTCGGCTCGTCGAGGATCAGAAGGTCGGGATCGTGGATGAGGGCGCAACAAAGGCCGAGCTTCTGCTTCATACCGCCGGAGAGCTTTCCGGCAGGCCGGTCGCGAAAGGGAGTAAGCCCGGTTGCCTGCAGCAGATCGGCGATGCGCACCTCACGCTCCCGTCCATCCTGACTGAACAGCCTTGCGAAAAAGTCGACATTCTCGAAGATCGACAGTGTCGGATAGAGGTTCTTGCCGAGTCCCTGCGGCATGTAGGCGATCTGCGGGCAAACGAGCCGGCGATGGCTGGAGGAGCGCATGTCTCCACCGAGGACTTGCAGGTTACCCTCCTGTATGGCGCGGGCGCCGGCGATCAGAGATAACAGGCTCGACTTGCCGACACCGTCAGGACCAATCAACCCGACCATGCGTCCTACCGGGATCGACAGGGAGATACCGTCCAGGGCGCGGGTCCTGCCGTAGACCAGTTCGAGCCGCTCGAAGGAAGCAACGGGGGCGTTGGGGCGCTTGTTCATCGCACGAGGTTCGCTTCAAGGAAGGCCGGCCATGATGTTGACGTATCGAGGCGAACATAGGCCATGCCCGGAAGGCCGGTCTTCACCTGCTCGATGTAACGCTGTAGTAGGTCGGCCGGGATACGCGCCCGCACCCTGAACATCAGCTTGAGCCGTTCCTCCTCCGTTTCGACCGTCTTCGGCGTGAACTGCGCCACGTCCGACACGAAAGAAACCGTCGCCGGAATGACGGCGTGCGGAGCGGCATCCATAACAAGGCGGACCTCCGCGCCAAGTGTGATACGTCCCGCCTGCTCTGTGGGCAGGAAGAAGGTCATGTAGACGTTGGACACATCGATCATGTTGACCACGCGGCCACCGCTGGACAGAACCTCGCCGGGCTGGGCGACCCGATACTGGATGCGTCCGTCTCTCGGTGAAACAAGGGTGCTATCGGCAATATCCGCCTCAAGGCTTTCGATGGCTGCGTGGGAGGCTTCCACGCTTGCCTCGGCGTCGATCACCTGCGCTTTCGCCGATCCGATCGCCGCATCAGAAGCGGCAAGTGATGCTTTCGCCGCGGCCACGGCCGCTTTTGCGCTTCGCTCAGCTGCACGATCGTCGTCAAGTGTCTGTTGGGAGATCGTGTTGCCACGGGCAAGTTGCTCGGATCGGGCAAGTTTACTCTGAGCACCCTCGAGTTCAGCCTGTCGCTGATCGACGGCGGCTTCGGCCGCCCCCCGCTCGGCTTCGCGCTGTGATACGAGGCTGTTGGCCGTTTCGATGGCGATCTGGGCCCGGCGAAGCTCGGCCTCTGCTTGGCGTTTCTTTGCCACGAGCTGCACCGTATCCATCTGCGCCAGGGGCTGGCCGGCTTTGACGAATTGCCCTTCGTCGACCATGATCTCTTTCAGGCGGCCCGCCGTCTTTGCCGAAATATCGATTTCGACGGCTTCGAGTCGGCCGTTGCCGCTTGCGATACCGGAAGGCAAGCCGGGGCGCGACGTGGCCTGCCATGCCAGATATCCAGCTACCACAGCAACAGCTATGACAGCCGTAATACGCCATTTCGATTTACCCAGTTTCATATCCTTGCCCCCGCCTGTGGCCGGGCATTGTCAATTCGCATTCCCCGCCGTAACAAGAAGATGCATCTTGAGAAGATTGCATTGCGTGATTTTTTATTGAGAAATGTTGTGAGCGTGAGGCCCCCCGCAACTGACAACGCGGAATGGACTCAGTAAAGGGAGGTGGGTGAAAGATGATCGATCAGGACGCTGACACCATCGCAGGCGACGACAATCTGAAGCGAAAAGATCAGCAGCGCCCTGCCGGCGCGATTGGGACCAAGCTTCTCAGTATCCGACATTGACTGCTGATATCGCAAGATCAGCATAAGCAGGTAGCATACGTTGAGAACGATTGTCTGATGGAGACCAGCGTTGAGCAGCCAGTATATCGCATTGCCGCCACCCCAGCCGAGCAATGAGAATAATTTGGGCAAATGCTTAGATGCACTCTCACCTCGCGAAAGACCTACCCGCGAGATTCCAGTCACTCTTCGGGACCCCAAGCTATTGATGATCGGGCAATCAGATCAGCTTAGAGAGATACTGTGTGTTCAGTTTCATTGCGGCAGATGATTTTTGATGAGCCCGGCTCTGCCGTTGTCGTTGGCGGCAGGGACCCTGCCTCTGACTGTCGCACAACATAACGCAACAAATCAGAACACTGCTTTGCACGGACTTCTCTAGAGTGGCCTTGTCCCAACCAGAGGCCATTCCATGTCTGTTCCAGCGTCCTCATCTCAGCTGTCCGTGCTGATTTTCCTTGAAAGCGATGAAGCCGCTGACCGTATTCGTTCAGCGCTTGCCCGTTATGGGCTGAATGCGAACGTCATAGCCGCAGGCCAATCGCCAAAATGCCATGAAGCGGCAGATTGGGGGCTCGTCGTCACCTACACGGCCATGATCGGTCATGTCAGATCGCTGCTGGATGTGCCGGTGGTCAATATCGAAACGTTCTTCTTCGAGAGGCCCGATCCGGCGGGTTCGGCTAGCAGAAGACAGTTCGACGGAGCCGCGTTCATCAGACGCATCTTTTCCATCCTTTCTGCGGAACGTCGGCTGGCATGACGCAGATAAATCTCGACGGTGCCTACTGTATCAGAAGTAACGGCGTGACACTTGATCCGACAAATGAGATGATCGGCCCTGTACAGGTCGGCGCGGCGGCATATGAAATGGCGGCATCAGAGCGTATGAGCGAACTACCTAATATTCTCATCGTCGAGGATGACGGTGACATTGCCGGCATGCTTGTCGAACTTGTCAAAAACAATGGCTACAATGCCTCGACGGTGGCGAACGGGGTCGATATGGACCGGGTTCTGTCACGCCAGAGGATCGATCTTATTGTGCTTGACGGCATGTTGCCAGGCGAGGATGGTTTCAGCATCTGCATGCGGCTTCGGGCATCACGGGCAATCCCGATCCTGATGTTGACCGCCCGACGTGAAGACATCGACCGGATTCTTGGTCTGGAGCTCGGGGCTGACGACTACGTCACGAAGCCATTCAATTCGCGGGAGCTGCTGGCGAGGATCAAGAGCATACTGCGTCGGTCTGCCCTATCGCAACAGCATATCGAGGAAGATGTACCGCTCGTCTTCGCAGGGTGGCGCATCGATCCCAAGAGTCGGCAACTGTTCGACGCCGATGGTGATGAAGTCTCCATGACCACGGCGGAATTCGATTTGCTCTGGGCATTTTGCTGCAATCCGAACAAGGTCTTGACCCGTGAACAGCTGCTCTCCATGACACATGCGGGATCCGCCGGACCAGTTGAACGCAGCATCGACGCCCATATTAGCCGGCTCCGTCAGAAGATCGAACCCAATCTGAAGGATCCGGTCTTCATCAAGACGGTCAGACTGGGCGGTTATCTATTCGCAGCAAGCGTGGAGCGCGCGCGATGAACCGTCTACGCAGGGCGTCGATCCGCACGCAGGTTCTGGTGCTGGCGCTCCTGTTGGTGGTTCTTGTCTCGGCTGTTGCGGCAACAACGGAGCCGTTTGTCTACGGTCGGCATGACAAAGGGGTCGAGATCGGCCTCATGGCCGGCCGCATCGAGCGTCTGGTCGACCAGTATCGGGCGGCACGCACTACCGCAGAGGAACGCGTGGCTTTGAGCCTTGCTCCGCATTATGGCTTCGCTGTCGAAGCGATCGGTGTCGACCAAATCCCTGTTGCCGACCGCGAAGAAGCCAGATCCGGCGATCTTGCCAAACGAGCTCGCGCGGCGCTTGAGACAGAGTTTGCAAACGAGCTTCGCCATCTATTCGATAAGAAATCGACCGTTACGCCGCTCGCTGTGCTGGTTGATGACCAGCGAGCGCTGCTGTTCCAGCTTCCCGTTTTCGCCCCTTCGCTGTGGTTCTATCCCGCCGTTGCGAGCGGTACTCTGAAAATCGTCATCCCCCTCATCGTGCTAGCCTATCTCAGCAGCTGGCTGATTATCCGACCGGTGGCCCGTTTTGCGGCAGCTGCCGAGCTCGCCAGCGCGGACGACAGGTTGGAACATCCATTCGTAGCCGAAGGGCCGTCCGAAATCCGAAGCCTCGCCGCATCTCTCAATGTGATGCGCTCGCGAATCCTGCAGATGGCTGAAAGTCGGACAAGAATGCTGAGCTCCATCAGCCATGATCTCAGAACGCCGTTGACGCGCCTGCGTATGCGGGTTGAGCGCTGTGAACCGCCAGAGCTTCAGCGCAAGATGCTGGACGATCTGACGGTGCTCGATTCGATGATCAACGAGAGCCTGGCGTTTCTGACTAACGCCTCACATAAGGTTCAATCTCGGAAAGTCGATCTTTCAAGTCTTTTGCAAACCATTGCTACGGATTTCTCCGAGACAGGCACAGATGTGAGATTTTCCGGCCCCCGGCGGCTAAAATATATCTGCAAGCCGGAATCGATGACCAGGGCGATTTCCAATCTGGTTGAAAATGCGTCTCGCTATGCGACCCAGGTCGATATCGAATTGGAGGATGCAGGCGATCGCGGGATTTGTGTCAGGGTGTGCGACAACGGCCCCGGCCTGTCAGACGAGCTAAAGGTCAAAGTTATGGAGCCCTTCTTCAAGGCTGACGCGGCGCGAACCAGCGGAACCGGCGGAGGGTTCGGTCTGGGCCTTCCAACGGCGGAAGGAATGATCAGAAAAGGCCATGGCGGAGCCATGACACTGCGGGACCGGAAACCGCATGGTCTGATCATCGATATCATTTTACCGGCTGTGCGGGATACGGGGATCGGTGCACTTTCCACCGCTTCCGCAAGAGCCGGAGGGCCATGTGAGATCTCTTCCGCGGACTGAGGGTCTCGCGAACATTTCTGAATATTATAGATTACAACACAACGCTGCTTCTCGATACGACAGTTCCAGCACATTCCCCGTTTTGCTGGAGCACGCTTTTGACGAGAAAAACATTCACCGTGGCAGTTTGTCTGACGACTTGTGCCGTCCTCGCGGCCTGCACGACCGCTGATCCGACCGTCTATGAGGGGCTTGCGTCGGCTGCGCATCTTCAACCAAACCCCCAAGACAAAGGTGGCCGGGTTCCGTACGAGTACAGAGGCAACGCCGACTGGCGACAATATAATAAGATCATTGTCGAGCCGGTCGTCGTTTACACTGGCCGGGACAATCAGTTCGTCAAGATGCAAGAAAAAGACAAGGCCGAGTTGGCCGGCTATATGCGCAGCGAGTTTGCCACCAAGCTGCGGACACGCTTCGCAGTGGTGGACATGCCAGGTTCGTCGACACTACGACTTCGCCTGACGCTGACGGGTGCGAAAACGACGACGCCCGTACTCGGGCCGTTCTCCCATCTTGACGTAGGCGGTGGAGTTTACAACTCCGTCCAGGCAGTTCGCGGTCGCGAAGGAAGTATGACCGGCTCCGTCAACTACGCCGTCGAAATCTTCGACGCCCAGAGCAACAAGCTTTTAAGGGCGTATGTTACAAAACAATATCCCAATGCCATGAATGTCGGCGCAACCTTCTCCTCCCTGCAGGCATCGAAGGTCGGCATTCAAAAAGGCGCCGATGCTCTGCTAGCAGAATTGCAATGACAAAGATTACGGGAGCTATCCGCTGATGGCCTGCGTGATCCGCAAACAATATACTGCAATGCGATCGAACAACATGCCCAGCTTTCGCCGACCTTTCGTCATTGCTGCATAACGTTCACAATCCGTTCGGTCTTAGCGTGTCTGCGGGGAACAGTTCTTGTTCCGACCTGCGCTGCGCCGAAGGAATATGGCCCTGCAAAGACGCTTTACAACCGCTGGAAGCGCTGGGGTGACAAGGGCGTTTTTATCCAGATGATGGAAGGCTTAGCTGTCCCTGAGGCCGCAGAGCGAAAGACGATCATGATCGACGCGACTTATCTCAAGGCTCACTGCACGGCTTCCAGCCTGCGGGTAAAAAAGGGCGCGCAGGCCGCCTGATCGGACGCACGAAAGGCGGCATGAACACCAAGCTTCATGTCGTAACGGATGCGAATGGTCGCCCGGTCAGCTTCTTCATAACGGCAGGACAGGTCAGCGATTACACCGACGCTGCCGCTTTGCTTGATGAACTCCCCAAGGCCAAATGGCTGTTGGCCGATCGTGGCTACGCCGCCGACTGGTTTCGTGACGCATTACAGGCGAAGGGGATCAACCCCTGCATTCCGGGCAGAAAATCCCGCAACAAGGCCGTTAAATACGACAAGCGCCGCTACAAACGGCGCAACCGGATCGAGATCATGTTCGGGCGTCTCAAGGACTGGCGGCGTGTTGCTACCCGTTACGACAGGTGCCCAATGGCCTTCTTCTCAGCCATCGCGCTCGCCGCAATCGTTGTCTTCTGGCTATGATCCTGAGCCTAATTCCCGGCGGTCCAAACTTTGGGCTCAGTGCACTGAAACCAAGACTCTCCAAAATCCCGGAGGAAAATTGGGTCTCAAGTCACCGACGTTGTTGGGCCATTTTCCACCCCGATGATATCGACGGCAGCACCAATGTGATGGCGCGCATCCTTACATGCTTCAACGTAGCTTATGACGGTCCGCCCATGCGGCGATGGCCTTGCCGATGATCTCCGGCTGATCTTCCGGGCAGATGTGGGCAGCCGGTCCGCATGCCTCTACCTCCAGGGCCGAGATGTTCTCCCGCGCCCAACCTGACATTTCCGGTCCGATCATGAGGGTTCCATCTGAATTGTCGAAGACCAGCAGCAATTTGGGGATTTCCGGCGAATTCGCCAACCAGGTGCCGTAGCCTTCGATGCGTCTCACCGTATCGCCGGGTTCGCCCTCTATCGGCATTTCTCTCGGCCAGGCCAGCAGGGGACGCCTGCTTTCTCGCGTGGGATAAGGCTGCCGGTAAATATCGTGATCCTCGGCGCTCAGGCCGGACCGAATGGTTACCTTGAGCGCTTGCTCGATAAAGAAGTTCTCATCAAGGACCTTGGCCTCGCCCATGCCAGCCGTGCGGATCAACTCGTATCGGTGCCGATGCTGGTCGGGAAAATCATTCCAAGTCATCGGACGCAGGATCGTCTCCATGAGGACTATGCCCCGGACACGTTCCGGATGGTGAGCTGCCCAGTCCATGGCGAGCGCGCCGCCCCAATCGTGGCCGATGAGGATCACTCGGTCGAGCGCCAACTTTTCAAACCAGGCGTCGAGATATTCGGCATGATCGGAGAAGCGGTAGGCGATCTCCGGCTTTCCGGAGTGACCCATGCCAATGAGGTCGGGAGCGAGGCTGCGGGCAGGTGAGCCGACATGCGGAATGACGTTTCGCCAGACATGGGACGACGTCGGATTGCCGTGTAGAAATACGAATGGGCTTCCGGTCCCGGTGTCGCGGTAGAAGATTGTGGAATTGAGAACTTGCAGCGAAGGCATGGCTTAATTCCCTGAGTTGGATTTAGTAAGGTACCTGTCTATCTAAACTAAATAGACAGGTACCTGTCAATATGTCTCCAGAGCCTATTCCTGCCCCATATTCGCTCGGCGTCCTGTTGCGGCTTGCTCACCAGCATTTTGCGTCGGCAGTCGATGAGGTGCTGCACCAATGCGGTTTCGGCGACATTCGCCCACATCACGCCAATGTCTTCAGCTTCGTGCCGAACGAAGGGATTCAGGTGTCTGAACTGACTGTGAAGGCGGGCGTGCGCAAGCAATCGATGGCGCAGGCCGTGGAGGAACTGGAGAAACTAGGCTATGTCGAGCGGCGGCGGCATCCAACCGACAAGCGAGCACGCCTGGTTTTCCTTACGGAACGTGGAAAGCAGATACGTCCGCTCGCGATGGCCACCGGCAAGCGCGTCGAAGAACAGTGGGCGCAGCTCCTCGGCGAAAGGGACCTGGAGGTTTTGCGTTCTGCTCTGCAGGTGCTGCTCGGCAAGCTGCAAGGTAAGGATGTGGGATCCCAGAGCCGATGACTGGAACTGAATGGCCTGAGGGATGCGCTTTCCCGCGCACCGAGATCTATCGGTGGGATGCCGACCTGTCGGTCAAGCACCTGACGGTGTTTGATCGGTTCAAGGTCGGCTGAGAAGGCGCAGGGATTGCTTCAATGCTTGGAATGCCTGACTTGCCGCTTCTTCACCTTTTGCCATAGCCCGTCATCGACGATCCTGAGGGAAGGAGCTTCCTGAATGACATGCAGTTCCGGTGCGTTGAACCGCGAAACCCGCCGGCACATTCCGCGTCAAATCTCTGTCGGGTGCGTCCGTCCAGTCGAGACTGGCGGTCTGAAGCCCGAGCAATCGCACGGCTCTCGACGAACGACGTTCAGCGACGTATGAGGATCGATGCTGCAACCAGCCAAGACGATCTCCATCAACGTCCAGGATACCGCATGAAAAAGCCACAACGAAACTTCGTTGTTGAACTCAAATCTCGCCGCCGACAGCAAGCCGCAACACCCAGATCGATATGGGGAAATCTTGATCTTAAAACTGTTACAGATTCCGTGGCGAAAGAGAAAACCCCATTTCCGGCATCTTCGCGAATATCGGCCGATATTTCTTGCAAATCTCCAAATGTCGAGGCCAATCCGTTATTGACACGATCCTCCAGGATGCCGGAAAGTAACGTGTCCCAACAGGAGAGAGCGATGGCCGACGAAACGACCGAAGGCGTCAATACCGAAAACTTGAACGCGGAAGCCGCTACGACCGTCACGGAACCGAAGAAGCAGCGCGCCGCGCGCAGTCCGAAACCCGCAACCATCGCTGCAGCTGCCGACGAAGCAGCGGCTGGCGAGCCGGCTACCGCCGCAGCCGGAAAGCCACGCAAGCAGCGCCGCCTGTCGAAGGGGAAGTCGGCGACTACTGAAGCGAAGCCGGCGAAAAAGGCTCCTACGCCCCGCGCCTCCGCTGCGCCGGCCGCTGCTGGTGTTGCGCCCGTGACCGCGGCGGACGAGATGGCAGATCTTCTCCAGCTGGAGGAGGAGAACCGGGCACTACGCAAGCAGCTTGCTGAGAAGCTGCGCGCCGAAAACGCGGACCTTCGCAAGCGCCTGGGCGTGAGCTGAAGGGCGTTTTGCATCGGGCAAAACCTTGGTTATCGAGCTCCGAAAACCGCTCTTGGCGCCAGCCTTGCTGACGCCGAGCGTTGGCATTTGAACGAGCGGCACAACAGAGAGGTTGAGCAAAATGGCGAGATCCCCATGGAATTTCCTTGCCAGGCTGGTTGGCCGAGATCGCAAGGCACAATCAGGGCCGACCGCCGAGGACGAGGCTAGCTCCGAACCTGAAGTCGCCGAAGCCGAGAGCGAGGAGGTTCAGCCCACGACTATCGTTGCTGAACCTGGCATCGCCAGCGCGGAGACGCCAGCGACATCGTCTGGAACGCGCGCGAAAGATGACAGCCGACCCAAGCTACCCAGAAAGCCCGCCAGAATACGAGTTGCGCGGAAGAAGCAGACGACGGCAACCGGTCTGTCGCCGAAAGCGTCCTTGTTGCCGGCGGACGCACACGATGAGTTTCTGATGCTGGACAAAGAAATCCAGGAATTGCGTCGCCAATTGAAAGCGAAACTGCAATCGCAAAACGCTCAACTCAGAAGGATGCTGGATCGCTTTACGAGGTGATGTTCCTGGCTGGGGCCGGCATTAACGTCGCAATTGGCTGGCCACCCAGGAGTAGCCGTCTTCAACCAACCGGACAGGTTTCCGTACCGTGCTTTTAAGACCCTCGGTCGACGGCAGGATTTTGCGAACCCGCTCGATTGCAAGGTCGGCGAGATTTTTCTCCTCCTCCGGTGTTACAGCAGGCGGTGTTTTATCCGCGTCCGCCGTTTGATCGGTTGGCAGCTGCTCGTTCTTGATCAGAGGTTTGACATAGATATCGGCAATGGTCTTGATCTCAGGCTTCTGGCAGACCGCGACGATAACCGGGTAGGGCTTGTCGCGGTAATCATTCAAACGACTTTCCGAGACATCGTTGCACGCCAGCACGGTCTCCCATCGCTGGTCTACGGTGGCGATGTAGCGGCAGTTTATCCCGCCGTCGTCGCACCCAAGAATTGTCATCACCACAACAGCGAGGCTCATGCCGGGCCACTCCAGCGCGTTGGTTCATACCGCGCAGCTTACCGCAGACCATGGCATCAGAAAGGCGACCTTGGATTCCGAGACCGCGCGAGATAACAAGCCACCAACGGCCTGGAGCCATAGCGGGGCGTTCAATCATCAAGATCGTTTCGGGTAACGCTCGCGAAGTCGTATAATCTGTTCGCGCGCTCAGATTTCTGCTCGGCTGCGAGGATGACGGCGTAGAATGCCGCCCTGGAAATTTCTTTCTTAGAGGCACCCGGATGCTTTTCCCGCACCGCGTGGATGAGATCCTTTGGCAACATACCTGGAGCGACGAGGTCGGTAACCGTGCGCGCTATCTCAGCGATATCGGATGAGGTGTCTTTCGTCATGGTCGATACCCTTTCACAAACGGAATATCGCATCGCCATGACAGGCAGATGTCTTCAAATCGGCGGTCACGGACTGAATTCGAGAAGGTACGGTCCCCCCGTTCTCGCAAGGTAAACGTGAGAAAATGGGTCCATTGCAGGTGTTTTACAAACTTAACGAACTTGACGAACTTGACGACCTCTCCCGCCGTCATCCGCGATCTCCGCGTAAGTCTCATCAATGTCGCCTGAGCGGTGAATCAGAATTCTACATGAACATCTCAGCTTGGCTGTCCGAGCTACGCTCATGTACTGAACAGGTGCCCCCGACATGTCGCCGCGTGGAGGCGCGTGCTTCCAACCCACAATAAGACTGCCAAGAAATGCAATGAATCATCGCCGACAGGACGATATCTCTAGACAGAAAAGAGGGCCACCGGAGTAATGGGGGCGGGGCGGGGCTATAGGAGGTACAGGGGGGGCCGACGGAGGGGCGTTGGCGGACCGGAGAGAGGATATTCCGCTTCCATCCGTCTCTCAGCACCCAACTCGTCCCCGCCACGAGGCCAATCCGCAATCCACCTCACCAGCCCAGTTGTCGCAGGCGGCATCCGGGCTCTTTCGTTTCAGGAGACCCTGATCATGAACACGATGATTTCCCAATCCCGGCCCGTATCCGCTGGCTACCGGGTCGATATTTCACGAGGCGAGCGCATCGGTCGCGTGTCGTCCGAATGGTCCTCTCGCCCTGATGACGAACGTTACCTGTCGCTCAGCGAGCTTCACCAGGCCGTCAGATCGCGAGCCGACCGCGCTCATGTCCGCACCGTTGAGAGTTCAGCGATCCGCGTCGAAGCCACCCGAGACAATGCCGAACGCCTTTCCCTTGTCGTGCCCGGCGAACGCCAGGCGCTGGCACCCACGCATTGGAGCTACGGGCAGCTTTGCAGCCTGGTCGGCGCGCCGGCAACCTATATGCGCCAGTTGCCTGCACCGCTCGCTGCGATCAATCTCCAGCACGGTCTCCTCAATCACCGTGCGGAATTGGTGAAAACGCTTGAGATGGACGATGGCCGCCTCGAACTACGGGCGGTGACCGGCCCTGAATACGGCAGGATCTGGGACCACGAACTCGTGTCGGCCGTCATGAAGATCGCCGGCAATGGAACCGGCGACACCATCTGGAAAGTACCGGGCCTCCTCGATTGGGCGAGCATGACCCACAATCCCTTTGTCGACATCTCGAAGGATACTACCACGCTCTACGCATCCGACAGGGACGTTTTCATATTTCTGGTCGACGATACCCACCCCATTGAAGCCGGTCGCCTGCCCAATGGCGAGCCCGATCTTTATTTTCGTGGGTTTTATTGCTGGAACAGTGAAGTTGGCAGCAAGACCCTTGGAATCGCAAGCTTTTACCTCCGCGCCGTTTGCGCTAATCGGAACATTTGGGGCTCGGAAAATTTCGAGGAAATCACCATCCGGCACTCCAAATTCGCGGCTGATCGTTTCGCTCACGAGGCAGCTCCGGCGCTAACGAGTTTCGCCAATTCCTCGCCCGCGCCCTTTATCGCCGGGATCCGTGCCGCGCGAGAACGCATTGTCGCCCGCAACGACGAGGATCGTAACACTTTGCTACGGCGCCGCGGCTTTTCGAAAGTGGAGACCGGCAAGATCATCGATACGGTTCTGTCCGAGGAACATCACCCGCCTGAGTCCATCTTTGACTTCGTGCAAGGGATCACGGCGCTCGCGCGCGACAAGGCCAACCAGGACGCCCGTCTCGAACTTGAAGGTAAGGCGAAGAAATTGCTCCAAAGCGTGGCCTGACGCTCGAAAGTCCTCAATCATTCCCATGCCGTCGCGCGGTTCAATTCTGCCGACGGCATTGCCCTTTCCGCAGAGGTGTCGATATGCTTGGCGATCCTCCCTATCGGAAGATTTTCCCGCCGTCTGCCTCCCTGACAAGAGGCGATGAAGGTGCTGAGGACGCTTATGTTTCGTCTCCGCGAGACGTGATGTTACCAAAGATTCCAATTGACCAGTCCGACCGGACTTTTTCATTTTCGCTAACTGCCGTGTATTGTTGTAGATTTGTCCAGCCTCAATTCGACCACCAGCGTTGGGGCAACCGGCAAGAGGGAGCGCGCGGTCTATTTTTCGCTGGCGGGTTTGAAATTCGGGAGAGAGGCTCCCGATACCCGTCATGGAGAACCCGCATGACCAATATCCTTCGCAAGTTTCTCTCGCTCTTTCTCAATGGGCGCCGCCATCCGAATTTCGTTTCCGTCGTCTCGGACATGGGGGCTTCGCCCCTTCGCATCATATGCTCGGGGGTCACCGAATATTCGGAGGACGATCCAGTTTTCGGCACATATTGCGTTGAGCACAGCTTGGTCATGGACGAGTGCGAAACGATCGAAGAGGTTATCGATATCGTTCAGGAGAGGATTGCCAGGAACGATCTCGGTTCCGATTCCGATGGCGCTCTGAGCTTCACGCCACGCCTGTTCACCGTTCTCGACGATGAACAGCGGCTGGCCCTTGTTGGTGATTTCAGCGGAGAGACTGTGCGATGGTGCCCTCCGGTCCATTCGGACGAGGAGGCAAGTGACGTTATCGCGGAAGTCGTGCGTTTGCGTGCTGTAGCCTCGTTTGAGGCGGGCTGGGACAATTTCAGCACAGCGGAAAACCTGCGCTTTCAAGCGAGTGTGCTTGCCGGCCGACTGGTCGATCCGTTTTGGCGGAACGCCGTTCGCGCAGCACTTCCGCTCGCGGCGTAAACCATCCCACGAAAGCATGCCCAAAACAATGCCCGGCCATCACGCCGGGCTTTTCTCGTCTTAGGAGGAGACCAATGGCTATCCCCGACTATGCCCGCACGAATTTCAACACGCTGCTGCGCGCCGCCGGCGACGGCAATCTCGCGCTCATGGGGTGCCTGGATGCCGTCACCGCGAGCGTCGCTATGTCGTCTGCGCCGTAGGCTGGGCAGATGACGGCGATATCGTTATGACGCCGTTCGGTCATCTCGCCGATGGCAATCCCTACGACGCCTATCTGCCGCCCAACCCCGACGATCCGGCTGGCTTCCACGAGAACTCCAAAGATGGAGGCGCATCATGATGACGATCGACGAGATCCTCGCCGACGATCGCAACAATCCGCCCGCTACGCATTCGCTTCCGTGGGAGGAGACGGCGCGGCGCCGTCACCGTCGTCGTGGAACCGAAGCCGCATTGGGCATCCGACATGAGGGCCTTTCGGCTCACGGAGCGGACCTACTGCTACTATGCCGATTGGACCGAGAATTGTCCCCCCGCGCGGTTCTATGGGCATATCGACACGTCTGGTGACGACGTGATGATGAAGGCGCAGGCCATGCTCACGCGCGAGGTCGCGGACGGCCTTTGGGACTGAGAGGAAGAGGATTTTGGGGCCGGGATGGTTCGGACGGGCGAAAAGAGAGCGCCGTCCGGGCCTGCCCTTTCTCGCTCTCTGGAGAACAGCCCCATGACCACGCAAGTCGCTACTTCTCATTTTGCAACCCTCGTTCCGGATCATCGCCGCGAGAAATTCCTGCCGACACTGTTCGGCCATCGGCTCTTCATCATTGCCGAGGCCGCTGTCTATACAATCATGGAGCGGCTCAGCCCCTACGACTATCGCGGCGGCTTCTGGAACTTCTACGAGCGAGACGGTCAGCCGCTGTTCCTCGCGCCGACGTCCAGGCCGCGTTACCGGATCGAGAGCGACTTGACTGAATTTCGTGGCGAGGTCTCGGCGGAGGCCGCAGGCATCATCGCCACGATGTTCACGCTTTCGCACCTCTCCTTCCAGTTCGAAGCCGGCCTCCTGGTGGAAGGCTTCCACCGCCTTCGCGACAATCTCGACGGCCATTCAGAGGCGTCCGAAATATTCCAGGCCATCGACTGAACCTCGCACGCGTTCCGCCCTTCGGTGGGGCGCTGTTTCATGGTGGCCAGCAACTGGGCTGCCATCCGCGCCGCGCGCCGCAGGCTCGCGCGGCCAGCCCGACGCGATCCGGCGAAGCGGAAGGCGCGAAAACGCTTCTGTCGCGAAATGCTTCGGCGCCATGCCGACGCGCAGCAGATCGTTCGTCCCTTCAACCTAACCCGGATCGCACGGGGCTTTTTCATATCTGAAAAGGCAGACCGATGACCAATCTCGAAATGCAGATTATCACCTATCCGGCGCTGCCGAGCGCCAACATCACACCGCTTGAACTGCTGGTTCTGTCCTGCGTTCTCGAATGCAGCCAAACGGAAGATGGCCTTGTCCTGCTCACGGACACGGGACCGGTGAACTCGATCCATCTGAGGAGACGTGAGCTGTTCGAAGCATTCCACGCGTCGACGCGCAACTGCGAGAGCACGCTACAGGTCTTCATCGCCAGTCGCGTTCTCGTCTATCTCCCGGACGGCGATCCCGACGCTGGTGAGGTTAGACTAGCGTATGCCGACCTCCGTTTGCGGGAAGAGATGTCATGCGGATAAGAACCCTGCATGTCGTCGGCATGGCCGAAACAAGGCATTGACCGTGGAACGGTCATCGCCATAGGCAGGAGAGCGGAGCTGCGGCAAACCGGTCGCCGAAGGGAACCACATCGGTGCTGTCATAGAAGATGACACCGAAGGCGAACTTCTCCCCGCAAGCTTCCGCAAGCGTCTTCAGTCCTCCAAAGTCGCTCGCCCTGACCGTGGCGCTCGCTTTTATTTCGATCCCCGCGATCATGCCGTCGTCTCGTTCAAGCACGATGTCCACCTCACGCATCTGTTGGTCCCGGAAATGGTAAGGGGCCAGCCGCAGATCCGAGCCCGTCATGAGCTTCAGGATTTCGGAAAACACAAAACTCTCCAGCAAAGCCCCGAAAACACCGCGATCCGCCTTCACCCTGTCAACGGTCAGTCCTCGGGTCGCAGCCAGCACGCCGGAATCGATGAAGTGCAGTTTCGGCGTCTTGGCGATCCGCTTCAGCGCATTGATGTACCAGGGCTGTACGGTGGCGATCAGGAAGACCTGTTCCAGGAGGCCGACATATCGTTGTCCGGTCTTGTGGCTGACGTTGATGCTCGATCCAAACCGCGAGTAGTTGACCAATTGCCCCGAATGCTCGGCAAGCAGCCGCACGAACTTCGGGAGCTCGGTCAGCTTCTCGACATCGGCGATGTCTCGCAGGTCGCGCGTCAGAACTGACGTCAGGTAGGATCTGGCCCAGTCCTGACGCCGCCGCTCGCTTTCTCTTGCGACCGCCTCCGGAAACCCGCCGAGCAACACGAGCTTCACGAGATCGTCACCGACGATCGCCTTTCGGTCACTCTGCAGCTTTCCATCGAACAGGCGTTCCAGAAAGGTCGACGCAGTGCCCTCGATCTCCGCCCGGGCGAGCGGCAACATATGGATCGTTTCCATGCGGCCCGCCAGGCTGTCGGCAACACGCGGCAAAGTGAGCACGTTGGCGGAGCCCGTCAGCAGAAAACGGCCGGGGCGATAGTCCTCGTCCACCGTCTTCTTGATCGCCAGCAGGAGGTCGGGCGCGCTGGATCTCATCGATGATGGCCCGGTCAAGACCGCGGATGAAGCCGACGGGATCGGACTGGGCGGCAGCGAGGACCGTCTGGTCATCCAGCGTGATGTAGCTGCGGCCTGCCTCGTCCATCTTCCGCACCAGCGTGGTCTTGCCCGATCGCCGCGGACCGACGATCAGGACCACGGGGGTATCCGACAGGGCTTCCTCTGCCCGGCGCTCCACGAACCGTTTGTACATGCTCATTCCGATTCTTCGAAAATTGGAACTATAGAGCATGATAATTGGAAGTTAGCAGACTGTTGATTGGAACCAGCCAATCCGCAATCCGGAAGCTGTACGAACCGTGCATTCAACCGCGTTCCGCCCGCAGCGGGCATTCGGGCATATCGGCCGGATATCGAAGAGGCAGAGGGGGGCGGGAAGGAGCGGCTGGACGAATTGCGCCTTGAGATGCGGCAACTCGAAGAGACGAACTGGGAGGAAGTCGACGAGTGCATTTTCGCGGCGGCATGGGAGACGGAGGTCGCCGGCGTACCGGAATTCTCGACCTCGACCTTCCATGTCGTCAACGGCCTCCTGCTGCCGCAGGATTATTGCCGCGTCTACCGGCTGCAGACCGACGAAGGGGAGCGCATCGTTGGCCGCCTGATCGTCCGCCGGCCTGACCCGGCTTTGCAACAACTTCGGTATCGACCGGTCGCAGGTGCTTAGCACCGAGCAGGCGTGGAAAGCGGTGCTCGACGGATCCTCGATCGTCGGCCTTGCCGGCAACATGACGTTGCGCCGCGTCCGGGTGATGAACGACTATCGCGTCGAACTGACCGGTTTCAGCGTCGGCATGCGCGATTGGCTGCGGTCCATCGGGCTTTTTTCCGAGATGATCGCCTGGAAGCTTCGTCTCTTCGTGCCAACCACGGAAGAAGGACCGGCGATTCTCAGCCGCCTGATACGGCGCCATCAGCTGATCGACGTCGTCAGCCGGTCGTGACGGAGGTTTTCCCATGCTATCCGCCTCCGAACTGGCGGCCCGTCTCGCACAGGATGCCGAGGCGGTCTGCCGCCATTACCTTTCCGCCGGCCGCCGGGTCGGCAACTACTGGATCGTTGGCGACGTCGCCAACAACAAGGGCAAGTCGCTCTATGTGCATCTGACCGGCGTTCGTGCCGGTCGCTGGACCGATGCGGCGACCGGGCAGTTCGGTGACCTGCTTGATCTCGTTCGCGAAACCTGCGGTCTTGTCGATTTCCGCGACATTGCCGACGAGGCCCGGCATTTCCTCAGTCTTCCCCAGCCCGATCCGATCCAACCCCACCCGGCGTCGTCCCGCAGGGGCGACGCCCCGGAAGATCGGCCGGCCGCGGAACGGGCGCGACGCCTGTTCCGTATGACGCAGCCTCTGGCCGGCACGCTCGCCGATGACTATCTACGCCAGCGCTGCATACGGCCCTGGGCTTCCACCCGAACTGCTATTACCGGGATATCGTGACCGGGCGAACGACCAGCTATCCGGCGCTGATCGCCGCGGTGACCGACCCGTTCGGCGCGATCACCGGCGTCCATCGTACCTGGCTCGATCCGGACGGCGACGGCAAGGCGAAAATCGAAGACCCGCGCAGGGCTCTTGGCGGGCTGCTGGGTAACGCCGTTCGCTTCCGCTTCCCGATCCATGACGGTGTGCCGGTCATGGTGGCTGGCGAAGGGCTCGAAAGCATGCTGTCGATTGCGCATGTGATGCCGAGCATGCCGATGGTCTCGGCGCTGACGGCCAATCACCTCGCCGCCTTTCGCTTCTCCGCCGGATGCCTGCGTCTCTATATCGCCGCCGACGCTGACGCGGCCGGCCGGCATGGGATCGAAGGCCTGAGCCGCCGCGCCCGCGCGCTCGGCATCCTGCCGCTCGTTCTCGCCCCGGAACTCGGCGACTTCAACGAGGATCTGCGCCAGCTTGGACCGGGCCGGCTCAGTGCGCATATCCGGGCGCAGCTTGCGTCTGAAGACGCGCTGGCCTTCCTGCCTGCGTGATCCGGTCGGCGGGGGTGGGCCTGCGGAGCCGCGCGCGGGCCGGAGAAGGAGGCGGTTCGCCGCTGTCCCCGCTGCGGTGCGGCGCGCGCCCGCGGGCCTGCTGAGAGGCGACCCTTACCATACGGCGGGCGGGCCTTCAGCGGGTCAGTCAGGTTTCTTCCCCTGACAGGCCGCGGGGCGGCCCGTCATTCCTCGCGATGGCCAAGAAACCTTCCTTCCGCCGCCCGGCGCTGCGCTGGGCCGCGACACGGGGCGCCGCGGTTCCGGTCCGTCGCCATATGGAAGGGATCGCCGTCAGGCCGCGGGAGGCGCGGCCCCAACCGAAGGAGACCACCATGAACCTTTCCCTTTCCCCCGACGGCGGTTTCGAGCCCCATCTCACCTCTTCTCCCACCGACCGGTTCATCTACGAAATGCAGCTCTACGGCCATCGCCCCTTGCAGGATGAACCCGATCCGCGTCCGCTGCCCGAGGAGCCGCAGGTCCAGTCGGCGCTGACCGCAATCTTCGACGCCATGTTCGAGATGCTCGGCGACACGCGGCTAGAACCCGATCTCGAAGACGTGCTCTGGTCGACGGTCAACCTCTTCCACCGCGCCGGGGAGCGCATCCAGCGCGAATTGCAGCGTAACGAGGATGCGCAGCGTGCCGGGCAAAGCGAGCAGGACGGCTCCGAGGTGAAGAGCGTCGAGCTCGAGCGCCACATCGCCGAAGGCATCACGCTCCTCGAACGTCGCAACGCCTTCGAGTTCATGCGCGACTTCGCCGCCGACTTGTTCGAGGCACAGACCGGATCGGCATGGCGCCCCCGAACCGGGTCGAAAGTCAACCACGCCAATATGACCGCGGCGATGATCGATAGCCGGGATTTCCTCGCCGCTCGCCGGCACGCCGAGACCTCGGTGATGATCCCCGCCGGCACGAAGATCGCCTTTGGCGGCGGTATGGACTGCAACGATCACGACCGGATCTGGGCTGTGCTCGACAAGGTGCACGCGAAACACCCCGACATGGTGTTGCTGCACGGCGGCTCGCCCAAGGGCGCAGAGCGCATCGCAGCGTGCTGGGCCGAAGCCCGCGGCGTCACGCAGGTGGCCTTCAAGCCGAACTGGAACCGGCACGCCAAGGCCGCTCCGTTCCGTCGCAACGATGAGATGCTCTCCGTGATGCCGACCGGCGTTATCATCTTTCCCGGCTCCGGCATTACCGACAACCTTCGCGACAAGGCCCGCCGCTTCGGCATCACCGTCTGGGAACTGAAAGGAGACGGCGCGTGACAGGCTGTGTCAAAACGCCATGCGGTTTCTCCGCATGGCGTTTTCTGCAAATAGGCCGATGGCTTTGACTTGATCTTTTCTGATCCGCTTGTTCATTTACAGCATGTTCAAAGCCATCAACGCCGTGCAAATTCATGTATCGCTCGATAAGATCGAGCCGGAGATCTGGCGTCGGCTGGTTTTGCCGGCGAGTTGGAATCTCGATGAACTGCACCTTGCCATCCAGGCGGCTTTCAATTGGTGGAATTACCACCTTCACGAGTTCCGGATCGGTGGATTGCGCTATGGCGATGTGGAATTACTGACCGAGGATGCCTTTGATGGTGATCCTCGTGTATTCAACTCCCGAGACGTCCATCTTCGCGACTTCGAGGAGGGGGCCACTTTCAGTTATCTCTACGACTTCGGCGATAGCTGGCGCCACACGATCGTAGTCGAGGAATTCGGGGCCTTCGATGTTACACCCAAACACGGGAGTTGCATCGATGGGGCGCGTGCCAGGCCGCCCGAAGATGTCGGCGGCGTGCCCGGATACGAGCGTTTCCTGGAAATCATGTCAGATAAGGCAGACCCCGAACATGCCGAAACCAAACGGTGGTGTGGTGGGCATTTCGACCCTGAATGGTTCGATCTCGCTGTGACAGACAAGGATGTGCGCAACGCCCTGCGACCGAGCGTGAAGCGTCGATTGCATCAGCCAAAGCCAAGTCAGAAGCGTGACTGAGCGACAACGGTAAAAATCATGCCGCAAGGCGGTGAGATGCAGATTAATTGGCCGCTATCCTTCAGATTCTGCTATGGTTTCCATCTGAAGCGGTGGGATGGGCATGGCATATATCGCAGGAATTAATCGGTATCAGGCATCGTTACTGCCAGCGATGGTCGATGATTATGTTGAGGCGGATTCTCTAGTGCGGGTCATCGACGCATTTGTTGAGAACCTTGATGTTTCCGCATTGGGCTTCCAACGGTCAACACCTGCGCCGACAGGTCGACCAGGCTACGATCTGTGCGATCTGCTCAAACTCTATCTCTATACGTATCTGAACGAGATTCGCTCCTCCCGCCGTATCGAGCGTGAATGCAGGCGAAACGTCGAAGTCATGTGGCTGGTAGGTAAGTTGGTTCCCGACCACAAGACGATTGCCGACTTTCGCCGCGTCAATGGCGATGGGATCGTCGGAACTTGCCGTGCCTTCGTCATATTCTGCCATGCGCAAGGGCTTTTTACAGCTCGCCTTGTCGCGATCGACGGTTCGAAGATACGTGCGGCGGCAAGTCCGTTGCGTGTGCTCGACAAGGCGCGCATCGGCGAAGAGCAAGAGAAACTCGACAAGCAGATCTCTGATTATCTCGACCGTCTTGACGGCGAAGATAGCAGGGAAATCACCGATGCTGGAAACGCCGTCGAAAATGCTCTGCATGTTTTGAAGGAGCGACATGCTGAGCTGGAGCGGTTGTCGAAACGACTGGATCAGGACGACCGTCGCCTTGTGGTGCAGGGTGAGCCGGAGGCGAGCCCAATGGGCTTCGGTCGGGGCGGCAAACCTCCGTCATACAATGTGCAGATCGCGGTGGATGCCGATACGGGGATCGTGTTGCATCACGCGGTTACCGATGAGGTCAATGATCAGCGGATGCTACATCCCATGGCGAAAGCCGCAAAGGATTTGCTGGAGTTGGAAGAACTGACTGTAGTCGCCGATACCGGATACTCAAACGGCAACGCGGCGGCCCCTGCGAGGATGACGGAATCATTGCTTGCGTTCCGGTGAAGCGTTCCGTCAATAATCGAGGTGACGGCAATCAGTTCGATCGCTCCAGCTTTATTTATGACGCAGCGCGCGATCAATTTACCTGCCCTGCGGGTCGAATCCTGAACCGAAAGGGCCCCCTGAACCGCAGCGGCTATACTTATGTCTCTCAGGATTGCACGGATTGTGGGCTGAAACCGAAATGCACGCAGTCTGAACGGCGCTGGGTTAGCAGACACCAGCATGAAGATGCTCTTGAGCGGATGGCGGAGCGCGTTGCTGCAAGTCCTGACCTGATGCGTTTACGCAGATGTGCCGCTGAGCATCCGTTCGGAACGATAATGCGAATGATGACGGGGCGGTTTCTGACCAGAGGCATCAAGGGGACGAGCACCGAAATGGCTCTGTCGGTGATCGCGTTCAACCTGATGCGTTGCCTTAATCTGAAAGCGCGACCGGTGTGAACCGAACGCGCCTTCACGCTCGCGCCTCAGATCAGAATTACAGACGTTTTGACACAGCCTGGGAAGCGCCGTTTTCCTCATGCGGGTCGAACTCAAGCCTTGCATTTCAGAGGAATTGTGTACACATTTCCTCTGAAATGGAGCGACGCAATGGCCGAACCTCGACACAACACATCTTCTCCCCGCCGCGTCGGCGTGCGGGAATTTCGCGGTAACCTGACATCCTTCCTGCGCCAAGTCGAGGAAGGGCAACGGTTTGTCCTGACGTCTCATCACAAGGTCGTTGCGGAGATCGGACCGCCGTCCTCCGAGGTCGCAGTCCGCAAGCCCGGCGCATTGCGCGGCAAGATTAAGCTTGCTGATGATTTCGATGCTCTTCCTGCGGACGTCCTGAAGGCGATGGAAAACGAGGCGTGAGGCTTCTGCTCGATACCCACACGCTGCTGTGGTGGCTGAATGACGATGAGAAGCTGGGAGACCGTGCACGCGGCCTGATCGGCGATTCCGCGAACGAGGTTCTCGTCAGCGCAGTTTCCCTATGGGAGATCACCGTAAAGCTACGTATCAGTAAGCTCGATGCAGATATTGCCGAAATCCTCGACATCCTCCCCGATCAGGGGTTCCAGCGTCTCGACATCGCCGATGCCCATCTGGTAGCGCTGGCCGCACTGCCGATTCACCATCGCGATCCGTTTGACCACCTCCTGATGGCGCAGGCGATCGCTGAGGATGCGCATTTCGTTTCCGAGGATCAGAACGTGCCGTTGTACGATGTGCCGTACTTGACCTGCTCGGATCCTACGGCCTGACCGACCCACGGCCGGCGTTGCCGTTCAGCCGAGCGATCGGCCCAGGGGAAGGCGCTTTCAGGGTTTCGGGCGAGGACGGCCCATGAGTGCTTCATATTCCCGATCGGTCAATCGCTCGACCGTGAGCAACTGCGCAGGTATGTCCATCCGCTCGTGCAGGACGGCGGCAATAACGAAGGTTGTCTCGTCCACGGCGATATAGGCGGCGTAATGGTGCTCGATCTTGTGGAGCCGGAACAGCGACGAACCGACGCGCTCGTCTTTCCTGTTGCGGACGCGCGCATAGACCTCGGGAATCTCCTCGAAGCCTTGCCGGAGTCGGCGGCCATAGGCTTTTGCCTGTTGCGGCGACCATTTCCGTGCCGTTTCCCGCACCGCCAGACGGTAGTTCTCCATCGCTGTCGGCAGGATCAGGATGCGAGGAGTCACTTTCACAGTTCTTTATCGAGTTCCGCGTCGATTTCATCCAGCGCGGAGAGGGGAAGTATGTCCCCGCGCCGGAATTCCTGCTCGGCCCGCAGCAGGGAGCGAACCGCATAGAGCCGGTCCTCTTCGCGCGCCATGTCCTCGCGGATCAGCGCGCGCACATATTCGCTCGGCGTCGTGTACTGGTTCTTCCCGTTCGCGCGCCTATCGACGAAGGCGCGCATTTCATCGGGCAAACTCACATGCAGACTGCTGGTCATGGCCGCGCCCTCCTGGTTGGTTCAATTGCCTCGAATTCTCACGGATCGAAGGCCCAATGTCAATATTTGACATTGGGCCTAGCAGGAAATGACAGGAGACCCCGTCGTACAGGGGCGGTCGGCGCAGTTGTCCCCAGCCGATTTCTTCACATCCCGGAGCGGCCGCACGCCGGCCCGACGCAGCCGGAGGATAGGCCGCTCTCCAGCCGGCTGCGCCGGCCTGTTCACACACGCCGGTCAGGTCGTTCAGAGAGGAGAGGTGGGCCGGGAGAGGAGTAGGGCTGTTGGTAGAAAAAGGAGAGCGATCATGGCGATGATATTCGTAGGCGGATCACGCGACATATTCGAACTGCCGGAGCCGGCGATAGCGCGCATAGGTGCGATGATCGCCGCAGAGCACGGCGTGCTGGTCGGCGATGCGCCCGGCGCTGACGCGGAGGCGCAGAGCCTGCTCGCCGGCTACGGCTATGAGCATGTCGGTGTCTTCCACGCCGGCAGCGAGCCGCGCAATAATCTCGGCGACTGGGCAGCCTATCACTGGCCCGTGCCAGGCGGCGCGCAGGGCTACGCCTTTCATGCCGAAAAGGACCGGGAGATGGCCCGGCGCGCCGATTACGGCCTGATGATCTGGGATGGCGTCTCGCCGGGCACATGCCTCAACATGCTGCGTCTCGCAGCCGTCGGCGCGCCCTGCGTCGTCTACGACACGATGCGCAGTATGAATCTCACGCTCCGCAGCCTTCCCGACTGGCACGAGATGCTGCGCAGTGCTGGCCGGGACGTCCTGCGGCAGGTCGATGCCCGCATGACCGAGGACGAACGCATCCTCGCCAACGGGTGATCGGCCGTCGGTCCGGTGGGCTTTGTGTTTGGCCGCGACCGGCGGCCAAATTGCGCGCGAGAGCCTGTCACGATGATCGTCACGGCATTCCGCCGCCCGCGCGGAAGCCGGCCCTCGCGGGCCCAGTCCGCTCGGACACGCCGGTGTCGTGCGCAGAAATCGTCTTCTTGCCGTCTTCGCCGCCCGGCGCGGAGAGCCAGGACCAACGTCGAAGATCACGTTGATCTCGAAGCCTCCATCCGGGACGCGGCGTACCGGGCCCACCGCACAGCTCAACCCAGTCCCAGCCCGCGCCGGCGAACGTCGGGGCGCTTGCGAAGACGGCGGCAGCCCGGAGCACCCTCGCGGGGTGGTCGTGCGGGAAGGGCGGCGAGGGCAATGGCGGGCGAACCGATTGGCAAAGGCGCATCCACGAGCAGGTCTGGGCGCTGGCGGAGAGGCAGCAAGTCGGGACGCCAGGGCGCGCATCGCCTCCTGTTCCACCCGGCCCGTTCCCATTGATGCCAACTTTGTAGAGGACTGCCTGCTTTTGCGGCCAACCCCTGAAGGGGTAAGACTCGACAGAAATTTTTGCAAAATTCGATTTCGGTTTGTTCGCCTCTGGCGGAAAACCGAATTTTGCAAAATTTTCCGCCGAGCTGACCGCAGCAGGTCAGCCCTCTCCTTTGCCGCCATCGGGAACGGTCCCGATGGAACCGAAGGAGAACTACCATGGCATCCACGATCGCAAACCTCACCACCAAGTCCGACGGCTCGATGGAAGGCGTCTTCGCAACGCTCCGCATCAATGCCCCGATCGCCGTCCTCCCCAACGCCCACAAGGCCCGCGAGGACGCCCCGGACTACCGCGTCATCAACAAGCGCACCGGGTTCGAGATCGGCGCGGGCTGGAACCGGATCTCGCCGCGCAGCGGGGTAGAGTATGTCTCGATCCGGTTGGAAGCGCCTGAGATCGGCGTGATCTTCGGGAACCTGGCTCCCGCGCCGGGCGGCGAAGACGGCAAGAGGGTGCTCCTCTGGAACAACCCGGAGTAAGCCGAGCAGAACCGGCCCCGCAAGGGGCCGGCTTCTTCGCGTGCTTCCTGCCGCGATCGCGCGAAACGGCCCGCATGTCCGGGTGCCCCACGAGAGGAAAGTCTGTCTGCTCAGAAAGACAAGTCTGCCATGACGGAACGGCACGCGTCAAAACCGCATGGTTTCTCCGCTCGCCGCGCCGCGGCGGCTTGCGCCGTCTTTGACCCCGCATGGCCAACAACGCCGACACCTTCCGTCAGAGATCGAAAAACGGAAGGAGAGATTCTCGTGACACAGCGCAAGATCAGATACATCGACGGTGGCAGCCCGGAATACTGGCGGCAGCGGACCGATGGCTTCCATCTCATCCATGAGGCCGAACGAGCACTGGCGCGCGTCGAGCGGGCGCCGATGTACATCCGCGGCCGTTGGGACGATGACTACGGGGACTATGAACCGGTGGAGAATCTTGGTCCATACGACGATATGGACGAAGCGATCCGGGCGATCGAGGCCAACGAAACGGCGATCGACATCCTTGTCGCTCAGCGCCGGACGCATTTCGGCCAATGGCCAGTCAAGGCCGTGATCCGGGAACTTGAATCCGACTGAGCTTCAGACGAGACGCGGCCACCGCCTCTCGTCTTTTTTCCCCGATCTCCTGACCGCTTGCAGGCATCGAGCCTGCGCGCGGTCTTGAGATGGGGTGGTTGCCGTCCTTCTGCTTGGGTTCGGGGTTTCGTCCCCACCGTTTGGCACATTGTGATGCCGTCTGAGGGGCGGCAACCACCCCATCTCAAGCTCCCCTCTCCCTGCGGTGCGGGCTGACGCCCGTCCGGCCTTTCGGGCCGGTAGGCGGACGCTGCCGCGACTTCCCCAAACAAGACGGAAAGGAGGTTCGCCTAGCGCTACGCCCTCATGCTTCGGGCATCGGCTTCCGGCGATCCTCCTTTCCTGCGGTGCGCTCGCCATCGTCGTTCGCGCGCCATCGATGCTCGTTCCCTCCGGTCACGGACATCCCGGCCGCTCACGACTCGGCTCGCTTCAGCATTTCTAACTGACCGGGCTGGGCCACCGTGCCCGAGGCGCCGCTTCCAGGCGTATCGCTTGGGAGCGGCGCCGGAGGAATAGCACGGTGGCCCAGCCCGGTCAGTTAGAAATGGCAGGATAGGCTATTGGTATACCAATAGCCGTTTCGCCCAGGGGGCGATTGCCGCTGACGCGATCAAGCATGCCGTTAGGAGAGGGGTGGGATGCCAGCATTGAGCGTGTGGCAGGCGGCTTACGGCCACGGTGAGAACCGTGGTGAGAATCAGCTGGCGTTATCGGTGGATAAGCGATTTCGCCGATCAGTGTTTCGGTCACTGGGAAAATGCGTGCATCGGCAATTGCGTCCATCCGCCCTCAGGCGAATAGGCGAATAGGTGCTTTACCGATTGAGCGGATCGGCGGATCGGTAAACGAGCGCTTGAGCCAATCGGTTAACGAGCAAACCAGTGGCACTGTGCGGATCAGACACGGATCAATCCCGAATTCGCGACCGCTTACGACCTTAATCGCGGCCATTTGTGGTCGAACCCGGCTTACCTAAAACTGGTCATTTGATGTGATTGCTCGGCGACCGGGAGGTACCATTATCGCAGAAGCAGGAATTCAGATGCGGCTTCCCGACGCGGACAGGCCGCCGATCATGCTGAAGGTCCTTTCTACGCCACAAGCGTGCAATCTTCCACAACGCTTTTCTGTTGCCTGATAAGTTCAACTTGCGTCTGTGGAGACCCGCGAGAAAATCGCTCGCAGGTCTCATATCAGTCTACTACTTCAATGCAGCAGCTTCTCGGTCTCCGCATCGAAGATTCGCACGCTCTTACCTTCAGAGGCGAAGCTAAGCTTGTCGCCAGGACGGTAGACGCGTTCGGACGGCGCGCGGGCAACCAAGGAACCTTCGGGCAGATCGAGATGGACGAAGGTTTCCGAGCCGTGCGGCTCGGCGACGCGTACCGTGCCCTCGATGAGGAAAGCGGCCTGGTTGTCGTCCTCCGTCGTCAGCGTCAGTTCCTGCGGTCGCACGCCGATGCTGACCTTGCGTCCGCCGCCGGACGGAAGGCCGCCGCCGGCGTTCCAACGGATAGCGCCGGCATTGACGCCGAAGTCCGCGCGCCCGTCACGCAAGGTCGCGCCGATGATGTTCATCTCCGGGCTGCCGATGAAACGGGCGGTAAAGATGTCGCCGGGACGGTTATAGAGGTCCATCGGCGCGCCGACCTGCAGGATGTGACCGTCGCGCATGACGACGATCCTGTCGGCGAGCGACATGGCCTCCACCTGATCGTGGGTAACGAACACGATGGTCGTGCTGAGGCGCTGGTGAAGCTGCTTGATCTCCAGCCGCATCTGGCCGCGCAATTGCGCGTCGAGATTGGAAAGCGGCTCGTCGAACAGGAATACCTGTGGATCGCGCACCATGGCGCGGCCGATGGCGACGCGCTGGCGCTGGCCGCCGGAAAGCGCGGCCGGACGCCGCTCGAGCAGCCTTTCGAGTCCCAGGACCTTTGCAGTTTCCAGGATGCGCGCATCCTTCTCGGCCTTGCTCAGTTTCGAGGTATAGAGGCCGAAGCCGATATTCTGCCCAACGGTCATATGCGGATAGATCGCATAATTCTGGAAGACCATGGCAATGTTGCGCTGCTTGGGCTCGCGCTGGTTGACGACCTCTCCGCCGATCCGAAGCTCGCCGCCGGAGATATCCTCCAATCCGGCGATCATCCGGAGCGTCGTCGACTTGCCGCAGCCGGATGGACCGACGAAGACGACAAATTCGCCGTCCTCGATCGACAGGTCGATGCCGTGGACCGCCGTGACGCCGCCATATGTCTTGACGATCTTGTTCAATTCAATGCTTGCCATCATGCACCTCTCGCAAGTTCGGCAATTTTCCGATCGAGTTCCTTCGCCGCGTCGGATTCCCGCTGCGCGCGTGTCTCCGCTCTCGCCGCAAGGGCGGCCGCATCCTGCCGGTAGCCGGCAATCGCCGCCTCCAGCGCCTTTTCGCCCGGTCCGCCGAAGCGTTCGCGCACGGCGACGAAATTCTCCGCCGAAACGACCGTTCCGAACGTCTTTGCATCGATCTCCGGCGCGCGGCCGATCGCTTCCTCGAAAGCCTTGAGGAAGGGCGTATAGCCATCGGCCGGCAGATCTCCGTCCATGGCCACGACACTGCGGGTGACGACCGCCGCGATCTCATGCGCTTGTCGGAAGGACAGGCCTTCCCGGCGAACGAGGGTGTCGGCAAGCTCGGTGATGGTGACGCAGGAGCGGCGCAGGTTCACCGCCACCCGGCGCGGATCGATCTCGGCAGCGCTCACTACGGCGGCCAGCAGATCGAGCACGCGCTCGGCGACGTCGAACGCCTGGTAGCCCATCTCCTGCGTCTCACCCTCGCTGTCGTTCATGTCGGTGAAGGGCGTGTTGTGCACGACGTCGAGCATGGCCCGCGCCCGCCCGACCGTCTGGCTGGCGAGATGGCGCAGATGCTCGAAGGGCACCGGATTGCGTTTCTGCGGCATGATCGAGGAGATCTGCACGAAGGCGTTCGGCAGGTAGAGTTGCCCGACCTCGAAGCTCGACCAGAACTGGAAATCCTGGACCGGGCGGCCGAGATGCAGGAACATCAGTTCCAGCGCGCCGTAGACCGAGGTGATATAGTCGACGGCGGCGATGCAGCTATAGGAATTCTGCAACGGTCCGGAAAAGCCGAGCAGGTGGGCGACCCGGTGGCGATCGATCGGAAAGCCCGAAGTGGTGATCGCCGCGGCTCCCATGGAGGAGCGGTCGACGATGCCGCGCGCAGCTTCCATGCGTTCGATATCGCGGATCAGCACCTCGATCACCGCGCCGAGATAATGGCCGTAAGTGCTCGGCTGCGCCGGCTGGCCATGGGTATAGGCGACAATGAGCGTCGCCTTGTCCCGCTCGGCGGTCTTGATCAGCGCGGCCAGCAGTGCCCGGCTTTTTGCGAGCAGCGCGTCGATGCGCTCCTTGAGGCCGAGCTTGAACAGCGTGTGGTCGATATCGTTGCGCGAGCGGGCGGTGTGCAGCCGGCCACCGAGATCGGGGCCGACGCGCGCCTTCAGTTCCTTCTCCATCAGGAAGAAGAAATCTTCGACCTCGCCGGTATAGGTGAGTGTTTCCGGATCGATCTCGTGGGCGATGGCTTCGAGCGCGGCCGCGATGCGGCCGCCCTGTTCAGCGGGGACGATGCCGGTTTCCACCAGCATCACCAGATGGGCGCGGTCGACCTTCTGGAGGGCGCGTGCGTGGTGCTGTTTCGCACCGTCGAACAAAGGCTTGAGCACCGTGCTCGTGTAGACGGGATCGGGGAATTTCGTCCGGTCCCGGGCTTGAGGTGTTGTCATGGTTCTATCCCTTTACGCCGCCGAGCATGACGCCGCGAACGATGTAGCGTTGGAAGAAGAGGAAGATGAGCAGCGTCGGGATGGTGGCGATGGCCGCCCCGGTCATGATCATTTCCCATTGTATGGATTGCTCGACGGCGAAGCTCGAAAGCCCGACCGGCAGGGTGTAAAGGTCCTTGTCGGTGGTCACGATTAGCGGCCAGAAGAATGCCGTCCAGTTGCCGAGGAAGGTGAAGATGGCAAGCGCCGAGAGCGCCGGTGTCACCAGCGGCATGGCGATCTTCCACCAGATCTGGAACTCGTTCAGCCCGTCGACGCGCGCGGCCTCCAGGAAATCGTTCGGCACGGTCTTGAAGAATTGGCGCATGAGGAAGACGCCGAAGGCCGTCATCATGCCAGGGAACATGATGCCCCAGTAGCTGTCGAGCCAGCCGAACTTGCTGGACATCAGATACCACGGGATGACCAGCATCTCGGTTGGGATCATCAGCGTCGAGAGGATCGCAAGGAAAATGATCTTGCGGCCGGCGAAGTTGAATTTCGCCAGCGTGTAGGCGACCAGACTGTCGAAGAACAGGCAGGAGGCGGTGACGATGACGGCGATGAGGCTGGAATTCAGGAACCACCGGACGAAACGGCCATCCGAAAGCACACGGATATAGTTGTCGAGCGTCGGGGCGGCCGGGATGAGGCGCAGGTCATAGACCTGGCCCGCCGACTTCAGCGAGGTCGAGAACATGAAGAGCAGCGGCATGATCATGATGACGCCGCCGATGAAGAGCAGCGTCCAGGCGACGATCAGCCCAGGGCGAACGCGGTACTTGCCTGCCGCCGTAGTGGCGGATGCGGATGCTGTGGTCATGTCAGCGGCTCCTCAAAATCCAGAGCTGTCCCATCGAGATGGCAAACAGGATGAGGAACAGGACGACGGTCTGCGCGGCGGCATAGCCCATCTGGTAGGACGAGAAGGCTGTCTGGTAGATCATCAGGACGAGGGGTTTGGTGGTGTTGAGCGGCCCGCCGGGGTCGTTGCTCGTCATGTTGTAGACCTGGTCGAAGATGCGCAGGAAGCCGATCGACGAAAAGACGACGAGGAAGACCGTGGTAGGTTTCAGGAGCGGCAGGGTGATCTTGCGCAGGATGGTGAACTCGCCGAGCCCATCGACGCGCGCCGCCTCGTGATAGGTCGCGGGGATTGCCCGCAGACCCGCCAGGAAAATGATGATCTGGAAGCCGAGGCCGGCCCAGATCGCCGTGACCATGATCGCCGGCAGGCCCTGGTCGACGGAGCGCAGGAAAGGCTGAGCGCTAATGCCGAAGGCGCCGAGCAGGCTGTTGATGACGCCGATCGGCGGCGGCTGGTAGAACCAGCGCCAGACCCAGGCCATGGCGGCGGCTGTGGTGAGAAACGGCAGAAAGTAGAGCGCGCGAATGAAGCTGTGGCCGAATTCGATGCGGTCGAGATAGTAGGCGATCACGAAGGACAAGACGATGCTGATCGGCGTGCCGATCAGGAGATAGGCGAAGGTGTTGCGGAACACCTGCCAGAAGACCGGGTCCGAGAGAAGCGTCTTGTAGTTTTCAAGCCCGATGAAGCTTGCGGGGCGCAGGAAATCCCAGTCCGTCAGCGAAAGATAGAAGGCTTCCGCGGTGGGATAGAAGCGGACCACGGTGAAGAACAGCATCGGCACGGCAAGGAAGGTCCAAGCCCATACGATCTGTTTGGTCGAGATGGTTAAGCGGTCCCAGGCGCGGGGCTTTTGCCCCGCACCGGCCGCCGTTTGATTGAGCGACATGGGTTCGATCCTCAGTTGGCCTTGCGTTTGTCAATGAGATGCTGCTCCTTTGCAGCTGCCGCGCTCAGGGCGTCGGCGGTCGATTGGCCCTGCAACAGCACCGAGTTCACCATGTCGATGGTGATCTGCCGCTGGGCGGCTTCATCGACGAAAAGCGTGGTATGCGCATAATTGAGGCCACGGATGAAGGGGCCATAAATCGGATCGGCAAGGTTCTTTTCCGAAAGAGCCACCGATTTGCGCGCCGGCAGTTCACCCACTTTTTCCAACCAGACGTTCATCGCCTTTTCGGAAGAGATGAAGGCAAGGAATTTTTCCGCCGCTTTCAGCTTCTCGCCCTTGGCGGTGCCGCCGATCGCGTTGGCAAAATAGCTGGCATAGTTCGAGCGCGTGCCATCTGCGGCAGCGGGCAGTTCCGTCACACCCCATTGGAAGCCGGAGATCGTGTTGAACGAGGCGAGGCGGAAGGTGCCATCGACCACCATGGCCGCAAGGCCGGCACGGAAGGCCGCCTGACCCTCGTCCATGAAACCTTCCTGGCCCACCTTCTCGGCTGTCTGAAGGCCGGTATAGAAGTCGAGCGCCTTGCGCCCGCCATCGCTATTATAGGTGACTTTTGCGCCATCGTCGGAATAAGGCGTGCCGCCGAACTGGCGCACGAGGATTTCGCGCCACCAGTTATGATCCTGCCGGGCGATATCGAGCGCCATGCCGACCGTCTGGAAGTTGCCGGCGGCGTCCTGCTTGGTCGTCGCCTTGGCAGCCTTGACCATCTCGTCCAGCGTCTGCGGTGGTTTGTTCGGGTCGAGCCCGGCTGCCTTGAACAGTTTCTTGTTGTAGAATAGCGCCATGGAGCGCACCGCCGTAGGCAGGCCATAGTAATTATAGCCGCGCTTCATCGCCGAAACGATCGGGAAGAAATCCTTCTCGATCTCTGCGGCGGGGAACTTGTCCTTCGGAAGCGGCTGGATCAGCCCGCCAGCGACGAAATTATCGAGCCAGCCGTAGAAGAGCTGCACCACGTCCGGCCCCTTGCCGGCGGCCTTCGCCGCGACGACGCGCGTCTGGTAGTCGGCATAGGGGAATGTCACCTGCTTGACGATGATATCCGGGTTCTCCGCCTCGAATTCCTTGATCAGCTCGTCCATCGCCTGGACGCGGCTTTCGAAGACATATTGCCAGTATTCGATTTCGACGGCGCCGGCCGGCTGGGCGGCGAGGAGGCCGAGCGCGAACGCTCCGGCCGACAGCATTTTTACCGATGAAAACAGACCACGAGTCGACGCGAGCAGCATCGTCCTTCCTCCCTATGAAATCTCTCCGCAACGCTACGCAAGCGCTTGCGTAAAAAGCCAGAAGCGGAGGGATTTGTCAACAAGTGACGAAATCGCCCAGATCGCCGCATTAAAATGTTGATTTGGTTTGTTTCTCTTCTAAAATCGGTAATCCGCACCTTCCTTGCGGAATGACGAAATTACGCATACGGGAGCAAAAAATGAACGATCAGAGCAAGCCCTTGCGTAAAGCCCAGAGGGTGGATCTGAAAACCCTGGCAGAGCAACTGGAGCTTTCCCAGTCGACGATCAGCCGCGCGCTCAGCGCGCATCACTCCATTCCTGAAAAGACAAGGGCGCGTGTGGTCGCCGCGGCGCAGAAAATGGGCTACAGTCCTAATGCCCGTGCCCGCGGTTTGGCCACAGGCCGGACCGAAGCGATCGGCCTCGTTTTTCCGCTCGAACGACTGCAACTCGCCCAGACGAATTTCGTCGACGTTCTGACCGGCATCAGCGACGTGGTCACGCGCCGCAACTACAGCCTGCTGCTCACGCCGTTTTCCGACAACGAGCAGGAGGTCCTTCGCAAGCTGGCGACCTCGAAGATCGTCGACGGCATCATCATCACCCGTCCGCTCGTCGATGACCCGCGCATTTCACTGCTGCGCGATATCGGAATTCCCTTCGTCGTGCATGGACGCAGCGACGTGGATCTGCCCTATTCCTTCATCGATATCGACAACACAGCAGTGTTCGAGAAGCTTGCGAACTTGTTGCTCGATTATGGGCACGAGCGGATTGGGGTTTTCAATTCCTTCCTACGTTTCCGTTATGCACATGCGCGACGTGCCGGCTATTGCCGGGCGCTTGAAGCGCGGGGAAGACTTCCAGACCCCGATATGATGTTCGAGACACCGATGACGGAACAGGCGGGATATGATCTTTCCACACTCCTCCTCGCCTCCGATAATCCGCCAACAGCATTTATCTGCGGATCGGTCTTTTTGGCCCAGGGGGTCTATAGAGCCGTCGCTGAGCGCGGCCTTCAGGTGGGGCGAGATATCTCCGTTGTCTGCCACGATGATGACCTTCGCGGTATTCGGCCGGCCGACTTCGACCCGCCGTTAACGTCCACCTTCAGGTCAGTGCGCGAAGCAGGAGAACATTTAGCCGAGATTCTCATCGATCTCGTCGAAGCAGGGGGGGACAAGGAGCAGACTCGAGAGATCGCTGAGGTGGATTTGATCCTTAGGAGTTCTGTTGGGCACCCCAGGAGGCTGGCATAGCTTGATTGCCGAGCCACATCCTACCGGCTCCAGGCGTGTGAGATCGCGACAAGGAAAGCGTCTTGTCTCGGCTGGTCGATTCGTCTGCACATTTGATTAATCGGCTGCTTTGGCGGCCAACGGATTTAAAGCGGTCAAGCCGCCCTCCACCCCATCCTGGACATCGTGCGCGGGGCGATCCTTAGACGATGCTGGTTGCGCTACTAAAACTGGGAAGTGGTTCGGCATAATCTCAGGCTTGGAACTAGTGCCGTTGTGCAGAACTGGGGCAGGGCGGCTCACATCGGTTCGGCAGGCTCAGGCATCGCCGACAGGGTAGGTCGGTAAGCACGAGCGCAGGCGATCCGGCCCTATGGCCGGATCGGCATTCGTCACCAAACCCCAACTTTCTGATCTTGAGCGATCTGCTTCAAGCTGCTACAAAATTGTACTGTAGTGCAAGTTTGTCGTAGGAAGCCTATGCGTTGTGGGCCACATTTCTCGTCTGCTGCGGGGCAGCGGGCGCCTGATCTGCGCCGGCATTTGCGAGGTCTTCCATCAGCAAGACGGGTTTTTCTGTGACAAGCCATCGATCCGTACTCACGAAGGAATGGTACAAGGTCCCGATCTGCATCGATTGCCCGGATTGTGGCGCGCAGTCCCGGTCCGTCGGCATCGTCGTCGGGCCGTCGAGCTTGGTGGCTGTCGCCGGGTTGTCGGCTGAGAACGATGTCCTGGATAAGCCGTGGGCGCCGCTTGGTGTTTTCGCGTTCATCGAGTCGCTCGCCGGTCGCACCGAGAACATCGAGCGCTTCCTTGTCGATCGTTTCCACAACGCGTTTGCTCTGAGGAACGATCAATTGGTGTCGATCTGCGAACACTGCGCGGAAAACCTTGCGCCAAGCCTCTTGCGATCGGCCGTCATGAACGGGTTCGTACGCCTCGGACAGCGGCGGCTGTTGGTCAATGAGCGCTTGCTGCTGTTCTCGTCGGACGTGGCGTTGACGGAGTTCCACGGCGGCACGTCGATCGAAGAGTGCGACCTGCCGCATCCGGACTACGCGATGATGCTCATCTGCCACACGGAGAGCCACGGCGGTGAAACCGGAACCCTCGAATTATGGCACAGCATCGCGCGTAACGACTACGCCATCATCGTCAAGGGTCATGAGGGTCGCGAGATCTTTCGCGACGGTCTCAATGACGATCTGGCGGAGGTCGTCGCGACCATCTCCAATCTCGGGCTGGTGCTGACCGAACTGCATATGGCTCAGGCGGCGTCGCCCTTTTGCGGGCTCGCCCGCGATGTTTTTCTCGAAGCCCTCGAACATGCCGGCTATCGGCAGGAAATCAGGAGATGAAGCCGTGCGAATACCGTCCGCTTTGCTTTTGCCGGCAATTGTGGCAATCCCTTTGGTTGCTTGTGGGCAGCTAAGGCAGGCTCCGCGACCGCTGCCGCCAGAGCCGTTTGCATATCTCACTCTTGCCGCCTGCAGAAACTATCCAAGCAACATCGTCGAGTGCCAGCTGGAATATGGCACCGCATTCGGACGCCATCGTCTCGGTCCCGTGCAACTGATCTCACGCGATCTGGCGAGGGGACTCGATGGGTACCGCTATCAGGTCCTCATGTGCTGGTCCGTATCGAGGGTTCAGCGCGAATTGCCGAATTTCACATGCCGAATCTATGGTAGCCGGTCCGGAGCCGATGCCGGTTCGGTTATGGTCAAAGGCGGCACCGCCGTGCGGTTGGCGCGCATTTTGGGCGATCGGGAGCAGATCGAGTACCGCTGGAAGCCGGATCGATGGTCGCGCCTACGCGATTGAATTCCTTGAATTTCTGATCGGTAGAGTCCGTCTCTTCGCATCATAAATTGTACTGCAGTGCAATTTTAGTGTTGATTTTTGCCGAAGAATGCAGTTCAAAACTTGTACCGGAGTACAAGTTGGGGCTAGTTCGGCAATGAATTGCAGCTCGCATTCTTCCGTAAAGGAACCGCTATTCCGTCGGCCATGCAGTGCCTTTTGGCCCGTCGTGACATCCGTGGTTCTTTTTACCGGATTCACCTGCAGTCTCGCCGGTCGTGGATCACAACCGGATATCGGCAATCCCGATCGAATACTCCTGCATCAAAGGGAAGCTCGCGTGCTCCCGAGGCTTTTTCCCGCATCTTATGCGGCCATTGACGAAAACCGCCTTCCACCGCCACTAATCGATTTGGCCAGATTCAACGGACGTTTTGCGGCAACCAAGGATTCCGACACGCACGCGGCAAATCGGTTTCGCATCGATCAAGCCGGTGTCGACTTCGGTGGCAGCGATCCAGAGCTAACAGGAGAAGTGGCAGGTAGCGTGAGAGCACGGCACGAACGCGCCGTGCTCTCACCCATCAGCGTCTTTTCCTTTGATCCGGGCCCAGCCCGCCTGCTGACCGATCCGCATACCGATGCCGACCGGGCGTTGATGCAACCGCGGCCTGATCTGCTTTCAGGAGTTCCCCACGCCTACACCAAGCTTGCACTGACAATCGCGGACGAGGAGGGCGTCGATCCGAACTGGGTGCTGTCGATCATGCGAGCGGAAAACGCAGGGTTCGATCCCCAATTGGTCAGCTCCGCCGGTGCGATCGGTTTGATGCAGGTGATGCCGAAGATCGGCGAGGCTTTCGGCGCACAAGACCTCACCGATCCCCAGCAGAATATCCGCGCCGGCACCCGGTTCCTGCGTGTCCTCATCGACAAATATCGCAATCCGGTGCTGATCGCGTCGGCTTACAATGCCGGCGAGCCTCGTGTCGACGTCCATCAGTCCCTGCCGCTGACTCGCGAAACCGCGGACTATGTGACGCGGGTCGTCGGCTACTACATCGGCGCGGCGGCGCCTGCCGCCACTTCTCAGCCTGATCTGCTTTCTCAAGCTGAGCCGAGGTCGCTACGCCGAATTAAGCCCGCCGACCGGGCAAGATCCTCAATGCTTGTTTTCTCGAGTGCGGACCCACGCGCACCGGAAACTCGCCTTCACCAGGTGGAGGAGGCGAAACGGTTCGGCGGCCCGCTGAACATCGTCAAGGAAGAGGTGCATCAATGAACATGCTTGTAGTGGCAGTGCTTTACGGCAGCGTCGCCTGCCGTTCGATGATCAAGCGCCGGCGGGCCGGCCATATCGTAATGGTGTTCCTTGCGGCCATCATCCTGGTCGTCAGCCAATACGAGCCGGCCGCGGCGCAGAACCTCGATGCCTTGCAGAACGCCGCTGATCGGCTCGTGCAATTCTTCACCGGGGCATTCGGCCGGTCGGTCGGAGCGATTGCATTCATCGGGATGTTTCTGGCCGCAGCCTTTGGCTACTGGTCGTGGGGTGCGCTGCTCCGCGTCGGCGGGAGCCTTGCCGGCATGTATGCCTCAGCGGAAATCGTCGACTTCCTGGCCGGCAACGGATCTTGAACCATGGCGGCATCAGGCACCAACGCCGATGGGGGCGATGACTACATCGAATCCTATCCCGTCATTCTCGCGCTCACCCGCCCGCCAACAGTGATGGGCATACCCTACACCTATTTTCTGGCGGAATGCTTCGTCTCGCTGATGGTGTTCATGATCCTCGGATCGATCCTCTGGTTTCCGGTCTCCTTCGCCATCCTTCACAGCATTCTCTATGTGCTGACCGTCAAGCTCGACCTCTGGTTCTTCGACATTGCCGGGAAATTCAGCATGTGCGGCGTCAACCCGCTCGGCCGCAAACTCGGCGGCGGCATCCGAACCTACGGAGCCTGACCCATGAGCATGATAGCAAGATCGCTGAAGGGCAGCCTGTCGAAAGGGTGGGAGATCTTCGCGGATCGAAGGATATCAACCCATGTCCCTTTCTACGTGCCGATCGAAAACGGCATCATCCGGCTGAAGAACGACTGCTTGGTCTCGACCGTCAAGTTGACCGGATTCTCGTTCGAGACAGCCGATATCGAGACGATCAACGTGTTACAGCGCCAGCGCAACTCTGCGTTCCGCGCGATCTCGTCCATCGGCAATTTTGCGCTCTACACCCATGTCATCAGGCGAAAGGTCGCGCCCTCGCTGCCGTCCGGCTTTTCCGACCGCTTCATGCAACGACTCGATGAAGTCTATCAATCGGGCATCTCAAAGAACGAGATGTTCGTCAACGACACCTATGTGTCGCTGGTCGTGCGGCCATTGTTCAGGAAAGGGTCGGCGCTCTCCCGCATCATGGGCGTGGGCGGCAGTGTCATGCGCAAGGAGCAGTTCAGGGCAATGCGCGACAAGCTCGTCGAGGCGACACGGGCTCTGGAAAAGTCGTTGTCTGCTTATGGCCCGAAGGTGCTGCGCGATGTGCAGCGCATCAAAGCCGATTTTGGCAGCGGAAAGACGATTTATCGCGACCTCACTGAGGATATGGCGATCGAGGAAGGTGCGCGGAAGATCTGGTTTTCCGAACAATGCGAGTTTTTCTACACCCTTTTGAACGGAGGAAAGGTCAGACCGATCCGGCTCGGCAACATTCCGATCGACGAGATGCTTCCGGCACGCCGTACGTCGATCGGCAATCGGATCATTCATCTCCAGGGCGATACGCCGGACGGCGACCGCTACGCGGCGATGGTGTCACTGAGGGAATACCCGCCCGAAACCGGCGCCGGCATGCTCGACTATATCCTCAAGCAGCCTTTCGAATTGGTGCTGACGCAGTCGATGTCATTCGTCGACGATATGACGGCCCGTAGCCGGATCGAGAGACTCGACCGGCAGCTGTCGAAAGCCGACGAGGGCGGTTCCAGTGTCCAGGCCAATCTCGACATTGCCCGCGACGAACTGGCTCGCAAACGCGTCGCGTTCGCCGAACACCACCTCACCGTCATGCCGATCGCGAGAACGACAATCCAGCTTGATGATGCGGTGGCGCTGATCGGCAATGAATTAGGTGCGCTCGGCGCCTCCTATGTCCGCGAAGACCTGAACGCCGAACCGGCCTACTGGGCGCAGCTCCCGGGCAACCAGGCCTATATCGCCCGGCGCGCCCTGATCTCGACGCTGAACTGCGCGGGTTTGAGCAGCTTCCATGCCTATCCCTACGGCAGGCCGGACGGTAATCACTGGGGGCCGGCGATCACCATCTTCGAGACGACGTCAGGCACGCCGTTCTTCTTCAATTTCCATCAGGGCGATGTGGGGCACACGACCGTCTTCGGTCCGACCGGGTCGGGCAAGACCGTCATCATGGCCTTTCTGATCCTGCAGGCCTACCGCGTCAGCCCGCGCCTGAAGACGATCGTCTTCGACAAGGATCGCGGCCTCGACATCATGGTGCGCGCCGCCGGCGGCACCTACATGACGCTCGAGCCCGGCGAACCCTCCGGCTGGAATCCACTCCTTCTCGAGGACACTGAGGAAAACCGCGTCTTCCTGTACAGGCTCCTGAGCTTCATGCTGAAGCCCTCGAAAGAAGGCGAGAATCTGACGCCGCAGGAAGAATCAATCATACGCAATGCGATCAAGTCCGTTCTCAAGACCAAGGATCGCTCCTATCGTCGTCTGTTGTCGCTGCGTGCCCTGCTTGCCGGCAGCGAGAGAACCGAGAGTAGCCTGATCGCCAGGCTCGACAAATGGGTCGATCGCGGCCCCTATGCCTGGCTCTTCGACAATGCCGGCGACAATCTCGACATCTCCAAGCCGATGATCGGCTTCGACATGACCTCGATCCTCGACGATCCGACGGTGCGTACCGCAGCCCTTCTTTACATGTTCCATCGGCTTGACGGGATCTATGACGGCAAGGCGCCTATCATCAACCTGATGGACGAAGCCTGGAAGCTGCTCGACGACGACGAGTTCAAGCGCACGATGAAGGACTACTTCAAGACCATCCGTAAGCGGAACGGCCTTGTGATCTTCGGCACGCAGTCGGCCGATGACGTGGTGCAATCGAGTGTCAGCCGAACGATCATCGAGCAGACGTCGACCAACATCTTCTTCGCCAATTCGAAGGCCGACGAGAGCTCCTACATGGGGCATTTCGGGCTCTCCAGAGCCGAATTCGATTGGGTCAAGAACGGCGACCCCAGCTCGCGCTTCATGCTGATCAAGCAGGCGAAGAGCAGCGTCATCGCACGCGTGGATATGTCCCACATGCCCGAGTTCATCAAGGTCCTCTCCGGTCGCGAAGAGACCGTCCGCGAGGTCGAGATGCTGCTCGATGAATATGGCGACGATCCGAAGAATTGGCTGTCGAAATTTTGCGATTGGGAGGGGGATGCGTCCGATGAAGACAGCAAGGCTTCCTGAGCTGGTAACCGTCAGCACCATCATGCTCTCCACCCTACTGACGCCCGCGCCTGTCGTCGCGCAGGTGCCTGTCATCGACAATGCCCGCCGAAACATCCAGCAAGCGACCGAGAACTGGTACAAGACCTATCAGGCTGACACGCGAGGTGTGAAAGGCGCCTCGGGCGGAACGACGGACAGCGTGGCGCCCGGTCAAGGTTCCGGCGCACCCGCTGATTGCTCGGCAGACGGCGTGGGGGGCGATATGGCTCCGGCCGGGCCATCGAAACGGACGTCGAGCCAGCAGGAAGTCGCTCGCATGATCGAGGACGAGGCGATCCGCCAGGGCGTCGATCCGAATTTTGCGCTGGCCATCGCCGAGCAGGAGTCACGCTTCCGGCAATCGGCGCGATCGGCCGTCGGCGCCAACGGCGTCATGCAACTGATGCGGGGAACCGCGGCAGGGCTCGGCGTCAACCCCTACGACACGCGCGACAATATTCGTGGCGGTGTCAAATACATCAAGCAGCTGCAAGGGATGTTCGGCAATCGATATGACCTCATCGCCGCCGGCTACAATGCCGGCCCGTATCGCCAGTCCCTGCAGAGCGGCCAGATTCCCAACATCCCCGAGACCCAGGACTACGTGAAAAAGGTCTCCGCCTATTATAGCCGCAACAAGGCGCAGAATGGCGACCGCACGCCGACAGGCAGCACACCCGAACCGGAGACGGTCAGCAACAACGCGGGTTGCGGCGAACAGCTGAAAAAGGCCGTCGATCGCAACACTGAGGCGCAGATAGAGCGCGGAAACGTGTGGAACGAGCTGCTTGGGAAATCGGCAGAGGCAAACCAGCAATATCTGCAGCGCCTTCAGGCAGGGCTGCAGTCCTCCTCGGCCAACCTGCGCGGCTCGGGCGGCGGCACTTCCAAGGACTTCGATGGCTCTCTCGTCATGGCGCAAGTCCAATGCCCGTCGACGATTGTCGACACCGGCGGCACCCGCTGTTTTGCGGTGCCGTCGACCGCCACGACCGATGAGATCCAGAGGTGGCTGACGGATCTCCAGGAACAGGCGCGCGCCAATGGCGGCATCGCGACCTTCTCGGTGATGGAAGATCCGGCCCTCGGGCTGGTGACGGTCGTGGACTCCAGACCCGCGGCGAACTGAACAGGCAAAGAGAGGACAGACAGATGAGAAAATTCGTTATCGCGACAGCACTCGGCATCACAGCCATATCGCATGCCAACGCACAGGTGCCGGTCAAGGACTCGGCCAATATCTCGATCAGCCAGGAGATCGAACGGCTTTCAAAGCAGATCCAGGAAGACACGTCGGTCGTCAAGGACAACACGACGAAGACGCTGCAGGCGATCACCGGCGATCGCACCCAGGACGCCAGCCAGTTCGAAAAACTTGCGACCGGAAACGGATTCAGCATGGGGCAGGCGCCTGATTTCAACAGCATCCTATCGGGTAACCAGGCCGTGTTCGGCGGTATTAGCGGCCAGTTTCAAAATACTGCGGCCAAGCTCATCAACGGGCTCAATCTCGTGAAGATGGTTGTCGTTACCGTGAAGGGTGGCGAACTGTCGGGTGCAAACCAGGCCTATTCGCAAGGCATCAATGCGCTGACGACCATGACGGCGCTCACCGATGCCATGAACAGCGCCACCAAGGACCGGCAGAACTCCTTCATGCAGGCGACGCAGCAGGTAGGCACGGCGCAGGATTTGAAAGGGGCGCTCGAGCAGAACACCCAGATGGTGCTGCAGGGCAATCAGACCGCCAACGAGGCCGTTGGCTCGCTCAACAATCAGGTCATGCTGTTGAACCAGCAATACAAGGCAGCACTCGCGACATCGTCCCAGAACCTCAAGACCTTTGCGACACTTCCCGACAGCGTCATGCGTGGCGGCGGTACTGAGCAGCAAGGAGCCTCGGTCCGCGATCAGCTTCGGGCGTTCGAGGAACAGTCCCAGTGAGGGTGAAGGTGAGGCTGATCCTCGTCCTGATCCTGGGCTGTGCGGTGCTGAGTGGCTGCGGCGGCAAATACGAACAGCTGGCGAAATGCTCGGCCGACGAGAACCCGGTGCCGGCGCTCGGATATGCAGACGGTTCGAAACCAGCCCTGCCGGAAGAGGCGCTGTCGGCGGCAATGAGGGATGATTGCGGTCCGATGCGGCCAGTCAATCAATTTTAGGCAACTCCAGGAACCACTTTTAGGATGCGAGATGGATCCGGTCAGCTATGCGATCAATTTCTACGGCGATGCTCTGCGATACTTCGACAAGATCAACGAAGCATCGCTTGAGCGCGCCTGGGGGCTGTTTGCGGAGCACCGTGATCTCGTCTCCGGCATCCTGGCGATCTTCCTGATCCTCTATTTCCTCTGGGGCGCGCTCGGGCTGTCGAGCGTCGCGCTGCAGGACATGGCGGTCACCGCCTTCAAGCTCGTCCTCGCCTACGCCCTGATCATGTCCTGGGCCACATTCTACGACAATATCGGCCAGTTCGTGCTATCGACGCCACAGGACCTCGGCTCGGCGATTTCCTCGGCGATGGGCGGGCAGTCGGCCGGAGCGGATCTCGCCAGCCAAGTCGCCTCGATGGCGCGCAAGGTCTACGACTTCGCGATGCAGCTCTTTAATTCCTACGAGTCCGGCTGGCTGCCGAATGTCACCGGCGCCGTGGTCGTCTTTATCGTGCTGGTCTTCGGGCTTTTGCCGATGCTGTTGATCCTCACCGGTGTGACGCTGTTTGCCAAGATGATTACCGCCGTCATGCTGGCGATCGGGCCGATCGCCATTCTCTGCTATTTCTTCGGCATCACCCGGTTTGTCTTCGATGCCTGGGTGAGGGGCGTTGCCTACGGCATGTTCATGCTTCTCTTCACCTACATCATGGCCGGGCTGTCGTTCGGGTTCCTCATCGGCATGATGGACACCATCAATGGCGAGATGGCGACCAAGGAGAATGCGCTCGCGATCGTGCTCGCCATGGTGCTCTACCTGGCGCTGATCTCCTATTTCATTTTTCAGGTGCCCGATTTTGCCCGCACCTTCGCTTATGGCGCGGCCCTATCCACAATGCCTGGAGGAGGGGGCGTGGATACGACTTACGGATGGGTGCGAGGAAAACTCTCCACCAGCAATGCGAGGACCGGGCAGGCTGCAGCCGTCGCTCTTGGCATGTTGGCAGGCCCGAGAGGAGCGATGCGTGCAGCGGTGCTTGCCGGACGTGGCGGCATGGCAGGCGCCGGCGCTCTCGGACGCATGCTGACCAACCGCCGTCGCAACAGCGAATAAGAGGGGCAGACGGCCCGGGCGACTTCAAGATTACGACGACGAAGACTTCGAGGTTTAAAACTTGGCATTGTTCAAAAGGCAATTGAGGGCCACGGCGGCCGACCATGTCCCGGGGCCGCAAGAGATCTATGACCAGCATCTCTCCTGGGGCGAAAAGAACCGATCTCTGCGCACCCTGATCGGTCTCATTTTGCTGGCGTTCGCCGTCGCTGGTTGGGCTGTCGCCAGCGTGCTTTCTTTTTCGGTGGCGCAACTTTTCCCGCTCGTTCGCACCGAGGTCGTTCCGCTTATCGTCGACAAGAACACTGGCTACATGGAGACCGTCACGACGCTCGACAAGGATCGATCGAACGTCTCGGAAATGCCAGCGGTGCGCGCGTCTTTCGTTGGCAACTACGTCATCCGGCGCGAGACCTACGATCCGCGCTATCTGTCGGACAATTTCGACATGATCGCGCTCTGGTCGGAGCCGGGCTCTCAGGCGTTCAAGGATTACGAAGAGTGGATGAACCCCTCCAACCCGAGGGGGCCGGTGAAGATGATCGGGGCCACCGGAGACATCCGGCCGGAGATCCTCTCGGTCAATCCCCTCAATCCCTCGACCATGGCGGTGCGGTTCGAAACACGGGAGCGGCGCCGCGGCGGCGAGGTCGTCAATCGCTGGTCCGCGACGGTGCGCTACCGCCAGATCAATCTCCCTGCCAGCAACCGGGTTCGACTCTATAATCCGTTGGGATTCGTCGTGACCGAATATGCCAAAGTCCCGGAGACCATGCCGTCGGGGCTCGCCCCGTAATGAGATGGACCCCCGCATTCTCCCTCCTTCTGCTGCTCTCACCGATCGTTGCACATGCCGAACTGCTGGCGCGGCCCGGAAGGCTCGACCCTCGCGTACGCTCCCTTCCCTACTCGGCGGAGCAGGTGTTTCAAGTGACGGGCACCTACGGACTGGTGACGACAATCCTCTTCGGTGCGGACGAGGAGATCACCCAGGTGGTCGCAGGCGACACCGTTTCCTGGCAGATTCTCACCTCGGCCGACCGGCGCTCGCTGACGTTGAAGCCGATGGAAAAGGACGCGGCAACCAATCTTTCGGTCGTCACCACCAAGCGGACCTACTCGTTCGATCTGCGCGTCAACGACAGCAAGGCGATGCAGAACCAGACCTTCAAGCTGACGTTCATCTACCCAGAGAATGCCGGCTTGAAAGGCACGGCCGAACTCTGGAAACAGGCGCAGGAAGCCGAGCGCAATCCGAACCTCAAGAACATCCGTCGCGACAAGGTCAATTACGACTATGGCTTCAAGGGGAGCGATGGTGCCAAGCCGCTGTGGGTCTTCGACGACGGGCTGAAGACCTTCATGAAATTCACCGGCGACGTTCCGGCCATCTTCATCGTCGACGGCAGGCGCCGGGAGAGCCTCGTGAACTACCGGCGCGAGGCCGACTACATCGTCATCGACAAGGTCTCGCGGCAGTGGACGCTACGCTACGGCACCGAGGCCGAGACCTGCCTCTTCAATCTCCGGACCGCTCCCGCCGATATCCCGGCGCCGATCGAAGGTGCGGTCGCACCGAAGCGGATCGGAACCGGCAACCAGCAACCCCAGTCCCGATAGGAGGCGCGCCATGTCCGATCCCAACTACCATTCGATCGACGACGATACCGCCATCGGAGGACAGGTCCGGCGCTCCGGGATAGGATTGATGCGTCCGACCGCGGTCGTGGCGGCGATCGCCGGCGTCGGCGTGGTGTTGTATTTCCTTCTAGCAGGAGGAGAGAAGGAGCCGCCCGTCGATACGACCCCGCGCGAAGAGTTTCGTCCAGCCCAGGCGCCGCGCAACGAAGGTTTCAGGACGCCGTCTCCCCCGCCGCTGCCAACCGTGGAGGTCCCCGAGGCCCCTCCGCTTCCACCCCCGCCGCCGTCAGCACCGGTCTTGCCGGCCGCCGCTCCGGCCTTACCTCCTGCCGAAGTTGATTGCACCCGAGGCAAGAACCCCGAAAACCCACGGTGCATTGAGCTCGCACGGGAAGCAAAACTGCTGGAGCGCGTACGCTCCTCGGCCATGGTCTTCGACCAATCGGACCAGACGAATGGTGCGGCCCGCGCCTCCGCTGATGGCGCGGCTGCAAGCCCATTCGGCTCGGGGATCGGGACGGGCGCCCAGCCGGCGACTGCCTCGGATGGCGGCGGTGCGGTCGACAACGACCGTGCCTTTCTCAAGGCGATGGGCGGTCAGGGAGTCGACGTTTCCATCGCTACCGAAAACCGACGCACTGACGCATGGATTCCGCAGGGCACGATGATCCGCGGCACACTGGAGACCGCGATCAATTCCGACCTTGCCGGCATGGTCAAGGGGATCGTGCGCGAGGACGTCTATTCCTTCGACGGACGTCGCATCCTCATACCGGCCGGCTCGTCGCTGATCGGCGATTATAAATCCGGCGTCGAACGGGGGCAGGAGCGCATTCTGATCGTCTGGACGCGGATGATCCGCGGCGACGGCGTCTCGGTACAGCTCGGCTCCTATGGCACCGACCGGCTCGGACGCTCGGGTATGACCGGTGTCGTCGACCGGAAATACTGGGAGCGTTTCGGGCCGCCGGCGCTGATGACGCTGATCGGCGGCGCCACGCAACACATCGCCCAGCTTGGCCAGAAGGAAGATCGCTACATCACCATCGTCAACGACAACGGCAGTATCACCCGTATCCCGCAGGACAGTGGCGAGACGTCACAGGATCGCGCCCGGCAAATCGCTGCCGAAACCATCGCTTCCGGCATCCAGCAGCTTGGCACCGAAGCGTTCCAGGACAGCCGCAATATCCGTCCGACCATCCACATTCCGCAAGGCTCCGACATCAACGTCTTCGTCACGCGCGATCTTGATTTCGCCGACCTCTATGCCGATCCGGTGCGCGAGGAGTTCGAGCGTTTGCGTCGACAGAGGAACCACAGATGAACGCACGCCCCGAGATCTCCGCCGAACAGCATTTTCTGGCCGAGGCGCTGGAACCGATCAGGGCTTTCCTTGACGATCCCGCCGTCGTCGAGATCTCCTGTCAGCGCAGCAATGAACTCTGGCTGGAGAAGATCGGCCAGCTGAGCATGGTCAGGCAACGGGTCGACGGCCTCGATCAGGACGCGATCCGTCACATGGCCTCTCGGGCAGCATCGTTTACTAAGCAGACCATCAACGCCGAAAACCCGCTATTGTCGGCGACGCTGACGGGCGGTGAACGCGTTCAGTTCGTGTTGAACCCGACGTCGGCGACCGGCCATGCTTTTTCGATCCGCAAACAGTTCATCCGCCGCTTTGATCTCGATGACTACGAGAAAGCCGGCGCGTTCCGCTTCACCAAGGTCACCGGTGCTGATTATACCGATGATGTCGATATCGACCTGTCGCGATTGCTGCGGGCGGGCAGGGTTCGGGATTTCCTTAAACTCGCCGCGATCAACCACCGCAGCATGCTGATCTCCGGCGGCACGTCGACAGGGAAGACGACATTCCTCAACACCATGCTGACCGCCATCCCGAAGCACGAGCGGTTTATCCTGATGCAAGACACCGCCGAGCTGGAGCCGCTGCAAGAGAATGTCGTCTCGCTGCTCGTCTCAAAGGGCGGTCAGGGTGAGGCGCGGGTGACCATGACCGATTTGCTGGCCACGGCACTGCGCCTTCGGCCAGATCGCATCTTTATGGGCGAGTTGCGCGGCGACGAGGCGTTCGACTTCCTGAATGCCATCAATACCGGGCATCCGGGATCGATGTCGACGATCCATGCAAACTCGCCCCACCATGCCTTCAACAGGCTATCGACGTTGGTGCTCAACAGCAATGTGCGCATGGAGCGCGACGATATCATTCGATACATCCGCTCGATCATCCCGATCGTGGTCCAGTTGAAGAAGAGCGATGCCGCCGGCGGCCGCGGCGTCAGCGAGATCTATTTTGCCGATGAGGTGGACGAAGATGGCAGGCGTATTCACGCACACCGAGACTGACCGCCCGAGATGGACCGGTCTGCAGCGCGCGTCGCTATTCACGCTGCCGCTTACGCTGTTCGGCGTCGCCATGATCTGGTTGGCCTTCTTCACGCTGATCTACGACGCCTATATCACCTCGTTCGGAACCGCATCCTACTTCGACTACGTCGCACGAGCGCGCTTCGTCGACGCTCTCCGCTATACCTGGTCCATCATCCACACTCGCAATACAGTCGGATTATCCCTCCTGGCGTTTGCCCTTTCCTCGCCGTTCCTGTTTTTTCTCCTGTCCCTCTGGATGCTGAAAGGTGGCCGGGCGCTGTCGCGCAAGATCCTCTACCTTTTGCATGTCCGGTCGATGTTCAGCCTGATCGCTCACACGGCTCTGATCTTCGCAGCCGCCTATGCCGGCGTCATCGCCTATGGCGTCGCATTCTACCTCGTCGCCACCAAGGCCGGCGAACATGCCGAGATCGCCAGCTATTTCGGCAATCATCTTGCCGCCATGTACCAGGCGCCGTTTGGTGCGACAGACGCTGCAGGCACCTATCAAAAGCCCTCCCGGCAGACGGTGCTCGCTGCACTCGCAGGCCTTGCTGCCGCGGGTGCCCTGATCGGCTTCCCGATCGGCGCGGCAATCCAGAAGCGCCAGCGGATGATCATGGGCAAGGCGCGGCTGGCGACGCTGAAAGACGCAGCCGACTTTCGGCTGCGCGACAAGCATGGTATCGTGCTCGGGCTGAAGCAGGGGCTTCTGCTGCGCAATGACGGCGACCAGCACGTCATGCTCATCGGTTCGCCGGGACAGGGCAAGTCCCGTGCCTTCGCCATCCCGACGATGATGAGTTTCCAAGGGTCGCAAGTCGTGCTCGACATGAGCGGCGAGCTCTACAAGCAGACCTCCGGCTATCTGAAGCGCAAGGGCTACGAGACGTTCCTGCTGGCGCCAGGGTCAAGATTCACCGACGGCTACAATCCGCTCGATCTCATCAGCACCGACCCGTACGAGCGGATCACCGACCTGCAGAAGATGACGCAGATGTTGCTGCCGGAACGCCTGCGGTCCGACTCTTCCGACTTCTGGGAGGAGAGCGCCAGAATTCTTTTCACTGCGATGCTGGGTTTTGTTCTTGAATGCCCGGACACCCGCAAGTCGCTCAGCGAACTCTACCGTATCCTCAACTCGATGTCGGACGAGCGCAAGGCAATCATCCAGTTGCTGGAAAATTACGAGCCGGTGCTCTCCGACCAGACCCGCATGCAACTCACCAAGTTTGCCGGTCGTCATGAGAAGCTGGGGGAGGGGATCGCGGCGGAGATCGTCGCAAAGCTCAATTTTCTGCAGAATCCCCTGGTCGAGGCGCTGACCTCGATCACCACTATCCCGATCGACGCCATCCGAAAGCGCAAGCTCGTGATCTATGTCCAGGCCGACTGGAATGCGATGCAAATCTACGAGCGGCTGATCTCGATGTTCATCCAGCAGATGGCCGACAAACTCGTGCAGATGGGTGAATTGCGCAATGGCGAGCACGAGGTCCTGATGATGCTCGACGAGTTCGGCAATGGCGGTCGCATCGACACGGTGCTGACGCTCGCACCCCTGATCCGCAAGAACGGCGTGCGCTTCGTCTTCATCCTTCAGGACGGTGCCCAACTCGAGCGCCTCTACCAACGCTCGGGCCAGAAGATCCTGATGGGCGCTTCGACGATCAAGCTGTTCATGAACTTCCAGAACCAGGACGATGCGACGGCGGTCTCGCTCGCCGCCGGAAAGACGACGGAATGGGTCGAGCAGTCGTCCTATTCCCATCGTCATGGCCGCAGGCAGCGGTCGGTCTCGAAAGTACCAGTCGCCGTCGATCTCCTGCCTGTCAACACGCTGATGATGATGAAGCCTGAAGAGGCGATCCTACAGGTCACCGGCATGCCGCTGATGCGGATCATGAAACTGGACTCTGGCGGTGAGCGGATGTTCGCGAAAGTGCGCAGGTTCAAGATGGTGACGAGGCCCTGTCTGAAGCCCGTCGAATGGACGATTGCCGACAGTGACAACTTCAAACCGGCCGCACCGCCGACAGCAAAAGTGCCGAAGCGGGCGGATCGGGAGGGCGTCCCGAGTGCGGCGGTTGACGTCGATTTTGCGGCCGTTGATCGTGCTCGGCAGTCACAGAACCTTCGCTTCATTGTCAAGGACGGTGTTCGCCATGTCTATATTTCTTCGCTCGATGAACTGCGCCATCGCCTGGATCTCGATGAGAAGCGGGCAGCGGGTGTGGCCGAAGAATATCTTGGAAAGGAGCCGCCGCCGCAGGGACGCAGGCAGGCATCTGGCGCAGCGGCCTGGAAAGACAAGAATAGCCTGGGGGAAGGTCCTCGTGCCAAACCCGCTGATGATGTCGATCTCGAAATCGATGAGGAGAAGCTTAATCGAAGTGTCTATTCGAGTTCTCCTGCAGCACGACGGCGCAATCAACGGGGCGATCCATCGGTCGCCGCAGACTCGGTCCTCAGCCGGACATCCGGTTCTCCTGTGCTCCGGCGCCAGGAAGTCAGAGAGGCATTCGGAGGTGATCTTCAAGCCTTGAACGAGGCGATCTTCCAGCGGGCCGAGGAGAGTGTGGTCGAGCCAGCGGAACTGAATCCAGACGTCGAACTCCTGATCAACACCCTGTCTGGCCGCCTGACGGAGGAGAGCTCAAGAGTCTATCTGCGCGAATTCGCCGACACGGCGCGCGATCCGCTGCGTGAAGATGAGGAGCGGTCCGGCACCGGGCGACACGGAGGATAGCGAGGGCAATCTACATCCAACGAGCCGCCGCTGATGCTGGCGCGCGGCCCCTGATTATCGAGAGGACGATGCTATGTGCGAAATCGAACATCTCTTGGGTCGTCATCTTTCCGGAAAGCGCAGTCTCAAACGGATAGTCGCCGCCGCCAGGGCCGATCCGGGTTTCTGGTTGATGGTGAAGGAGCGCGAGATGGAATGGCGCGCGATAAGGGCCGAACTCAAGCGTCTCGATGCTGACGACGGCGAAATTGACCATCTGTTTCCGGAGAGGTTGAAGCCGCTTCTATCGGAACTTGCGGACGACCTCGTTTCACGATTGTTCGGAAGCTGCCCTCCCGAGAGGCTGGCTCCGATTCAGGAAGCTCTTCTTGATGCTGCCAAACGCGAACTGGATGCGCCCAGGTGGATTGATAACCGCTGATAGCGTGCGTGCCGATAGGACCGATCAGGCCGCTCAAATCCGGAGTGTTCGATGTGGACTGCGCACAGTTTGGATGCGCGCCACCTGTTGGAGGTGGGAGCGTAACCGGGGGGGCGTCCGCGGCGGCGGGGCGAGACTTTCGCTCACCCCGCCTATCGGGCATGGAGCCTTTGTGACATTCTCGGTGGAGCGGTTCCCGTACCACGGTATTCCGTCAGCGGCTTCTGGCCGTTTTGTTCACCCTCTATGCCCACCAATTTTTAGATACACAATGTGTATCTGGTCGTGCTGTCATGGCCTCGAAAGGAACCAAGCCATGGCCACAAAATCTTTGACGGACTCGCATGCCAAGCCGGTCCATCTGCGCATCCGCGAGGACGTGCGCAAGGTGATCGACCGCGCCGCAAGCATTCGCGGCAAGAGCCGCACGGACTTTATGATCGATGCGGCCTACCGGGCTGCGGAAGATGCGTTGCTCGACCAGACACTTGTGCGGGTCGACGAAGACAGCTATCGCCATTTCCTGGCCATCCTCGACCAGCCGCCAAGCGGGGAAGGCTTCGAGCGGCTGATGAACGCGCCCAAGCCCTGGCAGCCCTGATGCTCTCCGCTCCGGCGCTTCTTGCGGAAGTGCATGACCTCGACTTGTTCGAGAGCGGCAATGATACCCTGGATGAGTGGCTGCGCCGGCGCGCCCGATCCAATCAGGTCAGCGGCGCGTCCCGCACCTATGTTGTCGCGGAAGGGCCGCGCGTCGTCGGATTTTATTGTCTTGCATCCGGCGCGCTCGATCTCGCCGATGCGCCGGGATCGGTTCGCCGAAACATGCCGGATCCCATACCCATCGCCGTTCTCGGCCGCCTTGCCATCGACCGCGACTGGCAGGGGAAAGGATTGGGCGCGGCGCTATTGCAGGATGCCGTTCTGCGCACGGTGCAGGCAGCCCCCATCATGGGCATTCGCGGTCTTCTCGTTCACGCGATTTCCGAAGAAGCCAAAGCCTTTTACGAGCACTACGGATTCCAGTGCTCGCCCAATCATCCCATGACGCTGGTGCTCTCGCTCAAGACGAGGACCGGATAAGGCTGGGGACAGTCGCATTTATCTGCGCATTTCCCGGCGGTACCGCGATTGCAGCCGACACGCTGAGGCGCATCCGGTCGCATTTGCTTTGGTCCTACGTATGAGGTATTTGAGTAGTCACCCAATCTTGCAGGCGCTGACGGTGCCCGAGGAGCGCAGTCTTAAACGGATAGAAGTGCCGTCTGGGCCGATCCTGGCATCTGTTTAGACTACGCAGCAACTGTGTATTGCGAGCCCCCGCCTTGGCCGAAAGATGAGACGGTCGATCGGGCGGAAGCGAAGTTCCGCGCCCTTTATCCAGACACCCCCTCCGTTGCGGACCTGCAGCGCCTGCGCAACGTGCAATAGGCCGCAGGAGGCGTGATCGAAATTGCCTTTAATCGGCCCCAGGTCGCTGCAAAGCATCAGTTGTGAGCGGTCTGTTCCAGAAAGATGTGCCATGGTAAATCTTACCACACCCGACTATCCTCTGGAATCGCCGAGGGAATTTTGGACAGCCTCTAGGATTTCTGCGACATCCGTTCCGCGAGTTGGGCGATATCGACCAACTGGGCATGTACCGTGCTAGTCATGAACTGTTTAACGTGCCGATTCCGATTCTGGTTAAGCCAGTGAAGAGCATGCGGGCCCACCCAAACGTGCGAATCGGGGGCGCTTGGATTTGCCGTGCGCTCGCTCGTGGCTGGCCCGATAGGATTATCCGGGCTGTACCAGCACAATACGGAGTTCAGGTACCTTTTCTTGATGAAGCGAGAGAGAGCCTTGAAGCGCCGCTCAACGCCTTTTGCCTCTGCCGCCTCGGCATGGGTCGTGCTGATTGCAATGCGCCCTTCGATTATGGTTGAAGCGATAAGCTGAGAACGCAAAAACTGGATCGTCACCATCTCGGCGTCGCAATACCAATCGTTCTGGGCCGGGATATAGCGGGCGCTTAGCTTGGCCCGATCCTGCGGGGACCAGATAATACAATAATTGCCCGCAATCGCGCTGATCGAGCGGAAGGTCTGAGGCTCCTCCGTGCTCCAGCGCGGCCCATTGATCAGACGGACCGCATCTTCGGCGAGGACTGCGTTGGCGAATTCGCGCTCATCCTCCGGGTGTTGAATAAGGCGTACTTGGCTATTCAATGTACTTCCTAAATTATTTTCCCTCGCGCCGATGATCGGCGACGGCCGGTCGCTGGTCAGAATGACACCTGAATCGAGAATTGTGCGACAAAAATCGTAATGTGCAGCACCTTTCAAAGGTCTCCCGTGTGTCTCGCTCCTGGAAATTTCTTATTCCGTTTCTATCGATTGTCCGTCACCAAGATCTCCTGATCTGGCGCCTCATCGACCTCGCGCATACCACAGCCTAACCGAAGGGGTCTTGCAAAATAGGCGAGAAAGGATTCCCATTAAAATTCATCCCGGCATCTTTTTCATTCGGGCTTTAACGCGTCGAGGTTTTCCTGAGCTTCGTCCATGCCCTGATCGGCTGGTTTCCGAAACCATTCGATCGCTCGCCTATTGTCTTGCTTCACACCTCGGCCGGCAGCGTACATTCATCCGAGGTTATTTCGAGCTTGGGCAAGACCCTGATCAGCCGCCTTTCGGCACCATGCAACGGCTTGGACATAATCCTTTTCAACCCCCAGACCGAAGGCATACATGAGAGATCCTCGGCCCCTGTCGCAGCAGCCTAGCCGTCAATTTTACCGTCCAGATGAATTCGGTCCCCGCCCTGCCACGCCCGCATCTTGAAGAACAATCGCTTTTCTCCGGTTAAGCCACGGAACACGTAGTAAGTAACATCGTTCTCGTCAGCAAATTGCGCTAGAAACTCCAGCGGTGCACCGTTGTGAAAACACCAGTCGACCTCTCCGACCCATGTCGGGGGCGCGCCCACAGACCGGAAAAGCCCCTCCGTGGCTGACGCCAGCCACGTCGCCAGGTCGGCGGGTGCTTCGATTTCGTAGCGCCTGAAAAGCTCATCCTCGAAATCCTTATCCCAAGAAGATGCCGCGTAGGTGCTCTCCGTGAAATTATGGAGAGCGGAGCCAAATTGTCCTCGCGGCGACTCCAGGTATGTCACGGCAGCACGACCTTTCTCCTGAAATTTCCTTTTCAATTCCTCCATCCGAGACAACCGCCTCTCCTTCGCAAAATTCCCGCAGACTGTCTGAAAATTCCCAAAAGGTGCCGCAATGAGCGTTTTAGAACGGTCTTCCCAAAACTTGCGACATATTTTCGACCATAATGCGTTAAGGGCAGGCCGCACAATGGCGGTCCACGTTTCGATTGTGCCCTATCCTGCCCCGCTAAGCCCGAGATCAGTCGCGCATATCGGATTGCTCTACCTCGAACGCCATCTTTCCGAGTTGATTCCAGGCCACGCGCACCCGTTCTCCGTCTTTGCTCATGAGCCTGTCAGCCATCCAGAGCAGCGCGCCGAAGATTATGGTGCGGTCATCGTTCGTCAGGTCCAGGACGCCCGCCTTGATGACGAGACCGCCCAACTCGATGAGATGCCGCGTTCTCTTTCGCCGATCGACCTGCCATGAGCGCATGTCACGCCGCGCCCGTTGCGCCTGATGACGATTGCGCGCCGCGCGGCTGCGTTTGATCGCTGCGTTCGTCATCATCATTTGCCGGCGCAGTTCGCCGTGATTTCCCCCGAAACCACGCCGCCCGCGCTTCGCCCACGCCTCCCGTCTCGCGGCATCCTTCGTCTCCGCAAGCACGACCAGCGCGCCCGCCAGTTCGTCGGCGGTGAGCGCATCGGCCCCGGTCGCGATGACGAGTTCGCCTAACTGTTGCACCTTACGGGCTTTCAGTTCCCTTGCCTTGTCCTCCAGCGCTTTCAATTCGGCATCGAAGTTTCGTGGTTTGCGCATTTCCATCTCCATCGGTTCGTGTCGTCGCGTGATTTTCCGTCGATGGATTGATCATAGTTGAGCACCGTGCCGAATGCTTCTATGTTGCCGGGACGGCGTGGGACGGCGCGGGCAGTCCCGAGAAATTCATTTTGAGGGCGCGCTTATACGTCGTTCCGACGTGCGCTCAGAAGTGCAAATGATTTGATCGCGATGGCGATCTATCATCTTCACGTCAAGGTCATTGGCCGCAAAGCAGGCTCAAGTGCTGTGGCGTCCGCCGCCTACCGCTCCGGCTCACGGCTGCGCGACGAGCGCCTTGACCGCACACAGGACTTTTCCGCGAAACGCGGCGTTGTCCATTCCGAGGTGCTGTTGCCGGAGAACGCCCCCGAGCATCTTGGCGACCGCGAGCGGCTCTGGAACGATGTGGAGGCGTTCGAGGTTCGCAAGGACGCCCAGCTTGCCCGCGAGTTGGAATTCGCCATTCCGCGTGAACTGTCACAGGGCCAAGGCATCGAGCTTGCGCGCGACTTCGTTCAATCGGAATTTGTCGATCAGGGCATGATAGCCGACCTGAATGTGCATTGGGATTTTGCCGAGGACGGAAGCCCCAAGCCACACGCCCATGTCATGCTAACCATGCGCGAAGTCGGTGAGAACGGTTTCGGCCCAAAAGTGCGCGACTGGAATCGAACGGAAATGATCGAGCGCTGGCGCGAGCGTTGGGCCGATCATATCAACGAACGGCTGGCCGAACTCGACATAGACGCCCGCATCGACCATCGCAGCCTTGAGGCGCAGGGCATCGAACTGGAACCGCAAAGCCAGATCGGAGCGCCAGCGCAGCGCATCGAGGGAGAAGGGATCGAGGAAGCAGACCGCGCCGACCTTCACCGGGAGATTGCCCGCAACAACGGCGCGCGGATCATTGCCGATCCTTCCATTGCGCTGGACGCAATCACACATCAGCAATCGACCTTCACGCGCCGGGACATGGCGATGTTTGCGCATCGCCACAGTGACGGGTTGGAGCAGTTCGATTATTCGCCCGCAATTTCAAACATGCTCCATCCATCGTCATGATGGAGCGATTTTTTCTGCAAGGCGGATGCCCGACCTCCCCTGGATCATCCTTCAATATTCGCTAGTCGGGGTCAGTTAAACAGGTATCGAGCGTCGTGAAGATCTTTGATCCACCGTTCAAGGGTACTTTGATCGAATAGGTCCCAAAGCTGACGGTCATTGCCGATGCTGTCATTGCCATCTCCAGCATGGGGATTGAATCCGTCGTTGCCAGAACGGTTGTGCTCGAACGGCTTCGGACATCCAGCGATATGGCGTCCTGGCCGACCAAGAGCCCTTCGAATTGAATGGTGACCGTATCGTCCTTGACTGCCTTCGGCGCACCGAAATAGACTTCCTCAATTCCCCTGAATTTCGAGAACATCAAGGAAACTTTGCCCTCCAGCACGTACTGGGCAAGGCAGACCTCGAAAGGACCGTTATCTCCTCTTATGACCCGCCAATTACCTTTTTGATACAAGATGGGAGCGAAATCGCGCGCGTTCGCTATAGCAGGTAAGAGCAGGATTGCTGCAAGGACCATCGCCGATGTGAATTTCATTCCCAACGCTGTACCCCAAAGGGTGGGCAGAAGTCACGGTGTTCTTGTCTAAAAAGGCCGTGGAACGATCGACCACTCCGCCTCTCCAAGGTCAATGACGCACGTTAACACTGCCGGCGTGCCTTCACGCGTATGGGATTGCCCGCTGCCATGCGCGTTGATGTAGGCGGTATCGTCGCATCGGAAAGCATGCCCACCATGCGGTCCGGACACGGCACCAATTCGCGATATGATCAAGCCTTCGCAATGTCCGAAGGGAGCGACAGAGACGTTAACAGCCGCTGCAGTTTCTCGGGATCAGCGACACCGTCCTGCAACGCCAGTATCTCAGAAGTTGTAAGCCCCGATACGACGCTCAATTGTTCAAGACTGTACCGGGATGCGGTGCAAATTGCGGCGATGATGTTTTCACCGTTCACGACGGCGAATGTGACGGACTCTGCAAGGTTCATGTGCGTTTCCTTCACTGACTAAGCTCTCCGGTGCGTGACATAGTTACGTCATCATATTGCGCCGCACAATAGGACTGTGGCCGGCCTCACGCCAGCCGGTAGCAGAGACCCGAAGGGCATTCGAGAGCTGCGCCTGACGGTTGGCCGGATGCGGAAACCGCGATGGCAAGGTCAACCGGGCAAATCGCACCCTTCAGCTCGACACGGAAATCCGCACGATCCTGAACGCCTCGCCGACCGGTTCGTGCACCGCTGGCAAAAACTCGACCAGCGCAGCCAATGTCAGCACGCCGAAGGTAGCATGTCGGGCTACACGGTCAACGATGGGGACATGGCGAAAAGCCTTGACCGCGATCCGCAACTGGAATTAGTGCTGGACATGCAAGAGGCAACGCGGCATCCAGATGGAATTCGACGCAGGGATGGGGATCTGTCAGCAACTCACCCTCAGCCATGGCCTTCGAAGAGGCAGGGGTATCGGGTTGTAGAGCCAAAAGCAGCCCTGCTTCGCTTAGTTTATGCTCGAACCGCAACACAAAAGCAATAGATCGGCGGTTGTTCATCATGCGTTCATGGCGAAGGCCCCATTTTCTTTGGCTCATATCCAACGCCGCCATGATCGGACTGGATTGAAGGATGAGGGACGTCTCCAGATTTTGTCTCCAACGCGACCGCGGATGTACCTTCGCTCGGCGTTGCCGCAGGTGTCGTGGTCACGAAGTTATGAGCTGGGAACCGATCGGATGACACGATGTCGGTAAGCAATAAGAAGTCCATCATGTCGAAGAGTCTCACCCGTCTTGAACTGTATAACCTCGTCTGGTCTCATCCTCTGAAGTCGCTCGCTGGCAAGTTTGGGGTGAGGCCAGTGCAACTGGGGAAGACCTGCGATGCCTACGATATTCCTCGTCCGCCCGCCGGCTATTGGCAGAAACTGGAATACGGCAAGCCTGTAGACAGGCCGCCGCTGACAACCAGTCTCTTTCTTGCTTTAGAGCCTGTCAGCTTTGAGGGGCGCAACCACTCGACCGGCGATGAATGCTATTCAAGGCAATCCCGGGAAAGGGAGCATGATGTACATATTCGAAATTTATAAGGACAAGGCAGGCGGGTTCCGGTTTCGGGACCCCAATGCGAGCTTACGCTCGGCTCGCAAGGTTATAAGGCCAAAGCATCGGCTGCAGCCATCCAATTGATCAGGAAAAATGTTCCAGAAGCTACGACAGAGGCCGAGACGAAAGCAACCGCTTGAAACGTAGGCTGTAGCGGCCAGCCCACTTCCTCGCGGGGTTGGCCGGCACGCGTTCAATCAAGAAGATCGGCAGGGACTTTTCCGCCATTCTCCGAAAGCTTTTTGATGACAGCCTTGTGTAGCCAGACATTCATGGCCGCGGAATCGCTGGTGTCGCCACCATAGCCAAGCTCGGAGGCGAGTTCTTTTCTAGCGGCAAGGCTGCTGTCGATATTGAGAGCCTTGAGAAGATCGACGATCGAATGCTTCCAGTCGAGCTTTTGTCCGCTTGTCCTGACGGCATTGTCGAGGATTGATTCTACATCGACCGTGGACGGAACGGACGCAGAAGCTGCAGCGGTATCGTTCGCAGGGTCAAACGCGGTGGGTACTGCCGCATCGGGCGCCGCCTGGACGGTTTGAGCCTTGGCCTCCCCAAATATCGCGGTCTTGATCGAAGAAAAAATTCCCATCGTCACTCTCTTTTTCATATCGAATGGTGGACGCCGCTTCCGCGCGAACAGTTCAAGCCGGGGTTGACGGTCCCAACAGGCTGGCGATCTGCTGCTGTGTCGGAACTTGCCCGTCGGGTGTCAGTTTGTCGATCAGGCCGGGAAGGGCTTTCGACAATTGCTCCAGCAACTCCTGTTCCGGTACGCCCGCCTGACGTGCGAGATCGCTGATGGTTTTGCTACCTACCGCACTCTCAAGATGACCCGGATCGATCGATTTGTTTTCGCCGGGCTTCAACCAGGAATCGACCGTCTCGGAATGACCCGCGTTTGTGAGCTTCTCAAGCAAGCCGCCCAGCCCGCCAAGAAGGCCGCCATCCTGGTGTGGCTGCTCGGAAACTTCAGGCTTGTTCTCTGCTGCAGAAGAATTCCCGGCAAACATCTTGCCGACCAGCAACGCGCCGAGCGCGATCATCAGCGGCTTCGAGATATTTCCACCCGGAACGGCATCGTCAAAAATACCCATGGATCAATTCCTTGTAGACTAAAACACCTTTGCAAATCTAATCTACGCTCATGAGATGGCAAGAGTATCACGTCGACAGGAGAGGACAGCATGTCAGTTATCGGATGGATTATCCTTGGACTTGTGGCCGGCTTCATCGGCAGCAAGATCGTCAACAAGTCGGGTCAGGGCGTTATCATGGATGTCGTGCTTGGCATTGTCGGGGCGATCGTGGGTGGTCTGGTGTTCAGCGTTGTCGGGGCGTCCGGAGTGACCGGATTTAATATCTATAGCCTCATCGTCGCAGTCATCGGCTCTGTCGTTGTCCTTTGGCTTTACCATGCTCTCCAGGGCCGGCGCTGATAGATCAGAAGGAATAAGAAGCGCAGTTAGCATAAGGCGCCAGTTGGCTTTCGATGGCCTGTCAATGTGAGGGCCAAGGTCGAGCGGCCCACGGGTTTCCCTCATCTTGGGAGGGGTCGGAGATCGGAATTTGAAACCATCCCTTTTGCACGCCGCAGTACGATGCGGCAAAAAAATGCTTGTGCGCCGGTCGATATCCGTTCTCACTGTGTCAGCGACCGTCACGAGCAACTAGAAGGAGGCAACCCCCATGCCCATAGACCGTATCGTTCGCCTGAATACCGTGCTTGATCGCACCGGGCTGTCCCGGTCCATGATCTATCGCAAGATCGCGGACGGCACGTTCCCGGCCCAGATCAGGATCAGCGTCAATGGGGCAGGGTGGCATGAATCGGAAATCAATCGCTGGATTGCCGATCCTGTCCGTTGGCGACCGGGGGACAAGGCGGATAATGACAACAACCGCCGAACGCGGTTCGTCTATGCGCGCATTCCGATCATGTCGGCGAGAAGAGAGCGTAGCATGGGCCATGGGCTATCTTCCATTCGAGCGTTCGGGTCTTCGATCTCGACCAGCGGATGCAGCTTGGCGGTCACGCCTTCAATGGAATGTGCCGGCCTCTTCCATAAGGCGTTCGCCAGCTTCAATTCCGCGTCCATCACTTCCCGCTCCGCTTCGTAGGCGCGGCTGTAGCCAATCCGCTCATCTTCCGCGTTCCACATCTTTCTCAAGGATCGCAGCTTGTCCTTGGCGCATTGCCGAGCCTCCGCCATCTCCGGTCCGGGTAGCGCGCACTCGATCTCCTGATCGGTGTATGCGACGACGGGCTTTTCTTCACCGGGAACCTGCAATTTCACGATGGGGAACCTGCCGACGGTTTGCAGAATCCGGGCTTCGCGGGTTTGCTGGAGGACGCATAGCTCGTATCGCCGCTGATGGACTTCCTGCCATTTGCGCCAGAGCGCCATGAGGGCTGGTGCCGGATGTGCGTGCGTCCTCATTCAAGGCAGAGGCCCATCGTCAGTCCCTTGCGGTCGCAGCAAGCGCGCATGCAGCGGACGATCAGGCGTTCCTCGATGCCGTCTCCGCCCTTTATTTCGACAATGGCGGCGATGAATGAGGCGAGGCGATATCTGGACGGTTGCGGGCGGCAAGGATTATGCGGGGAAACCGCGCCCGGTCGTGATCGTACAGGACGACAGTTTCGACGGGACGGATTCGATTACCGTCTGCGCCTTCACATCGGATGATACGGAACCCAAACGCCAACCGGTTTTATGCCAGCGGTCGAAGCCAGCCCCCGCAACCAAGATAAGACGAAAAAAGCTTGGTAGCGCAATAGGTTACCGGGTTCTTTATCTCACGCCAAAATCGGCGTCGCTATCCATTATCCAATGAAATCAAAGACTTAATTCCACGGGTGCAAATCGGGTTAGCTGACGCTCGCAACCAATTGCGATGCGAAAAATCGGCTCCCTTAGACATCAATAGCATACCAGAGCGTGAAATAACGTCTGCCGCTGAAAACGCTTCCTCTGGATAACCGATGTCGCGGCTGTCACATCGGCGGATTGTCGGCGAAGGGCACTGAGCGAGATGACGCGCCGTAGAGTGTTTCGGGCTCTGAGCCCGCTTTGGCGAGTATCATTAAACGCACGCGTTCAAAGCGTGGAATGTTCTCTTGCCTACTGAAGTTCAAAGTTTCTCGGAAAAGCAATCGAGCCGAGCGCTCGCTGGAACGCTTCCTTGATATGGCCGATCAAGGCGCGCTCCGTATCGTTAAGTGTGTCTGAAGTGGAAAATATTGCCCATAGTCGACGCGGTGGAACGAGATGGTCGAGAGGAAAGACTTCCACGATGCCCGCCTGAATCTCCTTTATCATCACCGACGCGGGAAGGATCGTTCCGAGCGGCGAACGGCGCAGGACCGACACGATTAACGGAACCGATCCAAGTCGCATCACTGGTTCTAATTGGACTGTCGACTTCGCAAGGGCGGTCAGAAGCGTTTGGTGCATCGTCAGCTGTGTAGGCGCCAGAATGAGTGGAACGTTTCGCAACTCATCAGCCGTCACTCTATCAGTCTTCGGCCTGAAATGCGCTTTCTTGTTGACGATGAGGACCACATCCTCGCTTCGGCCAATCGGCAATGAGCCGACTTGCGGATCGATTCTGCCGACGATCGCAATGTTGAACTGGCCAGTCTGAACACCGCGATGCAGGACATGTCGAGGTCCCTCGACAACCTCGATCCGGCAGTTTGGATATTCGGCATGAAAAGCACTCAGCGCGGCGGCCATGCACTCCGAAGTCAATGAATCGGCGCTCCAGCTCACCGGAAGCGCAACCCTTATTGATTGCTCGAACACGGCGGCGATATGGCTTCGCTCGCCAAACGCATCCTTGAACGAGCGCTCGATACCCAAGAAGAGCGGATGCAGTTGTCTCGCACAGTCCGTTGGTTCGGAACCGCTTTTCCGCCTTTCTATAAGCTTCGATCCCAGCACCCTTTCGATCTGTTCAAGCTGGGCCGGGATGATTGCCGCCGTCCGCCCGGTGACGCGGGCGGCACTGGCCATGCTGCCTGTTTGCATCACCCGGTTGACGGTTGCGATCTGTTTCAGGCCGATCTCAGGCCTAAAATCCGTGGCTCCGGCAAATGGCAGCGCGCCGTCACCCCGGTTTCGAATTTCGTCGAGCAGATTAGCCAAGAATTCATGTTCGCCGGAGATGTCGGCGATGACGTTGCATGCTGGCCCTTGGGCCACGGGAACCATGTTGGTTCCTTGGCCGCTTAACCGGGGAGGTACGATCAGTCGCGGCAAAAGTAAATCGGCCTTCTGGAGGTCGTCCAGAAGGCCGGCCAGGTCCTGCAAACTCCGGTCGGTTGCCGAGATACGCGAGGTCGCCATGCGATTTGAAGCGCTGAACTTGGTATCGCTTTGCAGCGTCCCGGGAAGATCGGGTATGGCGATCTCCAACGCCATCTCGTCCTGCCGAGAAAAAGCGCCGCCAGCGTGGATAAGCCTGACCCAATGGTCCGACACAATGATGGTTGCGGAAGCCGACGCTGGCTCTCCGGCAGAATGATGGATTTCAAGCTTCCCGACCGTCGAGGTGTCGGACAAGAGCGGGACGGGGGCTTTCTGCGCCCCAAAAGCTCTGGCGCCGGTGAAAATCAGGTCGACATATGGTCGGCCAGGCTTTGAATGGAAGCTGCGTATTGCAGCGATTATCGCGTATGAAATGGCTGTCCAGATGTAGTCTACGTCGATATGAAGAATGATGCATTTCGGCGGCGCCGAGCCGTTGTTTTGGCTGGCGAGGCGGAGATATTCCTCCGCCAACAGAAGGCGGACACTGCGATTATAAAGCCACGCGGCCGACCGTAGCGGATAGGAGCTACGATCCTTGCGTCCGAAGAGCGTAACGCCGATTTGGGCTTCGAGGGTGCTTAATCTGGTGCTCAGGGTGGAGGGGAGGAGGCCGAGCTTGTCGGCAGCATACGCCATCGAAGGACTGTCGCAGCTGACAACGAAAGCTGCCAGATGCGGATAGTCAATCTTCGGCATGCTCACCTCGGCTGAGACGGCGGATCAAAGGTTCCGGAACTGAAAAACCAGGTTACCTCAGGCGAAAATATCTGACAACCTCGGCACATCTTCCAACTGCTGCAGGGCCGCAACATGTCTTTCGAAGTCTGCCGGAAGGAACCGGTCTTTCGCGCGGGCGAAACCTCCTGACAGCTTTTTGGCGATATCGTCCCATCCCGGCGGGTCTTGAGGTGCTCCGCGCGGAGCATCGCGCCGCTGACCAAGCCGCGTTCCATCCGAGAAGCTCACCGCGATATCCGGTTGGGCGGAACCTTCCTCGCGGACATGCATCTCGACCTTGTCCGACAAGGCTGCAATGTCGCCGCGTTCGATGGCGGCCGACTCGAAATCGTCCAGCGTCAGTTCTCCCTGAAGCAGTGCCGCGGCCACCGTGTAGTTCATGCTGAACTTGGCTTCGATCGCCGTCCTTGGTTTTTCAAATCGCAGATAATGGATGCACTCCTCACGCGCAAAACAGTCGATGCGCTCGATCGCGCGGATGTTGAACCCCGGCGTGCGTCGGAGCTCAAGGGCGCCATCAATCGCCAGATGCGTGCAGCTGCAGCACGGATAAAGCTTCACCGCCAAGCCGGTCGTAACTAGCTCCCAGGGCTCTCCAAGCGGAGGCAGAGCAAGTGTTCCCGCCGGCCGGCTGGCGAACGCCTCCAGGAAACCCGCAGGCGCTTCGAGAATATTGGAACCGGCAGTGAGGCCCTTTTCCGCCAGGATTGCCGCAAGGAAGCCGGCGTTGGCGGCCCGGCCGCAATGCAGGCTCTTCGTCATCGTGCCGGTATTGCCCAAAATGCCGCCCGCGAACGAGCAGGTGATGGCAAGCGCCCGTTCCGTCTGGGCGGCGGTGAGGCCTCGGAGATTGGCAACCGCCCCGGCGGCGGCTAGCGCGCCGAGCGTGGACATCGTATGCCAGCCCCGGTGCGTATGTGCAGTGCCCACCGCGACGCCGAGCTTGCAGGCAATCTCGACGCCGATCGCGTAGGCGAGCAGGAATGCCTGGCCACTTGATCGCAGCAGGAAGGCGGTTGGCAACAGCGCGCTGACGATCGGCGCGCTAGGGTGGCCGTTCATCGAGAACTCGCTCGTGTCGTCAAAATCGTCTGCATGGGCGCAGGTGCCCGTCAGGAGTGCGGCCAGCGACGGATCGGTCCAGCGGCCGAGGCCCGGGATGAGGACACCATCTCCATCGCCTGCAGGAGCGGACGCGGCAATGAGCACCTCCACCGGCCTGGAGACTGTTCCTGCGTAGATGCAGGCAAGCGTATCCCCAATGTGAATCTTTGCCCGTTCGATGACCGCGGAGGGCAATTCCCGGGTATTCGCGATAAAATCAGACAGTGCGATTGTTGCCGAGATGACCATGCCGCAGACTACCTTGCATAACAGTTGAAAAGCGATGGCCGGCAATGTCTCAGGGCTATCCATAGCTTGAGCAAGCCGGTCCAGAAATCAGGAGATCCGCTCCAGGAATTCAGCGGTCCGGGCATTCTGCGGGCGGCCAAAGATCTGCTCCGGCGGCCCTTGCTCTATGATTGAACCCTTGTCCATAACGACGACACGATCGGCCACTTCACGCGCGAAACCCATCTCGTGGGTGACGACGATCATCGTCATTCCCTTGCCGGCCAGTTCCTTCATGACAGCCAGGACCTCACCGACCATCTCGGGGTCAAGCGCGCTCGTCGGCTCGTCGAAGAGGACAATTTCCGGGTTCATCGCCAGGACACGGGCGATCGCCACTCGCTGTTGCTGTCCGCCGGACAACTGGGCTGGATACCGGTCTTTCTTGTCGACGAGACCAACACGCTGCAGAAGCGCCATCGCGCGCGCTGCGGCTTCCTGTTTGGGCTGCCTAAGCACATGCACAGGCGCTTCAATGATGTTTTGCAGCACCGTCAGATGGGGGAAGAGATTAAATCTCTGGAACACCATCGCCACGTTTCGCCTGATGGCCGCCTTTTCCTTTTCAGTCAGGCCGACGATTTTACCACCGACGATCTTGTTGCTGACCAAGGATCCATTGATGAAGATCTCGCCGCTCTGGATTTTCTCCAGATGGTTGATGCAGCGGATAAGCGTTGTCTTTCCGGATCCGGAGGGACCGATGATGACGACGGTCTCTTTGGGTTTTACAACAAGCGATACATTCTCGAAGACGCTGACCGGACCGAATGACTTGCTCACACTCCTGAGTTCGACGGCAGCGACGCCGTCACCATTGTTTTGTTCGGCCATATCAGTTGTCCATCTGTAGAAAAGTTGTTGCGGCCTTTGCCTTGAGCGGCTTAGCCGTGCTGCGCGGGCTCCAGGAGAGGCGACGTTCGATCGTTTGCTGCAGCAGGGTCCAGATGCCTGTGAGAGCCAGATAGTAGACCGATATCGCAGCATAGGCCTCGAAGGTCTTGAAGTTGATTGCGCGCAAGCTGTCGGCAACATGCACCAGTTCGGGTACGGCAATTAGGCTCAGGAACGCCGTGGTCTTGAACATCATGTTGCACTGGTTGCCCAACGGCGGAACGATGATCCGCAGTGCCTGCGGGAGAATGATTCTCCGCATCGCCAGCGCCGGAGACATTCCAAGCGCCTGCGCGGCTTCGTGTTGCCCTCGATCTACCGAGCTTATTCCTGCCCTGGTGATCTCGCTCATGAAGGCTGCCTCGTGAAGGCTAAATGCGATGATCCCCGCGAGGATGCTGCCGCTGATTGAAAGGGAGAGGACATTCAGCGTTGAAGGAAAGAGATCGACACCCGCCAGCGCCGGCAGGCCATAATATATGAGGAACAGCTGAACGAGGATCGGCGTCCCGCGGAAGAACCATACATACAGCCAGTTGAAGCCCCGCAAGGCGCCGTATCGGCTGATGCCAAGCAGGGCCAACAGGAGACCTACCCCAATCCCGACAATCATCGAGGAGATCGTGACGGAAACGGTGATCCAAACGGCATAGAGCATCGCTGTCGACGGCTCGAACACGAGCTCGAGAAAATACCTTACGTCGAAAATCATCACTTGCCTCCCCGACAGGGCGCGTCGCCATTTCCGAGCTGAGGTGAAATGGTGGCAATGGGCCGTGCGAATGATGGATCGGGCTGTTTCATAGGGTCGCGACGCCTTTCGAATACCGCCGCTCCAGGGCCTTTTGAACAAAGCTCCATGCCGTCGTTATCACCAGATAATAGACCGACACTCCGAGATATACTTCAAACGTCTTGAACGTTACCGAGTTGACTGCATCAGCGATGAACATCATCTCCGGCACCGCAATGAGGTAAAGAAGTGAAGTCGCCTTGAACATTCCGTTTACCTGGTTGCCGAGCGGCGGCAGCATGACGCGAACGGCCTGGGGCAGAATGACGAGCTTCATAAGCAGAGCTGGTCTCATCCCGAGCGCTTTGCCTGCGTCCCACTGGCCCTGATCGATCGAACCGATGGAGGCGCGGGCAATCTCGCTGATATAGGCTGCCTCATTCAGGGCGAAGGCGACGATGCCTGCGACGATCGCGCCTTGCAGCGAGACCAGTCCAAGCAGATCTACAGTCTCGGGAAAAAGATCCACGCCGGTCAGATACGGGACGCCGAAGTAAATCAGGATGACCTGCACCAGCAGGGGCGTCCCCCGAAAGGCAAAAACGTATGCGCTATTGAAGTTGCGAAGCAACCAGAATTTCGACCGACCACAAAGACACAAAAGCAATCCGAGCAAGATGCCGAGCGCCATTGATATGATGGTCGTCGCCAAGGCGGTCGCCAAACCGAACAGCAGAGCTGGTCTCGGATGGAACACGAAGTTTAGGAAAAATGGCACATCGAACTGCATTTCGATAGCGTTCCTGTTCAGTTCGGCGGATCGTTCGAAGCCGAGCTTTTTCATCATGCGTTCGCTCGCAAGGTCTGCTCGCCAAACCTCGGCGCGCAGACCTCTGACTGATCAGGCCGAAAGGCCGGACATCCTCAGGCTCCGGCTCAAGGGCAAACCGAATCCGCGCCGCAGAAGCTGACCGATCCTGCCATCCCCCATGTCTCGGCGGACTTCTGAACAAGCCCGCTCTTATAGAGGGCAACATAGGCCTTCTGGATCGCGTCCTGCATCTCCGAGTCATCCTTTCGCACCACGATCCCGATGGTGAGGGGAGCGCCTGGCGTGCCGCCGACCTCGAACTTGTTCTTTGTGAGATTGACGAAATAGCCGATCGACATCGTGTCGCCGACGAAGGCGTCGACGCGATTGAGCTCCAGCTGACGCACACCCGTCGTATATTGCGGATATGACTGAATCTCGATGGGTTTTCCGCCGGCGGCGACAGCCTTATCGCTGGCTTCCTTCACGAGGCGCTCCGTTGTACTGGAGACCAGAACGGCCGCCCGATAGCCGGAAAGGTCCTCATAGGTCTTCAGGCCAAGGGGATTTCCCTTCGGCACCATCAGGCCTAGATTCATCGTCATGTAGGGAACGAAGTTATATTTAGCGACGCGAGCGGGCGTCTTGGCGCTGTTAGACATCACGGCATCGCATTTGCCCGTATCAAGAGCCGCGAAGATGCTTGCGAACGGCAGGTTCACGATTTGACTTTTGATCCCCATGACCGGACCGATCTCGGACATGATGTCGATATTGAAGCCTTTCGGCGTCGCGCCGTCCTCGGCCAAAAACCCGCCGGGCGGGTTACCCAATTCCGTGCAGAGCACGATTTTTCCGGCTTTCGCCAGCTTCTCCGGTGGCTCGACTGTTTTCGAAAGCTCGCTCGGAGCCTTGACTTCAAAGCTCTTGCCTTCGGGGGTGTCACCGGCGCGGACCGATGTCGCGCCCGCAAGTAGTAAAGCGCTCATTGCCAGAGCATAAAAACGATGTTTCATGGTATTCCCCTTTATTTTGATAGTGTAAACTCAAGGCGATCTCGATTTTTCGAGTGATCTGTCTTGAGCTTGCGAACGGTTTCATGCTGTCGTTTTCCTTGGGGTGGTGCGTAGCCTCCATTCCTGGCGACGCGTGTTATGGTGAATTACATTTCACCAGTCTTTTATTGCTGCAGGCGCCGATCCTCTTCCGCCAATGCCGCCGGAATTGCGTCGATTGTCGCGACCTTGCGGTCTTCGACGAAGCGAGAGACCGTGTTTCGGACGAGCGCTGCCCTGAGGGATCCGTCATATTCGAAAGCGCCTACGGCCAATGCCGCTCGAACTTCGGTGGGCCAGATCGCATCGAGGGTCTCGCGTGTTTCGCAGTGAGAGAAACGTCCTTCCCGCGTCTTCATGGCGGAGCGGGTTTTTTCGGTCTCGCTATGATTGAGCGACAAATCTTCCCTGATCACGACGCCATAGGCCGTGCGGGCCTTTTCAATCGAGACCAGACCGCGCTTGACATCCGACAGCACCAGCTCGGCATCGCGTTCAGAGGGCGATCCGAAGCCGCCGCCGGCCGGCGTGATCAGACGGACAATGTCGCCGCGTTTGAAGTGAAGAACATCGATCTTTCCGTTGTCGCGCTCGTCCTTCGTTCCCGGATTTACGATGACCCGGGCAAGTGAACCCGGCGCGCCGCCCATGATGCCCCAGGGGGTAAACTTCAGACGATCCATTCCACGCACCGTCATCACCGCTTCGACGTCGGTGTTTTCCAGGTCGAGCACGACGGAGGCGCCGCTGCGCCAGCGGCCCGGCGCCTGGCTGTCCGCGACCAGCCCGTAGCGCCGCACGCGCATCACGGTTTCGACTTCAATCGTCTCGGCCGGGACGGTCAGCAAGGAGCCCGAGCGATTGTCGACGCCATCGATACCGTCATGACCGATCTTTCCGCCGCCCCCGCCGCAAATCGGATTGATTACGCTCACCCGCTTGCCGCCATGAAGCCGGTCGCGACCGGTGACGACGATGATCCCGGACATGCCGGGGCCGGCGGCTGCCAAGCCTTCCGGGATGGCGGCGTTCAGGCAGCCGAGCACCACGTCATAGACACGCGTGGATGCCGTCACCCGCGACCCGCCGGCGGCAGGGAAGTTCGCATTGATGATGGTTCCGCGCGGAGCGATGATCTTGACGGGCCGCAGCAGGCCTCGGTTACGGGGAGCGTCCGGAGCCTTCGTCAGGATGTAGTAGATCAGCGACTGCAGGGTATAGGGATGGGTCGTTGAGCCGGTGACGTAGTTGAAGGCGGCAAGAACCTGGGGATCCGTTCCGGTGAAATCGAACAGCAAGTCGCTGCCGCAGACGGTCATCCGGGCGTAGATGTTGATGAACTCGCCGGCTTTCATGCCCTCGATATAGTCGGCGAATTCGTAAGTCCCGTCGGGGATTTCGGCGATCACCTCCCGGGCGCGAGCTTCGGACAGGGCAAGCGTCGCACCCATGCCGTCAATGACTTCCTGGGTGGAATAACGATCGCAGAGCTGGCCGAGCCGGACGTCCATGCTCTTCAAGGCGGACAACATTGCCTGGATATCGCCCCATAACTCGGACGAAATGCGGCTGTTGTCGAGCAGGATGTTCCTGACGGCCTCGTTGAGGACGCCTTCCCGATAAAGCAGGACCGGGCGGAGCCTGAGGCCCTCCTGGAAGGTCTCCGTGAGCGTCGGCGCGATGCTGCCGGGTACCGCACCGCCGATGTCGGAGGCGTGGACAAAGGCCCACGCCAGCGCGATGAGCTGGCCATCGCGGAAGATCGGACGCACCAGGGATACATCCATCATATGGGTCACCATGCCGTCGCTTGAGTACGGGTCGTTGGTGATGATGCAATCGCCCGGCTTGAGGGACGACAGGGGAATGTCCCCCAGGCCACCCTTGACCGAAAGGCCGATAAACGCGCTGACGCCGGTGTTGACCGGGTAGGCGAAGGCCTCACCCTCGGCATTTGCAAGGGCGCACTGAAAGTCCTGAACGAGTTTGACGAATGTGGTGTGGGCGGTGCGCTGCAGGGTCGAGGATGCTTCCTCGACGATTGCGTTGAACCGGTTTGCCATGATGGCGGTTTGTACGGGATCCATCGTTACGGCCTCCGCGTAAGTGCAAGTGCACCGGTTGGGAGAGTGCTTGCATGGAATGATGCTGGGACGAGGACGGTCGAGTCGCCTTCTTCGATGATGCATGGCCCCGGGACCGAGCTGCCGACGTTCAGATCCTTGCGCCGATAGGTGAGGGCCGAAGAATGAAGCTTGCCCGCGATGCGGATATCGCGATGGCCGGCCGCCACGATTTCCGTAACCGGTTCAACAGGGGCCTGTTCATCCTGAGGCATCGGAAGGCTACCGCAAACACGTACGCGCAGCTCAACGAATTCGACCGGCGCAGCCCTGTCACAATGACTATAGAGCCTGTTATGTTCGTCGTGGAAGGTGCCAGCGATCGCCGTCAGATCGGGGAATTTGCCGTTGGCGCCAACAGGAACAGCGACGGCAACCTGGAACGATTGCCCTTTGTATCGCAGCTCCGCCCAGAACTCGTGCTCGACCGAAATCAGCCGAGAGATATCGATCTGATGGGATAGCCAGACGAGAGTTTCTGCCTTCAGCGTCTCGAATTCATTCGAGATCAGTTCGTCGGTAATCGTCGAACCCTGGACAACCGCAATGACGTCGTGGGTGAGGGAGGTGACCACGCCGCCGCGCGCGCAGAAGACCGAAGGGGCAGGGGGGACGACAATGGAGTTGATGCCGATTTCGTCGGCAAGCAACGGACCGTGCAGCGCGCCATTCCCGCCAAACAGGACGAGCGTGACATTCTGCGGATCGAGGCCATGCGCCGCGAGATACGGGAGGATCCGGCTGACCATGTTGGAGGTCGTCACGGAAAGGCAGGCATCCGCCGCCTCGGTCGTCGATACGCCAAGCTGTTGGGCTACCGGCAAATAGGCGGATGCGGCTCGATCGATATCGAGCTGCATTGCGCCACCGAGGAAATTTTCAGGATTAAGGTAGCCGCACAGGAGATAGGCATCCGTGACGGTCGGCTTGTCGCCGCCGCGGCCGAAGGCTGCAGGCCCGGGAAAGGCGCCGGCGCTTTCCGGGCCGACCCGCATGGCGGGACCGTTCAGGCGCACCAATGAACCGCCGCCGGCGCCGATCGCCTCGATCTCGGTGACCGGAAGCGTGATCGGAAAATCGCCGACCGCGCCCTGCGCGGTGACAGTCGGCTGACCCTGGCGAACCAGCGAGACATCCGTGCTGGTGCCGCCCATGTCGAACGTCAGCATATATTCGTGCCTGCTGGAGCCGGCGATCGTCTGCGTGGCCGTCACGCCCGAAGCGGGACCGGACAGAAGCGTATGAACCGGAAAGTTCATCGCGTCGGCGAGGCCCAGGGCGCCACCGTTGGAACGAGTCACATAAAGGCGTGCCGAAGACAGCCGTTCATTCAGATATCGTTCGATTTCCTGGAGATAGGATTTGACGCGTGGTTTGACGTAGACGTTCAGGGTCGCGTTCACGGCGCGCTCGTATTCGCCCATGCGCGGCCAGATATCAGAAGAGATGCAGACATCGATATCGGGCGCCGTCACGGCGATGATGTCGCGGACTTTTCGCTCGTGGGCCGGCTCACGGAAGCTGTGGAGCAGGACGACTGCGATCGAGGCAATCTTCTGTGCCTGTACGGCAGCCACGGCATCGCGCACGGCCTGTTCGTCCACGGCCATAAGCACTTCGGTGTCCGCACCCAGGCGCTCGGGAATTTCGAACACCAGATTTCTCGGAACCAGGGGCAATGCGCGGGAGGAAAAGAGGTCGATCGGGTTTTTCAGGCGCAGGCGCTGCAGCTCAAGAATGTCGCGAAAGCCTTCGGTGACGAACAGCGCCACAGGATCTGCGGAGCGTTCGATGACCGTGTTCGTGCTGACCGTCGTTCCATGCATGACAACGACTTCATCATCGTCCTGAACGCCTAGCGCCGCAAGAAGCCGCTCGAATCCATCCTGGAAACCCTGGGCAAAGTTCGGGGGCGTTGAAGGCACCTTCAAGCGCTTTATCCCGGCGCTGGAGTCGGAGCGCCATCCCACGAAGTCGGTGAAGGTGCCACCGATATCCACGCCTATTCGAACCAATGCCATCAAATATTTCCCATTTACTGACTTGCCTGAAGGCAAAGCGGAGCCGGCACGGCAGTTGAAGCCATGTGGAAAGTCGTTCTGCATTCAGCTTTTGATGACGTATCTTAGGGACAAAACGCCGAATGTTCGTAGTGCATTTTTAATGAACTGGCTGATAAGTTTTTTTGAACATTCGGCCGATGTGAGCGTTTTCACGGCATATGGGCCTCGTGGCTAAAAAAGCGCCCCGCTGGGCGCTTTATCACACTCATCAGGTTTGTCCTTATGGGCCAACCGGAAGCGTGTTGGGTTTGAAACGCACGACGAAGCGATGGCGATCCCCCGGGTAGATCAGTCGCACGAAGGTGATCAAATTGCCGTCCAGCCATGTGCGGCGGGCGATCGATATGCAGGCGGTACGCTCGACGACCTGCAGCCGCCGGGCCAGGATCGCATCCGCTGAAACCGCCCGGATCGAATGTTCGCCTTCGGTGAAGGGAACGTTGTGCAGCAGCCAGCTTCCGGGCGGTTCCTCCTTGAACTGAATCCGCTCGACCTGTGGGACGGCGTCGAGGTTTATCTGCCTCGTCTCCATCGTGAAGGGAAGATTGTCGGCATAGTGCATCACCTCGAGTGTGAGGAGCCGCGTTCCGACGGGAACGCCGACATGACGCGCATCGAGAGCGTCCGTGGCCTTGCGGATGCTCCGGTCCGTGATCTCGAACGAGTAGGTTCTGTCGATGGCCAGGACTTCCGCGCGGATATCCTGAATGTGCATCAGCGGCTCTTCGATACGCGGCGGCGCAACAAAGGATCCGGATCGCCGCTTTCGGGAAATCATGCCTGATGCGGCAAGGCTCGACAGAGCCTTGTTCACCGTCATTCGTGAACAATTGTATATTTCGACGAGTTCGCGCTCGGGCGGAATTCGCGTTCCGGGGCCCCACTCCCCCGTGGTTATTTTATTTTCGATGTCGCGTTGGATTTCCAAATAGCGCGACGATGCCTGCTTATCTGTTGCGAAATCATCCATTGCTAGTCGTAGCAGCCTTAAGAGAGCGAGCGTTGTTCACCAGTCATACCTCTTTCACGATACGTTGCGGACCTTTCATTGGTCTATAACATATGGTGTTTTGGCCGTATACCAACGGGCTCCTGGTCGCTCCAGTCAGGCCCGAAACCTATGCCTTCTCCATATCCGGTAAATCTCAGAGAGCAGGCAATAAGTGCTTCGAGACCGGCGATGCAAGCCGGCCGGTGGCGACCAGTTCGGTCGCGCGCTTGAGATCGTCCGCCATGTAACGGTCGTCCTCGAGCTTGGGTACGGACGCGCGGATGACCGTGAGAACCGCATCGAGTTCCGCGCTGGAGACGAGCGGAGCCCTGAGTTCGATGCCCTGCGCGGCGCTCAGCGCCTCGATCCCGATGATCGAGAAGAGGTTGTCCGTCATCTGCAGCAGGCGGCGCGCGCCGTGGCAGGCCATGGAAACGTGGTCTTCCTGATTTGCCGAAGTCGGCGTGGAGTCGACCGAGGCCGGATGAGACATCTGCTTGTTCTCCGACATCAGGGCCGCCGAAGTCACTTCCGCGATCATGAAGCCGGAATTCAGACCCGGCTTGGGCGTGAGAAACGCAGGCAGGCCATAGCTCAGCACGGGATCGACAAGCAGAGCGATGCGCCGCTGCGCGATGGCGCCGATTTCGCAAATAGCAATGGCGATCTGGTCCGCGGCAAAGGCGACCGGTTCGGCATGGAAATTGCCGCCGGAAACGATCGTGCCGTCGGAGAGGACGAGAGGATTGTCCGTTGCAGCGTTTGCCTCGATCATCAGGGTCTTCGCGGCCTGGCGAAGAAGATCCAGGCATGCGCCGACGACCTGTGGCTGGCAACGCAGGCAATAGGGGTCCTGCACGCGCTCGTCGCCTTCCTCATGGCTCGCGCGGATTGCCGATCCGGCCATGAGTGCGCTCAAAGCGCGTGCTGCATCGATCTGGCCCTGATGGCCGCGCAGAACATGAATTTCCGGATGGAACGGGGCGGTCGAGCCCATGGCCGCGTCGGTCGAAAGGGCGCCGGAAATCAGGGACGAGACAAGCGCACGATGCGCGCGGAAAAGGCCGACAAGTGCAAGAGCCGTGGAGGTCTGGGTGCCATTGATCATGGCGAGCCCCTCCTTTGCCTTCAGAACGATCGGGGTCAGTCCAGCCTTTGCGAGGGCCTCCTTGGCCGGCATCACCTCGCCATCGAATTTCGCTTCTCCTTCGCCGATCATCGCCGCGGTCATGTGGGCGAGCGGCGCGAGGTCTCCGGATGCTCCCACGGACCCCTTTTCCGGAACGATCGGGAGAACATCCTTCTCCAGCATCGCGGATAGAACATGGATGACCTGTGCACGGACGCCGGAGGCGCCTCGTCCGAGCGAAATAAGCTTGAGCGTCATGATCAGGCGAACAATCCCATCCGCCAGCGGCGCGCCTACGCCGCAGCAATGCGAAAGAATCAGGTTTCGCTGAAGGGTTTCAACATCATCCGCGGGAATTCGCACGCTTGCCAGTTTCCCGAAGCCGGTATTGATGCCGTAATGGGCCTTATCCCCGCCCGCGATCTCGGCAACCTTATCGGCGGAAGCCTGGACCCGATTCAGCGCCTCGGCATCTACAGCGGGTACGAGTGTGCCCTGGTAGACGTCGGCAAGTGTTTCAAGTGAGACTTTTCCGGGACTAAGCGTAATGACCATGTCGCAAACCTTCTGGGGAGAGAGCAAGAGGCATACATAATTGCGATATGGCCTCCAATTTGTATATACCAATATGAAAATAGCTTAAATGTAAAGCCGGGCTCCGCAAAAACGTCAAGGGCGGCACCGCGAGGAGCCGCCCTCATATCTTGAGTGGGAAGCAAGCAATTGATTATGCTGATTTGACCGGATTGAACCGGCCGGGGAACTCCTGTCCGTTCACCGCGCGTCCGTAGAACATCCCGAGGTACCACGGGAAGTAATGGTATGACCAGGCGCACAGGCGGTTGCCATACATAATGAATGTACGCAGCAGGGTCTTGAGTTCTTCCCGATCTTCGGTCTCCTTGATGGCCGCCCGAAGCTTGTTCGAGAAATCCAGCAGCGTGTTGAGGCCGGAATAGCCGAGATATTCGGAATAGGCTGGGTCGAAGGCCTCGACCGAGGCCACGAAGTCATCGTGGGAGAGCGTGTCGATCAACTTGAGGAGAGGATAGGCCGTGTACATGATGTAGTCACGCAGCATGCCGTTTGCGAAGTCCCAGGCCGTGAAGTACTGGCCATAGGTGCCGGTATCGCCGATCTCGCCGGTCCGAATCCGGCGCAGATCCTCCGGCTCCACAGTCTGGATCCGCTTGGCCTCGTTGTGGAATTCCGCCGCGACGCCGGTGAGTTTGGCAAAACGTCCTTCGCCCTTGAATGCCTCTTCCGGATTGTGCGGTTTCACTTCGACAAAGATCTTTTCCTTGGCGAAGAACAGGTTGTTCCAGATCGCCTTGCCGACGATCGGCAGGAGACGATGATATTCGGGCAGGACCTTGCCGAGCACCGGCTGGGCGAGAGGTTCCAGTCCCTTGCCATACTGTATCGAGAACTTGTTGCCGGTCGCCTGGGAATATCTCAGGTCGCCGACGGCGCAATCGACGATTCGGCGGCGAAGACGCACCGGCGCGGTGCTGATTGTCGGCGTCCAGGCATAAAGGGACTCGCCGGAAACAACCGGATGCGCCTGCATCACCTTGAACGGCAGATCCTGCCAAAACTCCTCGCAAAGCTCCGGATTATCTTCGTCGGCCAATTCCGCCACGACCGAAATGTCGAGCTCCGGCCATGCGATATCGATCAATCTTCCCATCGATTGTTGTCCTTTTGGAGAAAAATTCGAGCCGGACGATTCCAGATCTCGAATAAGTATATACCATAATTGAAGTCTGGATCGCTGCAACCGGAAATTCGGCCCGAAATTGCTGCATTTGGAAGAAAACAACCAGACAAAATGGCATATTTGTCTAATTTTCGGTCATGATCCACAATATGTGGAATAATTTTCTATCAGAAACGGCGCGCATACGAAGCCCATCATCCGGAATGGCCGCATTTTCGTTCATATGGACGGCGCTGGTCAGCGAATTTTCTACCAAAATATTTTAATGGTCTATACAAAACTGCCATTATGGATATGCTAATCGGGCAGTGGGGTTCAGGTGCCACACAAAATCAAGCAAAGGGAATCTGAGAAATGTCGTTTAAGAGCTTGGGTGAAGTCGTTAGGGCGGTGCGGGAGAAGACGGCTGCGTATGAAAGCAACGAGCCGAAGGAGCTTCGGGATATCCGCACCGGAACGTTTGCGGTCGGCACCAACAACCAGTACTTCACCAACCTCGATTTCGTGAACGGCATGCTGCGGGACCAGTCGATGTACACCTGGTATCCGCTGCTGCTGACATTCCAGGACCAGCGTTTCAGCGTTGAGCAGTGCTGTGCGCTCGTGCAGCGTTTCGACTATGCCTACAGCAACTATCTCCGCTACAGCGGCCTTCCGGAAATGGGAGCCTTTGCGGAAGCGATCACCAAATATCTTCCGACCGCCTCCAGCCGTGAAGAGGCAGTCGATGCCGTCAAGGCGTTTCTCGGCTACCTCAATCGGCTCGCTGCCTGGTCGTTCCACTATTTCCCATGGAGCGTTGGCAAGCATCTGACCTATGAGGCACCGGAGGGGTCCATTGCTGCGCTGGCCGACCTGTCCCGTCGCGTGAAGATCTCCGACGGCCAGAAGGTCCGCCTCACCTGGGAGCCGCTGGGCATCAGCGTCATTGCGCATCTGGCAACCAAGGAAAACCCGGAGCTCTGCAACGACGTCATCCAGGCGCTACCCTTTACCGTCGTACAGGACCATGCCGTTGTCAGCGGTGAATCAATGTACGCCTGGGCTCCGGTCGTGAGTACCTCTAAAGTTAATGTCAGGGAACGCCAATGCGACGCTCCCGTCGGCCGCATTCGCTATTCGCAGGGCACTGGCAACAAGGTCATCATCCAGTATGGTGAAGTCACGGAGGACATCGCAACGCCGGTCCTTGGCGAGATCCTGCCGGAATATACCGAAGACATCTACAAGGTTGGTCGTGCCGTTCTCGAGAGCAACTTCGGCGAAAAGACGCCGATCATGCTTACCATTGAACTGGCATGAGCAGCCAGAGAGCGGCTCTTCGTGGCCGCTCTTTTTGACTTTTTGAACGACTTGAATGGCTGATCCATTTCGATATTATGTACATACCAAACCGCCGATTAACAGGCGGACCGAGAGGAACTCGACATGGCTTTCTGTTTTGAACTGCCTACGACTAAAGATCCTTCGCAGCCAGCGCGAGGGATGCATGACAGCGTCCCGGCGACGGAAACAGCGTGTGATGTTTCTATGTGCTTGCTGATCGTGGCCGAGGGCTGCGGCCCCTTCACCGCTTCGCGCTGCACGTAATTCTCGACTCCACAAAGGTCGTCTCCGCGTTTCTGCGGAAAGGACGCCCTTGATCGAGTTCAAGAGCAGGCGGTCGCGGAAAGCTGCAAGGCGGCGAAGCTCCGATCGTCATTTTAGTTTCCGAAATCTCATGGCGTCGACGGTGGTCGTTTGACGCAATGGGTTCGGCTGGCCGCGATCTACTAGCAAGCAACAAAAAAGGGAACATCGCAATGAAATGGAATGCACGCCGCACTATGCTTACCAGCCTCGTTTTCGCCGCTTCGGTGGCGTGGGGAACTGTCGCGAATGCAGAGCAGAAAGAGCTCATCCTCAGCGGCTTTGGCGGTGCCTATGACGAGGCCATGGCCGACAGCATCAAGTCTTTTGAAAAGGACAATGATGTCAAAGTGACCATCGTTGCAGGATCCGGCGCCAACAACATCCCGCGCGTTCGCAACAAGGAAATTGATGTCATCATTTCCGATCCGGTCTTCGCGTTGAGGATGGAAGCGGAAAAGGCATTCGTCCCGCTCGATCCGGCCTTGGTCCCGAACCTCAAGCTGCTGTACCCGAAAGCCATCTATTCAGACTCCGTCGTTGCGGCCAATTTCGGTGCCTACGTCCTCGCTTACAATCCGGCGGAGGTGAAAACACCGCCGCAATCATGGCATGATCTCGCCAGGCCGGAATATCAGGGCCGCGTCGCGCTTCGCGGATTCCGCCCGGAAAACATCGACCTGATCACGCTGTTTGCCAAGGAGGCGGGCGGGAGTGAGCGGAACCCGGACGCCGGCTTCGCCGAAATGGCGAAGATCGCCAAGAACGTCGATGTCTGGGTCGACTCCCATGCAAACCATCTCGAGCTCTACCGAAATGACCAGATCTCCATGAGCATGTGGACAGACGGCCGAATTGCATGGGCACGCGATAGCGAGAAGGTGCAGGTCCAGGGCGTTATCCCGAAGGAAGGCTTCTTCGCGCTCTCTTCGACGGTCAGCGTCGTTGCTGGCCGCCCGAACACCGAGCTCGCCGAGAAGCTGGCCAATGTGCTGCTCAGCCCCGAGGCCGGCGTCATCATGGCTCAAAAGCTCGGCTATTTCCCCACGAACAAGGGGGCAAGGCTTCCGGCTGACGTGCAGGCGAAAATGATGATCACTCCGGAGAATGTGAACAGCCTGCAGAGCGCGGACTGGAAGTACATAGTCTCGGTCTACGACCAGTGGCAGCAGCGCTGGGAACGGGAAATTCAACGCTGATGGCTGAAACTTTCGACATTGAACTACTGAACTGCAGCAAGCGCTACGGAGACATCAACATCCTTGACGACGTCTCCATCAAGATCAAGACCGGTGAGTTCATCACTGTTCTTGGCCCGAGCGGCTGCGGCAAGACGACGACATTGCGTGTTATCGGAGGGTTCATCATTCCCGATAGCGGACGGGTGTCGATCCGGGGCAGGGAGGTGACAACCCTGCCCCCATACCGGCGCAACATCGGTGTGGTGTTCCAGAACTACGCCCTGTGGCCGCATATGACGGTCTTCGAAAATCTCGCATTCGGTCTGCGGATCCGCAAATTGCCGAGGGAGGAGATCGCCCGCCGCGTCGACCGTGCCCTGGAAATGGTCCAGTTGACGGGCTTGAATGATCGCTATCCACGGCAACTCTCCGGCGGACAGCAGCAGCGTGTCGCCATGGCCCGCGCCTTGGCGATTGATCCGGAAGTGATCATCCTCGACGAGCCGTTGTCGAACCTCGACCGGCGGCTGCGCGAGGAACTCAGGATCGAACTCAAGGGGCTGCAACGTTCACTCGGCGTGACCATGCTGTTCGTGACCCACGATCAGGAGGAGGCTCTGTCGATGTCCGACCAGGTCGTCGTCATGAAGTCCGGAAGGATCCAGCAAATTGCCGATCCCCGCACCGTCTATGAGCGGCCGGCCAACAGCTTCGTGGCAGGCTTCCTCGGAAGCGCCAATTTCCTGCCGGGGTCCGTTGCTGAAAACAGGCCTGCCGGCAAGGGCGTCATCAAGCTCGCCAACGGTGCTCTGGTATCGGCGACGATGCCCGGAACGATCGAGACAGGCAGCAATGTCAAGCTGGTCGTGCGGCCGGAATGGATGCTGATCGATCGCAGCGGTACCGCTGCTGGTAATCAGCTCCAGGCGACAGTCAGCGAGACCATCTACGAAGGCTCGGTCGTTCGCTATGGCCTGAAGCTCGACCACGACCCATCCTCACTTGTTTTCCTGCAGGAGCGTTCAAGTGGAGATACTTTCAATCCCGGAGACAAGGTAACCGTCGATGTCATCAGCGCTGTTGTCACAACGGAGTGAGGGGCATGAGGACGCAGCGCGGGATCGTCTGTTGGCATCCCTTTCCCGTGCTCCGCTCTTCGTACCATTCATTTTCGTCATTCTGTTCTTCTTCATCCCGATGGGCTGGCTGGTCGGGACAAGCATGTCCACCCATGTCGTCGGCAGCGCGCCGCAGTTCACTGGCACGCTGGAACATTACGCCCGTTTCTGGATCGATCCCTTCTATCTTGAGACGGCCCTGTGGACGACGGTAAAGCTCTCGGTCCTGTCGACGTTCTTCGCGCTGATCATCGGCTATGTGCTGGCCTATTACATCGCGGAACTGCCGTCGGACCGGCGCGGCCTGATCACCAGCATGGTCGTGGTCTCGCTATGCGTTAACATCGTGATCCGTGTCTTCGGTCTCAATGTCCTGCTGATGAACGGCGGGCTGGTCGACAGCGCGCTTGGCCGGATCGGGATGCCACGGGTTCGTATCATGTACACCGAGCTCGGCGTGCTGATCGGCCTTGTCCAGATTGCTGTTCCCTATGTCGTCCTGCCGCTGATCGGGGTCATCGCGGCAATCGATCCGGCGTTGAAGGAAGCGGCTGCCAGCGTCGGTGCAAACAAGTACCGGACGTTCTGGGCGGTCACATTTCCGCTGTCGCTGCCAGGGGTCGTGGCGGGCACATTGATCGCTTTTACGCTCAACGCGGCGGCATTTGCAATCCCGGCCCTGATGGGTGGCGGGCGCGTCAAGATGATGGGCATGATGGTCTATGATCAGGCGACGGTGCAGGGCAATTTTCCGTTCGCCGCGGCGGTTGGCATCAGCCTTACGATCCTCAGCGTCCTGATGACGGCGGTCTATCTGTTTGTAGTCAATCGGACCTTCCGCACGGTGAGGAGACCCGCATGACCGCGAGCACACAGATCAATCATGCCCGCAGGCTTCCGATCCCTTCGGGCTTGACCATTGCCGCATCCCTAAGCCTTATCTTTGTGATCACCCCGCTGATCGTGGTCGCGGGTGCGGCGCTGAATGCAGAAGCGATGTCATTCCCGCCAAGGCAGCTGACGCTTCATTGGATGATCGCTGCACTTACCGAAGGCAGTTTTGTTGAAGGCGCTATCATCAGCTTCGCCGTCGCAATCGTTGCCGCGACGGTCTCCACGATCTTCGCTCTGCCTGTGGCGATTCAGTTGCGCAAGGCGCCGCCGGCGCTGGCAAAAATCCTGACATTGTCCTTCATGGGACCGCTGCTGGTGCCGTCCGTGATCTTTGCGCTGTCGCTATATTCCGTGATGATCTATGCCTTCGGGGGTACGAACCTCTTCGTGCTGATGATCGGCCATATCATGATCACAATGCCCTATCCCGTCCGAACCATCACGGCGGTGACGGAGGGGCTGGATCCTGCCTTGGAGGATGCGGCCAGCAGTGTTGGGGCGACACCATGGCGAACTTTCATCGCTGTCATGCTGCCGCTTATCAAGCCGGGCGTGATTGCCGGATTCCTATTCGCATTCATCACATCGTGGAACGATTTCTCGATCTCGATCTTCCTGACGCCTCGCGAGCTGCAGCCGCTTCCGATCAAGATCTACGAGTATCTGCTTTACCAATACCGTCCGCTTATCGCAGCGGTGTCGACCTGGTCCGTGATCGGATCTGCCATCATCGTCATTGCCATCGACAGATTGGTCGGGCTGAACGTCTTCACCGGAAGGCGCAATTGATCGACGCAGACGATCGAACAGAGCGGCCGGATAGAAATCCGGCCAGTGCTTTGCGTCAAGTCGTCAGGTTGGCATGAACGTCGACGGCAGCTTTCACACTGGCGAAGAACTCCTGCTTCATTGCGAACTCGCCGAGAAGCGCCTTCAACTTGCGTTTGTGTTTATCGCGCATTTGCAGTTCCCGGGCGAGATCGGTGATCCCGCAAACTTCGAGAACAGGCGTGCGGGCTATTATTGTCCATCGGCATATCAAATTCTGATTAAGGCGTTGTTGTACCGAGCCAAGATTCCATAGGCCCGAGGTTCGGCGCCTCTCAAGACCCAACACCGATGATTGCTTATGCTGCCAGTTTTGGTATCGCGCACTCGACCAATCGCACGAATCGGGTGTTGCGAGCCTCCGCAACCACAATATCCAGCACATAGGTCTTCTTACACGCTCAACCTAGCTAGGGCGCCGCCTATAGCGCGTGTTCGAGGACCATGAGTGTAGCCCGCTGGCGACGAATGTCGGACTGGAATAAATTATTAGGCCGCTGCTTCATGCCTGGAAAGGCACGCGTGCCGGCGCTGCCGAATTGAGCAAGCAGCTTGTCGCTTCTGCACGCGCGAGTGAGCAATGCCGACTTCTTGCATCGATCCCGGGTGTCGACGCGGTGACAGCTTCCTCCTTCATTGCAGCGATTGAGGACCCGGAAAACTTCAAAAAGTCGCGCTCGGTTGGCGCCCTGGATCGGCCTGACCACCAGACGCTATCAATCGGGAGAAGTCGATTACGGCGGCCATATATCCCGGCGTGGCGACAACCATCTTCGCATGTTTGGGTAGGGAACAGCAGATGGAGCAGTTGGTTTCATAAGGTTACATTGAGTACACTCCTTCGAAATGGAGACACACGCGACTTTAAGCTACTTTGCAACCATTTGAATACATTGCTTCAAGCATGGCGAATTTTGTCGATCACCCAGTCCTGCAGGCGTTTGGCGGTGACTGGCGCTTGCTCTTCCGCGAGATCCTCAGGAAAAACGCCGAAAATCGGCCCGAGATGCCTCATGTATGGGACGGTCTTGTCCTTCGCTTCGCGATATTCTTCGGTTTCTATACCGAAGGCTTCGATGACGAGCGTGACAGGTTGATGCTCCTTGTAGATGGCTTCTATCAGGAAGTCCGGCCGGCATGGCCCGAGCGGCGTTTCCGACGCGAAGAGCGGTTTGATGATCTTCACGCGCAAATCCGGAACGGCATCGAACAAAGACTGCTGCAGCCAGAACAGCAGATGCGAAACCTCCCTCTCGAAACCCGATTCCACCGGAAACAGCGTATCGCCATTATAGACCGGCTGCGCATAGGCCTGGACCGCCCGAACCGGTCCCTCATCGTTGTCCTGAAAGTCAACGTTCAGCAGACTGAGGAACGGGCCGCGACGCGCGGGATCGCCCCGCAGCGGCTGGCGCACTTTACCCAGTACCTCAATTGGCCGCGATGAAGAGGCCGGCATGATCGCCTGCGCGGAGACGTTTTTTGCAAAAAGCAGCATGAAACCGGTCCGGCGAAGTGTTTGCGGCCAATCCGGACGTGAGGTTTCGAGCAACCGTTGCCAGCGGCTGTCTGGATCCCAATAGTCGGCCGCCCATGTCGACAGGAGAGCATTCAGCGACCATGTCCGCAAGACCCTGAGCTCCTTTGCGGCGGCACGGATCGCTGCAAGTTGATTTCGAAGTGCGAGATCGGGATCATCCTGCAGTGGCGGCATGACATTTGTGCCGGCGTGGTCGAGCAGCCGCCACAGAATGCCGCCAAGCCTGGAGGGCCGGTCGTTTCGCTCCGACGAGCACGCGAGGTCGCGGTCTGCGACATCTGCCAGGCGGTTGGGAATGGCGGGCAATGCGTCGATGTAGCTGCGATCGGATTTTTGGACAGGCCGGATGTGATAACTGCGGTCGATGAGCGCGGGAGTGGCGTCCTTGTCGACATGGAAGAGACAGGTGGACGCGTGGTTTGGCCGTTCCTGATGCCGAAGTGGGTCCTCATCCTTCGGCGTCAGTCGTCGCAAGGTAAATGTCCGTTCCTGCTGGATCGGCGCGAGCAAAGGCTGGTATCGACCACTGAGGCAGTCGCATTCGATCCAGCCGTTCATCACCCTGGCGCGCCTGATCACCGCAAGAGCGATCGCCTCATCCTCTTTGGACGCAGCGTCGCCATACCAGGCTCGTAGTGCTGCGGCCTCTTGCTCAGTAAGTTCGGCCAGCATGTGAGCGGGGCTGTTCCTGACGACTATACGCACGCCAACAACCAACCGACGGTATAACCGCCGCCATGCGAAACGCATGCCGTTTTCGGTCCTCTTGCACCGGCTGATCGCAGCAGTGTAGGTGTAAGGTGCGAACAGAATGTGTGAACCGCGCAATGCGTAAAATAGACAACAATTGGTTTATGCTTGGCGGCGTTGGTCTCCAGTCGGATGTAGAATGAAGATGAGAATATCATGGGTAGTGCGAACAAGCTGCGGCGGGCTTTGCCGTCATTATACTGGCGTGGCCGCCTGTCGCGGTTCAATGGCAGGCGTAGCCAGGGATGGTGTTCGATGCCTCGTTTGAAACGCGATATTCCGGTCGAACCAGTCGACATCTCGACTTTGAACTCTCTGACCTTCCAGGAGAGGCTCGCGATCGGGTTGGAGCGCCTGAAGGCTGAGCGTGGCTTGACGAACAGGGTGCTGGCCGAGCAGCTCGGCGTGGACGAGGCATACATATCGCATGTGGCCCGCGCCATGCGGGACGTTAAACTATCGACCCTCGACAAGATGCAGCGCGAGTGGAATGTCGTTATCGAGGATTTGCTCAAGGTCACCGAAGCAGACCTCCATCGGATAGCGGTCTGGAAAGCGCGACGCAGGAAAAAGAAGACGGCCGAAACATCGTCCTGATTTAGCCGCCGTCGCAATTCCCTCGAGCGCGCGCTAGTGGTTCAGATTGAACCAGAACCTCTCCTTCACGCCTTCGTCGTTCGAAATATCGAAGTACCAGGGATCTGTGCGCCGCGGCCGCGGAGTTGCAATCTCCTGAATACAGCTCTCTCCCTCCCGACCATATCGTCGGTTTATCGTCAGGCCCGCCAACCGGGCATCACCGTCGCGCTGACCTGACGATTGGCAAACATTGACTGTCTTGATGCATTGATCGGGCTCGCCACGCGAGCCGCGGTCGCTTTGCGAGGAATAGCCGATGGTCGTTCCCCCGGGGCAGTCCTCGTAGATTTCCTGCCCTGGCCTCCCCGCGCTGGCTTCATGGCAAATCGGCCACGAAAATCCGGGCTTCGACATCGCAGCGATCAGCCTTGTCAATGGCGGAACACAGTAGGGAACGCCATGCCAGGATGGATTATGCGATGCCGCACACAGCAAGATCTGGCATCCCCAGGAGGCGTCTTCAGCTTTTGCCGGCGCCGACGCAAGCCCACTCGCCACACCCATCAAGCCCACGGCAAAGATCGCGATCGCTTTCACTGCTCGTCTCCTTTGGTTCTCCTACTGAATCTGTGTCCATGTGCCATCGATCTTGGCAAACGAGAGGGCACCAGTCTGTGTTGCCCCGGCAAACGATCCGCTCATCGTGGTGATGATGCCGGTGCAGGTCACGCCGGGCACGGCCTCACGAGGCTTGCATTCCGAAATCCGGATCGAGCGGCCTGACCTGGCGATCGCGGCAGTCGCCTCCTCGTTGCTTGAACTTCCACCTCCAACACCTTCTGTGCCTCGGCCTTCAGCCGCCCGATCTCTTCTTCAAGCTCGGCTATGTGACCAATTCGCAGAAGCTCGTTGATCGCGTATCCGCCCACCGTTCCAACCAGGAGAGAGATAGCGGCGGCGAAAACAGCGCCCTCGTGAGAGCTACTCATGCGATCTCAATATCCCTCGATGCCTAGACGTTTGAGGATCGCGACCGGATCGGTTTCGCAATCCTTCTTCCATTCACGATGTTTCGCGCAGGCGTAGGCGTACTGGCTGAGGTCTGCCGAGGACAGGTCTGCAAGCCGGTTGCCGACCGCCTTCCACTGCTGCACGTCCGCCGGATCGCAGCCGGCGCCGCCCGCGCCGCAAAAATCGGGATCGCGTTGTTCCATCTGCTTCTCGGTGGCGCCGTCTTGCGCGCCGGTCGCGGCCGGAACGATGGTCAGCAGGAGCACCGCTATGGCGAATAGTTCGGAAAAGCGCTTCATTCAACCTCCATGCGTGTTCGTAAGGGACACTGCGCTGTCTGGCGTGACCGGTAAGGGCAACGGCAGGCTCTGGTCGGGTTCCGACGAGAGACGATCGGACTGTGCGTCATTCCCTGCCGATGCGCTGTAGAGCCAAGGTGGAAGCAGGTCGGGCGAGGACCACACGCCGAAGCCGAGCCCGCGGGCTTTCCGCTCGATATCGAAATAGGCGGGAACATGGGGTTCATTGCGATAATTGAAGGCGTATCCGATGCCTTCCGCGATCGCTGTCGCGGCCAGGTTCGTCTCGCCGACAAAGCAATGGGCGATCAGAACCTTGCTGGTGTCCCGGCCGATCGGCGCGCAGTTGACGTTCTGGCCAAGCGTTCGAAGGATCATCCAGGCGCGTGAGACCTGCCCGGCCGGCCACGTCACGCCTTCGCTTGTCGCCGTCTGCTCCAGGCGAGGAGCTTCATATCCAGCGAGTCGGACGACCTGACGGCTCTTGATGAATTCGAACGTGGTGCCGTCGACGACCCGCACCTTGCCGTAAATCTGGCGCGGAACGTCAGTCTGGCGAGCCTGCCCCAATGATCCCGTCGGGGTCAGTGCGAGCAATATCATCGTGAGGATGGCAGCTTTCATCGCGATGCTCCCACCTGCTGCATGAGGATGGCGACCGGATGCGGCATGTCCGGATATGCCCAGAGACCCGCACGAGCCGCACGCGCGCTTTCCTCGGCGACCCTATAGCCCGGCACGATCAAATGGCCGGCACCGTCGACTGCCGCAAATCCCCATCCCTCAGCGATCATATAGGTTGCAAGATCGTAGCGATGCTGGCCTGCCGTCGTCTGGCATGCGACGACCGCATTATTCCGGTCGATGTCCCTTAGGGTCGTGCAGACGGGTCGCGTATCCTTGATCAAGGCCTGCGTCATGATGAGGTTGAGGTCTCCGCAATCTCGGACTGTACCGCCGGAAAGCGTGATGCTGGTCCCGCGCAGGCACGCCTGCAGGCCATAGAGGCGATATCGCCGGCCGTCGGAGACCCAGGTGTCGCCGGTTTCGAACAGCGCCTGCGCCGGGAACGGCGTAAATTCGGTCGAAGCGCGATCCTCGCCCTTCGGTGCCGGGCGTTCGGCTTGCGGCGCCTGAACAGAAACGACCGGGGGTGAGGTAGGTCGCGTCTGGGGAAGTTCCGCACCGGCAAGCATCGGCATGACGGCGATGCCTGCATAAAGGCCGGAAACTGTCATCGTGGAAAGCAGCATGAGGGTTCCGATCCGCATCAATGCATTGCTGGATTTGCGCGATAGCGCGCACCGTAGGGATGGACAAATTGAGAGTTGGCCCAGATCCCCGTTCTCGCGCTTCGCGCGGCGTCTTCGGCTCGCGCATATTCCGGGAAAAGGGGCCGCCCAGCGCCGTCATGAAAAGCAAAGGCCACGCCCTTGCGGATGAGCGCTTCCGAGAGCGACTGCACCGCACCGTCCTCCATGAAGAAGCACTCCGCGAAGCGCACGGACGGCTGTCCGGGATTGTGCCCCAGCTCATGGCATGGAAACGCATTGCCGGCATTTGCCTTTGCCTCGCCGACAACAGCAGTCATCCCGGCAAGCGAGATCATGGCGCATGTCGCAACCACACCCGCATACTCCAGCGGTTCGATCGAAAGGCAGCCTTGCACTCCGGCCAGCCTGACAATTGTCCCATCCGATGCGAGAAACGCGCTACCGCTCAGTGCGGCTTCAGGACTGACGCTTTGCAGATCAAGCCGCGTTGCGATCGAAGAGGTGTCGAGTGGCGCCTGAGGTCCGGGGATCAGATCCCGCCCTTGCGCATAGGCCTCCTGATAGTAGCTGACGAACTCCGAAACCGAGTCGGCCCGCGCGGCCATTGGCAGAGCGATCAAGAAACCGACAGACGTCCAAAAGAGGCGGCTATAGGGTCGCCATGCGCCATTTCTCATGTCCGCATCCGTCACCTGTTGACTTTTTTGACCATGCACGAAATTGTACTGCAGTACAAGTCTGGAAATTCCATTGGAATTGGGGTAAGGTTATCCGGACGCTCAATTTGCATGTGGAGACAAGCAGATGGTGATGCATCGAAAGGTACTCAGGGCCATCGCCCTTCCGTTCCGGGCGGCGTGGATATTGATCCTGATCGTGACCTTTTTGCTGGTGTCGGCGGCTTGCGTCCTCGTCGCGGCCTTTATCGGCTACGCGATTGCATTGACGTTTTCCTATGTGTTCCTGCCGACAGAATGGACAGCGACGCTGTGGCAGTGGGCCGCCGACCTCTATGACGGGTCGCCCTGGTTCAAGGCTGCGACGATCACCTTCTTTGTGCTCCTTTTCCTGCCGATCCTGCGGCTTTGGCCGGGGAGGGATCCGATCGCCGACGCAGCCCGTGAGCGGGAAGCAGTGCGGTTGAACGACGATCTGATCGCGGCGCGACGGCGCGGCCAGCTCTAGGGGAAGGTTTGGACCAGGATTTCGGGCGCGTGTGTGCGTGGGGGTGATGCGAAGCCGGCGTCCCCGGCTTCTTGCGCGCCGGTCATCCTCCTTTGTTTCTCAATCCGATCGGCTGGCTGCGGCACCGACTTTCGGTTCCAAAGGGTGAGGAATTCCATGACAGCAAAACCCCTTTCGCTTGCCATTTCGACCTTCAAGGGCGGCGCCGGGAAATCGACCCTGAACGTCAATCTCGCAGCCGAGTTCGCCCAACAGGGACACAGGACGCTACTGATCGATTGCGACGAGCAGGAATCGGCAACGCGCTGGTACAATGTCTCCATGAAGCGGGGACTGCTGCCAACCGACGGAACACTGCTGCATCTGCGCGTTGCCCCTGGAGACAGGTTTCGGGATCGGCTCGACCAAGCTCCGGAGGCGGATATCCGGATTTACGATGTCGGCGGCTATGTGCATCAGCGCGCCATCGACGTCTACCACGAGTGCGATGCCATCCTCATTCCTGTCATCCCTGAGCCGACCGCCGCGACGTCGGCCATCAAGGTGGCCACGATCTTGACGGAGATATCCCGGAAACGGGATCGGGGGCCGATCCCCTATGCGGCGATTTGGAACTATGTGGACATGATCGCCCTCAAGCGCAATCGGTCCCTTCCCGAGGTCCACGCGATCCTGACGAGCGGCAGGATCCCCATGGTGGAGACGGTCGTTCGCAAGAGCAACCATTTCAGCGATGTCGGCGCCGGTTACGGCTCGCTTTATTCCAAGCTCGCCAGCATCGAGAATAATCCTGCTCTAACCCCGTCGGCCAGGAGACGGGCCTCGGAGAGCGTGCTCGATGCGATCGACCTTATAAAAAGGATCAACAACGAGTTCATCGGCCTGCTGCAGGCGGAGGCGGCGTAAACAATGTCGAGGAAGAGAACGCCGGTCAGAAACATACTTGCCCTGACCCGATCGAGGGAAGAACAGGCAAAGGACGTCGAGGAGGCTGCGACCTCGTATATGCCTACGAATATCGACCTCGAAATGCTCATGCCCGATGGCGGGGCGCAAGGTCAGGCGGAAAACGCTCTTCCCGATGCGTCGTCGCTCGAAAGACGCGGCCCAGTAAAACATCAGCGCCTTGAGCAATCGATGCCCAACGGACGCACCACGGCGGCAGACGCGGCTAAACAACGGAAGCGCATATCGCTCTATCTCGATGACGACGTCTTGACCAAGATCTTCCGCGTCTCGCTGGAACGTCACGAACAACTGTCGTCGGCGACGCTGAGACTCATCCTCGAGGCTCTGAAGGCGAGGGGGCTTTAGATCGGATGCGAGAGCCGCCCATCATGTTCCGTTTGCCCGACCACGTCCTGGGCAATGTCGGCGTTCTTGCCGGACGGCTTGGGATCTCTGTCAATATCGTTGCCAAGCTGATCGTCACCAGGGAGATCATGCACGTTCCGGCGATGCTCGATGAACACGATCGGCAGCTGGCGAATATGCACCAGTTCCTGCGCGAGCTTGCCTTTCGCAACGAAGAGTTCCTTTCCCAGGTGCGAGGAGGTGGCGAGAGCGCCAAAGCAGTCGCGCGAAAGCTGGACGAGGTCATGGGCGCACTCGATGCCATTCGCGATGCCGCCTTCGTCCGGCCATCTTCCTATATTGTCGATTTGATCAGGAGGCATGATGAACGAGCCGTCCAGAAGCCACTTGAGCTCTAAACCCGAAGGTCGCCGGCTGCCGAGATATTTCGATCTGATCGAGGATGAGCTGCGCCGCCACGGTGGGGGCGGCGGAGGTGGGAAACGGCCGCCATTTGGGAAAGGTAATTATACCGGAGTAAAACACCCCGGCGCCGCCTCGGCTATCAGTCGAGCAGCTGGCAACAACGCCGTTGTCGTCAAGGTTCTGTCCTACGGTGCTGGCAGCAGTTCTGCCCGCAATGTGCTTTCTTACCAGAGCAAGGAAGAAAAGGCGCGCGACCAGGATGGCCGCGAAGTGTCCGATCTCAATGAAGCCGTGCGCTCATGGGAAAGGGAATTCGGCAGTCGCAAAGGTAGTAAGGACGTTCTTCGCCTGACCTATGAGCTTGAAAGCACCAGCCGGGAAAACACAGCCCACGCTCTCGGTTTGCTCGCGGAAGATGGCTTTCACCAGGCCGGCGACGTCGGCCGGACCTATGCTTTCAGCGTAAGCGAGGGTGTGAAGGGGCAGGCACGGCTGCATTTCGCACTGGTGATTGCGCACGAAAAGAAGGACAGGTCGGACCGAAGCAGCCACAACCGGATCCCGGCGGAGATCGACGCCGTGCATGCCATCGACGCGCGGCTTGATGACGCTTTGCGGCAGGAGGGGATTACACCGATCTCGCGTTATCCAGCCGAATTCTCGTCCGGCCCGAAAGGTCTGACCGCAACCCTCCACACCATGCAGCGCAGGGGTGCAGAAGTGACGCTTTCGACGACAACGCATATCGAGGAACGGCCCGGCAAGAGCGGGCGTTACCTGCACGGCGCCGAGCGGCGCGAGATCACCACCGCGGATCACAAGCAACTGACGGCAGAGGGGAAGGTCGTCGGCGCTCTCATGCAGACCCGGCAGCCGCGGGATTTCATGCATTTGCTGCTGTCGGGGCCCGCGAATGTCGACCGTGATCAGCTCATCCAAGCCGGCCGTGACTTCCTGAAAGAGCAATTCACCGGACATCGCTATGCCTATGCCGTCCACAATCGCAACGATCTTGAAAAGCATCCGCATCTGCATGTGATCGTAGCACTGCGTAACGCCGATGGCAGGACGCTGAACCCCAACATTCGCGACTTCACCGAATGGCGGCTCCGCTTCGCCGACAAAGCTCGCGAGCGGGGTATCCCGATCGACCGCCAGAAACGCATCGAGCGTGCCGGTCCACCGCCCGTCAAGCGTTGGGAATGGGAGATGTTCCGTCAAATGGGGGCCACGGCCCCAGGCAACGTTGTCGATAAGGTCTTGGCCAAGGTTCGCGACGCACCGACCGCTCCGAAATTGGAGGATGCCAGGAATCGGCTCGAACAGAGCCGGCGCTCTGTCAGGCTTGTTATCAAGATGTTGGACGGCATAGCCAAGGACCGATCGGCGCCGAGCACTGCGCGCGAGTTGAGCCAGGATTTATCGATAGGGCTGCAACGCGAATACCGGCGGCTTGAGAAGGCCGCCCAGGAGGGCCGCAACCCCGCAAAAGAGAAAGGCGAAGAGAACATGCTGCGATCGACACCCATCAGTGCCGCCCAGGCAAAGACCGCAAAAGAAACGCTCGCGAATACCGCGTTGCGCCTCGCCTCGAAAATCGCCAACCCATCCGATCGGCTTATCTTCGAGCAGGCGACAAAGGTCATTGGAAAGGTCGTCGGGCTGCAGCTCGACTCCCGCGTGGTGAAGAACCGAGACCGCGTTGAGACCGGCAAGGGCAAACGCGGCTCTGACAGCCTTGAGACGAAATCGGCCGCCGGGCGCGATCACGTTGCAGAGCAGAGGATCGTCAACAAGAGTTCGAACGACCGCTCTTTCGATCAATCTCGTATCGCCCGGTCCAACGCCGAGCATGATGGGCCGGAAGCGGATCGGTCGGATCGTGAACGTGAGAAGACACGGCGGCGCGATTGTGAAGCACCAAGGTCGATAAAGCTTCGGCCGCCCCAGGAAAAGGATCGGGACCGAGGTCGCTGAATTACCAGTCTCGGCTCTTCGAGCAGCTCAATCCCAAAATTTGTTCGATCTTGGCATGGAGTTCCCGCACGTCGCCCGTTACAGGCAATAGGCCCGGGAGATGTATAGCCATTGCAAGCTCGGCGGACGAGTCTCGGCTGTTGCCCAGTCCTGAATATTGAAAGGCTGCGATAGCAGCAGTTTTAGCGACAGTGAAAGCTGACGAGGTGCCGCTGACGAATACGGCTTTGCTTCTATTGATCCTGTACCGCTCCATCGCATACGTAATTGCGGCGACTCGGATTCTGCGCCACATTTCATCTGCATCCGGATTCTTCTCTCGACTATCTTGCGGTGAACCAACCGCCGTTATCCAAAAATCGGGCGAGGCCTCTCGAACTCTGAGCAAGGTATCGAGAATCCCTCTCAGCGAGATATCCTCGGGGCAGTCGCGAGAGATGAAACCGAAGCGAATATTTCGTTCTCGCAGCTCCCGTAAGTATCGAATAAGCTTTTCATTGATATCGCCCAGCGTGAGATCCGCGGAACAACTCCTGCTCTTAAGAAGAACGTTGTCTCTTTCAAAGATGATAATTCCTGTAGTGCCGATGCTGCGGAATGTGCAGTAAAAGTCATGAGAATCGAGGTTCATGGGCAGACAACCAAGCTGTCTCCAGCTCTGTCCCTTCAAAGATTCCATTGTCAGTCTGACAGCTGACCTATGTGAACTATGTTGCCAATCAGTGCACGTAATCCAACGTATCTATCAGTGAGGAGCATCGGCGCGGATGCTCCAATCGCTTTGGAAACAATCACCAAGTCAAGCCAAGTGAATGCGATCACTAAAGCGTCCAGGATCTACCAGATACAAGCCGCACATCCGACTCGGGATAAAGCCGATAGGGAAGTTCTGCATAGACATATTCGCCCGGTATTGCGGCGGGCCAGAGCTTCGACATGAAGCGGTCGAGGTTTTCCGGATTGTTGCTGGAAATGATGGTATAGAAATTACCGCTATTCCAGGTCACGAATGTGTGACTGAAAAAGTTCCGTAGTGTGTCACCCATCTGCCCTAGACTGACTTCGTTTTGATTCATTCGTTTCAGAACGGTGCTTTCTTTCTCGTGAATATCGGCGGTGCTGAAGAAACGAGCCTTGAAGCCATAGTCCTTTTGCAGTTCGCGCCGCCGGTACTCCTCGCCATCGTCATGCGTGAACTTCTCGACGAATATGAAGAGTCCATCGATTTTCAGATGCTGCGACACGAAACGGATCTGATCGAAGCGATTGGGCGAGTACATCTGAAAGGTCGTGTCTTCGACTATTAGGTCGAAACCATCTGCAAATGCGCGCAGCTCGGTGTCATCTCGTAGCCTTTGAGGTGTCAAATGATGAAACGGGCCGTGGAAAAACGCGGCATGAGGAGTAACCCCAAAGGCATAGAAGCTTCTCAGATTCTCGATATTTGGGCTGCACGAAAGCGTTTCGACCCTGCCATTGCCAATCTCCGCAATCACGCGAGCCATCGTGCCCTCGGCTGTTCCCAAGGTATAGATGCTAAGCCTTCCTTTTCTGGCACGAGCATATTTGAGAATTGCACAACCGAGGCGACACTCCTCTTCGAATCGATAAGGTATGCTACTGAGGTAATGCTGATCGAACGGACCTTGCCTCAGCGGATGAAGGGTTGAAAAGTGCCTGAATGTCAGGTCCTGCGGAAACAGGCGGTGATCAAGCCAAGGCGGTCGAAACGGCATACCTGCCCGCCCGGAAGCGGTTGTCGAAAAGAACTCTGCAAGCTCGTTGAGACGCGGCGCGCGTTCGCATTCTTCGAAAAAGGTGGAGAAATCCCGCATGTCGTGCTCCATCGGTTCGACACGCATCGATGCTCTTGCCGCGAAAGCTCTTGCTGCCGCTCCATTGAGCCGAACGAGCACCGTGCACAGGCACAGTTGCAAGAAGCCTGACCTTCAACCGTCACAATCTCGTTATTCTTTCAAAAAATTGTCATAAAATTTTGCGTTGCAGCGGACAAATCGAAATCTCGCTTTAGTTAGTGGCAGAAGGTATCGCCTGCTTCGCGCGGCGTTCGTGAGACAATCGATGGAAAGGAATTATGGATGGTTCGTTCTGGTGCGTTTGACCCGGCTATGATCAGACGCTCAGAACAATCCGCATTCCTACACGAGTTTGCTTGCTGGCGATCTGTGCGCGCGGATGTCGTCCGCAGAACGGGGCTCGGACGACAGGAAACAAATCTTATTGCGGACAACCATGCCATCCTGTTGAACATGCAAGGCGTTGCAAAAGAGGGCGAAGACTATCTCGACGGCCGCAAGGTCACTTTTAAACAAAGGCAACCCGGCTCCCTATCGTTCATTCCGGCAGACCACAGCTGGAGCGGCTGGGACGATGGGGACACCACCGCGTCCTATCTCCTCATTACCGTAGGCAAGAAATTCATTCGGGACCACTTCGACGACGTGCCCGGAACCGATTTTGACCAACTGAAACCGACACTCGGTTTCGAGGATTCACAGATACAATATGCTGCACGTAGCATTCGATCCGAATTAGGGGAACGGGATCCCTTGTCCCATATGACGGTGGAAAGCCATGCGAGGACGATTTTCCTACGGCTTCTTCGTCTCTCCGGCCAAGAGCCAATATACCTGAAAGGCGGTCTTTCGTCCGCGGTCCTGAAGCGCCTCATCGACAAGATCGATGCGAATCTGGATGGGTCTTTGACCCTGGCCGAGTTGGCTCAAGAGGCGGGATTGAGCGAGTATTATTTCTCGAAAGCATTTCGGCAATCGACGGGTTCGCCACCCCATGCATACATCGTTCGAAGACGCGTGGAGCGGGCGAGCGAAATGCTTCGCTATTCCGAACATTCGATAACCGAGATCGCCTATGCTTGCGGCTTCTCCAGCCCCAGTCATCTTGCGGCAGCCTTCCGCCGCGTAATGGGGACCACCCCGAAACAACATAGAGCAGAATGGAAGACACAAGTACGCTGACGCGTCCGAGCGGATTGCAGCAGGATTCTGAAAGTGGAATATCGCATCGTCCGCTAGAGTAACCGCACGTAAGCGCTACCTCCACAAATTGGCGGATACATGGATCAAGATGCCAATGTCGCACCGGACCAATTGAGGCCACGCTCGGTCCGCTCTTTCTTCCTGCTTAGCGTTCTCTTTTCTGCCGCCGGCCGCAATGCCTACTACGTCGGAGCAATCTGGATCCTGGCAGAGGCGGGCAATAGTGCGGAGTCCATCGCTCTGTTCCTGGCCCTAGGCAGCATCTCGGAGTTTCTGGCGAGTGCGCCGGTCGGATATCTCGTCGATCGTTTCGACCGGACGCGCTTGTGCCTGGCAGGCGATGCTATCAGGATCGCCATCTTGATCATCACAGCTGCCGTGATGATCAAGCAAACGCCTAACGACACGCTCTATGTCTCAGCGGTTTTTTATGCGGCGGCCGACCGGCTATATCTTACCGCTTCTTCGGCAATCATACCGTCGATCACAGCATCCGAGCGTCTGGTGGGGTTCAACTCCCTAGCTTATGCTGCCATGCAGGTGGGAAACATGCTCGCGGCGGTAATAACCGGATGGCTGCTCGGCGCTACCGTGCAAACGGTTTCATTCCTGTTCGCTGCGGGTACATTCGCGATTTCGATGCTCAGCATGCCTCAAGTCACCCTCCGCCTTCCAAACGGGGCGACCCATGATCGCTGTGCTCCTCAACCCTGCTCGGAAACTTCCGAGGGCGAGAAGGCAGCTCGTGTGCCGAGATTCCTTGTCGCCAGCTATGTGCTGATCTACGCCATGGGAATGCTTGTCAGTGCGCTCATGTCGAAGTTCGTGCTGCTGGAGCTTGGGGGGACCGCCTTTGAGTTCGGCCTCCTCGAATTCTCCTGGGGAGCCGGCGCAATGATCAGCATGCTGATTTTGACGCTCCGGTGTTTCAGCAGGGCTGGTGGCAGCGTCATTCCGATCATCGTCTTTTCGTCGGGGGTGGCAATGGCGGCCCTCTGCACGACGCGGGACCTCAACATTGCATGTGTGCTAGTAACAATCCTTGGTGCTGGCTATAACCTTTCGCGGGTACTGATCGATGTCGAAATACAGAAGCTTATAGCCGGTGCAAAGCTGGGCCGAGCGAAAGGCCGGATGCATGCCATCTGCATGGGCTTCAGCTTGACTATCTACGCTGCTCTTACCGCCGTCGGCGACGGTGTCGGTCCGTCCACGGTGTTCCTGGCTTTCGGGCTCGGAATGATCGCTTGCATTATTGCCGGCTATCTCCTGAACTTCGCCAGATCGAAAAGTTCCAAACGCCGAGAGGCGCGGTCATGAGCGAATGGTCGGGAAATATAAATCCTCAGTTGACCAAGCACGCCGTCTTGGATCTGATCGGCACCCTGTTTCCATGGATCGACGACTTCCGGCAAAGAAGCTTGGTGGATTATGCTCGAGAAGCGTTCGACACCGAGCCGCATAGAAGCACGTGTGGTGTCCGCCAACACGCGATGTCGCTCTTTCAACGATCTATCTTCCGGGCGGGCAGGAAGGCTGGCCTCGTGGATGATCGGGTCCGTGCGATCGCGGCCGAGATCGTCCATGCCCCTGTCATGCAAGCCGGACCTCACTTGCATTTGCTGATCGAGCCGGATGCCTACTACACACATCTCTTCAGTCTGATGGGTCTAAGGGCGCATCGCCGTTCGGCCTATCTTTCCTATGCGGTATCGACGGTCAAATTCGTCGAAAGAGGCCGAAAGGGACCCGGGTGGCTAAAGATCGGCGGCGACGCCATCAACGTCTTCGGCCTAAGCCGCAGCCAGATGATCCCCTATAGCATACTTGCCCGAAACGGCCCCTATCGCTTCGCTCTGAAAAATGTCGATGGCGGCGGGAACGACAGCGACCTCGTCGCACGGCTGCGTTCGATATTGCCGCAGGGCGAATATCCGTCCGCTGCGTCTGCGATCAAGTATGCCAATCTGCACCTCTGGAAGAGATATTTCGATCCTGACATTGCCTTCTTGCAGATCGATGACGAGGATGTGGCCGATCTCGTTGTCGATCATCTTCAGGACAAATCGTCCTGGCTGGCGCGGAATTTGTTTGTGAACTGCGGATTCGTGAGAGGTCTGCTCTCCTCCGTTGACGACCTTGCCAATGGTCCCTGGGAGGGTTGGTTGAAGAATTCCACCGACCTGTTCTGGGGTAGCGATCGGGGCCGCCTCTTTCCCCTGCGAGTAGTGGGGCACAGGCTCGAGGCAGGGAGAGCGGAGGATTGCTCCCTTGTATTCGAGGTGGATGCAGTCATCGAGGCGTTACAGGCGCGCAAGATTATTCCGAATCTTCTTTTGATGTTCATCGTCACGGCGATATTGCCGGGCATACGCGTCCTCGGCGGCAGCCGGCACACCGTTTACTATCCCCTAATGCGCCATGCCTTTTCTCGGGCGCTCACCATGGAAGGACAGCTCGAGCTAGCTGCTACGATCGCTGCTGACCGCCGGTCGGGAATTTGGGGACATCGGGTACTTCTGGATAATGCCGAGCCGTTTGCAGAGCTCAATAGCCTGGGCTCGGGTAACATCGAGCCCGCGCTCGACAACTATCGCGGCCTCTCGCTGGAGGAAGCTGGTGGCACTTTCGAGAGTTTTGCTGATGACCCATTATGGGTCCATCTCAGGGTTCACCATAGCGAAGGCACTTTGAGCGTGGATGATCCAGAGTGGGCGCTCGCAAAATAATTTCGGTTCCTTAGCTCAGACCTTCGGCTTCCTTCCGGCCCTCAGCGGTTTTGGCTTATCTCCAGGCGACGGTTCCAAAAAGAACTGAGAGATATCTATCGATAACGCATTCGCAATGCGATCCAGCAGATCAATAGAGGCGTTGTACTTTCCTCTTTCCAGATCACTGATCACGGTGCGATCCACATGCGCGTCTACCGCGAGGTTTTCTTGCGTAAGCTTTTGCGCTGACCTGTGATGTCGCAGATTCCACGCTATGCGCGCACGAGTTTCCATGCGCAATGGGCAACATCTTGCGTTGCATTAATCCATGGAATATATTCTACATATTCTGTTTTCAGCTCCAACTTCGGGGCACGTACACCCTTGCCGCTCCCAAGTGATGACGCGAGTGGCGTCTCCCATCTAAGGGCAAACGCGATGCATGATCGGGTAGAAAAGCAGGGCAATCGAGTGTCGCATCCGGTCGATATCCATGTCGGACAGCAGCTCCGCATCAGACGAATTCACTCCAACCTCTCGCAAACCGAGCTCGGTGAAAAGGTCGGTTTAAGCTATCAACAGGTACAGAAATATGAGAGTGGTAAGAACCGCATCAGCGCCTCGATGCTCTATGAGATCGCCAGCGGACTGAATGTGCCGGTGAGCTGCTTTTTCGACGGACTGCCACAGCCGGGCTCAGGCGTGGGGGCGACCGTCGCCCCCGAGGCGGACGAGCGTATCGCCTATCTCGCCACGGCGGAAGGGCGTCGCTTTGTCGAAGAAATTCTACGCCTATCGCCAAAGCTCAGGACCCGGACGTTGGCGTTGATCAGGACGATTGCCGGAGATGAAGACAAGGGCGAGGCCGATTGAATCGGATTACCAAGGAAGCTTCTTCCGAAAGGTGATTGAGAGGGAATTTCCTCAATTTTCCGATGGCCATTGCTGGGCGGCATGCAGGACGCGCAGGATTCGTGTCGCGTCGGGATCTTCCACCTACACAACGATGTAGTTTGCCCGCACAATCATTTCCCGCGTGCCTTCGAGCCGACCGGACCGGTAAAGTCGGGGGTGCTCTGGAAGCTTCGCGACTTTGGTGACTTTGGTCTCGATATCACCTTTTAACCTTTGCGCGGCGTCGATTGTCGTCAGAGATGTAATCGATAATCGCCAATAGATCGGCTCGAGCTGTCTCCAGCCATTCAAGTTCGGGCACAACGCTTCCTATCTATCAATGCTTGTGCTTCGTCCATGACCTGCCGATGCGGTACGCTTGGCCGAGTATCGGCCAGAGCCTCGCGCACCTTGGCACGGAACCATTCGTCGTAGGCTTCCGGGTCGGTCGTCAGGCCGGCCGGTAAGCCGCCCTCCTTGGCGACGCGGGTTAGGAAGATCCGCACAGCGTCTGAAACGGACAAGCCGAAATTGGCTAGCGTTTCGGTGGCGTCGGCCTTAAGCTTATCATCTACTCGAATGTGCAGCATGGATGTATGCGCGGCCATTATCGCTTCTCCTAATATCACGGCTAGCGCGATTATGTATCTCAATTGAGATATATTCAAAGCCCTGCCAGCTCTCGTCTTAATTCGAGGTGGCTGCATCACCTCCAGGTGCGACATCGTCAAAACTGTCCAGATCTGACCTTATCTCTGTCCCTCGGAGACCTGAATTCTTCCCGTTGGACCGTGCCGCTCTATCGTGGTGCCAAAGATGGCCGAACGCTCGGCGAGATCGTCAATGATCTGTTGCGCTATCTTGCCGGAGGCGACCATAGGGACTTGCCGCTCGTGAAAATCCAGCCCTTCGATCCTTTCCTCGCCGCCAAGTGCCACGGGCAAAAGGTCGATCTGCAAGGGCCCTGCCGGATCGAAGGCGCAGGTTGCGACCACGCTCTTCCAGACGTCGGGTGAACTCCATTCAGTTTCACCCTTCTCGGTATGGAAGATGAAGTTCCCAAGTCCGAAGAAGATCGGGGCACGTTTGTAGATCTCTATCGGCTGCAGGACGGGGGTTCCATGACTAACGAACACATTGGCGCCGGCATCGATGCAAGCATGTGCGAATGCCCTGACCCAATCGGGAACGTCACGCCAATTCGGCTCCCAGTGATGATGATGGAGATAGGCAATGACGAACTGTTCGCGCGATCGTGCCCTTGCAATCGCCTCTAGATGGATTGAAGCACTATCGGGATCGACCGCAATGACACGACGATTGACGTCAGCGCGCCGGAAGATGGTGCCATAGAAGTCGATTTCGGCGTCCTCGTCGAGGACCGGTGGGTCGTCTGGTTGAGCATAGTTGGCTCGTTCCAGTTTTGAAATTTGAAAGGTCGTCTGGATTGTTGCCAACATGTCGAATGCCGCCCGATCAGCCTCGAAGATGCGCGTTACTTCTAGCTGGTTCACGCCTGGCCTGGATGGGCGGCGGTAACGCGCATTGTCAGCATACATGGTTCGAGGCCCGGGTCCGGCATCCATCGCCACCAGGCCTATAAGTCGACTGCGGATAGCTGCTACGCCCGGCGCTATGGCGTGATCGCGGTCAAGTCCAATCCCCGCGTGAAGAAAGCCACGAGCCCGAACCTCCTCGAGCGTCGACAGAATGCCGGGCGGGCCAAGATCGAAGGCATGATTGTTTGCAAGCGCCAGGGCGTTGAACCCCGCTTGTTTCAGGGCGTCGAGAACCTGAGGATCGGAATATCCGAAGTACGAGCCCTTCATGGGCGACCCGCCATGGCGGCCCAATATGGTCCCCTCGAAATTGGTGAAGGCGACATCAGCCTTTTTCAAAATCTCGACAATCTGCAAAAAGCCCGGATCAACGCAGGCCCTGATATCATGATGAATAAGCGACTGACCGGTGATGGCTAGGGTAAAAGGGGATGGCATTGATATACCTGCAAAAAGTAATTTGGTTCTAACCGGAAACCAGATATCCAGTTCCTGGCGTTGACGGCTGGACTATGTGCGTTGCTCAATCGGTCGCGCCGGCTCAGGGCGTCGTCGGCGGAGAAATATCGATGCCGAACCACTTCAGGCTGAGATTCTTCAATGTTCCGTCGGCAATGCAGTCCTGAATGGCCTTGTCGAAGTCTGCAACCAGGGCGGTGTCGTCTTTGCGGATGCCGACTCCGACGCCTGGTCCCCAGAGACCGCCTGACAATTCCGGGCCATAGAAAGCAGCGGTCTCGCCATCCTTGCTGTCGAGAAAGGTCTTCCATGTGAAATAGTCGGCAAGGCCGCCATCGATACGGCCCGCAGCAAGGTCCAGATGGAGATTGTCCTGGGTGTCGTAGCTGCGGATCGTCGCAACTTTGCCGAAGAGATCGTTGAGGACGGCTTCAGAGTTCGATGATCTGAGCACACCAAGCGTCTTGCCGGAAAGGGCCGACTGCAGCTGCTCGAGGACCGCCTCCTGTGCTTTGCCGACGCTTGTTAGGTTGATCTTGATCTTGGTGTCAGTCTGCGGGAGTTGGAGATCCTTGCGCATGACCAGCTGATTGAAGCCGCCCGCATAAGGGCGTGAAAAGGCGATCGATCTCCTGCGTTTTTCGGTGATCGCCATTCCGGACATGATCGCATCGAACTTGCCGACGGTCAGCGCCGGGATCATTCCATCCCAATCCTGTGCGACAAACTTGCACTCGACCGCAATACGTCGGCACAATTCATTGCCGACGTCGATGTCATAACCGACAAGCTTTCCCTCCGTATCGATCATATCCCAGGGCGGAGAGGCACCCTCGGTCGCAATCGTGAGCGTCTTGCGGTCCATGGCTTGGGCGCTGACTTGGCTGAGTGCAAGAGCGATGACGGACGCGACGAGAATGGATTTACGCATTTGTGGATTCCCCTTTTTTATAGCGAGTGGATGGATGATTGGCTGCCCGGTTTCGTGTTTGCGCGCTTGCTCGTCAGCTTTAGCAGAAACCGGAGCCCAAAAATCATCGCGCCGACCGGCGCAATCTTCGAATAACTGGTGGCCGAGCGAGTGAGACGTATCTCGAGCAATCGGAAGGATACCGAAACGGTGAAGTTGAGAAGCAGATAAAGAATTCCTGCCGCCAGAAAAACCTCGTAGGGTGCGAACGTTTCCGAGACCATCCGGCGCGCAAGTCCGGTGATCTCCAGGAGCGTGACTGTGCTTGCCAAGGAGCTCGCCTTGACCAGGCCGATCACTTCGTTCGCATAGGAGGGAAGCACCGCCCTGAATGCCAATGGGAATATGACCAACCGTATCTGCATCAGTCGGCTCAGCCCGAGGGCTTTCGCCGCCTCGACGATGCCCCGTGGAACCGTCAATATGCCGGCCCGAAAGACTTCCGTTGTGTAGGCAGTGCTGTTTAGCGAGAAGGTGATGAGGGCGCACCAGAACGGTTCGCGCAGCACAGGCCAGAGAATACTCTGACGGACGATCGATAGCTGGCTGAGGCCGTAGTAGACGAGGAAGAGCTGCACCAGCAATGGTGTGCCCCGGAATAGGTAGGTATAGGCCAGTACCGATCCCGACAGCGTTCTGTTCGGTGATGCCCGCAGAAGGCTGAGTGGCACCGATAGAACAAAGCTGATCACGAGCGACAAAAGCGTCAGCAAGAGGGTGAGGAAAACACCGTGCACGAGCACGGAGATGCTTTCGATGATGAGATCGAGGTCCATGCTCAGCTTCCTCAGTGGCCTGGAATCTGGATACGTCGCTCCAGCACGCGAAACGACGCGAGCGACAGGCTGGTGAGGGCAAGGTAAAGAGCCGAGGCCATCAGATAAAAGGGAAGGGGAGCCCTCATCGACCCGGCACCGATGAAAGCCACGCGCATGATGTCGGTCAGCCCGATGACCGAGACGAGAGAGGTATCCTTCACAAGCGAAATCCAGAGATTGCCGTAGGCGGGAAGGGCGACTTGCAGCATCTGCGGCAGGATCACGAACGCCCAGATCTGCCAAGGTTTCAGGCCCAGGCTGCGCGCAGCTTCCGCCTGTCCTTGCGGCACGCTCATGATCGCACCGCGGAAAATCTCGGCGCAATAAGCTCCAAAGACAATCGTCAATGCGGTGACGCCTGCGGCAAAAGCGTTGATTTCGACGTAACGGCCCGTTAGCGCCGTGATGGCTGCCGTCCCCCCAAAATAGACGACCAGAATGACAAGCAGCTCGGGCAAGCCACGGACGATTGTCGTGTAGGCTTGGCCGAGGAGGGCAGGGACGCGCGCCTTCGATAGCTTGACGATGGCGACAAGCAATCCAAAAAGTGATCCGAGAACGCCGCTCACGAGGGTAAGTACAACGGTGATCTGGAGTCCTTCGAAGAATTGAAGTGTGAAATTGAGCACGCAGATCCTCTCCGCCTTAGGCCCGCGTGACACAGACATAGGGTCGTCGTATATATATTGTTCTATAATACCATCGCGATACTACCTGTGATAGCATTTTAAATGCTGATAATCGAAAGTAATATTCGCTTACATACGAGATTTATACTTTGAATCGGCAGCGTCAATCTATAAGGTGCTCTTAATTCTGATAAGCTTGGCTTATATGCCGACGCTCGCCGCCGCTTTGGAAAACGGACTCTGGGCTGGGATTAAGCGCAAGACGGTGAGGCCGAAAAGATGCTTGCAAGATCCACCCCCGGAGTGACGCTGCGGCAGCTGCAGATTTTCCGCGAGGTTTTGCGCACCGGGTCGGAACGACTCGCGGCGAAGAACCTGAAAATCACTCAGCCGGCCATCAGCCAGCAGATCAGGCAGCTTGAGGGGGAGGTCGGTCTTGCCTTGTTTGCGCGTGAGAATAATCGGCTGGCGCCCACCGATCTTGCCTGGGATCTGTTGAAGCGCGTCAACGGCGCTCTGCAAAGCGTCGACCGCATTGAGAAATCAATCGCTGCATTGCGCAACGAAGAGGAGGTTTCGCTGAGCCTGGCCGTTCCGGGAGTTTTCTGCCTAAGCGCCATCCCTCGGGCTATCCGTGCAATTCGCGAGAGCAATGCATTGTCGTTTCAGATCAAGTCCGGCAGCTATCAGCAGATTGCAGAGCACGTCCTGAACGGTCGAGCGGATCTCGGAGTATCGCGTCTGCCGCTCGACGAGCGCGCTTTCGAATGGCTACCGGCGGCCACCGCCAGAAACGTCTGCCTGTTTCAGGCCGGGCATCGGTTCGCCGATAAAGACATTATCAAGTCGGAAGACATCGCCGGTGAGGCGCTGGTGGACATTGAGCCCCAGTTTGCAGCCCATCAGATGAATATCAATGCCCTGCGGTATAGCGGCGTGGAGCCGGATCTGGCCGTTGAGTATGATGCAAATGGCCATGATGTGGGGTTCGTCGCGGCCGGCGTCGGAATTTCTATCATCAACAGCTTGATAGCGCGGGAATATAAGGAGTTTGGGCTGGAGTTCCGGCCGTTTGAACCTGGCGCCATCTATCACTACGTGGTGTTCTGGCAAAGAGGGCGCCAACTCACCGTCGGCATGCGACAGACCCTCGATGCATTGATTGCCGTGCTTGGGGCGTCGGATTGATTTGCCTATAAGCAACCGCGTTTTCCATGCTTGGAAAAAGCGGCATTCAAACCAGCATATTTCTCATCTGACGTTTATTATAATTCATTGAAATTTATGAATTTACAACCGGCATAATATTCGGCATGGACATTTCGTATATGGAACCGATCGTGCCGGACGAGGCCGGGAGCGCAGTGCTTGAAGACGAGGTCTTAACCTTGGTCGGGGAAGCCAAGCAGTTTGCTGGTCAACTTCACCCTATTATGCGCGAATCGATCGGCGACCTGTCACCGCTTTGGCGAAGGCGGTATAGATATCCAGCCGGATAATGCGTATGCCTATTCACTCCTGGCTCGAAAGACGGGAGTTGGTGAGCAACACGACATCTACTGATCCGAGCCGCAGCGCATCCGGAAAAGTCGCGAGGGGCGGCCATGTAGCGACCTCAGGCTCGCAGCCCATGGTCTAAGACGACCTGCCTGCACCTTCGTGCTCCCGGTGCCCCACGTCCCGAATGGGCTTACCACAAGGCCGTCCCAGAAGAAGAACAGCAGGACGGAAAGGCACCAAAGATCATATACCGGATAATGGCTAGGTTGAGCGTATGAACCGCACCATCAATGAGGCAACCGTCAAGGTCTACCAATATGACATCTCGACAGCCTCAAGGCCCATTTCCTGTTCTTCGTCACCGCTTACAACTTCGTCAAACATCTCAAGGCGCTGTGATGGCGACCAGCCTATCAGGTAATCTGCGAGGCCTGGACAAGGGACCCGCCAATTTTAAAGATTAACCCGCACCATCACATGCCGGGACTACACCTGGTATCGTTCCGGATCTTCCACGATGAACCGTCAGGGGCCGGCTATCCGAGCGCGACCTCGCTTCCGCCGGATCCGCTATCGGTTGGGGCCGCGCATTCAGCTGCAAATTCAACGTGGCCTCAGGCTTGGCGGTCGGTGACGACAGGCTCAGTCAGGCAGGCCGCCGCAGGATTGGCGCGCGACCAAGCGGCATGGCAAGCGGGTAATTCCTGTCGGGACGGTTTCTCCTTTTGTCAGGCTGAGGATGGCAAGGCCTGCCTGGTGGCCGATCTCTTTCAATTCCATATCTATCGTTGTGAGCGGCGGCCTGGTTTGTCGGGAGATGACCTCCCAGTTATCGAAGCCGACGACGGCAATATCTGCGGGGACGGCAAGTTCCTTATCGCGCAGCGCGTCGATGACGCCGCGCGCGATTTCATCGTTCCCGCAAAATATGGCGTCGGGTCTAGCGTCGCCGCGTGCGAATATCTGTTGAATGGCCTCGTGGCCCCATTCCTCAGACCAGTCGCCATAAAGGACTTCGGCCTTGGGGCCGACGCACTCACGATAGGCTTTCGCGCGGACGCGGACGGCAAGATAATCCTCCGGTCCGGTTATGTGCAGGATCCGCGAACGGCCCAAAGCCTGCAGATGTTCGACGGCGAGGCGAGCACCCTGAGCATCGTCGGGAAAGAAGCTGATGCTGTCCGCCGGTCCTTCGGCGAAGGCGTAGACGACAGGTATCGAGAGCTTTGCAAGCTCCGGCGGCGGCTTCAGATCAAGGCGTGTCGCGGTGAAGATGATGCCGTCCACCTGACGGTCCAGCAGCGTCTCCAGATGCAGGCGTGCCAGGCGCGGGTCGTTGTTGGTGGCACATAGAAAGACCGACAAGCCGTGATCGACAAGTACTTCCGAAACGCCGGCGGCCATCGGCAGCGTCAACCTGCCGTAGGTGTCGTTGGTCAGCATGCCGATCGCGTGGCTGCGCTTGGTCAACAGGCCGCGCGCGAGCGCATTCGGCCTGAAGCCGATTTCTTCCGCTACACGTTTAACGCGTTCTATCGTTTCCGCATTTGTGCGGCCGGTTCCGTTGAGTGCGTTCGACGCCGTCGAAATACTGACGCCCGCCGCTTTTGCGAGATCCCGAATAGTCTGTCGACGCATGTCTTTCCCGACCCAAATCACATCTTTTGAAATCTGTAGATAAAACCTTTTATCAGAAATAATCGTGATGTTAAAAGGTTTTATCAGATTCCCTCCAAAAACATGCATACAGACTGTCGACATCGAAAAATGTCGACTAACGTCTTGATCACGCCATCTGGAGGCCGTTGGCGATAAGGAAAAGGGGAACTTTCATGTTCAAGTTAAAGTTGACGATTTCTGCAATCGCCTTGATGGCAAGTGCGACATTTGCCAATGCGACCGATATCACGCTGTGGGTCCGTACCTCCTCGGGCGCGGTGCTGCAGGGGCTGGCCGACAAGTACAATGCGAGCCATTCCGACAAGGTCAACGTAACGCAAATCACCGCCGAGCAGATGGTGCCGAAGCTTGGCGCTGCAATCGCGGGCGGTGCCGCGCCGGATGGAGCCGTGCTCGATCTGATCTATCTTCCGACCTTTGCGGCTGCAGATAGCCTTGAGGACATCACCGATTTCGTCAAGGGACTGCCCTATGCATCCGCCCTCAGCCCTTCGCATATTCGTCTTGCGACCTACGGCGGTAAAATCTATGGCGTGCCGGCCCTGCCGGATGCCTCGATCATCGCCTACAACACCGATCTGTTCTCCAAGGCCGGCCTCGATGCGAACAAGGCGCCTGCCTCGCTCGAGGAGATCGCAGCGGATGCCAAGAAGATCACCGCTCTCGGCAACGACACCTACGGCTTCTACTTCGTCGCGAATTCAGGCAGCTGGCTGATTTACGACTTTCTGCCGCATCTCTGGGCGGCTGGAGCCGATGTCCTCAGTGAAGACGGCCGCACGGCAACGATTGATACGCCGGCTTTAAGAGAGACGATCGCCGCCTACCGCGACATGGCGAAAGCCGGCGCCATCCATCCGACTTCGAGATCCGGCAACGGCAACAATGCCGTCGAGGCGTTTGCCTCCGGTAAGGTCGGCATTCTTATGACCGGCTCCTACATCGTCAATTTGCTGACGAGCAAGTATCCGGACGTCAAGTTCAATGTCGCGCCCATCCCGGGGCCAAAGGGCGGTGAATCGAGCTTTGCCGGTGGTGATACGATGGCGCTGATGAAAGGCATCAGCGACGAGAAGAAAAAAGTCGCGCTCGACTTCGTCAATTTCTACATGCAGCCCGAACAGCAGGTCTACATCACCCAGGAATCCGGCATGCCGTCGCGGACCGATCTCGCAAAAGAGGCCTACGCCAAGTTCGACAAGCGCAACCTCGTCGCCTATGACGTGCTGACCAAGGCCCGCACTCCCTATACTTTCTCGTCGGACGAGCTTTTCGTGAGCCGTACCGGCCCCTTCCTGAACCTGATCCAGGGAACTATTTTCGGCGAGGATGTCGACGGCACGATCGCCAAGACCCAGGCGGATTTTACCCGTATCCTCGAGCGTACCAACCCGAACTAAGTCTCAACTAAGTCTCTGGGCCGACAAATGGCGAAGCGTCGTCCTATGGCGCTTCGCCGCCATTCCCTGCCGATCGATCAAGAAAAAGGAGCGGTGCCGTGAGCTCATCGCTGCGTCGCGGCAGGAATCCGGCAGACACGCATGGCGAGCCTGAGCCAAGAGGTTGGCTCGGCCTTGCTTTCATCCTGCCGGGTTTCCTGTTCATTGTTTTGCTTTTCCTCGTGCCGCTCATCATGACGGTATGGATGAGCTTCTATAACTGGCCGCTTCTCGGCCGGGCTAAATTCATAGGGCTTGCCAATTATGCCGAGCTTATTGGCGATACCCAGCTGTGGCATTCCCTCGGCTTTACCTTGCTTTATACCGTTCTGGTGACCGCGGCGATTTTCCTTGTCGCCTTTCCGCTGGCCCTGCTGGTTGACCGGCCGTTACGAATTGCCGGCTTCTTCCGCACTGTCTACTTCATGCCCGTCGTCATCGGTTTCGGTGCCGCCTCGACATTGTGGATGTGGCTGCTCAATCCGGACAGCGGCGTTTTTGCCCAGGTCTTGCGTGCTGTTGGGCTAATCGATAGTGCGCCGCGGCCGCTCGAAAGTTTCTGGCCGGCACTTGCCGTCATTGTTCTGATGGTGGTCTGGAAGACGTCCGGCTTTACGATGATCATTCTGCTGACCGGTCTGCAGAGCATCTCGACCGATGTGATCGAAGCGGCAAAGATCGATGGGGCCAATGTCTGGAGCCGCTTTCGCAGGATTACCCTGCCATTGATGCGCAATTCCGTGGTATTGGCTCTGGTTCTCAATGTCACCTCGTCGATGCTCGCTTTCGACCAGTTTTTCATCATCACGCAGGGCGGACCGTCCAATAGTACGATCTCCGCGGTATTTTCGATCTATCTCGCATCCTTTTCATCCTATCGCCTCGGTTATGGTTCGGCGATCTCTCTTGCATTGCTGATCGTTCTCGTCGCAATCAGCACCGTTCAGTTCGTCTTTCTGCGACAGCGCCCGGAGGAAGGCTGATGGAGCGTCTGAATTTCAAACCGCAGTCGAAGCCGATGGGTGAGCGACTGAGCTATGTCGCCTTTATCCTGCTGTCGCTTCTTTTCGCGCTGTTCTTCGCCATGCCGATCGTCTGGTCTTTCGCCAATTCGTTCAAACCGGCAGCAGAGGCGCTTGCCAATCCGGCTGCCTTGTTTTCGAAGGCTTTTTCACTGGAGAATTATCATCGTCTCGAACATGTCGGGGCGGGCTGGTATGTCTATGCCGGCAATTCCGTCATAATCGCAGCAGGCACCGTACTGCTGACCGTCCTGGTATCCGTTCCGGCGGGCTATGGTTTCTCCAAGTTTCGCTTTCCGGGGCAGGGGCTGCTGTTCGTGCTCATAATGGCGACGATGATGATCCCGTTTCAATCCATTCTGACGCCGCTCTTTCTCATTCTCAAGGCGGTTCGGCTGCAGAACAGCCTCTTCGGGCTGGTGCTGATCTATGTCACGTTCCAGCTTCCGTTCTCGGTATTCATGATGCGCAATGCCTTCGATGCCGTGCCCAAGGCGCTGATTGAAGCGGCCCGCATCGATGGCGCGTCGCAGGCGACCATTCTGCGCCGTATCATGTTGCCGATTGCGCTTCCCGGGGTGGCAACCGTCGCCATGTTCGCTTTCCTGAACTCCTGGAACGAATTCCTGGCCGCCCTGATCTTTCTCTCCGACCAGAACAAGTTCACCTTGCCGATCATGCTGGTTAATGTCTCCTCCGGCATTTACGGCATCATCGACTGGGGCGCGCTGCAAGCCGGCATTGCCGTGACTATGGTGCCCTGCATCGTCCTCTTTCTTCTTTTGCAACGCTACTACGTGCGCGGCCTGACCGCCGGCGCCGTGAAATGACGACGGCTTTGCCGCTCAAGGAGTTCTCATGTCCTCACCAGCTTCCAATCAATCCGAGCGGGCACCGGAAGTGCAACGCTATGTCCCGGTCGATCATTCCCGCGTTCGTTTCGATGATGGCTTTTGGAAAAGCTGGACGCAAACGGTGCGCGACGTCACCATTCCCACCCAGCATAAGCGGCTCGACGAAGAGGGTTTCCTGGAAGTTCTCGACTTCGACAAGCCGGCCGGGCCGCTTGCCCGCCCCATCCAGCCGAGCGGATTGTCGATGCAACATTTCTTCGATTCCGATTTTGGAAAGTGGATCGAGGCTGCGAGCTACACCCTGAAAGCGCATCCCAATCCGGAAATCGAGTCGCAGATCGACGCCATTGTCGAAAAGCTCGAGCATGGCCAGATGGCGGACGGCTATCTGAATAGCTGGTTCATTCGCCGCGAACCCGAGAAGCGCTGGACGAACCTGCGCGACCTGCATGAAATGTATTCGATGGGACATCTTCTGGAAGGAGCTGTCGCGTATTTCGAAGCAACGGGCAAGCGCCGGTTTCTCGATGTGATGATCCGTGCGGTCGATCATATCATCGATACCTTCGGACGTGAGCCCGGCAAGTTGCGCGGCTATGATGCGCATGAGGAGATCGAACTGGCGCTCGTAAAGCTCTATCGCGTCACAAACGATCCCCGGCATCTGGCGCTTGCGACCTATTTCGTGGACGAAAGAGGGCAAATGCCGTCCTATTACGACGAGGAGGCGGTCAAACGCGGAGAGCGTCCCGAGGATTATGTCTACCAGACCTATGCCTATAGTCAGGCGCATATGCCGGTGCGGGAGCAGGAGCAGGTCGTCGGCCATGCCGTCCGCGCCATGTATCTTTTTTCCGCAATGGCGGACCTTGCATGTGAAAACGACGATCCAAGCCTGAAGGCCGCCTGCGACAGGCTTTTCGACAACCTGACAAGCAGACAGCTATATGTGACGGGCGGTCTCGGGCCGTCCGCCTCGAACGAGGGTTTCACGCGCGAATTCGATCTGCCGAATGAAACCGCCTATGCCGAAACCTGTGCCGCGGTAGCACTCGGGTTCTGGAGCCATCGCATGGCTCAGATCGATCTTGATGGCAAGTTCACCGACAAGCTCGAAACGGTTCTGTTCAACGGCGCCCTTTCAGGTATCGCACGCGACGGCGAACATTATTTTTATGAGAACGTGCTCGAAAGCCACGGCCAGCATCGTCGCTGGAAGTGGCATTATTGCCCGTGCTGCCCGACAAATATCGCTCGCCTCATCACATCACTGGGGCAATATTTCTATTCGACGAAGCCAGGCGAACTTGCCGTGCATCTCTATGGCGCGAACGTGGCGGAGCTTGCGCTCGGCGACCGCTTGCTTCGGTTGCGTCAGGATACAAGCTATCCTTGGGATGGCGACATCAGGCTGCACGTCTCAATCGATCAGCCGAGCCGTTTCATCATGCGTTTGAGAATACCGGCTTGGTGCCAAGATGCTTCGATTTCGGTCAACGGCGAAGCGGTGGATCTGGCCACTTGCACCGTCAAGGGCTATGCGGCGCTTGATCGGATTTGGAGCGATGGCGACGAGGTGCATATCGCCTTGTCGATGCCGATCGATCGCCTTTACGCCCATCCGGCGGTCTCGGAGGACGGCGGACGTGTTGCCCTGAAGCGCGGACCGGTCGTCTACTGCGTCGAGGAAACCGACATCGGCAGCGAACCGCAGCAGCTCCGCCTGCCCGCATCCGCGGAACTGGCCGCCCGCTACGATGCGCAGTTGCTCGGCGGCGCGACCGTCCTGGAGGGAACCGCGCTCGAAGCCGATACCGCGGATTGGGCGAATGCTCTTTACCGGACGTCGCCACCGGTCCTGAAGGCGAGGCCGTTCAAGGCGATCCCCTATCATCTATGGGCCAATCGCGACGCCGGGGCGATGGCGATCTGGCTGCAGGAAGCATAGGAGCAGGTCATGGCACGATTGGAGCTGAAGAACGTCGTCAAATCCTACGGCATCTATGAAGCGGTACGTGGTATCAATCTGGAAATTGCGGATAACGAGTTCGTTGTCTTCGTCGGTCCGTCCGGCTGCGGCAAATCGACGACCCTGCGCATGATCGCGGGTCTGGAGCATATTACCGCCGGCGAGATCGTCATTGGCGATCAGGTCGTAAACCGGCTTGGTCCCGGCAAGCGCGATATTGCGATGGTGTTCCAGAACTATGCGCTCTATCCGCACATGACGGTCAGGGAAAATATTTCCTTCTGCCTCGAACAGCAAAAGCTTGCCAAAGCCGAGATTGATGCCCGCATCGCGCACGCGGCCGAAACGCTGCATATTGGTGAGCTCCTCGACCGGCGGCCGGGGCAGTTGTCGGGCGGGCAGCGCCAACGCGTCGCCATGGGACGCGCCATCGTGCGCAATCCCAAGGTCTTTCTCTTCGACGAGCCGCTTTCCAACCTCGATGCGAAACTGCGCGTTCAGATGCGCACGGAGATCAAGCGGCTGCATCAGCTCTTGCCGACGACGACCGTCTACGTCACGCATGATCAGGTGGAGGCCATGACGATGGCCGATCGCGTGGTCGTGATGAACGGCGGCGTGATCGAACAGGCTGGCCCACCACAGGAACTATATCATCGCCCCGTCAGCCAGTTTGTTGCCGGTTTTATCGGCTCGCCGTCGATGAATTTCCTGCCGGCGCGATTGAGTTCGGGCAGCGAGCGACTTGCCGTCGTTCTGGAGGACGGTACTGAACTTCCAGTTCCCGAGGCGCGGGTGAACGAGTATAGGCGCCATGCGGGAAAATCGGTGGTATTCGGCATACGGCCGGAATCGATCCGCGATCGTCAGCAGCGCCCCGGCTTTGCAGATGTCGTCGCAAAGATCGATCTGGTGGAACCGCTTGGTCCCGAAACCATGGTCTATTTTTCCATTGGCGAGGCGAACCTGTGTGCTTGTATCGATCCCGAGAGCAATCCCAAGCCGCTGACGGCTATGCCGCTGTCGTTCAATATGAACCAGATGCATTTGTTCGACGTGGCAACGGGTGTGGCTTTGTCGCTTCCAAAGCCATAATCGGATGCATCTTAACGCCCCGGGCGTTCTTTCTCCGCCCCCGGAAGGAACCGGGCGTCTGACACTTGACAAGTGCGAGACCATGTCCGGCGATCTATGGGATTGTAGTGATTTCGCCGGGGTGCCAATTCCAGGCACTCACTCGATCAAAGTCCGGCCTGCTGGCCGCCCCGCAAGCATGCTCCCTGGCGCCGGTTAAAATGGAACCGGCGAAGGGAAGACGCTTTTTTCTTTGCCTTTCCGCCAAAGCTTGATGAAAATCAAATCTCCGAATGCCGCCGAGATCTAAGCAGGGATGACCGTGCTTGGTGATGAGACACGCACGCTGATCGATTAATCCCGGGCGTGCAGACGCATGTGCGTATGGGACAACGGGCGAGGAAGCCGGATGAACACTTCCACGATCTTGGCGGGCAGGGTTGTCGCCATTCGCGGTGCGGTCGTCGATGTCGCCTTCGAAGCGGGCGCGTTGCCGGCGATCGAGGATGCGCTGATCATCGAGGACATCGGCGGCATGCGCGTGCTTGCGGAGGTGCAGGCGCATCTGGATCCGAAGACGGTGCGGACGATCGCATTGCAGGCGACGAACGGGCTGAAGCGTGGCGATGTGGTGCAGCCGGTCGGCGGTCCGATCGCAGTGCCGGTGGGCGAGGCCGTCCTCGGGAGGCTGGTGGATGTCACAGGCGCCGTCGGCGACGGGCGCGAAGAATTTCAAGCGGACGTGCCCCGCCGGCCGATCCACAGAAGCGCGCCGCCGCTTTCCAGCCAGAGGGGCACGTCGGCCATCTTCGCGACGGGCGTCAAGGTCATCGATCTGCTGACGCCGCTGGCTCAGGGCGGCAAGGCAGCGATGTTCGGCGGCGCCGGCGTCGGCAAGACAGTGCTGGTCATGGAACTGATCCATGCGATGGTGGAGAGCTATCAGGGCATCTCCGTCTTCGCCGGCGTCGGCGAACGGTCGCGCGAGGGGCATGAAATGCTGCTGGATATGACCAATTCAGGCGTGCTGGCGCGCACGGCCCTCGTCTACGGGCAGATGAACGAGCCGCCCGGCGCCCGCTGGCGCGTGCCGATGACGGCGCTGACGATCGCCGAATATTTCCGTGACGAACGGCACCAGAATGTGCTTCTGCTGATGGACAACGTCTTCCGCTTCGTGCAGGCCGGAGCGGAGGTTTCCGGTCTTCTCGGGCGCCTCCCCTCGCGGGTGGGATATCAGCCGACGCTCGCAAGCGAGGTGGCAGCGCTTCAGGAGCGCATCGCCTCGGTCGGCGATGCGGCGATCACCGCCATCGAGGCGGTCTATGTTCCCGCCGACGATTTCACCGATCCGGCGGTGACGACCATCGCCGCCCATGTCGACAGCATGGTGGTTCTCTCGCGCGAGATGGCGGCGGAAGGCATGTATCCGGCGGTCGATCCCATCGCGTCCTCGTCGATCCTGCTCGATCCGCTCGTGGTTGGCGCTGTCCATGCCGAAACCGCCATGGAGGTGCGCCGCACGATTGAACACTATCGCGAGCTTCAGGATGTCATTTCGCTGCTGGGGGTGGAGGAACTGAGCAGCGAAGACCGCCGCATCGTGGAGCGTGCCCGGCGCTTGCAGCGCTTCCTCACGCAGCCTTTCGCCGTCACGGAAGCTTTCACCGGGGTTGCTGGCAAGTCGGTGAAGATCGAGGATACCATCGCCGGCTGCCGGGCGATCCTTGCGGGCGAATGCGACGGATGGCAGGAAAGCTCGCTCTATATGGTCGGATCGCTGGAGGAGGCGCGGCAAAAGGAAGAGGCGGCGCACAAGGCCGACGGAACGGGAGTTGCGGCATGACGGCGGGCCTGCATCTGATGATCAGCACACCTTCATCGGTGCTCGTCGAACTGCCGGATGCCATATCCGTGCGTGCGGAAGACGCAAGCGGTGGTTTCGGCATCCTACCGGGCCATGCGGATTTCCTTACCGTTCTGCCCGCCTCGGTGGTGCGCTGGCGCGACGGTGCCGGGGAAGCGCATTATTGCGCGCAGGGCGGCGGGATCTTCACCGTCACCGGTGGAAACCGCGTTCTCGTCGCCTGCCGCCAGGGCACGCTTGGCGACGACCTGTCCACGCTCGAGGCGCAGGTGCAGGCAATGCGGGCGGCGGGCATCGATGCCGACCGGGCAGCGCGGGTGGCGCAGACGCGGCTGCACGCCAATGCCGTGCGCCAGCTCATGCGCCTGCTCCGCGACGGCAGCGGCGCGGACGCGCTGATCCAGCCAGGGGAGGGCCTGTCGTGACGTCGCCGCCCGATCCGCGGGAGCGCGACCATCTTGCCGAGGCCGCTCGCCGCGCCGCGGAGCGGGAAAAGGAGGGCAGGAGCAATCCGGAACCCTCGCTCGGCGCCAGACTCGGCCAGATCGGCATTCTCGGCTGGACGATCGTGGTGCCGACGCTTCTGGCCACGCTTCTGGGACGCTGGCTCGACCGCAGCTTCTCGACGGGCATCTTCTTTTCCGCACCGTGCATCATGCTCGGCGCGGCGTTCGGATTCTGGTCGGCCTGGAAATGGATGCATCGCTCATGACCGAAAACCTTCTTGCCCTGTCGCCCGCCGCGGTCGGATTTCAAGCATTGTCGGGCCTTGCCGTCGGTGGCCTGCTCGGCCTTTTCCATTTCGGCGCCCTCTGGTGGAATGTCGGCTACCTCGCAAATGGCAGCGTGCTGCGTGCGCTTGTCGTCCAGCTCCTGCGCTTTGCCGTTCTCGCCGGCGCTCTGTACGGGGTCGCTCAGCTTGGCGCTCTGGCGCTGCTTAGCGCCGCGATCGGCATCCTGGTCGCCCGCAGCCTGATCCTGCGGCGGGTGAAGGGGATGTCATGAACTCTCCGCTCTCGCTCGAACCGCTCTTCCATCTCGGTCCCGTGCCGGTCACCGAGCCGGTGCTCGCCACCTGGGCGATTATGATCGTGCTTACGCTGCTTTCCTTCCTTGCCACGCGTCGTCTCTCGCTCGTGCCGTCAAAGACACAGAGCTTTCTCGAAATATTGGTGGAGACGATCGACGGGCAGATCCGCGACACGATGCAGGTCGATCCGCAGCCCTACCGCGCCCTGATCGGCACCATCTTCATCTATGTGCTGATCGCCAACTGGTCGTCGCTGGCGCCGGGTGTCGAGCCGCCGACCGCGCATCTGGAAACGGATGCGGCGCTTGCCTTCATCGTGCTGGCCGCGACGATCGGTTACGGCCTGAGATCGCGCGGGTTCTTCGGTTATCTCAGGACCTTCGCGGAGCCGAGCTGGGTGATGATACCGCTGAACGTCGTGGAGCAATTGACCCGCACCTTCTCGCTGATCGTGCGCCTTTTCGGCAATATCATGAGCGGGGTCTTCATCGTCGGCATCGTGCTTTCGCTGGCCGGCCTGCTGGTGCCCATCCCGCTGATGGCGCTCGACATGCTGACCGGCGCCGTGCAGGCTTATATCTTCGCCGTTCTTTCCACTGTTTTCATAGGCGCGGCCGTCGGCGAGCGGCCGCAACCATCCACATCGTCCTCCAGGGAGAAGCAAAGCCCATGAATCTCATCGGCATCGTCAGTATCATCGCCGCGGCCGTGGCCGTTTCTTTCGGTGCTATCGGGCCGGCACTGGCGGAAGGGCGCGCGGTGGCGGCGGCCATGGATGCCATTGCCCGCCAGCCGGAGGCGGCAGGCACGCTTTCGCGCACGCTCTTCGTTGGTCTGGCCATGATCGAGACGATGGCAATCTACTGCCTCGTCATCGCGCTGCTTGTCCTCTTCGCCAATCCCTTCATCGGCTAGGGATCCGGCTGACATGCACATCGACTGGTGGACCCTCGCCCTGCAGACGGTCAACGTCCTCGTTCTGCTCTGGCTCTTGAAGCGTTTCCTGCTGCAGCCGGTCGCCGGCATCATCGCGGCCCGGCAGGCGGCGGCGAAGAAGCTGATGGACGAGGCGGGCGCGGCGAAGGCCGGTGCGGAAGCGGAGCGGGAAAAGGCCGCCGCCGAAACCGCAGGCCTTCTGGCAGAGCGGGAGAGAAGGCTCAAGCAAGGCCTGCGGGAGGCCGCCGCCGCGAAGGCTGCCGCCCTTGCCGAAGCCCGTCAGGATGCCGACAAGCTGCGAAGCGCGGCGCAAGCCGAGATCGCGCGGGAAAGGCTGGATGCGCAGGCGGCCTATGGCGACCAGGCCAGAGCACTCGCGCTCGATATCGCCCGCCGGCTCTTCACCCGCCTGCCGGACAGCGCGCGCGTCGCCGGTTTCATCGATGGACTGGCGCAGGCCGTCGCCGCGCTGCCGGAGGATACGAGATCGGCCATCGGTGCCAGCGAGGCGGTTGCGCTTCGGGCGCCGAGGGGGCTCACCGCGGAAGAGGAGGATGCCTGCTGCAGCCGGCTTTCAGCCGCGCTCGGACACCCGGTCAAAGTCACCGTCACCGCCGATCCCGACCTCATCGCCGGGCTGGAGGTCGACACGCACCACGCCCTTGTGCGCAACAGCTTTCGTGCCGATCTCGATCGCATAGCCGAGGAGTTGAACCGACATGACCAGCGATAGCGCAGTCGCAGACTGGTTTGCCGCAAGCCGCGCGGCGGTCGACCGCGTCAGGCTCGCGCCACAGGCCGAGGCGATCGGGCGCGTCGAGCATGTGGCGGACGGCATCGCTCGCATTTCCGGCTTGCCGGACGTGCGTCTCAACGAGCTTCTGATCTTCGCGGGTGGCCGTACGGGGTTTGCGCTCGCCCTTGACGCTGCGACGATCGATGCGGTGCTGCTCGATGACGGCGCCGCCATCGAAGCCGGCTCTCCCGTCACCGGTACGGGGCAGGTGGTGCGCGTGCCGGTGGGCCCCGGTCTGCTCGGCCGTGTCGTCGATCCGCTTGGCCGGCCTCTCGACGAGGGGGAAGCGATCGATGCTGAAGATCATCATCCGGTTGAACGCCCGGCGCCCGCCATCATCGAGCGCGATCTCGTTTCCCGCCCGGTCGAGACCGGCATTCTCGTCGTCGACGCGCTTTTCGCGCTTGGAAGGGGACAGCGCGAGCTCATCATCGGCGACCGCGCCACCGGCAAGACGTCCGTCGCGCTCGATGCCATCGTCAACCAGAAGAATTCCAACGTGATCTGCGTCTATGTCGCCATCGGCCAGCGGGCGACCGCGGTCGAGCGTGTCATCGAGGCGGTGCGCACGCACGGCGCGCCGGAGCGCTGCATCTTCGTCGTCGCCTCCGCCTCCGCCGCACCCGGGCTGCAATGGATCGCGCCTTTTGCCGGTTTTACCATGGCGGAATATTTCCGCGACCGCGGCGGCCATGTGCTGATCGTCATCGACGATCTGACCAAGCACGCGGCGACCCATCGCGAACTGGCGCTTCTGACCCACGAGCCGCCAGGCCGCGAAGCCTATCCGGGCGACATCTTCTATCTGCACGCCCGCCTGCTGGAACGCGCCGCCAGACTTTCGGAAAAGCTCGGCGGAGGATCGTTGACCGCGTTGCCGATCGCCGAAACGGACGCCGGAAACCTGTCGGCCTATATCCCGACGAATCTGATCTCGATCACGGACGGCCAGATCGTGCTGAATTCGCGGCTCTTCGCCGCCAACCAGCGTCCCGCCGTGGATGTTGGCCTCAGTGTCAGCCGCGTCGGCGGCAAGGCGCAGCATCCCGCGCTGCGGCAGGCATCGGGGCGCATCCGCCTCGATTACGCGCAATTCCTCGAACTGGAGATGTTCACCCGCTTCGGGGGTATCTCCGATAAGCGCATCAAGACGCAGATGGTGCGGGGCGAGCATATCCGTGGACTCCTTTCGCAGCCGCGTTTCACCACTCTTAGAATGCTGGATCAGGTAGCGCTGCTGGCCGCGCTTGCGGACGGGGCGCTCGATGGACTTTCTTCGGCCAGCCTCGTGACGTTGCGGGAGCGGCTGCCCGCCTTCCTTGACGCCAACCAGACGAGTGCCGCCGATCTCATCGCCAAGGGCGAAAAGCTCGGTGACGAGGATCATGCCGCCCTGGCCGCTGCCGTGCGCCGGCTGGCAGGGGATATCTCGCCCGCAGACGAGGCTGACGGGCAGGGACCCGACCCATGACCGAGCGGCTGAGCGACGTCGAAGCGCGGATCGGTTCCGTACGCCAGCTTTCGGCGGTGGTGACTGCCATGCGGGGCATCGCAGCCGCGCGCTCGCGCGAGGCGCGGAATCACCTTGCCGGGATTCGCGCCTATGCGGATGCGATTGCCGGCGCAATCGGACAGGCACTGGCGCTGCTGCCGGAAAGGCCGACGATCGTGGGGGCGGGCAGGGGAGATCATGCGATCGTCGTTCTGTGCGCCGAACAGGGATTTGTCGGGGCCTTCAATGAGAAGATTCTGGATGCTGCCGCGGCTGTCGTGCCGCCGGGCAGGGCCGGGCGTTTTCTGCTGGCGGGCGACAGGGGCGCGATGATTGCCGCCGAAAGAGGGCTTACGGTCGAGTGGTCCGCGCCGATGATCACTCACGTCGATCAGGCGGCCGATCTTGCCGGGCGGATCATCGACGCTCTTTACGAGCGCCTGGGCGACCGAAGCATTTCGGAAGTTACCCTCGTTTATGCCGCGCCGGAAACGGCGGCCGATCTCGATATCACGCGCAAACGTCTCGTTCCCTTTGATTATCAGCGCTTTCCGCTCATGCATATGAGCGAGCCGCCGCTGATTAGCCAGCCGGCCGGACAATTGGCGGAAAAGCTTGCCGAAGAGTATATCTTCGCCGAGATCCTCGAGGCGGTAACGCTGTCTTTTGCGGCCGAAAACGAGGCGCGCACTCGCGCGATGATCGCAGCCAGGACGAATGTTGCCAAGACGCTGGACAACCTTACGGCCTTGTCGCGGCAACTGCGGCAGGAGGAGATTACCAATGAGATCGTCGAATTGGCTGGCGGAACCAAGGAGGCCCAAAGCAATTCCGATAGAAATTAAAGCGATCCCGGGAAAAGCTGAACCGCTCCGGGATGCTCCTCCCGGAAAACTCCTTCGTCTAAAATCCGCGCTGGAATATGCGCCTTGAAAGCTTCATCGCAGGCATTGCGGTGCTATCGGGTCAGGCATGCGGCGCCGGGCCGAGGCTTCGGTAGAGCATATAGGCGGCGACGACGAAAATTAAGGTGGCAAAGAGGCTGTTGAGCAGGCCCTTGCGTGCGGAAAGATGCCGCGCCAGATAAGCACCTACGACACCACCCGCGACCCCGCCGCCAATGAAGATCGCCGCAAGCAGCCAGTCGACATAGCCGGAAAACGCGTAATTGAGTGCCGTCGTCAGGCCGAAGGCCGTAACGGCCACCAGGGACGAGCCAATGGCGTAAAGGATTGGCATGTTCGTCGCGGCGATCAGGCCCGGAACGATCAGGAAGCCGCCGCCGATGCCGAAGAAACCCGAGAAGATGCCCGTCAAACCGCCGAACGCCGCCACTTTGTGGACATTCTCGCGCGAGCACTGGGCGCCCGGATTGCCCTCGGTGCCGCGCTTGCGGAACATCAGCACGCCGACAACAAGCATCAGCAGTGCAAATAGAATGAGCAGTTTCTGCCCATCCACCATCTTGCCGATGCTCGATCCGACGAAGGCGCCGATGACGCCGGCAACGCTGTAGACGCCGGCGCAACGCCACTTGACGTTTCCGAGCCGCGCGTGGCCGATAAGATTGGCAAATGCGTTGGCGGCGACCGCAAACGCGCTGGTGCCGATCGCCAGATGAGCGCTGGGCACGCCGACGACATAGACCATCAGGGGAACCGCGAGGATCGAACCGCCGCCGCCGAACAGGCCGAGCGTGAAGCCGACAAGCGCGCCGGAAAGACCGCCGAGCCCATATTGAAGGGGATCAAGGACCATGGCGTTCGTCTCGGCCGCCTTCAGGCGGCTTCCTTCCTGAGGTTCGGCGAGACGAGCCATTCGCGGCCCTTGAGCATTCCGTGCCAGTAGATCGGCGGGAGCGCTTCCGATTTCAGATACCAGGCGAGGCTCGATGGCCTGGTGCCATCGATCACCCAGGTCGGGAAGGTCGGAAGCAGCTTGCCGCCATAGCCGAATTCCGCAAGCACGATCTTCCCGCGTTCGACAGTCAGCGGGCACGATCCGTAGCCATCATAGACGGCCGGCATAGGCCGCCCATCGAGAACGGCGATCACGTTTTCGGCGACGATCGGAGCCTGCTTGCGGGCAGCGGCCGCCGTCTTGGCGTTTGACGTGCCGGCGGCGTCTCCGAGCGAGAAGACGTTCGGGTAGCGCTTATGCTGGAGGCTCGTCTCGTCGACCTCGATCCAGCCCGCCTGGCTGGCAAGCGGACTGTTGCGGACAAAGCCGGGTGCGATCTGCGGCGGGCAGACGTGGATCATGTCGAAGCCCAGCGTTTCCTCGGTCAGCGTGCCGTCGGTCGCCGTCCTGGCAAAGCGCGCCTCCTTTTTCGCTCCGTCGACAGCGACGAGCCTTGATCCGAAGTTCAGATCGGCGCGGTACTTCTTCACGTATTCCATCAGCGCTGGCACATATTCCTTGACCCCGAACAGCACCGGACCCGCATTGTGAAACTCGATGGCGATGTCGGTGATGCGGCCTTGGCGGAACCAGTGATCGCCGGACAGATACATGGCCTTTTGCGGAGCCCCGGCGCATTTGATCGGCATCGGCGGCTGGGTGAACAGCGCGCGTCCGCCCTTCAGGTTCTGAACGAGCGACCAGGTGTAGGGCGCCGTATCGTAGCGATAGTTCGATGTTACGCCGTTCCGGCCGAGGGTTTCCTCCAGCCCCTCTATCGCCGACCAGTTCAATTCAATGCCGGGGGCTGCAACCATCATGCGGTAGTCGATGCGCCGGCCATCCGCAAGAACGACGCGATCATGGTCCGGATCGAACTCGGCAACGGCCGCTTTTTCCCATCGGACGCCGCTCGGGATCACGTCAGCCATCGGACGGATTGTATCCTCCGGCTTGAAGATGCCGCCGCCGACCATCGTCCAGCCAGGCTGATATGCATGGCGTTCCGCAGGGTCCACCAAAATGATGTTCATGCATTTGCGACGCTTCAACAGGCTGGCTGCCGTCGCGATGCCGGCGGCGCCCGCGCCGACAATCAGGACGTCGCAAGCCACAGAGGCTTTCCCGGCATTCAACGCTTCCGGAGACCGAAGACGCGGACGAAGCCGTTCGAGGTCGTATCCAGCGGACCTGGTCGCAGCGAGAGCTGTATCCGCGTCCTTATCGGCGGCCTCAGATAGCGCCCAAAGCATTGCGGCCCGCGTACCGGAGCGACAGAAGGCCAGGATCGGCCTGGGCAGATCCTTCATGGCATCGGCAAACAAGGTTACGTCGCGCTCCGTGATGCTCGATGCGATGACCGGAATGTGCCGGAATTCCAGGCCGGCGCCTGCCGCTGCCATGCATATGCTTTCGGCATTGGGCTGACCGTCTTCCTCGCCATCGGGTCGACTGGAGATGATCGACCTAAAGCCAAGCCTTGCAAGCTCGTGCGTATCGTCCAGCCTGATCTGCGGCGAGACGCTGATGCTGTCATTGATCTTGCGGATATCCATCGGTCTTTCCTCCTTCAGTGAATCCGAAGCGGCTGAGAATGCCGGGACGAGGTGGTGCGATAAGCGAACATGCCGACAATCATGGCCGCGACGAACAGAACCGCCTCCCAGCGGCCCGTTGCGAGCGATGCAAGGGCGGGGCCGGGGCACAGGCCGACCAGGCCCCAGCCGAACCCGAAGAGAAGCGCGCCCGACACTAGCGCGCCATCGATCGTCCGGTTGGTCGGGACATGGAACCGCATCTCGAAAACCGGCCTGCCGCGATGCCGCTTGATTGCATAGGCGATCGATGACGGGATCAGCGCGCCGCCCATGACGAAGGCAAGCGACGGATCCCATGATCCCGTGACATCGAGGAAGGCCAGGACACGGGCCGGGTTCACCATGTCTGAGATGACGAGGCCGATGCCGAACAGAATGCCGCACAAGATGGCGACCACGACACGCTGGATCATGACCAGCTTCCGATCACATGCCGCGAGACGTAGACGGTGATTGCCGCCACGATCATGAATGTAAAAGTGGCTACGATCGAGCGTGGCGAAAGGCGCCCGAGGCCGCAGACTCCGTGTCCGCTGGTGCAGCCGGAGCCAAGCCTCGTCCCGTAACCAACGAGGAGGCCCCCGACGACGAGGAGTGCGGGCGATGAGGTGACCGTCAGGTTGGTATGACGGAGATAGGCGAACGCGAATGCCGCCCCGGCAAGAAGCCCGCCGAGGAATCCGATGCCCAGCGCGCTGATGCCGGCACCCGTCCATCCAAGGGCAGACGCCGTCAGGCCGGATATTCCCGCAATGCGGCCGTCAAGCAGCAGATAGAGCGCTGCGGAAAGACCGATCAGAAGACCGCCTGTGAGCGGCCAGAGGAAATGGAACGTGGACATGATGACGAACTCGGCACCTATAGGGCGTTCACGGGGATTTTGAGATATTGCACGCCATTGTCTTCGGCAGGCGGCAACTTGCCCGCGCGCATGTTGACCTGAACGGAGGGCAGAATGAGTTTCGGCATCGCCAGCGTCGCGTCACGTTCCGTGCGCATCTTGACGAATTCGTCTTCGCTCACCCCGTCATGGACATGGATGTTGCCGGTTCGCTCGGCGCCAACGGTCGTTTCCCAGGCGTAGTCGTCACGGCCCGGCGCCTTGTAGTCATGGCACATGAACATGCGCGCGTCGTCCGGGAGCTGCGTCAGTCTCTTGATGGAGCGATAGAGCGTGCGGGCGTCACCGCCGGGAAAGTCGCAACGGGCCGTTCCATAATCCGGCATGAACATCGTGTCGCCAGGGAAGATGGCGTCGCCGACGACATAGGCTAGGCAGGCAGGCGTATGGCCCGGCACATGCAGGACCGTCGCATCGAGATTGCCGATCTTGAAGCGGTCGCCGTCTTGAAAAAGCCGGTCGAACTGGCTGCCGTCCCGCTGAAACTCCGTGCCGGCATTGAAGATCTTGCCGAAGACTTCCTGAACGCGGATGATATCCCGACCAATCGCCAGCTGTCCGCCGATCGCGGCCTGGAGAACGGGCGCTGCGGAGAGATGATCCGCATGCGCATGCGTTTCCAGCAGCCACTGCACTTCAATAGTTTCTGATTTTATGTAATCAATGAGCGCCTGAGCGGACGCAGTCATCGTCCGCCCGGAGGCTGGATCATAGTCGAGAACGCTGTCGATGATTGCACAGGCATTTGAGCCCGGATCGCGTACGACATGGCTGATCGTAAAGGTCGAAGGGTCGAAAAATGACCTGATCGCCGGCCGAAGCGCAGAATTTGCGAGAGCGTCCCGAATAACTTCCGCTGCATGGGAGAGATGAACGTCAAGCTCGGTTGCAGTCATGTTTGCCTCCTGTCGGCAGACATAGGATGCATATTTACATTAACAGTGCAAGTATGTATTTTGTAGCCACGCAATTGACCCTTCGCTATAGGCTTTCGAGGCCAAGGAAGTGAGGATCGGATATGGATACGACGAGTTTAAGGGGAACGGAGGCGCCGGTCGCCCTTCGCCTGAATGACAAGGCGCCAGGCTTTACCGCACGCTCCACGGCGGGCGAGGTTTCGCTGTCGAGTTACCACGGCCGCTGGCTGCTGTTCTTTTCGCATCCGGCGGATTTCACCTCGGTCTGCACAAGCGAGTTTATCGCGCTCTCCAGGGCACAGGAGAAATTCGGCAGGTTGAACTGCGATCTGCTCGGCCTCTCGGTCGATAGCCTCTATTCGCATGTCGCCTGGCTGCGCGACATCGAGCGGAGTTTCGGCGTCAAGGTGACGTTTCCGCTGATCGAGGATTCGTCGATGGTGATCGCCAGGGCCTACGGAATGCTGGACGCGTCCTCAGAAAACAGCGGCACCGTCCGCGCCACCTACGTCATCGATCCGGACGGCTTCATACGGGCCATCGTCTGGTATCCGATGAATGTCGGCCGGTCCGTGGAAGAATTGCTGCGCCTCGTTGAAGCATTGCAGACATCGCAGCGGGAATGCGCCTTGACCCCGGAAGGTTGGCATCCCGGTGACGCGCTGGTGGAGCCGGCGGCCGTGTCCATGGAGGACGCAGCGCAGGCGGCCGACGGGCAGTCCTGGTATTACCGGGAGCGCCGCGCATGATCGATCCTTCGCTTTCCCCCGAGATAATGCAGGAAAAGGCTGTCGAAGCCGCCGAGTTCATGCGTCTCTTCAGCACGCCGAGCCGTCTGATGCTGCTCTGCCATATCGCCCGGAAAGAGCGCTCGGTCGGCGAAATTCAGGACGATCTCGATTTCAAGCAGCCGGCGCTGTCCCAGCAACTGGCCGAGTTGCGGCAGGCAGGCGTGGTGCAGACCCGAAGGGAATCCCGGCAAGTCTACTATTCGATCGCCGATGACCGGGTGGCGGTCGTCATGACGATGCTGATGCAAATGTTTTGTGGCGCGGCGCCGGCGGTCGAAACCGACATCCCGCCTGCAAAGCCGTTATCGGCGCCAGCAAACCGAAAGTCAGGCGCCGTGTTTCCAGGCGAAATGGCGTATTGGGCACGGCTCGAAAAGGCGGTGTGACGTGCCAGGGCACGCCAGTTTTGAAAATGCGAGGTCGGGAAATGGCACATGACCGACGAGTTCCGGTCGAAAACAAGAATGGCCGCGCTTCACGCAGAAAGGGCGGCCAGGGCCGTAAGGAAATCGTCGAAACCATGGACTTCCGTCTGTATCGGAGCCGGCCGCTCGCCGATGGAGGCAGCACAGGCGCCCGAAGCCTTCTCACAGCTTTCGGGCCAATTGCCACGCGGAATGCGAAGTAGGAGCATGCAATGCCCAACCCAATCATCAAGTCGTTCTGGGATAAGCCGACCGGGAGCTGGCAGTATGTTTTCCACGACCCGGAAACGATGAAAGGTGCAATCGTTGATCCGGTGCTCGGCTACGACCCGTTGGCCGGAGCCGTCGACACAATCCGGGCCAATGAGATTCTGGACTATATCACAGAGGCCGGGATAGAGATCGTCTGGATTCTCGACACTCACCCTCACGCCGATCATTTCTCGGCCGCTTCCTATCTGAAAGGGAAGCTTGGCGCGCCAACTGCAATCGGCGAGCATGTCGTTAAAGTCCAGGCGCTCTGGAAAGATATCTACAATCTCGGTGATGAGTTTCGTACCGATGGCTCACAGTGGGACCGATTGTTTAAGGATGGTGAGCGCTTTAACGTCGGCCACATGCCCGTCACGGTTTTTTTCTCGCCGGGCCACACAATGGCATCGATCACCTATGTGGTGGGGAACGCCGCTTTCGTGCACGACACATTGATGATGCCGGACAGCGGATCGAGCCGCGCCGATTTTCCCGGTGGAAACTCGCGCGAACTCTATAGAAGCGTTCGGCGCATTCTCGAGTTGCCGTTCGACACCCGATTGTTCGTCGGCCATGACTATGCGCCCGAAGGCCGTGCTCCGTCATGCGAGGCGACCGTCCGGGAACACCTCGCATCCAACAAGCACTTCAAGGGCCTGCCGACGGAAGAACATTTTGTGAGGGTACGCGACGCAAGGGATGCGACATTGCCCTTGCCGAAGCTGATGCTCGCTGCCTTGCAGGTCAATATCCGTGGCGGGCGGTTGCCGGAGCCGGAAGGCAACGGGCGGTCTTATCTCAAAATCCCTGTCGGGTATTTCGAGTCTCGGCAGGAAAGCGCTTAGCGATACCCTCTGACGCAGTTCGGGAAGAGGCATCGTCCCGCCCTCCTGCAACGGGGCGCATCAACGGGTTTCCTCGCTCCAATGAACTTCAGCGATGAGACCCGACGTATCGGCTCGATTCCGGAAGCTGATGACGGCACCCAATCGCTCGGCAGCCATGGCTGCAATGGTAAGGCCAAGCCCGGTGCCGGAAACGCTGCGGTTGCGACCCCGGAAGAAACGTTCCGTCATCCGTGGCAACTCATCCTCATCGATACCGGAACCCTGGTCCTCGATTGCGATACCATGACCTTGAGGCAGGGCATTCCAGGTGATCCGCCCGCCGCCCGGCATGTGTTCAATTGCGTTTTCATGGAGGTTGCGCAGGACAAGCCTTAAGCTTTCCGGATCGCCTCTCATGTTCAGATGGTCGATCGCATCGTCGATGTCGACGGAGACCGGATCGGGCTTGACAGTCGATCCGACGATCTCGCGGAGCACTTCCCCCACCTTGAACCTGGTATCCACCGGCGCCGGCGCCGCTGCCTCCAGTGCCGCCAAGGTGAGGAGCTGGCGGGCGATCCGGCTCGTGCGGTCGACGGATGTGATGATATGGCGTAGCGCACGCTCGCGGCCGGGGCCATCCGGGGTCGCCAGCGCGACTTGTGCTTGAGTCTTCAGGCCAGCCAGGGGCGTGCGTAACTCATGGGCCGCGAATGCCGTAATCTCCCGCTCGTGGCGTCGAGCCGCCTCGACCTTCGCAAACAGGTCGTTCAAGGCGGTCGTTAGCGGAAGGATTTCTTCCGGCGCGTCGCGGGGAGAGATCGGGCGCATATCCTCCCCATCCCGCATCGCGATCTCGTCGGTAACCGCCTTCAAGGGGGAAAGCCCATGGGCAAGCGCCAGCCAAATCAGCGCGCCGAGGATGGGAGCGATCAGCAAGGCGGGTCCGATCAGGCCCGCGATAATATCGCGTACCAGCCGGTCGCGCAGGCCGATGCGGTCGCCGACTGCGACCCTCACGCCCTTTACATGATCGACAATCGTGTAAACCCGCCAGACCTCGCCGCCCACGGTCCGGTCCGCGTAACCTTCCCGATCCTCTGCCAGGCTTTGATCCGGAGCGCCGCTCGACCGCGCCACGAGCTGACCGTCGAGCGACCAGATCTGACAAGAGAGCTGCCGCTCGTAGGCGCCGTCCTCGAGAGCCGGCAAGGTCGAGGACGCGCTGACATTGCCGCTTGCGACCATGGAATGGACCATGCGGGCGGCTTCTTGCAGTCTCGTGTCGAGGACATGCTCCAGCTCGGACCGGCTGCCAAACCCGATCCATACCACGGCGCATAGCCAAATAATGCCGGTTGCCCCGAGAAGCAGGGTAAACAGTCTGCCGCGCAGCGATTTCAAGACTTCCCTCTCAATCGATAACCCAGGCCCCGAACGGTCTCGATGACGTCCCGTCCGAGCTTGTTCCTCAGATTGTGGACATGAACCTCGACGGCATTGCTCTCTATCTCCTCCTGCCATCCATAGAGGCGATCTTCCAGTTCGCTTCGGGACCGGATCGTGCCCGGTCTTTCCATCAGGGCGATCAAAATACTCTGCTCACGGCGCGATAGCGAAATGGTGCGGCCATCGCAGCTCACCGTTGCCGTCTTCGGGTCGGCCGTCAGGCCCGCTGCCTGATACACGGCGCTTGCATTTCCATTGCTGCGTCTGGCGAGTGCGCGCAAGCGCGCCGTCAATTCATCGAGGTCAAACGGTTTGCCAAGATAGTCGTCCGCGCCGGAATCCAGTCCCCGGATTTTATCATGGGTTTGGTCGAGTGCCGTCAGGAGAACGACGGGCGTCTGGTTCCCTCTTCGCCGGAGCCTTTCCAGCAGCTCGATACCTGAGCCGTCCGGGAGCATGACGTCGAGCACCATGGCGTCGAAGTCAGCAGAGGCAAGCGCGGCCTCGGCGTCGCCGCAGGTCGACACGTCATCCACCGCCCACCCACACAGGCGAAGGCCGGCAATCAGCCCGTCCAGGAGAACAGGATCGTCTTCCACGATCAGAATGCGCATTTCGTGCTGTCCGTTAATTTCATTAGGCGTTCAGTCCGACGCGTACCTTAAGTTTGCCTTAAGGTACGCGTCGAGATTCCCATTTCGTCAGTTGAATCCGGAGTCTCTTTCAAATGCAGTCGTTTCTGCGCCTCTTGAATCTTGCCATATTGCTTCTGTTACCCATCTCCGCTTTCGGAGAGGTGAACTTCGGCAAGCCGCCGCCGAGCGCGGACGAGGTGTTCAAGCTCGATGTCCAGCGAGACGCGGCAGGCGCCCTGAAACTTCACTGGACGATAGGCAACGGCAATTATCTTTATCGCGACAGCATCAACGCGAAAGCCGGCGGTGAGGCTCTGCCCCTGCAAATGCCGGCGGGCGAGCAGAAGGACGATCAGAATTTCGGTCCGGTCGAAATCTATCACCGAACTCTTGACGCGACGGTCAATGCTCCCGTCGCGGGAAGCCTGACGGTCACTTATCGCGGATGCGCGGAGGCTGGCATCTGCTATCCACCGGTAACGAAAAGCATCGATCTTGCAACGCTGAATCTTACGTCAAACCATTCCGCGCCGGGCCGGGAGACGGTTGCGCCCGTTGCCGCATCGACTGGCAACGACGCCACCACGGCGCTCACTCGCAATATGCTGACGATGGCGGTTGCCTTCCTGGGGTTCGGCATGCTCCTGGCGTTCACGCCCTGCGTATTTCCGATGATACCTATTCTCTGCGCCATGCTCGCAGGGACCGGCAAGCCACTGCCTGCCATGCGCGGCTTTGCCTTGTCGGCAGCCTATGTCTTCGCAATGGCAGCCGCATATGGTCTTGTCGGCCTCGCCGCCGGTCTTTCCGGGGCAAATCTTCAGGTCATGCTCCAGACATCCTGGGCGCTTGGCGTTTCGGCTGCGATTTTCGTGGGACTGGCGCTCTCGATGTTCGGCGTCTTCAATCTTTCCCTGCCGTCTGCGCTGGCTTCGAAGATTTCCGGACGGCGTTCCGGAGGTTCGCTCGTCGGAGCGGCAGTGCTCGGGTTCGGTTCGGCGCTCATTGTCAGCCCCTGTGTCACGCCGCCGCTCGCCGCAGCCATTCTCTACGGCGTGCAAAGCGGAAACGCATCGAAGGGAGCGATTGCGCTATTCTTTCTCGGGCTCGGCATGGGATTGCCGCTGATTGCGTTCGGCACGTTCGGGCCACGCCTCCTCCCAAAATCAGGACCATGGCTTGAGCAGATCAGAAGCGCCTTCGGGTTTGTGTTCCTCGGCGTGGCCGTGATGCTGGTGACGCGTTTCGTGCCGGAGAGCACGGCGATGGCCATGTGGGGCATGCTCGCCATTGGCTTTGGAGTGAGCATCGGCGCCTTCGACCGAATGAGCGCCGCCAACGCCTGGACCGGCCGCCTGTCGAAATCGATCGGCCTTGTGGCGGCGCTCTACGGGGCAATCCTCATCGTCGGCTATGCCGGAGGCGGCAGTGATCCGTTCCAGCCGCTTGCTTTCCTGACGTCATCAAAACCCCCGGAGCAGCCGGCGAGCGTTTCCGAGAGCCGTATTTCGTCGCTGGAAGAATTCGATCGCACCGTGGAGCGTCTCGGCCATGGCGGTAAACCGATTTTCGTGTCGTTTACGGCCGACTGGTGCACGGTCTGCAAATCGAACGAAGCCGTTCTCGCCCGCCCCGCCGTCAGCAGGCTTTTGGCCGATATTCCCGTGATCATCGCCGATGTCACGGCTCAAAGCGGAGCGGAGCAGGCATTGATGACGCGCTTTGGCGTTGTCGGTCCGCCGACCATGTTCATCCTCAACAGCCGAGGCGCCGAGCAACCGGGATCGAGACTCGTTGGCCCCATCATCACAGAAGACATTTCCAGGCGGCTGGCGGATGCCGGCGCTTGAACCACACAAAATCGGAGATACGTCTTATGAACCGAAGAACCTTGCTTGGACTGATCGTTGCGGCATCGTCGCTGTTGCCGTTTATCCCGCTTCTGCCGACGCCGGCAGCGGCCCAGAACGTCGACGTCAAGGCCGTGCTGCACGACCCGGACACGCCGGAGAGTGGAAATCCGAAGGGCGACGTCACGATCGTTGCCTTCACCGACTACAATTGCCCATACTGCAAGACGTCCGCCCCCGACCTCAAGCGCATCGTTGCCGAGGATGGCAAGGTGCGGCTCATCTACAAGGACTGGCCGATCCTGACGCCGGCCTCCGTCTATGGCGCTCAATTGGCGTTAGCGGCCAAATATCAAGGAAGGTACGAGGCCGTTCATGATGCCTTGATGGGGATTCCCGGCAAACAGATCCCCGAAGCCAGGATGCTGGAAGCCGTCAAAGCGTCAGGCGTGGATATGACCCGCCTCGATGCTGATCTGAAGGCGCATGCCGACGATATCGCAGCTCTCCTGAAGCGGAACATGGATCAGGCCGACGCTCTTGGGATGCAGGGCACGCCCACTTACCTGATCGGTCCGTTCCGGACCTCGACACTTGATTACGACGGCTTCAGGCAGGCCTTGGCCGAAGCGCGCCGCCGCCAGGCTGCCGGCCAGGGGATTTCGGAATGACGATCGTATCCTCGATGAGAGCACGGCCCGTTGCGATGCCCTGGCGGGCCTGACCGGCGGCTTTAAGGGTCCGCTTGCTTGCTGGCGGGATTGCAATTCGACGAAAAAGAGCCGAGCGCAAGGAAACTTGAACTGAAGCGTGGAAAAAGGGAGCCTCCGGATCAACCCCGGCCGGAATTGCGACCTTTTCCCACGGGCGTCATGCCGGCACTTTCCTCGGCAATCGCCTCCGTCCATCCCTGTGTTTTCAGGTCGCTGCGGATTCGCCATTTGAGGATTTCATTGATCAGCCGCCGCTTGACGGCCTCATGCGCCGGATCGTCCCACAAGTCGTTGATCTCGCGGGGGTCGTTGACGAGGTTGAAGAGCTGGCCTTCGTCGTTCTCTACGAAATGGACGAGCTTGTACTGCCGATCGCGGATCATCGTCATGAATTCGGTGCCGCTCAGAATGCGATCGCCGGCATGTTCGGAGAAGACGAAATCACGCGCATCGACCTTTTTCCCGGCCAGATAGGGAAGGAGGGACTTCGCCTCCATCCATTTTGGCACGGCCAGTCCGGCCAGCTCCAGGACCGTCGGCCCGAAATCGAACAGGGAAACAAGGTCGTCGACCACCTTGCCCTGTTCGACGTTTTTGGGAGACCAGACGATCGCGGGGACACGGACGCTCGGCTCGTACATCGTCCATTTCTGGCTATGGCCGTGGTCGTTCAGGCAGTCGCCGTGATCGGAGGTAAAGATCACGATCGTATCCTCCAGCACGCCGCGGCGCTGCAGCGCCTCTATCAGCTTGCCGACCTGTGCATCGATCATCGTGACATTGGCGAAATAATGCTCGCGCTGGCGCCGCAATTGCTCGGGTGTCGGGTTTTCAAGATGCACGACCGCGTCGTGATCGACGGCAAGGTGCTGCGTGCGCAGCTTCTTCAGCGCCGATGGCTGGCGGTCGATCGCCGACTGATCGCGGATGGCCTCAGGCAGCTCGCGATCCCGGTACTTGTCGATATACTCCTGCGTCGGATCGTAGGGCGGATGCGGACCCGGAATGCCGATCTGCAGGAAGAATGGCTCCGCGCCGTGGTAGCGGTCGAGCCACATTGCGGCGAGCTCCGGCACGAAATTATCGGAATGCAGCTCCTCCGGTAGATCCCAGACGAAGGCGCCGAGCTGGTCGCGATAGTCGTTGCGGCGGCGATAGGTGACGCGGCTCGGCTTCTCCAGGCCCCGGGTCCAGAAGGCCTTGTCCCAATTGTCCAGGTAGAAGGGCAGGCGCTCCGTGGCACGGTCCTTGTTTTCCACCACATGCCGTTCGTGAAAACCGAAGGAATCCTCGAAGGGTGAGGTGTGCATCTTGCCGACATTGACGCAGCGATAGCCCGCATCGGCGAGCCGGCGCACCCAGCTGTGCGTCCAGCGCTCGTCGTTGCGGAAGACGCCGTTCGTGTGCGGATAGAGGCCGGTGAAAAGGCTGGCGCGCGAGGGAGCGCAGGATGGCGAGGTCACGTACATATGGCTGAAGCAGACGCCCTCGCGCACCAGCCGGTCGAGATTGGGCGTGATCATATGGTCGAAACCGGCCGCTGCGATCGTATCGAACCGCTGCTGATCGGTGATGATGAAGACGATGTTCGGTCTTTTCGGCTCTTCGCTCACGTCGTCAGGTCCTTTCGATGCCGCGTGTCGTCCCGCGTTCCATGAGCCGCCATTCGACCCGTGTCGTTTTCGGCGGTCCGTCGGCAATGCGAGCGAGCAATGCCTCTGCCGTCAGACGCCCGATTGCCTCGCGATCCGGCCGGATGGTGGTCAGCGCCGGCCTCATGCAGGCGCTGGCTTCGCTGTCGCCGAATCCGATCAGGCCGATATCGTCAGGCACACGCTTTCCGAGACGCTGTAAAGCGCGCAGCGCGCCGAAGGCGATGACGTCGCTGTTGCAGACGATGCCATCGATAGCCGGGTGGCGCTCCAGCATTTCGAAGGTAAGGGCTTCGCCGAGATCGGGATGACCGTTTTCCTGCCGGGTCGCCATGACGACCGGTTCCAATCCATGCGTCTCGGCAAGCTCTCGCATCCCGCGCGCACGCTTTTGCGCCCGCGCGTCGTTCTCGCGCATGCTGCCGAGGAAAGCGAGACGACGATAGCCGCGCTCTACAAGATGCGCGGCCTGGGCGGAGCCGATGGCGACATGATCGAGGCCGACGGCGGAATCGATGACCTTCCCGTCAATATCCCACATCTCGACAACAGGAACGCCGGAGCGGCGCAGCAGCTCGTCCACTTTGGGATGGTGGTCGACGCCGATGATGGCAACGGCGGCCGGCCGCCAGCTGAGGATCGAGCGCACGAGCTTCAATTCCTGGTCGGCGTCGTAGCGCGTATTGGCGAGCATGACCTGCAGGTTGCTGGAAAGCAGCGCCGACTGCAGCGTGTCGACGATTGCGGCGAATTCCGAATAATACAACGAGGTAACGACGACGCCGACGATATCGGACCGTGTTCCGGCTAGGCCCCCGGCCAGCCGGTTCGGCACGTAGTTCAGCTCTTCCATCGCCTTGGCGATCTCGCGGCGAAGCTCGGCACGCACGGTGTTCGGCGCCCGCAGCGCCCGGGACACGGTATTGACCGACACGCCGACGCGTCCGGCGATCGATGCCAGCGTCGAGGGCGCTCGTGTCGTGCGTTCGTCGACCTCGTCAGCCATGTGCCGTCCTCCTCCCTCGGATAAACGCAGCGCAAAGTGAGCGTTGCGTTAGCGATAACTTTGTGCCACCTTTGGCTTGTGAGGACAAGAGGCCGGGAAAATTGGCCGTCGGAGGATTTCAAATGCGGAAGTGCAGAAGAATGCCGCGACGCGCGATTGACTGTATAATTCACTGAAAACATAGTTTTTATCAAGATATCGGCGATCAATCCTTCGATTGTCCGCAACGGAGCATGGCATGGCAGAGCGTCCCAACATCATCCTCATCATGACGGATCAGCAGCGCTATGATTCGATCGCCGCGCTCGGCTTTCCCTATGCGACGACGCCCAACCTCGACGCGCTGGCCCGGAAGGGCGTGACGCTGACCGACTGCCATATCACCGCGCCAAGCTGCGTTCCCTCGCGGGCCAGCCTGTTCACCGGCTACTATCCGCATACGACAGGCGTCCTCGCCAACGGTCAGAAATGGCAGCACACCTGGGTCGAACGTTTGCGTGATGCGGGTTATCGCTGCGTCAATGTCGGCAAGATGCATACGATTCCCTACAATTCGGATTCCGGCTTTCACGAACGGTATGTCGTGGAAAACAAGGACCGTTACATGGAGGGCCGCTGGTATTTCGACGAGTGGGACAAGGCGCTTGCCGCCAACGGTCTCGTCAAGCAGCAGCGCGAGGAATATCGCAAGCTTGACGATTATCGCGAGCGTCTCGGCGCCTTCGATTGGGAACTGCCGGAAGAGCTGCACTCCGACGCTTTCGTCGGCAACATGGCCAAATGGTGGGTCGAGACCTATCCGCTCACCGAACCGCTGTTCCTGCAGGTCGGCTTTCCAGGCCCGCACCCGCCTTTCGATCCGCCGGCCCGCTATTCGGAACCCTATCTCCGGCGCAGCGATCTGCCTCTACCGAAGCCCTCGCAGGAGGAACTCGACGGCCTGCATCAGGAACTGAAGGAAAAGCGACGGCATGACGTCGAGGTCGACCACGATTCCGTCGTCTGGAGCCTCGATCCGACGCCGGATCAGATGCACCGGCTCTGGGCGCATTATCTCGGCAACGTCACGCTGATCGACGAGAAGGTCGGCGAATTGCTCGAAGCCCTCGAAAAGCGCGGCTATCTCGAAGACGCGATCGTCATCTTTACCTCGGATCACGGCGAATGCCTGGGAGAGCACGGTCTGATCCAGAAATGGTCGATGTACGACATCGTCACACGCGTCCCGACCATCATCTGGTCGACCGCGAACCGCTTCGAGGGCGGCCGCGAGTTGAACGGCCTTTGCCAGCTCTTCGATCTCGGTCCGACCATCCTCGACTACGCCGGCATCACCCCGCCCGCCTCCTTCGAGGCGAAGAGCCTGCGCTCCGGTCTGGAAGGCAAGGACTGGACGCCGCGCACTCATGTCTTCTGCGAACAGATCGGCGATGTCGCCATGGCGGGCGGCGTCGAGTTCATGACCGGCGTGCGCAGCGACACCTGGAAGCTCGTGCACTTCAAGGGCTCCGACGATGGCCAGCTCTTCGACCTCGAGAACGACCCGAAGGAGGTCCGCAACCTCTGGAGCGATCCGGCTTATGCCGACAAGAAACGCGAGCTTCTGGACGTGATGCGGGACTGGCTGATCTCCTCCAACTTCAAGACCCGCGACCTGATGGTGCATGCGCGATGAGAGAGTCGGCCCAACGATCTCGAACGTCGATGGCAGCCGTGGAGGCGCCCGTGGGCATGGTACGCATCGAGGGCGGCAGCTTCCGCATGGGTTCGGACCGCTTCTATCCGGAAGAGGGGCCGGTTCATCAGGTGCGGGTCGACACGTTCTGGATCGATCCGACACCCGTCACCAACCGGGATTTCGCTCGGTTCGTTCGCGAAACCGGCCATGTCACGACCGCCGAGCGAGCACCCGACCCGGCGCTCTTTCCCGGCGCCGATCTCTCCATGCTGCAACCGGGCTCGCTGGTTTTCCGCGCGCCGCAAAGGCGCGAGGATATGCGCTTCTGGGGCGACTGGTGGCATTATGTCGCCGGCGCCTGCTGGTATCGACCGGATGGGGTCGCGCCGCTGTCCGACGATCGGCTCGATCATCCGGTCGTCCACGTCTCGTTCGAAGATGCGAGTGCCTATTCCACCTGGGCCGGCAAGGTACTGCCGAGCGAAGCGGAATGGGAATTTGCCGCCCGCGGCGGCCTCGAAGGCGCGGACTACGGCTGGGGCGACGATTTCGAGCCGGATGGCCGGCGTATGGCCAACGTGTGGGATGGAGCCTTTCCGATGGGGGGCGGCGACGGGGGCGGTTTCGGCACGTCTGCGGTCGGCTCCTATCCGGAAAACGGCTATGGCCTCTCCGACATGATCGGCAATGTCTGGGAGTGGACCGACGATTTCTGGACGGATCGCCACCCCGACGAAGCGCACAAGCCCTGCTGCGTGCCGGTGAACCCGCGCGCCGCACTGGCGGAAGAGAGCTACGATCCCCGGCAGCCGGCGATCCGCATTCCGCGCAAGGTGCTGAAGGGCGGCTCGCATCTCTGCGCACCGACCTATTGCCGTCGCTACCGACCCGCGGCGCGGCACCCTGAAATGATCGACAGCGCCACGACCCATGTCGGCTTTCGCTGTGCCTGGCGGATGCCGGTGGCATCCGGGAAGGTTGAAGCCGCGCCGGCGGCAGGGAAAGGAGACCGCAATGAGCGCAACCCTTGATGCGACGGTGCCCGACGGTGCAAGGCGGCAGCCGCTGTTCGCAACGCGGTCGGGCATGCTCGGCCTCAATATTTTCGCCGTCGTCGTCGGTATCCTGATCTGGTGGGCGTTCACGGCTTCCGGCGTTGTCGGCCTGCCCACGCCAGCGCAGGTCGCTGCCACGGCTGTCGGCGAGGCGAAGAGCGGCGTGCTTTGGGACGACGCGCTGGCAAGCCTCGGCCGGGTGCTCGCCGGTTTCTGTCTCGGCATCGTCGCGGCCATTCCCGTCGGCTTCCTGATGGGCTGGTATCGCGTCGCGCGCGGGATCATCGAGCCCTATGTGCAATTCTTCCGCACCATCCCGCCGCTTGCCATCATTCCGTTGGCGATCGTCACCATGGGTATCGACGAGACGCCGAAGATCTTCGTCATCTTCCTGGCGGCGTTCCTGTCCAGCGTGGTCGCGACCTATCAGGGCGTCATCAGCGTCGACAGGACCCTGATCAATGCCGCCCGCGTGCTGGGCGCCGGCGATTTCACCATCTTCCGCCGCGTCGTCGTCCCCGCCTCGACGCCCTACATCATGGTCGGCATGCGTATCGGCCTCGGTTCGTCCTGGGCGACGGTCGTTGCCGCCGAGCTCATTGCCGCGCAATCCGGGCTCGGCTACCGCATGCAGCAGGCCCAGCTCTACTACGATCTTCCGACGATCTTCGTCAGCCTGATCGCCATCGGCATCCTCGGTCTCGTCATGGACCGCATCGTGATGGCCGCCGACCGCGTGCTGACGGCCTGGCAGGAGAAGCTATGACCCCCAAGATTTCCTTCCAGGGCGTTTCCAAGCGCTTCGATACCACAGGCGGCACGGCATTTACCGCGCTGAACAACCTCGATCTGGATATCGAGGACGGCGAGTTCATCACCGTCGTCGGCCCCTCCGGCTGCGGCAAGTCGACGGCGATGAACATCGCTGCCGGGCTGACGCCGCCATCGGGTGGCCAGGTCCTGGTCGACAATGCGCCGGTCAAGGGGCCGGGGCCGGAGCGCGGCGTGATCTTCCAGCAATATGCATTGTTTCCCTGGCTGACAGTGCGCGATAATGTCGAGTTCGGCCTGACGATCTCGGGCCGTTCGAAGATCGAGCGGCGGAAGATCGCCGATCATTTCATCGACCTCGTCGGACTGAAGGATTTCGCCGATGCTTTGCCGAAGACGTTGTCGGGCGGCATGAAGCAGCGCTGCGCGATCGCCCGCGCCTATGCGGTCAATCCGAAAATCCTGCTGATGGACGAGCCTTTCGGCGCGCTGGACGCGCTTACGCGCGTGCAGCTGCAGAACCAGCTTCTCTCCATGTGGAGCAAGGAGCGCCGCACTGTCATGTTCATCACTCACGACGTCGACGAGGCGGTGTTCCTGGCAAGCCGCGTGGTGGTCATGGCGGCGCGGCCAGGGCGGCTGCGCGAAATCATCGAGGTGGCGCTGCCTTATCCGCGGACGGAGGAGATTCGCCTGTCACCGGAATTCGCGGAGCTGCGAAACCGCGTCTGGCGCGCCGTTTATCATCCCGCACCCCAGTAAAACCAAGTTATTTCAGGAGGAAATGCCATGCTGACGAGACGCAATTTCATGACTGCCGCGGCTGCCATTGCCGCCGCCGGCTCCCTGCCGCTCAGCCGCAGCGCGCAGGCGGCATCCGACGCGCTGACCATCGGCTATATCGCCGATTATCCGAATGCCAGCGTCTTTGCGATCGCCGAGGATCAGAAACTCTGGGAGGCCGAGGGCTTGAAGCCCGACATCAAGGTCTTCACCAACGGTCCGATCCAGATCCAGGCCATGGGCGCCGGCAGTCTTAATTTCGGCACGATCGGGCCCGGCGCGCTGTGGCTGCCGGCGAGCGGTCGCTGCAAGGTGCTCGGCGTCAACGACATTGGCTTCAGCGACCGGGTGATCGCCCAGGCCGACATCGGCTCGATCGCCGACCTCAAGGGCAAGAAGGTCGGCGTGCCGCAGGGCACCTCCGGTGATATGATCCTGCGCATGGCGCTCGCCAAGGCAAATATGAAGATCACCGACCTGCAGGTCGTGCCGATGGACCCGAGCACGATCGTCGCGGCCTTCTCCTCGAAGCAGATCGAGGGCGCCGGAATCTGGTACCCGCTGGTCGATGCCATCAAGCCGCGCGTGCCTGGCATGAAGGAACTCGCCTCCAACAAGGACTTCTATCCGGATACCTCATTCATCAATACCTTCGTGGCGCGAAACGAGATCGTCGAGCAGAACCCGGCGCTGGTCAAATCCTTCCTGAAGGTGATGAAGAAGGCGATGGACTACCGCATCCGGAATTTCGACCGCTCCGTCGAATTGACGATCGCCTACCTCAAGGCACCCGCCGACGCGACGACCAACGTTGCCAAGAGCCGCAAGCTCCTGTCATCCGCCGATCTCGACAAATTCACCAAGGACGGCAGCGTCAACCGCTGGTTGACGCAGTTCAACCAGCTCTTCGTCGATTTCGGCACGATCAAGGACCCGCAGCCGCCGGAGAAGTATTTCGACCAGAAGCTGTTTCTTGAGGCATAGAATTCAAGCACCGACGATGCTCCGGCGGGATAGAGCCGCTCTCTTCCCGCCGGGATAATTATATGATCGGCAAACCTGCACCCACGGCGGAGGTCATGACTTGTGGCTGTTGAACCGGCGAGCAAGGCAGCCCGACGTTTGCGACGGGATCCTATCGCGTGCGCTGCAAATCGAAAGGCCCACCTCCGCCCCCTGTTGTCGCGTCTGCTCCTGCCTGTCGCGATTTCAAGCTAATCGTGAAGCCGGAGCGTTTTGATGAGCGCAGCAAGGGCCGGCGGATGCTGCCTGCGGCTTGGATAGTAGAGGTGATAGCCCTCGAAGGTCTTTCGCCAGTCGGCAAGCACCTCGACAAGCGCGCCGGAGGCGATGTGCCCGGTCACGAAATCGAGGGGTAGATAGGCGAGGCCGAAGCCGGCAAGACAGGCTTCGCGGACCTGGACGATGCTGGTGAAGACGAGCCTGCCCTCCGTTGTGACGCGAAGGTCCTTACCGCCCTTGTGGAAGGTCCAGGCGAAGAATTCGCCATGGGTCGGCAGACGCAGGTTGATGCAGCCGTGGCCGGAGAGGTCCTGCGGCCGCTTCGGTTTTTTCCGCTCCGAAAAGCATGATGGCGCGCCGACGACCACCATCGGCATATCCGGCCCGATGCGCAGCGCGATCATGTCCTTCGAGACCAGCTTTCCGCGACGAACGCCGGCGTCGAAGCGGTCGCGAACGATATCAGTCCGGCCGTAGTCCGTCACAAGCTCGACGTCGATCTCGGGGTAGATCACGAGGAACCGTTCCAGCGCCGGCCATAGCAGGCTCAGAATTGCATATTCATCGGCCGACAGGCGGATCGTGCCGGACGGTCGCTCGCGCAAAGAGCTGAGCTGGGCGAAGCCTTGCTCGATCTGCTCCAGCGCCGGCTCGATCTGCGCGAGAAGCCGCTCGCCCGCCTCCGTCGGCGACACGTTTCGGGTGGTGCGATTGAGAAGGCGGATTCCCACACGTTCTTCAAGATTGCGCACGGTCTGGCTTAGCGCGGACTGGGAGACACCGAGCCGCGCGGCTGCACGCGTGAAGCTGCCTTCCTCCGCAACGGCAACGAAGGCGTTCACATCACGGAGGTTCTCATTCGACATTCATAAGTCCTGCTAATGATGGCATCCCGATTGAACTGTCTAATCGAAAACCGGAGCGAGCGCTATCTTCAGGTCCATCAAATGGAAAGGAGACCGAACATGAAATCCGTAACCTTCAGGAACAAGACCTGGGATGTGGCAGCCAATCTGCATATGCCCGCCGGCTTCGACGAAAAGAAGACATATCCGGCCATCGTGGTCGCGCATCCGATCAGCTCCTGCAAGGAGCAGACGGCCTCGATCTACGCGGAGAAACTTGCCGAACTGGGTTATGTCTGCCTTGCCTTCGACGCCTCCACCCAGGGCGAAAGCGGCGGGCCGGGCAGATATCTGGAAGATCCGGCGACCCGCGTCGAAGACTTCCGCTGTGCGGCAGACTATCTCGTGACACTGCTCTATGTGGACGAAAACCGCATCGGCGTGCTCGGCATCTGCGGGGGTGGCGGCTATGCGGTGAACGCGGCGATGACCGAGCGCCGCTTCAAGGCGGTCGCCACTATCGTCGGGGCAAACTACGGCCGGCTTTGCCGTGAGGGCGACCTGACACCAGACGTCGCTATCAAGGCGCTGGAAGGCATCAGCGCGCAACGCACGGCGGAAGCCCGCGGTGCGGAGCCGGCCGTCACCACCTATATCCCGCAATCCAAGGGGCAGCTCGAATCCTACGGCATCACGGACGTCGATGTGGTGGAAGCGGTAGACTATTACACCACACCGCGCGGCCAGAAGCCCGGCTCACCCAATAAGCTGAACGTCGTCAGCACCGGGGCTGCCTTCACCTGGGATGCCTATCACCTGGCGGACAAGCTGCTCACCCAGCCGCTGCAGATCATCGTGGGCGGCGGCAAGGCAGGCGCCTTCGGCTCCTACCGCGACGGCTTCGAGCTGTTCAACAAGGCGGCTTCCAAGGTGAAGAACATCCTCGTCGTTGCGGGCGCCACGCACTACGACCTCTACGACAAGCCGGATTGCGTCGATCGGGCCATGGAGAAGCTCAAGACGTTCTACGGCGAGAATCTCTGAAACGACGTCGGACTTCGCGCGGACAACGGTGGACCCGATCCGCGCGAAGCCCGTGAACGGGCAAGCCGCCCTGGCTTGTCATTACCGCGATCGCAGCGGATGCACGCTCACATCGTTGTTGGTCGTCCAAACGGGCGTTGACCGGAGCCGTTCCGCTTTTCTTCGAATGGCGAAACGGCTCTATCCTTTTGTTTCCACGCGATTGCGGATGGAAAACCTTTCTGCACTTTTCCTGGAGTTGTTTTAACGCGCACCGCGCTCAATCTCGACGCTTGCCGTCATTCCCGCCGCCAGGAACAGATCGTCCGGTATGTCGTCGATCTGAATGTGGACGGGAATGCGCTGGGCCAGCCGGACCCATGTGAAGACGGGATTTACAGTGGCCACGCCTTCAGCGTTCGCTTGTGCATTGGCAACATCGATAGCGCGGGCGCGATTTGCGACGTGCCCTTTGACGACCTTGGGGTATCCCATCAGCTTTATGCGGGCAGACGCTCCCGGCACGATGCTGGCTATGGTCGTTTCCTCGAAATATGCATCGATCCAGAACGAGTCCGCATCCACGACGGAGATCGCCGTCTTTGCCTCAGGTGCATAATTGCCGGCCTGCGCACGCAGGTTCGTCACCCATCCGTTGACCGGCGAGCGGAGCGATGTCCGGGAGAGGTTGGTCTTCGCCTGATCGAGTTGCGCGGACGCAGCCATGACCGCCGCCTCCGCCGTCAGCTTCTGAACCTTCAATGAATCCACCCGCTTTTGCGTCTGGGACAGGCTCGCCTGCGCGCCTTCCACAGTTGCCTCCTGCTGGCGCAGCTGCGACTGATACTGTTCTGCGGACTGAGCGCTGCCTGTCTGCGTCTGGCGCATCGATTCATAACGGGAAGCCTGCGATCGCGCAAAATCCAATGCCGCGCGCGCCTGTTCCAACTGGGCCTGGTTGACAGCGACCTGAGCTTCCTCGATTTCAATCTGGGCTCCCGCATTGTCAACGTTGGCTTTTGCCTGTGCGAGCGCGGCGTCGGCTTGCCGAACCGCTATGTCGTAGTTCGTCGGATCGATCGTCAGCAGAAGATCGCCCTTGTGGACGAACTGATTGTCCGCGACGCCCACTTTGGCGATGTTTCCGGAAACTTCAGGCGCTACCGTCGCGATATAGGCGCGCACCGTTCCATCGCGCGTCCATGGGCTTCCCATGTAGCGATTCCACATAAAATATCCCAGCAGCAGGGCGGCGATGACTGTGATGACGGTAACGAAGCGCCCAACCCTTCGAGCGCCGTTCCGCTTCTTTTCGGCCGTGGCGATGCGGTCCGGCGACCACGGGGCTTCCCCGGTCTTTTGAGGGGAAGGAGACAGGTTTTCCGATTTTGAGGACATGACGATCACTATGCAAGCAAGACGATGATGGAAAGGACGATGATGTAGACCGCTGCGACGAGGAGCGGGGGATGCCAGATATTGCGCAGAAGATGGAAGCGGTCGGCGACCAGCCGCAGCCCGAAGGTGACGATCCACGCCATGACCAGCATGGCGGCCATGGGAGCGATGTAGATTCCGAAGAGATTGATTTCGGAGAATGTCATGCAGGGATCCTCCCGGCGAAATAGGCCGAGTGCTGCGCGAGCGCTTCCGAAAGGACCGCTATCCCGGCGCGGACGCGTAGCGAGGTCTGTGTCGGTGCTTGTTCAGCCACCCAGGCATCGATATCTGCAAGCCGCTGACGAGCCTCTTCGGGTTGCAGCCGAGCGATCGCGTCCAAAGCATTCTGGAGACCTCGGGCAAAGCCAAGATGTTCGGCGAGCCTTCGCAGTTGCTCGATCTCGCTGCCGGTTGAAAAGGCGACGACGAGGCTGGCGCGCTGCAGCGGGCTGGCGTGGGCGGACATCGCGATCAGGCGGCCGAGAATATGTCCGCTCCAGTCCTCATGCGGGGCGCCCCGCGCAAACCGGGATATATCTTTCAATGTCAGTGAAAGCAGCCTTCGGGTGCGGTAAGCCGGGGTGAGCGGCGGGATCAGCCGGAATGCCATGGCGCCGAGAAGGCAACCGGCGACGTTGGCGGGAATCTTGTTCAGAAGATCGGCCGCGTCATAGGTCATGGGGTTCGTCACTTCCAGAAACGGCATGAAAAGGACCGCGGAGGTCGCCATCATACCTCCGAGCCAGGCTGGCTTGCGCAGGATCATGGACGAAGCGGCTGTCGGAACCAGGACGCATCCCAGGGCAAGTGCCAAGGCGGGGAAGTTCATCGGGATAAGGGGAAGTATGATGAAGGTGGCAATCATCGCCAGAACCGACGACCAGATGGTCGCCGCGGAAAAAGCAAGGCCGCCCGCATAGGCGCCGTCACCTCTCGGAACCTGGGCGACGGTGATGACCAGCGCAAATGTCATGGCGGCATCGCCGTTGGGCCAGCCCGTGATTATCCAGAGAAGAGCCGTGGCTCCGACCGTGAGAAACGAGCGGATGCCATTGACCATGGCCGGAAGAAAATCAGGGACGCGCAGATGACTGCGTCCCCGCAGCCCTAAAACGCTTTCCGGATTGATGACCACAAGAAGCCCGTCGAATGCATGCGCCAGCCCGAACAGACCCTCGGCCGTCTTGTCAGCGATAAGCCGAAGGCTCGGCGTTTCGGCTTCGAAAGCGGCAAGCTTGTCGGCGCTCACGCGTAGGGCATCCCTGATCCGGCGTGGATTTTTCCGCCAGCTGGCCGGCTCCGCTCCTTGCGAAAGCACGGCTTCGGCCACGGAAAGCATCGGCAGGACAGCCTGGAAGGCCCTGCGGCGCTCTTCTTCCGGCATGCGCTGAACATGGATTTCCACCGCCCGCCAACTGGCGAGCGCGACGAAGAGACCATCGGTCATTCGCTGGAGAAGCGGCGAGCTGAAACGTATCCGCGAGGATTCGCCCATGGCCTGTTCCACGATCGGCTCAAGTGCGATCGTGCGTTTGATGAATTCACGCCGCAGGGATTGCGTGTTTGTGCCGCTTTGAAGATCGGTCGCCAGCGCCGCGAGGAATCGCTGCAGCATATCGGCAACCAGATCCTCTATGGCCCTCGCCAGCCGTTGTTCCGCATCGCCACGATCCGTCAGAATCCGAATGACGCCGGCACAGACGATACCAACGCAAATCTCGGTGAAACGCCACACCGCCAGTTGGAAGACGGCATCGGAATGCACGCCTCCGCTTGCGCCGAGCGATCCGCCGGCGACGATGGCCGCGGTATAGCCCATGAGCGCCGCGGCATAGGAGGAATAATTGCGCAGCAGCGTCGTGCTGAAGGCGCTCACCGCTCCCCATGCGGCCAGCGCAACGAAAAAGGCTGGGCGGTCTTGCGCGAAGCATGCGGCCAGCACCACGCCCACGATCGCTCCGATGCCCGTTCCCATCAATCGCAGCCAGCCTTTGCGCAACGACGGCCCGACCTGCGGCAGGCAGGCTACGGCCGCGGAGGTGCCGGCCCAATACGGCTCGTCAAGTTGCAGCCAGAAGGCGATGAACAAGGCTGCGCAGACGGAAATCCAGAAGCGAAGACCGTATACGAGCGCACGGCGCCAAGGCGCTGAACCGATCGCCGGGCTCCGGAGATACTGAATGGGCGCAGCCCAACTTTGGAAAAACGCAGCTTTTGACGTGACCATCGGTTCGTTCCAAAACGAGGGTTTCATCCCCCTCGATCCATCGAGGAGCGTGAGCGCTTCGTTTCTGGTTTGTGGTGATGCTAGCGGTCAGACTCGCCGATGAGGCGGTCGGCCTGTTGAGCGACGTGTTGAAGAACCCTGAGGGCCGTCTCCAGCGCTGTCGGATCGATGCCTTCGAGAAGCTGATGACGCATGGCTTTGGTGATGCCGTCGAGTTCCTTTATAAGGTCCCTGGACGCCGCCGTCAGTTCTATCCGTTTGGCCCGTCGGTCGCCGTCCATCGCTTCGCGAACGATCAGCCCCTGCTTTTCGAGCCCGTCCAGAAGCCTGACGACCGAAGGATGCTCGATCTCGAGATGGTCAGCGAGGTCTCGCTGGCTGACATTTTCCTCCCGCGCCAGATATTGCAACGCCCTGGCGCGAGCGAGCGTCAGCCCATGCGTCTTAACGCGCGCATCGAATACGTTTCTCATTTTCCGTGCCGCAACCGAAAGCGCGGCCGTAAACGAGGCCTCGGATTTTTCTTTCGCTGTTGTCATTTATATAGCCACACAATATATGTGTAGCTATACATATCATGTCCAAGCCGGAATGCAATCCCCCTCCGCCCGCGGGAAAGCGAGACGGCCGGTACAATGGAAAGATTCTCGGCCAATCGGGCCGTCAAGCATATGAGGTGACCGATGCCTGATCCGCATCATAGCGACGCCGCTGGCAAGGGACGCCAGCCATGACCGATGCCATTATCGTGAATGTCGGCTCTCTGCTGGCACGGCGGGCGCTGGCCGGCGGCAATGAACTCGATCTTCTGGCTGTATTTTGCGAATCCTGCCGGCAAAATGGAATCTTGCTGGGCCGAGCGGTGGCCTTCATGGGAACGTTGCATCCGATCTACGAGGAGCGGGCATTTCGCTGGGACTGGAAGGAGCCGGTCGAGTCGATATCGGAATACGAAGCGGACCAGCTGCTGTCTGCAGACAGCTGGAGGCGCTCCGCTTTATTCCACCTGGCTCAAACCGGCGACACGGAGGTTCGAAGACGGATCGGCTTCGGGGACCGGCTGGATTTCAGCGGACTCGAAGCTTTGGCCGCGTCAGGTCATACGGATTTCATCGCCTTCGCATGCAGATTCGGCAAAGACGTTGTCGTCGGCGATATGAACTGTTTCTATTCATATTTCACCACCGTCGCGCCAAATGGCTTTTCCGAGGCGGAGCTGGCGGATTTACGCATTCTTGTTCCGCAGTTGGCACTTGCGAGCAGGGCTGCCGCTTTGACCGGCATTACCCGGACGGTCGCATCCGTTTATTTGGGAGAGGATGCGGCGCGCGAGGTTCTGAACGGAGAAATCGTTCGTGGCCACGCGTCCCGCATCGATGCAGTTGTCTGGTATTCCGATCTGGAAGGTTTCACGCGCTTATCGGATATCAGCGATCCCGATGAGATCATCCCGCTTCTTAATGATTACAGCGACGCGGTTATTTCTTCCGTCCATGAAGCAGACGGGAATGTGCTCAAGCTGATAGGCGACGGCACCCTTGCGATATTCAGGGCAGGGACCGTAGGCGATGCCTGCAGGTCAGCCCTGAAGGCATATTATCGCCTTCGCAGCAAGATTCCCGTTTTGAACGCGCGGCGTCAAATCGAAGGCAGGCCGGTGACGGACGTTTATCTCGGACTTCATCTGGGCGAAGTGTTCTACGGCAATATAGGAAGCCGCGATCGTCTCGACTTCACAGTCGTCGGAAGGACCGTGAACGAGGCTGCCCGGATTGCCGGCCTGTGCCATGAGCATTCCGCCAACATGCTCATGTCTTCGAAATTTGTGACCGCGCTGGGCCGGGACTCGACGATCGAGACTGCCTCCATCGGACGCCATGTCTTGCGTGGCGTAACCAAGCCGATGGAGCTGTTCGCACTCGCCTCCTGACATGATGTTCACCTGCGTCAAGGCAACGCTTTCTTCGTCGTCAAGCTTAAGCTCTATGCTCGAAGTGCATCGGCTGCTTATGCGGAACGCAAGCGGGAGGCCGGCTCCGTTTGATCCGTCCCGCATCTGCAAGCCGAATTCTGCCGCTATCATTCCGTCGTCCTGTCTGGCCAAATCGCGGACGGCGTCGCCGGGTATTTCCTCGCTCACGCCAAGCCGATACCGTCCTCCAGAATCTTGCCGACAAATGCCGTATTAAACTCGTCGCTCCTGAAGTCCGGAAATTGCCTGCCTTTTTCCGCGCGAAGACTTGCCTCGGCTCGGAGCATCCGCGTGCGATGATAGAGAACAGGCCCAGGTGCTGACCATCATCCCGGAGGGGGATGGTGCGGACGGGCGCGTTGGGACAGTCTGGTTGCCGTAGCCCAAGAGTTGATCCCCTGCGAGAACTCCTGATGAACGGTTCTGTGGTCCTTTTATATCTGACCGGAGCAGTTGCGCTTCTGTTTTGGGTATTCGAAGCATCGAAACCAGTTCCAGTCACCTCGGCAAAACCCGCCTCAAGGCCGCGGCTCAGGCCTGACGGGTTGTCCCGAGAAATCGGGATCTCGTATTCGATAGCTTTCTATCCTTTCCTGAGCTTCGGCCACCGCCTTCCAGGCGATTGCGAAGGTCCGGGATCAGCACCGCCATCTCAATGGACCACCTTTCGAGACGGCCGGACATCCCGGTAGTCAGGATGAACGCGCGCTCCTTGTCGCTCGCTCTCAATACAGTCCCTTCAGCTTCCCTTCAGGCTTGCCTAAGCCAGAGTTCATGAACGATTGCTAAATCGAAGCGCGAATTTTTCGACTGGCGTGTCTATAGCGCGAATCTTGTGCCGCTGATTGGCTCGAGAACATCGAGGGACGCCGAGAGATCCTCTGCGAAAGAAACCGGTATGTCAAAACTGCTGTCGATGATGGGATTGTCATTCAAAAAGACTGTCTGGGCATTCTTTGCCGTGATGTTTGCTCTGGCCGGCATCGCTGCCGCGAATCCGGCCCAGGCGCAGAACTCCCCCGAAAAGCGAATAGCATTCGTCGTCGGCAATGCCGCCTACAAGGCGGGTGCCTTGCCCACGCCGGCCAACGATGCCGGCTTGATCGCGCAGACGTTGCAGGCCGCCGGATTCGATGTGATCGGTGCGCGCGATCTCGACCAGAACGGCTTGCGCGATGCGATGCGCGACTTTCTGACGAAGGCGAACGCATCGGGGCCGAACACGGTCGTCTTCGTCTATCTGGCGGGCTACGGGGTGCAATATCAGGGCGATAACTACTTTGTTCCCATCGATGCGCAAATCGCCAATGCGACCGATGTGCCGGTCGAGGCCCTGCGGATGACCGATTTCACCAAATCGCTTGCCGCCATCAACAATCGCGGCAGCATCGTCGTGCTCGACGCGGCAAGGGTCAATCCCTTCGTGCGGTCGAGCCAGCCGCTGGCCGGTGGCTTGGCGCTCGTCGATCCCGACGCCAATCAGCTGATCGCCTTCAACGCCGCGCCGGGCACCGTCGCGCCGCAAGAGGGCGGCCCCTACGGTTCCTATGCACATGCATTGGCGGAAATGATCCGCGTCGGCGGTCTGCCGCTCGGCGAGGTCTTCGATCGGACGCGCCTGCGAGTCGGCGAACTGACCAAGGGTGCCGAAATCTCCTGGGATGCCTCGAAATTCAAGAACGCCTTCACTTTCTTCGATCGCGGCCCGGATGCGCCGGCCGCCCAGGTGGCCAGCTATGACAATGCGGCCCTCCGGACAAAGGCGATCCGCGATTTCGACGAGCGGGATGCCTATTTCGCCGCGCTCGATCGCGATACGCTACAGGGCTACGAGGATTTCCTCGCCGCCTATCCGAACGATTCCATGGCGCGGCGCGTGCGCGCCATCATCGCCGCCCGCCGCGAGGCGATCACATGGCGCGAGACCTGGCGTGCCGATACGCCGGAGGCCTATTGGTCGTATCTGAGGCGTTATCCGCGTGGTCCCCACGTCTGGGATGCGCGCCGGCGCCTGGAGCATTTTGAGGCGGCGCTCGAGCCACCGCCGTCCTTCACCGTGATCGAGTACGACGTGCCGCCGCCGCCGCCGCCAGAAGTCGTGTACGTCGACCGCCCCGTCCTTTATTTCGACGATGCCGATTTCGGCTATGCGCCGCCGCCGCCGGTTGTTTTCCTGGCGCCGCCGCCAGCGGATTTCGTAACGCTCGCGCCGCCGCAGCCGTCGGTCGATCTCTACGTGCTGCCGGCGCCGGTCTACGTGCCTGTTGCCCGATGGGTCGAGCCGCCGCGCGACGTTGCGCCGCCCGAAAACAACATCATCTTCAACAATATCCACAACACGGTGGTGAACAACACCGTCATCAATAATACGTCGGTGAACAACGCTGCCGGTGCCGCCTCCGGCTTGACGAGCGGACAGAAGATGGCGGGCGCGGCTGTCGTTGCCGGCGCTGGCGCCGCGGCGCTGCACGTTGCCTTGCCGCCTTCGATTCAGAAGAAGGCCGCAGTCCTGCAGAAGCAAAATCCTGCGGCAGCGAGCAAGACGACAACTGGAGCTTCCGTGGCTGCGCCCTCGGGACAACCGCAAACGGGAAGTGCCGCCGCGCATGCGCTGCCCGGCGCCAACGGCCAGCCCCAGCCGGCGGGCGGCAAGTTGCCGACCAATCCCGGAGCGGCGCAGGGGAGGCAGGCTCAATCGCCTCAGGCCGTACCTGGCGCGGTACATAGTCCCGCAGTTGCGGCGCAACCCGCGCAACAAGGCGGCAATGCCAATGCGCATGCGCTTCCAGGTGCCAACGGTCAGCCGTTGCCGGCGGGCGGAAAGCTTCCGAACAATCCGGGTGCGGCCCAGGCAAGGCAGACTGTGCCTGCCCAGCAGGGTGCCAACGCCAATGCGCACGCGCTTCCCGGTTCGAAGACGCCGCCTGCTCAGGCACAAGCAAAGCCGAATGTCGCCGCGACTGCGCCGAAGGCCGCCGCTCGCGCGCAGGCGATGAAGCCCGCGACACCGGCTATTGCCGCCAAGACGCCGGTGACGCCGAAGGTAAGCAATAACAGCCGGCCGAGGGTCAACAATCAGCCTCGTGTCGCCGCACAGCCGCCCCGGCAAGCCAATCCGGCTGCGGCGCAGCCAAGGCCGATGCCGCATGTCGCCGTTCAGGCAAAGGCGCCGGCCAGGCCTCAGCCGAAGATCGTGCAGCCGCACGCAAAGGCACCGCCAGCCGCGCGGAAGCCTCCGGAAAGGAAAAAATGCGGCGCTCCCGGCCTGCCCGCATGTCATTGAGCTTGGGCAGCCTGCTCGAGAGTATCTGTTAGTAGCAGTGCGGCGTGCCGCAAGGCGCGAGTGAAAAAGTCGCCCAGCTCCGACCACTGTGGATTGGGTGATGCCGATGAGCCTCGGCATCACCCGCCACGAACGTCAAACCCTTTGGCTCGCCACTGCCGGGTGTAAGCGAAGCCCCTCTTTGGGGATGCCGCGCCGGGATCGTTGCAGAAATACCACTTTCAATTCGATATTCCTGTTTTGCTCGTTAACCCGCGATTGGATCGGCGCGGCAGCAATTGTCATTGCCAGGAATGATGAGTAAATTCATCATGTTTTATCGTCAGCGACCAAGGCAAGCGAACGGTTCACGCCAGCATGTCGTGGTTGTAGCATGAATGGAAAGTAGTTTACCGGCTTTATCGGCATTGCGCCCGCATTGCTGCGCCAGCGGACGGATGCAAGTCCCGTCGAACTTCGGAATCAGAGAGTTAGTGCGCGTTGGTTTGGGATCTGCATAACCTCTTTCGTCAGCACGCAAAGGACATTATCCGTTCGCTGCGGCGCCGGGGGGTGGCGCCAGAAGACGCCGCGGATCTCACGCAGGATGCGTTTTTGCGCGTGCTGGCGGCGCCTCCCGGGGAGGCCGGGCCCGATCACAATCCAAGGGCGTATCTATACAGAGTGAGCCATAATCTTGCGACGAACCACTCGCGTCGAAATCGACTGATCCCCATGGTGGAGCTCAGCGAGGAAATTGCCGCACAGGTCGCCGACCCGTTTCCAGACCCTGAAGCCGTCGTCTATTCACGCCAATGCCTGGCTCAGACGGCTGCCGCGCTGGCCACGCTTCCAGATCGAACGCGCAAGGCATTTGAACTGCACCGGTTATCGGGCCTCACCATCGTTCAGGTCGCAGAGCAACTCGATCTGTCGACAACGCGAACATGGGCGCTGATCCGCGATGCCTATCGCCATCTTCTGCAGCATGTCGGCGATATCTGAATTCTTGCGCTTGCTTGAGAAAAATCGTGCGCCTCGATTGTAGAATAGGTTAGGGACAGGCAGATGCGAATGATGACGAGAGGGTCGGAAGGATATTGATGGGCGCCGATGGGGCAGAGCACGACCGGCTTGTCGATGAGGCGATCGATCTCGTTATCCGCCTTCAGAACGATCCCGAGAATCCGATCACTGTCGAGATGGTACGGCAATGGTGTTCTCGCAGCCGGGAGCATGAGCGCGTCTGGCAGCACATCACCAAGATTCATGGCGCATCGGGCAAGATCCTGACGGAGCAGCGCAAGAGCGAACGGCGAGAGAAGTTGGGCCTTACCCGGCGCAATCTGATGATCGCCGGTACGCTCGGTATCGGCGCGGCCGCTTCCGGCTCCTTGCTCTATCCGCGAGTGATGCGCGATTTTCGTGCGGACTACATAACCGGAACAGGCGAAATCCGTTCTGTTTCACTGCCGGACGGAAGCGTCGCCACGCTAGGACCTGACAGTGCCATCGCACTTCAATACGGGGAGGATGCCCGGCAGATCGACCTCCTGGACGGAATGTCTTTCTTCGACGTCACGAAGGATCCGGAAAAACCTTTCAGAGTGATGGCTGGCGGGGTGGTCGCGACGGCTCTTGGCACCGCCTTCGATGTATCCAGCGATGCCGACATTGTCATGGTCGGCGTCGATCATGGCCTGGTCGAGGTGCGCGCCTCGACTTCGATATTGGCCGGGGGCGAAAAGCTCGGCGAGAATGACTGGGTCTCATTCGACGCCTCGTCCGGAGATGTCGACCGCGGCAAGCATGAGCCGGGGCAGGTGGGCGCCTGGCGCGAGCGGCTTGTCATCGCCGAACGGGAGACGGTCTCGGCGCTGGTCGCACGGATCGGGCGCTGGATCCCGGGCAAGGTTGTCCTTGCCGACCCTTATATCGGTTCGATGCGCGTTAGCGGCATATTCGATCTTTCCGATCCCCAGCGGGCCCTTGAGGCGGTCGTGCATCCGGCCGGCGGCCGGGTGCACAGAATGGCCTCGTTCCTGACGGTCATTTCGCCGCTTTAAAAAACTTGAGAAAAAGAGGAAAATTTCAGCGCTCCGTTTGTAATAGCTTTGGGGTTTGCCTTGCGACGCGATGCAAGCCCTTCGGCACAATCGAATTGGAGCAGCAGGGCATGGGGACCGCGTATCGAAAGACAGCATTCATGAACAAGGCCGTCAGGGCATCCGTGACGGCCTTGATGATGACCACCGTGATTGGCGCCAGCCTGTTCACAGCGAATGAAAAGTCCCTTGCCCAGGCCTCGGCGCAGATCAAATTTGCGGTTCCGGCCGGCCCTATGAGCCAGGCGCTCGCTGCATTTGGACGCCAGGCCGGCCTGCAGGTTTCCTATCTGGCTTCGATTGCAGCGGGGAAAACCACGAAGGGTTTTTCGGGCAGCGCCAGCGCGCAGCAGGCTCTCGCGCAGATATTGAACGGATCGGGCCTTCGATATTCTTTCACGAATTCCACTACGGTTGCGATTGCGCCGGCGTCTTCGTCGATCGATAGGGCATCGGCTGACGGAGCGACGGAACTCTCCCCGATCGTTGTGCAGGGAGAGCAATCTCCCACCGGACCGGGCGACGGCTTCGTTGCCGAGAACACGCGCGCCGGATCAAAGACCAGCACCCCCCTTATCGAAACGCCTCAAACCGTCAGTGTGACGACCCGCGCCCAGATCGACGCGCAGCAGGCCACGAACCTGACGCAGGCGGCCCGCTATATGCCGGGCATCTATTTCGGTGACAACACCGACACCCGTGACGAATATTTCAAGGCGCGGGGGTTTACGCTCGACCAATATCAGGATGGTCTCAAACTGCAGACCCAAGGAGCCTGGATCGAGAACAAGATCGACCCATTCTTTCTTGATCGGATCGATGTTCTGGAAGGCCCGTCGTCCGGCCTTTATGGCCAGGTCTCGCCGGGAGGGCTGGTCAATCTCGTGAGCAAGCGGCCGACGGACACGCCCTTTGGCCATGTTCAACTCCAGACGGGCTCCTTCGATCGCGCGCAGGCTGCGTTCGACTTCGGCGGCCCGGTGACAAGCGACGGCACGCTTCTGTACCGTCTGACTGGTCTTGGCCGGACGACGGGGGCTCAGGTCGACGATATGAAGGAGCAGCGCCTTGCCATCGCGCCGGCTCTGACATTCAAGCCCGACGAAGATACGTCTTTGACGATACTTGGCAGCTACCTCAACGATCCGAAAGGTGGCTTTTGGAGCTCGCTGCCATATTCGGGCACGTTGTATTCCAATCCGGCCCTGCCGGGCGGCAAGCTTCGGCGCGACTTCAATACCGGCCAGCCGTCGTTTGAAGAGTTCAAGCGTCAGCGTGAATCGATCGGGTACGAATTCGAGCATCGTTTCGACGACGTCTTCACCCTGAGGCAGAACTTCCGCTTTTCACATGTCGATTCCGTCTACAACGCCCTGCAGGCCTACGACTTCGTCAAAGGAACGGCGATCCTGCAGCGCGATACCTACATGTATCAAGGCCGGGCCAACAGCGTCGGCATCGACACGCAGATGGAGGCGGATTTCGATACCGGTCCGCTGGAGCATAAGGCCTTGCTCGGCATCGACTACCAGTATCTCAAGCGGAACGATTTCTCACGCTACGGCGTTGGCCCGAACATCGATGTCCTCGATCCGAGCTACGACCTGGCGATAGGCTTGCCGAAGATAAACCTCAATCGCCAGCAGGCCTTCAATCAGTTTGGCGTCTACGCGCAGGACCAAATCAAATTCGATCGGTTCCTGCTGACGTTGACGGGCCGGCAGGACCACGCCTGGAGCGATACACTCAACAAACTGACCTCCGCCCAGACCGAACAGAGCGACAAGGCTTTCACCGGTCGCGTCGGTTTGACCTATCTCTTCGACAATGGTTTGGCGCCTTACATCAGTTATTCGACCTCGTTTACACCTTCCACGGGCTTGTCGTTTGACGGATCTTACCTCGATCCGACGACAGGCCAGCAGTTCGAAGGCGGCATCAAATTCAAGCCCGAGGGTTTGAACGCGCTGTTCACGGCGTCTGTCTTCGATCTGACCCAGCAGAACGTGCCGACGACAGATCCTCTTCACACCGGCTTTCAGGTCCAGACCGGCGAGATTCGCTCTCGGGGAATCGAGCTCTCGGGCGTTGCAAGCCTGAGCGATGCGTGGAGCATGCAGGCATCCTATGCCTACCTCGATCCGAAGGTGACAAAGGACAACAGCGGCCTGGTTGGCAACGAACCGGCGAATGTGCCGCGCAATGTCGCCAAGCTATGGGTGGATTACACCGTCCAGTCCGGGCCGCTTGCCGGTCTCGGTATCGGCGGTGGGGCCCGCTATATCGGCGAATCCTTCGCCAACACCACCAATACCGCAAAAATACCGGACTATGTTCTGTTCGATGCGGCGGTCCGCTACGATTTCGGCAACCTTGACCAGAAATACAAAGGTCTGACCGCGTCCGTTAACGCGTCCAATCTGTTCGACAAGGTCTACGTGTCGGATTGCTCCAATATCAATTGCCGTTGGGGCCAAGGACGCACCGTATATGCGACGCTCGACTATCGCTGGTAGGGGTGTCCATGTTGATCTCCGATCAACTCGAACGGGATGGGCCTTCGGCCCGTCCCGGAACACCGAGAAGAGCATTCCTATCCGGCATCGCGGCCGTCGCGACCAGTGCCGCATTCCGCGCCGTGGCGGCCGAGGAGCCGGGTCGGACCGAGGCCAGCCCGGAGCGGATCGTTGTTCTTGACTGGGGGCTGGCCGCGACCGTCATCGCCCTTGGCGTCGCCCCGGTGGGTGTGCCGGCGATCGCCTACTATACCCGCAACGTCGTCACGCCACCCATGCCGGAAAACGTGGTCGATGTCGGTCTGTTGTTCACGCCGAATTATGAGCTGCTGTACGAGCTGCGTGCCGATCGTATTCTCATCCCTCCGGAACTCGAAGTCGCGAGAACGCAGCTCGAGCGGATCTGCGCTGTTTCGTCCTTTTCGCTCCGTGACCGCAATGGCACGTCGCTTGAAGCCGCGGCGTCAGCGACGGCCACAGTCGCCGCCGATTTGGGGCGCCGCGACAAGGGGCAGGCCCTGATCGCGACGGCATTGGAATCGCTTTCGCAGGCGCAAGAACGGCTGACGAAATATGCCGGGCGCCTTTTCCTTCTGACGAGTTTCGTCGACGACAGGCACGTTGCGATTTTCGCACGCGGCAGTCTCTATGACGACGTGCTGCGGCGTCTTGGATTGGTCAATGCCTGGCAGGCGTCTGCCGGGTTTGGAGGCCGGATAATCGTCGGTATCGAAAGATTGGCCGACTTTCCCGACAGCCACGTCATCGTGATCTCGGCGAGCGGAAGGGGTCTTCCCAAGAGTGCCGAAGGCCTGCGCTTCTGGCGGGCGCTGCCCTTTGTCGCCACGCACAGGATCATCGAGATTGCCCCCGTTTACGAGCAGGGCGGCCTGCCATCGATCATTCGTTTCGCGACACTGGTCTCGACTGCGATCGCGAAGGAGGGTGTCGATGAGTAACCGGGTCGCGATATCCAAAAATCCAAGGCCGGCAATGCGAGCCTTGTCTGTCGTCCTGCCGCTGGCGATCGCTGCCGCTGTGCTAAGTCTCTATAACCTCTCGCATCTGCTGCCCCCGGAAGAATGGTCGTCCGCACTGTTCAGCCCAAGCGAAGCGGATATCGGCCAGCTGGTCGCGCACGAAACCTTCTTTCCGCGCGTCGTATTGAGCCTGATGGCAGGAGCCGGTCTGGCTGTCGTCGGCGCACTTCTGCAGCATGTTCTGCGCAATCCGCTTGCAGACGCCGCCACGCTCGGCATCACCGGGGGAGCCTATGTGGCCGTGGTCGCAACGACATTCTGGCTGCCGGCGACCACCCTCCTTTCGACAGAAACCGCAGCGCTCGCCGGAGGGGGCGGGGCTGCTCTTCTCGTAATCGCCCTTGCATGGCGGCGAAGGCTGGAGCCGCTCTCCGTCATTCTTGCCGGCCTTGTCATCGGGCTCTATGCCTCGACCCTGGCAAGCACGATGATCCTCTTTCATGGCGGTGTGCGCACCGTCTTCATCTGGGGAGCGGGCTCTCTCAACATCCAGGGTTGGTCTCGCGTCGCCTCCATCACGCCTTGGCTTGCCGTCGCCGCCGTCCTTCTGGCACTCCTTCGAAGGCCACTCGTGCTACTCTCGCTGAATGACGAGGGTGTGAAGAGCCTGGGATTGCCGCTGCCGTTCGTGCGGGTCCTTATCCTCGCCATTGCCATCGTCATTGCCTCTGAAATCGTCAGCGTGGTGGGACCGATCAGCTTCGTTGGCCTCATAGCTCCAGCGCTCGCGCGTCTTTCCGATGCCCGGACGGTTGGACGGCAATTGCTGCTGTCCGCAATGACAGGTGCTGCGCTGTTATGGGCGGTCGATCAGTTGGTACAGTCGATTTCGACGGCGCGAGAGATTCCGACGGGTGCGGCCGTAGCGCTGATCGGCTCTCCGATCCTGCTTGTGCTGCTGCCGAAAATGCGGCTGGCGGCCTGGACGACGGAGGCGCGATCCGCACGTTCGCTGGAACGAAGGCAGAGGTTCGGCATATTCTTCATTGCGATTGTCTGCCTGATCCTGGTCGTCTCGTGGCTTTCACTTTCGCTTGGTATCGGCCTTGAGGGATGGCACTGGAGCGGCGGGCGGGAATTGGTCGATCTCTCCTACTGGCGCGCCCCCCGGCTGGTCGCCGCATTTTGCGGTGGCGCCTCGATCGCTCTTTCCGGCACTGTTATGCAGCGCGTGACGGGCAATGCGATGGCGAGCCCGGAAATCCTCGGCGTCAGTACGGGGGCGGCGCTCGGGGTCATCGTCATGCTGCTTTGCGGTTTCGGTCTCGACCGTGTGACGCAGACGGGCGGCGCCTTCCTTGGCGCGTTTCTGACGATGGCCACCCTTCTGCTCCTGTCGCGCCGATCGAGCTTTTCGCCCGATCGCATGATCTACGTGGGGATTGCGCTCACCACGCTTTTCAGCGGTCTGGTATCGGTTCTGATGGGGACCGGCGATCCGCGCATGGCCATATTGTTCCGATGGCTCTCGGGCTCTACCTGGCTGGCGCAGCCGATGGACGCGGTTCTCGCCGCAGGCATCCTCGTGATTTCGATGCTGGTATTACCGTTCATGCTGCGCTGGCTCGATATATTGCCGCTTGGCGCCGCAGCGGCACGACAGCTCGGGATCGATCTCGGGAAAAGTCGTTTCTGCCTGCTGCTCGTGATTGCGTTGCTCGCCGGAGCCTCGACCCTGATCGTCGGCCCCATGAGCTTCATCGGCGTGATGGCCCCGCATGCCGCGCGCATGCTCGGGCAGGTGCGAACAGGGGCCCAATTGACGGCCTCGGCCCTGATCGGGGGAGCGGTGATGATAATCGCCGACTGGCTGGGGAGGCTCGTCTTGTTTCCGGACCAGATGCCCGCAGGCCTTCTGGCAGCGCTGATCGGTGGTCCGTATTTTCTTTGGCTGATGCAGCGGCGGCCGACTTGAAAATTTCGCCGAGGTTCCGCATCTCGCCGCATTTTCGCATGGAAGGCTAGCCGTTCACCAGCCTGCCCGGCGGTCCGCCGATGAAGCGGTCTCTTTCGCGCCAGAGCGCCGGCAGCGAAAGCAGCATGACCGAGGCCAGAGCGATCAGGGTTTTGGTAATCTGCGAGAATTCCGGCGTGCGCTGGTCTATGTAGAAGACCGTGTAAACAATCGCCACATGCCAGATATAGACATGGAGCGAGTGCCGTCCCAGCAGCCGCAGGAAGCTGAGGGAGAACAACCACGTCAATCCGCCGGCAAGGCGGCGGACATGGGCGTTGTGGTGGCGCGGACCGGCCGCCAGTAGCCAGACGAGACCGATCGCGACGGCGGGAAAGTTGATGAGATAGACCGGGCCGAAATCGGCGCGGATTTCCATCGTGGCGAATTTATCGAGCAGATATTGCGGCAGCAGATCGTGGGCCGAGGCGATCCTCAGCGGCAGGAAGAACAGGCACACCATCAGGCAGATCTTCGGAATGAGCGTCTTCTCCGGGCTGAATATCCCCGACCAGTCGATCTGCTTGTTCGCAGTCAGCACGCCGACGACGAGGCCGGAGAAGAAAACGATCTGCCAGCCGAACAGGTTGAAGCTGACGCGAACGCCCTGCTCGTCGCTGCCCATGATTATGTCGTTGATGAACACTGTCGCCAACCGCTGCAGGCCAAGCTGTGCGGCCACCCAGAGGAGGAGCGAGACGACGGCCACATAGGCCCACTTGCCGTTCAGGCAAAGCAGGATGATCGGCGGCGCGAAGATCATGTAGACCACATATTGCGGCAGGATATCCATGAACGTCGGCTGGAAAAGCAGCGTGCCGATCGCCGCCAGCCGCAACGGATCGTCGAACGTCGTGTAGCCCAGCCAGTCGTGCCAGATCCGGTAGGCATCCGGAAGCACCATCTGAGCCACCAGCACCGCCATGACGATTCCCATGGCATAGCGGTAGATCTCGAAGGCGCGGTCCCAGATCTTTTGGCGCATCTGTTCATAGCCGGTCTTCGCCATCTTACGGCTGTAGACCATGCCGACCAGAAGGCCCGACAGGAAGACGAAGCCCTGTGCATCCTCGACGAAGGCAAGCTGGTCGTGGTTGACGAGCAGCATCCAATAGCCGCCGACGAAAACGAGATGATTGATCAGCATGAAGACGAGGAAATAGCCGCGCAGACCATCGATGATTTCGTATCTCTTCATGTTCCAAGACCCATTGTCGATACGGAACCGCTCATTCATGGCCGGCCCTCACGGTCAGAATTAGGAAGCCTTGGTGAACGTCAACTGAACGAAAGCCGTTTTGACTGGAATCGTGATGATCTCGCGCATTTATGATCGGCGCAGCTTCGCCGCCGAAATGCCGGCACCTTATGGAGAAAACATCCAAATTCCTCCCCGTTATCCCGCTTGATGGCGGCATTGCCGACAAAAGCGGCTTCAATCTTGCGGCTGAGACCGCGAACCGGCATTGCGGATGATCGCAACAGTGTGGAACATGCCGGCGACGGCGGCTCGCAGTCGATGGCCGATCTCTCGGAAATTTGATCGTGCCAGGATCATTTATGCAGCAAATCTTGCTTTCCGATGACGTACGACATTATAGCCGGGATCAATCCAGGAGCCCCCATCGACGATGTTGAAAGAATTTGCCGACCAGAGCGACAACTCCGCACCCAAGACCGGAGAACAGGCCCGTCGCATTATTTGGATAGATCTTCTCGATCCTTCACCCACGGAAGTGGCAAGCGTTGAAACGCTTATCGGAGCCAAGCTGCCGTCCCTGGGGGCTCTCAGCGAAATTGAGTCATCGAGCCGGCTCAGGAACGAAGACGGCGTGTTGTACATGAGCACGCCGTCGACCGCACAGCGGCCGGAAGGCGCGCGCGTGACGCCTCCGCTTGGATTTGTCCTGTCGGCGGATCGATTGGTCACGGTGCGATTTATGCCGCTGCAGACCTTCGATACGGTCGCCCGGAAAATTGCCGAGGATCACAGCGCTGCCAGGTCGGGCATCGAGGTTTTCATAATGCTGTGCGAGGAAATCGTGGATCGCGTTGCCGATGCCCTCGAACATCTGGCGGCCGAGTTGAATGGCCTGTCGACGGAGACGTTTCACGCCGACGATACCCGCGGTCGCCATGCCAACAGAGCCAATCGCATCTTGCGCATCCAGTTGCGGCAGGTAGGACGGTTGGGAGATCGGTTCGCCGAAATGCGAGACGGCCTGCAAGGACTGGCGCGTGTTATAGCCTATGCCGACGAAGATGTATGCAATTGGTCGGATGGAGCATTGACGCAACGGATTGCCAGACTGCGCCAGGATATCCATTCGCTTTCCGATTACGAAGAGCAACTCGCCAACAAGGTACAATTCGTTCTGGATGCGCTCGTCGGCCTCATCGGCATAGCGCAAAACGATATTTTCAAGGTCCTGACGATTGTTTCGATCGTCGGCATTCCGCCGACCCTCATGGCCGGGGTTTACGGCATGAACTTCAAAAACATGCCGGAATACGATTGGGCATGGGGCTATCAATATGGCTGGGCCGTAATCCTGATCAGCGCCATCATACCGTTGGTTTGGTTCAAGGCGAAAGGCTGGTTTTGAAGGTCAGCCAGCGAGCGTGTAGCCGCGCTGAGAAACGGACTCTTCCAGCGCATATCCAGGCGACCATCGGCATTGTTGCTATAGCCAGGGAGGATCGCAAGCTATCCGGCGCGTAACGTGCCTGAAGCCGGCTTTCATTGCAGATGTCGGTGGGTTCCGACGGCCTTGCCGTAGGCGCGCACCACCATGATGCCAACGGCTTCAACCATCAGGGCGTGCAGTGTGGGCTCCATTTTGCCTTCTGCAACGGCTGTGCGCGTTCTTTCAATTCGTTCTGCAACGACAAGTCGGATTTCGCCGGTTCATGTAGGCGATCGCGGCGTAAGGCAGGGACAGGCCGGTCGAACCGTGCCGAAGGCCTGCATCTTCATGATGGAGAGATCAGACCGGAAGGCGTTTCAGGTTGTGATCGAGAAGCAGCAGTGCCTGCAACGGTGTGCCATCGGCCAAGCCGGGTGCATTGCGATGCATGGCATCGGCCGGGGCGACACAGGCAGCGTGAATGGCCTCATCGAGCGGCACTCCGACCTTCCGCACGAGATTGGAAAGGCAACCGGCCATGTCGATATGTGCGCCGGCCAGAGAGCCGGCGGCGTTGACGAGCGCGCCGTTGCTCACGGCTATCCGCTCTCCGTAGAGCTCGAAATGATCCGGCCCCCCGATGGTCGACATGGCGTCGGATACCAGAAACATGCGGCCCTTTTCACGACGCGCACGCCATGCAATGCCGGCCATTTCCCAGCTGACGTGATGACCGTCGACGATGATGCCGCAATAGGCGTCGCTGCCGATCGCCGTCCCCACCACGCCCGGTGCGCGTGACGACATTTGCGGCATTCCGTTGAAAAGATGGGTGAAGCACGTCACGCCGGCATCCAGCCCCTCGCGTGTCTCTTCGGCCGAGGCATCCGTGTGCCCAGCGGAAATGACGACGCCCATGTCGGCGATCCGCCGGATTGTTTCCGCCGGCACCGTTTCCGGAGCAAGGGTCAGCATGACGGAAACATCCGCCTTGCGAAGACGTGACAACGCTTCAAGCGTGGCGCCATCCACGGGACGGATATAGGACGCCTGATGCGTTCCCTTGCGGGCGACATTGATGTGAGGACCTTCGATGTGAAGGCCGAAAAAGCCATCCATGCCTTTGCACTCGATCGCGGCATCCGCAGCGGCGAGAATGCGTTCAGGCTCACAGGTGATGAGCGTCGGCATGACCCAGCCTGTACCCAGCATACGCAATGTGGAGACGATATGGGCGATCCCGGCTGCGCTTGTATCCGAGTTCAGCATGACGCCGCCTGCGCCGTTGACCTGCAGGTCGATGCAGGCGGGCATCAGCACATGCGGTTTCAGGTCCGGTGTTTCGCTTTCGCGGCGCGGGCGCAGGCATCGCAGGCCCGAGGCGTCCATTTCCGCGACAAGGCCCGATTGAAGCCTGCCGTTGAGAAAAACGAAATCCGGAGCGACGAGGCGGTTCAATGACGTTCTCCTGCCTTGTTGAGTGCGAAAAGCGCAACGCCGCGCGCGCCGGAACTGTCGCCGAAGCGCGCTGTCCGGACCGCGGGAATTCGCGTCGTGCCGAGCTTGCGCCGCTCGAACGCCTGCGTCACGCGTTCGGCGACGCCGGTTATGTTGGAAAGACCGCCACCGAGGACGATGCAATCCGGATCGACCACGAGCTGCATGGTGACGAGCGCTTCTGCCGTCAGCTCCGCCCAGTCGTCCAGAACCTTCCCGGCGGCCGGATCGCCGGCTTCGGCGCGCCGGCTCAGCTCTTCGTTGGATATGGCGATGCCGAGCTTGATCTTCGAAATATCCGCAAGGCCGGTGCCGGAGACGTAGCGTTCCATACAGCCGCTCTTGCCGCAGCCGCACGGGATCAACGGAAGGTTCTGCTCGACGAGAACGCGGGCGGGCATTCCGGTGTGACCTATTTCCAGGGCAAGCCCGTTGAAGCGGGGAGGGATCTCGCCGCCGATGACGATGCCTGCTCCCATGCCCGTGCCGATAATGAGGCCGATCACGACTTTTGCGCCTGCGGCCGCACCGCCATGCGCCTCCGAATAGGCAAAGGCCATGCAATCGTTCATCAGCGGGAAATGGCGGCCGAAGCGCTTGAAAAGCGCCGCGCCGACATCCCGCCCGGTAATCGGAATGTTGGAGGCGAATGCTTCGTTCGTGGCGGGATCGACCCAGCCCGGGAGGCTGATGCCCACAGGCAGAGCCGGCTTGCCGGCTTTCGTGGTCAGCCATTCGATCTGCTCGGCCAGACCCACGGCGAAAGCATCGAAATCGCTGACGGGCGTGGGAATCCGTCGTGTCAGGACAGTTTCCATGTTCGCGTCGAAGAGGCGGCCCTCGATCTTGGTGCCGCCCAGATCAATCGCCCCGCAGATCATGCTGCGAAAGGATAAATGGTGACGCCGGACACCACGCGTGTCAGATTGCCCTGATCGATGAACGGATTATCGATGTTGAGGTTCAGCTCGGCCGACCAGCGAGCCGCCCAGATCTGCGCGAGAAGAACGTAAAGCACCGCATCCCAGCGGCTCTTCCCGGTCAGGCCAAGCGCCAGGTCGCAACCCTCGCCGCCAACGGTCGTGACCGTTGCCGCGGGAAACTGCTGTGCGATCTCGCGCGCGATGTCGAGATCGTAGCGTGCGGTATGGCCGTCCGGATGAATGAAAACGACAACCCGCGTATCGCCGACGACCGACGCCTTCGGTCCGTGACGGAAACCGAGCGTGCTGTCCCAGTTCGTCATGACGCGGCCTGCCGTCAGCTCCAGAACCTTCAGGGCGCTTTCGCGGGCGACGCCGGTCAATGCGCCGGAGCCGAGAAAAATGGCGCGTTCGGGATGCGGTGCCGGCTGTGTATCCAGCCGGGCGATCGCTTCCCGCGCGGCGCTCGAAAGCTGGCCAAGCATTGCCGCGACGTCGACGGTTCCGTCAATGCATGCAAGAGCCGACAGAAGCATCGTCGTGTAGCTCGACGTCATGGCGAAGGCCTGGTCGTGAGTGGCATCGGGCAAGACGATGACGCGTTGTTCGCCGGGGCCTTTTGTCGGGCGGACAGCCAGGGCGCTTTCGGCATTACAGGTGATGTTCAGGCGATGAGCCTTGGGGAAATGGGCATCGAGCAGGTCGAGCGTCGCGATCGTTTCGGAACTGTTGCCGCTGCGGCCAAACTGGACGACCAGCAATCCCTCGTCGTTGCAAAGCGTTTCGGAAGGGTTGGAGACGATATCGGTCGTCGGAACGGCGGCAAGAGAGATGTCGCCGGCTTTGGCGCTCGCAAGCGTCTGGCCGATAAAGGCGGAGGTTCCGGCGCCGCTGAAGATGATGCGCCTGATGCCCTTTGCGGCAATCCACGTCCGGATATCCGCCGACTGCCTGGCCAGCGTATTTGCCCATGCCTGCCAGATATCCGGCTGTGCATGAATTTCGCGCCAGGTATGAGTCGTTTCCAGTTGGGTCATTGATGCCGGTCCTCTTGTGTGCTGATGACGCGTACGCCGCGCTCGCGCATGCGGCCTGCCAGTTCATGATCGGGATCGATATCCGTCACGATGGCATGGATCCGCTCGATGGTGCAAATCCGGTGCAGGCGTGGTTTGCTGAATTTTGTTTTGTCCGCCACGACGATCACGCGTTCCGAAGCTTCGATCATCGCGCGGTTCTGATGCGCTTCGTCTTCCAGGAATGTACTGATGCCCTTTTCAGGATCGACGCTGTCAGCACCCATGACGAAGGTGTCGAAACGCATTTCCGAGAGGGCGGCGTCGACCTGACGGCCTGTCAGCGACATGGTTTCGCGCCGTATGCTGCCGCCTGTCAGCATGACCTGATGCTGCTTGTGCCCGAGCACGGTCTGGGCGACGTCGAGACTTCTGGTCATGACGATCAGCGGCGCCAGCCCGCCCAGATGCGCCGCCAGGCGCTCCACGCTGGAGCCGTTGTCGAAAAGAACGGCGGTATCGCCTTCGAGCAGATGCACGGCCTTGCGGCCGATCGCATCCTTTGCCGCAAAATTGACGGCCCGGCGGTCGATGGGGTTGGATTCGACCCCGATGGGAGCGAGCGCCGGCCGTTGGGCAAGGGACAAGGCAAGATCGATGCGGAAATCGGCAAGGCCCGCATAACCGAAACGCTGACAGAAGCGGATCAGGGTCGGCTCGGATGTTCCGAGCTGGCTGCAAAGTTCTCGCGCGGTGGAGCGAATGAAGCCCACCGGATCACTTTCGATCAACAGGCAGATGCCCCGCAGCTTCGGGGTCAGTTTTGGCGCTGAAGCCTGAACGGCTCGATAGAGGTCTTCCGTCGATTGCAAAGCCAATCCTTCCCGTTGTCCGCGTTCTAGGCCAAAGGGGAGTTTATTTCAACGCAAATTTCGGTCGCGTTTGTTTATTTTAACAAAAATATCAGCTTTCCCATTGGCTTCCGCGCCGGCAGGCACGGAAACAGGCAAGGAATTCGTTAGTCGTCCGGCTGCCTTTCGACAATGACTGCCCAAGCAGTGAACAAAAGTATGTATTTCAAGCCGAACTAACTTGAGTGATGCACAAATATCTTAGCCATTCTCCATGCGTATGTTTTTTGCAAAACTAATGAGGAATTTTCGGCGAAAGTTCATCCTGGATGGCCTGATAGCCGGCATTTTGCAGATCGCGCCCACGCTTCCGGCGGGTTTACCTATCGGTTCATGTGGAATGAAGGAGAGCCGCGGGAAAAGATTGTGGCTGCCGCGCCCGCCGACGCATGCCGGCCGAACCGGTACGGCATGCACAATATGACCGGCAACAGCCGGGAATGGGTGAGCGATCCATCTGGCCCGCTGGCGCCGGTCGAGCGCCTGCCTGTTCTGGACCCCGACAGTTCGGTCGGCAACGTCGGCTTCAGGGTTGCCGCCGATCTGTGAACGGTGCCGTGAAGCGTGTGTTGCCGGCCGAGACGGATGGTGTCGCCGCCATAATCATCGATGCGGACATCGCGCATTAATCGGACGGAAGCACGTTCGATTATTTCGCTGTACCGACAGCGTAGCTGCTCCAGCGCTTGAGGAAGTCGTCGCGTTTGGCTGCGGCTTCCTTTTCGTCCACGGGAATTACCTTGATGTCGGCCAGCTCCGGAAGCGCTACATATTTCGAGACCTCGATATCGCTGCGGGTCGGTCGGCGAAATGCCGTCTGCAGAAGTGCGATCTCGGCGTCCTTCGAGATCAGCGCGTCGAACGCGGCCTTTGCCTTCTCCCCAGCGGGTGCGTTCTTCACCAGGCCGGCATATTCGACGCTCGTGAACGTTCCTTCCGTGGGATAGACAAGCTGAATTTCCGTCTGACCGCCATCGACGTACGGATAGGCGTTGGCTTCAAACGCCAGACCGACCGCGTACTCACCCATGGCGACGCCGCTTTGCACGGCCGAGGAGGACGAGCTGACCGTGACGTTGGCGGCCAGTTTTTTCAGCCCTTCCTCGCCAAGCAACTTCTCCACACCCCACAGGATCGTGTATGCCGTCGAGCTGTTGGCGGGGTCCGCGACGACGATCTTGCCCTTCCAGGCCGGGTCCAGCAGATCGGACCAGGTCTTCGGAGCGGGAAGGCCGCCGAGCTGATCCTTGTTCACCATCAGCACGACGACGTGTACGTTGCTCGGCGCGAAAAGATCGCCGGGATAACGAAATTTATCGGGGACCGACGCAAGCTCGGGCGATGCGTAGGGTTCGAATAGTTTCTCAAACGCTCCGAGCGTGTTGATGCTGGAACTCCAGAACAGATCGCCCTGCACATTGCCGGCTTCCGCCTCGAGACGGCGCAACAAAACGCCGCTGCCGCCGGCGATCGAGTTCACCGATATGCCGGGTACCTTCGCCGTGATTACTCCGGAAAGGGCCTCTACCGATTGTTCCGGATTGGTCGTGTAAAGGACCACGTTGCTGTTCCCGGCAAACGCCGGTGCAGCCATGAACAGGCCGAGCACGGCCGCGGCTATTTTGGTGCGAAACTTAGCATTCATGTTCATTTCCCCATTTCTGTTGTTCATTCACGCGCAGAGCCTGGTTTCGAAAGTCATTTCGAAGAGAAGACATCCACCTTGAACACTTTCGAAGCGATCACGATGGGCAGGAGGATCACGGCGATCAGCACGAGCCCGTATGCCGACGCATAGGCCATGAGATTGCTTCCGATCAGGCGGAAGATCTGGATCGTCAGGGTTTCGCGGCCGCCGGAATAGACGAGGATCGACGCGCTGAGTTCGGAGACCGTGGTGGTCCAGGTCAGGACCGCCGCCGAGGCGATGGCCGGCGCCATCATCGGCAGCACCACCTTGAGGAACGTCCGCACCGGCGGCGAGCCGAGGCTGATCGACGCCTCCTCGATGGAGTTCGGGATGTTGTGCAGCGTCGCCTGCGAACTGCGCATCCCGAAGGGAAGGCGGCGCACGAGCAGGGCGAGGACCATGATGGTTGCCGTTCCGGTCAGCGGAAGCCAGCCGCCGTTGAAGGAAACGACCAGGCCGATGCCGAGCACGGTTCCGGACAAGGCGAGCGGAACGGCGGAGATATAATCCAGCCACGGCGTCATGGCGTTGCGCTTCTTGACGATCAGATAGCTGACGACCGCGCTGAAGCAGATGCCGATGATCGTCGCAAGGGCGGAATAGCTCAGCGAGTTGATCAGCGGCTGCGGTGCAGTCGTAAACACACGCTCCAGATTGGCGAATGTCCAGTTGCCCCACTGCATGACCGGGCCGCGCGATACCGTGAAGGCGCCGATCACGACCACGCACAAGGGCAGCAGCGATAGAATAACGATCAGGCTGGCCGCGCCGCCGACGGCAAGACCCTTGATGCCGGCAAGCGGAACCGGTCTCGCGCCACGTCCCTGCGCGATTTCGAACCGCCCGCGTGCGATGATCCAGCGATTGAAGAACAGCACCGTCATCACCATCAGGACCGAGACGCTGGCGAAGGTGCTCTGCATGACCGGCGATGCGCCGCCCTCGGCGATCGCCGCCTGGTAGGTGGCAACGGACAGCAGCGGCAGGCGGTTCGACAGGATCATCGAGACCGCAAAATTCCCGACCACCATGGTAAAAACAAGCAGCGCGCTGGCCAGGATCGACGGCAGAATGACCGGCAGCATCACCTTGATGCGTGATTTCGCTGGCGACGTACCCAGGCTTTGCGCGGCCTCCTCGAGATGGACATCGAAGCCGCTGATCGCGGCGACCGTGCCGATGTAGATGTAGCTGTAATAGATGAAGGTCATCACGACGATCAGGCCAAACCAGCCGTAGAAGCTTGGCAGGCCGATGCCGAAATCGCGCATGAAACGCGTCACGACCCCGTTGTTGCCGAGAACCATCAGCCAGGTCTGCGCCGAGATCACCTCGGGGATGACCAGTGTTATGATCGGCAGGAGCGCGATGATCGACTTTCCGGGGAAGCGAAATCGCGCCGTGACATAGGCCAGCGGTACGCCGAGAAGCATGCATGTCACGGTCACGACCGACGCGAGGATCAGCGTATTGCCGATCGCGGTGAGGCCACGCGGATCGCTGACCAGCCTCATCCAGCCGGATTGCCCTTCGCCGGCGAAGCTGGCGGTCAGGATGTTGGCCAGCGGATAGACGATGAACGTCGCGAGAATGACGAGCGACGCAAGCGAAAGCCACAGCCAGGGTGAGCGAAGATTGGACGACCTGCTCATGCCGCGATCACCATGGCTTTTGCGGGATCGACGCCTGCAAAGACATGCGCGCCGATCGCGTGCCTGTCATGGCCGTCGCCATGGCACTCGGCGCTGATCACGGCGCCGTTCGCCAGAGAGATCTTGTAGCTGGTCTTGCCGCCGAGATACTGGCGCTTCAGAATGGTTCCGCGCAGCGGCTGCCGGAGATCGGCCGGGCTTGCCGCAAGCTGCAGGTCCTCAGGCCGCATGATCAGGATGCCGCCCGAGGCACCGGCAGGCAATGCGCTGCTCGCCAGCAGAGCCTCGCCGCCGAAATCGACACGCACCATTCCGTCTTGCGCAGGCCCGGAAAGCGCGACGTCGATGCGGTTTGCCGCACCGACGAAATCGGCGACATAGGCGGTCCGGGGTGTTGCGTATATTTCCTTTGGCGTGCCCAGCTGCTCGACGGCGCCCCTGTTCATGACGCCGATCTTGTCCGACATCGACAGGGCTTCTTCCTGATCGTGGGTCACGAAGACCGTGGTGATGTTGGCTTCGCGCTGAAGGTCGGAAATCGTCTCGCGGATTTGTATGCGCAGCTTCGCGTCGAGATTGGAGAGCGGCTCGTCCATCAGAAGCACCTGCGGCTTGATCACCATGGCGCGGGCGAGCGCCACGCGCTGGCGCTGGCCGCCCGAAAGCGCCGCGGGATGACGTGCCATCAGATGAGCCATGCCGACACGATCGAGTGCGGCCTCGACCTTCTTGAGCATGGCCGCTCCGCTCTCGCCGCGCGCCCTGAGGCCATAGGCGACGTTTTCGGCAACCGTCTTGTCGGGGAAGAGCGCATAGTCCTGAAACACCATGCCGATATTGCGCTTGTACGCGGGCAGGTCCGTGACGTCCTTGCCGTTGAAGACGATGTGTCCCCCGGATGCGGGCACGAAACCGGCAATGGTGCGCAGCAATGTCGTCTTGCCGCAGCCGGACGGACCGAGCAGCGTGAAGAAGCATCCTTCCGGAATATCCAGCGACAAGCCGGAAATTACCCTCTCCTGTCCGTAGGTTACAGATAGGTCGGAAATCTCAATGCTCATGCAAATTCCCCTCGCGTTCTTATTGGTTTGGTTTCAACCGGCAAGCGTCTCTTGTTGTGTGTCGCTGAAGACCTCGGCGATGATATCCAGCACCTCGCGATGCCTGTCGGCATCGCCGGCCGCAAGCACGCTTCCCCCGCTTTCGAGAGACAGCGGCTTGCCCTCCCAATCGGTGACGATGCCGCCTGCGCCCTCGACGATGGGCCGGAAGGGAGCGAAGTCGAAGACCTTCTGGCCGCCATCGATGGCAATGTCGGTGCGGCCGGTCGCCAGGAGCCCGTAGTTCAGACTGGCACCGCCATAGACACGGTTGCCGGTGACGCGCCGCAGGCGTTCGAGAACCGGGCGTTCGGCCGCGGAAAGATAATCCTGGTTGCTGTTGGTCAGAATCGACCTGGAGAGGTCGGGGCAGGGCCGCACCCGGACCGTTTCTCCGTTCCTCGTCGTCGGGCGGCCTTCCGCCCCGATCCAGCGTGCGTCGATGGCAGGGATATCGATGATGCCGAGGCGCGGCACGCCGTCGATCGCGAGCGCGATGAGTGTCCCGTAGACCGGCATGCCGGCGATGAAAGCTGCGGTCCCGTCGATGGGGTCGAGGACCCAGACGGCGTGAGCTCCCGCCCTGTCCCAGTCCTGCTCTTCTCCGATGATTCCATGGTCTGGAAACCGTGCGGCGATCATCTCGCGCAGGCGCGTCTCGATCATCATGTCCATTTGCGTGACCAGACTGCGATCCGGCTTGACGTCGACAGCAAGCGGATCTCCGGCAAACTCCGCCAGCAAACGGCGCGCGGCGTCTGCGAGTTCACCGGCAAAGGCAATATGGCTATTTTCGATTGGTGCAACCCCGGACATCCGGCCTCCTCACACTCGTCCTATACGGGTGACTTCGACTGTCCGCCCGGGCGTACGTCTCCGTTCTCCCTTCGTGGGAAGGAAGCCGAATTGAAGCCGGTGCTGCTGGTCAGTCGGCATTTTTGCCAACCCTCGGCTTCTACCTACAAGACTTTGGCGAATGTGGCAATATAGGTTTTTATTGGCAATATTTGTTTTTGTGAGGCATAGGATCTGCCGCTTGAGGCAAGGTGCGGCATCGGCTATCTGTGATGAGAACAGGAGCGCGGGTATGTGGCAGGAAGAGCGTCACCAAAAAATACGCAGTTTGCTGGCCGCTTATGGCCAGGTTTCGATCGACAAGATCGTCGAGGACTTCGGCGTGTCGCGCGAAACGATTCGCCGCGACCTGATGGAGCTCGAGGTGTCGGGCGACCTGCGCCGCGTGCGGGGCGGCGCGGTTCCCGTGGCGCGCGAGGACACAACGTTCGGCGTGCGCATCACGCTGCGCCTTCAGGAAAAGCGGGCTATCTGCGCGACTGCGCTGGGGCTGCTGCAAAGCGGCCTGACGATCTTCATGGATGCAGGCTCGACCAGTTCGACCATGGCCGAGGCGCTTGCCGGACCGACCGGCCTGACCGATCTGACGATCATCACCAATTCGATCGATGTCGCCAGCCAGCTGGCTGAAAAGTCCGGAGAGTTGAGCCGCGGGACTCGTGTCATACTGCTTGCCGGCGACGTGAAGCTCGATCCCATGGAGACCCACGGCCCTGCGACGATCAACGACATCCAGCGGTTTCGGGCCGATATAGCCCTGCTGGCGCCATGGGGGATCGATGCCACAATGGGGGCGATGAATCACTTCCTCCACGGCGCCGAGATCGCGCGCGCCATGGTTCGCAATGCCGCCAAGACCATCGTTCTCGCAGATCATTCGAAAATCGGGGTGGTCAGCCGATCGGTCTTTTGCCCGACATCGGAGATCGATCATCTCGTGGTGGATGCGAAGGCGCGGACGAGACCGCAATTCGATGCGCTGGCAGCGGCGGTGCCGGGCCTGATCGTTGCCGAATAGCGCCGGTTTACGGCATCGGGGTCTCCGGAATGCGGATCTCTCGACATGTGCGGAAGTTCGGCCTCGATTGCCGCGACAGACTATACCCAGGACTTCGGCTGCTTCATCATCAGGCGAAGCGTCGGAGCGGTGCATGCAGGATGGAGTGAGCGACGATGATATCTTCCGATGATCTGACCCTGGGCCGGCGACCGGCAGGCCGCACGCTGATGACGGCCGACTGGCTGCTTGCCTACCATGGCGAAGGCCATTGCCTGGTGCCGCGCGGCGAACTGGTGATGGAGAATGGCAACGTCATCTTTGCCGGCCGTTGCTTCGATGGCGAGGTTGCCCGCAAGCTCGACTTCGGCAGCGCATTGATAAGCCCCGGTCTGGTCGATCTCGACGCTCTGTCGGATATCGACACCTATGTATTGGTCACCGACAACCAGCCGGGATGGGCCAAGGGGCGGATCTGGCCGCGGTCCTATGTCGAGCGTGGGCCATATGAGATGTACAGTCCGGAAGAGCTGGCTTTCCAGAAGCGCTTTTCCTTCGGGCTGTCGCTGCTTAACGGCGTCACCACGGCAGCGCCCATCGCGTCGCTCTATTATCGCGAGTGGGGCGAGACGGTCGCCGAATTCGACGCCGCAGCGGATGCGGCCGGCGATCTCGGTTTGCGCGTCTTCCTCAGCCCGGCCTATCGTTCCGGCGGCATGGTACTGGAGGCGCCCGGTCAAATCCTGCCGATGTTCGATGAGGAAAGAGGGTTGGCCGGCCTCACCGATGCGATCGCCTTCATCGAGCGGCAGCACGGCCGGCATGGCGGGCTGATCAACGGCATGTTCGCGCCCGACCGGGTCGAGACCTGCACGCTCGACGTCCTGCGGCGGACCATGGCGGCGGCTCGCGATCTCGATTGCCGGGTGCGCCTGCACATGGCTCAGGGCAAGCTGGAGCTCGACACCATGCGCCGGCTGCATGGCGTTTCCGGACCGCAGTGGATGGCAGACCACGGTTTGCTCAGCGAGCGGCTGATCGCGCCGCATGCCACCTACGCTTTGCCTGCGGATCTCCAGCATTATGCAGACAACGGCGTGTCCATCGCGCATTCGCCGCTGGTGTCGGCGCGCATGGGAAGCACGCTGAATTCGTTTGCCGCATGCAGGAAGCTCGGTATCAATATCGGCATGGCGACGGATACCTCGCCGCCCGACCTGCTCATGAACCTTTTGGTCGGTCTTATCGCCTGCCGCATCAGCGAGAAGGCGTCGGATGCGGTGCTGAGCAAGGACCTCTACGACGCAGCCACGCTGGGCGGTGCCAAGGCGCTGGGCCGCAGCGATCTCGGGCGCCTCGCCCCCGGCGCGAAGGCCGACATCGCGGTGTTTCGTCTCGACGATCCCTATATGACGCCGACGGTCGATCCCATCACGACACTGGTGCTGGGCGGTTCGGGCAGGGTCACGCAGGCGGTGTTTGTCGACGGGCGGTTGTCGATGCTTGACGGCAAGCTCGCCGGTTTCGACATCCGTGCGGCGCGCGAGCGTGCACAAAGACAGTTCGAAGGTTTGATTGCCAAATATCCCGACAGAAGCTGGCAGCATCCGCCGGTGTCGGAGATTTTCTCGCCGAGCTATCCCATTCTGACCTGATCAGGTCGGCTCGGTTCTCGCGTATCTTTCGAAAGCGGCGAGCCACGGCATTTGCGGGATAGTTCCGACAGCGCCGGTTGATCGGCCAGCCGTCCGTCGACCTCACGTCTCGCCGGCAAGCTCGCGGGCGAGAAGGCCGAATATCACGTCGAGCATCACATACATTGGCGCCCGGCCGGTGGGCACGATCAGCCGGGAGGCCGATGCCCGATAGGCGTTGAGATTGATGTTTTCATCCGCCAGCAACGCGACCTCGGACCCGCCCGGCGAGATCGCGACGATACGCGCGCCGGCCTTTCGCGCTATCTCGACATTGGAGATCAGATAGCTGGTGCGCCCCGAGAACGATAGAACGAAAAGCACATCCGATGCCGTGAGACGGGCGGCCGAAACCATCTGCAAGGTCGGATCGGAATATGCAACGCTTGCAATGCCGAGCGATGCCATGCGGTGCTGCGCCTCGGCCGCCAGAAAGCCCGACCCGCCGTAGCCGTAGACATCGATCCTGCGCGCATTTGCCAAAAGCCGCACGGTTCGGCGAAGCGACGCCAGGTCCAGATCGAGGCGCGTTTCCCTCAAGGTATCCGCCGCGCGGTTGAAGACGTCGTCGACGAGATCTGTGAAAGGGTCGGCGCCGCTTTCCGTTGCTGCCGGCAGCACCTGTCGCACGGCGAGTTGCTGCGCCAGTTTCAGACGGAAATCCGGAAACCCGTCGCATTCAAGCCTGCGGCAGAAACGGATGATCGACGGCTCGCTCACCTTGGCGATACGCGCGGCATCCGTAATGGACCAGGTTATTGCGGTGCTGGGCGTATCCAGGATCGCTTCCGCGATCCTGCGCTCGGCCGGCGTGAAAGTGGACAGTGACTGTCTGATCAAATCCAGCATGAGGCTCACTGCTCAAACATCATCGTAGCACTTTCAGGACGCGGCCTTTCGGAGATGCGGACTACAAGTTCCCATCGGCCATCAGTTGTGACAGGCAGGACGATTGATACTCAAAGCCGGCCTGCGCGACAACGAGCCTTTTTATGGACCCGAGTGTATGTTCACTCACATCGACCGGGCGCCCTTCCGAATCCTGGGCGATGATCTGCCCGGCCCCTGCCTGAACCAGCTGTATGCCGGCGGCCACATCCCAGGCGCTGAATTTGCATTCGTAGGTGACTGCCGCGCGTCCGACAGCCGCATAAGCCAGATGCAGCGCACAGGAACCGAGGCGCCGCACGGCGCGGAAGGAGATGACGAGATCGGCATAGGCTTCAAGCGCGGCGGGGGAGGGGCGCTCTCCTTCATAAGGCGCATTGGTCAGAAGCTCGACCTCGCGGTCGGTGCGGCCGCGCAGGAAGGGTTTGACCTCTTCGCCGTTGAGCGTCAGCTTCCCGTCGCTTGCCATGAAGATCTCGTCGCGGATCGGGTCATAAACGATCCCGCATACGGGCTCGCCGGCATGGTAGGCAGCAATCGAGACGCAGAAAAACGGCAAGCCGGAGGCGAAGTTGCTGGTGCCGTCGATCGGATCGATGATCCAGGTCGTGTCGCCTTCGCCCTGCCAGCCGCTTTCCTCGCTGAGAATGCGCGATTGCGGCAGGCGTGACCAGATGATGTCGCAGGCAGCTTTTTCTGCTGCCTTGTCGGAAACGGTGACGATATCGAAGAAGCCGGCTTTCTGCTGGGTCTGAAGGCTTTCGGGACTGGCCTCGATGAAGCCTTTTCTGGCCACGGCACCGGCGGCAAGCGCCGCTTCGCGGGCGACATCGGTGATGGTTTGGCGGAGGCTGGAAGGGGTGGTCCGATGGATGGTCATGCGGCAGTCCTGATTTCGGTTTGAGTGTTGGGCAAGAGCCAGACCGGCCTGCTGTCGATGGAAAGGCGGATCGGTTGGCCGGTCTCGGCGACACCGGTGCGGATGTAGTCGGTATCTGCGAGTACGCATTCCTGACCTTCGATATCGGTCAGATATTCGACATGGGCGCCTTGGAAGACGACGCGGCGCACCGTGACCTGCAACAACCCCTGCGGATCGACGCGGATATGCTCGGGCCGCACCACGCAACGAACGCCCTCGCCCAGGCGGAACGTGCGGTTGCCGCGCGGCAGGGAGAAGACGAGCGAAGCGCTGATACGCACCTGCACGCTATCGTCCCCGATGGCTTCCACGGTGCCGTCGAGGATATTGGCTTTGCCCATGAACTCGGCGACGAAGGCCGTGCCGGGGCGGGCATAGACATTCAGCGGCGTGTCATCCTGTTCGATGATGCCGTTGCGCATCACCACCACCCGGTCGGAAATCGCCATGGCCTCGCTCTGGTCGTGGGTGACATAAAGGCTCGTGATGCCGAGGCGAAGCTGGATGGTGCGCAATTCGTCCCGCATGCGCTCGCGCAGCTGGGCATCCAGATTGGACAAGGGTTCGTCGAACAGCAGCACCTTGGGTTGGGTGGCAACGGCGCGGGCAAGCGCCACCCGCTGCTGCTGGCCGCCCGACAGGCGCGACGGCGAACGATCCGCATATTGGGTCAGCGCCATGGTTTCGAGCATCGAATCGACACGCTCTTTCATCTCCGAGCGCTTCAGATTCAGCAGCCGTACGCCGTATTCGACGTTTTCACGAACGCTCATATGCGGAAAAAGCGCATAGCTCTGGAACACCATGCCGACATTGCGGGCATTGACGGGAACATTGGTAACGTCGCGGCCGCCGATCAGGATCGACCCCCCGGTCGGATTCTCGAAGCCGGCAAGCATGCGCAGCGTCGTGGTCTTGCCGCAGCCCGAAGGGCCGAGCAGCGTCACCAGCGTGCCTTCCTCGATCGTGAGGTTCAAATTGTTGACGGCAAGACCTGCCGCCGCGCCGGCAGCCCCGGGGAAACGCTTGCTGACATTGGAAAAGACGACTTTGGACATGAGATCACCTTTTGGTCGATACGGACGACAGGAGCAATTGCAGGACTGCCAGAATGGCGAGCACGACGACGACCAGAATGGTGCAATAGGCTGCGGCAACCCCAAGTTTCAGCGTTTCGACCTGCGACAGGATCGTCACGGTTATGAGCGTCCAGTTGGCCGAAACCAGAAAGATGACGGCGCTCAGCGTGGTCAGCGACCGTGTGAAGGCATAGGAAAGCGAAGTGAACAGCGCGGGCTTCAGGAGCGGCAATGTGACGGTGAAAAAGGTGCGCGTGTTCGATGCACCGAGGATGGTCGACGCTTCCTCGATGGAGCGGTCGATCTGCCGCAGCTGGTTGGAGCCTGCCTCTATGCCGACCTGGAGGTTCTTCACCACCATGGCGGCGATGACGATGAAAGCGGTGCCCGTCAGGAGCAGCGGCGGTGCGTTGAAGGTACTGATGTAACCGATGCCGAGGATGGTTCCGGGAGCGGCAAAGGACAGAAGCGTGCCCCAGCGCAGCAAGGCGCTTCCCGGAAAGGCCCGGCGGATCAAGAGATAGGCGATGAACATGCCCGCGATTGCCGTTATCGGCGTAGCGATGCTGGCGAGGATCAGAGAGTTGCTGAGCGTCTGAAATCCGGCAATGAACACCGTCATATAGTGCTCGACCGTCAGGGTATTGTTGACGCCGGGCAATTTGGTGAAGGAGACATACACGACCGTCAGATAGAAGAGCAGGATGGCGAAGACGATCGCATAGCAGACGAGCGACAGCGGCAGCACCACGCCGGGTCCGGAGATGCGGATGGTCTGGGCCGTCGGCTTGCCGGTGACGGTGACGTAGCTGCGCTTGCTCACCCAGTAACGATGCACGAGGAAGGCCGTCATGGAGGGCACCAGCATGAGGCTCGCCAGCAGCGCGCCGGAATGCAGGTCGAAATAGCCGACCATCTGCGAATAGGCCTCGACCGCCAGCGTGTTGAAATTGCCGCCGATCAGCATCGGATTGCCGAAATCCTCGACGGATTTCACAAAGACCAGCAGCGTCGAGCTCAGGATCGCCGGCGTGACGAGCGGCAGCGTGATGCGCGAAAAGGTCGTCCAGCGCGATCCGCCGAGGGAGGCCGAGGCATCTTCCAGGGCGCTGTCGATCGATTGCAGCATGCCCTTGATGTTGAGATAGGCAATCGGCGTGAAGGCCAGGGATTGAATCAGCACCAGGCTGTGGAAGCCATAGACATTGGCATTGCGGATGCCGAGCAGCTCGCGGGTGATAAGGCCGGAGCGCCCGAACAGGATAACGACGGCGAGCGCCATGACGAAGGGCGGCGAGATGATCGGCAGCAGCGCCACGCCATGGACGAAAGTCTTGCCGCGCATCGTCGTGCGGGTAACGGTAAAGGCGAGGACGAAACCCGCCGCCGTGGCCGCGACCGCGGACGTCGCGCCGAGCAGCAGCGTATGGTACAGCGACTGCCAGACGAACGGCTTGGCCAGTGTCGCAAGCAGGGCGGCGGCGTCGAAGCCGCTATCGGTAATTACCGCCTGCTTCAGCACCGTGAGAATCGGCAGCACGGCAAAGACCATCACCGACAGGGTGATGAGCGCGAAAATGCCGAACAGCCAGGGGTCGACGATGATGCTGCGCAGAAACGGCGCGGCCGCATTCCCCGTCCTGACGGACGGGGTGATATTGGTTGTGGACGACATGGCGGAAGCTCCCGTCTACCGAGTTACTTGGCGTCTGACTTTTGGCGGACTTCCGTTTCGTAACGCTGCAGCAGGCGTGCCCGGTTCTCACCGGCCCAGGCGAAATTGTAGTCGATCATCTTGACCTTGGAGAGATCGATCCTGGCCTTGGGGTTCTTGTATCCGGGGATGATGGGGCCGCGGAAAGTGGCGCCGATGGCTGCCTGCCCCTTTTCCGTCAAAACCCAATCGAGAAACTTGTCGGCGGATTTCGCCTGGTCTTCCGGCGCATTGGCGATCGCGGCGGCGGCGTTGACCTCGAAACCCGTGCCTTCCTCCGGGAAGGAGTAGCCGACCGGGTAGCCCTGTTCCAGGGCCGCTTCGATATCCTGGGTGTAGGCCATGGCCAGCGCGATTTCGTTGTTGGCAACCATGCGAGATGGAGCAACGCCGGAGCGGGTGTATTGCACGACATTTTCGTCGATCTTCTTCATCAGGTCGAACGCCTTGTCCTCGCCATCGAGCTGAACGACGGATGCAAGCGCGACATAGGCTGTTCCCGACGATGCCGGGTGGGCAAGCGCGACGCTGTCCTTGAAGACCGGATCGGCGAAGGAGCTCCAGCTTGTCGGGGGCTTGGCGTTCAGTTCGTCGAGCACCTGCTGGCTATAGGCGAAGACGATGGGGGAGAGCGAAATCGGCGTCCATCGGCCGTCCTTGTCGGTGTAGCGCTGGTCGACTTTCTCGATGCCGGCGGCCTTGTGCGAGGCGAGCAGGCCCTCGTCGGCGGCCTGTATGAAATTGTCGGCCGCGCCGGCAAGCCACAGTCCGGCTTGCGGATTGTTCTTTTCGGCGCGGATACGGGCAAGGATTTCCCCGGCGCCGATACGGACGAACTGCGCCTCGATGCCGGTATCGGTCTTGAAGGCCTTCAGAACGGAATCGCAATCGGCATCCGACATCGGGCAGTAGACGGTTAACCCGGCTGCGCTGGCACCGGCAGCGGACAATCCTTGCGCGCACAGTAAGACCAGCGCTGAAGCCAGCGCGAAACGACGTGACATACGAATTTCCTCCCAGAGATTGGTTCGCCCAAGGCGAGAAAGGCCCAGCTCCCAGCTGAAGCGAGACAAGCTATGTTAAAGAAAGCTACAAATGTCAACTGAAATGTAAATTATCTACATATCGCATTCTACAGCAGACACTGAGTGACAGTGCCGGCTTGCTCCGCCGGATGTGGGGCAATTTATTTTGATTTCCGATTAGTTATTGAAAGCCTTTGTATGACAGTTGCGCCGGCGTATGGCCGGAGCCGCTTGCTTCCAGGGATTTGTCCGCTGAACTTATGCTGCCGGAACTATGGAGGAACGATGAGTTCGTGCGACCTCCAGATTAAATTTATCGTAAATTTCGATATCGTTTCTGATATGGATATGTTGTTGGCAACGCGCATTTTTATTCGTGTCGTAGAGAGAGGCAGTATCTCCGCGGCCGCTCGAGACCTTGGCCGCTGCGGACGCTCTTGCCACGAGGCAGCTGAAGCGCGTCCTGCCCGAGTATGAAGCGCCGAGCTTTGCGTGCCGGCTTCTCTATCCGAAAACCGCGCCGGTCCCTGAAAAGACACGCCGGATCGTTGCATTTCTCAGAGAGGAATTTCGGTTTCTGGGAAGCGACGGCGAATCCTGACACGCTTCGCCGAAGCTTCGAGCTGCTCTATCTCCTTGTTTCCATGGAATTCCGCAGGGAGACCGCTGCACATTCTTTGCGGAATGCTTTGGAAAGCAGGTATGGCCCAAGGCAAAGGCGTGTCAGCCGTCATTCACCACTGGCGCGGAGCCAGCGCATATTCCGCGTAAGACCGCAGCTCGGCGCGCAAGAAATCGATAAGTCGCTTCGATATCTCCGAGGTCGTGTCGTTTCGCGGATACAGCATCCGCAGGCGAAAGCCGGGGGCCTGATATTCCGGCAGGACGCGCTTCAGTTGTCCGGCGGACAAGGCTTGCGCACCAGCCGGCACCTGCAAGACTCCGATGCCCGCGCCCGAAAGCAGCAAGGCAATCAGAGGGCGCCAATGGCCGACCGTCCATACCACATTGACATCGGTCGGCTCATCTTTGCCGTCCCGCGTCAGGGGAACCACACCGGCATCGTAGATGCCGGATACGGTTATGAAACTGTGAGCCATCAATTCACTCGTCGTGCGCGGCGTGCCATATTCGGCCAGATAGTCCGGCGACGCGGCCAGGACGCGCTGCACCACGCCGATTTCCTCATCGACGCAATTGTCGGCGCCTATGTTGCCGAGGCGCAGGGATATATCCACGCCGGCGGCGTCCGGATTCGTGATGCGGTCGTCAACCACCAGCTCAACCTTGATATGCGGATGAAGTCGCCGGAAGCGCATCAGAATTTGCGGCAGCACTATCTCGCCGATCCAGTGCGGCGCGGCCAGCCGCACCTTCCCGCGCAAGGCTTCCCCATTGCGCATGGTCACGCTTTCCGCCGTCGCGGCGGCTTCAAGCGCTTTCTTGCTCCGTTCGTAGAAGATGAGGCCGGTTTGCGTCGCACGCAATGACCGGGTGGTGCGTATAAGCAGTTGCTCCTGCAGATAGTCTTCCAGGCGGGCAATCCGCTCGCTGACGGTAGGTTGTCCCATGCCAAGATCGCGCGCGGCGACGGAGACGCTTCCCGCTTCCACAACCTTAACAAACACTCGCATCGCTGACAGCATATCCATGCGTATGGTATATCGGATTCACCGATATCAGCAATCGGATAAACGAAATAAATGGTTCCGCGTCGCGACTTGCAAAGGCTTTTCCGGACATGGGGTTTGCCGGCGCGTCGCGTGGCTTAATGATCGCGGTTCTTCGGTTGCCGCGCGATAAGCCGGCTTGGCGGATCAGAGATTCAGTGTTGAGCGCCTGCGACCATTCCGGTGCCACGCAGTCTGCCATGATTGCTGGCGCGGCGATCATGGCAGGCAAGCGCGCCAGACATGTCGTTGTCGTTCGAGCAAGGTTGATGAACGGCAGTTCGGTTCCGATGCGAGGCGTGCGCGCATTCATCGTGATTTTTGGATTTCATCATTGTTATCGTAAAATACGATATACAGCGGATTGATTGGCGATGAGGCTTCCCGTCGTGTAGATCAATGCCGCTTTAAATATCTATCGGAATATACGATTTCAGCTGGACCGAAACCTTTTAAGCGTATTTCACTGCCTCGGCCAGTCCTGTGGTTGGTGCCGGCGACTTTATAGAAAATACTATAATAGCTGTCTTATAATAGCTATCTTATGTGGCAGGCTTGGAAAAGAGCATCAAAATTCGATTTCCATGATTCTGGCTGATGCCGCGGCGGCGGATCAGGATTAATTTAGAGGTATTTTACGATATATTTTCGTAATTTATGTCGCATGAAGCCGTCTTTCCTTGTCCCGATAGGCCGGCAGGAGGAAGCAGCAGCGGCTTGTCGGTTTCAAAATTAACTTTATTTTACGATAAATCATCTTACCCCAGAGCCCGATCAGATCGGCTACAGGATAGGGTAATGGAGAGTACCATCGAGCTTCATCAGGCTGCAGTGCTATTGAAGGCGCTGGGCAATTCCAAGCGTCTGGAGATTGTGCTCCTGCTGCTGAACGGCGAGCGAAATGTCGGCGCGCTTGCGCAGGCGATGGGAATGAGCAACTCGGCGCTTTCGCAGCATCTGAAAAAGCTTCGCGACGCAGAAATTGTGGGAAGCCGCCGGGAATCCCAGGTGATTTTCTATTCGTTGCGAATGCGCTCGGTCACACGTTTGATCTATGCACTTGCGATGCCCGTCGAGCCTCCTGCCGGAAATGAAGTCGATTAATGGCAATGGCGGCGTAAACCGGCAAGGAGCTTCGGCCGTGCCGGCCGCGTCAGGCAGCCGTGTCGGGGAGCGGCGATGGAGAGCGTGGCAGAAATGGCGGCATGACGGCCCATTCCTCATCCCCTGATTTATGGCGAGGCACCGCGATCTCCTTTCAAGGAGATTGCATCATGTCGCTATTCGAAGCGACGCTGGTTTACAGGATGCTATCCGGAGCGGTCCAGCTTCTCACGAAAGCTCCGAACCGCTCCAGTTCCTTGTTTTGCCCGATTCGGACAGAAGCCAGGGAACTCCGGCGTGACCCGGAACGTGGTTGCCTGGAGCGCTTCCGCTTTTCTTCGAATCGCGAAAACGCCCCATCCTTTTGTTTTGACGCAAATCCAGATGGAAACCGCTGCGCAGTTTTCCTGGAGTTGCTTTAGCTGCTGTGGGTTATGATCGGATCGATGGGGCCAAGCGGGCCATCCATCGCGACTTCCACGATGCGCGCGGCTGCAAGAAGCGCAGCCTCCCCCCTCGGGTGCCCTATCAGCTGCAGGCCGACCGGCAATCCGTCCTTGTTCAGGCCGACCGGCACGGAGATGGCCGGCAGCCCTGTAACCGTGGCGAGATAGGAGAACCGCAGCCAGCTGATGTAATCGCTGAGCGGGACGCCATCGACTTCTGTCGGATATTCTTCCTCGATCGGCCCCGGCATGAGACCGACGACCGGGCATGCGAGGACATCGAACTTCTCAAGGAAGGCGATCATATTGTCGAAAATTCGAGTTCGGCCATACTGCGCATCATAGACGTCCTCGATCGTGATCGATTTTCCGAATTCAATGTTCTCGCGAAGCGTATCCTTGAAGTGGCGCTGCACTTCGAGCGGGGCGCGGCCTGGCAGGGCTGCCCAGAGCATCGAGCGGAGTACGCGATAGCTTCGATCCAGATCGGGCAGCGGAGGGCAGGCCTCCTCCACAATGGCGCCGGAACGCTCCACGCGAAGCAATGCAGCCCGAAGATGTTCGTCCATCGCTTTTGACGTGAGGGCATAGCCGTTCAGATCCGGCGTATAGGCGATCCGGAGCTTGCCCTCCGCCCGGATGACGGCATCCTGATAGGTCCCTTGCGGCGGCGGGAAGGAGATGGGCGACTTCGGATCGAAGCCGGCCATCGTGTCGAGGAACAGGGCGCAATCGCGTACGCTGCGCGCCATAGGGCCCTGTACGCCTTCCGTATGGAATTTGATCGGCCCGGGGCCTGCACCGGTAATGCCCGGGCTGGGACGGAAGCCGACGACGCCGCAATAGGCGGCGGGCGTGCGCAGCGATCCGGCAAGATCGGATCCATGCGCGAGCCAAACCTCGCCGGTCGCCAGCGAAGCCGCGGCTCCGCCAGAGGATCCGCCGGCGTTTTTCGAGGTGTTCCAGGGGTTGCGTGTCATGCCGAAAACAGCGTTGAACGTATTTGCGCCGGCGCCGAATTCGGGAGTATTGGTCTTGCCGACGACGATGCCGCCGCGCTTTTCGAGGCGCAAGACCAATGGATCGCTTTCTTCCGGAACATACTCGGCCAGCCCCTTTGAACCCATCGTCGTGCGCACGCCGGCAACACTTGTCAGATCCTTGATGGAGATCGGCAACCCGGCCAGCGCACCGCGCGCGTCGGTGGAGCTTGTATCGATCCGAGCGGCGGCGGCCTCGGCCCGGGCACGGCAAAGTGTCGGCATCGCATTGACTGCGGGCTCGACTTCGGCGACGCGATCATACGCCGCATTCAGCAGCTCCGACGGACTGACTTCCTTTCGCAGCAGCAGCGTCACGACCTCGTGAGCCTCTTTTGAGCAAAGCTCCGAACCGGTGAACTTGGAAAACGGCGTCATCGATTATCTTTCCTGATGTGAATTCCGATCGGCGCCCCGTTTGCCTTCGGGGCGCTCAAAGGGCGAAGGGTGGGTATGATCCCGATATGGATCATACCCATTGGATCGAAAGCTACTCTGCCTGCGGCAGCGAATACCAGTCGCTCGTCTTGACTGTCCACTTGCCGTCGACCAGCTGCATAACCTTCGTTGACTTCATCGGAGAGTGAGCCTTTGCATCTCCGAAGACGTATGTGCTGCCGGCCATCGGGTATTTGAGCTTCTTGCCCTCCTTCAACGCGGCCGTGACGGAGTCGCGCGTCACCTCGCCATCGATACCGGAAATGGTGTCGATCATCACCTTCGCCGCGAGATAACCGCCCTGCGAGAATGCCGTCTTCTTCAGGCCGGCCTTATCCGTCGTCTTGGTCCAGTCGGAATTTGCCGCACTGTTTTCTGTGTAAGGCTCCCATTCGGTGCCGATGTAGATGGGCTGCTTGCTATAGGCGAGCGCCTTGGCAACTCCTTCGGTATAGCTGGCGGCCAGGAAGAGCCAGTTTATACCGGAGATCTTCTGCGCATCGGCGGTTTTCACCCATTGCACCGCTCCGGGTTCGACCTGATTGGTAAGCACGGCGTCGCAACCCGTGTCGCGAGCCTTGATGACGTAAGGTGTCAGGTCGCCTTGCGGCGGCAGGGTCATGTCGACCAGCGCCACCTTCTTGCCGCTTGCCTTTTCCCAGGCGGCAAGAGCATTCGCATAAGCTTCCTTTGTACCGCCGATGATAATGAAGAATGCACATAGCTTCTTGGCGCCAAGGTCCTTGGCGGCATAGTCGAGCATCACGGTGCTAAGCGTGTAGGGGCCAACATTGACCGGGGAAATACTCGGCGCGTTGAAGCAGAGCGGGTCGATGCCGACGGCCGGCACCGATAATATTCCATTGCGATTGTAAATGCCTGCATTGACCGCGCAGTCGAGATGGCTTGCGCCGCCCGCAAGCGCGACGACACCCTTGTTGTCGATCAAATCGCGAGCAGCCTGAGCCGCGACCTGCGGATCGCCTTTGTCATCGGCGATGGTAAATTCGATCTTGCAGCCATTGATGCCGCCAGCGTCGTTGAGTTGGTCGAAAGTGGCTTTGGTCGCCTTCGGCGCGTCGGAGAAATCTGACAGACCCGTGATGGTGGAAATGGCGCCGACCTGGATTGGCCCGTTCTTGCAGGTGGGGGCCGCTTGCGCCGAAGATGCATATCCCGAGATGGCGAGCATCGTGAAAATGCCGCCAGTTAATATACCGCCGATCGAAGTCATGGTGTTCCCTATCATTATCCGGCGACCTTAACGGCGCCAAGTGAGTGTTCCGAATGCGCAGTTGATAGATATGACTTTATGAGTAAGCCTGCCGCCGTGCCCTGTGATTTCAAGCACATGCAAAGCCGGCGCTTTTTCAGACGCTGCCGGTGGTGCTCCCTGGGCATGCGTTGAAAAGGCGGCCGAGCCGGATTGGCACTGGTGTCCTCCTCCTGGACAAATGCGCGGTCGAAAAACAACCGGCGCACCCACTTCGACAAGTGGAAGTTATCGCCGCCGGTTCGTTATTTGAACCGCCGGCTCAATACAAGAGTTGCCTAGAGGTTGCGACATGTCAAGGTATTTTACATGTTAAATATGTATTTTCGAATAATTGCGAAATGTGTCTGCGGGCGAAGCTGCGAACCCAATTTCGTGGCTCTGCGCCGATCAAGTCTGCGGCCCACAGACAGCGGCTTGCTTCGGATAAGTCAGGCCGATTGTCATGTCGGGAGGTCCATGCATTGAAGCGGACGCCTTTTTTAATCCGGCTATCGAAATGACTGCCTGGGCGAGTTCGCCCGGCCGATCTATCCACGAAAAAGATGCCGTTCAATATTGCAGTCGCCGTCCTCGTAATTCTAATGTGACAGTTTGATGACAGAAACATGACAATAGGGAACGAGTGGAGGACCTGCATGAGACGATTTTCGTCCTACCTAATTATCGCAGCGCTTTTGGGTGCTGGACCGGTGTTTGCCGACGAGGCGAACTTCTCAGGCGCAACGACGGACGCCCTGGCGCATCACGATCCCATCCATTGGGTTAGCGTCGAGCAGATCGAGAAATCTCTTGAAGGCCAGCCTCCGATGACCGTCGGATTCGATGTCGACGATACCGTGCTGTTTTCCAGCCCTTGCTTTTTCTACGGGCAGCAGAAGTATTCGCCGGGCAGCTATGACTATCTGAAGAATGACGCCTTTTGGACTGATATCAACGCCAATTGCGATATCAACTACTCGATCCCGAAAGAGGTCGCCGCCAAGCTGATCGCTATGCATACAAAGCGTGGCGACACGATCTACTTTATCACCGGCCGGACCAAGAGCCCGGGCGAGCGGCTGACCGAGACCATCAAACGCGACTTCAAGATGGAAAAGATCAATGCGGTCGTCTTCACGGCGGGGGATAGTACGAAAACCTCCTTCCTCCGGGATCATGGCGTCAAGATTTATTATGGCGATGCCGACGGTGACATGCGTCAGGCCATGGAGATCGGCGCACGGCCGATCCGGGTGCTTCGCGCCTCGAACACCACCTACAAGCCGATGCCCAAGAATGGCGGGCTCGGAGAGGAAGTGATTATCGATTCCGATCACTGAGGCGCTGCACGGCAGCGCCGGGGTTAAGCTCAAGGAGAGGTCGCGCCGGGAGCGCGATTTCTCCACGGCGCGCACCTGCGGCGCAGGGCGCTTGCGGATCGGTTTGTCGTCAATCCGGATCGCCAAAGCCGGCTTTATCCATACGCATCCCGATCGGAAAGATTTCCGGCTCGGGATGCGCATGGAGCTTCACCGATCTTGAGGCCGGCGACATGGTCGCGATACGCAACGCGGGCGATCCCGGCAGCCGGGCTTTACCGTCACGCGCGCAGCGTCTGCCATAGCGGTCTCGATCGGCGATTTTCAGCCGTGCGAAGCCGCAGCTATTGCCTCGCTTCTGATTTCTTCCGTCAATTTTAGCCGTAGCGCGGAGAATTCCGGGCTTGCCTTGACGGTGTAATGGCGCGGGTGGGGCAGATCTACGGGGGTGATGGATTTGATGCGGCCGGGGCGCGCCGTCATCGTCACCACGCGCGATGCCATGAATACGGCCTCCTCGATGTCGTGCGTCACGAAGACCACGGTCTTCTGCTCCCGTTCCCATATTCCGAGCAGCAATTCCTGCATGAGGCCGCGCGTCTGATTGTCGAGCGCGCCGAAAGGCTCGTCGAGCAGAAGTATTTTCGGGTCGTTGGCCAAAGCGCGCGCTATCGCCGTGCGCTGCTGCATGCCGCCGGACAATTGCTTCGGCCAATGATTCTCGAAACCGCGCAGTCCGACCTTGTCCATGTAGCTCGCGACGATGTCGTTTCTTTCCTTCTCCGCGATGCCGCGTTCGCGCAGGCCGAAGGCAACGTTGTCGCGTATCGTCAGCCATGGGAACAGCGTATAGGACTGGAATACCATGCCGCGATCCGCGCTGGGACCGGTCACTTCCTTGCCGTCCAGCGTCACCTTGCCGGTCGTCGGCCGGTCGAGGCCGGCAATGATCCGCAGGAGGGTGGACTTGCCGCACCCCGAAGGTCCCAGAATGGTAACGAAGTCGTTGCGGGGAATATCGAGCGTCGTGGGCTGCAGGGCGAGGGTCGGCGCGCCGCCCCGCACGCCGGGAAAGGTGCGGCTGACATCCAGGATCCGAAGTTCGCCGGGAGCACTCATGCGAACCTCCATGCGAACAGCTTGCGGTTCACGAACTTGAAGGCGAAATCGGAAACGAGGCCGATCAGGCCGATCACGATGATGCCGAAGATAATCTGGCCGGTGGCGAGAAGCGCCTGGCTGTTGATGATCATATAGCCGATGCCCGAGGATGCGCCGATGAGTTCGGCGACGATGACATAGGTCCAGGCCCAGCCGAGAACGAGCCGCAGCGTTTCACCGATATCGGGAGCGGCCGCCGGAATCAGCACGCGCCGCACGACTCCGCGATCGGTGGCGCCCAACGTATAGGCGGCCTCCACCAGATCCCGCCGTGTCCCGGAAACCGAAACCGCCACCATCAGAATGATCTGAAACACCGCTCCGATGAATATGACGAGCAGCTTCTGCGTCTCTCCGATGCCGGCCCACAGGATCAATAGCGGCACGAAGGCCGACGCCGGCAAATAGCGGGCGAAGGAGACGAAAGGCTCGAGAAGCGCCTCGATCGGCTTGTAGGCTCCCATGAGGATGCCGAGCGGCACGGCAACGAGCGCCGACAACACGAAACCGCCGAGAACGCGCCAGATCGTCATGCCGATATCGAAGAGAAAGCCCTGGTTGGCAAGAAGATCATAGCCATCGCTTACCATGGTGATGGGGTCGGCGAGGAAGGTCTTGGATACGAAGCCGCCGAGGGTCAGATAGCCCCAGCCGGCGAAGAAAAGAACGAAAAAAAGCAGGCCGTAGACCAAGCGGCTGCCGGGACTGATGGGTTCGAGTGGGCGCATTGTATCTCTTGTCTTGGAAAGGCGTGCCGAGGGGTCGGCACGCTTATCGATGGCCCGTGGCCTACTCGATGAAGGATGGATCAGCCAGCTTTGAAAGATCCGGCTTCTGCTTGATGACGCCGGCATCGAGCAAAATCTTGGCCGCTTCCACATTGAAGCTCTTGAAGGTCGTCTCGAAGAACTTCTTCGTGGCCGCCTTGTCCTGCCATTCCAGGTAGGCAGCCGATTCACCGAATTCCTTGCCGGTCTGTTTCACATCCTTGCCCATGATCTCGAACGACTTGTCCTTGTCGGTCTTGATCATCTCAAGGGCGTCATAGTAGCTCGCGGCCAATGCCTTGGCGGCATCCGGATGGTCCTTCAGGAAGCCCGTGGTGCAGCCGAACGTATCCATGACGGCCGGATAGTCTATCGTCGTCGCGATGATCTTGCCCTTGTCGGGGGCCGCGCGCACGGCAGACAGATAGGGTTCGTAGGTGACGGCGGCGTCGTTCTGGCCCGCAAGCAGAGCCTGTGCCGCAGGACCCGGCTCCATGTTGACGATCTTCACGTCCTTCATGGTCATGCCGTTCTTGGCAAGAATGAAGGCCAGGAGGAAGTAGGGCGACGTTCCCGGCGCCGATGCCGCGACCGTCTTGCCCTTCAGGTCGGCCACTTTCTCGATGCCCGGCTTGGCCGCGATTCCGTCGGCGCCGTGCGAAACATCGAGCTGGAACAATTGCGTGGTGGCGACGCCGGCCGCGTTCCAGACGATCCAGGTTTCCACCGTCGTTGCCGCGCATTGAATATCGCCGGAGGCCAGAGCCAGATGACGGCTTGCCTGCGGCACCTTCGCCACGGTGACGTCAAGCCCGTGCTTCTTGAAGATGCCGGCTTCCTTGGCCAGCGTCAGCGGTGCAAACCCCGTCCAGCCCGAAATGCCGATCGATACTTTCGTATCCGCGGCATAGGCGTGGCCGAAGCCGGCCAGAGCTGTAAAGGCGGCGAGAAACAATGCCTTTTTCATAATGTGAAGTTCCCTGCTCGTTGTTGAGGCAGTTTATGTTACTGCCGTTTTTATCGGCGACATATTGCGCACGCGACTTTTCTTTGTCCAGCAAAAGAACTCATCCCGGTCCGGTTTGATGGCGGACGCAGGGCCATAGGTCCCGCTCGGTTTGAGGCGAGAAAGCGTGTCCCGCGATATTTATACTTCCGGCAAGACAGGAGCGCCGGAGAGGGAGCTGTCAGCGGCAGAAGCCTTATCCCATTTTCCTCGGGGAAGGCAGCATGATTGCCATCATCGAAGGCTGTCGCCATGCCAGCCATGCGACACGGGAACAGGAAACCCTTCAAAGGTCTTGAGCGTATCGAGGACGATCGAGGTCTTCACATGCTGCACCGACTCATGCGGCAGCAGCACGTCGTTGACGAACCTCGAAAGGCCCGCGAGCCCGCGGGTCGCGACCTTCAGGTGATAGTCCATCTCGCCGGTCAGCGCATAGGCTTCCAGGACTTCCGGCAACCCGTTGATCAGCTGCGAAAACCGGCGCGCATTGTCGCGGTTATGGGTGGCGAGCGTCACCGAAATGACCACCAGCATATCCAATCCCAGCTTCTGCCTGTCGAGATTGGCCTGGTAGCCGCGAATATATCCCTCGGCCTCCAGCCTGCTGCGCCGGCGCGAGCATTGCGAGGGTGAAAGCGCAATGCGCTCGCCCAGCTCATTGTTCGTCAGCCTGCCGTCTTTCTGAAGCTCTTCGAGAAGACGCAGATCCAGTTTATCGAGTGGCTCATCCATTGCGTGAAACTTTCGAAATGCTCACAGATCGTGTATAATATTTTCGCTTTGCACGGATAATGCAAGCACTTTGCGCGTGTTTGGGGCCATACTTTGCATAGTCAAAGTCGAGTCTTCCGAGGAGGAGAAAATGGGTCCCTTTCCACACGATGCGCCGCCGTCGGAAATCACTGCCGATAACCCGGCCGGCACCGATGGTTTCGAGTTCGTCGAATTCGCTCATCCCGAGCCCGAGAAGCTGCGCGAGCTCTTCACCCGCATGGGTTACGTCACGGTCGCCAGGCACAAGACGAAGGACATCACCGTCTGGCGGCAGGGTGATATCAACTATATCCTGAACGCCGAGCCTGGCAGCCATGCCGCCTGTTTCATCGCGGAGCACGGGCCTGCGGCACCGTCCATGGCCTGGCGCGTTGTCGATGCCGGGCACGCTTTCGAACACGCTGTTTCGAAGGGTGCCGTGCCTTATGAAGGAAACGACAAAGCGCTCGACGTTCCCGCGATCGTCGGCATCGGCGGCTCGCTGCTCTATTTCGTCGAGACATACGGCAAGAAGGGATCGCCCTACGCGGCGGAGTTCGATTGGATCGGCGAAGCCAATCCCACTCCCAAAGGCGTCGGCTTCTACTATCTCGACCATCTGACGCACAACGTCTTTCGCGGCAACATGGACAAGTGGTGGGATTTCTATCGCGACCTGTTCAATTTCAAGCAGATCCATTTCTTCGATATCGACGGGCGCATTACCGGTCTCGTGAGCCGCGCCATCACGTCCCCCTGCGGCAAGATCCGCATCCCGCTGAACGAATCGAAGGACGATACCAGCCAGATCGAGGAGTTTCTGAAGAAATACAAGGGCGAGGGCATTCAGCACATCGCCGTCGGAACGGACGATATCTACCAGGCGACGGACACGCTTGCCGAGAACGGCCTGCGCTTCATGCCCGGCCCGCCCGAGACCTATTACGATATGTCCTATGCGCGCGTGAACGGGCATGAAGAACCCATAGCGCGCATGAAGAAGCATGGTATCCTCATCGACGGTGAAGGCGTGGTGAATGGCGGCATGACGAAGATCCTGCTGCAGATATTCTCCAAGACCGTCATCGGCCCGATCTTCTTCGAGTTCATCCAGCGCAAGGGTGACGAAGGCTTCGGCGAAGGCAATTTCCGTGCGCTTTTCGAGTCGATCGAAGCCGATCAGATCAAGCGCGGCGTCATCGGCACGGCGGCCGAGTGATATCCAGGCGATCCGTGCGCAACGGATCGCCTGCATTTCGGGAGAAGTGAAGCGATGGACCAGACGATATCCAAGGCTTCCGACCGCCAGGTCACGGCGGAGGAGACGCTGCAATACATGCCCGGCTTCGGCAACGACTTTGAAACGGAGTCGCTTCCGGGTGCGCTGCCGCAGGGCCAGAACAGCCCGCAGAAATGCAATTACGGTCTCTACGCCGAGCAGCTTTCCGGCTCGCCCTTCACCGCTCCGCGCGGAACGAACGAGCGGTCCTGGCTCTATCGCATCCGACCGAGCGTGCGTCACACCCGCCGGTTTTCCAACGCTTCCTATCCGTTCTGGAAATCGGCACCCTGCCTGGACGACCATTCGCTTCCGCTCGGCCAGCTTCGTTGGGACCCGGTTCCGGCTCCGACCGGGCGGCTGAATTTTCTGGAAGGCATCCGCACGATCACGACGGGTGGCGACGTGCTGACCCAGACGGGCATGGCCGCCCATGCCTACGTCTTCAACGAGGACATGGCCGACGACTATTTCTTCGATGCCGATGGAGAGCTGCTCGTCGTTCCCCAGGTGGGCGCCATTCGCGTCTTCACCGAGATGGGCATGATGGATGTCGAGCCCCTGGAAATCTGCGTCATTCCGCGCGGCATGATGTTCAAGGTGACGCGCAAGGGCGAGGGCGACGTCTGGCGCGGCTATGTCTGCGAGAATTACGGCGCGAAGTTCACGCTGCCGGAGCGCGGGCCGATCGGCGCCAATTGCCTTGCCAATCCCCGCGATTTCAAGACGCCCGTTGCCGCCTATGAAGACAAGGAAACGCCCTGCCGCGTGCATGTCAAATGGTGCGGCAAGTTCTATGTCACCGACATCGGCCACTCGCCGCTCGACGTCGTCGCCTGGCATGGCAACTACATCCCTTACAAATACGACCTGCGGACATTTTCGCCGGTCGGCGCGATTCTCTTCGATCACCCCGATCCGTCGATTTTCACGGTGCTGACGGCCCCGACGGAAAGTGCGGGCACTGCGAATGTCGATTTCGTCATCTTCCCGCCGCGCTGGCTGGTCGCCGAACATACGTTCCGTCCGCCCTGGTATCACCGCAATATCATGAGCGAGTTCATGGGGCTGATCCACGGCCAGTATGATGCCAAGGAAAAAGGCTTCGTGCCGGGTGGCATGAGCCTGCACAATATGATGCTTCCGCATGGGCCGGATGCTTCGGGCTACGAAAAGGCATCGAATGCCGAGCTGAAGCCGGTGAAGCTCGATCAGACCATGGCTTTCATGTTCGAGACCAGATTTCCGCAGCAGCTGACGAAATATGCCGCCGAGCTCGAAACGCTGCAGGACGACTACCTGGAATGCTGGGACGGTCTGGAGCGCCGGTTCGACGGCACTCCCGGCATCAAGTGAAGATCGGTCACGCATCCTCTGATATTGGAACCAGGACATGAAGCTTGCGACTTTGAAAGACTCCACAAGGGACGGCCGGCTTGTCGTCGTCTCGCGTGATCTGACCCGCTGCTCCGAGGTCGGTCACATCGCACGCACGTTGCAGGCGGCGCTCGACGACTGGGAGCATGTGGCACCCAGACTTGCCTTGATCGCACAGGGTATCGAGACCGGCGCCCAGCCGACGATCCGGTTCCACGAGCATGACGCAGCTTCGCCGCTGCCTCGGGCCTATCAGTGGGCCGACGGCTCGGCTTACGTCAATCATGTCGAGCTGGTGCGCAAGGCGCGCAATGCCGAAATGCCGGCAAGCTTCTGGGTCGATCCGCTGATGTATCAAGGCGGTTCGGACGGCTTCCTCGCGCCGCGCGACCCCATTCTCGCGGCCGACGAAGCCTATGGCATCGACATGGAAGGCGAGGTCGCCGTCGTGGTCGGCGACGTTCCCATGGGGGTCGATCCGGATGCCGCCCGGCAGGCCATCAAGCTGGTGATGCTCGTCAACGACGTGTCGCTGCGCGGCTTGATCCCGCAGGAGCTCGCAAAAGGCTTCGGCTTCTTCCAATCCAAGCCGTCATCGGCGTTCTCTCCGGTTGCGGTCACGCCGGATGAGCTTGGCGATGTGTGGGACGGTGGCAAGCTGCATCTGCCGCTGCTGGTGACATTGAACGGCAAGCCTTTCGGCAAGGCCAATGCCGGCATCGACATGACCTTCGATTTCGGCCAGTTGATCGCCCATGCCGCCAGAACGCGCAGCCTGGTGGCCGGCACGATCATCGGCTCGGGAACGGTTTCCAACAAGCTCGACGACGGGCCGGGCAAGCCGGTCGACAAGGGCGGCGACGGCTATTCCTGCATCGCCGAGATCCGCATGATCGAGATGATCGAAACCGGATCGCCGAAGACACAGTTCATGCGCTTCGGCGATCAGGTCCGCATCGAGATGCAGGATCGTGCCGGACACTCGATCTTCGGAGCGATAGAACAGACCGTGCAACGATACGAGGGGTCGCAGCGGCGGTAAGCGGTATCGTTCTCGATGCTTGCCTGCGCTGCGTCCGCCCGGGAGCCGCTGCGGAACCGTACCGTCGTTGACGGTCAGCGCTTCAGCATCCGGCGTTCCAGCCCGGCTTTCCTGTCCGGGCCAGGTTGGCGGCGTCTCCGAATTTTAAGAGGTCAAATCAGCGCAGATCGATCCGTTCGCCGCTGCTTGAGGCCACGTGATCGGCCTCCCGATGCGGCCATGGAACTGGTCCGCCGGCGGGCGCTTTGCGCGTGGAAGATGAGGTGTAAGTGGATTGCAAAACTCCGCTTTATTTACTAAAGCCTTGTCTCGCATCTGATGGAGGACCCGCTATGGCGAACAGAGCACACAAGATCGCTTCAGTTTTTGGCCTGCTCGTCGTGATGGCAGCGCACTCGGCCGGGGCGGAGGATGCAAAAACCGTTTCCGTGACGGATGACCGTGGCGTCAAGGTGGACGTGCCCGCGCAACCGAAGCGGATTGCCGCAATCTCCTATTTTGCCGATGACGTCGCGCTCGCCCTCGGCATCAAGCCGGTAGCCAGCACATATATGACGGCCGGCCGCCAGCCCGACTTTCTGCTGGGCCTGACCTCGCAGATGGCGCAGATCGGTCAGCGTGCCAAGCCCAATCTGGAGTTGCTGTCGCAAGCCAAGCCCGACCTGATCGTCGCGATCCGCCGCTACACGGTCGGCAACGCGCCGCAGCTTGAAAAGATCGCGCCTTATATCGCCTACAACATGGAGCTCCTGACCGAGAGCGATAAGGAAATCGCCGAGTTCTCGAAGATTCTCGGCAAGCCCGAGCGTGGCCTCCAGCTTAATGCCGATTTCCACAAACACCTCGATGAGATCGCTGCCAAGGCGCCGAAGAACGTGCATCCGCGCTTTGCGATCATGTGGGGCGGAGAGACGCCTTTCGCGTTTCATACGGAAAACACCGCTGCCTCCATCGTCGCAGCCATCGGCGGCGACAATATTGCCGGACCGAAGACGCCCGGCGGCCCTTTCGGCATCGATCTGAGCCTCGAAACCATGCTGGAGAAGGATCCCGAAGTCCTCTTCATCTACGACTCCGGGCCGGATCGTCCGCATGAGAATAACCCGATCTGGCAGGAACTCACGGCCGTCAAGAACAAGAAGGTCTTCTATGTTGGCGATCAATGGGTCGAGACAAACGGCCCCATCGCCCGCGAAGTCGTGCTGCGTGAAGCCGCACACTACCTCTACCCCGATGTCTTCCCGGCTGTCGATGTGAAAGCGGAAGCCGCCAAGATCATCCCGGCTGACATTCAGAAGTAAATGCTTCGGGCCGAGGCCACGATGAATGCGCGCAAATCCCTGGCGGTGATCGCACTCCTCGTCGCCGCGATCCTGCTGGTCGTCTTCCTCGGCCTGCTGCCCGGCGCCAAGGCTTTGACGATCGGGGATGCGACCCGTGTCCTGCTGGCGCCGGATGGCAAGGTCGATTCCATCCTCGTCTGGACATTGAGGTTGCCGCGAAGCCTTGTTGCCGCATTCGCGGGCGCGGGACTTGCCGTCTCCGGCTATCTTCTGCAGACGTTGACGCGCAATCCGCTCGCCGATCCGGGGATTACCGGCGTGACCGCGGGCGCGATCACGCCGATCGTCTGCTGCTTCGTTTTCCTTCCCTGGCTCTCGTCGGTCTATTATCCCTTCATCGGCCTTGCGGGCGGCCTTGCCGCCGCCGCCGTCACATTCTGGGTCGCGAAAGGCGGTCAGGGGCGGCCGTTGCATCTGGCGCTCGGCGGCGTCAGCGTCTCGCTGTTTCTCGGCGCGATCACGATCTACGTCCTGCTGCTGACCGGGCCGCAATCGACATCGCTTCTTTTCTGGCTGTCCGGCGGCTTTCAGGGGCGCTCGTGGCCGCATCTCGCCTATATGCTGCCCTGGATCCTCATCGGGCTTGCCGGAGCTTTGGCGCTTCATCGCGTGATCGCCATGTTTGCGCTCAGCGATCACGCGGCGGCGGGCATGGGTTTGCAGCTCAGCCTCTGGAAACCCGTTCTGCTCGTGCTCGGCATCTGTCCGGTCGCGGGTGTTGCGCCCGTGGCAGGTCCGGTTGCCTTCGTCGGATTGGCCGCCCCGCACATTACCCGATTGCTGAAGCCGCGCGGCGTGGCGTGGGAGATCGCGCTCTGTGCTGCTATCGGAGCCCTGATCGTGACGGTCGCCGATCTCATCGCCCGCACGATCGCGATTCCGAAGGAGCTTCCGGTCGGCATCGTCACCGCGCTGATCGGCGGGCCTGTCTTCGTCTACCTCATCCAGCGCGGGCGACTGCAATTCAGAGGGCAAGGCCTATGACCGCCGATGCGCCCGCAATGCACCTGCCGCGGCGAAGCATGTTGCCGATCATGCTGGCAATCGCGCTTCTCTCCCTCGTCGCCGCCATATTTCTCGGCGTCGTCGATCTGCCGGCGGCCGACGTGCTGGCCGTCCTCAGCGGAAAGGGCTCGCCCGAAGCGCAGTCGATCATCCTCGATATCCGCTTGCCGCGCATCGTTACCGGCGTTCTTGCCGGCATTCAGTTTGCTGTGGCCGGCCTGCTGCTTCAGACGATCACGCGCAATCCGCTGGCCGATCCCTCGTTGATGGGCGTTTCGCAAGGGGCGACGCTGACCGTAACGCTGTTTCTCCTCTTCACCGTCTATATCTTCAACCCGGGTGAAAATACGGTGGCGGAGCTGCCGATCGCCTGGCTTCCCGTCGCGGGCCTTGCTGGCGGGATGATTGCCGGCGGCATCATCTACATGCTCGCCTTTCGGCTGGAGCTCAGCCCGCTGCGCATCACGCTATGCGGGGTCGCCATCGGCGCGATCCTGCATGCCCTGGCCGTCGGCCTGATCGCGGGCTGGGGGTCTGCGCGTATCGAAATCATTCTCGAATGGCTCTCGGGAAGCCTTTACGCCCGCACCTGGGACCATGCGCTGTTTCTTCTGCCCTTTACCGTCGTCGGTCTTCTGATATTGCCGCTGATCTATCGGCCCCTGATCTTGCTGCAGTTCGATGCGCAGGTCGCCCGCTCGTTCGGGATCTCCTATCGCAGGCAGTTTTCGGTCGTGCTGCTGGTGTCCTGCGCCCTTGCGGCAAGCGCGGTCGGTGCCGTCGGCCCGATCGTCTTCGTGGGTTTGGTTGTTCCGCATCTGGCGCGCTTCCTGGCCGGCCGGCATTTTCCTCTGGTCCTGCCCCTGACGGTGGTGCTTGGCGCAATTTTCGTTACTCTGGGCGACCTTATCGGCCGCCTCGTCGGACAGGCCGAGGAAGTGCCGATCGGAGTCGTGACGGCGATCGCCGGCGTGCCTGTGCTGCTTGCCCTCTTGAGAAAAATTCCCTGAGATCGATATGCCCCTTTCCTGCTCGCAACTGTCTGTCTACTACGGTCGCCGCAAGGCGCTCGATGGCTTCCGGCTCTCCATGAAGCAAGGTGAGATCCGGGCATTGATCGGTCCGAACGGCTCGGGCAAGAGCACGGCACTGCAGGCGCTTGCCGGCCTTATCGTTCCGGCCGGGGGCCGGGTGACGATCGAGGATGTTCCGGTCTCGACAATGTCCCGGCGGACGATCGCAAAGAAGCTCGCCTTCCTGCCGCAGCAGCCGTCCGCACCTGACGAGATGACGATTGCCCAGCTGGTGCGGCAGGGTCGCTTCGCGCATGTCGGGCTCTTCCGCGGCTACGACCGCAAGGATGAGCAGGCGATCGAATGGGCGCTGGAAAGCACGGGGCTTTCCGGCCTATCCGACCGTACGCTGCAGGAACTCTCCGGCGGCGAACGGCAACGGGCCTGGATATCGGCCGCGCTTGCGCAGGAGGCGGGCATATTGCTTCTCGATGAGCCGACATCGTTTCTCGATATCGGATATCAGGTCGAAGTTCTCGATCTCGTGCATCGTCTCAGCCGGGAGAGGGGCGTCACTATCATCATGGCGATCCACGACATCAATCAGGCCATCGCCGTCAGCGACCGCATTTCACTGCTGGAAAAGGGCGAGCTGCGCTTCGACGGCGAGCCGAGAGCGCTTGCCGAAAGTGGCCTGATCGAGAAGACCTTTCGGGTGAAGGGGCGGTTCGTCCAGGTCAGCCCCGACAATCCGCCGCACTTCGATGTCGAGCTTACGCGGCTCAGCCGGCCAGAGGCTTGACGAGCCGGAAGACGATCTTGGTCTGCGTGTAATAGTCGAGCGCGTCGGCGAAATCGGGTGTCCAGCCATCCTCGACGAAGGGGATGAAGCCGTCATACTCCAGCTTGCGGCCGGAGACTGCGAAACCGGCCTTTGCGAAGGCGCGGCCGTAATCGGAAATCGACCGATCCTGGACGACGGTATTGGTGCGTTTGGCGACGAGATCGCGCCACTTCGGCCAAAGCGGATTGTCCGTATGGCAGCCGGTGACGGCATAATAGACACCGCCGGGCTTCAGCGCCTTCCAGATATCGGCGGCATGGGCATCGATATCCTCGACAAGGTAGATGACCTCGTGGCTGATCGCGAGATCGAACTCTTCGACCCAGCCATCGAGCGTGCCGCCGACCGCATGCTGGACCGGCAGGTTGCCCTTGAAGGCTTCGGCCTTGGCGATCGATTGTTCGGCAATGTCGATGCCGAGCGCCTTGCGAAACGGCCTGATGGCGTAGAGATGACGCAGCAGGCCGCCCTGATTGCAGCCGAAGTCGAGAACGCTCTTGGCGGACAGGTCCCGCTCGACGATCAGGTCGATGAGATGTCTCCAGATCGGCGCATGCCCGTCCGCCATCCGGTCCTCGGCGTCCGGATCGACATACCAGGTGCCGATCGTTTTCTGGACTTCTTGGTTCATGAGCTCGTCTCCAGGCGATTCAAAACTGCCTTGTCCTTAGGACGAACTTCACCGCATGGCTAGGGCGGATTCGCATTTCATGGAATCGCGGAGCCATCCTATCTCGTTGTTTTTATGCAATTCCGGACGGAAAACCGCGGAAAATTTTCCCGGGCCTGCTCCGGGGTTCGAAGCCAAAAGCCGTGCGGGCCAAGTGCGTCGTCAATCCCCGAGGCGCTATCGAGCCGGCACGGACATTTGTTCGCGGAAACTTCCTATGCTCCTGCGGCCGGGCGTCGGCGCTGGCGTCCGGTTTCGAGCGCGATGGCGATCAGGATATAGACCGCTGCGAGAATCCACAGCGTCAGAAATGCCGGGCGAACGTAGGAAAGGGGAGCGCCGAGCTGCGAGACGGCGACGATGCCGTTGATGGCGGAGGTGCTCGGCAAAAGCATTGCGATGGCGTGCAGGAAGGGCGGTATCGCCTCGGTCGGCCATGAAAATCCGGCAAGGAAGAGAAACGGTATGCCGAGCGCGGCGGAAACGAGCTGCACGGTCAGCGGACTGCGGAAGAGGCCGGCGATGATCAACCCCAAAGCGCTGACGGCAAGCACGAAGGGGAGGGCGAAGATGAAGATCGAAAGCGGCGTCCCCAGACGCGGTATATTGTAGAGATAGGGAACCACGATCAGGTAGAAGGGCACGATGAGGACTTCGAGAATCAGATAGGCGAGCAGTTTGCCGGCAACGACCGCGATCGGCCCGATCGAGGCGGCAGGCCCGGTTTTGAGCGCGTCGTTTCTATAAGTGCCGAGCAAGCCTACGCCGATAAGCAGCGTCTGCTGCATGATCAGCACGAAGGCCGCCGGCAGGATATAGGTCGCATATCCCCCTTGCGGGTTGAAAAGCGGCACGGGGATCAGGGGCATGGGGTCCGACGCTGCGGCCGCGATCCGGGGATCGACCCTGGCGGCAATCAACCTTGCCGTTTCGACTTCCGCTCCCATGGTCCTTGCGACGGCGGCAACGCCGCCGGATATGCGCTGGTAGATCAGGAAATAGCTCGCATCGGCGTATAGCGCGACGGGGGACTGGCGATTGTGCAGCAACTCGCGCTCGAAATATTGGGGGATGACGAGGACGCCATAGAGATTGCGGGCATACACCTCCCGCTCGGCGGTGGCCTGGTCGGGAAAGACGGCTGCCACCGAGACATCCGCCGATGCATCGACGCGTCTGGCGAGCTGGCGGCTGCTGTCGGTGCCGTCGAGATCGACGACGGCGATCGGGACGTGGCGCAAAGCCTCGGTCCGGTAGGGCTGTGGATAGAAGGCCGCATAGATGAGGGTGGCGACGATCAGGACCGAAAAGGCCGGTTTCAGGGTGAGGACGCGGCCGAGTTCCATGCGGCAGATGGTGAGAATTGCCTTCATCCGGCTGCCCTCCCGCTCACGGTCGCCGTTGCCGTTTCACGCCGCCGTCGCGCCCGGATCACCTCCAGCCGCAATGCCGTCAAGCCGGCGAGCAGGAGCACCATGAAGAGAAGAACGGCGATCGGCTTCCAGGACAGATAGAGCGGCGTACCGCGGATCGTCTGATCGATCCGCGCCATCAGATACCAGGTTCCGGGGATGATCTGGCCCCAGTAGTAGGCGAACGCATTCATGCCGATTCTCGGAAAGCCGATGCCCATGAAGCCGAAAGCCGGCGCCATCAGGAGCGTTCCGATGCTGATGGCGCTTGCCATCGGACGAAGCAGCAAGGCCAGAAGCACGCCGATGAACTGATCGGCGAGAACGAAGAGAATCCCCGCCAGCAGAAGCACATAGCGGTTGCCGCGTAGCGGCAGGTCCAGGGCGCCGAACAGAACCCAATCCGCGATGCCGAGCACCACGAGGAACAGCAGCGTATAGGGGAGGATCTTTCCGGCCATCGCCGGCCATAAGCCGCCGCCGAGGCGTCTTAATATGCGCAGGCGGTGCGCCGTCTCCACATCGAGCCCGACTGCGTAGGCCATCGACGTCACGATGATCACCTGAAGCACGCTCGGCAGCAAGGCCGCGAGCAGGAAATGGGCATAGTTGAGGGTCGGGTTGAAGAGCGGATTGACCTGCACCGGTATCGGCGCCAGCGCCGCTTCGGCAGCGTCGACGGGTTGCCCTTCGGCGGTTCTGAGCGACAGGCGGATGCCGGCCGCAACACTTGGAACCGCGGCGCTCACACCGCGCAGCGTCAGATTGCCGGTCGTCATCGTCTGGGTGTTGTAGAAGAAGACGACCTCCGGACGGCGGCCGGAAAGCACGTCGCGCTCAAGATTGAGCGGCAGCATCAACAGGCCGTGAACCTCGCCGGACAGGATCAATCGCCGCCCCTCGGCAAGATCGCCGACATTGCGCACCACGGCTGTGTCGGGCGTGGCGTCGACCGTACGGATGATCGTCCGCGACAGATCGGTATTGTCGAGGTCGAGCACGGCGATCGGCAGCCGTGTGGCAAGACCGGCGCTGAAAACGGCAGCCAGCACGCCCATCAGCACGAGAGGCAGGATGGTGGTGAGGAACAGCAGGAAGGGGCGTCGCCGGAGGCGGTCGAATTCTCTTCTGAATACCGTGAGGAAGCCAGGGCGCAACCGCCCTTTTGCCATCATCTCAATGCTCCGGCGGCCAGGATGCGATAGCGCTCATGCCGGGACGCAGGCCCTCGACGGGCTGGACCGGATTTGCGCGGACCTCGAAGGTACGAAGATCGAAATCCCCCGTCGCCCGTGTTGCGCGCCAGGTCGCATATTGGCCCTGAGCGTTGATTATAGTCACTTTCACCGCGATCTTCCTGTCGCCGAGCGCAGGCACGGTGACATCGAAAGCGTCGCCGACCTTCAGGCCCTTCAACAGATCTTCGCGAAGGTTGAAGGTGAACCACGGGTTTTGCAGATCGAGGAGCGAGAAGATCGGAGCGCCAGCCGCGAAATTCTCGCCGAGTTCGGCCACGCGCGTCGTTACCTGGCCGGAAATCGGCGCGACGATCCTCAATTCGTGAACGTCGGTCTGCTGCTGGTTGAGCGAAGCCCTTGCCTGCTCCACCTGCGTTGCCGCCAGCGCCTTTTCTTCCTTGCTCGCGCCGGCCACGGCCAGCTGCAGATTGGCCTCGGCCGACTCGCGCTTGCGGATGGCGGCTTCGAGGTTGCGGGCCGTCTCGTCGACGCGGGACTGTGTCGATGCTCCTGTCGTGATCAACCTTGCCTGGCGGCCCGCTTCTTCCTGATAGAGCGTGACGTCCGCGGCGGCGGCCGCAAGTTCGGCCTGTCGAGCGGCGATGGTTTCCGGCCGGGTGCTGTTGACCCTGACGAGATCGGCCTCCGCGACGGCGAGCGCTGCTTCGGACATATGGAGAGCGGCCGTCAGCTGCGGGCTTTCGAGCTCGGCGATCACTGCGCCGCGCTCGACATTATCGCCGACATCGGCGTTCAATTTCGCAACGCGGCCTGAAACGCGCGGGCTGATGTCGACTCGATTGGCGGAGACTTCGCCCTGGACGATGAGCGGCGGTGGTCTTGTGGCAAACCACAGAAGGACGCCGAGACCAGCCAGGATCAAGATGCCGATCAAAACACGAGCTGCTCGCCACATTCCGTCGTCTCCGCAATCCGTTGTCGAGGCGCATGCCTGGCGACAGCCGTTGTCCGCTATCTTCCGGGGACCGGCGGCGGCTATGCGGATGATGGAACGAGGGGGACGGTTGCCCTCTTCATATCCTCCGGACGATACCGCTCGACCATATCTCCGATGGTCATTGCCGACGGACTGTAGCAGAGGAAAATAATAAAAGCACTTGCCCCGGTTGCAGCTGGAGAATTCCGCGTGGATTGAAACGAGGCCGCTGGGAGGACGGTGTGTGTTCTCCATGCATCGGTCTCCGCCAGATGGATGCCGGATTAACTGTTTGCTCTTGACCCCGGTGTATATGGTTCCAGATAGCGCTGATTGCCTGTTCCCTTACTTGAACGGGCAGCAAGCTTTCGCTTCCTGCTCCACACGTAGTATCGTTCCTTCATGCGGCATCATATTCTCCCGGAAAGTTTGCAAGCACCATGGAATGTCAGTCCGCGTCGACGCGTCGACGGAATTCCGCTTCAACGCCCGGCCATGGAGATAACCGACATTGCAGGTGCCCCGCCGCGGACCGCCCCGGCGCCTTCCCCGCATGAGGGATTTACTGGATCATTTCATGGAGATTGCCCGGGATCTCCTGCCGGCGGCGTTCATGCGGATGCCGGCCCTCTCGTGAAGATCGGGAACGGCGATGGAAATTGATGCGCATCTGGTCTCGCTGATCCGCGTCCTGGGGCAGGTGGCCATCATCGTCTACGCCTATTCCTGGGTCATCCGGATCGTCGACCGCGGCCCTTTGAAATCTGTCGCCGTCGGGCTGCTGTTCGGGTTGATCGGCATGTTGTCGATGGCCGACCCGATCCAGTGGATGCCCGGCGTCATCCAGGACGGGCGCTCGATCCTGCTCGTTCTTGCGCCTATTTACGGTGGTCTTCTGGGAACCGTGGTCGCCGCGGCGATGATGGGCCTGTTTCGTTTCATGGTCGGCGGCGTGGGCGCCATCGGCGGTGTCGTCGGCATCTTTATCGTTGCGTTCGCGGGTTATATGCTCAGCCTCCTGCCGCGAAAATGGATCGGTACGGGGTGGAAGCGGTCGGCGTTGCTCGGCCTGGGCACCTGCACATCGCTCGTCGTTCTCGCCTTTCTGCCATGGGCGGTGGTGCGCGAGCTTCTTCTCTCGGCAACGTTGCCGACCGTGGTCGTCAATATACTCGGCGTCTTTCTTCTTTCGGATCTGCTGGGCCGGGAGCAATATCGCATCGGCATCCAGCGCGCGCTCGAGAATGAAGCGAGCCTCGACCCGCTGACAAGGCTTCCCAACCGCCGGGTCCTGCAGCGGGAAGGGGATCGCTGCTGCAAGGAAGCGGGCATCCGGCGCATCCCTTTTTCGATCATCATGCTCGATATCGATCACTTCAAGAAGATCAACGACAGCTGGGGCCATTCCTTCGGCGATACCGTGCTGGCGCGGGTGGCGGATGTCATCCGGCGGACCGTGCGCAAGACCGATATCGCCGCCCGCTATGGCGGGGAAGAAATCGTCGTTCTGCTGCCGAACACCGATCTGCGGGCAGCCGCGACGGTTGCCGAGAAAATCCGCAGGGACATCGAAGCGACCGTTTTGATGTTCGGGCAGGAGGCCATCCGCGTCACCGTCAGCATCGGGACCGCCTGCTCGCTGGAGCCGACAACCGATTTCAAGCATGTGCTTGAGACAGCCGACAAGGCTCTCTATCGGGCAAAGGCGGCCGGACGAAACCGGGTGGAGCTGGCGGACGCCGCATAGGCAGAACGTCGCTTTTCGTGACCGGCAACGGGCATTCCCGCTTTTTGCTCTCCATGCGTTCTTGACGTCGAGGGGGTCGGCGGAATAACTGAACCCGACGGTTCCCCGAGGAAGGCTTCGAGGGGATTAATAGGGAACACGGTGAGGACGACCCAGGAAGGGCCGAAACCGTGGCTGCCCCCGCAACTGTAAGCGGATTGCCGATCATCCAGGAGTGGCCACTTGCCGGCCGTCTCCGAGGGCCTTGAGCCATGCCACTGCAAGCGTGCTTGCGGGAAGGCAGATGATCGTCAGATATCCGCGAGCCAGGAGACCTGCCGTCGATCACAATCCAATCAGCCGGGCGGGGATGCCCGGAAGGGACAGAGAATGATTGACCTGAGCCTTCGACCTTATCCGACGTTTATCGGCCTTGATTGGGATCTTCGCAACCGGCGGCGGTTTTTCTCGGCGCGGTCGCGCTGACGCTGCTCCGTATTCCTATCCTATCGAGATCTCCCATGCGCCATTTTTTGACGATCGCTACATTTGCACTCGGCTTGACCGGGTTTGCCGCGTCCGGCTTCGCCGCAACGCAATATCCCCTCACCATCAACAATTGCGGCCAGAAGATCACCTTCGAGAAGGCGCCGGCCAAGATCGTTTCGATCGGGCAGGGCATGACCGAAATCCTGCTGTCGCTCGGCCTTGCCGACAAGATTGCGGGAACGGCCGTCTGGGTCGGCCCGGTCCTGCCGCAATACGCCGAAGCCAACAGCAAGATCCCGCGCCTTGCCGACAACGATCCGAGCTTTGAGTCCGTCGTCGGCAAGGAGCCGGATCTGGTCGCCGCCGAATTCGAATGGCACGTCGGCCCGCAGGGCGCCGTCGGCAAGCGTGAGCAATTTTCCGCGCTTGGCATCAACACCTATATCGCGCCGACGGATTGCGTCGCCAAGGTCAATACGGATGGCGGCGACGGCGTGCGCAAGGAGCTGTTCACGATGGATCTGGTCTACCAGGAGATCGATGAGCTCGCGCAGATCTTCGACGTCAAGGATCGCGGCGATGCGCTGATCGCCGACCTGAAGACGCGAGAAGCGAATGCGGTCGCCTCGATCGCCGGCGCGAGATCCAAGGATCTGCCGATCGTGTTCTGGTTTTCCAGCAAGGAGGTCAACGGCGATGCCTATATTGCCGGCAAGAACAGCGCGCCGGCCTATATCCTGAAGACGCTCGGCGCCAGGAATGTCGTGACGACCGAGGAGGAATGGCCGCTGGTCGGCTGGGAAACGATCGCACAGGCCAATCCGGCCGTCATCGTCATCGCGACGATGGATCGCCGCCGCTATGCGGCCGACGATCCGAAGGTGAAGCTCGACTTCCTTGAGAAGGACCCGGTCACGAGCGAGCTCGATGCCGTCAAGAACAAGCATTTCGTCATGATGGATGCGCAATCGATGAACCCGACCATCCGGACCATCGACGGCATCGAAATATTGGCCAAGGGCATCAAGTCCTTCGGCATGGCGCAGTAAATTGCGCCTGTTTTCAAGATGGCGGTCATGGTGGGCACTTCCGGTGCTTATCATGGCTGCGCTCGTGCTTCTGGCCTTCATGATCAGTCTCGCCGTGTCCATCGGCGAGATTTCGATCCCGTTGTCGACGACGGCCAAGGCCGTGTCGAACCGGCTGTTCGGGACGCAGTTCGAGCTTAGCCGGATCCATCAGGGCATCGTCTGGGATTATCGCCTCAGCCGTGCGCTGGTCGCCGCAAGCGCCGGCGCGTCGCTGGCGTTGAGCGGGGCGGTGTTGCAGGCGCTGCTTCGCAATCCGCTTGCCGAGCCCTATGTGCTCGGCATTTCCGCCGGCGCGTCCACGGGGGCGGTCTGCATCATGATCCTCGGCCTCGGTTACGGGATCGTGGGTCTTTCCACCGGCGCCTTTCTCGGCGCGGTCGCGGCTTTTCTGTTTGTCGGCCTGCTCGCGGCAGGCGTCGGCGGCACGAGCGAGCGTATCATTCTATGCGGTGTCGCCGGTTCGCAGCTTTTCAATGCGCTTACCTCCTATATCGTCACCACCTCGGCCAATGCCGAGCAGGCAAGAGGCGTCATGTTCTGGCTGCTCGGTTCCATGAGCGGCGTGCGCTGGCCGGACGTTTATCTTTCGGGGCCGGTCGCCATCCTCGGGTTTGCGGTCTGCATGGCGCATGTCCGCGTTCTCGATGCCTTTGTCTTCGGCACGGATGCCGCCGCCTCGCTCGGAATTGCCGTGCGGCGGGCCCAGATCGTCCTGCTCGGCGCGACGGCCTTCATGACGGCTGCGGTCGTCAGCATCGTCGGGTCGATCGGTTTCGTTGGCCTCGTCATTCCACATGCGGCCCGCTTTGCGGTCGGCCCGGGCCACGACCGGCTGCTGCCGGTGGCGGCGCTGAGCGGCGCCATCTTCATGGTCGGCGCGGATATCATTTCGAGGATCATCATACCCCAGCAGATCTTGCCGATCGGCGTGGTCACGGCATTGTTCGGCGCTCCGGCCTTCGCAATCATTCTCTATCGTGCCCGGAGGACGGCATGAGCATCGCAGTCGATACGGTGACATTTGCTGCCGGTAATACGTTGATCGTCAACGGCGTCAGCCTGAGGGTCGAAAAGGGCAAGGTCCTTGGCCTTCTCGGGCCGAATGGCTCCGGAAAATCCAGCCTGCTGCGGCTGATCTGCCGGTTGCGAAAGGTCAGGAGCGGCGTCATCCGGCTTGGCGGCAGCGATATCGCCTCGATCTCGCGCGGGGATATCGCCCGCCGCATCGCGCTCGTCGAACAGCAGGCGACGACCGACACCCAGGTCACGGTGATGGACGTCGTGCGCCTCGGTCGCACGCCGTATCGCGGTCCGCTGTCATCGTGGAGTGCCGGCGACGATGCCGCCGTCTCGGAAGCGCTTGCCCGCGTCGGCATGCGGGATCGCGCCGCGCAGTCATGGCAGACCCTGTCTGGCGGCGAACGGCAGCGCGTCCATATCGCCAGGGCGCTTGCCCAGACTCCGAGCGAACTGCTGCTCGACGAGCCGACCAATCATCTCGATATCCAGCATCAGCTCGACATTCTCGGTCTCGTCTCCAGGCTCGATGTGACCTCCATCGTCGCGCTGCACGATCTCAATCTGGCGGCCATGTTCTGCGACCAACTCGCCGTGTTGCAGAAAGGCGAGGTGGTCGCCGCCGGCCCGCCGGAGCAGGTCCTGACGCAGGAGCTGATCGCGCGGGTTTTCGGCGTGCGCGCGCATGTCCAGAAATCCTCCGTGCACGGTCGCTGCAACATTCAGTATATGGCGGACTGATGTCACGGCAGGCGCTCGTCAATACGGCGTCGGCGGCGGGAGCATGCAAAGGCGGAAGGCCACGCCGCGATCGTTCGGAATTGCGGAAAAACAAGTTGGTGCGGGCCTGCGATTTCATGCGGAACCGCTTCAGTTCAACCTGTGGCGGAACATCCATGCGGCGATCGGCATCGTTACTGCGGCGATGGCGACCAGCGCCAGCATGTCCGGAAGCAGCGTATCGATGCCCGCGCCTTCGAGATAGACGCTGCGGGTAATGCTGATCGCATATTTCAGCGGATTGATCATCGTCGCATATTGCAGAATTTCCGGCATGTTGTCCGTCGGCGACATCAGCCCGGACAGCAGCATGAACGGCATCAGGAAGACGAAGCACAGGATCATCGCCTGCTGCATGTTGGCCGCGATTGACGACAGAAACAGCCCGAAGCCGATGGCCGCGGCAAGGAAAAGGCTTAGCCCCAGATAAAGCGTGAGAAAGGAGCCTGCAAACGGGATATGGAACCAGAACAACGCCACCAGCAGGATCGTGGTTGCCTGCGTGATGCCGACGATCATCGACGGCACGGCCTTGCCGATCATGATCTCGGTCGGCGTGAACGGGGCGACCAGCAGCTGGTCGAAGGTTCCTTCCTCGCGTTCGCGGGCAACGGACATGGCCGTCAGCATCATCGTCATCAGCATGGTGATCGTCCCGATGAGCGAGGGCACCATGCTCCACCGCGTTTCCAGTTGCGGGTTGTACCATGCGCGGGTCGTGACCTGCACGCCGCTGCCGGTACTTCCCTTCTGCGCGAGCCAGTTTGATGCGAAGTCACTGACGATCGTATTGGCGTAGCCCTGGGCGATGCCGCTCGTGTTGGAATTCCTGCCGTCCGCGACGATCTGCACCGTGCCGGAGGTGCCGGCCTCCAGTTGTCTTTCGAAATCATGCTCGATGACGACGATCAGGAGCACCTGCTTGGTATCGAGCAGCCTGACGGCCTGGCCGGTCTGTGCCAGCGTCGCCGCCCGTTCGAAGATGCCCGATCCCTCCAGCTTCGCGACCAGGTCCCTCGATGCCGTCGTTCTGTCCTGATCGACGAGCGCATAGGGGACGGTATTGAGGTCATAGGTGGCGGCATAGCCGAAGATCAGGCATTGAAGGATGGGCGGGATGACAAGGCTTGTCCGGCTTCTCGGGTCCTTCAGGATCACGAGGAGCTCCTTGCGGATCAGGGTTGCGATGCGCAGAAGCGATGCGATCAGCATGGTCAGGCGATCCTCTTGCGCGTCATTCGCACGGCGAGAGCCAGAAGCGCCGTGGCCATGCCGGCCAGAACGGCGGCATTGGGCAGGATGACGGTCCATATATTGCCGGCGAGAAACAGGGTCTGCAGAAGGGTGACGAAATACCGGCCCGGAAAGATGTAGGTGACGATCTGCACGGCCCAGGGCATGCTCCGGGGATCGAACATGAAGCCCGAAAGCATCATGGCCGGCAGGAATGTGGCGAGCACGGTGATCTGGCTCGCGATGAACTGGCTCTTCGTGACCGAAGATATGGCCAGGCCGAGCCCGAGTGCAACCAGAAGGTAGAGCATGGATACGACGGTGAGGACCAGCAGCGATCCTCGAAGCGGGACGCCGAAGAGGAGCCTGCTGCCGACGACGCAGAGCGCGAGCCCGGCAAGCCCCAGGAGAAAATAGGGAACGGTCTTGCCGAGCAGGATTTCGCTCGAGCGAACGGGCGTCACGAACAAGGCCTCGAAAGTGCCGCGCTCCCATTCCCGCGCCATGACGAGGGCCGTAAGGAGGGCGCCGATCAAGGTCATGACGAGAACGACGAGCCCGGGCACGAGGAAATAGCTGCTGTCGTTGGCTTCGTTGAACCACAGGCGGGATTGGATCGTCACGCCGGCGCCGTTCGATATCGCACCGCGCGCCGCTTCCTTGGCGGCCCATATGCCGACCGCCGCCTGGGCATAGCTCAACGAAATGCGCGCGGTGTTCGCATCGCTGCCGTTGACGACGATCTGGACCTCACCATTGCCCGATGCCGCCTTGCGCGCGAAATCCGGGGGAATGCGCAGGATTGCCCGGACCTGCGAGGCCAGAAGCATTTCTTCGGCTTCGGCCATCGTTTTGACGGGCTTCGGCGAGAAGTAGCTGGAAAGCTCGAAGGCCGAGGCCAGTCCGCGCGCCTCGGCCGAGTTCTCTTCCATGACGATGGCGACGGGAACGTTCCTGACGTCGAGATTGATGCCGTATCCGAACAGGATCAGCAGCGCCACCGGCATGACGATGCCGATCGCAATGCTGCTCGGGTCCCTCAGGAGCTGCCACGTCTCCTTGCGGACGAGGGCGCGTATGCGGCGCAAGGCGGCGCGCAATCCCTGGCCTGGGGTGTTGACGGGCTCGTTCATGCGGCCTTCTCCGCCTGCCTGTGGCGTTCCTTCTCGACGATTGCGATGAAGGCCTCTTCCATCGTCGCCGCGGCCTCGCCGTGGGCTCCGGCATGGGCGCGTATTTCAACCGGCGTTCCCTCTGCCAGGTTCCTGCCGGCATCGAGAATGATGATGCGGTCGCAATATTCGGCTTCCTCCATGAAATGCGTGGTTACGATGACGGTCACGCCCTGCTCCGACAGCGCGGTAATGCGGCCCCAGAATTGCCGCCTCGCCAGCGGGTCGGCGCCGCTGGTTGCCTCGTCGAGGAAGAGGATGTCGGGCTCATGCAGCAGGGCGGCGGCAAGGGCAAGCCGCTGCTTGAAGCCGCCGGGAAGCTGTCCGCTGGGCAATTTCGAGAACCGGTCGAGCTCGAACTGGGTTTTCAATGCGGCGATCCTGTCCTTTCTGCGCTTGCCGCGCAGCCCATAGGCGCTTGCGAAGAATTCGAGATTCTCGTCGACGCTGAGCTGGCCGTAGAGCGAAAATTTCTGTGCGACGTAGCCCAGCCGCTGTCGCGCCCTGGCGCCCGCCGTCAACAGGTCGGAGCTGGCGACCATCAGCGTGCCGCCGCTTGCGGGAAGCAGGCCGCAAAGCATGCGGAACGTCGTGCTTTTTCCTGCCCCGTTCGGACCGAGAAGGCCATAGACTTCACCCTTGCGGACGCTGAAGCTGACATGATCGACAGCCGTGAAATCCCCAAAGGTGCGAACAAGGTCGTGAACCTGCACGACCGTTTCGACGCCATTGCCGTTGCCCGACGACGGGCCGGTATGGGTCCTGCGCTCGGCGTCGCCGGCGACCGCATCGAACAGCATCATGAAAGCATCTTCGAACCGTGGCGCCACGCTTTCGGTCTCGACCGCGGCGTCATCCAGCAATAGCGGCTCATCCTTCCGGTCGGGCTTGCGCACGATCCTGACGCGGCCGGCCTCCGGGACGGCGTCGACAATGCCCGGCAGCGCGAAAAGGCGGGCTTGCAGGGATCTTGCCGGCATGCCGTCGGGGCTTCGGACCATGAAGCAGCAGCCGTCCGCCTTTGCCGTGATCTCGGCGGGAGGCCCCTGGTCCAGGATCTTGCCGGCGTGCATGAGAACGGCGTGCTCGCAGCGTTCGGCCTCGTCGAGATAGGAGGTCGCCACGATCACCGAAAGGCCGTCTTCCTTCACCAGCCTGAACACGATTTCCCATAGTTCGCGGCGCGACAGCGGGTCGACGCCGACGGTCGGCTCGTCGAGAAGCAGCAGTTCCGGCGCCCTTACCAGCGTGCAGGCGAGGCCGAGCTTCTGCTTCATTCCGCCCGACAGCTTCCCCGCCGGCCGCTGCTTGAACCGGCCAAGCTGCGTCATCTCGAAGAGACGCGGATAGACTTCGTCGCGCTGGGATTGCGTTACTCCGTGCAGATCGGCGTAGAGATCGAGATTTTCCTGAACGCTCAGGTCTTCGTACAGGCCGAACTTCTGCGGCATGTAGCCAATCCGGTCCTGGACACCTTGAGGATCCGCGGCGATGTCGATGCCGATCACCTGCAGCTTGCCGCCGTCCGGAACGATGAGGCCGCATGCCAGGCGTAGCAATGTCGTCTTTCCGGCGCCGTCCGGGCCGACGAGCGCTGTCAGTGCGCCCTTCCTGACGTCGAGCGAGACATCGGCGAGCGCCTCCACCGTTTCTCCGGTATTTCGGCGAAACGTCTTGCGGACATTGCTTGCTATTACCGAGAGATCGCCGAGGCTCATGGAATCCTCGTTCTATTGCTGTTGCGCGGCGGGAGGATTCGCCGGCTCGCCCGGAAGCGGCCTCACGGTTGCCGGCATGCCGAGCCGCAACGCATTATCGGGGTCCTTGACGAACACCCTGACCTCATAGACGAGGCTGGTGCGCAGCTCTTCCGTCTGGACCGATTTCGGCGTGAACTCGGCAACCGAGGAAATGAAACCGATCCATCCGTCAATCGTATGTCCGGGCAGTGAATCCACGGTGACGGCGGCTCTCATGCCGGGGCGGAGCATTCCGAGCTGCGTTTCGGAAACATAGGCACGCACCCACTTCGGGCTGATGGTTGCAAGCGAGAAGGCCGCCCGCGTGGGCGAGGCCATTTCGCCGGGCTCGATAAGCCTGGACTGGACGATCGCATCGACGGGGGCTTTCAGTTCGGCATCCGCAAGCTGCTGGTGCAGGAGCGAGACATTGGCCTCTGCGGCTTGCAGCTGCGCTTTCGCCTCCTCGATATCCTCGATTCGGGAGCCTGCGACGAGCAGATCGAGCGCCTTCTGGTTTGCGAGAACCTTGGCGTCGGCGACGGCCGCTGCCGAGCGCGCCTCGTCCAGGGCCTGCTGGCTGACCGCAGCCTTGGGGGCAAGCGCGTTCTGACGGTCGAACTGGGCGCGGGCGTTGACGGCCTCCGCCTTGGCCGATTCCAGACTTGCGCGGGATTGAGCGATTTCCTCGGGGCGGCTGCCGTTCCTGAGGCGAGCGAGATTGGCGCGCTGGCTTGCCGCCTGCGCCTCCGCCTGGGCGACCTGAGGCAACAGCCTGCTCGTATCCAGCCTGCCGAGGATCTGCCCATTCTTGACTTGCGCGCCTTCTTCGACAAGGACTTCGGCCACACGTTCGCTGCCGTTGAAGGCGAGGGAGAGTTGCCTGAAGTCTATGTTTCCATAAAGGACAAGCTCGGCGGAGCCGCTATCCCGATGTAGATACCACCAGGCGCCGCCCGCGACGGCGATCATGAGGACCAGAATGACGATGACGCGCTGCATGCTTTATTTGAACTCCGAACGAGATGCCGGCGGTGCTGAAACGAATGGGGATCGAGGTCGATCCGGACAGATTATAGCACTTGTGAAATTCAAATTTCAAATTAATATTTGAATTAATGGAAGGCGGAGAGCATGGCCAGAGGCAGCAGGCGAACGGCACGATCCCGGGACAGGCAGGATGGCGCGGCGACGCGTACGAGCCTGCTCGAAGCAGGCGGCGCCGTCTTCGCCGAATTCGGCTTCGACCGCGCCACCGCAAAGGAAATCGCCTTGCGCGCCGGAACGAATGCGGCCGCGGTCAACTATCATTTCGGCGGTATCGAGGCTTTGTACGAAGACGTTCTTGCCGAGGCGCATCATCGCCTGATGAGTTATGACGTGCTGGTGCGGGCCGTGTCGGCGGATATCGATCCGAAGGAGAAGCTGCGCCGGTTTATCGGCCTTCTGGTCAAAGTCGTGCGCACCGGCAATGAGAATTCATGGCCGGCCAAGGTGATCGTGCGCGAGCTCATTGCGCCCACGCCCCACATCGACAAGCTGCGCCGGGAGGAGATCGAGCCGAAGAAGGCATTGCTGTTCGATGTCATCGGCCAGATCATCGGCGTGGCGCCGGACCATCCGCTGGTCGCTCAGGCCGCGCTTTCGACGATGGCGCCGTGCTTCATGCTCCTGGTGGCCGAGAAGCGTTTGACCGAGATCATTCCGCCACTCGGCCGGCAGACGACCACGGACGAAGAGCTGGCGGATCGGCTGGTGCGTTTTACCCTGGGCGGCCTTGCCCAGCTTGCGTTGTCGGCGCAGGCGACGCCGTCACGGGATCAATCGGACTGACTTGCAGGCGCCGCTCAGCATGCGATGTCGAACGGTTGGCGACGCTTCGCAAGGCGGCGGACGGCTTTACCCTTCGAAGCCGAACCGTTCGACATCGAAATCGTCGCCGTCATAGCTGGCGGCGCCGCCCTGAATGTCGGCCATATCCTCCCGCATGGGAATCGGAGCGCTGACGAGGCTCGGAAGCGTCATCGCGACCGCCATGCCCGGCGGCTGCAGCGCCCAGGCGACGATGGCTCCGGTCGACATGGCTCCGACGCCTGCCGATACGTCCTGTGCCGCGGAGGCCGGCAGGTTCGCCATCGGCTGCATCTTCGCCATGGGGCTGTCCTTCGCGTGCCCCGCATGATCCGCAACGACCAGATTGCCCGCATCGTTTCGCCCTACCACGAGGCTTGCCAGCGCGACGGGGGCCGGTCTTTCGGGGGCAGCCGCGGGAATTGCGACAATGCTGGCCGGCCGCCATGCCGGCAGCGGAACGGCATAGGCCGCCAGATCCGCAAACGGCCGGGCCTTGTCTTCCTCGGCCATTCGTTTGCCGAGCTGAAGCTCCAGCCCGTTCGCATCCCGGCTTCTGGGCGTCGGAAGCATGCTGGTCAGAAGGCTGCCGCCGGGCGTATCGCCACGCGGGCTTGTCGACGATCCGGCGCCCTCATCGTCGTCCGCAATCGCCGCGAGCCTGGCTGCCGTCTGGGACGGACGCTTTCTGGATTGCGCGACCGCCACCTCATAGCCCGGCAGCGGCCTGCCATCCGCCGGTACATGGAGCGTCTTCCCGTTCGGGAAGAGCCGCGCAAGTTCCTGGCGCGGCATTCTCGGCCACGCGCGGACCCTGCCGACATCCAGATGGACGAAGGGCGATCCGGAATTGGGATAGAAACCCACGCCGCCGATCTGCATCTGCATGGCGATCGCGCGCAGGCTCGCAAGCTTCACGCCGGGAATATAGAAATCCATCGCCTTGCCGAGCGTGTGCTGGCTGTGCTTTGCGACGCCGGAGCTGCGCGAGCGGTTGCGCAGCATGCTGTTGGTCGATGGCGAGCGATAGGCGGAGACGACGTGAATGGATTCCCTTGCACCGCTGCGCTGATAGACTTCCCAGACGAGATCGAGCAGTTCCGGATCGATCCGCGTCGGCTCGTTCTTGCGCCAGTCGCGCAGGAAGCGGTTGATCTGGGCAAGGCCCCTCGGATCGTATTTGCCGCCGCGTTTGAAGACGATCGTCGCTCGTTCGCCCGTATGCGTGAAGAAGAGCTTGAGCGCCCTGTCCTCGGCTGCGGCGGAGCCGGCAAGGGCGCCGAGCATCAGCATCGCGATCAATGCCACACGGCAAGCGACGAATGAGGAGACCGTGGCGAAGGCTGTCGCCGAGATGGAAAAGATCGCGTGATGCACGATACGATTTTCGCCTTTGCTAATAGACACAGAGATCAGAGGCGCCGCGCTCGCGGCATCGCTATGCCTCCAATTATGGTCAATAAATCCCTAACGGACCGTTTATGGCCCGAAATGGCGGGGTAACGCCTGGGGTCGGCGGTGCGGAACCGCGTTCCCGGGCATTCGCATGCACGTCCGGACACGCCAAGCCTCCGCGAGGATCCGATTAAGGTTAATTCCCGATGGATCAATTCGATACAGGCACAACGACGCCAATTCCCGCATCCGGTATCAATCAGGCGAAATCATGGACGCGATATATGGAAGGGGTGCTTCCCTGCGTCCTTGGCGAAGCAGACATGACCGCCGAAGGGACAGAACGCCGCGGAGTGCCATTTATGGACAATGCCTGCGATCGCCGGATCAGATCTTCGATTTAACCATCATGATCGGTTTCGGATGACAACCTTGTGGATAGTATTTATCAAGCGGGAATATTCAATTTCAGCGACGGGCTTCAGTATTATCCATGTATGATTCAATCAAGCAGTCAGCGTTCGAACTATTTCCAAATTTGACGAACAAGATGCGTACCGTAAAGCATCTGGTCTCGGACATGAGTTTCCGGCCGCACATCAAGAATCAGATGTACGGCGGACATCGCCTTCGCGTCATTATAGAGGATAGGGTCGCTCAACAGTGGTATGGGCGCGACATCGATCTGCCACAGGAATTTACCTTGCTTGCGGGGCGGGGGCTGAATCTCGGCGCGCTGGTATTCGATCTCGGCGCCCATCAGGGTGTGGTTGCCATGATGCTTGCCAAGCAGGTCGGTCCAAACGGAAGGGTCGTCGCAATCGAGGCTTCCCAGCGCAATGCGGAACTGGCAAAGCGCAACGCCGACATGAATTCCATGGACAATATCGAAGTGCGCCACGCGGCCGTCGTGCATGAAGATGGCCCCGTTTTATTTACGCAGCGCGGCAACGGGTCGATTGCGCTGAGCGAAAAGGAATTCCGGGCCGCGAGCGTCGACGGCGTCTCCATCGACACGCTGACGAAGACCTACGGCGTTCCCGACCTCGTCTACATGGATATCGAGGGTTTCGAGGTGCATGCTCTGAAGGGCGCGCGCGAGACATTGGGATCGGCGGCGTCCTGGCTCATCGAAGTTCATGGAGACGACACGATCGGGCAATTCGGCGGCCGAAACCGCGATGTGCTGGCTGTCTTCGAAGAAGGCTACGATCTGTATAGCGCGATCGACAATCATACCGATGCATTCGTGCTGCGGTCAAAATCCGACCCCGTCCCCACCGGCCGCTTTTTTCTGGCGGCGATACCTCGGGTCCAATGACGCGCGGGTTCGGAACCGTTCGTGGTCCGAACCGCGATCCGCGTGGCGATATCCAGGGTCCTATTTTTCGCATCTTACCCGTTTTGGGGGTGGAAAAATCGTTTTCCAGGAGCAGATATCCAGATTATGGCCCCGCTCGATATTTTCGGCGGGGTTCTGCTATGGGGCTCTGGGGGCGTGCGGGGGCTGTCGACAGCACACGATTCTCTCATCCGGGTTCCGTGAGGGCTATGGATTGAGGAATTTGCGATGCCTAAAGTCTACTTCCCGATAAGTTATATCGACGTGCCGGCAAGCGAACCGCATCCCGGCAACATGTGTTACCGGGTGTCAAAGGGTATCGAGCACCGGGGCGCCGACGAGCCGCGGCACGTCTACAAGATCCAGATGGTCTACAGCGGCGTGGTTGACGGCTTCACGTCGCCATCCTACCCGGAGGGCGGCGAGGATTTCGAGAAAGTCATCGATGCGATGAGGGCCCTCCAGGAGGGCGGCGGCAAGAACGGGCGGGGAATGATGACCGCGGCCGGCGATCAGCCGGGAATGCCGCTGCACGAAGTCCAGCAAATGCTCAGGACGCACCCGGCCTGAAGACGAAAAGCCCGAAGGGCCTGGTTCTGCCGATCGCCGCAACACGCGCGGCCGATTCATAACCCCAACTTATGTTTACCGGCAATTTTTTCGCAGTCCCGTCGCTGCGTCAGGATGATGGTGTCCTGTCATGCAACGTCAGCGCCGGATCAATGTCGCTATTCACACGCAGCGCCCGTGCCGACACGCATGCCGTTCATGCTGCGCTGGCATGGCCGGAGAACGTCAGGCCGGTGAAGGAGCGGGACATCGCCGGAAGTTGTAAATTCGTGTATCGGCCCACTTGCTCTGCCTTCGTAGATCGACTGGGCATACGTCAAGAGTGCGACGGCAATTTCGTCCAGTATTTAGTATATTTAAGATATGATAATATTAGAAAACATCTTATTTAGAAATATAAAATTAACGTCCGGAGTCTAGAGTCTTTCTGGCCGTCATCGCATAGATGAAGGCCGATTGCAGGAGACGGGACCATGTATCGTGTTTCTCATTTCAACAGGGCGAAAGAGGGAGCCGCCGCGGTCGAATTCGCTTTAATCGCCCCGCTTTTTGTCCTTCTGCTTCTAACGCTGATTGCTTTTGCCATCTATCTCACCGCCGCCCATTCCCTGCAGCAACTGACGGCAGACGCCGCGCGCACCGCGATCGCGGGATTGTCGGCGGATGAGCGCAGCCAGATGGTTCAGGATTTCGTCACGCGCTCGACCATCGACGATGCCTTTATCAACAAGAGCAAGCTGACGGTTACCGTCGCCACCGATCCGGCCAATGCCAATCAGTTTACGGTAAGCGCCGCCTATGATGCTTCCGATCTTCCGATCTGGAACCTCTATACCTTCGCAATGCCGGACCAGACCATTCGCCGCTATTCGACCATCCGGCTGGGAGGTCTTTGATGGCGGGATTCCTCGAACGGGTCGCCTTCTTGCGGAATCGGCGAGGAAATGTCGCCGTCACGACCGCGCTTGTCTCGCCTCTCATTCTTTACTGCCTCGGCCTCGGCATCGATTACGGCATGATGACGCTGCAGCAGCGGCGCCTGCAGCAACTCAGCGACATCGGCGCGATCGCCGCCGCTTCGGATATCGCCAATGCCCAGACCGCGCTTCTGAACAACCTCCAGAGCAACGGCACCACTGCCGCCGTCGCCGCCAGCAGCGGCTACCTGACGGCCAACGGGCAGATCACCGCGGCGGTCGCAAACTCCGGTCAATATGAGACTCTGGCCGATCTCGCATTGGGAACCTACACGGCCGATACCGCGATCGCGCCCGCAAATCGGTTTTCTACCGGAACCGCTCCGTATGATTCCGTCAAGGTCACGCTCACCCAGAAGGCGGTGATGCCTTTCGCTTCGGCCTTCGCCTCGCCGCCGACCCTGAGCGCGACGGGCACTGCGTCCAGCGACCGTCTGGCTGCGTTTTCGATCGGATCGCGGCTGGCGAGCCTCAACGGCGGCGTTCTGAACCAGCTTCTCGGGTCATTGCTCGGTACGCAGGTCTCCCTCAAGGTCGCGGACTATCAGTCGCTCATCGGCGCGAATGTCAATCTCCTGAGCTTCCTGAACCTGCTGGCAACCGACCTCAAGCTCACGGGCGTAAGCTACGATCAGCTTTTGGCGACGGACGTCACCTACGACAAGATCCTCGGCGCGCTCGGCAAGTCGACCAATCTGTCGACGGGTGTCGTCACCATCGTCAACAATCTGGGCAAGACGCTCGGCACCACGAAGTTGACCGTGAAGCTGCAGGATATTCTCAATCTCGGGCCATTGGGCTCGGATATCGTCGGCACCGCGCCGAACCTCACCTCGAGTATCAGTGTGATGAATCTGATTTCCGCGACGGCGATGGCCGCCAACCAGAAACGGCAGATTGCCCTCGATCTCGGAGCCACGCTGCCCGGTGTCGCGAGCGCAAAGATGACCTTGGCGATCGGAGAGATGGCCCAGCAGACGCCCGCGGCGGCCGTGGGCGCGCCGGGCACCATCGTCCGCACGCCGCAAGTGCGCGCGGCCATCGAAGTCGCGGTCAACGGCTTGTCGCTGATCGCGGGCCTGAAGCTCAGGGTGCCGCTCTATGTCGAGATCGCCCCGGCGGAGGCCAAGCTCGCCTCGATTACCTGCGTGGGCGGCTCCATGCCGAATGCCGTCGTCGGCATCGATGCCGTGCCCGGCGTGGCCGAGATCGCCTTGGGGGACGTCGACACCTCGGCCTTCGTGAACTTCGGTTCGGAGCCGCGCGTTACGCCGGCAGCGATCATCGACTCCCTGCTTCTGAAAGTGACTGCGGGGTCGCAGGTCGACATCGCCAATATGAGCCCGACACGGCTGACCTTTCAGCCTTCGGAGATTTCCGCAGGCACGATCAAGACGGTGTCCACCAAGGATATCCTGACCTCCACCGTGCAGTCGCTGCTGAAAAATGCCAATATCAGCATCCAATTGCTCGTTTTGACCATTGGAACGCCGCAAGGCGTCCTGTCGGCCGTCGCCGACACACTGTCGCTCGTGACTGCGCCCGTCGATCAGCTTCTATACAATCTGCTCGGCTTTCTTGGCGTCGGCGTCGGCCAGGCCGACATATCGGTGACAGATGCAAGATGCACGCAGCCCGTTCTGGTGCAATAACGACCTGAACGATCCTATGGCTTTCATGCGCTCACGACGCTTCGCCTTTTCCACACCGTCATTGCATTGCCGTTTGTAGCAGAGCGGTTTCGCTTTTCCTCGAAGCGCGAAGATGCTCTATCCGTTTGTTGCTGCGCAATTCCGAACGGAAAACCGCTATGCAATTTTCCCGGACTTGCTCTAGGACGATGGATGAGCACAATTGTCTTGTCCGCTGCTGGATGCAGCGTGCCGGCGGCAGAGGAGAGAGCAGAGCCCATGACACAGACACATCTCGGCAAGTCGATCGCACAGTTATCGGTGCTGATCCAATCCGGAAGTCTCGATCCGGTTGCGCTGGCCGAGGAGAGCCTGGATGCGATCCGGGCTTACGGGGATCAGGCGATCTTTACGCGGGTGCTGGAGACGCGTGCGAAAGAAGAGGCCGCCGCCTCGTCGAAACGGCTGCGGGAGGGGCGTTCGCGCGGGCTGCTGGATGGCATTCCCGTCGCCTGGAAGGATCTCTTCGCCATTGCCGGCCTGCCGACGACGGCAGGGTCGATCGTGCTTGCGGACGCCGAACCGGCTCGGGATGATGCCGATGTCGTCAAGGCGCTGAAAGCAGCGGGCATGATTGCCGTCGGCCGGGTCAATATGAGCGAGTTCGCCTTTTCTGGCCTCGGCCTCAACCCGCATTACGGCACGCCGCTCAATCCCCTGGCCTCGGATGTCGCGCGAATTCCGGGCGGTTCGTCGTCCGGCTCCGCTGTCGCCGTCGCGGCAGGTCTCGTGCCGGTGTCGATCGGCACCGATACGGGCGGCTCCGTGCGCATACCATCCGCCTTCAACGGGCTTGTCGGCTACAAGGCGAGCCGCGGCCGCTACGGCATGGCCGGGGTCTTTCCGCTGGCAGGCAGCCTCGATTCGCTTGGCCCGTTATGCCGCAGCGTCCAGGATGCCATATGGGTCGATGCCGCGATGCGGGGACGTTTCTCCCCCGAGGCCGCGCGTGCCGAACCCGCCGGGCTTTCCGTCGTCGTGCCGACGAATGTCGTCATGGACGATGCCGAGGATGGCGTCGTTGCGGCGTTCGAGGCGACACTTTCCCGGTTGAGCGCGGTCGGCGTCAAGATACGGCGCGCAGCCTTTCCGGCCTTCGATCGGCTCTTTCAGGTGATGGCCGAATATGGGCCGCTCGTCACCGCCGAGGCTTTCGCGCTGCATCACCGGCGACTGGCCGGCCCGGAGGCCAACGCCATGGACCGGCGCGTCGTTGCGCGCACGCGCCTGGGCGAGAGGACGACGCTGGTGGGCTATCTGGAAATACTCAAGGTACGCGAGCAGTTGATCGGCGAGGTTGCCGCGGCGCTCGGGCCGAACGAATTCGTCGCCTACCCGACGGTCGCCCATGTCGCGCCTGCGCTCGCGCCGCTGGAGGCCGACGACGAGCTGTTCGTGAAGATCAACGGCAGGACATTGCGCAATACCTTGATCGGCAACTTCCTCGATTGGTGCGGAGTGTCGTTACCTTGCGGCACCGGGGAGGCCGGCATGCCGGTGGGCTTTCTGCTGTCGGCTCCGAAAAACCACGACGAGCGCCTGCTGGGGGCTGCCCTGGCGCTCGAGGAGATCGTCGCCGGTTAGCCCGGCTCTTTTTCTTTGTTTGTACGCGATTCCGGACGGCTAAGCGCGCCGTGATTTTTCGTTCCGTCCCCACCCGTCTCGTTCAAGACCAGGGTGGGGACCGCAGGCTGTTTGCCCGTTCAATGCGTGCGGCTGACGCCGGCCGCAGGTTCGGCGTCGACGATCCAGCGGCGGTGCGAGCCGAGTGCCACGAGCAGTACCACCGACAGGAAGCAGCAGCCGGCAAGGATGTAGAAGCCGATATCGCCATTGCCCGTCGCGGCGTCGACATAGGCCTTGATCTGCGGCGAGGCGAAGCTGCCAAGATTGCCGAGCGAGACGATGAAGGCGATGCCGCTGGCCGCGCCGACGCCACCCAGATAGCGCGTCGGCAGGCTCCAGAATACTGGCTGAGAAGAGGCTAATCCGGGAACCGCGATGCAGGCGGCAATGACCATGACCCAGGGGTTCATCGTCAGGCCGATCGTTCCAAGGGCGAGGGTGCCGACCGCCAGCATGGCGATGCAGACAATCCGATGGTTGTCGTGCTTGTCGGCATAGACGGTAAAGAAGCGCGTCGCGAAAAGCGCGCAGAGCCAGGGCAGGCCGAGCAGCACGCCGACCCAGGTGTTGACGCCTCCGCCCAGCGCCTGAGCCAATCGTGCCGGCAGGTAGAAGGTGATCGGGCCGACGCCGATCTGGATGAACAGATAGATGCCGATGAAGGCCAGAACGCGCCAGTCCTTCAGCACGCTGAAGACGGAATGCTTGACCTCGGAAAGCTTGCCGCGCTCCTCCGCCTCGATGACGGCGTTCAGCGCGCTCTTCTCGTCGGCCGTCAGCCATTTCGCTTCGCCGGGACGGCTTGTGAGGAAGAAGAGGGCCAATATGCCGACGACCGTAGCCGCCAGTCCTTCGACGGCAAACATCCATTGCCAGTTGGCAAGGCCGAAGACGTCGTGATGCGTGAGAAGCCAGCCGGAAAGCGGTGCGCCGATGACCAGCGACAAGGGAACGCCGAGATAGAAAAGGCCGGTTGCCCGTGCCCTTTGCTTGGCGGGGAACCAATAAGTCAGGTAAAGCAGGACGCCGGGATAGAAGCCGGCCTCGCAGACGCCGAGCAGGAAACGGACGATGTAATAGCTCGTCGGCGTGTGGGCGAAGACCATGCAGGCCGAGACGATGCCCCAAGTAATCATGATCCGGCTCAGCCAGAGGCGTGCGCCGACGCGCTGCATGATCAGGTTGCTCGGGACTTCGAAGGTGGCGTAGCCGAGATAGAGAATGCCGGCACCCAAGGCATAGGCCGCGTCCGAAATGCCGGTATCGGCCTGATAGGCCGTCTTGGCGAAGCCGACGTTGGATCGGTCGAGAAAATTCAAGATCAGCATCAAGCCAAGGAAGGGCAGAAGGCGAATGGTCGCCTTGCGCACGGCGCTCTGCAGCACTGGATTGTCGTCTGTCATATTACTCCTCCCGAAAGGCATCGGCATGGCGCGAGAGCATCGCGCGCAGGGCCGCCTCCGTCCTCAAACCGGATATGCATCCGGACATTGTCACGACGACCGCCAAAAAGCCGGTCGCCTTCTTCCATATACGCAGATTATATTTATGTATGAAAAGGTCAATAGGGGCAAACGGCGGAAATGGAGCCGACGTCATGACGGCTCCTTCCGGCCCGGAACCGGCTCGGTGGTAGGCGCTGCAAATGAAATGAAGTGCGTTGTCGCGAAGGATCGATCCCGGTTGGCCTGGAGAGCCTCCGCCTTTCCTCGGATCGCGAAAACGCTCCATCCTTTTGTTTTTACGCCATTCCGAACGGAAAACCGCTGCGCACGTTTCCTGGCATCGCTCCGGAATCCCGGCCGGCGCCGCCAGCTGTATCGCGGCATCCGACGAGAAATTTCCGCATTGCGATCCGCCGTTCGAACAGGGCCGCTGATCGGCTATGGAAACGAGGCCGCGTGCCGAACAGCCTGCAGCGCGGGAGCGTCGGCCGGTGGCGCGACGGCCGTCGAGCGGTCAGGCGATTGCTTACGACGCTTCACCGCACCTGCACGCATTCAAGCGAGGCAGGGGCCAATCCGTTCGGCGACGGACGCGACATCCTCGACACGCATGCCGGCCACATTGATTCTTCCGGAATCGGGCATGTAGATGCCGTGTTCGGCTCGCAGCCGGCGCGCATTTTCCGGAGAGATCGGAAGGAGGGAGAACATGCCTTCCTGGGAGCCGATGTTGGCAAGCTCCGGCCGGAACCGGCCGAACGCTTCGGCCGCCGCCCGGCGGATTTCCGTTATGCGGATGCGCATTTCGTTGAGTTCTTCCACCCAGACCTGGCGACGTGACGGATCCTCAAGGATTGCCGCGACGATGGCAGCGCCGTGCGCCGGCGGCATGGAGTAGCTCGTGCGGGCATAGCTTGCCAGGTTGCCGACGCCCTTGTTCAACGATGCCTGCAGGTCTCCGAATAGATATACAGCGCCGGTTCGCTCCCGATACAGCGAAAACGACTTGGAGCAGGAGACGGCAACCATGGCCTCGCCGACCGCCTCGATGACGCTCATCATGCCGGCCGCATCTTCGACCAGACCATGTCCGAGTCCCTGATAGGCGTTGTCGAACAGCGGGACCAGTCCCTTGTCGGCGATGATCTCGGCAATATCTTGCCAGTTCTGCTGCGATAGCCCCGCGCCGGTCGGATTATGGCAACTTGCCTGCAGCAGCACCGCATCGCCTGGCGCTGCATTTTGCAAGGTCGTCAGCATTTCGTCGACAAGGGCGGTTTGTGTGCCGATGTCGAAGAAGCGATACGTTCCGATCTGGAGGCCGACTGCGGCAAAGATCGCCTGATGGTTGACCCATGTCGGCGTGCCGATCCAGATTTTGCGCCGCTTGTCGAGGGCGAGCAGCTCTGCGGCCAGGCGTAGGGCGCCAGTGCCGCCGGGCGTCTGAATTCCGGCAACCGGCTTCCCGCCGTGGCGCTCGCCGAAGACTTCGAGCGCCAGCGCCCGCAGGAAAGCGGGGTCACCCTCCGGGCCGATATAGGATTTGGAGTCCTGGGTTTCCCAAAGATAGTGCTCGGCGGCCTTGACGGCTTTCATGACGGGAGTGCGGCCGGTTTCATCGCGATAGACGCCGACCCCGAGATCGACCTTTCCCGACCTCGGATCGGCCGCGAACTTCGCTATCAGTTCCAGCAACTGGTCCGGCTTCTGCGCCGCCAGGCTATCGAAAAGCGCCGTCTTGTTCATTGCTTCCTCCCATCATGTCTGTCCGCGACGAGCCGTTTCGCTCGGGTTCCGCCATTCAGGCGCGGATTGGACTTCTTCCGATGCCGCCCGCCGCCGCCTCCCTTTCCGCTTTATTGCCCGGGGATGGGCATGGCAAGCATCGGCAAGGCCCTTGGTGCCGGCCGCTGGAGCGCCGAGGTGCTTCCTCCCCGTTCATTGAGGCCAGTTCTGCAGGACGCGCACGAATTCGCTCAGCCACGCGTTCGTCTGGTGGCCGTCCAGCGAGCGATGGTCGATCGTCAGCGATACATAGGCCATTGGGCGGATCTGGATCGTATCGACGCCATCGACCTCCCTGACCACGACCCGCTTTTCCAGTTTGCCGATGCCGAGAATGGCCGACTGCGGCTGGTTGATGATGATCGGAGATGCCAGCAGCGACCCGGAAACGCCATGGTTGGAGATGGTGAACGTTCCACCCTTCAGCTCGTCGGCCCTGAGGGTGTTGGAACGTGCCCTGTTCGTCAGATCCTGAAGTCGGGCGGCTATGTTCTCGAGCGAAAGATGCTGGGCCTGCCGGATTACCGGAGCGACCAGACCCCGATCGCCCAATGCGACCCCGATGCCGATGTCGATGTCCTCGAATATTTCAAGGCCGTCATCGTGCCACTGGCTGTTTACCTCCGGTACGACCTTCATGGCCGCGACGGACGCCGCCACGAAATAGGCGGTATAGGACAGGTTCACGCCTTCGGCCTGCAGGCGGCCCCTGTGGCCGGTGCGATGGCGCATGATCGCGGTGAAGTCCGCCTCGAAAACCGCCGTGACCTGAGGCGCCGTCGCCAGGGATTGGGCCATGTGCTTTGCGATGGCGAGCCGCATGGCCGAATGCGGTATGGTCCGCGATTTGCCATCGGCCGGGATTGCCGGGAAAGGCTGGCCGGCCGCCGGCTGCCGCGAGACGGATGTCGATGGATACGATTTGCCGGTCTCGAAGGCGCGATCCATATCGGCGCGAGTGACCCGTCCATCTCTGCCGCTGCCCTTCAGGGTGGCCGGATCGATCCCGTGTTCCGCGGCCGCCTTGCGAACGGCAGGCGAGTAATAGCTGGAAGTCGCGGCGGGCGCGGACTGGGTCGGCTGTTTCTCCGAGGGGGCGGAGGAGGCTTCGGCCGCAACGTTGGGAGCAAGGGCAATCATGCGTCCCAAAATCGCTCCCGGCGCTGTGTCGTCGCCGTCCTCCATGGCGATTTCGCTCAATATGCCGTCGCAAGGTGCCGCTATCTCCTGCGTGACCTTGTCGGTTTCCAGTTCGACCAGCGCATCGCCTTCTTTCACATGGTCGCCGATCTGCTTCAGCCAGTTCCGGACGACCGCTTTCGTGCCTTCCTGTTCGGTCGGAGCCGTGATCTCGACGGTGTTCGTCATCTTCAGAACTCCAGGATTTCGGAAATGCGCCTGGCGATCCGTTCCGTGGACGGCACGGCCCAGTCGAGAAGGGCGGGGTTGTGAGGGCTTGGAATATCCGGCATGGTCAGGCGGGAGACGGGGGCATCGAGGTCCGTGAATGCCTTGTCCGCGATCACGGCGGCAATTTCGGCTCCAAATCCGCCGGTCTCGAGATCCTCGTGAACGATGAGGCAGCGATGCGTCTTTGCAACCGACGCAAGCACCGTTTCCCGATCCCAGGGCATCAGCGTGCGAAGGTCGATGACGTCGGCGGAGATACCGTCGGCGGCCTCCTCGCACCGAGGCACCATGGCGCCCCAGGTGACGATGGTGATGTCGTTGCCGGTCCGCGTCAGCTTCGCCTTGCCGAAGGGCAGCGCGAAATCGTCGCCGGGATAGGAGCGGCGTGCCCATGCGTGATCGAGCATTGCCCTGTGCTCGAAGAAGATGACCGGATCGTTGCCGCGGATCGAGGTGCGCAGCAGGCCGACGGCATCTTCCGCATTCGAGGGCACGGCGACCTTCCAGCCGGGCTGGTGGACGAAGGCCACTTCATTGGTCTGGCTGTGCCAGGGATCGCCGCATTTGAAGAAGCCGCCGGGCATGCGCACCACGACGGGAGCGGCGAAGCGGTTGTTGGTCCGCCAGCGGATGGTGCCGCAGTCGTTCAGCTGTTCGGTCGCGGGTTCCGCATATTTCCGGAACTGGATTTCGGGGATCGGGACGAGCCCGGCCAGCGCCATGCCGACCGCGCGGCCGATGATGCCCTCCTCGGATAAAGAGGTATCGAAAACCCGCTCTTTGCCGAATTTTTCCTGCAGACCGAGGGTGACGGCATGCACGCCGCCTTTCGGACCGATATCCTCGCCGAAGATCACGACGCGCTCGTTGAGCGACATCTCGTGTTCGAGCGTTCTGCGGATAGCGGTGACCATGTTGATGCGCGGGCCGGCGGTCTCCGGTTCAGCCGTCATTGCCGGCGGCACATATCCGGCGGGATGCTGGCCGCCCATCGTCTGCATGTCGCCGTCGAAGAATACATGGCCGGTGATGGATGAGGGCTCGGAGACCGGCCGGTCCTCGGCCGCCGCCCGGGCACTTTCGGCCATTTCGCGCGCCTGGCTTTCGCAAGCCCGCCATTCCTCCGTCGTCATCACGGCGGGCACGAGGAAATCCTTCAGGCGCGGCAGCGGATCGCGCTCCCATTCGCGTCTCACCGTTTCCTCGCTCTTGTAGGTCTGCGTATCCTGAAAGCTGTGGCCTTCGAGGCGGGGAACCGTCAGGCGAAGGAGAGCGGGCTTGCGTTCATCGCGAACGAAGGAGACCGCATCCTGCGCGAGGCGCGCGGTTTCGGCGGGATCGCAGCCGTCGCCATCGAAAATCGTAAGATTTCCCCAGCTTGCGAGGTTGGCCGCGATGTTCCCGCCCGGTGTCTGCGCCGTCGACGGAACGGAAATGCCGAAGCCGTTGTCCTCGATATAGAACAGCATCGGCAATGCCTGTGTCGTTGCCGCACTCAGCGCCGCCCAGAAGCCGTTCGAGGCAACGGAGCCGTCGCCGCCGAGCGCGACGCCGATATCCCTTGCGTAATCCTGTCGTCCCAAAGCGGTGGCATAATATTTCATCGCCTGCGCCCAGCCGGCGGTCGGCGTGTATTGGGCGCCAACGCCGCCGCACATGGGAAGAGCCGAGGCGCCCGAAAGATTGGGATAGTTGAAGACGACGCCGATGTCCCGGCCGCCGGAGTAGCCGCCCGCCCGGCCCATGGCCGAGCCGAGGGCATCGACCGGGTCGACGCCGAGGGAAAGCAGCAGCGGCCGCGAGCGATAATAGCCGCATGTGGCATCGTGCCAGCCCGTCAGCTGCATTCCCAGAAGGATCTGCGCCATGTCGTGGCCGCGCGCGGAGAATTGATAGAGAACCTTCTTTTCGGGAACGAGGCGCGTCTCCTCCATTTCGTCGAGAGCTCGGGAAAGGTGGATGAGATAGGCCGCTTTGCGCCAGTCGATGCGCTCGTCCGGCAAGGTCCGCTCATGCTTTCTGACGGCTGGCTGGGCCATGTGATCCTCCTGCATGTGGCCCCACGATTCTAATTCAAACGACCGCTCCATTCCTTTCAATTTCTCGGCTTTCATCATAGTATTTGAATGGATGGTTTCATGATTGACGGATTTTTCAATGGAAAATTTCGATCTTGATCATGTCGACAGAGCGATCCTTCGGGTGCTGCAGGAAGAGGGAGACATCAGCCAGGCGGCGCTCGCCGAAAAGGTCGGCGCGTCGCCCGCTTCGTGCTGGCGAAGAATAAAGGCGCTGGAAAGCGCAGGCGTGCTCGGCAGAACGGTCCGCCTTGTCGATCCTGACAGGATCGGCAAGGGTCTGAATGTCTTCTGTCAGGTCAAGATGAAGACTCACGATCCCGCGACGCGACGCGATTTCGAGCAGTTCATCGCGAGCTATCGCGAGGTTCTTCAATGTTATTCCATGTCGGGAGAGTGGGATTATCTCATCCGCGCCGTCGTTGCCGACGTTCGGGAATATGAGGAGCTCCTGATGCGCGGTATCCTGACGCATGAAGCCGTGTTGAGCTCGTCGTCGCACTTCTCGCTAAAATGCGTCAAATACACGACCGCATTGCCGACGAACGCGCCGCGATAGCGATCCGTTGCCACCGCCAGGAAGCTGTTGCCTTGAACATCGCTGGCGTCTCACGCTAAGAGACCTGCAGGTTTGCAGATGCGGAGCGGAGCTGGATTGTCGGCTGATAACGTCAAACTCGGACATGACTTGAACGAAGCGGTCACGGCGCTCCTTGTCGACCTGCCCATCAAGGCGGCGAGTTTCATCGTCACGATCTACGGCGACGTCGTCGAGCCGCGCGGCGGTGTTGTCTGGATCGGCAACCTGATCGAGACGTGCAAAAGCGTTGGCATCACCGAAACGCTGGTGCGCACCGCGGTTTCGCGATTGGTCTCGGCCGGCCAGCTTGTGGGAGAGCGGGAAGGGCGCCGCAGCTACTACCGGCTGACGGATGCCGCTCAGGCCGAATTCGCCGAGGCCGCCAGCCTGTTCTATGGACCGGAGCCTGCCGTGCGCTGGCAGTTCGTCCTGATCAACGGCCCTTCTCCGGAAGAGGTCATGCAGGGCCTCGAGCGGGATGGCTTTGCCAGGCTGAGCCCGCGTCTGGCGGTCGGAACGCACCCCGCGCCGCCTTTGCCGGGGCGTGTCGTCGTCTTCGATGCCCAGCTTGCGACGGATAACGGCGCCTTGCGGGAGTTTGCGGAAGAGGCCTGGAACCTGCCCCGCTTCGCGGAGGCTTATCGCGACTTCACGGTGCGCTTCGGCTCGTTTTGGGATCGCGTCGGGGATTGCGCTACCCTTTCCTCCTTCGATTGCCTGATCGCGCGGCTGCTGCTTGTTCACCAGTACCGCCTGATCATGCTGCGCGAGCCGCATCTTCCAAAATCGGCCTTGCCGGATAATTGGCCGGGTGAGAAAGCCCGGCATCTGTTTGCCGATCTCTATCTGCTGCTGTCGAAGAAGGCCGATGGCTATGTCGGCCGCCGTTTCGTGAACGAGGCGGGCAAGCTTCAGGAAGCGACTCCGGCAAGCCAGCATCGGTTCGACCGCCTCAAATCCCGCTGAAAGATCAATTCGCCCAGTGACATAGCGAGACATTCATTGTCCGGCGTCTGTTTGCGACCCCAAATGTCACAGAATTTTCCAAAAAATCATTTGAATTGTGACATGTCGCGTGCTAATACAGTGACCGATCGGTCGGTTAATGTGTTTGCCGCCGGATTGGTGTTTCGTGGAGGAGAACGGGAAACAGGCTTATACTGCTGATGTCGTGACGCGGCGGCGTGGCCGAGCGTTTCAAGGCGATTGCAAGCCTGCGATCATTCTCGAGCGCGTCGAACGCGCGAAGACGGAGGAAAGATCAATGTATGCCCAGATGGTGAAAACCGATAGCGCCCGCATCCGCTCCCTCGACGAGATGGAGCCGCAGGAGCGCGCCTTTCAGGAACGCGTCGACGCCGGCCAGAAGATCGAGCCGAAGGAGTGGATGCCGGAAGGCTACCGCAAGACGCTGATACGTCAGATCAGCCAGCACGCCCATTCCGAAATCGTCGGCCAGCTTCCCGAGGGCAACTGGATCACCCGCGCCCCGACGCTGGAGCGCAAGGCGATCCTGCTCGCCAAGGTGCAGGACGAAGCCGGCCACGGCCTCTATCTCTACTGTGCCGCCGAGACGCTCGGCATCAGCCGCGACGAAATGTACGAGCAGCTGCATTCCGGCAAGGCCAAGTATTCCTCGATCTTCAACTATCCGACGCTGACCTGGGCCGATATCGGCGCGATCGGCTGGCTGGTCGATGGCGCGGCGATCATGAACCAGGTTCCGCTGCAGCGCTGTTCCTACGGCCCCTATTCGCGGGCCATGATCCGCATCTGCAAGGAAGAAAGCTTCCACCAGCGCCAGGGCTTCGATGTCCTGATGAAGATGGTGAAGGGCACGGCCGCCCAGAAGGCCATGGTGCAGGATGCGCTGAATCGCTGGTGGTGGCCCTCGCTGATGATGTTCGGCCCCTCGGACGATGCCTCCGTGCATTCGGCCCAGTCGATGGCCTGGAAGATCAAGCAGAATTCCAATGACGAACTGCGCCAGAAATTCGTCGACCAGACCGTGCCGCAGGCCGAGTATCTTGGGCTGACCGTTCCCGATCCGGACCTGAAGTGGAACGAGGAAAAGGGCGGCTACGATTTCGGCGAGCCGGACTGGGAAGAGTTCTTCAACGTAATCGCCGGCAACGGTCCTTGCAATGCCGAGCGCCTCAATGCCCGTAAGCAGGCCTGGGACGACGGCGCGTGGTTCCGCGACGGCTTGACCGCCCATGCAGAGAAAGCGGCCGGGTGCCGCGCCGCTGCAAAGATCGCCGCCGAATAGGACGGCCTGAATAGTCAGGAGTGAGAAACATGTCCAGCGAATGGCCTCTTTGGGAAGTCTTCATCCGTGGTCAGCACGGTCTCAACCATCGTCATGTCGGCAGCTTGCATGCACCCGATGCCGAAATGGCGATCAACAATGCCCGCGATGTCTATACCCGCCGCAACGAGGGCGTCAGCATCTGGGTGGTGCGTTCGTCCGATATCACCGCAAGCGCCCCTTCGGAAAAAGGCCCGCTTTTCGACCCGTCCAATTCGAAGGTCTATCGTCACCCGACCTTCTTCGACATTCCGGCCGAAGTGGGGCATATGTGATGGCGGCCGCTGCACTTGAGCCGGCGGTCGATCGCGCCGCCCTTTTCGAGTTCCTGCTGCGCATCGGCGACAATGCGCTGATCCTTGGACATCGTGTCTCGGAATGGTGCGGCCACTCCCCGGCGCTGGAAGAGGACATTGCTCTTGCCAATACCGCGCTCGACCTCATCGGCCAGACGCAGCTCTGGCTCGGTCTGGCGGGCGAGGTGGAAGGCAAGGGCCGCTCGGCGGACGATCTCGCCTATCTGCGAGACGGTTTCGAGTTTCGCAACATTCTGCTCATCGAGCGCCCCAACGGCGATTTCGGCAAGACGCTGATGCGGCAATTTCTCTTCGACGCCTGGCACTGTCTCTTGCTGAAGGCGTTGAAAGGCTCGACCGATCCGCGCATCGCTGAGATCGCGGAAAAGGCCTTCAAGGAAGTCTCCTATCATCTCGATCGCAGCCGCGACCTGATCATTCGCCTCGGCGACGGCACGGCCGAAAGCCATCGTCGCATGCAGGAAGCCTTGGACGAACTCTGGCCGTTCACCGGCGAAATGTTTGTCGGCGATGCCTGCGATGTGGCGCTGGCGCAGGCCGGCATGATCCCGGAACCGCAAAGCCTGAAAGCCGGCTGGGACGAGATCGTTTCCGACGCGCTCGCCGAAGCGACACTGAAGCGCCCCGCCGACGGCTACATGCACAAGGGCGGACGGCGTGGCGTTCATACGGAGCATCTCGGCTATATCCTCGCCGAGATGCAGTTCCTGCAGCGTGCCTACCCGGGCGCGACCTGGTAGGAGGCGGAGATGGCGACCGCGCTTCATCCTTCGGTCGACGAGGTCTGGCACTGGCTGTCGGAGGTGCCGGACCCGGAGATTCCGGTAATCTCGCTCACCGATCTCGGCATCATCCGCGACGTCGGCTGGCAAGAGGATACGCTTGTCGTGACGGTGACGCCGACCTATTCGGGTTGTCCCGCCACGGCGGTAATCAATCTCGACATCGAGCGGGCACTGGCCGAAAAAGGCCTCGACCGGGTGCGCCTCGAGCGCCGGTTGTCGCCGGCCTGGACGACGGACTGGATCAGCGCCGAGGGCCGCGAGAAGCTGCGCGCCTACGGCATCGCGCCACCGATCGATGGCACGGCTCCGGATGGCGTCTTGATGAAACGCATCGACCGGCTTTCCGGCCGCTCCAATCTTGCTATCGCCTGTCCGCGCTGCGGATCGGCAGCTACGGAAAAGATCAGTCAGTTCGGTTCGACGCCCTGCAAGGCGAGCTATCGCTGCACCGACTGCCTGGAACCCTTCGATTATTTCAAGTGCATTTGACCCAACAGGACGAGGTCCGCATCCATGGCACGTTTCCATCCCCTGACCGTTACCGATGTGCGCCGCGAGACGCGCGATGCGGTCGTCGTCACGCTTGCGCCGTCCGCAGAGGATCGGGCCGTCTTCGATTTCACGCAGGGCCAGTATCTGACCTTTCGCCGCAAGTTTGATGACGAGGAGCTGCGCCGCTCCTATTCGATCTGCGCCGGCAAGGATGAAGGTGTCTTGAAGGTCGGCATCAAGCGTGTGGACGGCGGCTGCTTCTCGACCTGGGTCAATGAAAATCTGAAGGCCGGCGACACGCTGGAAGCCATGCCGCCGATGGGCGCCTTCTTCACGGCGCTTGAGCCGGATGTGGCACGGCATTATCTCGGCTTTGCCGGAGGCAGTGGCATTACGCCTGTCCTGTCGATCATCAAGACCGTGTTGGCGCGCGAGCCGCGCTCCGTCTTCACGCTCGTCTATGCCAACAGGCAGATCAGCTCGATCATGTTCCGCGAAGAGCTGGAGGATCTGAAGAACCTTTATCTCGGCCGCCTGTCGGTGCTGCATGTGCTCGAAAGCGAGGCGCAGGAGATCGATCTTTTCACAGGCCGGATCGACGCGGAAAAATGCAAGGCGCTCTTCAGGAGCTGGATCGACCTGACGTCGGTCGCGACCGCCTTCATCTGCGGTCCCGAGCCGATGATGTTGGCGATCGCCGCGGCGCTACGCGAACATGGCATGCGCGACGACCAGATCAAGTTCGAGCTCTTCGCCTCCTCGCAGCCGGGTCGCGCCCGCCGAAAGGTGGAAAACGCCGCGGCCGCCGATCAGGGCACGAGTTGCGAGGCGACCGTGACGCTCGACGGCGCGACGCGCACCTTCAAGTTCCCCAAGCACGGCCAATGCCTGCTCGATGCCGCCCTCGAAAACGCGATGGACGTACCCTATGCCTGCAAGGCGGGCGTCTGTTCGACCTGCCGCGCCAAGGTTCTGGAAGGCGAGGTGGAGATGGAGGTCAACCACGCGCTGGAGGATTACGAGGTGCGCCAGGGCTATGTGCTGACCTGCCAGTGCTATCCGCTCACCGACCGTATCGTCGTCAGCTACGACCAATAGCGTTTTCGGCTCTCAAGCCGCACCGAAGGGAGGAATGGGATGTCCGAGACGATGTCGATCGAGCAATATTTGGGGGCGGGCGGGGTGCTCTCCTCGCCCGCCAACGTGACGCCCCGCTATCGCGGCGAGCTGCTGCGGCTGATGGCGAGTTTCGTGGACAGCGAGCTCGCCGGTTCTGCCGGCTTCGCAGATATCATCAACGAAGCTCCTGGCATTCAGGAGCGCATTTCCGCCGCGCGCATCGTTCTGGAAAAGACCGATCATGCCGGCCAGGTCCTGAAGATCATGGAGACCTTCGGTGTCGATGGCGGCCGCTATGCCGTGCATCATCCCTGGGCGGCGCGGCTCTCCCGCGAAGCCGATATCGGCGCCGTCAGACAGGGCGGCGACATGCGGCTTTCCGTTTTCCACTATCCGCTCGAAGGCTGGGTGGATGCGGTCGTCATGAACGTGCTGATGGGCACCGCCAGCGTCGTGCAGGTGAGAGAGCAGACGCATGTCTCCTATCAGCCGCTGGCGGAAACCTTCCGCGCAATTCTGCCGCGCGAAAAGCGGCATGCGGAGCTGGGCGCCGCCGGCCTCGCGCGCATCGTCGCCGACGAAGAGGCACGGGCGAAGGCGCGGACTTCGGTCGCCTACTGGTATCCCCGCGTCGCGGCAAGCTTCGGCCATGCCGGCTCGGCCCGCTTCGAGACACTGTCGCGCTTCGGCCTGCGCCATACGCCCAACGAAACCCTGCTTGCCGAATGGCAGGCCGATGCCGATGCGCAGCTGTCTGCGCTCGGATTGATTTAAGCACCCTGGAAACACGCGTAGCGATTTTCCGTTCGGGATTGCCGAGAAAATGAAGGAAGGAAATACCGATGAACATCATGGCAAGCCAGCCGCGCCGGCTTGAAAGCTATGTCGGAGGCACTTGGGTCGCCGGCGCCAAGGAAGGCGTGCCGCTGCTTGATGCATCGACCGGCGGGCCTGTCGCTTTCATCGATTCCTCGGGCATCGATTTCAAGCAGGCATTGGCGCATGGGCGAGACAAGGGTGGCTCGGCGCTGCGGCGCATGTCGTTCCATGAGCGTGCCGCGATGCTGAAGGCGCTTGGCCAGGCGCTGCTCGAGAGAAAGGAAGAATTCTACGCGCTTTCGACCGCGACGGGCGCCACGCGCGCCGATAGCTGGGTCGATATCGAGGGCGGTATCGGAACCCTGCTGTCCTACGCCTCCAAGGGGCGGCGCGAGCTGCCCAATGCCCGCGTCCTGCTCGATGGCGATGTGGAGCAGCTCTCCAAGGATCAGAGCTTTTCGGCACAGCATATCCTGACCCCGCTGCAGGGCGTCGCCGTTCATATCAACGCTTTCAACTTTCCCTGCTGGGGCATGCTGGAAAAGGTCGCGCCGACCTTGCTGGCCGGCGTCCCGGCCATCGTCAAGCCGGCGAGCCAGACGGCTTATCTGACCGAACTCATGGTTCGCCGCATCATCGAGACCGGCCTTCTGCCGGAAGGCGCGCTGCAGCTGGTTTGCGGCTCGGTGGGCGATCTTCTCGATCATGTCGAGAGCCAGGACGTCGTGACCTTCACCGGTTCCGCCGCAACCGGCCTGCGTTTGAAGACGCACAAGGCCATCGTCGAAAATTCCGTGCGCTTCACCATGGAGGCCGACAGTCTCAACGCAGCCGTCCTCGGCCTCGATGCTGGCCCCGGCACCGAGGAATTCGACCTCTTCGTCAAGGAGGTGGCGCGCGAGATGACCGTCAAGGCCGGTCAGAAATGCACCGCAATCCGCCGCGTAATCGCGCCCCGGGCTTATGGCGACGCGCTGATTGCAGCCTTGAACGACCGTCTCGGCAAGACGGTGGTCGGAAATCCGGCCGACGAGACGGTTCGAATGGGGCCACTCGCAAGCCTCGATCAGCGCGAGGAGGTGCGGGCGCGCATTCGCGATCTTGCGGTTGACGCCGAGATCGTCGGTGGCGATCCCGACAATCCGAGCGTCATGTCGGGCGATGTGGACGCCGGTGCCTTTCTCAATCCCGTACTGCTTTATTGCGACAAGCCGGGTTCCGCGCATGCCGTTCACGATGTCGAGGCTTTTGGCCCGGTCAGCACCGTCATGCCCTATGATACCGCAGAGGAGGCCATCGATCTGGCGCGGCGAGGCAAGGGCAGCCTTGTCGCCTCTGTTTTCACCAACGATCCGCGTTTTGCCGAGGACGTGGTTCTCGGTCTCGCGCCGTTCCACGGTCGCGTCATGATCGGCAACCGCGCCAGCGCCAAGAGCTCGACCGGCCACGGCTCGCCTTTGCCCGGCCTTGTTCACGGCGGTCCCGGCCGCGCCGGCGGCGGCGAGGAACTGGGCGGTATCCGCGGCGTCAAGCATTACATGCAGCGGACCGCCGTGCAGGGCACGCCGCGCCTGCTGTCGGCCGTCACCGGGCGCTGGATGGATGGTGCCGGCGCTCGCACCGACAGCGAGCATCCTTTCCGCAAATCGCTTGCCGAGCTGAAGATCGGCGATCAGCTCGTCACCGCCAAACGCACGGTAACGCTCGACGATATCGAGCATTTTGCGAGCTTCACCGGCGATACCTTCTATGCCCATATGGATGAGGAGGCCGCCAAGGCCAATCCGTTCTTCGACGGCCGTGTGGCGCATGGCTATCTCATCGTTTCTTTCGCCGCCGGCCTGTTCGTCGATCCGGCTCCCGGTCCGGTGCTCGCGAATTACGGCGTCGACAACCTGCGCTTCCTGACACCGGTCAATCCGGGTGATACGCTCCAGGTGCAGTTGACCTGCAAGGAGATCAATCCCCGCACCAATGCCGAGCATGGCGAGGTGCGCTGGGATTGCAAGGTAACGAACCAGCTGGATGCCGTCGTCGCGCAATATGACGTTCTGACGATGGTGGCAAAAACGAGAGAGTGAGCGCATGACAACAATCGAGCAAGACCCGCATCGCCTGGAAATGACCGTGCTGATGACGCCGGATATGGCGAATTTCAGCGGCAAGGTGCATGGCGGAGCCCTTCTGAACCTGCTCGATCGCGTCGCGTTCTCCTGTGCGTCGCGTTATTCCAAGCAATATGCGGTGACGCTGTCGGTCGATCAGGTGCTGTTCAAGGAGTCGATCAATGTCGGCGAGCTGGTGACTTTCCGCGCCTCGATCAACGATACCGGGCGCACCTCCATGGAAGTCGGCATCCGCGTGGAGGCGGAGAACATCCGTTCAGGCCAGCGCCGCCACACCAATTCCTGTTATTTCACCATGGTTGCCGTCGATGAGGCCGGCCGGCCGGTCCGCGTTCCCGAACTGGTGCCGGTAACGCCGGTCGATATCCGCCGGCACAAGGCCGCCCGGCTTCGCCGGACCTTGCGCCGCGAATTTGCCGAGAGGCTGGAATCGGTTGCGGCCACCGGACGCGACGTGGACAGATCGGGAGATGATTAAATGGCGCAGATCTACTCCTATGACGGAGTGATACCGGTCATCGATCCCGCCGCCTTCGTGCATCCTGCGGCAACCGTCATCGGCGACGTCATCGTCGGGCCGGGCTGTTATGTCGGGCCGGGTGCCGTGCTGCGGGGCGATTTCGGGCGCATCGTGCTCGAGCGCGGCTCGAACGTGCAGGAGACCTGCGTCGTTCATAGTTTTCCGAATCTGGAGGTTGTGATCGGCGAAGCGGGCCATATCGGCCATGGCGCGGTGCTGCATGGCTGCAAGATCGGCGCCAATGCCATGGTCGGCATGAATGCCGTCATCATGGACGAAGCTGTCATCGGCGAGAACGCCATCGTGGCCGCCATGGCGTTCGTCAAGGCCGGCGCCGAAATCCCGGCAAACAGCCTTGCGGTCGGCTCGCCGGCGCGCGTGATCCGCGAACTCACGGCGGAAGAGATCGCCTGGAAGCGTCAGGGCACCGCCATCTATCAGCGCCTGGCGCTGGAGGCGAAAGAAAAGCTGATGGCCGTCGAGCCGCTGGCGGCACCCGAGGCGGACCGGCGACGTATCCGCGCGCCGGAATACGATCCGCTTATCCTCGAAAGGATGAAGCTCGGCGACTGACCGGTAGCCTCAACGGACGGCCTTGATTCCCTCAAGGATGAGCGTGGTTGCAATATCGGCATAGTCGTCTCGGGTGATCGGCCCGTCGGGCCGGAACCACATATAGACCCAGTTCATCATGCCGAAGAGCGACATGGTGACCGGCATCAGCAACGGCTTGCTCTTGTTGAGATCCGGGTTGAGGTCTTCGATGATGCCGGAGAAGCGCTTGACGATCCGCCGTTCGATCATCCGCAATTCCGAAAGCTGCTCCTGCGACAGCGCATGCGTGCCGTTGAGCTGGACTTTGTGCTCGTTGTCGGCGCCCTCATAGTTCTTCAGCACGGCTTTCACCAGCAGGCGCAGCCGCTCCTGCGGCGTTACATCGGTGCGGTCCGCCGCTTCGATCGCGCTTTCCAGCTCCGTGAGGTGCGTCTGCACGATATCGAAGATCAGCGCGTCCTTGCCGGGATAGTAGTGATAGAGCAGGGCTTTCGAGACATTGCTGTGCGACGCGATCATCGACATGGATGCTTTCTCCATGCCCACCTCGGCGAATACCGCTGCCGCGCTCGCCAAGATACCACGCTGCTTTTCTTCGAAATCAACTGCGCGCGTGCGTGCCATGTGGTCCTGCTCTGCTCATTCCCCGTCGGTGGCGGCCGCGTAGTGCGGCCGGCATTTCCTATATACCGTCAAATCCTTGCCAGACTATCCCGTCGGATGGCCAATCATTCTTTCGGACGGTTGTCGACCACGCGTTTAGCCTTGCCCTCTGATCGCGCGACGCCGCCCGGCGGATGAACGGTGATTTTCGTCGTCACGCCGACCACGCTCTTGATGTGGTGGGTGAGTTCCTTGGCCGAAACGCTTCGCGCCGTTTCATCCGCCGCCTCCAGCGTGCACTCCACATGGACGGTCATGTTGTCCATGCGGCCGGAGCGCGTCAGCTCGATCTGGAAGTGCGGCGCGAGCCCGCGACATTTCAGGATCTGCTCCTCGATCTGCGTCGGGAAGACGTTGACGCCGCGCAGGATCATCATGTCGTCGGAGCGGCCGGTCACTTTTTCCATGCGGCGCATGGAGCGTGCCGTGCCGGGCAGAAGCCGCGTCAGGTCGCGCGTGCGGTAGCGGATGATCGGCAGGCCTTCCTTGGTCAGGGTGGTGAAGACCAGTTCGCCGATCTCGCCGTCAGGCAGGACCGCGCCGGTGACGGGATCGATGATCTCCGGATAGAAATGGTCTTCCCATATATGCAGCCCGTCTTTGCTCTCGACGCATTCGCTGGCCACGCCCGGGCCCATGACCTCCGACAGGCCGTAAATATCGACGGCGTGCATGTCGAACGAGTGCTCGATTTCCTCGCGCATGGCATTGGTCCATGGCTCGGCCCCGAAGATGCCGACCGCGAGCGAGCTTTCGCGCGGATCGAGGCCCTGGCGGCGGAATTCGTCCAGGATCGACAGCATGTAGGAGGGTGTGACCATGATGATGCGCGGCTTGAAATCCTGCATCAGCGTCACCTGCCGTTCCGTCATGCCGCCCGAGATCGGAACGACCGTGCAGCCGAGCTTCTCCGCGCCATAATGCGCGCCCAGCCCGCCGGTGAACAGGCCGTAGCCATAGGCGACATGCACGATATCGCCGGCGCGTCCGCCGGCGGCACGGATCGAACGGGCAACGACCGTCGCCCAGGTGTCGATGTCCTTGCTCGTATAGCCGACGACCGTCGGCTTGCCGGTCGTGCCCGAGGAGGCATGAATGCGGGCGAGCTTTTCGCGCGGCACGGCGAACATGCCGAACGGATAGGTGTCGCGGAGATCCTTCTTCGTCGTGAAGGGAAATCTGGCAAGATCCGACAGTGTCTTGAGGTCGGAAGGATGTACGCCGGCCTCGTCGAAGCGCTGCCGGTAGAAGGGGGAATTCTCGTAGGCATGGGTGAGCGACCATTTCATGCGCTCGAGCTGCAGACCGGAAATTTCGTCGCGCGAGGCTCTTTCGATGGCCTCAAGCTCGCCGGTGCGGGGTGAAAGGTCTTCCATGAACGTCTCCTCCGAGAATGCGTGGTGCCGGCTTCAATCCTGGTGCGGCAGAAGCGTGCCCTTGACCGTGCGCGAGTGGCCGCGGAATTCCGCGATCTGCTCGCCCTCCTGATTGGTGATTGCGATGTCGTAGATGCCGCCTCGTCCCCGGCGCGATACCTCCCGTGCCGTCGCCTTCAGCCGGTCGCCCTTGAAAGCCGGCGCGATGTAGGTCACCGAACAGTGCTGGGCGACGGTACGCTGGTTGTAGGTATTGCAGGCGAATGCGAAGGCCGAGTCGGCCAGGGTGAAGATGTAGCCGCCATGGCAGGTGCCGTGGCCGTTCGTCATGGCCTCGGTAACGACCATCGACAGGGTCGCCTCGCCGGGGGCGATGGAAACGAGTTCCATGCGGAGATGGCGGGTGGCGTTGTCGTCGTCCCACATGGCTTTTGCGCAGGCTTCGGCAAGCGCCTGCGGGGAAAGGATATCTGCTGTGCTCATTTCCCCTTGAACTCCGGCTTGCGCTTTTCGAGGAAGGCGGTGACGCCCTCTGCGTAGTCGGCGCTGCGGCCGGCCTCGCGCTGCAAGTCCCGTTCGAGATCGAGTTGCTCGTCGAGCGAATTGGTTGCCGCCGCCTGAATGGCGCGCTTTGTCAGGCCGAGGCCTTTGGTCGGGCCGGCGGCGAGCCGCGCGGCGAGGGCCTGCGCCTCGTCCATCAGCTTGTCGTCATCGATCGCGCGCCAGATCAGGCCCCAATTGGCTGCCGTTTCCGCATCCAGAGGCTCGGCCGTCAGCGCCAGCGCCTTGGCGCGGGCCTCGCCGACAAGCCGCGGCAGATTCCAGGTGCCGCCCGAATCCGGCACGAGCCCGATTTTCGCGAAGGCCTGGATGAAGCGTGCCGAACGGGCCGCAAGCGTGATGTCGCAGGCAAATGCGATATTGGCGCCGGCGCCGGCGGCGACACCGTTGACCGCGCAGACGACGGGCTTTTCGAGGTTGCGGATGAGGCGCAGCAGCGGGTTGTAGAAGGTGTCGATCGTATGGCCGAGATCCGGCGTGCCCTTGCGCGGGTCGCGGTCGCCGAGGTCCTGGCCGGCAGAAAAGCCGCGGCCGGCTCCCGTCAAGAGAATGGCCCGTACATCCGCATCCCTGTGCGCACGCTCGAAACCGGCGCGCAGCGCAAGGTGCATTTCCTCGTTGAAGGAATTGAGTTTGTCGGGTCGATTGAGTGTGAGGCGCAAAACGCCATCGGCAAGTGCCGACAGAACAGTATCGGAATCGGACATATTTCCTCCCCGTCGCCCTTCCAATGGCGACCGCAAAAAAACTCTTGCATAAACCGACCGGTCAGTCAATTATAAAAGCAACGATCGGGAGGAACAAAGATGACAGCACTTTTCGAGCGCCATCGTTCAACGCTGCAGGCGGCTCTGGATGCGGCCGCAAAACGCGATTATTGGTCGGCCTATCCCGAAATCCCCAGCGGCAAGATCTATGGCGAAACCGCCAGGGACGACGGGCTTGCCGCGTATGAGGCGAGGCTTGCCAAGCCTTTCGAGATGGCCCGGCATCCGGCGCAGCACTGGGCCGGCGCGGAAGTCTCGCCCTATGGGCCGCCGCTTGGCATCCGCTATCCCGCGGCATCCGCCGAGGCGCTTGTTTCGGCGTCGCAGGCTGCCGCGCGGCAGTGGGCATCGGCATCTATCGAGGCGCGCACCGGCATCTGCTTGGAAATTCTCGCCCGCCTCAATGCCCGCAGCTTTGAAATGGCGAATGCGGTCATGCATACCACGGGGCAGGGCTTTGCCATGGCTTTCCAAGCCGGCGGCCCGCATGCGCAGGATCGCGGCCTCGAAGCCGTCGCCTGCGCCTATGCGGAGATGTCCCGCACGCCGGCCGGAGCCATCTGGACCAAGCCGCAGGGCAAGAGCGAGCCGATCGTGCTGGAAAAGCATTGGCGCATCGTCCCGCGCGGGATTTCGCTCGTGATCGGTTGCAATACCTTTCCCACCTGGAACAGTTATCCGGGCTTGTTCGCCAGCCTCGCCACCGGCAACACCGTCATCGTCAAGCCGCATCCGGCGGCGATCCTGCCGCTTGCCCTGACGGTCGAGATCATCAGGCAGGTGTTGGCCGAGGAAGGCTTCGATGCCAATGCCGCGCTGCTTGCGGCCGACGCGCAAGGCTCGGAAATCACGAAAGAGCTGGTCCGGCATCCGGCCATCGCCATCGTCGATTACACCGGCTCCGGCAGCTTCGGCGACTGGGTGCGCGCCCATGCCGGCAATGCCGATGTCTATACGGAAGAGGCTGGCGTCAATTCGATCGTCATCGGCGCGACCGATAATTTTACCGGCATGTGCGCCAACATCGCCTTTTCGCTGTCGCTCTATAGCGGCCAGATGTGCACCGCGCCGCAGGATATCTTCGTGCCGCGTTCCGGCATCGATACGGATGAAGGCCACAAGAGCTTCGACGAGGTCGCTGCCGGCATTGCCGCGGCCGTCGATGGCCTGTTGTCCGACCCGGCGCGTGCAGCCGGCATCTGCGGCGCAATCGCCAATCCGGCATCGCTTGTCCGCGTGGCCGAGGCCAGGCCGCTTGGCCGCATCGTGCGCGAATCCGCGCCAATCGAAGGTTTGGCCGAGGCGCGCACGGCGACACCTCTCATCCTTGCCGTCGATGCCGCCGACGAGGCCGCCTATGGCGAGGAGCGCTTCGGACCGATTGCCTTCATCGTCGCGGTCGACAATGCGGCTGACGGGGTCAATCGCGCGGCCGCTCTGGCCGAACGAAAGGGCGCGATCACCGCGGCGCTTTACGACACCGACGAGACGAGCATCCTGGCCACGGCGGACCGCTTTGCCGCGGCCGGCGTCAATCTTTCGGTCAATCTGACCGGTGGCATCTATGTGAACCAGAGCGCGGCGTTCAGCGATTTCCACGTTACCGGTGCGAACCCGGCGGGGAATGCCAGCCTGACGGACGCGGCCTTCGTCGCCAGCCGGTTTCGTGTCGTCATGTGGCGTCGCCCCGTTGCGGCATGAGAGGCGCGGAAATTCCGGACGCCGACATTGATCGTGAACGATATCGCCTATCGAGGATTGGGAAATCATGACCGTCACCATTACGCATGAAGGCGCAATCGCCGTCGTCACCATCGACAATCCTCCCGTCAATGCGCTTTCGCAGGCGTTGCGCCAGGGGCTGGTCGAGGCGGTTTCCGCGATCGATGCGGATACGAGCGTAAGCGCGGCCGTTCTTATCTGTGCCGGGCGCACCTTCATTGCCGGGGCCGATGTCAGCGAATTCGGCAAGCCGCCAGTCCCTCCGCACCTTCCCGATGTCGTCGCCGGCATCGAGGGTGCAAGCAAGCCATGGGTGGCGGCGATTCATGGCAGCGCGCTTGGCGGCGGCCTCGAAGTGGCTCTCGGTTGCGCCTATCGTGTCGCTGTCGCGTCGGCAAGCCTTGGCCTGCCGGAGGTGAAGCTCGGCCTCATTCCCGGCGCCGGCGGCACGGTTCGTCTGCCGCGGCTGATCGGTGCCGTGGCTGCCGTCGACCTGGTGACGAGCGGCAGTTCGGTCGATGCAGCAAAGGCGGCGGCGATGGGTCTCGTCGATGCGGTTGTCGAGGGCGACTTGTTGCAGGCTGCCATTGCGTTCGCACGGGAGGCTGCCGATAAGCCGGGACCGCAGCCGATTTCGGAACGCGCCGTCGTCCCTGTCGAGGATGATTTCTGGGAGCGTGCGGAAAAAGTCGTCGCAGCCAAGGCGAGGCGGGAGATTGCTCCCCTTCGCGCGCTCGCTTGCGTCCGCAGGGCAACCGAGGCGGATTTTTCGACCGCAATGGCCTTCGAGCGGGAGACGTTTCTGGACCTGCGCGGCTCCGCGCAGGCGGCCGCCTTGCGTCATGTCTTCTTCGCCGAGCGGGCTGCACCTCGGCCGCCGGAGCTTGCCGGCGTGGCGCCGCGCGCTGTTCGGTCCGCCGCCGTCGTCGGGGGCGGCACGATGGGGGCGGGCATTGCCGCGGCCTTGCGGGATGCCGGCCTGCCGGTGGTTCTCGTCGAACGCGATGAAGCCGCCGTCGAGCGGGGTCTTGCCAATATCAGCCAGATCTTCGATGCCTCCGTAAAGCGGGGGCGTATTTCCCCCGATGTCGCGGCCGAGCGGTTGGCCGGCGTCGTCGGCACCGACGATTATGGCTTGCTCGCCGATACCGATCTCGTCATCGAGGCGGTCTTCGAGGATCTCGCCGTCAAGCGCGCCGTCTTCGCCAAGCTGTCGGAGGTCTGCCGTGCGGATGCGGTGCTGGCCACCAATACATCCTATCTCGACCCCGACGAGATCGGTGAGGGTCTTGCGCGGCCCGAACGCTTCCTGGGCCTGCATTTCTTCAGCCCCGCTCATGTGATGAAGCTTCTGGAAATCGTGCCGGCGCGGGCGACGGCGCCGGATGTGCTGGCGGCGGGCTTTGCGCTTGCCCGCCTGCTCGGAAAAATTCCCGTTCGGGCCGGCATTTGCGATGGCTTCATCGGCAACCGCATTCTCAAGGTTGCGCGGGCGCAGGCGGAGCGGTTGTTGCTTTCCGGCGCGACGCCTGCCGCCGTCGATGCTGCCATGCGCGCTTTCGGCTTGCCGATGGGCCCTTTCGAAGCGCAGGATCTCGGCGGCCTCGATATCGCCGCCTTCCAGCGCAAGGCGGCGCGCGAGCGCGGCGAGACGCCGTTTGCGCCCGTTGCCGACCGGCTTTGCGCTGTCGGGCGTTTCGGACAGAAAGCAAATGCCGGTTGGTATGACTATCGGCCCGGCGAACGCACGCCGCAGCCGTCCGATGTCGTGGCCGCCATTATCGCCGAAGAGGCCGCCGGCCGGCCGCAGAAGACCTGGGACGACGCAGCGATCGCCGATGCCATCGTCCTGCCGATGGTGAACGAGGCGGCGCTGATCCTCGATGAGGGCATTGCCGTTCGCGCCGCCGATATCGATCTCGTCAAGATCCATGGCTACGGCTTCCCGCGCTGGCGCGGCGGCCCGATGCATTATGCGCAAGCCCGCGGCCTTGCCGAAGTCGTTGCCGTACTGGACCGGCTTTCCGCGTCGGGTCTTGCCGAACCGCCATGCGCGGCCCTGCGCCGCGCGGCGGAAGATAACGGCTTCACGCCGCCCGGCGGGCCATAATTCCGCCCGGACTCTGCTCCGTGCCCCTCGATTTTAAAGGTTGTCGCAGGCGGCGCAATCTGGCGGAATCGATATATTGAAGCCCGGCTCCAAGGTGATTTGTTAATCGCAGAACCTTGGAGAGTCCGATGCTGCAGATATTGACGCGACGAGACCGCGAGACCGCGTCCTCGTATTTTACCCAGATGTTTCGCGCGCGCGCGCTCGTTTTCCGGGATCGCATGGGATGGGACGTCACCGTCGAAGGCGGGTTGGAAATAGACCGCTTCGATGACGAGCACGACCCCATCTATCTGGCGGTGAAGGAAGAAGGCGACATGCTCACCGGCTCGCTGCGCCTGTTGCCGACGACGAGCGAGACGATGCTCTCAAGCGAGTTCCAGCACTTTTTCAATGAGGATCTCGATATTTGCAGCCCCTCTATCTGGGAATGCACGCGATTTTGCGTTCATCCCCTGGGCGAAGCAGGGCATGCCTCGTCACAAACTGCTGCCGTCGAACTGCTCTCCGGCCTTTGCCGCCTGAGCCTGAAATCGGGCATCGAGCATATCATGGGCGTCTATGACGTATCGATGATCGGAGTTTATAGAAGGATCGGCTGGTCGCCGGCGCCGCTTGCACGCTCGCGCCCGGAGATCGGCAATCTGTATGTCGGCCTTTGGGAGGTGAGCGAGGAAACCGATCGTCGTCTGGAGCAGCGGCTGAAGGCAATGCGCAAGGACGACAGAAGCCCTTCCTTGCAGTTCGCGTCTTCATCGTCCGCCAATATTCAGTTCAGCTTTTGATAAGCTCGAGCGAGATCGCCTTGGCGATGGCCTGGTTCGTGGTGCTGACATGAAGCTTGCGGCGGCTTGAGCTGAGATAGAGGCGCACCGCGCTTTCGGAAATACCGAGCCTGGATGTGATCTGCTTCGGAAGCATGCCCTGCGCCAGCAGCTCGAGGCACTGGGTTTCCCGATTCGAGAGCCTGCGGCCGGTGCCTTGTTCCCGCAGGCCGGATACGATCATCGACTGCTCATGCAGATAATAGGCGATCACCTGCAGGTCGCCTATGATGCTGTTTCGCAGCCGTTCCCAGTCGCCGCCCTTCAGATTGGACGTGACGGTAAACAGCGATCGCTCTCCATGCGGACCCCGAACGACCAGCGTCAGGCCATAGCGGCCGACATCGAAGCTTTCAGCCTCGCGGAAGAAGGAGGCGCTTTGCGGCGACTTCAAGTCGAGAGACGACCAGTCGTACGGCAGGAAGCCACTTCGCCCCGCCTGGACGACGGGATCTATCGAGAAGTAATCGTGAGCAATATATGTCTCCACCCATTCCGACGGATAGGTCAGCAGGATAAGAGGATTCTGCTGTGAAACCGCCGCGATCTGCGTCACATGAAAGACCGCATTGGCAAGACCGTACAGAGAGCAGAACTTGAACAGAAACCGACGCAGCTCGTCGGCCGTATTTGCCTGGGCGATTTCAGCCAAACAATGAGATTGACGCGATCCGGTCAACATAGACGCACCATGGAAGCTGAGGTGAAGGCGACGCTGGAGCCAGGAGCGGCACGATGACAGCTCATTTCCGTTGCCGAATGCTGCTCGGGAAGCTTCCGGCTACACATGCAGCTCTCTGGAAGCCAATCATTCGAACTCATGTTCGGCTTTCTAAAATTGTCGAAAATACAGTCGCTGCCAATCATGTCTGGGTTGTGTCGACGGGTTTCTGGGTACACGCGGAAGGTCAAGCTCGTCGGTCTATCCTCTCACTATATCCGCCCTCAGTGCATCATCGCAACTATCAAGCGATCGAATAAGGCGGCAATTGACAACCGGGGGTGTCGTTCGGAACTTTTCTCGGCATCGCCCTCGCAACGCAGTCCATCGCGGGGGCGTAGCGAGCGTATTTCCGATCACGCTGGCTTCGGTCGTGTGTCGAAATAGCCTCATACGGCCTGCGCGTTGCATCGGCCGATCCGGTACATCAAGTGATTCGAAATATCCTCGAACCATGCAGCCTGCCGCCCTAGTCGCGGCTGCACGACCGGGCCGGATTGGAGGACGGCGCCAGCGATATCCGGTGTGTTCAGCTATTCTCTTTACAAATGACCGACGGTCAGTCATAAAATCGCACACTGTCGTTACCGCCCTCGGGAGATATTCGCGTGACCATCCATATTCATGAGCTGGAAGGCGTGGGGTGCGGGGGCATCTGTCTTCATCTCGCTGCATAGAAAGAGAAATCCCATCATGATCCGTCACGATCTTACCCAATGGCCGCTGGTGCTTTCCGTCGCTCGCGGCGGGGCTTCGCCCGAAGAGCATCTGGCTTTCCTTTCCGACTGGACATCGTGGCTGGATCGCGATGAGCCTTTTGCGACCCTGCGGGTTTTCGCCGATGTCGATGCGCTCAAGCGCCCCGAGGGAAGTGCAAAGGAGGCGAAAGCCTGGCTTCAATCCAATGCCGCGCGCATCAAGCGGCTTGTGATCGGCATGGCGACCGTCGTGCCGACGCAGGCCCTGGAGGAGATGAGCCGGATGAATGCCGAAAAGCTGTTCGGGGTTCCCGCGCAAATGTTCGATGACGTGAACGAGGCGACGATGTGGCTTGCTTCCCTTTCCGCGAAGCAGGGGAGGTCGCTGAATATGGCGCCTGTGCTGCGAAGCCTGGCGGCTTTGAGCGGTGCGCCGTGATGGTACTCGAACCGCTGCTGCCGGAATACGACGAGACGCACTGGCCGCTTGCCATTCTGGTCGCGGAGGCCGGGCTGGATGCGGATGGCGTGAGATCGGGCCTCGATTCGATCGAGCATTGGCTTACGCGCGAAAAGCCGTTCGCACTTTTGCTGATCGCGGCCTGCGGACCCGCCTTTCAAGGCGATATCGCCGGGTTCGCCATGGTGGCGCGACGGATAGAGGCTGCCCGGGATGCTCTTCACCGGTTCCTTCTCGGTGTCGCCGTCGTCGTTCCGACGGCGACGGCGGGCATCACGAGGCAAAGTCTCGCTCGTCTTTCGCTGGATATGCCGCTACAAATCTTCGACAAGGGCCCGCGCGCGGCGGATTGGTTGTGCAGATGCATTCTTGCGCCGGCGGGCCTTGTCATCGACAACCTATGAACAAGGAAAGACCGTGACCATTGCAGACCGCCCGCGCCCGCGCACCAAGCCGCGGGAAATCCGCCGCGAGGAGTTGATGGATGCCGCGCAGCGTCTGTTTCTGGAGAAAGGCTTCGCTGCGACCAGCGTTGCGGAGATCGTCGATGCCGCCGATGTCGCCAAGGGCACCTTCTATCTGTACTTTCAGACCAAGGACGATGTGCTCGCGGCTCTGCAGGGCCGTTTCGTCGAGCGGTTCTGCGAAAGAATCGAGGCAGCCGTCAGGGCCGCGGCTTCCGACAGCTGGATGCAACGGCTCGACGTGTGGATGGAAGCCTGCGTCCTTGCCTATCTCGACGAGGTCGCGCTCCACGATCTGGTATTTCATCAGTTTCAACCCACGAAGCGGGATATGAAACGCGCCAATCCCGTCGTCAGCCGTCTTTCATCCTTTATCGTCGAAGGGCAGGCCGCCGGCGCATTTTCGTTCACCGATGCCCGGCTCACGGCCGTCATGCTGTTCAATGCCATGCATAGCGCCGTGGATGACAGCCTGATCGACGGGTCTCTGGTCGACCGGCAGAAACTGGTTCATGCCGTTACCGATTTCTGTCGGCGATCCATAAGCGTCTAGGCTGACGCAGCAGGGCGCTTCATTGCCGGAAAACGCCCAAGCGCTCCTGAGAAGCCGGCTACCAAAGCCGCTTGCAGGTGGTGAGCAGCCTGCTGAGAAGAGTCACGGTTTCATCAAAAAACCCAGCGTTTTCAAGCTTACGTTTATTATTACACCGTCAAAATGGCACGATTGCCTAGTCACATGCGACACGCACTCAAAGTTTATGGCCTTGTTGAATGCAAAAAAAGCCCCGACAAACGAATGCCGGGGCCTAGATTTCTGATGTTCTTTAAATTCAGGCGAGATTGGAGAAACTTCTCAGCGTCACATCGCCTGTAAAACGTCAACGTTCGTCTGCCCTTAAGCTCCCAGACCGGTAAAATGCTAGCCTGATCGAGGGCGTTCTTCACATCAATCGTGCGGCCTCGACCCTTCGCAAGCGAGGCCAGTGAGACATGTTCCTGCTGAAATAATTCAAAAGAGTCTCTTGTGACGACATCAAATTCACGCTGACTTGTAGGACTACGTTCTCGTGCCTGGACGAAGAACTTTGAATAGAAGAACTGTGAACCCTCGGGGTGATGAAGCCGAAATCTATCGTTGAATTCTTGTTGCTTGATACCGTTCGCTCGGCTGAACTCCTCACGGACTTCGACCGGATCAAGTAGCAGGCGCATCAATCCGGTCCGATCTTTCCGAGAAGTCAGGGATCGGATTGTCAGGTGGCCTGCCAGGAGTGCTGTAATTAGGTTCGCCACCGATCGTGCTGCCAGGCGAGAAGCATCGACAAGCGAAACAAGGCCCGTTTCGTCATCGCTTTCGACCAAGTTGGAAACGAGAGCTTGGAGCGTGGCGTCGGTCGCAGTTCGCGAAAATTTTGCCTTCGTTGCCTTTACTGCTCCATAGAGCGGTTTGATGACACCCTCCCTTATGAGCCGCCTGACGGTGGTCTCTGCAACGCCTAGCGCTTCTTTGACGTGACACCATCATCGAGAGCGGAAGTAAGTTTTACCACCTCATCTGCTGGGATCAAGATGTCCTTGTCTTCGAGAACTATCTTTGAAGTGTCTACGATTCCTTGTTCAATCAGGATCTGTCGCATAAGCCGGGTGTCGATGTTGAGTTCACGTTTGGCAGTCTTGCTTCTCTTCGTTGACCAGACAGCGAGACATCAAGGTTCCCGTCCACGGCGACCGATTTTTCAACAAACATGTTGCTGTCGTCGGCGCGTCCGGCTCAGGTAAATCGTCGAGTGTGTCGTCGGTCCTTCAGCGGGCTGTATCGGCGAAGACCGGTGAGTATCAAGGGCTCAATAACTCCCACATCTTAATATTTGACCTCCATTCCGAATATGCCTCAGCGTTCCCGAAAGCGGACGTCATCACCGTTGATGAACTTGTTCTGTCCTACTGGCTCCTGAATGAGTACTAGATGGAGGACATGTTCCTAGAATCAGGCGACAACAATAATTACAATCAGGAATCACTGCTGCGTTCTGTCGTCACCATTGCAAAGAAGATCGCAAATCCGGATGTCGAGAAAGTCAATTTCGACAGTCCACTTCGGTACGACATACAGCATGTCGCGAATGCGTTTCGTAATCTTATTCGCGAAACCAAAGATGCTGAAAACTCCCTGCATGTTAAGTTTAAAGACACGACCACGAAGACCTTCGATGACGTCGAAAGTCAGCTGGAGCACTACTGCAAGGCTTTGCACGAGTTCGCTGCGCCGGAACGCGGCAAGATCAATAAAGGCCCTTATGCCGACGGTAGCATCGATAAATTTGAACGTCGGATAAGATCGAAAATATCCAATTCGCGGTTCGATTTCATTTTTGCGTTTGCCAATTCTGAGGCTGGGGGCCAGATTCTCGTTGGCGTCGTGGAGGACGCGGTAGACGGAGTTCATACTCTAGCTGCGTCTTACCTTTCTATGCTGTTCGACGGCATATCAATATCAAGTGCAGGCTCTGTGACGAGCGTGAGTAAATACGCGTCGTCAGGCAACAAAACTTATCTTTCCATTTCCCGATTTGAGGCCCTGATATCGGCGTATTATACCAAAATCCGGCGTTATATATGGTAGCAGCGGTCCAATTATCTGCTTATTATGTCTAAATATATACAGAACTATTGACATATGCATACATAACTCGATAAACCTCTCTGGCTGTCATGTGGAGGACAGCTGTCAAAGCGCGGTTGGGATCGCGGGAGGAAAATCATGACATTCAAGCTGTTCGCAGCAACGGCAATCGCTTTGCCGCTTGTATTGGCGTCACAACGGTCGCATGCCGAAGACAAGATCGAGTTGACGTTCATGAGTTGGGAAGCCAGCCCACTGGAATCTGCCAGCATCAGGACGGGTCTGGAAGACTTCAAGAAGGCCCATCCAAATGTCGACGTCAAATACGTGACAGCCCCGTTTGCGCAGCACCATGCGAAGCTGCGCACGATGATGGCCGCAGGCACCGCGCCGGATGTCTTCTATCTGAACCCGGATTACCAGCGCGACTTCATCAACAACGGCCAGCTTCTCGATCTGAGTGACCAGTTCTCGCAATACTGGGACATGAAGGACTTCATCGCCAGCTCGCAGAAGAAGATGCAGGTCACTGTCGACGGTAAGACGCATATCTACGGCGTCGACGTCTGCACGGTCGGCCCCGTTCTCTACTACAACAAGAAGCTCTTCGACGAAGCTGGCGTTCCATATCCGCCGACGAAGCCCGACGAACAGTGGACCTGGGATCAGTTCGTCACGAACATGAAGAAGCTGACGAAGGTCGAAAACGGCAAGACAATCCAGTACGGCACGGCAAACTTCGAAGAGGGCATGAACCTCTATACGACGCAGGAAATGGTCGCCTCGAACGGCGCGAAATGGTTCAACGACGACTTCACCAAGGCCGTCGGTATGGATTCGCCCGAAACCAAGGACGCGCTGGAAAAGATCAAGGCGCTACGCACATCCGGCATTGCTCCTGATCCCTCGTCAATTGGCCTCGACACCACCAATTCGCCGACTCAGCTCCTTCTTACCGGTCGCGTCGCGACGCTCTTCATGGGCTCTTGGGGTCTGCAGGAGCTGGCCGCATCGAAGCTCGAACTCGGTGCCGGTTTGCCGCCGAAGATGAACGGTACATTCACGCCGATGAGTTCGTGCAACATCGATTCCGTCTGGTCCGGCACCAAGCACCCGAAAGAAGCTGTTGAGCTGGTCAGCTTCCTGACCTCGATGAAGTTCGCAACGCCGATCTACAAGAGTGGCCTCTGGATGCCGAACCGCCTTTCCATGTACGAGCCCGACAAGCTGAAGGAATGGTATGACCCGAAGGTCTATCCCAAGGGGTGGATCGACATGAAAACGCTTTGGACGACGAGTGGTCTGCGCTGGTTCGACCAAATCACACATGCCGACGAAGTCTATAACATCATGTCGGACGAGCTTCAGTCCTACTTCTATTCCAATCGCCCGCTCGATCAGGTCCTCCCGGAGATGCAGCAGCGCGTCAATGACGCCATGCAGCAGGAATGAGCGGTCCGATGGGCAGCGGCGAACGCCGCCGCCCATCTCTCTCCAGATCAGAAGAGATTGCCATGGGTATCGAAGCCTACAAGGCGGCAGACAGCAGCGTTGCAATGACGATGCGTGTGCGGCCAGTCCGACGTAGAACGCTCACGCAGCGCACCTATTTCTGGCCATTCGTCTTTCTCGCGCCCGCACTGATCGGATTTTGCGTCTTCACGCTCTACCCGGCTGTTGCTTCGCTGGCACTGAGCTTCACGAACTGGAACCTGAATACCGCTCCGAAATGGGCCGGGCTTGCCAATTATGACAGGCTTGTCACCGATCCCACGGCGATCAGGGTCTTCTGGAATACGGTTTATTTTACCATCGTGACCGTCCCGGTTCTGCTTGTTATCCCGCTTCTCCTGGCTATCGCTCTCAACCAGAATATTGCGGGCGTCCGCTTCTTCCGCGCTGCCTACTTCCTGCCCGTCATCTCGTCGATGGTTGCGATGTCGATGGTTTGGCAGTGGATGTACAACGCTGATTTCGGGCTCATCAACTGGTTCCTCTCGCTGTTCGGCATTCACGGCCCGAAGTGGATCACCAGTGAAAACTGGGCGATGCCAGCGGTCATGATTACGAGCGTTTGGAAAAACATCGGATTCAACATGATGCTCTTCCTCGCGGGGCTTCAAGGAATCTCGACCTCCTACTATGAAGCTGCCGAACTCGACGGAGCAAACTCGGTCCAGAAGCTCTGGTACATCACGTTACCATCGCTGCGGCCGACGACGCTCTTTGTTACCGTCATCACGATCATCAATTCGTTCCAGGTGTTCGACCAGGTCATGGTTATGACCGGGGGCGGACCCAATCGCAGCTCGTCAGTGCTGGTTCACTACATCTACCAGAACGGCTTCCAGTTCTACAAAATGGGATATGCCTCGGCGCTTGGCTGGGCCCTGACGCTGCTCGTTCTCATCCTCACCCTCGTGCAATTCCGCTTCAATCGCTCGAAGGGAGATTGATTTCATGGCAATAGCTCAAACAGCAGCGCCGCGTCATCGCTATTCCAGCAAGGCAAGAGGTCAGCGGATCGGCCGCATCGCGTCGTACATCGTTCTGACGATTGGTGCCGTGATCATGCTTGTCCCGTTCATATGGATGATTGCGACGTCGCTTAAACCTGCGGGGGAGGTCTTTCAATATCCGCCAACTCTCATCGGCAGCTCGATCGATTGGCAGAACTATGTGACGGTCCTCAAGGGATCGCCATTCCTCAGCCAGCTCTGGAACACGGCCTTCATTGCGGTCGCTACGTTGATCGGGACGCTGATCACCAGCTCGATGGCGGGCTTTGCGTTCTCGTGGCTCTTCAAATTCCCCGGCAAGGATACACTGTTCGTCATCGTCCTCGTCTCGATTATGATCCCCTATCACGTCCTGCTCGTGCCGACCTTCGCGCTGCTTCGCAACATGGGTCTCCTCGATTCCCCATGGGCGATCATCCTGCCAACCGTTGTATCACCCTTCGGCATCTTCCTGATGCGCCAGTTCTACATCGGGGTCCCCAAGGAGTTGGCCGAGGCGGCGACGCTCGATGGCTGCAGTCCCTGGGGCATTTACTGGAGGATTTTTCTTCCGCTTTCGAAACCCGCGCTGACGACGCTTGCGATCTTCACCTTCGTTGGAACCTGGAACGACTTTCTGCGGCCGCTGATCTTCCTGAGCAGCAATGAAAACCAAACCCTGACGCTCGGCATCTACACGGCACAGGGGCTCTTCTCGACCAATTGGCCGGTTCTGATGGCGACCGTCGGCCTCAGCCTTTTGCCCGTCGTCGTCATGTTCCTTTGCCTTCAAGACCTGTTCGTCAAGGGCGTCGCCCTGACCGGACTGAAATAGACCAGAGAGGGAATTACTGTGTCTGAAGACCTTCAGAAGCTCGTCGATACCGCCGAAGCATCCATCACGGCTGCCGCCGCCATCGCGGAGACCGACAAGAGCCGCCCGCTTTATCATTTTCGTGCGCCCTCCCAATGGATGGACGACCCAAATGGCATCATCTTCCACGATGGTTGGTATCACATGATGTACAGCCTTAATCCCCATAGCGCCGAGCACCGCGCTGGCATGGTCTATAAGACCGCAGTTCGCGTCTGGGACCCGAACAGCGAAGATTGGACGGGCGGCATTACCGTCTGGGGACATGCCCGCAGCCGCGACCTCGTCCATTGGGAGCATCTGCCGATTGCCGTCTATCCGTCGATTGATAAGGGCGAGCACTTCGTCTGGTTCGGCTGCACTGTCATCAATGATGAGGGCATACCTATGGCTATCTACACGGCCGTTGGACCGGACCTGCGGCCAGAAGATACCGCGCAGCAGTGGGCGGCTATAGGATCGCCCGACCTGATGTCCTGGAAGCCGCTGCCTAGCAATCCAATGATCGACTACGACGTCCATAACGGCGAGGTAATCGGTGAATGGCGTGATCCCTTCGTCTTCAAGGCAGCCGGGCGGACGTTCATGGTGCTCGGTGGAAGAAAGAAACAGGCCGATGGCGAAGGCCGAGCGGTGGTCGCGCTCTACGAAGCCACCAATCCCTCCTTCACCAAGTGGGTCTATCGGGGCATTATCTTCACGCATCCTCGCTCTACGGTTCCGAGCGCGGAATGCCCGAACCTGTTCAAGCTCGATGGCAAGTGGGTGATGTTCGTGTCGCCTCACGCCGAGGTCGAATATTATGTCGGCGAACTCGACCTGGAGAACTATACGTTCTCCGTCGAAGGTTCGGGAGTCGTTGACCACAGCCGGAATTTCTATGCGACGAACGTGTTGTTCGACGGTGACGGCCGTGCTGTCTGCTGGGGCGCACTCGTCGGATTCACCGACACAATCGGCTGGAATTGCTGCGTGTCGTTGCCGAGAGAACTCAAGCTCGAAGGCGGCAAGCTGGTTCAGCGTCCCGTTCAGGAACTCGATGCCTTGCTCGATGAAACCATCAATATTGAAGGTTCGGTCGAAGCGCGAACGGAACTGTCGGTCGGAAAGGTCGCAGAAGTCCAGGCGCTGGAGATTTCGTGCAGCTTCGACCATGCAGCCGACGAGTCATTCGGGCTGCGTATTCGCAACGACAATAGCCTCCTTGATATCGCGGTCTCCCAGGACGAACTGCAGCTCGGCACGCTGACTGCGAAGGTTCATCGAAATGGCACGAAAACGGAGTTGCGGCTCTTTATCGACCGCACCGTCGCGGAAATCTTCCTGAACTCTGAAACCTGCGCGGCGAAGGTCATCCCTCTCATGCACGGCGCGGCGGACATATCCATCTGGTCGAGCAAATCTGCAGTTCAGTTCAAAGGCTCAATCTCGACGCTTCGTGCGAACGATTTGTTCACGAGTTCACGCGGCTAGAGGCCAATCTCGCTGCCAGGACGACCGGAGGAAATATGGCAAACGTTGCAATCGCAAATGTTCAAAAGAAGTACGGGGCTGTCGAGGCTATCCCACGCCTGAGCGTGGATATCCGCGACGGGGAGTTCGTGGTGCTGGTCGGACCATCAGGCTGCGGCAAATCCACTCTTCTGCGAATGATCGCCGGGCTCGAAGAGATTTCGGGCGGAGAAATTTCGATAGACGACGACGTGATCAATGACGTGCCCGCCAAAGAGCGCGACATTGCCATGGTTTTTCAGAACTACGCGCTCTATCCACATATGACCGTCAAGGAGAACATGAGCTTTGCGTTGAAGCTCATGAAGCGACCCAAATCTGAAATCAACGAACGCGTCAACAACGCTGCTAGAATTCTCGGGCTCGGCCAGTTGCTCGACCGCTTTCCAAGAGAGCTTTCCGGCGGTCAGCGCCAGCGTGTGGCGATGGGCCGCGCGATCGTTCGCGACCCAAAGGTCTTCCTGTTCGACGAGCCCTTGTCGAACCTGGATGCGAAGCTGCGTGTCCAGATGCGTACGGAAATTCGGGCCCTTCACCAGCGTTTGAAAACGACGACCGTGTATGTCACGCATGATCAGGTCGAAGCGATGACCATGGCAGACAAGATCGTCGTCATGAACGCGGGCCGGGTCGAGCAGATCGGTGCGCCGCTCGACCTCTATGACCGGCCGGATAACCTATTCGTTGCAGGATTCATCGGGTCCCCAGCGATGAACCTGATTGAAGGTACTGTCACGATCCGGTCTGGCCCGGTGCTAAGAAGCGAGCAGGGTATCGAACTCACGCTACCGGCGAGCTTGGCGGCCATGAAGGGACGGCAGCTCGTCTACGGCGTGCGGCCTGAGCACTTTTCGCTGGCCGGTCAGCACGGAATCGAGGGTATTGTCGAGGTGGTCGAGCCAACCGGGTCGGACACTCAGGTGATGCTCAAAGCTGCAGACACCAACATTGTCGCAACGTTCCGAGATCGGGTCGGATTGCATCCCGCCGAGACGGTTCATCTTTATCCCGATCTTGCCAAAGTCCACATCTTCGATCGGGAAACCGGCAAGCGGGTCAACACTATGCCTGAGCAGGGCGCGGCCTAAAAGTCGCGCGAGGGAAATGGCAACTCTGCCAAATTGCCTTTTATTGGGATGCCAAAACGCAATGACGAAAGCCTTTTTGATCGGCCTGGATTACGGTTCGGAATCTGCACGAGGGGTTCTCGTCGATGCAGATACGGGTGAACAGGTCGCAAGTCATATCTACGCCTATTCTAATGGAATAATGACCCGCCAGTTGCCTAATGGAACGCGTCTTCCCCGAGGCTGGGCGCTCCAGGATGCAGCGGATTATCTAAACGCTGCGGAAACAATCCTGACGAAGTTGGGCGATGGGCGCAATATCACTTCGATTGGCATAGGGTTTACCGCGAGTTCGCCGCTACCCTCTACGGCAGACGGAACCGCTCTTTCGGAACTGTGGCCTGGCAACCCACACGCCTACGTCAAACTGTGGAAGCATGGATCGGCGCAGCCGTATGCCGACAACATCAATGTTCGGGGCGGCCGGTATCTGGACAATTTCGGTGGCAAGGTATCCGGCGAGTGGTTATTGGCGAAGGCGATGCAGATCGCAGACGAAGCCCCGGACACATGGGCCAAGACTGATAAGTTCATCGAAGGCGGTGACTGGCTTGTATGGCGGCTGACCGGAAATGAAGCCCGCAGCCTCGGCTTTGCCGCCTATAAGGCACAGTATGTGGCTAATGTCGGCTATCCGGGTGATGTCCTTCCAAATCTCGAAACGCGGTTGGCAGAACCACTTCCTATCGGATCGCCAGCAGGCTCATTGACGGCTGAGTGGCGCGAGCGAACGGGTATCATGGGCGAGGCCGTTGTCGCTGTTGCAGCTATCGACTCGCACGTCGTTCTTCCTGCCGTCGGCGGTGTCTCCGGTGGAACGCTCGTCGGAGCCTTAGGGACATCTGCCGCCTATCTTCTTCTGAGTGATCATTATCAGCCGCTTCCAGCGGGTATTGAGGGGGTGGCAAAAGACGGCTCCATCCGTGATCTCTGGTGTTATGAGGCTGGTCAGGCGAGTTTCGGGGACACGCTATCGTGGTTTGTCAGGAACTTCCCTCGCGCGGAGACTGAGGCCGAAAGCTTCAGGTTGTACAATGAAGCCGCCGCCTCCATGCCTGTTGGCAACAATCGTCTCCTTGCTCTCGATTGGTGGAATGGCAATCGCGTGCCGTTCGCTGACTCTCGCTTGAGCGGCCTTTTGCTTGGGCTCGGAATGGAGACAACGAGCGTCGGCATTTATCGAGCCCTGATGGACGCGATCTGTTTTGGTGCGAGATCGATCATCGATCTGTTTTCCAATTCGCATATCGAAATCGAGCAGTTGACCATGACGAGTGGCCTCGCCTTGAATAATCCCTCTCTGGTGCAGACCATGTGTGATGTGATTGGCAGACCGATCGCCGTTCCAGCGATAGTGAATTCCACGGCTGTAGGCGCGGCGATCCACGGGGCGGTGGCGGGCGGTGTCGTCGAGAACTATAGAGAGGGGAGCGGTCGCTTTGGTACGAAAGAATTCCATCATTATGAGCCAATCGAGCGAAACGTTCGCGCCTACGAAAAGCTTTACAAGCTCTATCGTGATACCTCGAATTCGAAAGCTCTAAGAGAAACAATGCACGGCCTCAACGAAATAGTTTCCAGTGCTGAAGTTGCGTAATCGGCCTTCTGCAGCCTCCATAGCGGGCAGTCGGCGTTCGGTAAGCTGCCGTACAAATCGATTGCGTGGAATTACGACAGAGACGATAAACTATCGAATTACCTTGGACCAAAGCGTCCATTCGAATTTTGACAGGTGTCTTTCCAATGGCAAAAACGATAGCGGGCTCCGATATTTCGAATCTGGAAAACGCAGGTGAGATTTTGTCGCTGATCGCAACGGGTGCTGCGGCGTCGCGAACATCGTTACTGGAAGCTTCGGGGCTTTCCCGCGTGACGGTCACGCAGCGCCTAAACGCACTCCTCGGTGCAGGCTTGGTGCGGGAAAAAGAAGAACGCCTCCCGAGCGGCGGTCGACCATCCCGGGTTCTCGCCGTTTCGGAAAATGTCGGCATTATTCTCGTCGCGAATATCGGAGAAACCTACGTTCACATCGCGGCTATGGACCTCCAGCCCTCGATGGTCGCCCAACTGACGATCCCGTTGGCAGATCCCAAGGACCCGACCAAAAGCCTAATGGCTATTGCTGACGGATTTTCGCAGCTTTTGTCTCAGCCAGCGATTTCGAGCCGATTTCTCGTCGGGATCGGGCTGAGCCTGCCGACCCCGGTTGATTTCAAGCGTGGCTGTGTCGTTGGACCTTCGGTCCTTCCTGGCTGGGACGAATTCGACATCCGGTCGTGGCTACACAGCAGGTTTGATACTTGGATTCTGGTCGAGAACGACGTGAACCTGATGACAATCTACGAGCATCGACAGAATTTCCCTGCTGTCGATGACATGTTCTTCATCAAGGCAGGCACCGGTATCGGCAGTGGGATTATTACCAACGGAAAGTTGTTTCGGGGCGCTCAAGGTGCGGCAGGCGACATCGGTCATATCCAGTTTCTGTCTGAAGACGCCCCGCTATGTCGTTGTGGAAAGCTTGGCTGTGTTGAAGCGCGAGCGGGAGGCTGGGCGGTAGCACGCGATCTCTCGAAACTTGGATTCAGCGCTCAAAACGCCCGAGACGTCGTTGCGATGGTCGAGAATGGGGTTCCCGAAGCAATCATGATGACGCGACGGGCTGGGCGCACAATTGGCGAAGTCGCTTCCGATGCCGTTAGCATTCTCAATCCGAGCTTGATTGTTGTCGGCGGAACCATGTCGGCAACGGGCGAACATGTCCTCTCCGGCATTCGTGAGCTTGTCTATCAGCGCTGCCTTCCCCTTGCGACCCGCGAATTGCAGATCGTGCTGGCCGACGCGAACCAAGACAGCGCTCTTTTCGGAGCGGCGCACCTTGTTCTTGATGATGTGTTCAATTCCAGGAAAGTGGACGTTCTGCTTCGCCAATTTGTACGACGTACGGATTCGACGCGCGTTGCGTGAGAGCAATTGAAACTTTTCGAGAAATCCAGGAGGAAATCGAGAAGGCGATTTCGGACGAAATGCTTATCTGGCATGCTGACTGATCGATATGGCGCAGGGAGTTAGCAGCATCATTGGCTTTGATCTTAGAGCGTTTCAGGTTTTAACGGAAGCGTATCCAGCATTAGCGAAGTAGTTGCCGCATTCGCTTGGCTCGATGGTTTTGACGAGATTGCCGATGTAACGCCAGGTGTCATCGACGGTTCGCTTCTGTGCCAGGCGCATCCAGTGTTTGATTTTGGCGAAGGCCTGTTCGATCGGATTGAGGTCGGGTGAATAGGGCGGCAGATACCAGAGCCGTGCACCAGCGTTGCGGATTATCTGACGGATGGCGACCGACTTGTGGGAACCGAGGTTATCCATGACGACGATGTCTCCGGGTTCGAGGATCGGTAAGAGTAGCTGCTCGACATAGGCTCGGAAGCACTGGCCGTTGATCGGCCCATCGAAGACACAAGGTGCCACGAGCCGATCGCAGCGCAGCGCGCCAAGGAAAGTCAGAGTGCGCCAATGACCATGCGGGGCGAAGCTACGTAGGCGTTTGCCCTTCGGCCCCCAGCCTCGAAGCGGCGCCATGTTGGTCTTGATCCAGGTTTCATCAATGAAGACCAATCGCCTTGGATCGAGACCGGTCTGCCAGGACCGCCACCGCTGTCGTCGCCGCGCAATGTCGGCGCGCGCCTGCTCACGGGCGAACAGTGTTTTTTTTGAACCGTAACCCCTCGCGCCGCAGGAACTGCCATACGGTATCGTGGGATACCTTCACCCCTCGTACGGCCAACTCTTCCTTCAACGCATGCAGTGACAGATGCGGCGTCTGGTTGACCCGTTCCACGATAAACGCCCGGTACGGCTCCAGAGCACGCTTACGATGACCACCCATCTTCCCCGGCCCAACAGATCCGCTCGAACGATAACGCTGAGACCACTTCACCGCTGAAGAGGCCGCAATAGCGAACCGCGCCGCCACCGACCGGCAGCTCTCGCCGGCCTCGATCGCATCAACAACACGCTTGCGAAGATCATTTGAAATAGGTCGAGCCATCCGATGCTGGCCTCCACTCCAGCCAGAATCTTGAATCACAAAATAGCCAAAAACGGAATCCCTTCCGATTCAGATAAAAGCGGAAACGCTCTAGAGGCATAAACCCTGACGACCGCGCAGCTTTCTGGTTGGGTTGACCGCGCCAACGAAAAGTCTGAGAAACAAGAAAGCCGACCGCCTTTTTGCACTGCTGTCGATGTGATCCACTCGTTTCCCGACAAGCGCTTTTCCGAAGGAGAGATGGACGATCAGCCGGTTTCCCCGCTTGGCCTTGATTAGATCTGGTTCGATGGCAGGGGCCAGCGATGTCTCGCTGTTCTGTTTACTCAGAAATGAGGCTCCACAAACCCACTATCGCAGCTCCGACTATAGAAAGCATGGTGGTGAACAGCAAAATCGCGATGATGGCAGAGCCAATGGCGTCGGCCGTCGGAGTACACGGAAAAACGAAAAAGCTTGTTCTGACGGGACACGGATCGAGACCAGCTATGGCACGGTCGAGGCGGCGGCAACGGTCGTCTGCCCCGGCGACGATTTCTCGACGCTCTTCCCCGACGTCATCGTCAGGCACCCGCTGACGATTTGCACGTTGCAGATGCTACGCGCTCGCCCGCCCATCCGAGCCGGTTCGGGGCGGCCGTCATGTCGGATATGAGCCTCGCCCGTTACGAGGGTTTCGCCGGCGTTCACCTGATCGCCGTCCAGTCGGCCGATGGCTCGCTTGTGGTCGGCGACAGTCATGTCTACGGCAATGCGCAGCAGCCGTTTGCAAGCGAGCGCTTCGACCGGCTGATCCTCGATGAGTTCGATCGCGTGTTCGACCTGCCGGGCCGGCATGTCGTCAATCGCTGGGTCGGCACCTACGCCTCCTCGAAGGAGCGCACGGTGCTCGTCGAATGCCCCGCCGACAATATCTGCGTGTTGCGATGCTTTTGATCCGCACGTCAGTTTGATAGACATCCTTTCGGTCGATCTTGAACGGACGGGAAGGGAAGCGATGGTGGACGGGCCTGAAAGCAACCGCGTGGATTTGTCGGTCGATGAAGCCTTTTTCGAACTCCTGACGGGCAGCTTCCGCCGCATCGTCGGTCTAGAACTTGTCGACCACGGGGGTGGACCAGGCTGGCTCTATCGCGACGCGCCTTTCGTGGTCGTTGCCCACAATACGGATGCCGATCCCCGCTTCGTCTATGCCAACAAATCTGCTCAGGATTGTTTCGAATATCCGTGGGAAGAGTTCGTAACGCTGCCTTCGCGATTGTCGGTGGAGCTTCCAGACCGGGCGGAGCGCCAGCGGCTGCTGGACGCGGTGACGCGTGACGGTTTCATTTCAGACTATCGCGGCTTGAGAGTGGCAAAGTCCGGCCGGCGCTTCTGGATCGAGGATGGCATTGTCTGGCAGCTTATGGACCGTAACGGGAGCCTGCGCGGTCAGGCGGCGACGTTTTCCAGGTGGAAGGATGCCAGTCTCGCATAGGGACAACCGCGACTTGGCCGATATTCTGAGATGCCTGAAGATCGCAGGGGAAATTTTTTTGCAGAAATCGCAAAAAGCTGGATCTATTTTGCCTGCATGCTACCGAGGAGATTGTTAAATGCTTGCCGGTAGTTGGATCGCGTCAGGCACAGCGAATAACTGGAACGTCATATAGCAAAAGCACTTAAGGGAGCTCACCCAATGTCAATTATTGCCTCTCGCGCGAGGCTGCTCGGAACGGCTTTCGGTCTGGCACTTCTGTTCGGAACGTCGGTCGCCCAGGCGGAAACGCCGCCGAATGTGCTCGTGGTCGCGCAGTCGATCGACGATGCCGTCAGCTTCGATCCGGCCGAAGGCTTCGAACTCACGACGGTCCAGTCGTTCAACAATCTCTACCAGCGCCTCGTCCAGTCGAACCGCGAAGACGGCACGAAGATCGAGCCGGCGCTTGCGGCGTCCTGGGCCGCCGGCAGCGATGGCCGCAGCCTGACCTTCGAGCTTGCCGACGCCAAGTTTTCCTCCGGCAATCCGGTGCGCCCCGAAGACGTGATCTTTTCGCTGACGCGTGCCGTCAAGCTCAACAAGTCTCCGGCCTTCATTCTCAACGAACTGGGCTGGAAGGCCGACAATGTCGATGCCGCCATTACCAAGGTCGACGACAAGCATGTGAAGCTCACCTGGTCGGCCGATGTCGGCTCCGGTTTCGCGCTGTCGCTGCTGACTGCGCCGATCGCCTCGGTCATCGATGAAAAGACCGTCGAGCCCCAGGCGAAGGACGGCGATTTCGGCAATGGCTGGCTGAAGACGAACTCGGCCGGCAGCGGCGCCTACACGATCGCGACCTATACGCCGCACGAGGCGCTGGTGCTGCAGGCCAACGCCAATTCCGCCGACAAGCCGAAGCTCGACAGCGTCATCATCCGCAACGTCCCCGATGTCGGCGCGCGCCGCCTGCTCGTCGAGCAGGGCGATGCGGATATCGCACGCGGCCTTTCGGCCGACCAGATCGAGGCGCTGAAGACCAAGAGCGGCGTCAAGGTTCTCTCGGTGCCGTCCGCGCGCACCGACTATATCCTGCTCAACACCAAGGCCAATCCGACGCTCGGCAATCCGGCCTTCTGGGAGGCGGCCCGCTATCTCGTCGACTATGACGGCATCGCCAAGAACCTGCTGCGCGGCCAGAGCACGGTGCACCAGGCCTTCCTGCCGGTCGGCTTCCCCGGCGCGCTGACGGATACGCCCTTCAAGCTCGATGTCGAGAAGGCGAAGAAGATTCTCGCCGATGCCGGCATCAAGACGCCGTTCAAGGTCGAATTCATCGTCTTCAACGACCAGCCTTTCCTGTCGATCGCGCAGTCGCTGCAATCGACCTTTGCGCAGGCCGGCATCACGCTGGATATTCAGCCGGGCGTGGCAAGCGACATCTATGCCCGCGGCCGCTCCGGCAAGTTCGAGATGACGCTGCGCTACTGGATCCCGGATTATTTCGATCCTCACTCCAATGCCAGCGCCTTTGCCATCAACAAGGACAACTCCGCCAACACGGCTGCGAAATATGCCGGCTGGGTGATCCCCGAGCTCACCGACGAGACGCTCGCCGCCGTCAAGGAACAGGATGCCGCCAAGCGCGTCGCCCTCTATCAGGATCTGCAAAAGAAGATCCAGGCAAGCTCTCCCTTCATCTTTATGCTTCAAGGCAACGATCAGGTCGTGCTAAGCGACAAGGTGAAGAACTATGCCCAGGGCCTGAATGCAGACCAGGTCTATTATGACAAGGTGGAGAAGTAAGTGCCGCAAGCGGCAAGCCAATCCGATGCCGAGATGACCAACTCCCGCCAGAAGACAGCCTGGCGGGAGTTGTCTTTCGTAAGGTCTTTTCTTTCGTGGGCGTGGTCTTTTGCGCTGACGCTCTTCGGGCTGGCGCTGGTGACTTTCGCGCTGACGCGCCTGTCGCCGATCGACCCCGCGCTGCAGATGGTCGGAGACCACGCCAGCCAATCGACTTATGAGCAGGCCCGCGCCGAGCTCGGGCTCGATCAGCCTCTGCCGATGCAGTTCCTTCGCTATATCGAAACAGCCGCCTCGGGGAACTTCGGCCAGTCGACCTCGACCGGCCAGCCGGTGGCCAAGGATATCGCGCGCACGTTTCCAGCGACGATCGAGCTTGCGACGGCGGCGATCATCATGGGCTCCGTCATCGGATTGGCGCTGGGCATTGCCGCCGCCATGCGGCAGGGGACATGGCTCGACGGCGCAGCGCGGCTTGTCTCGCTTTTCGGCTATTCCGTGCCGATCTTCTGGCTCGGCCTGCTGATGCTGCTCTTCTTCTATGCGCGGCTGCATTGGGCACCGGGACCGGGACGCGCGGATGTGGTCTTTCAATATACCGTCAAGTCCGTTACCGGCTTTGCGCTGATCGATGCGTGGCTCTCCGGCAAGCAAGGGGCGTTTCGCGACGCGCTGGCGCATCTGGCGCTCCCGGCGGCCGTGCTTGCCTTTTACGCGCTCGCGGCCATCTCGCGGCTTACGCGGGCTTCGATCCTGACGGAACTCGGTCAGGAATACGTGACGACCGCCCGGGCCAAGGGAGCCAGCCTGTCCCGCATCGTCTTTACGCATATCATGCCGAACATATCCGGGACGCTTCTGATCGTGATCGCCCTTTCCTATGCCAGCCTGCTCGAAGGCGCCGTGCTCACCGAAACCGTATTCGCCTGGCCCGGCATCGGCCGCTATCTGACGACGGCGATGTTTGCCGGCGACACGCCGGCGATCCTCGGAGCGACCCTTGTGGTCGGCGCATCCTTCGTGCTCCTGAATGCCTTGACCGATCTCGGCGTCGCGCGGCTTGAGGCGGGGAGGAAGCGGTGAGCGCCATCGTTCAGCATCCGCTCGACGGAGCGTCTTTCCTGCGGCGTCTCCTGCGCTCTCCCTCCGCGGCCATCGGCAGCGCGGTCGTCGTATTCATCCTTGCCGTCGCGCTGCTTGCGCCGTTGATTGCGCCATACGATCCCAATCTGCAGGAGACGGCCAACCGGCTGATGCCGCCGAGCGGCGCCCACTGGTTCGGCACGGACGGCTTCGGCCGCGATCTGCTGTCGCGCATGATCTACGGCGCGCGCCCGACCCTGCTCCTGTTGCTGTTCGTCGTTCTCCTCATGGCTCCGCTCGGTATCGTCGTCGGCATTCTCGCCGGCTTTTTCGGCGGGTTCACCGAGCGCGTCCTGATGCGCGTCACCGATGTCGTCATGTCCTTCCCGAGGCTGCTGCTGGCCTTTGCCTTCGTCGCGATCATGGGGCCCGGGTTGGTCAACGGCGCGCTGGCGCTCTCCCTGACGAGCTGGCCCGCCTATGCGCGCCAGGCGCGTGTGGAGACGGCAGCGCTGCGCCGGAGCGATTATCTGGCCGCTGCCGAAATGGTCGGCATCAGGGGTGTCCGGCTGCTTTACGGGCATGTGCTGCCCCTGGTGCTTCCATCGGCGATCATTCGCCTGGCGCTCGATCTCTCGGGCATCATTCTTGCCGCGGCAGGGCTTGGCTTTCTCGGCCTCGGCGTTCGCCCGCCGACCGCCGAATGGGGGGCTATGGTCTCGGAAGGCACGCAGGTCATCTTCGATCAATGGTGGGTGGCGGCCGTGCCCGGCTTTGCCATTCTCATCACTTCGCTCGCCTTCAACCTTCTGGCTGACGGCCTGCGCGACATACTGGACCCGCGTCATGGCTGAGCCGCTGCTATCCGTTCAGGACCTGTCGGTTTCCTTTCCCTCCGCAGCGGACATGGTGCGCGTCGTCGACGGCATCGGCTTTTCGGTCGATCGCGAGATCGTCGCGCTCGTCGGCGAATCCGGTTCCGGCAAGTCGATGACCGGGCGGGCGATCATGGGATTGCTGCCGCGTCATGCGCAGGTGCGGGCGGCGCGTCTGTCCTTCGAAGGCCAAGACCTTCTCTCCCTGCCATCCTCCGGCTGGAACAGGCTTCGGGGCAACGATATCGGCCTCGTCCTGCAGGATCCGAAATATTCGCTCAATCCCGCACACAAGGTCGGGCGGCAGGTCGAGGAGACATTGCTGCTGCATACGCGCCTTTCGGCCGCCGAGCGGCGCGAGCGCGCGCTCGACATGCTTCACAGGGTCGGCCTTCCCGATCCCAAGCGGGTCTATTCGAGCTATCCTGCCACACTGTCGGGCGGCATGGGACAGCGCGTGATGATCGCGGCGATGCTGATCAACCGTCCGAAGCTTCTGATTGCCGATGAGCCGACATCCGCGCTCGACCGGGAGCTTCAGAGCCAGATCTTGACGTTGTTGCGCTCGCTGACGGAGGAGTTCGGCATGGGTCTGCTGCTCATCAGCCACGATTTGCAGCAGATGGCACAATTTGCCGATCGGGCGATCGTCATGCGTGGCGGCCGGATCGAGGAGGAGCTGGCTTCGGCCGATCTTGCCGGTGCGCAATCCGCCTATACGCGTGCCCTGTGGGCGGCAAGGCCGTCGGCGAAGACCTACGGCACCCGTTTGCCGGTTTATGGAGCCGATACATGAGCGCGCTTTCGGTTTCCGATCTCTCCATTACCTTTTCCGGCGCCAGGAAGACATTTACGGCCGTGCGCGGCGTCAGCTTCGATGTGGCGGGCGGCGAGACATTCGGTCTCATCGGCCCTTCCGGCTGCGGCAAGACCACGGTGCTGCGCGCCATCGGCGGGCTGAACGTCCATTGGCAGGGCGGCATTTCCGTTTTCAACGAGCCGCTCCAGCCGGGCAGGAAGATTTCAGGCCGGCTGCGCGACAATATCCAGATGGTGTTTCAGGATCCCTATTCCTCGCTGCATCCGCGTCACACGATCGCCCGCATTCTCGGCGAGCCCCTGTCCTTGCGCGGCGCGAAGGACGTTGAAGCGCAGGTGTGGACGGCTCTCGATCAGGTCGGTCTGCCGGCGGCAACAAGCCAGCGTTATCCGCATCAGCTCTCCGGCGGGCAGCGGCAGCGCGTGGCCATTGCGCGCGCGCTGCTGCTGCGCCCGAAGCTGCTGCTGCTCGACGAGCCGACCTCGGCCCTCGATGTTTCGGTGCAGGCGGGGATTCTCAACCTTCTCAACGACTTGAAGGCGGCGCATGGAATGACGTTCGTGCTTGTGAGCCATGATCCCGGCGTCGTCGCCCATATGTGCGATCGCGCCGCGATCATGGGCGGCGGCGTCATTACGCGGATCATGGATCGTGCCGACTTATCGAAGGACGGCTAAGGCGCAAAGCTCCGCCGTCGAGCGGTTTTGGAGATGACGATGCAACCGAATCGGGTATCGTCGTCACCAAGCCGCCGCAACCTTGATGTCGCAAATGATCTGGATATTCTATCGAATTAAGTAGTACGCTTTTCATATCAAGATACCGGCGCGGGATGCCCGGTCGCCGTCGGGCCGCGGATCCCCCCGCAAGGAAACGATAAACAGGTAGTCGTCATGTTCCTAGAAGCAGCTTTGTCCCGCCTGATCAAAATCGGAACGCTCACGGTCACTTTTCCCGATGGTTCCACACGCGACTTCGGTACGGGGTCGGAGCCGCGGGCGACGATGAAAATAAAAACCGAGCGCGCGAAACGCCGCCTCTTTCTCAACCCGGCTCTGGCGCTTGGCGAAGCCTATATGGACGGCGACGTCGAACCGGCCTCCGGCGATCTCTTTCAAATGATGGACTTTCTCGTCCTGAACCTGATGGAGGGCGGGCACCATCCTTTCGAGAAGCTGATGGACAAGGTCCGCTGGCTGCGCCGGAATTTCGATCAGCTGAATTTTGCCGGGCGCTCGAAGCGCAACGTTGCCCATCACTACGATCTCGATGCCCGGCTCTATTCGCTGATGCTGGATGAGGACCGGCAGTATTCCTGCGCCTATTTCCCCGTCGGCGACGAGACGCTCGAAGAGGCGCAGGTCAAGAAGAAGCGGCATATCGCATCGAAGCTGATGCTCGATCGCCCCGGCCTGGAGGTTCTGGATATCGGCTGCGGATGGGGCGGGATGGCTCTCTATCTGGCCAGGGAATTCGGAGCGCGGGTGACGGGCCTGACCCTTTCGGAAGAGCAGCTGCTGGCCGCGAAGGCCCGTGCGAAGGACGCGGGTCTGGAGCATATGGTGACGTTCGAGCTGCTGGACTACCGCTCCTGGACGCGCCCGGTCGATCGCATCGTCTCGGTCGGCATGTTCGAACATGTGGGCATCAACCACTACAAGACCTTCTTCGACAAGATTCGCGCCGTGCTCAAGGAGGATGGCGTTGCGCTGATCCACGCGATCGGCCGGGCCGACGGGCCGGGCAGCACCAATCCGTGGATTGCGAAATATATCTTCCCCGGCGGTTATTCGCCGGCCGTCTCCGAGGTCATGTCCGTGGTTGAAAAGTCCGGCCTTTGGACGACCGACATCGAGATCCTGCGGCTCCACTATGCCAAGACGCTCGAGCAGTGGCGGGATCGCTTCATGAAGAACAGAAGCACGTTGGCCACGCTCTATGACGAGCGGTTCTGCCGGATGTTCGAGTTCTATCTGATCGGATCCGAACTCGCGTTTCGTCGCATGGGCCACATGAACTGGCAGCTGCAACTGACGAAGGATGTCTCCGCTCTTCCGCTGGCGCGCGACTACATGGTCGATATAGAGCGGGCGCGGGCTGCTGTCGCCGAACAAGGGAAAGCGCAGCCCATCGAGGCCGCGAGCGCGCGTGCGAGGCGCGATCTGACCTTGCATGACGAGCGCAAGCCCCGTCAGCAAAATCAATCCGGCGCCGAGTCTTCGAGAAATCTCTGAAGACTGCCTGCCGCTGCCGCCTTGTAAATAGAAGCAAGGCGGCGGCCCCTTCGGGCCACCGCGTCAATCCGTTACGCCGCGGCGCGCTTGCGCTGCTCGTTGACCTGATTGTCGACGCCGTTGACAAGGGCGGTCAGATGGAAATCGAACTCGATCTCCGCAAACGGGCCGCTGAGATTGTTTGCCTTGATGCTCGCCTCGTCACTTCGTTCCGTGACGGCCGGAACGAGACCATCCCGGGTGGCATAGGCGAAATCGTCGTTCACGAGCGGATCGCCGGCGATATTGATCTGGGTCGTCAGCTTGCGATGATTGTCCGCACCGATAAAGAAGTGGATATGCGCGGGTCGCTGGCCGTGACGCCCAAGGGCCGACAGGAGCTTTTCGGTGGGGCTGCCCGGAGGAACGCCGTAGCCGTGCGGCACGATGCTCTGGAACTTGTAACAGCCGTCGGCGTCGGCAATGATCGTGCGACGCATGTTGAACGGCGCCTGTTTTCCAGTGGGGTCGAAATGGGAATAAAACCCGCGCGTATCACAGTGCCAGACCTCGACGGATGCGCCGGGCAGCGGCTTGCCGTCGGCGCCGTAGACGGTGCCGTGCATGATGAGCGTATGGCCGTTGGCATCGGTGCCGTCGTCGAGGCGGGCAAAGCCGTGTGACACCGGCGCTCCGGCCACATAGAGCGGGCCTTCGATCGTGCGCGGTGTCTCGCTCTTGATGCCAAGCGCCTCGTCGATGGCGTCGAGCCGCTCGTCGAGGAAATGGTCGAGCCCGAGGCCGGGCGAGATGAGGCCCGCCTGTCCGGCGGTGCCGAGTTCGTTGAGCCACGCGATAGCGGTCCAATATTCGTCGGGGGTGACGTCGAGATCGTCTATGGCCTTGAACAGGTCGGACATCAGCCGGTGGATGACCTGCTTGACGCGCGGATTGCCGCCGTCATTGGTCAGGCCGCTGAGAACCTTCAGGAAATCCTGCACGTCGGGTCTGTCAAAAATCCTCACGCTCATATCTTACTCCTCCTCTTTCCGATCGTTGCGAAAGCCGCTTCGAAAACCTCGCCCTTAGCAAGGGTTCTTGCGTGCCGTCGCCTCAGGTGTCGTCGTCGCGTATCGACGACGGGTGCCGCAAAAGCGGCGTGACTTTGATGGTCATGAATTTGAACAGCGGCAGCCCCGTCAGGATCGCGTGCAGCTCTTCGTTGTCCTTCACATCGAAAATGCTGTAATTCGCGTATTCACCGGCAAGTCTCCATATGTGCCGCCATTTTCCGCTGCGCTGCAGCTCCTGCGAATAGGCCTTTTCCCGGGCGATGATCTCGCTTGCTTCCGCCTGCGGCAGATCGCGGGGGATGCTGACGTCCATTCGAACGTGAAAAAGCATGGTCGTGCTCCTCTACCTGGCGACGCTCACGGTTTTGCGCGGTCCGTCGCGCAGGAAGAATTTCACCCGGTCGTCGTCCAGCGCGATGCCGAGGCCCGGTCCATCGGGAACGCTCAGCTCGAAGTCGTCGTACGTCAGCGGGTTCGCGAGAATTTCCTCGGTCAGCAGCAGCGGCCCGAAGAGTTCCGTTCCCCATTGCAGGTTGGCGAAGGTGGAAAAGGCATGGGCCGATGCGGCGGTGCCGACGGCGCCTTCGAGCATGGTGCCGCCATAGAGTTCGATGCCGGCGGCATCGGCGATCGCCGCGACGCGCTGGGCATTGAAGAGGCCGCCGCTCTGCTCGATCTTGATTGCGAAGACATCCGCGCCGCTGACCTTCGCAAGCTCGAAGGCGGTTTCCGGACCGTGCAAGGATTCATCGGCCATGAGGGCGATGGGGAAGCGACGCACGAGCCGCGTCAGCGCGGCCGCCGACGCGACGGGCTGTTCCACCAGCTCACAGCCCGCATCGGCAAGCGCAGCCATGCCGTAGGCCGCTTCGGTTTCGCTCCAGGCCATGTTGACGTCAACGCGAACCGCGCCGCGTTCGCCGAGCGCGCGTTTGATCGCGGCGACGTGCGCCACGTCCTCACGCGGCGTCCTGGCGCCGATTTTCAGCTTGAAGATCCTGTGGCGACGAAGATCGAGCATCTTCTCCGCCTCGGCGATATCCGTCGCCGTATCGCCGGAGGCCAGCGTCCACGCCACCGCCAGCCGGCCGCGCACACGTCCGCCCAGAAGTTCGCTGACGGGAAGGCCAAGGCGCTTGCCCTGCGCATCGAGCAACGCCGTCTCCACGGCGCATTTGGCGAAGCGGTTTTCCTTGATCCTCTTGCCGATGCGCGCCATCAGGAGCTGGATGCGGGTTGCGTCCTGCCCGATCATCGCCGGCTGGAAATAGGTGTCTATCGCGAGCTTCATGCCCTCCGGGCTTTCTCCGCCATAGGAGAGCCCACCGATCGTCGTTGCCTCGCCGATGCCGACAATGCCGTCGCTGCAGTGAATTTTGACCAGCATCAGGGTCTGGCCGTTCATCGTCGCGACGGAGAGCTTGTGTGGCCGGATGGTCGGCAAATCCACGAGCAGGGTTTCAACCCGGTCGATGACGGGGGTGGTCGCGGTATTCGGCGCAATGGGTGCGAAGGTCGTGTTCATGGCTGAACTGTGCGACGGGCGAGGGACGCATGTCTAACACCATTTGCATCTCAAACGATACCTTTATGGTATGATCGGCAGAAAAATGATAACGGCTATGGACTTGGTGCAACGCAATATATCATGGAATGATGTCAAGCGGTTTGCCTACCGATGGGATTTGCAAGATGGATCTTCGTCAGCTTCGCTATTTCGCCGCCGTCGCCCGGGAGCGCAATTTTACGCGCGCCGCCGAGTTGCTGCATATCGCGCAGCCGCCGCTGAGCCGGCAGATCCAGCTTCTGGAGGAGGAGCTCGGAGTCTCGCTGCTCATCCGCAAGAGCCGTCCCGTACGCCTGACCGATGCCGGCCGGCTGTTCTACGAGCAGGCTCTGCAGATCCTCGGCCGCGTCGAGCAGATGCGGGATGCGACGCGCCGTGTCGGCCTCAACCAGAACAGCGTCTTCTCCATCGGCTTTGTCGCATCCACGCTCTACGGCGACATTCCCTCGCTGGTCCGCAAGATGCGCCAGCATGCGCCGGAACTCGATATCCAGCTGCTGGAACTGGTGTCGGTCCAGCAGATCCCCGCGCTCAAGGAGGGTCGCATCGACGTCGGCTTCGGCCGGCTGCGTCATAGCGATCCCAATGTCGTCGGGACCGTCCTGCGCGAGGAGCGTCTCGTGGCGGCCGTGCCCATGGGGACGGCGCTTGCCGGGGATTCCGCACCCTTGCCGGTCAAAAGTCTCCACGGGCAGAAGCTGATCGTCTACCCGAAGGAGCCGCGGCCCGGCTACGCCGATCAGGTGCTGGGGCTTTTGCAGAGCCACGACGTCCGTCCCGCGGAAGTGCATGAAGTGCGGGAGATCCAGACCGCCCTCGGGCTTGTGGCGGCCGATGCCGGGGTCTGCGTCATCCCTTCGTCCGCGCGGCAGATGCGATCCGACGTCCACTACCGGCTGATAGAGGAGGAGGCGATGACGTCTCCGGTGATCCTCAACCATCGCATCGGCGACAACTCGGTTTATATCGACCTCATCAAGCGGCTGATTAAGGAGATGTACCAGGAAAATCCACCGTGGCTGGACGTGGAGCATAATGTCCTGCCCAACCGCCCCCAAGGCGATTAGCCGGTGCCCGGACAATCGGGCAAAGCATGTGCCGATCGCCAGGCCGGAAAATGGCGCCATGCGCTGCACGGGCATTGCCATGCAAAATTCTGAAAGTGTTTTTCTTTTTCCCGGCGGTCCGCAGCCGGATATTTGATTTTCCCAGGCGGAGTTCCCTGCTAGATTCGAAGGGGATACATCGATGGGATGGGGCATGTTGAGATTTTCGCTGTCGGCCTGGCTTTTCCTGGCAGCTGTCTGCACCCTTTTCCTTGCCCACGGCGAAACCATGGGTTTTCGACCATGCAATGCGGTTGTCGAAGACGACGTGACGGCCGTCCGCGGACGGCTCGTCGAGTTGCCTGACAGCAATGCCATGGCGGCGCGGGCGCCGATCGGGATTGCCGCGAATGTCGATCCTGCTGATCATGTGGGCAAGGCACCGTTGCCACATGCCAATACCGGCTGCGGCGGGATCGTGAGTTTATGGGGGGAAGCAGGGGCGACGTAACGCGGCATTCCGACTTTGGCGCTATCCAGTTATCAGGGGGCGAACGGTTTAGCCTCTCGAATCTATGAGAATGAAGGGTTCAGACATGCAACGAAATTACTATTCCTCCCTTGGTGGCCATTCGCCGCAAAGCGATCTTCTGACGGGGCGGGCCGTGTTCACGGAAGCCTATGCGGTCATCCCGAAGGGGGTCATGCAGGATATCGTCACCAGCTATCTGCCCTTCTGGAACGATACGCGCTGCTGGGTAATCGCCCGGCCGCTTTCCGGCTTCGCAGAGACCTTTTCGCAATATATCATGGAAGTGGCGCCGGGCGGCGGCAGCGACAGGCCGGAGCTGGACCCCGAGGCTGAAGGCGTGCTCTTCGTGGTCGATGGCGAAGTCGAGCTGACGCTGCCTTCCGGCAAGAATGTTCTTCAACCGGGCGGCTATGCCTTCCTGCCGCCGGGCCTGAAATGGTCCCTTCACAACCGCGCGGGCGCGCATGCCCGCTTCCATTGGCTGCGCAAGGCCTACGAGGCCGTGGAGGGCCTGGCTCATCCCGAGCCGCTCGTTCTCAACGAAAAGGATATCACGCCGGCCGCAATGCCGGGCACTGAAGGACGCTGGGCGACCACGCGCTTCGTGGATCCGTCCGATCTACGGCACGATATGCATGTGACGATCGTTACGCTCCAGCCCGGCGCCGTCATCCCTTTCGCCGAGACCCATGTCATGGAACACGGTCTCTATGTGCTGGAAGGCAAGGCCGTCTATCGTCTGAACCAGGATTGGGTGGAGGTGGAAGCCGGCGACTTCATGTGGCTGCGCGCCTTCTGCCCGCAGGCGTGCTATGCCGGCGGCCCCGGCCCCTTCCGCTACCTGCTCTACAAGGATGTCAACCGCCATATGGCGCTTCGTCCCTTCGGTTCGCGCCGTTAGGCCCGAGCCGTGGCTGGAATCCGCGTAGCCTTTGCGCGGGTTCCGCTTGCGGTCGTCGGCTGGCCAGGCGCCGGCCGACGCGCGTCACAGGGTTTCGAGTTGCAGACAGCCGCTTCCGCGCGGCTGACCGTCGACCTCCGTATCAGTTCGTAAGGCGCACGGCATCGCCATCGGCGGAGGAGCACTGCGACGAGATCGTGTAGAAGAAATCCTGCCGATCCCACCCGCCACCGTCCTCCCAGGCGTGTTTTTGCGCGGCCTGACAGCCGAAATAGTTCTCGATCGGCAATGTCACGCCTTTGGGAAGCTCGCTGCCGTCGACGAAGAGATAGTTCGAAGTATTCGGATCGTCCGTTCGCAAGGTCAGGTCATATTTCGTGCTGGAGGAAGACTTGCTGCAACTGACGGCATTGTTGTTCGATACCGATGCCGCCTTGCCGAGCGGGCAGCCATCGTCCTTGACGTCCATCTGCAACGCCAGCTTGGTATATTGGCCAAGGGTAATCGGCCCTGAGGGTACGGCTGTCATCGTGCCTTGTCCGCTGTCGTTATGGGTCGTCGGCTGATAGGTCACCGTGCCGACGACCGTTTCTGCCGTCGAATTCGGCCTGACGACGCGAATGGTGATGACCTTGTAGTACCAGCCCTGGGCCTGTGTCGGCGTGAGCGTCACGATATCGGGTTTTGCCGGAGCCGTGGCCTGAGAGTTTACACCGATGTCGACGCTGTTGATGTTGACGATGCGCATCAGGTTCGTCGGCACGGCTCCTGTCAGGTTGACGGAAAGGACGCGTCCGTTCGCCGTGATGGTGTAGCTGAGATTGGCGGGCGTCGTATCCGCGTAAGCGGCGATGAAACGGCTTGCCTCCGCCTGTGCCGCAGCCAGATTGGTGCCATCGAAGACCTTGCCGCCCGCCAGCGCCGCACCATCGGCGATTTCCTGCAAATTCGCCCGCTGAAATATCGCCGAGGAATAGTCGACGGCCATCCCGGCAGCCGCGACCAGCGGGACGGCAAGCAGTGCCGTCATCGTGGAAAAATTGCCGCCGCGATCGCCGGCCAGATGGCCTATATGCCGTAAAAAGCCGATGCCCATCATCTTTGCCGGAAAAGGTTTAAAATTTGCCGGACGGTATGACGATAAGTATAAAGACGCCGTTTAAAAGGAAGATCAAGTTCTATCGACCGGTCGATATTTTCAACATGTATCAATCAGGTTTGAATTCTTTGAATGCGCCACTTCGCGTCCATTAATATTAGATATGGCGCATGATTTATGTCTGTGCCGTCAGCGGCAGATATATCGAATGAGCATCTTGGTCCATTCCGATCATTTTGACGTCTGGTCATCCTCGCCAGCCGGCAGGCCGACTGCGATCAGCGTCTGGTTGATTTTCCGGCGGGCTTCGAGATAGATCGGGCTGGTGTTGCGCGTGGGCAGGCCAATATTGGCGGCTGTGGAGCCTGGCCTTAGCAGCACCCCCCTGGCCAATGCCTGCTTTGCTTCGTCCAATCGACCCAGCCGCTGATAGGCGGTTGCCAGGAGCATGTGGGCGCGTCCCGTTCCCGGCGTGATTGCGATGGAACGTTGCAGCCACTCGATAGCATCTTCATTGCGATTTAAAAGCACATCGGCCCATCCCGCCGCCAATAACCAGGTCCAGCGCGATACGTCCGGAGTGTCGAAGCGGTCGGCTTGCGCGAATGTCGCAAGGGCGTCCTCGAACCGTCCCAGTTGAATCTGCGTAAGGCCGAGATGGAACAATGCCGTGCCATCCCACGGGTTGAGGCTCAGCGCTCTTGCGCAGGCGACGAGACTTTCCGAAAACTGGTTCGTCACGGTCAGAAAGCGGCAATAGGTCCCAAGCACCGGGATGGAGTTCGGCCGGCTTCGCAGGGCATGTTCAAGCAAGGATCTTGCCTCATTTTCCGCTGCCTTGCCCTCCGCCGGGCTATACCAGGCCAGCTGGATTCCGCGCAGATGCAACGCGGCGAGCGCGATCTGCAGGTCGGGGTTGTTTGGCTGGTCGCTCAGATATTTTTCAAGGATCGCGCGCGCCGTCGCGAAGCGTTCCTTGGTCGTGTGATTAATCGAGGCGGTGGCCTGCTGTATCGCGACGTCTGCGGCATCCGCCTGTGGTCCGCTGTCGGCCTCGCCGAATTTGTTCAGGCGGATTGCAAGTTGATAGCCCGCGCGGGCAGCGAGCCGGGATGCGAGACGCTGCTTGTCGGGTTCGCCGGCATCCAGCCTGACTTCGGCAACGGATTCAATCTCGCGGCTGGCTACGTTGATGAGGCGTGTCCGGAAAATCCAGGATTGCGGGCCTTTCTGCAATTCTTCCTGGAGGAAGAGATCGGCGCCATGGGCGCGCGCCGGGATCGCTTCGGCCGTCGCCACCGGACCTTGCTTCTTGGAAGCGATGAGGCGAATGCCGTCGATCCTTGCCAGACCGTCGATCATTTCCGCAGCGACAGCTTGCGCCAGGGCGTTACTTTGAGGATCGGCGGTGCTGTCGACAATCGGCGGGACTTCGATGACCGGGCCATCCGATCTGAAACCGCTGTTCCCCCGCGAGGAAAAGAAGACAAGGCCGACAACGGCGACTGCAAGCAGGGCTGTGAATGCGCCGAAAGCAAATGTCTTGTGCGAACCGGGCCGGCGTTCCGGACTTGCCGGTTCGATGACCAACTCCGCGTCGGAAGCCGATATATTGCGCGCGGATCCGCGGGGCGGAGCGTCCGGCGTGAGAGACACCTCGGCGCTGAAGAGATAACCGCGGCCGGACACGAGCTTGACCATGTGCCGCTGCGTGTCGCCCAATGCCGCGCGGATCTCGCGGATACATTGAAACAGACTGTCTTCTGCGACGTGTATCCCCGGCCAGACTGCGTTCATCAGCTCCTGCTTGCCGACGACGCGCCTGTTGTTGGTGACGAGGAACCTCAGCAGTTCAAAGGCTTTGGGCCGCAGCCGGATCGCGGAGCCGTCAGGCCCATGAAGCTCGGCACGATCCGGATCAAGAACGAACCCAGCAAAACAAAACACCGGCTTGCAACGATCCTCAACTGCAGCATTCAAAATACGGCCCAGTATAGGGAAAGCTTAGTTCGACAGTCAATGTGCGGCCATCCGTATCCGGAAAAACAAATCGTCGTGCGCAAACACAGTCGGATCGCGGCGGAGAGCCCGATTAAATGTCGATTTTTCGAGCAAAATCGCGGATTTCAGAAAAATATCAGAAAATATCAGAACCTGGCCGGGGCGGTATCAAGACACCGGCACGCCGATTCCAGTACGATCCGGGCTGTTGGAGAGTTAACGGCGATTTACTCGTGAGCGGGGGGACATGCTGGTTACCATGGAGAAAGAAACAAGACTATTCTATGTGTTACATGGCGCATCTTCAGATTTGATGTTCCTAATATTCATGAGCGTTCCGCAACGGCATGGCCGCGAGTTGGACATCGGACAGCCGGCAATGATGAGAGAGTTTCCCAATGGGAACGGTGCTTGATTTTCCGGTTTCCCGATCGGCGGACGCCATGCGTGCGGTCGAAATGCCGACCGCCGGGACGGACAGCCCGAGCGGGGCAGCGGCGTTTTCGCGGGCGATCATGTTTCTGGCGCGCAGCTTCATTACGGCTCACGGGGCTTCTCCCCGCATTGCGGCACTTTTCGCCGCTCAGCAGCGCTGGCTCCTGTGCCATGCCGCATTGGGCAATTACTTCACGGCCTTTCAGAGGGCTCAGGCCGGATTGACCCGGCGGGATCTCGGAAATCTTGCCTTGCAATACGGAATTGCCAGCCGGAACACGGCCTATGCGTTTTTCGACGAAGCATTGAAATACGATATCATTAGCCCGGTTTCCGGCGCCAGGCACGGTCAATCGGAGCAGGCCGCACCGGCACCGGCGACGCTTTCGATGCTGATCCGGTGGTACGCGGTGCATTTTCAGGCACTCGATCTCATCGACGGCGGAGGCAGGTCGGTACTGTTCCTTTCTGAGCCGGAGACGCTGCTGGCTCTGGTGGAGCCGATTGCCGCACACGCGCTTCTTTCCAGTCCCGAAGTGCGCAGCCCCGGTCCGCTGTACGCGATCTTCACCTGGACCGATGCCGGCGGGCTTCTCATGGACAGGCTGATTGCCGGAATAGATCCGGAGATGCCGGCGGGGCGGGACAGGTTCCTGACCGATGTAAGCTCGATCTCCTATCTGGCGCGATCGTTCGGCCTGTCCCGCGCCCATACCAGCCGCAAGCTCGCGGCGGCGGAAACCATCGGCGGCATCGGCTGGAGCGGCCGGCGTGGTCACTCGCAGATCTGGCTCTCGCGAGGCTTTTACGGGGAATATGCGCGGGCGCACGCACGCAAGCTGCAGATTCTGGACAGTGCTTTGGCCGAGGCGTTGTCGGCTCTGGCGCCATCACCCGAAAAGTCGATGGTGACCGGCGACATCTGATCGCGGCGGAGCGCAGGGCCGCACTGGTCAAAGCCCCCAGATCACCGATTCCTCGTGGCGCTTGATCAGATGCCGCAGCTCCTGAAAGCCCAGGCGAACGAAATCCGCGAACTGGTCGACGGCGGGAGCGCGCGGCGCATCGACTCGTTTGAGGATGGCAAGCGCGCGCTCGGGATGCGGAATCGTGACGGGCAGAGCGGTGATCGTCTTTTCCTTGCGCTGGGCGAAGACGACGCTGTGCGGCATGACGGTCAGCGCATCCGCCGATTTCAGATAATTGATCACGCTCATCAGCGAGCCGCCCGAGTAGCGGATCTTGATTTCGGTGGCGCCGAAGGAAAGGAGCAGGGCGCGCAGGTCTGCCAGCAGCGGGCTTCCCGGCGGCGGAGCGACCCAGGGGTAGTCGAGAAGGTGGCTCGGCTGCGGCCGGCGCTTCAGCAACAGCGGATGTGTTACCCGGCACGCGACGACGTTGCGCCCGGGAAGGATCTGCTGGAATTCGAGGCCGGAGCCCTCGTCGAGAATATCGATCGGGCAGATGGCAAGATCGATCTGGTCGGCCTTGAGCGCCGCACGCAGGTCCGGAAAATAGCCGTAGCTCTGGTCGATGCGCACGTCCGGATGGCTTGCCTGGAACTCCGCGCACAGCCGGGCGATCAATGCGTCCATGAAGAAGGGGGTGCCGCCGATCCGCACGACCCCGCTCTTGCCAACGCGGAAGCTCTCTACGAGATCGGAAGCCTTGCGCGAGGCCGCGAGCATTGCGAAACCATGCTCGGCGAGCGACAGGCCAAGCGGCGTCGGCTGCAGCGGCCGCCGGCCCTTGACGAAGAGCGGTTCTCCCACACGCTTTTCCAGCAGCGACAAGGTGCGTGATACGGCGGGTTGCGCCAGGCCCAGCAGCGCCGCGCCTTCCGTAACGCCGCCCGTCTTCACGACGGCTGCAAGCTGGATGAGGTGTCGTTCATCTATCTTCATAACGATATGTTATATTGACTGACAATAAAATCATCAATCCATACCCGCCCGGCTGCTAATGTTCCTTCCCATACATGAGAGATCCTGGAGGATGGGCATGGTGGAGCGTGCTAAGGCGCTCACATTCAGCGAGACGACGTCGGCAGAAGCTTTCGCCGAGCGCTTTGGCGCGGACAATGACGGCGATCTGCCGCGATTGATCGCGGCGGCCGTTACGCATGTTCACGATCTCATCAAGCAGTTTCGCCCGACCCGGGAAGAGTGGCGCAAGGTCATCGCCTTCCTGACGGAGGTGGGCCACGCCTCGGACGAGCGGCGGCAGGAATGGGTGTTGCTGTCCGATCTCATCGGCGCGTCCGCATTGGTCGAGGAGGTCAATTGCCGGCGACCGAAGGCGGCAACGCCGAACACCGTCCGCGGCCCGTTCTTCCGCAATGACGCGCCCGAGCGGGCATCGGGGGCTTCGATCTCGCTCGACGGCATCGGTGAGCCGCTGATGGTGTCTGTGCGGGTGCAGGATCTCGACGGTATGCCGGTTGCCGGCGCCGAAGTGATAACCTGGCAGGCCAATGCCGAAGGCTACTACGAGAATCAGCAGCCGGACCTGCAGCCGGAACACAATTTGCGTGGCCTCTTCCGCACGGATGGCGAAGGGCGCTTTCATTATCGCTCGGTAATGCCCTCCGGCTATGGCGTACCGGATGACGGGCCGGTCGGGCGGCTGCTTGCCGGGGCAGGCTATCCGCTGCGTCGCCCGGCGCACCTGCATTTCGTCATCCGCGCCAAGGGCTTCGAGACCATTACGACCCATATTTACGATGCGAGCGACCCGCATCTTGCCGAGGATGCCCTGTTCGGCGTGCGGCCGGACCTCGTCGTCCGTTTCGAGCCTGCCGAAATCGATGGAAAGCGCGCGAAGGCAGTCAACCTGACCTTCGTCATGGTGAGAACAAAGCCGGGGAGGGCAGGATAATGCGAGATTTTTCCTATGCGGGCAGTCCGGCCCAGATCGTCTTCGGCGCGGGCACGCGCAGCGCGGTGGCCGAATGGGTCGCTAAGACGGGCCGCAAGCGGGCCCTGGTTCTGTCGACGCCGCACCAGAGGGCCGATGCCGAGGCTTTGGCCGGGGAGATCGGTCCGCTCGCCTGCGGTGTTTTCACGGGCGCGACCATGCATACGCCTGTCGAAGTGACCGAAGCGGCGATGAAGGTGGTGGCGGAGGCCGGAGCGGACTGCGTCGTGTCTCTCGGCGGCGGATCGACGACCGGGCTCGGCAAGGCGATCGCCTATCGTACCGACCTTTTGCAGATCGTCGTGCCGACGACCTATGCCGGTTCGGAGGTCACGCCGATCCTCGGGCAGACCGAGGGAGGCTGCAAGACGACGGTGCGTGACGCCAGGATATTGCCGGAGATCGTCATCTACGATCCCTTGCTGACGCTCGGACTGCCCGTTGCCATGAGCATCACCAGCGGCCTCAACGCCATGGCGCATGCGGTCGAAGGGCTGTACGCGCGAGACCGCAACCCGATTTCGAGCCTCATGGCACTGGAGGGCCTACGGGCCTTTGCGCGGAGCCTGCCTGTCATCGCGGGTGATCCGAAGAACGGGGAGGCCCGCAGCGATGCGCTGTATGGCGCCTGGCTTTGCGGCTCGGTGCTCGGCACGGTCGGCATGGCGTTGCATCACAAGATCTGCCACACGCTCGGCGGCTCGTTCGATACGCCGCATGCCGAAACCCATGCGGTGATGCTGCCGCATACGGCCGCATTCAACGCGGTTGCCGCCGCGTCCGAACTGGCGGAAGCGGCCGACATGTTCGGCGGTTCGATCGGCGGCGGGCTTTGGGATTTTGCCAAGGCGCTCGGAGCGCCGCTGTCTCTCAGGGAATTCGGGTTGACGCAGGCCGATCTCGATCGCGCGGCTTCGCTTGCCGTCGAGAATCCATACTGGAATCCGCGGCCGATCGACCGGGCGTCGATCCGTCTGCTGCTGCAGCATGCGTGGGAGGGCCGGCGGCCAGGGGACTGAGGCATAGCGCCGGGAGGCGTGCTGTTTGGGAGGAGAGACGATGAGGGGAGGAAACATGTTCACGAGACGCGATGTTCCGAAGACGACGGCCATGACGACTTTCCAGCATCGACCGGCATCGGCGGCGACGGCCGGATCGCAGCGGCAAAGGCGCTGTCGAGGGAGCCGGGCCTGGCGAGTACCGCTCACAGGAGCGGCCCGCGTCAGGAGCGGCAGTGCTTGACTGGCGGCTGGGCACGGGTACGGAAAATCCGCGCTCCGGCGCATGGCTCATGCGCCCTGGCCGCCATGTCGGCTGGCGCGGCAGGCAGCAGTCGCCGATCCCGAGATCGGGCTGCGTCGTGTATTGAAGGTAATTCTGGATAGGTGAGGCGACTATGAGCATCGAAGAAAAGGGCTATTTTACAGAGGAAAATTCCGTCGAGGTTGTCACCAGCCGCAACGTGAATGCCCGGGATGCCCGGCTGAAGCAGGTAATGGAAGTCGTCACCCGCAAGCTACACGAAGCGGTAAAGGAACTGGAACCGACCCAGGACGAATGGATGGAGGCGATCCTCTTCCTCACCCGCACCGGCCATACCTGCACCGACTGGCGGCAGGAATTCATCCTGCTCTCGGATGTGCTTGGCGTCTCGATGCTGGTCGACGCGATCAACAACCGCAAGCCGTCGGGCGCATCGGAGAGCACGGTTCTCGGGCCGTTCCACGTTGCGGATGCACCGGAGCTTCCCATGGGCGCCAATATCTGCCTCGACCACAAGGGAGAGGACATGGTGATCAGCGGCCGTATCCTCGACACCGAAGGCAAGCCGATCGAGAATGCGGTGCTCGACGTCTGGCAGGCGAATGACGAAGGGTTCTACGACGTCCAGCAGAAGGGCCTCCAGCCCGATTTCAATCTGCGCGGCATATTCCGCACCGGCAGGGATGGCCGATACTGGTTCCGGGCGGTGAAGCCGAAATACTATCCGATCCCGGACGATGGCCCTGTTGGACAATTGCTTGGTGCGCTCGGCCGCCACCCCTATCGGCCGGCTCATTTGCATTACATCATCAAGGCGGACGGGTTCGAGACGCTGACGACCCATATCTTCGATCCCGACGATCCGTATATTCATTCCGATGCGGTGTTCGGCGTCAAGGAAAGCCTGCTTGCCGAGTTCAGGCTGATGGATGATCCCGCCCGCGCCGGGGAACTTGGCTTTCGCGGACCATTCTGGCAGGTCGAGCACGATTTCGTGCTGGCGCCGGAGAGAACCAGATGATCGAGCCCTGCGGCACTTCTTCCTGAGCGCCGGGCGGTTGATCTATTCGCCTCCATACGGAGGCTTATTGTCGCCGATAGGCAACCCGATTCTTCAAGACAACCTAAGAATTACGTGAAAGTAGGCCGGCCAGAGCATGCGGCAGGCGGGATTTGCCGGACTTAGCGGTCTTTGCAACCATGCGGATTTCCAGGGGGCGCGGCCTTGGCTCCTTGCTCTTTCGCTTCGTGGCCGGCGAAATCTCGGCGCGAGGCGAAACCGCCTATCTGCGCGCCTATGTTACGAACGCACCGGCCATCGCGCTTTGTGAGGCGATGGCTTTCGCCTGCGGTCGGAAATGAACCTCTGCGTCGTCAAACGGCAGTCGGTCCGATCCCGGGCCGGCGACCGTAGAGCCGGATCACTGCTGCTGTAGAGCAAGCCTTAGGCCCAACGCCATATAGATCGTCCCGATGACTTTTCCCTGCCATCGGCCGACGGTGCGGTTGCGTTGCAGCCAGCCGCCGATCGATCCGGCGCCGATTGCCAGAAGCGAGGTCACGCCGATGCTGAGGACGACAAAGATGGCCCCGAGCAACGCGAATTGCGCAATGACCGATCCGCCCTCCGGGTGAATGAACTGCGGCAGGAAGGCCAGGAAGAAGAGGGCGGTCTTGGGGTTGAGGATTTCGGTGAAGAAACCCTGCCTGAAGGCGCGGCTGGGCGTGATGGCTTGCGCCGTCGGCACGTCTATGCTGCCGCTTTTTTCGACAAAAGCCTTGAAGCCGAGATAAATCAGATAGATGACACCCGCATATTTGACGATCTCGAAGGCCAGTGCGGAGGTCGCCAGCAGCGCCGACAGGCCGAAGGTTGCCATCATCGTATGGAAAAGATCGCCGGCAGCGATGCCAAGGCCGGTCGCCAGCCCGGCACGCCTGCCGCCGCTGACGGCGCGGGCGAGAGTGAGCAGTGTGGCCGGCCCGGGGATGACCATCAGGCCGAGCACCACCAGTATATAAGTTGTCAAAACACCAAGGCTGACCATCGATCCCTCAGAAGTTTGGCTTTGTGGCAAGGTCCCGGCGACGCGGAAACTCTGCATCCGGCATTTCTGGCTGGCTGAAGACTAGTCAATTTCAGAAACGATGCAACAGCCGCCTTTGCGCCGGTGCTTCGGCCATTTTCTGTCTCCGGTAGCACACGGCCGCGCGACATCGGTCGCCGAGACTTTTGATTGCGGTGCCGCTTTCATGCGCTATCCTGTTCAAAGCGGATGGATGGCGGTTCGGGAGCTGCCGCGCTCCGCCGTACGCATTTGTCATCGACTGGACTGAAAGAACGGCGACTGCACGGAGGCAGCAAACCGTGCCGGGATATCCCGGCCGGCAGGGCGATGTCGCCGGGCCTTCAACCCTTTGCAGCAACGGTTTACCGTGAAGGAGTTCATGATGCGTCTTTGCCGGATCAAGACGAAATTCCTCCTGCCATGCCTGGCCTCCCTTTCGCTTGTCCTTTCGGACGTCGGGGCAAGCGCGTGTACCCGGCTGGTCTATCTCGGGTCGAACGGTAATGTGATCACCGCCCGCTCGATGGATTGGAAGAGCGACGTCGCGACCAATCTGTGGATCCTGCCGCGCGGTATTTCCCGCAGCGGCGAGGCGGGGCCGAATTCCATCAGGTGGACAGCGAAATACGGAAGTGTCGTGGCGACGGGCTATGACGTTTCCACAACGGACGGCGTCAACGAAAAAGGGCTGGAAGCCAATCTGCTCTGGCTGGTGGAGTCCGACTATCCCACGTTCGGCAAGGATAGCAAGCCGGGGCTGACGATCGCCGCCTGGGCCCAGTACGTGCTCGACAATTTCGCCACCGTCGATGAGGCGGTAGCAGCTCTCGAAAAGGAGCCCTTCACCATCGTCACCGCCAATGTTCCCGGCGAGAACCGCCTGACGACGCTGCACCTGTCGATGTCCGATGCGTCGGGCGACAGCGCGATCGTCGAATATATCCACGGCAGGCAGGTCATCCATCACAGCCGCGACTATCAGGTGATGACGAATTCGCCGACATTCGACGAGCAGCTGGCGCTGAATGCCTATTGGAAGCAGATCGGCGGTACGGTCTTCCTTCCGGGCACCAATCGCGCCTCCGATCGTTTCGCGCGGGCGTCCTTCTACGTCAACGCGATCCCGAAGGGAGAAGATCCGAACCACGCTCTTGCCAGCGTCTTCAGCGTGATCCGCAATGTCTCCGTTCCCTACGGGCTCAATACGTCAGAGGAGCCGAACATATCGTCGACCCGGTGGCGTACCGTCTTCGATCACAAGCGCGAGCTCTATTTCTTCGAATCCGCACTGACACCCAATACGTTCTGGGTTGATCTCAAGAGGATCGATTTTTCGCAGAGCAGCAAGGTCAGGAAGTTGGATCTCGGCGAGAACCAGGACCATACCTATTCCGGTGACGCGACCTCATCCTTCAAGGAGGCCCCTGCCTTCCGCTTCCTCGGGCTTTAGGGCGCCATTCCGAAGCGGGAAGCAAAGAGCGATTTGAGGCGCGTGATATCTTCTGACGAGATCTGCGCGTCGGTCAGCGATATCCAGCAATCGATATAGTGCTGGGGCGCATAGATATGCCCGTGGCCGACCGGAGACGTCGTCGCGATCATCATGTCGAAAAGGAGCTGGAGCATGGTGACGACCGGTATCCAGGTCAGTTGCGGCGAGACATCCGGCCCGCGGGGCGATTTCATCCACTCCGGCTCGCGGAAGGCGGAGGCGGCATCGAAGAAGACCACCGGATCGCTGGCATATTGCAGATAGATGACCCGCAATGGTCCCCAGGGCGCGGCGAACTGGTCCGGCGCGTGTTCCTGGTTTGCGAAGCGGATGACCGATCCGTCGCGAAATCTCGGCAGCCATTCCGGCGTGTCCGGGTTTCGTGCCGCAGTCGCCGCTTTCCATCGGGCGCTGCGGAAGGGCGGGCCGCTCCAGAGCGCGCCGTTCACGGGATCGCCGATGACATTGTAGATATAGAGCGAGAGCTGCGAGTTCAGCGCCCCGAGGCTCAGGCCGTGCAGATAGAGCTTGGGCCGCTTGTCGTGGGGGAGCTTCGACCAGTAGCCGTAAACGGCATCGAAGAGGTCGACCGCCGTCTCCTCGCCCTGTTGCGGCTCGAAAAGCAGCGACATCCAGCTCGTCAGATAGGAATACTGCACGGCGACGCTGGCGACATCGCCGTGCTGCAGATATTCGAGCGTATCCATGGCGGCGGGGTCTATCCAGCCCGTTCCGGTCGGCACGATGACGACAAGCATGGGCCGGTCGAAGGCTCCCTGCCGTATCATCTCCTTCAAGGCCAGCTGCGCGCGCTCCTTGCTGGCCTCGGCATTGTTCAAGCCAACATAGATGCGAAGCGGCTCCTTCGCAGGCGTGTTCCAGAAGCTTTCGATGTCGCGAGCTCCGGGACCTGATGCGACGAAATACCGGCCCTGGCGTCCCAATCCCTGCCAGGCGACGAGCGAGGCGGCGCTGCCGGTCTTGGTTGCAATCTGCGGCATGGGCTGGTCGTCCTCGATCAGCGCATCCGCCTGGCGGAACGAGGCATCCGCGGCGTCGAGCGCGAGTCGGAGCAATATGCCCTCGCCGATCGACCAGAATAACGCGACCGCAAGCAGGGCGCCGACCACCTTTGAAAGGCGGCTGGGCACCACGCGCGAGAGCCATTGCGAAAACAGCAGGCAGGCGATGCGAAAGAGGCGGCCGACGACAAGCGCGACCAGAAAAGTCGCGGCCGCCACGGCCGCGAGCCAATAGGGGTCGGCGCTGGCGATCGGCGGCATCTTCCACAAGGTTCGGATTGAGTTCTGCCAGAAGGTGGCATGCCAGAGAGCGGCGAGGCAGAGGATCAGGCAGGCAATGCCGATCGACCACCGGGCCGCTTTCAGCGATCCCTTGGGAACCGGGAGCTGGAGATAGAGCCAGAGCCAGGTCAGTGCGGTGCCTATGGTGTAGCCGACGCCGGCGCTTATGCCGGACAAGGCGCCCTGAACGAGATAAGAGCGGGGCATCAGGCTCGGCGTGAGCGAAGCCGCGAAGAAGATGAGGCCCAAGACCATGCCGAGGAGAGAAAGGGAGCGGAATATCTCCTTGTCCAGACGACGCATGGCGATCCTTTGTTCTAACCGGGGAGCGGACCGGATTTGCCCGCAGGGCGTGTTGCGACTTCGCGCGATGCTACGCAATGGCGTCCCGAATGCCAAGAAACGTGCGGCAACATATTTGCGGCGATGCCGGAGGGCGCTTACATGCGGTCGCCGGGTAGCCGGCTTGCTTGCTTCACCCAGTCGATAAACTGCGCTTCGTCCAGCACGTCGTTCTCGCGGATGTTGAGATAACGCGTCTGACTGCTCGTCGACTCTCCCGGCGGGATCGGATGCAGCGATGTGCCGCGAAAGAAGGCCACCTTGATGTACTTCGTGAAGCAATGAATGCCCAGGAACCAGCCGTCGTCCTTCATGCCGTAGAGCGGCGAATTCCATTTCACCGCCTTTTGCACGTCAGGAACGGTCTTGACCACGAGCGCATCGATCCGGCGTCCGATATCGCTTTTCCAGCCCGGCATGGCAGCGATATAGGCTTGCACGGGTGCATCGCCGTCGCCCTTGGCGATCTGCGGGTTGCCGCCCGAAAGCAATTTTGCCTCCGATGCCGCCGCCGTGGATGCGGCCTTCGTCGGCGACTTGGGCTTTCTATCGGCCATCGTATTTCTCCAAGGTTGTTATCTGATCTATAGTATAGGGCTGATCTGCCAATCGGGAGGGCGTCGCCCGAATGCCCGAAACTTAGACGCGTCGGAATGGAGTTCGAAATTGAGCACTGCGTTCATGAAGGAAGAGAGTGCCGAAACGGCCGCCGAAACCGTGCTGCCCGACCGGCCCATTTCGCCGCATCCGAACTTTGTCACGGAGGCGGGCCTGAAGGCCTTGGAATTTCAGCTTCAGGAGGCACGCAAAGCTTATGAGGCCGCGAGCGCCATCGAAGACATCAACGAGCGCCGGCGGCAAACCGCCATCCCCCTGCGCGATGCGCGTTATTTCGCCGAAAGGCTGCGCACCGCCGAAGTCAAGCCGACGCCGGCCTCAAGTGACATCGTCGCCTTTGGAAGCACCGTGACCTATTGCCGCGAGGATGGCCGCGTGCAGAAATATCGCATCGTTGGAGAAGACGAGGCCGATCCCAAGGCGGGGTCGATTTCCTATGTGTCACCCGTCGCAGGGCTCTTGATGGGCAAGACGGTTGGCGACGTCGTGATCCTTGGCAAGGAAGAACTGGAGATCACCGCGATCGAATAGTGTCCATCGCCATTCCAATGTAGGGGTTGAAGCTGACTTAGCCGGCCGGCTCGAACGGAGTCGCGATCGCAACCCGCGATGGCGCCACCTGGAAGTCGGCCGGCAGCATCCGGTGATAGGCGAGCATGAGTTGGCAGGCGCTGCGGGCGTCATGGCGAAGATCGTGATGGATGACGAATGTAATCTCGCCAGTGGCCAGCAGCCTGACATTGTCCTGGTCGAGATCGTGGGCGGCAAACACCGTACATTCGCGCCGGGCCTCGGCGAATGCTTTCAGGATGGCGCGATTGCCGCCGCCGGCCGAATAGACGGCGCGGATGTCAGGCTCGCGCGCCAGCGCGTCGCGGACAAGGCGTTCCGTCGTGCGGTCGACACCGAAGCCTTCCGAAACGCGCACGGCCGAAAGATGAGGGAAGCGCTCCGCCAGAACGTCGCGAAATCCCCGTTCGCGCTCATCCTCGCCGGCAAAGAGGCTGCTCGATAGCGTCACCAGCACCTTGCCCGTCCGTTCTCCGGCCATGCGGCCGAGCAGATAGGCTGATGTCGCCCCCGCGACGCGATTGTCCATGCCGACATAGCCGATGCGGGAATTTTCCGGCAGATCGGTGACGAGCGTGACGACAGGGATCTTTGCGGCCATGAGCTGAGCGGCAAGCTCGGCAATGACGGGCGTCGAGGCGGCTTTGAGAACGACGCCATGGCTGCCGCGCCGGCGTATGGTGCGAAGGATGGCGAGAAGCTCCGCCTCGCTCATCGTCTCGGCCACATGAAACCGCGCGGAAAACGACGCCGGCCGCATTCCGGGCAATTCCGCTTCGAAGGCTTCGCGCACGGCGGCAGAGAAGCGCTGCGGCGTGTCCATGACGACATCGATCACCAGGCGCCGTCCGGCAAGGCCGGATTGTACATATTGCCGCTCCAGCTCGGCAATCGCCGCTGCCACCCGCGCACGGGTCACAGTGCGGACGCCTTCGCGTTCATGCATGACCCGGTCGACCGTCGCAAGACTGAGGCCCGCTTGAAGCGCGATGTCTTTCAATGGGAAACGCGATTTCAAGGCGCAGCTTTCTGAGGTTTTTTTGAGGTGTTTTGCATCTTTCTCATAGGCCGGGTCGGGGCTACGATCAATCTCATAAGTCCAACGTCATTTTGGGAGGAGATCACCATGGACGCTCAGACGCTCGCCAGCCGGCGCAGCCAGAAGGTTTGGCTTTCGGCCGATTGCGGCAGTTTCGATACTTTCAGGAGCTTGGTCGAGAAGACCGCCAATCCGGCGGACTGGCCGTTGGCGGCGGGGATCGAGAAGAACATTCTCATCTATGATGGCGACAGGGTTCGCAGCGCTGCAGCGAATGAAGACGAACGCCGCGTCCTGATGGCCGAGTGGGTGGAAGCCTTCACCACTGGCCCCGGCATCGTCGTCATCAAGAACGCCATGCCCGATATGGCCGTCGTCGATCGCGCAACCGCCGTGTTCGAAGCCATCGTCCGCGACGAAAAAGAAAAGGGTAAAGGGGCGGGAGATCACTTTGCCAAACCCGGCGCCAATGACCGCATCTGGAATGCGCTGGAAAAGCACTGCCTGGCGGATCCGGAGAATTTTGCCCGCTACTATGCCTCCACGGCCGTCGCCATGGTGTCGGAAGCCTGGCTCGGAGCCGGCTACCAGATGACGGCGCAGATGAACCGGGTCAATCCGGGCGGCACCGCACAGAAGCCGCACCGCGATTATCATCTCGGCTTCATGTCGCCGCAGCAGATGCAGGCTTATCCCGGCCATATCCACGCGGTTTCGCCGCTCCTGACGCTGCAGGGCGCGGTCGCGCATTGCGACATGCCGCTCGAAAGCGGGCCGACGCTGTTCCTGCCCTATTCGCAGACCTTTTTCGAAGGGTACATTGCTTTCGGCCGGCCGGAGTTCCAGGCTTATTTTGCCGAGCATCATGTGCAATTGCCGCTCAAGAAGGGCGATGCCGTCTTCTTCAACCCGGCCGTCATGCATGGCGCCGGCAACAATGTCTCGAAGGACATCTACCGCATGGCCAACCTGCTGCAGGTGTCATCGGCCTTCGGGCGGGCGATGGAGAGCGTCAATCGCAGCCGCATGTCCGTGACGGCTTATCCCGCGCTTCTTGCGGCTCTCGAAGCCGGCGCAGTCAGCCGTGCCGAGGCGGCAAATGTGATCGCATCGACGGCAGAGGGCTATGCCTTTCCCACCAATCTGGACAGCGATCCGCCGGTCGGGGGGCTTGCGCCGAAAACACAGGCCCGGATCATGGCCGAGGCGCTCGATGCCCGGATGGATGCAAGGCATTTCGCCGAGCTGATAGCCGCCCATGCCGCACGCAGGGAGGCTTGAGGATACGATGAGCCGACTGGATGGAAAATTCGCGGTCGTGACCGGCGGTACGCAGGGGCTGGGTGCGGAAGTCGCCCGTCTCTTTGCCGAACGCGGAGCGGCGGGGCTGACGATTTGCGGCCGCAGCACCGCCAAGGGCGAAGCCAAGGCAAGGGAGATCGGCGAACGCTATGGAATACCGGTCGTCTTCGTGACCGCCGATCTCGGCAAGGTCGACGATTGCCGCAAGGTCATCGCGACAGCGGTCGAGAAATTCGGCCGCATCGATGCGCTCGTCAACGTCGCTGCCATTACGGACCGCGGCACCATTCTCGATACCGATCCGGAACTGTTCGACCGGATGTTCGCAGTCAATGTACGCGCGCCGTTCTTCCTGATGCAGGACGCGATCAGGAACATGATCGCCAATGGTATCGAAGGCACGATCGTCAACATTTCCTCGATGTCGTCGATGGCGGGTCAGCCCTTCATCAGCGCCTATTGCTCCTCCAAAGGCGCGCTCGACACGCTGACCAGGAATACCGCCTTCGCGCTGCTCAGAAACCGCATCAGGGTCAACGCCCTGAATATCGGCTGGATGTCGAGCGACGGCGAGGACCGTATTCAGCGCGAATATCATGGCGCAGCGGAGGATTGGCTTGCAAAAGCCGCCGCCGAGCAACCCTTCGGCCGGCTCGTCGATCCCGCCGAGGTCGCACGCGCCGTTGCCTTCCTGTCGTCCGGGGAATCCGGCCTGATGACCGGCGCCACGATCAATCTGGATCAGTCGATCTGGGGCGCCTACGAGGGCACGCCGCATCCGCAGCAAGCGATGTGAGGAAGGCAGTCAGCGGAAGGGAAAGACCCGCCCGCCGACGACCGTAGCCGCATACTCCTTCTCCCCTCGGGGAGAAGGTGGCCCGAAGGGTCGGATGAGGGGGCACCGTTTTGAAACAGCCGGCCTTTGTGCACTTGGCGGGGCCCCCTCATCCGCCTGTCGGCACCTTCTCCCCTCGGGGAGAAGGGGTCATGCGGCAATGACTCTACGTCATTGCAATACCCTTAGCCGGCGAGCAGATGCCGTGTATGGCAGCAAAGTGCCAGCCACCCCTAAATCCCGGCTCAGAAGCCCTTGATCGTGCCGTCCGACCAGACCAACTTGCCGCCGCGGATCGTGCTGCGCAGGCGCGGCACGCGGCCGCGCTCGGCGATCAGGAGATCGGCGCGCAACCCTTCGGCGATCCGGCCGCGATCATCGAGGCCGAGCGCCTTTGCGGGATTGGCGCTTGCCAGTGCCGTTGAGGCGGCAAGACCGCCGGTGCCGATCTCCGCAAGTGCGATGACAGCCGGAAGAATGGCCGATGGATGGTAATCGCTCGCAAGAATATCGAGCACGCCGGCCTCGTAGGCTTCCCGCGCGGAAAGATTGCCGGAATAGGAAAGGCCGCGCAGCGCGTTCGGGGCGCCCATCGCCGTTGCCAATCCCAGCCGCCTTGCTTCGGCCGCCGTTGCGATATTGATCGGAAACTCGCTGATGGCCGCGCCGAGGCCGTGCAGAAGTGCGGCTTTCTCGACAGTGTCGTCGTCATGGGACGCGAGCACGACGCCGTGCTCGCGCGCGAGTTCGGACAGACCTTTGATGATGTCCATGCTGTCGCCATGCTCGGAGCGGGCGGCCATGCGCTGCTTGACCATCTCCGCCGCCTGAGTCTCGCTGATCTTCTTTACCTTCGCCGTGTTGGCGATGTGCAGCTCTATATCGCGATATTGCCCTTGGCCCGGCGTGTGATCCATCAGCGAGATCAGGTGAAGCGCGCCGGCATCGATCAGGGTTCTTGCTTCCTTCACGGCCGGCAGGAACGTCACTTCGAAGCGGCCATGGACGCGATGGTCGATCAAAAGCTCGTCCCGCATCGACGCAAGCTTTTCGATCATTGCGTGGGTATGCTCGATGGACCGGACATGGCCATAGGTTGCAGGCGTGAAGGCGACTGCCGCGTAGGCTGTCGTCACGCCGTTGGCGGCAAGCATCTTGTCGAGGTCGTAGACACCGAGTTCGAGCGGCATGCGGACATTGACGCGCGGCTCCACGCATTTTTCGATCATGTCGCCATGCATGTCGACGAAACCGGGCAGCATAAGCCGACCGTGACCGTCTATCTCCGCTCCTTCGACGGGCCGCTCGCTGATATCGGCGATCAACCCATCCTCAATTCTGACGGCACCACGTTCGATCACGCGGTCCTGCAATACAATTTCGAAATTACTCAGCCACATCGTCCTGCTCGTCCTCGATCTTGATGGCTTCGAGATGAAGTTCCCGGTCGATCAATGCCCTTACATCTTCGGGGTGGTGAAAGACACCGATCATTGCAACGCCGGAGGTCTTGAGTTGCGCCAATCTCTCGACCAGCGCCTTGCGGGCTGCATGATCCAGCGAGGCCGTCGGCTCATCGAGCAGCAGAAGGCGCTGCGGCAGAATGAGGGCGCGGGCCAGATTGACCTTCTGCTGTTCGCCCCCGGAGAATGTCGAGGGATAGGCCGACCAGAGCTGCCTCTTGACGCCGAAGGCATCGAGCCAGCGCCGGGCTTCCGTCAGGGCTTCGGAATGCGACCTGCCGGCAAGCCTTAGCGGCTCGGCGACGATCTCTTCGGCGGCAACGCGCGGGCGCGCATTGAGGAACTGCGTGACGAAGCCGATTTCGCGGCGGCGCAGAACGGCGATATCGACGTCCGCGGCTGTCGCCAGATCGATAACGCCTTCCCGGGTATGATAGTAAACGTGGCCGGCGCGCGGCAGGTAGGAGCGGTAGAGCGTACGCAGCAGCGTCGATTTGCCCGCACCGTTCTCGCCCTTAAGCAGGATGAACTCACCTGCGTTCAATTCGAAATCGATATTCTCGAAGGCGAACAGCGTGCGCCTGAGGTGATGCATTTCGAATTGTTTCGAAAGGCCTTGCACGCGCAACACCGGGGTCGCGTTCCGCTGGGTGGAAACCTGAATATTCATTTCTTCTTGTTTCCTTCAAAGCTTGGCGTGAACGAGCTGCTGCGTGTAGGCGTGCTGCGGATCCTGGAAGATCTGGTCGGCAAGACCCTGCTCCACGACCTTGCCGCGCCGCATGACCATAACCCGGTCCGCCATCGTGCGGATGACGCCGAGATCATGCGAGACCAGAACCATGGTGATGGAACGCTCACGCTGCAGCCGCTTCAACGTATCGAGGACCAGCGCCTGAACGCTGACGTCGAGGCCGGTCGTCGGCTCGTCGAGAAGCAGCACGGCGGGCTCCAGCGCGATCGCCTTGGCAAGCTGCACGCGCTGCTGCATGCCGCCCGAAAGCTCGTTCGGCCGGGCGTCCATGCGCTCGATCGGAAATTCCGAAGCGTCGAGCGATTGGCGTGCCCTTTCGCGCAACTCGGCGAAATTGCGGTTGCCGGCAATCAGCAGCCGTTCGGCGACATTGCCGCTGCTGGTATGGTTCATCAGCAGCCCGAGATGCGGGTTCTGATAGACGATGCCGATATGATGCGCCCTCAGCATCCGCCGCTCGAAGCGGTCGAGTGTGAAAAGGTTGCGGCCCTCATGACCGGGAAGGGCGAGATTGTAGGTGCCGGTATCCGGCGTATCCTCAAGGTTCATCATTCTCAGCAGCGTCGACTTGCCGGAGCCGGATTCGCCGACGATGCCGAGCACCTCGCCCGGATAGACGGTCACGTCGACGCCGCCAAGGGCAGTGACGTCGCCGTAGTTGCGCGCGATGCCGCGCATGGTCAGGATCGGCTCGGCCATCATCAGCCGCGGCGGCTGGCGGGTCAGCTCCGCCGATTGAGTGGGGTCAAGCGCGGCCATCAATCCATCCTTCCATTCTTGTACCAGGTTTCGCCGATCTCGACCGTTTCGGCCTCAGCCTTGCGGATGTGCTTCACGCCGAAATGGCTGTCGGACAGTTCGTATTGCGAGGAGCCGTCCTCCTGCGGAAGTTCGTTCATGAAATAGCCGGTGACGCTGCTGCGGTAGCAGGTCTTGTCCTGATGATCCTCGACGCGGTAAGGCACATCGTCGAAGACGAGCGGTTCGACGCGCGTATAGGGCGGCACGGCGAAGATGCGCTTCTCGCGTCCGGCCGACAGGATCGTCAGGTGATCGGCCTGATGGAGCTTCGGCACGTCCCAGCGCGGAATGGGTGACGGCGTCATCACATGCCGGCCGTTGACCATGCTCGGATAGCTCGAACCCTGCATGATCCGTCCCGATTTGACGAGCTGTTCGTAGAGCACGAGCCAGAGCTGCCCGTAATCGGCATCGCCATGCATTTCGCGTGCGACCGACATGTCAGGCTGGACGGGTCGCAATGGCTCGGGGTTCGGCACCTGCAGCACCAGGATCTGGTCCTCGCGCAGTTTTTCCTCGGGAATGCGGTGGCGGGACTGGATGATGGTCGCGGCCATCGTGTCTTCCGTTTCCACCGCCCCGCCGACCCGCGCCACGAATTTGCGGATGCTGCTGGCATTGACCGAGTCGTCGGACCCCTGGTCGATGACCTTCACGACGGAGGTAGGCTTGAGCAGTGTCAGCGTGACCTGCAGACCGCCGGTTCCCCAGCCGCGCGCGATCGGCACCTCGCGGCTGGCATAGGGCACCTGATAGCCGGGAACGGCGACCGCCTTCAGAATGCGGCGGCGCATTTCCCGCTTGGCGGATTCATCGAGAAAACCGTAGTTGAAGGCCATCCAGGGCTTGGTCAATTCCTGAAGTTTCATAGCGCGACCTCCTGCTGGTGCGAGGCAAGCTTTTCGGCTTCGGCCGGCTTTGCGGCGGCGGCGTCCTTGTCCGTCTTGACGCGGCGCAGAGCATCGAGAGTCGACTGGAACGTGACATAGTGCGGAAGCTTGAAGTGGATGCAGAAGCCGGAGCTTTCGACCGGCTCGGTGTGATAGAGAACGAATTCCTCATTGGCGGCCGGGTGCGGATTGGGCTGGCTGGAGGCGAGATCGAGCGTTGCCGCCGCGATCACCTTCACCTCGTTCCAGCCGAAGGTCGCCGAGAAGCCCAGTTGCAGTTCCCTGGCCTTGGAGATGACTTCGGTCTGGCTGACGCGGACGCGACCGGCGCTGAAGATCGTGCCGGAGGGATGACGCAGGCGGACCGGGGCGTAGGCCAGGCGCAGCTCGTTGACCGTCGGATGCACGGCGCTGTAGCCGCGCATCGTCGCATAGCCGAGCGCCAGCGTGCCACCGGTGTCGGCGCGGGCCAAGCTCTGAAGCTTGTGGGCGCGTGCGGCCGGAAAGAGCAGCGGCTCGCGCGTCAGGTCGGGGATTTCCTCCGGTGCGACCGTTTCGACCGGATGGTCCGGAATAAGCCCCTGCGCCTTCTGCCAGCTGGTGAGCGACGGTTGGGTCGCCGGCGCCGGTTCGGCGGCCGGGATCACCGCTTCCGGCACGTAGTCTTCGCCCTGCAGCACCTCAACCTGAAGCAGACGATGGGAGTAATCCAGTGTCGGCCCCAGTATCTGGCCACCCGGAATATCCTTGAAGGCGGCCGAGATGCGGCGAACGGTGAAGAGATCCGGCTGTTCCACAGGCTCAGCGACGGCAATACGCGGCTGGGTCGTGCGGTAGGCGCGCAGCAGTAGGATCGCCTCATAGAGATCGCCGCCGGCCTGGGCGAGCGCCAGGGCTGCGAGATCCGGCTCGTAGAGCGATGCCTCGCCCATCAGCCGGTCGACGAGATAGGGGAGGCCGGTCCGGACGGCCTCGACGCGCTCGCGCGTGATCGGGCCGAGATCGGCGCGGAACAGCCGCTCCGCCTGTTCGATGGCATATTCGCCGCCACGGGTTGCTACATAAGCCATCAGAGCACCTCGATTTTCGTGGAACGGGGAATGCCGAGCAGGCGCTTGCCGTCGACGAGATAGAGATCCCAGCCAAGCGGGTAGCGGATCGCTTTTGCGCGCATCTGCCAGAAGCCGGGATCGACGCCGCCGATTTCGATCGTGAGGCTGTCCTTGATGCCGGGGCCGGAAAGACGCAGCCGTTGCCCGGAGCCGAAACGCGCGGGAGCAAACAGGGTCGCGGCATCGTCCGGATAGAGGAGGCTGCCGATCTGCAATGCCGACAAGGCTTCGACTTTCTCGGCGGAGTCGATGGAGGAAAAGACGTAACCCGCATGGGCAAGCGGCATCCGTCTTGCTCCGGTTGCGATCGTCCTCTGATCCAGCGAGGGATCGTTCGTCACATGGAAGCTGCATTCGCGATCGAGCAGGCTTTCGGCAATTGGCCAGAAGCCTTCGGCTGGCAGCTCGCGCAACTGGCCGGGGCGGCTCAGCGCCCATAGGAGCTCGTCGAAGGTGGCGTTCGTGCGGGTGTCGTCCAGGGTGGGCAGGAGATTGTGCGCCATGGTCAGAATGTCTCCATCTGCACGCGGGTCGCTTCCACCTTTTGCAGCAGCTGCCGGTCTTCCTCTTGCTGGTGAAGCCGTTCGGCGTTCAGGAGTTCGAGAATGAGATCGGCCTGATGGCCGGCTGCGATCGCCGCGTCGATGACAGCCATCGCCATGGCATGTTCGAGATCCCGGCCGACCACCGCGCCGTAGCCTTCCACGGCGCGATCCGGCACGCGGATATGCGCTTCCGACACCAGGACCTCGCCCAGATGAAAGGCGGTGCTGCGAACGGTATCGACGAGCGGCAGCATCGCGAGGCCGGTACGGTTCACGATAACGTCGACCTCGCCGAGCGTGTCGAGCACCTTTTCGGCGGATGCCTTTATGTTTGCCGGACGGGCGGCAGCGAGAATTTCCAGCGCCTGCGCATGATCGTAGGATGCGCTGACCGGACTACCGGTCTTCTCCTCAGTCATCATCTTTTCCTTAGGCCTTAGGGTTCGTCTGGGATCGGCGAGGATTCGCCTGAATTATTCGAATGATTAGTATAATCATTCGAATGAATTGTCCACGACGTTTTGGCTTGCCTAAAGAGATTTCTGAAGCGGCGCCGGCTCTTCAGTCGCCGCGCCGGCGCAGCCATTCTGCCGTGATCCGGCTTGCCTCGCGCGCCGCTGCGGCGGGTGGCTGCCCGTCCAGCAGGGCAAACAGAAAAGAGCCCGCGAACCGGTCGCCGGCGCCGATCGTGTTTGCCGTGTCGACCCTGGCCGCCGGTTCGACCTCGCTGGTCGCGGAGCCGTCGAACAGCGTGATCGGGCGCGTGCCATCGGTCAGCACGAGCATCTTCAGCCGAGAACCGGCAATTTCACCGGCGCGCTGCCAGGCAAGCGCGACATCATCGGGAACGTCGTCGCGGGAGGAGATGACATAGTCGGCCGGACGCGGCGTTGCCGGCCGCAGCGGAAATTGCGAGACGACCAGGGGTTGACCGTCGATCTGTTCGACAAGGTCCTTGTCGAGGGCGAGCGCGTTGATATAGACGCCGGCGCCCGACAGCTTTCCGGCGGCCACAAGCGGTCTGGAGCGTCCCGCTGGCGCCATGATCGTCCGCTCCCCGCTCGGCTCGAGGAGTATTTCCAGAGGCGCCGTCTCTCCCGGCGTCATCGTTATGTAGCCGGTGTCGAAACCGGATGCTCTGAGCGATTGAAGCGCTGCCTCTCCCTGCTCGTCCTGCATCAGCCGCGAGACGATGGCGACATCGGCTCCCAATTCCAGCAGCTGCCGCCCGGTATAAAAGGCGCCGCCGCCGAGCCGGGTCGTGCGGGACGAAAATTGTATCCGTCCGCCCGAAACCAGCGGTGCGTCCAGTTGCCATATGCGGTCGTGATTGACCGATCCGATTACAATTACACGGGGCATGCTTTGCCTATCTGTCGTCAATGCCGGGTGCGAGCGCATCTACGATGAAACGCTGCGCCAGCAGGAATATCAGAAGAACGGGCACGATCGACAGTAAACTCGTGGCCATGAGCGGCCCCCAGGCGCGATCGGCGCCTTCGAGATCGGCAAAGGAGGCGATGCCGGTCGTCAGCGTTTTCTTGAACGCGTCATCGAGCACGAGCTGGCCCCACAGATAGATATTCCAGGCACCCATGAAGGAAATGACAGAAAGCGCCGATATCGCCGGAATGACGTTCGGAACGCCGATCTCGATGAATTGCCGCCAGAGGCCGCTTCCATCGATGCGGGCCGCTTCGAATATCGAGGCCGGCAGTGACCGGAACGCCTGCCGCATGTAGAAGACATAGAAGCCGATATAGGGGATCGACGGGATGATCATCGCGCCGTAGGTGTTGAAGGCCTGCAGCTTCACCACGGCGATATAGGTCGGGATGATCGCCAGCACGTTCGGAAAGGACATGGTGGCGATGACGAACCAGAACAGTGCCTGTTTCCCTTTAAACTCCAGCCGCCCGAAGGCAAAACCCGCGGGTACGGAAAGAACGAGCTTTCCGACCGTGATGAGGGTGGAGGTGAGCATGGAGTTCCATAGCCACATCCAGATAGGATGGCGGCTTGCGGCGGCGGTGAAATTCGACAGCGTCGGGTTTTCCGGCCAGAAGCGCAGGGCCTTCGCCATGATCATGTCATTGGGGGTGAAGGCGGCCGACACCATCCAGACCAGCGGAAACACGGTGACGATGCAGATTGCCAGAAGCACGACATGAAGCAGCAACCTGTGAAGCCTATGGCCAATATCGCTCATCTGTAGTGAACCCGCTTTTCGCTGACACGGAACTGCAGCCATGTAATGGCAAGCACGAGAACGATGATGATGACGGCGACGGCGCTGGCCGGCCCGAACTGAAAGAACAGCAGGCCCTGTTGCCACAGGAAATACAGCAGGCTCGAGCTTCTGCCCGCGGGCCCGCCATGGGTGAGCACGTCGATGATGCCGACGATATCGTCCAGGATATGGAAGAAGGTCGTGACGCTGATGAAGAAGGCGGTCGGCGTCATCAACGGCAGGCTGACGTTGAAGAAATGCCGCGCCGCGCTGGCGCCGTCGAGTTGCGATGCCTCGCGCAGTTGATGCGGCAGGTTTGCCAGCGCTGCCAGCCATAGGAGCATGTTGAGGCCGAAAGTCTTCCAGAAGGTCACGAGGCTGACGCAGAGGAGCGCAAGGTTGGGGTCCGTGTGCCAGCGCGACGGCGGAAAACCGAAATGGCCGAGGATTTCGTTGAACAGACCGTTGACGGGGTTGAACAGCCACGACCAGGCAACGCCCGCGACCGAATAGGCCACGATCGTCGGCAGGAACAGGCTGCCGCGATAAAGCCCCTGTAGAGGATTTTTGCGCACCGAATGCAGCATGACGGCAAAGATCAACGGGATGACGATCTCGGCCGGGATGAGCACGGCGCAGTAAAGCAGCGTGTTCCACGCGGCCATGCGGAAATCGGGATTGTCGAAAATGGATGCGTAGTTGTCGACGCCGGCGAAGCGAATGTCTGCCGACAGCAGGTTCCAGTCGACCACCGACAGCAGCATCGATGCGATCAGCGGGCCGTAGAGGAATATCGCAACGGAAAGAACGGCCGGCCCCACGAACAGGTATGGGGCCAGTGATCTGAAACGGAATGGCATGATGCGGAGCCTATGCCTGGATCAGTCCTGCCAGTTCGTCGTGCGCGCCCTTGATGCCATCGGCAACGGTCGTTTCCTTGAGCAGCATGCGCGAAACCCACTTGCGCCATACGGTCTGGCCTTCGAGGCCACGCTTGCCCGGCCAGATCGTCTCGGCGGTCAGGCCGTCGGAAAGCTGTGCGGCGGCCGGCTTCATGAATTCGTTGATCAGCGGAATGTCGTGCACCGACGTATTGAGATAGCCGGTTTCCGACCAGAGCGCCTGGCCTTCTTTCGAGGCGCAGAATTCTAAGAAGGCAAGCGAAGCTTCCGCCTGTTCCTTGTTGCGGGTGTAGACGGCGAGGAAGTTGCCGCCGCTGTTCATCTTGCGCGCATGCCCCGGCATGCCCGGGAACTTGGTCGTGACGGCTTTGGCCGCACCGAACGGGAAGGTAACGGCGGCCGTCGAGCTGGTCGTGCAGATCGCGAGCGCGCCGGACTGGAAGGCCGCCGTCTGTTCCTTGTCGCTGACCGGCAGCCACAGGCCCTCATGCGCGGGGGCGCAATATTCGCTCATGCCGGCGATGGCTTCGGGGCTGTTGAGCGCCAGCTTGCCATCGGGATCGATGATGAAGCCGCCGGCATTCTGGATGAAGGATTGGCTCGTCCATTCGTTGTTGGAGAGCGAGATTGGCGAGCGGTAGGTTGGGTGTTTGCCCTTCAAGGCGGTATCGAGCTTGCGTGCGCTCTCATAAAGCCATTTGGTGTCCGGCGTTTCGGGCAGGTTGGGATCGAGGCCGGCCGCTTTCCAGATCTCGCTGTTGATATAGGTGATCGGCGTCGACATGGCCCAGGGAAGACCGATGACCGCGCCATCGATGGTGACCAGCGGCAATACGGACGGGCGGAAGTTGGCAAGGATTGCTTCGGCCTTTGCGGAATTGATCTCGCGCAGGTCGCGGGCGCCGAGCGTGCGCTTGGCGAAATAGCCGAACTTCCAGCCGGTGACCATCATGGCCGGCGGGCGGCCTGCGGCGATGCTGGCGACTGCCTTGGCGGTCACGGCTTCATAATCGCCGTCGAAACGGTTTGTCACCGTCACGCCGAGCTGCCTGGCGTTGAAGGCATCCACAACCTTCTGGAACGGCTTGTCGGCGCCCCAGGTGCTTGAAATCTCGATGGCCGCATCGGCGGACCGGGCCTTGCCGGCCATGGCGATCGATGTGCCGATGACTGCGGTCGTGCCCGCGATAAATTGACGACGATTAAACCCTACCATCTCATCCTCATTATCCGAATGAATAATAAAACATCCGGATATTTATCTAACGACGACAAGTGACATCCATGTGAAGAGGAAGGCGGACAAATTTCAGAACACGCGGATGAAATTGACTTTTATTGCTGTTTGTTGGATCTCGATCCTTGTTCGGAGATTGAAAAGCGATGCTGTAGCCGATATATGACATTCGAATGACATGGTGAATTCGGAAGGCAGGCATGGAGAAAAAGTCGCCGCACGGGCAATGGCAGCAGGTCGAGAGCGATATTGCCGAGGATATTCTGACCGGCCGTCTCTCGCCCAAGGCACAGCTTCCGACGGAAACCGATCTGATGGAGCGTTTCGGCGTCGGGCGCCACACCATCCGGCGTGCCATCTCCCGCCTTGAGAGCCGCGGTCTCGTGCTGGTCGAGCAGGGGCGCGGAACCTTTGTCCGGGACAGCCGTCTCGACTACCGTTTGTCTGAGCGCACGCGCTTTTCCCAGAATCTTCTCGATCAGGGCAGGGAGCCGCTCGGACAGGCCATCCATGAAGAGGTGGTTCCGGCGTCCGAGGCGATCGCGGAAGCGTTGCGGCTTCCGCATGGCGAACCCGTCTATCATATCGTCAGGCGCGGTTTCGCCGACGAGGAGCCGATCAACTATTCGCACGCCTATTATCCCGTGCGTCGTTTTCCGGGCTTCGACGAGGCGCGGCGCAGTGGGCGAAGCGTGACCGTCATTCTGGCCGAATACGGCATACCCGACTATATCCGCCTGCGCACCGACATCGTCGTCCGCCTGCCGACGAGCGAGGAAGCGAAGCAGCTTAGCCAGTCCATGTCCCAGCCGGTGGTGGCGCTGAAAAAGGTGGACGTCGATCTCAAAGGCACCCCGATCTCCTATTCCGAGTCGGTGTGGCCGGGCGAGCGCGTTCAGTTCTCGATCGACAATACCAGCCAGCTTCTGGATGTGCTTGCGCGCGGCGACGCGGGCTGACGGATTGGTCCGGTGCGTTGCGCTCCCTGCGGAGACGGAATGACGCGCCGGCATCCTGGCGAGCGTTTGGCATCGGCAAGCTTAACTCAAGACTAACTATGATTTAAAGCAGCGCGAGCGATTTATGCGCGCGGCGACGAGTTGTTATACCGTTCGATATACCAGATGGAGATCCAAGAAAAATTCTGCTGGGATTTCTGGTGCGGTTTTACAGGGACATGGTCGAGGGCCGGAATGCGGGCACGGATGCCGGCAATTCATCGCGCCTGCTCCTGAACCTTCAGGTGCTGCGCGCGCTTGCGGCATTGTCCGTCGTCGTCGCCCATGCCTTGCACGAGAACGAGGCACTGGCCAGCGTAACGGGCCGCGCGGCGGTCGATGGCTCCGCATGGAATCTCGGCTTCGGCGTCGACATATTCTTCGTTCTTTCCGGCTTCATCATGACCCATACGGCGGCGTCGGAATTCGGCAAGGGCGGCGCTCCGCTGCGCTTCTTCCTGCGGCGGTGCGCGCGTGTGATCCCGCTTTATTGGCTGCTGACGAGCGTCATGTTGCTGGGTGCGCTCGTGGCTCCGTCACTGCTTGCGGTTCCCATCGGCTCCTTTTCGCATGTTCTGGCGTCCTACTTCTTCATTCCGTCCGGGCGCGGTGTGGACGAGATCAGGCCGGTGCTGGCGCTGGGCTGGACGCTGAACTACGAAATGCTGTTCTACGTGTTCTTCGCAGCCGCGCTCCTGTTGCCGATAAGGGCGGGTATCATCTGGCTGTCGGTGCTCATGATCGGGATGGCGCTGCTCGGAAATCTCGTCGATTCCGGCCGGGTCCAGATCGCCTTCTGGACGAACCCGATCATTCTGGAGTTTCTGTTCGGCGTTCATGTCGCCTTGATCTTTCGCAGCGGCGTCAGGATGGGCGGCGCGACGGCGCTTGGGCTGACGGCTATCGGCCTGCTGGGATTCGTGCGCATTTCCACGCCGTGGAACGATGCGGCCTTGCCGCAATTCCTGCGAAGCGGCATGCCCGCGGCACTATTCGTTCTGGCAGCTGCAATCGGTCCCGTCCTGCCCCAAAAGAGGATCGTCCTTTGGGCCGTGGCCTTGGGGGACGCCTCTTATAGCCTCTATCTCTCCCATCCCTTCGTCTTGCGGCCGATGCGTGCCGTCTGGGCGAAAACGATCGGCGGCAGTCTTCCTCTTGGCATGTTCGTTGTATGCGCGACGCTTGGCGCCGCCATATTTGCCCTGGCGCTGTTCAGGGGCGTCGAAAAGCCGCTGACGAGCCGCGTCCAGAAGATCGTGCTCGGTTCTGTACGGCGCAAGCGTGTGCCAGCCGGCCCTCGTCCGGCCGTTGACACAGAGAGTGCATGATTCTCTTCAGGCGGCCCGCTTTCCCCTGAGATAACCGGCATGGTTCGCAGCGGCCGAGGCCACGGCGTCCAGCTGCGTCGCGGCGCGGATGAGGATATGGCGTGCCGGTGCGTCGGGCTCATTGATCCAATAGGCAAGATGGTTGCCGGCGTTGCGAGAAACCGTGGCCAGGCGCAGCGGATCGCTGCGGCCGAGCCGGCGCAGGACGGCATTCAACGGTTTGGAGAGGCGAGGGTGCTCGCGTGCCAGCTCGGATAATGTAATTGCCGCCTCGCCGATCGTAAGGGCGGCGAGCATTCCGCGCAGGTCCTCTTCAGCCTGCTTTTCCGAGACGCCCGCGTTCGTTGCGGCCTGGCCGCCCAGGCGATCGACCGTCCTGCTGAGCCAATGGTCTCTCGTCCAGCGCGCAGGCGTCTGGCCGATATCCGCGAGGTCATGGCGCGTAGCGCGCTGTAGGCGTTGCCTTTTTGCCGGCAGATTGGGTGGAAACAGAAGCGTGAAGACCAGGACGCCTGCGCCGACGCCAAGCAGCAGCGCCAGAGCGCCGTTGAGAAAGGATGCCGCATCGGCGCGGCTGGTATTGTCCGGGCTGACCAGATCCAGGAACAGGAAGGCAAAGCTCGTCGCCAGGGCGGCGGTGCCGGCATTGCGCATGGCAAGGCCCGTCGCAAACATGATGACGCCGATGAGAACGGCCAGTTCGGTAAAGTCCGACAGCATCGGCAGGATGGCGAAATTGCAAATCGCGGCCGCAAGCACCGCGACCATACCGCCTTTCAGGAAGCCCATCCCGCCGACCACCGGATTGGGCCGGGTTGCGAACAGGGCGCAGATGACACCCAGGATGACGATGAAGCTGGGGCCGGAAGGCCAGGCCGTCGCGATCCAGAACCACGATCCGATGACGATGGCGACGAATGTGCGAATGCCGTTGTGAAGGGCAAGGAGATGATCGACATGAAAAGAGAGCTTTAGCCTTGAGGGCGGCGCCTTCTCGTCCGAAAACAGCGTTTGGCGGATGAGCGCGCCATGCGCGGCTTCGAGCAGCCTGTCGAGATGATCGAGAATAGCCAGCCGTGGCGAAATCGCATGGCCGGTGCTGACGGGCGTTTCGGACAGCGCGGCCCGGACCTCGGATCGCAATGCGGCAACCGCGTCCGGACGGACCTCTGCGCCGGAGCCGATAGCATCCAGCAGGCTCGCCGTTTTTCCGACAAGGGGGTCGTCGAGATCCGGTCGTGCCGCGAGATGCTCGCGGAGGGACTGCGCAATGGCCATCTGCGTGAACATCGCCACTGCCGCGCCGCGCAAATGGCCGAAGCGGCTGCGCACGGAGCTGGAGCTGGCCGCCGCATATTCCGCGGCGACATCCAGTTCGAGCGCTCCCGTCAGCAGCCGCTGGAAGCCAGACGTATTGGCCTGGCCGCGCAAAGCGCGGGCGCAGAGATCGGCGACCTGACCGAGATATGTCGCCAGGCGGTTGCGGATGTCCAGCAGCGGAGTTCCGGGGGCGAAAATGGTGGTGAAGACCGCTTCCGTCATGATCCCGAGACCGATGTAGATCACGCGGGCGATCGCAATGTCGAAGACCTCCAGCGGCGAGCTGATGGAATCGAAGGCAATGATTGCTGCCGTATACCCGGCAAGCACCGCGCCGTAGGAGCGGAAGTTGCGCAAGCCCGTGGCAAGCGCCGTGCACAACCCCAGCCACAGGCCGAGCGATAGAATGAACAGTTCCGGCACCTGTGCGAATAGCGCGACCATCGTCACCGCGGCGACAGCTCCGATGACCGTGCCCAGGATTCTGTACTGGCCTTTGGAAAGGCTCATGCCGCGGCTGGATTGCGCCACGATCCAGACGGTCATCGGCGCCCATTTCGGATCGTCGAGATTGAGCAGGAAGGCGATGTAGAGCGCCACCAGCGACGCCGCCGTCGTTCGCAGCGCGAAACCGACCGCCGGCCACGTCAACCATCCCGGAAGCGCGATGCCGCGGGCCAAGGGGGTCAGGAACTTCGACGAATTGAAAAATGCCGCTGTCATGGCCGGAGCCATAACGGTGTCGGCCGGTAAAGATAATATCGTAATTTCAGGACATATTATTGCTGAAAATGGTATTATCTGAAGCGATCGCCCGCGAAGGCCGCGCCGGGCCGGCGAACATGATCCTTTCGAAAGGTAAAGCATGATCACGGACCTCGAGAGCATTCGGATTTTTCTGCGGGTCGTGGAGCGCGGCAGCTTCACGGCCGCCGCCGCGCAGCTGCGGCTGCCTTTGACCAGCGCGAGCCGGCGCGTGAAGCAGCTCGAGGACGATCTCGGCGTTCAATTGCTTTATCGCACGACGCGGCGCGTATGGGTCACGGATGCCGGGCGCGACTATTATGAGCGTTGCATCCGCGCCGAAGAGATATTGCAGGAGGCGGACCAGACCGCCCGCGCGGTGCGCATCGAACCGCAGGGGATGCTGCGCGTCCTCATGCCTTATACGCTCGGCCTGAGCGTGGTCGAACCCAGGCTCGGCGAGTTTCGCCAGCATTACCGGAAGGTGCAGCTTGCTCTCACCTATGACAACTACCCCCTCGATCTGATCGAGCATGGCTTCGACGTCGCGTTGCGAACGGGGCCGCTTGCCGATTCCGGCTATTCCGCGCGCTTGCTTGGAAGGTCCCGCGCCCATCTTGCCGCAAGCCCAGCCTATCTCGACAGGTTTGGCCGTCCGGAGCGTCCGCAGGATCTGAGGGAGCACGCCATCATGATCATGGGTGCCGGGACTTCTCTGGCGACGGTGCGGTTGCTCGATGAAGCCAGCAACGTAACCGAGGTCGTCGTCAAGCCGATCCTGATGTCCAATGAGGCGACGACCATCATTCGGCAGGCCGTTGCCGGAGCCGGCATAGCCTTGATATCGCCTCAGCTTGCCTCGCAGCACTTTGCGCGCGGCGAGCTCGAAGCCGTTCTTCCGCAATGGCAGCGCGCCGATGACATCGAGCTCAACGCGCTCTTTCCGAGGCGGGCGACCTCGGATCGCAAGGTGCGCAGCTTTGTCGATTTCCTCGCCGAGGTGTTCAAGGACTGGAGGGTATAGGGGCCTGCTTGCGCAGCCGTTCAATCGGCCCATTCGGGATCGGTCGTGAAAGCGATCGTAAGCCAACGGTCCGGGCCTTCGTCGCCGATTGCCTCGCCGATCTCGTCGCGGATGTGATCCCATTCCTCCAGTCTCTTCGCCGGCCCGTTTGGCGGTACGATGAAATAAAGCTCGATCTGTTTGCCGCGGCCGACGCGCGCGACATAGGAGCGGTAGGATTCGAAATCGTAACGCCGAACGATGTCGGTCGCCACGCGGTCGACATGGTCTCGCAGGTCCGAAGGCGTCACGAGGAGGATGTCGGCGAATGCCTGCTTGATCGTTCCGATCGGCATGGGAATGACGACGAGGCAGACCAGGGCGAGAGCGACCGGATCGACATAGGGCGACATCCATTGCAGGCTTGTGCCCTGAATGAGAAAGCCGAAGATGAAGGCAAGCAGCAGCGCGCCACTGAGGCTTCCCGTCATTATCCAGGCCTTGACGTCCAGAGCAATGAAGCTGGATCTGAGCTCGTCGTTCGCCCGTCTGCCATAGGCAGCCATCAGGAGAGCAATGAGCATGGTCAGCGCGGCATAGATAATGGCTTGATCGAAGGAAAGATGCCGTCCACCGGCCATGATGCTGCCGATCGCGTTGATCAGGGCGTAGATCGCTGCCCCCGTCAGCAAAATGCCGTTGAGACCGAGCACCATGGGTTCGAGGTGCCAGAAGCCCATGGTGAAATGCTTGGCGAACTTGCCGGCGGACGTGCTGTTCGTCGCGGAGGATATGATCAGGTTGGAGACGATCAGCGCAACGATCGTCATGCTCGCATCCGTGAGCGCATAGACGCCGTCGAACACGATGGCGTAGGAACCGGAGAGAAGTCCAAAGACAATGCCGGCGGCCGCCAGAACGAACGTCACGATAATGGAAATGCGCAGGACGCTTTGTTCGGTTATCACTTTTCAATCTCCGGTGGAGGCGCGCTCGGCGCCGCCTGTGATTTCATAGGCAGGCCGGAGTCTTATCGTGTCATGTGGCCCGCGCCAATCCGAGACGCGCCTTCTTCGTCTTGCAATGTCGAGCAGACTGTTCGATCCGTCAGGATTCGCGTGGCCTGACGCTCCGTCCCTGCCGCCTGAATTCGCTCGGTGTGACGCCGACCAGCTTCTTGAAGTCGCGGGCAAAGTGAAAGGGGTCCGGATAGCCGCATCTGGCGGCGATCCTGCCGACCTGCTCATCCGAGACGACCAGCAGCGGCTTTGCGGCATTTATGCGCTCGTGGCGCAGCCAATCGACCGGCGTCGTTCCCATCCGCTGTCGAAAGCGGCGAAACAACTGCGCCTGGCTGAGATTGGCGGCGGTGGCCAATTCCCGTACGGTCCAGGGATGTGTCAGATCGGCGCGGACCACCTGCATGACCCTCTGCAGGCGCTGAACGGCGTCGCCGATATCGCCGCCGTCGGCGCGCTCCGAGACCAGCGAGGAGATCAGTTGGGCAAGCAAGGCAAAGCAGCGGCTGTCGGCCAGGAAGGCGTTGCCTTTCACCTCGTCGAGAATCTCCGCAAACAAGGCGCGCGGACCGCGCGGGTTCGTCATGTCGAAGACCGGATTTGCAATCACGCCCAGGTTGTCGAAAAGAGTGTCGAGCCCATAGCCGATAAAGCCCAGCCACAGATAGGACCAGTGTGAGTGACGCGGGTCGCAGCGATGCGAGTACAGCATCGAGGAATCCAGCCAGGCGATGGTCCCTTCGTGCAGAAAGCTCGATAGGCCGTTGACATCCAGCACGCCTTTGCCGCTTAGAGTGAAGATCAGGGTATGCTGGTTGAAGCGGTGGGCGATCGGCATTTCGCGGGGTGCGCAGGTCCGACGGCCGGCGGCCAGAAGCGCATAGGGCAGGGCACGCGATAGTCTGCCGGGCGTTTGAAAGAAGACTTCGTCCAGAGCAGGGATATCGTCCGGGGCTGCTTCATCGTTCATGGCAAGTCGGCCTTGTTCGGGGATGAGAGTTTTATCCATATAGCCGCGGTTTGCATCCATGTCTTTCTGCCGTCTCGTCATTTATTCTGTCCGGGATGAACCACAATGGACGAGGTCCTGATCGTGACGACGGCAACCCCTGTATTCGACCCGCTCTCGCAAGCGTTCGCGGATGACCCCTATGCTTCCTACCGTGAGCTGCGCGCCGCCCCCGGCCCGGTCTATTACGAGCATTTCGACGTATGGCTCCTGTCGCGCTATCAGGATGTCGCTGCCGCGGCTGCCGACAAGACGCTCGTGCGTTCCCTCGAATTCTTCCTCTCCCCCGAGGAGATAGAGGAGCAGAAGGTGCGCCAGAACTGGCACGATATGCCGAACCATTCGCGTTTCGTGCAGTTCAGCCTGCTCGATTCCGATGGCGAGACCCACGACCGGCTTCGCCGCAAGGTGTTCCGTGAATTTACCCCCGCACTCGTCGCGCGCCAGCGCGGAATGATACAGGATTTCGTCGACCGGCTGCTGGACCGTCTTCTTCAAGCCGGCACTATCGATTTCGTCGAGGATCTCGCCTCGCAGGTTCCGGGCCACATCATCGGCTCGGTTCTGGGCGTGCCGGCGGAATATGCGGGACAGTTGCGCAAATGGTCCGAAGAGGTCGTGCAATATTTCGACGTCGACCGCAGCGCCGAACGCAAGGCGATCGCCGAACGCGCGACGACCGAATTCTATGAACTTCTCAAGGAGCTCATCGCCGATCGAGTGCGCAGTCCGCGCGAAGATCTTCTCTGTCGGCTGACCGAGGCGCATGTCGCCGGCGAGCTGACGGAGGACGAGCTCGTTTCCACCTGCATGCTGATCCTGATGGCCGGACACGGCTCGACGATCGATGTACTCGGCAGCGGGATGCACGCTCTCTTGCAGTATCCCAATGCCCTGGCAAAGCTCAGGGAGACGCCGGCCGCGATGCCGACCGCCATTCAGGAAATGTTCCGCTTCGAATCGCCGCTGCCGTTCTTCCATCGCTATCTGACGGAAGACAAGACGATTGCCGGCAGGCATCTCCCGAGGGGCGCGAAGGTCGGCCTGCTCTACGGCGCCGCCAATCGCGATCCCGAGCAGTTCGAGGTGCCCGATCGGTTCAATATCGAGCGCACCCCCAACCGCCATCTGGCATTCGGCGGCGGCGCGCATTTCTGTCTTGGCAATCACCTTGCTCGGCTGGACATGGAGATCATTTTCTCGACGCTCTTGCAGCGCACCCGGTCCATCGATCTGCTGGAGGAAAGCCCTGCCTACAAGCGCGGGCTATCGGTGCGCGGTCCGAAGCGCCTCGACCTCCGCCTCAATGCCGCTTGAGACGAACCGACAAAGCAGGGAGAATATGAATACAATGTGTGAAATCGTGTTTATCGATTCCGCCGGTCGAGAGACCCGTGTGCGTGCGGAAGACGGCGAGACGCTGATGGCTGTTGCCGTCAGAAACGGTATCGACGGCATCGTGGCGCAATGCGGCGGCGCCCTGGCCTGCGGCACCTGTCATTGCTATATCGAGCAGCCCCATCTCGATCTCCTGCCGCCGCCCTCCGAAGAGGAAGCGGCGATGATCGAATTCGTGATGGAGCCGACCGCCAACAGCCGCCTCAGCTGTCAGGTCCTTGCCAATGCCGTCGTCGACGGCATGCGTGTCGTCGTTCCCGACAGCCAGCACTAAAGTAATTCCAGGGAAAGCGCATAGCGGTTTTCCGTTCGGAATTGCGTATCTGCCTTCATGGGCAAGCATTTCGATGCCGGACGGTCCGCATGGTGGATGCGGGCCAGATCCGGGTGCATCAAGCCGGCTGTGGAACCGGCGCTGGCCGACATCGCAGAGGAGCGGATCGGGCGGATTGGCCGTGATGCTGGGCTCAGGCTTCGTCCCGGCGCACCAGATGCTGAATGTTCCCGGAGCCTGACTCGACCAGATCGCGTAATGTCGGCGGCACCAGCTCAAACCGGTCGAGCCCGGCCTGTGTGGCGGGTGCCCAGCGAAATTCGAGATCGGCATTGCCGTCCCTTACCCGATGCACGATTTCCGTTTCGTGAAACGGGAGAGGCTGCGACAGCTCCGCCTCATAGTAGAAGCCGACTTCGTGAACGCGGCGGCCGGAAAGGTCGAAGAAGTTTTCGATGATGAAGCGCAGGGGGCCGATAGTCGCCTTGCAGCCGATTTCCTCCTCGATTTCGCGGGCGAGCGTTTCGGCGCCAGCCTCGTGAAACTCCACCCGGCCACCGGGCAGAGACCAGTATCTGTCTCCAACCACGCGATGCACGAGGATATGGCTGCCGGAGCGGATCAATGCACCTGCCCGCAGTTGAAAGCGGGATTCTGCCGAATCCATCACAATCATGGTTCGTGCTGTTTCTGCCATGGATCGGCCCTCCGATTGCGGGATAGGATAAGAATCGCCTCCACTTATACCCACTCTATTCTGGGATGTATCGAAGTCGTTTAAAGGTTGCTTTCCTGCCGGTTCATCCTCCCCATTGGACGAGATTTTGGTGATGCGCTTCGTCAATCCCATTCCTTTCGTGACCGACATTGCCCGCTCGAAGGCGTTTTACGGCGAGCTGCTTGGCCTCGGGATTGTGCACGACTTCGGCAACTTCGTGCTCTTCGACACCGGCTTTGCGATTCACGACGGCAAATCGCTGGAGCGAACGATCTGGAAGAAAAGCGATGAGACATCTGAGCCATATGGCCGCGGAAACATTCTTCTCTATTTCGAACATGAGGACGTGGATGCAGCGTTCGAGGCGATCGCACCGCATGTAGACCTCATTCATCCCGTCGAGAGACAGGAATGGGGGCAGCGCGTGTTCCGCTTCTATGACCCTGACGGCCATGCGGTAGAAATCGGCGAGCTTCAGCTTGACTTGGCGGCCGACTGACGCCTTTGCTCTTCGGCTTGAAACGGAGGAGAATGAGGATGCCGTTCGGACAGGATCTCCAATTCGAAGAGCTTGCCGTCGATCTTCCGTGCGATTTCGAAATACTGCGCCACGATGCCGCCTGCGAGGGCAAGCGGTTTGTCGAGAGGTTGTATGCCGAATGGCAAAGCGGCCAGCAGCGTTTTACCGGAGTGCATGAAGCTCTTATGACGGCCCGGGTGAATGGCGATCTTGCCGGGATCGGCGGATTGACGGTCGACCCCGGCATGACGTCCGCCATGCGCATGCGCCGCTTCTATATTCGTCCATCCCACCGGCGCCATGGCATCGGTCGTCAGCTGGCGATGACGCTCCTGAGCCGGTCGATCGCGGCTGGAACAATCGTGACCGTCAATACGGACGATGCCGGCGCGGCCTTATTCTGGGAGACGATGGGCTTCCAGCATCATCCGCAAGCTGGCCACACCCACCGGCTTCAATGGCAAGGGCAGAAGGCTGTCTGCTCAGCGGATTGACAGCTGGTTGCAGCCATCCGACCATCGCTAACGAGAGTCGCAGGCTTCAGCGTCAACGGTGGTGGGATGGCTTTGAATCACGAGGTTGCGACAACGACGGAGCATGAAGTCCCTGCGCCGAAATTGCATGATTGGCGTATCGAACCTCGCGAATACGAGCGGCAGGAGCAAAGGCGAGGCCGGCGATTTGCTTTCGAGCGAATTACACCGCGTCAGACCGCATTGGTCGTCATCGACATGATCCCGTTCTTTGTCGCGGAAAGCGGCTACTGCCGGGGAATCGTTGCGAATATCGAGCGGCTGGGCGATGCCGTCCGGGCAGGCGATGGCCTTGTCTCCTGGGTGGTGCCGGGTTCCGTGCAGCTTCACCCCGCTTTGGCCGAGGAGTTCTATGGCGCGGATATCGCAGAGCTGTTCCGGACATCGGGAGGATCGGGAGCGATCGCGGCGAGACTCTGGTCAGGTCTTCGCCAGGCCCCGGGCGACCTCCTTCTGGAAAAATTCGCCTACAGCGCCTTCTTTCCGGGCTCCTGCGATTTGCCGCACATGCTGCGGGAACGGGGAATCGACACGGTGATCATTGCCGGTACGCTGACGAACATATGCTGCGAGTCGTCGGCAAGGGACGCTTTCGCCTCCGGCTTTCGAGTGGTCTTCGCGGCCGACGCCACCGCGGCAAGACGTGACCACGACCATAATGCGGCGTTGCATAATATCTATCGCAGCTTTGGCGATGTGCGCCCGACGGAGGAGATCGTCCGCCTCCTGCAACGACAGACGGCTGATCGGCTCGACGATGCTTGATGATATCGTTTTGGAAGATTCTGCGGTTCGGAGCCTGCTCTCGCGGGTAGCGCCGCAATGGGCCGATCTTCCCGTTCAACGCCTTGCCTCTTCGGGCACAGACAACGCGATCTATCGATTGGGTATCAAGCTGCTGCTGCGCCTTCCCCGCCGCGAGGCCGCGGCCGATCTGATAGCCAAGGAGCTTGACTGGCTGCCTCGTTTTGCAGATTTGCCGCTCGACGTGCCGCGATTGCGTTTTCGCGGAACTATCGATTTCGGCTGGAAAAGCGATTTCGGCATTTTCGACTGGATGGAAGGCGATATTGCGTCGCCGCGCAATATCGCCGATCCGCTTGCGGCAGCGCTTGCGCTGGCGAACTTCCTGAACGCCCTGCATCTCGTGGAGACGGAAGGAGCGCCGCCAGCGGGAGAAGGCAACCATCGGCGCGGCGTGGCGCTGGACGCCCTGTCGTCGGTCACGCTTCCGGCCATCGACATTCTTGCGGACGAAATCGATGCCGATGCGGCGATCCGACTTTGGAAGCGGGCCTGCGCCACCGTTCACCGCGGGCCGTCGGTGTGGCTGCACGGCGATCTCAAGGCGGATAATCTCATCGCCCGAAACGGCCGGCTGACGGGGGTTCTCGACTAGGGCCTTTGCGCGGTCGGCGATCCGGCCGCCGATTATGCCGCCCCGTGGACCTGGGTAGATCCTTCGGCACGTGCTGCCTTTCGCCATGCCTGTGGTATCGGCGATGCCGACTGGCTTCGCGCGGAGGGCTGGGCGCTTTATGCTGCCGTCATCGCCTTGAGCTACTATCGAGGCGGAAGGAACGAGGCGCTCTGCGAACAGTCGCGCCTCATCTTGACCCGGCTCGGCATGCGATAGCGGTCTGCGAGACAGATCGCTCCAGTGTTGCGCATGCCGGCTACAGCATGCGGCGCAGCACTTCGTCCCTGCGGAAGAAATGGTGCCAGAGGGCCGCCAGGATATGAAGGCTGACGACGGCATACAGGCAATAGGCGCTGTATTCATGGATGCCGGCGGCGGTTCTCTCCAACCCTTTGTCGAGCGGCAGCAGGTTGGGCCATTGGAAGAGGCCGAACCAGGGCAGATCGTGGCCGCCGGCGGCGGAGGTGGTGTAGCCCGCAAGGGGCATCAGGATCATCAGCGCGTAAAGTAGGATATGTGCAGCTCGGGCGGCATGATGGTTGAGGCCGCCAAGCGGCCGCCGATACGCAGGCTCGCCAAGCGAAAGCCTGAGCGGCAGCCGGATTGCGATGAGGACGAGCGCCGTCATGCCGAGCGATTTATGCACGTCGAGAAGGGCGCGGCGCAGCGCTACGCCCGGCGTGAGGTACGAGCAATAAAGGCCGATGACGAGCGCCGAGATGATGACGATCGCCATGAGCCAATGCAGGATCCGTTGCGATGGCCGGTATCGGGTGGTCGATACGGTTGCCGAGGCTTCGGTGGTGACGGACATATGTTTTATTTCTCCGGTCGTCTGGGGGATGCGGCGCGCAGGTTTGATCGGCCGGAATATGGCTGATTTGAGGGCTCGCCCGTTCACCTTCTCGCGAGCGGAAGGGCATTGGGGTCGACGGGCCGACAGCGCGCGCGGCGACGGTCGATGCTATTGTCGCGCTTTCGAAGAAGTCGCTTGGCCCCGCTCACCGGATGCGGAGAGGATTTCGCAGCTTTCCGTATGTGCCGGCGCAGGCGCCTCCGCGGGAAGAGCCTTGGTACAGATGCCGATCTCGTGGCCCTCGATGCGGAAGAAGGCGATGCCTCCCGTCTCGAGCGCTTGCCGAAGTTGCGCTTCCGTTGCCCGATGCAGGCTGTGGCGATTGCCCTCATAGTCGCGGATCGTGCTGCGCGACACGCCCGAGCGGTCGGCAAGGTCCATCTGCGTCCAATCAAGGAAGCCGCGGGCTGCTCGGCAGAGCGCTGGTGTCAAAATCATCGCATTTCACCTTGACGCAGGGTTCAAAGCTGCCCATATTGGGCAATATCTATCATATAGGACATAATTTGCCGGTTTTCTAGGGGTTTTGCCGCCGTGGCAGTCTGACATAGATCCGGCCTAGCGAAGGAACGACGTTTTGGGATAACCAGCGAGCCTGTTTTTATTCTAGCACTTTTGGCTCTGCCGTTTATCGGAAGTCTTCTTTCCGTATGTCTGTTGCGCACGCAGTCGCGGCGCGGTCCGGCCTCGATCGCCGGCACGGTGACGTTTCTGGCGCTGTTGATTTCAGCGAGCTTCTATCCCGCCGTCAAGGACGGTGGCGTGATCCGCTACAGCATAGAGTGGCTGCCGCAGCTGGGGCTCGATTTCAGCCTCAGGATGGATGGCTTCGCCTGGCTGTTTTCGCTCGTCATCACAGCCATCGGCTTTCTCGTCATCGTCTATGCCCGCTACTATATGTCGGAAGAGGACCCGGTTCCGCGTTTCTTTTCCTTCCTGCTGGCCTTCATGGGAGCGATGCTCGGCATCGTGCTGTCGGGCAATGTCATCCTGCTCTCGATATTCTGGGAGCTGACGAGCATCTTCTCCTTCCTGCTGATCAGCTATTGGCACAATACCGCGGCGGCGCGAGACGGCGCCCGCATGGCGCTGACAATCACGGGGATCGGCGGATTCTGCCTGCTGATCGGATTGATCCTGCTCGGCCATATCGTCGGCAGCTACGATCTGGACAAGATCCTGGCCTCGGGCGACGTCATCCGCAACCATCCGCTGTATTTGCCGGCTTTGGTGCTGATCCTGCTGGGAGCGCTGACGAAGAGTGCGCAATTTCCCTTCCATTTCTGGCTTCCGAATGCCATGGCGGCGCCGACGCCGGTTTCCGCCTATCTGCATTCCGCGACGCTGGTAAAGGCGGGCGTCTTTCTGCTGGCGCGCTTCTGGCCGGTTCTCGCCGGCACCAACGAGTGGTTCTATATCGTCGGCGCGGCGGGGATTATCACGCTGCTGCTCGGCGCCTATTTCGCGATGTTCCAGCAGGACCTGAAGGGCCTGCTCGCTTATTCGACCATCAGCCATCTCGGTCTCATCACCACCTTGCTCAGCCTCGGCAGTCCGCTGGCCACGGTCGCCGCCATCTTCCACATGCTGAATCATGCGACTTTCAAGGCGTCGCTGTTCATGGCGGCCGGCATCATCGACCACGAGACAGGCACCCGCGACATGCGCCGCCTGAGCGGCCTTTTCCGCTATATGCCCTTCACCGGCTCGCTTGCGATCGTCGCGAGCGCCGCCATGGCCGGCGTTCCGCTGCTCAACGGCTTCCTGTCGAAGGAGATGTTCTTCGCCGAGGCCATCGAGACTCATGCCGATTCCATTCTGGATCGCATGCTTCCCTATGTGGCGACGCTGGCGAGCGCCTTCAGCGTCGCCTATTCCCTGCGCTTCATCCAGACGGTCTTCTTCGGGCCGGCTCCGACGGACCTGCCGATCGCCAAGCCGCACGAGCCGCCGCGCTGGATGCGTTTCCCGATCGAATTTCTGGTCGTGGTGTGCCTCGTCGTCGGCATCGTTCCGGCTCTTTCGATCGCACCCTTCCTGCAGGCAGCCGTCGTCAGCGTTCTGCATGCCGATACGCCGCAATACAGCCTCTCGCTTTGGCACGGCTTCAATCTGCCGCTCGTCATGAGCATCATCGCACTGGTCGGCGGAACGGTTTTCTACTTTGCTTTCAAGGACTATCTGGGCCAATGCGAAGATGGCCCGCCCATTTTCCGCCGCCTGAAGGGGCAGCGTATTTTCGAGCGGGTGCTGGTGGAGGTCTCCTGGCATTGGGCGAGAATCGCGGAAAAGCGGATCGGTACGCGCAAGCTGCAGCCGCAGCTTCGCTGGGTTGTCGTGACCGGCTTTGCCGCCGGCCTGCTGCCGCTCTATCTGGCCGGCTTCGAAGCGCCGCATTTTGCCTTTTCAGGCGCAGATCCCGTCTTCGCGGCGATCTGGGCGATCGGCATTTGCCTGGCGATCGGCACCGCCTTCTTTGCCAAATACCACCGGCTCGCGGCGCTGGTGATGCTCGGCGGGGTCGGGCTCATCGTCTGCATGACGTTCATCTGGCTCTCCGCACCCGATCTTGCCATCACCCAGCTTCTCGTGGAGATCGTCACGACGGTTCTCATTCTGCTCGGATTGCGCTGGCTGCCCAAGCGAAACGCGGGGATCGACGATACGGTCGACCTGCGCGCCCGCTTTCGCCGCTTTCGCGATCTTGCGCTCGCCGTCGTCTGTGGCGTCGGCATGATGTTTATCTCCTATGCCGTCATGACCATGCCGGTGCCGGATGCCATTGCGAATTACTTCCTTGAGAACGCCTATTCGAAAGGTGGCGGCCGCAACGTCGTCAACGTGATCCTGGTCGATTTCCGCGGCTTCGACACCCTGGGCGAAATCGCCGTTCTCGGCGTCGTCGCATTGACGGTCTATGCGCTGCTGCGTCGTTTCCGGCCTGCGCCGGACAGCATGGAGATGCCGGAGCAGCAGCAGATCCAGAACCGCTTCGACGAGGAACGGCCGGAGCGTTCGGCCGGCGATACCGTGCGCGACTACCTGCTGGTGCCCTCGGTGATCATGCAGTGGATGTTCCCGTTCGTGATCGCGCTTTCGGTCTATATCTTCATGCGCGGGCACGATGCTCCGGGCGGCGGCTTCTCCGCCGGGTTGACGCTCTCGATCGGCTTCCTGCTGCAATATCTGGCCGGCGGTACGCGCTGGGCGGAGGATCGCATCCGTATCCTGCCGCTGCGCTGGATGGGAGCCGGGCTTCTCGTTGCAACGGCAACCGGCATCGGCGCCTGGTTCTTTGGCTATCCCTTCCTTACGTCGCATTTCCAGTATCTGGACGTGCCGTTGATCGGCAAGGTGCCGGCCGCCAGCGCGCTGCTCTTCGATCTCGGCGTCTTCCTGCTCGTGGTCGGCTCCACGGTCCTGATCCTCGTCGCCCTCGCGCACCAGTCGATCCGCATCAACCGCCTGCGCGCGCTCGAAGCGGACAAGGCAAAGGGGGATTGATGGAACTCATCTTGTCCATTGCGATCGGTGTGATGACGGCCTGTGGTGTCTGGCTGATCCTGCGGCCGCGCACGTATCAGGTCATCATCGGGCTGTCGCTTCTGTCCTATGCGGTCAATCTCTTCATCTTCGGAGTGGGCGGCGTGAAGACGAACGTGCCGCCATTGCTTGGTGACGGCACCGCGACGCGCGCGCTGGCCGATCCCGTGCCGCAGGCCCTGGTGTTGACGGCGATCGTCATCGGCTTTGCGACCACCGCCCTGTTCCTGGTCGTTCTGCTGGCCTCGCGCGGCTTGACCGGCACGGACCATGTGGATGGAAGGAGCGATCGGAAATGACGGGCTGGTCGCATCATCTCATCATCGCGCCGATCCTCGTTCCGCTGGTCGCGGCCGCGTTGCTTCTGTTCATCGACGAGCGCTCGCGAACGTTGAAGGCGCTCGTGAGCCTGGCCGCCACGCTCCTGCTGGTGGTCATCGCGCTCGCACTCTTCCGCACGGAAGGCGCATCGGCCGGGCAGGAGCGCGCCTATCTGCTCGGAAACTGGAGCGCGCCTTTCGGCATCGTGCTCGTGCTCGACGGGCTTTCGGCGCTCATGCTGCTGCTGACATCCATCGTCGCTGCCGCCGCGCTGATATTCTCGCTGGCGCGCTGGCACGCGGTCGGCGCGCATTTTCACACCATGTTCCAGCTGCTGCTGATGGGGGTCAACGGCGCGTTCCTGACCGGAGACCTCTTCAACCTCTTCGTCTTCTTCGAGGTCATGCTGGCGGCGTCCTATGGCCTGCTCCTGCACGGCTCCGGGCCGCTCAGGGTCAAGGCGGGCATGCACTACATTGCGGTCAACCTTGCGGCGGCACTGCTCTTCCTTATCGGCGTCAGCCTGATCTATGGCACTGCGGGAACGCTGAACATGGCGGATCTCGCCGTCCGTATCCCGGAAATGTCTGCCGATCGCCGCATGCTCATGCAGGCCGGCGCCGGCGTGCTCGGCATCGCATTTCTCATCAAGGCCGGCATGTGGCCACTCTGCTTCTGGCTGCCCACGGCCTACAGCGCGGCCACGGCGCCGGTCGCGGGCATATTCGCCATTCTGAGCAAGCTCGGCATTTACGTCATCCTGCGGCTGACGATGCTGCTGTTCAGCACCGGTCCTTCCGCGGGATTCGGCGCGACCGTGCTTCTCTATGGGGGCATGGCGACGCTGATCTTCGGCACCGTCGGCGTACTGGCGTCGCAGGCGCTCGGCCGCCTGGCCGGCTTTTCGGTGCTCGTCTCGTCCGGGACGCTGCTGATGGTGATCGGTATCAACGACGGTTCCATCTCCTCCGGCGCGTTGATGTACCTCGTCAGCTCGACGCTGACGATCAGCGCCTTCTTCATGCTGATCGAGCTCGTGGAGCGCGGACAGGATGCGGGCGCCAGCGTTCTCGCCGTTACGATGGAGGCATACGGGGACGCCGAGGAGAAGGAGCCGGCGGAGGGCGATGGCGTCGCCATGCCGGGCACCATGGCGATACTCGGCATCTGCTTTGCCGCCTGCGGCATCCTGCTTGCCGGACTGCCGCCTCTCTCGGGCTTCGTGGCCAAGTTTGCCATGCTCTCCGCCATGATGGGAACCGGTGCGATCGGCATTCCGCCGAGCGCTGCCGTCTGGACCCTGATCCTGCTGGTCATTCTTTCGGGCATCGCCGCGCTGATCGCCATGACGCGCGCCGGCATAAGGACATTTTGGAGTTCGCTAGAGGGCACTATTCCGCGCGTGCTCGTCATCGAGATACTGCCGGTCATGGGCCTGCTCGCATTGACGCTGGCGCTGACCATCTGGGCAGGTCCGGTCATGGTTTACATGGATGCGACCATCCGCACGCTCAGCGATCCCGGCGTTTACGTCGATGCGGTTCGCAATGCGGCGGTGGCGCCGGCTGACGCAAGCAAAGCGGGGGGCCTGTGATGCTGCCTTATCCGCTTTTGGCGCTGAGCTTGATCCTGATGTGGCTGCTGCTGAACGGCTTCACGCTCGGCCAGCTTGTGCTTGGCATCATTGTCGCCGTCTTCGCTTCCTGGGGCATGGCGTCGCTGCGGCCGGAAAAGCCGCGGCTGCGAAAATGGTATCTGCTGCCCAAGCTCTTTTTCCGCGTCGTTTTCGATATTCTGAAATCGAACGTGCATGTGGCCTGGATCATTCTGAGAGGGCAGTCACGCACGGCAACGCCGGGTTTCGTCGTCCTTGAGTTGAGGGTGCGGGATCAGATCTCGCTCGCGCTGCTGGCCGTTATCCTGACCAGCACGCCTGGCTCCGCCTGGCTGGAATATGATTCCAACGACAATACGGTGCTGCTGCATGTCCTCGACCTCGAGAACGAGGCGCAATGGCGTGATACCGTTGCCAATCGGTATGAAAACTTGCTGATGGAGATATTCGCATGAGCGCCACGATCATCCAGATATCCGTTGCGGCCGCGCAGCTGATGATCGTGGCTGCGATGGCGATCGCTTCGATCCGCATGTTTCGGGGGCCGCGCGCGCAGGATCGCATCATCGCGCTCGACACGCTCTACGTGAACGCCATGCTGCTGCTGCTGACCTTCGGTATCGGCACCGGGCGTGTCGTCTATTTCGAGGCCGCGCTCGTCATCGGCATGCTCGGCTTTGTCGCAACCGTTGCGCTGGCGAAATTCCTGATGCGCGGGGAGGTGATCGAATGACTACGCCATTTGACAGCATACCTCTATGGGCCGCCATCCCCGTCGGCGGACTGCTCGTCGTCGGTGCCTTCCTCACCCTGATCGGCGCCGTCGGCTTCCTGAGGCTCGGTACGTTCTACGAGCGCATCCACGCGCCGACATTGGGCACGAGCGGCGGCATCGGCGCGATCATGATCGCCTCGATGATCTTCTTCTCGGCATCGACGCGGTCGCTGGTCGTCCACGAACTCCTGATCGGCATTTTCGTGACGGTGACGACGCCGGTCACTTTCATGCTGCTTGCCCGTGCGGCGCTGCATCGCGATCGCGCCGAACAGAACGGCAATGTTCCGCCCAAGCAACCGCCTGAAGAAACGCCGGCCGAAGGGCGTTCGCCGTAGTCGTCCTGTCCGCGTTTCGAAGTTTCAGAGCCAACCGAGCGCCGTTGCCGCCCGGATCGCCTCAGCCCGGCGATGGCAGCCCAGCTTCCGGAACAGATTCCCGAGATGGAATTTTACCGTCACTTCGGAAACGTTAAGGGTGAGGGCGATGCGCTTGTTCGACATGCCGCTGGCAATCAGCTGAACCATCTGCACCTCGCGCTGCGACAGGCCGCCCTGCAATGCCTTCGCCTGCGGCGAGTTCACCGAGGCGGCAAAGAGCGAAAGAGCGGAACGGACATCCGAGGAGGTTTCGATGAAGCTGCGGATGCGCTGGTTCTTGAGAAGAGGCGAGAAAAAGATCCGCTCCTCGGAGAGCACGCCATTGCAGCCGAGGCGCGTGGCGCCCTCGAGCGCCGATAACAGATGCGTCCGCGTCGCGGCATTGTCGCGGCGCTGATAGGCGGCATAGCTCTGCCACAGCTGCAGCGCGACCTTCTCGCGGTTGGTGACTTTCGGGTTGGCGATGAGCGCATCGATCTGGCGCGAGAGATAGGGACGCGGTGTCGAAAGACGCACGGAGTCGCGCAGCCACGCCATGGCGTAGGATATTTCATCCCTCCTGGTCAGGCGCGTCAGCTCCTCGTCGGCGCTTTCGACCCAGTTGCGGCCGATGCGCATGCGGACCGCGGAAAGCGTGGCTGCCGCATCGCTCCAGCGATTGGCGTTCTGGTAGGCGATGGCCGTGCGGATTTCCATCATGGCGTGAAACTGCAGGCCCTCCGACAGGTGGATCCAGAGCCCGTCGAGAAAGCCCGGCCTGATGACCATCGGAAAGTGGTCCGCCAGCACCTGCGACGCATAATGAAGGGCGAACTGCATCAGGCTCGGCCAGATTTCGGCGGCGGCGAAACTATCGAATTCGCCTTGAACGAATTGCAGCAAATTGCGGGGTTGGCCGGCCTCATAGGCAAGGCAGGCTTCCGCGAGCCGCAGCATGCGAAATTCCGCCTCCGCCGCGTGCGGCACCTGCTCCAGTTTCTGCCGGGCCTCCTGCGCCGCGCGGCGGGCAAAGAGCGCGTCGCCGCTCATCAGGCGCAGCACGGTCTGATGCAGGTGGATGAAAAACTCCAGCAGCGGCTGGCCGCCCATATGGCCGAGATAGATCAGGGCCCGGGCAGCGGCGGCTTCCGCCTCGCGGAAATTGCGGCGGCGAATCTCGAATTCCAGCAGCGCATTGTAATAGGCGGCCCATTTGCCGTGGTCGCCCATCGGATAATCCGCCATGAATTCGCCCAAGCGCGTGATCATGGCGTCGGTCGGCACCAGGTCCTCGGAGATCATCAGATTGAGCCTGAAGGTTCGGGCCGCAAAGGAAAAGCGCGATCCGCGCAGCAGCACCTTGAGCGGATCGAGATAGTCCGATCCCAAATGCTTGCCGACAAGATGGCGCACCCGCTGCAGTTCCCCGAGCTTCAGGAGCGTGCGGGCCAGGGCGAAAAGCACGACTTCGTTGGTTGCGATCATCTCGTGGGAAAACCGCATGATGATATCGCGGAAGGTTTCGAGGCTGTTCCGGTAGATCAATTCCAGGCCGCGGGCGCGTTCGAGAATTTGTGCCGCATGGGCCTCGTGTCCATGATCGAGCAGCAGGGACATGGCGGCAAGCGCCCGCCCCGCCCGCTCGAAGGCGGCGGCGACCTCGATCACCGCGACGGTCGTCTCGAAGCTCGCCAGACGTTCGCGCACGGCGACGGCCAGAAGCGTCAGAAGCTGCGGATGTTCATCGGGAGACCTGGCGAGCAGGGGCGGCAATAATCCTGTCCACTCCGCCGCCGAGGCCGGGGAAGGCGTCTCAAGCCAGATCGACAGGGACGCCGTCTTCCCCGGAGAAAGGTGCCCCAGAAAATTTTCGCGCAGATAGTCGATGCACAGCCGCGGGTCCTGCAGATGCGTCAACGACAGGAACGCGGGCCAGCCGGCGAGTTCCTTCATGAAACAACCGGCCTCATCGGCGGGCAGGTCGTGCAGCTCCTCCGGGGAAAACGTCAGATCTTCGGCGCCGAGCGTGGCGGAGCCTCGATGAAGGATGAGCCGCGCCAGCCCGCTGATGCGCTGATCGGGGCGACAGGCGATGACCAGAACGTCGATGGTTTCGACCAGCTGGGCGGAAAGGCGCGCCGAGCGCGCCGAAACCGGCACATCCCAGAAAAGCCATCCGTCCTCGACGTCGCTCATGCGCGGCTGCTGCAGGCCGCAGACCTGTCTGCCCATCGTCTTGGCGGCCATCGACAGGACGGTGGTTTTCCCCGCGCCGGCCGGCGCGCGCAGGAAGATCACGCCGGCTCGTTCAGCAGCGATGCGGCGGCAAAGGCGGGGGCGGGGTATCAGGCTGTCCATGCGGCGGTTGTAAGGGCATTTCGAAAAATAACCTATACCATAAGGCAAAAAAACTATACCTTCGGCCGGTTGCCCGTCTTCCCCAGATGGGGATTGTTGTCCGTCAGTTAGCTGGCGAACAAGGAACCTCCCATCGATGCAGCAACACCCGTTGGTCGCGATCCTGACGCGGCTCGGTGCTTTCATGCTGGTCATGATCGCGCTCTCCATCATGATTTTCGCGTTGGCGCGGGTCGTGCCCGGAGATCCCGCGCGCATGGCCCTCGGCCCGGCAGCGACGCAGGAGCAGGTCGATGCGCTGCGCGTCCAGATGGGTCTGGATAAGCCGCTTCTGGTGCAATACGTCGATTATGTCGGCAACGCACTGCATGGCGATCTGGGAATGTCGCTGGTGTCGCAGCGTCCGGTCACGACCGATCTCGAGCAGACGGTGCCGGCTACCGTGGAGCTCGTGCTCGTCTCCGTGATCTTCATGTTCGTGGTAGCCGTCCCGCTCGGCGTCATCACCGCGCATTTCAAGGATCGCGCGCTGGATCATATCGGCCGCATCCTGTCGCTGACCGGCGTCACCATTCCGAGCTTCCTCTTTGCGATCAGCCTGCAGTTGCTTGCGGCCCGCTGTTTGCCGAACTGGCCGATCATCGGCCGCCTCGACCACTCTTTGGGCTTCCAGGAGGGTCCTACGGGATTCCTTTTGATCGACGGCCTGCTGGCCGGGCGTCTTGATGTGTTCGTGGACGCTCTCCAGCACCTGCTATTGCCGGCCTTTGCGCTGGCCATGGCCGGCATCGGGCAGATTACCCGCATTACCCGCTCCTCCATGCTGGAGAACCAGCGCAAGGACCATGTCCTGACCCTGCAGAGCTTCGGTGTGCCGGAGCGGGTCATCATCTTCCGCTATCTGCTCAAGCTGTCGTCGATCGCACCGTTGACGATCATGGGCCTCGAATTCGCATCGCTGATCGGCAATGCCTTCGTCATCGAGATGGTCTTCGCCTGGGGCGGTTTTGCCTCCTACGGTCTCAACGCCATCCTGCAAAAGGATCTCAATGCCGTTACCGCCGTCGTGCTGGTCGCCGGCCTGTTTTTCATCGTTGCGAATCTGGTCGTGGACGTCCTGATCTCGATCATTGACCCGCGCCTGCGGCGTAAGGAGGCACGCTGATGGCCGATATGAAGATGCTTGATGCGTCCGATCGCGGACTGAGCACGGGTTACATGATGTGGTATCGCTTCAGCCGCAATCCGGCTGCGGTGATCGGCACGCTGATCCTGATTTCGGTCGTCGTGCTGGCGGTCTTCGCGCCGTGGCTGACGCCTTATCCGAAGCATGTGGGGGCTGTGGTCGATTTCCGTGCCCGGCACGTTTCGCCCGATGCGGCCCATTGGTTCGGCACCGACAAGGTCGGCCGCGACATCTTCTCCCGAACGATCTTCGGCCTGCGCGTATCGCTCCTGCTGGTCATCGGCGTTCTCGGCATTTCCGTGCCGATCGGCACTATTCTCGGTCTTGTCGCCGGCTATTTCGGCGGATGGGTCGAGAAGATCATCACCGGTCTGACGAATGTCATGCTGGCGATGCCGCCGCTGGTCATGGCGCTTGCCGTGTCCAACCTGCTCGAGCCGACGCTGATGAACGCCATGATCGCCATTACCCTTTTGTGGTGGACCTGGCATGCGCGGCTGATCTATTCGGTCTCCAAGTCGATTGCTTCGGAGGACTATATCGAGGCGGCGCGGCTCGCCGGCGCCGGGCCGATGCATATTCTCTTTCGCGAAATCCTGCCGAATTGCGTCGCGGTCATCTCGGTCAAGACGACGCTTGATGCCGCATTCGTCATCCTGTTCGGCGCCACGCTCAGCTTTCTCGGTTTTGGCGTGAAGCCGCCCATTCCGGACCTTGGGTCCATGGTCGCCGATGGACGCCAGTTCATGCCCGATTATTGGTGGGAAGTCGTTTGCCCAGGAGCTGCAGTCTTCTACGTGACGCTCGGTTTCAATCTATTGGGCGATGGCTTGCGTGACATGTTTGATGTGGAGAGCTGAGACATGACCGAGCCGCTCCTCAAGATCGAGGCTCTCAACGTTTCGTTCACGACCTACGGCCGCACCCGCCAGGTGTTGCGCGATATCGCTTTCTCCGTCGCCGCCGGCGAGCGCGTCGCGCTGATCGGCGAAACGGGATCGGGCAAATCCGTGACGGCGAAGGCGATCATCGGCACCTTGCCGAAAAACGCCACGATCGGCTCAGGCGCGATTTCGGTCGCGGGGCGCGATGTCCTGACGATGCCGCGCAGGGAGCGCGAGGCGCTGAAGGGTACCGCCTTTTCCCTCATCATGCAGGACCCGCTCTCGTCCTTCAATCCGGTGTTCAGGATCGGTACGCATCTCGATGACGTCATGCGCTTTGCCGACAAGCGCGATGGTGTCAGCTCTTCCAAGGCGGAGCGTCGTACGCGAATCGCCGCGGTGTTGCGCCGCGTGCAGCTTGCCGATGCCGAGCGTGTGATGAATGCCTATCCCTCGGAGCTGTCGGGCGGCATGCGCCAGCGCGTCCTGATCGGGCTTGCGCTGCTGCACCAGCCGAAACTGCTGATCGCCGACGAACCCGGCACGGCGCTCGACGTGACGACGCAGGACGAGATCCTGAACCTGATCAACCAGCTGGTGGTCGAGGAGAACATGGCTCTCCTGATGATCACCCACAATCTCGGTGTCGTGCGCAAGGTCGCGGACCGGGTGGTGGTCATGCATCACGGCGATATCGTCGAGGCGGGTCCGTGCGGCGAGATTCTGACCAGCCCGAAGCAGCCTTATACCAAGGCGCTGTTGGAAGCCGTGCCGCCGCTTTACGGCGAGCGCGTCAACGATCTGCCGCAGAGCGACCGCGCGCCCATCGTCAAGGTCGAAGGGCTGAACAAGGTCTATGGCAGGAAACCCGGCTTCCATGCCGTCCGCGATGTGAACCTGACGCTCCGCCAGGGTGAAATCTTCGGGTTGGCCGGCGAATCCGGCTCTGGCAAGACCTCGGTCGCCCGCATCATCATGGACCTGTCGCGCCCGACTTCGGGCAAGGTCACCATCGACGCGCCGGCACCGGGCCGCGGCAAGCGGCTGACGCAGATCGTCTATCAGAATCCCGGCACGTCGCTCAATCCCAAGCGCAACGTCCAGCAAACGCTGGCTCTGCCTTTGAAGTCGATCGGCATGGATGGTCCGGCTCGCGAGGCCCGGATGAAGCAGCTCATGGATCTCGTGCGCCTGCCGCAATCCTATCTGGCAAAATACCCGCATGAACTTTCCGGCGGCCAGAAGCAGCGCGTGGCGATTGCCCGCGCGCTTGCCGCCGAGCCGAGGATCCTGATCCTCGACGAGCCTACGGCGGCGCTTGACGTGTCGGTGCAGAAAACCGTGATCGAACTGCTTCTGCAACTGCGCGAGGAGCTCGGCCTCACCTATCTGATGATCTCGCACGACCTGTCGCTGATGCGCAATTTCTGTTCGCGCATCGCGATCATGCTGCGCGGCGAGATCGTCGAGGAGGGGCCGACGCCAGAAGTCTTCGCCATGCCGAAACATCCCTACACACGCGCGCTGATCGCCGCGATTCCCGTCGTTACCGACGAGGAGGAGCGCCTGAAGCCCGCCGTGACCGAGGAGGAGCGCAAGCGCTTCCTCGTCAAAACCACAGACTGATCGAAGAGGAGCCTGACGTGTATCGCGTTGGAATTGACGTCGGCGGCACCAATACGGATGCTGTCGTACTGGAGGGAAAGACCGTTCTGGCCGGGGTCAAGGCCTCGACGACCGAAGATGTGACTTCGGGCGTGATCGAGGCGTTGGAAAAGGTCATAGAGGCCTCCGGCATCGATCGGTCTCGCATCGCGGCCGTCATGATCGGCACCACGCATTTCACCAATGCGGTGATCGAGCGCCGCCACATGGACGAGGTTGCAGCCATCCGCCTGAGCCTGCCGTCGGGCGCCGGCCTGCCGCCGATGGTCGATTGGCCCGACGACCTGCGTGAGATCGTCGGCAATCACGGCTATCAGGTCAAGGGCGGCTACGAGTTCGACGGGCGCGAGCTTTCGCCGCTCGATGAGGACGCCATCGTGCGTATCGCCGGCGAAATCCGCGCGAAGGGCTTGAAGGCCGCGGCCGTGACCTGCGTCTTCAGCGGCATCAACGATGTCATGGAAGTGCGGGCCAAGGAAATCCTGCAGCAGCATTGCCCCGGCCTGCCGGTGGTCATGTCGAAGGATATCGGTCGTCACGGCCTGCTCGCGCGTGAAAGTGCCGCGATCATGAATGCGAGCCTTCTCTCCCTTGCGGATCGGACCGTTGCCGCTTTTGGCAAGGCGCTTGCGGCGGCCGGCATTCCATGCCCGTTCTACATCACGCAGAACGACGGCACGCTGATGGCCGCCGATGTCGTGCGGGCCTTTCCGGTGCTGACCTTTGCTTCCGGCCCGACCAATTCCATGCGTGGTGCCGCATTCCTGACCGGATTGAAGGATGCCGTCGTCGTCGACGTCGGCGGCACGACCTCGGATGTCGGCGCACTCTCGCATGGCTTTCCGCGTCAGGCGTCGACGACCGTCGACATCGGCGGCGTTCGCACGAACTTCCGCATGCCCGATGTCTTTTCGATCGGGCTGGGCGGTGGCTCGCTCGTCGTCAGGGGTGAAACAGGCATCGCTGTCGGCCCGAAATCGGTCGGTTATCGCGTGCGCAAGGAAGCGCTCTGCTTCGGCGGATCGACCCTGACCGCTACCGATATCGCGGTTGCCGCCGGCAAGGCCGATGTCGGCGAGAAGGCGCTGGTCGCCAATCTCGATCGCGCGCTCGTCGCCGCCGCTGTCGCAAAGATCAACGCCATGCTTGAGGCGTGCGTCGAGCGAAGCCGGATTTCCTCGTCTCCGGTGCCGGTCATCGCCGTCGGCGGCGGCTCGATCCTGATGCCCGACCGCATCGGCGATCTCGACGTCATCCGCCCGGAGAATTTTGCCGTGGCGAATGCGGTGGGCGCCGCCATTGCCCAGATCAGCGGCGAGACGGATCGCGTCTTCTCGCTCGTGGACGGGCGCACGCGCGAAAGCGCGCTCGCCGAAGCCGAGGCCGAGGCCCGCGACAAGGCGATCGCCGCCGGTGCGCTTGCCGAAACCCTGGAAGTTATCGAGCGTGAGGACATGCCGCTTGCCTATCTGCCGGGCAACGCCACGCGCATTCACGTCAAAGTCGTCGGTGAAATGGGAGGCCATCATGCCTGAGACGCGCAAGCAGAAATACGATGACGCCGCTGTGCGCCTGCTCACGCCCGAGGATCTCGACGCCCTGGAAATCGGAGCGGGCATTCTCGGCACCGGCGGCGGCGGCAACCCTTATCAGGGCAAGCTTCTCGTGCTCGAGGCGATGAAGGCCGGCTACGAGATGAAGGTTCTTGCGACAGACGCCATAGAACCGGATGCCCTGTGCATGTCCATCGGCGGCATCGGCGCACCCGTCGTCGGCGTCGAGCGCATCCGCGAGGGGCGCGAGGGCCTGCGCTGCCTGCGCGCCATGGAAGAGCTCATCCGTACGCCGATCGACGCCATCGTCTGCGAGGAGATCGGCGGCGCAAATTCGATGAACCCGCTCGTCACCGCCGCTCTCGGCGGCCTGCCCATCCTCGATTGCGACGGGATGGGCCGAGCCTTCCCCGAAATGCAGATGACGACCTTTTCGATCTACGGCCATAGCTCGACGCCGTCGGTCATGTGCGATCTGCATGGCAATGCCGTGATCTTCAGCCACGCCGTATCGGAAGTCTGGCACGAGCGCATGGCGCGCGCCTGCGTGGTCGCGCAGGGCGGCGGCGCCATGCTGGCGACGGCGCCCATGCAGGCCTATTACGTCCATCAATACGGTATCCCGAAAAGCTTCACCAAGGCGATCGCGCTCGGCGAGGCGGTGATCCGTGCGCGCAAGGCACAGGAAGACCCGATTGCGGCGGTCTGCGCCCTCGAAGGCGGCCGGCGTATCTTCAACGGCAAGATCACCGACCTCAAGCGCCACCTGCGAGGCGGCTTTGCGGTCGGCGACATGGAGCTCGCGGGCTTCGACGATTGCAACGGCCAGACGGCAAGCGTCGCGATCCAGAACGAATTCCTGATCTTCCGCCGTGATGGCGTGGTCGAGGTGTCCGTGCCGGACCTGATCGTTCTGCTCGATGTCGACACCGGCTATCCGATCACCACCGAAATGCTGCGCTACGGCCAGCGCGTCGCCGTCGTCGCCATCCCCTGCCACGAGCTGCTCCGCAGCGCGCGTGCGCTCGACGTCGTCGGTCCGTCGGCCTTCGGCTATCCCGACATCACCTATTCGCCGCTGCCGGCTCCCGGGCGCAAGGCAGCGTGATCATAAGCGGGGCAGTTCCCGCATCCAAGAGGAGAACTTGAATGAAGATGGGTTCCAAAAGTCTGCGTCTCTCGGCGTTACTGCTCGGCAGCGCCATGGCGTTGCCGCTGACTTCGGTTACGGCGTCGGCAGCCGACAAGGTGTCGATCGCCGTCAACACGATGCAGATCTTCAGCTCGCTCGATCCGGCGAAGGTCACGGACTATACCGGCTACATGGCCATCGTGAACATGTATGACGCCCTGACGACCGTCAGTCCCGCGGGCGAGATCGTGCCCCATCTGGCGAAATCCTGGGAGATATCCCAGGACGGCCTGACCTATACCTTCCATCTTCGCGACGATGCCAAGTTCCAGGACGGGACCCCCGTCAAGGCGTCCGACTTCGTCTGGTCGATCCGTCGCCTGATCGGCATCAACAAGGGGCCTTCGAACCTCGTCGTCGGTCTCGTGCAGCCCGGCAATGTCACCGCACCCGACGAAAAGACCGTCATCGTCAAGCTTGACCGGCAGTTCTCGCCGTTCATGGCGGTGACGCCGCTGATGATGGCGCTGAACGAGAAGCTGATTGAGGCAAACAGCAAGCCGGACGACAAATGGGGCGAAGCCTACGTCGGCGAGCATTCCGCCGGCTCGGGTCCTTATAAGCTCGTCAGCTACAATCGCTCCGCCGACATGGTGATCGCGCGCAATCCCGATTATTTTCTCGGATGGACCAAGGGAACGCCGATCGACGAAGTACGCTTCATCCAGACGAGCGACGATGCCACCGTCAAGGCACTTGCCGAAAAGGGCGAACTCGGCCTTTCCTCGCACGGCCTCGGCAACGATACCTATGAGACGATCGGCAAGATGCCTGGTTACAAGCTGCTCCAGACGGCTACGGCCGGCGGCTTCGTCATCAAGCTGAACACCAAGGTCTACCCGACGGACGATGTGCATGTGCGGCGCGCGATCGCCTATGCCACCGATTACAAGACCATTCAGGAGGCAATCTATCCGGGCTTCGACATGACCGGTCCGCTTTCGACCGTATTCAAGGACGCTCATAACGACGATATCCAGCCGGGAGTCTTCGACCTCGAAAAGGCGAAGGAAGAACTGGCAAAGTCGAAATATGCGGGCCAGAAGATCACGTTGGTCAACAGCTATGTCGCCTCGCTTGCCTTCGAATCCGAAGTGGCGCTGCTGATGCAGGCCAATCTCGAGCAGATCGGCATCACGCTCGACATCAAGCCCGAGCCCTGGAACCGCATCGTCGAGCTTTCCTCCAAGCCGGAGACCACTCCGGCGTCGACACAGGTCAACATCTCGCCCAACTATCCGTCGCCGGACGCGATTTTCTATAACCAGTATCACTCCAAGGCTTCCGGCACCTGGATGTCGATGGAATGGCTGCAGAATCCGGAGGTCGATGCCCTGATCGACAAAGCGAGGGCGACGACCGACCTCAAGGAGCAGAACGCCACCTACAAGACGTTGCAGACAAAGCTTGCCGAGCTGCAGCCGGATGTGTGGGCCGTGGCGCCGAACCGGCGCTACGCGGCGAGCAAATGCCTCCAGGGTTATGAGTTCATTCCCATGCAGAGCTGGGATCTGAACTTCTCGAATTTCCATTGGGACTGCAAGGCGAACTGATTTTCGCACGCAGGACGAATGGGCCCGGCCCCAAGCCTGGGGTCGGGAGAGCTATTGCCGAAGGTGAAACATGCTTCAGGAATTCTCCGAAGAAAATATCGAGCCGCTCGCGACGGGAGCCTGGATTCTGGGAACCGGCGGCGGTGGCAATCCCTATATTTCGACCCTCAACCTTCGCAGGCTCTATGCCGAAGGCCGTCGTGTCCAGGTGATGGACCCGATGGCGCTCGACGATGACGATATGGTTGCCGTCGTCTCGAAGATGGGCGCGCCGCTGGTGGGTCAGGAGCGTCTCGGCGATCCCGTGCATCTTGCCCGGGCCGTCGAGGTGATGGAGGATTATCTTGGAAAGCCGTTCCGCGCGATCATGAGCGTCGAGATCGGCGGCTCGAACGCACTTTCCTCCTTTCTGGCCGCCGCGATACTGGGCCGTCCGGTGGTCAACGCCGATGCGATGGGGCGCGCCTATCCCGAGGCGCAGATGACCTCCTTCGCCATCGGCAACCTGCCGATGTATCCGCTCTCCTTGGTCGATGTGCGTGACAATGAGGTCATCGTCACCAAGGCCGCTTCCTGGAAATGGATGGAGCGGATTTCACGCAAGGTCTGCACCGAAGTCGGTTCTACGGCCGCCACCTGCAAGGCGCCGCGTACCGGCCGCGAGGTGAAGGAGTGGGGCATTCACTACACCATTACCAAGGCGACGGAACTCGGCCGCACCGTTATCGAGGCGCGCGCGCGTCATGACGATCCGGTCAAGGCGGTCCTCGATCATGAAGGCGGCAAGCAATTGTTCCGCGGCAAGGTGATCGACGTGGCGCGCGAAACCACCGGCGGCTTTCTCCGCGGGCGCACGGTCATCGAAGGGATCGATGCCGACAAGGGCGCGCGCATGGAACTGGCCTTCCAGAACGAATGGGCCGTCGCCTTCCGCGATGGCGAGCCTGTGGCGATGACGCCCGATCTTCTATGCCTTCTCGATACGATTTCGGGCAGCGCGATCGGCACGGAATCGGTGCGTTATGGCCAACGCGTGACCGTCGTTGCCTTGCCGGCTCCCGAGCTTTTGACCTCTCCTGCGGGGATCGCCGCCGTCGGTCCCCGCGCTTTCGGCTATGACATTGATTTCAGATCGGTATTCGCATGAAACGCATCGGTATTGACGTCGGCGGCACCAACACGGATGCTGTCCTGATCGACGGTGAGAAGATCATCGCCTCCATCAAGGTTCCCACGACGCAGGACGTCATGTCGGGCGTGAAGGCGGCGCTGAGCCATGTGGCCGGCCATGCCGGCGCATCCGGCCGACCGATCGACGCGGTCATGATCGGCACCACGCATTTTACCAACGCCGTCGTCGAGCGGGCGCGGCTGGAGAGGGTGGCGGCGATCCGTGTCGCGCTGCCGACCGGTTCCTCGCTGCCGCCGATGTGCGATTGGCCGCAGGATCTGCGGGCAGCAGTGGATCCACTCATATTCATGGTTCATGGCGGCCATGAATATGATGGCAGCCCGCTCGTGCCCATGATCCCCGACGAGATCCGCGAAGCCGCCACGAAGATTCGCGATGCCGGCATCACGTCGATCGCGATATCGGCGACCTTTTCACCGCTGACGACCGAATGCGAAGTCAAGGCGGCCGAGATCGTTCGCTCGGTAATCCCCGATGCCAGGATTACCCTGTCGCATACGCTTGGGCGCATAGGGTTGCTCGAGCGCGAGAACGTCGCGTTGCTCAATGCGGCGCTGCAGTCGCTCGGCAAGACGACGGTGCAGGCTTTTTCGGATGCGTTGCGCGAGGCCGGCGTTGCCGCGCCATTCTACCTGACGCAGAATGACGGCACGGTCGCGCTGGCGGATGTCGCCGCGGCAAATCCGGTACACAGCTTTGCCTCAGGTCCGACGAATTCGATGCGCGGCGCCGCCTTCCTGACAGGCTTGAGCGACGCCATGGTCGTCGATGTCGGCGGCACGACTTCGGATATCGGCTGCCTTGTCGGCGGCTTTCCGCGCGAGGCGAACAATATCGTTCATATAGGCGGTGTGCGGACATTGTTCCGCATGCCGGATCTCCTGCCGATCGCCCTTGGCGGCGGAACGATCATCGATCCGGAAACCGGCAGGATCGGGCCGCGTTCGGTCGGCTACCGTATCTTGACGGAGGCACGCGTGTTCGGCGGCAACACGCTCACCACGTCGGATGTCGCGGTCGCCGCCGGCCTGATCGAGATGGGGGACAAAGATCGCGTGCGAGACCTCGATCCGGCTTTCGTCAAGGCAAGCCTGGGGCGAATCCGCGACATGGTCGCGGATAGTTTCGACCAGATGAAGACTTCGGCGCAGGACGTGCCGCTGATCGCCGTCGGCGGCGGCGCTTTCCTGATCCCCGAGAAGATCGCGGGCGCTTCGGAAGTGCTCCGCGTCGAGAATGCCGGCGTTGCCAATGCGCTCGGTGCCGCGATGGCGCAAGTTTCCGGCGAGGTCGATCAGGTGTTCTCGGGATTGAGCCGTGACGAGGCCATCGCCCGTGCGGAGACGGAGGCGCAGGATGCCGCCGTCGCTTCTGGCGCCAGCCGCGCCAGCCTGAAGACACTCGAAGTCGAGGACATCCCGATCGCCTATCTGCCCGGCGGCGCGCGTCGTGTAAGGGTAAGGGTCATCGGCGATATCGCCTTCGATTGATATAACGCGCCCGACCGGATGGATCGTGCGTCATTCATGGGAGCGGCAATCGGCAAGAGCGGTATGCCGACGCCGAAACGGAGCGGGAAATGACGAAAATTGCGCTGGCTATTCATGGTGGTTGCGGCGTCATGCCGGAAGACAGCATGACACCACAGGAATGGGAGGGCGCGCGCCGCGACCTGGCTGCTGCCCTGCGTGCAGGCTATGCGCGGCTGAAGGCCGGCGGCAGCGCGCTGGACGCGGTCGAGGCCGCCGTCGTGGTCATGGAGGATAGTCCTCATTTCAACGCCGGTCATGGCGCCGCGCTCAATGAGAACGGGGTACACGAACTCGATGCCTCGATCATGGACGGCGCGACGCTGGAGGCGGGCGCCATCAGCGCTTCGCGGGCGATCCGCAATCCGATCAAGGCGGCTCGCGCTCTGATGGAGGATGGTCGCGCCGTCTACATGACCGGTCCCGCCGCCGATCGCTTTGCCGAAGCCAAGGGCCTGCAGGTCGAGCCGCAATCCTATTTCAACACGCAGAAGCGGGTCGAGGCGCTGGAGGCGATGAGACGCCATGCCGCTGCCGGAACGGAAGCGACCGAAAACGAAAAACACGGCACGGTCGGCGCCGTGGCGCTCGATGCCGCCGGCCATCTCGCCGCGGCGACATCGACGGGCGGCTATACCAACAAGCCCGACGGGCGCGTGGGCGACAGCCCCGTCATCGGCGCCGGCACGTATGCGCGCGATGGCGTCTGTGCCGTTTCCGGCACGGGGAAGGGCGAATTCTTCATCCGCTACGTCGTCGGGCACGAGATCGCGTCTCGCATGGCCTATCTGCGGCAGGATATAGCGGCTGCGACGGATGGCCTCGTCCACCGGGATCTGGCGCCCTATCAGATCGGCGCGGGACTGGTGGCCATAGACGCCGAGGGCGTGGCCGTTGCGCCCTACAATACACCGGGAATGTTTCGCGGCTGGGTGACACCCGAAGGCAAGGCTTTCGTTGCCACCCATGAGCAGGTCCACGAAATCGATCTGTGACGGAAGCCTCAGGCGCGAAGCCGTAGCTCAAGCGTCCGATGGGGCATGTCGCTGCATTTCGTCCTTGCAATGGTGACGCTTTCGAGCCTGCGGCGTTGAAGGCAGATCCTCAAACCGTCGTATCGGTCTTGGGGCCGATATGCGGAGCATCCCTTTCAAGCGTGTAGCAGCACTGGACGATGGTTTCGCGGCGCGAGCGCGAGAAAAGCTCCCTGCTGCCGGTCGGTACGAAGCCCAGTCTTGCCAGCACTCGGCCGGATGCCGGATTGTCGGATGCATGGCCGGATTCGAGCCGCGACAGGCCGACGTCACGAAAGGCGAAGCCGATCAGCGCTTGCGCTGCCTCGAACGCATAGGCTTTGCCCCAGGCCGTTTTTTCCAGCCAATAGCCAAGGCTGCCCTCACCGCAGACAATGCCGTCGACGTCGACGATACCGATCATTCTCCCCGCCCGCTCGATGGCGAAGCGGTAGGCGGTGCCGTCCTTCCATTCGCGTTCGTGACCGGTAAACCACTCCTCCATATCTTTCTCGTTCGCAGGATAGGTGGCGTTGCTGAGCATGCGCGTCACGTTCCAATCGCTCTGGATTTCCCATGCCCGCCCTGCGTCCGCCGCCGATGTGGGGCGCAAGCGGAGCCGAGCGGTTTCCATGCAGGAACGAGGGATCGATGGTGCAGTCATTCTGAACGTCCTGACAATGAATCCTATCCATGGAAACCAAAGGATGTGGAAGCCGAGTATCCGCGCGTGTGGCGGCAATGAAAACCGCTATCTGCGGCCGATGTCGCGCAGACCGCGGGAAGGCGATTGATGCGGCCCTTTGCGCCGCGTCGGGCGATCCGAGCGGGCCGCATATTCTTTAGCATCAGCCAATATGTTGCCGCAATGAGCGCGCAAAAGCGCCGCCTCCTGCGGGCCTGGCCGGCAGGAAAGGCAGGACCGGCCGTGAAAGCGTTCCGTTTACGAGGGGCGAACCCCCTTTCGCGGTCCGGTCCTTTCTCGCCGAGCGATGCCTGAATGGCCACGTTCCTGCGCCCGGGTTTTGATGACCGCAGGGCCTGCGAGCTGCGGAAATCTCCTTCCTTCGCCGTGATACCCGGCATGTTGAACGCTGCAACCGGTCTTTGCAGACAATGGCGCCGATCACGTTTTGGTGTTCTCACCAGCATGTGTGTAACAAGATGGCCCTCTCTTCCGTAATCCATAGTGAGGGGGCACGGCACTGCCCGGAAATGTCCCTGAAGCCGGCGGCCTATCCGCTGAAGGAGAACGGTTCGATGCTGAACAGACGAGGAATGCTTCTGGCAACGGCTCTGGGTGCCCTTGGTTTGCGGCTGGGCTATGGTTCCGCCGCAGCAAAGGATGCAGCGAATTTCCCCGTTTCCCACACGGACGAGGAATGGCATAAGATACTGACGGACGACCAATATGCCGTTCTGAGAGAGGAGGGGACCGAGCGCCCCTTCACAAGCGAATTGCTGAACGAGCATCGCAAGGGCAACTTTGCTTGTGCCGGCTGCGATCAGGAAGCCTTCTCGTCAGCCACGAAGTTCGATAGCGGTACAGGCTGGCCAAGCTTCTGGGCGCCAATCGACGGAGCCGTGGCGACATCGCGCGATGCGTCCTTCGGCATGGTGCGCGACGAAGTGCATTGCAGCCGTTGCGGCGGCCATCTCGGCCACGTCTTCGATGACGGGCCGAAGCCGACCGGCCTTCGCTACTGCATGAACGGCGTTGCCATGAAATTTCATAGAGCGACTGCCTGAACGATCAGGAACCGAACGATGCTTCTGTTTATCCTTGCCTACCTCGGCGGCGTTTTGACGATCGTCAGCCCCTGCATTCTGCCTGTCCTGCCATTCGTTTTTGCGCGGGCCGGGCAGCCATTCCTGCGCAGCACACTGCCGATGCTGATCGGCATGGCGGCGACCTTTGCCGCCGTTGCGACGCTTGCCGCCTTCGGCGGCGGCTGGGCCGTTGCGGCCAATGAATACGGGCGTTATGCGGCGATGGCGCTGCTGGCGCTTTTCGGCATCGTCCTCCTGTTTCCGTCGCTTTCGGATCGTCTGACGCGCCCTCTCGTGTCACTCGGCGCGCGGCTGTCGCAATCGGCCGACCGCTCAAGCCGGAGCGGAGGGTCAGCGGTTGCGGCATCGCTGCTGCTGGGGGTGGCGACCGGTCTGCTCTGGGCGCCCTGCGCAGGTCCGGTGCTTGGCCTCATTCTGACAGGCGCCGCGCTGCAGGGCGCGAGCGTCGGCACGACGTTGCTGCTGCTCGCCTATGCGTTGGGCGCCGCCACATCGCTGGCGCTTGCGCTTCTGATCGGCGGCCAGGTCTATCAGGCTATGAAGCAATCGCTCGGCGTCGGCGAATGGCTGCGCCGCGGTGTCGGCATTGCCGTGCTGGTTGCGGTGGTGGCGATTGCGATGGGGCTCGACACGGGATTTCTGACCCGGGCATCGCTCGCAAGCACGGCATCGCTCGAACAGGATCTGGTCGACCGCCTCCATGCCCAGGATAGGGACAAGCCCTCATCCGTCGTCATGAAGAATGACGGCGGCGCGATGATGAGCGCGACAAACCAGATGATGATGAACGCAAAGCCCGATGGAGCGGCCGGCGGCGGCTCCATGGCAATGACGCAGAAGCCTGCCGCAGCGCAGCTGCCGGTCGAGGGGCCGGTTCCTCCGCTCGACGGCGCCGTGCAATGGCTGAATTCGCCGCCGCTGACTGCCGCCGGTCTGAAAGGCAAGGTCGTCCTTGTCGATTTCTGGACCTATTCCTGCATCAATTGCCTGCGTGCCATTCCCTATGTCGAAGCATGGGCGCAGAAATATAAGGATCAGGGCCTCGTCGTCATCGGCGTCCACGCGCCCGAATTCGCCTTTGAAAAGAACGTCGACAATGTGAAGAAGGCCATTGCCGATCTCGGTATTACCTATCCCGTCGCCATCGACAACAACTATGCGATCTGGCGCGCCTTCGACAATGAATACTGGCCAGCCCACTACTTCATCGATGCCCAGGGGCAGGTGCGCCACCATCATTTCGGCGAAGGCGATTACGATCAGTCCGAAAGGGTGATCCAGCAACTCCTCGCCGAGGCGGGCAGGGCCAACGTGTCCAATGATATCGTCGATGTGAAGGCGACGGGTGCCGAAGCCGCTTCCAACGAGGCCGATGTCCAGTCGCCGGAAACCTATGTCGGCTACCTTCGCGCCCAGAACTTCGTCGACGATGCCGGCACCGTGAACGATACGTCTCACGACTATGTCGCGGCGACGCCGAAACTCAACGAATGGGGCCTTGCCGGCAACTGGACCGTCGGTCCGCAGGAGGCCACGTCCAACAGCGCCGACAGCCGTCTCTACTATCGCTTCCACGCCCGCGATCTGCATCTGGTGCTGGGGCCGTCGGCGGATGGAAAACCCGTGCGCTTCCAGATCACCGTCGATGGCAAGCCGCCGGCAGACAGTCACGGCGTCGATACGGATGCAAACGGCAACGGCGTGGTGACGGGCCAGCGGCTCTATCAGCTCGTCCGCGCTAGCGGCCCGGTTTCGGACCATACGTTCGAGATCAAGTTCCTCGATCCCGGCGCTCAGGCCTACGCGTTTACGTTCGGCTGACGGATTTCGTCAGTCCCCGCGAACCCGCCCGGCAACCATCAGAAGCTGGGCGGCGTGCAGGCGCTGATGACCTCGCATGGCACCGGCCCGACACAGCGGAAGCGATGCGGGCGGCGGCTTTCGAAATAATAAGCGTCGCCGGGGCCGAGAACGCGCCGTTCGTCGTCGACGGTAACTTCGAGGCGGCCGGAGAGGACGATGCCGCCTTCCTCTCCTTCATGCACCAGCGGCACCTTGCCGGTATCGGCCCCCGGCTGGTAGCACTCCTTCAGGATCTGCAGGCTGCGGCCGAAAAGATTCTCGCCGATCTGGCGGTAGGAAATCGGGCCTTTGCCGATCTCGACCAATTCCTCGGCGGCATAGAAAGCCTTCTTCGGCGTTTCCGGTTCGAAGGCGAAGAATTCGGCGAGACCGATCGGGATGCCGTCGAGGATGCGCTTCAGCGCGCCGACGGATGGATTGGCCGAGTTGGATTCGATCAGCGAGATTGTCGAATTGGTCACGCCGGCGCGCTTTGCAAGCTCGCGCTGGGAAAGGTTGCGCGCCAGGCGCAGATGACGCAGGCGATTGCCGATATCGACAGACATTGCGGCCTCCGGTTTCTGATGTTCGAAATATCGAAAACATCCCATTTCGATCAAGTAAAATCAATAGGTTAATGGCAATAAGAAAAGGACTTGTTCGGAACAGGAAAATCGCTGATGTCAGGGATAGCGCAATGGAGGCGACCATGGACAAGATCACTCATCCCAATACCCCTGTTCTCGATAATTTCTGGATGCCGTTTACGGCGAACCGGCAATTCAAGGCCGCGCCGCGGCTGATCGTCGCCGCCGACGGAATGTATTACACCGATGTCGACGGCAACAAGGTACTCGACGGTACGGCGGGTCTCTGGTGCGTCAACGCCGGCCATGGGCGCAAGAAGATCGTGCAGGCGGTCGAGCGCCAGCTTTCCACGATGGACTTTGCTCCGACCTTCCAGATGGGCCATCCCGTCGCCTTCGATTTCGCCGCCAAGCTTGCCGCGCATGCGCCGGGTGGCCCCGAAAGCGGGCTCGACCGCGTGTTCTTCACCGGATCGGGTTCCGAATCCGTCGACACCGCGCTCAAGATCGCCATCGCCTATCAGCGGGCGATCGGGCAGGGCACGCGCACCCGCGTCATCGGTCGTGAAAAGGGGTATCACGGCGTCGGCTTCGGCGGCATTTCCGTGGGTGGCCTCGTCAACAACCGCCGCGTCTTTCCGCAAATCCCCGCCGATCACATGCGTCATACGCTCGACGTCGAGCGTAACGCCTTCAGCAAGGGCCTGCCGGCGCATGGCATCGAGCTTGCCGAGGATCTGGAGCGGCTGGTTGCGCTGCACGGCGCTGAAACGATCGCCGCCGTCATCGTCGAGCCGATGTCCGGCTCCGCCGGCGTCATCCTGCCGCCCAAGGGCTATCTGGAACGCCTGCGCGCCATCGCCGACAAATACGGCATCCTGTTGATCTTCGATGAGGTGATCACCGGCTTCGGCCGTCTCGGCACGCCTTTTGGAACCGATTATTTCGGCGTCGTTCCCGATCTCGTCACGACGGCAAAGGGCATCACCAACGGCACGATTCCGATGGGTGCGGTCTTTGCCAGCCGCAAGATCTATGATGGCCTGATGACCGGCCCGGAAAACCAGATCGAGCTTTTCCACGGCTATACCTATTCCGGACATCCGGTCGCCTGCGCCGCCGGCCTTGCAACGATGGAGATCTACGAGGAGGAAGGGCTGCTGACGCGTGCAGCCGAGCTGGCGGACGATTGGCAGACGGCGCTGCACTCGCTGAAGGGCCTGCCGCATGTGGTCGATATCCGCAATCTCGGCCTCGTCGGCGCCGTCGAGCTTGCGCCGCGCGACGGCGCTCCCGGCACGCGTGCCTACGACGTCTTCGTCGATTGCTTCCACAAAGGCCTGCTGGTACGCGTGACCGGCGATATCATCGCTCTCTCCCCGCCGCTCATCATCGAGCGATCCGAGATCGAAACGATCGTCTCCGTGCTCGGCGACGCGCTGAAGCGAGCTGCCTGACAATCCATGCCTCTGGCCGGTGCGATTGGCGCTGGCCAGAGGCATGGTCGCGCTGCTTTAAAAAGTCGGACGCAGATAGAGATGACTGATCTTTCCCCTGAACGTTTGGGCGAAACCCCATTCCATTTTGGAGTTTTCAAACTCGACATCGTAAATGTCGAGGCCATACGAAACCCCCTTGAACGACAGTGCTTTTACCGGCCCCGCCCTCTCCAACTCGCTTTGAATGAAATTCTTCTGTTCTGTTGCAAGGATCCCTAATCCGGGAGACATGCCGTCGATATCGGGTTCTCCCCGCGCGTGGTCTTCGATCACTCGTCGCAGGATGAGTTCGCTGTCCGGCATTGGCCTCTGATCTTCAATGCGCTGTGTCACCTTCTGCTCAATGGACCGCGCAAGATTAAGGTCCATTTTCTGCGCATGATCTTCAAAGCCGCCTTGGTGATGGATCAGGCTTTGGATATTGCCATTGCCGTCTCGATTGAATGAGATCTGTACGGGAAGTTCCTTCATGAAGAACCGGTCTTCACTTTCAGGGAATATACCAATGTCCTGCTGTCCGACGATGCGATAGAAAAGCTTGCCGTCGCGTTCGGACACTAGGGAAATCGTGCCATCGTCGGTGCTGTAGGCGCCGGCAAAGCTGGTAAACCGTGCTGGATCCATGACAACTTCGGTTCTCGGACGCATCTGTTCGTAGCGGCGCCAGGCCGGTGTGTCTTTTGACGATTCGATCATGTTCGTTTCCCTTGCTAGATGCGTTAGGTCGTCGATGGAGACGACGGCACCCGATCCGATTTTCGCTTGCAAAGCATCGATCACCTGCAATCCATGCTCTGCGCGCGTTCTCGTCTCCTTCAAGGCGTCGCGCTGAAGCGAGAGAGTATGGGTCAAGTCCGTCGAATGGTTCCGGAGGAGTTTTTCGATGTCGCGCAAGCTGAGGCCGAGGGTTTTGAGGGCCAAAATTTCGTTCAGGCGCGTAATTTCATTGCGACCGTAGAGGCGCCATTGTTTCGAGGTGCGGCGTGGCGAGATCAGACCATGCTGTTCATAGAGCCTCAGCGCTCGAACAGTTATCCCTATCCGCTCGGCGCATTCGAGAGCCGTGATCAAAACTTCGTCGTGTGCGTGTCCTGACATGGAGAACTCCTTCGGAATTATCTCATAAGGTATGACGTTAGGTTCGGCTCAAGCGAGAAATTCGCGTGATGGGTAAACTTGACTGGACGGTGTCTCCCAATCGGCCATCCACACCTCCCGGGAAACACGATACTGGGCTCTTTACAAAGGAGTTAAACGTTTTTATTTTGCTGTGAGCGTTTAGCGCGGCGCCCACATCGCCGGCAGGAGGAACCGTTGGCGCCCATTCGCATCGATAATCTCCCTCGTTGACATCCTGCGCATCACCGATCCGGGCGCCGTCGATGCTGTTGGGCCGGGATGGTCTGCGCAAGCAATGGGAGATGGAAGTGGCGCGAGCGATCGCGGAAAAGTTCTGTTCTCTTGCCGCCAAAAGCGGTATGGCCGAAAACTTCGACGCTCGGTCGGGGAGGGGATTGCGCGACCGGGCTTTCGCCTGGATATCCGCTGTCCATACCCTGCTGGCCGCCTTCCTCACCATGAAACAGCCGTAGCGAGCCGAACTGCATGCAGAGACCGACGATCAAGACTATCGCGCAGGAGACGGGCCTTTCGATCGCAACCATATCGAAGGCTCTCAAGAATTCACCGCAGGTCCGCCCGGAAACCCGCGCGATCGTCGTTGCGGCCGCCGAGCGCGTCGGCTACGAGCTGAACATGCACGGCGTGCAGCTGCGCACCGGCAAGACCTATCAGGTGGCCGCCATCATGACCGCGCCCGGCCCGAAGCAGCAGGAATGGGAAGGCGTCGAATATGCCCAGCTCCTCAGCGGCATCTCCTGGGCGCTCGAGGAAAGTCCTTACCGCGTCTCCCTCTACGCCGTTCGCAATTTCGAGGAGAGCCTTGCGACCATCCGGCAGATCGTCTCGCTCAAGAAGGCCGATGGCATCATCGTCTCGGGCACGCGCGCCGACGATCCCCGCATCCGCATCATGCAGGACGCCGATTTTCCCTTCGTCACCTACGGCACGACGATCCACAACGATCCGCACGCCTATGTCGATGCCGACAACGAGCAGATGATCCGTCGTTCGGTCGCGCGGCTGGTCGAGCGCGGCCACCGGCGCATCGCGCTCATCAATCCGATGGCGGATCTGAGCTACGCCATCACCCGGCTCGACGCCTATCGGGGTGCTCTTGACATCGCCGGCTTGCCGTTCGACCCGGAACTTGTGGTCCACGACCGGCTGACGCCCGCCTTCGGCCGCGAAAGCGTGCTGACGATGTCCCGGTTGGCCGATCCGCCCACGGCCTATATTTGCGCCAACGAAGCCTCTGCGCTCGGGGCTTTTTCCGGCTTTCACGAGCGCGGCCTCGTGCATGGGCGCGATGCGGTGATCAACGCGACCGACGACCTCAATGTCAGTCAGTATTTCGCGCCGCCGATCACCACCTATTTCCTGCCGATCAACGAGCCGAGCGAGCTGTTGGGAACCTATATTCTGCGCCGGATGGAAGGCGAGCCGCCGCAGGCTCTTCAGGCGCTCATCATGCCCAAGCTGATCGAGCGTTCGGACGATCGCGTGATTCCGAAGCGCTGAGCAGGCTGTGGTTCCCGCATCTGATTGTCGTCATCCGAGGCATTTTCCCTGTTTCGGAATCGGTCCTGCATTTGTTTTTCCAATGTCTGCGCTTCTTCGTTGGAGCTTTGAGTTTTGTAGATAAAAACGTTTATATTTGTATTGAAAACGTTTATATTCCTTGTTAGGAAGCCAGAGTGTAAAGCGAAGATCGGATTGGTGGCGTCGAGGGGCTGGGTCTTCTGAAGGGTTTTGTCGTGTCCGCCGGGGTGGCGGTGCCGACGGTTGAGGAGGAAGAAAATGAAGAAATTTGTCGTGACGCTTGCGCTGGCCGTACTGGCGACCGGCGCGGCCCACGCCGCCGATCTCGGCGGCAAGCTGCTCAAGGTCGGTTCCGACACGACGTCGCCACCGATGGAAAGCGTCGATCCGGCCAGCGGTCAGATCGTCGGCTTCGATGTCGATGTCGTCAACGCGATCTGCGCCAAGATTCATTGCCAGGCCGAATTCGTCACGACGGGCTGGGATGGCATCTTCGCCGCGCTCGATCAGGGCAATTTCGATCTGGTGGCTTCCGGCGTGTCGATCACCGACGAGCGTAAGAAGGCCATGGATTTCTCCGATCCCTACATCGTCAACAGCCAGGTCGTACTGACGCGGGTCGAAGATCAGGGCATCACGATGGATCAGTTCAAGGCGCAGGGTCGCAAGCTTTCCGCGCAGGCCAACACCACGGATGCGCAGGTGGCGGAAAACCTCGTCGGCAAGGAGAATGTCGTCGCCTACGACACCTTCAGCGCGGCGATCATCGCGCTCAAGAACAAGGATGTCGACGGCGTCGTCATCAATGGCGCCAACGCCGCCGCCTATGAGCGAGAATTTGCCGGCGAACTGGTCGCTTCCATCAAGGGCCTGCAATCGGATCCGATCGGCCTCGTCTTCCGCAAGGGCGACGAGAATGTCGCAGCTTTCAACGAGGGCCTTCAGGAGATCAAGAAGGACGGCACGCTGGATAAGCTGATCGCCAAGTATTGGGGTCTCAAGTAAGTTTTTGCCGGGCGCGCGGTGCCGCGCTCCCGGCATCATCCGCTCGATCTGGCGCTGGAGGCCGGAATGTTGTTCATCAAAAGCGTGCGGCCCAGCAACCTGATCATTCTCGCGGCGCTGCCCTTCATCGTCTATCTGTTCGCATCGTCTCCGGACTATCAGCGCTCGCTGCAGGCGATCCTCGGCGTGGAGCCGGGATCCTCGGCCTTCGTGCCCGGATTTCTGTTGCTTTCCATCGCGTTCGCATCCGGTCTCGCCGTCCTCGTTCTATCGAAGATGAAGGTGGCGCGGCCGCGCCTGACGATCGCTGCGGCGCTTCTTGGCCTGGTCGCGACGGCAGCCATCCTTGCCGGCGATATGGTTCATCCCTTCATCGCCTCCGTGGTGGCCAATAGCGTCGATCCATTCAAGTCCGACCTCGTGGTCAAGGGTGTCACGCCGCGCCAATTGACATCGGAGGCGGATGTCATGGTGCGTCATGTCGAAGCCTGGATCTGGCCGGCCTATGCGCTCCTGCTGGTTGCCGGCCTCGGATTGCTCGCTGCCGGCAATCGTGCCGTGGTGCCGGCCGAAAGTGCCGTGCGCCGCGCAGGCGTCTGGCTCCTTGCCGTCGTCAATGGCGCAGGCCTCGCCTTTGTGTTCCTGATTGCCTATGTCGCTTTCGCTTCCGGTCTTGCGACGACAATCCGGGCTGCCATCGCCGCCTATCTTCTCGCCGCGGCTCTCGGCCTTGTCTGGGTCGGTTTGCAGAAGCTGCGTTATACGCGTTCGAGCCTGATGGTCTTCATCGTCATGACGGTCGGCCTTGCCGCGCTTTCGGCGTGGTTCCTGCTGCAGCCGCGCGACGGCTATGTTCTTGCCGGCACGCTCGGCGGCAAGATCGGCATCGTCACCAACACTCCGTCAGGTCTCATCGGCGCGGTGCGCTTCGGTCAATACGAGGGTGCTCCCAAGACGGAGACGCCGGTCAGGACCTTTGTGACCCCGCAGCAGGCCATCGACGCGATCGGCAAGAAGCAGGATGTCAGCGGTGCGCTGCTGCCGGCTGCATCGGTTCCTTCCGACTGGCCCGTCATCTGGCGCACGCAGGCGCTGAACGATCGTGATCGTGCGGCGGGCATCACCTTTGCGGTCGTTGCCATCGTGATCGGCCTGTTGACCCTCGGCGGCTTTCTCCATCGCCGCCATCCCCTGTCGATCGGTTCCGAGTTCATCGTCGATACGATCCGCGGTATTCCGATGCTCGTCATCGTCCTCTATGTCGGCCTGCCGCTGAGCGGCGCCCTGAAGGATGCGACGCAGGGTGTGTTCGATCCCCCGAACCTGATGCGCGGCATCGTCGCGATGGCGCTTGCCTATTCGGCCTACCTTGCGGAAATCTTCCGCTCCGGCATCAATGCCATCCCGGCCGGCCAGATCGAGGCGGCGGCAAGCATCGGGCTCAATCGCTGGCAGACTGCGCGGCTGGTCATCCTGCCGCAGGCATTCCGCATCATCATCCCGCCGCTTGGCAACGAACTCATCGCCATACTGAAGGACACCTCGCTGCTGTCGATCCTGTCGATCCGCGACATCACGCAGCGCATGCGCGAGTTCCAGTCGGCGAGCTTCCTGCCGTTTGCGCCGTATAACTCCGCAGCGGTTCTCTACATCCTGCTGACGCTTGCCGCCGCAAGCTTCGTTAGCCTCGTCGAGAAGAAGTATGACGTCAAGCATCGCTGATCGTTCCGCAGGGTCGTACACGACCGCCGGCACGGTCCTTGTGACCGGCGCGTCGCGCGGCCTCGGCCATGCGCTCGCCTCGCTCTATGCCCAAGCGGGCTGGCGCGTGATGGCATGCATGCGCCAGATGCCGCCGGAGCCGAAGGCTTCCATGCTGCCCTATTTTCTCGATGTGGGAGATGCCGCGTCGATCAAGGCGCTCGGCAAAGCTCTCGAAGGCGAGGCGATCGATATCGTTATCAACAATGCCGCCATTCGTGGCGACACAGGCGGTCTGGACTCGCTCGCTGCCGATGATTTCTTGGAGGTCATGCGCATCAATGCGCTGGCGCCGTTGCTGATCGCGCGGGCGCTCCGGCCCAATCTCCTCGCGGGCCGACGCAAGCTCGTGGTCAATATCGGCAGCCGCGCCGGTTCGCTCGCGGAAGGCACCGTCGATGACGATGACGGCGATTATGCCTATCGGTGCTCGAAGGCGGCGTTGAACATGGCGACGGTGAAGCTCGCGCAGGATTTTCAGCGTGACGGCATCGCCGTCATCTCGCTCCATCCGGGCTGGGTCCGTACGGACATGGGCGGGCCGGATGCCGTCGTCGATATCGCGCAAAGTGCGCAAGGGTTGAAGGCCCTGATCGACAAGACGACGATGGCCGTCACCGGCAGTTTCCGGGCCTACGACGGCAAGACTGTATCTTGGTAAGGGAAAGGGCGGGGCAATGACCGACGCGAACAGGCAGGGTGCCAGCGAGAGCGAAGCAATCGACGCGCTTCTCCGCGATAGCTACGGCATCTCGGGCAGGATTATCGCGCTGCCCGGCGAGCATGACCTCAATTATTGCATCGAGGCTGAGGACGGAACGCGTTTCCTGCTCAAGCTGCACGCTCCGGGCGATGCGGACGACCTTGCCATGCAGATCGCCGTGCTCGATCACCTCGCTCATGCCGCCCCGGAGCTTCCGATTTCGCGCGCTCTTCCGGACAAAAACGGTTCTACGGCAATTGCCGCCGAGTTGCGCGGTCGGCGTACGGCACGCCTGTTGACCTGGCTGAACGGCAGCGTCTGGTCGAAGTCGCCGGCACGCGGCAGGCAAAGTGTCGTCACGCTTGGCCGGCTGCTGGGCGAGATGGATCGCAGTCTCGAAAGCTTCAGCCATCCGGGCGCCACGCGCTCCTATGCCTGGGATATCGGCCGTGCCGACATGCATCTGGAAAACCTCGCCTTCATTACCGATGCGGACAAGCGGGCGGTCGTCAGAGCGGTTCTCGAACGCTTCGTCGATGAGGTGCTGCCGCGGCTGAGACAATGCCCGCGTCAGGTCATTCACAACGACGCCAACGATTATAACGTTCTGCTGGATGAAGCCGGCACGGTCAGCGGCCTGCTCGATTTCGGCGACGTGGTCGAGACATGGCGCGTCGTCGAGATCGCCGTCGCCGGTGCCTATGCGCTGATCGGCGCGGATGATCCGGTGGATGCGATCGCATGTCTTGCCGGCGCCTATCACGCGGTCAATCCTGTCAGCGACACCGAAGCGGAGCTCATCTTCGATCTGACCTGCACGCGCTACGCGGTCAGCATGTGCATGGCGGCAAAGCAGATCCGCGACAATCCGGAAAACACCTATCTGCTGGTCAGCCAGGAGGATGTCTGGCGCGAATTGCAACGCTTGCAGCGCGAGAACCGCTCTTTGGCGGTTGCCCGCATCCGCGATGCCTGCGGCTTCGAGCCGGTCCCGCATGGCGTTCGCATCGAGCGCTGGCTGGAAAGGAATGCTCATGACTTTGCGAGAGTTCTCAAGCCGTCGCTTGCCAAGCCGAAGGTGCTTGCGCTCGATCTGACGGCGGCCGGACCGGATGCCGGGGCGTGGACGACGCTCGATGCCGACGGGGCCGAACGGCTGATCGAAGAGCGCGTGGCCCAGGCCGGAGCCGATTTCGCCATCGGCCTCTATGCAGAGGATCGCATCATCTACAAGGGCGATGCCTACGAGACGCCGACCGCCGGGCAGCGCCGGACGATCCATCTCGGCATCGATGTTTTTGCCCCGGCGCATGAATCCGTTCATGCACCCTTTGCCGGTGCGGTCGCCTTCATTCACGACGATGCGGTCGAGTTCGGTTTCGGCCCCACGGTCATGCTGGAACATCGCACGGAGGAGGGAGACATCTTCTGGACGCTCTACGGCCATCTTTCGCGCCAGAGCGTTGCCAGGCTGGCGGTAGGGCAGGCTGTCGCGGGAGGCGAGGCTTTCTGCAGCCTTGGCGAGGCCTCTGAAAACGGCAACTGGTCGCCACATCTGCACTTCCAGATCGTCACCGACCATCTCGGCCTCGGCGCACGGATGCACGGTGTCGGGGTGGGCGATAAATGGCAGGTCTGGCGGGCCATCAGTCCCGACCCGAGCGTGGTGTTCGGCTTTTCCACGCCCGCTTCGGTCATCGTTGCGCGCGACAAGGATTTTCTGGTGCGCGAGCGTCACCGGCGGATCGGCCGTTCGCTCAGTATCGCCTATTCCGCAACGCCGCTGAAGATCGTCGGCGGCGAAGGGGCCTATCTCATCGACGAGGAAGGCACCCGCTGGCTCGATATGGTCAACAACGTCTGCCATGTCGGCCATTGCCATCCCCGGGTGGTGAAGGTAGCGCAGGCGCAGATCGCCAAACTCAATACCAACTCGCGCTATCTGCACGACTCGCTCGTCGAATACTCCCGTCGCCTGGCAAACCTCTTGCCCGATCCGCTTAACGTCTGCTTCTTCGTCAATTCGGGCAGCGAGGCGAACGACCTCGCGATCCGGCTGGCGCGTGCCTATACCGGCAACCGTGACATCATCACCGTCGACCACGCCTATCATGGACATCTGTCGAGCCTGATCGACGTCAGTCCCTACAAGTTCGCCGGCAAGGGCGGGGAAGGGCGGCCGCGGCATGTGCGCGTTGCGGAGATGCCTGATCTTTATCGCGGCAGGTTCCGCTACGGCGATGCGGAGGCCGGCCGCAAATATGCCGAGGACGTGCGCGATCAGGTTGCGGCTTTGGCGGTGGAAGGCCGGCGTCCGGCGTTGTTCTTCAGCGAGGGTATCCTCGGGACCGGCGGCCAGCTGACGCTCCCGGCCGATTATCTCAAGGAAGCCTATGCCCATGTCCGGGCGGCGGGCGGTCTTTGCCTGGCCGACGAAGTGCAGGTCGGGTTCGGCCGCGTCGGCAGCCACATGTGGGCTCACGAATTGCAGGGTGTGGTGCCCGATATCGTCACGATGGGCAAGCCGATCGGCAACGGCCATCCGATGGCTGCCGTCGTGACGACGGAAGCGATCGCGGCGGCCTTTGCCAATGGCATGGAGTATTTCAACACTTTCGGCGGCAATCCGGTTTCCGCCGAGATCGGCCTTGCCGTTCTCGACGTCATCCGCGACGAGCGGCTGATGCATCATTGCCGCGTCATCGGCGACCGGTTGATGGATGGCGTGCGCGCGCTTGCTGCGCGCCATGAGATCATCGGCGACGTGCGTGGTCACGGTCTCTTCAACGGCGTCGAGCTCGTGCGCGATCGCGAGACGCTGGAGCCTGCCGCAGCGGAGCTGGATTTCGTGATCGCCGAGATGAAGCGCAGGCATCACATCCTGCTCAGCAGCGAGGGGCCGCATCATAACGTGCTGAAGGTGAAGCCGCCGGCCCCGTTCAGCGCCGAGGATTGCGACCGGTTCCTCGACGGGCTCGACGACACCCTGTCTCGTTTGCCTCCTCGCTAACCCTCCGATCCAGAGCAGCGATCACGCCGCGACGATTTCGGCGGCGGTATAAACGTTTAAATTTCGACTGCGACAAGGGTGATGCCCGACGTTCGGCGACTTGAATGAAAAAGGACAAGACAGTGCACAAGCCGCTCGCCAGACAGAACAATTTCGATCCCAGCCGGCAGGATGCTGGCATGCTGGAGCTTGGCGTCTGCTATTATCCGGAGCAATGGCCACGGACGAAATGGGAGGAAGATGCCGCGCGCATGGTGGAGCTGGGGCTTGCCTGGGTGCGCATCGGCGAATTCGCCTGGTCGCATATCGAGCCGAAATCCGGTGTCTTTCAATGGGACTGGTTCGATGACGCGATCGACGTACTCGGCAAGGCGGGGTTGAAGGTCATCATCGGCACGCCGACGGCGGCGCCTCCGAAGTGGCTGGTGGATCGTTATCCGGATATTCTCCCTGTCGACGCGCGCGGTGCCGTTCGCAAGTTCGGCGCGCGCCGCCACTATTGCTTTTCGAGCCAGCGCTATCGCCTGGAGGCCGCGCGCATCACCGAGGCGGTGGCGCAGCGCTATGGCGGGCATCCCTTCGTGCATGCCTGGCAGACCGATAACGAGTATGGCGATCACGACACGATTCACAGCTACTCGCGAGCCGCTCTCCACGCTTTCCGCGAATGGCTGGCCGCGCGATACGACACGATCGAGGAGCTGAACCGCGCCTGGGGCACCACATTCTGGAGCATGCATTACAACGGCTTCGACGAGGTGGATCTGCCCAACAATCTCGTGGAGGAGCCGAGCCCGACCCATCTTGTCGACTATTTCCGCTTCTCGTCGGATCAGGTGAAGAGCTTCAACAAGGCGCAGGTCGACATCATCCGCCGCCACTCACCGGGTCGGCCGGTCACGCATAATTTCATGTCGCAGAACACCGATTTCGATCACTACAAGGTCGGCGAAGACATCGATATCGCCTCGTGGGACGTTTATCCCATGGGCGGGCTCATGAACGGGCGGCTGAGCGCCGAGGAGAAGCGGCGCTATCTACGCGTCGGCGATCCCGATCAAACGGCCTTCAATCACGATCTCTACCGGGCAGTCGGCCGCGGCCGCGCCTGGGTCATGGAGCAGCAGCCGGGGCCGGTGAACTGGGCCTCGCACAACCAGTCTCCGGCCGATGGCATGGTGCGCTTGTGGACGTGGCTCGCCTATGCCCACGGCATCGACATGGTGTCCTATTTCCGCTGGCGGCAGGCGCCGTTCGCGCAGGAGCAATTCCACGCCGGTCTTCTCCTGCCGAACAGCGACGAGGATCAGGGCTACCGGGAAGTCGCGCAGGTCATTGCCGAGATGAAGCTGTTGCCGAAGGGCGAGGCGCGCGGCAGGGCTGACGTTGCGTTGCTGCTCGATTACGAATCGCGCTTTGCCACCCGCGCGTTGCCGCAGGGCCGCGACTATGCCGCCTCCGCCATCGCGCTCGACTGGTATTCCGCCGTCTCGCGTCTCGGCGTGGATATCGATGTCATCGGCCAGCATTCCGATCTGGAAGGATACAAGCTGATACTGGCGCCGGATCTCGTCATCCCGGAACCGGATTTCATTGCGCGCCTCAAGGCTTCCGGCGCCAAGGCGCTGTTCGGGCCTCGCAGCGGCAGCAAGACCCGCGATATGCACATTCCCGCCGATCTGCCGCCGGGCGTGCTTGGCGACCTCCTGGATTTCCGCGTCACGCGCGTCGAGTCCTTGCCGCCGTTCCAGTCCGAGACTGTTCTCTATGGCAATTCGAGCCACGAGACCTCCACATGGCGGGAAACGGTCCGGACCACGGAAACGGTGCTGGCGACGTTCCAGGGAGACTATCGGCCGGGTTCGCCCGCCGTCATCGGCAACGATGTCGCGCGCTATTGTGCCACGCTGCCGCGCGACGAATTCCTGCTGAAGCTGATGGGCGACACGTTTGCCTGGGCTGGCGTGAACGGCCTGCCTGATCTCGGCGATCTTCGCCTTGCGCGGCGCGGAAGGCTGCACTTCGCATTCAACTATGGAAGCGCGGTGGCGGCCGTACCCGCGGCGCGGGATGCCAAATTTCTCATCGGCAACCGTGAGCTTGCGCCTGTCGGCGTGGCCGTCTGGCTCGATGGGGACAAGGGCGCTACGGCCGAGTGACGCGCCTCGACGGCAGGCTCGTCCTGCCGTTCGCGGTGCGACGGTATTCTTATGGTAATATCGACAAAACGTCCGATGTCGTCCTGTAGGGCGCCGATGTCGTTTTCCTGTGCGCGCCATGGCGCCGGGCATGATCTTCTGACCGTGTTCAAGGTGCCATTGGCAAATCGTGCCGAGGGATAATTGGGAAACCGGTCGCAGGCCGGTGCTGCCCCCGCAACGGTAGCGGACCGAATGCTGTCGACCGATGCCACTGGCAAAATTGCCGGGAAGGTGGTCGGGAGCGTCCGAACGGACAGGTCCGAAGCCCGGAAACCAGCCTTGACGGCAGGCTTGATTGATCACGGCGGGTGATCGGGAGGCGAATGCGGGCATCTTGAAGCGGTCCGGTTCCAATCTCGCAGCTTTCGTAACAGTCATGCATGCGCCGGCCCGGCCGCCGCCGAAGTTGCGGGCGCGGGACTGATTTCGCTGCTGTTCAGCCCGTTGAGGAGCGGGCCGATCCGAAGATGCCCGGGATTCCGGGCGACGATGATCAAGCGTACTATCAAGGAGGAGATGGCATGACAGGGAACAGAGGCGTCGTCTATATGCGACCCGGCAAGGTCGAGGTTCGCGATATCGACGATCCGAAACTGGAGGCGCCGGATGGCCGCCGCATCGAGCATGGCGTAATCCTGAAAGTGATTTCCACGAATATCTGCGGCTCCGACCAGCATATGGTGCGCGGCCGCACGACCGCCATGCCGGGTCTCGTGCTCGGGCATGAGATAACCGGACAGGTCATCGAAAAGGGCATCGACGTCGAGATGCTCGATGTCGGCGATATCGTCTCGGTTCCGTTCAACGTCGCCTGCGGTCGCTGCCGCTGCTGCAAATCGCAGGACACGGGCGTCTGCCTTACGGTGAATCCGTCGCGGGCCGGCGGCGCCTATGGCTATGTCGACATGGGCGGATGGATCGGCGGTCAGGCGCGCTACGTCACGGTGCCCTACGCGGATTTCAACCTGCTGAAGTTTCCCGACCGCGACAAGGCCATGGCCAAGATCCGCGATCTCACCATGCTGTCGGATATTCTGCCGACCGGCTTTCACGGTGCGGTCCGCGCGGGAGTCGGCGTGGGGTCCACCGTCTATGTCGCAGGTGCCGGCCCGGTCGGCCTGGCGGCTGCCGCCTCCGCCCGCATCCTGGGCGCTGCCGTCGTCATGATCGGCGACTTCAACAAGGACCGCCTCGCGCATGCAGCCAAAGTCGGTTTCGAACCTATCGATCTTTCCAAGAGCGATCGTCTCGGCGACATGATTGCGCAGGTTGTCGGCACCAACGAGGTGGACAGCGCAATCGATGCCGTGGGTTTCGAGGCGCGCGGTCATTCCGGCGGCGAGCAGCCGGCAATCGTGCTTAATCAGATGATGGAGATCACCCGCGCAGCAGGGTCGATCGGCATACCCGGATTGTACGTGACGGAAGATCCGGGCGCAGCGGATGCCGCGGCCCAGCATGGCAGCCTGTCTCTGCGCTTCGGTCTCGGCTGGGCGAAGGCGCAATCCTTCCATACCGGGCAGACACCGGTTTTGAAGTACAACCGGCAACTGATGCAGGCTATCCTGCATGACAGGCTACCGATCGCTGACATCGTCAACGCCAGGATCATTTCACTCGAAGATGCGGCGCAAGGCTATGAAAGCTTCGATCAAGGTGCGGCAACGAAGTTCGTTCTCGACCCGCATGGCGATCTGTTGAAGGCAGCATAGGGAGAAACGAACCTCACGCGATCGCAGATCGACGTTGAGGTGAGCATAGACCGGGAGCGGAATTACATATCTTCGCTCCCGGTATCGTTTGGGCAAACAGCGATGAGTTTGCCGGACAACAAAGAGGCGGCAAATGCAGATGCCGAAGTCAGATCAGTAGCACCGATCATGCAGATTCCGGCAGTGCCGTCGCTGATCGCAAGCAGATATCCGTGGAGGCAGTTGTCCGTCGACATTCGAGATCCTGATCGGAAATAAGGTTTCTCGGTTCAGCAGACGGCGCTGCCCTTCCTCATGATTTGAACCACAAATTTACATTCCCATGGCATCCCGGAGCGGCTACGGTACGGCCGGGAAGACGAATTATTACAGATAATAACGGATGGTGTTGCCATTATACATCTATCCTTTACATTTATACGGGCATCCCTATGGAGGAGCTCCGTCATCGCTTCCTGAGCAACGGCGGCCTGGCAAGGAACGCTAACCTGAAGAGAAAAGACAAATGGCAAACTTTCTTGATAAGTGGTCTTCGAAGAAGGCCGATAAGCCGAAGGCTGGTGCACGGAATGTCGTCGATACCTTTCGTGCAAGAGTAGCCGAACAGAAAGCATATCTGGAAGAGTATGAGCGCGATGCAGCCGGCTTCAAGAAGTGGCGCTCCACCTGGTTCCAGCGCGTCCCCGGCGGCTTTGGCGTCACCGTCGGTCGTGACTCCGTCAATGCCGGTCATGGGTTGAGCTATGTCGTCGTCGAAGCTGTCAAGGATGTGGCAGAGTTTCTCGACGATCTCGCCTATCATGCTGAGAATGATGTCGGCTTTCAGCAGGCTCTCGAGCAGAACCGCCGGCGTCGTGTCGCGCTTCTGAATGCGGCGAAGACCGGAGACGATACAGTTAGCTCGAAGAGCAAGGCGAAAGCCAAGCCTGCAGCAGCGAAGCCGGCAGCAGCCAAGTCCACCGCGGCCAAGTCTGCAGGCGGCAAGGCTGCGCCGAAGGCCACCCGGGCAAAGGCTGCTCCCGCAGCAACTCCGGCGCCGGCAGCCGCAGAAGCGGCAAAGCCGAAGCGCACCCGCAAGCCGAAGGCTGCAGACGCAGCTGAGTAAATACGATGAAGCCCGCTTCGGCGGGCTTCATTTCCTCATTGCTGAATGGTTGCAAGGGTCGCTTCACCAAACCTGTTTTTGGCAGTGCCCAGGTCGCGGCGAAGCAAACCGGATACGGTGAGACGCGAATTCGGCGTCAGCTACGCTGAAGCGAACGGATCGGAGCGGCATTTGCCGCTCCTTTCGGTCGATCTCACTTTTTCTCGCTATACGCCTTGATGGCGGAGGCAACTTCGCTCCGGGCTTTTTCCGCACTCTCGAAACCGCCGACCTCGACGATCTTGCGGGCATCGGGAAGCTGCTTGTAGACGCGGAAGAACGCCTGCAGACGGTCCTGCTCGACCTTGGGAAGATCGGAGATTTCCCTGATGCTGTCGTAGGTCGGGTCGATCTTCGTCGTCGGTACTGCGACGATCTTGTCGTCGACTTCGCCGCCATCGATCATCTTCAGCACGCCGATTGCCCGCACGCGAACGATAGCGCCCGGAACGATCGGTTCGCGCGTATAGACGATGGCGTCGAGCGGATCGCCGTCACCGCCGAGCGAACTGGTGATGGAACCATAGTTCGCCGGATAGGCGACCGGCATCGACTGGAACCGGTCGACGACGATATGACCGGTCTTGGCGTCGATCTCATATTTGGTGAAGCTGCCGGCCGGGATCTCGATAGCGGTGTAGAATTCCCGGCTTTCGTCCTTCGGCTGAGGATAGTCGATATAGGATACATAGTCGGCAGCCGAGGCAACGGTGCCGGACAGGATCGTCAGTGCAACGATGGAAATAAGCTTTTTCATACACGCCCCCGCGTCAAGGTTGAACAATATCGCCCTAATCAAGGGGTGTTACGGGCTTGTGACATATATCGATGAATGCACAGGGAATGGCCGGGCTTTCCCGCAGAGGGAGATCATCATCGGGAGCGATGAAGGCCGGCATTCACATCATGGGAGCCGGTCATTCAAAAGCCATAAAACTGACGAGGCTCGGTAGGGTAAGACGGATCGGCATGATCCATGCAGCCGCTGCCCGACTATTTTCGATGCGCTATCTCGTGCGTTGCAACGCACTCCTGTCGGCAGCGAGTTCAATCACAAGGACCTGATGAGAAGGTTCGCCGCGACCAAAGCATATCTGCGAGGTTCAATGCGATGTATTCCATTCAAGACCGTATTCCGGTTTCCATCGTTATTGCAAACTACAACTACGCACACTTCCTGAAGCGCAGCATCGACAGCGCACTGGAGCAAAGCTACGGCGACGCCGAAGTCATCGTTGTCGACGATGCATCGACGGATGCAACCGCCGACGTCGTTGCCTCCTATGGGTCGCGCATAAAGACATGCCTGCGAGAGGTGAATGGCGGGCATGCCGCCGCGTTCAACACAGGCTTTGCCGCCAGTCGCGGCAAGATCGTGCTGTTTCTCGATGCGGATGATTATCTCTATCCGAATGCTGTTTCGGAGGTTGTCGACGCGTGGGAAGAGAACACGGCACAGGTTCAGTTCCGGCTGCACATCGTCGATGAAGACATGCATGTAAGGGACGTCTTTCCGCCGGAGGAATTGCCGTTCGATTCCGGCGATGTCACCCCCCAATTGCTGCGAAAGGGTCGCTACCAGACGACGGTGACGAGCGGTCTGGCGTTCAGGCGCTCGGTACTGGACAAGGTCATGCCCGTTCCCGAGCAGGAGTTTCGGCAGGGCGCCGATGGATATCTTGCCACGGTGGCGCCCCTCTATGGCGAGGTGACGTCCATCGATGATTGCCTTGGTGCCTACCGCATTCATGGCGCCAATCATTCCGTCTTCGCCAAGAAACTCGGTCAGCGCGCGCGCTGGCGCATACAGCATGATTTCCGGCGGCTGGAGGCTTTGTCGGATCAGGCAACCGAGATCGGGCTGGACGTGCCCGGCGATGCCGGTCTGCACGATCCCGTGCATTTGGAGGAGCGCCTGGCGTCGCTTTGCATCGACAGGGAACGGCATCCGGTCTCCAGCGATTCCAGGCTCTCCCTTGCCGCCGCCGGAGCGGTCGCCAGCCTGGAGATGAATGCATCCGCAAGACGTCGCGCGATGCTGGCGGCCTGGTTTCTTTCCGTCGGCGTTCTTCCTCGCCGAATGGCGAAGGCGGTCTTATCCTGGAAGCTCGTTGCCTCGTCGAGGCCCCGGCTTCTGCTGCGCCTGTCGAAAACCATCCGCCATGCGATGGGTTAGCGCGTCGCAGGGAATTTATCCAAGGATTGCCGGATCCAGGAAACATGCGCAGCGGTTTTCCGTTCGGAATTGCGCAGCAATAAAAGGATAGAGCGTTTTCGCGATTCGAAGAAAGCCGAAGCGCTCTATTCGGATGTGCCGGATTTGTGCGGCGCGCGCAGCAATGCGTCAATCACGGCTCGATGATGGATGTTCCGCGCGAAACGGCTATCGGCGGCGAATTGCATCAACCCCGCGAAGGCATCCCTGGCCGAAGGTTTCCTGCCCTCGCCGCGAAGATAGGCGGTCAGGCGCCGGTAGCGGGCATTCGCCTTGATTTCGAGCGGATTGCCGGGCCCCATCTTCTTCAATGGCCACCATGACCAGCCGATGCCGTTTCTTTCCTGCAGCGCCACAGCGCGGGCATACCAATCGTTGTTGTTCTCGCCGGATTCGCCGTTCCATAGCGGCATGTCATATTGCTCGCGCAGCTTTAGAAAGGGCTCGATCGATTCCTGTGTCGTCGGCGTCCAGTATTTGTGAAAGCTGAGCGTCGTGTTGCGGTCCTCGATCGGCAGCACGCCGGCATAATTGTTGCCCCAGCAATTGCCTTCGATAATCAGCATGTGTTTGGTGTCGATGGCGCGCACGGCGCGGATGGTGCGCTGATAGATATCGCGCAGCGGCCGGTTTCCGGTTTCACGGCATCCGCCCTTGTCCTTCTCGTCCTGAAAGCCCCAATTCGGCTCGTTGAGCAGATCATAACCGGCGATGGTGGTCTCATTCCTGTAACGACGTGCGATCTCGCTCCAGAGCGCGATCATCGTGGCCTGGTCCTTTTTGCTATCCCAGAGCGAAGGCTCGTTCGGATCGCGGTCGGAGATGGCGATATCGTGCCCCTGGCCGCCGGGCGCTGCATGCAGATCGAGGATCAGCAGCATGTGATTGGCTTTCAGCCAGCCGATCAATGCATCGATCCGCCGGAAGCCTTCCTCGTTCCAGACGATATCCCCTGAACCATTCCTGTCGCGTCTGTCCTTGATGAACAGCTTCCAGTGCATCGGCAGGCGCACGCTGTTGAAGCCCCATCCGGCCATCGCGTCGATATCGGCCTTCGTTACGGCATTGTCCCGCCAGGACCGATAGAACCGGTCGGCCCTCTTCTTGCCGACGATCTCGGAAATGCGGTGGCGAATGACGTGCTGTGCCTTCAGGTTGGAAAGGCCCATCATGTAACCTTCCTGCACCATCCAGCCTCCGAGGCCAAGGCCGCGCAGGATCAGCGGATTACCGCTGCCATCGACGATCTGCTGGTGATCGGCGCGGACAAATCCCTCCGCATGCGCCGGCAGCCCGAATGAGGTCAGGCAGGCGACGGACAGGCTGGCGAGCAACAGCGGAAAGTGCCTCATGCATTTCCAGTCGCCCGAAACTTTGTCGCCATGTGGGCATGATGCTGCGTAGGCGCCTGAAATCGCGCGCTGCAATTTTTGCCGGCATGATCCTTTCGCCTTTACGCGTCGCGAACCTCAGGGAGTTCGCGTGGAGCGCGGACGAATGCGGCGACGCAGAGATCGATCGCCAAGGCGAGGACCATGGCGCCGGCGCCGATGAAGAAGAGCATGTAGTAGTTTCCGCCGGTTCGGGCAAAGACGAAGGACAATCCATAGGCGGCGGCTGCCTGGAACAGCGCAAAGAATACGGTCGCCAGGCTCCAGGCTGTTTTCTGTTGCGCCGGATGGTGCGGCAGCAGTTCCGCGATCCTGCCGAGCATCAGGGGAACCGTACCGGTCACGAATGCGCCGACGATCAGGCTCGAGACGATGAGCCAGGCTTGCCCGAGGCCGAAAGCGGGAATGGCGACGGCGGCAGCCTCGAGGAGAAATGCAAAGCGCAGCGCGGCGGCAAAGCCGGTGCGGTCCGCAAGATGACCGGCAAGGATCGGGCCGATCGTTGCGCCAAGGCCGAACAATACCCAGTATTCCGCACCGACCCGCAGGCCGCTTCCCAATCCGTGCGCGACGAAATCCACGAGGAAGATCATGTGAGGCACCCAGCCGGCGGCGTTCAGCGCGTATTCGACATAGAGTGCGCGCAGCGTCCAGCGTTTCGGCGCGTGCGCGGCATGCCGCGCCGGTGCCGAACGGCTTGCATTGTCATGTGGCCACCCGGTCCAGGCCATGGCCGTCAGCAGCAGCGACAGGATGCCGAGGCCAAGCCAGGTTTGGCGTAGCCCTTGTTGAAGCAGCAGGGGAACCAGCGTGCCCGACAGTGCAACGCCGGCGCCGATGCCCATGAAGATTACGCCGCTGGCAAGGCCCCGGCGGAGCGGCGGAACCAGCGGCAGGACGGTCGGCGCTGCCAATACCATCAAGGCGCCGCCGGCAAGGCCGGCCGCGAAACGCCACGCGAAGAACCATGGAAAGCCGATCGGGAAAGCGCAGGCGAAGAATGCCGCGGTTGCGGCCAGCATCATGATGCGAAGGGCGAGGACGGTGGAGATGCGCGCAGCGACCGGTCGCCCGAGCAAGGCGCCGGCCAGATAGCCGGAAAGGTTGGCCGCGCCGAGATAGGCGGCAGCGGAGGCTTCGAACCAATGCGCATCGACGATAGCCGGCAGAAGCGGGGTATAGGCGAACCGGGCAAGCCCGATCCCGATCAGGCAGGCGCAGAACGCCGAGAGGATCGCGCGCCATGCCGTCTGGCTGCCATGATGGTTCCGGTCGATTTCACGGGGCGCTGCGTCGGTCATCGCAATTCTCTCAAAGGGCGGTGCTTGAGAGAATAGGCCGCAAGCTATATCATAAAAAATGAATTATTATGAGAGTAGCTATCTCTAAAGGAGATATGTCGACTATGGACGCATCCGATCTCAGGGTTTTCGAGGCCGTCTCGCGGCATGGGAGCATGAGCCGGGCAGCGCAGGAGCTGCATACGGTTCAATCGAATGTGACGGCACGTATCCGGGCACTCGAAGAGGAACTGGGCGTCAGCCTGTTTCAGCGGCATGCGAGGGGCGTGTCGATCACGCCGGCCGGGCAGCGCATCCTGCCGTTCGTCGGCCGCATTGCCAAACTCCTGGCCGATGCGCGCATAGCCGCGCAGGACGAGGGGTCTCCGGCCGGGACGCTTGCGATCGGCAGCCTGGAGACGACAACGGCGCTGCGGCTGTCGCCGCTGTTGGGACGATTTGCCAAGACTTACCCTCAGGTGCGCCTCGTCGTCACGACAGGCACGACCCGCAGGCTGATCGACGATGTCGTCGCATGCCGGGTCGAGGGCGCATTCGTGGCGGGTCCCGTCAGCCATCCCGATCTCGACCATGAGGTGATCTTTCGGGAGGAGCTCGTTCTCGTTACGTCGCCCGCTGTCGGTGCAATGGAAGATCTGGCCGGTATCGCCGATTTGAAGAGCATTGTCTTCCAGATCGGATGTTCCTATCGGCAGCGGCTGGAGTCGCTTCTCGCCGACATGGGCATCGTTACGTCGAAGCCGCTGGAATTCGGTTCCCTCGATGCGATCGTCAGCTGCGTATCGGCCGGCGTCGGTATCACCCTTCTGCCGCAAGGTGTGGTTGCCGCCGCCCATGGGGAGGGCAGGGTGGCGATCCACCGGCTCCCGCCCGAGCGTTCCCTTGTCGAAACGCTCTTCGTACGCCGTTCGGATGCCTACACGTCCAGCGCCATGGCTGCACTTCTCGATATGGCGCGGCCGAAGCCGGTTGCGCTTAACTCGACGCCATGATCTCCTGCCAGGCGCGGTATGCCGAAAGCACGGTTTCCATCTGGGCCGTATGACCGGCGACAAACGCCTCGCCGTAGATGGTTTCGTCCGGATATTCGGTAATCAATGTCATCGGCACCGTATGGCGATCGTCGATATCGGCGAGGCAGGGAAAGCCGTTGATGATGCGGAAGCCCGTTTCGCCGGCATGGATTTCATAGAGCGCGATCTGGCGGTCGTTGTAGCCCAGAAGCCCCGGAATGGTGCCGAGGTGCTTCGTGACCTTGTCCAGAAGCTGTTCCGCCTGCGTTGCCCAGCCGGCGTGATAGCGGGCGATCAGGAAGAAGCCCTTCGGCAGCGTCCACATGGCGAAATTGCGGGGAACATAGCCGGAAAGCGGGCGTGTCCATTCATGGGCCGGGTAGCCGTGCAGATTGACGTGCAGCTGCGCGCCGCTCAGCGCTTCGGCCTCGAAGCGGATCTTCTTCTCGTAGAGATAGGGGCCGGCATTGTCCTGCGTGCGATATTCGAGGTCGTCGCCGAGCGCGGTGTAGCGCGCGGCATGATACATATGGCGCGGGCTGTCCTTGCGCAGGCGCTGGTGCAGCGCGTAGCCATCGGGGTTTTCCAGCGGCGAGATGGTGAAATGGGCGCCTGCGACCCTGGCGAGCTGTCGCGCCGCCCGAAGTGCGCCGGCGCCCCGGTGGTCTCATTGGCGTGCTGGCCGCCGCTGATCATCACGGCCGCATCGCTGCCCTTGATATAGCGTGCCTTCACCGTGCGTCCGGAGCGGGTGCCGGCCTCGAACGCTTCGCCGCCGATCCTGCCGAGCTCGGCCTCGATCTGCTGCGCGGCCAGAGGTTCCGTTGCCGTCTCGATCTGCTGCTCTGCGCCATCCCAGTAGCGCGAGGAAAGCGGCTGGGTTTCCACTTTGGCGGTAATGCCGCCGGAGGATTGCAGGATCTGCGGAACGATCTGTCCCGGTTTCAATCCGCGGTCGCCAAGCGGCCGGCCGGATTTCTTCTGGAAGAATTCGAGCAACGAAAAGTAGAAGTCCTCGTGCAGCGCCTCCCGCAGGCTCATGACTTCGTCGCCGAGCGGCAATGTCTCATCCGATGCCGGCAGGGCGATGCGGATATTGAGCTCCTCGAAATAGGGCTCGGTCGCCCCCCAGTCGTAGCGGGTGATCGCGGCGATGGTCGCCTCGAAAAGCTCTTCATAGTCCGTAAGGAGCCGTTCGCCCGCGGCATTGCCATCCCGGACGAGCCAGCCGGTCGGAGAGACGCTCGTCTCGCCGGCTGCATCGATATGCACGCGATTGGGCACCGGCACCTTCCACCGGCGCTCGCCGCCGGCGCTGGTCTTCAACAGAACGTCATAGTGAAATTCACTGTCGGCTCTTGCAACGAAGGCGATCTCGCGCTTCCCCACCATTGCCGCAAGCGGATAGGCTTCCAGCCGGAACCGGTTTTCCGGCGCGTCGGGATGCACCGGATAGCGGATTTCGATCGCATTCACGTCCTGCAGATCGATTTCCTCGAGGAAGGCGTTGACCAGTGGCTTGTAGGCGCTGCGAATACGCGCCTGAACACCCATTTCCTTCAGCCTGCGCTCCGCATCCTGACGGCTTTGCCGGTCATCGAAGGTCCACGCCTCGAAATTCTGGCCGGCTTTTGCGTTGGCGACGAGCTGCGAGAGCGTGCGCTCGAAGCTTCTTTCGAAAATCAGGGTCATGATGTCCTACCTTGTCGTTCTGCCGGTTGGATCGAGGCTGTCGCGCAGCCAGTCGCCCAGGAGATTGAGGCCGAGCACGGTCAGCAGGATTGCGACGCCCGGGAAAAGGCTCACCCACCAGGCAGTTTGCAGATAGGTGCGTCCGTCGGCAAGCATGCCGCCCCAGCTCGGAATGGTCGGATCGACGCCCAGCCCGAGGAAGGTGAGGCTGCTTTCCAGCAGGATGTTGTTGGCGATGTTCAGCGTCATCAGCACGATCACCGGTCCGATGAGGTTCGGCAGCAAATGCTGGAAGATGATGCGCCGGTCCTTGACGCCGATCGCGCGCGCCGAGAGGATGAATTCCCGCTCGCGCAGGCTGAGCACGGAGCCACGCACGAGACGGGCATATTGCACCCATTGCGACACGATCAGCAGGATGATGGTGTTGGTGAGGCTGCCGCCGACGATGGCGATGAAGGTGATCGCCAGAAGAATGAAGGGCATGGCGAGCTGGATATCGGCGAAGCGCATCAAAAGCACGTCCCAGATGCCGCGATAGTAGCCCGCCGCAAGGCCCACCAGCACGCCAAGCACCACGCCGCCGATGACGGAGGTGAGGCCGACGGTCAGCGATATCCTGCCGCCCGCGACGACGCGGGCGAGCACGTCGCGGCCCAGAGGATCGGTGCCGAAGGGATGGGCGAGGCTGGCGAAGGGCCTCGCGAGCCTCGCCATCAGGTCTATTTTTTCCGCGCCGCCGGGAAAAAGGACGTCGGACAGAAGAACCGCAAGGCAGATGACGACCGTGATCGATGCCCCCGCTATGAATTCGAAGCTGCAGAAACGCGAACGGCTTGATGTGGTGGCGGCCATGGGCGTTACTCCGTGCGGATGCGGGGGTCGACGAGCCCGTAGGCGATGTCGACGAGAAGATTGACGCCGACGATGAACAGCGCCAGCACGGTGATCACGCCCTGCAGGACCGGGTAGTCGCGGGCGCCGACGGCATCGAATGCCAGCGTGCCGAGACCCGGCCAGTTGAAGACGCGCTCGATGACGACGATGCCGCCCAGCAGCCCGCCGAACTGAATGCCGAAATAGGTGATGAGCGGAATGGCGCAATTGCGCAGCGCATGCTTGTACAGCACCTTGCTCTCGCTGAGGCCCTTGGCGCGCGCAACCATGATGTATTGCGACCGCAGCGTTTCCAGCATGGCGGTGCGGACCAGACGCACATTCGTCGCCGTCAGGATCACGCCCATCGTCACGGCCGGCATGACATAGCTCGAAATTCCGACCATGCCGCTCGGTGGCAGCCAGCCGAGTGTGATGGAGAACAGCAGGACCAGCATGAGCGCCAGCCAGAAATTGGGGAAGGAAAGACCGAGCAGCGAGAGAACGCGAATGATCTGGTCGGCGGTCCTGCCGCGTGCCGTCGCGGCCTTGATCCCCAGCGGGATCGAAAGCGCGATCGACACCACCATGGAGATGAAGGCAAGCAGCAACGTCGCGGGCAGTGCGTTGGCGATCAGCTGGGAGACCGGCGTGCCGCCGGTAAAGCTGCGGCCGAAATCGAGCGTCAGCAGCCCCTTCAGGAAGGTGAAATACTGCACGATGAAGGGTTGGTCCGTGCCGAGAGCGGCGCGAATGCGCGCGAGATCGTCTTCCGTCATGCTGCCGCCGCCCTGGAACATCATCAGGGCGGGGTCGCCCGTGAGGCGGATGGCGAATGAGACGAGAAGGGTGATGGCGATCACGACGAAAATCGCCTGCAGCAATCGCTTGATGAGAAAACCGGCCACGTTCTTACCCCGAGAGCTTTCGGAAGACGCCGCTGGCGGTGCCGGCGGCGTCCTGTTTGACGATTATTCGACGGTGACTTCGTTCAGCTTGATGCGGGTATCGGGAGCAGGCACGAAGCCCTTGACCCGCTTGCTGACGCCGTAGATCGCGTTGCTGTTGTAGAGCGGCAGTTCCAGCGCCTTGTCGGCGACGTACTTGCCGATTTCCTTCAGCACCTTTTCACGCTCGGCGCGATCGGTGAGCGGGCGCTGGGATTCCAGCAGCTTGTCCAGCGTCGCATCCTTTTCGTAAGGATTCCATTTCTCGCCGGAATGGTACATCGAATAGGCGGTGTTGTCGTAGTCGAACGTCCAGCCGCCCCACTTCTGCTGGAACATCGCGCCGGTCTTGCCCTGCGGGATGATGTCGTTCAGGAGAACGTTGGTTTCATAGGGCTTGATGGTGGCGGTGAGGCCAACCATCTGCAGATAGCTCGCAATCACCTGCGCCACTTCGTTCATGGTCGTGTCATTGCCGCGGATATCGATCTGAACCGCGGCGCCGGGCTTCACGCCGGCTTCGGCCAGCAGCTTCTTGGCGCCTGCCGGATCGTAGGGCAGCGGCTTCAGATCCGGATCGTAGCCGAAGGAGAGAGAATTCTGGAAGCTGACGATCTCGCTTCCCTGGCCCGCCAGGATCGACTTGACGATCGTGTCGCGGTCGACGGCCATGATGATGGCCTTGCGCACGCGCGGATCGGCGGTGATGCCGTCGCGGGTGTTGAAACGCAGCGCATCGACGGTCGGGCCGGGAACGCTGGCGATTTCCAGCTTGGAGTCGCCCTGGATGACCGGGAGCATACCGATCGGAATGGTCGGCGGAATGACCAGGTCGACGCGTCCTGCCTGAAGCTCGGCAACGGCCGTCGCCGGCTCGCTGATGAAGCGGTATTCGAGCTCGGAAATCTTCGGCGCGCCGCCCCAGTAGTCAGGATTGGCTTCGAGCTTGATATTCACTTTCGGCGAATAGGATACGAACTTGAATGCGCCGGTGCCGACCGGATTGAGGTTGAAATAATCCTCGCCCTTTTCCTTGATGTATTTCGGCGGAACAATCATCGCGCCGTAGCCGGCAAGCTTGGTCAGCAGCACCGGATCGGGCGCCTTCAGCTTCATGTCGACCGTGTAGTCGTCGATGACGTCGACGCTTTCGATCGCGGTGTAGTTCGACCGCTGCGGGCCCTTGGCGCCCTGTTCGCCGAGCAGGCGGTCGAAGGTGAATTTCACCGCCTCTGCATTGAAGGGCTCGCCGTCATGAAATTTGACGTTGTGGCGGAGCTTGAAGCGGATGCGCTTGCCCTGGTCGAGCTCTTCCCAGGATTCGGCAAGGCCCGGCACCAGCTTGAGATCGGGGCCGCGATAGGTCAGCCCGTCGAAGATATTGGTCGAAACGGCCGCCCATGCCACAAGGAAAGTATCGATCGGGTCCCAGCTGCCGGGATCCTGCGGCGACGAAACCGTCAGCTTGCCCGCCGCGAAAGCGGGCTCGGCGTTGATGGCGACGCTCGACAGGACAAGTGCTGTCAGAGCGGTCTTCAGTCCCCATTTCGTTTTTATCATGAATCTGTTTCCTCTTCAGATCGGTGCGGTGATTGATGGTCGTTCAGGCGCTCTTGGCGATGAAGTGGCCCGAGGCGATTTCCTCATGAGCCAGGATCGGCGGCTCGTCGCCGACGCGGCGGACGGGATTGGGGATCTCGCCCTCGATCAAAGCGGTCCTGCGCTGCTGTGTCGGATCCGCGATCGGCACGGCCGAGAGCAGGCGTCGCGTATAGGGATGCATCGGCGTCTCGAAGACCTGCCGCCGGGTGCCGAGTTCCATGATCTGGCCGAGATAGAGGACGGCGACGCGATGGCTGATCTTCTCCACGACGGCCATGTCATGACTGATGAACAGATAGGCAAGCTCGCGCTCGGCCTGCAGGTCCATGAGCAGGTTGATGATCTGGGCCTGGATCGACACGTCGAGGGCGGAAAGCGCTTCATCGGCAATGATGAGCTTCGGGTTGGAGGCAAGCGCGCGGGCGATGCAGACACGCTGGCGCTGGCCGCCGGAAAACTCGTGCGGATAGCGGTCGGCGTGCGCCGATGTCAGGCCGACGCGTTCCAGAAGTTCGTCCACCCTGCGGCGAACCTCCCTCGACCCGGAAATGATGTCATGCGTGTTGATCGGTTCAGCAATCGAAAAGCCGACCGTCTTGCGCGGGTCGAGCGAAGCGAAGGGGTCCTGGAAAATATACTGCACGTCGCGGCGCAGGCGGAAACGCTCGGCTTGCGACATGACGGCGAAGCTCTTGCCGTTGAAGGTGATCTCGCCGGAGCGCGCCTTCTGCAACTGCTGGATGGTGCGGCCGATGGTCGATTTGCCGGAACCGGATTCGCCGACGAGAGCCAGCGTCTCGCCGGGATGAATGTCGAAGGCGACTTTCTGAACGGCGCTGCAGCGATGCGTGACCTGGCCGAATATGTTCTTTTTGATATCGAAGCGCACGAAGAGATCGCGCACCGACAGCAGCGGCGGCTGGTCGTAGCGGGCGGTATTTTGAACCCGTTCCTCGCCGACGACCTTCGGCTCTCCGCCGTCGAGCACCGTCAGCGGCATGCGCTTGGGAAAATCCTCGCCGCTCATGCTGCCGAGCTTCGGGACCGCGGCGAGCAGCGCGCGCGTGTAGGGATGCTTTGGATTGGCGAATATCTCGCGAACCGGGCCTTCCTCGACCTTCTTGCCCTTCCACATGACCACCACGTCGTCAGCCATTTCGGCGACGACGCCCATGTCGTGGGTGATGAAGATCATGCCCATGCCGAGATCGCTCTGCAGGTCGCGCATGATGTTGAGGATCTGTGCCTGGATGGTCACGTCGAGCGCGGTGGTGGGCTCGTCTGCGATCAGGAGCTTCGGTCGGCAGGCGAGCGCCATGGCGATCATCACGCGCTGGCGCATGCCGCCGGAAAGCTGATGCGGAAAGCGCTTCAACAGCGCCTCCGCATCCGGCAGGCGCACCATTTCGAGAAGGCGCCTGGCCTCGGTCATGGCGGCGGATTTGCCGATATTCTCATGGAGAACAAGAACTTCGCAGATCTGATCGCCGATGGTGAAGACCGGGTTGAGCGAGGTCATCGGCTCCTGGAAGATCATGGCGATCTCCTTGCCTCGAACCGAGCGCATTTCTTTCTGCGGCAGCTTGAGCAGGTCCCTGCCGTTGAAGAGGATGCTGCCGGCCTCGAACCGCGCACCCATCACATCGGCAAGGCGCATGATCGAAAGCGAAGTTACCGATTTTCCCGAGCCGGATTCCCCCACGACCGCGAGCGTTCGGCCCGGCTCGACCGAAAAGGAAAGCCCGTCGACCACACGGTTTTCGCCAAACCGTACGGTCAGATCCGCGACAGACAGAAGCGGCTTGTTTTCGCCTGCAGCATTCGTCATGCTTTTACCTCGGCAGCGGGAAGCTCGTTCATGGCGTTGAAGAAGACCGGAAGGACGGCGCGCGTCGAAATCGCGGGCGCGGCAATGCCGCCGCCGTCTGCATTGGATAGGCTGAAGGTGTCGCCGGGCCCGCCGTTAGGATCGGACACTAGCATGCTCGCGTCCATGCCCGTTCAAGGCTGGTCAGGCCAGCCGGCGTTTTTCTCCAAACCAAGCGTTCCATGAGTAGCTGTGTCCGTATCCCCATTATATTTGTTAGGGTATGAGATAGCATCAAACAACAATCTGGTCTATATTGTTGAACAATTTTCAAGATGCCAATCAAAAAATGGGGGTATTCGCGCAAAATCGTTCAACGGATTTCTCTGTTGGGGACATTCCGCCCACTGCGAGCAAGCACGAAGCTGCTTGTTTGCTTGCGACATCAGGCGGGAAATGGGCAGACGGTCGAGCGCGAATGCCGGAGAGCAAATGAAGCAGACAAATCTTGCGAGCATCGAGCCGACGGCGGTGGCGGAGACCGGCCAGACGGTTGCGGAACTCACCGCCGCTCGCATCCGCGAGCGCGTGATCAACGGCACGCTGTCGCCGGGCAGTCATCTGTCCGAGGCTGCTCTTTGCGAGGAACTGCAGGTCTCGCGCAATACGCTGCGCGAGGTGTTCCGGCTGCTGACGAAGGAAGGCGTGCTGCGTCATGAAGCCAATCGCGGCGTTTTCGTAACGACGCCCAGCATTTCGACGATCATGGACATCTTCCATATTCGACGTCTCATCGAATGTTCGGCACTTGCCAATGCCCATCATCGCCATCCGAGCGTCGACAAGATGCGGGCAGCCATCGAGGCCGCCGTCCGGCACCGCGACCGTGGAGAGTGGCTGGAGGTCGGCAGCGCCGATATCGCCTTTCACGCCGCCATCGTGGAACTGGCCGACAGCCCGCGGATTTCAGCGTTCTATGCGCAGATCTCCCTGGAGCTGCGTCTCGTTTTCGGTCTGATACGCGATCCGGAATATCTCCACGCCCCTTACGTCGGCCAGAACGCGACCATCCTTTCGCATCTTGAGGAGGGGTCTGCCGCGAGTGCCGCCGAAGCGCTGGAGAAATACCTGTTCCAGTCGGAACGCTTCATTCTGGCCGCCTATTCCCGCGCGATGCCCGGCTGAGATCCGGTCGATGCAATTGATATGATGAATGATGTGGATAATGCGCGTCGGCTGCTGAAATGCGCGATGCGACCATTTGCGTTCCGACCGGCTTTGGCGAAGGATAGGCGATATCCCGGATGAAGGCGTGATGTCCGTCGGGCGGCAAACACCGGTTTGGCTGCAATCGATCAGGATCGTCGTGTGCCGTTTGGCCGGAGAAGGCATTCCGGCAACCCGGTTAAGACGGATGATGAGATTATGGACGCGCCATCCCTGACGACCTCCAGCAGGGTTACGGCGCTGCGGCAGGTTTGGACCTCGCCACTCTATCGCGGCGCGACGCTCGCACTGTTTCTCTCCGGGCTGGCTACGTCGGCTTCGCTGCCGCAGATCGTCCTCTTTCTCGTGAAGGAGCTTGGAACATCCCTGCCGGTGGCGGGTCTCTACTATCTGACCGGCCTTGCCGCGCCGGTCGCCGGCTATCTCGTCGGCAGCTATTCCGACAGGACCGGGCAACGTCTCGGCCTCTTCCGGCTCTGCGCCGTGGCCGGTGCTCTCGGATGGGCGGGGATCGCCCTTTCGACCAAGCCATGGATGCCGTTCGCGATCGGCACCGTCATTCTGGGCTTTTCGGGATCTGCGACCTCGCAGCTTTTCACCGCCATCCACGACGATCTCAAAGCGGAGGGCGCGGGCGCGAACGATAGCGTTGTCGCGATTATCCGGATGGCGCTGACGGCCGGATGGGTCATCGGGCCGTTTCTGGGCGCCTGGTTCGCTGCTGAAATTGGTCTTCGCGCCATGCTTTGGGGAACGGCCATCTGTTTCCTTGCGCAGATCGTTCCATTGGGAACCATGCGCGCTCTTGCCGATTCCAGGCAGCGAGCGGATGAAGAGATCGAGGCGGCCGATCGGGTCGGCTGGTCCGAAATGCTGCCCCTGCTTGCTTTTACCGGCCTCTACGTCCTCGTCTATGCCGGTGAGCCGATCAAATATGGTTTCCTGCTGCTCTATATGCAGGACCAGCTCAAGCTCGATCCCTCCATTCAGGGATCGGTGATCGGGACGCAGCCATTCATAGAGCTGATCCTGATGCCGTTCAGCGTCCTGCTGGCGCGGCGTATCGGCATTCTGTGGATGATGTGCATCGCGGCGATCTGCGGCGTGATGGCCAATCTGTGCTTTGCGGCCTGGCCGACGGCCGCCGGCATGTTTGCCGGGCAGATCCTGATGGGCGGGGTGTGGGGGCTCTATATGGTTCTCGGGCTGATCGTTGCCCAAAGGCTCCTCCCGAGTGCCGTCGCGACGGCCTCGGCGATCTTCATGAGCTCTTCGGCTCTCGCCAGCGCGCTCGGCGGCGGCGTGGGCGGTGTCGGGGTTGCCTATCTCGGGCTCCCGAACGTTTTCTATCTTCCGGCGATATTCTCTCTGGCGGCTGCCATCGGCCTGGCGGCCATGGCGCGGTCGGGCGCCATCAGGTGAGATTTTTTGTGCCGCCGTCGCTATTGAGCGTTTTGGCAGGTTCCGGGCAGTCGCAAACCTGCTACAAGCCCATCGCCCGGATACCGGGTGATTTGTCAGATCCTCGACCCGCCAATGACCCGCCTTCTCCCTGACGTTTTTCGCAACCCGACCATTCGGGTGAGCATGCTCGCCATTTTCGCCTTTGGTTTCGCCGGCGCCGCGACGTCGCCCTATCAGTCGGTCGTGGGCATCCGCGAACTCGGGCTCAGCAACGGACTGTATTCGACGCTGATCTTCTGTGCGGCTGCGGTGAACGTCGTCGTCAGCATTCTGCTGGGAAATCTGGCGGATCGTCTCGGCAAATATCGCCCGATGATGCTGACGGTCGCCATTTTCGGCATAGTCGGTTACGGCGCCGTCTTTGCGGTTCCGGCACAGGCGACCTTCATTCTGAGCGCCTTGTTTTTCCTGCCGGTCTACGGCTCCCTCAACTCGCTGCTCTTTGCCAATGTCAGGGTCGCGACCGGCGGAATGGAGCGCAACGAGGTCGCCACGGTCAACTCCGGCGTCCGCGCGATGATCTCGCTCTCCTGGGTTCTGGTGCCCGGAATTACCGGCGCGCTGCTTGCGAACTCCGCGAGCATGCTGCCCGCCTATCTGTTTGCGGGTCTCGCCTGTGCGGCCTGCTTCGGACTGATCGCCGTTTTCCTTCCGCATCAGGACGGCACCGACAAGGCGGCCGCGCGCCATCTCTCCTATCTCGCAGCGCTCGGGGAGGTCATTTCGCCGCCGGTCTTCGTGCGCCTGATCGCGGTGGCGCTGATCAGCAGCACGCTGCATGTCAACGGCGCCATTCTGCCGCTCATCGTCACCGGTGCGGCGCATGGGACCGTCGCCGATATCGGCATTCTCGTGGGGATCGTCGCCCTTCTCGAAGTCGTCTTCATCATTGTTTGGGGACGCGCTCAGCGGATCATGACCCATGTCAGGGCGCTCGCGATCGGCACGGTCATCTATGTGGCCTATCTGGTTCTGCTTGGATTGGCTTCGGCGCCGTGGCACGTCTATGCGCTGACCCTCATCAGCGGGATCGGGGCGGCGGCGCTCATCAGCATCCCCATCACCTACCTGCAGGACCTGATTGCCGAGCGCCCGGGTCTCGGAAGCGCTCTGATATCGGTCAATATTTTCCTGAGCGCCGGCTTGAGCGCTCTTCTTTTCGCCATTGGCACGGCGATCAGCAGCTATTCCGGAACGGCTCTTATCGGAGCTGTGGCCGGCCTGCTGGGACTTGCCTTGCTGCTTTTCTTCGAAAAAGGCAAGCGTTAGGGACCGACGGGCAGCTCCGGGAATGCCGCCACGCGCGTTTCCTGGAGTTGCTTCACGTACGTCGGTGCCGGGTGAATGCGTTGCCGCAATCACCCGGCTGTCGGTTAAGCGTCAGGCTTTGACGTCCAGTATCATGTCCTTCGGCGCAATCTTCGCCTTGCGTTGCAGGACGTAATAGACCGCACTGGTCACGATGAGGCTGACAGCCCAGGACAGATCGGCGTCATTGAGCATGACCGCGATCGGGCCTTCGTAGAGGGGCTGATTGAGAAGCGGAATTTGAACGACGACCCCGAGAATATAGCATCCCAGCGCTGTCCAATTGTAAGCGCCGTAGCGACCATTCGGATCATAGAGGGCTGGAATATCCACCTTCTCCTTCGAGACGAGGTAGTAGTCGACGAGATTGATCGCGCTCCACGGGACGAACACCGCCAACAGCATCAGGACGAAGTTCTTGAATGCCGACAGAAAATCGGCGCTGGCAAGCACCGCGATCAGAACCGACAAAGCGACGAAGCCGACGATGTAAACCGCCCGGGCGCCCCTGGAAATGCGGGTCTGGTTGCTGAACGAGGTGAAGGTCGTAAGGATCGCCATGAAGCCGCCATAGGCGTTCAGGCAATTGATCGTCAGCTTTCCGCAGATGATGACGACGTAGACGAGAACCGCGCCTTCACCCGCCAGCGTTCCCAGAAAGCCAACCTGATTTGAAAGGAACTTGGCGCCGAGGGCCGCGACGAGCACGCCGAACGTCATGGCAAGCTGCGAGGCGATCGCCGAGCCGAGCAGCGTGTAGAAAAATGCCTTGCCATCGGGCGTCGAGGACGGGAGATAGCGCGAGTAGTCGGCAACGTAGGGCGCGTAGGTCAGCTGCCATCCGGCCGAGAGCGAGACAGCCAGAAGGAAGGTCGCCACCGTCGCCGGCTTCTGGCCGAAGGCCGAGTGGATGTCGTATTGATGGAACAGCTGATAGGCGAGATAGGCAAAGCCCAGAACGCTGACGACCGTGGCGATCCGACCCATGATGTGGATGACCTTGTAGCCGACGAGCGCGATCACCGCCGTAAGCACACCGAAGACGACCATGCCGACAGCCGGATTGGATGAGCCAAGCAGAAGATTCATGGCCTCGCCGGCAAGCACCGTGCCTGTCGCCGCAAAGCCCAGATACATCAGGATGACGAGGAGCAGCGGAAGGGTCGCGCCCTTGACGCCGAACTGCGCGCGGCTGCTGATCATCTGCGGCAGGCCGAGGCGAGGCCCCTGGGCGGAGTGAAGCGCCATCACGATCCCGCCCAGGATGTTGCCGACGGCCAGCCCCACGATTGCGGTCATCGCCTCCGTTCCGAAGACAACGGCAAGCGCACCATCCAGAACGGCGGTGATCTGCAAGTTGGCGCCGAACCAGAGCGTGAACTGATCCCGCGGGGAACCGTGTCGCTCGCTTTCCGGTATTCTGTCTATTGTTCTGCGTTCAGCAAGCCCGTCGCTTGCTCTGCCGTCACTCATGGTGCCTTCCTCCTGGGGGAAATTCGGATACTCACGGGGCCGCCTTATATAGGGGAAGGAGCATTTGTGTATATACATTTACTTCGACAGGCGGTCGGGAAGCGGGCCGGCCGGCATTTCGGGGATTGAAAGCTGCGCTGCGGACAGCCGTTGACGAGAGGCCGTTCGTCCGCTAAATCATAAAGTCATCTGATGACTTGATGAAATCCGATCATGCGCGCCCTCACCAAAACCACCCTTGCGGATACAGCCGTCGAGGCAATTCGCAACGAAATTATTGCCCAACGCTGGCTTGTCGGTGAAAAACTGCCCAACGAGGCTTCGCTTTCATCCATGCTATCCGTCAGCCGCGGCACGATCCGCGAGGCGGTGCGAGTGCTGGTTTCCCAAGGCTTCCTCGAAACGCGGCAGGGGTCCGGAACCTATGTGCTCTCGACCGCGGATGTCAGCCGCCCCCTCGACATGGCGCGGCGCGCCGGATTGAGGGATCGGTTCGAGGCCCGGCTCGCCCTTGAGGTCGAGGCGGCGCGGCTTGCCGCCACTCGGCATTCTCCTGCCGTCGTTTCGCAGTTGCGCGCATTGCTGGCTGCCCGTGGCAATTATGCTGGCGGTGGCAAGGCCGCTTTCGTCGAGCGCGACCTTGCTTTCCACAAAGCTGTCGTTGCGGCCTCGCAGAACAGGGCGATGATCGAAATCTACGAGTTCTTCTCTCTTTCGATTGCCGAGACCATCGCGGCGACGCTCGGCGAGAGCATCCCCGAGCCGGATATGCAGGCGCATATCGCCATTGTCGATGCCATCGAAGCCGGAGATCCCGAGGCGGCCGATAGCGCCGTACGCCGCTTCATGGCCCCCGTTGTCGCCACTCTTGATCGGTTGCTTATGTCATGACCATGCCTTCGCAAGATCCTGCCTCCGTCGAATTGATCGATGCCGAGGCCAACGAAGTTCCGCCGCCGCAGCCGCATGGGGGCAAATCGCCGATCGGCAGGCTGCTGCTGGGGTTGAGCCTTGTGCTCATTTCCTTCAATCTCCGACCCGTTTTTTCGAGTGCATCGGCACTTCTGCCGGAGATTCGGACCGGACTCGGCCTTTCCTCCTTCGGCGCCAGCATCCTTACGACCTTGCCGGTCGTCTGCCTGGGATTGTTTTCGCCGCTGGCGCCAAGACTTGCGCAGCGTATCGGAACCGAGCGCGTCCTGCTGGGCATGATCTTTCTGCTGGGGCTCGGCACGGCGCTGCGCGGTTTTTCCTCCGTCCCGCTGCTGTTCTTCGGTACGGCATTGGCCGGTGCCTGCATCGCCATCGGCAACGTGCTGCTGCCCGGCGTCGTCAAGCGCGATTTTCCGGACAAGGCGGCGCTGATGACGGGTTGCTATACGATGGCGCTTTGCGCCGGCGCGGCCAGTGCCGCCGGCCTCACGCTTCCTATCGAGCATGCCCTTGGCGGATCGCTCGGCGGCGCGCTTGCCGCCTGGGCGCTCCCGGCTTTCGTGGTCGGGCTCCTGTGGCTGCCGCAGGTGATCGGCGCGCGCAGCCAGGTCCGGCGCAGCGGTTTCCGCGTTTCCGGTCTCTGGACCGACCCCATCGCCTGGCAGGTGACGCTCTTCATGGGATTGCAGTCCGCCCTTGCTTACTGCGTCTTCGGTTGGCTCGTGCCCATATTGCGCGAGCGCGGACTTGACGGTGTGACGGCGGGAGCCATCGTCTCCGTCTCGGTCATGGTGCAGGCGGCAGCCTGCCTCGTCGCGCCGCACATCGCCGTCAAGGGCAGGGATCAGCGCGCCATCAACGTCGCGCTCTGCGTGATCGCGGTCGCGGCTCTCTTGGGTCTGCTCTTTGCGCCGCTCTGGATGGTCTGGTTCTGGGCCGTGCTGCAAGGTGTCGGGCAGGGCGGTTTGATCGCGGTGGCACTGACCGTCATCGTGTTGCGCTCGCCTGACGCGCATGTCGCGGCGCACCTCTCCGGCATGGCGCAATTCGTCGGCTATCTGCTCGCAGCGGTCGGCCCGCTGGTCGTCGGCATGATCCATGGCTGGACGGGAAGCTTCGCCTGGAGCTCCGTGTTGTTCGTGCTGCTCGGTCTCGGTGCCGCGTTCAACGGCTGGTTCGCTGGCCGTGCGATCACCGTCAACGCGAGGATCGTCGAAACGCCATGATCGGCTGCGCCGCCATGTCGATGGCAGCCGGCGAACGGCGGTAACAGGATGGGATGACTTGCCTGCCCGATCGCGGAATCTTTCAGGAGGCCAGCGTGGTTCTGCTGCGATTGGCGATCCAGAAAGAAAGTTGCGACAGGATGCCGGCGCTGAGCAGAACGCAGCCGGTGGCCAGCGCCGGATTGTCGCCAAGACCGCCAAGCGCCGTGCAGATCGCGCCGATTGCCATCTGAGCGGCGCCGTAGAGGCCCGAAGCGGAACCCGCCGCCTGCGGATTGACGCTCAGCGTTTCGGCAAGCGCTGCCGGCGAGGCGATACCGGCGCCGAAGCTGAAGAACAGCATGGAGGCAACGGCCAGAGCCACGTCGAGATGACCCGTTGCGGCTCCCGTCAGGAAGACGAAGGCGGCGATGCAACTGATGACATTGCCCATGATCATCACCCGCGTCATGGCCATATGGCTCACGATGCGGCTGGCCGCGAGGCTGCCGAGCCAGATGCCGGCAATGTTGATGGCCAGATAGATGCCGACTTCTGAAATCGGACGATGAAGCTGGTTGACGAAGATGAAAGGTGCGGCGCCTATATAGGCATAGACCGAGGTCGTGGCGCATCCGCCGCCGATCGTGTAGCCGAGGAAGGCCCGCGAGCGGAGAAGCTGAAGGTAGTTGCTGACGACCTGTCCGACACCGTGGCCCTGGCGTCCGGTGGTTTCACGCAGCAGGTAGAGCACAAGCAGGAGGTTGGCGAGGCCGAGACCGGTAAGCGCAACGAAGATGGAGCGCCAGCCTGTCGTTTCGGCAAGCGCGCTGCCGAGGAGCGGCGAAAGCCCAGGCCCTGCCATGGTCATCAGGTTCATCAGCGAGAGTTTTCGCGCGGCTTCGGCGCCCGAGGCGCCGTCGCGAACGATGGCGCGGCCGAGCACAAGGCCGGAACAGCCGCCAAGCGCCTGAAACAATCGGGCTGCGATCAGGAGATCGATGGTCGGCGAGAAGAGGGCCGCGAGGCTCGCGGCGGTATAAAGTAACATGCCGGCGACCAGCACCGGCCGGCGACCGAAGCGATCCGAAACGGGACCGTAGACCAGTTGCCCGAGGGCGAGGCCGACGATGTAGGCGCTAAGGGTGAGCTGTGTGGCGTGAGTGGTCGCGCCGAGGGCCTCTGCGGCAAGCGGAAGGGCAGGCACGAAGATGTGCATGGCCAAAGTTCCGCTGAGCGTGATCAGCGCCAGAAGCCACAGAGGCGTATAGGCCGCCGCCGGCAATTCCTCGGGCTGCTGCCGCGGCTGTCGCAATCCAACGCTCATGACCTATGGCTTCCGTCGTTCGACAATATTAATGCCTGGCAGACCTGTTCGAGGACGCGGCGGGTTGCCGCAAGGTCAGACGGCGGCATCCCCTTGAGGACCTCTCCCTCGACATCCTGCGAGACCGTTTCGACCTGCCGCACCAACGTCCGGCCCGCCTCGGTGATTTCGATCGCCTTGGCGCGGCGGTCCTCCAGATCTTCGCGCTGCTCGATCAGGCCGGCGGCATCGAGGTTGTTGAGAATGCGCACGACCGAGGATGTATCGAGGGTCAGAATTGCGGCGAGATCCTTCTGCCGCATAGGCCCATCCGCCTGGGCGAGGCGAAGCAGGGGCAACCACGTTGCTTCCGTGAGGTTGAACGACTGCAGCCGCAGATCCACCGCCCGACGCCACTGCCGGGCGGCAAGTCCGATCAATGTCCCAAGTCGCCTGCCGGCAAATTCCGGATTCGGCTTGTCGAGCATGCAAAGTTCCCCAATTAGTTTGTGTGCAAACTAATTAGATGGCATGCAAATTAATTGCAAGATGGGAGGCGTTTCAAAACGAATGCCTGGTGGATCGGGCCGATATGGCGGCTCGGTATAACGACGTTCCGAGAGCAATTCCGGGAAAGCGCCGGGCGGCTTCTGGTCGGAAGTGCCCAAAAACAAAGGGTAAGGATAGGTGTTTTCGCTATTCGAAGAAAGCGGAAGGACTTTGGCTATTCTCTCAGGGGTAGTGCCGCCGAGGTTTCGGGAGGGCGAACGCATGACAGTCGTCGCATTTGCAGGCGAGGGCGAATGGTTGCCGCTCCCTTGATTTCGCAGAGCGAGAGATCATGCGAAAGACAGGCTGTTCATGAATAGCTTCGCCTCAGCCGGCATCCCGTTTGCGTCGGGTGCGCGCGACGGCCTGAGGGACTTCGGTCGTATTTTTCGGATGGCCCAGAAGCGCCTTCTTTGCCAGTGTCGACCTCGTGGCCGCATAGGAGGCGGAGACCATGGGGTAATCCACGGGCAATCCCCATTTCTTTCGATATTCTTCCGGGCTGAGGCCGTATTTGGTATTCAGGTGTCGTTTCAGCGATTTATACTTCCCGCCGTCTTCCAGACAGATCAGATACTCGTCGGTAACGGATTTCTTGATCGGCACCGCCGGTTTCGGCGATTTCTCCGATGCCGCCGATGCGGGTTGTAAAGAGCCGGTCAACGCCGAATACGTTTCGATGATGAGCCTTGGCAAATCTTCCGGTGCAGTCGCATTGCGAAGTACGTAGGCGGACACGATCTTGCTCGTTAGCTCAATGAACCTCTCGTAGCTGGCGTTATTTTCCTTTTTCATTCCCGGCCTCATGCAGTGCTTTTTTACTTGTGTATCGAATGTCATTTTTACTTTCAATAAAAAATGAGGCAACTTAATATATTCTATGTTGGTGGTTTATATTCATAGTAAATATGCTTTTTTAGAAGTTTAAGATTATAGGTTTCTCGTTTTGTCACAATACTTGAATTCTACCCACGCCAATTGACCGAAGGAGGCCGGGTATTCAATGGCTTATGATGGCGCGGCACAGCTTGCAGGCAGCGGTGTGGCGGATTTCCGGTCGCCTCTGCGCTGGCCCGATATCGGCATTTCCGCGGCGCAGGCGTGATGGTTTTTGCCGTTTGCTGATACGGCCATGATCCTCGGCCGGGTCAGTTCGAGGACATGTCCTGTCGTCAGTGATATGGCAGGATATGGTGCTCGGTCAGTGGCGCCATGATGATATTTCCCGGGTTTTGAGGCGACACCCAGCGGATTTCCTCGATCTCGGCCGTTGCCGCAATCCCGGCATCGCTCACATGCAGGCGGAATACATCCGCAACGACGAGATGGTCCGGCTCGTTGGCGGCAGGTGCCTGGAAGCGGCCGAGAAAGATCAGATCCTTCGTCTCCGTGGCGAGGCCGAGCTCTTCGAGCAGCTCTCGGACAAGCGCCGCCTCGGCTGTTTCTTGCGGCTCCACCTTTCCTCCCGGCTGCATGAATGCCGTGGTGCCGCGCTTGCGCACGAGCAATGTGTCGCCATCCGGGCGCAGCAGCAGGGCAGCCGCTATGCGTATCGTCTTCGTCATTGGCAAACTCCATCGGATTCACGACGCGGTTTCAACCGGTTTTTGCAGGCGTCCCGCCAACTGCGCAGAATTGCCGCGCACTGGGCGGTAATTCTCGCAACGCCTTGCACTGAGTGATTCTCATGTTAATCAGTGAGAGCCTTCATCTAAGCGAATATGTCGAAATGCAAAACAAATCAGACCGGGACGTCCGGCAATCACCGGAGCCCGACGTCACAAAAGCACCTTCCAAGCGACCGTCGCGGGATCGCCGCCGTTCCCTGGCGATCGGACTTCTGCGCGCTCGCGAAGCGGTCATGAGCCATTTCCGGCCAATCCTGGCGGCGCATGACGTGACCGAGCAGCAATGGCGCGTCATTCGTATCCTCCATGAGGCAGGCAAGCTCGATGCCACGGAACTTGCAGACAAGGCCTCCATCCTGGCGCCGAGCCTGACGCGCATGCTTCGCTCGCTTGAGGAGCGCGGCTTCATCACCAGGCACAAGGACGATGCCGACGGCCGCAGGGTGCTGTTGCAGATTACGCCCGCCGGAGAGGCGATCGTCGAGGACGTCATGCCGGAGAGCCTGAAGGTCTATGCGGATATCGACGCCCGCTTTGGCGTGGAGCGCGTGGAAAAGCTCCTCGATATGCTGGAAGAGCTGGCGTCCCTGAAATTGGAGAACGGTTCGACCGGCGAGGAATGAAAGCTGCTCCGGCTTTGTTAATGTGTTAAGTATTTGATTGACGCGCCAGGGGATCTGTAGCAGTCTTTCGCAGTGCTGACACTGTTGGGAGGCGGAGTTGGACCTGTTGCAGAACCGCAGCCTGGTTGACCGGACCTGGTCGCCGACACCCTACGATCAATGGGTTGACGATCTTCAAAGCATTTGCGGGAACTTCAATCCGCATACGGTGCAGCGCGGCGACAGCGTTGTCGGTACGGCCAGCCGCATCGACGTCTGCGGCATGGAGTTCGCCCATGTCTCCAACGATCTCGACTACGTCCACCGCGACTGGGATGACATTCGCCGCGATGCCAACGAGCACCTGTTCCTGATCTTGCAGCTGGAAGGCGTCTGCGGCGTCGAGCATTCCGGCCAGCAGAATATCCTCGATGTCGGCGAGTGTATTCTCGTCGATTCCACGCGGCCGACGACATTCTATTTTCGCGGGCACTTCTCCAACCATCTGTCGCTGCATCTACCGCGGCAGCTGATGTATTCGAACAGCAAGGTGGATTTCGACGTCGCCCGCAAGCTCGTGGCAAGCGATCCGATGGCCATGATGCTGCGCGCGCTGATCGCCAAGATGATGACGACGCCGGAAAACGATGTGGCCTCTCCGCATCTGCGCCAGCTGATGTTCGACACGACGCGTCAGGCGTTTCTGTCGACCGGTATTCAGGCGGAGAGCCTGAATACGCTGCACGAAAGCGCCAGCCGGCGCATGCAGATGGTCGACATCCTCATCGACCGGCACCTTACCGACAGCGACCTCAGCGCCAAATGGCTGGCGACGCGGCTTGGCGTGTCGATCCGCACCCTGCAGCAGGATTTCCAGGGCATGGGCATGACCTGCACCACCGTCATCCGTGACAAGCGTCTCCGCTTCGCGCGCGAGAAGATCGAGCAGCTGAAGGAGCAGCGCAACCCGACGACGATAGCCGAAGTCGCTTATTCGGCCGGATTCAACGACATTTCCTATTTCAATCGCAGCTTCAAGGACCTGTTCGATTGTGCCCCGAGCGAGCTGCTTCGCGCGGTTGAGCCGGGCCACAGGCTGGATTGAAGCGCAGGTGCGCTCCAGTCCAAGACGAGGCGCGTTTCTCCCCAAGACGGGTTCTGCGACAGCGGCCATAGTCCTCTCGAAAGTCACGGGAGGAGAATGTCGTGAAGCAGTATACCCTGCTTATCGGTGGCGAGGCTGTCGCCACGTCCCATCATGCACCGGTTGCAAATCCCTCGAACGGCGATGTGGTCGGCTACATGCCGCTCGCCAGCGAAGCGGATCTCGATCGTGCCGTCGCTGCCGCGGCGGAAGCCTTCAGGAGCTGGTCGCAGACTTCGAGCGAGGAGAGGGCCGCAGCCTGCCGCGCCGTTGCGGAAAAGATCAATGAGCATGCCGAAGAACTCGCCCAGATCCTGACCCGCGAGCAGGGCAAGCCGCTGAACGGTCTTGGCTCGCGCTTCGAGATCGGCGGGGCGCTTGCCTGGACGCGCCACACCGCCGAACTCGATCTGCCCGTTGAAATCCTGCAGGACGACAATGAGGGACGTGTGGAGCTGCATCGCAAGCCGATCGGCGTCGTCGGCTCGATCACGCCCTGGAACTGGCCGGTGATGATCGCCTGCTGGCATATCGTGCCGGCGGTACGGGCCGGCAACACCGTCGTCATCAAGCCATCGCCTTTGACGCCGCTGTCGACCATCCGCCTCGTCGAGATCATGAACGAGGTTCTGCCCCCTGGCGTGGTCAACGTCGTCACCGGCGAAAACGCCATCGGCGCCGCTCTTTCCGCCCATCCCGGCATCGCCAAGATGACCTTCACCGGCTCGACGGAGACCGGCAAGAGGGTCATGGCCTCGGCCGTTGCGACCCTGAAGCGATTGACGCTGGAGCTCGGCGGCAACGATGCCGGCATCGTCCTGCCCGATGCCGATCCGAAGGCGATCGTGGAAGGACTGTTCTGGGGCGCTTTCATCAACAACGGCCAGACCTGCGCGGCGCTGAAGCGTCTCTATGTGCATGACAGCATCTATGAGGACGTCTGCCGCGGTCTTGCGGATTACGCCTCCAGGATCAATGTCGGCGACGGGCTGGACGAGACGAGCATTCTCGGGCCGGTGCAGAACGAGATGCAGTTCAACAAGGTGCGCGAGCTCGTCGACGATGCGCGCGCTCGTGGCGGCCGCATCCTGACCGGCGGGGCACCGATGGATCGCCCCGGCTATTTCTATCCGATCACGCTGGTCGCCGATGTCGATCATGGCGTGCGGCTGGTCGATGAGGAACAGTTCGGTCCGGCCCTGCCGATCATCCGCTACAGCGACATCGACGAAGTGGTCGCCCGCGCCAATCGGAATCCGGCCGGTCTTGGCGGTTCCGTCTGGTCCTCCGACGCGGAAAAGGCGAAGCGCTATGCGATGCAGCTCGAGTGCGGCTCGGTGTGGATCAACAAGCACGGCACGATCCAGCCCAACGCGCCTTTCGGCGGCGTCAAGCAGTCCGGCATCGGTGTCGAGTTCGGCGCGGAAGGGCTGAAGGAATTCACCACAATCCAGACCGTGCTGAGCTGAGCCATGGCGAGTTACGACTATATCATCGTCGGTGGCGGCTCCTCGGGTTGCGTGCTGGCAAACCGGCTTTCGGAAAACCCGGCGCATCAGGTGCTGCTGATCGAGTCCGGCCGGCGGGATTCCGATCCCTGGATTCATATCCCCGCAACGTTTTTCAAGGTGCTGGGCAAAGGCATCGATATCCATCCCTATGCCTCGAACCCCGACAAGGGTTTGAACGGCCGGCCGAGCATCGTGCCGCAGGGCAACGTACTGGGCGGCGGCAGCTCCGTGAATGCGATGATCTACATCCGCGGTCATCGCAACGACTATGACACCTGGTCGCAGATGGGTTGCCAGGGGTGGTCCTACGAGGATGTGCTTCCGGCTTTCCGCTCGCTGGAAAACAACGAGCGGCTGAACGGGGAGTTTCATGGCAGGAAGGGTGGCCTGCGCGTTTCCGATCCCCGCCACCGCCATCCGTTGAGCGAAGCCTTCATCAAGGCGGCGACCGAGATCGGCATTCCTCTTAACGACGATTTCAACGGCGCGGATCAGGCCGGCGTCGGCTTTTATCAAAGCACGACCTATGGTGGCCGTCGCTGGAGTTCGGCGCAGGCCTTTCTACGCGAGGCGGAGAAGCGACCGAACCTGACCGTGCTGACGCAGCGCAAGGTTGCTCGCATCCTGTTCGAGGGGCAGAAGGCCGTCGGCGTCGAGCTGCTCGACGGCACGATCTTCAAGGCATCTCGCGAGATCGCGCTCACCGCCGGCGCCATCGCGACGCCGAAGATCCTGCAACTCTCGGGCATCGGCAATGGCGAGCATCTTTCCTCGCTCGGCATCAAGGTCGTTGCCGACCTGCCGGGCGTCGGCGCCAACTATCAGGACCATCTGGAAGTGCCGGTGCAGGGCGAGACGCGCGAGCCGATCTCGATCCTCGGCCATGACAAGGGCCTGCGGGCCGCCGGTCACATGCTGCGCTATCTGACTTCGCATCGCGGGCTCCTGTCTTCCAACGTCGTCGAGTGCGGCGGCTTTATCGACACGGCCGGAACAGGACAGCCCGATGTCCAGTTCCATGTCCTTCCCGTCCTGATCGGCTTTGTCGACCGCGACCCGGAACCCGGCCACGGCCTCAGCATCGGCCCATGCTATCTGCGTCCGCGATCGCGCGGCTGGATACGGTTGAAGAGTGCCGATCCGACCGAGCAGACGGATTTCAACGCCAACCTGCTTTCCGATCCTGCCGATATCGAGACTTTGGTGCGCGGTGTCGAAACGGCGATCCGCATCCTTGATGCGCCGGCGCTCGCGAAGCTGGTCAAGCGCCGCGTGCTGCCGAAGCCCGGTGTCGAGAAAGATCCCGAAGCCTTGCGCGATTACATCCGTCAATCGTGCAAGACCGTATTCCATCCTGCGGGAACGGCCCGCATGGGGCGGGCGGACGATCGCATGGCCGTGGTCGGGCCGGACCTGAAAGTGCGGGGGATCGAGGGGCTGCGCGTCTGCGATGCCTCCGTCATGCCGACGCTGGTGTCGGGCAACACCAATGCCCCGACGATGATGATTGCGGCAAAGGCCGCCGCCTTCATGACAGGAAAGGCGATTTCCGGCTGAGCCGGAAGTCGGTGAAGCACAGAGCCCGTGGGGAGCGGGACAACAAACTGGAGGAGACTATGCCTATCAAAATAAGAGGGCTGGCAATCGGCCTTTTCCTGACGCTCGTTTCGGCGTTCAGCGCGCATGCGGCCGCATCCTGCGGCGATAACACCGGTAAGCCGGCAACCGGCGAGCCGATCATCATCGGCGCCATCACCGGCAAGACCGGACCGGATGACTTTTCGAATTCCACCAAGGCGGCGAAGGCCTATTTCGATTGCCTCAACGCCAATGGCGGCATCAAGGGCCGGCCGGTCAAATATCTGGTCGAAGACGATCAGTGGAATCCGGAAATCGCCGCGCAGCTGGCCGCAAAGCTCGTCAACGACGAGAAAGCCGTGCTGATGGTCGGCAATTCCAGCTATGTCGAATGCGGAGCGAACGCCGATTTCTACAAGAAGTCGGGGATTCTCGTCGTTGCCGGCGTCGGCGTACCGCGTGAGTGCTACTTTGCCGAGAATTATGCGCCGACCAATGCCGGACCGCGCGTCTCGATGCTCGGTGCGATGGGCTATGCGCTCGACAAGCTGAATGCCAAGTCGGTGGTCTGCATCGGCCCGAACATTCCGAATGTCGGCACCTGGTCTTGCGACGGCGTGATGCTTCTCGCCAAGGAAAAGGGATTTGCCGCGCAGACGATCCTAATGGATCCAGGCTCGGCCGATGCCACGTCGATCATCCTCCAGGCCGCTTCCAGCAAGCCTGATGTCATCGTCCTCGGCCTGTCCAAAGGGGTGGCCGTACCGTTGCTGACGGCTGCCGAGGAGCAGGGACTCAACCAGACGATCACCTTCCTCAGCGCCGCTTCTGCCTATGATCTTTCCGTTCCTGCCACCATCGGCCCCGGCTGGGACGACAAGTTCTATGTCAACATGGAATTCAACGATCTGAACGCGCAGACGCCGGACAACCAGAATTGGCTCGCCGTCATGGACCAGTACGGTCAGAAGTCCGATCCGCGCGATACCTTCGCCCAGGCCGGCTATCTGGCTGCCCGCATCGCCGAGAAGGCGCTGATGACGCTCGACCCGGCCAAGATCGACCGTGAAACCGCTTCGGCCGCCGTCCGCCAGATCAAGGATTTCAAGAGCGATATCTTCTGCGCTCCCTGGTACTTCGGTGATGGCGAGACGCGCCACAACGCCAATTCGACGACGCGCATGGCCGTCAGCGAAGGCGGAAAGTGGAAGGTCGTTTCCGATTGCGCGCCGTCGCCGGATCCGGAGCTGAAGGACGTCCGCGCCTTCGAAAAGTCCGCCGGCATCAACTGAGCCCGACATTTGCCATCGGTTCCGCGGCGGAAAAGCCGCGGAACCGAGCGACCCCACGCATCGGCCCGAAGATCGGGATCGATTTTCGGAAAGCTCGATGCGTTGATCTAAAGCGTTACGGCGTTCTTTGCGCGTCTGAAAGACGCGCTGCGCCGTAGAGGATCGATCCATGAACCTTCTACCCTTTGTCATTTCCGGGCTGGGGATCGGCGCCGTCTATGCGCTGTCCGGTGTCGGTCTTGTCGTCCTGTTTCGGGCAACCGGCGTTCTCAACTTCGCATTCGGTGCCTTCGGTGCGATCGGAGCGCATTGCGCCTGGCAATTGCTGGAGTGGAAGATGCCGCTCGCAGTCGCGATCCTCGCCGCCGTTCTCGTCTCGACGGCGATCAGCTTTCTTTATGGCCGCGTTTTCGCACCCATGCTGTCGCATCGCGATATCGTCGTGCGCGCCGTCGGAACCCTGGCGCCCGCGCTCGTCCTGATCGCGATCATGGGCGTCATCTGGGGTGAACTGCCGCGCCGGCTGCAATTCCCGACCGACCAGATGTTTATCTCGCTCTTTGCCGTTCGGCTCACCTTCACGCGCATCATCGCCATCATTCTGGCCGTCGTCATGGTCGTCGCCATCACGTTGCTCCTGAGCCGCACGCGTCTCGGCCTCGACATGCGCGCCCTTGCCAACGATCGCGATCTCAGCGCCATTCTCGGCGTGCGTATTCTCTATACGGAAACCGCCGCCTGGATCATCACCGGTATCTTCTCCGGCTTTGCCGGCCTGTTGCTGGCCGATCTCGTCCGGCTTCAGGGAACGTTTCTCACCCTGCTGGTGATCCCGGCGATTGCCGCGGCCATCCTCGGCCAGTTGCAGTCGCTGTGGCAAACGGCCGTCGCCGGCATTCTGATCGGCATTGCCGAGGCCGTGCTGACGCCGATTGCCTGGATATCGCCTTATCGCGCAGCGGCGCCCTTCATCATCGCGCTCGTCGCGGTCACGATTCTCGGAGGCACGGCCAAGGCCGCGTTGAAGGACAGATGACCGTTCAGGAGCAAACAATCGCCCCAAACGCCGAAAGCATATCGATGGTGCGTCTGCCCAAGCAGCTTCTTCATGTGCCTGTGACGATGCTGATTTTTTCGATCGTCGTCGCCTGCCTTGCCAATTCCTTCTGGCTGTCCGCCGCGACGTCCGCCGTTGCGTTGTCGCTGTCCGTTGCCGGGCTTGCCATTCTTTACGGCCAGCTTGGCCTCGTTTCTCTCTGCCAGTTTGCGCTTGTCGGCGTCGGCGGCTGGATGACGCTTCGCGTCGGCCACGCCTTTCATCCGCCTTTCGAGGTCAGCCTGCTTGCCGGCGGTGTCGTTGCCTCGGTGGTGGGGCTGGCATTCGGCGTGCCGGCGTTGCGTCTGCGCGGTCTCTATCTTGCGCTGGTGACACTGATGCTTGCCGGCGGCTTCCAGATCGTCATCAGCGCCTGGGGGTTCCCCGACGGCGGCCCTGGTTTCCTCGGAAGGGCCGATGGCTCCGGCCGGGCCATGCTGGCAAGACCTGCAATAGCGGGCGGCGAGGTTTCCTATTTCCTCTATGTCTGCGCGGTCGCGACGATCGGACTCCTGATCGCGCAGGGCCATAAGCTTGCCCGTCCCGGCCGGGCGTGGGCCCTCATCCGCAAGGGCGAGACCGTTGCGGTCGCAAGCGGCGTCAACGTGCTGATCTACAAGGCTTGGGCCTTCGCCTTGAGCGGTTTTCTCGCCGGTCTGGCCGGCGGATTGCTGGCAGGCAATGTGGGCCAGCTCGACGGGCGCGCCTTCGGCGCCTTCGAAAGCCTCAATCTCTTTGCGCTCGCCATCGTCGGCGGTGTCTTCAACTGGTATGGGGCCGTTATCGCGGGCCTGCTTTTGCGCGCGGTGCCGGCGCTGCTGACCGATCTCGGTATCGACGGCTACGTTACCATCGGGATTTTCGGGGTCGCCCTGTTCCAGGCACTGGCAACGGCGCCCTCGGGCATTGCCGGGCAGATATCGGCTCTCATTGCCCGGCTGAGCGCCGGTCTCTCCCGGGGGAGGACACGATGATCAAGATCGATAATCTCGTCGTTCAATTCGGCGGCGTCCGGCCGATCAACGAGCTCAGTGCGGTGCTGACGGCACCGGTCGCGGGCCTCATCGGCCCGAACGGCGCGGGCAAGACCACATTGCTCAACGTGCTCTCCGGCTTCGTGAAGCCAATCCAGGGCTCGGTCTCGCTCGGCGAGCGGGCCTTGCTGCCAATGACGCCGCTGCAGCGGGTGCGGGCAGGTCTGCGCCGTTCGTTCCAGACCGAGCAGGTGGTGGAGGATCTGACGGTGGCCGGCAACATTGCCGCAATTGCCGACCATGTCGCCCGCACCGGACATCATTCCCACGCAGTCGAGCAGGCTCTCTCCTTCGTCGGCCTGACCGATCTTGCCGATCGGCTCGGCCAATCCCTCAATCTCTTCCAGCGCCGTCTTGTCGAGCTGGCAAAATGCGTGACCGGCGAGCCGAAGCTCATTTTGCTCGATGAGCCGGCTGCGGGCCTGACCGAAGAGGAAGGAAAGACCTTTCGTGAGCTGGTGCTGCGCATTCCGACGGAATTCCGGGCGCAGGTCCTGATCATCGACCATGACGTCGAGCTTATCCGCTCCATGTGCAGCGAAACCATGGTGCTCGACTACGGCAAGCTTCTGGCGCTCGGCCCGACGCAGACCGTGCTGGCCGATCCCAACGTCCGGCGCGCTTATCTGGGAGAGTTCTGAGAATGGGCGACATTTCCGAAGTCACAGTCGAAAAGCTCGTCGTCGAGCGCGGCGGCAAGCGCGTCATCCACGAGGTTTCCTTTTCGGTCGCGGCCGGCAAGATCACGACATTGCTCGGCGCCAATGGCGCCGGCAAGTCGAGCACGGTCATGGCGATGGCCGGCGTCCTGCCGCGGGGCGGCTCCGTGCGTCTGGGCGGCACGGCCTTGGAAGGGTTCTCGCCTGACCGCATCCGCCGCGCCGGTCTCGCGCTCGTCCCGGAAGGGCATCGCGTGCTCGGGCGGCTTTCGGTGGAGGACAATATTCTCGTGGCGGCGCTCGACGGCTCGGCGGCTGCGCGCCGCGAAGGTCTCGACCATGCCTATGGGATCTTTCCGGAGCTGGCCGAACGGCGGCGTCAATCGGCATCGGATCTTTCCGGCGGTCAGAAGCAGATGGTGGCGATGGCGCAGGCTTTCGTCGCCAGGCCGCGCTTCATGATCGTCGACGAGTTGTCGCTTGGCCTCGCGCCGGCCGTTGTCAAGCGTCTGGCCGAGGCTTTGAAGATCGCGGCCGACCGCGGCATCGGCGTTCTGCTGATCGAGCAGTTCGCCAATCTCGCGCTCGATCTGGCCGATCAGGCGCTCGTTCTGGAGCGTGGGCGCCTCGTTTTCTCGGGCGCTGCCGCGACGCTCAAGGCCCAGCCGGACATTCTTCACGGCGCCTATCTGGCAAGCTGAAGCGAAGGAGACTTCATGACCTTTTCTGCCGATCTTTTTTCCGGGCGAACGGTCGTCATTGCCGGCGGTACATCAGGCATCGGTGCGGCGACTGCCCGGCGCTTTGCCGATCTCGGCGCCCGCGTGCTGAGTTTCGGGCTTGGAGCGTCGATGGCGCCGCCGAGCCGGCGGATCGAGAACCATGAGGTCGACGTGCTGAAGCCGGGCGCGCTGGAATCTTTCTTCACCTCGGTCGAGGCGATCGACATTCTCGTCAATTGCACCGGCGTCAGCCGCGATCGGGGCGAATGGGCGAAGGCGACCTTCGACGAGGTGATGGCGATCAATCTGACCTCGGTCATGGATTGCTGCCGGCTGGCGCGTTCTCGCATGCAGGCGGGATCGGCAATGGTCAACATCGCGTCGATGTACTCGACCTTCGGCGCTGCCGACCGCCCGGCCTATGCGGCAAGCAAAGGGGCGATCATGCAGCTGACGAAATCGCTCGCCCAGGAATATGCACAGGCCGATATCCGTGTGAACGCGGTGGCGCCCGGCTGGATCGTCACGCCCTTGAGCCGGGCGCTGTTTGCCGACGAGCCGGTCTCGGCACCGATCCTGCGCCGCATTCCGGCAGGCCGATGGGGTGCTGCCGAGGAAGTTGCCGATGCCATCGTCTTCCTGTCGTCCGACGCGGCACGCTATATCACCGGCGCCTGCCTGCCGGTCGATGGCGGTTATCTCACCTCTTAAGGATACGATCATGGCTGCAGCACTCCAACGGCATGTCGATACCGCCAGCGGGCGTGCTTTCGCCGGGCTTGCCCGCAACCTGTTCGGAAATGTCCGGCTCGACTTCGGCGCTGCCGACGAGGAAAAGAGCCGGATGATGTCGGCCATGCTGGGCGTGTGCCGGCTGACGCGGCTGGAGGCGGATCGGCACATCGTTTTCGGCGACCATGTCATGGCCGGTCCGGGCGATCCGGATGCGATCAAGCTCATCGTGCAGACGGAAGGCAGCGCCTCGCTGGTGCAGGGCGGTTTGCATGCGCCCGTGTCGCCGAACGCGCTCGTGCTCTACGACCCCGGCCGTCCCTATATGCTGACGAACAGCACGCCGGTTCGCCAGCTATTGTTGCAGTTGCCGCGCCATGCGCTGCCCCATGCAGCCCTGGGACGGTTGGTACGACCCTTCACGGCACATTCCGAGCATGACGGCATGTGCCGCATTCTGTTGTCGCTGATGGACTCGACCATGCATGAGCTCGACCATCTCGACGAGGCCCGGCGCGCAAGCGTCGGTCAGACCATGATCGATCTCGTCCGCACCATGATCAGTGCTGATCTGCCGTCGGCAAGGCCGGTTGCCAATCCGCTGGATCTGCTGTTGCAGCGGATCAAGGATTTCATCGATACCCATCTCGCGCGTCCGGACCTGACCGTGACGATGATCGCGCGGCGCATGGGCTGCTCCGTGCGCTATATCTATCGCGCATTCGAGGCCGAGTGCCTGACGCCTTCGGACTATATCTGGGATCTGCGCCTGCAGAGAGCTGCAGCGCGGTTGCGGGATGCAGGCGGCTATGCGGGCGAAATATCCGAGATTGCCTTTGCGCTCGGCTTTTCCTCCAGCGCGCATTTTTCGCGCGCCTTCCGCCATCGCTATGGCGTCTCGCCGACGCAATGGCGAAAGGCGCGAATTTCCTAAGCAGGCGAGGCGGCCCGGCTACGCCAGGCCGCCGCCATTCCTCATTGCATGGATTCGGCCACTCTCAGCGTGTCCGTGAATTGCTCGAAACGCCGGATCTTGTCGCCCGCCACGCCCCAGACATGGACGACACGGGCCTTGAAGGGCTTGCCGGTCTGCTTGTTCGTGCCGCTATAGTCTCCGACAGCCACGACCTCATCGCCGGCGTCAAGGAGACGTTCCAGCTTGAAGGTGTAACCATCGAAGGCCTGACCGAGCGCCTGGAAGACGTTTTTGAAGATCTCCTGCGGGCCGACATAGGTGCCCGCGCAGGGAAAGCCATCCATCTCCGTCCAGCGGCAATCCGGAGCGATGTCGGCGAGCATGCCATCCATGTCGCGGCGGTCGTTGGCGTCGTAGTGTGCTTTTACGATATCGAATGCTTTGCGCATGGCGTCCTCACACCGGTTCCTGGCCGGGCAGATAATAGGTCATCGACGCCTTGCGGATGAAGGCGCCGGCGGGGCTGTTCTGGATGCGCCCGTCGCCGGTGATGCCGAGGAACTTGCCGGTCGAACGCATGTCGTTGAAATTGTAGAAGAATGTGGATGCAACCGCGATCTTGAATTCCCGGAAGGTGAAAATGTAGAGATTGTCGTCGAATTTATAGGTCGTCGTGAGGTCGACGTCGCCGTGGCCGCGTTGCACGCCGACGAGGCATTGCCAGGCATAGCGCTGCGACGACAGGTAGGTGTGCTCGTAGACATGATTAGGGCTGTAGGTGAAATGCGCCCTGAGCCCGATCAGATCGCGGCTCTCATGCGGCACCGGTCCGCTCGCCACGCCGCCATCGATGACACCGGCGCGGAAGATCTGAGCGACCTGAGGCTCGCCGACGGACTCCTTGAGGTCGCGAACGACCGAGTAGATCGAAAGAACGCGACGCGTCTCTGTGTTGATGATCAGCGTCTCGGCTTCCTTGGGGCGGCCGGCGAAGACGATTTCGACGAAATAGGTCTTCGGCGCGACTTCGATCACCTCGGATTTGTCCGTGCCGCCTTCCTTGCCGTCCGACCACTTGACCTCGCCTTTCGCGAAGGCAAGCTCGAGCGTGCGGCCGTCGTCGAACGAGATCTTGTGGGACGAGCCGACAAGCGCCTCCGTTGCCGGCAGGCGGTTCGTGTCGATGCCATAGGCGAACTCGTCGTAGGTTTTCCAGTCCTTGGGATTCTGGTTCATCGCTATCTCCTCCCCTTGCTTATTCAACGAAGGCCAATGTCGGCAGGTCGACCGTACCGGCGCCGCCATCGACGGTCAGGACAGCGCCATTGATCATCGATGCCTCGGCTGAAGCGAGGAAGCAGACGGCGTTGGCGACATCCTCGGCGGTTGCCGGGCGGCCGAGCGGCACGTCCTTGGTCACGAGCGCGTAAGCTTCCTCGATGCTGTTCAGCTTGTATTTCTCGACGATGAATTCCATCTGCTCGTCGGCCATGGCGGTCGTCACCCAGCCCGGGCATACGGTGTTGGTGCGCACGCCCTTGCGCCCGTAGTCGCGCGCCAGCGATTTCGCGAGCCCGATGCAGCCGTGCTTCATGGTCACGTAGCCGGCCGCATCCGGACCGGCAAACAGCCCGGCGATCGAGGCGAGGACGACGATATTGCCCTGGCTCTTGATGAGGCTCGGCAGGGATTCGCGGGCGCTGACGAAGGCAGTGTTGAGATTGAGCCGGACGGCCAGATCCCATGTCTCGTCCGACATGCTGACCGTCGGCCCGACACCGTGGCCGCCGGCATTGGCGATCAGGATATCGAGGCCGCCGAAGGTCTCGACGACCTTTTCGACCGCGGCCTTCATGGCTGCACCGTCGGCTGCGTCGGCCGCGACGACGGCAGCGCCGATCTCCTCGGCAACGGCGCGAAGCGGCTCAGGACGGCGCCCTACGAGCGCGACATTGCCGCCCTCCTGCCGGATGCGGCGAGCCACCGCCGCGCCGATGCCCGTGCCGCCGCCGGTGATCAGGGCAGTCTTGTTCTTGAAACGCATATGTCCTCCTATTGGCTTTCCGGTTCATCATGGCCGATGCGTACAGGGACGTCGCGTCCAGCTGTGCAGTCCATTTTGACTGAGCGTGCACAATGCGTCGCCTGCGCCCGGAATTTGCGCGCCGAGACACAGACGCGCGCGACGCCGAAGAGGGCTGCGTCAGCGATCAGTAGACCTTTGCGTCGGCAACGGGCTTGGCTGCCTCTGTCTTCTTGAAATCGTCGAGGAGCTTGGTCGTGGCGTTGGCAAGCAACGTGACGTCGTTGCCGATCGCAACGAAAGTCGCGCCGAGTTCCAGATAGCGTTTGGCAAGCGAGAGGTCGCCGATGAGGATGCCGGCGGCCTTGCCGTGCGACTGGATTCTGCCAAGTGCCTTTTCGACCTCGGCCTGCACCTCAGGCGCACCCGGCTTGCCGAGATAGCCCATGTCGGCGGCAAGATCGGCGGGTCCGATGAAGACGCCGTCGACACCCTCGGTCGAGGCGATATCGTCGAGGGCAGCAAGCCCGGCGCGGCTCTCCACCTGCAGGAGCAGGCAGATTTCCTCATTGGCCGTCGCAAGGTAATCCGGAATGCGGTTGAAGGCGGAGGCGCGGGCAAGGGCAGCGCCGACGCCGCGCACGCCATGCGGCGGGTATCTGACCGCCTTGACCATGGCTTCCGCCATCTCCCGGCTTTCGACCATCGGGATCAGCAGGGTTTGCGCGCCGATATCGAGCATCTGCTTGACGATCCAGGTTTCGCCGATCGGCGGACGGATCACCGCATGGCTTGCGGTGCCCTTCATCGCCTGCAATTGCGAGACGAGAAGCGGCACGTCGTTCGGTGCATGCTCGGCGTCGAGCAGCAGCCAGTCATAGCCGGCGCTCGCGCAGATCTCGACCGTATAGGCGTTGGCAAGCGCCTGCCAGAGGCCGATCTGCGCTTTCCCGTCCTTGAGGGCCTGCTTGAAGAGGTTCCTTGGCGCCGGCATGGTTCACTCCTTCATGCAAAGAACAGGCTGACCGACCCGTACGGGCCGAAATCGGCAGTGATCGTATCGCCATGCCGCGCCTCGATCGGGCGGATGAACGATCCCGCCAGCACGATCTGGCCGGCCTCGATGCCGTCGCCATACTGCGACAGGCGATTGGCAAGCCAGGCGATGCCGCGTGCAGGCTGGTTGAGAACGCCGGCGCCGAGCCCGGTTTCCTCGACTTCGGCATTGCGGCTGACGATCGCGCCCATCCAGCGCATGTCGATCTGGTCGGGCCGCACGGCGCGGCCGCCGGTGACGATGCCGGCATTGGCGGCGTTGTCGGAGATGGTGTCGACGATGGTACGCGCCTTCTTCGTTTCCGGATCGACGCGCAGAATGCGGGTATCCAGGATTTCAAGGGCGGGCGTGACGTAATCGGTGGCGTTCAGCACGTCGAAGATCGAGACGTTCGGTCCCCTGAGCGGTGCCTTCATCACGAAGGCGATCTCGGCCTCGATGCGCGGCTGGATGAAGCGGTCGGCCGGCACCGTTGCACCGTCTTCGAACATCATGTCGTCGAAGAGGACGCCGGAATCGGGGATGTTGATGTTGAGGGCATATTGCATCGCCTTCGACGTCAGCCCGATCTTCCAGCCGATCGGCTTGCGGCCGGCGGCGATCTTCTTCTGCACCCAGGCGCTCTGGACGGCATAGGAATCGTCCATGGTCATCTGGGGATGCTTGAGCGAGAGGAGCCCTGTCTGGACGCGCGTCCGCTCGGCCTGATCGAGACTTTCGGCCGCAGCCTGGATTTCGTCATGCGACAGCATCAGAGCACCTCGTCGGCGATGGTGTTTTTCAGGATGCCGAGACCATCGGCCTCGACTTCGACGACATCGCCCGGCTTCAGCCAGATCGGCGGATCGAAGCGCGCCCCGGCGCCCGTCGGCGTGCCCGTGACGATGACGTCACCGGGAACGAGCGTGGTGAAGGTGGAGATGTAGTTGATGATCTTGCGGAAGGAGAAGATCATCCGGCTGGTGCGGTCGCTCTGGCGCACCTCGCCGTTGACGCGGGTCTTGAGCTCGATGTCTTCCAGCTGGGCCGCATCGGTGAAGGGGATCAGCCAGGGGCCGATCGAGCCGGTGCGGTCGAAGTTCTTGCCCTGGGTAACGTTGAACTTCGCATGGCGAACCCAGTCGCGGATCGTGCCTTCGTTGCAGAGCGACAGGGCTGCGATATGGGAGAAGGCATCGGCCTCGGCAATCCGGCGGCCGGCCTTGCCGATGACGATGACGATCTCGCCCTCATAGTCGAGCTGCGGGCTTTCCGGGGGGCGTATCAGCGGCTGCTCGTGCCCGGTGAAGGAGCGCGGAAAGCGGATGAAGAGGGAAGGGTTGGAGGGGGCCGCCTGCCCATCCTTGTATTCCTCGTTGCGGTCGGGGAAGTTGACCCCGACGCAAATGATCTTTTCCGGTGCCGGAATGGGAATCTCGAAGCGGATGTCGTCGAGCGCGAAATCCGGCTTCGATGATCTGGCTTCCTCGGCGAGTTGAACGAGGCGACCGGCCTCGATCACTTCGCGCAGCGTCGGCCATGTCGCGCCGTGGCGGGCCGAAAGGTCGACGACACCGCCGTCGACTGCAAGCCCGTAGCCGTGACGGTCGTTTCTCGAAAAGGACAGGAATCTTGGATGGGTCATGCTTTTATCTCGGGCTTTCCCTTAGCCTCAGGCGACGCCGCCGAGGCAGACATATTTGATTTCGGTGAATTCCTCGATGCCGTAGCGCGATCCCTCGCGGCCGAGGCCGGAGAGCTTGACGCCGCCGAAGGGCGCTTCGGCCGTCGAGATCAGGCCGGTATTGACGCCGACCATGCCGTATTCCAGCGCCTCGGCGACGCGGAAGACGCGGGCGAAATCCTTGGCGTAGAAATAGGAAGCGAGACCGAACTCGGTATCGTTGGCCTGAACGATGACATCGCTCTCGTCCTTGAAGCGGAAGAGGGGAGCGACCGGCCCGAAGGTCTCTTCCTTAGCGACAGCCATTGACGGGGTGACATCGGCGAGCACGGTCGCCTCGTAGAAGCGTCCGCCGAGCTGATGGCGATGACCGCCGGCAACGACGCGGCCGCCCTTGGAGAGCGCATCGGCGACATGTTCCTCGACCTTGGCAAGAGCCGCCTCGTCGATCAGCGGGCCGAGATTGATGCCTTCGTCGAAGCCGTTACCGGTCTTCAGCGTGCCGACAGCCTTGGAGAGCTTCTCGGCAAAGGCGTCATAGACACCGTCCTGCACGTAGAGACGGTTGGCGCAGACGCAGGTCTGGCCGTTGTTGCGGAACTTGGCGATCAGCGCGCCTTCGACGGCGGCATCGAGATCGGCATCGTCGAAGACGATGAAGGGTGCGTTGCCGCCGAGCTCCAGCCCGAGTTTCTTGATGGTCGGCGCGCTCTGCTTGTAAAGCTCGGCGCCCACTTCGGTAGACCCGGTGAAGGTGAGCTTGCGCACGACCGGGCTTGCGGTCATCTCGGCGCCGATGGCGCGGGCCGAACCCGTGATCACGCTGAAGAGGCCCCTCGGCAGGCCGGCGCGCTCGGCGAGAATCGCGATGGCGATCGCCGAGAACGGCGTCTGCGAGGCGGGCTTCAACACCATGGCGCAGCCGGCGGCAAAGGCCGGACCGGCCTTGCGAGTAATCATCGCATTCGGGAAGTTCCAGGGCGTGATGGCCGCAACAACGCCGATGGGCTGCTTCATGACCAGAATGCGCTTGTCTTTCTGGTGGCCGGGAATGATGTCGCCATAGACGCGGCGCCCCTCTTCGGCAAACCATTCGACGAAGCTCGCACCATAGGCAATCTCGCCCTTGGCCTCGGCAAGCGGCTTGCCCTGTTCGGCCGTCAGAATGCGTCCGAGATCGTCCTGGTTTTCCATCATCAGCTCGAACCAGCGCCTGAGGATGCCCGAACGTTCCTTGGCCGTGCGGGCGGCCCATTCCTTCTGCGCGGCCTCGGCGGCGGCAATCGCCTTCTTCGTTTCGGCGGCACCCAGATTGGGAACGAGGCCGATGATCTCGCCTGTGGCCGGATTGTCGACCTTGATCGCGTTGGATGGATCGGCCTCGATCCATTCGCCGCCGACCAATGCCGCCTGCCGGAACAAAGTTGCGTCTTTCAAATTCATGATTGCCTCCTCGCGCTTGCGAACGTTGACGAGGAGCGGGCGCCTTTCGCCCGCTCTCAAGGATAACGCTTAAGGCGCGATAATCGGCTGTGCCTTCAGGTCGGGCTCGGCCACTTCCGCACCGGCGAACAGGCTACCATGTTCGAACCAGGATTTGGGAGCGGGTGCGCCCCAAAGTGTCTGGCGCTGCGGATCCTTGAGATCCCACTTGATCGGCTCCAGATCGGGATCGACGGTCTGGTAGTCCGAGCAATAGATCTCGATGCGGTGGCCGTCCGGATCGAGGATATAGAGGAAGAAGGCGTTGGAGATGCCGTGGCGGCCCGGACCGCGCTCGATGTTGGCGACCCAGCCGGTGGTCGCCATCAGGTCGAGCAGGTCGATGATGTTGAGCGGCGTCGGCACCCAGAAGGCGGTATGGTGCAGGCGCGGCCCGCGGCCGTTGGTGAAGGCGATATCGTGGACGCCGCCCTTGCGATGCGTCCAGGCGGCCCAGAGGCGACCCGTTTCGGCATCCTCGGTGTATTCGGTGACGCGGAAGCCGAGTTCGTTGTAGAAGGCGACGCTTTCGTCGACATTGGTCGAGAAGCAGTTGAAGTGATCGATGCGCAGCGGCTTCACGCCCTTGTAAAGCGCGTATTTCTGGTGGATCGGCGGCAGGCGATCCATCTTCGAATAGAATTCGAGCGGGATGCCGTGCGGATCGCGGGTGCGGAAGGTCCGCGCCTGATAGGGACGTTCGACCCATTCGACCGGCAAGCCCTTGCCCTTGAAGAAATGCGCGGCCTTTTCCAGGTCCTCATCGCCGAAGACCTTGAAACCGAGGTCGCGGGCTTCGCCCTTGTCGGATTTCTTGAGCACGATGCAATGATGGCCGCGCTCTTCCATCGCGCGCAGATAGATGGTGTCGGCCGTTTCGTCCGTCACCTGCAGGCCCAGCGTATCGACATAGAAGGCGCGGGACTTGGCAAGATCGGTGACGCCGAATTCGACATGGCTGAGGCGCACGATGTTGAAGGGCGGGTAGAGATTGGGTTTCGGCAGGGGCATTTGTTCCTCCTCTTATGCGTAATTATGTGTTGGCGGCTCAGCCGCCGAGTTTCTGGATGGCGTGAGGCTTGGTGGCGAAGGCGATGTTCTTGGTTTCCATGTAGAAATCGAAAGACCAGTCGCCGCCGTCGCGGCCGATGCCGGAGCTCTTGACCCCGCCGAAGGGGGTCGGCAGATGGCGCACGTTTTCCGAATTCACCCAGATCATGCCGGCGTCGAGATGATCGGTGAAACGGAAGGCGCGGGTGACGTCCGAGGTCCAGAGATAGCCGGTCAGGCCATATTGGACGTCGTTGGCCAGCGCCAGTGCATCGGCTTCGTCCTTGAAGGGGATGGCCGTCAGCACCGGCCCGAAGATTTCTTCTTGCGCGATGCGCATTTTGTTGTGGGCGCCGGTAAACAGGGTGGGCGAGACATAGCAGCCGCCACCCGGGCCGTTGACCTTCTCGCCGCCGGCGGCAAGCGTCGCACCTTCCGAACGGCCGATCTGGATATATTCCAACACCTTCTTTTCATGCACGGGATGAACGAGCGGGCCGACGACCGTTTCCGGATCAAGGGGATGGCCGACCTTGATGCGCTTGGCCTTTTCCGCGACGATGGCGGTGAACTTGTCGTAGACGCTTTCCTCGACCAGCAGGCGCGAAGACGAGGTGCAGCGCTCGCCGTTCAGCGAATAGATCATGAAGACGGCGGCATCGGCCGCGCGCTCCAGATCGGCATCGGCGAAGACGATGACCGGGTTCTTGCCGCCAAGCTCGAAATGAACCCGCTTCAGCGTATCGGCGCCCTGCTTCATGATCATCGAGCCGGTGCGGCTTTCGCCGACGAAGCCGATTGCCTTGATCAGGGGATGTTCCGTCAGAGCCTTACCGGCATCCTCGCCGAAGCCGTTGACGAGATTCCACACGCCTTTCGGAAGGCCGGCTTCCTCGGCGATTTCGACCAGCAGGCGGGCGGTCAGCGGTGAGAATTCGGCCGGCTTGTGCACGACGGTGCATCCCGCGGCGAGCGCCGGCGCGATCTTCCAGGTCGACAGCATGAAAGGCGTGTTCCACGGCGTGATGATGCCGACCGGACCGATCGGCACGCGCGTCGTCAGGTTCACCTGGCCTTCGGCGCGGATGGCCTTGCCGTCACGGGCTTCCGGCGCACGGTCGGCGAAGAAGCGAAAATTCTCGGCGCCACGCAGGGCGGCCTTGGCCATGAATTTCAACGACTGCCCGGTATCCATGCATTCGACGAAGGCGATCTCTTCGGCGCGCGCGACGATCGCGTCGGCGATCTTATGCAGGAGCTTCTTGCGCGCGTCGCCCGGCATGGCGGCCCATTCGGCGAAGGCGGCTTGTGCGGCCTTCGCGGCGCGGTCGATATCGGCGGCCTTGCCGCGGGCGACGGTGGCAAGCGGCTTCAGGTCGACGGGCGAGATGGTTTCGAAGGTCGAGCCGTCATCGGCGGGCACATCTTCGCCGTTGATGCGGTTGAGCAGCGTCTTGTCCTTGAAGCGGGCCAGGTAGGTTTCGGCCTTCGCGATGTTTTCCTGCAGTTTGGACATCGTCTATTCCTTTGGTGTTATTTTATCCCGCGAAGGGAGGTGTCACTTGCCGCGAAGCCGCGGATGGATGGCGTTCTTCTTCCAGCTCAGTTCCGCGTCGATCTCGCGGATCTCCAGCGAGAGGGCGAAATGCGGCGTCTCGAAGAGCGGGTGGAGAACGTCGATCGCTGCCGCAAAGATCGCTTCGCCGGTGCGCTTCTTTTCTTCGGCCGTGCGTCCTTTGCCGATGCGGAAGTTCAGATCCACGAAGGCGTTCTCGGGCAGCCTGTCGGCAATGGCGTAGTGATCGGCGCGAAAGGCGCGCACGCGCACGGCGCCGACCTCGAAAAGGCCGGTCTCCAGAACCGTCTTCAACAGCCGTTCGCAGAGCGCGCCGATATCGGCACGGCCCTCCAGATTGGCTGAATATTCGATGGCGAGATGTGGCATTTGAGTCCTCCCGACCCTCTATTTACTTAACACGTTAATAATTATGCGGAAGATGTCAAGCGGCCGGCTTGAGCTTTCTTGCCATCTCCAGACTTTCGTTGACGTAACGTGACAGCCGCCCGGCGGCGTCCGGAATTTCGGGACGTTCGGCAAGCCATCCGATATAGGTGAGGCTCCTCAGCACCATGAAGAGCGGCAGGCTCGCCAATGCGGCATCGGAGAGCGCGCGGCGGCTGCGATAGCCTGATATCAGTGCTTTCTCGATTGCCGGATAGGCAGGCTCGTTGCGGTTCTTGAGCAGGGTCGTTGCGACATCGAACAGGCGGAAGCCATGTCCCGCATCGTCGAAATCGATGAAGGCGACATTGCTGTCTTTCCCGGTCAGGAAGACGTTTTCCCGCACGAGATCGGCGTGGATCAGCCCATAGTCGAGGGTCTGGCTGTCCGCGTCCGCAAGGGCATGGCGCAGTTCGTCGCGCAGCGCCGAGAGTGCGGCGGTGTCGTCCGGCGAAAGGCCCCGGCAATCCCAGAAGCGTCCCCAGAGCGGTCTTTCTCCGATCAGGCCTTCGGCGTCCCATGCCGGGCGGTGAAACCGCTCCGGCGGCTTCCAGTCATCCGCAAGCTCGTGCATGGCGGCCATGCCGTGACCGATGCGGAAGAAGATTTCCGCCTGCATTTCGGCCGATTGCGCTAGTGGCACGCCGCTCTGGCCGAGCGGAACGCCGTCGATCCAGCTCACCACATCCGCATGTTGTTCGGCAAAATGCCTGTTGGCCGGAAGGCAGACAAGGCTCTGCCGATCGCTCGTCGGCACCGGGTGCGGCACGTCTAGGCCGCCGAGCTTGAGCGCCGCCATGAAATGCAGTTCCGAGCGCAGGCTCGTCTCGTCGTGATAGCCCGGTCGATGCAGCCTGAGTGCCGCGAACTGTCCGTCTTCGAGCACAATGCGGAAGACCGCATTCTCCCGGTATTTCATCAGGACAGGTTCATGCGCCTTCACCGGCCAATGCTCGAGCGCTTCCAGCGCGCGCTGCTGCAGCGCGTCCCGGATGGTCTGTGGCAACTGATCCGCCATGGAAGCCTCACAGGCCGGACAGAACGTCGTCGAAGATCGACAACATGAAATCGGCATTGTCCCTGGTGAACGGCATTGGCGGCCGGATTTTCGTGGCGCATTGGTGAATGCCGATCTTGCCCATCAGCACGCCGCGTTCGCGCATTTCATTCACGATCCTGGTTGCCTGTGCGGCGGCCGGCTCCTTCGTCTGCCTGTCCTGCACGAATTCCGTCCCCATGAAGAGGCCGCTGCCGCGCACGTCGCCGATGATGGAATGCTTTTGTGCGAGCCTGTTGAAGGCATCGCGCGTGTATTCGCCGACGTTGCGGGCGTTCTCGATGAGGTTTTCCTCCTCGATGACATCGAGTACGGCCATGGCAGCCGCGCAGGAGACCGGATTGCCGCCGAAGGTGTTGAAATAGCGGAACGCCTTGCGGAAGGCATTTATCGTGTCGAGATTGGCAACGACGCCGCCGACCGGATGGCCGTTGGCCATCGGCTTGCCGAGCGTGACGATGTCGGGAACGATGCCGGCATGCTGGTGGCCCCACATATGCGAGCCGGTGCGGCCGAAACCGGGCTGTACCTCATCGGTGATGACGAGACCGCCGGCCTTGCGCACGGCTGCGACCGTCTTGTCCAGAAAGCCCGGCGGCAGGTCCGGAAAGCCTTCGTTGGCGAAGAACGGATCGATGATGATGGCCGAGAAACCGTGCGGGCTCTCCTGAAGCGAGGCAATCGCCTTCTCCACTTCGGCCGCGAAGGCCGTGGCGAAGGCATCTCCACCTTCGCCGCCGAGGGGACGGTAGCTATCCGGTGCCGGCACATGCCGGACATGACCGCCGAAGCCGCCGACCGGCGGCATGCGGGTCGACAGTTGCGACACCGCGGTCGTATTGCCGTGATAGGTGTGGTTGGTGGCGATGACGCCGGTCTTGCCGGTCACGGCCTGCGCCATGCGCAGCGCCACGTCGTTCGCCTCGCTGCCCGTGCAGGTCAGGATCGCGGCATTGAGGCTCTTGTCGAAGGTCGCCGTCAGCCGCTCGACATAATCAAGAATGCCTTCATGCAGGTAACGCGTGTGCGTGTTGAGCGTCGACGCCTGCCGCGTGATCGCCTCGACCACGCGGGGGTGGCAATGGCCGACATGCGGCACATTGTTGTAGCAGTCGAGATATTTGCGGCCGTCGGCATCCCAGAGCCAGACGCCTTCCCCGCGCACCAGATGCACGGGGTCGTCGTAGAAGAGCGACATGTTCCGGCCGAGAAGGCGCTCGCGCCGCGCAATGAGGGCTGCATTGTCGGACATGATCAGGCCCCTGCTGCGACGAGACCCGCGTCGAGCGCGGTCAGAATGGTCTGAACATTTTCGGCCGAGATAATCAGCGGCGGCGACATGATGACGTTGGCGCCGGAGGTGCGGATCAGAACGCCGGCGTCGTAGGTCGCATCCTGAACCTTCTGGATGACGTCCTTGCCGGCGGCGCTCTTCTTCTTCCGGTCGCTGACGAGTTCGAGGGCGCACATGAGGCCCTTGCCGCGCACATCGCCTATCAGCTCATGCTTGTCCTGCAGCTTCTTGAGGCCGGCCAGAAGCTCTTCGCCGCGCGCCGCGGCATTGGCGGCGACGTTGAGCCGCTTGGTTTCCTTCAACGCAGCCAATGCCGCGGCGGCGCCGACCGGATGACCGGAATAGGTGTAGCCATGGCCGATGCTGCCGACCGGGCTCTTGTTGCTCTCGAAGACCTGCGCCACCTTGTCTGCGATCATGACGGCACCGAAGGGGAAGTAGCCGTTGGTGATCGCCTTTGCCGTCGACATCATGTCCGGCTGCACGCCCCACAGGCGCGATCCGGTCCAGGCGCCGGTGCGGCCGAAAGCCGTGATGACCTCGTCGGCGATCAGCAGGATGCCGTGTCGATCGCAGATCTCGCGCATCAGCGGCAGGAAGGTCTCGTGCGGGACGATGACGCCGCCGGCGCCGAGCACCGGTTCGACGATCAGGGCGGCGATGGTGTCTGCGCCCTGGAAGGCGATCACATCTTCGAAAAGCCTGCCGATGGCGGCCGCGATTTCCGCGCCGTCGGTCGTGTTGAACGGGTTGCGGTAGGTGAAGGGCGCCGGCAGGTGGAAGACGCCGGGCAGCAGCGGTTCGTAATTGCGCCGGAAGTTCTGGTTGCCGTTGACCGAGGCGCCGCCGAAATGCGTACCGTGATAGCCTTTCTTCAGCGCCACGAACTTGGTGCGTTCCGGCTGGCCGTTGATCTTGTGATACTGGCGTGCCAGCCGCAGGCAGGTCTCGACCGAATCCGAACCGCCGGACGTGAAGAACGAACGGCTCAGCCCATCCGGCTTGAACCATTCTGCAAGCTCGTAGGACAGCTCGATCAGCGGCGAGTTCGTCGTGCCGCGGAAGGTCGAATAGTAGGGCAGCTCTTCGAGCTGGTCGCGGATTGCCTTCTTTACGGGCTCGCAGGAATAGCCGAGGTTGACGTTCCACAGGCCGCCGACCGCGTCCAGCACCTTCTTGCCCTGGATATCGACGATCTCGACGCCTTCGCCAGAATTGATGATGCGCGGCGGGTTGGCCTGCATTTCGGCAGGGTGGGCCATCGGATGCCACAGGTGACGGGCGTTGTTTTCGATGATGAAATTGGTTTCACGCATGTCGATTCCTCTTGGTTCAGAGCCCCAGCATGGCAAGGGCGCGGGCATAGCTTTCGGCGGGCCGGGTCACGTCGAAATGCACGTAGGGCAGATTGACGGCTTCGGCACCTTCGATGTTCTTCTTCTGGTCGTCCACGAAGACGCACGCCTCACGCGGCAGGCCGAGCTCGGAAAGAACGAGCTCGTAGGCGCGCGGATCGGGCTTGAGGATCTTCGTATAGGTGGCGTCGACGATGACGTCGAACAGGTCGATCAGCGGAAAGCGCTGACGGAACTCGACGCCGTAGAACAGGTCGAGTTCGTTCGAGAGGATAGCGAGCTTCAGTCCCGCCTCCTTCGCGCGCAGGATGGCGTCGCGCGCCTCGGGACGCAGAACCAGCTCCGGCTCTGCGCCGCGCGCCCGGCGCACGAAGGTCTGCATGTCGGTCCAGTTTTCGCCGACCATCTTGCCGACTTCGCCCGTGCGCGTCAGCCAGTAGTCGCGCTCGGTGATTTCGCGGTTCTGCATCGACACCCAGAGCGGATCTGTCGTCGTGTCGAACGGGCCGAGCCAGGTCAGCGATCCCTTCGGAAGGCCGAGCGTGCGTTCCGTGACGTCGTGCGTTTCGAACAGCGTGCGCGTGACGACGCCGCCGAAATCGAGGATAAGAGCGCGTTCTTTCGTCATGGCCGTCCCTCCGGAATGACGCCTTCGGCTACCCATTGGTCGAAGATGGCAAGGGCAGCTTCCGAGAAGGCCGGCGTGTTGATGTGAGTGTCGACTTCCCGCAGCGTGACGGCGGGGGGAATGGCGCGGCGCATCTCATCGAGAAACGCATTCAGGCCCTCCGGATCGTGCAGGGGCTCATCCGGCTTGTCCCATTCCTGCAGCCCCTCGTTCGGCAGCAGGAAGGCGATCCTCGCATCGGCACGCGCGAGTTTCTGCCCGATCAGCCGGGCGACCTCGCGGCGCCCCTCCGGCGATGTCGTGACCGATCCGATCAGCCGGTTATGGGCGTGATACGGACGATCGGCAAAAATCTCGGGTAGCGCCTGCCATGCCTGAAGATCGACCATGTCGACCGCACCGGGGGCGACGATCTGCGGAATGCCCGCGCGCCCGGCATTTTCGAGCCTGTCCGGCCCGGAGGTGACGACGGTCCCGTAGTGATGATTGCTGACTTCCTGGATGCAGAAATCGAAGACGGCGGCGAAGCCGCCCTGGGAGGCGATCGCTTCATAGGCCCGGCCGCCCATGCCGGTGGCATGGAAGACGGCGACGTCGTAGCCGCGCTTTTCCAGTTCGGGCCGAAGATACTTCATATATTTCAGGCAGGACGAGCCGAGCGAGGTCATGCCGATCAGCGGCCGCTCGCGATCGGGTCTGGTTCCGTGCTTCGCAGCGCCGACGACCGCGCCGCAGGCCTGCGAAAGGACCGAGCGGCAGATGCTGTTCAGTCCGTAGAGACCACCGGCCCACAGGATCATCATCAGGTCGGGCGCGATGCGCTCCGGCGGAATGAGATGGGAGTAGGCGATGGTCGAAACCACGAATTTCGGCACGCCGAGCGGCAGGACCGCCGCGACGTCGAGCGCCAGGTCCGTGCCCATGGAGCCGCCGAGTACGATCGCTCCATCGACAAGCCCGTCTTCGTAGATCTGCCGCGTCAAAGCCGATGCGCCCTTTGCCATGGCAGCCATGGCGGTGTTTTCGTCGCCGCTTTCGGCGATGTCCTCGATCGTGGTCGAGGCGGCCTTTGCAATGTCGTGCTTGGAATAATCGGGGCTATAAGGCGGATCGCCGAGAATGCTGACATCCATCATGACCGGCCGGCCGCCGGCTTCCTTGATGACCGACGCCATGAATTGCAGTTCGTCGCATTTGGTGTCACCGGTTCCGATGACGAGTATCCTTGGCGAGGAAGCCTCAGAGCTCATCAATCTGTCCTCCTGATTTCTGGAATGGTTCCCATGGGTCTTTCCGACCCGTAATATTTTTCCGAGATTGCATTGGCCGCGGCCGCCGCCTGAGCGCCGAATTCATGGATGGCGGCTTTCGTGATGCGCGAGAACGGAGCGGCGATGGCCACGCATCCGATCGGATGGCCATTGGGCGTACGGATCGGCGCGGCCGTGCTGACGACGCCGGCCTCCAGGCCGTTATGGCTGATGGAAAAGCCGCGCGCCGCCGTCTCGTCGAGCATGACACGCACCAGCTGGGGATCGACGACGGTGTGGTCGGTGAATTTCTCGAGCGGCTTTGCGAGCGCTTCATCGATCTCCGCCTGCGGGCAGAAGGCCAGGAAAGCAAGGCCGGATGCCGTGGCATGGAAGGGCAGGAAGCTGCCGACATCGACGGTGATACGGTGCGCGCGCGGCGAATCCTCGACATGAACGGTCGAAAGCCGGCCGGCCGAAAATTCCGAAAGATGCACGGTCTCTGTCGATGATTCCGCAAGCGTCCTGATGAAGGGAATGGCAATCCGCAGAAGCGGAAAGCGCGCTTCGCGGATGCGCGCGAGGCGAACCGGTGCGGAGCCGATGCGATATCGGCGCGTCTCCAGATCCTGTTCGACGAAGCCGTGCTTTTCCAGCTCCACCAGAAAGCGTCGTGCCGTCGCCTTGTCCAGCGCGCACAGGCGGGCGATGTCGGTCAAACCCGCCTCCTTGTCCAGCCGTGACAGGGTGTCCAGCAATGCAAGCGCCTTTCCGATCGTGCTCATCGTTCCTCCTCTTGGGTTGGTCAGTCTCTGATTTTGTGCGTCCAGCCGGTGCCTTCCGTCAAATCAGGTCGCTGACCCTGCGCCGCGGCACGATAGCAGCGACCCAAGATACTTAACATGCGAAATAACTTGACAGAGGTTGGGAATGTTTGCAAGTCTATATTTGAAGCTGTGGTTCAAATAATGAACCATAAGCGCTGACGGCGGCAAAATCAACAAAAGCATAAGCCCCGCTCGTCAGTTCGGTTTTGGTGGAGGTCGCCTGCGCATAGTCGCAGCGACGATCGGATGCTCTCAAGCAAAGGGGAACCAACGCAGATGAACACGCAAAATTCGCAGAGCACGGCTGAAAATCAGCTGCGCAAAAACAGTCTCGGCGTAGGCGCCGTGACCTTCCTCGTGGTCTCGGCCGCGGCACCGCTGACCGCGGTTGCAGGCGGCGTGCCGCTTTCGATGATGCTCGGCAACGGCCCCGGCATCCCGCTGACCTTTCTGTTGGTGACAGGCATTCTGCTGCTGTTTGCGGTCGGCTATGTCGCCATGGCCCGCCATATCCGCAATGCCGGCGCTTTCTATGCCTATACGGCCCAAGGTCTCGGCGGCCTCATGGGCGGAGCGGCCGCACTGATCGCCATCCTGGCCTACAACGCCATGCAGGTCGGCGTTCTCGGACTGTTTGGCGCCGCCACCAAGGGCCTTTTCGCCGAGCAGCTCGGCATCGACCTTCCCTGGTGGGTCTGGAGCTACGTCGGGATCGCCTTCGTCGCCGTCTTCGGCTACCGTCGGGTCGATCTGTCGGCGAAGGTACTGACGGTGCTCGTCATTCTCGAATATGTCGTCGTGCTCGTCATCGACGCCGCGATCTTCGTCAAGGGCGGCGACGCCGGTCTGTCCGCAGCACCGTTCACGCCGACGGCCTTCTGGAGCGGCGCGCCGGCAATCGGCCTTCTCTTCTGCTTTGCCGCCTTCATCGGCTTCGAGGCAACGACCATCTACAGCGAAGAGGCGCGTGAACCGGAAAAGACCGTGCCGCGCGCGACCTATATTTCCGTTCTGATCATCGGTCTGTTCTATATGCTGACCTCGTGGCTGATGGTGAACGGCGCCGGTGTCGACAAGCTCGTTCCGACGTTGCAGGGTCTCGCCGATCCGACGACCTTCCTCTTTGGCCTAGCCGAGCGCTACGTCGGCCACTGGATTACCGTCGTGATGAGCGTTCTCTTCGTCACCAGCCTGTTTGCCGGCATCCTGGCCTTTCACAATGGCGTGGCACGCTACATGTATGTGGCGGGTCGCGAGGGCCTTCTGCCGAAGTCGGTCGGTGTCACGCATCCGGTTTTCCAGAGCCCGCATGTCGGCTCGATCATTCAGACCGTCATCGCCATACTCGTCGTTGCGCTCTTTGCGGCGACGGGGCAGGATCCGGTGCTGGCGCTCTTTTCCTGGGCCACCAACGTCGCTACCCTGGCAATCATCCTGCTGATGGCGTTCACCGCCTTCTCGATCGTGGTGTTCTTCAGCCGCAATCCCGGGCTTGAGCGCAACGTGCTTGCGATCAAGATATTGCCGATCGTGACGGGACTCATTCTTCTGGCTCTCGTCTATTATATTTCGGCGAATTTCGGCGCGATCGCCGGGGCCAATGGCGCGCTTGCCGTGTTGTTGCCGGGGCTGGTGCTGATCGCGGCGGTCATCGGATTTATAGCGGCCGCTCGCCTCAAGTCTTCGGATGCGGCAGGCTATGCCCGCCTCGGTGCCGGACAGGAAGCCTGACGCAGTGTCAATCGGTGGCGGGAAAGAGCCCGCCACCCTTTTTGTGAGAAAATGAGATGCAGGACAAGATCGACCAGCTCCGGACATTATCCGTTTCCCCGCAGGCACTGTTCATCGGCGGCGCATGGCGCCAGCCGGTCAGCGGCGCGGCGATGGAGGTCATTTCGCCGATCGACGGAACGAGGCTGACCACCATTGCCGATGCCGGTGCCGACGATGTCGATCTCGCGGTCAGGGCTGCGCGGCACGGCTTCGAAAAGGGGAGCTGGTCGAAAGCAGCGCCGACGGAACGCAAGAAGGTGCTGTTGAAGATCGCCGAGCTGATCGAGAAGAACGCGCTCGAACTGGCCGTGCTCGGCGTGCGCGACAACGGCACAGAAATCTCAATGGCCCTGAAGGCTGAGCCCGGCAGTGCCGCAGGCACGTTCCGCTACTATGCCGAGGCGATCGACAAGGTTTATGGCGAGATCGCGCCGACGGCTGAGAATATTCTCGGCCTTGTTCACCGCGGCCCGGTCGGCGTCGTGGCTGCCATCGTGCCATGGAATTTCCCGATGATGATCGGCGCGTGGAAGATTGCTCCGGCGCTTGCCGCGGGCAATTCCGTCGTGCTCAAGCCCGCCGAGGGCGCGTCGCTGACGTTGCTGAGGCTCGCCGAAATTTGCGCCGAAGCCGGCTTGCCGGAAGGCGTGTTCAATGTCGTCACCGGGCGCGGCGCCGTCTGCGGAGAGGCGCTGGGGCTGCATAGGGAAGTCGACGTGCTTGCCTTTACCGGCTCGGGCCTCGTCGGACGGCGGCTTCTGGAATATTCGGCGCGCTCGAACCTGAAGCGCGTCTATCTGGAGCTTGGCGGCAAGTCCCCGAATATCGTCTTTGCCGATGCGCCCGATCTCGATCTGGCGGCCAAGGTATCGGCCTATGGCATCTTCCGCAATTCCGGGCAGGTTTGCGTCGCCGGTTCCCGGCTGCTTGTCGAGAAGTCGATTCATGCCGCCTTCTCCGAGAAGGTCGCGCATATTGCCGGGAGCATGAAGGTCGGCGATCCCTTGCAGGTGGCGACGGAAGCCGGCGCGATTTCGAGCGAGGTTCAGTTGAGGAAAGATCTCGACTATGTTGCGCAGGCAGTGTCGGAGGGCGCTTCGTTGCGGACCGGCGGCTCGCGCATTTTGGAGGAGACCGGAGGCTATTACATGCGGCCGGCCGTATTCGACGTCACGCCGTCCATGACGCTGGCGCGGGAAGAGGTGTTTGGCCCCATCCTATCGATCATACCGTTCGAGACCGAAGCGGAGGCTCTGCGGATCGCCAATGCGACGGAATACGGCCTTGCCTCGGCCGTCTGGACGTCGAACCTGTCACGCGCGCACAGGCTGGTGCGGGGAATCCGCGCCGGCGTGGTGCACGTCAACACCTATGGCGGTGCGGACAACAGCGTGCCGCTCGGCGGGGTGAAGCAGTCGGGCAACGGGCATGACAAGTCGCTGCATGCCCTCGACAAATATGTCGATCTGAAAACGGCCTGGATCCAGCTCTGAAGCGACGCCGCATTCCAGGAAAAGTGGCCAGCGGTTTTCCATCCGCCATCGCGTGAAACAGAGAGGGAGCGGCTCAGCGTTTGTGAAGCGCGGGCTGCTCCAGGTCTCCGACAATCCGCCGGGCTGACGAGGGCTGGCGGCAGTGGCTCCAGGGCATTTGCCTTGTGTTGCGAGCGAGCGGACGCCCGTGGCCACCAATCGACTCCCGGCAATATAATTAACGTGTGAACTATGTTGACAAACGGGCGGACCTGCATCACCTTAATATTTGAATAAATGGTTCGAATAATGAACCAAGATGGGAACAGATCGATGACGACTACGCTCGGCTTTGCCGACCTCATTCTGACCAATGGACGAATCTATACTGTCGAGCCGACACGGCCCTGGGCAGAGGCGCTTGCCGTCAAGGACGGCCGCATCCTGGCCATCGGAAGCCGGGCCGAGATCGAGGCGCTGAAGGGCGCGCAGACGCAGGTGGTCGACCTCGCCGGCAAAATGGCGATGCCGGGCTTCGTCGATATCCACAACCACATCATGATGGGCGGGCAGGCCGACCTGTTCGAGACCCAGATTCCCGCCGGCGCTTCCGTCGATGCGATCTGCGCCCACGTCCGGGCGCAAGCCGAAGTCGTGCCGCAAGGGCAATGGATCGTCGCCAATCAATGGGGCGCCGACATGATCACGGCGCTCAACAGCGAAGCCTCGCTCAGGAAGCTCGACGAGGCCAGCCTCGGGCACCCCGTTCTTCTGCGCGACGAGACCATGCATAATCGCTGGGTCAACGGCGAGGCGATGCGGCTGGCCGGCATTTCCGACAATCAGCCCGATCCGCCGCAGGGCTCCTTCGGCCGCGATCCCGTCACCGGCAGGCTGACCGGTCTGCTGATCGAATCCGCTGCCGGCATCGTGGAGCGGACGGCGGCCGAGGCTTTCACCGAGGAGATGGGCGAGGCCGCCGTGGCGCGCGCCATCGAAATCGTCAATTCCTACGGCGTGACGGCCTTCCAGGACGCCGCCTCGGTGCTGCCGATCCTCAAGGCGCTCAAGCATCTGGATGTGAAGGGCAAGCTGACGGCCTGGGCCGTGACCTCGCTGCCGCTGATCGAGCCGAGCTTCATGTTCGGCCTTTCGGGCGACGCGCTGCTGGCAATGCGGGACGACTTTCGCAGCGCGCATGTGAAGCCGAATTTCACCAAGATCTTTTTGGATGGCGTTCCCGGCGCGCGTACCGCCGCCTTTCATGATCCCTATGTTGCCGACGCCGCGCATTCCGAGGGCTATCGCGGCGAGGTGCTGGTCAGTTATCCGGATCTGGTTCGCCATATCGACAAGTCCGAGAAGCTTGGCATGGGACTGAAGATCCATTGCACCGGCGATTACTCCGTCACGGAAATGCTCGATGCGGTCGAGGCCGTCCGGCATTTCAACGGGCCGACCGATATCAAGCATCACATCGCCCATGCGAGCTACATCCGCGATGAGGATGTCGGCCGTTTCGGCCCGCTCGGCGTGGTTGCCGATCTCTGCCCGATGATCTGGTATCCGACGACGTTCCTGGAAGGTCATAAGGAGGCGATGGGCGAAGATCGCGCCACCCGCTTCTGGCCGATCGCAAGCCTGAAGGCTACCGGCGCACTGCTTGCCGGCGGGTCGGACTGGCCGGTCATTCCGATCCCGGACCCCTGGAATGGCATCGAAGGGATGGTGACGCGGCAGAACCCATCCGGCGCCTTTCCGGGTGTCTCGCTTTGGGCCGAGCAGGCGATCGATCTCGCCTCCGCGATCGAGATCTACACGCTCAATTCGGCAAAGGCGATGCGGATCGACGAGGAAACGGGTTCGCTCGCCGTGGGCAAGTCGGCCGATATCATCGTGCTCGATCAGAACGTTTTCGACGTGCCGGCCGATCGTATCGCCGACACGAAAGTATTGACCACCTATTTCGCGGGTGAGGCCGTCTACCAGCGCTAGAGGGCGCGGCGAAGAGGAACGTCGCAGATAAAAAGAGAAAGGGAACAGAATGAAACCGAGATCAGCATTCATCGCTCTGGCGCTGGCCGTCGCCGGATTGGCATTCACGGGATCGTCCGCGTTCGCGGCCGGTCCGACCTGCAAGAGCGGGCCGATCAGGATCGGCGCCGTCTCGACCGTTACGGGCGTGGTCGACTTTTCCGACGCGCCGAAGGCCACCAAGGCTGTCTTCGAGCAGCTGAACGAAGCGGGCGGCATCAACGGTTGCAAGATCGAATATTCGCTTGCCGACGACAAGGGCGATCCGCAGGTTGCAGCCCAGGCAGCACGCGACCTGATCGACAACAAGGGCGTCGTTGCGCTCGCGGGCAGCGCGAGCCTGCTCGACTGCGCCGTCAACGCGGGGACGTACAACCGCAACGACGTGCTCTCGGTTCAGGGTGTCGGTGTCGATCCCCTCTGCTTCAATGCACCGAGCATCTCGCCCGTGAACGTAGGCCCCTTTACGCTGACCACGGCGATGCTCGATTATGCGACGAAGAACCTCGGGGCAAAGAAGGTCTGCGCCTTTTTCCTGATCCTCGGCGGCACGCAGGAGGCCTATGGCAACGCGGTCGCGGCATGGCAGAAGATGAGCGGCAACAATGTCGGCCTGGTCGACATGACCCTGCCGCCGCAGGGTGATCTGACACCTTATGTCATCAAGGCGCGCGACGCCGGTTGCGATGCCGTGCTCACCAATCAGGTCGAGCCGGGCGTCGTGCAATGGGTGAAGACCGCCGATGCCCAGAAGATTTCCGGCATCAACTGGCTGTTCCTGGCGCCCGGTTATACCGAGGGCGTCGCCAAGGCGCTGGCCGACAGCAAGCAGCCGATCTACGTCGGCACAGAATGGGAACCCTATACGGAAAACAACGAGGCGAATGCCGACTGGATCAAGACCATGGACAAGGCCGGCCTGCCAAAGACCGCCTTTTCGCAGGGCGGCTATCTCGCGGCCAAGGTTATGATCGACACGATCTCGGGCATCGATGGCGACGTCGACCGCGAAGCCGTGACGGCGGCGCTGAAGGCCGGCAAGGAGCTGCACTATTCCATGGCCGGCAGCCCTTATGTTTTCGGTGACGCCAGGACTCATTCGCCGATGAAGGCCACCAAGGTCATGCAGCTTGTCGATGGCAAGTGGACCGTCAAGACGCCGGATTGGTTCACGCTGGCGAAGGCCAAGTAATGGCGCGTGTGCCCGGTCCTGTCCGTTCAACGGCAGGGCCGGTCACCGGTCCGACGCGATGATCTGATCTGGCGAGGCACGACGTGCCCGTTTTCGGAGTTCTGTAATGAACGCTCTCTTTACAGCCGCTGTGGCTGGTCTTTCCGCAGGTGGTGCCTATGCCATCCTGGGGGTCTGTGCGATTTTCACCTACCGCCTGGTGGCCGTGGTGAATTTTACCGGGGCCGCGATCGGCGCCATGGGCACCTTCATCATGGTCGCGCTGCACGAGGCCGGCATGCCGCTGCTGCCGGCCACACTGCTGGGCATTGTCGCCGGCGCCGTCGGCGGCGTGCTGATCGGCCTCGTCATGACGACCTGGTTTGCCAATAGCAACGCCTCCACCAAGGCCGCGGTGACAGCCGCGCTCCTGGTCGGCATCATCGCCATCGGCCTGCGGCTTACCGGCGGCCAGCATCCGCATTACTTCCCCGAGCTCATCGCCGGATCGGCTTTCCGCCTTGCCGGTGTCGAAGTGACCTGGGCTGCCGTCACCACGCTTCTTCTCTCGGTGGTCTTCACCGTGGTAACGGAACAGTTTCTGGCGCGCACCCGCATCGGGCTGCAATTGCGGGCTCTCTCTCAGCGGCCGATGGCGGCGGAGCTGATCGGCATTCGCGTGCGGCTGCTGGCGCTCGGCGTCTGGGCGATGACGGGTGCAGTGACCTCCTTCGCCCTCATGATCATTGCGCCGCTGCGCTCACCGGATTTTGCCTCGCTGAGCCTGCTCGTCGTGCCGGCTTTGGCCGCGGCTCTGATCGGCGCCTTCGCCAGCTTCCGGGCCGCGCTTCTCGGCGGCGTCACGATCGGCGTATTGGAAGGAGCCGTCAGCGCGGTCGATTTCGTCAGCCAGTATCGCAGCACCGTTCCGTTCATCGTCATTCTTGCCGTCCTTCTATGGTCGCAAAGAGGAGCCCGCTGGGATGAAGCACGCTAGTTTCCGCGCCGCCATCATGACGGTCCTCTCGCTGGCGGCTGTCGGCGCCCTTATTCTTCTGCTTCTGCCCAAATACTGGGTGTTCCTGCTCACGGCCGTTTTCATCACCGGCATTGCCCTGCAGAGCCTCGGCCTCGTCGCCGGGCGCACGGGCATGATCTCGCTCTGCCAGATGTCCTTTGCCGGCGTCGGGGCTTGGGTCACAGGCTATCTGAACGTTATCGAAGCGCCTGGCGGCCTTGTCGTCTGGATGATCGTAGGCGGCCTTGCGGCCGTGCCGGTCGGTATCGCCATCGGCCTGCCGGCGCTGCGGCTGCGCGGCATCAATCTCGCGATCGTCACACTCGGCTTCGCCGCGGCGTTCGATACCGTGCTGGCGACGATTACCTTTCCGGGGCAGACCACGTTCACGCAGGTCGTGCGGCCGTCGCTGTTCGAGGGCGATTATGGCTTCTTCATCTTCGTGCTCGTCGTCTATGGCATCATAGCGGTGGGACTGGAATTTCTCAGCCGGTCGCGGCTTGGCGCCTCCTGGCTTGCCGTTCGGCATTCCGAACGCGCCGCGGCGGCGCTCGGGGTGTCGGTCCCGCGGGCAAAGCTCAGCTCCTTTGCCATCAGCGCCTTCATTTCCGGCGTGTCGGGCGGCCTGCTGGCCGGTTATCTCGGGACGCTGGTGTCGGAAAATTTTTCGATGATGCAATCGCTGGCGCTCTTTGCCGTGGCGACGATGGTCGGCGCGCATTTCACCCTCGGGGCCGTTATCGGCGGCATGATGATCACGCTGTTTCCTGAACTCCTGCGCAGGCTCAATCTGCCGCAGGATGTCGGCAACGTCTTCTTCGCGGTCGGCGCCGTGCATGCCCTTTCCTCCGGCGAAACCATCAGCGAGAGCTGGACGCGGCTTGCGCGTAAATTGCTTCCCCGGCGCGCAGGCGTCTCCACGCACGGCCAATCGGGCCGCCTGCCGCCCGCCGCGGCTCATGAAGCGGGGCTTGCGCTGGAAATCAGCGATCTTACGGTCCGCTACGGCGCCGTCGTCGCGCTCGACAAGGTCAACCTGAAGGTGCCTGCGGGCACGGTCGTCGGCCTCGTCGGTCCGAACGGCGCCGGTAAGTCGACGATGGTCGATGCGATCGCCGGATTCCTGGCCCGTTATGACGGCTCGATCAAGTTGAACGGCAGGCCTCTGGAGGGGCTTTCCGCAACGAGCCGCGCCCGGCTGGGCATCCGTCGCACCTGGCAGACGACCCGTATCGCGCCGGAACTCAGTGTCGGCAATTACGTTCGGCTTGCTGCCGGCGCCATCAGTGACGACGAGCTCTCCGCCATTCTTCAGTGGTTCGATTGCCCGCCGGCCGATACGCCGATTACCTCCGTCGACGCCGGCACGCGCCGCCTGCTCGATGTTGCCGGGGTCGTCGCGTCGCGCGCACCTGTCATCCTTCTCGACGAACCGGCCGCCGGCCAATCCTATGCCGATGCGGTAAAGCTCGGCGAGCGGATCGCGGCCATTCCCCAGACTTTCGGCAGTGCCGTGCTTTTGATCGAGCATGACATGGATCTCGTGCGGCGCGCCTGCTCGGCGATTACGGTGTTCGATTTTGGACGCGTGATCGCCAATGGCGATCCGCAAAGCGTGCTGGCCATGCCGATCGTCCAGAAGGCCTATATGGGCATCGAACTCGAGGAGGCTGCCGAATGACCGAGCTTTCCATCAAAGATCTGGTTGTCAACCGGTCCGGAATTCCGGTCATCCGGGGCGTGGATCTCACCGTGTCGAGCGGCGAGATCAGCGTTCTGCTCGGCTCGAACGGCGCCGGCAAGACCACGCTGCTCGAAAGCCTTTCGGGGATCATCCCGGCCGCGTCCGGCTCGGTCACGATGGACGGTGCGGAGCTTCCGAAGTTGCGTGCCGGCCTGCGCGCCCGCGCCGGTATCAGCCATGTCGAGCAGGGGCGCACCGTCTTTCCGGAAATGACCACCGAGGAAAATCTGAAGGTGGCGCTCGATCCAGCCGCGAATCTTCAGGAAGCCTACGATCTGTTTCCGGAACTGCTGCAGCGGCGCAGCATCAAGGCCGGCATGCTGTCGGGCGGCGAGCAGCAGATGCTCGTCATCGCCCGTTCGCTCCTGACACGGCCGAAGGTGATCATGATCGACGAAATGTCCTCCGGGCTGGCGCCGGTCATCGTCAGCCGCCTCATGCGGGCGGTAAGGCAATTGGCCGATGCCGGCATGGCGGTCATTCTCGTCGAGCAGTTTGCCGCCCTTGCGCTTGCGATCGGCAACCGGGCCTACGTGCTGCGGAGAGGGACCATCGTCTATGACGGCGATTGCACCACGCTTGCCAATGACCCGGCGCAGCTTCATCGCCTCTATCTCGGCGACACCGCTGCCTGACGACGCAACGGCGCTCCGCAATATGAAAAGGGGATGCGATCCGCAAACGCATCCCCTTTCGTTTTGCGCTCCTGGATACCCTGGCGCTTGGAGCCATTCCAGTGCGCTGCGATTTTCCGTCCGGAATTGCGTCGGAACACGGAGACGGCGTCGCCCCGCGATGTCATGAGAAGCAGGAAGGCTCTAACCGCCAAAGCTGCCCGTCTGGGTCGGCACATGCACATAGTTTCGGTCGAAATAAAGAAGGGCGTGCCCATCCTTGCGGCTGCGGATGTCCATCACTTCGCCGATGAAGATATGGTGCGTGCCGACACGGCGTGCCTCCGTCAGGCGGCAATCGAAGGAGACGATCGCGTCCGAAAGCGCCTGGCTGCCGGAGCGGAAGCTGACCCATTCCGCCGCGGCGTAACGCTCCTCCATGTCGGTGCGCTGGCCGGCGAAGTAGCCGGCCAGTTCCTTGTGCTCTTGCGTCAGGACGTTGACGCAGAAGCGGCGGTTCTCGAAAAAGAGGCCGGTTTGCATCGAACGGCTGTTCATGCAGACCAGCAGCGTCGGCGGCTCGTCGGTGACGCTGCACATGGCCGTCGCGGTGAAGCCGCCGCGGCCGGCCGGGCCGTTGGTGGTGATCACGTTGACCGGCGCGCAAACCCGCGCCATGGCATTGCGGAACTCGGTTTTCGAGAGTTGTTCCTCCATGGCGGCGGCCTCACTCGGCGGCGTTGCGGATGGGGGAGGCATCGCCGAGCGGCGGGAGCCAGGTGTCGCCGGTCCAGCCGTTTTCATCGTAGTCGCTCATGCAGCGATCGACCAAGGCTTCCATTTCCTTCAACCGGCCGCCGCGCTCGGCGCCTTTCAGCACCTGCAGGCGGACTTCCTCAGGTGCACCGGCGTAGTTGAGCTCATAAAGGGCATGGCGCCCGCCGAACTCGGTGCCTGTCGCATCCCACAGCAGCTTCATGATCTTGATGCGCTCGATATGGCCCATGTCGTTGGAGCCGCGCACATATTGGGCAAGGTAACGGTCGATCTCCGGATTGCCGAAATCCTTGGCCGAGGAGGGCAGGTAGATCAGGCCGGAGGCGACGACCTTGCGTACCGTTTCGATGACGCGCGGATAGGCTTCCGACATGAAGGTCCTATAGGAAAGGGCCGCTTCCATGTTCGGCAGCACCGCGCCATTGGCCCAGGGCTGCGGATTGTAGGCCATGGCGTTGGAGAAGGACCAGAACATGTGGCGCAACGCGATGACCTCGCCAAGCGCCGCCTGATTACCGCGGAAAGCATCGCCGCCGGTCGCGCGCAGCGCCTTGGCGAGCAGGCCGGCGAGGAAGTCGAGCTTCACGGCGAAACGCGTGCAGCCCTGGAAGCAATAGCCATGCATGAAGCCGGAAGCCGGATGGAAGGAGAGGATCTTGGCCGCATCGCGCAGCACGAGCACATCCTCCCAGGGCACGAAGACATTATCGAGCACCAGGATCGCATCGTTCTCGTCGAACCGCGACGACAGCGGGTAGTCGAAGGGCTGCCCGACCGTATTGGCGGTCTGCTCGTAGGAAACACGGCAGAACATCTTGATACCAGGCGCGTTCATCGGAACGATGAACATGACCGACAGCGACGGATCTTCCGTGACCGTCGCCGAGCTCTGGGCGAGGAAGTTGTAATGGGTGAGGGCCGATGAGGTCGCCACCACCTTGGCGCCGGAAACATAGATGCCCGCATCGGTTTCCTTGGTGATGTGGACGAAAACGTCCTTGACGGCATCGGCCGGCTTGTGGCGATCGATCGGTGGATTGACGATCGCATGGTTCATGAAGAGCACGGATTCCTGCGCGCGCTTGTGCCAGGAAAGCGCGTTGTCCTTGAATGGCCCATACCAGTCGGCATTGGCGCCGAGCGTGTTCATGAGGGCGGCCTTGTAATCGGCGGTGCGGCCCATCCAGCCATAGGACATGCGCGCCCAGTCCGCGATGGCGCCCTGCTGGGCGACAAGCTCGGCGGAGGATTTCGCGACCCGGAAGTATTTGTGCGTATAGCCGCCCGAGCCGGTATCGGTCGGCGAGGTCAGGCGATCCCTGGTCTTTTCGTCGTGCAGCGCATCGTACATACGCGCAATCGAGCGGGCCGAATTGCGCATCGAGGGATGCGCCGTCACATCGGCGATGCGTTCGCCGTTGATGTAGACTTCGCGCCCGTCGCGCAGGCTCTCCAGATATTCGGCGCCGGTAAAAGGACGGGTCTTGTCACTGCGGTAATCTTCAGCTCGCATCTCGTATTCCTCCCTTGAGATCATGGCCGATGCTACGTGCGAAGGGTTGCTGCGGCCATGGACAAAGGGGGCAATTCGCTGGTACTTTTTCCGGCATGCCCCAGAAAAGCGAAATCCCGAATTTCTTCGTCTACGGCGAGCCGAGCCGAGCGCTCGACGTCGGTTTCCTGCATGTGGAAACCGTCATGGACCGCAAGACGTTACATTTCGGGCATGTCGCGGCGCATAAACACCCCCTGATGGGCCAGCTCACCTACTGGTTCAAGGGCGGCGGTCGATATCGCATCGAAGACAGGACTTGGAATTTTTCCGCTCCGACGATCAGTTTCGTGCCGAGCAACATCATCCACGGATTCGAGGTCGACGATCAGTCGGACGCCATCGTCGTATCGGTCTCGGACGACACGCTGAAGGTGCTTGCGCCGCATGCGGATCTCGGCCTCGACGTGCCGACCTTCCTGACGGGTCGGCCGGAGGACCCTTCCTGGCAAAAGATCGACACGCTGCTCGGCATGGTAAGCGACGAATACCGCGAGCGCGGCGGCCAAAGCGAAAAGGTCATGTTGGGACTGATCGGCGTCGTGTTGTCGCTGATGAACCGGCTCGGCGGCAGCGCGGCATTGCCGACTGTCTCGCCGACGGTTGCGCTCGCCCTGGCGCTGCGCGGTGCCATAGACCGGCACTATAAAAGCGATTGGCCCGTCGGCCGCTATGTCGAATTGCTGTCCACGACGCCGCATCTGCTCGACAAGGCGGCGCGCGAGGTGTTCGGGCACACGATCAAGGATATGCTGCTTGACCGGCGGCTGCTGGAGGCCAAGCGTCTGCTTTTGTTTACCATCCGCCCGGTGGAGGATATCGGCCGCGAGGTGGGCTTTGAGGACCCCGCCTATTTCTCGCGGTTTTTCCGCAAGAGGGTCGGTGAAGCGCCCGCGGCCTGGCGGCGCCGGAACCTGGAACGAGACCTGCCCGGTAAAACATCCAGGCCTTAAACGAGCGATGTTGCGGCATAAACGGGATGTCGAAGCCGGGCCTGTCGGCATTCAGGTCCTTCGGTAACGCGCGCGAAATTCGCGAGGCGTGCAGTTCTCGCGTTCGTGGAACAGCCGGGAGAAATAGAAGGCGTCCTCGAATCCGATCTTCGCTGCGACGGTTTCGATCTTGTCCTCCGTTATTGCGAGCAGTTCCTTGGCATGGTCCATGCGTACGCGAAGCTGAAAGCCCTTTGGCGGCAGGCCCACTTCCGCCGTAACCTTTCGGCGGAGCGTCGCAGGCGACATTCGGTATTCCGCCGCGAAGGCTGCCATATCGAGGGATTGCGTTGCTCTTCGCCGCAGTGCCTCGATAACTTCGGCAATATCCGGCCCTTCAAGAGAGGCGGGCTTGAGCTTGCTGGCCTGTTGCGCGGCCAGAACGACGATCCGGTGAAGAGAGGCGGCGGCAGAGGCTCGCGCCAGGTTCGTATCCTCGAGGAGATCGGCGTGGATAGCGTTGAAAAGACGCTGGACCCGATCGAGATTGCGCAGATCGACGACCGGATTCTGCTCGCTGATAAGGCGCAGACGGAGAAAATCGCGCACCAGAGAGCCCTCGAAAAGCGCCCAGCGCTCGCTCCAGCCTTCCGCGTCGGGGCCATATGAGTGCTGGCGATTTGGGAAGAGCCAGAAAAGCGCAGGGCTTTTCACACTCTGCCGGCCTCCGGCCTCCGATTCGAGAAAGCCATGGCCATTCTCCACCAGAACCACCGCATGGCTCGGCAGCTTCCTGTCCCTGACGGCTTGCATGGCGTGTTGCCTGCCGCTGCCGGTGACGGCCAGGCCTCCGGCGGCTGCTAGCGGGGAGCGGTAGATGGCATCCGTCGTTTTCATGATGAGCGAAAAGTCCAGTATAATTTTCGTCCATGGAGTGAAGCACCGCTGCTTGCTAGATTCAACCGACAATCAGCAAAGATCATGGGCGAGTGAAATGTCGATTTCTTTACAGACCAAGCAAACCGGTCAGGAAGGCCCCGGCCTTGTCGCCAATGGAAAGGTTCTTTCCACTGCGCCCGATCGGCTTGGTTTTCTCACCCCCACCGATCCCGGTATCGGTGTCGACGCAATCCGTCGCCTCTACGAGGAGAATGGTTATGTGTGGCTGAAGGGCTTCCTGCCGCGCAGCGACGTCATCGACTTCCGCGGCTGGGTCTTCGGCCATATGGCAAAAACGGGACTGATTGCGGCGGGAACCGATCCGCGAGACGGGATCGCAGCTGCTGCAGCACCCGAGGGCCGGGACGTGGATCGTTGTCTGATGTCCCTCGTGCGCTCGGTTGCCTATGAGGGCTTCTGCGCGCAGCCGCGCATCTCGCGTTTCATGGACGAATTCCTGTCGGGCATTTCCTATCTGCATAAGCGCAAGATCATGCGCCATGTCCGGCCCGGAACGACGACAGCAACTCCGGCCCATTACGATCTGGTCTATCTTCGCGGCGGCACCAGCCGGGTCGTGACGGCGTGGATTCCGATAGGGGATATTCCTGTCGAAATGGGCGGCCTCGTCTACCTGGAGGGGTCGCACGCTATCGGTGTCGCCATGGAGCGGGAGTTTGGCGAGAAGAACAAGGATCTGAGCGTGGAAGAGCGTGTCAGCGCCTACAACCGCAACATGACGGAAGGCGGCTGGGTTTCCAAGGATCTGCCCGACATGGCGGAGCGATTCGACACGCGCTGGCTGGCGGCGGATTATGAAGCCGGCGACATCATGCTCCATTCGCCGTTCATGATCCATGCCTCGACCACCAACCAGGACGGGCGGCAACGGCTGCGTTTGTCCACCGACATCCGATATCAGAATGTCGAGGACGAAATCGACGCGCGGTGGAACAACCATTGGACGCTCGGCGACATGTTGTGACGATCGTGTCGCGGCATGCCGTCGGACGACGGCATCATGGGGCTGCGTTCAAGATCCGCTCTATCTCGTCCACCCGGTCGCGACGGCGTTTCAGGCGTTTGCCGATGCGACCGAACCAGCGCTTGCGCTTCGTGGCCTCACGGCTTGCCTGAAGCTGCTCGATGAAGACCTCGCTGACATGCTCATTTTCGACCCGGTCGAAGATCCAGCAGAAGGATACGGGCAATCGGATGACGCGGAACCGCGGTTGAGCGCGCCGGGCATCCTCCGCAATGATTCGCTGGAGAACGAGTTGATCCCACATATCGGGATTGGCGAGGCATCCCTGCCGCCAAAGCTCCAGCAGATGGGCCGCCTCAGGCGTATCGTTGATGAGAAGGGTCGCGCTGACCAGGCTGCCGTCGGCTTCGTAGTAGGCGGCGATATCGCAATCCAGCCCGCGAAGCTCCGGCCAGGGATTGCTGTGGAAGACGGCATCGACGTCGACGTAAAGCAGCGGTCCGCAGAGCCTCGTCCTTTCCTCCAGCAGAAAGCCCGGCTTGAGCCCGGCGTTCAGTACCCAGCTACCGGCGCTCGGCAATGCCGTCGCATGGACTTTCAGCCCGATCCGCTCGGCTGAGCGGACCATGCGCTCCTTTTCCCGTTCGTAAAAGCTGCCCTCGGTGAAAAACGCCACGATCGGACCATCGGCCGCCGCCGCCCTGGATTTGCGTTCCGGCAGGTCCCGGTCTGTCGGGAACGGGACGATCAAGGCGCGCTGCCGGGTAGTCCAGGGGCGGATTTTATCGAGGATATTCAAGAGTCGCTTTCGAGCTTTGCCGATCCGTTCGGATACGCCGCCAGGGCCCGAAGCATGCGGGCGAGATCGGTCGTTCGGATGAACCGGGCATTCTGTCTGGTCGATTGCCGAAACGCCGCTCTGACGTCCGCAGCGGATTGGCAAACCGTTTGATCTTCGCTAATCGATTGTCATGTCCGATAATGTCATCAAGTTCGAACGTCGTCCCAAGCCCAAGCCGCCGAGGCAGACGCCTCCGTGGCTGAAGCGTCTTCTGGCGATCCTGGCCATCATCGCGTTTTTCATAGCAGCCTTTGCTTACTTCACGCTGAAAGGCGGCGCGGCCGGCCCGACATTCTGAGCACTCTGCCGATCGCGCGATTGAACGCCGGGATCTTGATCGCCTGATCGACATCCCCGGTATCGCCATCCGCTTTGAATTCCCCGGCCTGCGGCAGCTTTTTCGCTGAGCGGGATGAGAAGGCTCGCTCTCGGGCCGAACCTTTTTCGGGGCAATGAAAATGGAAAATTTGTGGATTTTATTCAATGAATTAATCGGCTTGCCGATGTCCTCCGTCGTGCCGCCGCCGGTGGAAGTCAATCGGCAGGTTTCTATATACGAAGGATGTTTATGATCTGACAAACAGGAAGAGGAGCAGGACATGACATTGACTTCGCAAGACGTCATCGCCGTACTCGGCCCTGTCGACGAAACACTGGTTGCCGAGATCGTTGCGACGGGCGCAACCCCCACGGAACTCTCCGAGGCCTGGGCCTGGGTGAACAGCGACGAGGCCTTGATCGGAGAAGGCCGCCACCTGCCGGCCGGCACCGTGGCCGCGCTGGTAGATCTGCTTTCCGCCGATGAGGAGGAATGGGAGGAATAGATGCTCGCCCCTGCATGGCGCAAGCGCTCGGCGAGCCATGCCGCCCAGCACCCGCGCCGCAGGGCTGCCTGCTGCCTTTACAGCTCGACCTTCACGTTTTCGCCCATGTCGGGCTTTGAATTCGAGACGGCGGCGGCGGCCATCTTGATGTAGCTGATCACCGTTCCGGGGCTGTCCCAGTATTCGGCGAAAGACGGCGTGATTTTCAGCACGCGAATGGCCGGATCATCGGCGTTGCGCCACCATGCCTTGGCGCCGGTCGTCCACAGGTCTTTTATGCGTTCGCGGTCGTTGGCGATTTCGGCCGTGCCGGATATCGAAACATATTTCTGGCCTTTGGTGTCGGCAAAGGCCAGGCATACGTCCGGCCATCTTGCGATCTCTTCATCCTTGTGTCCTGCCACGTCGGTCAGAAAATAGATTGCATTGTCGATCGGCTCGGGATGAGCGGCCATCGGTCGGGCGCGCAGACTGCCCGATATCTGGGTGGTCAGCATGCAGAAGCCGATCTTGTCGATCAGTTCCCAAACGCGCGCATTTTCGTCGAGATCCGTCATGGCTATCTCCTCTCGGCCTTGTCTGGATTACAAAACTCGCCATCGTGGTAGCGGCAATGACCAAACCCCGCTGCAACCTCAATGTTCCGAAGCGAAGAACGCAGGCTTCGGGCGCCGGTTCGGTGCGCAGGAGGATTGGCCTCGACGCCCTTCTCATTTTCGGCCGAGTTTGTTTTAAAGGTTGTCTCGAATTTCAGGCTGCGGCAGCAGGCGTTTACGCGCCTTGAGGCCGTCAGAGCATGTCAAGCGAAAGGCAGGATAATGGAGATCATCACCACGACGCTGGTCCTCTTGCTGGCGATCGTCATCAGCGGGACGATTTCCCGGGCAATACCGATCGTCGTGCCATTGCCGCTGATCCAGATCGCGCTGGGCGCCGTCGTGGGGCTTTCGGCCGATCTCAGCGTCCGGCTGGAGCCCGAAATCTTCTTCCTGCTGTTCCTGCCGCCGCTGCTTTTCCTGGATGGCTGGCGGGTCCCGGCCGACGAGCTCCGGCGGGATATGAACATCGTCGTCGAACTGGCCCTGGGGCTCGTGGTCTTTACCGTTTTGGGAGCCGGCCTGCTCGTCCACTGGATGATTCCCGCGATGCCGCTTGCGGTTGCCTTTGCGCTGGCGGCCGTCATTTCGCCGACCGATCCCATCGCCGTGTCCGCGATCGCGCAGAGGGTGCCCATACCGCCGCGGATGATGCACATACTCGAAGGCGAGTCCTTGTTGAACGATGCGTCCGGTCTCGTCTGCCTGAGGTTCGCGATCGCAGCGGCCCTGACGGGCACTTTCTCGCTCTATGACGCCACGCTCAGTTTTTTGTGGACTGCGCTCGGCGGGCTTGCCATCGGCGTGAGCGTGACGTGGATCATTACATGGCTGAGCACCCGGCTTTCGTTTCGCTACGGCGAGGAAAGCGGCTCGGAAATCCTCGTCAGCATCCTCATCCCTTTCGCGGCATATCTCGTCGCAGAACATCTCCATTGTTCCGGCATTCTGGCGGCGGTGTCGGCCGGGACGACCATGAGCGTGGCCGAGAGCTCGGGGCGTGCCATGGCCGCGACCCGCGTGCGCCGCAGCGCAGTTTGGGACATGATCCAGTTCGCCGCCAATGGCACCATCTTCGTGCTTCTCGGCGAACAGCTTCCGTCGATCGCGGAGAAGGCATCGGCCACGGTTCAGGTCACGGGGCATCATGAATTCTGGTGGCTTGCGGCCTATGTCGTCGGGCTCACCTTCGGGCTTGCCGCGTTGCGGTTCATCTGGGTCTGGCTGTCGCTTCACCTGACCCTGTTCCGCCAGAGACGGCAGCGCCAGACATCGCCCAACTGGCGTATTCTCGCGGCGTTCTCCTTTGCCGGTGTTCGCGGCGCGATCACACTTGCCGGTGTGCTGACCTTGCCGTTCACCCTGCCGGACGGCTCGCCCTTTCCGGCCCGCGATCTTGCGATCTGCCTCGCCATGGGCGTCATCATCATGTCGTTGATCCTGGCGACGCTTTTCCTGCCGCCGCTGCTGAAAAATCTCGAACTCCCGAAGGATACGAAGCATGAGGAGGATGAAGTCGCGGCACGGGTCGATGCCGCCAAGGCGGCGATCACGGAAATCGCCCGCCTCCAGCATTCGCTCTCGAAGGGCCGGGAGGATGCCGATCTCTATGTGGATGCGGCATCGAGGGTGATGGAGCTTTATCGCGAACGCATTCGCAGCCAGACCAGCGGCGATGAGGAGGCCGCGCTTTCCAAACGTACGATGGGCATCGAGCTGGAGCTGCGACTGGCTGCGGTTCGGGCGGAGCGCGCCGAAATCTTTCGCAAGCTGCGCGCAAGGCAGCTCGGCAACGAGATTGCAACCAAGCTCGTGCGGGAGCTGGACCTGCTGGAGGCGCGATATGCCGGATGAGCCTGCGGCCTTGTCGACTCTGTCGCGAACAGCGGTCGCTCGCACTGCATCTATCGCGCGACCAAGGCATCAGGGAGCGGCTGAACCGGTCTGACCTTGAACCTGAATCTCTCTCTTCTTACGTCAGTGGTAGCCGAGGCTTCATGAGCTCGGCTGCAATCACGTCTGTCAGGAGTGAGTGAGTAAAATGGAAGATAAGACGAAAACCATTGAAGAGCTCAGCATCGAAGAGCGCGAGGAAATCCTCATCGACGTTGCCAGGATGCTGGAAGGTAACGCCCGCGAAGCCCTTGTCGAAGGCAACCAGCAGTTTGCGGCGCTTTCGACCAACATGGCGGAAGCAATTCGCGTCAACGCCGACGAGCTCGCCCGCGACGATCCCGAAAATGCGGAGAGGTTGTTGCAGCAGGCTGTCGCAATGATCTCGCAGTTCAATGCTACTCATCCCTATCGGTTGATCAGCACGGCTGTTCACTAGTCGGCTCGACGCCCTAATTTCTGCTCCACAACACGACCCGGAGGATTTCGATGTCAGAACTCGTAGTGCTTGGTTTCGATAATGCCGACAAGGCGGACGCCGTTCTCAACCGCCTCGTTCAGCTCGAGAAGGAATATCTGATCGACCTGGAAGACGCCGTGATTGCCGTTCGCGACGAAGCGGGCAAGGTCCGCCTCAAGCAGAGCGTCAATCTGACCGCGGCCGGTGCCGCGAGTGGCGGGCTCTCCGGCGCATTGTGGGGTTCGCTCGTGGGGCTGTTGTTCCTCAATCCGCTGGCTGGCTTGGTCGTCGGCGGCGCCCTCGGCGCCGGGTCCGGCGCTCTGGCGGGCTCGATGGCGGATTACGGGATCGATGACGGTCTCATCGCGAAGCTCGCCGAGACCATTCCCACGAACAGTTCGGCGCTCTTTCTTCTCATACGCAAGGTCCAGCCTGAGAAGGTGCTTGCCGAGTTCAAGGGCGAGCATGCGAGACTGCTGCGCACCTCGCTTTCGCCGGATCAGGAAGCGCGACTGCGGCAGGTTCTCGTTGACGAGACGTTGCCGCCGTCCACCGGTCCAACGGCAGCTCCTGCCGCGGTTTGACCGTGACATCCCGCCTGTAGAGATCGATCTCGAACCGTGTTCCCGACAGGGAACACGGTAGCCTGTTGCTGCCTCCAAGGCATGCCGGGCCGCGGATGGCCGATTGCCGATCGATGCGTCTTCCATATCGCGAGGAATATTGTCATGGTAAGCGTCAGGTTCGTCTCATAGTCGGCGGCATTGCAGCAAGGGAGGGGCAAGACCCGGACGGCCATTGTCAGCATGCGTTTCCAGACGAAAAGTTGCGCGATGACCGAGCCCGTATCTGGTCAAAGCCAGCCCTCGTCAAAACCCAAAGCATCCTTGATCCAGACAAAGCGCGCAGCGGTGCAGGCGTTGCGGGTCATGATCGCCTGCACGATCACCTACGCCGTCTCGCAGCTTCTCCATCTCCAGCAGGGCTATTGGGCGGTCTTCACGGTGCTGATCGTCATGCAGACATCCGTTGGCGCGACGGCCGGCGCGGCCGCCGACCGGCTGGTCGCGACGGTCGCGGGGGCCCTACTTGGAGGCATCGCGGTGTTCGTGACGCCGCGCGAACCGCTTGCCATCGGCATCGCGCTGATCTGTGTCGTCGGCCTGTCCAGTTTCGCAGCGGCGCGCGTGCCGCGCCTGCGCAATGCCGGACTGACGGCGGCGATCGTCATGCTGACTCATTCCGCAGCCGTTCCCGTCGAGATCTTCGTGATCGACCGTATCGCCGAGATCACATTGGGCGGCGTCGTCGGCGTGCTCGCCAGCCTTTTCATCCTGCCGACGCGGTCGCGAACCGTGGTGCTCGATCGTTTCGGATCGGCCCTCGATGTCATGGCGCAGATTTTGCGCACCCTTGCCTCCGCGGTCGAAAAGGGTGAGGCGGTCTCCGCCACGGAAGCCAATATCGGGCTTCGTCAGTCGCTGATGGCCACGGAAGCGCTTTTGACGGATGCCCAGCGCGAACGCGCCTTCTGGCTGACGAGACAGGGGATATCGGAGGCCATACCGCGCTCGCTCTGGCGAATTCGCAATGACATGACCTACGTCAGCCATATAGTGGAAACGCCATTCCCCAAAGCAATCGTCGAAGCGATCGGGCCGCAGGCGGGCACGATGCTCGAGGCGCAGGCACGTTTCGCGGAGGCGTGCGGCCGCGCGCTTCGCGGGGGCGGAGAGATCGATTCCGGCATACTCTCGGCAGGGGACGAGGCTTTCCAAGCCGCGTTCAATGCTCTTCAGAGTTCCGAGGCCGCCCAATCGATGGGTTTCAGTGAAACCGGGCGTCTGTTTGGTCTCGATTTCACGTTGCGCCGCATGCGCCAGAATTTTCTCGACCTCGCCGACCGCATCCGCGAAAGCAACGTCAACTGAGGATAACCGGCCGGCTTGGGCAAGCCGGCCGGTCACTAAAGCAAATCACCAGCTCCACATCGTCCCGTCCGAAAGCCGGGCGACGTCGAGATAGGCCTGGCGATACGGATATTTCTCGACGGCCTTCTCGTCGATGTCGACGCCATGCCCCGGCTTTTCGCCGCTATAGAGATAGCCATCCTTTAGATGCCATTCGTGCGGGAAGACATTCTTCGCTTCGTCGGGATGGAAGGCATATTCCTGAATTCCGAAGTTCGGCACCCACCGGTCGAAATGCAGGGCCGCACCCATGGTGATCGGCGACATGTCGGCCGCACCATGGCAGGCGGTGCGGATATGATAAAGGCCGGCGAGATCGGCGATGCGCCGCACATGGGTAATGCCGCCGGCGTGCAGCGGCGTCGTGCGGATGTAGTCGATCAGCTGTTCCTGGATCAGCTGGCGGCAATCATGGATCGAGTTGAAGACCTCGCCGAGCGCAAGCGGCGTGGTCGAATGCTGGCGGATGAGGCGATAGGATTCCTGGTTCTCGGCCGGAACGGCGTCCTCGAGCCAGAAGAGCCTGTGGCGCTCGACTTCTTTTGCAAGGCTTGCCGCCTCCTGCGGCGTCAGCCGGTGGTGGACGTCGTGCAGGAGGTGCAGTTCATAGCCGAAGCGGTCGCGCAGATGATCGAGAAGCTTGGGTAGAAACCGAAGATAGGTGGGTGTATCCCACAACGTCTCTCGCGGCTTGTCTTCCGCCTGCGCGAGCGAGCCGACCTTCTCGACGCCATAGGTGACGGGCAGGCCCGGAACTGCGCTTTGCACACGGATCGCCTTCCAGCCCTGCTCCTTGAAGGCTGCGACCTTGTCGCCGGTTTCCTCGATCGTCTCGCCGTTGGCATGGGTATAGGTCAGCATATGCGTACGGCTGGCGCCGCCGAGCAGCTGGTAAAGCGGCATGTTGGCGGCCTTGGCCTTGATGTCCCAGAGCGCCACGTCGACGGCAGCGATCGCCGCCATGGTGATCGGGCCGCGGCGCCAATAGGCACCCTTGTAGAAATACTGCCAGATGTCCTCGATCTGCGACGCATCGCGGCCGATGAGGCAGGGAACGAGATGATCCTGAAGATAGGAGGCGACGGCCAGTTCGCGGCCATTCACGGTGGCGTCGCCGATTCCGTAGATGCCTTCGTCCGTCTCGATCTTGAGCGTGACGAAGTTGCGCCCGGGCGAGCAGACGATGACCTTCGCATTGGTGATTTTCATGGGAACCCTTTCATGGTCTGAGGATCTAGATCACGCTTTCGGATCGGCGATCGGTTCGATGCGACCGAGAACGAAAACATAAGAGACGATGCCGATCGCGAGCATCACGCCGGCCAGAAGGAAGGCGCGGCTGAAGGATTGCGTGGCGCCGACGATAAAGCCGGTAATGATCGGCGCGGCGATGCCGGTGACGCTGTTGAGGAAGTTCATGATGCCGCCAACGGTGGCCGCACCGCCCTTCGGCGCGATGAGCGCCGGGATCGACCATCCGGCCGGGGCGGCAGCTGCAAGGCCGCTCAGCGAGATGGTGATCCAGAGGATTGCCCAATAGGGATCGGCGGTGAGCCCAGCGCCGACGACGGCAAGTCCCATCAGCATGCCGAGGACGATGATCGTCTTGCGCACGCGGGATTCGTCGTGGCCCTTGCGGATGAGATGGTCGATCAGCCAGCCGCCGATCAGGAGATCCGAGATCGTGGCGAAGATCCAGGGGATCGTCGTGAAGCTTGCCGATTTCAGGATGTCCATGTGCATCTCCTTGACGAGATAATCCGGCAGCCAGAAGATGAAGAGGGCGAAGGCATAGCCATAAGCGGCAAAGCCGATCGAAAGGCCCCAGACCTTGCGGTTGCGCAGGAGGTAGCCGAGCATGCCGACGGCATTGGCGGCGGCTTCGCCTTCCTGCGCCGCGCCGCCGGCCTTTATGTAAGAGCGCTCCTCGTCGGAGAGGTTCCTGTCGGCGCTGGGGTCGCGATAAAACAGCCAGAACATCACGAAGAAGACGAAGCTGATGGCGGCCGTCGCGAGGAAACCGCCGCGCCAGCCGAAGTGCAGCATCAGGAAGGCGACGAGCGGAATGGCGATGACGTTGGAGAATTTTGCCGCCGCATCGAAGAGCGCGGTTGCCAGCCCACGCTCATGGCGCGGGAACCAATAGCCGGTCGCCTTCGAATTGGCCGGGAAGCCCGGGGTCTCCGCCACGCCGAGAAGCATGCGGGAAAGAAAGAGCGTCTGCATGCCGGTCGAGAAAGCGGTGATGACGGAGGCGATGCCCCAGGAAAACGTGCTCCACCGCATGACGCGGGCAATGCCGAAGCGATCGAGCAGCATTCCGACGGGGATCTGCAGGAAACCGTAGGTCCAGCCGAAGGCGCTGAACAGGATGCCCATCTCGGCCGGACCGATGTGAAAATCGTCCTGGATGAGCGGCGAGGCCACCGTCAGGTTCACCCGGTCGAAATAATTGACGAGGACGCCGAGCGCGAGAAGTGCACCGATCCACCAGCGTCGATTGGTGGATGGCCGCCGCATGGCGCCGGCAGTGGTTGCGTGTTCGATTGTCATGAAATCCTCCCTATATGAAATATCACGCTACTAATCTGAAATTTCACATGAGGCAATAATTTTGATATATGGAGCCGAAAGTCAATGCTGGCCCGAGTGAATCGGGAGAGGGAAGACGACAGTGAATTCGAGCGGGAAAAGATCGACGGTGCGATGGTAAAGAAGGAAAAGCAGTCCCGAAGCCTGTCGGAGGAGGCTTACGATCGTCTCGAGAGCATGATCGTTTCCACCGAGCTGCTGCCCGGCGCCCGCTATACGATCCAGCAATTGCAGCAGCAGTCCGGTTTTGGCCGCACACCGGTTCACGACGCGGTAAAGCGCCTTTCCTCCAACCAGCTCATTCATGTCAGCCCGCGCTCGGGCCTGCGCATCGCACCCGTCAATCTTGCCCAGGAGCGAACGCTGCTGCCCTTGCGCACGGAGATGGAGGCGATTGCCTGTGGGCTTGCGAGCGAGCGCGCGACCCCTCAGGACCACAAGATTCTCAGAACCTTCATCACGGATCTGGAAGCTTCCAAGGCGGATCTGAGCCTGGAGCGTTTCAACGTCACCGACCGGCTGCTGAACAGGGCGATCCTCACGGCATCCGGAGAGCCGCTTCTGGCGAACACGCTCATTCCGCTCCAGACGCTCTATCGTCGCACCGGCTGGATATTTCATACATATCTCGGCCCCGGTGCTCCGATGGAGGCGACGGTCGAAAGCCACATTTCCTTGCTTCGCTTCATCGTTTCGGGAGACCGTGCCCGCACGGAGAAATTCGTTCGCGAGATGATGGACGACCTGGGGAATATGCTGTTGAAGGTGCGGCAGTCGGTGGACCCCGCAACGCTCGACGTCAGCCTGGCCGATATGGCCGTCAGGACCGGCGTGGCCGGGCCGATCGGCTGACCGGATAACTATCTGGATCGACTGTGACCGGCAGCAGGGGATGCGCCGCCTTGCGGCGACGCTTCGAGCTGACGAGGGTTGCGGATTTCACCCGCTGGCCTTGTCGGTCAGCCGCCGTCCGCTGCCGTCGAACAGGCAGATACGGTCCGTCCGCGGTTGCAGCCAGATCGTCTCCTCCGGCTCGATTTCGAGCCGCTCGTGGAAGACGGTGACGATCGTCTGTTCGCCCACGGTCGCCGTCACATGCGTTTCCGAGCCCAGCGGCTCCACCACCACGACACGCGCGGGAATGCCGACATCCGTCGGCGACAGGGTGAAATATTCCGGCCGGATGCCGTAGGCCCCCTCAACGCCTGCGAGCTTCGGAGCGTCGTCGGGCAGCGGCAGCATGACGCCGTCATTCGTTTTGAAGACGGGCCGGCCGCCTGTACTGTCAAAGCGTCCATTCAGGAGGTTCATTGCCGGAGAGCCGATGAAGGCGGCGACGAACGTGCTTTGCGGATTGTCATAGAGCTCGAGCGGCCGGCCGATCTGCTCGATGCGGCCGCCGTTCATGACCACGATGCGGTCGGCCATGGTCATTGCCTCGACCTGGTCGTGGGTGACGTAGATGGTCGTCGTGGCGAGGCGGCGATGAAGGCTCTTGATCTCGGCGCGCATGGCGACACGCAGCTTCGCATCGAGGTTGGAAAGCGGCTCGTCGAACAGGAAGACCTGAGGATCGCGAACGATCGAGCGGCCCATGGCGACGCGCTGGCGCTGGCCGCCGGAAAGCTGGCGGGGATAGCGCCCGAGCAGGTCGGTGAGACCGAGAATTTGCGCGGCATGCGCCACGCGCTTCTGCTTCTCCTCCTTCGGTGCGCCGGCGAGCGTCAGCGAAAAGGCCATGTTTTCGGCAACCGTCATATGCGGGTAAAGCGCATAGTTCTGGAAGACCATGGAAATATCGCGCTCCTTGGGAGGCAAGTCGTTGACCACGCGGCCGCCGATGCTGATCCTGCCGCCGGTGATGTCTTCAAGACCCGCAATCATTCTGAGAAGGGTGGATTTTCCGCACCCGGAAGGGCCGACCAGTACGACAAATTCGCCGTCGGCGATATCGACGGAGACGCCGTGGAGAATTTCCACGGCGCCATAGACCTTGCGCGCTTCGTCTATGGTGACGGTCGCCATCATACCCCTCCGATCCGGATCTCGTTCGACGACAGGGCGCCTTCATGGATGAGCAGGCCGACGCCGCCATCGCGGAAGGCATCGGCGGCGCTGTCCTCGGCCGTTACCGAGACGCCGTCGGCCTCGAACGTGATGCGCGCGCCCTGCGCCGTGACCTTCATGGCGATGTGTTTGTCGAATTCGGTCTTGAAGGCCGTCTCGGCAAGGATGCTGGTGTCCTCGTCGCGGACCTTGACGATCTGCATCTTGCCGGCGCGCGTCACGCGTGCGCCGTAGTAGCGGCGCAGCCCCTGGGCACGGACGGCAAGGCCGCCGTAATTGCCGAGGTGGATCATCACCTGACCGGACGCCTGGTAATCGGTCCATTGGCGCGTGCCGTGAATGATGATGCCCTCGCCGTTATTCTGGGCGATGCGGAAGGCGGCCGGGAAGCGCTTGGAGAAGAAGCTCGCGCCGTTCACCCAGGCCATGCGCCAGAAATCGCCATCGCCGGCCGGGCGCTTGAGGGTAAGCCTGGGTGCCCCGTCCCAGCGGAGATAGTCGGCGAGCAGCCGGCCATCGGCACGTCTGCCGGTGCCGTTCACGGCGATGCCGATTTCGGCGATCGGCTGGCCATCCGTGTCGGGAAGCGTCCATTCGAGGATGGCCTCGGCACCGGGCTGAAGGGCGACCGGATCAGAGTCGATGTCGCGGAGCTGGTCGCGCTCGTCATAGACGCGAATGCGCAGGCGCGCTTCGATCTCGCCGCGGTTCTGCTGGTCGGCCTTGACGCGTGCCTTCACCACCTGGCCGGCATAGACGAGCGGCGTCGCCATCAGGTCATAGGTGCGCATGTCGAGCATTTCGCGGGGCGAGAAGGTCGGCGTCGTCACCACGGCGCTTTGTGCCGGACCAAGAGCGTCGTAATCGACCGTCAGCGCGCGACCGCTTTCGAATTCGGCATTGCCGACGCGCACGCCGCTCGCCGTGTCGAGACCGGTTTGCGGACGAAAACCCTGCTGGCTGCCGGGAAGCGAGAAATGGAACTGTGCGCCGTTTTTCGGCGCCTCAAGCGATGTGTGGCCGGCGAGCTGCAGGCCGAGATTGGTCAGGAAGTATGCCTGGCGCACGGCATCGTTGATGGAATTGCCGCCATCGGCCGAGGAGATCAGCATGCGGTCGGCGATAGGCCCCCGGAAATCCGGACCGTCTGCAAGGCCGTCGAGCCCGTTCATGATGCCGAGCAGGCAGCCGACATTGCCGGCGTTGCAGTCCGTGTCCCAACCGGAGGTGTTGACGATCATCTGCGCCTTCTGGAAATCCTGCGGCGCGTAAAGCACCGCCATGATCATCAGGGCGTGATTGGGGATGACATGGCAATTGCCGGGATATTTGTCGTAGCCGTAATTGTCCTGGATCTTCTGGCGCGTGTCGCGCCAGTCGGGATGTGCCTTGTGCCACCTTCGCACGTCGGCGATCAGCCTGGCGATCAGGCTGTCGGCCGGGATCTGCTTCAGGCCGGTGTCGATCAGGTGATCGATGTCGGATGCGACGAACGCCTCCGCCTCCATCGCCGCCCACAGCATGGCGGCATAGACGGATTCGCCGTCATGGCTGACCTTGCCCGCCTGTTCGGCGAGCCTGGCTGCCAGCTCCGGCTGACCGGGGGCGACCATGGCCCAGCCGTCGATGAAGATCTGGGCGCCGATCTGTTCGGCGACCCCCTGGCCGTTGGTGGCGATCGAGCCGGAATGCGGTGCCGGAACGCCCTTCTTCAGGTTGAGCCAGGCGGTGTGTTCGGTGGAGTTGCCGTTGCCGCCCCACCAGAGGATCGACCGCTCCTCGACGATATAGTTGAGCCACGCCTTGCCGATTTCTTCGGCCGTGAGGTTCGGCTTGATGCCGTAATCCTCAAGGGCGCGGATGAAGGTGAAGGTGCCGGCGACATCGTCGTCGGTGACGACCAGCGGCTGGTTCAGGCGTTCATGCACGTAATACTCGATGGGCCCGAGCTCCTCCATGATCTTCTGGTAGGTCCATCCCTCGAAAGGGCGGCCCAGATAGACGCCGATGAGCTTGCCCAGCACGCCAGCATAGACACGTTCGAGATAGTCGTTCGGAAGCTGCATTGCTCACTCCATATAGTCGGGAAAAATCGTTCAGCCTTTGACGGAGCCGCCGGCCATGCCTTCGATGAAGCGCTTCTGCATGAAGACGAAAAGCGCGACGACCGGCACGACGATGATGAGGGCTGCGGCCATGATCTCGCCCCAGTCGGAGCTGTACTGGCCGGAGAGCAGGAAGAAGGCGATGACGGCCGTCATGTTCTCCTGCTTTTGCAGGAATGTCGTGGCGATCAGGAATTCGTTCCACGAATTCAGACCGATGATCAGCGCCACGGTGAGGATGCCGGGCGAAACGATCGGCAGCATGACCCGCCAGAAGACCTGCCAGTGCGTGGCGCCGTCGACGATCGCCGCTTCCTCCAGCTCCTTCGGAACCGCAAGGAAATAGGTTCTGAGCAGCATGACGGCGAAGGGGCTGTAGAGCGCGGTATAGATTAGCGCCACACCGAAGACGTTGTTGATCAGGCCAAGTTTTGCGAAGCCGAAATAGAGCGGGAAGATGTAGAGCTGGATCGGCGCCGTTGTGGTGGCGAGAAGATAGAATGTGAAGATCTTCCAGCTTTTGATCTTTCGGCGCGCGATCACATAGGCCGTCAGCGATGAGGTCGTGCAGACGAGCGCGATGGTCGTGCCGGATATCATCAGCGAGTTGATGAACGTCTTCGAGAACTTCGCGTGATTCCAGGCATTGGCAAAATTCTGCCAGCGGATCGGCTGCGGCAGGCCGAGCGGATTCTGCACGATCTGGGCCGCCGGTTTCAGCGAGTTCAGCACCAGAAGGGCGATCGGGAAGAGCGCGATGAAGGCGAAGATGCCGAGAAGGATGTAGCAGACCCAGAGGGTCAGACGGCTTTCCACGAGCCTCATTGCTCGCCCTCCCTGGTCTGGATGCGAACATAGAAGAAGGTCCCGACGAGCCCGAAGAGGCTGATGACGAGCGCCGCCGCTGCCGCCTGTCCGACGTTCAGGTCATAGAACGCCTTGCGGTAGGCGAGCGTCGAAAGCAGCTCGCTCGAGAAGGCAGGCCCGCCCTGCGTGAGGATGTAGACGAAATCGAAGGCGAGGAAGGACCAGATGACGGTCATGATCATCATCAGCGTAATGGTTGGCCGGATGCCGGGCAGCAGTACGTAGCGCATCATCTGGAAATAGGTCGCGCCTTCGATGCGGGCGGCCTCGATCTGCTCCTGCGGCACTTGCCGGAGTGCGGCAAAGAAGATGACGCAGAGAAACCCCCACCAGTGCCAGAGGTCGACGGTTGCGACACCGAAGATCGCGATCGGCGGCTGGGTCAGCGGATTGGGAATCGGCATCCCGTATTTCTTGAGAACGCCGAAGACCCCCGTCACCGGGCTGTAGATCATGCCCTGCCAGATACGCGCCGTGATCGCGGTCGCGATGACGACGGGCAGGAAATAGACGACCTGGAAGAAATTGCTGCCACGGCGCACGATCAGCAGCATCGATGCGGCCAGCAACCCCATCAGGATCGGCACGATCAGGAAGACTGCCGTCCAGATGATGTTGTTGCCGAGCGCCAGCCAGAAGACGCGATCGTCGGCAAGCGCGCGAAAATTGTCGAAGCCGGCAAAGGTCGGCGACGATATGCCGTCCCAATTGCAGAAGGCGAGCGCCACCGTCAGCAAAGCGGGAACGAGGACGATGATGACATTGATGACCATCGTCGGAACGAGATAGAGTCGGTGCATAATATCCTCCGGGGCAGGACGGCGCTTTCAACGCCGTCCTGCTGCGGCTTTTCAGGCGCGGGGCGGAACTGCCGGCGCCTTGCCGGCGTCGCGTTCCTGCTTGAAGGTCTCGTCGAGCTTCTTGAGGAAGTCTGCCGATTTCGTTTTCTTGAGCCAGACCTCCTCCATGCCGCTGACCAGATAGGTGTCCGTGGCAGGCGGAAGGAAGGTCCACGTCGTATAGCCGTATTTGCCTGCGGAGACGGCGGTCGCCAGCTCCTTCATGGCATCCTCGTAGAGCGGCAGTACCTTGTCGGAGAGCTTGACCTTGGAGAGATCGGCCAGCGGCAGGTTCCATTCGCCCTGCCAGGCCGAGTTGATCTTGCTGTAGTAGTCGTCGGTGAATATGTAGTCGAGAACGGCGGCGGCGCCGTCGGCATTGGCGGACTTGGCATTGATCGACAGCGTCGAGCCGATGCCGAGAGCGAAGATCGGGTCGCCTTTCTCGCTGGGGAAGCCGACGAAGCCGGGTTCCGCATTGTTTTGCGGGAAATAGGTCTGGACGTTGGTGAAATTCCAGGTGCCGGTCGGCGCCATGCCGGCCTGGCCGCTGGCGATCTGAGCAAAGGCCTGCTCGAGCGTCAGCGAGAAATAGTTGTCGCCGAAATAGCCCTTGTCCCACCACTCGGCGAGCTTGTCGATCGAGTGGACGAAGGCGGGATCGGTCCACGGAATGGCGCCCGTCAGCGCCTTGTAGACATTCTCCGGTCCCGCGATGGAGTTGAAGGCGATCGAGACATAGTGCTCGTTGGCCGGGCGCCAGTCGGCGTTGCCCGCGCCGAATGGCGTCAGACCGTTGGCCTTCATCTCGTCGGCGAGCGCTTCGAAATCCGATATCGTCGTCGGCACCTTCCATTTGTTCTGGTCGAACAATGTCTTGTTGTAGAAGAGGCCGAGCGTCTCGTAGGTCTTCGCCAGGGCGTAGAGTTTGCCGTTGTAGCGGCCGAGATCGAGGAAGAGCGGCAGCAGGCGCTCGTTCCAGCCATATTTCTTGGCATAGTCGTCGAGCGGCAGAAGCTGGCCGGCCTGGGCCATGGCAGCGACATAGCTCGGACCCGCCGTGAAGACGACGTCGGGACCCGTTCCCGCGAGCATGGCGACACGCAATTGCTTGTCGAGATCGGAGCCGCGGAAATCGATGCTCAAGAGCTCATCGGGATGAGCGGCATTGAATGGGTCGATCAGGATGTTCTTGAGGTTGTCCTGGTTTTCCGGCGAGGCGGATTCATACCAGAAGGATATGGGTTTCTGATCCGCCGCGAATGCGAAGCGGGACATGAGCGGCAAGGTGGCCAGGCCGAGGCCTGCCTTCAAAACGGTACGTCTGCGCATAGGTCTCCTCCAATTTTGCTTTTATTCGTTGCTTGTTGAGCCCCTGACGACCAGGTCGAAGGGCATTTCGACGGCGGTTCCGGCGCCGGTCTTCTCTCCGCGCAGGCGATCCATCAGCGTCTGCGCGGCGCGTTCTCCCATTTTCCATTGAAACTGCGCGACCGTGGTCAGCGTCGGGGTAACGAGCTTGGCGGCGGAAATGTCGTCGAAGCCGACGACGGCAATGTCCTCGGGTATGCGGATGCCGCGCTCGCGAAGCGATTGCATGACGCCGATCGCCATCAGGTCATTCGCCGCAAAGATGGCCGTTGGACGAAAGTCGCCGCCGAGAATGCTTTCGGCCGCGCGGATACCGCCCATCTCGGAAAATTCGTCGTCGATGACGACGTGACCGGGATGTCCGAGCTTTGCAATTGCCGAGCGGTATCCTTCGATCCGATGGGCCTGCGGGCCGCCGCGACCGGCGACGAGCGCGATGCGGACATGGCCGAGGCCGAGCAGATATTCCGTCATTGCCTGCGCGGCTGCGCGGCTGTCGACATAGATATCGTCGACCGGGATGAGGCCGCCGCGCTTCTTGGACGATTCGATGCGCACCACGGGAACGCCCGCCTCGACCAAAGGATTAAAATCCTTGGCTTTCAGCGTGAAGAAGACGCCGATCACGCCATCGACGCGCCCCTGCCTTGCCCAATCGAGGAAATGGCGTTCGCGCTCCGGAGTGCCATCGGTATTGACCGTGATCACATCGTAACTCAGCCCGTCGGCGACCGATTGTATGCCGCGAATCAGCGACGGGTAGAACGGGTTGGTGATATCGGGCACGATGCAGGCAATGGTCATCGAACGGCTCGTCTTGAGCGCCTGCGCGAAACGGTTGGGCACGTAGCCGAGATCCTTCGCCGCCTTGGTGATGCGCTCCCAGGTCTCCGCGGGGATCGATCCGCCGCCGCCGCTCAGCACCATGGAAACGGTGGCTTGGGAGACCCCGGCCGCCTTTGCGACATCCTTCTGCGTTGCTCGGCTGTTCGTCATTGCTCGATCACTTATACGTATTAGTTATACGTATTAATAAAAAGCGGATTGCTGGATGTCAAGCTGCGCATTTGCTTTCGCGAGTGGGCAATCGGCTGCGGAAACGGTTTGGCGGAGAAGCGCGTCTCGAACCCACTTGGTGGGCCGGCATGTCACGCGATTTCAGGCGTCTTGCTGCGCCATACGGTGCCGCCTCACAGTTCTGGCGGTTCAGGCGGAGAGCCGGGATCGGCATATTGATGCAGCGCGACGCGCGTCCCAGCTATCCTGTAGGCGTCACGCGAAATTATCTGTGCGTATCGACACCGAAATTAACCGGAAGCCATCGAAGCGGTTGACGTAATTTTAACCGGGACTACTATATATAGTGTTCGAGGTTCCTCTGATTCGCAAGAATTGGAGGCTAAGATGGGAATCCGGTCGGCAAGCATGACGTTTGTCAAGCCGGAGCTGCCCCCGCAACTGTGAGCGGCGAGCATTCGTTCTGTAATGCCACTGAGGCCATGTGTCTTGGGAAGGCGAGGCGAATGCGGCGACCCGCAAGCCAGGAGACCTGCCTCGAGCAATAGCGTCCACGGGCGGGGTGTCCGGCTGGCGAGCGATGGTCCATGCGGCGTGATAGCCGTCATCGCTTCCCTGAAAGCCTCGCCAAAACTGCTTCGGGGTGAGGTCCAATGTTCTTGAATATCCACAATCGTCCGCGCGAGTGACGGTCGCTTAAGCGCCCGGCCGCCGGTTGGGCGCGCCTTCAGTTTTTCATCCCGCCAAGCGGGCATCGGTCCGGTGCCCGAGCGAATTTTCATGCCCATCATATACGAGGATATCCCATGAGCATTACCGTCTACAGCAAGCCCGCCTGCGTCCAATGCACCGCCACGACCCGCGCTCTCGATCGCCAGGGCATCGACTATACGATCGTCGACGTATCCACCGACAGCGCCGCCTATGAGCTGGTGCAGGGTCTCGGCTATCGCCAGGTTCCGGTTGTCGTTGCCGGCGAGCTGCATTGGGCCGGTTTCCGTCCCGACATGATCAGCGCTCTCGCCTGAGGAGCTTGGCGATGGGCGAGATCGTCTATTTCTCCAGCCGGTCGGAAAATACCCATCGCTTCGTTGAAAAGCTTGCATTGCCGGCCGGCCGCATTCCGCTTGCGGCGGGAGAGGCGTTTCGCGCGGTTGCCCCATACGTCCTCATCGTCCCGACCTATTGCGGCGAAGGAGGCAAGGGCGCGGTGCCCAAGCAGGTGATCCGCTTCCTCAACGACGCGGGCAACCGTTCGAATATCCGCGGGGTCATAGCCGCGGGCAACAGCAACTTCGGCGCGACCTTCGGGATCGCCGGCGACATCATCTCCACCAAATGCCAGGTGCCTTACCTCTATCGGTTCGAGCTCCTGGGAACGGATGAGGATGTCGCCAATGTCAGACACGGATTGGAACGATTTTGGACACGCTAAGCTCTTCTCTGACGCGGGACGCGGGCGAAAAGCCGCCTCACGCTTTTTCCCATCCCGCCGGCGACCGGCCGGCCAAGGCGGAAACGGCGCTGGACTATCACGCCCTCAACGCCATGCTGAACCTCTATGACGATCAGGGCAGGATCCAGCTCGACAAGGACCGCATGGCGGCCAAGCAGTACTTCCTCCAGCACGTCAACCAGAACACGGTCTTCTTTCATAACCTCAGAGAGAAGCTCGATTATCTGGTGACGGAAGGCTATTATGAGCAGGAAGTGCTCGACCACTATTCCTTCAACTTCGTGCGCGATCTCTTCGACCACGCCTATGCGAAGAAGTTCCGTTTCCCCACCTTCCTCGGCGCCTTCAAATATTACACCAGCTATACGCTGAAGACGTTTGACGGGAAGCGCTATCTGGAACGCTACGAGGATCGCGTCTGCATGGTGGCGATGGCGCTGGCGCGCGGCAACGAGCAGCTTGCCCGCGATCTGGTCGACGAGATCATCTCCGGACGCTTCCAGCCGGCCACGCCGACTTTCCTGAACGCGGGCAAGAAGCAGCGCGGCGAGCTGGTCTCCTGCTTCCTGCTGCGTGTCGAAGACAATATGGAATCGATCGGCCGGGCCATCAATTCGGCGCTGCAGCTGTCGAAGCGCGGCGGCGGCGTGGCTCTTTCCCTCACCAACATCCGCGAGGCCGGCGCGCCGATCAAGCATATCGAAAACCAGTCGTCGGGCATCATCCCGGTGATGAAACTGCTGGAAGACTCCTTCTCCTATGCCAATCAGCTCGGCGCCAGGCAGGGTGCGGGTGCCGTCTATCTGAACGCCCACCATCCCGATATCATGCGCTTCCTCGATACCAAGCGCGAGAACGCCGACGAGAAGATCCGTATCAAGACCCTGTCGCTCGGCGTCGTCATTCCCGACATCACATTCGAACTCGCGAAGAACAACGAGGATATGTACCTGTTCTCGCCCTATGACGTGGAGCGCGTCTACGGCATGCCGTTTACCGAAATCTCTGTCACTGAAAAGTACCGCGAGATGGTGGCCGACAGCCGCATTCGCAAGAAGAAGATCAAGGCGCGCGAATTCTTCCAGGTGATCGCCGAAATCCAGTTCGAAAGCGGCTACCCCTACATCATGTTCGAAGACACGGTGAACCGTGCCAATCCGATCGCCGGCCGCATCACCATGAGCAATCTCTGCTCGGAGATTCTGCAGGTCAGCGAGGCCAGCGAATATGGCGACGACCTCTCCTACACGCATATGGGTAAGGATATCTCCTGCAACCTCGGCTCGCTCAACATCGCCGCCGCGATGGACAGCCCCGATTTCGGCAAGACGATCGAGATGTCGATCCGGGCGCTGACGGCGGTTTCCGACATGAGCCATATCTCCTCCGTGCCATCGATCGAGAAGGGCAACGACGAAAGCCACGCCATCGGCCTCGGTCAGATGAACCTGCACGGCTATCTCGCCCGCGAGCGCATTTTCTACGGCTCGGAGGAAGGCGTCGATTTCACCAATATCTATTTCTACACCGTGACCTACCACGCCATTCGCGCCTCCAACCGGCTTGCGGTCGAACGCGGGCAGAGCTTCAAGGGCTTCGAGAACTCGAAATATGCTTCGGGAGAGTATTTCGACAAATATACCGGGCAGGAGTGGAAACCGGCGACCGAGCGCGTGGCCGGCATCTTCGAAAAGGCCGGTATCGCCATCCCGACCCAGGAGGACTGGCTCGAATTGAAGCAGGCCGTCATGGAAGGCGGCCTCTACAACCAGAACCTGCAGGCCGTGCCGCCGACGGGCTCGATCTCCTACATCAACCACTCGACCTCCTCGATCCACCCGATCGTTTCGAAGATCGAGATCCGCAAGGAAGGCAAGATCGGCCGCGTCTATTATCCGGCGGCCTTCATGACCAACGACAATCTCGATTATTATCAGGATGCCTACGAGATCGGCCCGGAAAAGATCATCGACACCTATGCGGCGGCTACCCGGCATGTCGACCAGGGCTTGTCGCTGACGCTGTTCTTCCGCGACACGGCGACCACGCGCGACATCAACAAAGCGCAGATCTACGCCTGGAAGAAGGGCATCAAGACCATTTATTACATCCGCCTTCGCCAGATGGCGCTGTCCGGCACCGAGGTGCAGGGCTGCGTTTCCTGCGCTCTTTGATGACCGGTTTGAAAAGGACTTCTCTATGAACATGCAATTCAAGCCGGCAAGCCGCGTCCGCGCCATCAACTGGAACCGCATCGAGGACGACAAGGATCTCGAGGTCTGGAATCGCCTGACCGGCAATTTCTGGCTGCCGGAAAAAGTGCCGCTTTCGAACGATATCCAATCCTGGGCAACGCTGAAGCCGGAGGAGCAGCAGCTCACGATCCGTGTCTTCACCGGACTGACGCTGCTCGATACGATCCAGAACGGCGTCGGTTCCGTGAAGCTGATGGCCGATGCCGTCACGCCCCATGAAGAAGCCGTGCTGTCGAACATCTCCTTCATGGAGGCCGTGCACGCACGCTCCTATTCGTCGATCTTCTCGACGCTCTGCCTTACGCCTGACGTCGACGACGCCTACCGCTGGTCGGAGGAGAACGAGTTCCTGCAGAAGAAATCGGCTCTGATCATGGAGCAGTATTCCTCCGGCGATCCGCTGAAGAAGAAGGTCGCCAGCGTTTTCCTCGAAAGCTTCCTGTTCTATTCCGGCTTCTACCTGCCGATGTTCTGGTCGAGCCGCGCCAAGCTCACCAACACCGCCGACATGATCCGGCTCATCATCCGAGACGAGGCCGTACACGGTTATTATATCGGCTACAAGTTTCAGCGCGGGCTTGAGCGGCTTGCGGAGGAGCGCCGCCAGGAAATCAAGGACTTCGCCTTCGATCTGCTGCTGGAGCTCTATGACAACGAAGCCAGGTATACCGAGGCGCTTTACGACGGCGTCGGGCTGACCGAGGACGTCAAGAAGTTCCTGCACTACAACGCCAACAAGGCGCTGATGAATCTCGGCTACGAAGCGCTGTTTCCGGCCGAGGCCTGCAAGGTCAACCCGGCCATTCTTTCGGCGCTATCGCCGAATGCCGACGAGAACCATGACTTCTTCTCCGGTTCGGGATCGTCATACGTGATTGGCAAGGCGGTCGCGACCGAGGACGAAGACTGGAACTTCTAAAGCAATTCGAGGAAAAGCGCGGAGCGGTTTTCCGTTCGGACCCGCTCTGGATGGCACGAGATTGTTATTGGATGGCGTCGGGGAATGGCTCCGGCGCCATTGCTTTGCCGGTGCGCTCCGATCACTGCGCAATGAGACATAGAGACCGCTCCGAAACAGAAAATGCCGGCGCTTTCGAAGTGCCGGCATTTTGTTATCGTGCAATTGCTAGGGCGGGCCGGATCTCCATGGAGTTACCGAACCGCTCTATTTCCTCGCCTTATCGCAATTCCCGACGAAACCGCCGCGCGCTTATGCTGAAATTGCCTTTGAGCCGTTGGCTCTTATTTGTTGAGCGTGTCCTTCAGCGCCTTGGCCGGCGTGAAGACAAGCTTCTTGGATGCGGCAACCTTGATGGTTGCGCCGGTTCCCGGGTTGCGTGCTTCGCGCTCCGGCGTATCCTTGACCTTGAACTTCCCGAAGCCGGGGATCGACGTCTCGGCGCCGGACGTTGCTGCTCCGGTGATGGCTGCAAAAACGGCTTCGACGATCGCCTTGCCTTGAACTTTGGTGAGCTTGTGCTCTGCGGCGATCTTGTCTGCGATTTCATTGGTGGTGGTCATGAGGCTTCCCCCGCATTGATGACGTCGGAATCATTTCCATTGCCGGGGCTCATTGTCACCATGAGTCCCGGCCTGAAAAGCCTGAAAAGCCTGCATTTCCACAATTTCCGACGCATGGACGCCATTTCGCACCTCTTCTGCGGGTGATTCCAGCGGCCGAACGGCGGGGACGCCGGTTGGGGATGCAACCGGAGACGTTCCGAGTCGGCCCGAATCCGCTGCCGAAGCCCCGAACTTTGCGGCGTGGCAGGGCATGTGCGACGCGGTTGTGCAATCAGGGCTGGCCTTTCCCCGAAGGGGCGTATAGTGGCCTGACCAAGACGAACGACAGGAGGAAGCGATGGAAGATCCGATGCATGTAGGCAATCGCGGCGATTTCGGTCTCTGGGCGATCGAGGTTGCAAAACAGATCATCAGCGAGCAGGGCTTCGAACTGGCAAAGGCAGCGAGGGACGGCACGGACGATGACGTCAGGGCGGCCGGCAATGCTCTTGGGCAGGCGATCACCGATGCGCTGATGGAAGTTTACGACGGCTTGCTCGAAAATGCGGACGAATTGTAAGTGCGCCGGCTGTTTGCCGGGTGCGGAGCTTTCATTCTCCGCCGCGGATTCAGCAGGCACGTTTCGACCTGGACAGGGAGATTGACGTCCCAGGATTGAAACTCGAATTATCGCCAACTTAAAATCGTAGCCTTACAATCACAAGCCCGCATTCCCATATAGCTCTGGAATCGTCTTTCTGCCCGATGACAGGAGAGCCAATGCCGAGTGCCGTTCCGCGTTTTGCCAAGATCGCAGCCATCGTTATCCTAGCCGCCGCGTCGTCTTTAGCGAGCTTCGACGCCGCCGATGCGCGCCGGGCCGGATCCGGCGGGTTCGGCAGCAGGGGGATGCGTACCTTCGATACGCCGGCCATAACGAGGACGGCTCCCACGCAGGCTGCTCCGATCGACCGGACGATGACGCCGCGGCCTCAGCAGCAACCCCAGATCCAACCGCCGCTCGGCGCACAGCCGCGTCCGGGTATGTTTGGCGGTTTCGGCGGGTCGATGATCGGCGGCCTGATTGCCGGCGGTCTTCTCGGCATGATGCTCGGTCACGGTTTCGGCGGCGGCTTCGGCTTTCTCGGCATGCTGCTGCAGATCGGCCTGATCATGCTGCTGATCAGCTTCGCCCTGCGGTTTTTCGCAAATCGCCAGCGCACGCAATATGCGGGACCGGGTGCGTCCTACAACACCAGCGCCACGAACAACGCGGCTGCATCGCCTCGTCCCTCCTTCTCCATCCCGTCTATCGGCGGCGGAGCGGCAGCCGCGCAGAAAGCACGGCAGGCCAATGACGAGATAGGGCTGCAGCAGGCAGACCTCGATCGCTTCGAGCGTCTTCTGACCGAAATCCAGTCGGCCTACGGGGCGGAGGACTACGCAACCCTGCGCAGGCTGACCACGCCCGAAGCTATGTCCTATCTGGCGGAGGAACTTGGCGAGAACGCCACCCATGGCGTGCGTAACAGCGTCTCCGATGTCCGTCTCCTCCAAGGCGACATTGCCGAAGCCTGGCGCGAGGACAATGCTGAGTACGCGACACTTGCCATGCGCTATTCGAGCATCGACGCGATGCTCGATCGTGCGACAGGAAAGCTTGTCGACGGCGATGACCGCAACCCCTCGGAAACGACCGAGCTCTGGACCTTCGTGCGCAAGCCCGGCTCCGACTGGATACTGTCCGCCATTCAGGGGACTGGTACCCACTAAGCGGGAATCGGTATTGCCGGAAGCCCGCTCCGCGAACCGTCGGGGCGGGCGATAGGGCCGGCGAGTTCATAGACATCTACCCGGAATTCGAACGAGCAGGCGATGTGGAAGCGATATCCGCATCCGCCTTGACTCGATGAATGCATCCGTTAATGTTCGCGTGTGGAAACGTTACCACATTGGGAGGAAATGGATGAAATCCGCGCGGCTCAACCGCCTGTTTGGCGTGTCCGGAAATTGCTTCGACGTTGCTATCGATCACGGCATGTTCAATGAGCGGACCTTTCTCGCCGGCATCGAGAATATGAACACCGCGATCAAGGTGATCGCCGATGCCGCGCCCGATGCCATCCAGCTGCCGCCGGGCACGGCGCCCATTCTTCAGGCGATCCCCGGCAAACATCGACCGGCTCTGGTCCTGCGGACCGATATTGCGAATATCTACGGCAATCCGCTGCCCTCGGCGCTGTTTTCCGAGATGATCGACCGGGGGGTGGAGCAGGCAGTTGCGCTGGATGCCGCCTGCGTCGTCGTCAATCTTCTGATGTTGCCGGATCAGCCGGAAGTCTATCGCGCCTGCGTGCGCAACGTGAACAGCCTCAAGCGCGAATGCGAGATCTACGGCATGCCGCTGATGGTCGAGCCGCTGGTCATGCAGGATAATTCCAAGGGTGCCTATATGGTGGACGGCGCGATCGACAAGATCTTGCCTCTGGTGCGTCAGGCGGCCGAACTCGGGGCCGACATCATCAAGGCGGACCCTTGCGACGATGTTAAGGACTATCACCGCGTCATCGAGATCGCGCAGGGCTTGCCCGTGCTCGTGCGCGGCGGCGGCCGCGTGTCGGATCAGGAAATCCTGACGCGCACGAAACAGTTGATGGAGCAGGGCGCACGCGGCATCGTCTATGGCCGCAATGTCATCCAGCACGCCAATCCTGCGGGCATGACACGCGCCCTGATGGCGATCGTGCATGAGGAGGCCTCCGTCGAAGATGCCTCGCGGCATCTCGCCTGACGTATCCCAGGGAGGAGGAAACATGACGAAAATATTTCGCTTCGGCGTCATCGGCTGCGGCCTGATGGGGCGCGAATTCGCGAGCGCCGCCGCACGCTGGCTGCATCTTGCGGACACCAGCGCGCGGCCGGAAATCGTCGCCGTCTGCGACACCAATGCGGCACTGCTGGGCTGGTTCAGGGACAATGTGCCGTCGGTGCGGCAGTTCACGAGCGACTACAAGGAGCTGCTCGCCAACCCCGATGTCGACGCGGTCTATTGCGCCGTGCCCCATGTCCTACACCAACAGTTTTACATCGACATCCTGAGGGCGGGAAAGCATCTGCTCGGCGAAAAGCCGTTCGGCATGGATGCGGCGCAGAACCGGGCGATCATGGCGGCTCTTGCCGAAAACCCCGGGCTTCTCGTGCGCTGCTCGTCGGAAATGCCGTTCTTCCCGGGAGCGCAGAAGGTCATCGCGCTCGCCGAAAGCGGCGAGATGGGCGATATTCTAGAGGTCGAGGCCGGCTTTCTGCATTCCTCCGACATAGACAGGCAGAAGCCGATCAATTGGAAGCGCATGGCCGATATCAACGGCGATTATGGCTGCATGGGCGATCTCGGCATGCATGTCCTGCATGTGCCCCTGCGGCTCGGCTGGCGCCCGCAAACACTGCACGCACAACTGGTCAAGAAGATCACCGAGCGTCCCGACGGCAAGGGCGGCATGGTGCCGTGCACCACCTGGGACAATGCGACCATCAGTACCCGCGTCGGCGCCGGCGGTCAGGATTTTCCGATGGTGCTGAAAACCTGGCGCATTGCGCCGGGCGAGGCCAACACATGGTACATTCGCATCCTCGGCATGAAGAAGAGCGCCTTCTTCACGACGAAATCGCCGCGGCAATGGCAATGGATGGATTACAATGGCGGCGCGCAGGCCTGGAGCACCGAAGACCTCGGCTACGGCTCGCTTTTCCCGGCGATTACCGGCAAGATCTTCGAGTTCGGCTTCGCCGACGCCATCCAGCAGATGTGGGCGGCGTTCGTCGATGAGCTGGCAGGTGGAAACGCCAATGGTTTTGCCTGCGCCACGCCCGAAGAAGCGCAGGCTCATCATGCGGTACTGACGGCAGCGCTGAAATCCGGCCGCGAGAATATCGTCGTGCCGGTCGACTATGACGGAGAATCCGCCCGATGAAGCGCTCCGAAATCAACGAGGCGCTGCGGCGCGCAAGCAATACCCTCGAACATTGGCGATGGTCTCTGCCGGAATGGGGCTATTGGACCGCGGCGGATTTCGCGGCCAATCCGGAAGCGGCGCGCTATCTGCGTCGCCACCAGCTGGGGTGGGATGTCACGGATTTCGGCTCAGGCCGGTTCGCCGAATGCGGCCTGGTGCTTTTTTGCCTGCGCAACGGCATCGTCGGTGTCGAAGGCGAGCGTACCTATGCCGAAAAGCTGCTTTTCGTCGAGGAAGGGCAGGTGACGCCGACCCACCGCCATCAGGCCAAGATGGAGGACATCATCAACAGGGCCGGCGGCGATCTCGTGATCGAATTCGCCGCGACCGACGCCGAAGGCAATGTGCTGCAGGACGATGTGGCCGTTCCCGTGGATGGTTTGCCGAGGACGCTTGCCGCATGGGAACCGCTGGTTCTTGTCCCAGGGCAGAGCGTGACGATCCACACCGGGCTCTATCATCGTTTCTACGGGCGAAAGGGCGGCGGGCCGGTGTTCGTCGGAGAAGTCAGCCAGGTCAACGACGACAATAGCGACAACTTCTTTCTGGAGCCGATCGGACGTTTCGCGGCGGTCGAGGAGGATGAGCCGCCTCTCAAGCCCCTGTGGAACGAGGCTGGTGGCTGATGCGGACCGGGGAGGAGGCTCGCAGCAGCGATAAGGAAGGCAAGGGAGGTATTGTCTGCGCGGGAAACTTCATCGTCGACCGCGTGCATACGCTGTCTTATTGGCCAGAGCAGGGTAATCTTGCCCATATCCTGCACCAGGACGTAGGCGTTGGCGGAGGGGCCGCCAATGTCGTTACCGATTTGGCTTCGCTCGGCTTTCCCGGAAAGCTCGCCGCGGCCGGCTGCGTCGGCGCGGATATCGACGGGGAGATCGTCAAGACACGCCTTCAGCGCGCCGGTATCGACATAGGCGGTCTGCAGGAGCTTTCCGATCGGGCGACGGCGCATACGCATGTGATGAATGTGCCGGGCCAGAACCGTACCTTCTTCTATCACGGCGGCGCCAATGACGCGTTGACGGACAGGCTCATCTCCCCTGCGATCTTTGCGGACGTCGGCTATCGCCTGTTCTATCTCGGCTATCTGATGTTGCTGCCGGGTCTCGACACGCTCGATGCCGAGGGTCGATCCGGGGCGTCGCGGCTGTTGGAAGCTGCGCGCAATGCCGGTCTCGTCACCTGCGTCGATTTTGTCTCCAGCACAGATCCCGAGTTTGCCACCAAGGTCGGTGCGGCCCTGCCGTACTGCGATTTCCTCATCATCAACGAACTGGAGGCGGGGCGGGCAACCGGCCTCACCGTGCGGGATGCCAAGGGCGGATTGGACGTGCCGGCCCTTCTGGCGGCGGGCGGCAGGTTGCTTTCGGCGGGTGTCGCCCGCGGCGCGATCATTCATGCCCCCGAAACCTGCTTCTGGTTTGCGCCTGGAGCTCCGCCCGTTGTTTCAGGTTCCCCGCAAGTGGACCCGGCTGACATCGTCAGTACGGTCGGCGCTGGCGATGCCTTCTGCGCCGCCGTGCTCTATGGCCTGCATGAGAGCTGGCCTGTTGCGCGCATCTGCGCCGTGGCCCATGCCGCCGCCGCCCGTTGCCTGGGAGGGGCGACGGCGACGGATGGTATCCCCGACATGGCGACGCTTCTGAAGGATATGGCGCCGGCATGCGCATAGCGCCCCGTTTCCGGGCGCATAGCGCGTCGCGGGATGCTATGGTGTGATGGGAGTTGCGCCGTGGCGCCGACAAATTGAACCCTAAGCTCGGAGGAGGAGAATGAGGGCAGTCCGTCTGGAATCGATCGCATCCATGGCGATGCGCGTGGTCGAAAAGCCGAATGCCGGGCCGGGAGAGATTATCGTCCGGGTTCTGGCCGCCGGCATCTGCGGGTCCGACCGGCACATGTACAAGGGTGAATATCCGACGGCGATCCCGGTGACTTTGGGACATGAGTTCTGTGGTCTCGTCGAGGAGGTGGGGGAAGGCGTTTCGTCATTTGTGGGTGGTGAGCTCGTCACGGTGGACCCGAACATTGCTTGCGGTACATGCCCCGCCTGCCGGCGCGGACGGCCGAACCTGTGCGCCAATCTGGCGGCTATCGGCGTAACGCGCGATGGCGGCTTCGCCGACTATGTGGCGATTCCGTGCGGCCAGGCTTTTGCGCTGCCTGCGGATCTCGATCCCGTCCATGGCGCCTTTTGCGAGCCGCTGGCCTGTTGCATTCATGCCATCGACAAGGCGCAAATCCACGCGGGCGACAGCGTTGCCATATTGGGCGGCGGTGTGATCGGCCTGCTCATGGTGCAACTGGCGCGCCTGGCGGGCGCTGGCCAGATCATTCTGATCACGAGGCAGTTGTCGCGGCGGGAAGCGGCTTTGCGGCTGGGGGCGACGCAGGCTCTCGATCCGACGGCGACAAATGCGGTTGCCGCTGTGCGGGATGCGACCGACGGGGGCGTGGATGTCGTCATCGAATGTGCCGGCGTTCCCGAGACGCTGCAGACCGGGATGCGGATGGCGCGGCGCGGCGGTGTCTTCGTGCTGTTCGGCGTGACGCCCTCGGGTCTCGAAGTGCCCGTTCTGCCGTTCGATCTGCTTGTCAATGAAGTCGAGATCAGGCCGGCCTATCTCAATCCCTTCACCCATTCCCGGGCTGCGGCCATGGTGGCGAGCGGGATTCTGGAGCTGGATTCGCTGGTGACAAGGACGATCGGCCTCGAGGAGGTTGCGAGCGTGGTCGGCAACGCGCCATCGGCCGGCGAAATCAAGGTTATCGTCAGGCCGTGAATTTCGCCTCCGGGCCGTTGCCGTTCATGTGCGGACAGGACCGGTCGAGTCGCGCTCGATCAAGGTGACGGGCACTTTGACGACGATGTCCTTTCCGGATTCACGGCCGGTCCGCTGCCCTTCTATCAATGCCTCCAGCCGGCGGACTGCCTGCGCGCCGACATCGCGGATGGGCTGCGCGACGGTCGTCAGCCGTGGAAAGACATAGGCCGCCTCCGGCAGGTCGTCGAAGCCGACGACCGAATAGTCGCGGGGTACGGAAAAGCCGCGATCCTGAACGGCATGGATTGCGGCAATCGCCGAAATATCGGTCGTGCCGATGATTGCCGTCACCTCGGGCCGGGAGGCCACCAGCTCCCTGGCAAGCGGATAGGTGGCCGCAAAGCTGTGCTCCTCGGCCATGCTGACGACGGCGGGCGCGAGACCGCTCTCTGCCATCTCCATGGCGATGCCCTGAAGGCGAAGCTGAACGGGCTGGCTGTGGGCGGGCGCGCCGACGATGCCGATCACACGATGGCCGAGCCCGATCAGATGACGCGCCATCAGCCGTCCGCCTCCTTGATGATCGGCCATGATGGCGTCGTTTGCGATGCCGGCAAGTTCACGGTCGATGGCGACGATGGGGATATGCGTCTCGCGCAAAGCCTCGAAATGCGCGGTGTTGCCGAAGGCGCTTGCCACGATGACGCCGTCGACGCGCTGCGAGAGCAGCATGGAGATATAACGCGCCTCGTGATCCATGTTTTCGGCGGTGCTGCAGATCAGCGTCTGATAGCCGCGGCCGAACAGCTCCTGCTCGATGGCATGGGCAAGAATACCGAAAAATGGCACGTCGATCGACGGCAGCATCAGCCCGATCATCCGGCTCGGCGCCCCCCGCAACATGCGAGCGCCCTTGCTCGGCGTGTAGTTGAGCGTGCGGATGGCGGCTTCCACGCGCTCGCGAAGCTCCGGAGAGGCATAGCCGCTGTTATTGAGAACGCGCGAGACCGAGGAGACCGACGTTCCCGCAAGCTTGGCGATATGTCGGATGCTGGGTGTCACTTGCTCGCGTTTCTTTCTGGCGGTCGGATCGTCACGAGGCGAAGTGTGAGGCACGATCATCTCGCTACGGACTAAATCATTGGCGCGACGCGGCATCAAGCGTCGGCGCGGTCATTTATATCCTGCCATGGCTCTCGCGACCACCATGGCCTGCCGCGCATCGCATCCCCGTTCGTCTTCGTTGCGCTGCGTCGTTGACGTCGTTCATGCGCCGATCCGCACCCCGGATAAAGCATGAGAAACCGGCCGGCCGGCGACGTTCACCCACCCTGGCATTTATAAGATTTTTATATCTTCCGCTTTCCCGCCGTCTCGAACCTTAATGCGGTTCGGTCGCATATTGCGTGCGGAAGATGCATCCCAAGGGCTCTTCCTCGGCGGCAGGAAAAAGAGGCGCTTCCAGCAAGGGCGCTCTCCATCGTTTCTGCATTCAACAATAACAATCAAGGAATCGCGATCGATGATGGACATCATTCTTGTCGGGATCGGCGTTTTATTCTTCCTCCTTTGCATCGCCTATACCAGGGCTTGCGACAGCCTCTAGCCGGAGAGACGACAATGCTTCTCGATTACGTTCTCGGTGGCGGCGTGACGCTCTTTCTCACCGTCTACCTGGTCTACGCTCTCATTCGCCCCGAGCGCTTCTGACAGCGCTGGATAGGGAAAGTTACTTCCATGACCTTCAACGGATGGCTTCAGATCCTCATTTACATCGGGATCCTTCTCCTGCTCGTCAAACCGCTCGGCGGCTACATGACGCGTGTCTTTACCGGCGAGCGCACCTTGCTTTCTTATGTCCTTCGCCCGGTGGAGCGGGGGCTCTATCGGCTGGCCGGCACGAATGAGCGCGAAGAGCAGCATTGGACGACCTATTCCGTCTCCATGCTGCTGTTCAGCCTTGCCGGCTTCCTCGTTCTTTACGCGCTGCAGCGGCTGCAAGGCGGCCTGCCGTATAATCCGGCCGGCATGACGGCAGTTGGCCCGGAACTGTCCTTCAATACCGCAACGAGCTTCGTCACCAACACCAATTGGCAGAACTACGGCGGCGAAAGCACCATGTCCTATCTGGTGCAGATGGCCGGCCTGACGGTGCAGAACTTCGTGTCCGCCGCAACCGGCATTGCCATTGCCATTGCGCTGATCCGCGCCTTTGCGCGCGCCTCGGGCAAGGCGATCGGCAATTTCTGGGTCGATATGATCCGCGCGACGCTCTACGTGCTTTTGCCGATCTGCATCGTTCTGACGCTGGCCTTCGTCTATCTCGGCGTGCCCCAGACGCTTGGCCCTTACGTGGATGCGACGACGCTCGAAGGCGCGCAGCAGACGATTGCCGTCGGTCCCGTTGCCTCGCAGCTTGCCATAAAGATGCTGGGTACGAACGGCGGCGGCTTTTTCAATGCCAACTCCGCGCATCCCTTCGAAAACCCCGATGCCATCTCCAATCTCCTGCAGATGCTGGCGATCTTCGTCATCGGAGCGGCGCTTACCAACGTCTTCGGCCGCATGGTCGGCAGCCAGCGTCAGGGCTGGGCTATTCTGGCGGCGATGGGCACCCTGTTCATCGCGGGCGTGATCGTGACCTATTGGGCCGAAGCAGCCGGCAACCCGCTGATCCATGCGCTCGGCGTCCAGGGCAGCAATATGGAAGGCAAGGAAGTCCGCTTCGGCATCGCGGCCTCCTCGCTGTTCGCCGTCATCACCACGGCGGCGTCCTGCGGCGCGGTCAACGGCATGCTCGACAGCTTCACCGCAATCGGCGGCCTGATCCCCCTCATCAACCTGCAACTCGGCGAAGTCATCGTCGGCGGCGTCGGCGCAGGCTTCTACGGCATATTGATGTTCGTCATCATCGCCATCTTCGTCGCGGGCCTCATGGTCGGCCGCACGCCGGAATATCTCGGCAAGAAGATCGAGGCCAAGGAAGTGAAGATGGCCATGCTTGCCGTGCTTTGCCTGCCTGCCGGCATGCTGATCTTCACGGCGATCTCCGCCGTGCTGCCCTTTGCCGTCGCTTCGGTCGCCAACGCAGGTCCGCACGGCTTTTCGGAAATCCTCTATGCCTACAGCTCGGCGGCCGCCAACAACGGTTCGGCCTTCGGCGGTCTGACCGGCAACACCAGCTGGTACAACATCACGCTCGGCCTCGTCATGCTCATCGGCCGCTTCCTGGTCATCGTTCCCGCGCTTGCGATTGCCGGCTCGCTGATCACCAAGAAAACGGTTCCCGCTTCCGCCGGCACCTTCCCGACGGACGGCCCGCTCTTCGTCGGCCTGCTCGTCGGCACGATCCTGATCGTCGGCGGGCTCACCTTCTTCCCGGCGCTGGCGCTCGGACCGATCGTCGAACATCTGTCGATGATCGCGGGCCAGACCTTTTAAGGAAGTGGACCATGAGCCAACCGCTTCTGAGCAGGCTTAGAAAGATCATCGATCCGCGCCCCTTCGACAGGGGGCGTGGTCCGGCCGGAGCGGCCTGCGCGTCCGACGCCATTTTGCTGGCGATGGTTGCCCTGTTTCTCGGCCTTGTCGTCTTCGGATTCCTAATCGGCTGATCGGCACGTTCCGATCCGACGTTTTCCTCTTCACGCTGGAGCCTCTTATGAGCCAGTTAAAATCAGCGAGTATTCTGGATTCTCGCATCCTCGTTCCGGCGGTCGGCGCTGCTTTCAAGAAGCTGAACCCGCGCACGCTTGCCAAGAACCCCGTCATGTTCGTGGTCGCCGTCGTCTCGATGCTGACGACCGTCCTCTTCCTGCGCGATCTCGTCACCGGCGGCGGCAATCTCGGCTTTTCCCTGCAGATCAATATCTGGCTGTGGTTCACGGTGCTGTTTGCCAATTTCGCCGAGGCCGTCGCCGAAGGCCGCGGCAAGGCGCAGGCGGATTCGCTGCGCAAATCGCGCACCGAAACCCAGGCGAAGCTTCTGGCCGGCAACAGCCGCACCGACTACAGGATGGTGCCCGGCACCAGCCTGAAGGTCGGCGACGTCGTTCTTGTCGAAGCCGGCGACATCATTCCGTCGGATGGGGAAGTGATCGAAGGCGTGGCCTCCGTCAACGAAGCGGCGATCACCGGCGAATCAGCCCCCGTCATCCGTGAATCGGGCGGCGATCGCTCGGCCGTGACCGGCGGCACGCAGGTTCTCTCGGATGAAATCCGCGTGCGGATCACCGCCGCCGCCGGTTCGACCTTCATCGATCGCATGATCGCGCTGGTGGAGGGCGCCGAACGGCAGAAGACGCCGAACGAAATCGCGCTCAATATCCTGCTTGCCGGCATGACGCTGATCTTCGTGCTGGCGACCGTCACGATCCCGAGCTTTGCCGCCTATGCCGGCGGTTCGATCCAGACTGTGGTGCTGGTTGCTCTCTTCGTGACTCTGATCCCGACCACCATCGGCGCGCTGCTGTCGGCAATCGGTATTGCCGGCATGGACCGTCTGGTGCGCTTCAACGTGCTTGCCATGTCGGGCCGTGCCGTCGAGGCCGCTGGCGACGTCGACACGCTGCTGCTCGACAAGACCGGCACGATCACCCTCGGTAACCGCCAGGCGACCGCGTTCCGCCCGGTACGGGGTATCAGCGAGCAGGATCTCGCCGATGCCGCCCAGCTTGCATCGCTTGCCGACGAAACGCCGGAGGGCCGCTCCATCGTCGTGCTCGCCAAGGAGAAATATGCGATCCGCGGCCGCGACATGACGAGCCTGAAGGCAACCTTCGTGCCTTTCACCGCCCAGACCCGCATGAGCGGCGTCGACCTCGAGGGCTCCTCGATCCGCAAGGGCGCCGTCGATGCCGTGGTGGCCTATGTCGAAGGCGCGGCCAACGGTAACGCGGAAGGGGCAGCCGTCATGTCCCGCACATCGAGCGAGATGCTGCGAGAGTTGCAGACCATCGCCGACGAGATCGCCAAGGCCGGCGGTACGCCGCTTGCCGTTGCCCGCGACGGCCGCCTGCTCGGCGTCATCCATCTCAAGGACATCGTCAAGGGCGGCATCCGCGAACGCTTTTCCGAGCTGCGCCGCATGGGCATCCGCACGGTGATGATCACCGGCGACAATCCGCTGACGGCGGCAGCCATCGCCGCCGAAGCCGGTGTCGATGACTTCCTCGCCCAGGCGACACCGGAAATGAAGCTGGCGCTGATGCGCCAGGAGCAGGCGCAGGGCAAGCTCGTCGCCATGTGCGGCGACGGCACGAACGACGCCCCGGCGCTCGCCCAAGCTGACGTCGGCGTTGCCATGAACACCGGCACGGTCGCCGCGCGCGAGGCCGGCAACATGGTCGATCTCGACAGCGACCCGACGAAGCTGATCGAAATCGTCGAAATCGGCAAGCAGCTGCTGATGACCCGCGGCGCTCTGACGACCTTCTCCATCGCCAATGATATCGCCAAGTATTTCGCCATCATCCCGGCGATGTTCATTGCCTTCTATCCGCAGCTGAAGATGCTGAACATCATGGGTCTGGCGACGCCGCAGAGCGCCATCCTCTCGGCGATCATCTTCAATGCGCTCATCATCGTCGCGCTGATCCCGCTGTCGCTGAAGGGCGTCCGCTACCGGCCGATCGGCGCGGCCGCGCTGCTCAGTCGCAACCTGCTGATCTACGGCCTCGGCGGCATCATCGTTCCTTTCATCGGCATCAAGGCCATCGACCTGGCGATCACCGCCGTCGGCCTTGCCTGAGGAGTTTCTCTCATGCTCAAACAAATCAGACCCGCAATCGTCATGATCGTCGCCACGACCGTCCTGGCCGGTCTTGCCTATCCACTTGCCATGACAGGCGTCGCCCAGGCGCTCTTCCCTCATCAGGCGAACGGCAGCCTGGTGGAGAAGGACGGCAAGGTGATCGGTTCCAGCCTCATCGGCCAGAGCTTCACGAGCGACCGGTATTTCCACGGCCGTCCGTCGGCGACGACCGGAACGGACCCGAACGACGCAACCAAAACGGTTGCTGCGCCTTATAATGCGGTCAATTCCATGGGTTCGAACCTCGGCCCGACCAATTCGAGCCTGATCGCCCGCATCAAGGGCGACGCCGCGACGCTGCAGGCGCAGAACCCGGACATGCCGGTTCCGATCGACATGGTCACGACGTCGGGCAGCGGTCTCGATCCGGACATCTCGCCCGATGACGCCTATTTTCAGGTTCCGCGCGTCGCCAAGGCCCGCAACATGGATGAGGCCAAGGTTCGGGCGCTCGTCGACGCCGCCGTCGAGCCCAGGGAACTCGGCGTTCTGGGCGAGCCCGTGGTCAATGTGCTGGCATTGAACCAGGCACTCGATGCTTCTATGAGTCAATAAGTTGAAGGGGTTGAGGCGGCTGCCGCCGTCTCGGCCTTGCCAGGAAAGCCGATCCACCGATGGCAGACGACAGCCGCGACATACCAAGCAGACCTTCGCCCGATGCCCTTCTCGAAAGGGCGCTGGCCGAGACGCGCGGGCGGCTGAAGATTTTTCTCGGTGCGGCGCCCGGAGTCGGCAAGACTTACGAGATGCTGATGTCCGGCAAGGCGAAGATCGCGGATGGCGTGGATGTCGTCGTCGGCATCGTCGAGACCCATGGCCGCAGCGAGACGCAGGCCCTGCTTGATGGCTTCGAGATCATTCCGCGCGCTCATGTCGATTACAAGGGGCGCTCGCTCGAGGAAATGGATCTCGATGCCATCCTGAAGCGCCGGCCCGAGCTGGTGCTGGTCGACGAGCTTGCCCATACCAATGCGCAGGGCAGCCGCCACCCGAAGCGTTATCTCGACGTCAAGGAGCTTCTCGAACGCGGGATCGACGTTTATACGACGCTGAATATCCAGCACGTCGAAAGCCTGAACGACGTCGTCTCGCAGATTACGCGTATCCGCGTGCGCGAGACGGTGCCGGATTCCGTCATCGATCTTGCCGACGATGTCGAGATTATCGACCTGACGCCGGACGATCTCATCAAGCGGCTGCATGACGGCAAGGTCTATATGTCGAAGACCGCCGAAAGGGCGCTGACCAATTATTTCACGCCGGGCAACCTGACGGCGCTGCGCGAGCTGGCGCTGCGGCGTACCGCCCAACGCGTCGACGACCAGCTCCTGACGCATATGCAGGCGCACGCGATCCCGGGGCCGTGGGCGGCCGGGGAGCGCGTGCTCGTCTCCATCGATCATCATCCGCGCTCGGCCTCGCTGGTGCGCTATGCGGCACGCATGGCCTCGCGCCTGCGCGCGCCCTGGGCTGCGGTCTATGTCGAGACCAACCGCTCCATCAGCCTGACGGAAGCGCAACGCGACACGATTGCCGCAACGCTGAGGCTCGCCGAGCAGCTTGGCGGCGAGGCCATCACCATTCCGGGGCGGGAAGTGGCGGAGGAGCTGATTCGTCACTCTGCCAGCAACAATGTGACCCACATCGTCATCGGTTCGCCGAAGATCGGGTCGTGGCGGGATTGGTCGCGCCGTTCCGTTTCCTACGATCTCATCCGCAAGGCAGGCGAGATCAGCGTTCACGTCATTTCCGGCAGCGATGCGGATGGCCGCGCTGCAAGCCGCGGCGTCAAGGCCGCGGCCGCGCCGCCGCCTTTCCAGCTGCGCGGCTACGTTCTGGCAACGCTTTATGTCGCCATCGCTCTGGGTTTCTGCGTCATTCTCGATCAGGTGCTGGACGTGCGCAATCTGGCGCTGGTCTTCCTGATGGCGGTTCTCGCCAGCGCGGTAACGCAGGGTCTGCGGCCGGCGCTCTATTCCTGCTTTCTCGGTGCGCTTGCCTTCAACTACTTCTTTCTGCCGCCGCGTTACACGCTGACGATCAGCGATCCGGAAAGCGTGCTTGCCTTCTTTTTCTTCCTCGGCGTCGCGGTGATCGCAAGCAACCTGACGGCGACGGTGCAGCGTCAGGCGGCGGCGGCACGCCAGCGCGCGCGAACGACGGAAGATCTTTATCTCTTCTCCAAGAAGCTTGCCGGCACGGGCACGCTTGACGACGTATTGTGGGCAACGGCCTTTCAGCTGGCCTCCATGCTGAAGCTGCGGGTCGTGCTGCTTCTGCCCGAACACGGCACGATCGCGGTCCGCGCCGGCTATCCGCCCGACGACACGCTCGACGATGCAGACATCGCGGCGGCGCGCTGGGCCTGGGAACACAATCATGCTGCCGGCCGCGGTGCCGATACGTTGCCGGGCGCCAAGCGCCTCTATGTTCCGCTGCGCACCGGCCGCACCGCCGTCGGCGTCATAGGCCTCGACAGCGATCGCCGCGATGGCCCGCTTCTGACGCCGGAGCAGCAGCGGCTGCTCGATGCGCTCGCAGATCAGGCGGCGCTCGCCATCGAGCGCGTGCAGCTGGTGGCCGATGTCGACCGGGCCAAGCTCGCCGTCGAGGCGGATCGGCTGCGCTCCGCGCTGCTGACGTCCATCTCGCACGACCTGAAAACGCCGCTTGCCGCCATTCTGGGCGCGGCAGGAACGCTGCGTGATTATCTGGACACGCTGCCGCATGAGGACCGCGTCGATCTTTTGTCGACCGTCATCGACGAATCCGAGCGTCTCAACCGTTTCATCGCCAACCTGCTCGACATGACCAAGATCGAGTCCGGCGCCATGGAGCCGAACTATGCGCTGCATTATGCCGGCGATATCGTCGGCAGTGCGTTGCGGCGGGCGGTCAAGATCTTGGCCCGTCATCGCGTCGCCGTGCAGATGCCTGCGGACCTGCCCATGGTGAAGGTCGATCCGGTCCTGTTCGAGCAGGTTCTGTTCAACCTTCTCGACAATGCCGCCAAGTACGCGCCGGAAGAGTCGGCCATTCGCCTGGAAGCCTGGGCGGATAGCGACAACGTCGTGTTCAGGGTGATGGACGAGGGGCCGGGGATTCCTCCTGGCGATCTCGAACGAGTCTTCGATACTTTCTATCGCGTGCGCAAGGGAGACCAGGTGCGCGCCGGCACCGGCCTTGGCCTTTCCATCTGCCGCGGCTTCATCGAGGCCATGGGCGGCACGATCTCCGCCGGCAACAGAACGGATCGGCAGGGGGCCGTCTTCACCATCCGATTGCCGAAACCGACAGATATTCCGAAGCTGGATGAACTGAAATGAACACCACTGCCGTCAAGATTCTCGTCGTGGACGATGAGCCGCCGATCCGGAAGCTGCTGCGCGTCGGCCTCGGCGCGCAGGGCTACGTCGTCAACGAGGCGCAGAGCGCTGCGTCGGCCCGGGCATCGGTCGATGAGGACCAGCCCGATCTGATCGTGCTCGATCTCGGCCTGCCCGACAAATCGGGCCAGGACCTGTTGCTGGAATGGCGCGAGGATGGAGTGCAGATCCCCGTCGTCATCCTGTCGAGCCGCACCGACGAGGCCGGGATCGTCAGGGCGCTGGAAAGCGGGGCCGACGACTACGTGACCAAGCCGTTCGGCGTCAACGAACTGGCGGCCCGCATCCGCGTGGCGCTGCGCCATCGCTTGCAGCAGCAGGGCGAGAAGGCGATCTTCCAGACCGGCGGACTTTCCATCGATCTCGTCAAGCGCATCGTCAAGGTCGATGGCAGGGAGATCAGGCTTTCGCCGAAGGAATACGATATCCTGCGCGTTCTGGCGCAGCATGCCGGCAAGGTGCTGACGCATCAGTTTCTTCTGAAGCAGATCTGGGGGCCGGCCGCCGATGTGCAGTATCTGCGGGTCTATGTTCGCCAGCTCAGGCAGAAGATCGAAGAGGTTCCCGATCAGCCGCAATATATCACCACGGAGACAGGTGTCGGCTATCGGCTGCGTGAGCCCGATTGAGATCCCAAGGGCTGGGAACCCGTCGCCGAGTGGCCTGACCGCGATCCCGCGACGATGAAAATCATTCCGGAACTATCGATTGCTCGACCTTGAGTGCGACCATGGACCTTTCCACGATCATCCTTCCCGAACACGTCTTCATCGGTCTGTCGGCCCCGACCAAATGGCGGGCGCTGCAGATGCTGTCATCGAAGGCGGCCGGTTGCTTCGATGTGGACGAAGGAACGGTTCTGCGGGCCCTGGAGGCGCGCGAAAAACTCGGCACGACCGGGATCGGCAATGGCGTTGCGGTTCCGCATGCCGCCATTGCAGGCATGACCAGGCCGCGGGGATTGATGGTGCGCTTCGCGCATGCGGTCGATTTCGAGGCCATAGACGATGTGCCGACGGAATGGGCATTCGTGCTGCTGTTCGGGGAGCAGGGCCGGAGCGACTATCTCAACGTGCTTGCCGCGATCGCCCGACGGCTGCGCACAGAGGATATCCTGACGGCGATGCGGCAGGCAAAGAGCGCCGATGCACTCTATTCCGTCTTTATGTTCGACACCATGAGGTGACGGCGAGTTCGTGCCCGGAACGTTGTCCGGGAATGTGATTTCACTTTTCCGGATTCTATGGGATGCTGTTCTCCCGAGCTGCTCAAAACGGGAACGGTCTTCGTTACTTTATACGACCAAGTTGATAGGGTTTAAGGACAAACGAAGGGGGTGCATCCATGCAGACGATAAAGCTTTCCCGGCTTCTCGCCACCGCAGTTCTGATCGGCAGTTTCTCGGTTGCGGCGATTGCGCCGAGTTGGGCGGCGGACAAGACGCTTCTCAATGTTTCCTACGATCCGACGCGAGAATTATATAAGGATTTCAACGCCGTCTTTGCGGCGAAATGGAAGAAGGACACCGGCGAAACCATCAATATCAAGGCTTCGCATGGCGGCTCCGGCGCTCAGGCCCGTTCGGTCATCGACGGTCTGGATGCCGATGTCGTGACGCTTGCGCTCGAAGGCGATATCGACGCGATCGCCAAGGCGACGCATAAGATCCCCGCCGACTGGAAGACCAAGTTCCCGAACAATTCCGTTCCCTACACTTCGACCATCGTCTTCCTGGTGCGCAAGGGCAACCCCAAGGGCATCAAGGACTGGCCGGATCTGATCAGGGACGGCGTCGAAGTCATCACGCCGAACCCGAAGACATCGGGCGGTGCGCGCTGGAACATTCTGGCGGCCTGGGCCTGGGCCAAGCAGGCCAATGGTGGCGACGACGCCAAGGCGCAGGAATATCTCACGCAGCTCCTGAAGCATGTGCCGGTTCTCGATACCGGCGCGCGCGGATCGACGACGACGTTCGTGCAGCGCGGGCTGGGCGATGTTCTGCTCGCCTGGGAGAATGAGGCATATCTCTCGCTCGACGAGCTCGGTCCCGACAAATTTGAAGTCGTGACGCCGTCTTTTTCGATCCGTGCCGATCCGCCGGTCGCCGTCGTCGATGGCAATGTCGACAAAAAGGGCACGCGCAAGGTCGCCGAGGCCTATTTGAACTATCTGTACTCGGATGAAGGCCAGAAGATCGCGGCCAAGCATTACTACCGGCCGATCAAGCCGGAAGCGGCCGATCCCAAGGATATCGCCCGCTTCCCGTCATTGAAGCTGGCAACCATTGACGATTTCGGTGGCTGGTCTCAAGCTCAGCCGAAGTTCTTCGATGATGGCGGCATCTTCGATCAGGTCTACAAGCCGGGGCAATAAGGCTGAATGCATTCTATAACCCGCAAACGGTGGCGGTTACGGCAGCCGAGCGTCATTCCGGGCTTCGGATTGGCGCTCGGCGTTACCTTGGCCTGGCTCATCCTTATCGTTCTCATTCCGCTATCGGGATTGCTGTGGAAGAGCAGCGCTCTCGGCTGGTCGAAATTCTGGGCCCTGGCCCTCGACGTGCGCACGCTCTATGCGCTTCGCATGAGCTTCGGCGGCGCCTTCATCGCCGCGCTCGTCAACGCGGTGCTCGGCCTCATTCTGGCCTGGGTGCTGGTGCGCTACCGCTTTCCCGGCAAGCGCATCATCGACGCCATGGTGGATCTGCCGTTCGCGCTGCCGACGGCGGTCGCCGGCATCGCGCTGACGACGCTCTATGCGCCGAACGGCTGGATCGGGCAATTTCTGGCTCCGCTCGGGATAAGGATCGCCTTTACTCCTCTCGGCATCGTCATCGCGCTGATTTTCGTCGGCCTGCCGTTTGTGGTGCGAACCGCGCAACCGGTCATGGAGGAAATCGACCGTGAAGTCGAAGAGGCGGCGGCAACCCTGGGGGCGACCCGTTTCCAGACCATTACCCGCGTGCTGCTGCCGGGACTGGCGCCTGCAGCGCTCACCGGCTTTGCGCTGGCTTTTGCGCGTGCCGCCGGCGAATACGGCTCGGTGATCTTCATCGCCGGCAACAAGCCCTATGTCTCGGAAATCGCGCCGCTGCTCATCGTCATCCGCCTCGAGGAATACAATTATGCGGCGGCAACGGCCATCGCGACGGTGATGCTGTTCATTTCCTTCACCATGCTTCTGATCATCAACCTCATCCAGTCGTGGAGCAGAAGGAGGTATGGCTATGGCACATGATCTTTCTGCCGCCGGTGCGGCGGAGCATTCCGTCATCACGGAAAGCCGGGCCGCCCGCATTATCTTCGTGGCGATTTCGCTCACGTTTCTGACGCTGATGGTGCTGCTGCCTCTGGCTGCCGTCTTCGTGGAGGCCTTTCGCAAGGGCATCGAAGCTTTCTTCGATGCCCTGGTGGACGAGGATACGTTCGCGGCAATCCGGCTGACCTTGATTGTCGCCGGCATCAGCGTGCCGCTCAATCTCGTCTGCGGCATTGCTGCGGCGTGGGCGATCGCCAAGTTCGAATTCAAAGGCAAGGCCTTCCTGACGACGCTGATCGATCTGCCGTTCTCCGTTTCCCCGGTGATATCGGGCCTGGTCTTCGTGCTGCTGTTCGGCTCGAACAGCCTGCTTGGCCCGTGGCTGCAAAGCTACGGCATCCAGATCCTGTTTGCAGTTCCCGGGCTCGTGCTTGCGACGATGTTCGTCACGTTTCCCTTCGTCGCGCGCGAGCTGATCCCGCTGATGCAGGAGCAGGGCAATGCCGACGAGGAGGCTGCACTCTCGCTGGGAGCCAATGGCTGGCAGACCTTCTGGTATGTCACGCTGCCGAACATCAAATGGGGGCTGCTCTACGGCGTGCTGCTCTGCAATGCCCGCGCCATGGGCGAGTTCGGCGCCGTTTCGGTCGTTTCGGGCCATATTCGCGGCGAGACCAACACCATGCCGCTGCAGGTCGAGATCCTTTACAACGAATATAATTTCTCCGGGGCCTTTGCCGTTGCCACGCTCCTGGCTCTGCTCGCCCTTGTCACCCTTGTACTGAAGACGCTGCTGGAAATGCGCTATAGCGAAGAGATCGCTGCCAGCCGGCGTCATTGAAGGAATTCTCGATGGAAGTTCGCGTTCAAAACCTGCGCAAGGAATTCGGCCGCTTTCCCGCATTGCATGATGTTTCCCTGGATATTCGTTCGAGCGAACTGATTGCGCTTCTCGGCCCGTCCGGTTCGGGCAAGACAACATTGCTGCGGCTGATTGCCGGGTTGGAGACGCCGACGGAGGGCAAGATCTTTTTCGGCGAGGATGATGCTTCGCGCAAAACCGTACAGCAGCGCAATATCGGCTTCGTGTTTCAGCACTACGCGTTGTTCCGGCACATGACGGTGCTGGAAAACATTTCCTTCGGGCTGAAGGTCCGCTCGGCGTCGCGCCGCCCGCCGCGCGATGAAATTCGTCGCCGCGCGATGGAATTGCTGGAGCTGGTGCAGCTCAACGGACTGGAGAAGCGCTACCCCGCACAGCTTTCCGGGGGACAGCGGCAACGCGTGGCACTGGCGCGCGCCATGGCGGTCGAGCCGAATGTGCTGCTTCTCGACGAACCCTTCGGCGCTCTCGATGCACAGGTCCGCAAGGATTTGCGCAAGTGGCTGCGCGAAATCCATGACCGGACCGGCCATACCACCGTTTTCGTAACACACGATCAGGAGGAGGCGCTTGAGCTTGCCGATCGCGTGGTCGTGCTCAACAAGGGCGCCATCGAGCAGGTAGGCACGCCCGACGAGATCTATGACGCACCGAATTCACCCTTCGTCTACGGGTTCATCGGCCAGTCCAATCGCGTGAAGGTGCGTATCGCCAGCGGCGAAATCTGGTTCGAGGACAAACCCCTGAGGCTGAGCACGCCGCATGAGCCCGATGGCGAGGCCTTTCTCTACTTCCGTCCGCACGACATCGAACTTTGCGAAGGCGACGGCGGCGCGATTGCCGGTCTGCTTGCCGCAAGCCGGCGTGTCGCGGGCACTCGCCACCTCGAGATCGATATCGGCGCCGGCCATGAACGCATCGAGATCGAATTGCCTCCGAACAAGGCGGATACGCTGGACCGCAATCGGATCGCCTTCAGGCCCACCCGCTGGAGACTGTTCCGCAACGATATCTGACGATCACGTTGCGCCGGCATCTGCTTGCCGATCAGTCTTCCGGATGGGCCGCTGAAGCGAAGCCGCCGCCCTGATAGATGACTGCCGGATCGTTCGGATCCTCCGGCGGCGTTCGCGACAGGATTTCCGCCCGCCAGGGAGTGGCGCTGTCGCGCGGTTTCCAGCCGAGGAATGCGGCATTGCCGTTGTCCCACCATTGCTCGTCGTTGTCGGAGACGCCGTAGACGATCGTGTGTCCGAGCCGCGGGGCATCGAAGGCGCAGCCGCAAAGAGAGAGAAAATCCCTGACGCTGAACCAGGTGGCGAGCATGCGGGTATTCCGCGGCTCGGGGAAGCAGGAACCGATGCGTACCGAGAGCGTTTCCTGGCCGAACTTGTCGAAGTAGAGGCTGGCGACCGCCTCGCCGAACACTTTCGAGACGCCGTAAAGCGAATCCGGCCGGGTCGGCACCCTGTTGTCGATGAGCTCGTCCCGGCGATAGAAGCCGATCGCATGATTGGAGCTTGCAAAAACGATGCGCGGCTTGCCGGCGGCGCGCGCCGCCTCATAGAGATTGTAGAGGCCGACGATATTGCCCTGCAGGATCATGTCGAACGGTTTTTCGACCGAGACTCCGCCGAGGTGGATGATGCCGTCGACGCCGGTAACGAGTGCCTCTACCCCGTTGCGATCGGCGAGGTCGCAGGCGACGAAACGCTCGTTCGGACGCAGGTCGTCGATGGACGCGAGGTCGGACAGCACGACCTTCTCGGCGATTTGCGACAGCAGCGGCCTGAGCGCCTGGCCGACGCCACCGGCAGCGCCGGTCAGCAACAGAGTTTTCAGCATGAATTGTCTCCCGGATCAGTCGTTTCGGCGAACAGACTATAAAATGACCTACCGGCGGTCATCCTGTAAGTCTGCGGAGTCAACATGAAATATATCAGCGGTGTCCGGAGCATGATGCCGAAAGATGCAAGCGGTTTTCGGATGACATCCGGCCCTAGGCGGTACGCGAGTGCATTATGGTGGCGCTGTCGAGCGTTTCCAGGCTGACGACGGCCTTGATAGGCAGGTGGTCCGAAGCGATGCGGGCCAGCGGCGAGTCGTGCACCTGGACCGCGGAAATCATGCCGCGCCGGTTGGCCATGATGCGATCGAGAGCCAGCAGCGGCAGTGTCGAGGGAAAGCTGGGAACGGCCGGCGGCAGCGGCCCGAACGCGTTCTGAAAGGTGCTGAGGGACGAGCGGTCGCCCAGGCGCCATTCGTTGAGATCGCCAAGCAGGATGGTCGGCGTTTCGCTGCCGTCGCTCATCAGGTCGACGATCAGGCGTGTCTGCTGGGCCCGCGAGCGGTGCAGCAGACCGAGATGCGCCGCGATGATCCGCAGGCTTCCGCCGCGCGCCAATTCCAGTTCGGCAATCAGGGCGCCGCGCGGCTCCAGTCCCGGCAGGCTGATTTGATGGACATCGCGCACCGTGCCCTGCTTGAAAAGCACGACATTGCCATGCCAGCCGTGGGCCTTGGAGACGCCGGCGACGGGCACGGGGATAAGCCCGGTCTCGCGTTCGAGCCGGCGCAGATCGAGGATGCCGGTCCGCTCCCCGAAGCGGGTATCGGCCTCCTGCAGGCCGATGACATCGGCGTCGATTTCGTGAATGACGCGGCTGGTTCTTTCCGGATCGAAGCGGCGGTCGGCGCCGACGCATTTGTGGACGTTATAGGAGGCGATCAATGTGCCTTCGGGGCGATCCGGCTTGCCTGCCGGCTTATGGTGCGATTTCTTTCGGTTCTTCAGGCTTTCCAGAATGTTCGCTCGGAGACTTTCTTTCTTTTTTCGCATCTATCCGTCGACCGTTCCTTCATCAGACCATGTCGGGCACTTGCAGGGGAGTATAGAAAGCGATGGTCCGGCTTGTCATGTAAAAAGGCTGCGACGAACGCAGATTGTTCATGGGGCCGACGATCACAGATAGGGCGAGCCTAGCCAGAGAATCTTTTCGATGAGCCGCACGACAAAGGGCCGCGCCCGCAGCTTTTCGAGATCGACGGGGTGCGCCGTGTCCAGGATGGCGCCGATATGTGCGTCGATCGTGCCGGCAAAGCCGCGATCGAGCACCTCGAGATCCACCTCGAAATTGAGCCTTAGGGAGCGCGGATCGAGATTGGATGAGCCGACATAGGCCCAGGTTCCGTCGACCGCCAGCAGCTTGGAATGGTTGAACGGCCCCGTGGCACGCCAGATGCGGCAATAGTTCTTCAGCATCTGGTCGAACTGGGCCGTCATGGCGCGGTCCACCAGCACGAGGTTGTTGGCCGTCGGCACGACGATATCGACCTCGACGCCACGCCGGGCCGCCGTGACCAGCGCACTGATCAGCTCCCGGTCCGGCAGGAAGTAGGGCGACATGATGCGGATCGATTTATGCGCCACCGACAGCGCGCCGATCAGCATCTTGTGGTTGGTTTCGACGCTGCGGTCGGGGCCGGACGCGACGACGCGCATGAAGACCGGTGCTCCCGGCTCATTGGAGGGGGCCGCAATCCGCCATTCCTCGCTATTCAGCATTTCGCCCGTGGCGAAGCGCCAATCCTCGGCGGAGGTGTTGAACAGATCGGCGACGGCAGGCCCCGTCACGCAGAAATGCATGTCGCGGGCACAGTGGTCCTGTGCGAATTCGCGGGTAAAGCCCTGGCGGATGTTCATGCCGCCGGTAAAGGCGATTCGCCCGTCGATGGTCAGAATCTTGCGGTGGGTGCGCAAGTTGGCATAGGGCAATCTGAGGCCGATGATGACGTTGCCGTTGAAGACATCGACCTGAACGCCCCCTTCCTTCAGATAGCCCATGATGCTCGGCACCGAATAGCGGGCGCCGACGGCGTCGATCAGCACGCGCACGCTGACGCCGCGTTTGGCGGCGGCAATCAGGGAATCGGCGATGCGCAGGCCGATGGGGTCCCGATCGAAGATATAGGTTTCCATCAGGATACTGCGCTCGGCGCCGTCGATGGCGGCCTTCATCGCCGCATAGGCGACATCGCCGCTGGTCAGCATTTCTATGGTGTTGCCGGTGCTCATCGTATAGCGCACGACACGGTCGCCGAGCGTCTTCATCGAGCCGAAACGGTCGCCGAAGCGCCGCCGCACCTGTTCGTCATCGGCATCGAAGCTGGCAAGCTCGCCGTTCGCATCCTTGCGGAAAAACGCCTCGCGCTGCGAGCTGAGCGATGCGCGGCGGATACGATTGATACCCGCGACCGCATAGAGCAGCGCGCCGATGATGGGCGACAGGATGACGACGCCCACCCAGCCGATTGCCGCCCGCACATCTTCCTTCGTCATTGCCGCGTGGATCGCGGCGGCTGCCCCCATGGCGACGGACAGGACAGCGAGAATTTGGCCCCAATGGGCAGCCAGAAGGTCGATCATGGCGCAAGTATATCTTTGCCCGCAAAAGCTGCAATCCGCTGTCTTGCGATCTTCGGGGCGGTGTCGATAGCGGTGCGAAAACTCATCGTATTAGATATTTTTAATTGAACCCTGTTGTTGCCGCCTTCATACTTAGTGCGCTTCGGCTGCTTCGCTACCGTCCCCCACGGTAACTCTGTCTTTTGTTTGAAGCGCCACTGCGGTTCGAGAGTCGAGACCGAAGAAAAGAGCTTTGGCATTTTCATCGCCATGGCGTCTTGGCTGCTCGGGGGAGGTGTGAAAGCCCGCATTTCAAGAACGGGCGTTGTTCATCAAACTTGTTCAATGATGCGAACGGAGAACGGCAGATGTTGGAATCTCGGGACGAATGGATCCAAAAGCGGGCATACGCCATATGGGAGGAGGAGGGGTATCCCTCCGGGCGCGATGTCGAGCACTGGGAGCGGGCGAGCGGCGAGCGCATCGCGCTTGAGGAAAGCGCCATGACCGGCAGCAAGGTCGACGTCAAGCCCAAGGTTAAAGTCAAGAGCAAGCCGGCGCTTGCCTCAGTGGCCGTCGCCGACGCGAAGGCCGCCAAACCGGCGGAAAAGAAAGCCACGAAGAAAGGTGCTGCGGCAAAGGCATAGCCTCGCCTGCTTCAGGAGGTTTGAGGGAGATGGATCGGCCCGATGGAAAATCGGGTTGCTCCTTCCTCTTCCGCGCAGCCTTGGCGGATATTCCAACAATTCCGGTGATTTGGCCGCGATCCGCGAAATAGCTGTCACACATCGATGCTACCTATTGCGAAGGGAGCCTCGCAATGAACGGTTGTTATATCGATGATGCGGAGATGACGGGGTGCGGCGATGCTCGCGGCCTGCCGTTCCCGGCGCTTTTCCGACAGCATGAGGGGGCTGCGGTGACATCCCTTCTGTTCCTTGCGGCAATCTATCTCCTGGCGGCCTTCATCCTTGTGCTGATCGTCGATCGTTCGGTCGGCATGTTCTTTCCGGCCTCCGCGAAGCAGCTTGCCACGCCGCCGCATGACCCACGATTCCGGGTACTCCCGGCCGATCGCAATTCTCCCGGTCACACGTCGGAACCTTTTCCATGACGATGGGTTCGTCTCTCGTTCCGTAGAGGAGAGAGATCATGCCACGAGGAGACAAATCCGCTTATACCGATAAGCAGAAGCGCAAGGCCGAGCATATCGAGGAAGGATATGAGGACCGCGGGGTTTCCCATGGGGAGGCGGAGCGGCGCGCATGGGCGACCGTGAACAAGGAAAGCGGCGGCGGCAAGAAATCCGGCTCGGGGCGAGGCCATCCGGAAAATCATGAATCATCCGAGAAGGGCGGCAGGATCGGCGGAAAGGCGTCGGCGAACCGGCCTGCATCCGCCCGTTCGGCATCCGCGAAGAAAGCCGCGGCAACGCGCAAGCGGCACGAGCATCGCTCTCATTCGTGATCTCGTGCCGCCGAAGAATGCGTTGCCATGGGTGGTCATCGCAGGCTCGATCTCTTACGCTGGGCCGGCAATGCAAGCAGACGATCGCGAAAGAGGCTAACGGGGATTGCGTGCAGATTGCGCATCGATCCTGGCCTTTGAACCTATTTCACCCGCGGGAGGGAAAGCCGAATGTCCTATGAGCTCTATTACTGGGATGGTATCCAGGGGCGTGGCGAATTCGTCCGGCTGGCGTTGGAGGAGGCCGATGCCGCCTATGTCGATGTCTGCCGCGGCCCGGTCGGCAAGGGGCAGGGAACGCCCGCGATGATGGCCATCATGGACGGAAAATCGGACTTCAACATGCCCTTCGCTCCGCCGTTTCTGAAGGACGGCAGTCTGATCATTCCGCATGTGGCGAATATCCTGATGTATTTGGGGCCGACGCTCGGACTGGCTCCAAAGGAGGAAGGCCAACGTCATGTCCTGAACGGCCTGCAACTGACGATCACCGATCTCGTCGCCGAGGTTCACGACACCCACCATCCCATCGCCACATCGAAATATTACAAGGATCAGAAGGAAGAGGCCAAAGCCCGCGCGGCCGAGTTCGTCGAAAACCGCATCCCGAAATTCCTCGGCTACTTCGAGCGCGTCCTCCAGCAGAATCCGCACGGGCCAGCCCATATCTTCGGGGACGGATTGACTTATGTCGACCTTTCGCTGTTCCAGGTCTACGAAGGATTGCGCTATGCCTTTCCGCGCGCCACCGCCCATCTGGACCGCCGCTATCCGCATCTGACCGCGCTGCATGCCGCCGTCATGAAACGACCCAATATTGCCCGCTATCTTCGATCCGATCGCCGCATTCCCTTCAATGAGGACGGCATTTTCCGGCATTACCCGGAACTGGATAGAGATATGGCGTGAGCGATGCTGCTGGATCTGTTCATCCCTGCATGCTGGATCATCTGGGCGATGATCTGGTTTTTTGCCTCATTGGGCGTCAAGAAAAGCGTGCGGCAGGAGGAGCCGCTGTCGAGGCTCGGCAATACCATCCCGATCTGGATCGGCGCCATCCTTCTGGCGGTCCGCCCCTCCTGGCTGGGCCCTCTGGGGCTTCGCATCGTCCCGCATGACCTGATCTCTTATGGGATCGGCGCGGCTTTGACGGTGGCCGGTCTCCTCTTCGCCATCTGGGCGCGATATCATCTTGGTCGCAACTGGAGCGGCGTGATTACGCTGAAGGAGGATCATGCGCTCATCCGGTCCGGTCCCTATGCGCTTGTCCGGCATCCGATCTATTCCGGGCTGATGCTCGCCATTATCGGCTCGGCGATTGCGCGGGGCAATATCGCCGCGGCCCTTGCGATCGTTGCCATGCTCTATGCCGTGCTGCGGCGTGTGCGTATCGAGGAAAGCTGGATGAGCGAGACATTCGGCAGCGACTATGCCGACTACAAGGCGAGCACGCCGGCGCTGATCCCGTTCCTCGTGTAGCAACAAGGTGTAGCGTCAGGTTTTCAGCGGCGATGCTGCCTTGAAGAAGTCGGCCCAGGGATCGGCGCTGGCCTTGAGACGAGAGGCGGCGTTTCCGACGGAGAAAGAAGCCGGTCCGATCTTGCCATCCAACTCTTCCCAGCCGACCGGCATCGAAACCGGTGCTCCTTTTCTGGCGCGCGACGAATAAGGCGCAACGGCGGTATTGCCGCGACCATTGCGCAGGTAATCGACGAAGATGTGGCCCGGCCGCTTCGCCTTGCTGGCAACCGACAAATATGTCTCCGGACTATCGGCGCTCATGGCATGGGCGACGGCTTCGGCCGCATCCTTCACTTGCGACCAGTTCGCCTGCGGCTTCAGCGAGGCAACGACATGCAGGCCCTTGCCGCCGGATGTCTTGACGAAGGAGATCAGTCCCTGCCTTGAAAGCCGGTCCCTTATTTCCCTTGCCGCGGTGACGACCTTGCTCCAGGCGACATCTTCGCCGGGATCGAGGTCCATGATGAGCATGTCGGGCATTTCCCAATGATCCGTGGTCGTGCCCCAGGGATGAATTTCGAGCGCCGCCGATTGGACAAGAGCGGCAAGACCGTCAAAATCCTCGATCTTCAGGAATTTCGCGGCATCCTTGTCTTCCGGGTCGGCAATTTCCTCGATGTGCGGATTGATGCCTTTCCAGGCATGTTTCTGGAAAAAGCGCGGCCCATCGATGCCGTCGGGGCAGCGCAGTAGGGCGAGGGGGCGATTGGCGACGAAGGGTTTCATTCGCTCCCAGGCCAAGGCGTAGTAATCGAGAAGGTCCTGCTTGCTGACCTTGTCGTCGGGCCAGTAGATCCGGTCCGGATGCGTCAGTTCCACGGACGTTTCGATACCATCGTGAATGGGCGTCTTTGCCATCTTGCATGCGCTCCATCTTTTGCGACGTGAAAGCCGCCGCGCCGGGCAGATTAGCATTGCCCGGCGCATAAAGTCGATCAGCGGCCGTATTTCACGGCATCAACTGGCCGCCATTGACCTCGATGATCTGACCGGTGATATAGCCGGACAGCGTCGGAGAGGCGAGGAACAGGTAGGCGCCGACGCAATCTTCCGGCGTGCCGACAAAACCCATGGGGATCGTTTTGCGTTGCAGTTCCATTTGCTCGTCGTTGGTATAGCGCTCATGGAACGGCGTCGCGATGACGCCCGGAGCGACCGCATTGACGCGGATCTTGTCGTTGACGAATTCCTTGGCGTGGCCGTGGGTAATGGTCGAGACGAACCCCTTGGAGGCCGCATAGAGGATCGCGCCGTTGCCGCCGCCGTTGCGCGCGGCGATCGAGGTGGTGTTGATGACGAAGCCGCCCTGCCGCCTGAGATAGGGATGGGCCGCGCGGGTTGCCGCGAGTACGGAGCGGGCATTGAGGTTCATCACCCGCTCGTAATGCTCATCCGTCATGTCGGCGGTGGGAAGACGGCCCAGCATGCCGCCGGCGTTGTTCACCAGACCATCGAGGCCGCCCAGAGCTTCGGCTGCGTCGCGGACGACGCGCTCGGTCTCGCCGTCCTGCGAGACGTCGCCCTGAAGGAGATGGACCGTACCTCCGCCGGCCTTGATCTCCGCCGCCAACTTTTCGGCCGGCTCGCGGCTCGCATTGAAGTGCAGGCCGATCTTCATGCCCTGCGCCGCAAAGGCGCGCGCGACGGCGGCGCCGATGCCGGTCGAGGCGCCTGTTATCAGCACACGCTTTCCGGCCAGATCGGGGATGCGAATGGACGCAAGCGATTGCGCGAGTTCTGCCATGACGACTCCTCCTGAATGTCAACCAATCATATGACGAAATATGTCTTGTCTTAGCAGGCTCTGGAATGGAAAGGCAATCAGGGCGGCGCGGATAAATGGACGCGGTTTTCCCCGCAAACGCCGGTCGATGCCAAGACGTCTCGCGCATTTCCGGCGCTCGTCCGCGAACGAAAGGCCCGCTCCTCTATCGAAAGACACATTGTTGAGGGACCTCGAATGTGCGACCATACGGGTGGGGGGAGCGATCCATGGTGTCGACATTGTCGCACATTAAGGAGATCGAGCGTGTCGCCATGGGGGCCACCAGCCCTCGCGATGCGCCTGTCGTGCAGTCTTGGCTGCGGTGTCTCAACGACTACAGGCTGGACCCTGCCGCCGCGCAGGAAGCTTATATCGTGCCGGAGGTCAAGCTTCGCGAGCATCGAGAGCAGGCGGAGGAATTGATCCGCATCGGCCGTTCGGGGCTTGAGCGGCTCTTCAGCCAGGTCGTCGAGCAGAATTACGTGCTGCTCCTGTCCGATGCCCGCGGCGTGACCGTGGATTTCATGGGCGATCCGACCTTCGACAACCAGTTGCGCAAGGCGGGGCTTTATCTTGGTTCGGAATGGTCGGAGAACCGGGCGGGAACCTGCGCCGTCGGCGCCTGCATCGTCTCGGGCGAGCCGGTCATCATCCATCAGGACGACCATTTCGACACCAGCCATATAGGGTTGACCTGCACGGCAGCGCCGATCTTCGATACGCTCGGCGATCTGACGGCGGTGCTCGATATCTCGCAGCTTCGCTCGCCGACGGCAAAGGCCAGTCAGCAGCTTGCCGCACATCTTGTCGCATCGACCGCCCGCCGCATCGAGCTTGCCAACCTGATGACGCGCACGCGCAACGACTGGGTATTGCGGCTGGCGCGCTCGCCCGAATTTCTCGATGTCGATCCGGACGCGGCGATCGCGCTCGACGGCAGCGGCCGCATTACCGGCATGACGCATGGCGGCTTCGGGGCACTGGCCCGCGCGATGAACATGCACGGGATCGTGACCCGCCGGTTCATCGGTCAGCCGATCGACAGCTTCTTCGATATCGAGCTCGACGATCTTCCCCTTTTGATGCGGGGACAACCGAACGGCGACAGGCTTCTCAAGGCGAAGAGCGGTCTGGCCGTCTTTGCCAGCGCCATCGCGCCGGCTGCGGGCTTTCGTCGCGTGCCGAGCGCTGACGTTGCGAAAATTCGCAGCCCCTTCAAGGATCTCAGCTTCGGCGATCCGGCCATGGAGCGCCTGCAGGCGCGAGCCGCCAAACTCGCCGGACGGGGCATTCCGATCCTGATCCAGGGGGAAACGGGCAGCGGCAAGGAATATCTGGCGCGCGCGATCCACGACAGCGGCGACGCCGCCGGAAAATTCGTTGCGGTCAATTGCGCCGCGATCCCCGAGCAGCTGATGGAATCGGAATTGTTCGGCTATGCCCCCGGCGCCTTTACCGGCGCCAACCAGAAAGGCAAGCGCGGCCTTATCGAAGAGGCCGACGGCGGCACCTTGTTCCTCGATGAAATCGGCGACATGCCGCTTGCGCTGCAAAGCCGGCTGCTGCGCGTCCTTTCGGAAAACGAGGTCCTGCCCGTCGGGGCATTGAAGGCGCGGCCGGTGCATCTGCGCCTCCTGTCGGCCTCGCATCGGGATCTGGCGGAACTGGTCGCGCTCGGGCAATTCCGGCAGGATCTTTATTATCGGCTGAATGCCGTCACCCTGGCGCTGCCGCCATTGCGCGCGCGGCAGGATCTTTCGGCCATGATCGACCATCTTTTGCAGCGCATCGGTCGGGACAATGGACACTTCTATCGGCTGGATGCATCTGCCCGCGCGGCTCTGCTGCGCCATGGCTGGCCAGGGAATATCCGCGAACTCTCCAATGCGTTGCGTGTCGCCGCCGCGCTTTCGGAAAGCGGCGTCATCACCATGGAGTGCCTGCCGGAAACGCTCTGCGATGACGAGGCACTGCGAAGCGGCGAGCCTGCGGCCGATCTCCGCAGGGCGCTCGACGAATGCGGCAACAACGTTTCGGCGCTTGCCCGCAAGCTCGGCGTCAATCGCTCCACGATCCATCGCCGGCTGAAGCGCCTCAACTGACGCATTCATTGCAACACCTGTTGCGGCAAGAGTGTTGCATGTTCGCGGCCTGGGCCTCGGGCCGAAATGCAAGCTTTTGAAAAATCGGCATTTCCTGTTCTGCCGCGATCTGGCATGCCGCTTGCTGTCTTCTCGTTGCAAGAGCAAACGAGGAGGAAACAGGAATGAAAGCTCTCCGCTTCCATGCCGCCAAGGATTTGCGTGTCGAGGATATTCCACAACCGGCCGAACCAGGCCCCGGTCAGGTGCTGATCAAAAATCGCTTTTGCGGCATTTGCGGCACCGATCTGCATGAATATGCCTATGGCCCGATCTTCGTGCCGAAGGAGCCGCATCCCTTTACCAAGGCGCATGGGCGGCAGGTTCTCGGCCACGAATTCGGCGGGGTGGTGAAGGCCGTAGGCGAGGGTGTCAGCCATGTGAAGGTCGGCGATCGCGTCTCGGTTCAGCCGCTCATCATGCCGCGTGAGGGTGACTATTATGCCGACCGCGGCTTGTTTCACTTGAGTTCGCAGCTCGCGCTGGCCGGCCTGTCGTGGCAGTCGGGCGGCATGGCGGAGGCGGCGCTGCTCAACGATTACAACGTGCAGCCTATCCCCGAGAGCCTGAGCGACGAGGAAGCCGCTCTCATCGAGCCAACCGCCGTCGCCGTCTATGCCTGCGACAGGGCAGGTGTGACGGCAGGCAACAGCGTGCTCATCACCGGGGCAGGGCCGATCGGCATCCTGACGGCGATGGCGGCGCGCGCGGCCGGCGCGACGCAGATCTTCATGTCCGATCTCAACGACACGCGGCTGGCGCTCGCAAGAGAAGCGCTCAAGGACGTTCGAACCATAAATCCGCGATCGGCGAACGTCGGAGAGGTCATCCGCAGCGAGACGGAAGGTGGTGTCGGTTGCGATATCGCCATCGAGTGCGTCGGCAACGAGCACGCCCTGAAGAATTGCGCCGATGCCGTGCGCAAGCAGGGCGTCGTCGTCCAGACCGGGTTGCATCCCCATGAGAACCCGCTGAACTGGTTCGACGTCACCTTCAAGGATATCGATATCCGCGGCTCCTGGGCCTATCCGACCCATTACTGGCCGCGTGTCGCCAGACTGATTGCCAGCGGCCAGATTCCGGCCCTGCGGATCGTCACCAAGTTCGTGTCGCTCGGCGACGCCGTTACCGGAGGCTTCGACCAGCTGCTCGATCCCGCCGGCAAGCACCTCAAGATATTGATCGATCTGTCGCGATAACCGCCGACCCATGGAGCGGTCGAGGAGCCGCTCCGAAAATCTTCAAAGAGCAGGAGGAGATGAAATGCTCGATAAAACCCCGACCACCCGTATTCAGGCACTTCTCGATAAATTCAGCGACGCGCTTGCCGCCGGCCACATCGACGGGGCCGTGTCCATGTTTGCGGAGGAATGCTACTGGCGCGATCTCGTCGCCTTTACCTGGAACATCAAGACGGTCGAAGGGCGCGATCAGGTCCGCGACATGCTGCAGGCCCAGCTTGCCGGCACGAAGCCATCCAACTTCCGCGTCGCAGCCGGCGAGGAGGCGACGGAGGCGGATGGCGTGCTCGAGAGCTGGATCTCGTTCGAAACCGGCGTCGGCCGCGGCTATGGCCTCATCCGCTTCAAGAACGGTCTGATCTGGACCCTGCTGACAGCCCTGGTCGAATTGAAGGGACATGAGGAAAAGGCCGGCTTCACGCGGCCGCTCGGTGCCAAGCATGGCCAGAATATGGGCGCCAAGACATGGAAGGAGGAGCGTGAGGACGAAGCCCGCACGCTCGGCTACGAAAAGCAGCCTTATGTCGTCATCATCGGCGGCGGGCAGGGCGGCATCGCCCTCGGCGCGAGGCTGCGCCAGCTCGGCGTTTCCACCATTATCCTCGAAAAGAACGACAGGCCGGGCGATTCCTGGCGCAAACGCTACAAGTCGCTCTGCCTGCACGATCCCGTCTGGTACGATCACCTGCCTTACATCGACTTCCCGAAGAATTGGCCCGTCTTCGCACCGAAGGACAAGATCGGCGACTGGCTGGAATTCTATACGAAGGTCATGGAGCTGAACTACTGGACCCGGTCCACGGCCAAGTCGGCAAAATGGGACGAGTCGGCAAAGGAATGGACCGTTGTGGTCGATCGCGATGGCGAGGAGGTCACTCTCCGGCCGAAGCAGCTCGTCTTCGCCACCGGCATGTCCGGCAAGGCCAACATTCCCGATTTCAAGGGTCGTGAGAATTTCAAGGGAGAGCAGCACCATTCCTCCCAGCATCCTGGGCCGGATGGCTACAAGGGAAAGAAGGTGGTGGTCATCGGCTCGAACAACTCGGCTCACGATATCTGCGCCGCTCTGTATGAGGCCGGTGTGGATGTGACGATGATCCAGCGGTCGACCACGCATATCGTGCGGTCCAATACGCTGATGGATATCGGGCTCGGTGCGCTCTATTCGGAGCAGGCGCTGGCAAACGGCGTGACCACGGCAAAGGCCGACCTGATCTTTGCCTCGCTGCCATACAGGATCATGCACGAGTTCCAGATTCCGCTGTATAACCAGATGCGCGAACGCGACGCCGATTTTTATGCGGCTTTGGAAAAAGCCGGCTTCCAATTGGATTGGGGCGCGGACGGTTCCGGCCTGTTCATGAAATATCTGCGGCGCGGTTCGGGCTATTATATCGACATCGGCGCCTCCCAGCTCATCATCGATGGCAAGGTCAAGCTCGCGGCAGGTCAGGTTGCCGAGATCACGGAAAATTCCGTGAAGCTCGACAACGGGAAGGAGATTCCGGCGGATGTCATCGTCTATGCCACGGGCTATGGTTCGATGAATGGCTGGGTCGCCGACCTGATCGACCAGGAGACGGCCGACAAGGTCGGCAAGGTTTGGGGATTGGGCTCCGATACACCCAAGGACCCCGGCCCCTGGGAAGGCGAACAGCGCAATATGTGGAAGCCGACGCAGCAGGAAGCATTGTGGTTCCACGGCGGCAATCTGCATCAGTCGCGGCACTATTCCCAGTATCTTTCCCTGCAATTGAAGGCGCGGATGGAAGGTATTCCGACGCCCGTCTATGGCTTGCAGGCCGTTCATCACAAACGGTAGAGGATTTCAGGATTCTTTCATAACCTTTTGAAACCACCGCGATTTCGATCGATGCTCGAATTAAGGTATCGGTTGAGGTCGCGGTGAAAACGCTCGGCAACGATCGGTGAAACGGTCGATACGATCTGGCGTGGCGACGCTGCGGCGGATAATGAAGATGTCAGGGGAGTCGAGCGCTTGGGCCTCTTTACGATGAAGCCATGGCGACTGCGGCTTTCAACAACAGAGAGAGACCGAGCATATCATGAGCAAGAACAAGCTGATCCGTTTCGATGTCGCCGACAACCAGGCCGGCGGCCAGCGCCGCCCCTTTGCCAAGGCTGTCAGGGCCGGCGATTTTGTTTATGTCTCTGGCCAGGTCCCGACCATCAACGGCGAGATCGTCACCGGCAATATCGTGGCGCAGACCGAACAGGTCATCGCCAATATCAAGGATGTTCTTGCCCTTGCCGATTGCACGCTCGAGCATGTGGTGAAGGTCAATGTCTGGCTGGACGATGCGCGCGATTTTTCGAGCTTCAATGCAGTGTTCGAAAAGCATTTCATCGATCACCCGCCGGCGCGTTCGACCGTCCAGTCACCAATGATGGTCGATGTGAAGGTCGAGATGGACGTGGTTGCCTATAAGCCGCTCGACTGAGCGGGCGCATCGGTTGGCCGTTTCCGGTCCGCCTGAAGCTCAAGGTTCCGATGCCGCCATGGGCCGGCATCGGGCCTATTTCTAACAATCGCTCTTACGCTTTTTTCCCACTATCATCAGTCGGCGCAGGCGCCTCGCCGCTTTGTTTCCGTCATTGCGGACGGCCTGCGTGGACGGGGCACTCATCCGCTTCCCAATCCGGCCGCGGCAGGCTCCCGCGTGCCCGATTCCCTCTTCTTCAAATGCGAAAACCATCCTTGTTGATTTCCAATCAGCGATTGACGAGTCTCGAAACTCACGATTAAATCAATTTGATTGACTACTCGAAAACAACGAGAGGGAACGATAAAATGGGAACGAAGAAAAGAACATTGCGCGATCTCTTCCATCGAACGTCCTGGGCGGCAGCGGCCCTGGGCGCTTCGCTGGCTCTCGGCTCCGGCATTGCGTCGGCGGCCGAGGCCATTCTGACGATGCATATCGAGGAACAGACCAGCTGGGTCAGCAACTTCAATCCTTTCGATCTGGCTGGTCGCCGCCAGAGCACGATGGATTTCATTTATGAGCCACTGGTCATCTTCAACGCCAGTGATGGCGGCAAGCCGGTCTGGCGTCTGGCGACGAACTACAAGTTTTCCGACGATCTTTTGTCGATTACCTATGATCTCCGTCCCGGTGTGAAGTGGTCCGATGGACAGCCGCTGACCTCGGCCGACGTGAAGTACACGATCGACCTGATGCTGAAAAATCCGGCCGTCGATACGGTCGGTGTCGGCCAGACGGTCGCCTCCGTCGAAGCGCCGACGCCGACACAGGTGAAGATCAACCTCAAGGCCGTAAATTCCGAATTCCCGGAATCGCTCGCCGATCTCGCCGTCGTGCCCGAGCACATCTGGAAGGACGTTGCCGATCCGGTCGCCTTCAAGAACGAAAAGCCTGTCGGCTCCGGTCCGATGACCGAGGTGCGCCGCTTCACGCCGCAGGTCTACGAGCAGTGCCGCAATCCGAACTACTGGGATGCCGCATCGCTGCATGTCGATTGCCTGCGCCTGCCGCAGATTTCGGGCAACGACCAGATGCTGGCGCTGCTGCCGGAAGGCACTGTCGACTGGATCGGCTCGTTCCTGCCGCAGATCGACAAAACCTTCGTCGCGCTCGACCCCGAGCACAACGGATATTGGCAGCCGCCGGCGGAAACCGTGGCCTTCCAGATGAACTTCAAGTCTTCGAATGCCGGCAATCTCGAAGCGTTCAAGGATCTCAATTTCCGCCACGCCTTCAGCCTGGCAATGGATCGCAAGTCGATGGTCGATATCGCCGGCTTCGGCTATCCGGTCGTCAACCTGCATGCCAGCGGCCTGCCGCCGCGCTTTGAAAGCTGGAGTAACAAGGCTGCCGAAGGCGACAAGGACGCCTTCATGGGATTCGATACCGACAAGGCGAACAAGATCCTCGATGATGCCGGCTACAAGAAGGGTGCCGATGGCTTCCGCACCACGCCGAGCGGCAAGCCGATCACCTTCGCCATCATCGTGCCGAACGGCTGGACCGACTGGATCGATGCCGTGCAGATCGCCGTCGAAGGGCTGCGCGCGTCCGGCATCAATGCATCGGTCGCAACGCCGGAATACGAGCAGTGGCGCAAGCAGCTTCTCGATGGCAGCTTCGATGTCGTCATGAACTCGCGCGCCGACAGCGCCACACCATTCCAGGGCTACTATCAGAGCCTGTCGACGGCTTATGCCGGCAAACTCACGGTCTCAGCGCCGCGCTATTCCAACCCGAAGCTCGACGCGCTTTTCGACCAATATCTGAAATCGTCTTCCGATGACGAACACAGGAAGATCTTCAACGATATTCAGGTGCTCATCGCCGACGATTTCCCGGTCGTGCCGGTCTTCAACGGTCCGACCTGGTATCAGTACTCCAGCAAGCGGTTTACCGGCTGGGTCACGGATAAAGATCCGGTGATGAACCCGGAAAACCACGACAACAACCGCATGCGTCTCATGCATCTGCTGCGCCTGAAGCCGGTCCAATAGGCCACAGCGAAGGAAGCAGAGATGCGTGTTTCAAGCCGGCGCCTCGGCGTCTATGCGGTGGCCCTGGCCTTCGCGATCGTCGTGAACTTCATTCTTCCCCGGCTTATGCCGGGGAGCCCCGTCGACGCCATGGTCGCCCAGCTGGGGCCGCGGGCCACACCCGCGGCCGTGGAGGCGATCAAGGCCCGTTTCGGCGAGATCGATCAGCCGATCGCGATGCAATTCCTCGACTATCTCAAAGGGCTCGCCACCTTCGATCTGGGCGTTTCGGTCAAATATTATCCTCAGACGGTGGTCCAGGTGTTGAGCCGCGCCACACTGTGGACCGTCTTCCTGGTCGTCACCGCGATCATCTTTTCGCTGTGCGTCGGCGTCGTGCTCGGCGCGATTGCAGCCTGGAGGCGCGGCGGGCGGTTCGACACGATCGTATCGCCCTTTGCCGTGATCCTGTTCTCGATACCGCCCGTCATCGTCGCGCTCACGACCTTGTTCGTCTTTGCGGTATCGCTGCGCTGGTTTCCGGTGGGATATGCCTATGACCCCAATCTCGATCCGGGCTTCAACTTCACCTTCTTCGGCAGCGTGTTCATGCATGCGATCCTGCCGGTGCTGACCCTGTCTCCGTTTCTGATCGGCGAATTCCAGACGACGATGCGATCGTCGATGATCGTCGTGCTAGGAGAGGATTACGTGACGATGGGGCGTGCCAAGGGGCTCAGCAACCTTGCCGTCATGTTCGGCTACGGCGCTCGTAACGCGCTGCTGCCGGTCCTCACCAATCTGGCGCTGATGCTTGGCGCCGTGTTCGGCGGCTCGATCGTCACGGAGATCGTTTTCAACTATCCGGGTCTTGGCCTGACGCTGTTTACCGCCAGCGTGGCGCGCGACTATCCCGTCATCCAGGGCCAGTTGCTGCTGATGACGCTGGCGACCCTTGGCGCCAATTTCCTCGTCGACATCATCTACGGCCTCGTCGATCCGCGATTGAGGGAGGCCGGTCGATGAGTTTTTCGCTTCGATCCATCTTCAGTCAGAAGAAGGCGCTCGTCGGCTTCGTCATCGTCGCCGCCCTGTGCCTGATGGCGATCTTCGCGCCGATCATCGCTCCGGGCGAACCCGGCGCCCGCGTGGGACGCTCGCATCAGCCGCCATCCGTCGAGCACGTTTTCGGCACCACCAAGATGGGCCGTGACGTCTATAAGCAATTCGTTTGGGGGGCGAGGAGCTCGCTTTCCGTCGGTTTTGCCACGGGCATCGCGATCACCGTGATCGGCACGGCCATCGGCCTGATCGCCGGTTATGCCGGCGGCAAAACCGACGCCGCGCTCGATCTGGCCACCAACGCCGTGCTGGTCATCCCGAACATGCCGTTGCTCATCCTGCTTGCCTCCTTCGCGGGCACGGTTGGGCCGATGACGATCATGACCATCATTGCCTTGACGTCCTGGCCGTGGGGCGCGCGCATGACGCGGTCGCAGACGATGGCGCTGCGCAACCGCGATTTCGTCACCGCCGCCAAGATGATCGGCGAGCCGGCCTGGCGCATCATCTTCGTCGAGATCCTGCCGAACCTGACGCCGCTCATCGGCATCAATCTGGTCGGCAGCATCATCTACGCGATCGTCGCCCAGACCACGCTTGAATATCTCGGCTTTGGCGATCCGCTGAAGGTCACTTGGGGCACCATGCTCTACAACGCCCAGAATGCCTCGGCCATCATGGTCGGCGCCTGGTGGGATATCGGCGTGCCGGCCATCGGCATCGCGCTGACGGGCCTTGGACTGGCGCTGATCAACTTCACCTTCGACGAAATTGCCAATCCGCAATTGCGTTCCGGCCCGGCCTTGACCCGCTGGTTCCGCCTGACACGCGCCCGCAATCGGATGATGAGGTCAGGCCAATGAGCGACAACCTGCTTGAGATCGAACACCTCAACATTGATTATCTGCTCGATAAGGGCGATTTCCGGGCAGTGAAGGACGTGTCCTTCAATATCGGCCGCGGTGAAATCTTCGGTCTTGCCGGCGAATCCGGCTGTGGCAAGAGCACGATCGCCTATGCGATCACGCGGCTTTCCAAGGCTCCGGCCTGGATCAGCGGCGGAAGCATCCGCCTGGATGGCAAGGATCTGCTGAAAATGCCGGAAAGCGAGTTGCAGAGGATCCGCTGGAAGCGCATCGGCATGGTGTTCCAGAGCGCCATGAATTCGCTCAATCCGCTGATGCGGGTGGAGGCGCAGTTTCACGATGTCCTGCATCGCCATACCGGATGCTCGCGTCAGGAATCGCGAGCGCGTGCCGAAGAGATGTTCAAGCTGGTGGGCATCCCCCCGCACCGCGTTAGCGACTATCCGCATCAGTTTTCCGGCGGCATGCGCCAGCGCATCGTCATTGCCATCTGCCTGGCGCTGCGTCCCGAACTCATCATCATGGACGAGCCGACGACGGCTCTCGATGTCGTCGTGCAGCGGGAGATCCTGGAGCAGGTGCTCGACCTGCAGCAGACCTACGGCTTCTCGGTGCTCTTCATCACCCACGACCTGCATCTGATGGCGCAGCTTTGCCACCGCATCGGCATCATGCTGAAGGGAGAGCTGGTCGAGGTCGGCGATGTCGCCCAGGTCAGCCAGTCGCCCGTTCATGATTACACGCGCAAGCTCTGGAACGCCATCCCGCAGCTTCCGGCCAGCACTCACCCTTCCGGAGTTTTCGCATGAAACCGCAGATACAGGCTGTGACTGCAGAACCCGTCATCCGGCTGGATGATATCCAACGCCACTTCGGCACAGTGCATGCCTTGAAGAGCGTCTCCTTCTCCCTCTTTGCAGGAAAGGCGCTGGCATTGGTCGGCGAATCCGGCTGCGGCAAGACGACATGCGCCCGCATCATCGCCAGACTTGACAAACCGACGGCCGGAAGGCTCCTTTTTCGCGGCCAAGATCGTACGGCACGCGGTTCGGGCAGGGAAGAGCGGATGTATCGCAAGGACGTCCAGATGGTCTTTCAGGACCCGTTCTCCTCGCTCAACCCGGCCTTCACCATCAATCACCACATCGCCCGGCCGCTGCAGCTGCATGGGCAGGACAAGCCGAAAGCCGAGCGGGACGATGACATATCGAAGCTGCTCGAAAGCGTCGGGCTCGATCCTTCGGTGACGCGCCAGAAGTTTCCGCATGAACTGTCCGGCGGCCAGCGGCAGCGCGTCAACATCGCGCGTGCTCTCGCGGTCGCACCGAGCGTGCTGGTCGCGGACGAGCCGACCTCGATGCTCGATGTGTCGATCCGCAAGGACATTCTCGATCTGCTGGCGCGGGTAAAACGGGAAAACGATCTCGCCATGCTCTACATTACCCATGATATCGCGACGGCCGCCCATGTCGCGGAGGAGATCGTGGTGATGTTCGCCGGACAGATGGTCGAATGGGGTGAGAGCACTGCCGTCCTCGCCGGTCCGAAGCATCCCTACACGCAGCTTTTGCTGTCGGCGGTGCCGGATGGCGGCCGCAGGTTCGTGACCGGTGGCAGCGCCCGCTTCCTCGAGCAGGCGGAGAGGATCCGCTCGCTCAGCCGGCCGGTCTCGACCAAGGTCGAGCAGGTCGGCCCCAATCATTTCGTGCGTGCGCTCGTCGCATCGAACTAGAAGGATTCTTGTCTTGGATTACCTCGTCAATCTATCGACCCTGCCGGCAGACACGCAGTCACCCGAACGAATGGCGAAGGCCGGCGTTACCGTCCGGCGTGCGCTGCCGCCCGAGCTGAGGCTCATCACCGGCTGGGTGGCTGAACATTTCAGCCAGGGCTGGGCAAGCGAGACGACGGTGGCGATGACCCGCCAACCGCCGACCTGCTTCATCGCCACGCGCAACCGGGAGCTTGTCGGCTTTGCCTGCCATGAGGCGACGGCGCGCGGCTTCTTCGGCCCGACCGGCGTCGACGAAAGCGTGCGCGGTCTCGGCATCGGCCGTGCGCTGCTCTTTGCCTGCCTCAACGATCAGAAGGCGATGGGTTACGCCTATACCGTCATCGGCGATGTCGGCCCCTCGGAATTCTACGAGAAGACGGTAGGCGCCATAATGATTCCCAATTCCGCGCCCGGCATTTATGCCGGCATGCTCAAGCTTTGAACGATCCCTTCAGGAAGAGAGAATGCTCATGTCCACACCGCGATCCCTGGCTCTGCGGCTTGAAACCACTTGGAACCCGCCAGCCGACGGCAAGGAATTTTCCTATGTCCTGCGGTTGAAGAACCTGTCCCCGGAGGCGCTTTCGGGCTTTTCGCTCTGTGTCAGTGGCCCCGGCCGCGTCGACCCGGCCGGTATCGTCGAGGGTGCGACGGTCACGAAGCGGTTGTCCAACTTTACGGAATTCCAGCCGCCGGAAAGTTTCGTGCTGGCAGGAGGAGAGACCTGGACCATCACGGTTCATGCCCTGAGCTGGCCGTTCCGGCACTGGACCGACGGCGCCACCAGCGCCTATCTTGCGCTTCCCGATGGAACCGCCGTATCGCTCGCCGCTGAACCGACGCGCACGTCGTCGAGCAACGCGCCGCTGAAGCGCGGCGCCGAGATTTATCCAGTGCCGGCCCACCCGCCTGTGCCGCTATCGATCATTCCATGGCCGAACCATGTCGCGGTTTCCTCGCGGCGGCCGTTGCCGGCTGGCTTTGCGCTGAAAGCGAGCACGCCGGAAGCTCAGGCCGCGGCTGAAAGTTTCACCGCTCTCGTCGAGCATCTCTTCGCTGCCGAGGGCCTCGTGCGTCCGGAAGCCGAGGGCGCCGTGCCGGTAGAGCTGCGGCCTGCCGCGGGCCTTGGCCCGGAAGCCTACAGGCTGGCCTTCTCGCCGCAGGCGATCGCGGTCGAGGCAAGCACGCAGACCGGTTTTGTCTATGGCCTCGTGACCCTCGGCCAGATCTGGCGCGGCGCGCGGCTGCATCCACAGGCTTTCCATTTCCCGGCCGCAGGCGAGATCGCCGACGAGCCATCCATGAGCTGGCGCGGCCTGCATCTCGATGTCTCCCGCCAGTTCTACGGCACGGCCGAAATCAAGAAACTGATGGCGGTGCTTGCCTGGAACAAGCTCAACCGCTTCCATTGGCACCTGTCGGACGACGAGTCCTGGCGTGTCGAGATCGATGCCTATCCGGCGTTGACGGAGATCGGCGCATGGCGCGGCCACGGCCTGCCGCTACCGCCGCTTCTCGGCTCCAGCCCCGCGCGCACCGGCGGTTATTATACCAAGGCGGCGGTGCGCGAGATCGTCGCCTATGCCAAGGGCTTCGGCATCGAGATCCTGCCCGAGATCGATATGCCCGGCCATTGCTATGCCATGCAGCAGGCGATCCCCGAGCTTCGCGATCCGAACGAAGTCGGCAGCTACTATTCGGTTCAGGGCTTTCCGGACAACTGCATCAACCCGGCGCGGGAAAAGACCTATGAGGTGGTCGAGACCATCCTCTCCGAATTGATCGAGCTCTTCCCGTTCAAGACGATCCATATCGGTGCCGATGAAGTGCCGCTCGGCGCCTGGTCGGGATCGCCGGAAGCCTTGGCCCGCCTGCGCGCGCTGGCCGGAGACGAAGTTGCCGATGCCCATGCCAAGCGCCTGAACGTCATCACCAATACGCATGGGGCCGACGATATTCACGGCTCCGGCGCAGCCATCCTGCAGGCCGAATTCCTGGAGCGCGTCCAGGCGTTCCTCGCTTCGAAGGGCTGCGTGACCGGCGGCTGGGAAGAGGCGGCGCATGGCGACAGGATCGACAAGGACAAGAGTTATCTCTGCAGCTGGCGCAATGTCGAAGTGGCGGCCGAACTTGCCGGACGAGGCTACGAGATCGTCGTCTGCCCCGGTCAGGTCTATTATCTCGACATGGCGATGCGGCCCGACTGGGACGAGCCGGGCGGCAGCTGGGCGGGTTATTCCGATGCCGAGAAGATCTATACCTTCGATCCCGTCGGCGGCTGGACGGAGGAGCAGAAGGAAAAGCTTCGCGGCATCCAGGCCTGCATCTGGTCGGAGCCGATGACCGACCGCGCGGTTTTCGACAGGCTGGTCTTCCCGCGTCTCTCCGCGCTCGCCGAAACCGGCTGGACGAAGCCTTCGGCAAAATCCTGGGAGCGATTCAAGGCACTGGCCGGCACGATGCCGCTGCTTTACGGCCTGCATCAATTCTGACAGCCATGATGCATGGCCCTCAGGCGCGGCCCATGCCGGTCGCGTCTGAGGGCCATTGGTGACATGCAGTTGGGACTGATTGCGGGACCCGCACCGTTACACGCCGCCATGATGCGTCAGCGGTTTCTGCAGCACGTCGAACTGCGGGTTCGTTTCCGAAAAGATGGGAAGGGCTGCCGCGCCAAGGATGGCGGTGTCCTTGCCGGTGGCGCCGATCATCAGGCGCGGGATCGTTCGCTTTTCGCTCGGATTTACCGGTATGTGGAGCGGCTCGACACGTTCGGCCAGCCGGGTCATCAAGGATGTCGGCGCGCTGCCGCCAAGAACGATCGTCTGCGGATCGAACGCAAGCTCCAGAAAATCGATCGTCTGCCGCAGCGGCTGCACGGCCTGTTCCAGCCAGACTTCCAGGCCACGGCCATTTGCGGCGATCATCGCATCCAGTTCGTCGGGATCGAGTTCCTGGGCATCCTCGATGCCGAGACATTCGTAGGCGACGGATGGCGATACGTAGCGGTCGAGACAGCCACGTTTGCCGCAGCTGCAGAGCCGGCCGTGCGGCTCGACGATGATGTGACCGATTTCGCCGGCATTGGCGCGGCTGCCCTTGTAGAGATGGCCGTCGAGGAACATGCCGGCACCGATGCCGCCGTCACCCGCCAGGAAAAGATAGACGAAGCTTCCGAGACCGCGGGCGACGCCGTGGAGCCGTTCGCCGATCGCCGCTGCCGTCGCGTCGTTTTCCACCAGTATGGGCAGGTCGACAAGCCGTTCCAGCTCGCTTGCGACCGGGAAATCCTGCCAGCCCGGCAGGTTGAGCGGGCTGAGCGACGTCACGCCGCCATCGGCATAGCGCCCGGGCAAGGCGATGCCGGCCCCGAGCAGCCTGTCGCGATCGAAGGAGAAGGCCAGCTGCAGATCTCTGACGATCGCGGCAAAGATCGGCATCGCCTCAGCCGGTCCCGGCCGGTCGACATGGCGTTCGATACGCGCGCAAACTGCGCCGGACAGGTCTGTGAGCACGCCCGCCGCACGCCGACGACCCAGCTCGAGGCCGATGGAATAGGCCCCCGTCGGATTGAGGGTATAGGGAATGATCGGCTGGCCGCGCGCGATCTTCTGCGCTTCCATTGGCATCAGCAGATGCGAACGCGCCAATTCCTCCACGATGTTCGAAACCGTCTGTGTGGTCAGCGCCGTCATGCGGGCAATGGCTGCGCGCGACATCGGTCCGTTGGTGCGGATGGCCTCGATCACGACACGCCGGTTATGCGACTTGGCCTGTTCGAGATTCGTGCCGGAAATTATCTTCATGAGATGATTGGGAATTTCTGTATCGGCGTTCGATTGCTGTTGTCTGCCACGTTTTGCCGCTGCGTGACGGGGAGGGCGGCCGCTTGCCGTTATTTGCCCCCATCGGGCATTTTCCATTCTTTTGCCGATCCGTTCAAGGCGCGATCGGCCGGCGGGGCAACGGTTGCGGGATAATACAGAGGCTTTTTTCTCTTTCCCGGATGATCACAGCCGATCTTTCCCGCGGTCGTCACTGCACCGGAGCTCGATGTCTTCATGTCTCTCATCGGGGACATATCCGGCAAACGATGACATTGCCGCAAACTCCTTGCTCTCAGCCCCATTTTCATCACGACCTTTCGCTCCGCAGGGCGCGGGGATGCGTGGGCAACCGGGAGGTAAGTAAGGCCCGGTTAACCATGGCCGGCTCTTGCAGGAGGGGTAAGCGGCGGCGGCAAGGCTGCATCTCGCAGCTATTGTCCCTTGAAAATCAATTGGAAAGCTCAAGTTCCCAAAGTCGTTTCATTGGCTTTTGAATCATAATATGTATGGGACTCCTCACATAGAATATGTATAGTGAGATTGGAATCGGCTTCGGCCGATCCGCATCCCTGCCGGTCGCCCCGCGCTGGATGATTGCGATGGCGGCCGGTGGCGTTTCTTACGTTCGACCGAAGATAGCCTGTATCATCTTGCCAATCGGGAGCCCCCAGTGTCTGAACTCTGTCCCAAGCGCCTGTCCCGGCGCCATTTCCTTTCCTCCGTTGCCCTGACCGTTTTTGCCGGAAGCGCCGGTCCCGTATTGGCGCGATCGTATATCGGCGGCAACCTTCCCTGGACGTCCTATGCGGCCGATCCGCCGAGGCAGGTGACGGCCGGCGGCTGGAAGTTCTTCACTGAGCAGGAGGCGCGCGCGATCGAGGCGATCGCGGATCGGATGATTCCGGCCGACAATCTCAGCATCGGCGGCAAGGAAGCCGGCTGCGCCGTTTATCTCGATCGCCAGTTGGCGGGAGCCTACGGCAATTCCAGCCGGCTCTATACGCAGGGGCCCTTCCTGCCCGGCTTGCCGACGCAGGGCTATCAGGGCGCGGATAATCCGATGCAAATCTACCGCAAGGGTCTGGCCGCCATCGACGCATATCTGAAGCAGAACAAGGGCGGGAAGGCCTTTGCCGACCTTCCGCCCGAGGAGCAGGACGGCTTCCTTACGGATCTGGAGGCCGGCAAGGTCAAGCTCGACAACAATGTCGACGGCAAGGCGCTGTTCAATACCATTCTCGGCAGCATCATGGAGGGATTTTTTGCCGATCCGGTCTACGGCGGCAACAAGGACATGGCTTCATGGAAGATGATCGGTTTTCCCGGCGCGCGCTACGACTATCGCGATCACGTCAGCAAATTCAATGAGCCCTATCCATACCCGCCGATCTCCATAGCAAGCCAGCCGTTCTGGGCGGAAAAGTAGGAGGCCAGCCATGACAAAAATCCTTCCTCGTAAAGATGTCGTCATCATCGGTCTCGGTTGGACCGGTTCCATTCTTGCTCATGAGCTTACCGAACAGGGACTGGATGTTCTTGCCATCGAACGCGGTCCCTGGCGGGACACGGCGACCGATTTCAACATCGGCTATGTGCAGGACGAACTGCGCTACGGCATCCGCCGCGATCTCTTCCTTCAGCCGCGCGTCGAGGCAATGACGATGCGCAACACTCTATCGCAGACGGCGTTGCCGATGCGCGACTACGGCTCCTTCCTGCCCGGAAACGGTGTCGGCGGAGCGGGCGTGCACTGGAACGGCCATACCTGGCGCTTCTGGGACAGTGACTTCCGCATCAAGTCGCATCTGGCCGAACGCTATGGCGCATCGAAGTTCGACGGCCTGCAGGTGCAGGACTGGGGCGTGACCGGCGAGGAGATGGAGCCCTTCTACGATAAATTCGAATATCTGGCCGGCATTTCCGGCAAGGCCGGAAACATCAAGGGACAGATCCAGGACGGCGGCAATCCTTTCGAGGATTCGCGGGCGCGTGACTATCCTCTGCCGCCGATGCAGATGAGTTATGCACCGACGCTTTTCGCGGAGGCGGCGCGCAAGCTCGGCTATCATCCCTTCCCGACGCCGTCCGCGAACCTTTCGAAGGCCTATGTCAATCCGCTCGGCATCGCGATGGGCGAATGCACGCTCTGTGGCTTCTGCGAACGGTTCGGCTGTGCGAACTATTCCAAGGCCAGCGCCCAGACGACGATCCTGCCCGTGCTGATGAAGAAGAAGAATTTCGAGCTGCGTACCGACAGCGAGGTGCTGCGCATCGATCTCGACGGCTCCGGCAAGATGGCCAAGGGCGTCACTTATGTCGATACCTCCGACGAGGAATTCTTCCAGCCTGCGGATATGGTGCTGCTATGTGCCTATGGCCTTCACAACGTGCGCCTTCTGCTGCTGTCCGGCATCGGCAAGGCCTATGATCCCAAAAGCGGCGAAGGCGCTGTCGGGCGAAACTATTGTTATCAGACGAATGCCGGCATGCAGGTTTTCTTCGACGACAAGAACTTCAACCCTTTCATCGCATCCGGAGCGCTCGGCCAGACGGTCGACGATTTCAACGGGGATGCCTTCGATCACGGGTCCGTCGATTTCGTCGGCGGTGCCGGCATCAATTGCATTCCCACCAACGGCAGGCCGATTGCGATGCGCCCGGTTCCGCCCGGCACGCCGCGCTGGGGATCGAAATGGAAGGCGGCAACGGCCCAGGCCTACAAGAGCACGATGACCTACAGTTCGCAGGGATCCAGCTATCCGACGCAGGGCAACTACCTCGATCTCGATCCCACCTACAAGGACCGGTTCGGAAGGCCGCTGCTGCGCATAACCTTCGATTTCCCAGATAACGATCTGAAGATGTCGAACTATGTTTCCGATCGCATGGAGGATATCGCCAAGGCGCTGGGCGGGCGTCAATACAGCAGTGCCCGTCGCAAGAAGGGGTGGGATTCCGTTCCCTATCAGAGCACGCACAATACCGGTGGTGCGATCATGGGTGCCGATCCGAAGACCAGCGTCGTCAATCGCTATCTGCAGAACTGGGATGTGCCGAACCTGTTCGTCGTCGGCGCTTCCGCATTCGCGCACAATGCCGGCAAGAATCCGACGGGGACGGTCGGTGCCCTGGCCTTCGTAGCGGCGGACGCGATCCGCAACAAGTATCTCCGCAACCCCGGCGCTCCCCTGGTGTCAGCATGATGAAGAAGCTCTCCATTCTGATCGCATTCGGCGCTTTGTCGGTATCCGCCAACGCCGCTCTTGCAGATTCCACCGATCTTGCGGATCGTGTCATCAATGGCCGCTATCAGGCGGTGCTGGGCGACTGTGCAGCCTGTCATACCAAGCAGGGCGGCCAGCCCTTTGCCGGCGGCGAGCCGCTGGAGACGCCCTTCGGCGCTCTCGTGCCGCCGAACATCACGCCGGACAAGGAAACCGGCATCGGCAACTGGAGCGAGGCCGATTTCATCCGCATGATGAAGACCGGCACGGGTCATGACGGTATCCGGCTTTATCCGGCCATGCCTTATCCGGCCTACAGCAAGATGTCCGACAGGGATTTGTCGGACATGTGGGCTTATCTGACCACGCTGCAGCCCGTGAAGAACAAGGTCGTCGCCAACCAGCTTCCTTTCCCGCTCAATATCCGCCTGTCGATGTGGGGATGGAACCTGCTGAATTTCGATCCCGAGCCTTTCGTGCCGGATGAGAAGCAGACGGCCGAGTGGAATCGCGGCGCCTATCTGGTGCAGGGGCCGGGCCATTGCGCGACATGCCATTCGCCCAAGTCCTTCCTCGGGGCCGACAAGGACTCTCAATTCCTGCAGGGCGCTTCGCTGCAGGGCTGGTACGCTCCCAACATCACCGGCGATCCGCATGTCGGTATCGGCGCCTGGAGCGAGGAGGACATCGTCGCCTACCTGAAGACGGGTTCCACGGATAAGACGATCGCCTCCGGGCCGATGGCGGAGGCGATCGCGCAATCGACCTCCCAGATGAAGGATGCCGACCTGAAGGCGATTGCTGTCTACCTGAAAAGCCTCTCTGCGGGTACGGCCGACAAGCCGACGCCGCTGAAGGCGGATGATGGGCGGATGGTCGCGGGCGGCGCAATCTATCACGACACCTGCTCCGCCTGCCATGGCGCCGACGGCAAGGGCGCCATGCCATTGTTCCCGGCGCTTGCGGGCAACAGCCTCATTCAGCAACCGAGCGCGGAAACCCTCGCCCATGTCGTGCTGGCGGGAAGCCAGGGGGTCTACACCCCGTCCAGGCAGACGACGCCGGCCATGCCGTCATTCGCCTGGCGGCTCAATGACCAGCAGGTCAGCGACGTGCTGACCTACGTCCGCAACAGCTGGGGCAATGCGGCAGCACCGGTCAGTGCAAGCGACGTCCGAGATATTCGGGGAGGCGCCCAGAACTAGAGCAATTCCAGGAAAAGTGCGCAGCGGTTTTCCGTTCGGAATTGCGTAAAAACAAAAGGAGAGAGCGCTTTCGCGATCAGAAGAAAAGCGGAGGCACTCTGGCTCCGGAAGCAAAGTTACGGGCAGGAATTGCGCCAGGGAGCGCGATCCCTGCCCGTCGTGCATCGGATATTATTCTTCGCCATAGGTGCCCCGAAGGGTCACGCCGTCGGCAAAATTGCACACGCCGGACTGAGACACCCGCCATGTCTTTGCGTCGATACGATCGAGGGCGATCCTGCACGAGTCTCTGGAGAGCTGGATGTGTCCATTCCTCAGCGGGGCGACACCGTCCATGCCGTCGGCATTGACATCGCCGGCGTCCGCGCCGCCCGGGCCGACATAGGTCGAGGCGAGCGAAACCGCAACGAGTCCATCGACCGGCCCGAAAATCGCAAGATTGCCTTCATTGCCTCCGGCGCCCTTCGACATGAAATTCTTCGACGCGCTCCTGCCGCCCTTGGTCGCCAGGAGAACGCCGATCTGGTCGTCATAGGCCTGCCGGATGCAAGCCGCATCGCCGCAGGCCTGTACCGTCGCGACCCATCGCCGCTGGCGGTCGCGGATTCTGGCCGCATCGTCCTGCTTCAGGGCGGCGGCATAGAGATCCTTCATCATCGCATCCCGCGCAAGAAGGGATTTGTCCCGGCAAATCATGCGATCGCCTGAGGAGGCCGGCTTTGTGCAATCGATGCCGGCGGCTCCGGCGGGCATTGCAAACAGGCCGATGATGATTAGCGCCAGAGCGGATCTCGAATTCCTCATGGGATACCTCCAATGAAAGAACGCAAGGGGCAAAACACCTTCAGTTGGCGGCTTTTCCTTGGGTTCGGTTGCGGTTTGATCGACATTTTCGCCGATCGGCTAAATCTCTTCCCTCCGCAGGACGGATTTGTCCTTCGGTCTTGAACCATTCTCCAATTCGTAACCTGATGCCCATTCGTGGCTTCGGTCACAGAGTGGCGTTCGGCTCCCGGTTTCCCATTCTCCATTAGGAGCGCAGCCCAGTCCTACCGGGCTCGCTAAACACCCATCAGGACAACCGGGATATCGTCGACGCGCCTTCCGCGGTGCTGGTGCCGCGTGGCTCGTAAGCGCGCTGGTCACGCAGGACCTGGAAGGCGATCGTCAAAAGCTTGCGCGCGACGGCAACCCGCGCTTTGTTGGTACCTCTAATCTTCAGGTGTTCGTATTGGCCGCGCAGCTGTGGATCGGTAGCGATGGCAGGGGCGACCGCCTCGACGAAGGCCCAGCGCAGCCACTTGTTGCCCTGTTTGATGATCTTGCCGTGGAAAGTCTTACCGCCGGAGGAATAGGTCGACGGCACCAGACCAGCATAGGCAGCAAGTTTCTTCGGGTTGCGGAACCGCTTAATGTCGTCGATCTCGGCATCAATCAGTCGGGCGAAGAACTCGCCGATGCCGGGGATCGTCTTCAACAACTTCACATTGACATTGGCTTTGGTCATCGCCCGGATCGTTGCTTCCGACTGTTTGATCCGCCCATCGATGTCGTCGATGAAGGCGAGACCACGATCAATCTGGATGCGATCGATTTCTGAGACGTTCACCTGCGCCAGTTGGGCGCGGCCGGCCTTGCCGAACAGATCACCAAGCATCTTCAGCTGTGCCGTCTGTTCGGGATAGCGATCGAACACCGTGACGATGCGGTTCTTCACCATCGTGCGCAGCCGCACGTAAAACATCCGCTCGCGAAGGGCGACGCGAAGCTCGCGCGATTTCTCGCTCGGTGCCCAGGCTTCCGGCACGAGGTCGGCCCGCAGCAAATGCGCCAGCACCGTCGCGTCGATCTTGTCCGTCTTGATCTTGGCGTCGGCAATGGCCTTGACCTTCAGCGGGTGGGCGAGAACGACATCATCACAAATGTCGTCGAGCCAGTCGTATATCACCATCCAGTTACGCGTCGCCTCGACAACCGCATGCGAGTTCTCGCGGTAGCGTTCCAGAAAGCCACCCAGCGACTGACGATCGTTCTTCACCCGGCCAGAGCGCAGCGTCTTGCCGCCCGAATCCTGCACCACGAGGTGGCTGTAGGATTTGTGGTAGTCGACGCCGATATGGTATTCATAGGACGCAGTCATGCTTCCAACTCCCGTGTTGAGATCTCCAAAACCCCAACAGGATAAGCCGAAAGGCTGGAAGCGTGACTGTCCCTCGATCATCACCTGCATCTCAGTGATCCGTTCTCTCTCCGGGCGCGGCCTCTTTCATGCCACCTCCATTCTCCGATATCCGAGCTAACTATGCCTGGTTGCAGCTTCGTAAAGGCCATGCAGGCGCGTCAGGCAGCGCGATAAAATCGCGCCGGCATTTGAAGATCGCCCGCACCTCCCTAGTTTTGGCTGTTCGAGCCCATGGAGAACGACGGGGAGGCCGTGTGGAAGGTGAAACGCAACTGTCGGGCAGGATAACATTCCTGATTGTCGGCACCCTGCTTCTTGCCGTCACCATCGGCATGGGGCTTTTGGCTATTCATCTTTACCGAACCTATGCGAGCGCGACCGCCATGGCCGCATGCACGGTCTTTTCCTGGGCGTTCGGCAGCATGCTCATATCGGCGATGCTCGTGATGCTGACTTCGGCAAAGACGGCGAAAGGCAAGATTCGTACGAGGAAGGGGCAGGTCACGATCAGGCTCGGCAACAGATCGACAGGTTCCAGCAGCCACATCACAGGCAGCGGAGCCGAAGCCGAAGGCGAGGCGGGAACGCGCATCACGAGCGTCCTTCCCTCGCTTTTCCTGATCGTATCCTCAATGGGGCTGGCGTTGTTCGGGCTTTTCCTTTTCGGACGTCATAGGCTCGATCTGATCGGGTCCGGATTGTTTATCGCTGCGACATTCTACATCGCGAACTGGAGCAGGCTGGCATGGCCGCGGAAATAGGTGCGCCGGTTGTGCTGACATCATGATCGCGGCTTACGGCATTCCTTTACCATCGGATGCTATGGTCGAACCTAGGGACAGTTTCGAAAGGCTATACTGCGAGAAAATGCTGGGCGCGGAAATCGGCGCATTTCTGGAAGCATGTCCAACGGCGGCACTTGTGCTCGATGATGCCGGCGCGATCGTCTTTGCCAATGCCGGTGCCCGCGGCCTCTTCGCACTTGCAGAGGCGTCTCGCGATCTCGTCATCTCCGACCTGATACCGGACTGGCCATTGTCCCCGGCAGTAACGCAGCCTTTGATCGTAACCCGCGAAGGACATCGACAGGATTGCCAGGTGAGGACGCTGACATGGCCTTCGGCATCCGGGATGTTGACTGCGGTTCTTGTCGAGCAGGAGAACGAGGAGCGTCAGGCTGCGATGGTGGCACGGGAAGCCAATCTGCGTCTTCGCTATGTGATCGAAATGTTGCCGGAAGCCGTCTGTGTCTTCGATGCGAACGATCGCTACGTGCTCTGGAACGAGAAATATGCAGCGCTCTATCCAGATATCGCCGAACATCTCAAGCCGGGCATGGCCTTTGAAGATATCCTGAAGATCAGCCTTGCCAGCGGTCGCATGCCGGAAGTGGTCGAAGACAAGGATCGCTGGTTGCTGCAGCGCATGCGAAAGTTTCGCCAGCCCGTTTCGCAGGAGGAGCAGCAGCTCCGCGACGGGCGATGGCTGAGACATGATGACCGGCGCACTCCCGACGGCGGCGCCATCGGCATGCGGATAGATATCAGTGAGCTGAAGCAGCGCGAGGAATGGCTGGGCCAGCTCTTCGACGCCAATCCGATGCCGATGCTCCTGTGTGATGGCAATAGTCTCGGCATTCTGCAGGCCAATCGGGCGGCATTGGATTTTTACGGTTTCGGAAAAGCGGCGCTGCTCTCGCTGAAGGCGGCCGACATGCATGTCGCGAGCGAAGCCGATCGGTTTGCGAAAGCGCTTGCCAGACTTGAGGGCGATTGCGAGGCCAGAACGGTCTGGCGGCAAAGAATGGCCGACGGCACCGAACGGCATGTCCTCATTTATGTCCGGCAGTTGCATGAAGGGCCGGAGCACCGCTTGCTGTTGACCATCGCCGATGTCAGCGATCGAATTCTCGCGGAGGCGGAAGCCAACCGTCTGGCACAGCACGACATGTTGACCGGATTGCCGAACCGGATGTGTTTTTACAAGACGCTCGGCGAAGTATTGAAGGCAAATGACGGAAAGGGTGTTGCCGTTTTCTGTCTCGACCTCGACGGGTTCAAGCCGGTGAACGATACCTTCGGCCACGCGGCGGGTGACGAGGTCCTCAGGATGGTGGCCGAGCGGCTGCGCAACGCGGCAGGAGGATACATGGTCGCGCGCTTGGGCGGCGACGAGTTTGCGATCCTGATGACTGGCGAAGAGCGAGATGTTGCCGACCTGGCGAGAGGCTGTATCGCTGCCTTCAGGTCCTCGTTCCATATCGGTGGCACCACGGTCGATATCGGCATCAGCATCGGCGTTTCGGCAGCGCCTGAGAACGGTCAGGATGGGGAAACGCTTGTTCGGGAGGCCGATCGCGCCCTTTATCGCGCCAAGGCCAATGGCCGGAATACCTGGCGGACCGCCGGCGTCGGCCAGCGCGATCCGGCTGTCTCGAGGCGTGCGAGATAGGGTTCTGCGGCCGGCGGCGCGGTGTGGACGGCCGGCTCTTGAACTCGGGGCGGCGGCGCCTCATCTGAGTAGTCACCATTTCAATCTGTCGAACTGACAGCCTCCTGCATTTTTACAGTCGCTGCCGTTCCTCTATGCGACGCTTTTGCGTCGGAGGCGTTTTCATGGGCTTCATTGATCGTAACATCCAGCCGTCTTCCGATGCCGGGCTGCTGGATGCCTATTCCCAATCGGTTTCGAGCGCCGTCGATCTCGTCGGTCCGGCGGTCAGCCGGATCGAGCGATTGGGTGGCCGCGCCGGGCATGGCTCCGGCTTCGCCATCTCGCCGGACGGCCTCGTCGTCACCAACAATCATGTCGTGGACGATGCGAAAGCGGTGCGCATCAGGACCCCGGATGGGGCGACCGTCGAGGGCAGGGTGCTCGGGCGCGATCCGGATACCGATCTTGCGCTCATCCGCGCCAACGACTGGTCCGGAAGCTGGGCCAGGCTCGGGGATTCCAAGTCGCTCAAGCGCGGCCACATCGCGATTGCCATCGGCAATCCGCTCGGCTTCGAATGGACTGTCACGGCCGGTATCGTCTCGGCGCTCGGCAGGTCGATGCGCGCGGCCAGCGGCCGTTTGATGGACGATATCATCCAGACAGATGCCGCGCTCAATCCGGGCAATTCCGGCGGGCCGCTGGTTTCGTCGGCCGGCGAGGTGATCGGCGTCAATACCGCCGTCATCCAGGGTGCGCAGAGCATCGCATTTTCCGTTGCCTCCAACACCGCCAGGCATGTGGTGTCCGAAATTCTGCGCTTCGGTCATGTCAGGCGCGCCTATATCGGCATCGCCGCCGATACGGTCGAGTTGCACCGGCGCATCGCGCTGGAGGCTGGGGTAGCGCATTCGACTGCGGTGCGCCTGCGTCGGGTCGAAAGGGATAGCCCCGCTGAAAAGAGCGGCTTGCAGGAGGGCGATTACCTGCTTGCCATCGACGGACATGCGGTATCGGGCATAGACGACGTCGTCAGGCTGCTCGACGGCGACAAGATCGACGCGGAGATCGAGGTCCTGATCTTCAGCGTCGGTGGCCTGATCGAACGCAGGCAAGTAAAGCCGTCGGCGCGTCCGGCCATCTGAGCCGACAGGCCGCGCCAAGGCATCGGCAGCGTCGCGGAATAGGCGCTGCCGATGATGGATTACCCTCGGCCGACGAGCGGCATTTTCGTTGCCATGACTGTCATCGACAAGACGTTGGCATCGAGCGGCAGGCTTGCCATGTAGACGACGGCGCGGGCAACATGCTCGGCCGATATCGTCGGCTCGGCTGCGGTCTCGCCATTTGCCTGCAGCACGCCGGCGCTCATCCTCGCCGTCATGTCGGTCGCTGCATTGCCGATATCGATCTGCCCGCAAGCGATGTCGAAGGGGCGGCCATCGAGTGCGGTCGATTTCGTCAGCCCGCTGATTGCGTGCTTCGTGGCCGTATAGGGCGCCGAATGCGGACGCGGCGTCGTCGCCGAGATCGAACCGTTGTTGATGATACGGCCGCCCTGCGGCACCTGCGCTTTCATCAGGCGGAAGGCTTGCTGGGTGCAGAGGAATGCGCCGGTCAGATTGGCGCCGACAATCGCGTTCCATTGCTCGATGGTCAGTTCCTCCATCGGCACGGCCGGCAGGCCGATACCGGCATTGTTGACCAGAAGATCGAGGCGGCCGTATCGGCCGGCGATGGCGTCGAACAGGCTTTTGACCGATATCGGATCGCTGACATCGGCTGCAACCGCGAGAAATTCCGCGCCTGTTTCCTCCGAGAGCTCGCGGGCGGCTTTTTCGAGAACATCGGCCCGGCGCCCGGAGATAACCACCTTGAAGCCGGCCAAGCCGAGCGCCTTTGCGATGGCGCGGCCGATACCCGTGCCGCCGCCAGTCACCAGCGCAATTGCGTTCCGTGTGTTCGATGATATGTCCGTCATGCAAGCCTCCCGCCCAATTCGTCCTCGATATGTACCTGCAAGATCTCGTCAAAGCTCTGCTCGGCCTTGAAGCCGAGATTGCGGGCGCGCTCTGCGTCGAACCGCGTCGGCCAGCCCGCGACGATCCGTTCGATCACCGGGTCCGGCTCGCGCCGGATGAGAGAAACGGCTTTGTCGCCGCCGACGCGGCGCAAAGCATCGATCTCGTCGGAGACGAGTGCTGAAAGCCCCGGCATGGTGAGATTGCGCCGAGCACCGATCTTTGCTGTATCCAGCGTTGCGGCATGCACGAAGAAGCCGACTGCGGAGCGGGGGCTGGCGAACCAGTGCCGCACCGTATCGCTGACCGGCAGGATGGCTTGCCTGCCCACAAGCGGTTCGCGCAGGATGTTGGAAAAGAAGCCGGAGGCGGCCTTGTTCGGAGCGCCGGGCCGCACGCAGATGGTCGGCAGCCTGATCCCGATGCCATCGAAAATGCCGCGTCGCGAATAATCGGCGAGCAGAAGCTCCGCGATTGCCTTCTGGGTGCCATAGCTCGTCAGCGGCGCGGTCAGGAATTCATCGCCGATGGTTTCGGGAAAGGGTGTTCCGAACACGGCGATGGAGGACGCGAAAATGACGCGCGGAGCATAGGGGGATGTCAGGCCTTGCTGCCTGATGGCGTCGAAGAGCGCACGCGTGCCGTCGAGGTTGACTGTGTAGCCCTTGTCGAAGTCGGCCTCGGCCTCGCCGGAGACGATGGCCGCCAGATGGAAGATCATATCCGGGCGGTCTTCGACGAGCTTTTCCGCGACGCCTGATGTGGCAAGGTCCACCGTCAATGAATTCGATACGGATGCAAGTGATTCCGGCACAGGCGGCTGGAAGGCATCGACCAGCGTCAGCCGATCGATGGTCTGCCCGAGCGCCTTCGGCTCGGCGGCAATGCGGTTGACGAGCTTGCGGCCGATCATGCCCGCAGCGCCCAGGATCAGAACATGCATATCGGATTTTCCTCCCAACAGGCTGATATGGATCTTCGGGATAATTCCCGCGTGAATCTCGTTAACGGCCGCAAGTCATTCGGAGTGCCGGCCGTCTTTTCATCTGTAAGCCTGCAGCCAGGCCAGCCCGGCGTCCGTCGTGGTCGCAGGCCGATATTCCGCGCCGATCGGCCTGTCATAGCCGAGCGATTCCAGAAAACGCAGGAGGTAGCGATAGTCGATCTCCCCATGATCCGGTTCGCGCCGGTCCGGCACCGCCGCAATCTGGATATGGCCGATTGCCGCCATATGGGCTTGCAGCCTGTGGGTCAGGTCGCCCTGCATGATCTGGAGGTGATAGCAATCGAACATCAGCTTGAGGTTCGGCGTGCCCACTGCGGATATGATGTCGAGCGCCTGGTCCGCCGTCTGCAGAAAGTAACCCGGTGCGTCGCGCCGGTTCAGCGGCTCTATCAACACGGTCACGCCCACGGCGGCGGCGCGCTCGCAGGCATGGCGGAGATTGGCGATGAAGGTGGCTCGCGCTTCCTCGCCTTCGGCCTTGCCGGCCATCACATGGACGTTTTGCGCGCCGATCGCAACCGCGTAATCGAGCGCCTGATCGATGGCCCCGCGTGCCTCGTCCTGCCGCCCCGGAATGGCGGCAAGGCCATTGTCGCCAGCCGCGACATTGCCGCGTGCAGTATTCAGGCCGAGCATGGCAAGGCCGGTTTCGCCCAGGGCCTCGCGAACGGCTTCGGGCGGGGTGTCATACGGATAGTGGCACTCGACGGCATCGAAGCCGGCCGCCTTGGCGGCACGGATCGCGTCGGGGAGGGAAAGCTCCTGCCAGAGAAATCCCAGATTGGCGGAAAAGCGCAGCATGTTCAGTCCCACTCCACATCATAGGTTCGAACGAGATCGGCGATTTGCGCATTCGTCAGCAGCGATGGATTGGCCCCGCGCGTCAGGATGGCAAGCTTTGCCGTCTCTTCCAATTCCTCTATCGCGTAAACGGCCGCTTCCAGATCTCTGGCCGAGACGACAGGTCCGTGTGCCGCCAGCATGACGGCGCTGCGCTTTCCGGCAAGGCCGCGAATGGCATCGCCCATGGCCGGGTCGCCCGGCATGAAATAAGGCAGCAGCTTTACCTTGCCGAGCTTCATGATCGAATAGGCTGTCAGCGGCGGCAGCATGTTGTCGGCATCGACGCCGGGCAGGATCGAGAGCGCGACCGAATGGCTGGAATGAAGGTGCACCACGGCGCCGGTCTTTTTCGGTCGCGTTTCGTAGAAGGCCGCGTGCAGAGGCATCTCCTTCGTCGGCTTGTCGCCGCCGATCAGGCGTCCTTCGCTATCGAACAGCGAGAGGCGTGCGGGATCGAGGCGCCCGAAGGAGCTGCCCGTCGGCGTGACCAGAAGGCGGCCGTCGCCGAGGCGGGCGGAAATATTGCCTGAAGACCCGGCGGTCAGGCCGCGATCGTAAAGCGATTTGGCCATCATGCATATCTGTTCGCGCAATGCGGCTTCTTCGCTCATGCGGCCCCCAATCGCTCGAAGGCATCCGTGAAGAAGGTTTCGCCGCCGAAATTGCCCGATTTCAAGGCGAGCGCGACCGCCTCACCCTCGATGGCTGCAAAGGTCCATGGCACGCCGGGCGCTATTTCCGGCCCGATGGCCAGATGGGTTACGCCGAGCGCCTGCGTGATCGCGCCCGAGGTCTCGCCGCCGGCGACGACGAAGCGGCGCGTACCGTGCCGGAAAGCTTCGCGCGCGACTTCGGAGAGCGCTTCTTCGACCACCTGGCCTGCCTTTTCGCGGCCCAACCGCTCCTGGGCGCGCCGCACTTCCTCGGGTTCGGCTGTAGCATAGATGAGCTTCGGCGCATCGTCGGGTTGCCGGCGGAGCCATTCGCAGGCCGAGGTCGCGCCGCCTTCGGCGAGCGCGATCGGGTCCAGCCGCAGGCTGGCGACCTGCGCCGCATAAGTGGCAACCTGCCTGCGCGTCATGGCGGAGCAGCTGCCCGACAGCACGATCTGGCCGCCGGCGGCTTTCGGCAGCGCCTGCCGATGCCGGGGGCGTTCGGCCAGTCCCTGTTCAACATACAGTCGCGGAAGCTGGCCGGCGATGGCACTCCCGCCCGTCAGGAGCGGCATGTCGAACGACGCAGCTGCGATGGTGCCGAGATCCTCGTCGCAAACGGCATCGACGATCACATGCCGGATATTATCGCCGCTGAGCTGTTCCAGCCTCGCTTTCAGCGCTGCCGCGCCTTTCAAGACGGTATTGTGATTGGCAAGGCCGACAGCTCCAGCGACCTGCGGCGCCAGAAGCCGGACAAGGCTCGAATCGCGCATCGGCGTCAGCGGGTGGTCTTTCATCGGGCTTTCCGACAGAAGTTGCTCGCCGACGAAGAGATGACCCATGAAGACGCTGCGGCCATTCTCCGGAAAGGCCGGGCAATAGATCGTCTGGGCCGTGCCCGTCTCCGCCATCAGCATGTCCGCGACCGGCCCGATATTGCCTTCGGCAGTGCTGTCGAATGTCGAACAATACTTCCAGAAGAAGCGGCTCGCACCGGCTTGCCTCAGCCATTCCAATGCTTGCCGGGCCTGTTCGACGGCGATTTCGACCGGAGATGTCCGACATTTCAAGGCGATGACCTCGAAAGCGGCCGTCTCGCTCCGATCGCGTTTTTCCGGCGGTATGCCGATCCGCAGCGAAACGGGCAATCCGCTGCGCGCCAGCAGCGCGGCAAGATCGGTCGCTCCGGTAAAATCATCCGCAATGCAGCCAAGCAGAAGAGCCATGGCCTACTCCTGCACGCCGGGCAGGCTGGCTCCGCTCTTGCGGGCCAGGATTTTTGCGACGGCCGCGTCATCCTCCAGGCCCAAGCCTGCTTCGGATGCCTCGGTGAACAGGCTGAGCGCCGCTGAGGCAAGCGGGGTGAGGGCACCTGCCGTCTCGGCTTCCGATGTCACGATTCCAAGGTCCTTGACGAAGATGTTAACGGCCGAGCGCGGCGTATAGTCACCGGAAACGATGTGCTCGCCGCGGTTCTCGAACATCCAGGAGGACCCGGCGGAGACGCGGATCACCTCGTAAAGCGTCTTCAGGTCGATGCCGGCCTTGGCGGCAAGCGTCATGGCTTCGGCGGTTGCGGCAATGTGCACGCCGGCAAGAAGCTGATTGATCATTTTAACCTGAGAGCCGGGGCCGGCCCGATCCCCGAGCCGGAACACCTTGGCCGCAATGGCGTCGAGGACGCCGGCTGCGCGATCGAAAGCCTCGGGTGCGCCGGACGCCATGACCGTGATCTCGCCCGACAGCGCGCGAACATGACCACCGGAAACAGGAGCATCGATGACGAGCATGCCGGCCGCTTCCAGTTTTTCGGCGATTGCTTTCGTGGCGCTCGGGGCCATGGTGGCGCAAAGCAGAAAGACCGTTGCCGGCCGTGCGGTCTCCAGCGCGCCATCCGGCCCGAAAAGGACCTCTTCGACCTGCTTGCTGTTGACGACATAGACAAGGATTACGTCCGCGTCTCCGGCTGCGGACGCGGGCGTGATGCAGGATGTGCCTCCGTTCTCGGCGAGGCGGGCGAGCACTTCGCTGCGGACATCGCATCCGTGAACGGCAAACCCCGCTTTGAGAAGGGAAAGGGCAGCGCCCCAACCCATGGATCCCAAGCCGATCACGGCTGCCTTCCTCGTCTGCTGCACGGTTCTACCTCTGTCGATCTGGGAAATGTTACCGATACCGGTATCGATAACATGGCCGATTTTCCCGGTAATTGTCAATGGGCGGCTGTTTTCCTTTTCGAAGAAACATCCTATGAAGAAGAGCGGTGGCATGCGGGCCGCTGCTGTTCATCGGGGGGTGCTTGGGGATGCGCAAACCCACTCTGGAAGAAGTCGCGACCGAGGCCGGCGTCAGCAAGATGACGGCCTCGCGCGCCCTGCGCGGTGCCGCCGACGTCTCCACCGAGACGCGCGACAGGGTCGTCGAGGCGGCGACGCGGATGAACTACGTAGGCAACAGGCTCGCGCTCTCCCTGTCCTCCCGCCGCACCAACCTCGTCGCAGTCGTCGTTCCCAGCATGTCGAACATCGTCTTTCCGGAGGTCCTGGCCGGCATTTCCGCCGGCCTCGACGGTTCCGGCATGCAGGCCGTATTCGGCATATCCGATTATGACATGGCGAAGGAGCGCGAGATCATCCGCGACATGCTCTCCTGGCAGCCCTGCGCCATCATCGTCACCGGCCTCGACCAGCCGGAAGAGACGGTGGATCTGCTCCGTCATGCCGATATTCCCGTCATTCAGCTTATGGATCTCGACGGCGCGCCCATCGATTTCAATGTCGGGCTTTCGCATGGCGCGGCAGGAGAGGACATGGCTGAGGCGCTTGTCGCAGCCGGACGCCGGCGTTTCGGCTATGTCGGCAGCGCGCTTGCGAGGGATTTGCGGGCGGGCAAACGCAAAGCCGGCTTCGAGCGCGCACTGCGCGCCCATGGTCTGGGGTTTGCCGAACAACGGATCGACGATGCCTTTTCGTCGATCGCGCTGGGAAAGCAGTTGACGACGGCCATGCTCGCGGCTGTGCCGGATATCGATTGCATCTATTATTCCAATGACGACATGGCGAGCGGCGGACTGTTCGCCTGCATGGAACTGGGCGTCGTCGTCCCCCGGCAGATCCTGATTGCCGGCTTCAATGGGCTGGATCTGGTCAATTCCCTGCCGGCGCCGGTCGCGACATCCCGCTCGCCAAGGCGCGCCATCGGCCAGGTCGCCGCGCAATTGGTCCGCCAGGCGGTGGCGCGCGGCGGCGATGCGCGTGAAAAGACGATTGTGTTCAAACCGACGATTATCGGCATCGATCCTCGCGATACTGCTGTCCGGACGGAGCAAATCCAATCATCGTGACGGATCGGGCAAGGCGGCAGCGGCTTACGTTCGGCAACAAGATTTCCCACAAATTTCATAGGCTGGAAATATTCGGAAACCGGCAGGGCAAAACAATCGGATAGACCGCCGAGAAGTTTATCTTGCTATGGAGTCCGATTGCCGATGTTCCCTTTCAATCCGTGGCGACGGGAAGAATTGAGCCATATCGTTGTCACCACCTTTCACGAGAAGGGTTATCGTGAATACGGCAAGAAGTGCATCGAGACGTTCCTCAAGTGCTGGCCGAAGGATATTTCTCTGGTTGTCTATGCCGAAGATGTCGAGATAGAGGAAAAGGATCGGCGTCTTGTGGTGTTCGACCATTGCGAGGTCTTGCCGCGGCTGCGTGCTTTTCGCGAAGCCTACGGCAACAATCCGCAGGCCAATGGATATCGACCGGCGCGCAACGGGCTCGTTCGGGATTTTCGCTGGGATGCCGTGCGCTTCTCCAACAAGGTTTTCGCGGTTGCCGATGCTATCCGGCGCTATCATGGCATGGTCGATCAACTGATATGGCTGGATGCCGATACGGTAACGCACAGGGTCTTACCGAAGAGCTTCCTCGACGGCATCGCGCCGCGCGGCCACGAGCTCGCCGCCTATCTTAACAGGCGCATCTATCCTGAATGCGGATGGGTGGGATACAATCTTCGCCATCCCGCGATATCGAGTTTTGCCGACCGTTTCGAGACGGCTTATTCGTCAGGATATTTCCTGACGATGAAGGAAAGCCATGACAGCTTCGTCTTCTGGAAGGTGCTTCAGCAGATGGAAAGCGACAAGGAAGCAAGGTTCAAGCGTCTCGGCTCGAGACTGACAAAAACGCATGTCTTCATCAACAGCGTTCTGGGCGGTTATCTGGATCACCTGAAGGGGGACAGGAAATTGGCCGGCAGGAGCCGCCGGAACGATTTGAAGTGGCACAGGCGGGAGGCCTGGTGGCAGTAGCCGATAGCGATCCGGAGCGGCGGAACTCCCAATTTGCGCCGTTAACGGCAAGATGCGAGCAGATTGTCATTCCGCATACACGGTACTAATCTCGGTAGAATAAGGGGATTGGCGATCATGTACGACCATTCGATCCTGCCGACGGAGATTGCCGTTCTGCTTGGGCTGATATGCAATATCGGCGCTCCGCTTCTGGCCTTTTGGGCGGCGGGAAAGCTGCCCCGGTTGCGCCTGTGGTTTCACGGGCTGGCTTTTGCCGCGATCCTGGTCTCGCCGCTTATGGCTATGGCGCTCGGCCTGCCCGGTTTGCTGCCGGAGGATGAGGACAGCCCCGAGGCTCGGTTTGCATTTTTGCCGTTGATCGTCGAGGCCGCAATCATCCTGCTGCTTTATTGCCTTGCCGCCGCCATGCTCTTCTCGAAGTCGGTTCAGACTGCCATCGCGGATTGGCATGAAGGAGACCGGTTTCAGCGTATGAACGCGCGTCCTCGTCCTGGGTCGTCAAGACGGAACCCTGTCTCGAGAATGCCGAGATCCAGATAGCCGATAACGATCCGCCGAGGGTCGGGCTACGCCGCGGCGGCCGGAAAAGATTTCGTGCCTGTCGGGGCGCGGCGACCGGAGCTGGGGCGCGTTCAGGCGGAGTTCAGGCGAGTCGGCCTATGTCTTCCTTGTCCATGAGACAGGAAATGGGGGTAAGGAAATGCTTGAACGTTTGGTACGAGTTTCGCGCGTCGCCGTGATCGGGCTGGCCGCTTTGCAACTGATGACATCGGTCGCTTCGGCGCAATATTACGGTGGCGATGACGGCGACGCACCGCCACCGCCCTGGCAGCGTGATCAGGGCCGGGATTGGAGAGGCCCGCCACGGGACCGTGATCGCGACCGGGATTGGGATCGTGACCGCGACCGCGGCTGCAGCCGGCGCGACCTCATGCGGGCTGCACGCGCGGAAGGTTTCCGGCGCATCGATTCTGTCGACAGCAACGGGCGACGCATCGTCGTTCGCGGCTGGAATGACGGTGGTCCGGACCGCATGGTCTTCGCCAATCGCCGCGGTTGCCCGGTTATCGATTGACGCGCGAAAAACGACATAAGCGGAAGCCGAGTGCGGATCGGCTTCCGCTTATCTTCGCGGCAACACATTCTTTCGGCTGGCTGAAAGAGATAGGCTTGCCGCTATTCCGAGGCTTTGCCGTGATTTCGCCGCTCGTTTTCAAGCGGCAGCGAATTTCGCTTTTACAAGAGTGCTGTTCCGAGCATATTCAGATTTCCGGAGCCTCGGTCCGGGGCCTGGCCGCGAATTGCCGGTACAGGCCCCAGGCCTCCCATCCGGCTGCGCTCTTGCGCATTTCACGACAGTGAGAGAAGCGATCCGATGAGTCGAATGGCTTGGCTCTGTAGCTGAAGAGATTTTGTCACCGAATTGTGACGTCGGGCGGATCGTTCGCCGTCGGCTGGCCCGTTCGGATTGGCGGTCAGGCTGTCCTCACGCCATCGTCGCCACCCGCAGTCCTCAGGTTCTCTCCGGCCGCAACACGGCATGAAGAAGACGTGCTTGCGGCTATCCGACAAAACCCATGCCGCCGGCGTGCCGCCTTCTTGTTGGGCGGTGGCGCCGACGGCATGCTGAGGAGTTGCCGATGACGTCCGTGCTCACCCCTGCGGAGCACGTACGCATACGCGACACTACTTTTCCGCAACTCTCCCAGCGAGAGCCATGACATAATCGTCTGCAATATCGGCCAGGGTCAAAGCGACCTCGGGTTCGTTCCAGCCGGCGCCAAGCGCCATCTGTATGAAATCGCGAAAGGCCACTTCGAGGACTTCTTCGCGCTCGACTGCACGGTAGGAGTCGTTGACCGGATGCTGCGGCTTGCTGATTTGTATTGTCTGGCGGGTCGATACCATTGCTACGTTCCCTAAAGCTTGCCTCGACGGACGCAGGGTACATTTGCCAAACGCCGGGACTTTGGTGCCAAAACGACTATTCCCTTTCATTTTTAATAGGTTACGCACCGCATGTCGTTAGCCGTGCATCCGGAAACTTGCAGCAGCGTCCATTTTCGCAATCGCTGAATAGCGACCGCGCGGCTTCTCGATGGAATGGTGTGGGTTACGTCTTCGCCTCGCGCGAAGCGGCCGGCCTCATGCTTGTCGAGACGCCGGGATCCGCCGCGTCTAGAGCAATGCCAGGGAAAGTGCGCAGTCGTTTTCCGTTCGAAACCGCGCAAAAACAAAGAGATAGAGCGGCTCGGCGCTTCCGTGAAACACGGGAACCACTTTAGTGATAGTAGCCGAGAGTGTTCAGCCACTCTTCGAAGGAGTGCGCGCCGCCGGGCGAGGTCGGCGTGGCGACCTGTCCGATATAGCGCGGAATGGTAAGGTTTCTCGCCTCGCGCGGGCTGTAGCCGAATTCCTTGCTGAACGCCCGGCTGAAATGTGCCGCCGAGGAAAATCCGACGGCGAAGGCAATATCGACGATCTGCTCGCGGTTGGCGGGGTCGCTAAGCGCGGCATGGGCCGACAGGAGGCGACGACGCTGAATATAATGATGCACGCCGCCATATTGCTCGAAGATCTGGTAGAGCCTGGTGCGGGATATTCCGAGCTCGCGGCATATCTGCTCCACGGTCAGATCGCCCGAGGTGAGGTTGCTTTCGACAAAACGCCGCACGCGCTCCGTGACCGCAAGGGTGCTGTGCTGCTCCACCCCTGTCGATTGCGCCGCAGAGGTCGAAACGGAAGCCACGATCATGTTGCGCACCGTCTGGACGACATGCGGCAGATCTGTGGCGGCAAAGCGTGGGAGGTTGCCTTCGACGCTGTCGAGATATTCGATCAGCATGCTGGTGAAGACCCCGGAAAGGGCGATGTTGTTCTCGATTTCGACGGGGGCGGGAACATCGAACAGCAATTCACGCGGCAGGAAGAGCGAGAGAGTTTTCGCCTCAGTCGAACGCCCCCGAAAAGGATGTCCGAGCGAGCGCAGTTCCACCTTGCCCGGTTCGCCTTCCAGCACCCGCCCATCGACCTCCGACCAGGTTCGGCCACTGCGAAGCACGGAAATATGCCAGTGATCGAGAAGGTTCGCCTTCACTTTCGCCTGCGAGCGCATGTAGCTGTGCGGAGGCGTATCTTGTTGAACGATCAGCATGCCGCCGAGATTCCAGGCGGTGTGGTCGGCCGGAAAACCGGCTTCTTGCGAAACATTGTCGGGCAGGCGGATATCGACCAGCGGCGCGACATAGGTCTGCCACGCAACAAACTGGGCCGCAGGCTCCATCTCGCGCGTGGAAAACCGCAACGGCTGCAAAGCCGGTGGCAGCGATGCTTCCTCGGAAGCTGCTTTTTCCGGTCGGGGGAAGCGTCGCCGCTCCGCGTGCAAGGATTTCCGGTCCTTGCGCCATGGCCGTTCCGCCGCTTCGACCGCTACAGATGCGGATCGCTCTTCTTGTCGCAAATCAGCCAATCCGGTCTCCTCGAATGCCACCGGGACAGAGCATCGCCGTCACGTCGTCGCCCATGACTTCGGCAAAAGGCCGTCCCCTGCCTCGATGATAAGGCCTCAAGCCTGCTTCGGGCTGTCTTCTTCAGCGAAACGGAGCGCGGTGACTTTACCGTATTCCCGGCTCTTTGATGACACCAAAGCTTCATTTGCAGTGCGAATCCGAAAAGGCAAGCCTTGCGGGTCATCAATCCCATATTCTCGCGGCAATTGCCCTAAAATATGATAGCAGGTCGCGCTTATTCGTGTCGTGCTGGCACATTTGCAGCGGCCGACGGCCGGCAATGGACCAATCGCCATTCAGCATGCCGGCGGGAGCCGCGCATGGCGGGCACTTTTGCAAAGCCGGTCTGAAACTATTCCGTTTTTGTTATGCCTTCCGGCTGCGCGGCGGAGTAATGTCGCGCCGATTTGATGAGACAGCACGCATGGACCACAAGCGCCACAGAATACGCGAGTTTGGATTCGCCCTCGGTCATTTCGAGCCCGGGCCACTGAACGCGATCACCGATGTCGACGGTTTGCGCGTCGGCCATGCCACATGCCGCGAAGGCGAGCGGACGCGCACGGGCGCCACCGCGATTCTGCCGCATGGTGGCAATCTGTTCCAGGACAAGGTTCCAGCCGGATTTGCCGTCTTCAATGGCTTCGGAAAATTGGCCGGCTCCACCCAGATCACCGAACTGGGGGAGATCGAAACGCCGATCGTGTTGACGAACACGCTGGCCGTCGGGCGAGGCATCGAGGCCATCGTGCGCCATACGCTCGTCCAGCCCGGCAATGAGAAGGTCGTGTCGATCAATGCCGTGGTCGGCGAAACGAACGACTCCCGCCTCAACGACATCCGCGCCGCTCGCCCCACCGTCGATGAGGTCCTGTCGGCAATCGCGACCGCAAGGTCGGGCCCGGTCGAAGAGGGCGCAGTCGGCGCCGGAACCGGAACGGTTGCCTTCGGGCTGAAGGGCGGTATCGGCACAAGTTCTCGTCTCGTGCCGGTCGGTGCCGAGACCTACCGGCTGGGCGTGCTCGTGCAATCCAATTATGGTGGCCATCTCATGATCGCCGGGCATGATTATGCCGCCCTGGCCGAGCACGACAAGGATGGCTCGATCGTCATCATTCTGGCGACGGACGCACCGCTCTGTTCACGCAATCTCGAGCGTCTGGCGCGGCGCAGCTTCGGCGGTCTGGCGCGCACCGGCGCGGCACTCAGCAACGGTTCCGGCGACTACGCGCTCGCCTTCTCCACGGCGGAGGCCGTGCGGTGCACGCCGGAGCGGCGCAAGGGCGTCAGCGTTTCGCCCGCTCTAGGCAACGATGCCGTCTCGCCGCTGTTCGAGGCTGCGATCGAGGCCACGGAAGAGGCGATCCTCAACTCGCTCGCCATGGCGACCCGGACCGAGGGCTACAATGCCGCGACAGGCAGAAGCTCGACCGTCGATGCCATAACCCTGCCTTTGCCGGCGCTTCGCTAACCATCAGATTCCAGCCCCCAATCATACGGAGTTTTCATGACTGCCGCGACGATCCGCACCGTCTATGTCAACGGTGCATTCCTGCCCGAAAACGAGGCGCATCTGTCCATTTTCGACCGAGGTTTCCTCTTTGGCGACGGGATCTACGAGGTGACGGCCGTTCTGGATGGCAAGCTCATCGACAGCGCCCTGCATATGGCGCGGCTGGAGCGCAGCGTGGGGGAAATCGGTGGCCGCCTGCCCATCACGACCGACGAGATCGTGGCGATCGAGAAGCGTCTCGTGGAGGAAAACCACCTTGCCGAAGGCTTGGTCTATCTCCAGTACACGCGCGGCGCCGAGGACCGGAATTTCTTCTACTCCGAGGATTTGCAGGCGACGCTGGTGATCTTCACGCAGCAGAAGACGCTCGAACATGTCGCTGCGGTGGAAAAGGGTCTCAAGGTCAAGTCCATGCCGGATCAGCGCTGGGCGCGACGCGACATCAAGTCCGTGTGCCTGCTGCCGCAGGTGTTGGCCAAGCGCGCCGCCAGGGCGGAAGGTTTCGACGAAGCCTGGCTGATTGAGAATGGCATGGTGACGGAGGGCGCGTCCTCGACGGCTTATATCGTCACGCGTGACGGCCGTATCGTGACCCGCGCCAACAGCCATGCGACCTTGCCCGGCTGCACGCGGCTTGCCGTGCTGGAACTGGCGCGCGAGGAAGGGCTGGCGCTTGAGGAGCGGGCCTTTTCCGTCGACGAGGCGAAAGCCGCTGCGGAAGTCTGGCTGACGAGCGCCTCCAATTTCATCGTTTCCATTACCAATGTCGATGGTGCCGCGATCGGCGATGGAAAGCCTGGCCCGATGTTCCGGCGCCTGCGTGCGCTCTACATGGAAAACGCCCGGCGCACCGCGATCTAGGGTCATTCCGGGAAAAAAGAGATAGAGCGTTCCATGAAACGCAGAACCGCTCTGAACCTGCCGCGCCTGCCTGCTCCCGATCGTCAGGGCTTGTCGAGCATCGACCAGATGCGCCCGACGATCGGACGGCGATTCTCGCGTGAGCGGTAGAGGCGGATTTCCACGTCGATATTCCAGTCCGCATCCGCTGCGCGCACCAGCCGGCCATCGGCAAGTTCCGCTATGACGAGGCTTTCCGGGATCCAGGCGAGCCCGAAGCCGGCAGCCGCCATGCCCTTCAAGCCAACCGACATGCTGCCGACATGCACGCGGTTTTCGGCGGGCAGGCGTTCGCCGAAGGCGCCCGCGACCAGCTGCCCAAAGAAGGATGTCTTTTGGTAACTGACATGGGAAAAGCCCGGCTCGATCCGATGCGCCGGCGCACCATCGGCATCCGCCGCGCTGACCGGCAGGATGGTTTCGCGGCCGAGCGTATGATGCTCGAACTGCGGGTCGAGCAGCATCGGCACATGCGGATGCTGGTAGGTGAGGAGAAAGTCGCTGTCGCCATCGATCAGGGAGTTCAGGTTTTCTTCCATGCTGCCTGAATCCGGGCGCAGATGCGAGACCACGGGTCCTATGCGCGCATTGAGCCGGCTGAGCCAATCGGGAAAGAAGGTGAAGGACAGGGTGTGCAATGCGGTCAGGGTCACGGTGCGCGCATCCGTGCCGTCCTCGTGCTGGAGATTGCGCCGGGCCTGGTAGAGCGCGTGCAGCGTCTGCTCCGCCACCGGCACGAAGCGTTCGCCTGCAGCCGTCAGCCGCGATGGATAGGTCGCCCTGTCGATCAGGCTGGTGCCGACCCAGCCTTCCAGCTGCCGGATGCGGCGGCTGAAGGCGGATTGCGTCACATGGCGCTCATCGGCGGCCTTTGAAAAGTTCAGCGTGCGCGCCAGCGCCAGAAAATCTTCAAGCCATTTAACTTCCACTCGAAGCTCCCGAAAGAAACCGGCTGTCAAAACCGGTTTCTCCTTGGCCCGAATGAGCGGGGAATGCAATCAGCTTGCGCGGCGATATTCGATCATTCGGGCGCGGGCGAGCACCAGTTCCAGCCTGTCCTGCTCCAGAAGATGGAGGCAGACGCGCTTGGTCCACGGGCCGTCCTTGAGCGTGAACAGAAAGCGGCCGCCGCCGAGCGCGTGCAAAGGCATGCGGTGGCGTACCGGCCCGATACCCATGACGACCTCGCCGTCTTCGATCTCGAAGCGGGCGCCTTCCGGCGATGTCCACGCACCGGACAGAGAGGCGGGAATCTCCTGCTTTTCGACGGGCAGCAAGCGACGGCGGGCATGACCGATTTCGCCGACGATCGCTTCTCCCTCCATCGACAGGCGCATCGGCGCGGAGGCCGAGCGGGAAGAAACCCAGCCGCCTTCATCCTCGTAAACGGTTTCGTCGGCGTCGAGGTAGGTCACGGTGCTGCCCGCAACCTTGATCCACCAGGGGCCGCTCTCCGTGACATAGGTGCCGTCGCGCAAGGCGGTCGAAGGGCGGGGCAGGGGGGCGCCCGTCAATGCAGCCATGGTTTCGAGCGCGATTTTGTAACCATTCGCATCTTCGCGGTTCGACACGACCACGAGTCCGGTTTTTCGATCCGGATCGAGCAGAAAGTAGCTTTTGTAGCCGGGGTGGGAGCCGCCATGTCCTATGAAGGTCCGGTTGCCGAGCAGGCTGCGTCGCAGGCCCAGGCCGTAGCCGCTTAGCCTGCCGTCGGCAAGCTGACGCGGCGCCGACAGTTGTTCGAGCAGCCCGGCAAAGGATCCGCTGTCGCCAAGCAGCGCGATCAGCCATCTGGCAAGGCTTTCACCGCTGCCGGTCATGCTGCCGGAGGCGGAAATATGCAGGCCGGCGGCGGAAAGCTGCCAGCGCTCGCCATCGCGCCAATATCCCGGCACAAGTCCGACGACGGGGTCGTTCCACACATCCGGCGCATCCAGAACCGCGCCCGCCTGTGCGCCGTGTTCGCGGACATAATCGCGGAAGAAAACGCCCTGTCGCTCAAGTGCGGCTTCCACCAGCCGGTATCCCGTATTGGAGTAGGAAACCTCCGTGCCGGCCTCATAATTCAGGCGCGTCTGCCGCTCGAGGAATTCGAGCAGCGGTCCCGCCTTGGTTTCGGTGTAGACCGAAAGCCCAAGCAGCGAGAGACATTCGCGCGTGTCGGGCAGGCCTCCGCTCATGTCGAGGGCGCGGCCGACAGTGACGTCGCGAAACGCGGATTGCAATTCCGGCAGATGTCGACCAAGGGGATCGTCGAGACCGATCTTGTCGGAATGGGCGAGCACCATGGCGCAGAAGGCGTGCTTCGTCACCGATGCGTAACGCACGACGCTGGCGGCGGTGAAGGGTGCCAGGGTCGACAGGCTTTCCACCCCGCCCGCTTCCGCAAAGCGAATGCCATCGATGTCGAAGCCGATGACGGCGCCGCCCGGCTCGTCGCTGCCCCAATCCTGCGTGAATCTCGCCGCGCTTGCTTGCGCTGCCTTCCAGTTTGCCGCTTCAGACATGCATGCCTCGCAAATACAGTTAGACCGGTTCCGCTTCCTCGAACTCGACGCTCAGCCGACGCAGTTCCTGCGTGTGGGGATGGCTAACGTTGCCGCGCCGCAGATTGTCGGACGTGACCTGCTCGACCATCAGGCCATCGATCATCACGCCGACCTCGGTGCAGAGATGGGCGATCACGCCGAGATTGTGGCTGACCATGACGTAGGTGAGTTTTCTCTCCGCCCGCAGGTCGGAAAGCAGATTGAGGATCTCGGCCTGAACGGAGACGTCGAGCGCGCTGGTTGGCTCGTCCAGCAGCAGGATCTTCGGCTCCGCAATCAGCGCCCGGGCGATGGCGACGCGCTGGCGCTGGCCGCCGGAAAGCTGGTGCGGATATCGGAAGCGGGCGCTCTGTGGCAGGGCGACATCGGAAAGCGCAGCACCGATGCGCCGATCGATGTCGCCCATGCGGTGAACGAGCGGCAGCTCGCTCAGAATGCGGTCGATGGTCTGGCGGGGATGCAGCGATCCATAGGGGTCCTGGAACACCATCTGCACCTTGCGGAAAAAATCCGGCGTGCGGCGTTGCGGAGCGTCTTCGCCGTTGAAGGCGATGCGCCCCATCCAGCTGGTGTTCAGGCCGGCCATGGCGCGCAAGACGGTCGATTTGCCCGAGCCGCTTTCGCCGACGATGCCGAAGCTGCCGCCTTCCGGCACCTGGAACGAAACGCCCTTGACGACCTCACGCTCGCCGAAGCGGATCCGCAGATTATCGATTTCTATCGTCATTTCAGCCACTCCGGATCGCGTTCGAGAATGGGCAGCCGTTCTTTCGGATGCGTGAGCGAAGGAATGCAGTTCAAAAGGCCGCGCGTATAAGGGTGAGCGGCTGACAGCAGCTCCGAGGCCTGCAACTCTTCCATGACGCGCCCGGCATACATGACCGCGACCCGATCGCAGAAATGCGAGACGAGCGGCAGGTCATGGCTGATGAGCAGCAGCCCCATGGACCGTTCGGAGACCAGCTCTTCGATCAGCCGCAGGATCTCGGCCTGCACCGACGCGTCCAGTGCGCTCGTGGGCTCGTCGGCAATGAGCAGCTCGGGGTCCGGCGCCAGCATCATGGCGATCATGACGCGCTGGCCCATGCCGCCCGAAACCTCGTGCGGATAGGAGGCGGCGACGGCCTTGGGATTGCGGATCTTGACCTGCTCCAGCAGGTTGGCGGCGGCCTCCGCCGCTTCCCGCCGGCTGCCGCCCTTATGCGTGCGCCAGGCTTCGGCGACCTGATTGCCGATGGTCTTGACGGGATTGAGCGAGTATTTCGGGTCCTGAAGGATGAAGCCCGCCCGTTTGCCGCGGATGGTCCGCATCTGCTTTTCGCTGGCGGACAAGATGTCGATGCCGTCGAAGGCGAGCTTGTCCGCTTCGATGCGCGTCTGTTTGGGCAGCAGCTTCATCAGCGCACGCGCCGTCAGGCTCTTGCCGGAGCCGCTTTCGCCGACGATGCCGAGCTTTTCGGCGCCAAGACGGAGTGAAACGCCCTTGACCGCAGGAGCGAAGCCCGTCCGCGTCTTGAAGCCGATGCGCAGATTGTCGATCTCGACCAGCATGGATCAGTTCCCCTTCGGATCGAGCACGTCGCGCAATGCGTCGCCAAGGAAGTTGAAGGCGAGCGAGACGAGAAAGATCGCGACGCCGGGGATCGTTGCGACCCACCATTGCTCGAAGATGAAGCGCTTCGCCGTTGCGATCATCGCGCCCCATTCCGGCGATGGCGGCTGTGCGCCCATGCCGAGGAAGCCGAGGCTCGCAGCCGTTATGATGATGGAGCTCATGTCTAGCGTCACGCGGACGATCAGGGTCGGCAGGCATAGCGGCGCAATATGCCGCATGATGATGCGCCAGGACGAGGCGCCCGTGAGACGATAGGCGGCGATGAAATCGGCGCTGCGCACGGTCAGCGTTTCGGCGCGCGCCAGCCGGGCATAAGGAGGCCAGGCGGTGAGCGCGATCGCCAGCACGGCGCTTTCCACGCCGGGCTTCAAGGCTGCCACGAAGGCGAGCGCCAGCACCAGCCGCGGAAAGGCGAGGAAGATGTCGGTCAGGCGCATCAGCGCCGTATCGACAATGCCGCCGAAATAGCCGGCGATGCAGCCGATGGCGAGGCCGATCGGCGCGACGAGGACCACGACGGCGATGACCATGCCGAGGGTGACGCGCCCGCCATAGAGGAGGCGGGAATAGATATCGCGTCCGAGCTCGTCGGTGCCGAGCCAATGCGCCGCACTCGGCCGCGCGAGCCGGTTTGCCAGATCCTGCGTTGCCGGATCATGCGTGGCGAGCCAGGGCGCGAAAAGCGCGAGCAGAATGAACAGCAGGATGATCGAAAGGCCGATCATGCCGAGGGCGTTGCCCTTCAATCCGAGCCAGATGCGATAGCGATTGCCCCAGGCTGCCTGTCGTCGGGATGCGGGGGACTCGTCGAGCGCCCAATTGCGAAAAGTTGCCAGCATCATCGCACCCTTGGATCCAGCAGACGGTAGAGAAGATCGGCGACGAGGTTCAATCCGACATAGATGATGCCGATCAGGAGCGTGGTGCCGACCACCGGGTTCATGTCGCCGTTGAGAAGGGAGGCGGTCAGATATTGCCCGATGCCGGGCCAGGAAAAGACCGTTTCCGTCACGACCGCGCCTTCCAGCAGGCCGGCATAGGTGAGCGCCAGCACGGTGACGAGCTGCACGGCAACGGTAGGGAAGGCATGTCCCCAGATTACCCGTGCAAGCGATAGGCCCTTGGCACGCGCCGTCGTCACGAATTCGCCCTTCATGGCGTCGATCATGAAGGCGCGCGTCATGCGGGCGATATAGGCCATGCTGAAATAGGCAAGGATGCAGACGGGCTGAGCCATGTGGGCGAGCGCATCGCGGAAGGCGTCGAGATCGCCGGCAAGCAGCGTGTCGATCGACAGCAAGCCGGTGACGGGCTCGATCATCCCGTCATAGATGATATCCTGCCGTCCCGGTCCCGGCGCGAGGCCGAGGGCCGAATAGAAGACGAGCAGCGAAATCAGCGACAGCATGAAAACCGGGATCGAATGGCCAGCAAGGCAGACCACGCGGATGATCTGATCGGTAATCGACCCCTGACGGACTGCGGCCCATACACCCAGTGGAATGCCGATGACGGCGGCAAGGATGAGCGCTGCGGTTGCAAGCTCGAAAGTTGCCGGAAAGAAGCGGGCAATGTCCTGCGAAACCGGGTTCTTCGTCAGCACGGACATGCCGAGATCGCCATGCAGCAGCTGGCTCAGATAATGCAGGAACTGGATCGGAAGGGGCTGGTCGAGGCCCATTTCCGAGCGCACGCGTGCAATAACCGCCTCCGGCGCATTGTCGCCGACGGCGGCAATGACCGGATCGACCGGCATGACGCGGCCGATGAGGAAGGTGACGACCGTCAACCCGAGCAACGTCAGCACGACGCTGCTCAGGATGGCGGTGAAGGATTTGATCCGACGGGTCAAGCCTTGATGGTCTCCTCATAGGAGTTGGCTTCCGAAAGAGCCCCGAGCTGGAAGCCGGAGACGCCCTTGCGGCATGCCGCCGTCTTCATCCACTGGAACATGAAGACGAAGGGGCTGTTCTGCATGTGCTCGCGCTGCAGTTCCTCGTAGAGCGCGATGCGCTTGGCGGGGTCCTTTTCGTCGCGGGCGGCTTCGGCCTTGGCGGCGAAGTCGTCGTTCTTGTAGCGCGAGCGCCAAAGGAACGGCTTGCTCTTGGCGTCGTCGGAATTGTCCTTGTTGATGGTGAAGACTTCGCCATTGGAATTGGGATCGAAGTAATCCGTACCCCAGGAGGACAGCGCCATTTCATGCTGGCGGGCGCGCATCTTGGTCAGCACCTGCCGGTTCTCGGCCGCCTGCAGCTTCACGCGAATGCCGATCTCGGCGAGGTTTGCCTGAATGGCCTGGGCAAGGTCGGGATAAGGCTGGTTGGAGTAGTGATCCATCGTCACCTCGAAACCGTCGGCAAGCCCGGCTTCGGCCATCAGGGCCTTCGCCTTTGCCACATCCTTCTGGAACGGCGTGTCGCTGATGGCTGCCGGGAAGCCTTCCGGCTCGAAGCTCTGATGAACCTTGTGGGTCAAGGGCACGATGTTTTCCTGCATGCCCTTGTAGTCGAGCGCCCACTTCACGGCCTGCCAGACCTGCGGCTTGGCCAGGTTCGCAACGCCCTGGTTGAGGGAAATCAGCACCAGCGCGGCGATGCTCTTCGTGACCAGCGTGAAATCCGCGTCGTTCTGGATGGTGCGAAGCTGCTCGGAGGTCAGGTCGCGGGCGATGTCGACATCGCCCTTCTTCAGCATCAGAAGCTGGGAGGCCGGGTCGGTGACATGGCGCAGGATGACCCGCTTCAGATTGCCCTTGTAGGGACCATGGGGGTTGAGGGTGAGCGATACGGACTCGCTCGCCTTCCATGCCTGCAGCTGGAAGCTGCCCGAGCCGGCGCTGTTCTTCTGCAGCCAGGCATTGCCGATGTCGCCATTGGCCTCATTGGCAAGCACCACCTTCTTTTCGACGATTGCGGCGATATTGGCGGAGAGGCAATAGAGCAGGAAGGCGATCGCGGTCGGCTTCTCCGTCGTCAGCGTCAGCGTTTCGGCGTCGGTGGCGACGATGCGGCTTTCGACGTTTTCCGGCGTGAAGCCGAACTGGTTGATGATGAAGGCGGCGCCCTTGTTCATCTTGATCGCGCGATGCAGCGAGAAGGCGGCGTCTTCGGCCGTCACCGGCGAGCCGCTTGCGAAATTGGCCTTGGCGAGCTTGAACGTAAACACCTTGCTGTCGGCATCGGCCTGCCAGGATGCGGCCAGCGCCGGATCGACCTTGGAGGGATCGTCGGTGTTGGGGTGCACCAGCTTCTGGTACATGTTGCTGATGACTTCGCCGCCGACGGCCTCGAAGCTCTCATGGGGATCGAGGCTCGTCATGTTGTCGAGCTGCTGCGCGACGACAAGGATGTCTTTCGGCGTCGCGGCAAATGCCGACTGCGCAAGATCGAGATAGGACAGGAAGGGCAGCGTTGCGCTGCCGATAAGAAACTGGCGTCTGGAAACCATGCGAAATCCCCTTTCACTCTTTCGGCAGCGGCGTTATGGCAAGCAGACAAGGCTTGCATGGCTCGACCGATACCGTATTTTCGCGGAGTTCTTTAACAGCGCCTCTTGCAAGCGACTAATTCCGTTTTTCGCAGACCCTATGCGCGGTTTGCATTTGCCCATCCCGCCAAGCTTGCTTACCCAGTGATCAACTGCAGTTTTTGGAATGAGACATGACTGAATCCTCGATAATTCCCGTCTTCGATGGCCACAACGACGTGCTGCTTCGGCTGCGCCGGGGCGGCTTGAATTCCGTCAACGCTTTCCTGAATGGCGAAGCTGCCGGGCATATCGATCTGCCCCGCGCGCGCCGCGGCGGTCTCGCAGGCGGGCTCTGCGCCATATTCATTCCATCGCCCGATCAGCCGAAGCCGGAAAACGGCGATTTTCCAACGCCTGCCCAGGCCGACGCGCTGAACGAAACCCTGGCGATGGCCCGGCTTCTTCTCGCGATCGAGGCTCGGTCCGAAGGGGCCGTCAAGGTCTGCCGCTCGGCCGCCGATATCAGGCAGTCGATCGCCGACGGCCAGTTCGCCGCCGTATTCCACATCGAGGGAGCAGAAGCGGTCGCGGCCGATCTCGATGCGCTTTACGTCCTGCATGAGGCCGGCCTGCGCACGCTTGGGCCTGTGTGGAGCCGCCCGAACGTCTTTGCCTATGGCGTGCCTTTCCGTTTCCCCTCGACACCGGATATTGGACCCGGCCTGACGGATGCCGGCAAGGATCTGATCCGCGCGTGCAATGAGCTCAGGATCATGATCGATCTCTCGCACATGAACGAGCAGGGGTTCTGGGATATCTCGAAGCTCTCGGATGCGCCGCTGGTCGCCTCGCATTCCAATGCGCATGCGCTCAGCCCGCACAGCCGTAACCTGACCGACAGGCAGCTCGACGCGATCCGCGATACCGGCGGTCTGGTCGGCATCAATTTCGGCGTGCTGTTCCTGCGCGACGACGGCGTGAGGAACACGGACACGCCGCTTGACGTCCTCGTCCGGCACGTCGCCTACATCGCCGAGCGGATCGGCATCGAGCATGTCGCGCTCGGTTCCGATTTCGATGGCACGACCATTCCGGCGTCGCTCGGCGACGCGAGCGGCTTGCCGAAGCTGATCGACGCCCTGCGCACGCATGGGTTCGACGACCAGGCGATCGCGAAGATCGCCCATCAGAACTGGGTTCGTGTCCTCGAACGGACATGGGGCGGCTGAGAGAAGATATCGTGTCGTTTCTGCCCGGCGCAGGGCAGGCGGCCCGGTGGCCTATCGCTCGATGAGATTGATCGACAGCGGATGCATCGGGCGTAACGTGACCTTCATGACCGGCTTGGGCGAAGCTTCGTTCGAGCCGGTTACGCGGAACTTCTGCAACAGGACGGCGAGGATCGCGACCGCCTCCATCATCGCAAAGGCATTGCCGATACAGACGCGCGGCCCGGCCCCGAAGGGCATGAAGGCATAGCGATGGCGATTTCTTGCCGTTTCCGGCTCGAAGCGGTCGGGCTCGAAGAGCTGCGGGTCCTCCCACAGATCCGCATGGCGATGCACGGCGTAAATCGGCACATAGATGATGGTGCCGGCGGGAATGGTATGCGCGCCGATGGTGAATTCGCGCACCACCGCGCGCGAGATGATCGGCGCCGGCGGATAGAGACGCATGGCTTCGGAAAAGATCTGTCTGGCATAGATGAGCTTGGCGACATGCTCGCCAAGCAGCGGTCCGCCGCCCGTCACCGTCGAGATTTCTTCGAACAGCCGTGCCTGGCAGTCGGGATGGCGGGCAAGCAGATGGAAGGTCCAGGCAAGGCCTAGCGCCGTCGTTTCATGCCCAGCGGTAATGAAGGTCATCAGATTGTCGATGACCTCCTCGTCGTTCATCATGCGGCCGGTTTCAGGGTCGGCGGCGCCAAGGAGCATGGAAACCAGATCGCTCCGCTCCTTGCCGCTGCGCCGCCGTTCGGCAATCACCGCGCCGAGGGTTGCCCGCAGGAAAATGACGGCCGATCGGGCCTTTTCCTTGCCGGGATGAGGCATCCAGTCCGGCAAGCCGAGCAGGCCGAGCGCGAATTTCCAGCCGGTCGGCTTGAGATAGTTGGTGATATTGCGCTCGACCTTGTCGACATCGATGCCATCGCCGCCCGACATCATCGTCTCGACGATAATATCGAAGGTCGTGCGCATCATTTCCTGGCATAGGTCGAGAGGGCCGTTCTTGCCGGCGAGCCAGAGGTCGCGCCTTCGCCCGGCCGCTGCGATCATGGCCGGCTGCAGTTCCAGAAGCTTTTCGTGGCGAAAGGCACCGGCCACAGATTGGCGCTGCCATTTCCAATGGGCGCCGTCCGAGGTCAGGATGCCGCTGCCGAGCGCGGGGCCCAGTACACGGCGAACGTCCTCGCCTTTGCCGAGCGCATCGGAGTTGCGCACCAATGCCTGATAAATGAGCTCCGGGTCGGTGAGATAGACCCGCAGCTTTCCGCCGACTTTGGTGAAAACGACCGGCTCGGTGAAGACCTCCGGCGGAAGAGCGTCGAGCGGATTGCGGATCAGCGAAAGCAGGACATGCGGCATCGAGCGCGGGGTGAGGGGAAACGTCGTCTGCGAGAGATCGGCAGCATTCACGCTTGCATTCATCCTTCTATCTCCTTGTTTGCCCCGGCGGATGCCTGTAGATCAGGATTAAGGTATTTGCCTTACAAAAATAAGGTGAATACCTTAGAGCTTCAAGTGGGGAAAGAGCATGCCGGCAAACAAAGGCAAAAAGACAGGCGTCGCCGCGGGGTCCGATACGCGCGAACGAATTCTCGCCGCGACCCTGTCGCTCTTCAACCAAAAGGGGCCGGAGGCGGTGACGACCGCGGAAATCGCCAAGTCGGTGCACATCAACCAGGGCAATCTCTACTATCATTTTCGCACCAAGGAATCGCTGGTACTGGCCCTGTTTTCGCGCTTCGAGGCTGACGCCCTGGCGCTGGTCGGGGAAGCCGATGCCGTCGAGGGTATGGATTCGAAAGCCTATGCCGGCTTTCTGCGCAAGTGGTTCTCGCTCGTTTGGACCCATCGCTTCCTGTTTCGCGACATTCCGGGCCTGCTGGCAATCGCCCCCGGCCTGCGAGCGCCGATCCTCATGGTCAGCGCCGGCATGCGCCTGTCCGTCGATGTCATCTTTCAGCGAATGGAGGATGCCGGCCTGATCCGTGTCGCGGCAGACGAGCGCAAGCCCTTGATGACCAATATGTGGATCGTCTCGACCTACTTCGCCGTCTATCTCGGCCTTCAGGAAGGCGTGCGCGATCTCACCCCCAAGCATGTGCATTGGGGCCTCGGCCAGGTCGCAAGCCTGTTGCGGCCCTATCTTTCGGCGCAGGCGAAGGCGGATCTCGACGAGATGCTTTCGGAGCCCTTTGCCTGAGATCTATCCGGCCCGCCTGGAAGTGGCTGTGGTTTCGCCAAGATTGCGATAGGCGGTCGCCGGATGCGGTGCGGCGAGCCGCGGTCCGCTGCCGCCGAGCTTTTCGCGCAGGGTGCCTGTGCGATACTCGGTCTTGTAGACGCCGCGCTTCTGCAATTCCGGCACGAGAAGATCGACGGCATCCTCGAAGCTCTCGGGCGTGACCGCATAGGCCAGATTGAATCCGTCGACATCGGTATCCTCGATCCATTCCTGCATGAGATCGGCGACGGTCTGCGGCGAGCCGACGAACACCGGGCCGAAGCCGCCGATGCCGACCCAGTCCGCCATTTCGCGCACCGTCCATTCCTTGCCCGGGTCGATGGTGGTGAAGGTCTCGACGGCGGATTGCACCGCATTCGTATGGCGATGGCGAAGCACCTCGTCGGGCGAGAACTGGCCGAAATCGATGCCGGTCCAGCCGGAGATCAGCGCCTGCGCGCCTTCGAGGGAGACGTATTGGCGATATTCGTCGAACTTGCGCTGCGCCTCGGCATCCGTCTCGCCGAGGATCACGGTCTGGAGGTTGAAGGACAGGATGTCGCGGGGATTGCGGCCGATACGCTCGGCAGCCTCCCGAACATTGGCGACATAGCGTTTCAGGACTGCCTTGGAGGGGGCGGCGACGAAGATGCATTCGGCATGCGCGCCGGCAAAATCCTTGCCGCGGCTCGATGCGCCTGCCTGATAGAGCACCGGGGTACGCTGCGGCGACGGCTCGCTGAGATGAATGCCGGGGACGTTGAAATGCGCGCCGGAATGACGGATGGGGTGCACCTTCTCCGGCCGCGTGAAAATGCCCTTCTCGCGATCGCGAATGACGGCATCGTCTTCCCAGCTACCCTCCCACAGCTTGTAGCAGACTTCGAGATATTCCTCCGCCAGCGCGTAGCGGTCGTCATGCTGCGTCTGGGCTGGCTGGCCGATGTTCAGGGCGCCGCTGTTCAAATAGGAGGTGACGATGTTCCAGCCGACGCGTCCCTTGCTCAGATGGTCGAGTGTCGAGATACGCCGGGCGAAGGTATAGGGATGCTCGAAGGAGAGCGAGGCCGTTAGGCCGAAGCCGAGATGCTCGGTTTCATAGGCCATGGTCGGGATGAGCTGCAGCGGATCGTTGACCGGCACCTGCGCCGAGTGGCGCAGGGCCGCATCGACATTGCCGTTCAGCACGTCATAGACCCCGAGCACGTCTGCGATGAACAGGCCGTCGAACTTGCCGCGCTCCAGCGTCTTTGCCAGATGGACCCAGTAGTCGAGATCCTTGTAGGTCCAGGATTTGTCGCGCGGGTGGCGCCAAAGGCCGGGGGACTGGTGTCCGACGCAATTCATGTCGAAGGCATTGAGCCTGATTTCGCGTGTCATCTTGCTGTTCCTGCGATTGTATCGTTTCGTCGGCACTCAGGCGCCGGCGGCTTTCCTGTTGACGAAGCTGAAGGCGAGCACGGCGAAGATCAGGAGGCCGGTGCCGACCTGCTGCCAGTAGAAATTGAGGCCCGTCAGCAGCAGGCCGTTGGCAACGATGCTCAAAAGCAGCACGCCGAGCACCGTGCCGGCCACGTTCGGCCGTCCCAGCGGCGAAAAAGTCGTGCCGATGAAGGTGGCGCCGATGGCGTTGAGCATGAAGCCGTTGCCGGAGGAGGGGATATAGACCGTGACCGTCGCCGTCAGGATCAGCCCGGCAAAGGCGGCAATCGTGCTGGCGAGAACGAAAGTCGCGGCCACATGCTTTGCCAGGCCGATCCCCGAATAGCGCACGGTGCGCGGCTGGATGCCGATGGCAAGCACGACGCGGCCGAAGCGCATGCGTGCGAACAAAAGGGCCGTGCCCGCGATGATAATGGCTGCGATCAGAAGCGGCACGGGGATGTTGCCGAGTGTTCCATGCCCGATAAAGCGAAATGCCTCGGGTATGCCCGATGGCGGCAGATAGACCGGATTGCCGCCATCCGTCAGCAGCTGTTGTATGCTGCGGCCGATGAACAGCGTTCCGAGCGTTGCCAGGAATGGCGATACGCCGATCGCCGAAATCAGCACGGCATTGAACGCACCGACCAGCGCGCCCGCGCCAAGGCCCGCGAGAGCGGCAAGCGGCACGGGCAGACCGGCTAGAATTCCGGAGACGAAGGCAAAACTGGCAAAGTCGACGGCTGTGCCGACCGAAAGGTCGATGCCGCCGGCGGCGACGGCAAAGGTCATGGCAATCGAGACGATGGCAAGCAGCGTGAAATTGTTGACGAGAATGCTCTGCAGATTGCCCGTACTCAGGAATGTCGGCGCGACTGCCGAAAAGAGCGAGAAAACGGCGATCAGGGCGACGATGAGCCCATAGCGCGCGAAGCTCGCCATCGGTCGGGCCGATGCTATGGAAGCGGACATGATCAGATCTCCCGTTGGCGCAGCAGTGTGGTTGCCGAGACCACGATCAGGATCAGCAGGCCCTGAACGCCGCTGACCAGCGTGCTGGGCAGATTGAGCAGCTGGAAACCGTTGATGAGGAAGCCGACGAATAGCGTCGAGACCAGCGTGCCGCCGATGGTCGGAACCAGGCGGCGGGAAAAGACCGAGCCGAGCAGGGCGGTGACGACGACTGGAAGCAGCATTTCGCCGGAGCCGGTGGTGCTGCCGCTGAGATAGGCGACCGACAAAATGCCGGCGATCCCGCCGCAGAGGCCGCTGGCGACGAAGGCTCCCGCGGTAAGTCTTCTCAACGGCAATCCGGCGGCGCGGGCTGCCTCGGGGAACTCGCCGACGGCGTAGAGCCTCAGACCGAGCGGTGTGAATTGCACGACAGCCGCGACGATGATGGTGAAGCCGATCAGCACGTAGGCGAGGACCGGAATGCCAAAGGCGTCCGAAGAGGAAAGAACGGTCAGCAGGTCGGTCGAGGCGGGCAGCACCGTGTTCTGCGTCAGGACCAGCTCCAGCCCGGCGACGACGTTCATGACGGCAAGCGTCGCCAAAAGCGGCACGATGCCGGCAAAAACGATCGCCAGCGCATTGACCGCGCCGATGGCGAGCCCGGTGACGAGCGCGCCAGCTATGGCGGCCCCATCGCCGAAGCCGAGCTGGACAAGGGTTGCATAGACGGCTGCGCTCAGGCCCATATTGGCCGCAAGCGAGAGGTCGATGCCGCCGGTGACGACATTGGAGCCGCCGGCGATCAGGACGATGGTCAAGCCGATGGCGAGCACGCCGGAAATGGCCGATTGTCCGAGCACGTTGCCGATATTGCCGACCGTCAGGAAATAAGGCGCCGTCAGCGCGAAAACCACGAGGATCGCGGCGAAGGCAAGCAGCGAACCGAACCGCAGGGCCGCAGCCGCAAGCTTGCTGCCGGTCGGCAGCTTGTGCGCCACCGCATTCTCGGGGAGAGAAGCAAACTGAACGTCAGCTGACATGGCGCAATCCTTCAAGCGCGCCGGTCGATGCCGACAGCACTTCGTCCGTGGTGGTCTGAGAGGAAATCAGCTCGCGCGCTACGCGACCGCGGAACAGCACGAGTATTCGGTCGGTAATGCCCACCAGCTCTGGCAGATCCGACGACAGCACGATCACGCCGGCGCCGCGCGCGGCAAGCTCGCCGATCAGCGAATAGATTTCGACCTTCGAGCCGATATCGACGCCGACGGTCGGCTCGTCCAGCAGATAGATTTCCGAGCGGCGGCTCAGCCATTTGGCAATCGCCACTTTCTGCTGGTTGCCACCCGAGAGCGTGCGCACCAGCGCTTCGCGCCCGGACGTCTTGATCTGCAGCCGCCCGATCAGGTCGTCGGCATCGTCGCTCTCCCGTTTGCGGTTGAGAAAACCGAAGCGCGTATAGCGGCGAAGGCTCGCTAATGTGATGTTCTCGCGGACGCTGAGATCCAGCCCCACGCCATGGCCGCGCCGGTCCTCCGGCACCAGCGCGATCCGGCGATCGACGGCTTCGACCGGGTTGCGCGGCTTCAGGTCACGGGCCTCGATATCCACCGTTCCGCTCGTCGCCGGCTGCAGTCCAAAAAGGGTGCGTATGAGATCCTTTGCCCCGGAGCCGAGCAATCCTGTAATGCCGAGGATTTCGCCGCGCCGCAGCGAGAGGCTGACGTCATGGAAGCGGCCTGTCGCCGAAAGATTGTCAAGCTTGAGGATTTCCTCTCCGAGTTCGACTTTCCGTTTGGGAAACATGTCTGCGATATCGCGCTCGATCATCAGGCTTGCTATCCGGCCGGCCGAGATTTCGCTCGTCGTCAGAGAAGCAACGTCGATACCGTTGCGCAAAATGGTGACATCGTCGCACAAGCCCTCGATTTCGTTGAGATAATGCGAGATGTAGATGATGGTCACGCCTTCGCTGCGCAGGCGCCGGATGAGGCGGAACAGGATCTCCGCTTCCTGCCGTATCAATGCTGCCGTCGGCTCGTCGAAGACGAGGATCTTCGGCTTGTGCAGCAGCGCGCGGGTGATCTGGACGATCTGCCGCTCCGCGGTCGAGAGCTCGCCGATCAAGGCGTTCTTCGGCAGGTCGACGCCGAAGTAATTGGCGAGAATCTCGGCGGCGCGGCGCTGCATGGCGCCGCGATCAAGCAAGGGCGTCCCGCCGAGCCGAATTTCCCGGCCGAGAAAAAGCGACTCTCCGACGGTGAATGTCGGAACCAGCAGCCGATCCTGATGAATGAAATGGATGCCGAGTTCTTCGCATAGATGCGGCGTCAGGCGATCATAGGCCCGGCCTTCGATCTCGATGCGGCCCTCGTCCGGAGTGTGCAGGCCGGCCAGGAGCTTGATCAATGTGGATTTGCCGGCACCGTTCTGCCCGACAAGCCCGTGAACGGTGCCGCGCCGGATGGCGAGCGACGCTCCGGCCAGCGCCTGGGCACCGCCGAATCGTTTGACGATCCCATCGAAACGCAGGATATGCGGCGCGCTGTCTGCCTCGGTCGCCGGCCCGGTTGCGGTCATGAAAGAAGCCTTTCGCATTGGACGGCGATGCGGGATATCCGCATCGCCCGTTTGCAGATCAACCGATGCCGAGTTTCTTGATCACGTCGGACACGTTGTTCTTGTTTGCCAGGAGGGCAGGGACATAGGTTTCACGCGGCAGTGTCTGTCCCGATAGCAGCTTGGCGACATTGCGGATGGCGGTGCGGCCGATTTCGGCCGGCTGCTGGGCGGCATCGGCGCCGGCGGGCGAGTTGGGATCGGCGACGAGCTGCAGCACTTCCGGGCTACCGTCGACGCCGTAAGTGCGGATCTCGGTGCGGCCGGCGGCGGCAAGAGCCTGCGTGGCGCCGAGCTGCGGAATGTCCCAGGCCGACCAGATCGCCTTGATCGAGCCCTTCTCCGGATACTTGTTGAGGATCGCGGTGATCTGGGCGAAGGCGTCCTGAACCGTGTTCGGAATGACGTCGCGCAGCTCGGGCTGGATGATCTTCACTTTCGGGAAGTATTTGACGACATTGACGAGCTGGTCGTAGCGGATCGCGCAGGGCGTGACGCCGTAGAAGCCGTTGAAGACGACGATATTGCCCTCGCCGCCGATGTCGGAAACGAGCTGCAGCGCCAGGTCCTTGCCGATGCCCCAATTGTCCGAGGTGGTGTTGTTGACAGAGTTGGTCGAGCCGACATCGACGGTCAAAACGGGAATTCCGGCATCGCGAGCCTTTTTCAGCCAGGGATCGATGACGCTCAGCGTGCCGAGGATCTGCACGATCGCATCCGGCTTCTGCGCGATCAGCGTTTGCAATTGCGATACCAGCTTGCCGTCATTGCGGCCGGCATCGACGGCGATCGGCGTGCCGCCCAGCCGCTTCACCTCGTCGATCTGGGCATTGTAGGCTTGCAGGTCGAAATAGTGGTCGGTTCCCGTCGCGCTGATGGCAACCCGCTTGTCTTTCAACGACAGGGCGTCGTCGGCAGCCGCGGCGGTCTTCGACAGGATGCTCGAAGCCGCAATCGCCGTTCCCGCGACGGCCGTCAGCTTCAAAATGTCCCGGCGGCCAAGTCCGGCCGTTTTTTCCTTGGTCATGAAAGTCCCTCTCCAGCAATTCAAAATGTCAATAGATTACAAAATAGATAGATTTAACAATTTAAAGAGAAACGTTTTTCCAAAACCGAACGGCAAGTGGAAATTTCCATGATGTCGTCTCTCATGCCGGCAGGTGGGGCTTTGCGATGACACGGACGGTCGGCGTCGGCACCGGTGGATGGCTCCTCCGGATGAAACCGGATTGAGCGCCCATTCGCCGGGCATGTCCTTCCCGGCAATTCTCCGGCAGGCGAACAAAGAATCTCCGATGGCAGCCAAAATCGGATGATTTAATCTACTAAAAACATAGGGTTTATATTTAATAATTGCGAGCGGCGCAGGGGCATTGCCCCGTCAGACGGCGTTTCCGATGGATCGTGAGGATCGCGACGATGAAATTTATCACACGGCTTGCCCTGTCGGCCGTTGCCCCTCTTCTTCTTACGCAGGTTGCGCTGGCGGATGGCGTGAACGGCGCGCCCGCACCCTTCGACAAGGGCGGCGTAAAGATTGCCCTGATCAGCTATATTTCCGCCGGCGACTTCTTCCAGGCCTATCAGGCCGGCGCCGAAGCACAGGCCAAGGCGCTTGCCATCGATCTGCGCATCTTTCCGGGACGGCAGGACGCTGCCGCGCAGCGCGAGCAGATCCTCCAGGCGATCAATCTCGGCGTCTCCGCCATCGTCATCGACCATGGCCTGCCGGAATCGCTTGGCGACGTCGTCCAGCAGGCGCTCGACAAGGGCATCAAGGTCGTCGCGTTCGACGTCAATCTCAACAATCCGAAGATTCCGCAGGTCGAGCAGAGCGATCACGAGCTTGCCGACCTTGCCTTGAAGCAGGTCGTCAAGGAAAACGGCAATAGTTTCAAGGCAGGCTATGTCTATGTCGCCGGTTTCGCGCCGCTCGACCGCCGCAATGAAGTATGGGACAGCTTCAAGAAGCAGAATGCCGGGGTCGTCGAAAAGGCCCGCTTCGGCAATGTCAGCGATACGACGGCGACGTCGACGGCCGACCAGGCAAAGGCGGCGCTGACGGCCAATCCCGATATCACCGTGGTCTTCGCTCCCTATGACGAATTTGCGCGCGGCGTGAAACTTGCGGCCAACGATCTCGGCATCGCCAACAAGCTGAAGATCTATTCCGCTGACGTCTCTACAGCCGACATTCAGGAAATTACCGAGCCGGGCAGCCCTTGGGTTGCGACGGTTGCGACCAATCCGGCGGTCGTGGGCGCCGTCTCCATCCGCGCCGCCGCCTTGCAGGTGGCAGGGCAGGAGGTCCCGCACCAGATCACGGTCAAGCCGACGCTGCTGACGCAGGAAGGGCTTCGCGCCGCCGGCGTCAAGACGATCGAGGAACTGGCGCAGAAAATCCCGGCCTTCAGCACGAGCGACGCGGCGACCGCAAGCTGGATTCCGGACAAGCTTTTCTAGGCAGCCGACCTCGATCCGCCGGCGGGGTCGTCTGATTCCGCCGGCTTACGTCCATGAACCGGAGTTCACATCATGAGCCAGTCCAACGTCGTCTTCGCAAGCAATCGGAACCCCACGCGGGACGACCTCTTTGCCAGAGCGGAAGAGATTTCCGCGGATCTTTCCAGGCACGCAGCAGAGCTTGATCGCGAAGGCCGGCCACCGCTCGGCGAAATCGTCAAGCTGAAGAATGCGGGGCTGCTGAATGCCCTGCATGCATCGCAGATCGGCGGCGGCGGCCTCGATTGGGCAGACGGCTTGCGGCTCGTGCGCATCCTCGCGCGTGGAGAAAGCTCCATCGGCCAGCTTCTCGGCTATCACTACGTCAACAGCCAATATGTCTATTGGGCTTTCGACGAAACGCGTGCGCAGGAACTGGGCGGCAAGACGGTGGCCAACAGCCTTTACTGGGGTGCCGCCGTCAATCCACGCGATCCCGGCCTTGTGCTGACGCGCCGGGGCAATGGCTATGTTCTGAACGGCCGCAAATCCTTCTCCACGGCCGCCCACGTTTCCGACTACATCAACGCCAACGCTGCGCTCGATGACAGGATCGTCGGCTTTGCCGTCCCGACAAACCGCGCTGGCTACAAGGCCAATGACGACTGGGACAATTTCGGCCAGCGTCTCTCCGACAGCGGCAGCGTCGAGTTTCACGATTTCCCCGTGTATGAAGAGGATCTGGATAGGGCCGCGTCGACTGGCGGCGAGGCCCCGGTTCTCGCGACGTTCAACACGCCTCTCATTCAGCTGGTCTTCGTGAACTTTTATCTCGGTACGGCCGAAGGCGCATTGCGCGAGGCTCTCGATTATGTCCGCACCACGACGCGGCCCTGGGTGACTTCGGGCGTGGAGCGTGCATCGGACGATCCGTATATTCTGGAACGCGCCGGCGAATTCACCGCCGCTCTGAAGGCGTCGGCTGCGCTGGCCGACAGTGCAGCGGCGGCGGTCCAGGAAGCCCTTGCCAGGGGACACAAGGCGACGGCGCGCGAGCGCGGCGCGGCGGCGGCCGAAGCCTATGCGGCGAAGGTGAATGCCACGCACGTATCGCTTGACATTACCTCACGCGTCTTCGAACTGACCGGTGCGCGCTCGACGGCGGAAAAGTATCGCTTCGATCGCTTCTGGCGCAATGTGCGGACCCATACCTTGCACGATCCGGTCTTCTACAAGGCCAAGGAAGTCGGTGAGTTCGTTCTGAACGGCCGAATTCCCGAGGTCAGTCTCTATAGCTGATCTGATATCGCCGGACATGTCAAAGCCCCGTTGCCGCAGGCCGGCAACGGGGCTTTCGTTTGAGCCTTGGTCAGAGTGCGCCGTTCTTCGGCGGGAGGATGTCGTTGAGGTAGTAATTGCCGACGACGTGATATTTCCAGCGAACCGGATCATGCAGCGTGTGCGTGCGGGCATTGCGCCAGTGTCGGTCGAGATTGAGGTCGAGCTTGACCGATGCCGTGCCGGCAAGCTCGAACAGCGTGTTCGTCGCCTCTATGGCGATTTCCGTCGTCAGCACTTTGGCAGCTGCTACGGCGAGCGTCGCCTCGACCACTCTCTTTTCGGTAGTCTCGACCTGCGCGGCATCGACCTTGCGGCCGGCGCGCTCGATGGTCGCGGTTGCAGCTTCCAGCCGGATGGCGATCTGGCCGACCTTGGCGATGGTCAGCGGATCGTCGCTGGCGCGCTCTACGCCGCTATCCGTCCAGGGACGCGATCTGGTCTTCACGAAATCAAGCGTTTCGGCAAAGGCGGCTCGGGCGATGCCGAGATCGATGCCGGCATGGATGATCTGGCCGACCGAGCCGATGGTCGTCGGCCGCTCGAAGCCCCTGTGATGGAGGACGACATGGTCGGCATTCACATAGACATTGTTGAGGACCGTGGTGCCGCTGCCGGTCGTGCGCTGCCCGAAGCCGTCCCAATCGTCGATGATTTCGATGCCTTCGGTGCCCTTGGGAACGAAGGCCATGACCAGCTTCTCGCTCTCGTCCAGCGCGAAGACCGTCACCCAATCGGCAAAGAGAACGCCGGTCGAATAGTACTTGCGACCATTGAGGCGATAGCCGGGGCCATCGCGGGTAATACGGGTATTGTAGTGCCCGACCGTCTTCGTGCCGCGCTCGGACAGCGCATTGCCGAAGCGATCTCCGGCCAATGCGCGGCCGAAGAAATACCGCTTCTGATCGTCCGAGCCATCGACGCGCAAAGCTTCGAGAATGTAGAAATGGTTCTGCGGTATCTGCCCGATCGAGGCGTCGGCCTGCGCCAGGATCGCGGTGATCTCCGCCAGCGTCGCATTCGAGACATCGAGGCCGCCATATTCCTCGGGAACGGTAATCGCGAGCAGTCCGGATTGCGCCAGCGCATCCATCTCGGCAAACGGAAGCAGCCTTTCACTATCGCGCTCGGATGCGGTGGCGGCAAAGCGTGCCGCAAGCTCTTGAGCGACGGCCAGTGCCTGTTGCTCGGTCTCCAGCACGGCAGCCTCGGGATGCTTGGCGTTGATGTGGTGCAATTGCGCGTTCATAAGGCAGGCTCCGATTTCATTCGGCGCCACGATGCCGCATTCAAAGCGGGGGTTCGAGAAAAGGCATTTCGTTTTTACCCATGCCGCCGCTGCTACATTCCTTTCTCTATAGAATTAATAGTCAATTGCTGCCTGACGCTGTGCCGACGCCGCCAATGATCGACGTGCAAATCTTCCGATAGCCCAGGCTTATTGGTGGCCGGTTCGCCAGTCCTGAAAGCGCGCATGTGCCAGGGCAAGCGATGCGACGAGAGGGGTGAACGCGTGAAAGGGCAGCGGACGGCTGGATTGAAGTGGGATCGGCTGGGATTGCGCCGCTTCGCCGAGCGCCAGTCTTGCAAGGGTCCGGCCGAGCTGCGCCGTCATGGCGATGCCCCGGCCATTACAGCCGATGCCCCCGAAAAACCCGTCGCCGAAGCGGTAGAGGCGCGGCAGGAAATCCGGCGTCATGATGGCGGTCCCGGTCCAGACGATCTCTATGCCCGGATGGTGCGGCAGGCGGAGTTCGGACGTGAGCCGGTCGACGACGGCTTGACCCACGCGCTCGAACGCGCCGATCGGATTGATCGCCATGCCGCCGCTGATCAGCCTGTTGTCCCGATCGAGCCGGTAGGTGAAAAGATTGGAGCGCGTGTCGCCGACGGGGCGCCGGTTCGGGGCGATGCGCGCCACGGTCTCCGCGTCGATCGGCCTTGTCGCCACCTGATATACCTTCAGCGGCACGCCGGTTCGTCCCATGCGTGAGGCTACGCCGTCGGTAAAGGCATTGGTGGCGAGGATGACGGCGTCCGTCTCGATTTCATGACCTGCGCACGCAACGCGCCAGCTGCCGCTGTTTCGTTCCACGCGCTCGACCCTGGCGTTCTCGCGGATTATGCCGCCGCGCCGCATTACCGCGCGCGCAAGCCCGTAGAGATAATCCAGCGGATGGATGGTGCCGCCGGAATGATCGATCAATCCGCCGGAATAGATCTCCATTCCGGTTTCGCCCCGGATGGCCCGGGCGTCGAGAAATTCGACGGGCCGGCCGAGCTCCGTCCAATCCTTTGCCCGTTGACGCAGAATCTGCGCCATGTCGTCGCCATAGGCCGGCTGCAGCCAGCCGGTCTGTGCGGCATCGCAGGACATATGCTCCTCCGCGATCGTCGCGAAGACCTGATCCGCGCCCGCGCCAACGAGCGACAACAGGGCATCAGCCTTGGCGCGCGGCAGTTTCTGACGCACGGTGGCGGGATCGGCCTTGGCGAAGTTCGGAACGACGAAGCCGGCATTCATGCCGCTCGCTCCGGCGCCGAGTTGCCCGCTCTCGAGCACGATGACCGAGCGGCCGGCGCGGGCAAGATGAAGGGCTGCGGTCAAGCCGGTGAAGCCGCCGCCGATGACGACGGCGTCGCAGCGGGAAGGCAGGCTGCCGGAAAGCTCGGGCACGCGGCCGGCCGTCAGCGTCCACAGGGTCGGATTGGCGGGGCGAGCAACGTGGCTGGGCATCAGCGGACGATCTTTCAATGACTATGGCAGATGGCTGTCACGCTGGGTCAGCCGCTGAAGGGATTGCGCCAGGATGTTTTGGCGCGAGGCGCACCGATTGGCCCGCCTCGCGCTTCTGCAGAATGGATCGGCGGCCTACTTGATCTTCTCCTTGAGGGCCGCGACGTCTTCCATCGACAACTCGCCATCGGTGGCAACCTTGCCGTCGGCGATTTTCCAAAGACGGAAGGGGCCGGTGATGTCGCCATATTGATCGAAGGTGACGGGACCGATGACGCCCTCGTAGCGGATCGGCTTGCCTTCCTTGATCAGGCCGAGCGCCTTTGCGAACTCTTCCTTGCCGGCATAGATCGGCGTGCCCTTCGGGTCGACCACCTTGAAGATGTCATCCTTCAGCTTCGATGTGTCGTCGCCGGCGATCGCAAGCGCAAGGCCGACGATCGCACCGGCATCATAGGCGCGGTCCGCGGCCGGATTGGAAGGCTCGATGCCCGAGAAATCCTTGTAGTTCTTGTTGAAGTAGTCGGTCGACGGCGTCGGCGTCGTGCCCGACGAGGTGCCGTAGGCCTCCTTGAGGTAGTCGGCTCCGACGGAGTCGATGAAGTCCGGGCTGTTCATGCCGTCATTGAGCAGGAATTTTTGCGGGCCGCCCTGCGAGATCCAGGTGCGGGCGATCGTCGCGCCGTCGACCGGCGTGCTGACGAGATAAAGGCCATCCGGATTGCCGGCCATGCCGGCGGTGACTTCCGAGGCGTAGCTCGACTGCTTCTCATTATAAGGCGTCGTCGAGACGATCGTGCCGCCGAGCGCCTTGTATGCCTTTGAGAATTCGGCGACCATGTTCACGCCGAAATCGTTGTTGACGTGGATGATCGCGAGCTTCTTGAAGCCCTTGTCGATCGCATATTTGGCGGCGGCAATGCCCTGCAGCGAATCCGAGGTGATGGTGCGGAAGAAGATGCCGTTGGTCTTGCCGTCGCGACCGAGTTCGGTCAGCGTCGGCGAGGAGGCGGCAGGCGAGACCTGCACGATCTTGGCCGGTGCGGTGACCGAGGTCAGGATCGGGATCGTCACCGAGGAAATGATGCCGCCGATGATGGCGGGAACTTTCTTGACCTGCACGAGCTGGGTGGCGGCGTCGACGGCGACATTGCCCTGGCTTTGGCTGTCGCGCGTATCCGTCACCAGATCGCAGCCATGGGCTCCGCCGGCGGCATTGATATCCCGGAAGGCCATCTCGACGGACTTTGCACCCGCCTGACCGTATTCGCCGGCAGGGCCGGTCAGTTCCATCACGAGGCCGACCGTCACCTTGCAGTCGGCGGCATTGGCAGCACCGGCCGCGGCGAGAAGCGCCAGAGCCGTGGTGATTTGAAATATCGTCTTCTTCATCTTTGTTCCCCTTGTTCGGTCAACGATCTTCATGTCTGGTTTCTTAGGAACCTGTCAGTTGTCCGGCATCTGCAGCCAGGTTTCATGCAGATGCTGCCATTCGACACCGTTCGGCGCCGATGAACTTGCGGTGAAAAGCGCGCTTGCCTGACGCCGGCTGTATTTGCCCGCGCGCGACTGGGTTTCGACATAGGTGAGCATAACGATGCCGTCGGTCTCGAAGCTTGCGCGGATATCCGAAATCTCGATGTTGAAATCGCCGCGAAAGCTCGCCCGGTTAGCCCGGATCAGCTCGATGGTTTCAGCCCGGTCGAAGATGCGGCCGGTCGGCGGGATCATGTGGAACGCCTGGCCGAAAGTGTGCTCGCAGCGGTTGAAATCCGTTTTGTCGGCAGTTGCTGCATCGTACCAATCTTCGAAGAAACGATGGAGATCAATCACTTCGGCACTGGCCTTCCGGAAGAGGGGCGATTGCTGACTCATACCTTCCCCGCATTGAGGTTGTAGTGCATGATCGAGCCGTGCCTGCCGGTGCGATCGCGCTCCAGCGTATAGACGTCGCCTTCAAGCCCCGGGCTTTGGCCGATAATATCGGCGATCTGCCGGCGGTCCTCGTCCGAGAGCGCAATATCCATGATCTTTGCATTGGCGAGCGCATGCGCCTGATTGCGGGCGCCGACGATGACGGCGGCGACCTGCGGCTGCTCCAGCACCCAGGCGCTGGCGATTGTCGCGATGTCGACGCCATGGCGCTCGCCGATGGCCTTCAAGGTGCGCAGCAGCGACTGGAACAGCTCCCAGCCGCCGAAATCGTCGATGATCAGCTTGTATTTGACGAGAGAGCGGTTTTCGAGCGGCATCTCGGGTTCGGGCTGTCCAAGCCATCTGTCGCTCAGGAAGCCACCGGCCACCGAGCCGTAGCAGAGGAATTTCACGTCGTTCCTGGCCGCCAGTTGCGCGAGCCCATGCGTCGGGCGCTGGTCGAGAACCGAATATTGCAGCTGCTGGCTGACCAGGGGAATGCCGGCGGCAAGGATTTCGGCGATATGCGGCGTGTCGAAATTCGTCGTGCCGACATTGCGCACCTTGCCTTCGCGGCGCATCTCGTCGAGCCAGCCGAGCGCATCGAGATAGCCCGAAAGCGAATAGTCCCACCAGTGAAACTGCACCAGATCGAGTTGCTCGGTCTTGAGCTTGCGCAGCGATTTGTCGACGATTCCACGAATGTAGTCGCGGTTGATCGTTGCCAGCTTCTCCAGATCGGGCACGAGTTTCGTATGCACCTTCATCGCGCCCGCGGCCTCGGTGCCGCGCTCGTTGCGAAGCTTCTCGCGCGCCTCGCCGATCAGTTCCTCGACGCCTGTGTAGATATCGGCGCAGTCATAGGTGCGGATACCCACATCGAAGGCGGCGATCAGGTCGGTTAAGGCTTGGGCGCGATCGATGGCGCCATGTCCTCCGGCAAGCTGCCAGCCACCGCGGATGACGCGGGAAATCTTGTATCGGGGGCTGAGCTCAAAAGTCTTGGCGGTCATGCGGTTCATTCTCCTTCGGGCAACGGCACGGCCGTCGTTTCGGCATGGCTGAACCGCCGCTTGCCTGTCCTGACGATCCGCAGGCGGCTCGCGCAGTTGGGGTCGGGGCAGGCGATTTCCGCGTCCGAGGTCATCCAGTCGTTCTTGTGGGTTGGCCGCTGTTTGGCCGCAAGCAGCGGCAGGACGGCCGATATGGAATAGATCGAAAAGCCCTGGCCAGACGGCAACGACAGCATTTCGCCCTTGAGTTCGAAATAGTCTCCCGGCTTGGCGCCGCAATAGATCGGCTTGCCCTCGGGGATGACGGCCTCCACCCTGAGGTCGAAGAGTTCGAAACTGTCGTCGTTTGCCGCCGCCATCTCAGATCTCCGCGCGTTCGAACGTGACGTCGCAGGCACCGTTGCGGCGGATGATGCCGCAGGCTGAAGCGAAGTGCTCGCGTTCGTCGGGGCGAACCTGTGCGACGACGCTGCCGGCAAGCCAGCCGATCGGGAAGAGCAGGCGCGCGCCCGCTCCGTAGAACAGGCCGATATCGAAGATCGCATCCGGATTGCCGCCCCACATGCGCGGCGGCACATAGCTCAGCACGATATCGCCGGGTTGCGGCGTCAGCGTCGCATTCTCGGCCGGCAGCGCGACGGCATAGGAGGCGCCTTTCAGGTGGGCGGGCGGGATCGGGCAGGAGATTTCCGGGCCGGTCCACATGGCATGGATGCCGCCGACCACGCGCGGCTCGCCCAGATAGGTCCAGAAAAAGGCGGCGTTATCGGGCGCCTTGGCCTCCAGCAGCGGCGCAAGGACGCTGAGGCCGGAGCGTGGTTCGGAGATTTTGATAGCGCGTTGGCTCATGCGGACAGGCCCTTCTTGGCTTCGGCTTCCAGTTTGTTGCGCAGGAAGGTGAACGGCCGGCTGATGTCTGCGACCAGCGCATCGCGGGCTTCTTTTGCATCCTGCGTGGCGATCGCCTTGACGATCGTGCGGTGATAATGCGCCGTGTCGACTTCGCCGGCATCCGAGAAGGCATAGATGGCGACGCGGATACACGGGCCGGATTGCAGCCACAGGCTCTCGATCATCGGGATCAGCACGGCCGAGCCGCAGGCGCGGTAGATTTCGAAATGAAAGGTCTGGTTGAGCGTCACCTCGCGGTCGACATCTTTCTTGTGCTTCAGCGCACGCATCTCGTCCCACTCGCCAAGCATGCCTTCGATGGTGGCGATCTGGCGCGAATTCATGCGGGTTGCGGCGAGCGCGATCGCCTCGCCTTCGATCAGGATACGGGCGCGCAGAAGGTCGTCCATGCGATCGAGCGTGATCGGCGGTACGCGAACGGATCGGTTGGGTAAGGCTTCCAGCGCCTTTTCGGTAATCAGCCGGCCCAGTGCCTCGCGCACCGGCATGGTGCTTGTCATCAGCGCATCGGCCAGGCCGCGGATCGTCAATATCTGGCTCGGCTCGAACAAGCCGCCGATCAGCGCGCGGCGCAGCTCGGAATAGACCCGGTCCTGAACCGTCTCGCGGCCCACGGGGGCAAGCTGTGCGGCAATCGGATCGCTCTTTTCGGCGGTGGCCTTTTGCATTCGAAATCCCTTTTTCGGCTTGCGGAGTGGATTAAAGCTGATTAGCGTGATCAATGCAAGTGTGATCACAAATCAAATAATCAGGGAAACGATGGCGATCGCTTTCCGGCCAGAGGGATCTCATGAGTACGACAACTGAACGGCAAGGGGAGGAAGCCCGGCCTGTTCTCACGGCAAGGAACGTGGTGCGGCGTTTCGGCGGCGTCACCGCCGTCAACGACGTTTCCTTCCATGTTCGCCAGGGCGAAATTCTAGGCCTGATCGGCCCGAACGGCGCCGGCAAGACGACGATGTTCGATCTTCTGGCCGGCAGCGTTGCGCCGAGCAGCGGCGAGATCGTCCTGAATGGAGCGGCGGTCGCAGGCGAGGCGGCTCATCGCCGGATCGGTCGCGGCCTTGGCCGGACATTCCAGATTCCGCGACCGTTCCCCAATCTGACGCTTCTCGAAAATGTCATGCTGGCTGCGCAGAATCAGGTGGGAGAACGTTTGCTGCCGAATTTCCTGCGTCCATGGAAGGTGGCCGAGCAGGAGAAAGCCGCCCATGTCAAGGCTATGGAGCTTCTGGAGCTCGTGCACCTGACGCGGCTTGCGCATGAGCCGGCAAGGGTGCTGTCGGGCGGGCAACGCAAGCTTCTGGAGCTTGCCCGCGTCATGATGGCCGATCCGGCTATCATCCTGCTCGACGAACCCGCCGCCGGCGTCAACGCCACTCTTCTCGAGACGATCATCGACCGCATCCGCGATATCAATCAGCGCGGCATTACCTTTCTCCTGATCGAGCACAACATCGACATGGTCACGCGTTTGTGTCACCGCGTGCTCGTCATGGCGAGCGGTCAGCTTCTCTGCGAGGGCACGCCGGAAGAGGTGGCCCGCGATCCGCGCGTCATCGAAGCCTATCTGGGAGGTGCGGCATGAGCGAACCGGTGCTGAGCGTTCGCAATCTCGTTGCCGGCTACGAGCCGGGCGTGCCGATCGTGCGCGGTGCTTCGATCGATGTGGCCGAACGGGAAATCGTCGTCGTGCTCGGCCCCAACGGCGCCGGGAAGTCGAGCTTCATCAAGGCGATTGCCGGTCTGGTGCCGGTCGAAAGCGGCATGGTGCAGCTGGCAGGCCAGGATATCACCGGCGCGCCTGTGCACAATATGGTGCGGCTGGGCCTCGCCTTCGTGCCGCAGACGGAGAATGTCTTTCCACTGATGTCCGTGGAAGACAACCTGAAAGTCGCCGGCGGCATTCTGAAGCCGAGGGAGGTGCCGGCCCGCATCGAGGAAATGTATACGACCTTTCCCGATCTCGCCCGTCATCGCCGGATCGCAGCGGGCAACCTTTCCGGAGGGCAGCGGCAGATGCTGGCCGTGGCCCGTGCTCTCATCGTCCATCCGAAGCTTCTCGTGCTCGATGAACCCTCGGCGGGTCTCTCGCCGAAATTCGTCTCGATGGTTTTCGACATGCTGACCGATATCCGCAAATCGGGCGTCACCATTCTCCTTGTCGAGCAGAACGCCAAGGCGGCCCTTGCCATCGGCGACCGCGCCTATGTTCTGGTCGAAGGCAAGGACAGGCACGAAGGCGTTGCGTCGGAGCTTTGGAACGATCCCGTGGTCGCCGAGCTCTATCTCGGCCAGCGGCCCGCGACGTCAGGCAAAGGAGGCGCGGCATGAACCTGCAATTTATCGTCGACGGATTGCTGACGGGGTCGATGATCGGCCTTGGCGCCATCGGCGTGACGCTCACTTACTCGATCCTGCGCTTTTCGAATTTCGCCCATGGCGACTTCATGGCCTGGGGAACTTATGCGACCCTTGCCGTCGTCAGCGCCATCGGCGCGGTCTTCGGCAAGGTCGCGCCCATCGGGCCGCTCTCTTTCGGCTGGCCGTTGATCGTGGCGGTTGTCGTCGCGATGGGCTTTACCGGCCTTCTCGCTCTTGCTCTCGACAAGGTCCTGTTTGCCAGGCTGCGGGCCAAGGGCCAGTCCATCATCGTCGTCATGGCGAGCTTCGGCGCGTCCATGGCGTTGCGCAGCCTGCTCGAATTTCTCTTCACCTCGCGGCCGACCTATTTCAGCCGCGCCATCCAGATTGCCATGCCCGTCGGTTTCGGCATTCGCATCACGCCCGATCAGATCGTGCTCCTGATCGTCACGGCGCTTCTCGTTTTCGGCGTGCACATGCTGATGACCAGGACGCAGACCGGCCGCTCCATGCAGGCGCTCAGCCAGAATCCGGCGCTTGCCCGGGTGGTCGGCATCGATGTCGCCAGGGTCGTGCGCGTCACCTGGCTGATCGGCGGGGGGCTGGCCTGCGTCGCCGGCGTCATGATCGGCATTCTCGTGCAGATTCGCCCGCTGATGGGCTTCGACATGCTGCTGCCGATGTTTGCCGCCGCCATTCTCGGCGGTATCGGCAGCGTCCCGGGGGCGGTTCTCGGCGGCCTGATCATCGGCCTTGCCGAGGCGGCTGCCGTTCAGCTGATCGGTGCGGAATGGCGTGCAGCCATTTCATTCATCATCCTGATGGCAGTGCTGTTCATTCGGCCGATCGGCCTTTTCGGAGTGAGAGAGCGATGATGGATATTGTTGGCTATGGCGCCTTTTTCCTGACGACGGCGCTGATCTTTTCCTTCATCACGCTCGGGCTGAACCTGCAATGGGGACTGACTGGCCTGTTCAATGTCGGTCTTGCCGGCTTCGTCGCGATCGGCGCCTATACCTCGGCTCTGTTAACGACGCCGGATACGGCAGGGCGCTTCGGCGGCTTCGATCTGCCTGTTATCATCGGCTGGCTGGGCGCCATGGTCGTGGCCGGTCTTGCCGCCGCCGTCATCGGCATTGCGACGCTGCGATTGAAATCCGACTATCTGGCGATCACCACTTTCGGCGTTGCCGTCGTCGTCCAGCTTGTGGCGCTGAACGCGCAAAAGCTGACCGGCGGCCCTTTCGGCATCGGCTTCATTCCGCGTCCGTTCTCCAGCCTTGCCGAAACGCCGCTGATTTTCAATCTTGCCAATCTCGGCGTCGTTGTCGTGGTGATGCTGATCGTCTATCTCGCGCTCGAACATCTGGCGAAAAGTCCGTGGGGACGTGTCTTGAAAGCGCTGCGCGAGGACGAGCGCGCGGCAGTTTCGCTTGGCAAGAGCGCTCGCTTCTATCGCGTACAGGCCTTTGCCGTCGGCGGCGCCATCATGGGGCTTGCCGGCGCCATGCAGGCGCATTTCATCGGCTTCATCGCGCCGGACAATTACGTTCCGACCCTGACCTTCCAGGTCTGGGTGATGCTGATCGTCGGCGGTTCGGGCAGCAACAAGGGCGCGGTGATCGGCAGCATCCTTGTCTGGGCGATCTGGGCGGGATCGGGGGCTTTGACGAGCGTCCTTTTCTCGCCGGAGCAGCAGGCGCGCGCCGCCTCGCTGCAGATCGTCGCGATCGGCGTCATGCTCTGCATCATTCTGCTGGTGCGTCCGGGCGGCCTCTTCGGGGACATCCCGAAGAGGCGATCTTCCGTCGCGCCGCAACCCAAGCCGATCACGGATGAAGGCAATGCCGCCTCGTAGGGCGGCATAGGGACGAGCCAGGTGGCCGATCAGATCTCCCCGGATCGAAATATCTGCGGATGCTAGCCTTTGACCGCTCCGGCCGTCATCGAGCCGGAAAGCTGGCGATACATTATCAGGCCGAGAAGTGCCGGCGGCAGCGCGCCGAGGATCATGACGGCGGAGGCGAGGCCCCATTGCACCCCGCCGCCGCTGGCGGCGAAGAAGAAGGAGGCGCCGACCGTCATCGGCACGGCGCGGTTGGTCGTCAGCATCAGCCCGAAGAGGAATTCGTTCCAGGCCGTGATGAAGCCGAAGATGAAGGTGGTCACGAGCGCGGGCCTGACCACCGGACGGATGACGCGGATCATGATCTGGAAAACGCTGGCCCCATCGACCGTTGCGGCCTCGTCGAGCTCCAGCGGTATGTCGGATATGGCGTTGACCAGCATGACCAGCGCCAGCGGAATGTTGACGATCGTCAGGATGAGCCCCAGGCCGATCCGCGTGTCGAGCAGGCCGAGCCACTGATACATCATGTAAAGCGGGATCGCGAAGACGACCAGCGGTACGGCACGAAGGTTGATGACAAGGGGAAGCAGGAGCTTCTTACCGGTTTCGCCGCGGGCGATCACGTAAGCCGCCGGGAAGGAAAGGAGGATCGCCAGCAGCGTGCCGATCAGCGCCGCCGCCGCGCTGTTTGCCAGATAGAGGAAGATGTTGAAGCGCTCGGTGTCCGTCAGCACCTTGAGGTAGTTGTCGAAGGTCGGCTGCTCGATCCACAGGCCGGGATTGCTGGAAATCTCGCGCGTCGTCTTGAAGGAGGTGATGAGGGTGACGAGGATCGGGAAGTTCATGGCGAAGACCACGATGCAGTAGACGATCCAGCGCAGGAGCTTCAGCATCTTATTTCTTCCTTCGCGCACCCAGCCAGTTCAGGCCGTAGAGAACCAGCAACGATGTGATGAACAGCACGACGGAGGCCGCGACCGCCTTGCCGATGGCGCCTTCCTTGAAGAATGCCTGGTAGATGTAGATCGACAGCGATGTCGTCGATCCGCCCGCGCCGCTGCCGGTCAGGGCGTAGACATTGTCGAATACACGGAAGCCGTCGATGAAGCGGATGAAGAAGGCGACGATCAGCGTCGGCAGCATCAGCGGCAGGTCGATGCGCCAAAGCCGCTGCAGGCCCGTCGCGCCATCCAGGGCGGCCGCCTCGCGCACATCTTCCGGGATGGCGATATAGGCGACGTAGAACAAGAGGAAGGCGAAGGGCGTCCATTGCAGCACTTCGACCACGACGAGCGTGCGGAAGGCGTTGGTGTAGTCGAGGAAGGCCGGGCTGTCGCCGAACCATTCAAAAAGATAGTAGGGCACGGGGCCGGCGAATTCATGCAGCACGAGGCGGTACATCAGGCCGACCATCGCGGGCGCCACCATCAAAGGCAGCATCAGCGGCGCCATCAGGACGGGCCGTGCCGACAGGAGCGGCTTCAGGAAGATCGCCAGAAAGAGGCCGAGCAGGCACTCTGCAACCGCCGTGATGATGCCGAAGCGGAAGGAAAACCAGACCGATTGCCAGAACGCGGCTTCCGTCAGCACTGTAACGTAATTGCCGAAGCCGCTGATCCGGGGGCTGCGCAAGGTTTCGAACGAGACGGTCGAAATGGAATAGAGGAGATTGAGGAGAGCGGGAAAGCCGAGGAACAGCAGCAGGAACCCGACAAGCGGTGCCAGATAGAGCCTGCCTTCGGCGCGTTTTACAAGAGCCATGGGTTTCAGCCGCAGTGGCCGGATGCCGCCAGAGCCTTTTCGCTTTTCGTCGAATCGCGAAAAGGCTCTATTCTTCTGTTTTTACGCAATTCCGGACGGAAAACCGCAATACACTTTTCCTGGAATTGCTCCAAAGCCGGCACTCGGCCCTTGTCCTTATTTCTTCAAGAGATCCTGCATGCCCGCCTTGGTGTGGGCAAGCGCATCCTCGAGGCTCTGCTGGCCGGACCAGTAGCCGGTGAACTCCTTGGCCTGCAATTCATAGACCGACAGCGCCTTGGCGGAGGTCGCCCCGGTCATGACGTAGCCGTACTTGCTGGCAAACTCACCGAGCTTCACAAGATCGGGGCGCTCCTTCGCCACCTTGGCGACGACATCGGGCGTCAGCGCCGGCGAGCCGCCTGCACGGGCATAGGCAAGGGCCGCATCCTCGGAGGACAGCCACTTGAGGAACTTGATGGCGCCTTCCTTGTTCTGCGCGTTCTTGTTCAGTCCGAGGCCGAGACCATGAATATGGTCGGCACGCCCGTTCGGCCCCGCCGGCGGCGCAACGATGCCGGTGACGTCAGCGACTGCCGGCGATTTCTTCGCATCGGTAAGCTCGGCTGCGGCTGCATTCCATTGCAGTGCGGTCGCAGCCTGTCCGGAGCTGAAGGCGGCATTGGTTTCCGCATATTCGTAGCTCAGCGAATCCTTCGGCGACGCGCCGGCGTCGTAAAGCGTCTTGTAGAGCTTCAGTCCCGTCTTATAGGCGTCCGAGTCGATCGTGACGTTGCCGCTTGCGTCCATCCAGTCTCCGCCATAGGAGCGCGGCAGGGATTGGAACACCATCATGTTGAAGAGAAGGTTCTTCATCTGCAGCACGGTGCCGTAGCGGACCGGGCTCTGGCGGTTTACCTGCTTGCTGAAATAGAGCGAGGTGGCGGCCCAGTCGTCCCAGGTCCACTCGTCGGGCTGCTTCGGGGCAAGTTCCTTGCCGAGATATTTCTTGGAAATCTCGGCATATTTGGCCTTGGCATCGGGATCGGCGATGAGGGCGTCGACGAGATCCTTGCGGTAATACATGAAGTGCAGCGACAGGTCCGTTGGCACGCCATATTGCTTGCCGTCGAACTGCATCGTTTTCAGCACGGTATCGCCGAACACCTTCGGTGCATCGGCATTGAGCTCGATCGGCTCCATGTAGGGCGCATAGCGGCCGATCGAATAGGTCGCGACGAGATTGACGTCGAAGGCGTTGGAACCGGCGGCCATGTCCGCCTGCAGCTTGTCGAAGAAGCCGTCACGGTTGAAGAACAGAAGCTCCACCTTGTCGGCATCCGATGCCGTCTTGTTGTAGAGATCGGCGGTGGCGCGCAAAGCGGTCTCCTCCGAGCCGCCTGGCCAGCCGAGCACGACGACCTTGGCGTTTGCCAGCCCCGGCAGTGCCGCCGCCGACAGCATCAAAGCGAGCATTGCGGACGATATGTGCTTGAATTTCATTATTGTTCCCTTTCCTTATCGTTATTGGTTGAATGAGGCAGGCATGTTCATCGATGGCGTGCGGCAAGGTCGGCCGCGCCGATGATGCCGGCATGAGGCCCAAGACTTGCGGCAACGAGGCGTGGCGCCAGGTGCGAAGGGAGTTCGGCAAGCTGTGCGCCGACGGCTTCGAGATAGCCGGGCGCCAGACCGATGCCGCCGCCGATGACGATACGCCTCGGCGCGAACATCATCTGTATGTCGCGGCATAAAAGTGCGACGCGGGACGCGGACTGTTCGACGATCGCCTTGGCCCAGCCGGCGCCCTCGCGCGCCTGTTGAAATATCGCAGGCGCCTCGCCCGGATGCCCGGCGCGAGCGGCCTCAGCCGCCATCCAGCGCCCGGAAACGACATCTTCCAATGGCGATTGGCCGTGCGTGGGTCCGCGCAGCAGGCCGAAATGACCGGCAAGGCCGAGAAGCGGACGTCCGTTGACCACGACACCGCCGCCGATACCGGTCGATATGGTCAGGAATACGGTATCTTCATTGTTGCCGGCACCGAACCGGTGTTCGCCCCAGGCGGCGGCCTGGGCATCGTTGACGGCGAAAGCAGGCTTGCCGAACAGCTCGCTTGCCTGTGCCGCCAGCGGATAATGGTCCGGAATTGCAAGCGTCGCCGGATTGAGGGCCGACCATCGCCCTTCATCGATCAGGCCGGTCGCGGCGATGCCGACGCGCTCGTATCGGCCGACCCAGGATTTTGCCTGTTCGGCAATGGCCGTCAGCCAGGCGCCCGGACCGGCTTTCCGGCTGGTCGCAATCGTCGTTTCCGCGAGCACCTGCGCGCCCCGGACCAGAGCCGCAAGCGTCTTCGTGCCGCCGATATCGATCGCCAGCGTTGTTCCGTCCCGTTGCGAGAAGGCAGCCGAAACAGCTTCGTCGAACCACGCCGTCACATGCTCGGTTCGCGTGATCGCCGAGCCGACGACCACGGCGCAGGCGCCGGCCCGCACCGCATCGGCCGCCTGCTCGGGCGTGCGGATACGACCCTCGGCAATCACATGGGGCGTCAACTGGCGCATGGCGGCGATCAGCGCGATATCCGGCTCGACCGGTTCGGGGCCGCCGACATAGCCGGACATGGTCGTGCCGACGAAATCGACGCCGGCTGCAAGGGCATGCTTTGCATCCTCAAGGCAGGAGCAGTCGGCCATCGAAAGCAGGCCCCGCGCCTTGATGGCGGCAAGCAGCGCCTCGATCGTTGCCGGCCGTGGCCGGTCGGTGGCATCGAAGGCGATGATATCGGCACCGGCATCGGCCAGCGCCTCGACATCGGCGACAAAGGGGGTGATGCGGACGGGGCTGTCATCGAGGTCGCGTTTGACGATGCCGATGATCGGTGCGTCGACGGCGGCCCTGACGGCCGCGACATAGGCTGCCGATTCGATACGCAGTGCGCGAGCGCCCGCCGACAGCGCCGCACGGGCAAAGCCGCTGACGAATATGGCCTCATCCATTGCCCCGCCCGGCACGGGCTGGCAGGAGACGATCAGGCTCAGATTGAGATCTTCCTTGCGCATTCGGCACCCCTTTCGCAGGGAACGATAGAGGATGATCACCAGAAAGCAACCGGTTTTAAACTGGTATTATCTTTGCAGTTCGAAGACGAAGTCGTAGACCTCGCCCTTGTAGCGCGTCTCGCAATATTCGACGATTTCCCCATCGGCGAGAAAGCATCGCCGCTCGGTCGTCAGGATCGGCGCGCCCGCTTCACAGCGCAGGTGCTGCGCATCCTCGGGCGATGCGGCGCGCGCCCGCATTCGCTGCACGGCACGCCGGGGCAGAAAGCCGCGCTGGGCAAGCGCCTCGTACAGGGAATCGCCGACGAGCGAAGGCGAGGGGAGGAAGCGCACCGGCACGGCGGCATGCTCGACGGCGATCGGTGCGCCGTCGGCCGTCCGCACCCGGCGCATTCGCAGGACCTGTGCATGCGCCGAAATGCCGAGCGCCATCATTTCCGTCGGCGAAGGGCGGGTCAACTGCTTGGAAATCCAGACGCAGCCGGGTTCCATTCCGCGTGCGCGCAGATCTTCCGAGAAGCTGGTGAGCGTGGAAAGCGATTTTTCGACGCGCGAGCCGATCTCGCTGCGCGCGCCTTGCCGCCGGCTCAGCATGCCTTCCTCCTCCAGCATGGCAAGCGCCTTTCGAACCGTGACGCGCGACAGCGACAAGGCTTCAGCAAGCGATCTCTCGCCCGGCAATACCGAACCGGATTTGAAGGCATGGCTGCGAATGGCAGCCTCGATCGCGGTCTTCAGCCGCTTGTAGAGCGGCATTCCTTGCGTGCCCGCCGCAAATTCCCTCCTGACCAGTTCGACAATATCAGTTGCCAAGGCGAGTCTTCCCTTCGATGGCACGGCGACGAAAATCTCGTCCTGTTCGATACTGGTATTATACTGTACGGGTTTTGGCGTTCTGTCGAGGCGGGCGGGAGGCATACCGGCCGGCCGTGGCAGCCGGTATGCAGTTCGTTTTAGGAGGCGAGCGCCCGGCGCTCGGTCTGCGGGGAGCCAGCTTTGCCGCCGACCCGCAGAGGGGCTTTCGAGACGGCAGGCACGGCGCGGGACGTATTGGTCTTCGGCGCTCCGAGCCAGCGCAGAATTGCATCGAAACCCGGTTGGGCAGCCCGCTTGAGTTCCGGGCTCATTTCCTCGTCCATGCCGCAGAGAGAGGCGATTTCCTGCCAGTCGACACGACCCGCCCGAAGTGGCGGCCGCGACTGGAATACGATCAGCCCGATCATGAAGCCTTTGATGTTCTCGAAGCTGCGCGGCTGCAGCAGCGGCTTCAGCCGCATATCGCAGAAATCCGAAATCTTGCGCTGGAAAACGTCAGAGGCGGAGCTTTTCTTTACGGGCATTATTCATTCCTTGCATGCGACATTATCCAAAGGTCGGGGTGTGGGCCGCTAAAGCACCGAAGTTAACGAAGCGCAAACAACCGACCGATTGGCCGCTTTCAATTCCACGATGAGCCGACATTTGGCAAGTAGGTGATCAATCAGGCTTCGGTCAAGACCGCTTCCACCCCGAAACGCGCAGAGGAGCGGCAGGCACTCGCCCAATGAGACCGCCAAGACCATGAAAAAACTGTAACTTGCCTCGCAAGCCATTGAGAGCGACATTTTCCTTGCGCCGGATATATGAGGTGAAAGACATGTCAGTCTTGGAAATATTGGTCAGACGCCGGATTCAGGAAGAATATGCAAAGGGCACGTCGCCAGAGCGCATAACCCGGCTCCTGCAGGAATTCTTCAACGGAACAGAAGCCTCCCAAGCCGATGCCGCTCCGCGCCGTTCCGAAGACCATCCATAGCAGGCGACAGACGCGATAAAGGTGGCCGGCCCTCGATGCTTTTCCGAGCGCCGGCCGTTTGCTGAATCAGGGAAACTCCCGATAAAACTTCCTATTCGCCCGTGCCCCGCAGGCTCTCGACGGCGGTCAGGATCTTGTAGGCAGCGGAAATGCGGGCGGGGATCGGAAAGTTTCTGTTCGCCAGCAGGACGATGCCGACCTGCCGGGCGGGAATGAACGCGGCATAGGCGCCGAAGCCGTTGGTCGAGCCCGTCTTGTTGAGCAGGATATCCTTGCGCGGCGGCTGCGGCGGATCGAGCCGAGTGGCCTTATGCGGGTCGAGCGCCATGTCGGATGAATTGCCGGCCAGGAGCCGGGCAAGCGTCGTCGGATAGGCATAAATCTCCCAGCCGAGCGCCTGCGTCATGTTGCCGACGCTATAATACCCCACATGCGTCGCCTCGATTGCCTGCCGAAGAGTGTTGTCGAGCCGGGAGCCGTCCATGTTGGCTTCGAGGACGGCAAGCATGTCGGAGGCGGTAGTCTTGATGCCGTAGGCCTGCGTGTCCAGAACGCCGGGGTTCACCCGGATCGGCTTGTCCCGTTTCGAGTAGCCGTAGGCATAGTTGCCCATCTCGGCCGGCGGAACGCGAACGTAGGTGTGGCTGAGCCCGAGGCCGGCAAGGATTTTTTCCTGCATCAGCGTATCGAACGGCTGCCCCATGGCCCTTGCCGCCAGATAGCCGAGCAGCCCGATGCTCGGGTTGGAATACTGCCGGTATGTACCGGGCGTATAGGAAGGATGCCAGTTGCGATAATAGGCCACCATCTTTTCCTGATCGGTCACATCGTCCGGGAATTGCAGCGGCAGGCCGCCCGCCGTGAATGTTCCCAGATCGAGCAGGCTGATCTTGTCGAAGCTGCTGCCGACAAGTTCCGGCATATATTTCGTCGCCTTGTCGGAAAGGGACAGCTTTCCGCCGATCCGGGCATAAGAAGCGAGGGCTGCCGTGAAAGTCTTGCTGATGGAGCCAAGCTCGAAAATCGTGTCGTTCGTGACCTTCTGGCCGCTCTCCTTCGAGGCGACGCCATAGTTGAAGACATAGCGCTTGCCCTTGACGGTGATCGCGACCGCCATGCCCGGCACGTCGTTTTCCTTCATGAGCGGGCGGATGGTCTCGTTGACTGCCCGCGCCAGCCGGTCCGGGTCGTTGCTTTCGGCGGCTTGGGCGCCGATCCCATAGAAAAGGCAGCTCGTGACGATGCCGAGCTTTTGCAGGGACGTAGAACGCATATTCAAGATGATATCCTCGTTGTGATGACCGGCCATGCGGTTCGCGCGGCCGAGAGAAAGGGCGGGTGGTGTCGATTGGCGGGCGGCCGGGCTTGCCGGACGCCTGCGATTTCAGATCGCTGCGGCGATGCGGCCGATTTCTGCTACGATCCCGTTGCGCTCGTCGGCCGCGATCGCGGGTATCTCGCAATAGGCGGTGACGATGACGGGGGCGCGGTTGGGCGGCCATAGCACCGCAATGTCGTTGGCGTTGCCGGCCTTGTCGCCGTTCGTTCCCGTCTTGTCGCCTGCCAGCCAATCCTTCGGAAGGCCGGCGCGCAGGCGGGCATCGCCCGTCTTGTTGGTGATCAGCCATGCGGCCAGCTGCGATCGCGAGGCGGCCGAAAGGACATCGGTGAACAGAAGCCGCCGCAGGTTCTCCAGCATGGCCGCCGCCGTCGTCGTGTCGCGCTCGTCGTCGGGCCTGTCGTGGTAATTCAGCGTGGGTTCGGTACGGTCGAGGCGCGTGATGTCGTCGCCAAGGCTACGGCAGAAGGCCGTGAGCGCCTTCGGGCCGCCGAAGCTGGCAAGCAGCAGATTTCCGGCCGTATTGTCGCTGAGCGTCACCGCCGCCGCGCAAAGTTCCGCAACGCTCATGCCCGCGCTGTCGCGCAAATGCGCTTTGGTCGCCGGTGAGCCATGGACGAGATCGCTCTTCGTGTAGCGAATGCGCCGATCGAGTTTTTCCTGGCCCCTGTCGATGCGCGCAAGTACCAGCGCCGCCGCCAGCGCCTTGAAGGTGCTGCACATCAGGATGCGCTCGCGGGCGCGGTGTTCGATGCGCGTGCCGCTTGCCATGTCGAGAATGCTGACGCAGATACGGCCCGGGTGCCTGCTCTCGAGCGCGGCAAGCTCCGCTTCACCGGAATGATCGTCCGCAGCGCGTCCAATCCCGTTAATCCCTGCCAGAACAGGCAGCGCAAGCAAGCTGCCGGCAAGGCTTTGCCGGCGCGACAATAAGATCGTCATCTTGTTTCCACTTCGATTTACGTTGGGCAGAGGTGCGCGTGTCAGGTTCCGGGGGTGTCGTCGGAACCCTGCAAATCACCTTGCAGATCGGACTATGACGTTCCCTGGTGCCCTAGACAAACGATCAATTTTGGGCTTAGACATGAGAAAAACTTGGCCTTAGGACATAATGGACATCTCACAGCTGCCGTTGAACGCCCTGCGCGTCTTTGAAGCATCGGCGCGGCATTGCAGCTTCACGCGCGCCGGTCTCGAACTACGGGTCACGCAAACGGCCATCAGCCATCAGGTCAAGGCGCTGGAAGATGTGCTGGGAGTGACGCTGTTCAAGCGCCTGCCTCGCGGCCTTGCCCTGACCGACGAGGGGCACGCGCTGTTGCCGGTGCTGACCGATGCGTTCCGCCGCATGAGCGCCACGCTCAGCCAGCTGGAGGAAGGGAATTTTGCCGAAATCCTCACCGTCGGCGTCGTCGGCACTTTCGCCATCGGCTGGCTGTTGCCGCGTCTCGGCAGCTTCAGGGTGCAGCATCCGCATGTCGACCTGCGCCTGAAGACCAATAACAACCGCGCCGACATGGTGCTCGACGGGCTGGATTTTTTCCTGCGTTTCGGCGATGGCGCATGGCATGGAACGGAGGCGATCCACCTCATGGACGCGCCGCTCTCCCCGGTCTGCACGCCTGATATCGGCAAGCGATTGCACACGCCTGCCGATCTTGCCGATGTCGAGCTGCTGCGATCGTACCGCATCGACGAATGGGCGCTCTGGTTCCGGGCGGCAGGATTACCGCCGCCCCATCTTCGGGGCTGGATGTTCGATTCGTCGTTGACGCTGGTGGAGGCTGCGGCCCGCGGCGTCGGCGTCGCGCTCGTACCCGTCGCCATGTTCTCGCACGATATCGACGCCGGCAGGATCATGCAGCCGTTCCGGATCACCGCGATGACCGGAAGCTATTGGCTGACACGGTTGAAGTCACGGGCGGAGACGGCTTCGATGAAGGCATTCCGCCAATGGCTGATTGCGGAAATCGAAGACATGCCGGGCTAGCTCGTACAGCTGAAAACGGCCCCGAACCTGCATCCGGAGCCGTTTGATCTGATCCGGGGCTATCGAAGCGCCGTGCGGCAAGACGGCGCCCGGCCCGGAAGACAGCTGCTGCTTCAGCTGGCGAGTTTCAGCCTGACGGCCCCGGTCCGCGTGCCCGAACGCACCGTCCTGAACCGCCCGACCAGACCGGCGAGCTCGTTGCTGATGTCGGCAAGGTGCCGTGTCGAGGCATTGGTCTCTTCCATCAACGCCACGTTCTGCTGGGTCATCTGGTCCATGTTGCGGACGGCGGAGTTGATCTCGCTGATGCCGACGGCCTGTTCCTGTGTCGAGCGGGCGATGGCGCCGACATTCCGGTCGATGGAGGCGACCTGGTTGCCGATCTGGGCCAATGCCTCGCCGGTGCGGTTGACCAGTTCGACGCCGCGGCGCACGTCGTTCGACGACCGGTCGATCAGATCCTTGATTTCCTTTGCGGCGGTGGCCGAACGCTGCGCCAGCTCGCGGACTTCCTGTGCGACGACCGCGAAGCCCTTGCCCTGCTCGCCGGCCCTTGCCGCCTCGACGCCGGCATTGAGCGCGAGAAGGTTGGTCTGGAAGGCGATGTCGTCGATGACGGAGATGATGTCGGTCATCTTGCGCGACGAGGTTTCGATATCGCCCATGGCGGAGACGGCCTGCTGGACGACCTCGCGGGATCGTTCTGCTTCCGAGGCGGATTCCTTCACGATCGCCTGCACTTCGCGCGTCCGCTCGGCCGTCTGCTCGGAAATTGTCGTGATCTGGTCGATCGCAGCCGCACTTTCCTCAAGGGCGGAAGCCTGCTGTTCCGTGCGCCTCGCCATGTTGTCGGCGGCCGAGGAGATCGATCCGGCCTCGTCGCGAACGCGGGTGACGGAATCGTCGATGTGCTGCATTGCGGTTCCAAGCGATGCCAGCGATTCGTTGTAGTTGTTTTTCAACACTTCGAACTCGGCCGAAAGGGCTTCGGTAATCTCGGCCGTCAGATCGCCGTTGGCGAGGCCGTTCAGCGCGCGGCCGAGCGCATCGAGGGCGCGCTCCTGCTCGTGCTGGGCGGCGGCCCGCTCGGTTTCCGCGCGGTCGCGCTCATCGGCGAGCACCTGCAGATAGACCGAAATGCCGTAATCCATATCGAGAAGCGCGGCCTTGATGATCGCCGACAGCCGCCGCGACAGGGCCTGCTCGTGCTTGCGCTGCATGATGCCCTTGAGCTGCTGTGCGACGATGGATCGCACCATGCCTTCAAGGATCAGCGCATAGCCGCCGATGTACCAGCGCGGCTCCAGCCCCAGGCGCGCATGGGTCCTGCCGACGGCCGATACCGCTTCGACATAATCGGGACCGTATTTGCCCGATGCAATCGTCTTCCAATGATCCTGCTGCTTGGACTTGGCGTGCGCCACATGCTGCTGCGACGAGAAAAACTTCACCATTGCCGGGTGCTTGGTGATCCTCTCGTAGAAGACGTCGAGGGAGCCTTTGACGGCGGATTCGATGGTCGGCTGCAGCTCCGCCAGGGCTTGCCGGGCATCTTGCCCCAGTCCAACAAAGTCGAGCCGATCATTCAACTCGTCCATTTTCGATGCGCGCACCATAATCTGCTCCAATGAAGAAATTACAAGCAGTTAGGGCATAGTCATGGTTAAAAATTCATTAGGTTTCCCACCCATTTTCGCGACATGCTTCTCGTTGCCGCACCATGCTCCGGGCAGCATGCCCCAACCCGATTGTCCGGCTTGATGTCTTCTGCTAAAGCCGTTTCCGTCACGTCTATCGCCACGGAGCAATCGGCATGGGGACCTCGAAGTCAGCAGACAGATAAGCCGCAACAGCTTTTCGTTGTTGCGGCGTGCTGTCGAACTCATCGCCATCGAAGCCAGAGGCAGGCGCCGCCCGATTTTTCTTTCGAGCGGATTTTTATCATGTCTGACATACGCCCTTCCTGGGCTTACGGGCTGCCGGCAGCGCTGCTGCTGATGGCGCCTTTCGATATCCTCGCTTCGCTGGCCATGGATATCTATCTCCCCGTCGTTCCGTCGATGCCCGGCATTTTGAACACGGCGCCGTCGGTAATCCAGCTGACGCTCAGTCTATATATGGTCGTGCTGGGTCTCGGCCAGATCCTGTTCGGCCCGCTTTCGGATCGTATCGGCCGCCGTCCCGTCCTGTTGTCGGGGGCGATTCTTTTTGCCGCCGCTTCCCTTGGAGCGGGCCTGTCGTCGACCGCGGCTGCCTTCGTGCTTTGCCGCGTTCTGCAGGCCATCGGTGCCTCGGCTGCATTGGTCGCCACCTTTGCGACCGTCCGGGATGTCTACGGCAATCGTCCGGAGCAGGCGGTCGTCTACGCCGCATTCGGCTCGATACTCTCCTTCGTGCCCGCACTCGGTCCGATAGCCGGGGCGATGATTGCCGATCGGTTCGGATGGCGCGCCATTTTCATTCTGCTTGCGCTTCTGGCGCTTCTTGCCGCTGTCAATGCCGCAGCAGGGTGGCATGAAACGCGGCCTTCGGGTTTGATCGCGGCACGCCGCTCGATCCGGCCGATCTTCAGAAGCTGCTCGTTCTGGACCTACACGCTCGCCTTCAGTGCGGGCATGGGCACGTTCTTCGTGTTCTTCTCGACTGCTCCGCGCGTGCTGATCGGCAAGGCGGGCTATTCGGAATTCAGCTTCAGCATCGCATTCGCGACGGTTGCCGTCGTGATGATCGCCACGGCGCGCTTTGCGCGGTCATCTGTCGAAAAGTGGGGTGTCTCGGGCTGCGTCGCGCGAGGCATGATGCTGCTTCTTGCCGGCTCGGTGGCGCTCGCACTCGGCCAGATCTACGGCTCGCCGTCCTTTGCAAGTTTCGTGCTTCCGATGTGGATCATGGCCGTCGGGATCGTCTTCACCGCGTCCGTGACGGCAAATGGAGCACTTGCGGAATTTGGCGATATCGCCGGATCGGCCGTGGCGTTTTACTTCTGCATTCAGAGCCTGATCGTGAGCCTCGTCGGGACGTTCGCAGTCACCGTTCTGGGTGGCGACAGCGCATGGCCATTGGTGGGGTTTTCCGCGTCCATGGCATTGCCGGTTTTGGCTGCGCTTCACAATTTACGGCGTCGTCAAACGGCGGCTTGATCCGCAAGGCGTCGCACATGCGCTGAAGTGACGTCGAAAACAACCGCCCGCGAAAACCGATTTCGCGGGCGGCCTTGCTGCAGGTTTCCTGTCCCATGCGGCCGCTGGCCGTCGCCCGTCGCCAAATGGCACTTTTCAGCATGCCGCAAACAGGCCGGATCGCTTCAACGCCATCCCAGCGCCGGCGCGACATGGGTGAGAATGGACTCGATCACATGGGCGTTGTAGTCGACCCCGAGCTGGTTGGGCACCGTCAGGAGCAGCGTGTCGGCCTCGGCAATGGCTTCGTCCTTCGCCAGCTGCTCGATCAGAACATCCGGCTCGGCGGCATAGCTGCGGCCGAAGATGGCGCGCGTCTTGTCGTCGATGAAGCCGATCTTGTCGGCGTCCTTGCCGCTGCCGCCGAAATAGGCGCGGTCGAGATCGTTCACCAGCGCGAAGATGCTCCGGCTTACCGAGACGCGCGGCTCATGCTTGTGACCGGCGTCTTTCCATGCCTCGCGATAGACTCTGATCTGATCGGCCTGCTGAACATGGAAGGGCAGGCCGCTTTCGTCGTCCTTGAGCGTCGAGCTCTGCAGATTCATGCCGAACTTTGCGGCCCAGACCGCCGTGGCGTTGGAGCCGGCACCCCACCAGATCCGCTCGCGCAGGCCCTCGGAATGGGGCTCCAGGCGCAGAAGGCCGGGAGGGTTGGGGAACATCGGACGAGGATTGGGTTGGGCAAATCCCTCGCCACGAAGCAGATCGAGCAACACCTCCGCGTGCCTGCGACCCATGTCGGCATCGCTCTCGCCTTCCATCGGTGTGTAGCCGAAGTGACGCCATCCATCGATCACCTGCTCGGGAGAGCCGCGGCTGATGCCGAGCTGTAACCTGCCGCCGGCAATGAGATCGGCAGCGCTCGCATCCTCCGCCATATAGAAAGGGTTCTCATAGCGCATGTCGATGACCGCCGTGCCGATTTCGATCCGGCTGGTCCTGGCGCCGACGGCTGCCAGCAGGGGAAATGGCGAGGCGAGCTGCCGCGCGAAATGGTGCACGCGAAAATAGGCGCCGTCTGCGCCCAATTGTTCGGCGGCGACGGCGAGGTCGATCGATTGCAGAAGCGTGTCGGCTGCCGAGCGCGTCTGCGATTGGGGCGACGGCGTCCAGTGGCCGAATGAAAGGAACCCGATCTTCTTCATGATATCATCCTGCGTTATCCGGTTTGCTCGGCTTGATTTTTCTTGCCGTGCGTGACGATACGGGCCGAACGCCTCCGAGACGTCCGTTACCTGCGTCTTCATTGCACGGCTCGCAAAAGCCGTAAGTTCGAATGGCTATATGTGCACGGATGCGGGTGGATGGAACAGCGCAATCTGTGAACTGATCGTCAATACGCAGGGAGGCTCCGCAGACGGAGGAAGCCTTGACAGCCCGCAATCTTCGTCGCCGTCCGAAAGATCGAAGGCTTCGTGGTGGAAGACATGCGCCGCGTGCTCTGGAAAGCGCCGGAGCGTTCGCCGCATTGTCCGGGCCGAAATCCTGCGCCTTGCATGGCGGCACCTTCCGCCCGCGAGGAGTGCCAGCCTTGCCCAACATGAACAAATTTTAACCAACCCGTTAACAATCAGATAACGCACCGCACCGAAACTGCCGCGCGTGTGAGTGCATCTCTCGCTTTCAATGTCCTTGAAACAAGAAATGGCAGGAAACCATGTTTGCAAGAAATTTCGCCCCCGCTCTGGTCTTCGTCGCATTTGGCGCCGGTATCGCGCATGCGGAAGTACCCGTTCGCATCGATCAATTCGATCATTGGGGGGCGTATTCCTATAAGTCCGGCGACAGCGTCAGTTGCTATGTTTTGTCCCGACCGGTTGCCCAGCAGCCCGCCAATGTCGACCACGGCGATAATTTCTTCATCGTTTCGCGCCTGTCTCCGGGCGACAAGTTGGTTCCCGAAGCCGCGATGGGCTATGATCTGAAAGATGGCGCGTCGATGACGGCGATGGTGGGTGACAAGACGTTCCCGATGTTCACGAAAGACCGCCATGGCTGGGTGAAGGACGAAACGCAGGAGCCGTCCATGGTCAGCGCCATGAAAGGCGGCGCCCAACTGCAATTGCAGGCCGTCTCCAAGCGAGGGACCGCGACGAGCTACTCCTATTCGCTCTCCGGCATCACGGCCGCCCTGAAACGAATAGAAGTTTGCAAATGAGACCGTCGGTTCCGAAAGCCCGACCGGGAATTTCGTTGCGTGGCATTCAATAGCGGATAAGCGGATTGGCGCCTTCTCATTCCGCGAGGAAGGCGCCAATCGGGGCTTTCGGGCCGATATCCCTTGTGAAATCAAAAATCCTGATATAAATGAAGCCTATCGATGGAGCATTCGGGATTAGATGGATCGCGGCTTTCTGACAATTTACGCGGGTGAGAACGCGGCGGTGTTCAGGGCGCTTTCGGCGCCGGCGCGCGTCGATATGCTGAAACTGCTCTGTGCCAAAGGTTCGATGAACGTCAACGAGATTGCGCGGGAACTGGATCTGCCGCAATCCACCGTCGCGACGGCGATCATGATCCTGGAGGAGGCCGGCCTCGTCGAGACCAAGGCTGCGAAAGCGCGCAAGGGCTATCAGAAGATCTGCACCGCACTTTATGACGAAATCCTGCTCAGCTTCGAGGACAAGGCGTTCAAGCACGATGAGGACGTGATCGAAGTCGCCATGCCGATCGGCCTTTATACGAGCTGCGAGACGCATGCGCCCTGCGGCCTTTGCTCGACCGAGGGGGTGATCGGCCTCCTTGATGTTCCCGATTATTTTCTCGACCCGCAACGCATGCAGGCCGGTCTCCTCTGGTTCGGCCGTGGCCATGTCGAGTATAAATTCCCGAACAATGCCAAGATCCTGAACAGGAATGTCAATGCCATCGAGTTTTCGATGGAGCTTTCGTCCGAAGTGCCCGGCACCAATCCGGACTGGCCGTCCGACATCACGGTCTGGGTCAACGACGTCGCCGCCGGTACATGGACGTCCCCGGGCGACTATGGCGACAAGCGCGGGGCCTTCACGCCAGGCTGGTGGAAGCTCGAGGGCTCGCAATATGGCAAGCTCAAGACATGGCGAATCTCGAAGAAGGGTACGTTTATCGATGGCGTCACCGTCTCCGACGTGACCATCGATGACCTTGCCATCAGCCAGCATTCGTCGATCCGCCTGCGGATCGGCATCGCTCCGAACGCGCGCAATACGGGCGGCGTCAATATCTTCGGCCGCGGCTTCGGCAATTATGGGCGCGATATTCTGATGCGCATCGACCTCGCGTAGTTTCATATCATAAATTCTGATATATAGCGTATTATCGAAGCAAATTCCCGATAAGTCATATTTTTTATAAAATGCTGTTTTTGCAGGTGATTTAGCCCTGAATGGCACTTCATCATGCGCTTTTACAGCTATTTTCACAGCTGACGGCGTTGACGGCCTTCTAAAAGTATATCAAGATCAAAGTATAGAAACAGAATATTTGATATATAAGGGAGGGAAGCCGTGAAGGCGCATGTGATCGTCCATCGTGATTTCCGAATTGCCGATATTGACGATCGGCTCTACAGCGCCTTTCTCGAACACCTCGGCCGGGCGATCTACGGGGGCATCTATGAGCCCGGTCACGCGACGGCCGATGAGCACGGGTTCCGCAAGGATGTGATCGAGCTGGTGCGCGAGCTCAACGCGCCCTATTGCCGCTATCCCGGCGGCAATTTCGTTTCCGCCTACAATTGGGAAGACGGGGTGGGGCCCCGTTCCGAACGCCCGGTGCGCCTCGATCTCGCCTGGCGGACGCGCGAGAGCAACCAGATCGGCGTCAACGAATTCGTCGACTGGTGCAAGAAGGCCAACACCAAGCCGATGCTCGCCGTCAATCTCGGCTCACGCGGGCTGGATGCGGCAAGAAACTTCCTCGAATATTGCAATCATCCCGGCGGCACCTACTGGTCGGATCTGCGGCGCAAGCATGGCTGGGCCGACCCGCATGGCGTCAAGCTCTGGTGCCTCGGCAACGAGATGGATGGCCCGTGGCAGGTCGGCCATAAATCGGCTTATGAATATGGGCGCCTGGCAGACGAGACCGCCAAAGCCATGCGCGGTTTCGATAAATCGCTGGAACTTGTCGTCTGCGGCTCATCGAATTCCGACATGAAGACCTATCCCGATTGGGAGGCCGAGGTTCTGGACCAGTGCTACGACAGCGCCGACCATATTTCGCTGCACATGTATTTCGCCAATCGCGAAAAGAACACGCTGAACTATCTGGCCAAGGCCGAGAAACTCGACCGCTACATCGTCACCATCGGCGGCGTGATCGACTATATCAAGGCGAAGAAGCGGTCGAAGAAGACCATCGGCATTTCGTTCGACGAGTGGAACGTCTGGTATCACTCCAATCAGCAGGACAAGGAGATCCTTGCTCGCGATGAATGGCCGGATGCGCCTCATCTGCTGGAGGATATCTATAATTTCGAAGACGTGCTGCAGGTCGGCGGCATTCTCAATACGTTCATTCGCCGGTGCGACCGGGTGCGGATTGCCTGCATAGCGCAGCTCGTCAACGTCATCGCGCCGATCATGACGGAGGATGGCGGCCCGGCATGGCGGCAGACCATCTATTACCCGCTCTATTTCGCCTCGAAGTACGGGCGCGGTTATGCGTTGCGCCTCGTCACGGACGGCCCGACCTATGATTGCGACGAGGCCGACGACGTGCCCTATCTCGATGTGGCGGCCGTCCACGACGAAGCAGGCAAAATGGTGACGCTGTTTGCGGTCAATCGTCATCCCGACAGCGCTCTCGACCTCGACACCCGGCTTGAAGGCTTTGTGGGCGCCCGTGTCGTCGAACAGCATGAGATGGTCCACGGCGATCTGCGGGCGGTCAACACGGCATCGCAGCCGAATGCCGTCGTCCCGACCAGCACCGGCGATGCCAAGATCGAGGATGGCCGGCTTCGCGCCACGTTGAAGCCGCTGTCCTACACGGTGATCCGTCTGGCGGTGTGACAGCCGGCCGCCGGGCGGCACGCTCCGGCAGCGAAACGGGCGAAAGGTCGCGAGGAGGTGGCCTAACCGCTTGCTGCCGATCCGGCGCACTGCCCGCAGCTTGCGGGGTTGCGCCGGGGAAGAGGATTAAAGTCGCGGTCTGTTCTCCATTGTTCGGATCAGCCGCGTGGTCGATAAAAATGGGAGGAGATCATGCAGCAGTGGAAGAAGCTTGCCTTTGGCGTCGCGCTGGCCACGTTCGGCCTCGTCGCGGCGGCCAAGGCTCAGGACTATACCTCTTTACCCCGCAAGGAAACTTTGATCGTCGAGAATCCCGAGGGAACGATCAAGAATCCGGGCTGGTTCAATATCTGGGTCAATGGCGGCGGCGGCGTTTCGACCGGCCTCCAGCAACTGACGATGGATACGCTCTGGTACATCGATCCGGAGAAAGGCCTGGGCGGCTCGGCCTGGGACAATTCGCTCGCGGCCGACAAGCCACAATATAATGACGATTTCACCCAGATGACGGTGAAATTGCGCAAGGGCATCTATTGGAGCGACGGCGTCGAATTCACCGCCGACGATGTGGTCTACACCGTCAAGACGCAGATGGATCATCCGGGCATGATCTGGAGCGCGGCCTTTTCGGTCCAGGTCGCCAGCGTTGAGGCGCCGGATCCCTATACAGTCGTCTTCAAGCTGAAAAAGCCGAATTCGCGCTTTCACGCCATCTTCACCGTCCGCTGGAACGGGGCATGGATCATGCCGAAGCACGTCTTCGAGAAGGTCGCCGATCCCGTCCGTTATGACAATGCCAATCCGGTCTCGCTCGGCGCCTACAAGCTGAAGGCGTTTGACCCGCAGGGCAAATGGTACACCTGGGAGAAGCGTGACGACTGGCAGCGCACCTCGCTTGCGCGCTTCGGCGAACCGGCTCCGAAATATGTGACCTATGTCGACCCGGGGCCGCCGGACAAGCGCACCATCGCGCAGCTCGAGCACAATCTCGATATCATCCACGACAACACGCCGGAAGGCATGTTCACGCTGAAAGAGAAGTCGAAGACGGTCGACAGCTGGTTCCCCGGCTTTCCCTTTGCTCATCCGGATCCGACGCTGCCTGCCGTGATCTTCAATACGCAGGACCCGCTGTTCCAGAATCCCGATGTGCGCTGGGCTCTGGCTTTGCTTATCGATATCAAGGCCGTCGATATGGCAAGCTACCGCGGCACGGCGACGCTTTCCGCGCTCGGCGTTCCGCCGACGGCGGTCGCCATGACGGATTATCAGGCGTCGCTGCAGGATTGGCTCAAGAACTTCGAGATCGATACCGGCAAGCGCAAGATCAAGCCATACGATCCGACGATCGGTCAGCAGATCGCCGATATCCTGCGCAAGCAGCCGAAATACAAGGATCAGATCCCGACCGATCCGGCCGCCATCAGCACGGCCTTCGGCTATGGCTGGTGGAAACCCGATCCGCAGGCCGCCGCCGAACTGCTGGAAAAGGCCGGCTTCAAGAAGGTGGGCGGCAAATGGATGACGCCGGACGGGCAGCCCTTCAAGATCCGCCTGACGGTCGAAGGCGACACCCGCTCGGTCTTCACCCGCGCCGGAACGCTGATTGCCCAGCAATGGGCAGCTTTCGGGATCGATTCCAAGGCCGCGCCGACGGCAAATCTCTGGCAGGTGGCCCTGCAGCCCGGCAGCTATCAGGTTGCCATCGCCTGGAGCGTCGAGACCTGGGGCGGCGATCCCGACCTGTCTTTCTTCCTCGATAGCTGGCATTCCGAATTCGTTGCCAAGAAGGGCGAGAACCAGGCGCCGCGCAACTGGCAGCGCTGGTCCAATCCCGATCTCGACAAGATCATCGAAAACATCCGCCGCATCGGCGCCGATGATCCGAAGGGCATCGAACTCGGCAAGGACTATCTGAAGCTGGTCGCCCGCGAAATGCCGACCATTCCGCTGATGTCCTACAACGTCTTCACGTCGATGGATACGACCTATTGGAAGGGTTATCCGACGATAGCCGATCCGTACACCGACCCGGTTCCCAATTGGGCAAACTCGCGGCTGATGATGGTGAAGCTCAAGCCGGCGCAACCTTAGTTCTCCCGACCCCGACGCGGCAGGAGTGCTGCGTCGGGCACCTTTCGCCGGGCGCCGAAGGGGTCCGGCGATCCTTTCGACAAGAACGACGTGCGAGCAGCAGCAAGGAAAACGACGGCATGACGTCCTATCCAGTTTTCGTCTTGAAACGATTTGGCCAGTTTCTGCTCGTCGTCTTCCTCGGCATTTCCGCGACTTTCTTCATCACGCATCTGACGCCGATCGATCCGGTCGAGGAAAGCATCGGCGCAATCCAGCAAATGGGACAGTCGGACCCTCGTGCCGTCGAACTGATGCGTCAGTCCCTGAAGGAACTCTATGGGCTGCAGGGCTCGATCTGGCAGCAATATCTGCATTTCTGGACGCGCCTTGCGACCGGCGATCTCGGGCCGTCGCTCTCGGCGTTTCCAACGCCTGTTTCCGCCATCATCGCGCGGGCGCTGCCCTGGACGATCGGGCTGATGACCGTTTCCACGCTGATCACATTCCTGCTCGGCAACATGATCGGCGCGTTGGCGGGCTATTATCGCAAGAGCATGCTGCTGAAGGCTGTAAGCCTCGTCTTCATCGCCATGCAGCCCATACCCTATTACATCCTGGCGTTCGTGCTGATCATTCTCTTCGGCTACATCTGGCCGATCCTGCCGATCAATGGCGGCTATGAGATGAATACCAATCTGGAACTGTCCTTCGGATTGGTGCTGGATATTCTCCGCCATTCCATCCTGCCCGCGCTGTCCCTGATCCTCGTCGGCACGGGCAGCTGGCTCATCGGGATGCGAGCGCTCGTCTCCAATATCATCACAGAGGATTACGTCGTCTTCGCGGAGCTCGGCGGCGTGCCGAAGCGCAGGATTCTGCGGTCCTACATCGCCCGCAATGCCATGGTGCCGCAGTTTACCGGCCTTGCCATGTCGCTGGGCGCGGTTTTCAACGGCACCGTCATCACCGAGATCGTCTTCGGCTATCCAGGCATCGGCAACCTTCTGATTTCGGCCGTCCACGCGGGCGATTACAGCCTTGTCCTCGGGCTCAGCGCCCTGTCGATCGCCGGTGTCGCCGCCGCCGTCTTCATCATCGACATATTGGGTCCGTTGATCGACCCGCGCATCAAGGTGGAATAGGCCATGCTGACGATCGTTCGCGACCTTGCTCGCCAGAATGCGGAGTTCCTGTGCGGTCTCCTGCTGTTTGCCGTGATCGTCGGCATGGTGATCCTGTCCTATTTCTCGCCCTATGGTCCTGCCGACCTCTATCTGCTGCCGCCCGATATGCCGCCTGATGGTCAGTATTGGCTGGGCACGACATCGCGCGGCCAGGATGTTTTCTGGCAACTCGCGGTCGCGCTCAGGAATACGCTCTATTTCGGCATCGGCGTCGCCTTTCTGTCCCGGATCATTTCGCTGGTGGTGGGGCTGGTGGCAGGCTATGCGGGCGGTATCGTCGACCGCGTGCTGATGGCGATCAACGACAGCATCATGGTCATCCCGCAGTTTCCGTTGCTGATTCTGTTCTATTTCGTGCTCAAGGACGACATGACGTGGACAGTGCTTATCGTCGTCATGGCGTCGCTCGGCTGGTCGTATGACGCGCGCCTGATCCGCTCGGTGGCGATCAGCCTGAAGACGCGGCCCTTTACCACGCAAAGCGTCTATTCCGGCATGAGCATGCGCAAGATCCTCGTCGAGGAACATCTGCCCTACGTGCTGCCGATCGTTTTCGCCACGACCATGAACAATATGATCTGGTCGATCGGCATGGAGATCACGCTTTCGGTGCTCGGTTTCACGGATATCGAAACGCCGACCATGGGCATGATGATCTATTGGGCCAACGCGCATTCGGCCTTGATCGCCGGAACATGGTGGTGGGTCGCCGCGCCCGTGGCCGCAATCGTGATCCTGTTCATGGCGCTCTTCCTGCTGTCGATGTCGATGAACGAATACAACGACCCGCGCAGTCGTTTGAACCGGATGGGAGGCTAGGCATGGAGGCGGTCGTCGAGGTCAACGATCTCAAGGCCTATTATCGGGCCTTCCTCTATGGCGTCGATCGTGAGGTGCGGGCGGTCGACGATGTGAGCCTGGCCATTGGCCGCGGTGAAATCTACGGGGTTGCGGGTGAATCGAGCAGCGGCAAGACGACGCTGATCAAGACGATAGCGGGCGCCATACGGCCGCCGCTTCGCGTCGTTTCCGGTTCGGTCAAGTTTCATTTCAATGGCGGAACGCAGGATATCTATGCCATGACGCCGCAGGAGCGTGCCTCGCTTCGCTGGCGGCATCTGTCCTATATCATGCAGGGCTCGATGAATGTGCTCAATCCGGTTCGGCGCATTCGCCACTCGTTCACGGATTTTGCCTTCCGTCATATGAAGGTTGATCGGGCGACATTCCTTGACCGTGTCGGCACCCACCTGCAACGACTGAAGCTCGACGCCCAGCTTCTCGATGCCTATCCGCATGAGCTGTCCGGCGGCATGCGCCAGCGCGTGACCATAGCGCTCGCCACCATACTGACACCGGAATTCATCATCGCGGATGAGCCGACGACCGCGCTCGACGTCATCGTGCAGCGTGACGTCCTGCAGATGATCCGCGAAATCCAGCACGAGATGGGCTCTTCCTTCCTGTTCGTCACCCATGACATGGGTGTCCATGCCGCCGTCTCCGACCGTATCGGCATCGTCTATGCCGGCCGGCTGGTCGAAGAAGCGCCGACGCGCAAGCTCTTTCATCTGCCCCTGCATCCCTATACGCAGCATCTGGTCGCGAGCCTGCCGCGGATCGGCGATGCTTCCACGCGGCCCTCCCTTGAGGGACGGCCGCCCAATCTCGCCATGCCGCCGGAAGGTTGCCGTTTCCATCCGCGCTGTCCGAAGCGCATGGATATCTGCAGTCGCGAAGCGCCGCCGATGGTGGCGGTCGAACCGGATCGGCGTGTTGCCTGTTTTGCGGCGACGGGAGGACAGGGGTGAGCGATCTTCTTACACTCTCGCATGTCGGCAAGGTCTACCGGCAGGGCGGCATGCTCAGCCGCCGTCACGTAACGGCGGTGCGCGATGTCAGTCTGACCCTGGGAGAGGAGCCGGAAATCCTGTCCATCGTCGGCGAATCCGGCTCGGGCAAATCCACCATCGCGTCGATGATCCTCGGCCAGACGGCGCCGACCTCGGGCAGCCTTGCCTTTCGCGGCCGCCCCGTCGCCATTCATGGAAAATCCGAGCGCCGCGCCTTCATGCGCGAAGTCCAGCCGGTGCTTCAGAATCCGTTCGAGGCATTCAACCCGCTTAAGAGGGTCGATCGATATCTTTTTGAAACAGCAAGGAATTTCGCGCCTGATGGTGCGCGACCGGGCCGAGCGGAAATCGAGCGAATGGCTGACGCGGCGCTTGCCCACATCGGCTTGACGCTTGCCGAGATAAAGGGGCGATTTCCGCATGAGCTGTCGGGTGGGCAGCTGCAACGCACCGCAATCGCCCGCGCACTGATCCCGCAGCCTCGGTTGCTGGTGGCCGATGAGCCTGTCTCGATGGTCGATGCCTCGCTTAGAATGGCGATCGTCAATCTGTTCGGTCAGCTGAAGAAGGAGCTGGGGCTCTCGATCATCTACATCACCCACGATCTTGCGACCGCCTATTACATCAGCGACCGCATCATCATCATGAAGAAGGGCGAGATCGTCGAGCAAGGCGGCGCACGCACCGTCCTCGACAATCCGCAGCACCCCTATTCGCGTGCGCTGAAGGAAGCAGTCCTCTCCACCACGCCTGAAATGGAGCCGGTATCGCCCGGCTGAGCGGCGTGTCTCAACGCGAGATTCGCGTGGAAAGAATGATGGACGAAAGGGTGCGTTCTACACCGCCGATCGTGCCGATCTCGTCGATCAGCTGATCGAGCTGGGAGATTGACGGCGCTGCGACGATGGCAATCAGATCGAAGGTGCCGCTGACCGAATGAAGCGCCGCTACCTGGGGGATCGCGTCCAGCGATGCCGTCACGGCCGACAGCGCCTTCGGCGCTATCGTGATCAGCACATGCGCGCGAATGAGGCCGGAAAGATAGGCCTCGGAAAGCCGCACGCCATACCCCGCAATCACGCCCTCCCGCTCCAGTCGCTCTAGCCTGGCTTGAACAGTGGTGCGCGACAGCGACAGTTTTCTGGCGAGCGTCGCCACCGGCATGCGGGCGTTCTGGCCGAGCAAGGCGATCAGCTCGCGATCCTTATCTGTAACCTGCATGGCGCTTCCTGCATTTTGCGAAATTGGCTCGTCGTTTTGTAGAAATTTATACAACGAAATGCATTTTCTGTCGCTATGAATCGTTCAACTGCGGCCTACACTTATAAAAATCTTATCAATGAAATGCAGGGGAGTCATATGAAGGACATAGTGGTTATCGGCGCCGGCAAGATCGGTGGAGCGATTGCTCTGATGCTGGCCGAGACCGGCGATTACAAGGTCGTTGTTGCCGACCGCAGCCAGGAGCAGCTGGACAAGATCGATCGCCATCCCGCGATTTCCACCGCAGCCGTCGACATCGCCGACGGCGCGGCTCTGGTCGCCGTGCTGAAGGGCAAGTTCGCCGTATTGTCGGCAGCACCGTTTCATCTGACCGGTTTCGTGGCCGAAGCGGCGCTTGAGGCAGGCGTCCATTATCTCGACCTCACCGAGGACGTCGCGACGACGAAGAAGGTGGAGGAGCTGGCGCAGGGTGCGAACACCGCATTCATTCCGCAATGCGGCCTCGCTCCGGGCTTCATCTCGATCGTCGCCAATGATCTCGCCAAGCGTTTCGACAGCCTCGATAGCGTGCGCATGCGCGTCGGCGCGCTGCCGCAATATCCGTCCAATGCCCTGAACTACAATCTGACCTGGAGCACGGACGGCCTCATCAACGAATACATCGAGCCGTGCGAAGCGATCGTCGAAGGCAAGCTCGTGACCGTGCCGGCCATGGAAGAGCGCGAGGAATTCTCGCTCGACGGCGTCACCTATGAGGCTTTCAACACCTCGGGCGGCCTCGGAACCCTTGCCAAGACGCTGACCGGCCGCGTGCGGACGATGAACTACCGCACCATCCGCTATCCTGGCCATCAGGCGATCATCAAGGCGCTCCTCAACGACCTGAACCTCAAGAATCGTCGCGATGTGCTGAAGGATCTGTTCGAAAACGCGCTGCCTGCCACCATGCAGGATGTAGTCGTTATTTTCGTGACCGTCTGCGGCTGGCGCGATGGCCGCTATATGCAGGAGACCTATGCCAACAAAGTCTATGCAGGCATCGTCGCGGCTAAGAAGATGAGCGCTATCCAGATCACCACCGCGGCCGGCATTACCACCGTGCTCGATCTGCTCGCTCAGGGCAAACTGCCTGCCAAGGGCTTCGTCTGCCAGGAGGAAATCGATCTCGGCGATTTCCTCGCCAATCGCTTCGGGCAGGTTTACAGCCTGGAAAAGATCAGGATGAGAGAAGCCGTGTAAGCGAAGCTTGCGCATGGTGATTTGCATGTGGCGCCTGTTGGGCGCCACATCTGTTTTGCGATGCCGGCATGCGCCGCGTCTCAGCCGATCAGGTTATTCAGGACCTCGATGGGATGCGGGATGGTTCGATGCTCCATCTTGGCGACCTGCGAGCGGCAGGAGAAGCCGGTTGCCATGACCACATCTTGAGTGCCGCTCCCGGCGATCTTGTCTTGCCAGCTCATCGCATAGAGTTTTTCCGAAATAGGCCGATTGCGCAGTTCATGGCCGAAAGTGCCGGCCATGCCACAGCAGCCGACATCGGCCATTTCGAGCTTGATGCCCAGCTTCTCGAACAGTAGCGACCATTGCTTGAGCGCGGCCGGTGCATTCGTTCGTTCCGTGCAATGGGCAAGCAGCGTGAAACGCTCGCGAGGAGAAGCTTTCGGCAGCGGTACTCTGCCGAGATTGGCGGCGAGCCATTCCTGAGGCAGCAGCACCGGTGTCTGCAGCCGCGCAGAGGGCAGGGCGGCATATTCGCCGCGATAGGTCAGCGTCATCGAGGGATCGATGCCGATGAGAGGGATGCCCATTCGCGATATGCGGTCGAGATAGTCCCGCGATTTTGCTGCGGCCTTCTCGAAACGGCCGAGATAGCCATGCACATGCAGGGCCTTGCCGTTTTGCTGCGAGGCGGCCAGCCATGGCTTCATGCCCATCTTCAGCGCGAGCTCGATCATGGCGATGACCACGGCCGGATCGAAATGGGTGGAGAAGACATCGGCGACGACGACGACAGATTGAGCGCGCTCCTCCGCCAAAAGCTTCTCCAGACGCTCCGGCGTGGCGACGCGCACGCCGAGGCGGACGGCTTCCCGCCGCAGCGAGATCGCAGGCATGGCCGGAAGGGCAGTGAGGCCGGCAAGACGCATCAATGACTGACCGGCGTGGGACCCGGTCAACAGATTGTAAGCAGGCCTGATGCGCGCCATCAGCGGCAGGGTGGTCTCGATCGCGGCGACGATCGGATCCTTCAACGGCCTGAGATAACGGCCGTAATAGAGCTCCAGAAACTTCGACCGGAAGGCCGGCACGCTGACCTTGACGGGACATTGCCCCGCACAGGCCTTGCAGGCGAGGCAGGTATCCATTGCCGCCCGCACTTCATGCGAGAAGTCGTCACGATTGCACGGATTGAGCGAATTGAACGTCCGGCGAAGCGCATTGCCGAAGCGGTTGGCGCCACGCTGCGTTTCCGCCTCGCGTCGTGGGTCGACCTGCCGTTCGGCAAGCAGACGCAGCCATTCGCGCATCAGCGCTGCGCGCCCCTTAGGCGAATAGCGCCGGTCGCCCGTCGCTTTGAAGGAGGGACACATCGGGCTTGCGGCGTCGAAGTCGAAACAGGCGCCATTGCCGTTGCAATAGGCGGCATTGTCGAAGGCGGCGCGGATATCGTTGCCGATAACCCGGTCGAAATCGCCGCGCAACGGCACTTCGTCGATCTTGAGCAGCGGGCGGGAGGTGGCCGAGGCGATCTTGCCGGGGTTGAGGCGATCCTCCGGGTCGAAGGCGCTTTTGATGTCCTGCAGGCAGGGATAAAGATCGCCGAAGAATTCCGGCACGTATTCCGAGCGCACGCCCTTTCCATGTTCGCCCCAGAGCACGCCGCCATATTTGCGCGTCAGTGCGACCACGCCGTCGCTGATCTTGCGCACGAGCGGCTGATGGTCGGCACGCGTCAGGTCCAGCGCGGGGCGAACATGCAGCACGCCGGCATCGACATGGCCGAACATGCCGTAATCCAGACCTTCGGCATCGAGAAGCGCCCGGAATTCGCCGATATAGGCGGCCAGATGCTCGGGCGGGACGGCGGTGTCTTCAACAAAGGGCACCGGCCGCACCGGTCCCTCGACATTGCCGAGCAGGCCGACGGCGCGCTTGCGCATGGACCATATCGCCTCGATTTCGGCCCTGTCGCGGGCGACTGTATAGCCCTTGTGACGCGCGGATGAGAGGTCATCAAGGGCGGCGGCGACGTCAGCGAGCTTGCGCTCCAGCTCCTCGCGGTCGTCGGCCAGCAGTTCGACGAGGTTGATGCCGTTGGCGGAGCCGGATGCATCCTCGGGAAAGAAGCGGGCGATACTGGTCCAGACGATGTCGCCCTTCGCCAGGCCAAGCACTTTCTCGTCGACGGTCTCGACCGAGGCCACCTTCAGCGCCACCAGCCGCCGGGCGTCCTCGAGCGCTGTGTTGAAGTCATCGTAGCGGATGTTGATAAGTGCCGCTTCGGCCGGGATCGGCAGAACGTTGAGTTCGGCTTCGGCGATCATGGCAAGCGTGCCTTCCGAGCCGCATAGCACCGCATTGAGATCGAAGCGGCCGTCCTCACGCCTGATATGGGCGAGATCGTAGCCGGTCATGTAGCGGTTGAGCTTCGGGAAGGTGGCCGCGATCAGCTCGCTTTTGTCTCCGGCGATCCCGTCGACGACCCTGTGAATCTCGCCGATCCGATCTTCGCGTGTCTTGATCTTCTCCAGTTCCGCGTCACCGAGAGGACGCGACCACCAGTCGATGCCATCGCAGAGCACGACGCGAAGACCGAGAACGTGATTGCTGGTCTTGCCGTAGAGGCATGAGCCCTGGCCGCAGGCATCGGTCGATATCATGCCTCCGATCGTGGCGCGGTTGGAGGTGGAAAGCTCTGGTGCGAAGAACAGGCCGTGTGGCCTGAGGGCCTTGTTGAGCTGGTCCTTGACGACGCCGGCCTCGACGCGGGCGATCCTGCGCACGGGATCGATCTCCAGAATACGGTTCATGTGCTTGGAGCAATCGACGATGACACCCGATGTCAGCGACTGGCCGTTCGTCCCGGTTCCGCCGCCACGCGGCGCGATGGTCATGTCGGAAAAGGCGGGTTCCGATATGGTTGTTGCGATGATCCTCAGATCGTCGGCGCCGCGCGGATAGAGAAGGGCTGCAGGCTTGACCTGATAGATGGAGTTGTCGGTCGAAGCCACCGTCCGGGCGCCGTCATCGATCTCCACGTCGCCGCGAAAGCCGCGTGCGGCCAGCCGGCGCCCAAAGGCGCCGACCTGCTGCTTGCTGCTGTCTTTCGCCGAAACGAGGCGTGGGAGCATGGTACGAAAGCTTCCGGCGTTTTATCCGGCGACTATCGCCGCAGATCGGCGCAGGCCCGTTCGATGCGATCGAGCGCTTCGATGAGATCGGCTTCCGATGTCGCATAGGAAATGCGGAAATAGGGCGACAATCCGAAGGCCGAGCCGGGCACCACGGCGACATGCGCTTCATCGAGCAGATAGGCGCAGAAATCCGCATCCGTCTCGATGGACCTTCCGGATGGCGTTGTCGTTCCAAGTATGCCGGCGCAGCCCGAGAATGTGTAGAACGCACCTTCCGGCACCAGACAATCCAGTCCTTCGATGGCATTGAGCCGGCTGACGACCAGATCACGCCGGCGCTGGAAGCTTGCCTTGCGACCTTCAAGAAAGTCCTGCGGGCCATTCAATGCGGCAACGGCTGCCGCTTGGCTGACGGAGCATGGGCAAGAGGTCGCCTGGCTCTGGATGACGGCCATGGCCTTGATCAATGCCTTGGGACCGCCGGCGTAGCCGATGCGCCAGCCGGTCATGGCATAGGCCTTGGAAACGCCGTTGACCGTCAGCGTGCGGCTCTTCAGGCTCGGCTCGATCGCGACGGGCGTGGTGAAGCGGAAGCCGTCATAGACGATATGCTCATACATGTCGTCGACCATAAGCCAGATATGCGGATGGCGCAGCAGCACTTCGATCAGCGGCAAATAATCGGCCTGCGAGTAAGCCGCGCCCGAAGGATTCGATGGCGAATTCAGCAGCAGCCAGCGCGTTTTCGGGGTAACAGCCTTTTCGAGCTGGTCCGCCTTTAGGCGAAAGCCGGCCGCGGCATCGCACGGGATCAGCACGGGCACGCCGCCGCAGATTTCGACGATATCGGAATAGGAGGTCCAGTAGGGCGTCGGGATGATGACCTCGTCGCCCGGATTGATGGACGCCATGAAGGCGTTGAACAGGATCTGCTTGGCACCTGTCGCGACGGTGATTTCATCAAGCGCGTAGTCGATGCCGTTCTCGCGCTTGAATTTTCCGGCGATGGCCTTTTTCAGCTCCGGCGTGCCGTCAAGGGCCGTATATTTCGTTTCGCCGCGATCGATGGCGGCCTTGGCGGCCTCCTTGACGTTGTCAGGCGTATCGAAATCCGGTTCGCCGGCGCCGAGAATGATGACGGGCAGGCCTTCCCGCTTCATCGCACTGGCGCGCGCGCCGATCTGGAGAATAGTGGAAACGCCGATGGAAGCGATCCGCGAAGCGGGCTGAAAGCCCGCCTCTTCGATTTTGGTGGCGATCGTCATGGAGCTTACTCGATGTCGAAGGAGACACCCTGCGCAAGCGGCAGGGCCTTGGAGTAGTTCACGGTGTTGGTCGCCCGGCGCATATAGGCCCGCCAGGCGTCGGAGCCGGATTCGCGGCCGCCGCCGGTTTCCTTCTCGCCGCCGAATGCGCCGCCGATTTCAGCGCCCGAGGTGCCGATATTGACATTGGCGATGCCGCAATCGGAGCCATCGGCCGCGAGGAAGCGTTCGGATTCCTGCATGTCGCGCGTGAAGATCGATGACGACAGGCCGGCGGCGACGGCGTTGTGCTCGTCGATAACGGCATCGAAATCGTCATAGGGCATGACATAGAGGATAGGCGCGAAGGTTTCCTCCAGAACCGGGCCTGCCTGTTTCGGCATTTCCACCAGCGCCGGTTTTGCATAATAGCCGTCGGCATGGCCGACATCGATGCGCTCGCCGCCGGTGACGGAACCGCCGTGTGCCTTGGCTTCGGCAATGGCCTTCTGCATGCCGTCGAAGGCTGCCTTGTCGATCAGCGGGCCGACCAGGGCGGAAGAGTGCAGGGGATCGCCGACCGATACGCTCTGATAGGCCTTCTTCAGCCGCGGCACGAGCTGGTCGTAGACGCTCTTATGGACGAACAGGCGGCGCAGCGTGGTGCAGCGCTGGCCGGCGGTGCCCATGGCGCCGAAAGCGATGGCGCGCAATGCCATATCGAGATCGGCCGACGGGCAGACGATGCCGGCATTGTTGCCGCCAAGTTCGAGGATGGCGCGGGCGAAGCGCTTGGCAAGTCGCGGGCCGACCTCGCGGCCCATGCGCGTCGAGCCGGTTGCCGAAACGAGCGCCACCTTCGGGTGATCGACCAGGACTTCGCCGATTGCGCGGTCGCCGATCAGCAGTTGCGACAGGCCCTCCGGCGCATCGCCGAAGCGGGCAAGCGCGCGATCGAGGATCGCCTGGGAGGCCAGCGCCGTCAGCGGCGTCTTTTCGGAAGGCTTCCAGATAATGGCGTCGCCGCAGATCAGCGCCAGCGCCGCGTTCCACGACCAGACCGCGACGGGGAAGTTGAAGGCCGAGATGATGCCGACGACGCCGAGCGGGTGCCAGGTTTCCATCATGCGATGTCCCGGACGCTCGGTGGCAATCGTCAGGCCGTAGAGCTGACGGGAGAGGCCGACGGCAAAATCGCAGATGTCGATCATTTCCTGCACTTCGCCCAGCCCTTCGGAGCGGATCTTGCCGGCTTCGATGGAAACCAGGCGGCCGAGATCGTCCTTGGCGGCACGCAGTTCTTCGCCCAGCAGGCGGACCAGCTCGCCGCGCTTCGGCGCCGGCACGAGGCGCCAGGCGCGGAACGCGGCATGGGCCTTCTCGATCCGCTTTGCCGCTTCATCGGCGGAGACGGTCTTGAGGCTGCCGATCTTGTCGCCGGTGACGGGAGAATAGGAGGGCATGTCGCCCTGCGTGTAGAGAGCCTTGTCGACGCCGAGCTTTTCCAGGATGGCGGCAGCCTCGGCTGCGACGGAGGGGTTCTTTGCTGCGATGTTCATCTTTTGAAACTCCATTTGTCTTTGATCCGGGGTGCGAGCGGCGCGCCTGGCCGCATCGCATCACTCGGCGGCGTCTTGCTTGGATAGGGCCCGCAGGCAGGCGTCGATCGATCCCTGCTCGATGCCGGCATAATGGTCGAATTCGTTCAGCACCTTCATGCCGAGGTCGGTTTCGAAACGCTGCTGGTTCGGGCTGGCAACGAATTCCTGCTGTGCACCGTCTCCAAGGTTGGACTGGAAAATACCGGCGGCGCTGACGGGCAGGAAATCCTCGTAGACGATCGGGTCGAACTGGACGAGGCCCTGGTCGATCAGCGTCTCGATATCGCCATGGTTCGTTGAAGCGGCGTTGCCCTTGGCCGTCAGCGAATAGGTGAAGTAGCCAAGACCTTCGGCACGGATCGTCGACCAATCGTCCGGAAATTCGGCAAAGCTCTGCGCGAGTGCGGCCTCGTAGTCGCGCGCATTCGATCCGTCGGCGGCCGGACGCACGATCTTGCGCGACTGATCCAGCAGCCTGTCATAGAGCGCACGACCCTTCGGCGTCAGTGCAATGCCGCGCTGCTCGATCTCGCCGAAGCGGGCCGTATGCGAGCCTTCTTCCCATGCCCCGCCGGCATTGCGGAAGGATACCGGCTCGTCGAGCGCCTTGAACGAGGTCTGGCGCAGCAGGATCGGGCAGGCACGCGTCGGCGGACCTTCGACAACGGCCTTCGGCGCAATGCCATAGTCGGGCATCAGGGCCTGCACGCGGTCGATATCCAGCGTGCGCGGCGTCAGGTGGTTGATGTGCGGTCCCTTGAACGAGACGACATCGGCAATCAGGCGATGGGCATCATGGAGGCGATGGTACATGGCGGCATCGACATTGGCTTCGTCATGCCAGCGGAAGGTTTCGAGCACTTCGCTGACGAAGTGCTGGGCATCGTCCGTGTTCAAGCCGCCATCGCGTTCGGCCTTCTCGGTGAGCGCAATGGCGCCATCGGTGAAGATGCGGCGTCTGGCGAGAATGTCCGCGGCTGCCCTGCGCAGGTCTTCGTCGGCGATGAGGTCGAGCCGCAGCAGCGAGGTGAAGACGCGGAAGGGATTGCGCTTCAATTCCGCATCGCCGATCGGACGGAATGCCGTGGAATGAACGGGAACGCCGGCGGTCGAAAGGTCGTAATAGCCGACCGGATACATGCCCATGACGGCAAAGACGCGCGCCATCATCGAAAGCTCCGCCGCCGTGCCGAGCCGGATGGCGCCATGCCGCTCCTCGGAGATGCGATCGAGATAATCGGTGGCTTCCAGCCGCTCCTTCAGCTTGGGCTGTGCCGCGAGCGTTTCGTCGTTGACGCGCGCAACCAGCTCCATGAGCGTGCCGTAGGCGGGCACTTCTTCGCGATACATCGCCGACATGGCGGCCGAAAAGGCGCTGCGAATGTCGCTGGTCGAGACGTGATCAGGCTTCATGTGCGATCTCTTCCTGAAAAGCTATGTCATTCCTGTTTGGCAGGATATCTCTTGTCTGGCCGCCAGTCTTGTGAGAGAGAATTCTAACTTGATGCGAAAATGGAATGATCATGCGGCGACGGCTTATCCCGGACATCGTCAATCTGCAGGCGTTCGAATGCGCCGCGCGCCACCAGAATTTTTCGCGTGCCGCGGAAGAGCTCAACCTGACCCAGAGCGCCGTCAGCCGGCAGATCAGCGATCTGGAGCGGCAGACGGGCCTGAAGCTGTTCGAGCGCGTTCGGCAGCGTGTCGTGCTGTCCGAAGCCGGGCTTCGGTTGCTGCCCGAGGTCAAGGACCTGCTGCTGCGCTCGGAGCGCCTGATGATCGGCGCCGTTGCCGCCGGGCAGATGAAATTGTCGCTGAAGGTCGCGACCTTGCCGACCTTCGGCACGCGCTGGCTGGTGCCGCGCCTCGGCCGATTTCTCGACGAGCATGGCGCTGTCGCTGTTACGGTGGAGTCGCGCTCCAAACCGTTCAGCTTCGACGAGGATAATTTCGACCTTGCCATTCACTACGGCCTGCCCGCCTGGGCAGGTGCCGTTGCGACGTTCCTTTGCAACGAAACCGTTCTGCCCGTGGCCAGCCGGGAGCTCGCCGGACGGCTGGATCTGGGCTCGGCGGGCGAGCTGGCGGGTGCTCCGCTGCTTCACCTGACAACGCGTCCGAAGCTCTGGGCCCAATGGTTCGACCTGCAGAAATTGCCAAGCGAGAACGCCTATCCCGGAGCGCGCTTCGACCAGTTTTCCATGATCATCGCTGCGGCCATCGCCGGGATCGGCGTAGCGCTCCTGCCGACCTATCTGATCGAGGAAGAGCTGAAAGCCGGCACCCTTTTGCCCTTGTTCGATCTGCCGATGCCGACGGAGAACAGTTACTACGTCGTCATGCCGGAAAAGAAGCAGACGAACGAGACCGCCATGCTGTTCCAGAACTGGCTGCTGAGCGAGGTCACGCCGCAATCGCAGGCCATGAGCAGCGAGGCATCTCCTTCTATCGATGTCGATCGATAAATTTTAAGCTTGAAATTCTTTCTCGTCAGCGTCACACATTTCCATATCAGGTCGCCGCACATCCACTGTGGAGCTGGCGCGAGGTGAACTCGGGGAGGAGGAAGCCATCATGAAGACGCATCCGCTGAAGGGACCGAACCGCTTGAAGCTCGGCGTTTTTTCCGCAAATGCGGATGGCGGCCTCGCAATAACCGACGTGCCCGAGCGCTGGACTGCCGGTTGGCAGGATAATCTGACCGCGGCGCAGATCGCCGACCGGGCCGGGCTCGAATTCTTTCTGCCGATTGCCCGCTGGCGCGGCTTCGGCGGCAAGAACCGCGTGCGCGAATGGTCGTTCGAGACCTTCACCTGGGCTGCCGCACTTTCTGCCGCAACCGAGCGGATCGGCCTCTTCATGACGGTGCATGTGCCGCTCGTTCATCCGCTTTATGCCGCCAAGTCGCTCGCCACGGTCGACCATATCAGCGGGGGAAGGGCTGGACTGAACATTGTCTGCGGCTGGAACCCGAAGGAATTCGGCATGTTCGGCGTGCCGCTGGTCGAAAAGGGCTACGATCAGGCGGCCGAATGGCTCGAAATCGTCGAAAAGCTCTATGCGTCCGATGAGCCGCTCGACTATGCGGGCAGCTATTACAATCTGAAGGAAGCCGTCAGCCGCCCGGCAAGCCTGCAGGCACCGCGGCCAGTGACGATGAACGCAGCATTTGGCGGCCCCGGTCGCGATTTTGCCGCGGCCCATTGTGATTATCTCTTCACCACCTTTACCGAGATCGGTGAAGCCGGAAAGCATGTGGTCGACATCGCGGGACGAGCGGAAGGAAAAGGCCGGCAGGTCGGCGTCTATACGGTGTGCCATGTGGTTTGCCGCGAGACGCAGGCGGAAGCGGAAGATTATTACACCCGCTATGCCGTGACCATGGCCGATCACGACGCCGTCGACCAGCATATGGCCGGCAAGAAGGAATTCTCGCAATCTCATGATCGCGAAGCTTATGACCGTTATCGGCAGCGTTTTGCCGGCGGTGCCGGCAGCTACCCGTTGATCGGCACGCCGCAGCGGATCGCGGAGGAGATGATTGCGATCGCCGGGCAAGGTTATGCCGGAATTGCGCTGTCCTTCGTCAACTACACGCAGGAGCTTCCCTATTTCTGCGATCGGGTGCTTCCGCTTCTGAAGAAGGCCGGGTTGCGGATAGAGTGAGGGATGGCTGCTTTCCCCGCCTTCACCGGCGCTCGACAGCGGCGTATATGATCGCCTTCCGCTGATCCTGTGGCGAGTCGGCGCATGCCGGCTTTCAGCCCATTTGCATCGCTGCCATTTGCGGGTGCGACATCGTTGCCGCCGCAGCGAGTGTGCATTGCAGCAAAAAACTTGCCCCAAGGGGTTTACAAGCGCGCCATCGGATGGGATTCTTCTGGCGAAGGGTGCCGCTTGATTTGCGGCGGCGCTATTCCCTTCACCCGGATGCCTTGACTTGGGCTCCGGCGCGCTGTGCCTTGCAAGCGCTTAACCGAACATATCGATCCGAGGCCGGAACGCGACGTTTGCGCCGTCTCCGGCTGTTGTCTCATTGCGCCCTGGGCATTGCCTTGGACACAGATAATCGGGCTTTTCATGAGCTTTAAGTCAAAACGCGCCCTTCGCGGCGTTCTGGGTCTCCTTGCCAGCGTCAGTTTGCCGCCGGCGGCCAAAGCCAGCGATTTGATGATCTGGTCGCCGGTCAAGCTGGCGCCGCGAACATACAAGACGACGCTTGGCTTTCGGCTGCCGATGGCCTGGGAGATGAGCGCGGGCATGGATCTTGGGCTTGGCGGAGCGGCCAATGGCAGAATCGTGCGCAGCAGCCGGCTGGCAACGTTCTGGGGAAGGGCAATCGATGACCACAAACGCTTTTCAACCGTGTGGCGCCGTGAAGTCGCGTTGAGGGTCGACACCGTCAACGGTACGGGATCGCTTTGCCTCGAACGTTCGCGAAGCTGGGCGGTCTGGAGCAATCTGGACATGAGCACGTCCCGCTCGCTGAATGTGAACTATGCGGGCGCGCGGAATGCGGGAAACTCCGTTACCGCCACGAACGCAGTGACCGTCGCCGTTCCCTGGACGGGAACGTCCGTATCGGCGATCGGCAATCTGAAGGATGTGGGCAGCATGTTTTCCAGCTCCGTATCGCTGCAGCAGCCATTGACGCCGAATCTCAATTTCTCGGCTTCCTTCGTCGACCCGCAGACCCTGGTGCCGACCGGCAACCTGCGTGTCGACTACCGCATCAAATGGTAGTCCTTCGGTGAGCCTGACCGCCTCCGCCGGCAAGGCACGGAACAAATGCCGCTCACTGAAGTTTAAGGCAGGCAAGGAATCAATCTTGCTCTGAGGTCCCTGTGGCCTTGCGAAGCCTGCTGCTGGTTCAGCTCCCTGCCGGCGGCAGGCTTGGCGATGCGCGACAGGATCAATCGGCTGCGGCTGTGGTGGCGGGGTCCGCCGGCAATCTGGCGGCGACGTCTGCCTCGGCAAGCCGTGCCTTCAGTTTCGACACGGCTTCGTGCCGCACATCCGACCAAGAGGTGGTGAGCGTCCAGTATTCGATATTCAACACGGTCTGGTCGGCTGCCAGGTCGTCGAGGTAGACTTTCGGTGCCGGCGTGCTCTTGATACGACGATCTTCCTTCAGGACGTCCAGAATTGTCTTGCGGGCAAGATCGATGTCGACATTCCCGCCCAGGGTGACGGCCAATGCCTGGCGTCGATCCGGCTCGCGGCTGTAGTTGACGATCGGGGTGTTCCAGAGCGTGGAGTTCGGGGCCATGAGGTAGAGGCCGTCCGCCGTCTTCATCTCCGTGGCAAAGAGCCCGATTTCCTTGATGTATCCTTTGACGGTGGCCGTCTCGATATATTCGCCGACGCGGAACGGCCGCAGGATCAGCAGCATGATTCCGGCGGCGATGTTCTGGAGCGTGCCCTGCAGCGCCAGGCCAACCGCCAGACCGGCAGCGCCGAGGGCGGCGATGATGGAAGCGGTCTGAACGCCGAATTGTCCGAGAACGGTGATGAAGACCAGGATGAGCAGGCTGTAGTGCAGGACGTTCTGGAAGAAGCTTGCCAGCGTCTCGTCGATGCCGCGGATACGCGAGATGACGCGATAGGCCGAGCGGCTGATGATGCCGGCAAGCAGCCAGCCGCCGATCAACAGAATGATCGCGCCGAGAATCGAGAAACCGTATTGCACCGCAAGCGCCGAAGCCTGGTCGAGTGCGGTGCGGGTGGCGACGACGATGTTGGTCGTTTGATCTTCCATTTTAAAACTCCATCTTTTTCAGAGAGCCAAATGAGAAGTCGCAATCTTTGTTCCCGATCTTCGGGTGCATGAATCCCAGCCGTTTCAAGTGATTGTACGGGATAGCCTCCATGCGGAGGCTTCAGACGCCGTGCTTTGCCTGATGTGCGCCCGCGGTGCCGGCGATGGCGGCATAGTGAGCCTTTTTCTGTTCGTACATGCCGAGATCGGCGCGTTTGATCATCGCTTCCATCGTTTCGCCGGGCTGGCTCGTCGCGACACCGACGGCGACGCTGAGCGGCGCGCTGGAATAGAACTGGTTGTTGATCTTCAGCAGTTCGTTGATCGTCTCAACCATCGCTCCGGCCGTGATTTCGTCCGTACCCGGCATGAGAATGGCGAATTCGTCGCCGCCGATCCGGGCTGCATGGTTCGGCAGGGAAACGACGCTGTTCAGCACCTCGCCCATCCGGCGCAGCAACGCGTCGCCGGCATCGTGCCCGCTTTCGTCGTTGGCCTCTTTCAGTCCGTTGAGATCGATGATGATGGCCGAGACCGGCCGCAGCGATTTGCGCTCCAACCTATTGATCTCCTCCATGTAGAAGGCGCGATTGTAAAGCCTGGTCAGGACATCGTGCTTGCCGAGATATTCGAGATAGGCCTCCGCCTTTTTGCGGGCGGTGATGTCGGTGAGTGCAACCTGCACCAGCGACCAGTCGCTCTCAAAACCGGGAAAGACGGAAAATTGCAGCAGAACGTGACGTTCCGATCCGTCGAGGGCATAGTTCAGCACCTCGCGCTGATGGAAGAGGCGGCCGTTCCACAATTCCACCAGTTGCCCGCGGAAATGCTTCTCCATGTCGTCCCGGAACACTTCACCGATCCGGTGATGCAAGGTCTGGCGGTCCGGCGCGCAGAACAGATCGAGCGTCGCCTGATTGACATCGAGCACGCTGATTTCGCTCATGCATTGCTGCACGAATTCCGGATGTACGTCGAGAAACACCTGGAAGTCGACGATGCCGCGATTGCGGATTTCATCGAGCAGAATCTTGATGCGGCTGAAATCCTCGACCCACAGGGATACGGGCGAATGTTCGAACATCCCCTCCGCATAGCGGCGTTGCCGCTCTTCCTGGCGCCTTGCCTCCTCGCGCGCCGTCACGTCCTCGGTGGTCAAAAGCAACCTGTCCCAGGATTCCTCATGTCCCGGAAGGATGACCCCGCGAAGCTGGATATCGAGCCTCTTGCCGCCAAGGGAGTAGTTGATGGCGGTGCCCGAAAATTCGGTTTTGCCTTCCCATAGCGCCACAAGCTCGTTCACATGGCTTCGGAGCATTTCGTCCCGGAAGATCTGGGGAAGGCTTCCCACGAGCGTCTCGAAGGAGGGCGCTTCGAACAGTTCCAGCGTCCTGGCGTTGACGGCAAGGACCTGGATCTTCTGCGAGCAGGCCGCGACGCGCTGCACATCGGCCAGCAAGTAGCTGCGCAGATCCGTCACCCCTTCCGACCGCCAGAGATCGAATTGTTCCTTGACGCCGCTGAAATCCTCCAGCCACATGGCGACAGGCGCGAGATCGAACACTGTGCTGCTAAAATCCTGGGCGTTCATTCCAATTCCCTGCGCCGGCAGTGAAAATCAGTATGAGAAGCACAAAGGCCGGCTGTTCGCTGGGTTCTGCTTAGCGAAGATTTGTAAAGCTTGCGTTGATATCCGCCGATTGGTCAAGCCGCGCGGGCAATAGCGGCCTGTTTTCAATTCATTCTTGCGGAAACTGTGCCAAAAATGGTTCGCTGGTGTCACGGCGCACCGATTTCCATGGGCCTGTTCCGTCACGTCTTCAGAAAGCGTTCAAACGCTTCAAGGGTCTTTTCGCTGACATGATGCTCGATGCCTTCAGCGTCGTTCCTCGCCGTGTCGGGGTCGACGCCTAGGCGGCAAAGCACGGCTTCCACGACCTCGTGGCGCCGGCGGGTGGCAACCGCCAGGCGCTGTCCTTCCTCGGTCAGAAACACGCCGCGATAGGGGCGCTGCGTGATCAGATTTTCCTCGGCCAGACGCTTGAGCATCTTGGCGACCGTCGGCTGCGTCACTCCCAGCCTCTGTGCGATGTCCGTCTGACGTGCCTCGCCGGAATGCTCTATGAGGTCGGCGATGAGCTCGACGTAATCTTCCATCAGTTCCGTGCGCCGGTCGTCACGGCTTTTCTGAAAGGCCTCGGCATGCGACTCGACTTCCGTTGAGGCAAGCCGGCTTTCCGGAGTGGGAGGCAATTTCGTCAAGACGGCTCACCTTCGCAAGGCTAAGAAAGTGGTAAAGATATTTAGCCTAGCCTATAAATAAATCGCAAGCGCAATGAAACCCTCATCGCGGTATAGTCACCGCCAATCGGGGATGAGGATTCCGGGTTCATGCCGTGTCGGCTTATCGGCGCCCGACCCTCGGGTCGTGTTACCCCCGGGTCCGGGCAGGGCAAGAATGCTTGCGCCGTTCAATGGAAAATCCGGACGCACCAGTAGGACAGTGCCGAAATGACCGCGGCGGCGGGCAGCGTGATCACCCAGGCGATGACGATATTGCCGGCAACGCCCCACCGCACCGCCGATACCCGCCGGGCAGCGCCGACGCCGATGATGGCGCCGGTAATCGTGTGGGTCGTCGAGACCGGTATGCCGAGCCAGGTTGCCGCAAAAAGCGTCAAAGCGCCGCCCGTCTCCGCGCAGAAACCCTGCATGGGGTTGAGGCGCGTTATTTTCGAGCCCATCGTATGCACGATCCGCCATCCGCCGAGCAGCGTGCCGAGGGCCATGGCCGTCTGACACGAAAGAACCACCCATAAAGGAACGTGGAAGGAACCGCCGCCATATCCTTGGGAATAAAGAAGTATGGCGATGATCCCCATCGTCTTCTGGGCGTCATTGCCTCCATGCCCGAGAGAATAGAGCGAGGCCGAAAAGAACTGCATGATGCGGAAGGTGCGGTCGACGGCAAACGGTGTCTGCCGCACAAAGAGCCATGTGACGCCAAGCACCAGGAACAGGGCGAGCAGAAAGCCGATCAGGGGGGACATGACGATGGCGCCGGCCGTTTTCAAAACGCCGACCCAGACGATCGAACTGACGCCGACCTTGGCGATACCGGCGCCGATCAGGCCGCCGACGAGGGCATGCGAGGAACTGGATGGGATGCCGAATATCCAGGTGACGATGTTCCAGACGATTGCCCCCATCAATGCGGAGAAAATGACGGATGCGTCGACGATCTTCGGGTCGATGATCCCCGTTCCAAGCGTCTCCGCGACATGCAGCCCGAAGAACAGGAAAGCGATGAAGTTGAAGAATGCCGCCCACAAAACCGCGTATTGCGGCCGCAGGACTCGGGTCGAGACGATGGTGGCTATGGAATTCGCGGCGTCATGCAGGCCATTCAGAAAATCGAAGAACAGCGCCGTGGCAATGATTGCCACCAGCAGCGGAAAGGCGAGCGAGGCCTCCATCAGACACTCTCGATCACGATGCCGTTGATCTCATTGGCGACGTCCTCGAAACGGTCGACCACCTTTTCCAGCTCGCCATATATCTCGCTGCCGATGATATAGGCCATGGCGTTGGAGGTGCCATGGCTGCGGAAAAGTTCCTTCAGGCCCTGCTCGTGCAACTCGTCCGCATGCCCTTCAGCCGTGACGATCCCTTCGGTGATATTGGCAAGCCGGGTGGCGTTGGCGCCCATGCGATCCAGCAGCGGCACCGCTTCGGCGACGAGATGCGCCGCCTTGACGATCACCCCGCCCATCTGCTGCATGCGCGGATCGAAGCTCTTCTGCTCGAAGAGGCGAATGGTCTTGACCGTCTTGTGCATCATGTCGATGGCGTCATCCATCGACATGATCAGGTCCTTGATGTCGCCTCGATCGAATGGGGTGATGAAGCTTTTGCGCACGGCAAGCAGCACATCGCGGGTGATGTCGTCGGCCTGATTTTCGAATTCGACGATCTGCCGGCACTTTCCCTCGATGTCGTTACCCGAGAGCAGCTCGTTCAGCGCCTCGGCGGCGCCGACGATCGTGCGCGAGTGCTGCGCGAACAGATCGAAGAAACGATCCTCGCGCGGCATGAGTTTGCGAAACCAGCCTAACATCAACACTCCATGCGTCCATTGTCGCGAAATTGTCATAATTGACAACGCGCGGCTTGGAAAGGCGCGGAATGGCGATGTTTTCAGCCGTCGCCCACGTTTGTTGTGGACACGCTACGTTCGCTTTGTCGAATGCAATTGGCTTCTCTATGCAGCGCGCCGACCGGTCAGGCCGGTATCTGCGCGCGCAGCAGCGGCAGCAATCGGTCGCCCTGCCGCTGGATTTCAGACAGATAAGGCGTGTCGGAAAGCACGAAATGCGTGATCCCCAGATCGCGATATCTGCGCAGCGAGCGGGCGACATCCTCGGCAGAGCCGACCAGCCATGTGGTTCCGGCGCCACCGCCGCCGAACTTGCCCGGCGCCGTGTAGAGATTGTCGTCCAGCACCTCGCCGCGCTCCGCCAGATCGAACAGCCGCCTCTGGCCCACGGCAACCGACTGCCGGTGATCGTTCCAGCCGGTGCCTTTATTCCTTGCCATTTCGGCAACCTTCGCTTCGGCATCCGCCCAGGCCTGCTCGGTCGTGTCGCGAACCAGCGTGGTTATGCGCAGCCCGAATTCCAGCGGCGGAAGATCGCGGTCAAGCTTTCCGCTCAATGCCTTGAGCCGGGTGATGCGATCGGCGATATCGGCGAGAGGCTCGCCCCAGAAGAGCTGCACGTCGGCTTCCGTGGCGGAAACGCGCTCGGCCGCGTCGGAAGCGCCGCCAAAATAGAGCTTGGGGTGCAGGCGTTCGCCGTGATGCCGGATGCGGGGTGCGACCGTGGATTTGCTGACGCGAAAATGCTCGCCTTCGAAGGTTACGTTTTCCTCGGTCCAGAGCTTTCGGACGAGCCGCATGAACTCCTTGGTTCGGCCATAGCGATGCGCCTGATCGCCTTCGCTGTCGCCGTAGGCGGCAAGATTGTCCTTGCCCGATACGATATTGACGCGCACGCGGCCTCCGCTCAGGTGATCGAGCGTCGCGGCGGCGGCGGCGAAATGCGCCGGTCGCCAATAGCCCGGCCGGATCGCGATCAGCGGCTCGAACGTGGTGGTACGCGACGTCAGCGCTGCAGCCACGGTAAACGTATCGGGCCGGCCCCATCCCGTGCCGAGCAGTGCGCCTTTCCAGCCGTGATCCTCCAGCGCTCTGGCATGGCTTGTCAGCGTTTCCAGGCTGTTATGGTTCTCGACGGCGGAATCGCCGCGGTGGCCGGGTTTGACGTCGTTCGGGATGTACCAGAGAAATTCGCAATTGCTGCTCATGCCGGGGCCTGTCTGAATTCGATAGAAGAGTACGTGCCGCCGTCGGCGGCGCGCGTCTAAAGCTTGCCTTTCCAGGGAACGAGGATGGCCTCGAGAATGCGGACGGCTGCCGAAAACGCGAAGGCGCAGACGGCGATGATGCCGATGCCGACGAAGACGACATCGGTGGCAAGGAACTGCGATGCCGACATGATCATGAAGCCGATGCCACGGGTCGAGGCGATGAGTTCGGCCGCCACCAGCGTTCCCCAGCCGATGCCGAAGGCGATGCGGACGCCGGTCAGGATTTCCGGCAGGGCCGAGGGCAGTACGACGGCGAAGAAGAGCTGCAGCCGGCTGGCGCCCAGCGAGCGTGCCGCATTGACGCGCTCCAGCGGCAGCGAACGCACGCCGGCCTGCGCCGACAGGCAGATCGGCGCGAACATCGCCAGCACGAGGAGCGTGATCTTCGAGGTCTCGCCGATGCCGAGCCAGATGATCATCAGCGGCAGATAGGAAAGCGGCGGCAAGGGCCAATAGAACTCGATCGGCGTGTCCAGGACACCTTTTGCCCAGCGGTTGAGGCCCATCAGCAGGCCGACGGGAATGCCCAATGCAATCGCAATGGCCGCGGCGACGACGATGCGGAACAGGCTCGCCGATATATGTTCGGAAAGCGAGGCGCCGGCATAGCCATCGCGATAGACGACGCCGATCTGCGTCAGGACCTCGTCGGGCCGGGGCAGGAAGAGATGCGATACCAGGCCGAGCTTGGCGACCAGCCACCAAAGGCCGAGACAGGCGATCGCGGTGACGATGCTGATAACGACTGTGGGCTTGTCGCCGACGCCGAAATCGGGAAGGCGAACCAGCTTCGGCCGCGCACCCTTCTGGGAAATTGAGAGCGTGTGCGTCTCGATGATGTCGCTCATGCGGCGCTCCTGATGGCGTCGGCGTTATGAAGGATGCCGCGAATTTCTTCGCGCAGGTTGCCGAATTCGGGAGATGTGACGATCGCCCTCGTGTCGCCGCTGGCGGCAAAACGATGCACGAAATCGAGCTCGAAGCGGGCGACGACGCGCCCCGGCCTCGGCGACATGACCAGAACCTCCGTGCCGAGAAACAACGCCTCCTCGATCGAATGGGTGATGAAGAAGATGCGCTTGTCGGTTCTGGCCCAGACAGAGACCAGCAGTTCCTGCATCTGCTCGCGCGTCAGGCTGTCGAGGGCGCCGAAAGGCTCGTCCATCAGCAATATGTCCGGATCGGTGGCGAGCGCGCGGGCAATGCCGACGCGCTGGCGCATGCCGCCCGACAGTTCATAAGGCAGGGCATCGGCAAAGTCGGTCAGCCCGACGAGCCGCAGGAGTTCGGAGGCGCGCTCCCGTCGTTCGCGCCGCCCCAGCCTCGCAAATTGCAGGCCGAGCGCCACGTTGTCGACGACGGATTTCCACGGCAGCAGCGAGTCTTTCTGGAAGACCACGCCTCGGTCGGCCCCGGGCCTGGAAACCGGCCTGCCGTCGAGGGTGATCTTGCCTTCCGAAAGCGGAAGGAAGCCGGCGATCGCGTTGAGCAGGGTGGATTTGCCGCAACCGGATGCACCGAGGGCGACCACGATGCCACGTTCCGGGATGTTGAAGGAAACGCGGTCGAGCGCGTGGACGGTTCTGCCATCGCGCGCCGCAAAGAAAACGCTGGCATGGTCGACTTGGAGCATGGGACCTCGCAAAGGTTCGACACCGGCGCGACGTGCGCGCCGGTGTCCGGGAGGATCAGTTGCTGGCGCTGACGAGCGCGTCGGCGGTAACGAATGCGCCGTAGTTCGGCAGGACTTCGGAGACTTTTCCCTGGCTCTTCAGGAAGGTCGCAGTGTCCTTCAGGATCTTGGCGGCTCCGGACTGGTCGCCGCCGCCGAGCCATGCCGCCGATGCCTGCACGTCGGGCGTCAACAGCGTCAGGTTCTTCAATGCCGCGGCCTGCTGGTCCGCCGTGCCGCCGAGAAGCTTGGCAAGCGTCTTCGCATTGTCGCTATCCGGTCCCCAGGCGGCCTTGTCTGCGGCGAAGGAGGCGTAGTACTTGTTGATCACCGAGGCGTAGGCCTTGAGGAACTGCGGATTGTCGGCCGCGAATTTCGAGGTTGCCACCCAGGCGGAGAATGTCGGAGCGCCCTTGTCGGCGACATCCTTGGACGTCACCAGCACCTTGCCGTTCTTTTTCAGCTCGGTCAGCGCCGGATCCCAGACGAAACCGCCGTCGATATCGCCGCGATTGTAGCTGGCGACGATCTCCGGTTGCGGGACGGCGAAGACCTGTACGTCCTTTTCGCTCAGCCCCAGCGACTTGATGAGGGCCAGAAGCTGATAGTGGTCGGTCGATACGGGCGCAGCGGCAAGCTTCTTGCCCTTCAGATCGGCGAGCGTGTTGATGCCGGAGCCGTTGCGCACGACCAGGGCTTCATCGATGCCCGAGATGGACGACAGGTAGAAGGCTTTCACCTCCAGCCCGCGCGAGGCGGCTGCCGCAAACGGGCTGGAGCCGACATAGCCGATCTGGACATCGCCGGACGCGATGGCGGCGAAAATCTCCGCACCGGAGTTGAACCTGCGAAAATCGATCTCATAGCCCGTTTCCTTGGCGAAATCGCCATTGGCGATCGCGACGGAGGAGGGCAGTGCATCCGTCTGGTAGCCGACGACGACCTTCTTGTCCGCCGCGGCCGCAACGGTTGCCATCGAGATGCTGGCGAGGCCGATGACGGCGGCGGTGATCAGTGTCTTGAACTTCATGTTTGTCCCCTTGGCCGGACTTCTGTTTTCCGGCGGTTCCCTGAGTGCAATGAGGGAAGACTAGCGAAGAAGGGGCGGGGATCGACAGAAATAACAAACTATTTTTATAGACTATAAGGGGAATTGTTTGTTCGAATTGGATGAGACGACAGCGCTGGCATGTTTCCGGGCAGCGGAGCGCACATGATCGGCATCGTCGCTCCGCGTTCGAAAATGGCGGTGTCGACGAGTATCGGCACGAGGCGCTTTCCTGCAGGATGCGCCGGATGCCGTCATTGCCGCAGCGTGTTCGATTTGAACCAATCCTGTTGATTGGAGCGAGATCGGCTAGTCTCGCGCCCGCCATTGTTGCATGAAAGGGTTTTTGGTCGCAGCCTTCGCCAAGCCATCATCAGGATCATCGTGAAATGACCGTCTCACTTCCTTTCCTCGGCTTTCCAGATCGACTCACGGATGGCCGCGCGCCGCGCGCGGTGATCTTCGGAGCCGGTCACGGTGCCACCTATCCCGGCAAGGACAGCAGCGGCTACGCCCTTGCCGCCGCCGCCATTCGCGCCGCCAGCCAGGGGGACGCTCCACTTGTCGAGCATTGGGATTTCGATCTCGGCGGGCCGCTTTTCGATGGTAAGCCGGCCTGCTGCATCGACGCAGGCGATATTCCGACCGTCATGCATGACAACGCAGGCAACAGGGATGCGATCGAGGCCAAGACGCGCGAGGTACTGGGATTGTCCGGCGTGCCGATTCTGCTCGGCGGCGACGACTCCGTGCCCATTCCCTTCTTTGCCGGCTTCTCCGATCACGGGCCGGTGTGGATTCTGCAGATCGACGCCCATATCGACTGGCGTGATGAGTTGCATGGCGAACGCTACGGCTATTCGAGCCCGATGCGCCGGGCGAGCGAGATGCCGCATGTCGCCGGCATCGTGCAGGTCGGCATTCGCGGCGTCGGCAGCGCTCGTTCCGGCGAAATCGAAGCGGCGCACCACTATGGCAGCCGTTTCGTCACCGCCCGCGAGCTTCATGCTCAGGGGATCGAAGCAGCCCTCCGGCACATACCGGAGGGAGCGCGAGTGATCGTGACCCTCGATTGCGATGGCCTGGATCCCGGCGTCATGCCGGGCGTGGCGGCGCGCACGCCCGGTGGCCTGACCTATACGCAGGTGATCGAACTGATCGCCGGCCTCGGCAAGCGGGCGAGGATTGCGGGATTCGACCTCGTCGAATTTTATCCTCCCGCCGATATCGACGGTCTCACGGCCCTGACCGCCGCACGCCTTCTCGCGAATGCGATCGGTGCGATCGTTCGGCAATATTGAGGCGCGATTCCCGCGGCGGCAGCGGAACCACCGAGGCTCCGCCTGCTACCGGGAGGGATGTTCGCGGGTTGGCAAGATCGCCTTTCGCGCCGTCCCGCTTGCGTGGCCTGCCGACTGCAGACACGCGCCGGCTTTAGTCGGTCCTGTCAGGGCAGAGTTTCCGCATCTTCGTAAAGCCCCATCCCGTTCCCTCGGTTGACTGCCGATTTTTTCCGCATCCGACGGAAGAAAAAGAAAGCTGTTTCTTAAATTACTTAAAATCTATGTTTTTTATAGATTATAGCGCTCGATGGTCGGCATCGGGGGCAAACATGGATGAAACGGCATGTCTTATCTCCTCAGCCTTCTCGACAAGAGCCCGATCGAGCAGGGGCTCAGCGCCACCGACGCCCTTGGTGCCACGACGCGTTTAGCCACCAGGGCCGAAGAACTCGGTTATCATCGCTTCTGGGTCGCCGAGCACCATAACATGGCGAATCTGGCAAGTTCGGCGCCGGAGGTGCTGATCGCCTATCTTCTCGCCAGAACCTCGAAGATCCGCATCGGCTCCGGCGGGGTGATGCTGCAGCACTACAGCGCCTACAAGGTTGCGGAGATTTTCAATCTTCTGGCCTCGCTGGCGCCCGGCCGGATCGATCTCGGCGTCGGTAAGGCGCCGGGCGGATTTCCACTGTCGACGCGCGCGCTGCAGCGTGCATTCGACCCTGAGAAGAAGCCTGATTTCGCCGAACAGCTGTCCGACATCAATGCCTATCTGGCCACCGACCTGCAATCGGAAGGCGCTCTTGCGACGCCGTTCCCACCGCGCGCGCCGGAGCGTTTCCTTCTCGGCGCCAGCGTCGAAAGCGCAAGGCTGGCTGCGGAAAAAGGCTGGACTCTGGTTTTCGCCGGCCACCTGAACGGGGACCCGGAAAATCTCGAAAAGACGTTCGAGGCCTATCGGCATGCGACTGGCGGCAAGGTGCCGATCCTGGCGCTCGCCGCTTTCGCCGCCGACAGCGAGGCACATGCCCGCGACCGTGTCGGCCGGCTCCGGATCGTCAAGCTGTTCCTGCCCAATGGCCAGAGCGTCAATGTCGGCACCCAGGAACAGGCGGCTGAATTTGCCCGTCAGGCGGGTTTTTCCGAATTCCGAACGGAGGAGAAGGCGCCGAGCGTGCTGCATGGTACGGCAGCGCAGATCCGGGACGAACTCGATACGCTCCATCGCCGCTACGGCGTCGAGGAGTTCGTGCTCGATACTCCGGCACTGACGGCGGCCGAACGGCTCAACTCCATAGAATTGCTCGCCAAAGAACGCCTTTCGCTCGTCGCCTGAGCGGCCATCCCAGGAGGACCATCATGGTTCAGAAACACGTCACTTTCGGTATCATGCTGCAAGGCCCGGGCGGGCACATGAACGCCTGGAAACATCCGAGCGTCCCGGCCGACGCCAGCACCAACCTCAACTTCTTCGTCAAGACGGCCCGCAAGGCTGAAGAGGCCGGCATCGCCTTCGCATTCGTCGCCGACGGGCTCTACATCAACGAACAGTCGATTCCGCATTTCCTCAACCGGTTCGAGCCGCTGACCATCCTTTCCGCGCTTGCCGCCTTTACGACCAAACTTGGCCTGGTGGGCACGGTTTCGACGTCCTATAGCGATCCCTTCACCATCGCCCGGCAGTTTGCCTCGCTCGATGTCATCAGCGGCGGTCGCGCCGGCTGGAATGCGGTAACGTCGCCGCTCGAAGGGTCCGGCCGTAACTATAGCCGCGAACATCCCGAGCATGAGCTGCGCTACGAGATCGCCGACGAATATCTCGATGCCATCAAGGGCCTGTGGGACTCCTGGGACGACGACGCCTTCGTGCGCGATCGCGAGACGGGCGTCTATGCCGACAAATCCAAGCTGCACCGCCTGAACCATAAGGGCCGGTTCTTCCGCATCGAAGGTCCGCTCAATATCGGCCGGTCCAGACAGGGCCAGCCGGTGGTGTTCCAGGCGGGTGCTTCCGATTCCGGTATCCGGCTCGCGGGCAAGCACGCCGATGCCGTCTTCACCAATGGCGGGCCGCTCGACGACGCCAAGACCTTCTACAAGCAGGTGAAGCAGAGCGCGATCGCGCATGGCCGCAGTGCCGCCGATGTCGGTATCTTTCCGGGCATCGGCCCGATCGTCGGCACGACGCAGGAGGAGGCGGAGGCCAAATACCTGGCGATCCGCAGCCTCGTTACCATCGAGGAGGCGCTCGCTTATCTCGGTCGCTTCTTCGACCATCACGACTTCAGTGTCTATCCGCTGGATGAGCAATTCCCCGATCTGGGCGACATAGGCCGCAACAATTTCCGCGCCACGACGGACAGGATCAAGAACACCGCGCGGCAAAAGGGGCTAACCCTGCGCGAAGTGGCGCTCGATGCGGCAACGCCTCGCAGCTCCTTCATCGGCACCGCCGAGCACATTGCCGATGAAATCATCCGCTGGGTGGATGAGGAAGGCGCAGACGGCTTCATTCTCGGCTTCCCGGTCATCGGCGAAGGCTTCGACGATTTCTCCAGGCATGTCCTGCCGATCCTGACGCAGCGCGGCTATTTCGATCCCGAGCTCAAGGGCGAGACGCTACGCGATCACCTCGGTCTGCCGTTCCGCGAAAGCCGCTATGCCGCTGCGCCCGATGGCATCGAACCCGCAAAGGCCGTGGGTGCCTGAGCCCCCGGACGATCACCATGAACGCCATCATCAAAACCCCTTCGGTCAGCGACCCGGTCGAGACGGGGATCGCCAGCTATCTCGATGAGATCGTCGCGCTGAGGCACGATCTGCACCAATATCCCGAACTTGCCTTTCAGGAGCATCGAACTGCCAAGAAGATCGCGTCGCTTCTGGCAGACTGGGGGTATGACGTCGCGACGGGCATAGCCGGCACAGGCGTCGTCGCAACGCTGAAGCGGGGCGATGGGCGGCGCAGCCTCGGCATCCGTGCCGATATGGATGCGTTGCCCATCGAAGAGGCAACAGGGCTCGACTATGCCAGCAGCAATCCCGGCGTCATGCATGCCTGCGGTCACGATGGGCATACGTCGATCCTGCTGGCGGCTGCCCGCTATCTCGCCGAAAACGGCGATTTCAATGGCACGCTGCGGCTGATCTTCCAGCCGGCCGAGGAAATCGGCGCGGGCGCACGCAAGATGCTGGCGGAAGGGCTTTTCGATCGCTTTCCGGTCGATGCCGTTTTCGGGCTGCACAATTGGCCCGGCGTGGCAGCAGGGCAATTCGGCTTCGTCGCCGGTCCGGCGATGGCCTCCGTCGATCAGGCTGTCGTCAAGATCGTCGGAAAAGGCGGTCACGGCGCCGAGCCGCATCGTGCTGTCGATCCCGTTCTGGCCTCGGCCTCGTTCATCACGGCGCTCCAGAGCGTCGTCTCGCGCAATATCGATCCGCAGGACATGGCGGTCGCAACCGTTGGTTCCATTCATGCCGGCTCGGCTTCGAACGTCATCCCCGAGAGCGTCGAGATGAAGCTGACCATGCGCGCCTTCAGCGAGCAGGTCCGCGCCAGATTGCAGGAACGGATTCCCGCACTTGCGCGCGCGCAGGCCGAAAGCTTCGGGGCCCTGGCCGAGGTCAATTATCGCCTCGGCTTTCCCGCGCTCGTCAACCATGCCGATGAAACCGCCTACGCCCGCAATGTCGCCTTGAAGACGCTTGGGGCCGCCGCCGTGGAGGCTGATTTCCGCCCGCGCACGGCAAGCGAGGATTTCGCGTTCATGCTGGAGGCGAAGCCGGGGAGCTATCTCTTCGTCGGCAATGGCGACAGCGCGCCGCTGCATAGCGCCCAATACGATTTCAACGACGCGATCATTGCGCCCGCCGCCCGCTATTGGGTGCGGCTCGCCGAAACTTTCCTTGCGGATGACAACAGGTGACGACCGATATGAGCGATACGTTTGTTTACACGACCCCGCTGGACCCGCGCGCCAAGCCGCTGATCGACGAGCTGATCTACGAATATGACAGTCGCTACGGCAATTACTTCAATGCCGAAGGAGCGGCCGCCGAACTCAATCGCTATCCGCCGGAGGCCTTCGCGCCGCCGCATGGTAACTTCCTCCTGCTGTTGCGCGATGGCGAGACGATCGGCGGCGGGGCCTTCAAGCACTATGACGACCGGACTGCGGAATTCAAACGCATCTGGACCCGGCACGATCTGCGCCGTCAGGGACTGGCGCGGGCGCTGCTGGTGGAGCTGGAAGCGCAGGCTGCCCGGCAAGGTTATCGGCGCATTTACCTGACGACGGGCTTCCGCCAGCCCGAGGCCGTCGGCCTCTATCTCACCAACGGCTATACGGCGCTCTTCGACACCAAGGTCGATCCGGAAATCTACAAGAGCCTGCCGTTCGAGAAGGATATCAGCCACCTGGCCTTGTCCTACCTCGCCGAAGCCTCCGGCTCACCGCAGCGCCTGGCTGCCGCCGGACGATGACGGCCAGCCGGGTCAATCACAACCATAAGGGACAAGCATCATGGCGCTGACGACGGATTTTGCGAATGTCGATCCAGGCACGGAAACCGCCGAGAAGAAGACGGATTATTCGCGTTACCGCATCGTGCCGGCGCGGCATCCCGGACGCACGGCAGGCACGATCTTTGCCGCGCTCGTCCTCGCGCTCATCCTCTATTCCACCTTCACCAATCCGCGCTGGGGCTGGAATGTCTTTGCCGAATGGTTTTTTGCCGAGCCGGTGCTGGTGGGACTTGGCAGAACGTTGCTTCTGACGGCACTTGCCGCCGTTTCCGGCTCCATTCTCGGCACGGCGCTGGCGCTGGCGCGCGTTTCGAAGTCGCCGCTGCTTGCAAGCCTCTCCTGGGGTTACATCTGGTTGCTGCGTTCAATTCCGATGATCGTGCTGCTGCTGGTTCTTAACAATCTCGGCTATCTATATGAAACAATTACAATAGGCGTTCCGTTTACCGACAAGGTCTTCTTTGATTATCCGACCACGCAGTTGCTGACGCCGTTTGCGGCAGCCTTTCTCGGTTTGACGCTCAATCAGTCGGCTTTCTTCGCGGAAATTGTTCGCGGCGGCATCCTGTCGGTCGACCAGGGACAGCTGGAGGCGGCGGCCGCCCTCGGTCTGCCGCGCCGCCGCCAGGCATTTCGCATCGTCCTGCCGCAGGCTATGCGATCCATCCTGCCCACAGGCTTCAACGAGATCATCGGTCTCGCCAAGAGCACGTCCATGGTCTACGTGCTCGCTCTGCCGGAGCTCTTCTACACGGTACAGGTCATCTACCGCCGCAATCTGGAAGTCATTCCGCTGCTGATGGTGGCGACCGTCTGGTATCTCGTCATCATGACGGTACTGTCGATCGTGCAGCATTATATCGAGCGTTATTTCTCCAGGGGCGCGGTGCGCAATCCCACGCCCTTGCCCTTTCAGGCCTACTTCCAGCGCTTCCGTCGCCCTCTGTCGGCACCTTCGGCGAGTGTGAACGGTTTGACGCTCGGTGGTTCGCGCGGCACGGCGGACTGGCGTGCCAAGGGCGGAGCGGTGCGTATCCACGGCATATCGAAGAGTTTTGGCGCACTGAAAGTCCTCGACAATATCGAACTCAGCCTGCCTGCCGGCAGCGTGACGGCCGTCATAGGCCCGTCGGGCTCGGGAAAATCGACCTTGCTGCGCGCCATCAATCATCTGGAGCGCGTCGATGGCGGCTTCATCTCCGTGGACGGCGACCTCGTCGGCTATACGCAGAAAGGCGATGTGCTTTACGAACTCAAGGAGAAGGACATCCTGAAGCGCCGGACCGATATCGGCATGGTCTTTCAAAACTTCAACTTGTTCCCGCATCTTACTGTTTTAGAAAACCTTATCGAGGCTCCGATACAGGTGAGGGGCCTGAGCCGCGACGAGGCTGTCGCATTCGCACGGGAGCTGCTCGCCCGCGTCGGGCTGAGTGACAAGATCGATGCTTATCCCCGCCAGCTGTCCGGTGGCCAGCAGCAGCGTGTCGCGATCGCCCGCGCCCTGGCGTTGCGGCCGAAGGTGCTTTTGTTCGACGAACCGACTTCGGCGCTCGATCCGGAACTTGTCGGCGAAGTGCTCGACGTGATCAAGGAGCTGGCCCGCACCGGAACGACCTTGGTGATCGTCACCCATGAGATCGGCTTTGCCCGCGAGGTCGCCGATACCGTCGTCTTCATGGAGGGCGGGCACATTATAGAGACCGGCTCGCCGGCGCAGGTCTTCAGCGATGCGAGGCACCCGCGCACCCGCGCTTTCCTCGCCAAGGTTCTCTAGCGGATACAGACAGCCTCGGATGCCCTGTCGCAGCAGGCGTCTAGACGGTGATGGCAATGATAACAACTTAAGGTTGATAAGGAGAAGGGAAATGGCATTTATCGAGAGAACGAAATACGTCTTTGCCGGCGTGCTGACGGCGATGGCGATGACCTGCACGACCGCGGCGGCGGCTGAGAAATTCAATCTGAGCCCGGATACGTCCAACCGCGTCAGGGCGGAAAAGGACGAAGCGGCAATCAAGGCGATCGCGCCGAGCTTCAAATTCGTCAGTCCCGGCAAATTCACGGTGGCGATCAACCCCTGGGATCCACCGATCGCCACCTATGCGACCGATGCCAAGACCGTCGTCGGTGGCGATCCGGATATTGCGCAGCTGCTTGCGGACTCTCTCGGCCTTCAGCTCGAGCTGGTGCCGGTCGCCTGGGAGGATTGGCCGCTCGGCGTCTCCTCCGGCAAGTATGACGCCGTCATTTCCAACGTGACCGTCACCGAGGAGCGCAAGGAGAAATTCGACTTCTCGACCTATCGCAAGGATGTGCTCGGCTTCTACGTGAAGGCCGACAGCAAGATCACGTCGATCAAGGAACCGAAGGATGTGGCCGGGCTGAAAGTGATCACCGGCGCCGGCACCAACCAGGAGAAGATCATTCTCGAATGGGATCGGGAAAATGTCGCGGCCGGGCTGAAGCCCATCGAGGTACAGTACTATGACGACCGCGCAGCTGCCGATCTCGCGCTGCAGTCCGGTCGCGCCGATGTCGAATTCAATCCGAATGCGACGCAAGCCTACAATGCCTCCATCAACGGCACGAGGAAGCTCGTCGGCATTGTTTCCGGCGGTTGGCCGCTGACGGCCGAAATCGCCGTAACGACAAAGAAGGGGGCAGGGCTTGCCGACGCTCTCACCCTCGCACTCAACGATCTGATCAAGGACGGCAAGTACGGAGAAGTGCTGAAGCACTGGAGCCTGAGCGCCGAAGCGATCGATCAATCCAAAACCAACCCTGCGGGCCTGCCGAAGAGCGGTTCGTAATGTTGGCCGGGCGGATCGGCGTTGGTGGGGCCCGCGCCGGTCCGCTCACTTGTTTTCTTTATGGAGCGACCTATTCGTGACTTTCCTTCCTGATCTCAAAACCATACTTGCGGCGATGGCGACGGCCTCTTTGATCGGATTGGGCGCCGCACAGGCGGCCGAGGAATTCGATCTCAGCCCCGAACAGCCCGGCCGTGTTCATGCCACGAGGGATGAAGCGGCCATTGCCGCCATCCCGAAAGATTTCAAGTTTGTCACGTCCGGCGTCTTCACGGTGGCAGTGGCGCCCGGCGGGCCGCCGCTTGCGACCTACGCGACGGATGCGAAGACCGTGGTCGGCGCGGATCCCGATTACGCCTATGCGGTTGCCGATGCGCTCGGGCTGAAGCTGGAGCTCGTCCCCGTTGCCTGGATCGACTGGCCGCTCGGGCTGACCTCGGGCAAATACGATGCGGTCATCTCCAATGTCGGTGTCACCGAGCAGCGCAAGGAGAAGTTCGATTTCTCCACCTATCGGCAGGGCCTGCATAGCTTCTTCGTCAAGTCCGACAGCAAGATTACCGACATCAAGGAACCGAAGGACGCGGCTGGGCTGCGCATCATCGTCGGTGCCGGCACCAATCAGGAGCGAATCCTGCTGAAATGGAGCGACGAGGATGTCAAAGCGGGCTTGAAGCCGATCGAGCTGCAATATTACGACGACGATGCCGCAAGCCTCCTGGCCCTTCAGTCGAACCGGGCCGATGTCATCGTGCAGCCGCACGCCCAGCTGGTCTACATCGCGGCCCGCGACAGGAACATCAAGCGCGTGGGCACGCTGAGCGCCGGCTGGCCGGATCGCTCCGATGTGGCGATCACGACGCGCAAGGGCAGCGGACTGGCGGCCGCATTGACCATCGCAACGAACGGTCTGATCAAGGACGGAACCTACGCCAGGATTCTCGATCATTGGCACCTTGCGGAAGAAGCGCTGCCGAAGTCGGAAACCAATCCGCCGGGCCTACCGAAATATTGAGGAGACTTCCGCATGAGCCGCCCAGCCCCGTCGATCAGCCATATCGGCTTTCTCACACCAGGAAACTATCCGGATGAAGATCCGCTGGCCGGCCTGGAACAGACCCTGCAACTGCTTGAATACGGCGAACAGAGAGGTTTCGATAGCGCCTGGGTTCGCCAGCGCCATCTCGAGCCGGGCATTTCCTCGGCGAGCGCCTTTCTGGCCGCGGCAACGCAACGCACACGCCGCATCGAGCTCGGCACCGCCGTCATCCCCATCGGCTATGAAAGCCCGTATCGGCTTGCCGAGGATCTGGCGACCGTGGATGTCCTGTCGCGCGGGCGCCTGAATATCGGGATCAGCGCCGGCCGACCGTTGCATGCGGACCTGATCGGACCGCTCGCCTTCGACGGCGACTGGGAAAGCCACGACTTTTCCCATCAAAGGGTGTTGCGGTTTGCCGACAATCTCAAGGGAGCCTATCTCGGCAATCCGGATACGGTCATCAGGACACCGTTCGGGCCTCAACGTCCGCGCCTGCAACCCTATGCAAAAGGGTTGATCGATCGTATCTGGTATGGTGGCGGCTCGCTGCGCTCGGCCGAATGGGCGGGACGCAACGGTTTCAATCTTTTGATCGGCAATGTCACGACGGGGGAGGAGACCGACGATTTTTTCGTCGCGCAGTCGCGGCAGCTGGAAACCTATCGCGCTTCCGGCGGCGATACGAGGCGGGTGGCGCTCGGCCGGGTCATCGTTCCCTTCGACAGCGCCGATGCGATCACGCGCAAACGCTATACCGACTATGCCGCCGGCCGTCATGAGCGGACGCTCTCGCCGCAGGGTGAGCGCCGCACGCTTTTCGCGCGCGATCTCGTCGGTTCGTCCGACGAGATCCTCGAACGCCTGCGCAGCGATCCCGTGCTGCCCTTCGTCAGCGAATTCCGGCTGGAGCTGCCCTACGAGTTTCACGACGAGGAATACCGGCAGATCATCCACGACTTCGTAACCTCGATCGCTCCGGAGCTGGGTTGGAAAGAGGCCGCAGTCCTGCGCCGCTCGGCATGCTGAGCTTCGCCGGGCAGAACTGCGCGAGCGGATCGGCGGAATGCCGGTCCCGTTCGCTCTAACCGATGGAAGATCCCGCGTTTTCCTTACCCGTAAGGATTCGCTCGGCCAGTTGCAGGGCGTCCTGGCGGGAAGCAGCTATTTCCATCCGTGTGCCGAACGCTTTCGTGGCGAGGCTCATCTGCACCTGCATGGCGGCACGCTTGACGGCGCTCGCCTCTATCCCGATCACGGCCTTGCAAATTGCCGCGAGCGCCGACTTGTTCTTCTTCAGCCACATGCCGCGTGCCTTGCGATCCTCGTGCTCTTCGGCAGGCTGATCCCCGTCCACGATCACGACGAAAGGCATCGAGATCGCGAGGATGGCGTCCATCTCCCGGGACCATTGCGCCGCATAACCCGGCTGCACGGACCGGGCGGATTGGCACACGATCGGCCAGAGGGAAACGTCGTGAACGGCGAAAGAACTCGTGTCGATGGTCATGACATGTCTCCTCAAGCGATCTTATCGGTGATTGCAGCAAACAGCATCGCCGCGCCACGATCCGACATGGCGATGGCGTGGCTTGCCCGTTCACGCAGGCCGGCCTCGTAGTCCAGCAGCGCCGTGCAAATCGTTTTCGTATCCACGCCGGCCTTGGCAAGGATATGCGCAAGCATGCGCGCGTCTTCGAGCGCGGTGTTGGCGCCAAGTCCTCCTGCCGGGCTCATGGCATGGATCGCGTCGCCCATCAGCGTCACCGCTCCGAACGGCCAGAGGACTCCGGGGCGTCCGGTTCTGACGGGCAGTGCAGCGATTGCCGCAGCCTTGCTCGCACCGATGATCCGCCGCAATTCGGGATGCCAGCCGCGCATCGCGGTTTCGAGTAACGCCGGCATGACCGGCGTATGATCGGATGTTTCAAGACCCAGCCGGCGGCTCGGGCCGATCAGCGCCCAATAGAGATAGTCGGCCACCGGCGTCAGTTTGCAGGCGGGCGCGAGACTGGCGGCAAGGTGCGGAAAATCGCCGCCGAACCGCATAAGATCGAGGATGGCCGTGCAGCCATCGGCAAAGATGACCGTCGTGCCGTCTTCAAGCAGGTCGGGACCGACCGCAAGCGGCAGTTCGACCTGGCCGTAAACGCATACCGAGCCTGTATCCGTTGGTTCGGCCGAGGGCGCCAGTTGGCGGCGCACCTGCGAATTGACGCCATCGGCACCGACAAGAAGATTGCAGGAGATGGGCGCGGCATCTTCAAACAGGACTTCCATGCGGCTGTCTTCCATGCGGCGATACCGCACAAACGCGTACCCGAAATGAACACGATCCTCGATCCCCGAAAGCAGAATTTCGCGAAGCGTCAGACGGTTGACGCTGAGATCGCCGTTGCCGTCGTCATGATCGCCGCCGGTATCCCAGCTTGCCGGCGCGCGTTCCCCGGCGGGCAGAAGCTGAGGGGTCAGGAAGCGCGCAGCTCGCGGGCTGGTGGAGGCGGTTGCCCGAAAGAGGTCGAACAGCGCAGGCGGCAAGCATGCCTTCAGCGCATATTGTCCGTTTCCATCGATACGGATGCGATAGCCCTGCAAGCGGCTATCGGGTGCCGGATCTCGTTCGTAGACGTCAAAGCGAATCCCTGCGCGCTTCAATCCCTGTGCGAGGCACAGGCCCCCGAGGCCCGCGCCGATAATGACGACATGAAAGTCCTGCATGGCTTCTTCCGTTCGCTATTCGATTTCGAATTTGCGCGGGAAGGATAGCGCGCGGCCATCGGAGCGTGGTAACGACATTCGGACTATAAATGTTGCAAAACGGCCAAACCAAGCAATGAGTATCGAAGATCTCGGCGACCGTCTCGACGGGCCGCCGCTCATCGCCTTCTGGGGTTCGGACGAGCCCGGCAGCGCCTTCCGTCTCGGAACGCTGGAATATGACTGGCATGCACATGCGCGCGGACAGCTTTTCTGCATTGAAAGCGGTCTGGTGCGCGTCGACACGCCGACCGGCTCATGGCTGCTGCCGCCGCAGCGCGCAGGCTGGATTCCGCCGGGCGTAATGCACAAGGCCGGGATCAACGGCGTGCTGAGCGGCTGGGGTATCCTGCTGACGCCGGAAGCCGGCGCCGGATTGCCCGAGGTTCCATGCGTCTTCAGCGTGAGCGAAGTGCTGCGAGCCCTGGTGCGTCGCGCGACCACATGGCAGTGGGAGGAGAGGCTTTCTCCGCAGCAGCGTCGTCTTGCCGTTGTCTTGCTCGATGAAGTGCGGGCCGCGCCGCGCGAAAGCCTGCATCTGCCCATGCCGGCGGATCGGCGCGTTCTTCGCATCGCGGAGGCGGTATTGCAGGACCCGGCCGGCGAGGGGACTTTCCATATGCTGGCGCAGCAGGCGGGCATATCCGAGCGCTCGGCCAGGCGGCTTTTCAACGCCGAGACGGGTATGTCCTTTGCCAGCTGGCGGCAGCAGGCGCGGTTGCTGCTGGCGCTCGAATATCTGAGCGCCGGCAGTCCGATAGCGGACGTCGCCGACAATCTGGGATATGCGAGCGCAAGCAGCTTCATCGCCATGTTCAGGAAGGCGTTCGGTCTGTCGCCGCGTCGCTATCTCTCCGTCCGGCGGGCCTGACGCGATCTTGTGCGGGGGCCTGCAGACTGGCTCAGGCCGCGACGCGGCGCGGTCTGGAGGCGAGCAGGCGCAGGGCATTGACCGTGACCAGCACCGTTGCCCCGGTGTCGGCAAGGATTGCCGGCCAGAGGCCGGTGATGCCGATGATCGTCGTGACCAGGAAGACACCTTTGAGGCCGAGCGCGATGGTGATGTTCTGGCCGATATTGGTCATGGTCCGTTTCGAAAGGTCGATCATCTCGGCGACATCGCCGACGCGACCATGCAGGACAGCCGCATCTGCGGTCTCCAGCGCGACGTCGGTCCCTCCGCCCATGGCAATCCCGACATCCGCCGCGGCGAGCGCCGGCGCGTCGTTGATGCCGTCGCCGACCTTGGCGACGCGAAACCCCTGTTGCTTCAATTCGCCGACGATGCGCTGCTTGTCCTCGGGCAGCAATTGCGCCTTGACCTCGATGCCTAGCGTCTTGCCGATCGCCTGCGCCGTGCGCTGGTTGTCGCCCGTCAGCATGATCGTCCTGATACCGGCGTCGGCAAGTGCCTTGAGGCCGGCAGCCGTATCGGCGCGCGGCTCGTCGCGCATGGCCAGCAGGCCGGTGGCGGAACCGCTGACGACGAGAATGGAGACGGTCTTGCCTTCGTCGTTGAGCGCGGAGATTCGGGCCGATTGCTCCTCAGACAGCGAAACCTTGTCGGCTGCCGCCTGCGGCGATCCGAGGAACACGTCTACGCCGCCCACGGTGCCGATGACGCCCTTGCCGCCGATGGCTTTCGCATCGATGACCTGAGGAATATCCATTCCCGCCGCCGCAGCACCGTCGAGGATTGCGCGCGCAAGCGGATGGCTGGAGCCGGTTTCGAGCGCCGCCGCCAGTCGCAGCACCTCCGTATCGCTCATGCCGAAGCCGACGATATCCGTGACCTTGGGCTTGCCTTCCGTCAGGGTGCCCGTCTTGTCGAAGGCAACGGCCGTTACCTTGCCGATATTCTCGAGCACTGCGCCGCCCTTCAGCAGCAGGCCGCGCCGGGCGCCTGCCGAAAGCGAGGCGGCAATGGCCGCCGGCGTCGAGATGACGAGCGCGCAGGGGCACCCGATGAGCAGGATGGCAAGGCCCTTGTAGACCCACTCGTTCCAGCCACCGCCGAAAAGCAGGGGAGGCAAGATGGCGACCGCCGCACCGACAACGACGACGCCAGGTGTGTAATAGCGGGAGAAGCGGTCGATGAAACGCTCTGTCGGCGCCTTCGATTCCTGAGCCTCCTCGACCAGCTTGACGACGCGGGCGATGGTGTTGTCGGACGCGGCTGCGGTCACGCGGATGCGCAGCGCGCCATCGCCGTTGACCGTGCCGGCAAAGACGGTCGCCTCGGCGCCCTTGCGCACCGGCGTACTTTCGCCTGTCACCGGCGCTTCGTCGATGGCGCTTTCTCCGGACAGGATCACACCATCGGCCGGGATGCGATCACCGGGCCGGACCAGGATGATGGCGCCGATATCGAGGCTTTCGGCCTGAACCTCGCGGGTCTTGCCGCTTTCTTCGACAAGGGCGGTTTTGGGCACCAGATTCGTCAGCGACTGGATGCTGGCGCGCGCCTTGCCGGCGGCGACGCCTTCCAGCAACTCGCCGATCAGAAACAGGAAGACGACGGCCGCGGCCTCCTCGCTGGCGCCGATGATGACGGCGCCGACTGCCGCTATCGTCATCAGCATCTCGATCGAGAAGGGCGTCCCCATCCTTGCGGCCATGAATGCGCGCCGGGCGATCGGCACCAGGCCGACCAGCATGGCAGCGATGAAGATCCAGGCATCCAGCGCGGGAACAAGCTTCCCGATGCTCCAGGCCGCTGCAAGCGCCACGCCGCTGGCAATCGTCAGGCGCCCCTTGGCCGATTTCCACCATGGTCCGGTGGTCGGTCCATGGTCGTGCCCGTGGAGGCCGGCCGCTGCGGTGGCGGGCTCGTCGGATAGGTGATCGTGTCCCGCGTGATCGTGCCGATGTTCGCCCGGCCCGTGATCGTGACCTGTGGGACCATGATCGTGATCGTGCGGCGTATGGTCATGATGATCGTGGCCGCAGCCGCAGGCATGATCGTCCTTTTCTACGATTGGCCTCGGCGCGTTCCCCTGTGGAAGCGGAAAGACCTTGTAGCCCAGCCCCGTAACCCGCTTGGCGATGGTTGGCAGCAGGTCGGGGTCGCCCAGGTGACTGACCGTCATCGTGCCTGCCGTGACCGAGACGGAAACGTCCTCCACGCCACGCAGGCGGCGGACGGCCGTGTCGATTTTCGCGGCGCAGGAAGCGCAGTCCATGCCTTCCACCCGATAGCGGCTCTGTTGTGTTGTCGACGTCATCTTCCGGTTCCGAATTGGCTCATGGAACCATTGCTACATCCTCTAGCTACTAGAGGGACAAGAGCGATTTTGCGGATTCTTGCACGACCCTCGTGATGGTGGCGGTCGATCCGGAGATTGTTTGCCAGGCTGCTCGCAAAATTTCCCGTGGAGATTATTGCGGCGGGACGCGCGGAGGGAACACGGTGTTCCTGCCGTGCCTCTTGGCTTCATAGAGCGCGGCATCCGCCGTTTTGAGGAGGTCGCCGAGGGATTGCCTGGAGGTTTCGCCGCAGGCGATGCCGAGGCTGGCGGTAATCACCTGTCCGTCGTCGAGTCCTCGGTGGCGGATGCCGAGAGCCTCGATGGCGATACGCGTTCTTTCGGCGATCGCAAAAGCTGCCTCGCAATCGACGTTCGGCAGCAGGACCAGAATTTCCTCGCCGCCGAAGCGGAACGCAGTGCCGCTTGCGCCGATTTCCTGCGAAATGCAGTGGCAGACGGCGCGAATGCAACCATCGCCATCCATATGGCCATGGACGTCGTTGAACAGTTTGAACCGGTCGATGTCCAGCATGACGATCGCGACGCAGGGAATGCCGCCATCTGCCCGCCAGACGGAAGAGCGCACCCGCTCAAGGGAGTGCCGGTTGAAGAGGCCGGTCAGCTCATCGCGTTCCGATTTCTGTTCGAGTTGCGAATGCAGGAGGCTGCCGCGAAGCTGGTTGAGGAAGTTCAGCCTGTCCTTATGCTCGGAGATGTAGGCGCTGATCGTCAGGAAGATCGCCAGCGTCACGTAGAAGGTGACGATGCCGGTATAAACCACATCGTCGAAAGCGCCGCTGAGTTTCGTGGTCGTGAACTGCACCGCGCACATCAGCGCAAGGCCGATCAGGATCGTCACGAATCGGGGTCGGAGCGCGATGACGAAGAAGAGAAAAGCGGCCACATTGCCGTTCTGGTAGACGAACAGGTACGGGCTGCCGCTGCGCATGGCGACGGACATGGGCAGGAGGACGCCGAGAACCGCCACGCCGACGGCAAGCAGGTCATAGTTCAGCGCGCTCGGCCATCGTCTCAGGGCAACGACACTGAACAGGGCGAAAGGCGTGAATATTCCGAAGCGTACGATGACGAGTTGAGGGAAAACATCCGCCATCATCGTGCGGTCGCCGAAATAGACCATGTCGTAGATCAGCGTGCCGACGATCGCCCAGACGAGGGCGAGGCGTACTCGATTCACGGCGTAGTCCCGGAGGAAGAGCGATTCGATTGCCGGTTCGAAACGGAGGAGCCGAAACCCGTTGCGGATTTGACGATCGACCTCTTCCAATGTCACGGCGCTCACCGATGACTCTCCGGCTGACTACAAAGGATTTCCGTTAGATAACCCAAAAGTCTGAGCAGGATCTAAAGAATCGTCCGGAGATGAACATTGGAAAAGGTTCAAATCGAGGCGGGGCGATTTGCCCGCGGCGGCCCTGCCAAAGCAGGCGCCGCCGGTCGCGGGCGACGACCGGCGAGTGCTGCTGCAGGGAAACCTAAAGCTTCAGCAAGACCTTGCCGGCCTTGCCGGGGGCGAGCGAAGACTTTACCGCCTCCGTGATCTCCGTAATGTCGTAGGCGGCTTCCACCGGCAGCTTGACTTCGCCCGAAGCAACCCTGGCGATCAGTTCGCTGATCAGCCGCCGCCGTTCATCTGCCGGCATGGCGGCGCTGACCTTGATGCCCCAGAAGCCCTTGATCGTCAGCTGCTTGAAGATGACGGCCCTTGAGGCGATCTGCATGGGCTTGCCGGCTGCCGTGCCGAAAGAAACCAGCAGGCCATTTTCGCCCAGTAGGTCGGCCAGATCGTTGCTGGCGACGCCTCCGACGGAATCGACGGCAGCCCGGATCGGCGCGTCGCCGACCATGGCGCGCACCTTAGCCTTCCAGTCGGTGGAAGCGGTCGAGACGGCATTTCCGATGCCGAAAGCCGACAGCTCGTCGATGCCGCCGTCGCGCCGGACAAGGTTGATCATATGGATGCCGCGGCTGTGCGCCAGCATTGCCAATGTCTTGCCGACAGCGCCGTTCGCCGCGTTCTGGATGATCCAGTCGCCGCGCTGGACATTGAGGAATTCCAGAAGCGCGATGGCGCTGAACGGCATGGCGATGAGCTGCGCCGCAGCCTCGTCGCTGATGACATCGGGCACGGGAACGAGGCTGGCGGCGGGCGCCGTGAATTGCTCGGCCCAGGTGCCGTGCACGCCGGCGGCGACGACGCGCTTGCCGATCAGCGTCTTGTCGACGTCCGGTCCCACGGCATCGACGATACCCACCGCCTCGCTGCCGCCGATGGCCGGCAGGATCGGCTTGTAGCCGTAGGCTCCGCGAACCGTCCAAAGGTCGTGATTGTGAATGGGGGAGAGAATGGTGCGAATGCGTACGTCGCCCGCGGCCGGCTCCGGCAGGGGCATGTCGGCCAGATAAAGGACCGCAGCGGGATCGCCGAAGGTATCGTGGATGGCACTGCGCATTTTGTTTTCCTTGTGTGTTGACATGCGGCTCCGGCCTTGGATCAAAGGCTGCCGGATGTGGAAAGCGCTTGCTCTGTGGCGAGCATGGCTTGGTCGAGCGGCGTCCTGTCTTTTCCAAGCTTGGCCAGGATCGCCGCCCCAAGCCACAGGCTATAGAGGGAACGGGCCGTTTTTTCCGGAATGCAGGAGGGCGAAATGGAGCCATCCTCGCGTCCCTCGGTGATCGTCTTGGTGAGACGGCGAATGAGATCCTCGACGCCGCCGAGCAGGATCACGCGCATGTTGTCCGAGAGATCGGAGATTTCGGCGGCAAGTTTTACTACCAGGCAGCGATCGGCGAGGCTGGCGGTGTTGCCATCGGAAAGCCAGGCGTTCCAATAATGCATCACCCGCTGGCGGCCATTGCCCTTCCAGCCGAAAAGCGCATCGAGGCGTTCTGCGTAATCCGAGCAATATTGCTTCAGCAGGGCGCAGCCGAAAGCTTCTTTGGAGGCGAAATAATAATAAAAGGATCCTTTGGGCACGGCGCTTTGTTCGAGCAGTTCCTTCAGGCCAACGCCTCCGAAACCCTTGCGCAGCACCAATTCCCGCCCGATTGCGAGAATGTGGCTGCGAGTCAGCTCTGATTTCCGCTTTGTCACCATGGTCGGTGCGATAACAAATAATCGACCGGTCGTCTATAAACTCGATGTCGTTCGCCGTCAGATCAGCGCGAGCGTTGCAAGGGAGAGGATCAGCGCCGGCAACATCACGGCGACGCCGATCTTCAGGAAGGCCAGTGCTCCCATGTGAAGCCCCTCGCGACGCAGGGCTGCAAGCCAGAGGATCGTGGCGAGCGAGCCCGTTACGGACAGATTGGGGCCGAGGTCGACGCCGATCAGCACCGCACCGGCGATGGAATCGGGAACATGGGCGGCCTGCACCGCGCTGCCGGCGAAAAGGCCGGCAGGCAGGTTGTTGACGAGGTTGGAGACGATTGCAACCGAGAGCCCGGCGGCTCCAACCGCCTGCGCCTGGGATTGCGCCGCAAGCGCTGCAAGTCTGTCGGAAAGAAGGGCGGTCAGGCCGGTATGATCAACCGCCTGGACGATTACGAAGAGACCCGCAACCAGGGGCAACACGCTCCAGCTTATGCCGCGGACCGTCTCCATGGGGCTTTGCCGCGTGAGCGCGAGGACGACGATCGTCGTAAGGACGCCTGCCGCGAATGTCGGGATGCCGAGGTCGAGATTCATGGCGGAGGCCCCGATCAGGATGAGAGCCGTTACGATAAGACCCCATCCGGCCAGCCGGGCGCTGTGCGAAAGCGCAGGCTGGCCGACATCGCGTGCGATCGCGTCTTCCGCCAGCGCCCGCCTCTGTGTCCAGTAGAGGCAGGCGAATGTAACGATGATCGAGACGATCGACGGCAGCAGGAAGGTCTGCATCCAGCGCGACAAAGGCGGCATCTCGCCGCCGGCGAAGATGACCAGATTGGCCGGGTTGGAAATCGGCAGCACGAAACTTGCGGCATTGGCGATGAAGGCGCAGACCAGCAGGTAAGGCATGGGATCCTTCACCCGGGCTGCCCGACATGCCGCATAAACGGCCGGCGTGAGCACGACTGCGGTGGCGTCGTTCGACAAAAACACCGTTACGACCACGCCGACGATGTAGACGAGCACGAACAGCCGGCGGGGAGAACCCCTGGCATGCGAGGTGGCGATCGCCGCCACCCAGTCGAACAGCCCTTCGCGCCGGGCAAGCTCCGACAGAAGCATCATGCCGATCAGGAACAGATAGACGTCGAACCCCTTGGAGACGCCCGCCCATACATCGGCGAGGCCGATGAGGCGAAAGGCGAGAAGAAGTGCTGCGCCGAGAATGGCCCAGACCGCCTCCGGCCACCGGAACGGCCGTGTAACGACCCCCAAGGCTGTCAGGCCGGCGATGCTCCAGGTGATGGCGGTTTCGGTCATTCAATTCGTCTTGGATATGAATCGAGGCGGATAGGTAGCATTGTCGGAAGACATGGCAAACAGTTATGGCGATGTCGTTCGATAGAAATTTCCGCGCCAGGTCGCGCATGGCCCCATCGTTCCGGCAGGCCTCATGCGCGCTGCGGCTTGCCCTTCTTGGCCGCGTTGTCATGCCTCATGTCCGCCCGCTCGACCAGAACGGAACATTCGGCATGGCGGATGACATACTCGACCGTGGAGCCGAAGATGCGATCGAGGATATCCGAATTATGCGTCGCAAGGACGATCAGATCGGCCTTCTTCTCCTTGGCAATCGTCAGCAATGTCTTCGACGCCGTACCCGGACGCACTTCTATGGTCGCGGCGATGCCGAGGTGCTTGCATAGCGCGCCGAGCTTCTCCTCCGTCTCCCTGATGACGGAGACTGCCCATTCGTCCGGGCTTTCGTGTCCGGAGGGGAAGCGATCGATAATGTGCGCGACCGTCAGTTCACCCCCAGGCGACAGGAGAGCGTGAGACGTGCGCAGCAGGCGTTCGGCACGCTCGCGCGATCCCAATCCTATTGCGCAAATGATTTTGTCGTACATCGAGCTCTCCCCATGCCTCGGGCGCCGCAGTTTCCACTTAACCCGCAATCTTGCGGGTTAAGCTTACCCGGACAAATAACCCGCATCCAGCACATCGATAATGGAGGCACCCGTCAAGTCTTGTCGCGGCGACGATTGAAACCATGCACATCCGCGTAATTCCGGCTCCGCCCGACATGGCCGCCCTGTTCCAAAGCGCGGCGGCCTCGCCGGAATGATTCGCGCATCCGCCGCCAATTGCGATGATCGAGGTCAAATGCTCGCGGTTTTTCCTTCTTCCGTACCCGTCGGCCGTCTATGTCGGCTTCAGTTTCCCGGGGCCGATTTCACGAAAGCGAGAGCCCTACGATCGGTGTGTCGGCCAAAACCGCCGCGCCGATCGATGCGACCACGGGGTCGTGTGCCGAAAGCGAGCTTTGCGGACCTGCTATGGGGAAATCGAGTTTGCATGCAGTCAATTGCCTGGATATCCGTCGTTTGGAAACGGTTCTGAAATCGAAGTCTTGCGGCATTTGGTCATGCCGGGTGTGAATGCTGGCGCAGACGGTTCCACATGATATGAGTTGTATGCAACAATATGCGATCAATGCCGGTCCGATTTCATTGCGGGCCAGACCCCCTCGCGGAGCATGAAATGAAAAATTGGCATCCCGATCTGAGCCGCTCCTCCAGCCCTCGCTACATTGCCATCGCCGATCTGATCGAACTGGATTTGCGCAGCGGCATTCTGGCGGCGGGCGACAGGTTGCCGCCGCAGAGGGTGCTTGCCAAACGTCTCAACATCGACTTTACGACGGTGGCGCGCGGTTATGTCGAGGCGCAGAAGCGCGGATTGGTGGATTCCCATGTCGGGCGGGGGACGTTCGTGACCGGCAGGCGGGAGAAGGAGCGCGGCGATTTCGTTCTCGATGCCGCTCCGGATCCGCGCCGTGCCGCCGCCATCGATTTTTCCATGAACCTGCCGCCGGAGCCGAACGATCCCGATCTTGTCGCCCGCATGCGCGAAGGCATGTCCGTGGTGGCAGCCGATCTCGTTTCCTTGCTGCGCTATCAGGGCTTCGGCGGCAGCGGTATGGACAAGGAGGCTGCCGCTGCCTGGCTCGGCAGACGCGGGCTCAATCCCGGACCGGAGCGCATCTTCGTGACGCCCGGTGCGCACCCGGCCCTGCTGGCGATCTTCGGCCTTTTGGCCAAGCCGGGAGAAACGGTCCTTTCGGAAAATATCACCTATCCCGGCATGCGCTCGATCGCGGCCCAGCTCCGGCTCAATCTTGCCGGTCTGCCGATGGATGAGGATGGCATCCTGCCGGATGCCTTTGCCGAATCCTGCGAACGCCTGCAGCCGAGGGCGCTTTACCTCAATCCCACGCTGCAGAATCCATTGACGCTGACGATCCCGCAGGGCCGGCGCGAGGCGATTGCCGCCGTCGCCCGCAAATACCGCGTGCCGATCATAGAGGACGATGCCTATGGCTTCATCCCCTTGAGCGGGCCTGCGCCGATGGCCGCGATCGCGCCGGATGTGACCTGGCATATCGGAGGATTGGCGAAGTGCATCGGCGCGGGGCTTCGCCTTGCCTTCGTCGTGGCGCCGGACACCAGAACGATATGGCCCTTCGTAAGCGCGATGCGGAGCAGCACGGTCATGGCGTCGCCGCTTACCATGGCGCTTGCGACACGCTGGATCGAAGATGGCACCGCCGACGGCATCCTGCATTTCATTCGGACAGAGGCTGCCGCGCGCCAGGAGATGGTGGCGGATATATTGCCCGCCGGCCGCTATCGGTCAGATCCCATCAGTTTCAATATCTGGCTGCCGTTGGGCAATGGCTGGACGCGCGCCACGTTCGGCGGTCATATGCGCAACGCGGGGATCGGCGTCGTTGCAAGCGATGCCTTTACCGTGGAGGGTGCCGCACCGGAAGCGGTGCGAGTTTGCCTTGGCGGCCCCATAAGCCGCGACGCCTTGAAGGGGGCGCTGGACTTCATGGCGCATGCGCTTGAAGGGCCGCCGGAAATGGCCGCATCCTTCTTCTAGAACGATCTTGCGATTTTGCTGCCGGCTGAACGGAGCGCGGGCTTCGGCGGATGACAATTCCCGTCATCCGCCAGGCGCTCCGCTGCGTCATTCTGCCAGATGGACTCGCGGTTTGCATTCATTATAACTATATTGAATGCATGCAATTTTACTATTGATTGCATATCCTCAAAATATCGTTTCAGGAGCGATGCCGACATGGATACCGAATATCCCCCATTGAGCCCGATACAGACCGGCCTTCGCTGCCGTTGCCCTCGCTGCGGGCAGGGCCGTCTGTTCGACGGGTTCCTGACCCTGCGCAAGCAATGCGAAGCGTGCGGTCTCGACTATTCCTTTGCGGATCCCGCCGACGGGCCGGCGTTCTTCGTCATTTGCTTTGCCTGTATTCCGAGCGTGCTTCTCGGCGTCTGGCTGGAGGTGGCCTTTTCGGCGCCGATCTGGGTGCAGTTCCTGGTGACGGGGCCGTTCATGCTGGCGACCTGCATTCCACCGCTGCGGCCGCTGAAGGGTTGGCTGGTGGCCAGCCAGTATTTCTACAAGGCCGAGGAAGGTAAGCTCGTACGTCTTCCGGCAACCGATGCGTCGCACGCAACGAACTAAGGTCTGTGGGATTCATCAGCTTTGAGGTTGCATTCCTCACGATAGATAATCTCAACGAATAGCCTGGAAATATTCAAAATGACGGATTGGTTCCCTGTAGTCTTCATCACGTTCAAGGTTCTCGTGCTTGGCACGGGCATGTTCTTCGCCATCAAGTGGCATCACGATCAAGGGAAGAAGAAATAACGAAACCGGTGACCGTAAACGCGCGCCGAGTACGCCCTCGACGCCTCGGAACAAGGTCTGGCGATTCATCTTGAATTGATGACGGCTGCGGCGAGGTGGATGATTGCGGAGAAGCTTTCGTCTGTCTTGTCGGCTCTTACCTCAGGCGGCGCGCCTCGCCGTCTTATGGCAACATTGTTCATTTTCGTTCGATCGCGGGGTTGATGTCCAAGCCCGCCACGGATCGTTCGTTTACTTGTCCACTTGACGGATATCCTACAAGTTCATAGGATCATTGCCGATCTCTATGGGAGTTCCGTTCTATGGTCGGCAAAGTGATCCAGCCGTTGACGCGTTCGCCGCTGCTGCATGTTTCCGTGCAGGAAAGTTTGCGAAGCTATATCGCCGACAACGGTGTTCAGGCCGGCACGATGCTGCCTGCCGAGGGAGAACTGGCGACGCAACTGGGTGTCAGCCGCAACTCCTTGCGCGAGGGCATCAAGGCGCTCGAATCCCTCGGCGTGCTGGAGACGCGCCGCGGCATCGGCATCTTCGTCAAGGCATTCTCCTTTGCGCCGCTGCTCGACAATCTCGCCTACGGACTCGGCGATGCCCTGCGGCACATGGAGGAGGTGCTGGAGATTCGCCGCACGCTCGAAGTCGGCCTGATCGGCAAGACCCTCGATATGATCGGTGCGGAAGATCTGGCGGAGCTGCGTGCCACCGTCGACCGTATGCGTGCCCATGCCGAGCTTGGCGAACCTTTTGCCGAAGATGATCAGCTTTTTCACCGGCTGCTGTTTCGTTGCCAGGGCAACGAGACGTTCGTTCGCCTGATCGATGTGTTCTGGCTCGCCTTCTACAAGGCTTCCCGCTTTTTCGATCTGGAGGATGTCGATCCGATGGCCACATGGCGTGACCACGAGGCCATCGTCGATGCACTGGAATCCAGAAATCTCAAGGAGGTGCGTATGCGCCTCGACCGCCATTACGAGGGAATTTCGCGGGTGATCGCCAACAACAAGAAAAAATAGCGACCGCAAACCAGGGAGGAGGATCATGATGAGGAAAGCGTTTCACCTGCCGGCAATCGCGCTGGGAGCATTGCTGTCGGCCACCGCCATGCCAGCTTTGACCGGCATGGCCACGCCGGCCGTCGCCGCAACCATGTCGGGCGGCTTCGATGTCGGCCCGGGCGGTTTTCAGGGCAATTTCAATCCGCTCGCCGCCACGGCTGGCCTGACATGGCTCAGTATCTATTTCGAGCCGCTGGTCAGCTATGACGAGAAGCTGCAGAAGATCGTCGGCGTGCTTGCCTCCTCCTACGAGGTAAGCCCGGATCAACTGACCTATACGTTCAAGCTTGCCGACGCCAAATGGCACGACGGCAAGGCCTTTACGGCCAAGGACGCCAAGTTCACCATCGATCTGGCGGCCAATTCCAAGACCGGCTCGGTCTTTGCCGCCCGGTTTACGCTCTTGTCATCGGTCGAGACGCCCGACGATCACACCCTCGTCATCAAGCTTTCCGCGCCGTCGGCGAGCCTGCTGGATACGCTGGCGAAAATTATGATCCTGCCCGAGCACGCGCTTGCCGCAGTGCCGGCCGATCAACTGGCGAAGAGCACCTGGTGGTCGACGTCGCCGATCGGGACGGGGCCGTTCAAATTCGTCAAATATGTGCAGGATCAATATGTCGAACTGACCGCCAATCCGGATTATCGCGGCGGCAGGCCGGTTCTTGATCGGCTGATCAATCGCTATTTCGCCAATCCCGCCGGTGCGATCTCGGCGTTGCGCGCCGGTGAAATCCAGTTCACCTATGTCGATTCCAACGACGTGCCGACCTTCAAGGACGATAAATCCTTCCAGGTCATCGAGGGCGATTCCTTCGTCGTCAATTATCTTGGCTTCAACCAGGATTCGCCCTTGTGGAAGGACCTTCGCGTCCGTCAGGCCGTCATGTATGCCATCAATCGCGATGCGATCATCAAGAGCCTCTATGGCGGCGCGGCCAAGCCGGCCAATTGCGCCTATGTCGCCAGCCAGCTCGTTCCGGATGGCATCGAGACCTATTCCTACGATCCGGCCAAGGCCAAGCAGTTGCTGGAGGAGGCCGGTTGGGACAAGATCAATGGCGACAAGCCGATCACGTTGCTGACCTATTACAACACGCCTCTCGTTACGAACGTGCTGGCGGCCATGCAGGCGATGCTGGCGCAGGTCGGCATCAATGTCGTGCCCCGCGCCGTCGATGCGCCGACCTATAACGGCATCGTGCTCAACCCCAACGCGGACGCATCGCAGTTCCAGCTTGTCTTTGCCGGACTGCAGAACGGGCCTGATCCGAGCAATATCAATACCGGGCTCAATGAAAAGCAGATCCCGCCTGCCGGTGCCAACGTGGTGCGCGCGCGCATGCCCGATCTGACCAAGGCGCTCGATGACGCCATTGCCGAGACGGATGCCGGCAAGCGCGATCAGCGCTACCAGGATGTCTGCAAGGTCATGAACAAGGAACTGCCCTGGGCCACCATGTGGGTGGCAAACCGATATGGCGTCGTTTCGTCCAAGGTGAAGGATTTCATCTGGACGCCGGCGCCCGGCGGCGGCCCCTACATCGCGCATCCGGAAGCGTGGAAGCTTTCAAACTAGGGCATGCCGCGCAAGATCGACGACCTGAAGCGCAGGGAGCGGATCTGAGGGATCGCGACGCTCTTCTGGCTTTCGGCTGGCCGCAGGTCGCGGCCGGCGCATCCCTGGAAACATAGGTTCGATATGCTTCAATATGGTCTCAGGCGACTTGTGATCGGCATCGGCATGCTCGCAGCCTTGAGCATGCTGGTCTTCGTCCTGTTGCGGCTGACGCCGGGCGATCCGATCGATGCCTATATCGACCCGAGCACGCCCCTGTCTCCCGCCGCCATGGCCGACCTGCGCGAGCGGCTCGGCCTGGATAAGCCTCTGCCGCTGCAATATGTCGGCTGGCTCCTGCAGGCCCTGCAGGGCAATCTCGGCTATTCCATCAAGCGGCTGGATCAGCCGGTGTTGACGCTGGTCCTGTCGCGCATCGGCCCGACGGTGCTGCTGATGGGATCCGCCCTGATCATGGCTGTTATCGCCGGCATTGCCGCAGGCGTTGTCGGCGCGGTGAGGCGTAATTCGGTTACGGATGTCTCGCTGTCCGTGCTGGCGCTGGCCGGCATATCGAGCCCTGCTTTTCTAAGCGCGCTGCTCGGCCTCTATATCTTTGCCGTGCGTCTCGGCTGGCTGCCCTCGGGCGGCATGCTGACGCCCGGCGAGGATTTTTCCGTCGGCGATCTCCTTCGCCATCTCGTCCTGCCGTCCTCGCTCCTGGCAATCGCCCAGGCCGCGCTCATCATGCGCTACATGCGCGCCTCGCTGCTGGAGGTTCTCAATCAGGATTATGTCCGCACGGCGCGCGCCAAGGGAGTGATCGAGTTCTGGGTGATCGTCAAGCACGCCCTGCGCAATGCGCTGCTGCCCGTCGTGACCGTCATCGGCTCCACCATCGGGCTTGCGATCGGTGGCGCGATCTTCGTCGAGAGTGTTTTCAACTGGCCGGGCATGGGCCTGCTGCTGGTCGATGCGGTCACGTCCCGCGATTATCCGGTCATCATGGGCGCGACGCTCGTCATCGGCGCCTGCGTCATCGTCGTCAACCTCCTGACCGATATCGCCTACGCGGTGATCGATCCGCGCATCAAGGTGGGCTGAGAGATGCTGGCGCGAACCGAACGACCAAGCCATGGCCCGCTCGCCCGAGCATTCGACCGCTTCCGGCTGAACGGTGCGGCCATCAGCGGGGTCTGCATCGCCGTGCCGATGCTGCTGCTGATCGTCTCCTATCCGCTCTGGTGGCGGTTCCAGCCGAACGACATCGATCTCCTGGCCATGAACGCGGCGCCCAATGCGATCCATTGGTTCGGAACGGATGGCGTCGGGCGTGACGTCTTTGCCCGAGTGCTCGAAGGCGGTCGCATTTCGCTGATGGTCGCCGCAGGGTCCACCGTCATTTCGGCTGTCATCGGTTTCCTGTTCGGCTTCGTATCGGCCTTTGCCGGCCGCTGGGCGGATGCGCTCAGCATGCGCTTCGTCGATCTGGTCATGACCCTGCCGCCGGTGATCTTCCTGCTGGTTCTCGCCTCCATCACCGGCACCGGCATCCTGCCCACGATCCTCGTCATCTCGCTTCTGTCCTGGCCGCTGCTCGCCCGCATGGTGCGCTCGCGGCTGCTGGAGCTGCGCGAGCGGGATTTCGTGACGGCTGCGCGCGGCATGGGGGCCGGGCTGCCGCACCTGCTGCTGCGTCACGGCATGCCGAACTGCATCGATATTCTGGTGGTCTACGCCACGACGCAGGTCGCCAATGCGATTCTGCTTGAGGCGGGGCTTTCCTTTCTCGGGCTCGGCATCGCGCCACCTGCGGCAAGCTGGGGCAATATGCTGAATGCTGCGCGCTCCACCGCCGTTCTCGAACAATATCCCTGGCAATGGCTGTTTCCCGGCGCCGCGCTGGTTCTGGCCGTCCTTGCCATCAATTTCATCGGCGACGGGTTGAGGGATGCCTTCGATCCGCGTGCCGAGCTTCACTGAACCAGGAAAGAAAGAGACAATGAGCAAATTCAAGGGCGTGGTGCCTCCCGTCGTAACGCCGCTGAACGACGATTTCACCGTCGATTACAAGTCCTATACGCGAGTGCTGGAGCATCTGATCGATGGCGGTTGCCACGGCGTCTTCGTGCTCGGGTCCACCAGCGAAGTCGTCTTCCATGACGAAAGGACGAGGCGCGAGATCATCGAGCAATCCGCCAAGGTCGTGAACGGCCGCGTGCCGCTGCTGGTCGGGACCATCGATCCCACGACCGACCGCGTGATCGCCCATTCGAAAATCGCCAAGGCGGCCGGAGCGGATGCAGTCGTCGTCACGGCTCCGTTCTACACCGTGACCAGCCAGTCCGAGATATTGGACCACTTCCGCTACGTTCGCGATGCCGTCGATGTGCCGCTCGTCGCCTACGACATTCCCGTTTGCGTCAACGTAAAACTCCAGCGCCAGACGGTGGTGACGCTAGCCAGTGAAGGGACCATCGTCGGGCTGAAGGATTCCAGCGGCGATGACGGCAATTTCCGCTACGCGCTGCTCGATCTTGCCGATCATAAGGATGTCTTCCTGATGACCGGATCCGAGATCGTCGTCGACAACGCGCTGCTGATGGGCGCGCATGGCGTGGTTCCCGGCATCGCCAATGTCGACCCGCGCGGCTATGTGCGGCTGTGGGATGCGGCGCAGCGCGGCGACTGGGCCGCGGCCCGGCGCGAGCAGGAGAGGCTTTGCCGCCTGTTCGAGATCGTCTGGGTGGCTCAGGGGCGCGTCAGCGGCGGTGCCGCCGGGATCGGCGCTTTCAAGGCGGCCATGAAGAGCCTCGGCATCATCGATACCGCTATCATGCCTCGCCCACGCGCGGGGCTGAATGCCGGGGAGACGGCGAAGATCGATGCGATCTTGAAGAACACGGGGCTACTGTAGGGATGATGATGCCGGCTGCCCAACCCGTTCTCGATATCAGGGGGTTAAGAACCGTCTTCCGCACGCGCGGCGGCGAGTTGACCGCAGTGCGGGATATCGATCTGACCATCGATGCCGGCGAGACGCTGGCGCTGGTCGGCGAGTCCGGTTCGGGCAAGTCGGTGACGAGCCTTTCGGTGATGCGGCTTCTGACGCGTAACGTCGGCTCCATCGCCGCAGGCAGCATAAGGCTGCGGGACAGGCACGGCGTTATCAGCGATCTGGCCACGCTGGACGACCGGCATATGCGCGAAATCCGCGGCGGCGATATCGGCATGGTGTTCCAGGAGCCGATGTCGAGCCTCAATCCGGTGCTGACCATCGGCGACCAGATCGCCGAACCGATCCGCATTCACCGTGGAGCCGATCGGGCGAAGGCGATGCGCGAGGCGGTCACGCTGCTGGAGAGCGTCGGAATTCCCGATGCCGGACGACGCGTCCGGCAATATCCGCATGAATTGTCGGGCGGCATGCGCCAGCGCGCGACGATTGCCATGGCGCTTGCCTGCAACCCTGTGCTGCTGATCGCGGACGAGCCGACGACGGCGCTCGATGTCACGATCCAGGCGCAGATCCTCGAACTCATGCAGCGGCTGCAACGGGAACGCGGCATGGCGATCCTGTTCGTCACGCACAATCTCGGCGTGGTGGCGGAGATCGCGCATCGTGTCGCCGTCATGTATGCGGGCCGGATCGTGGAGGAGGGGCCGACGGAGGCGGTGTTCCGCAATCCGAGGCATCCCTACACTCGCGGCTTGCTGGCCTCTATGCCGCGTCTCGGCGAAGCCACGCGGATGCGGCAGGCCGGCGAGCAGCTTTACGCCATTCCCGGCGTCGTGCCGGCGTTGACGCGAATGCCTGCGGGCTGCGCCTTTGCGCCGCGCTGCGCCCATGCGATCCAGGCCTGCAGCGATGCGGTGCCGTCCCTTCAGAACGTTGAGGCGAGCCATGCGAGCCGCTGCATCCGCTGGCGGGAGATTTAGATGACCGAAGCGCTGGTTTCCGTTCGCGATCTTGCCAAGGACTATGTTTCCCGCGGTACGAAGCTCGCCATCCTTCGCGATATTTCCTTCGATATCGGGAAGGGTGAAGTCGTGGGGCTCGTGGGGGAGTCCGGCAGCGGCAAGACGACGATCGGCAGATCCATCCTGCGGCTGGTCGAGCCATCCTCGGGCAGCGTGCGCTTCGACGGCACGGAAATGACCAAACTCGGCGCCGGCGATCTCAGGCGCATGCGGCCGCGCATGCAGTATATTTTTCAGGATCCCTTCGCCAGCCTTTCGCCGCGCATGACCATCGGCGAGATCCTGACGGAGGGCCTGAAGATCCAGCGCATCGGCAATCGTCTCGAGCGGCTGGACCGGGCAACGGCAGCGCTCGAGCAGGTCGATTTGCCGGCAGATGCCATCAATCGCTATGCCCATGAGTTTTCCGGCGGCCAGCGCCAGCGGATCGGGATAGCCCGCGCACTTGCCCTCGGGCCGGAGTTCCTCGTTGCCGATGAGCCCGTCTCGGCACTGGATGTTTCAATTCAGGCGCAGGTCATCAATCTGCTGCGCGGCCTTCAGCAACGGCTGGCGCTTACCATGCTGTTCATCTCGCACGATCTGGCCGTCGTGGAATATCTCTGCGATCGCGTCATCGTGCTCTATCTCGGGAGGATCATGGAGGTCGCCGCGAGCGCCGATCTCTATGCCAGGCCTCGCCACCCCTATACACGCGCCCTGCTTTCCGCCATTCCGTCGCCGGATCCCGATGTGAGGCGCGATCGGCAGATCCTGACAGGCGATATTCCAAGCGTGGCCAATCCGCCAAGCGGCTGCGTCTTCCGCACGCGCTGTCCCTACGCCCTCGATGCTTGTGCGGCTGCGGTGCCGCCATTGCGGGAGGTTGCGCCGGGACAATTCAAGGCATGCATTCGCGACGATCTCGATTGATCCCGCTTTCGGCCGGATACGGGGCATCCGGCAATGCAGTGTCTTATGCCGCACTGCACATTTGACCAAACAAGCCACCCTGCATGTCAAAAAAGTATAGGTCGGGCGTACAAGGCGTAGTAGCGGCAGGCGGCCGCGAGGGGTAGATTTACCACATAGAAGACGCGATGGCCTCTGGGAGGAGGCGCCGTAACCGCAACGACAGCGGACGGACGAAAGGAGGCGTGCCGATGAATCCCGATTTGGAAGTGGTCGCGATCGGCAGCGGCGAATCCTTCAAAGCCTGGGAGCACGGCTATCCCTACCGCACGGTTCGCTGGCATTTCCACCCCGAGTATGAAATCCATCACGTCGTCGCCACCACGGGCCGATATTTCATCGGCGACTTCATCGGCGAGTTCGAGCCGGGCAATCTGGTGCTGACGGGGCCGAACCTGCCGCATAACTGGGTGAGCGACGTACCCGTCGGCGTCACCCTGCCGCTGCGGTGCCGTGTCCTGCAATTTTCCGAATCCTTCTTCGCGGATGCCAGCAAGGTTTTTCCGGAACTGTCGGCCTGTGCCGGTATGCTGGAGACGAGCCGCAGAGGCGCGCTCTTCACGCCGGAGACCGGCGCCATCGTCGGGCCGATCCTTGGCGAGCTGGTGGAGGCCTCGGGCATCCGACGCATCGAGCTCTTCATGAATATTCTCGACGCCCTGAGCAGCGCGCAGGGCACGCGCACGCTCGCCAGCGCCGGCTACCAGCCGGACCCATCCGGCTTCATGTCGGCGGGCGTCAATCAGGCGCTGGCATACATCAACGCGCATCTGACCGAGCCGTTCAGCGAATGCGATCTTGCCGAGCTCACCGGGCAGAGCCCGAGCGCCTTTTCACGCAGCTTCCGCCGGCATACCGGGATGGCGCTGGTGCAGTACGTCAATCGACTGCGCGTCAACTTCGCCTGCCATCTGTTGATGAGCAAGGCTGAAATGACGATCACCGACATCTGCTTTGCGGCAGGCTTCAACAATATTTCGAACTTCAATCGGCGTTTTCTGGATCAGAAGGGCATGGCGCCCTCTCGCTTCAGATCGCTCCTGGCACAGCACGCACGCGCGGTGGAGGCCGCCTAACAAAAGGGAGGACAGGGAGGAGAGATACGATTCCGGGCAAGCGAGCGGGCACCTCTGTCGCCCGAAGGACGTTGCTTGTCCAAAATCAGCCGCCGACGCGGTCGGATGACCGTTGCGGGGGTATCGAACAGGTGCATCGCGTGCGGACAGCCGTGATGATCGAGGGAAACTATTACCATTTGGAACGGAGAAATTCCAATGAACCATTTCGCACTGAAAATCGCCGGCGCAGCCGTGCTTGCGGCCGGTCTTCTGGCCGGCACCTCCGCCTTCGCGCAGTCGGCCAAGGTGACGGACGCGACCGTTGCCTTCCTCATGCCCGACCAGAGCTCAACGCGCTATGAAGAGCACGACTTTCCCGGTTTCCAGGCGGAGATGAAGAAGCTCTGCGCCGGCTGCAAGGTCATCTACCAGAATGCCAATGGAGATGCCTCGCGCCAGCAGCAGCAGTTCAATTCGGCGATTTCGCAGGGCGCGAAGGCCATCGTGCTCGACCCGGTCGACTCCACTGCCGCCGCCTCGCTGGTCAAGATGGCACAGAGCCAGGGGGTGAAGGTCATCGCCTATGACCGCCCGATCCCGTCCGCGGCCGCCGACTACTATGTGTCCTTCAACAATGAAGAGATCGGCAAGATGATCGCCAAATCGCTGGTCGATCATCTGAAGGCGAAGGGCGTGAAGGCCGGCGATGGTGGTCTTCTCGAGATCAACGGTTCGCCGACCGACGCGGCCGCCGGGCTGATCAAGAAAGGCATCCATGCCGGCCTCGCCGACGGCGGCTATCCGGTGCTGGCGGAATTCGACACGCCGGAATGGGCGCCCCCGAAGGCGCAGCAATGGGCAAGCGGCCAGATCACCCGTTTCGGCAAGAAGATCCTCGGCGTCGTAGCGGCCAATGACGGCACGGGCGGCGCCGCCGTCGCCGCGTTCAAGGCTGCCGGCGTCGATCCGGTGCCGCCGGTGACGGGCAACGACGCGACGATCGCCGGCCTGCAGCTCATCATTTCCGGCGACCAGTACAATACGATCTCCAAGCCGAGCGAAATCGTTGCCGCCGCCGCCGCCAATGTCGCGATCGAATTGCTGTCCGGCGAGACGCCGAAGGCCGATACGAAGCTCTTCGATACGCCGACCAAGCTCTTCACCCCGGCCTTGGTCACGTCCGAAAACCTCAAGGCCGAGATCATCGACAAGACAGTCAACGGCAAGCCGATCCAGACGCCGGACCAGCTCTGCATCGATCGCTATGCCGATGGCTGCAAGAAGCTCGGTATCGGCAGCTGAGTTCTGCCTCGCAAGACCCGGCCGCTTCGGCGGCCGGAGACCAAACGCACCCGATAGCATTTCAACCCGAGAAGGTGGCGAGACATGACTGACGCTTCCGATCAAAGAGCCCCGGCGGGCGAGCTTGTGCTCAGCCTCAAAGGGATCTCCAAACACTTCGGCGCCGTCTCGGCACTGACGGATATCAACCTCGATGTGCATGCCGGCGAAGTCGTTGCCCTTGTCGGCGACAACGGCGCGGGTAAATCCACCCTCGTCAAGGTTCTGGCCGGCGTCCATCAGCCGAGCGCCGGCACCATTACGTTCGCAGGCAAGCCGGTGACGCTCAGCGATCCCGCCACTGCCCTCGACCTCGGCATCGCCACCGTCTTTCAGGATCTGGCGCTTTGCGAGAACCTCGACGTCGTGGCGAACATCTTCCTCGGCCGCGAGATGAGCCCGATGAAGCTCGACGAAACGGCGATGGAGGTTCGCGCCTGGACCTTGCTCAACGAGCTGGCGGCGCGCATCCCGAGCGTGCGTATCCCGATCGCATCGCTTTCGGGCGGGCAGCGGCAGACCGTGGCGATCGCCCGCTCGCTGCTGCTCGAGCCCAAGCTCATCATGCTCGACGAGCCGACCGCAGCTCTTGGTGTGGCGCAGACCGCCGAGGTGCTGAACCTCATCGAGCGTGTCCGTGATAGAGGGCTCGGCGTGATCATGATCAGCCACAACATGGAGGACGTGCGCGCCGTTGCCGATCGCATCGTCGTGCTGCGCCTCGGCCGCAATAACGGGATCTTCTATCCCGATACGTCCAACCAGGAACTTGTCAGCGCCATTACCGGCGCCACGGAAAATGCCGTGTCGCGACGCGCGGTGCGGCGTCAGGCCCAACAGGAACAGAGAGAGGGCGGCCAGCCATGAGCGAGGACAGCAAGCAATCGACCCTGCTGCTCGACCGCAGCGACGTTCGCGTCAACCACGAAACGGGCATTGCCGCCACCATCCGTTCGTTCATCGACAAGGTGCGCTCCGGCGATCTCGGCTCGCTGCCGGTGGTGGTCGGCCTCGTCATCATCTGGACCGTGTTCGGCACGCTCAATCCGACCTTCCTTTCCAGCAACAACCTTGCAAACCTGCTGTTCGACGCCTCGACAGTCGGCATTATTTCTCTTGGCATCGTCTGCGTGCTGATGGTCGGCGAGATCGATCTTTCGGTCGGGTCGATCAGCGGCTTCGCCTCCGCCATGGTCGGCATGCTTTGGGTGAACGAGGGCTGGCCGGTGGCTCTTGCCATCCTGGCCGCGCTCGTCTTCGGCGGCGTGATCGGCACCGTCTATGCGCTGCTCTTCAACCGGCTCGGGATGCCGAGTTTCGTTTCCACGCTGGCCGGCCTGCTTGCCGTCCTCGGCATGCAGCTCTACCTGCTCGGCGCCACGGGCTCGATCAATCTGCCCTATGGTTCGGCAATCGTGAATTTCGGCCAGCTGATGGTCATCCCGCGGCCGCTTGCCTATCTCTTCGCGCTCGTTCCCGGCCTGGTGATGCTGTTTTCCGGTTTCGGCACGGTTCGGCGCCGCAGGCGGGCGAACCTCTCCGCTCCCTCCGCCGGTGGCATCGTCGCGAAAGCCGTCGCCATCACCGTCGCGCTCGAATTCGTGGCCTTCTATCTCAACCAGGACCGCGGCATTCCGTGGATGTTCGCCCTGTTCGTGGTACTCGTCATCGTCATGGACTATGCGTTGACGCGCACCCAATGGGGCCGGTCCATGTCGGCGGTCGGCGGCAATCGCGAGGCGGCGCGACGCGCCGGCATCAACGTGCGGCGGATCTACACCAGCGCCTTCGTTCTATGCGCCATGTTCGCGGCCCTCGGCGGTGTGCTGGCGGCGGCGCGATTGGCATCCGCCAGCCAGCAGGCGGGCACCGGCGACGTCAATCTGAATGCGATCGCTGCTGCCGTGATCGGCGGCACCAGCCTCTTCGGCGGTCGCGGCAGTGCCTATTCGGCCCTGCTTGGGATCATCGTCATTCAGTCGATCGCCAGCGGCCTGACGATGCTCGATCTGTCGTCGGCACTTCGCTACATGATAACAGGCGCAGTCCTTGCCATTGCCGTCATCGTCGACTCGCTGGCTCGCCGTTCCCGTGCCTCGCATGGGCGCGGCTGATTTCTACAAAAGGTAAGGATCGATATGAGACAGGATTTTGCCGGCAAAGTCGCCGCCATCACCGGAGCAGCCTCCGGAATTGGCCTGGAATGCGCCAGATCGCTATTGAACGAAGGTGCAAACGTCGCCCTCGTCGACCGGGCCGAGGACAGCCTGAAAAGCCTTTGCGCGGAGCTGGGTCCGAACGCCTTCCCGGTCGTCGTGGACCTGATGAACCCCGAGAGCGTGGCAACCATGATGCCGCAGATCCTGGAGAAATTCGGCAAGCTCGACATCTTCCACGCCAATGCCGGCGCCTATATCGGCGGTGAGGTTGCGGAAGGCGATCCGGACGCATGGGACCGGATGCTGGACCTCAACATCAACGCGGCCTTCCGTTCGGTCCGGATGGTGCTGCCGCACATGATCGAGCGCAAGACCGGCGATATCATCATGACGAGTTCCATTGCCGGGCTGGTGCCGGTGGTGTGGGAGCCGATCTACACGGCATCCAAGCATGCCGTTCAGGCCTTCACGCACACGGTACGGCGCCAGGTCGCCAGGCATGGCATCCGCGTCGGCGCCGTGGCGCCGGGGCCGGTGGTGACGGCGCTGATCAGCGATTGGCCACAGGCAAAGCTCGATGAGGCAATCGCCGCGGGCGGTCTCATGGAGGCGACGGAAGTGGCGGAGGCGGTGCTCTTCATGCTATCGAGGCCGCGAAACATCGTAATCCGGGATCTCGTGATCCTGCCCCTGAGTACGGATCTGTGATGACGGCACCTTATTTTATCGGCATCGACGTCGGCACCGGCAGCGCCCGGGCCGGCATTTTCGACGCGCATGGCAACCTGCTCGCCGCGGCCAAACGCCCGATCACCATCTGGCACGAGGCCGGCAGTATCGTCGAGCAATCCAGTCAACAGATATGGAAGGCCATATGCGACAGCGTCAAAGAAGCCGTCGCGACGGCTGGAATAGCGGCTGAGACGGTTGCGGGGATCGGTTTCGACGCGACCTGTTCGCTGGTCGCGGTCAGGGCGGATGGTGCGCCTGTGGCGGTGGGTCCGTCGGGCGACGTCGATCGCAATATCATCGTCTGGATGGATCATCGCGCCGCCGGCGAAGCGGCGGAGATCAATGCCGGCAATCATGCCGTGCTGCGGTATGTCGGAGGCCGCATCTCGCCCGAGATGGAGACGCCGAAGCTCCTGTGGCTGAAACGAAACCTGCCGCAATCCTTCGCCGCAACCGATCATTTCTTCGATCTTGCGGATTATCTGACGTGGCGCGCGACAGGTTCGCTGCAGAGGTCGGTTTGCACGGTGACATGCAAATGGACCTATCTGGCCCATGAGAAGCGTTGGGATGCGCAATATTTCAAAGATATCGGCCTCGGCGAGCTGGCGGACGAGGGCTTTGTGCGGATCGGCACGGAGATTGTCGAGCCGGGCACGGCGCTCGGGGAGGGGCTGAACGAAGCCGCCGCCCGCGATCTCGGCCTTGCCGCCGGTACGCCGGTCGGCGCCTCGCTGATCGATGCCCATGCCGGCGGTGTCGGCACGCTGGGCGGGCAGGGGCCGGACGGCAAGGCGGATGTCAGGAACAGGCTCGCCTACATCTTCGGCACATCGGCCTGCTCGATGGCGTCGAGCGAGGGGGCCGTGTTCGTGGACGGGGTCTGGGGTCCCTATTATTCGGCCATGGTGCCCGGCCTCTGGCTGACGGAAGGGGGGCAGTCTGCGGCGGGCGCCGCCATCGATCATCTCGTCACCATGCATCCGGCAACGGGCGAGGCGCGCGCCAAGGCCGAATCGGAAGGCATCTCGCTGGTCGCCTGGCTCGACCGGCGGGCCATGAAGGCATGCGGGACTGCTTCCGACGCCGTAAAGCTCGCACATTCCATCCAGGTCGTTCCGGAATTTCTCGGCAACCGGTCGCCCTACGCCGATCCCGATGCCCGTGCGGTCATTTCCGGCCTTGGGCTGGAAACCGGGATCGACGATCTGGTCGCTGTTTACGTCGCCGGCCTTTGCGGTATCGGTTATGGCCTCCGGCAGTTGCTGGAAAAGCTGGCGCAGAATGGCATCGCCTGCGATCTCATCATCGCCAGCGGCGGCGCTGCCCAGAGTGGCCTGGTGCGCCAACTCCTGGCCGATACGACCGGCACGCCGCTCGCCGTCGCCGATACCGAAGAGCCTGTTCTTCTGGGAGCGGCCATGCTCGGTGCCACGGCCGGCGGACATTGCGGCTCTCTGGTCGAGGCCATGGCGGCCATGTCGCGGCTGGCGAAACGGTTCGAGCCGGCCGACGGTGCCGTCAAGGAGCTGCACGATCGGCGCTACGCAGCCTTCGAATTGCTGCAATCGGCAGATCGCAATATCCGCGCGCTGATGGCGTCATAGCCGCCGCTGCGCGGGCACGCACGGTATCAGCCGCGGTGGCGCAGAGCCTCCAGAACCACGGCAAAAGCCGAGGAGGGCTGACGGCGGCTCGGATAATAAAGATGGTAGCCCGTCCATGGCGGACACCAGTCCTCAAGCACGCGAACGAGGCGGCCGCTTTCCAGATGCGGCCGCGCCAGGTCGCAGGGAATATAGGCCAATCCGTAACCGTCGAGTGCGGCAGCCAGAGCCTGGCGAACGCCGTTGAACGTCATCTGGCCATCGACGCGGACCCGCAGTTCCTCGCCCCTCTTTTCGAATTCCCAGACATAGGTCCCGCCATGGGTCGGCAGGCGCAGGTTGATGCATCGGTGCGCGGTGAGGTCTTGGGGGACCGCCGGCCCGGCGCGCCCCTCGAAATAGGACGGGGAGCCGACCACGGCAAACTCCTGATCGGGCGCGATGCGAATGGCGATCATGCCGTTGGCGACCGTCTGGCCGAGCCGAACGCCGGCATCGAAGCGCTCCGCCACGATATCGGTGAGGCCGTAATCGTTGATGATCTCCACATGGATATCGGGATAATCGCTCAGCATCTTGGCAAGCTTCGGCCAGATATAGGTATCGACGGCGTGGTCGACTGCCGTGATCCTGATGGTGCCGGTCGGCTTTTCACGCAGTTCGGTGACGGCGACGAGCTCGGCCTCTATTTCCTGGAAGCGCGGGGTCAGCGATTGCAAAAGCCGCTCTCCCGCCGGTGTCGGGCTGACGCTTCGCGTCGTGCGTGTCAGCAGCCTGACGCCCATCCGCTCTTCGAGCTGTCTCACCGTATGGCTGAGCGCCGATTGCGAAACGCCCAGCTGGGCTGCTGCCCGCGTAAAACTGCGCTCTCTGGCAACCGCCAGGAAAAACAGCAGGTCCGTAACGTTTTCACGCAGCATCCATGAGCGCTCCTCATATGTCGGTGCCATGTGTTTATCATGAAATGCAGTCTCTTGCTGCGCCGGTATAGCGCTTCTTCGCGCCGATATCACTATTTTATGGGTATCCTGCACCGGATGACGGCAATCACAGAGAGCCGAATTTATAGATACAGCTCATAAGTCTATGCGTCGATGAACCTCTACCGCTCTGTGAAATATGGCTTAGATTATCGCCATACGGTCGCGCATTTCGGCCGGCATCGAGGAAGGACGACACATGGATATCAAGAGAAACGGAACGCAGCCTTCGGGGAAAGGTCCCTCGGACTGGTTTACCGGCACCGTGCGGATCGACCCGCTGTTTGCCGCCAATGAGGCCCGCCGTGCGGCGGCCGCCAGCGTCACCTTCGAACCCGGCGCACGGACTGCGTGGCACACCCATCCGCGTGGCCAGACCTTGATCGTGACCGCGGGCCTGGGTCTTGTCCAGCGTGACGGCGGCCCGGTCGAGGAAATCCGTCCCGGAGATGTCGTCTGGTTCGAGCCCGGCGAAAAACACTGGCACGGCGCGTCACCGACGACTGCCATGACCCATATCGCCATTCAAGAACATGCCGACGGCAAGGTGGTGGACTGGATGGAACATGTGACGGATGAGCAATATCAGGCAAAATAAGTGCGGGATTCTTTGCCTGCCTGACTGTCGAATCGTCTGTCGATTATTGGCGGACATCGCACTATCGCCATGGCTTCGCCATAACTCGGCGTCAAGACGTAGTCGATATCGGGCAAACCCTGTTGCGCCATGGCGCGGGTTTCGCGTTTAAATTGGCCATTCCGCGAGGGCAGGCGCCTTCGCGGTGGCATCGACAGGGGAATGGCATGATCCCTTGTGATCGGCGCAGCTCTCGCGCTTGCAGCTCTTACGTGGTCGAATGCGCAATGCATGCAGATGCCGACGGGCTTTTCACTGCCGTCGCGAACCGTATTTGCTCGCGATTAAGCCCGTTAGCCTGCCGCTCGTGCTATGTCGCCATCACGGCGTCATTGGCCGTAGGCAGATAAGCGCGCGAATGTTGCATCGCGCTATTCTCGGTCGGCATTGACCATTCGAGGATATCCCATGGCATTCGCGCAGCGTCCCATGCCCAGCGAGGCTGGCATCTTGCAGTTCATGGAGATCTGCGATTCCTTCTATCCGCCGGATGCGGTAACGGCTTCGATCACCCAGCAGCGGGCTTGGTACGACGCACTATGCGCCCGGTTCGACCGCCCCTTGCCCGCAGGCCTCCAGACCAGCGACGAGGTCGTTTCCGGAAAGATCCCTGTCCGGCACTACAAGCCTGCCAATATCCGCACGGCAACGAATCTGCTCTATCTCCACGGCGGCGGTTTCGTCGTCGGCTCGCTCGACAGCCATCATGCCATCTGCGCGGAAATCGCCGACCATGCCGGCGCGGAGTTGATCTCCGTCAACTACCGGCTGGCGCCGGAATATCGCTGGCCGGTGCAGACGGACGACTGTTTCAGCGTCCTCAGGCAACTGCTTGCCGAAAGGAAATCCGTCGTGCTGATCGGCGACAGCGCCGGCGGCAATCTCGCGGCAGGGCTGGCGGTACGGGCGAAAACCGAGGGACTTTCGGGAGTCGTCGGCCAGATTTTGATCTACCCCGCGCTGGGCGGCGATCTCGTTTCCGGCTCTTACCAGGAAATGGCCGATGCACCCGGACTGACGACGGCGGATGTCAGCTATTATCGCACCATCCTGCAGGCTCCGTCGGGCGATCCGGTCGCGGAGCCGCTTGCTTCTTCTTCCGTGGCCGGTCTTCCGCCGGCCTTCATTACGGTGGCGTATTACGACCCGCTGCGCGACGACGGCCGCAACTATGCGGCGCGTCTTGCGCAGGCGGGCGTCGAAGTCTGGTTCCGCGAGGAGCCGCAGATGGTGCATGCCTGGCTGCGCGCGCGCCATATGAGCGAAGGCGCGCGCGCCGGCTTTGCCGCCATATGCGCGGCGGCAAGCCGGTTTGCTGCTTCGCGCTGACCTACATCAGATCGCGGGCGATACGCGTTTCCTCGAAGATCTTCTCGAAAATCTGCGTTTCGCCTTCATAGGCGATCACCGAAGCGCTGATGATCCAGTCCTTTGCCGTGCAGGATATGGATGAAGTCGCGACCGTGCGAACGAACCATCCGGGGCGCTGCATGTCGCAGGTCCATGTCGAGACGCCGCTCATCGACAACGGGTCGTTTGGTGCGATCGACCAGATTTCCTCGCGCAACTGACGCGTGGAAAGACCTGTACCGGGATGTTCAGAAAGACCTGTATCCTCCTGAATTTCATAGCGGGTTCGACCTGCCGAGAGATCGCGCACCACCTGCCGCTTCGTGGATCCCGGTGCATGTTCGATATATTTCGGCAGGGGATCGGGATTGTCGGGCTGCTTCACGTCGACGATCTCGTGCGCGCCGAGCTTGGGCAGCGCCAGGTCGATAGAGACGATATCGATCGTCAGCCCCGGATCCTCCGGCGGCGGCAGGACCATCGGCCAATAGGCGGAAGAGAGCGACAGGCGGATGCGATGCCCCTTGCGGAAACGATAGCCGCAGGCATCCAGCGTCACGGTCACGGTGGTCCGCTCTCCCTTGTTCAGCGGCTCGGGGGCGGCATTGCCGTTGCGATGAGCGAGATTGAGAACGCCGAAGGAGACGCGCGTCGCCGTGCCGTCCGGATGGATATCGACGAGCCTTGCGCAGAGATTGGCGGTCTCCGCATCGCATCGCAGCGTCAGCGTGACGACCGGGCGTCCGAGATAATCGTGGTCCTCCGTCAGTGGTGCGGTCTGGAAGGTCAGCGATCCGGCGTCATCGATGCGCTGGTCGATCGCCATTTCGGCGTCGGGCTTCAGGGTGAACCATTCGCCCGAGGCCGTGCCGGTGTCGAGCGGCGAGCGCAGATAGACGGGATGCTCCGGCGCATGCGGTGCCGGTGCGCCTTCCATCAATGTGCCGAGCTGGTCGACATGGAAGCGCTGCATTTCCGGCGGCTGCCATTCCCGCTTGGCGATCCAGAAGCCGGGATCGAAATCGCGGCGCTTTGCGGGTTTGGCCGCATCGAGAATATAGGCGCGCACGGATGGCGTGTTCTCGGCACCGTTGGGCTCGCCGCGCAGCCAGCGGTTCCACCAGTTGATGGCTTCGCCATGGAAATCGGCGCGCGGCTTCGGCCAGGCGAAATGCGGATATTTGTGGACCCACGGGCCGATAAGAGCCTTCGCCGTATCCCCGAGACCCTCCACGGCCAGCAGCGGCGTGTTGCGATAGCCGTCCGCCCAGCCGGCGATGACGAGAGCTGGAACGTCGAAGCCCGCGAAATCCTCGCAGATCGACCCGTGCCGCCAGAAGTCGTCGCGGCGCTGATGCCGGAGCCATTCCTCCATGAAGAAAGGTTCCTGTTCGAGGCGCTGCAACCACATGTCCCGCCAGTCGTCGCCGACGATGGCCGGATCGGGCGAGCGCGACTGGTAGCCGAGCATGGTCGCCGCCCAGGAGAGCTGGGCGGAGAGGTGGCAGCCGTTCTTGTAATGGATGTCGTCGTTATAGCGGTCGACCGTCGAGGCGATCGATATGACCGCCTTTAGTGCCGGTGGCTTCAGGGCCGCCACCTGAAGGCAGTTGAAGCCGCCCCAGGAAATGCCCATCATGCCGACCGAGCCGTTCGACCACGGCTGCGCCGCGATCCAGGCGATCAGCTCGCAGGCATTGGCAAGCTCGAGCTCGGTATACTCGCCGTCGATGATGCCGCTGGATTCGCCGGAGCCTCTTATATCGACGCGCACCCCGGCGATGCCGGCTGCGGCAAAGACCGGATAGGTGGATTCGTCGCGAGGGCTCGTTCCATCGCGCTTGCGGTAGGGAAGGAATTCGAAAACCGCCGGCACCGGATCGGTGTCCGCGCCATCCGGCATCCAGATGCGCGCGGCCAGGCGCGTGCCGTCCTTGAGGGTAATCCAGTGGTTTTCGATGGTCGTGAAGCTTCGCTCTGCCATGATCATATGTCCTGAAGATGTTTAGGCATCAAACCACACGCGGCTGCCGATATAGCCGTTGGACGTGTCGTTGCCGATGTCGTCGACATATCCCTTCAGCGTTTTCGACGAGGCCATTAGATAGTCGTTGAAAACGGGCAGGATCAAGCCGCCGTCGTCTCGCACCATCAGCGCCAGCTGGCGATAAAGCGCCTTGCGCTTCGTCTCATCCAGCTCGGATCTTGCCTGCAATACCATCTTGTCGAACTCGGGGTTCTTGAAACGGGTGTCGTTCCATTCGGCGGTCGACAGATAGGAGGTGGAATAGCGGGAATCCTGTGTCGGACGGCCACCCCAGAAAGAGGCGCAGAAAGGCTGCTTGTTCCAGACGTTGGTCCAGTAGCCGTCTTCCGGCTCGCGCTGCACATCGATCTTGATCCCGGCCTTGCGCGCGCTTTCCTGGAACAGGGTTGCTGCATCCACGGCGCCGGGGAAAGCCGCATCGGATGTGCGCAGCAGGATCGGACGGTCTAGGCCCGATTTCTTGAAGTGGAAGGCGGCCTTGTCCGGATCGTAGGGGCGCTGCTCGATATCGGTTGGTGCGAGCGCATAATTGGAATTGACCGGATAGTCGTTGCCGATCGTTCCGTAGCCGCCCAGCACCTTGTCCAGGATCGACTGGCGGTCGATGGCGTATTTCAGCGCGAGCCGAAGGTCGTTGTTGTCGAAAGGCGCCGTGTCGCAATGCATCAGAAAGCAGTAGAAACCCTTGCCGGCACTCCGGACGATATCGACATTCGGCGCGCGCTTGAGCATCGGAACGGTCTTCGGGTCGACGCTGTTGACGAAATGGACTTGGCCGGACGCCAGGGCGGCGATACGGGCGGTATTGTCGTTGATGACGAGTATTTCGACGCTGTCGACGAAGCCGCGGTCGGAACGCCAATCCTTCGGATTCTTCTCGAAGAGCGCGCGGACGCCGGGCTCGAAGCTTTTCAGAATATATGGCCCGGTGCCGATGGCGGCGGCAGGCTTTTCCACGCCACCCTTCGGCTGGATGATAAGATGGTAATCGGTGAGAAGGAGTGGCAGGTCCGCATTGCCTTCCGAAAGCGTCAGGACGAGCTCTCCCGCCTTTTCCTCGATGCCGGTGATCGAGGCCATCAGTCCGAGCGCGCCAGACTGGGAATTCTTGTCCGCATGCCGCTTCAGCGTGGCGACGACGTCGGCGATGGTCATCTTGCTGCCGTCGTGAAACTGCACGTCATCCCTTATCTTGAATGTCCAGACGGATGCGTCCGCCGACGGCGACCAGGAGGTTGCCAGCGACGGCAGGGGCGCGCCGGTCTTGGGATCCGATTCGACCAGCGTATCTCCCCAGAGACGGCCAATGACGAACAGCACGGATGCGCTGTATGTTGCCGGATCGAGCTCGTCGCTGGTGGCGCCACCCTTGAGGCCGAGCTTCAGATGGCCGCCGCGTTTGGCTTCCTGGGCGCGGGCGTCACGCGGCATCAGCAAACCCGAGGCGAGGCCGGGCAGAGCGCCCAGGGCGACCGCACCGCCGAGAAATTGGCGGCGGCGGATGTTCAGATTCGAAGATTGATCATTTTGACGCGTCATTGCAGTTCCCTCATTTGCAGTTTTGTAGGAGGAAACGTAGAGGCCGGGCCGCCTCGCGCAATTTCGCGACTTGACGCATGTTTAAGCGAGTTTACGCTAGCCTTGCCAAGACGGAGTCCCCATGCCGCATCTAGTCGAGAACCTCAAGATTGCCTGCGCTACGCAGCGTTCCATTTCGCATGTGTGTCGTGCAATCGACCTCAATCGCCAGCAATTCAACCGCTATATAAACGGCCAGACGAGGCCGTCCGCCCACAACCTGGCCCGTATCGCCAGGTATTTCGATCTCGATGCGGCGGACTTTCTTCTTGCCCCGAAGCTCTTTCGCGAGCGGCTTCGGGGACCGTCCCTCGGGTTCAATGAAAGCTCCGATCTCCTGAAGGCCTTCCCGGGAAACCTTGCTGCCCTGCGGCGCCATATCGGATATTTCCAGACCTATCACCGTTCGCCGTCCTGGCCGGGAATGGTTGTCTGTTCGTGCAGTCGCCTCAGCGAGCAGGGTGGGCTGGTGCGCGTCAAGTCGATGGAGCGCCTGAGGGACCCGGGAAACGGCATCCAGCAGTTTTCAAAATATGTGGGAATGGCCGCGTTTCACAGGAACCGGATCTTCATTACGGAGCGTGTCGTCGGTCCGAATTCCATGCTGTCGCAGACCATTCTCTTGCCGTTCGACGAGCATCAGCGCGTCTATCTGCGCGGAACGACCATGGGGGTTTCCTGGAGAAAGGAAAACCTTCCCTATGCGTCGCGGATGATCTGGCGGCACATCGGTGCCGAACCCGATTTGCGCGAGCTGTTATCGCGCTGCGGATCCCTGCCGCTGTCGTCGCGCCAGCTGCCTCCGACGGTGCGCTCGTTCCTCGCGGACCCATCCGCCGAAGTGTATGCGGTGCCGGCGGAATATTGACGGCACCGTTTTCGCACGGAGCCGTGATTCAGACGATCGTTTGGATGGCTGCGAAGTTTGACGGCCTTTCGGTCGGGCATGTCGGATTGCCTGACAGCCGGAGCAGCGCCTTTACAGGATATATTAAGAATCACTTTATAAGAATATTTCTATCGTGCCGTGTAGTGACGCATATTTTGACGTTTGGGGGTGTCTGAATGCTTCTCTCTACAAGAACGGATGTAGATTCCAGCTCGCATGTTTACTTCGACGATTTGTTTCGCAAGGAAGCGAAGATCAATTTGGATCGTGATGCGGATATTCCCGACATCGTTTCAGTCAACCGAGCCTTGAATTTCATAAAATGCCTGTGGAGCGACACCGGCGAGGAGATGGATGTCAACGTATTCTATCGTCATCGCACCCTTGAAGCGTTCGGCTTTGCAATTTCCAATCACGAGGACCTCTCGGCCTCGCACAAAATCATAGAACTTCGAGGCGGGGGCGGCATCGCACCGCTGCTGGTATTCGCCGGAGGTGCAAGCTGCTTTCTGGAAATGCAGCAACTGATCAAGAAAATCAGCTTTCCAGGGCCGATCCTCGGCGTCGCGTTGACGCCCTTCTGCCGCGATCCTCGGCATCCGGCAACGGTAGAAGACGAAATCGAGAGCGCGCTGGGGGCGCTGCAGGCGGCGGGGATAGAAGAGCCTTATCGACTGCTCGGCTATTCTTTCGGCGGCGTTTTTGCCCTGGAGCTTGCCCGTGCCTTGAGAGCGCAGGAAAAAGAGATCGCGTTCCTCGGGATGCTCGATACTCCGCTGGGCGAGCAGGAGTGGCCGGTAGCGGTCTGGGGCAAGTTCATGTGGCAACGCTGGCGGAGAGCGCGCAGCAGAAAGAGGAACCTGGCGAAAGCCGGCACTCCTGCCCGAGACCGGGCGCCGGCCAAGCCCCGCTTGCCGGCTGCGCAGCGCCGGGAACGTCTGGCAAGACTCTTGAAGCCGCTTTCGTTCCGCTACGCCGACCCGCGTACTGCCTATTATCCGGAGCTGGCGCCTCAGTGGGTGGGGAATTATCCTCCGCTATACGATGCCGCCGGCAGACAACTGCTCCGTATGAAAGGCCTTTACAAGCCGAGCCGCTATGACGGGCAACTGACTTTCTATCGCAGCCTTCAAGGCTCTCCGGTCGATTGCGATCCAAAGTCCATTTGGGCGCGCTTTCTCGTTCACGCGGATTGGGTGGACGTTCCCGGCAATCATCAGAGCATGATTGCCGGACGCAACGCCGGTACATTGGCTCACGACCTCAGCAACCGCCTCATGCGCTGAGTTCTCTATCGGCATAAAAGCGAGCAAGGATCGAATGGTCAGGGCTTGAGATGGCAAGCCGTCAATTTCCCGCGCTCTCCATTTTTCGCGTCGCCAAGACACGCTCCAGCCATCCGATCTCCATCTCGGGCACGGATTTCAACAGCAGGTCGGTATAATCGTCGAAAGGCGGCGACAGAGCCTGCGACTTCGGGCCGAAGCGAACGAGCTTGCCGCGGTGCATCACGGCAACGCTGTCGGCGATGGCGCGGACGATGGCGATGTCATGGGTGATGAAGACGTAGGAAAGATGCGCCTCCTCCTGTAGCTTGAGCAGCAATTTCAGGATGCCTTCGGCCACCAGCGGATCGAGCGCCGATGTCGGCTCGTCGCAAAGGATGAGTTCCGGCTTGGCGGCGAGCGCACGCGCGATGGCGACGCGCTGCTTCTGGCCTCCGGAAAGCTCGGCCGGATAGCGGTCGATGAAGCCGTTGCCCATCTCGATCTGATCCAGCAGTTCCTTGACGCGCGCCGTCTTTGCCGCGCCGTGCAGGCCGTCGTAGAAGGTCAGCGGCCGGCCGATGATATCGCGCACGGTCTGGCGCGGGTTCATGGCGGTATCGGCCATCTGGTAGATCAGCTGGATGCGGCGCAGTTCTTCGCGAGAGCGGTTTTTCAGGGCCGGCGTCAGCGGCTTGCCGTCGAAGGATATCCGTCCGTCGCTCGGCGGCAGCAGGCCGGTAATCACGCGGGCGAGCGTAGATTTCCCGGAACCGGATTCGCCGACCACCGCCAGAGTCTGGCCTTTGGGAACATGTAGAGAAACATCGTGCAATACCTTGAAACCATTGGAATATTGCGCGCTGATATTCTCGACTTTCAAAAGCGCGTCGGATTGGTCGACGGCTTCCGCCCGTGCTTCCTGGCGAACGTTGACGAGGGCGCGGGTATAGTCCTGCCGCGGTTCCTCGATGATCTGCCGGACACTGCCATATTCGACCGTCTTGCCGTGCCTCAGCACCATGATGTCATCGGAAATCTGCGCGACGACGGCGAGATCGTGGGTGATGTAGAGCGCCGCCGTGCGTGTCTCTTCGATCGCATGCTTGATGGCGGCGAGCACATCGATCTGCGTGGTGACGTCGAGCGCCGTCGTCGGCTCGTCGAAGACGATCAGTTCCGGATTGGAGCAGAGCGCCATGGCGGTCATGGCGCGCTGCAGCTGTCCACCCGAAACCTGGTGCGGATAACGGTCGCCGAACGTTTCCGGATTGGGCAGGCCAAGGACCTGAAAAAGATAGAGCGCTCGCTTCTTCGCCTCCTCCTTCGTCATCAGCCGGTGCTTGACGGTGGCCTCGATCACCTGATCGCCGAGCCGATGCGCCGGGTTGAAGGCGGCGGCGGCCGATTGCGCGACATAGCAGACCCGCGCGCCACGGATCTTGCGGATACCGGATTTGCCGAGCGGCAGGATGTCGACGCCGTCGAGCAGCACCTGACCGCCGGTAATCTCGGCGCCGCCGCGGCCGTAGGCGAGTGCGGAAAGGCCGATGGTGGACTTGCCGGCGCCGGACTCGCCGATCAGGCCGAGCACCTTGCCCTTCTGGAGATCGAAGGAGACACCATCGACGATGGTGACGCGTTTCGGCGGCTCGCCCGGCGGATAGCTGGTTGCCTCGATCTTGAGATCGCGGACGGAAAGAAGCTCAGGCATCGCCACGCCCTCCCTTGAGGCTGGAGGTGCGCCTTAGAAGCCAGTCGACCACCAGATTGACACAGATTGCGAGGGCCGCGATGGCGGAACCCGGCACGAGGGCAGCTGAAATGCCGAATATGATGCCGTCCTTGTTGTCCTTGACCATGCCGCCCCAGTCGGCCGCCGGCGGCTGAATGCCGAGGCCGAGGAAGGACAGGGTGGAGAGAAACAGGATCGAGAAGGCGAAGCGCAGGCCGAATTCCGCCAGCAGCGGCGAAAGCGTATTCGGCAGGATCTCGCGGAAGATGATCCAGATCTTGCCTTCGCCGCGAAGCTTGGCCGCCTCCACGAATTCCATGACCGCGACGTCGAGCGCCACGGCGCGGCCGAGGCGATAGACGCGGGTGGAATCGAGAATGGCCATGACCAGAATCAGCACGATCAGGTTCTGCGGCAGGACCGCAAGCACGACGAGCGCGAAGATCAGCGTCGGGATCGACATCATCAGGTCGTTGAAGCGCGAGAAGATCGTATCGATCAGCCCGCGCGAGACGGCGGCGGTAAAGCTGAGGATGATGCCGAGCGAGAAGGAGATGATCGTGGCCGCCAGCGCGACGAACAGGGTCGTGCGAGTGCCGTAGATGAGACGCGACAGGATATCGCGGCCGAGGTTGTCGAGGCCGAAGAAATACTGCGCATCGGCCGGCTGCCAGACGTTGCCGACGACTTCGGTCTCCCCATGAGGGGCGATCCAGGGGGCGAAGATCGCGCAAATGAAGGCGATCAGGATGCCTGCCATTCCGATCCAGGCTGTAATGGGGATATCTCTCAATCTCATCGCGGATGCCTCAGGCGCGGGTTGGCGACGATGGCAAGAATATCCGCCGTCATGTTGAGGAAGATGTAGACGGCGGCAAAGATCAGGCCGCAGGCCTGTACGACGGGCATGTCGCGCACCGTCACCGCATCGACCATGTACTGCCCCATGCCGGGATAGACGAAAACGACTTCCACGACGACGACGCCGACGATGAGATAGGCAAGGTTCAGCGCGATGACGTTGATGATCGGCGCCAGCGCATTGGGGGCGGCGTGCCTGACGATGGCGCGGAAGGCGGAGAGGCCCTTCAGCTCGGCCGTTTCCATATAGGCCGACGACATGACGGACAGAATGGCTGCCCGCGTCATGCGCATCATATGGGCAAGCACGACCAGAACCAGCGTTGCCGTCGGCAGGGCGATCGCCTTCAGCCGGTCGATGAAGCCCATGCCGTCGAAGACCGTCGCCGGAAAAGTCGCGACGCCGAATTTGACGGAAAAGAACATGATGAGGAGATAGCCGATGAAGAATTCCGGCAGGGAAATCGCCGCGAGCGAGATGACGTTGATGATCTTGTCGGGCATGCGATTCCGGAAATGGACGGCCAGCATGCCGAGACAGACCGCCAACGGCACAGAGATCAACGCCGCGAAGCCGGCAAGAAAGAGAGAATTGCCGAGCCGCTTGCCGATCTGCTCGCTGACGGAATTCTTGCTGGCCCAGGAGGTGCCGAAATCGCCCTGCACGGCATGGCCGAGCCATTCCACATAGCGGGTGACGACCGGCCGGTTGAGGCCGAGTTCCTCGCGGATATTGGCGACCGCCTGCGGCGTGGCCGACTGGCCGAGATAGGTGGTGGCGAAATCGCCGGGCAGGGCTTCCAGCCCGCCGAAGATCAGGATGGAGACTGCAAACAGCAGGACGATGCTGAGCAGGCAACGCTCGATAACGAGGGCCAGCAGCGGAAAACGCTGCTTGAACCTCAGCCCGGGCAAAACGGTTCCGGGGGGAAGATTGGACATGGCCGATGCCTCGCGCTTAAAGCAGTTCAGTGTCTCAAGTATTTGCTGAACAACCCTATTTTGTTGTTTTACGCAATTCCAGCTGGAAAAAGGTTAAGCACTTTTTCCTGAAATTGCCATCAACGCCGGGAGGACCGCGAAAGGTTTCCGCGGTCCCGGGCTTGGTCAAGGATGAGGGCGTTCTCGCCCGGCGTGAGGCATCAGGCGTCCAGCCAGACGCGGGTCGCGACGTAGCCGTTCGACATGTCGTTGCCGATGTCGTGGACGTAGCCCTTCACCTGCTTGGTGGAGGCGTTCACGAAATCGTTGAACATCGGCAGAATGACGCCGCCTTCGTCGCGCACCATCATCGCCATGGCGCGGTAGAGCTCCTTGCGCTTGGCCTCGTCCAGTTCGGAGCGGGCCTCCAGCAGAAGCTTGTCGAAGTCCGGGCGCTTGAAGCGGGTGTCGTTCCAGTCCGCCGTCGAAAGATAGGCGGTGGAATACATCTGGTCCTGCGTCGGCCGGCCACCCCAATAGGAGGTGGAGAAGGGCTGCACGTTCCAGACGTTCGTCCAGTAGCCGTCACCCGGCTCGCGCTTGACCTCGATGTTGATGCCGGCCTTCTTGCAGCTTTCCTGATAGAGGACGGCCGCATCCACGGCGCCCGGGAAGGCGACTTCGGACGTGCGCAGCAATACAGATCCGCTGTGGCCCGACTTCTTGTAGTGGAAGGCGGCCTTGTCGGGATCGTAGGCCCGCTGCTCGATACCTTCGGGGAAGAGGGCATAGGTGTTGTTGATCGGGAAGTCGTTGCCGAGCTTGCCGTAGCCGCCAAGGATCTTCTTGACCATGGTCTCGCGATCCATGGCGTATTTCAGCGCCAGGCGCAGGTCGTTGTTGTCGAACGGCGCCGTATTGCAATGCATGATGAAGACATAGTGACCGCGGCCGGCGGTGGCCAGGATGTCGACGGTCGGCGCACGCTTCAAAAGATCCACGGTCTTGGGATCGACGCGATTGATGTAATGGACCTGACCGGACGACAGGGCGGCGATACGCGCCGTCGCATCGTTCATCGTGATGATTTCGACGCTGTCCACAAAGCCGCGATCCGTACGCCAGTCGTCCTTGTTGCGCTCGAAGGTGGCGCGTACGCCGGGTTCGAAGCTGACCATTTTGTAGGGGCCGGTGCCGATCGAGGCAAGTGGATCGTCATAGCCGCCATTCGGCTGAATGACGAGGTGGTAGTCGGTCAGGAGCAACGGCATGTCGGCGTTGCCCTCGGTCAGCGTCAGGACGAGATTGTCGCCGTCGGCCTTGATCTCCTTGATCGACTTCATGACGCCCAGCGCGCCGGATTCCGATTTTGCGTCGGTATGGCGCTTGAGCGTTGCAATGACGTCGTCGATCGTCAGTTCCTTGCCGTTGTGGAACTTGACGCCCTTGCGGATCTTGAAGGTCCAGGTGGCGGCGTCCTTCGACGGTTCCCACGATTCGGCCAGTGCGGGTACGGCAGCGCCGGTCAGCGGGTGGGACTCCACCAGCATGTCGCCCCAGCAGCGGCCGATGCAGAACATGACCTGAGACAGGAATTTCGCCGGGTCCTTGGAGTCGGTCGCAGCACCGCCTTCGAGGCCGAGCTTCAGATGACCGCCGCGCTTCGGTTCGGCCGCCATCGCACTTTCGGTAAAGAGTTTGTCGGCGAGCGCCAAAGTCACGCCGGCCGCCATTGCGCGTCCCATGAATTCGCGGCGGCTGAGGCCGCCCGCAGTGACGCGGCCTGCCAGATATTTCGTGTAGTCGTTCATTCCCCTGTTCCTTCTTCTTGCCGTGTTGACAATACTCCCGGGGAGCCGCTTCACCGCACGGTTCCTCTTCCGTGTGAAGCCTGCTGCCCGCGATCATGCGGGAAATCCGGCGGTTGCCGCCGCCTCTACTTTCCTTTCCAGATTGGGGCCCGCTTTTCCGCGAAAGCCCGTGCGCCTTCCAATTGATCCTCGCTCGAATAAAGAATGTCGACGGTCGCAAACTGCCGTTTGGTGATCTTGTTCATGGCAGTCTGAAACGTCGAGCCCTCCGCTTCGCGAACGATTTCCTTGATCGCGGCATAGACGAGCGGTGGCCCGCTTGCGAGCAGGCGGGCAAGATCCCATGCCCTGTCCAGAAGCTTGTCAGCCATGACGATCTCGTTGACGAAACCCCAGCGGTGCGCCTCCTCGACATTGAGCCAGCGGCCGGTCAGCAGCATGTCCATGGCGATATGATAGGGAATGCGCTTTGGCAGCTTGATCGATGCCGCGTCGGCGACGGTGCCCGAACGGATCTCGGGCAATGCGAAAGTCGCGTGGGGAGCGGCAATGATCATATCGGCGGAAAGCGCAATTTCGAGACCGCCGCCGCAACAGATGCCGTTGACGGCACAGATGACGGGCTTGTTGAGGTCGCGCAGTTCCTGCAGGCCGCCGAAACCGCCGACGCCGTAATCGCCGTCCACGGCATCGCCGGCGGCTGCGGCCTTCAGATCCCAGCCGGCGGAAAAGAATTTCTCGCCGGCGCCGGTGACGATGGCGACGCGCAGGTCCGGATTGTCACGGAAGTCGCGAAAGATCAGCCCCATCTTGCGGCTCGTCGTCAGGTCGATGGCGTTTGCCTTCGGCCTGTCGATGACGACCTCCAGGATGCCGTTGTCGCATCGGGTTCGAATGGGGTCTTGCAACTTCTGCTACCTCCTTCGCCGAATGAGAGCATCCGCAGCAATGACACCGCGAGATTCAGGTAGGACCATCAATGGATTAATGTCTAGTTCTTCAAGCTGTGCGGCATTCTTTACGACATATTCTGCCGCTGATACGACGGCATCGGCAACGATATCGAGGCTGCTGCCGCTATTGCCACGGAATCCTTCGATCAATTTGCGGACTTTCAGCCGCGAAATGCCGTCCAGAACCTCGGCTTTCGTGACCGGTAGCGGCAAAACGATAGAATCTTCAAGCAATTCCACCAGAATTCCGCCCGCGCCGACCGTCAGGGTCAGGCCGACGACCGGATCGCGGACCGCGCCGACGATCAATTCAGCAAGAGGCCGGTCGATCATGCGCTCGACGAGAAATCCATGCGCGACATGGGCCATGCCCTCGGCCGCATCTCTGACGGCGTTCCTATCCCACAGGTTGAGCCTGACCGCGCCCACATCGGACTTGTGTTCGACGCCGAGCGCCTTGAGCGCAACTGGAAATCCGAGCTGCTCGGCCGCGTCGGCCGCCTCGTTTGCCGTGGTCGCGGTCTTGCCGAGCGGGATTGCAAGGCCCGCTGCCTCAAGCTCCGCCTTGGCTGCCGCCTCGTTCAAGGTGTCGATCTCGCCCGGCGCGGGAGGCGTGCTAAGCAGTGCCGATGGCTGCGGCCTCTTCCAGGCGCTGGCGATCCCGCTGGCAATGTCAGCCGCCGCCAACGTCTCGCTGATGCCGCAGAGCGGCACGATGCCGGCATCGATCAATCGCTGCGCGATTGCCTCAGGCATGTTTTCGGGTAGCGTCGCCAGAATGCCGGCGCGCGCGCCGGTCTGCTTCGCCGCCGCGGCAACGGCCGAAACGGTGATCATCCAGTCCGCACCGTCGCAGCGATCCTCCCGGGGAAAGTCGAGCACGATCAGATTGAGGGCGTAGCCGCCCGCGAACATGGCGCTGAAAGCCTCCGTCTGCCGGGCGAGATCGCCCCAGACGAAGGTGTGGTAATCGAGCGGGTTGGAGAGCGTCACCATCTGCCCAAGGGTCGCGCGCAGAGCAGGCAGTTGCTCGGCTTTCAGGGCGCGGAACTCGACCTTCCGGCCGACGGCCGCATCGGCCATCAGCGACGCCTCGCCGCCCGAACAGCTCATCGAGGAGATCGCATTGCTTCCGAGCGGGCCTGCGACATGCAGGAGCTTCAGCGTCTCGATCAGCTCCGGCAAGGTCGAGACGCGGCCGATGCCGAGGCGATCGAGAACGGCGCCGGCGACTGCGTCGCTGCCGGCAAGCGAAGCGGTGTGGGAGACGGTGGCGCGCTGTGCCTGTTCGGATTTGCCGACTTTCAGCGCAATGACGGGTTTCCTGAGTTCCCTGGCGCGTGTTGCCAGAGTCTCCAGTGCCCGGATGTCGCCGAAACCTTCGATATGCAGGCCGACCGCCGTGACGCGCGGATCGTCGAGAACGGCATGGGCAAGATCCGCGAGGCCCGTCTGCGCCTGATTGCCCGCCGTCATAAGATAGCTGATGGGCAGGCCGCGCTTCTGCATGCTGAGATTGATGGCGATGTTGGAGGATTGGGTGAGGATCGCGACGCCGCGCCCGGTTCTTACGATGCCATGCTGATCCGGCCAGAGCAGGGCGCCATCAAGCCCGTTGATCATGCCGTAGCAATTCGGTCCGACGATCGGCATGGTGCCGGCTGCCTCGACCAGAGCCCGCTGCAGATCCGCGCCATCGGCCAATTCCGCAACCGCTTCGCTGAAACCCGACGCGTAGCAGACGGCGCCACCGGCGCCTCCGGCGGAAAGTGCGCGAACGATATCCACGGTGAGTGTGCGGTTGACGCCGACGAAAGCGGCATCCGGCGCCTTTGGCAACTCCGCGACCGACCGATAGCAGCGGCGGCCAAGTACGCTTTCCAGCGTGGGATGCACCGGCCAGATCTCGCCCGCAAATCCCATGAGATCGCATTGCTCGATGACGCGCCGCGCTTCGCGGCCGCCGAAGACGGCGATCGTTCCAGGTCTGATGAGGCGGTCGAGCGAGCGCTGCGTCATCGGTTCATGCTCCGAGCGGCCGAAGCAGGTCGCGGCTGATGATATGCCGCTGGATCTCCGAAGTGCCGTCCCAGATGCGCTCGACGCGGGCATCACGCCAGAAGCGGGCGAGCGGCAGGTCGTCCATCAACCCCATGCCGCCGAAGATCTGGATCGCCTCGTCGGTGACGCGGGCGAGCATTTCCGAGGCATAGAGCTTGGCCGATGCGATCTCGCGATTGGCTGGGACGCCGGCATCCAGCTTCCAGGCGGCTGACAGGGTCAGGAGGTCGGCGGCGTCGATCTCGGTGATCATGTCGGCAAGCTTGAACGATACACCCTGATTGGCTCCGATCGGCTTGCCGAACTGCTTGCGCTCGGCGGCATAGGGCAGGGCAAGGTCGAAGACGCGGCGAGCCCGCCCGACGCAGGTCGCAGCGACCGTGAGGCGGGTTCCGTAGAGCCATTGATTGGCAAGATCGAAGCCGCGATGCACTTCGCCGAGCACCTGCGACTTCGGCAAGCGGCAATCGGTGAAATTCAGGATGCAGTTGTGATAGCCGCGATGGGAAACCGAGTCATAACCCTTGAGGATGTCGAAACCCGGCGTGCCGCGATCGACCAGGAAGGCGGTGATCTTCTTCTTGGTGCCCCTGTGGGTCTCTTCCTCGCCGGTTGCGGCAAAGACGATGACGAAATCGGCGACGTCGGCGTGCGAAATGAAATGCTTGGTGCCGTTGAGCACGAAATCATCACCATCCTGCCTCGCTGCGCATTTCATGCCGCGCATGTCGGAGCCGGCGTCCGGCTCGGTGATGGCGAGCGCATCAATTTTTTCCCCGCGCACCGCCGGCAAGAGATAGCGTTCGCGCTGCTCGCCCTCGCACGCCATCAGGATACCCGAGGGGCGGCCGAAGAAGACGGTCAGCCCCAGAGACCCGCGGCCCAGTTCGCGTTCGACGAGGGTAAAGGTGGTGTGATCGAGCCCGGCGCCGCCGATTTCCTCGGGAAAGTTGCAGGCATAGAAGCCAAGCTCAATGCATTTGCGCCGGATTTCGTTTCCGATATCCGCCGGTACAAGGCCGGTGCGCTCGACCTCGTTTTCGTGCGGATAGATCTCCGTCTCCACGAAGTCCCTGACCGTCTTGACGATCATCTCCTGTTCTTCGCTGAGTCCGAAATTCACGATCGCTTCCTCCTAGCGTTTTTGTCCCACATGACGGCCGGCTCCCTCCGGCAATGGCAAGCTTGCATGCGCCTCGGCGATCGGCCTCAGTTTGCTCAGCACCTCCTCCGGTGCGGCAACGGCCTTGCCCGCCTTGGCATCGACATGCAGCAGCATCTGTTCCGCGGTGGCGATGACGTCACCGCTTGCCGTATCGTGCAGCGCATGGAACACATGCAGCCGCTTTTCGTCGGATGCGAGGATCTGGCAGGTCGAATGGATAGCTTGGCCAAGCTTGGCTTCGCCGAGATGGCGGATATGGGTCTCCACCGTATAGTAGCTGTGACCACGCTCGACATAATCGAGGTCGACGCCGATCAGGCGCAGGAGTGCGTCCGAGGTGTCGCCGAACACCTGCAAATAGCGGTGCTCGGTCATATGGCCATTGTAATCGACCCATGCCGGGCTGACCTTGGTGTCGATCAGGCGCAGCGGCTCTGTAGCGTCGAGGGCCTGTTTTTCTCCGCCGCCGGCGGCCCAAAGCTGCTGCTCAAAATCCTTCAGGAGCTTGCCGGCGCCCCAGCCCCTGCCGCCATGGCTTCCCTTCAGGCTCTGGAGAATGCCGACGAGGTTTTCGTCGCGGATGCGCTCGAGTTCGCGGATCGACAGGCCGTCCGCCTGCTCGTCCGACTGCTGGCCGATCTTTTCAACGAGGGCATCGTCGAGATCGACGACGTCCATCAGCTTCGTCCAGTTCCACTGCAATGCCGGACCGAACTGGGCCAGGAAGTGACGCATGCCCGCTTCGCCGCCGGCGATGCGATAGGTCTGGAACAGGCCCATCTGCGCCCAGCGCAGGCCGAAGGAATAGCGGATGACGTCATCGAGCGTCTCGACGGTGCAGATATCGTCCTTGATGAGCCACAGCGCCTCGCGCCACAGCGCTTCCAGCAGGCGATCGCCGACGAAAGCCTCGATTTCCCTGGCGATGTGGACGCCTTTCATGCCGATGGGCGGCAGGCGGTCCATCGCCGCCTTGATCGTCGCTGCACTGGTCTTTTCGCCGCCGACGATCTCGACCAGCGGCAGGAGATACACGGGATTATAGGGATGGGCGACGAAAAGGCGCTCGGGGTGGCGCATGTCTCGTTGCAGATCTGTCGGCAGCAGGCCCGAGGTGGACGAGCCGATCAGCGCATCCGGCCGAGCAGCCGCGTCGATCTGCGTCAGGACGTTGCGCTTGAGGTCCAGCCGCTCGGGCACGCTTTCCTGTATCCAGTCGGCACCGTCGACGGCCGCTTCCAGCGTGTCGCGGAAAGTGAGCCTGCCGCGCGGCGGAAGCGGCGCGCCGGTCAGCATCGCGTAGGCTTTTTCGGCATTGGCGAGCACTTCGCCGACGATGCGGGTTGCTTCCGGATGCGGGTCGTAGACATCGACATCGATGCCCGCGAGCAGGAAGCGGGCGATCCATCCGCCGCCGATGACGCCGCCGCCGATGCAGGCCGCCTTGTTGATCTTGGTCATCGGAGCCTCAGCGCTTCGTCAGTTTCAGCTTCTTGCGGACGTCTTCCGGGCCGATGATGCGCGCCCCCATGCCTTCGACCACCTGCACTGCCTTTTCGACGAGCTGCGCGTTGGTGGCGAGCATGCCCTTTCCGGCATAGAGATTGTCCTCCAGCCCGACGCGGACATTGCCGCCGGCAAGGATTGCGGCCGCGGGATAGGCCATGGCGTTACGGCCGATGGAGAAGGCCGAGAAGGTCCAGCTCTTGGGAACGTTATTGACCATCGCCATGAAGGTGTTGAGGTCGTCGGGCGCCCCCCAGGGGATGCCCATGCAGAGCTGGATGAGGACCGGGTCCTCGATCAGGCCCTCCTCGGCAAGCTGCTTGGCGAACCAGAGATGACCGGTGTCGAATGCCTCGATTTCGGGGCGGACGCCGAGATCGGTCATCTTTTTTGCCATGGCCCTCAGCATCGAGGGCGTGTTGGTCATGACATAGTCGCCGAGATTGAAATTCATGGTGCCGCAATCGAGCGTGCAGATCTCCGGCAGGCACTCGGCAACATGGCTGACGCGCTCGGAGGCGCCCGCCATGTCGGTGCCCTTGGGGTTCAGCGGCAATGGGCTTTCGACATCGCCGAAAATCAGGTCGCCGCCCATGCCGGCGGTCAGGTTCAGCACGACATCGACATCGGCCGAACGGATCCGGTCCGTGACTTCCCTGTAGAGTTCGTTGCGGCGGCTGGCAGCGCCCGTTTCCGGATCGCGGACATGGCAGTGAACCACTGCCGCCCCAGCCTTGGCGGCGTCGATCGCGGACTCCGCGATCTGCTTGGGAGTGATCGGAACATGGCTGGATTTGGAAACGGTGTCGCCGGCGCCGGTCACGGCACAGGTGATGAAAACATCTCTGTTCATCGCAAGAGGCATTTTTGTTCTCCCTCGTATTGAGGACATTACGAGCCATGAGACGCCTTCATGCTTTGCATTAACGGAAACATATAATACAGTTTCGGAAATATCGAAGGAATGGGCGATGCTGACATCCGCCAATGAGACGCTCGACATCGACCTGCTGATCCTTCCGGAGACGAACCTGATTTTGATCGCCTCGGTCATCGAACCGCTGCGCGGGGCCAATCGTATTTCCGGAGCGGAGCTCTATCGGTGGCGCCTGTTCACGCCGGATGGTTCACCGGCGGAAACCACCAGCCATATCCCGGTGCCAGCCTCCTCCAGCTTCAGGCCGACATCGGATACGGCACCGCTTTTCGTGCTCGCCAGCTACAATTGGCGGCGCAGCGCCACGCAGGCGTTGAAAATGCAACTGTCGCAAACCGCCCGCCATCGAAGCCTGGTGGCCGGCATCGAGTCCGGCACCTGGCTGCTTGCCGAAGCGAGCCTGCTGGATAACGTCTCGGCCGCCGTCCACTGGGAGGATTTCGACGATTTCGGGCTTGCCTATCCGCAGGTGCGCGCCGTCAAGGATCGCTACGTGATCGACGGCAAGCGCATTACCACCGCCGGCTCGCTGCCGACCGTCGATCTCATGCTGGAAATCATCCGGCGGCGGCAGGGCTATTCGCTGGCGCTGGAGGTCAGCCGCCTGTTCATCTACGAGCCGGCCAGCGCGCAGAGCGCGGCGGAGCTTTCGCCGTCGACGGCCGGTCTGCGCATGCGCGATCCGCGCGTGGCCCAGGCGATCCGCCTGATGGAGGAGCATATCGAGCAGCCGCTCGTGCTGACGCGTCTCGCGCGCCGTATCGGCGTCAGCGCCCGCCATCTGCAGGCGCTGTTCCAGGAAAGCATCGGTGCGCCGCCGCATGTGCACTACCTGGCGCTGAGGCTGAACGCGGCGCGGCGCAAGGTCATCGAGACGAAAGCCTCCTTTGCCGAGATTGCGGCCGCGACCGGCTTCAATTCGGCATCGGCCTTTTCCCGCAGCTACCGTGCCAGCTTTTCCGAAAGCCCGTCCGGCACGCGCCGCAGGCTGCGCCGGCGGGTTACGGCTGCAGCAGAGCCGACATAGGCTGGAAGGCCTCGCGCACCATATCCGCCAGTTCCCGGATCGCCTCGCTGGAATGATAGGGATTGCGGCGCAGCACGACGCGGGAGGAATCGACCGGCGGAAAGCCGTCGTCGCCCGTCAGTTCCCGGCAGCCATGCGGAATGTTGCTGCGCGACAGCGTCGTCACGGCAAGCCCGGCGGAAACGGCGTTCTTCAGGCCGGAGCTCGTGTCGGCGATGAAGGCGATGCGGTAGGCGCGGCCCTGCTGCTCCAGCGAGCGCAAGGCAAAATCGCGCGCCCATGTCGAATTGCGATAGGTCGCGACCGGAAGCGGGACGGCATCATGCAGGCGATGCACCATGGATGTCACCCATACGGTGGGATCGATGCAGAGAACCTCGCCTTTCGTCTGGCTGCTCCAATCGAAGACGACGGCAAGATCGAGCTCGTCCTTCTCCAGGGCGGTAAGATTGTGTGCGGTATAATCGCATGAGACGGTGACTTCGACGGCGGGATGCCTGATGGCAAAGGCCGCCAGCGCCGCCGGAAGAATCGTCTGGCTGTATTCCTCCGGAATTCCGATGCGAACCGGCCCGTCCAGCGGCTTGGTGCGGATATTCGCCGCCGCCTCGTTCAGAAGCTCGATCACCCGTTGCGCGTAGGGAAGCAGCTGATTGCCGGCGCGCGTCAGCACGGCGCCTCGAGCGCTCCTCTCAAACAGGGCTTCGCCGATCGTATCCTCGAGTCTTTTTATCTGCGCGCTGACGGCCGATTGCGTGCGGCCGATCCTTTGAGCAGCGACTGAAAAATTGGATGTCTCGGTGATGACGAGGAATGTCCGCAGCAGGTCGCTTTCAATGGGTTCGCGCATGGGGCACGCCACAAATATTTCTGATAGCTATTATCTCTACTATTCGTTTGCCTGATGTCAAATAACGGCGCAAACAGAATGCGTTCCTTCTGCTTCGTCCCTTGAGTCCATTACATGACATTCCAGTTACCGGCCCGCTCCGCTTTTGCCAGCGATTACGAGAGGGGCGTCATACTTGTGGCTACGGCAATGCTTGCGTGGAGCTGCAGCGGCATCTACGCACGCCTTCTGACCACGGACATATGGACGGCGATCGCCTGGCGGTCGCTGTTCGGCGGCCTGTTCCTGCTGATCCCCAGCTTTTTCCTCGAAGGTGGGTTTTCGCGGCGGCAATGGGCTTCGATTTTTCATCCCGCCGGGCTTGCGATGCTGGCTTGCCAGACCATCAGCCAGGCCTGCTTTCTCGGCGCGCTCTACACGACCACGGTCGCCAACGTGACGATGATCTACGCGACGGCGCCGTTCATTGCCGCGTTTCTCAGCTGGACCCTGCTGAAGGAGCGTGTGGCGAACCGGACGTTGGTCGCAGGGGCGGTCTGCCTCGTCGGCGTGGCGGTCATCGTCGCGTCCTCGATCGGCGGCGGTACGGGCATCGGTGATCTGCTGGCGCTCGGCATGACGGTGACTTTCGCGCTGATCATCGTCATCCCGCGCATGGACCCCAGCATTCCGATCCTGCCGTCGAGCGTCGCCAGCGGGCTCCTGACATTCGTGGTGTTCGTGCCCTTTGCGTCGACGAGTTCGGTAGACGTTCAGAACTGGCTTTTGCTTGCCGCCTTCGGGGCGACGAATTTCGCGCTGGCCTTCGTCCTCTTTCTCTTCGGATCGAGAAAGATGCCCGCCGCCGATGCTGCGCTCATCAGTTCGATGGAAATCGTGCTGACGCCGTTCTGGGTCTGGCTGTTCTTTTCCGAGGTGCCGCCGGTGGCGACATTCGTCGGCGGGGCGATCATCTTCGCGACGATCGTCTGGCACACGGCCATCGATCTCAGGCATGGCCGCCGCATTCGCATCCCGGCCTAGCAAATTTGCGCGTGGCTTCATGAGAAACGACACCCGGCGGCCCCGTGCCGCCTGGCGCAATTATGTCCTGCCCTGAGGCGGCGCGGCCACCGATCCGCGTCGGATCAGGCTCGTTTTGATGGCGATACGCTCCACGGGCACGGTCTTGCCGTTCAGCCTTGAGATCAGCTTCTCGGCCGCCTTCTTGCCCATCTCGTAGACCGGCTGGTCGACTACGGTGATCGGCGGCGTCGTAACGGTCGTCCAGTCGGCATCCAGAAAAGAAATCATCGAGATGTCGCGTGGTATGGACAAGCCGAGCGTCTGCAGCGTTTTGAACACCCGCAGGCCGACGAGGCTGTCGGATGCGATGAGGGCCGTCGGCGGCGCCGCATCCTGCAACAGGCGCTTGACGACGGCGTCTGTCCTTGGCTGGTTGGTGGCGCCAAGCCGTACGTAGTGCCGACTTTCTTCGATGCTTGTGCCGGCCTGCGCTTTCAATACACCATCGACGCGCTCGCGCACCGCCGAATTGGAAAGGGTCCGGCTGCTGCTGAGAAACTCGCTCTCCGCATCCATCGCCGATATATAGGCAATTCGCCGATGCCCCATGTCGAGAAGGTGGCGAGCGGCCGTCACCGCGGCGTCGAAATCGTCGCCCGTCACGGAATCGACGCCGAGTTCCGGGATGCTTCTGTCAAAGAGAACCAGAGGCACGCCGACGCGGCGTATATCGCGGAGATGTTCCATCCGGTCGCATCGAGCCGGCGTCACGATCAGCCCATCGACGCGCTTGCCGATGAGCAGGTCCACCGCCGATTTTTCCGTATCGAGCTCCTCGCCGGAATTGGCGATGATGACATTGAAACCCGCCATGCGCGCAACGTCGCTGATGCCGCGGACGGCAAGGCTGAAGAAGGCGTTCTCGATGTCGCCGACGACAACGCCGATAATGCCGGATTTACCCGTCGTCATGCTGCGGGCGAGTTCGTTCGGCCGATATTCGAGCGCTGAGGCGGCCGCAAGCACCTGTTCGCGAACCTTGTCGCTGACGACGCCGTAGCCGCCGAGCACTCGCGCCGCGGTAGCCTTCGAGACATTCGCTGCTCTGGCAACATCGGCAACTGTAACGGAGCGTTTCGGGGTGAGGGGCTCTTCCATTGGATGACGACTACAAGAGTTGTTGACGGGCGGTCAATCTCAAGTTAACAAATATCAATTGAGACCGGTCTCTTTATATATGAGACCGGTCTCTTGTCCAGATAATCCCTATCTACAAACAGGGTGGGGTTGTGGGCGAGCATGTGTGAATGCCGACAAGAGCATCCTTCAGAGCGGAGAACGAACATGAAAATATCCCGCATTTTCTCGGCCATCGCCGCGCCTCTGCGCGTCGGAGCGCTGGCTTACCTCGTCGCGGCGAGCGTCGGTCCGGCGGTTGCCGCCGAAAACCCCTATAATCTGATCGACCCGAACGTCATCAGCGTGGGAACCATGGGTGACGCCAAGCCCTATACCTTCACGACGGCCGACGGACAATTCACCGGTTTCGACATCGAGCTCTTCCTCAATGTCGTCTCCCGCATGGGCTTTCCGAAGGACAAGGTGACGTTTACCGGCCAGGAGTTCTCGGCTCTGCTGCCGTCGGTGGCCAACCAGCGCTTCGATGTTGCGGTGGCCGCGATCGGAACCACCGATGCACGTAAGAAGACCGTCGATTTCTCGGACGGCTATCTTGCCGGCTATCTTTCGGTCCTGACATCGGATGCCTCGATCAAGGATGCGAGCGGCCTCAAGGGCAAGCGCCTCGGCGTCGTGCAGGGGACGTTGCAGGAAGGCTATGCAACGAAGAACTTCACCGGCACGGATCTCGTGAAGTTCCCGGACAACAATTCCGCCGTGGCGGCACTGAACAACGGCACCATCGATGCGCACTTCCTCGACTACGAAGCGGCCAAGCAATATGGCGAGCGCTATCCCGGGCTGAAGATCGCGGTGAACATTCCGTCGTTCGACGCGCCCGCGGGCTTCGTCGTCAGGAAGGGCAACGACGCCTTCCGTCTGGCGCTCAACAAGGCGCTGCATGAAGCGATGCAGGACGGAACCTGGAAGACGCTCTATGAAAAGTGGTTCCCCGGCTCGCCGATGCCCGATCAATATCTTCCCAAGAAGTAAGGCCGTCCCGCCGCCCGGCCTGCCGGGCGGCGGCATCGATCCGCCTGACGAATTTCATGGGGAATTGAATGGATTGGCTTGAAAACCTCCGTCGCAGCTTCCTTGACTGGAATGCGATGGCAGAAGTCCTGCCGAGCATGATCACGGTGGGACTGAAGAACACCCTCATCCTGGCCGCGGCGTCCACCGTTCTTGGCGTCGTCATCGGCATGGTGCTGGCCGTGATGGGCATCTCGCAATCGCGTTGGCTGCGTCTGCCGGCGCGTATCTACACCGATATCTTTCGCGGTTTGCCGGCGATCGTCACGATCCTGATCATCGGCCAGGGGTTTGCCCGCATCGGCCGCGAGCTTTTCGGTCCGTCGCCCTTTCCGCTCGGCATCATCGCACTCAGCCTGATCGCCGGGGCTTATATCGGCGAGATTTTCCGATCCGGCATTCAAAGCGTCGAGCGTGGACAGCTGGAAGCCTGCCGCGCCCTCAGCATGAGTTACGGGCAGGGGATGCGGCTGATTATCATTCCCCAAGGCGTGCGGCGTGTCCTGCCGGCTCTCGTCAACCAATTCATCGGCAACGTCAAGGATTCGAGTCTTGTCTATTTTCTGGGGCTGCTGGCCTCGGAACGCGAGATTTTCCGCGTCGGGCAGGATCAGGCCGTCGTCACCGGTAATCTCTCGCCTTTGCTGCTGGCCGGCATCTTCTATCTGATCATCACGGTTCCGCTCACCCACCTCGTCAACTATATCGATACGCGTCTGCGTCTCGGGCGACAGGGGCGCAGCTCCGGCGCCACCAGCGGCCTTGTCGAAGTCGGCGAGCTGGAGGCCGCTTCGGGCACGCAGGCGCCAGGCAATGCGGGCGCTCCACGCTTCAAGGGCGGGGCTGTCAGGATTCGCGATCTCAGCATGTCCTACGGCGATCTCGAAGTGCTGAAGGGCATCGATCTCGATATTGCCCGGGGCACCGTCACATGCATCATCGGGCCGTCCGGCTCGGGCAAGTCGACGCTGCTGCGCTGCCTCAACAGGCTTGTCGAGCCGAAGCGTGGCGACATTCAGCTCGATAACGAGAGCATTCTGGGAATGAAGCCGGAAAGCCTGCGCCGACGTGTCGGCATGGTATTCCAGCATTTCAACCTCTTTCCGGACCATACCGCACTTGAAAACGTCATGCTGTCGCTGACGAAGATCAAGAAGATGCCCAAGGCCGAGGCGCGCAGGGTTGCCGAGACCCGTCTCGCCGAAGTGGGGCTCGCAAGCCGCAAGGATCACCGGCCCGCCGGGCTTTCCGGCGGCCAGCAGCAGCGCGTCGCCATCGCCCGGGCACTTGCCATGGACCCGGAGGTGGTTCTGTTCGACGAGGTCACGAGCGCACTCGATCCCGAGCTGGTGAAGGGGGTTCTCGACCTGATGGCCAACCTTGGACGCCAGGGCATGACCATGGCTGTCGTCACGCACGAAATGGGATTCGCCCGCAAGGTGGCCGATCAGGTCGTCTTCATGGATGAGGGCCGCATTGTCGAAGCGGGCCCGCCGCAACGGATTTTCGACAATCCGCAAAGCGAACGGCTGAAGCGCTTCCTCGCCGAGGTTCTCTGACACACGCGGGCCGGCGGATTTCCGGCGGTCCCTCGATCACAACATCCACCACTGACAAGGTTTTCCAACATGCATGCTCCCACTCGTCCTTCGAAAGTCGTTGTCGTCGGCGGCGGTATCTTCGGGGTTTCCACAGCCGTTCATCTTGCGCGGCTCGGCATTCAGACCACCCTGATCAACGATGGCCCGCTGGCAAACGGTGCATCGGGCCGCTCGCTCGCCTGGCTCAATTCGGCCCGGCGCCGCTCCGATGCGTATCATCGCCTGCGCCTGGCCGGTATCGACCGCTATCGTACGCTGTCCGCCAAATATCCGGATGCGGCATGGTTGCGCTTCGCCGGCGGCCTGACCTGGGATGCGGACGATGCCGGCAACGATATTGCCGCGGTCTTCGATTACGAGCGCGATCTTGGCTATCATGCCTTGCTGTTGAAGGCGGATCAGGTTGCCGGGACGACACCGGGCGTCGATCCGAGCTCCGTCACGAGGCAGGGTGCGATTTTCAATCCGGGCGAGGGCTGGGTCGACCTGCCGTCATTGATCGGCGTTCTTGCCGACGAGTTCCGCGCCTTGGGCGGCGAGATCGTCACCGACGCCGGCCGGGCTGCGATCAATGTGGAAGATGGTCGCGCCCAGGGCGTCACCACTGCGAATGGCGCCGTCTGGCCAGCCGATGCCGTGCTGCTGGCCGCCGGCGGCGAGGTGCCGGCGATCGTCGCGCAAGCCGGCCAGCATATCGGCGACGATACGCCCATAGCACTTCTCGTCAGGACAAAGCCGATCAAACATGCGCTGAAAGCCGTGCTGAACACGCCGCGCGTCGCAATCCGCCCGACGCCGGACGGTGCCTTTGCCCTCGACTCGGCCTGGTCCGAGGAGGAGGTGATCGTGAATGCCGACGGCAGCTACGAGATCAAGCCTTCGACGCTCGAAGGTCTGTTGCTGGAAGCTTCGAAGGTGCTGGAGGGGAACCCGAAGCTCGAAATCGGCGATTACGGCGTCGGCCCCAAACCCATTCCGGGCGACGGCGAACCTGTTTTCGGCGAGTTGCAGGCGATACCTGGCTATTTCGTTGCCTTCAGCCATAGCGGCGCCACGCTCGGCTTGATTGCCGGCGAACTGCTTGCCGACGAGATCGCCACCGGCAAACGTCACCCGCTGCTGGCGGCCTTTCGGCCGGAGCGCTTTGCCAGGTAACTTTAACGGAACAGACGCAGGTCTCGCTTAATGTGCGGGACCTGCCATTATATCAACATATTACAGCCAGAATTTAAAGTATAATATCAAGCCAGTGGATCAGTCGACATCGGCCAAGGCGGTCATCGTTCTGAAATAAAATGTAACAAGTTATAACACCCTGTTACGCCGCGAATCATTATATTCGGTTGGTGATTAACGAGAGGTTGCTTGATGCTGGCTAACTATGCACCGTCCCATTCGCAGACCGACGTGCTGATCTGTCTCGACAATCAGCAAGTCGCCGCGCGCATCGGTTCGGTTCTCTCGCAGCGGGGATTGACGGTGTCGGCGATACCGACGGCAGCTCTTCAGGCGTGGTACGATACGGGCGGCTGCCAGATCGTGGTCACTCACACGGCGATGATCGGTCAGGTGCGCAGCCGCCTGAACCTGCCCGTCGTCAACATCGAAGCCTTCATATTCGATCGCCCCGTTCATGTGACCGAGGGAGCGGCCAGGCAGTTCGATGGCGATGCCTTCGTCAAGCGGATCTTTTCGATCATCAACGGATCGCAAAGGCGCATGGCCAGCTGACCTGTCTGCGTCAGCCGGCGCTTCAGCGCTAAAGCAAATTCAGGAAAAGGCCGTAGCGGCTTTCCGTCAGGAATCACGTAAAAACAAAGAGATAGATCGGTTCCACGAAACGCGGAACCAATTTAAAGCCGTTGCTGGCTGACCTTGTCGAAGAAGTGAAGGTTCGGGGTCTTAAGCGAGATTTGAATCGTCTGGCCCGGCGTCAGTTCGGCCCGTTCTCGCATCACCCAGGTCAGTTCCCTGCCTTGCAGATCGAGCGCGACATGCGTTTCCGAGCCGGTCGGCTCGACGACCGTGACAGTTGCGGCAACGCCGCCTTCCGCCGCAAGGGAAATATCTTCCGGACGTATGCCCAGAACGATTTCTCGGCCCTCCGACTGAGCGGGAGCGCGGGAAAGTTCGATGCGGGTGCCGGTGGGCAGCACCAGCGCCGGTGCCGCGCCGCCGTCCAGCTTGCCCTCGACGAAATTCATGGCCGGCGAACCGAGGAAGCCGGCGACGAAGACATTTTTCGGCCGGTCGTAAAGTTCGAGCGGCGAGCCGATCTGCTCCACCTTTCCGCCCTGCAGCACGACGATCTTGTCCGCCATGGTCATGGCTTCGATCTGATCGTGGGTCACGTAGACGATGGTCGTCTTCAGGCGCTGATGCAGGGCCTTGATTTCGGCGCGCATCTTCACGCGCAGCTTGGCATCCAGGTTGGAAAGCGGTTCGTCGAAGAGAAACACCTTGGGGTCGCGCACGATGGCGCGGCCCATGGCGACACGCTGGCGCTGGCCGCCGGAGAGCTGGGCGGGCTTGCGCTCCAGCAACGGCTGCAGCCCGAGTATCTTGGCGGCCTCGCCGACCTTCTCATCGATCTCGGCACGTTTCGCGCCGGCAAGCTGCAGCGCGAAGCCCATGTTCTGCGCCACCGTCATCTGCGGATAGAGCGCGTAGTTCTGGAACACCATGGCGATGTCGCGATCCTTCGGCGGCAGGTCGTTGACGACCCGGCCGCCGATCGAGATTTCTCCGCCGCTAATATCCTCCAGCCCGGCAATCATGCGCAGCAGCGTCGACTTGCCGCAGCCCGAGGGGCCGACGAGAATGACGAATTCGCCGTCCGAGATTTCGACATCGACGCCATGGATGATGTTTACCGTGCCGTAGGACTTCCTGACGTTCTTGATGGTTAATCCGGACATGACATTCTTCCCTTCAAGGTCGATCAGTGCTTCTTGCGGATACGGAGCGCCTGGTATGGCTTGCCGGGCAGCTCCACGCCGAAGGCCGCATCGGCCTTGCCGCCGCGCACGACCGCGCCGTGGCGCGTCGGATGCGGGATCGGCGCTTCCACCTTCTTCGCCGGCGTGATCGTCATCTCCCAGGTGTCGATGATGTCGACGTCATAATCGGTTCCGTCCTTGGGCAGACCGGTGGACCAGATGACGGGTTGGTGCTCGCCGAGATAGATGTAGCTGACATCACCATCGCGAGCGCCGGAAACGCGCGTCCACGGCCATTCGCCGAACGAGGCCATGGGCTCAAGGCCGTTGACGACATCCTGTTCCACAAGGTCGCGCAGGAAGCCGATGCGCTGCCATGCCTCGCCGCGCAGCTCGCCGCCCTTGGCCCACCAGATCAGATCCTGCGGATGCGAATAGGTTTCGCCATGGCCGGCATAGCCGCCGCGCGTTACCGTGATCCAGAAGCGATGCACCAGCTCCTGTGGCGTCAGGTTGCCCCAGGACTGGATGATGTTGCCTTCATATTCCGGCTCGTCGTTGACGACGGGCTTGCCATAGGCTTCGCGCCATTCCTGCGTGCGCTTCACGTCCCAGTTCTGGATGCAGGTATGCGTCACCCACGGCTTGCGATGATCGAAGTTCATCGTCGGCTCGCCGTTATGGATGGATTTCAGATGGCCGTAGGGATCGTTCTCTTCGAGAATATGGAAATAGCGGTCCCACTGCTGCAGCGGCTTGCTGTCGAGAAGGAAGTCATACTCGTTGGCGAGCGCCCACCAGACATTGCGATAGGCGGCAAGGCGAGCGGCGAGATAGGCGACATAGCGGAAATCCTGCTCGGCCGACATGTCGGCATAACCCCAGCGATCGTAGGGGTGGAACATGATGATGTCGGCTTCGATGCCAAGATCGCAAAGGGCTGCGACTTGGCGCTCGAAATGGCGGAAGAGAACCGGGTTCGGCCTGTCGAAATCCTCCTTGCCGTCGGCGCCCTTTTCGAAGCAGGCATAGAGCGGCTCGTTGACATTGTAGGGGTAGTCCTTGGGGAAGACGCCCATGCGGATCTTGTTGAAGCGCGACTTTTTCAATGTCTCGAGGGTCTGTGCCTGCATGTCGAGCGGCTGATGCGTCCAGGCATAGCAGGTCGTGCCGAACGAGAGGAAAGGCTTGCCGTCGGCATAGGCGAAATGGAACTTGTTGTGAACGTGCACCGGGCCATGGTTGCCTTCGGAAGGCTTGGTCGCGATGAAGGAACCGGTCTTGCCATCAAGCTCTGCCGTCTTCGAGCGCGTGAGGAAGGACCATTCGCCTTCGTTATCGGGCATGAAGCGAACGCGATAGACGCCGTCGCCGTCATAGAAGCCGGGCACGCGGACCTCGCGGCTGTTCTGGCTGAAAACGGCATCGAATGCCACATCGAGATAGGGGTTGCCGCCCGAAGGGCCGTCGAAGGCCGCTTCGAAGACTCCCCATTTTTCGACGGACGCGTTGGACATGATATTCTCCTCGAAAGATGTATGGATGGTTCGACCGCTCAGCCCTTGACCGCGCCGGAGGTGAGGCCGGAGACGAAGTAGCGCTGGAAGATCAGGTAAACGATGGTGGCCGGAAGCACGGTCATGACGATGGCGGCGTTCAACTGGCCGTAATCATTGGAAAACTGCCCCTGGAAGGACATGAGCCCCAGCGGCAGCGTCCACATATGCTGGTCCTGCAGCAGCACGAGCGCCATTGCGAACTCGTTCCATGTGGAAACGAAGTCCAGGATCAGCAGTGCTGCGAGTACCGGCAGGCAGACCGGCAGGAATATGCGGCGGAAGATGGTGAAATGGCTCGCGCCGTCGATCAGGGCAGCCTCCGACAGCTCCTTCGGAATGCCTCTGAAGAAACCGTGCAGAATGAAGACCTGATAGGGAACGCCGAAGGCGATGTAGGGCAGGATCACGCCGGGATAGGTGTCGATCAGGCCGAGCGAGTTGACCAGCGTAAACAGCGGCGCCAGCATGACCTGGAACGGGATCATGGTGCCGAAGACGACGGCGAGCAGCAGCAATTTCCCGAACCTCAGGCGGATCTTGGCAAGCGCATAGGCTGCCATCGCCGACAGGATGAGGCCGAGCGGCACCTTGATCACGGTAATGATGGCGCTGTTCAGGAAGGCGCTGGCAAAGTTGCCGCGGCCCCAGGCGCTCGAATAATTCTCGAAGGCCGGATCGAGCGGCGGCATGAAGGCGCCGGTCGACGTCACGTCAGCCTGCGTCTTCAGCGAGGTGAAGACGATGAAGATGAAGGGCGCCAGCCATATCGCGGCAACGATGAGCAGCGCGATCCACAGGCCGATCAGGACGGGGTCCCGCTTGCGCTTTGCCGGAGCAATGGCCTCGAAGCCGTCCGACATGGATGTGGCCGATGCTGCCGTCATTGTTCGGCCTCCTCATGCTTTTGCGTCCAGCGCAGGTAGGGGATGACGATGGCCATGGTGATGAGCAGCAGGACGACGGAGATCGCGGCGCCGCGGCCGAAATCGAAGATCTGCATGGCCTGCGTAAAGGCCCACAGCGCCAGCATCTGCGTGGATTGCGCCGGACCGCCGCCCGTCAGGCCATAGACGATGTCGAAGGCTTTCAGCGATGAGATGACCGAGAGTACCAGTACGATGGTCAGCGTGGTGCGAAGCGCGGGCAGCGTCACGTAGCGGAAGATGTTCCAGCGCCCGGCGCCATCGATGCGCGCGGCCTCGACCAGCGTCTGCGAAACGTTCTGCAGGCCTGCGAGAAACAGCACCATGGAAAAGCCGACGGACTGCCAGAGATAGGCGACGAAGACCGAATAGAGCGCGATATCCTTGTCGCCCAGCCAGTCCTGGATCCAGTCCTGCAGGCCCATGGAGGTCAGGATTTCGGTGAAGAGGCCGAAGAAGGGGTCGTACATCCACTTCCACATGGTCGCGACCGCGATCGGCGCAATGATGACGGGAAGATAGAAGATGGCGCGAAAGGTATTGCGGGCGAAAAGCTTCTGATTGAGGCTGAGCGCCAACAGCAGCCCGACCAGCGGCGGAAAGATCACGCACATGATCGTCCAGATCACCGTGTTGCGGAAGGCGACCCAGAAGACGGGGTCCTGCGTGAAGATGTATTGATAGTTGGCCAGGCCGACGAAAGGACGCTGCGGATCGAGGCCATTCCACTTCTGGAAGCTCAGCACCACCACGTTCAGCATCGGATAAAGCGCGAAAATCGCGTAGATCAGCATGGCCGGAGCAAGCAGGATCGCGGCCTGAACGCGGGGATCATGTGTTCGATTGCGGAATGACATTCTGATTGCTCCCGGCGGCTGACGCGTCGGCATGAAGGTGAGGGAAGCCGTCCGCCGCGATTGGCAATCGGATGGCGGCCCCCCTCGATCGATCAGGTGCGGCCCGAAATGAAGGTCTGCAGCTGCTTGGCGGCGTCCGCCGGCTGGATGTTGCCGGAGGCGACATCGTTGATCACCCGGAAGTATTCGGTCGTCACGTCAAGCGGGAATGCCTGGTCGCCATTCATGTAGACCTTGCTGTAGGTCTTGAAGATCTCAAGCCATTTCGCCTCAAGCGGCTTCTGGTCGGTATACTGGACGTTCTTGTTGACCGAGATCGAGCTGATCTGTCCGACGAGATCCTGCTGCACCTTCGTCGACAGGAAATAGTCGAGGAATTTCGCGGCAAGATCGGGGTTCTTGCTCTTGGTGCTGATGTAGTTGTACTCGGCAAAACCGTAGAGGCGGTTCGTATTAGTCGGGAACGGCACGACACCGTAATCGTCGAGGTTGACCTTGCTGCCGCTCAACTGGCTGACGAGCCAGTCGCCTTCCAGCATCATCGCGGCGCGGCCGGCGACGAACAGCGTGTAGGATTGCTGGTTGCTGATGCCCATGAAGGGCTTCAGCGTGTAGTCCTTGGTCCATTTGGCGAATTCGGCAAAAGCGTCGGTCGCGCAGGGCTCCTTGGTCCAGTCGGCCTTCATGGCCATGAGCGCATCATGCTTGTCGGCGCCGCATTTGGTTTCGAGCAGCACGTCCATCAGGCGCATGACGTGCCAATTGACCGAACCGCCAAAGGTGAAGGCCGGGATTTTCGCGGCCTTGAGCTTTTCGGCAGCGGCCAGCAGGTCCTCGTAGGTCTTCGGCTCCTCGGTGATGCCGGCCTTCTGGAAGAGCTTCTTGTTGTAGTAGATCGCTTCGCCCTTGAAGGTGAAGGGAACGCCGTGCTTGCCGCCGGGATAGAGATCGGCAAAGGCGGCGGCAGAGGGAAGCAGCTCGTCGCTCCACTTGTACTGCGTGTAGTATTTGTCGAGCGGCAGAGACAGGCCCGCCTTCACATATTCGCCGCCCAGGCCCAACCCGGCCCAGCTGAAATAAATGTCCGGCCCCTTGCTGGAGCCGGCGGCGACGCGAAGCGCGGTCTTGTGCTCATCGACGCCGCGTTGGACGATTTCGATGTGGGTGCCGGGATTGGCGGCCTCGAAGTCCGTCGCCACTTTCTTGAGGGCGGTATTGGCGCCCCCGTTATCGAAGTTCAGCGTCCATAGCGTCAGATCTTCCGCGGCGACATTGGTTGCCGAAAAAGCTGCCGCAGCGATCGCGGCAGCACCGAACCAGCGCGCATAATTGGAGTTGATAGCCATCTCCCGTCCTCCTCTGAGCAAAGCTGAGGGCGGTTTTGACAAATCGTCGTCAACATGTCAACTGGTATAATGAGGTAATCATTATTCAGATGTGAACTGATCCTTCAGGCAAGATATGACGATCACGGCCGAAGCCGCTCCCGGATCGATATGCCCCAGCGCCCGATCGCCAAGCCGCGACGACCGGCCTTTTGCCGCGATCATATCCTTCGTCGCTTCCGCTCCGGCTTCGCCGGCCTGCAAGGCGGCTATCAGGCATTGTGCAAGCGAAAGCCCCTGATCTCGCGCAGCACGACAGGCTGCTGCGGCCGGCACCCATGCATCGACCATGGTCTTCTCGCCGATCTCCGCCTTGCCCCGGTCCTGAATGCCCTTGGCAAAGGCCGAGACTATATCGACGATATCGCCGTCGTTCAGTGCCGTCTTGCCCTTGGCTACTGCACCCGCACGCATCAGAGCGGTCGCATACAGCGGCCCGGACGATGCGCCGACCGCATTGAGAAAGGATTTGGCGGCCGTGTTGAAAACCAGCGTCGGATCGGCCGTAGCCGAATCCAGTTCCGAGACTGCCTTGGCGGCGGCGGCAAAGCCAAGTTCCATGGCGATACCGTGATCGGCGTCGCCGATCACTCCATCCAGCTCGCAGAGGCGATCTTTCTCATGCGCCATCGCCACGGCGATCCGCGCAAACAGCGCCTTCAGCTCTTCCGTATCAATCGTCGTCATTGCAGCGCCTCGCCGGAGCGGAACATCGCGCAATCGCAGGGATGATCGATCAGCCGCTGCAATTCGTCGTCCAGGTGCATGAGGGTGATCGAGGCGCCGGCCATTTCCAGGGACGTACAGTAGTTCCCCACCAGCGATAGATGGATGACGAGGCCGGCATCGTCGAGCATCGCCTTGAGTTTGCGCATCATGATGTAGAGCTCCATCAACGGCGTCGAGCCGAGGGAGTTGACGAGCACGGCGACGCGGTCCCCGCGGGCCGGCCTCATCTCCTCGAGAATCTTGCCGGCAAGCTCGATCGTCACCTCATCCGCCGATTTCATCGGGCCGCGGGCAACGCCGGGCTCGCCGTGGATGCCCATGCCGATTTCCATCTCGTCGGCGCCGATTTCGAAGTTCGGCTTGCGCGTCTGCGGCAGCGAGCAGGGGGAGAGCGCGACGCCCATCGTATAGGTGCGCTCGTTCGCCCGGCGGGCCAGCCGCTCGACGTCGTCGAAACCATACATCAGATCGCAGGCAGCACCGGCTGCCTTGAAGATGAAGACATTGCCAGCAACGCCGCGGCGGCGCTCTTTCTGCGCGGCCGGCGCAGAGGCGATGTCGTCCGTCGTCAGGACGGTTCGCACCTCGATATCGTCCATGGCAAGCATTTCCGCCGCCATGTCGAAATTCATGACGTCGCCGGCATAATTGCCGTACATGAACAGCACGCCGGCGCCGCCGTCCGCGGCCTTGGCGCATTCGATGATCGGGTCCGGCGGCGGCGAAGCGAAGACGTTGCCGATTGCGGCGGCATCCGCCAACCCCTTGCCGACAAAACCGAGGAACGTCGGCTCGTGCCCCGAGCCGCCGCCGATGACCAGGCCGACCTTGCCGGCCCGCGGGCCATGGGTCGCCACGATCGAGCGCGGCGATCCTTCAACGGCGCGGAGATGGCGCGGATGAGCGGCCAGTACCCCGGCCAGCATCTCATCCACGGCGGCCGCGCCTTCGTTAATCAGCTTCTTCGTCTTCACGCAGTTCTCCCAAATCATTGCGATTGTTGGAAGTAACATGCGCGTCTGCGGGTGAAGGTCAATCCATCAAAGTTACGGAAGCGGCGGTATAGGCATCAAGTGCAAGCCTCGTGTTTCCGGGCTGCTTCACCGGGCGGAGCCCCTCAAGCTCGACCTGTTGCCTGATGGGGGTGATGTTGACCAGGTGGAGCTGGCGCGGCCCTTCGGGCTGCTCCATGACGAAGGAGAGGATCGCGGCCGGATCGGACGAGAGGCATTCCTGCCACCGGCTGCCGGCGAGACGAGACAGGCTCGCGACAGCGTTGAAAAGCGGTCGCGCCGTTCCTGCTGCCGACGGTTCGTTTTCCGCCGCGATCAGCCCGAAGGGGCCCGTCAGCGCCGAAAGCGTCAGGCACTCCAAGTCCGCATCGAGCACGCGGGCGGCATAGCCAAGCGCAAAGGCCGCGCCGAAGCGGGCATTGTGCCGAGGGTCGGCATTCGCCATGGCGATGCGTCCGCCGTTGGGATTGTCCATCGTCCGGCTGCCGTAAGGGTTCTGCCGCATGGGGATGGTCGAGGGGCCGATGCGATAAGGCCTATCTCCGTAAATGGCGCGCACGGAGCGGGTGATGAACGGCAATGCTTCGAGTGTCTGCATGACGCTGAGATCGTCGGCCGCATGAACGATCGGGTTGGTGCAGTGGGTGATGAAGTCGAGGCTGTCGGCAGGAACGCGTTTGCGATTGAGTTCTGTGAAATAGCTCAGCATGCCGCCGCCGAGGCGCATGCCGGGAAAGGCGGCGTGAGCGGCGGCATAGACCTCTTCAAGAGGCGGGCACTCGGGCCATTTGCTGCCGGGAGGCGTCGATTGCCGGTCGACCGACGGCGATATGACGATCGCATCCGGCCTGAAGCCGGCGTCGCGCATCCAGGTCGCGATCTGCCGTGCTTCGTCAAGCGGAGCTTGGCGACACGTCAATGCGATTTCCAATGTCGATCGGCCGGCATGAACCGCCTTGATCGCGGCGAAGGATTTTAAAACCTCCGCGCCATGGCCGGCGTCGGGATCGAAGTGAAACAGCAATTCCTGCGGCGCGATTTCGCTAAGGCGATCACGGGCGGCAAGCGTCGCCCCGACCTCTTCGGGGGTGATGACAAGCCCGATTGCAGGCATCCTGCCGGACTTCGTCCCCGGGCTCAGCGTGACCGGACCCGTATCCGCAACTTTAGCCGATACGGCCGGCGAAGATCGGATATCCTCTACCGTGAGAACGATCCTCTGCCGCATGGGCTCGCCGGCCGGGATGCGGTAGGGCCAGGGCAGGGCAAGCGGGCGAACATAGGTCTTGTAGGATGCGTCGGACCAGTTGCGCTGGTCTTCCATTTCGAATGTGTCGCCTTCCATACGGCATTGTGCCGTCACGTCCGGCATTACGCGATGGGTGATCGCCCGCATGTCCTTGAAAGGTTGCCATGGCTCGATCAGGTCGGGAAAGCGGGTGTCCCGGCAGCTGCCATCGACATGCTCCACCGATGCCGGCATGCCCGCGAGGCCGACGATCGGATGCAGGATGCAGAAGCCGCAGCGATTGGTCTCGAAGCCGGTGGCGGAGAGGGCTTCCGCTTCGAAGACGAGCGCGCCGCCCGCCTCGGCCGTGATCCGCACATCGACGGCGAGATCCGTGTTCAGAGGCCCCGCGCAACGCGCGACATAGGAGACGGAGAAGGCGTCTTGCCCCTGATCGATCCGCAGGTCGCCGATGGCGGGCGCATAGGTGCCCCAATCGCGATCGCGAACGAGGTAGGAGACGGCCCGCAGGACCTCGACGCCGTCATAACAGATGGTCCGCAGATTACCGTCCTTGAAATCGGCGGCCAGCTTGCCGGCGCTCAGCCGCACCGGCGGCGTCTCCGCCTCGCGCGTGCCGTAGAACTGAAACGTGTCGCTCTCGGTCGTCATTGCAGCATCGCAACGATATCGACCGCGCGGCCGCTGGCGGCGCTCTCATAGGCGGCCTCGACGAGCGCGAAGGTCTTGAGATTGTCTGCGCCGGAGGTGGAGGTCTCGCCGCCATCGGCGAGGCGGTCTGTCCAATGCTGCTGGATCGCCAGGACGCTCTCCTGAATGTTGTGCCATGGACGCGAGGCCCAGGGCAGAAGCTGCGGCGAGGCATCGGAAACGGCAATGCCGTCGGGGCCGTTGACCTCGAGGCGATAGCCCTGCGACAGCCGGAGCGTGCCCTTCGTGCCGTCGAGCTCGATCAGCGTCTCGGGGAACGGCTCCACGGCGGGCTTGGAGGCGTAGCTGACGTCGACGATCGATGTTGCGCCGTTCTCATGGTCGAGCAGGATGGTGGCGACATCCTCGCCCTTGATCTTCGGATTGACCCGCTTGGTGCGGGCCGTGAGCGATGTGACGTCGCCGAGGATGAAGCGGGCGATATCGAGCGTGTGAATGCCCAGATCCTCGATGATGAAGCGCTCTCCCTCGGCCAGATAGGGCTGGCCCGAGAAAACGTCGTAGCCGGAGCGAAAGGAGAAGCGGCCCCAGAAAGGTTCGCCGATCGCCCCCGACTGCAGGATGGCCTTGACCGCCTGAATGGGCGTCTGCCATCGGAAGTTTTCATGCACCATCAGCGGCACGCCGGCCTGCGCGCAGATAGCGACCATCGACTTGGCATCGTTCAGCGTCTTTGCGAACGGCTTCTGGCAGATCGCCGGGATCTTGTGAGCGGCAGCCATTTCCACCAGGGCGCGGTGGCTCTGCACGGTCGTGGCTATATCGACGAAATCGAAGCCGCCGTCGGCAAACATCGTGGCGGCATCCGTGTAGCGGCGCTCGATGCCGAACTGGTCGCCGACGATCTTAAGACGCTCTGGGTCACGATCGCAGATCGCGACGATATCAGCGCCCCTGACGTCTTTCCACGCGTGCATCTGATTGATCGCGAAGAAGCCGCAACCGATCAATGCGCCCTTGAGTCCTGCCATTTCAGCCTGCCTTTGCCATTTGCATGAGAGTTACGCGCTGCTGGAGACGCCGCTGCGCCTGATCCACGACCACGGCGACGATGATGACCAATCCTTTAATGACCATCTGCCAGAAGGATGACACGCCCATCATCACAAGGCCGTCCGAAAGGATGCCGATCACGAAGGCGCCGATGATCGTACCGCCGATGGTGCCGCGGCCGCCCGACATGGAGGTGCCGCCGAGCACGGCCGCCGCGATCGCATTCAGCTCGAAGCTTTCGCCGGTCGCGGGATGCGCCGCCATCAGCTCCGACGATATGACGATGCCGACGATGGCAGCGCAAAGCCCCGAGAACATGTAGACGAAAATCTTGACCACATCGACCCGGATGCCGGACATGCGCGCGGCGCGCTCGTTTCCGCCCACGGCGAAGATATGCCGCCCGATCGGCGTCGAGCGTGCGACATACGCGGCGATCAGCGCGAGTACGATCAGGATCCAGATGGAAACCGGAAGACCCAGCAGCCGGCCGGCGCCGAAGACGTCGAAGCCGGTCGTATCGTATTCCGACCGCCCGACCAGATTGGGAAAAGTCTGCCCATCCGAGGACAGGAGCGCAAGGCCGCGGGCGACATAGAGCGTTCCGAGCGTGGCGATGAAAGGCGCGACGTTGAGCTTGGTGATAAGCAGGCCGTTGATGAGGCCGATCAGCAGCCCGACGGCCAGGGTGATGAGAATGATTTCGTAGATGTTGAAGTAGACGGTGTATCCGATCGGCAGATCTATGCCGTTCAGGATAAGGGCGCCTGCCACCATGCCGCAGAGACCGACGATCGAACCGACCGAGAGGTCGATGCCGCCGGTCACGATCACGAAGGTCATGCCCATGGCGAGAAAGGCGTTGAGCGCGACATGCTTCGACATCAGGATGATGTTGGCGGTCGAGGTGAAATTCGGCGCGAAGATCGCAAAGAAGATAATCACCGCAAACAGCGCAATGAAGGTCCTGAGCTTCATCACCGTCAGGAGAACAGAGCCGTTCGAGCGGTTGGCCGCAAGGCCGGAGGACGTATCTGCCGTCATGACGCGAGTTTCCCTTTGTGTCCGTGTCCCTCGGCGGATGCCGCGATGATGGCCTCTTCCGTCGCTTCGCTTCTGTCGAGCACGGTCACGAGCTTGCCGTTGCTGAGCACTGCGATGCGGTCAGAAAGAGCCATGACCTCTTCAAGGTCCGATGTCGAAAACAGGATTGCCAGTCCCTTGCCGGCAAGCCGGCGCATGGTGCGAAAGACGTCGGCCTTTGCGCCGACATCGATGCCGCGGCTCGGCTCGTCCATCAACAGCACCTTCGGGTCGGTCATGAGCGCCTTGCCGATGACGACCTTCTGCTGATTGCCGCCGGACATGGATGTGACCTCGAAATCGGGATTGGGCGCCTTGATCGAAAGGTCGCGGATCATGTCGCGAATGGCGCTCTTTTCCGCCGCCGCATCGATGTGGACGAACAGACGGGTGAAACGGCCGAGGCTGGCAAGCGTCAGATTGCTGGCGATGGACAGGACCTGCACCAAACCCTCGCGCTGGCGATCTTCGGGGATCAGGGCCAGGCCGCGCCGGATGCGTCTGGTCGTATCCTGCGCGCGAACCTCAACGCCATCGACGTAGATCCGCCCGGTGGAATGCGTATGCCGGCCCATGACGCATTCGAAGAATTCGCTGCGGCCGGCCCCCATCAGGCCGTATATTCCGAGTATCTCGCCGGCACGTACGGAAAGCGAAACATGATCGACGGCGAGGCCGCCGGTGCGTCTCGGCAAGCTGATGTCCTCGGCACGAAAGGCTTCCTTGCCGATGGTATGGCTGCTGGATTTGGCAAAGTCCTTGGCATCTGACCCGATCATCGAGCGGACGATCCATCGCGTGTCGATATCGCGGACCATCGCCTGGCCGGTAATCTGACCGTCGCGCAGAACGGTGATGTAGTCGCCGATGCGCATCAGTTCTTCCAGCCGGTGCGAGATATAGACGATCGCAACGCCCTGGGCTTTCAGCTCGGCGATGACCTTGAACAGGACATCGACCTCGGCGGCGGAAAGCGCCGATGTCGGCTCGTCCATGATCAGGATGCGGGCATCCAGCGAAATCGCCTTGGCGATTTCGACCAGCTGCTGCTGTCCGATCGGCAGGTCCTCGACCATGGTTTCGGCGCTGATGTCGGCGTCGAGTTTCCTGAGGAACTCATTCGCCTTGTCGATCTGAGCCTTGTGATCGATGCCGAGAATGCCGCGGGTGATCTCCCGCGTCGCAAACATGTTCTCGGCGACCGACATGTTGGCGAAGAGGTTGAGCTCCTGGAAAATCATGCCGATGCCGCGCGCCTGTGCATCGGCCGGGCTGCCGAAGGACACTTCCTTACCCTCGAGCAGGATGCGGCCGGACGTCGGCCGTTCGACGCCTGCGATGATCTTCATCAGCGTCGATTTGCCGGCGCCGTTCTCGCCCACGAGAACATTGACGGCGCCGCGATGGAGCTCGAGGTTCGCGCGCTTGACCGCGACAATGCCGGAATAGACCTTCGAGACTTCCTCGAGGCGCAGGATGATGTCGTTGCCGGAGGCGGTGTTCATCGTCATTGCCCCAATGTCAGGGCCGAAGGAGTCACCAGCGGCAATTGGCCCGACATGGGCTGGGGAAATGCGCCTGTGACGGTGACCGTCTTTCCGGCCAGGCCGTCGCGAGGAAGGGTGCCGAGAAAGGCGGCGTTGATCTTTTCATTGAACGCCTTGCCGAACTGTGCCCATTCGATCTGGTTCTTGAAACTGTTGAAATCGACGAAATCCAGCGCGTCGCGAAGCGCCGTTCCGCGGATGGCCGGTCCGATCTGGACCTTGGCGTCGGCTTTGCCGTCTCCGTCGACGTCAACGTCCAGCGTCGCGGCGCGCGACGCCGTGTCGGCCGCGACTACCCTGCCGCTCAGCTTCACGGCATAGGTCCATGGCGAGCCGGATTGCTTGCGTGGGTTGCCGTATCTGGCTCCGGCTTCGTCCGGGCTGGCGGCAAGGGCCTGCAGCACCGCTTTCAGGTCGCCGGCGCGCTTTTCAAGGCTCGGTATCGCCTGGGACTGCCAGATGGCATCGACCCGGGCAGCCGGATCGAAAGCGTTCTTCGCCTCTGCGGCGGCCTTTTCCTCGGCCGTCGGCGTCTTGACGATCTTGCATCCGGGTAGCGCCGCGATCAGTAATGTGGCCGCAATCACCCCTGCGATCCTCGCCATGCAATGCACCTCAATCTCTCGACGAACAGGGCGGAGAGCGTGGAGCACGCTCTCCGCGACTGCATGGTTGACCGTTAGTCCTTCAGCGCGAAAGTCTCGAGCTTGTCGGCATTGCCGGCGTTGATGAGAACGCAATCCATCAGCTGCTTCTCTTCCTTCGGCACGGTCTTGTTCTTGATGTACGCATCGGCCTGCTGCACGGCCATTTGCGCCTGTGCATAGGCAGGCTGAAGCACCGTTGCCTTGATACCGCCCGCCTTGATGGAATCGCGCACGTCGTTCGATCCGTCAAAGCCGACGACGATCACATCCTTGCGGCCGGCAGCCTGAAGGGCGGCAATCGCGCCCATCGCCATGGTGTCGTTGCCCGAGATCACGCCCTTGATGTCGGGATTTGCCTGAAGGATGGTTTCCATCTTGGCGTAGGCTTCGGTCTGGCTCCAGTTCGCCGACTGCTTGGCCACGAGCTTCAGGTCCGGAAAATCATCGATGACATCGTGATATCCCTGCGAGCGGATGCCGGCATTGGTGTCGGATTCCTTGCCGACGAGCTCGACATAGTTGCCCTTCTCGCCCATGAGCTTGACGAATTCCTGCGCGCCGAGCTGGGCACCCTGATAGTTGTTGGAAACGATCTGGGCGGCGGCGACGCCGGTGGCGTTGATTTCGCGGTCGATCAGGAAGGAGGGGATGCCGGCATCCTTGGCCTTCTTGACGGCAGCTACCGTCGCATCCGCACCGGCATTGTCGAGAATGATGGCTTTGGCACCGCGGCCGATTGCCGTGTCGATGACTTCCGACTGCTTGTTGGCATCGTCGTCATGCGTCATGACAAGCGTTTCGTACCCCAGCTCCTTCGCCTTTGCCTCAGCGCCGACGGCCTCTGCCTTGAAGAACGGGTTGTCGTGGGCCGGCGTGATGATGGCGATCAGGTCGGCGGCGAATACGGGCATTGCCGTTCCCAGGGCTAGCGCACCGGCGAAGGCTGCAAGTGTCAGTCTGCGTGTCAGTTTCATGGTCTCCTCCCAGTTATGAAACAGGCCCTGTTCCCGGCAGGGCAGCAAAGGGAGGGCGGCGCCCTCCCGGGGACGTCGATCAGGTGATGCGACGGATGCTTTCCGCAATCTCCTGCGGCTCGAACACCTTCTTCCAGTCGTCGCGCATCAGCGCGGGGATGCCGAACTCGATCGCCTTGTTGCAGGCATCCGAGAACACGCCTTCCACTTCCTTGAAGATAACGGCGCCGAGCACGTTCATGTGACCCAGAAGGAAGTCGCGGGCGGCCTCGGCCGGAACACCGCGGGCAATGCATTCATCCATGGCCTGGCGCATGATGACGAGCAGCGACGCGCAAACCGTTTCCGAAAGGCCCGGTTCCAGCATCGCCATCTGCTCGACGGTGACGCGGTGCGAGCGCATGACGGGCGCCCAGATGACCTTGGCGATTTCCTCGCCGAGCGCATAGGTGCTCTCCGGCCCCTGCATCAGTGCCGATACGATGTGCTGCTTGGCAAACAGGCCGCCGAAGTGATCCTTCTTCGCCTGCATGTCGGTTTCGTCGTTGAAGATCGGCGGATGGCACGGGTGGGTAACGAAATAGGTGAGGTCTTCCCGCTTGGGGAGATGCCCCGCGAAGGGGGCGGCGGCGTCGAGAGCGACGACCATGGTGCCTGCCTTCAGCTTGTCGACGATGCCGGCGGCGACCTTGCCGATCGCCGTATCCGGCACGGCAAGGATAACGACCTCGGCACCGTCCAAAGCGGCGTCGACCGGCACGCAATCGATGGAAAGGTCGTTCTTCAGGCGGGCCTTGCCGGTATCGCTGACCTCGACATGGCGCACATCGAAACGGGAACCTTTCAGGTTCTTGGCGAGCCTGTAGCCCATTTTGCCGCCGGCGCCGAAAAGAGCAATTGCAGTCATGTTCGTACCTCGTTCACTTTCAGAGTGTGGTAACGCAAGTGGTATGATGAGTCAATGAGTATGCCATTAGTCCGAGCGAAAAAATGGCATATCCGTCTCAGGATCCTCTGCCGTCGCGGATCTGCGCGAAATAATCGTCGGTCCCGACCTGTCCGCCCTTGAGGGCGATCTGCAGACCGTTGGTGGGGGGGTAACTGCCATGGGCCGTGCAGAGCGGCGATCCGGGGGTTTGCGGTAATGGCAGGAGGGTCGTGAGTGCCTCGACGCGCAGTTCCGTCAGCGCGTGGCTCGATGTGTCGCCACCGGCAATGACGGCGCGGCCGAGGTTTTCCTGTTCGATCAGGCGCCGCAGAATCGTGCCGAGGGCCTGCCCGAGGCGATGCCTTGCGCCGGGAATGCGGTCGATGTCACCGCCGCGATCGGCGGAAGGCCCAAGCGCGGTATGAAGAATGACGCTGCGACCGGCTTTCAGGCTGGCAATGCCGTTCTTGACGGCCGCGTCCAGCGCGCTCGCGGCGCTTTCGCCGACAAGCTCCAGCGGATCGAGGTCGATGCCGTCAAACCCGTCGGCCGCGGCGCGGCGAATCTGCCGCTCCGTGGTTGGCGACACGCTGCCGGAAACGACAGCCAGCCGATCGACCCTGCCAGGAGATGCGAATTCCGGCCTTGGTCCCATCAGGCCCTCGCTGCTCCAGGCGCTCAGAAGGGCATATTCGACACCGGAGGAGCCCGCCACGAAGGCGTTGCCCTTGTCCGCAAGGCGCCACAACTGGCGTCCTGCTGCAATTTGCGTTTCCGGGCCGTCGACGTCGAGAAGCAGGATGCCCTTGGTTTCGGTCGCGAGTTCATCGATTCGCGCGTCCGCATCGGCTGCGCGGATGGTGACGAGATCGGCGAGGCTGACGGGAAGGGATGTCTGTTTTCTCAGGTGCAGGGTCAGGTCGGCCTCATCCATCGGAGTGACCGGGTGCCGGCTCATGACCGGGTGCCGGTCTATCCGGAAGACCCGGCCCTGATAGGCCGCGAAGAGATGGCCGAAGGCGGTGTAACGTTTCAGCTGCGGCGCTCCAACCACGATCGGCACGACGGGCTGTTCGAAGAGCGATTTGCCGATCTCGATCGCCTTGCCGATGTTGCCGATGTCGGGGCCTGAATCGAACGTGGAGCAGACCTTATAATGGCATATCGCCGCATCGAGGCTCCTCAGCCAGTGGAACGCCGGCGTCAGATGTTCGTCCATCCATTGCGGCGTTTCACTACGGCTGGTGCCGGCAATGCCGATGGCGCGGCAATCCTTGAATCGCTCCCGCATGGCCTCGCTCGGAACGCCGAGAAAGAGAACTGTCGGCACGCCGTTCGAGGCAAGAGCCTCCATGACATCGGTCGAGCCGGTGAAATCGTCGCCGTAATAGCTGAGAAGAAGATCGGACATTGCTGTCAGGCGTCCTTGCCGCTGCTGAATTTTGCGATCGAGGCGGCAAGCTCGGGATGGTTCCTGGCATAATCCGCAAGCGGTATGTCGGAAACCGCGGCCTGCCACGCCTGCTGGATGGCGCGAACGCCGGCAGCCGGCCCGAACGGATGGCTGACGATGCCGCCGCCGCAGAGATAGAGAAGGTCCGTGGTCCGCCCCGTGCGCTGGTAGGTTTCCGGCGCCTGACCTCCCCATTGCCCGGAACCCGCGACGGGAAGCGGACAGTCCGTGGGATCGAACAACGGCGTGCTGATGGCCTTGAAAGACTCGACGAAGCTGTCGTCCGGCTCCCAGTATTTGACCCGGATGCCGTTGATCTGGAATTGATCGACGCCAAGCAGGCGCCAGAACTGCTGATAGACCTTGAAATCCATTCCGGCGCCGGGATGACGGGTCAGCACGTCCCAACCGTTGCGATGCGCGTGCAGAACCAGGCCGGAGCGCTTGCGCAGGAAACTCATGCCGCCGAAGCCGATGGAGTTGATGTTGACGACGGCGCAATTGCCGCCGGCCTTCAGCACCAGATCGTGGTTGCGCATCATCTCGTCGGGATCGGCATGCGAGATGCCGAACGCATACATCACCTTCTTGCCGGTCTTCTGCTCGTGATCGAGGATCAGCGGCATGATGGCCTCGACGCGCTCCTTCAGCGGCGAATAGGCCGGGCTCATCAGCTTTTCGTCGTCCTTGATGAAATCGACGCCCGAGCCGATCAATTCGCCGACAAGCGCTGCCGTTTCCTTCGGCCGCAGGCCGAGTGCCGGCTTGACGATGGTGCCGATGATGGGCCGGCCGCTGACGCCGGTCAGGCGCATGCTGCCGGCAACACCGAATTGCGGGCCGGGATGCGCATCGCGAAAAGCCTCCGGCAGCTTCATGTCGACGATGCGGATGCCGGTCATGCCCTTGATCGAGTAGACACCGCCGATCGCGATGGTCATGAGCGCCGCCAGATCGGTGCCGATCGCATCGAGCGGAAAAGCTATGTCGATGTCGGCGCGGTGGATCGGGCCATGTCCCTCGGCCGCTTCCGGCCAGGTCGGACGATCGATGTCGGGCAGGGGACGGATCGCGATGACGCGGGCGGCGACGCGCGCCTTCAGCTCTTCCGTTTCGCCCGGCACGGCAACGAAAGTTCCGGTCGATTGATCGCTGGCGATCTTGCGGGCCATCGCTTCGATGCTGCCGGGCGTTTCGATACGATAGGTGACGGTGATGGTCATGGACGGCTGAACGCTCCTCTCGCCCACGATTTTTCGCGTGGCGCAAACTGGTAATCTGGTATAATGAGTATTCCAACTTCTGCAAAGACTTTTTTGTCCGGCGGCGGATACCGCGTTTCGTAATGGGGCTTCCGCCGGGACAACAAAAATGCATAAGGGAGGAAAAGCTTTGAGAAAGCGGGGTTCCATGGGCCAGCCAGTCGAACAGATTGTACGTCGAAAGCTGTCTGACGAGGTATTCGATCGGCTGGAGCGGTTGATCACCTCGGGAGAGCTCAAGCCTGGCGACGAGATGCCATCCGAGCGTGTCCTCATGGAGCGATTCGGTGTCGGCCGTCCGGCAATCCGCGAGGCCATGCAGGCGCTTGCCAATATGGGGCTGGTGAATATTTCGCACGGCGAGCGCGCCAAGGTGTTGCAGCTCACGGCAAAATCGATCTTCCGACAGGTCGATCTGACCGCCAAGATCATGCTGTCACAATCGTCCGACTCGCTCGAGCAGCTGAAGAGCGCCCGAATTTTCTTCGAGCGCGGCATGGCGCGCGAAGCGGCATTGCGGGCAACGGAAAAGGATGTCACCGATCTTCACGAGATCATCGAACGGCAGCGCGCGTCGCTGGGGCATGCGGAGGAATTCATTTCGGCCGACATGCAGTTCCACACGCGCATTGCCCAGATTTCCGGGAATCCGATCTTTGCCGCCGTCAGCGAAGCCATGCTGGCATGGCTGAAGGCATATCACACCGACATGCTGATCTGGACGGGTAAGGAGAAGTTCACGCTGGTCGAGCACGAGGAAATCCTCGCGCGCATTGCCGAGAATGATGCCGATGGAGCCGAGCAGGCGATGCTCAAGCATCTGGAAAGGTCGCGCGCGCTCTATACGAAATGACAGGCTCCCCGGTGGGCTCGCCTGAACGATGGCACGGGGGCGTATTCGTCCTAATTCCTCCCCAATCCTCATAGTATCTGACAGGATGCAGATGAGGTGTACGCGATGGTCAATTTCATTCACCGCAATATGGCGCTTTTTCTGGCGCCCGTCCTGACGGCGGTTGCCATAACCGCCTACAATCTGACGTGCCTTCTGGTCAGACATCATCACACCCTGGCACACGAGATGCATCGAGCCGCAGGCGCTCTTGTGCTGGTCGTCGTATTCTATGCGATCCTCCGCTACATGCAGTCATTGCCGGAAGACGACGGTTAGAAACCCATTGAACCTGGCAATTGCCGCGGATGTCTTCAGACAGGGTTCAGCGTGGCCGGCTATCGTCGGCCGTTCCTTGATGCGGAATCGGCGAAGCGTCTGACGGCTTTCGCGGTTTTCGTGTTGGAAAACAGTTTCGCAGCAAGTCGCCGCACCGGTCCGGTGCAAAGCCCCCGAGAACTGAGGATGTCAAAACGTGGCTGATGTTTGTACGCAAGGCGTAGACACGGGCTTTGTTGCCCTGGGCTATGCCAAGATCGCAATCCTGGGCGTCGTGCAGGGATTGACGGAGCTGCTGCCGGTCTCCTCCACTGCCCATATGCGCCTGGTGCCGGCCTTGCTCGGCTGGCAGGACCCGGGTTCGGCCTTTTCGGCTGCGATGCAGCTTGCGGCTCTTGCCGCGATCGTCTCTTATTTCTGGAGCGATGTCCGTTATGTCGCCTTCGGGTCGCTCGACGCCGTCAGGCGAAGGGATTGGCGCTCGCCTGCGATGCGGCTTGCGATTGCCATCGTGATTGCGACCGTACCGATCGTCATTGCGGGCCTTCTGCTGTCGTCATCCCTGAACGCCTGCGGAACGTCTTTCCGCAGCCTTTGGGTGATCGGCATCGCCTGCCTGGTCATGGGGCTGCTTCTGGCTGTCGCGGAACTCTACAGCCGCCACAGGAAAGGCATCGAGCAGATGACGCTGATGGATGCCCTGATCGTCGGCATCGCCCAGGTCGGCGCGCTTGTTCCCGGCGTCTCGCGCTCCGGCTCGACGCTGACCGGTGCGCTTTTCCTCGGCCTGAAGCGCGACGAGGCTGCTCGGTTCTCATTCCTGCTCGGCCTGCCGGCCATCGCGCTTGCCGGCCTGAAGGAGCTTTTCGAGCTCTATAAGGCGCATATTCCCATGGAAGCCTGGTCGGTTCTGATCGTCGGCCTTGTCGTCGGAAGCATATCGTCCTTCGTCACCATATGGGGACTTATGCGCTTTCTGGAGCGCTTCTCGACTTGGCCCTTTGTCGTCTATCGCATAGTGCTCGGCGCCGTCATTCTCTTCGGTGTGCTGACCATGGGCTGGGCCTGAGCCATCTGAACCATCCGAACGGCATGCCGGGAAATGGCGCTGCCCGTTAAGGCAGCGCCATTTTCGTTCCGGGGCTATCCGAATACGAGGCCGCCATCGACAATGAGGTTTTGCCCGGTGACGGCGCGTGCCCACGGGCTGGCGAAGAAGAGAACCGCATCGGCCGCCTCATCGGGGGTGGTAACGCGGCGCAGCGGCGTATTCGCGGCGATGATGTCGAAGACGGCTTCCGGCGTGGCGCTGCTGGCATCCGTCGTGCGCAGAAGGCCGCCGGATACCATGTTGACGGTGATCCCCAGCGGGCCGAGCTCGGCGGCAGCCGTACGGGTCAGCGACAGCAGCGCCGCCTTGGCGGCGGTATAATCGTGATAGGGCACGACCGGATTCTGGAAGAGATTCGTACCGATGGTGACGATCCGGCCGAAGGCCACCGATGCCATTGCCGGTCGTGCCGCCTGTATGAGGTTCAAGGCCCCCTGCAGCGCGGTTTCCAGCTGTATCGCCATTTCTCTCCAGCTCAACGCGTCCAGTTTCGAGCGCGCATCGCCGTTGAAACTGAAATCGGCCAGCGCATTGTGAACGACCGTCGTCGGTGCTCCGAAATGCTCCGTCACCTCTGCGACCAGTCGTTTCGTCTCTTCGAGGTCGCGAATATCGGCCTGAAAGGCTTTCGCATGGTCGCCAAGCCGTGCGGCGAGCGCCTCCGCCTGCTCGCGGCTGGCGCGATAGTTGATCGCCACCTTCGCGCCTTCCCGGGCAAAGGCCGTTGCGATGGCGGCACCAAGACCGCGCCCCGCGCCCGAAACGATGACGATCTGCTCCTTGATTGGCAGGCTCATTTCCTTACTCCTTCTTTGTCTGCCCATAGCGCATGGAAGTGCTGGACAGGCCCATGACCGCTTCCAACGGAAAGCTGGCCCGCGGCAGCCACCGCAGCGGCGAGATAGGCTTTGGCCGCGGCAACGGCTTCGGCAAGCGGCAAGCCCCTGGCGATTCCCGCAGCGATTGCGCTGGAGAGCGTGCAGCCCGTTCCATGCGTGTTCTTCGTCGGCAGCCGTTCGGCCTCGAACCAGGTCAGGCGGCCGTCGCCTGCCAGCACATCCGGACTTTCGTGACCCTCCAGATGGCCGCCCTTTACCAGGACCGCCGAAGACCCGAACTCGGCCAGCGCAAGCGCCTGGCGCGCCATGTCCTCGCGGCTTCGCGCTTCCGGCTCGTGCAGGAGGGCCGCTGCCTCGGGCAGGTTCGGCGTGATGACCGTTGCCAGCGGCAGCAATCGGGTGGTCAGCACGTCGACGGCATCGGCGGCAAGCAGGGCTGCGCCACCCTTGGCAATCATGACAGGGTCGAGCACGACGGGCACATCGCGATGTCGCGCCAGAACATCCGCGACGGCGCCCGCAATCGCGGCGTTGGCGATCATGCCGATCTTGATGGCATCGACACGGATATCGGCAAAGATGGCGTCGATCTGCTCCGCCACGAATTGGGGCGGGACCGGATAGACGCCGGAAACGCCCTGCGTATTTTGAGCCGTCAATGCCGTCAGGACGGCCATTCCATAGACGCCGAGGGCAGAAAAGGTTTTCAGGTCGGCCTGAATGCCGGCGCCGCCGGAAGGATCGGAGCCGGCGATGGACAAGACGTTACGGATCATTGGCGGGCCTCCTTGATGGCGTGCGCGATAAGGGCCGTGGCTGCCCGCGGGTCCGGCGTGCCGCATATGGCGGAGACAACCGCCAGACCGTCGGCGCCGGCCGAAAGAACCTTCGCCGCGTGCTCTGCCTTGAGGCCGCCGATCGCGACCGTTGGAACCGGGCAGAGCCTGACGATGCGGGCAAGGCCGTCGAAGCCGATCGGCTGCTTGTGGTCGGGCTTGGTCGGCGTTGCAAAGACCGGCCCGACCCCGGCATAATCGACGATGCCGGCATCTATGGCGGAAGCGAGGGCCTCGGTTTCCACCGAAAGGCCGAGGATCATATCCGGCCCGATCAGGCGGCGCGCCTCGGTGGCGTCCATATCCTCCTGACCGATATGGAGGCCGTCGGCGCCGATGGCGATGGCCGCCTCGACATTGTCGTTGACGATCAGCCGGGTATTGCTCCCTTGCAGGATCTTTTTGAGGGCGAGACCCGTTTCGATCATCGCGGCAGCCGGAGCGTGCTTGTCGCGCAACTGTACGATCGTGGCACCGCCGGCAACAGCCGCGCGAGTGGTCTCGATCATGCCGATGTCGGCGCAAAGCACGGGATCGAGGACAAGATAGAGCGAGAGATCGAAGTCTTTCATGCCGCCGAGATCCTTGCTTCGCGGTCCAGCACTTCCTTGTCCAGGCCGGCGAGCGCATCGAGGAAGCGCCAGGAGAAGGAGCCCGGGCCGTTCGCAGCCGTTGCCGCCTGTTTCCCGGCGACGGCAAAGACGGCAAGTGCGGCCACCGTTGCATCCAATGCCGCATCCGGCGCCGTTGCGGCAAAGGCGCCGACAAGGCAGGTGAGGGAGCAGCCGAGCGCGGTTACTTGCGGCATGAGCGGCGAACCGCCCGCAACGCGCCGTGCCTGCCGCCCGTCGGTCACGAAATCGGTGACCCCTGTGACGGCGACGACGCAGCCGTGCCTTTCAGCCAGTTGCCGTGCGGAATCTTCCGCCTGCTCGACGGCGTCGCGGCTGTCGACGCCCTGGCCGCGGCTGGCGCCGCCGGCAAGCGCGATGATCTCGGATGCGTTGCCGCGAACGATCGTCGGCCGCAGCTCGATCAATCGGGCGACGGCATTGCGGCGAAACGCCGTGGCATGGTGAGCGACCGGATCGAGGACCCATGGCTTGCCGGCCGCGTTGGCCGACTGCGCGGCCTTCAGCATGCCCGCAAGCCAGCCGCTCGAGAGCGTGCCGATATTGATCGTCAGCGCGCCGGAGATGGCGGCGAATTCGCCCGCTTCCTCTTCGGCATGCACCATGGCCGGCGATGCGCCGGCGGCAAGCATTACATTGGCGGCGATATTCATCGCGACGAAATTGGTGATGCATTGCACCAGGGGCGGGTTGGCCCGCATGGCGCCAAGCAGCTTGCCCGCTGTGATCTGATCTCGCATATCGGCCCTTTCAGGCGGAGCGAGACGCGAGGGGACGACGTGCTGTGCCTGCAAGGTCCCGAGCGACTTCCTCCGCCAGCATGATCTGGTTCAGGTTCGAAGGGTGCTTCTCAGCCCGCCGGATGGCGGACGCCCCTGTCTCTCATCTCTTCCTTTTCGCAGACAAAGCCGGCGCTGTCACCAGCAAATCGCAAATGCCACGGCGACGGGCGGCGAGGGCAGGTTGCCTCGTTACGCGGCGATCCATGCAATAGACGCATGGGTGCAGTGAGCTCTTGGCTCTGCAAAAAGCGCGGGATCGGGACTATATGTTTCTCATCGAAGCGAACGGAGCGCCAAGGACGGCAGCCCGGCTTCGAAAGCCCGAGGAAAGGGGATCATCATGAACGTAGCACGCTCTTTCAACAACTGGCGCAAGTATCGTCAGACGGTCGCCGAATTGGGCCGTATGTCTACGCGCGAACTGCATGACCTGGGTATCGATCGCGGCGAAATCCGCAATGTCGCCCGCGCAGCCATCGCTCGCTAACGGCCGCAACGGCACCTTATAAAGCTGCATTACGCCAGCGCCTGCTTCCATCCGAGCAGGCGCTTTTGTTTTGTGAATATCGTAGCCGGCGCTGGCCGCATTCGCTGAAAATCCCGTCAGCTCAGCCTTCCGCTTTTCGCATAGCGCATAACTGCCCTGCAAAGAAATGCCTATGAACTGAGCAAAAGACTGGTATTCTCATCCCCATCGAAGCGATGCATCTCCTCCCGCATCCCTTCGCTTGGCAGACGTCCTACTCCTCCTCCCAGGGACGGCTGCAGGAACAGCGGAACTCCTCCTCCCATCCGCTGTTCGGTTCTTGTAGAAAGCCTGCCGCACCTCCTCCCGCGGCAGGCTTTTTTCATTTCGGCCATCGAACGAATCTCCGGCAAACCATCTTCGATTGTTCTTCGCCGGTGCAATGCAGATCACAGGCCCAGCCGCTTGTGTCGAAAGCCGCGCGGACTCCTCTCGCAAAAATGAACAGCCGCCCCTATGTCCGGCATATGTAGCGCGCTACATCGAAGACCGACCCCAAAACCTGATTCCCGAACAGGAGGATGCCCATGACCGGTTCTGCCGACTATACGCCGCCGAAGATCTGGACCTGGAACAAGGCCAATGGCGGCCAGTTCGCCAACATCAACCGTCCGATCGCCGGGCCGACCCACGACAAGGAATTGCCTGTCGGTCGCCATCCCCTTCAGCTCTATTCGCTTGGAACGCCCAACGGCGTGAAAGTCACCATCATGCTCGAAGAGCTGCTGGCGCTTGGCCATAGCGGTGCGGAATATGACGCCTGGCTGATCAAGATCGGCGAAGGCGATCAGTTCGGCAGCGGTTTCGTGGATGTGAATCCCAATTCGAAGATCCCGGCCTTGCTGGACCGCAGCGGCCCGAAGCCGGTTCGCGTCTTCGAATCGGCCTCGATCCTCATGTATCTCGCCGAAAAGTTTGGCGCCTTCCTGCCTGCCGAACAGCCGGCGCGTGCCGAGTGCCTGTCCTGGCTTTTCTGGCAGATGGGCAGCGCGCCCTATCTCGGCGGCGGTTTCGGCCATTTCTATGCCTATGCTCCGACGAAGATCGAATATGCGATCGACCGCTTCGCAATGGAAGTGAAGCGCCAGCTCGACGTGCTCGACCGTCGTCTGGCCGAGAGCGAATACATCGCCGGCAGCGATTACACGATTGCCGATATCGCCATCTGGCCGTGGTACGGCGGCTTGGCCAAGGGCTGGCAGTACGGCGCGGGCGAATTCCTGCAGGTGCAGGACTACAAGAACGTTCAGCGCTGGGCCGACCAGATCTATGCGCGGCCGGCCGTCAAACGCGGCCGCATGGTTAACCGCATGTCGGGCGATCCGTCCGAACAGCTGCGCGAGCGCCACGACGCCAGCGATTTCGAAACCAGGACGCAGGACAAGATCGCAGCCGCAGGCTGACGAACAATTTGATGCTCATTCTTGCGAACTCGCGGTCTCAGGGCCGCGAGTTTTTTATTGCATTCGCCACTGAACCCCGGCCGCCCACGGCCAAGTCAGCCTCGCTCAATCTTGCCCGGCGTAATGTTCGGCTGCCGAGGCTGTCTTGCCCGGCATGAACGCGGTGCGATCAGGCAAAGCGTTTCGACTTTGGTCAAAGAGGAATGCTACTTCATGCAGCAGGTTGCTGACGATCGAGCCCTGGATAAGAACATCGCCGCGGGCTTGCTATCGAGGCAATCGAGCGCGGAACGCGCAGCGCTTTTGAACTGCCTGATTTCGGGCGGCGACGAACGGCTGGATTGCGATGCGGTCAGCGGCCTTAACATGTATGGCTATGGCCCGTCGCCTCGGCCAAGGGATTTCGCCTTCGGCTCCTCCACCGCGTCGACCATTTCCGCCAATGCCTTTGCCGTGGTGGAGTCCTACTATGCGCGTCTGATGCGCGAAATGGAATCCGGTTCGGCCGCCGCCGTCTATGAGCGTGAAGTCGAAAGACTGCGCTGCGACCTGTTGCGGATGCTTGGGCTCGACCAGCCAGCCGAACAACCGCGTATCGATGCCATCCTGGCGACATCGGGCACCGATATCCATCTCTTCGCCGCTTCGCTTCTGGCCCGAGAGGACGGCCGGGCCTTGATGACCATCACTCTGATGGGGAACGAGACGGGCAGCGGCGTCATGACCGCTTCGGCCGGCCGGCATTTCATGGGGCGTGTCAGTAGCGACCGCGTGGTTGCCAAGGGCGAGGAACTGCGGGCCGGCGACGCGACGCGTAACGCGACCATTGCCGTGCGCAACAAGGACGGTTCCCTGCGCGCCGACAGCGAAGTCGAGGACGAATTGCGGGGCCTGATCGAGCTTGGCCGCGCGGCAGGGTTGAGATGCCTGCTCGTCGTGACCGATGTTTCCAAGACAAGTCTGTTGGCGCCGAGCCTGGAAAGCGTGCTGCGTCTCAAGGCGCGTTTCGGCGATGTTCTCGATATCATGATAGACGCATGCCAGTTCCGCCTGTCGGCGGCGACGATCCGCGCCTATCTGGCGCATGGCTTCATGGTGGCCGTAACAGGCTCGAAATTCCTGGCGGGGCCGATTTTCAGCGGTGCGCTTCTGTGCCCGCCGCAAATGTCGATGCGCTTCAGGAACCGCCCTCTGCCGGCGGCCCTCTCCGATTATTGCGGCAAAGCCGAGTGGCCGCAGGGTTGGGCAGCGCGCGATACGCTGCCGGAGCGCGCCAATTTCGGCCTGCTCCTGCGCTGGAAGGCGGCCTTGTTCGAGCTTGAATCCTTTGCCGCAATTCCGCAGGAGCAAGTCATTGCCGTCCTCTCGGCCTTTGCCGAGGCGGTGGTCGCCCGGCTTGCCGGCGACCCTGCCTTTGCGTTGCTGGATAGCCGGCCGCTCGACCGGCACTGCCTCTGGGGAACACCGGCGATCCGCCATTGGGACGAAATTCCGTCGATCTTTTCGTTCTATCTGCGCAATGCCAATAATGCCGGCGTGCTGAACGCAGTCGAGACCGCGGCCGTCTACAAGGAACTGGCTGTCGAGGAAGATGGATTTGCGGCGGTGCGCCTCGGCCAACCCGTACGCTGCGCCGATTTCGGCGATGTGCCGGCAAGTGCCCTGAGAATCTGCCTGAGCGCGCCGCTCGTCGTTCACGCTTGCGAAAGCGCCGAGGCGCTTGCCGGCCTTATAGAGCAGGCCATGATCGTGCTCGACCGCACGGCCGAGATTGCAGCCCGGCATGCTTCCGCTTCCGCCGCGCGGCTTGCGAGTGCATAGCGCGTTTCCGTTTCAGACGGCGCCGGAATTACCCTGATATCGCTTTTCGGGAGATCCGTCAGTTTCGCCGGTCATCGCCGTCGAGGCCGGCGAAATCGCCTCGGACGATGCCGTGGCGTTGCAGCTTGTCGTAGAAGGTCTTTCTCGGAATGCCGAGCGCCTCTATCGTCTTGCGCACATCGCCATTGTTCTGTTGCAAGCTCTCCCGAATGAGTTCGGCTTCATATCGCTCGACACGGGCGGGTAGCGAAAGCCCCGCATCGATGGCAGGCGCCTTTGCCGGCTTCGGCAGGGCGGTCGCCTCCAGCCCGAGCACGAAGCGCTCGGCGAAATGCGAGAGTTCGCGCACATTGCCCGGCCAGTCATGCTGTTGCAGATGTCGGTTAACGGCAGCGGAGATTGCCGGCGCCTCGCGCTTGAAGCGGCTGGCAGCACGCTCGGCGAAATAGCCGAAGAGCAGGGGAATATCGTCGCGCCGCTCACGCAGCGGCGGAATGGAAAGGGTGACGACGTTGAGGCGATAATAAAGGTCTTCACGAAAATCACCGCGCTGGCCGGGATCGCCGAGATCGACCTTTGCCGCCGCGACCACCCGCAGATCGACGGGACGGACGTCGTTGGTGCCGAGCGGCGTCACTTCGCGCATTTCCAGCACGCGCAGCATCTGCACCTGGATCGCCGGCGGCATGCTTTCGATTTCGTCGAGGAACAGGGTGCCGGCGCTCGAATGCTCGATGCGTCCGATGCGTTTTTTCTGCGCGCCGGTGAAAGCGCCAGGCTCATGGCCGAAAAGCTCGCTTTCGATCACGGTTTCGGGCAGGGCACCGCAGTTCAGCGCGACGAAATTGCCTTTGGCGCGGCGGCTCCAGCGATGGAGCAGGCTGGCCACCACTTCCTTGCCGCTGCCCGTTTCTCCCGTCACCAGCACATCGACATCCGTATCGGCGATCTGCCGCAGCGTGTGGCGCAGGCGATCCATGGCCGGGGTCTGGCCAATCAGCGGCAAATCGCCCTGAGCCTGTTCGGCCGCCTGCCGCAGGGCTCGGTTTTCCAGCACCAGCCGTCGCTTCTCCGCCGCGCGCCGCACGCTCTGCACCAGCCGGTCCGTGGCGAAAGGCTTGGCGATGAAATCATAGGCGCCGTCCTGGATGGCCTGCACGGCCATCGGGATATCGCCGTGACCCGTTACCAGAATGACCGGCAGATCGCCGTCAAATCCTTTGATGTGCGCGAAAAGCTGCTGCCCGTCCATCTGCGGCATGCGGATATCGGAGACGACCACACCGGCAAAACCGGGGTCCAACGCGGCGAGAGCATCGGTTGCCGCCGAGAAGGCGGAAACGTTGAAACCCGCAAGTTCGAGGGTCTGCTTCGTTGCCCGTAACAGATCCTTGTCATCGTCGATGAGGAAAACGGGCGAGCTATCATTCATGACGTGGCCTTGCGCAAATGGATGGTGAAGCGGGTGCCGCCGCCGTTGCTCTCGACATCCATCCGCCCTCCGTAGTCGACGATGATGTCCTTGGAAATGACCAGGCCGAGACCCAGTCCCTTTTCCTTGGAGGTATTGAAGGGCGTGAACAGCGAATCGAGGATCGCCGCCGGAATGCCGGGCCCGTTGTCCGAAACCACGATCTCGATTTCACTCGAAGACTCGCGCACCGACACGTCCACCTTTGCCCGGTCACGACCCTCCAACGCTTCCAGCGCGTTCTGGAAGAGGTTGATCAGAACCTGTTCCAGACGGATGCGCGTGCCGACGACGCTCAATCCGGTCGGCGGCAAGTCGATCCTGAGCGCATCGAGGCGGCCGGCAAACCGGCTTCTCAGCAGGACGACGGCGCCTTCGATCACGCTTCTGACGTCCACGGGTTCCGGCGCGGTCCTTCCCTTGCGGGCAAAGGCTTTCAGCTCTTCGGTGATGGTGCCGATGCGCTCCGTCAGGGCCGCGATCGCCGAGAGGTTTTCCTTGACCGGCCCGGTCTGCTGCCTGTCGAGGAAAATATGCGCGTTCTCGGCATAGGCGCGAATGGTCGCGACGGGCTGGTTGAGTTCGTGCGCGACGCCGGCTGCGACCTGGCCGAGAATGGCAAGGCGATTGGCCTGTACGAGATCCTGCTGCACGCCCTGCAGCTTGGCTTCCGTCGCCCGATGATCGGCAATCTCCGCTTCCAGCCGATCGCGGGCACGGCTGAGATCCTCCGTCCGCTCCAGAACGCGACGCTCCAGTTCCTCGCGGGCGATCCTGCTGACGGCGATCTGCATGGCGGAGACGTCGCGCCGGCGCAGGAGGAATGCGGCAAAGGCAAGAATCGGCAACAGCGCGGTGAGGGTGAGGAAGCGCGTCTCGCGCACGGAGGAGGCGATCGCCTGATCGGTCGGGATGAGGTAACCGAGCTGCCATGGCGTGGACGGGATCGCGGTCGTCAGCCGCAGATATTCGGCGGCGCTGTTGCCCGGAAGAACGGCGCGCACGATGGTCGCGTCGGGTCCAACGCTCGTCGAGCGGCCGATCGGCAGGGGCGAGAGCGGTGCTGCACCGAATTGCAGGCTCTTGCGAATGGCCGCGGCCTCCTCGCGGTCAAGCGGTGCCGTGGTCATGAAGCGCCACGAAGGCAGGCTGGTGATGAGGACGACGCCATGTTCGTCGGTCACGTAAGCCGGGCGGCCGGTCTCGCTCCAGTCCGCCTCCAGCTGATCGAACTCCATCTTCACCACGACGACGCCCAATGCCGAGCCCGCATCGCCGACCCGGCGGGAAATATAGAGGCCGGGGCGGTTGCTGACCGTCCCGAGTGCGTAGTGCTCGGCGGTTCCCGTTTCCATCGCCTTGCGGAAATAATCGCGAAACGAATAGTCGTTGCCGACGAAGCTCAGCGGCTCCTGCCAGTTGCTGGAGGCCATGGCAACGCCATCCTTGCCGGTGACGTAGAGCACGGACGCGCTCGTGCCGGAAACCAGGCTTTCCAGTTTGCGGTCAAGGGCGACGACCTCGTCGGTGCGCTGATCGGCGAGCGCATCCCGCACCTGCTGGTCGTCGGCCAGCAAGAGCGGCAGGGCGCGGGGGCGTTCGAGCACCGCCCGCAGGAGCGCGACTTTCAGGTTCGCATCCGTATGCCCCTGCCTTTGCAATGCCTCGATTGCGGAGAGGCGGCCATAGAAGCTCGCGCCATAGAGGGCGGCCGCGACGATGGCGGCGCACAGAAACGCAAAAACAAACCAGAGCCGGCGGGAGCGCCGGCCCAGTTGCTCGGGCGTCAAAAATCGTTCGGTGGCCGGGCGCTGCAGCATCGGCGCATTGTGCATGATTTCGCGCGTACGGCAAATCAATCTGTGCGGATTCTCGCACGAAAGAAGAGGGAGGTCACCTTTAGGAATAAGTAAACTTCATAAAAATCAGATACTTATCTATGCAATCGCGAATTGGCACGCACATTGCAAAGGCGGAGGAAACAGTCGGAGGCTGTTGAATTCTAGTCGCCCGGAGGGCCGAGAGATCGGTTGGGCTTAACGGAGGACATCATGATTGCTCCCATCGCTGCCGCTGAACCGCACGGCAAGCTCCCCTTCTACCGGCACCTCTACGTGCAGGTTCTCACCGCTATCGCCGCCGGCATCCTGCTTGGTCATTTCTATCCGCAGCTCGGCGCATCGATGCAGCCGCTCGGTGATGCCTTCATCAAGCTGGTGCGCATGGTCATCGCACCCGTGATCTTCCTGACGGTCGCCACAGGCATCGCCGGCATGTCCGACCTGAAGAAATTCGGTCGCGTCGTCGGCAAGTCGTTCATCTACTTCCTGACCTTCTCGACCTTGGCCCTGATCGTCGGCCTTATCGTTTCGAATGTTCTCCAGCCGGGCGCGGGCATGCATATCGATCCGGCCTCGCTGGACACGAAGGCCGTCAGCAAATATGCGGCGCAGGCCCATGATGCCTCGGTCGTCGGCTTCCTGATGAACATCATTCCGGACACGATCGTCGGTGCCTTCGCCAAGGGCGATATTCTGCAGGTGCTGTTCTTTTCGGTCATCTTCGGCATCGCGCTCGGCGCTTCCGGCGAGCGCGGCCGCCCGATCGTCGATTTCCTGCAGGCGCTGACCACGCCGATCTTCCGCATGGTTGCCCTGCTGATGAAATTCGCGCCGATTGGCGCCTTCGGCGCCATGGCCTTCACCATCGGCAAGTACGGCATCGGCACGATCGCCAACCTGGCGTTCCTGATCGGCACTTTCTACCTGACCTCGCTGCTGTTCGTGCTCATCGTGCTCGGCGCCGTCGCCCGCTACAACGGCTTCTCGATCCTGGCTCTGATCCGCTATATCAAGGAAGAGCTGCTGCTCGTCCTCGGCACCTCGTCTTCGGAGGCGGCACTGCCGGGCCTGATGAACAAGATGGAACGTGCGGGCTGCAAACGCTCGGTCGTCGGCCTCGTCATCCCCACAGGCTATTCCTTCAATCTGGATGGCACCAACATCTACATGACCTTGGCGGCGCTGTTCATCGCCCAGGCAACCGATACGTCGCTGTCGCTCGGCGACCAGATCCTGCTGTTGCTGGTGGCCATGCTGAGCTCCAAGGGCGCAGCCGGCATCACCGGCGCAGGCTTCATCACCCTTGCCGCCACTCTTGCCGTCGTGCCGTCCGTTCCGATCGCCGGCATGGCGTTGATCCTCGGCATCGACCGCTTCATGTCGGAATGCCGCGCCCTGACGAATCTCGTCGGCAATGCCGTTGCCACCGTTGTCGTCGCTCGTTGGGAAAACGAGCTCGACCGGACCAAGTTTGCTGCCGCGATGGCGGGGCAATTGAGCGAGGACATAGAGGTGCCTGCCTTGCAGGCCGCCGAATAAGCTTCGCTCCATCCTCCCAAGGATGAAACGGCCCCGCAAGGGGCCGTTTCAGTTTGTGTGCGCGCACTTTCATGTGCCCGGCCGTCGGAAGATCCGCAGGGCGAAGGGCAGGAAATAGCCCTTATCCACACGGGCGCCTTATCACGTCTTGGTGATGAAGAATGGGGGCGATTGGCGGCGCAGCGGTGAAGAAATGCGATTTTTGTAACTATGACGTGCGGTTGTCATCACTGAATATTAAGATAGGACATAAGCCGAGAGCTGGAGGATTGGCAGCTATGCGCTTCCGTGCTTGCCCTTGCCGCATTGATGCCTATATTGACCGAGCGTTCGGCCGCGTCTGTTTAGGTCGATATGCCTCATGGCTGCAATAGCTGCCTTCACCCGGCAACGAAACGGCCGGCGGACTTTGGAAGGAGAAATTTCATGTCCATTACTCCGAACAATATCGATAGTTCAAAAGCTTCCACCGTTCCCCATGGCGAAATCGCTGCTGCCGTGCGGCAGGCGCGTGAAGCTATCGGTTACACGGTTGACGACCTGTCTGAAACCTGTGGTCTCACCAGTGAGGAAATCACTGAGATCGAGGCCGGTGCGGAAGCCGATCCGGCCAAGCTTCGGCGCATTGCCCTCGCATTGCAGGTTCCGCCGTCGACTTTTTTCGTAGTCTGAACGAGAGGCGCACTTCGGTGCGCCTTTTCGACTTCCGTCGCGCGGAAACCCCACGAATTTTTTTACGTTATCGATTGCAATTCAACCGCGCATATTCTCGCGCACTTCCATTCATATCCCCGCATTGTGAGGGTGCTTCGGCATGGTTTTCCCATGCGGAAATGCGGCGATCGCCCGCCTGCACGCCGACTGACGGCTCGACAGGGCAGGTTCCCCCGCGCCCAGCTCGATCTGCGCTGCCATTTTTTCGCTTCAGGCATTATTGTGTTGCTCAACATTTCCGGCGCCGGGAATTTTGTAAACCAATGTTTCGCCGCCCCAATTTTCCGTATTAGCGCCGCAAACCCCTTCTTTTCAGAGAACTGATAGTTTGTATAAGGGTTGGGAAAACGGAATGAAGCCTATGAACGCGACTGCCGCACCGGATATTCTGATAGTCGATGACGATCACGAGATACGCTCGCTCCTGAGCCGCTATCTGGAGGAGCAGGGTTTTCGCGTATCGACGGCGAGCGATCTTCGCGGATGCAACGATGCGCTCAACCGTCGCCAGCCGGACCTGCTGGTGCTGGATGTGATGCTCCCCGACGGATCGGGCCTCGATCTATGCCGCGATCTGCGGAACCGCCGTCCCCGGGTTCCGGTCATTCTGCTGACTGCCTTGAAAGAGGACATAGACCGTATCCTCGGCCTTGAGATCGGCGCCGACGACTATCTCGGAAAGCCGTTCAATCCGCGCGAGCTGGCCGCTCGTATCCGGGCCGTCCTGCGCCGCACGAACGAGGATTCGTCCTCGGAGCCCGAGCAGAGGCGCTATCAGTTCGCAGACATGATGCTTGACCCGCAACTTCGTCGGGTGAGCAGGGACAATGGCGAGGTTATCTCGCTGACAGGCGCCGAATTCGATCTTCTCAAGGCGTTTCTGGAGCGGGCAGGACGATTGCTGTCGCGCGATCAACTGCTGGATCTGACGCAGGGGCGTGATCGCGATCCTGCCGACCGCTCGATCGACGTTCTGATGAGCCGCCTTCGCCGCAAGTTGGGAGAAACTGCGGAAGAGCCGATCTTCAGGACGATCCGCAATGGCGGCTACCAGCTCGTCGTTCCGGTAACGGCCGTCAAGGGCGAATTATGAGGTCGCTTGGCGCGCGCCTGGCGCTGCTCCTGTTGACGGCCATCGTTCTGGTGGTCATTTCCTCATCCTTCGTGGCAAGTCTCGTCATGCGCGGGCCTCGGCCGGACATGACCGTCGAGCGCATGGCCAGGCAGCTTTCCATTCTGGCGACCTTCGCCGAGAAGGATAGAGCCACGGCGGCGGCGGCGGGACTGGTCGTTGCGCCCATGCCGGCGGAAGGCCAGCGCGACGAGGAACTGTCCCGCTTTCTGATGGAGGCGCTGCTTCGTATTGCCGGCATGCGCGACGCGGTCATATCGCGTCAATCGACCGGAGAGATGATCGCGTCGCTGAAACTTTCCGACGGCAACTGGCTGATCACCCCAATGCCGCAACACGGTCCGCCGCCGGATGGCTGGAAGGTGCTCGTGGGGTGGCTCGGCCTCATCATCATCGGCAGTGTGCTGGTTTCCATTTTTGCCGCCTCGAAGATCATGAAACCGCTGCGCCTGCTGGAAGAGGCCGTTGCCGCGGTGAATCCGGACGGCACATTGCCGCATATACCGGAAACCGGCCCCGGCGAGATTCGGGCCACCGCGCAAGCGCTCAACGGCCTGTCGGCCAGGGTGAAGGCAGCCACCGAAAGCCGCATGCGGCTCGTTGCCGCCGCCGGGCACGATCTGCGGACGCCCATGACCCGGATGCGCCTGCGGGCGGAATTCATCGCCGACGATGAGGAGCGACGCAAGTGGCTTGCCGATCTGGAGGAACTCGACATGATCGCCGACAGCGCCATCGGCCTCGTTCGGGAGGAGATTTCCAAGGACAGCCTCGAGCAGGTCAGGCTCGACAGGATCGTCCAGGACATCGTCACGGAACTGACTGCGATCGATTTGAATGTCAAGCACGGCGAACTGGAGCAGGCAACGATCTGCGCGGGACCGCTTGCCATCACCCGAGCATTGCGCAACCTGCTCATCAATGCCGCCACGCACGGCAAGTCGGCAACCGTGACGGTGACGCATCTCGGCAACCGGGCCGTCGTGAGAATCGTCGACACCGGTCCAGGCATTCCGGAAGACCGGCTGAACCAGGTATTCGAACCCTTCTTCCGCATCGACATAGCAAGGCAAAGATCCTTCCCCGGTGCCGGCCTCGGAATGGCGATAGCGCGTGAGATCATCACCCGGTTCGAAGGGGAAATCACCGTGCGCAACCGCCAGCCCAAAGGGCTGGAACAGGTGGTGTCGTTCAAAAGTGCCGACGCCAAGACGGCAGGTTAGGGCGATACCGGAAAAAGCGTGCAGCGGCTTTCCGTCCGAAACTGCGGCAGCAAAGAGAGGGAGCGATCCGGCGATTCCGTGAAGAACGGAACCGGCCCGGCACAGGCAGCCCGATCGAATCGATATCCGGATACAGCCTCGGCTCCCGTCGAAAACGTGGCTCTGTTCAGCCCGGAATCCCGTGAAAGCCGGACTTTACTTGTGTAGTGCACTCGAAAATACGGTAAGCGGCAATATTCATAGTAAAGCAGCAGAATTTGCTAAATAACGTCATTCGGATAGAAAAGCCGAGACACCAAATGTCATCAAAATGCCCTGTTTCAGCAATGTTCGGAAATGTTGCGGGCATCAACTGATGTAAAATTATGGCCGGTCAGCAGCTTGGCTCGAGCAGGCTTTGATCGCCCCGCATACCCGGCTTCGCCATGACGCCCCCAACACGAATGGCGAAGCCGGATTGCTTTTCCGGCCCCGCCACTCCGTTTTTTCTGAAAATATCAATCTCTCGATAGCGCTGCTACGGGATCGAGCAACGAGGCGTTACGCGCCGGCAGGTAGCCGAAGGTCAGGCCGATCGCGCAGGAGCACGCGAACGCCAGGATGATCGAGCCGGCCGAATAGATCAGCGTGAAGCTGGATCCGAAATGATTGAAGGCGAAGCCGAAGCCTAGCGCCGTCGCGATGCCGAAAGCACCACCCAGCAGACAGACCAGCACCGCTTCGATCAGGAACTGCTGGAGAATGTCCAGACGTCTCGCGCCGACAGCCATGCGCACGCCGATTTCCGCAATGCGCTCCGACACCGAGACCAGCATGATATTCATGACCCCGATGCCGCCGACCAGCAGCGAGATCACGGCGATCGCCGAGACGAGGAGCGTCATCGTGCGGGTCGTGCTGGTGATGGTCTGGCGAATGTCGTCGGTGTTGAGAATGAAGAAATCCCTGGTGCCGTGGCGGCGCTCCAGAAATTGCGTAACGGCCGTCTCCGCCGTCGAGCTCTCGGTATTGTCGGCGACGCGCACGGTGATACTGCGCAGCGACATGTCGCCGAGGAGGCGTGCCTGGACGCCGGTGTAGGGCAGGTAGACGGAAAGGTTGTCGCTGGAGCCGAAGCCGCCTTGCTGCGAGGCGATGACGCCGATGACGCGCACGGGGACCTTGCCGACCAGGATCGTTTGACCGACCGGATCGAGGCCCCTGTCGGTGAACAAGGTCGTCGCTGTGTTTTGATCGATCACCGCATCCTGCGACAGCCGCCGCACGCTGTCGGCGTCGAAGAGCTTGCCGGCGACCAGCTTCGACCCCTTCACAGAGAAATATGCGTCGCCGACGCCGTTGATGAGGGCATTCGCCTCGGTCGAACCGAAACGCACGGTGCTGCTTGTCGAGACGGTCGGCGTGACGGCGGCGACATAGGTCAGTTTCGCAAGCGCGTCGGCGTCTGCGACCACCAGGGTCTTGATGCGCCCCGAGCGCGTGTCGCCGAAGCTCTTTCCGGGAAAGATTTCGAGCGTATTCGTGCCGAGGCTGTTGATATTTTCCAGCACCTTGCGCTGCGATCCCTCGCCGAGCGCGATGACGCTGACGACGGATGCAATGCCGATGACGATGCCGAGCATGGTCAGGAACGTACGCAAACGATGGGCCTTGAGCGCAAGGATCGCCATTCGGAAGGCTTCCGCCAGCCGGCCGGCCATTTCCTGCCAGACGGATTTGCCGAAGCCGGTTTCGGCCGCGGAGACTTGCGACGGATGGGCCGCCTTGCGCGTGCGTCGATCGGCAACGATCCGCCCGTCGGAAATCTCGATGATGCGATCGGCACATGCGGCAACGTTCATGTCGTGGGTGACGATGACGATCGTATGGCCTTCGGCGTGCAGCTCGCCAAGGATGCGAAGAACCTCCTCGCCGCTCTGCCGGTCGAGTGCGCCGGTCGGCTCATCGGCAAGGATCACGTTGCCGTTGTTCATCAGGGCCCGGGCTATCGAAACTCGCTGCTGCTGACCGCCCGAAAGCTGGCCGGGGCGGTGGCTGCCCCGCTCACCCATGCCGAGACGCTGGAGAAGTGCCGCCGCGCGGGCCCGCCTCGTTTCACCCGGCTGCCCGGCGTAGATCGCGGGCACTTCGACATTGCCGATCGCCGTCAGTTCGGAAAGCAGGTGGTAGCGCTGGAAAATGAAGCCGAAATGCTCCCTGCGCAGTTTGGACAGGGCGTCGCTGTCCAGGCGATGCGTCTGCGCGCCGACAATCGCATAGGTGCCATCGGTCGGGCGGTCCAGCAGGCCGATGATGTTCATCAGCGTGGATTTGCCCGAACCGGAAGGCCCGACGATGGCAACCATTTCGCCTTCGGCGATCGACAGGTCAATATCCTGCAGGACCGCAATCGTGCGGTCTCCGGATTGATATTCCCGGCGCACGCCTTTCAATTCGATAATGGGGGAAGACATCGTTCAGAACCCCATTGGTGGTGGCGGGCCGCCGTTGTTGTTGCTCTTGGCCGTCGTGGCGCTTGCCTCGCCGATCACGACCTTCTCTCCCTCCGACAGGCCGGAGCGGATTTCGGCCGAGACATTGTTGTTGAGACCGACCGTGACCGCATGCCGGCTTCGCTCGCCGTCGTCATTCACGACTTGAACGGCGTAGGAGCCGTCGGCCGACTTTGCGCCGAGCGCGGAGGAGGGGATGACAAGGGCATCCTTGGCCCGGCCGAGAACGATGTGAACCTCCGCCGACATATAGGTGCGGAAGTAATTATCGGGGTTCGGCACCGCAAACACGCCGTTGTAATAGATCGCGGAGGACGAGGATGACGATGTCGTACTGCTGCTCGACGACGTTGTGCTCGACGACGAGGTGACGCTGCTGTCGCTGGTGATCGATTCCGGCGCCGGCTCGATCGACTGCAATGTTGCCTCATACCGGGTGCCCGGATCGCCGAGAATAGTGAAATAGACCGGCTGTCCTACCTTGACCTTGACGACATCGGCTTCCGAGATTTCGGTGCGGACGATCATGGTGTCGAGTTGTCCGAGGATGACGATGGTCGGCGCGGATTGTGCGGCGTTCACCGTCTGACCCTGCTGGTTGACGATGGCAAGCACCGTGCCATCCATCGGCGCGGTGATGCGCGTGTAGGAGAGGTTGGCGCGTGCGGTTTCCACCGCGACTTCGGCCGATGTGATCTGCGCGTCGATGGCTGCGATCTGGGCCGTGATCTTCCTGACGCTCGCTTGCGCGCTATCGAGGTCGGCTTTGGAGCCGGCCTGATTGCGGAATACCGTCTGCTGGCGGACGAGCGTCAGCTCCGCATTCGCAAGTTCGGCCTCGCTCTCCTGCCGCTGTGCCTTGATGTTCGCCAGGGACGCCTGAGCGGTCCTCAGGTCGTTGCTTTGTGTGGTCGAGTCGATTTCGGCAACCAGCGTATCCTTCTTCACCGTATCGCCGAGCTTGACGTGCAGCGCGGTGATCCGTCCGGAAACCTGCGCGCCGACGGCAACCAGCTTGGCCGGCCTGAACGTACCGGAGGCGAGCACCGCCTCCTCGATGTCGCCGCGCGTGACCGGCGCCGTGATGGCCAGCGTGGTCTGCTGGTCGAAATAGCCATAGTGGAACGAGAGAAAGCCAATCGCGGCGAGCGCAAGGAGTGCGACAACCAGCAGATGCCGCATTCCGACACGCGGGCGCGATGGAGATTTCGCGGGAGCAGCCTCCTTGGCGCGTTTCGGACTGACGGTCGCCGGTGCTTTATGGTCCAGGGTGTTCAGCATGAGATTACTTTGCCATGGTCAGGTGCGGGCCGGTGTTGGTGTCGATGACGGCCGGGGTCGAGGCGTCGACCTGCCCGTTCCAGCCACCGCCCAGCGCCTTGTTGAGGGCGATATAGTCGGTGGCGATCGACGCCCGGCTTTGAATGACGGATTCCTCGGCGCTGTAGAGCGAGCGCTCGGCATCGAGCACATCGAGAAAATCGGTGACGCCGGCCTTGTTGAGCGTCCGCGAAAGATCGGAGGCACGGCGATAGGAGCTGCTGGAGGAGACGAGCTTGACGTATTTCAAGCGCTCCTGGGTCAGCGAGACCACGGCGTTTTCGACATCCTCCATCGCCGACAGGACGGCCGCCTGATAGGCAATGAAGTATTGATCGCGCTCGGCCTTGGCAACATCGACGGCCGCCTTGAGCTGACCGCCCTGGAAGAGCGGCACCGTCAGCGACGGGCCGAGCGACCAGCCGATGGAGGATTTTTTGGCGAGATCGCCGATGCTGGCGGCGGAAGATGTGATGTCACCAGTCAGTGAAATGGATGGATAGCGATTGGCTTCGGCCTGGCCGATCTTCGCCGTATATTGCGCAAGCTGCCGCTCCGCGAGGCCAACGTCCGGCCGCGACACAAGGATGTCGGCGGGAATGCCCGTCGCAACATTCATCTTCGGACTTGGGATCGGTCCTCCGGCCTTGAGCGTATCTTCCAGTGCCGCGGGCGGTTTGCCCAGCAATACGCTCAGGCGATGAACCGCTTCGACATAGGAAATCTGGTAGGTCGGGATGTCGGATTCCGTGCTGGCGGCCAGCGCATCGGCCTTGGCGGTATCGACGCCGGTGGCGCTGCCTGCCTGATATTCCGCATGCGTCAGCGCCGCGCTCTTGCGTTGCGATACGGCGGTGCGCCTGGCCAGATCACGCAGCGCCTGATATTCGCGCGCCTGTACATAGTAGGATGCGACGTCGCCGATCAGCGTCAGCATCGTATCGCGCAGCTGCTCGTCGGCAACATCGACGCCATACTTTGCCGCCTCGGCCGCGCGTTTGTTGCCGCCGAAGAGATCGAGCTCCCAGCTGGCGTCGAAACCTCCCTGATAGATCGTGGAAAATGTCGCGTCGGATGTGCCGCTCTCGGTCGCGGAGGTGCGTGAGCGTGTTCCGGAACTGCTTGCCTCCACCGTCGGAAACAAGGTTCCTCTCTGTTCCCGGTAGGTGGCCCGCGCTTCGCGGATCTTGGCCTTGGCGGTCGCCACGTCCAGATTGCCGGCGATCGCTTCCTCGATCAGCGCGTCGAGCGTCGGATCCTTGAGCTGCTTCCACCATTGCGACAGCTGCGGCGCCTTCGAAGGTTTGGAGCTGGTCTTGCCGGCCCAATGAGACGGCATGGCAAGATCCGGCGTGCGGTAGTCGGGGCCTACGACGCAGCTTGTCAATGCGCTGGCAAGCCCGACGGCAAGGGCGATACTCGACAGCCCTTTGTATGAACGCAAATATGTCGGCAAGATTTCTATCCCTGATCGTTGGTCTTTTGTGCTGGCCTTCGGCGAGGCCGGGACAGGCGACGGAGCGTTTCGGGAAGCGATCTGCTGTCTTCCACGGGAAGAACGATGGTGCTCGCACGCCTTTGGTCCGGGAGCGCCGGGCGGGGCGCTCCCGGACCATTCGGCTCCTGGTGGAGCCGCTCCTTCCAACCGACAGGGGCGTCCGGGGGGATCTCAATCGGTTGGAGGCGGAGAGAAAATGGTCTCAGTCGATTTTGCAGCGGGATGTCCCTGGCCTGACCTCTATCGTCGTTCAGCGAAACGCATGCGGGCCGGGAACGAGCGATCGTTCGGCGTCCTCGAGCTTGGTGAGCTGATCCGATGTCAAAACGTTGCGGAGCGTGGCCGCCTTGTCCTTGAGAACGGCGGCCTTGGCGGCGCGCTCCAGCGCGCGCTCGGCAATATGCTCGCCGAAGAGTTGCGCCGGCTTACCCGCATCATGGTCGGCCTGAGGGGGAGCGACGTCCTCGCCGCTGGGCGGACCGGGCGGCCGATGCCCGGGGGGCGTCAGAAAATCCGTCAGCGCGCTGGTGTAATCTCTCCAGGCATCAAGCTGGGCGCTGCGGATACCGATGAGCGTCTCCATCGCGGATAGCTCGCCTGCGAGTTCCAGAGCCGGGTTGCCCCCGTGCGGGAAACCGCCTGGCGGTTCATGCGGCGGCATGGGCATGCCATCGCCGAAAGCCATCATCGGCCCATGGGGATGCGGGCCGGGCCAAGGCTCGCCGCCGCCCGGCATGCCTGCCGGCGCAGGTTGAGCAGCCTCTGTAACGGCAGGCGCCTGCGCGCCCGGCGCGACGGCCGGCTCCGCGGCATAAGCTGCGGCGGTCATGCCGCCGACGACTGTTATCAATAAAGTTGCGACGATATATCGTTGCCTCATGATCAGTGCCTTCATTACGATTAACTGATGCCGAGGCTAACGAGGCTGTATGAATGCAATACGTCCGTATGTTTCTGCGTATTTCCCGGAAAAGGAATATTGCGAACGAAGTTTTCTACGAGCCCGGCGGCAACATTTTTTTACATTTTTCTTCGCGTGGAGACGCAATGCTTTGGCTTTTGGCCGGATAAGCGCCGAATCCTGACGCGGTGATCGCCATTCTGTCGATTCTCTCAGCTTCGAACCTATCTTGCCGTGCGGGCGGCAACGCGGTGCGCAGACGCCGGCAATGCTGAGCATTTTCCTTGTCGACAATTTGCCCACAAGAGGAATAGTGTCGGCGGCATCGCGCCTCATACGAAATGAAAATGCGCAAGACCGAAAGAGTTGAGGAGAGTAAAAAATGTCGTGGCACCATTCAGTCCCCCGGATCACCGAGGAAGAAAGGCAGCAGCGCCTTTCGCGCCTTCGCCAATTGCTCGACACGCAGGGACTGGCCGGCATGCTGCTCGGACCGACCGAGAGCCTGCGTTATTTCACCGGCCTCATCTGGCATGCGAGCGAGCGATTTTTGGGAGCACTGGTCACGCCGACCGAGCTTTATTACATCGTCCCGGGCTTCGAACGCAGCCGGGTCGAAACCCTGCCGCATCTGCCGGCGGAAATCCTCGAGTGGCAGGAAGAGGAGAGCAGTGCGGCATTGATCGCGCGCGTGCTCGGCAAGACAGGTACTTTGGCGCTCGACGACAACATGCCGCTTTACTTCTACAATGCGTTGGCAGCGGAGATTGGAGCCGAAAGGCTGGCGAACGGCGGGCCGCTCATCAACAGCCTGCGCCGGATCAAGTCTCCTGCCGAAATCGCGCTCATACAATATGCCATGAACCTGACGCTCGATGTGCACAGGCAGGCGCATGCCTTGCTCAAGCCGGGGATTCGCGCCTCTGAAGTGGTCGAGTTCATCGACCGGCGGCATCGCGAGGCCGGCGCCCATGGCGGCTCGACCTTCTGCATCGTGTCCTTCGGCGAGGCCACATCGCTGCCGCACGGCGCCAACGGCGACCAGACACTCGCCGAAGACGACGTCATCCTCGTGGATACCGGCACCCGCATCGATGGCTATCACTCCGACCTGACGCGGACGTACAAGCTGAAAAGCGGCGACAGCGCCTTCGAGGACGCCTGGGCGATCGAGCGCGAGGCGCAGCAGGCCGTTTTCGATGCCGCAAAACTGGGTGCCGCCTGCTCCAGCCTGGATGACGCGGCGCGAGCGGTACTGGAAAAGTACTCGCTCGGCCCCGATTACGCGCTGCCCGGATTGCCGCACCGTGCCGGTCATGGCCTCGGACTGGAAATCCACGAGGAGCCCTATATCGTGCGCGGCAATGCGACGAAGCTCTCAGCCGGCATGTGCTTCTCGAATGAGCCCATGATCGTCTTTCCGCAGAAATTCGGCATCCGGCTCGAGGATCACATCTATATGGCGTCGGACGGCCCGCACTGGTTTACCCAGCCTTCCAGGGGGCCGACCGAACCCTTCGCAGATTGAAAATTTTCAGGGAGGGGCGGCGGTCAGGCCGCCCTTTTTCCTTCCTCGTCGAAGACGTGCAGATATTGCGCCGGAAAAGCAACGTTGACCTTGGTGCCTGCACTCAGTGCGCTGCGATCCAGCGTGAACACCTTGAACGGCAGGCCATGCAGCGAAAGATGCAGGATGATGCCGAAGCCGGTGGGTTCGATGAGTTCGACATCGGCGGCCATATCGGACGGATTGGACGACAGCACGACATGCTCCGGGCGAATGCCGAGCGTCACTTTTGTACCGGCCGCCATTGTCAGGGATTGCGGAAGAGAAACGAGTGTGCCGTCCTTGAGCTTGACCCCATTTCCCTCATAGATTGCGTCGAGGAAGTTCATGCCGGGCGAGCCAATAAAGCCGGCCACGAAGAGATTGGCCGGGCGATCATAGAGCTCAAGCGGGCTGCCGACCTGCTGCACCACGCCGCCATGCATGGCGACGATGCGGTCGGCAAGCGTCATGGCTTCGATCTGATCGTGGGTGACGTAGATCGACGTTGCTTTAAGATCGCCGTGCAACTTCTTGATTTCAGCACGCATCTGCTCCCTCAACCGTGCATCGAGGTTCGAAAGCGGCTCGTCGAAAAGGAAGGCTTTCGGCTGGCGTACGATGGCGCGACCCATGGCGACACGCTGCCGCTGGCCACCGGAGAGCGCCTTCGGGCGGCGTTCCAGCAGCGGATCCAGACCGAGCTTTGCCGCCGCGTTGGCGACGGCCTTGGCGATGGTTTCCTTCGCCATCTTCCGCAGCCGCAGGCTGTAGCTCATGTTGCCGGCCACATTCATATGCGGATAGAGCGCGTAGGACTGGAACACCATGGCGATGTCGCGATCCTTCGGATGCAACTCGTTGACCCGATTTTCGGCAATGCGGATCTCTCCGCCGCTGATGTCTTCAAGTCCGGCGATCATCCTGAGCAAGGTGGACTTGCCGCATCCGGACGGACCGACGAGAACGACGAACTCGCCGTCCTTGATCCGAAGGTCGATGTCGTGCAGCACCTGCACATGGCCGTAGGCCTTCTTGACGTTCTGAATATCGATCGATGCCATGTGACTAACCCTTGACCGCGCCGGCCGTCAGACCCTGCACGAGATAGCGTTGGATGAGCAGGAAGAAGAGTGCCGCCGGAATGAGCGCCATGACGCCCGCCGCCATCATCTGCCCGAAATCCACGGAGAATTTCGAGACGAAGGTGAGAAGCCCGACGGGGAAGGTCGCGGCCTGGTTGCCGTTGATCAGCATCAACGCAAAAAGCAGTTCGCTCCATGCCGCGGTGAAGACGAAGCCGAGGGTTGCCGCGATGCCGGGCAGGGTCAGCGGCAGGATGATCTGCCGGAATGCCGTGAACTGCGTGGCGCCGTCGATCATGGCAGCCTCCTCCAGATCCTTCGGAATGCCGTCGAAGAAGGACTGCATCAGGAAGGTGGCGAAGGGGACGTTGAAGGCGGTGTAGACGATGACGAGCCCGCTCAGGCTGTTGGTCAGATGCAGCGGCGTGAGGATCTTGAAGATGGGCGCGACGAGCATGACCAGCGGAAACATCTGGGTCAGCAGCATCAGGGCCACGATCCAGTATTTGCCGCGGAAATTGAACCGCGACAGCGCATAGCCCGACAGCGAGGCGCAGATGGTGACTGCGATCGCCGTCGAGGCGGAAACGATCAGGCTGTTCTTGAAGAAGGTCGGGAAATCGCTGTGCTGCAGCACGAAGGAATAATGCTCCCAGGTCGTGCGCGAAGGCCACATGCGTACGCCTTCCGTATAGAGCAGGTCGTTCGGCGTTACCGAAACCTTGAGCAGCCAGAACAGCGGAAAGAGCGCGAAGACGACATAGCAGAGGATCGCCAGCCGATGCGCAATGGTGGGGAGAATGGATCGTCTCATGGCTCAATCCTTCAGCAGGGTCTGCCGCAGCAGGATGATCAGCATGGAATAGGCAAGCAGCAGCACCAGCAGCACCAGGGCGATGGCCGAGGCATAACCGAAATCCAGCCGCTTGAATGCCTGCGTGAAGATGTAGCTTGCAACGATCTGCGTGCGGTCCGCGGGACCGCCGCCCGTCATGACAACGATCAGATCGGCGAAGTTGGACACCCAGACCGTGCGCAGCAGCACGGTGATGGCGATGGTCGGGGCGAGGAAGGGGAGCGTGATCGAGCGGAAACGCTCGAACCAGCCGGCGCCGTCGATCGAGGCGGCCTCATAGAGATCGCGCGGAATGGCCTGAAGAGCCGCCAGAAGCGTAATCGCGAAGAAGGGAATGCCCCACCAGACATTGGCGACGATCGGCCCCCACATCGCGTAGCTTGGATCGGACAGGATGTTGCCCGGCTCGCTCATCAGGCCCATGCCATACAGCCAGTGCGGTATCGGCCCGATCACCGGATTGAACAGCCAGGACCAGTTGAGACCCGCGAGGAAGGAGGGAACCGCCCAGGGCAGAAATACCAGCGCCTGCACGAGGGACCTGCCGACGAACGGCTTGTCCAGCAACAGCGCCAGGATCAATCCGAAGATGAATTGCAGTGCCACGGAAGCGCCGGTCCACCATAGCGTGTTCTTCAGAGCCCAGTAGAAAGCGCTGTCTTTCGAGAGATCGCGGAAGTGCTCCAGGCCGATGAAGCCGCCGGAAAACGGATTGAGCAGCTGAATATCGCGAAAGGCATAGGAAATACCGATCGCCAGCGGCACCAGCATCACGGCGATGATGAGGATGAGGGCAGGGGCGCTGTAAAGATAGGGCTCCGAGGCGTCGGCGAGGCGCTTCAGCCACGTCCTGCGATCGTGACGCCTGTCGAGCGTGTCGGCGATGGAAGTCATCTGCTAAGGTTCCCGTTCGCGGCGTTCAAACGCCGTCTGTTTCAAAGGGTAAAAGCGGCGGCGGATCGCTCCGCCGCCATGATGCGGACTATTTCTTGGCCAGGAACTTCTGCTGGGCCTTGGTCAGGTAGTCGGCCCATTGATCGGCAAGATCTTTCGCCGAGATATCGCCGAGCAGCGCCTGCTGCGACGTCTTGATGGCGAGCGAATCCTTGAAGAAGGCGAATTCCTCAAGATAGGTCGGCATCACGGTGGGAACGGTGTCCTTGTCGGCCAGTTCCTGGAACCAGCCCTTGAACTGATCGCCGGCATAGAAGGGGTCCTTTTCCGCCGCCGTATAGGCCGGCAGGGCACCGATCTTCTTGTTCCAGATGAGATTGCCTTCCGGTCCTTCGAGCGTCGCGATCAGCTTCCAGGAAAGCTCCTTGTTCTGGCTGTTGGCAAACATCGACCAGCCGCCGTAGCCGATGGTCGGGAAGGATTTGCCATCCGGCCCCTTCGGCAGCGGCGCGACGCCGAAATCGTCCTTGTTCATGCGTTCGGCGACGGCGATCAGCGCGTCCGGGTCCTGATCGAGGAAGGCGCAGGTGCCGGAATAGAAGCCGGCGACGACTTCGTTGAAGCCCCAGTTGACGCTATCCTTCGGCGCATAGCCCTTCTTGTAGAGATCGACCATCCATTCGATGCCCTTGGCCCAGCCGGGGCTGTTCATGGTCGAGGTGCCGTCGTCCGTGAAATACTTGTTGTCGCCGGCCATGGAGGCTGCGAAAATCATCCAGCCGTTGAGCCCGCCCGGACCGCCGCGCATGCAGTAGCCGTATTTGCCCGGCAGCTTGGAGATGGCCTCGGATGCCTTGACGAACTCGTCCATCGTCTTCGGCGGCTCGGCGATGCCGGCGTCCTTCAGGATCTTCTTGTTGTAGAACATGGCGCGCAGATAGAAGCCGTAGGGCAGCATATAGGCGGTGTTCTTGACGTAGCGGCCGAGTTCCAGCGCCCGGGGCGTCAGTTCCTTCGTATGTTCCCACTTCGCCAGGTAGGGCTCCAGGCTTTCGAGCATGCCGTTGTTGCCATAGAGCGATACCCATGTGTCGGGCATTTCCATCACGTCGGGCGTGTCGCCGGCGGAAACCATGGTGGCGAATTTCTGGAAGGCTTCATTCCAGGGCAGGGAGATGATGTCGACCTTGGTGCCGGGATTTTCGGCCTCGAACTTGGCGACGATCGACTTGAGCGTCTCGGTACGCTCCGGGCTCGTGATGACTTCCACAAGCTTCAGCGTCGTATCGGCAAAGGCGGTTCCGGCCATCATGGCGGTAAAGAGTGCTGCTGTTATCAGTCTTTTCATGCTGGTTCCCCTTTTAGGTTTTCCTCTCAGATTGATGATGTCACGAGGCGGCGGCGATCGCCTCCTCGAGTTCCTTCCATAGTGCCTCGGTTCCTTCGAGGCCGACATGAAGACGTACGGAACGCGGATCGATGCCGAAGGTATGCGCCGAATTCGGCTGCGCCTTCTGCTGCAGCACGACTTCGCCCGGTACGATCAGGCTCTCATGCCCGCCCCAGCTCACGCCCAGCTTGAAGAGCTTGAGGCGATCGGCGAAGGCGCGGACATCGACGCCTTCGCGGAAGACGAACGAAAACAGGCCCGAGGTGCCGTTCAGGCCGGCAGGCAGGCGATTGGCGAGACCCGGATGGCAGACCTGCTCGACGACATCGAGTTCCTGCAGCCGCCTGGCGATCGTCATGGCGGCGGCCTCATGCGCCTTCATCCGGATCGGCAGCGTGCGCAGGCCGCGGATCAGCAGCCACGCGTCGAAGGGTGAAAGCTTGCCGCCGAGATAGGGATAGGCTTCGGCCTTCAGGCGCGCGATCATTTCCTTCGAGCCGGCAACGACGCCGGCGACCACGTCGCTGTGTCCGCCGAGATATTTGGAGGCGGAGTGGATGACAAGGTCGACGCCGAGCTTCAGCGGCTGCTGGAAATAGGGCGTCGCCCAGCTGTTGTCGATCATCGAGACGACGCCATGCTGCCTGGCAAGCGCGGCCAGCGCGCCGACATCATGCGCCTCCATGACCCAGCTGGTCGGGCTTTCCATGTAAAAGACCTTGGCGCCGGGAAGCGCCTTGGCGACAGCCTCCTCATCGCGGCCGTCGACATAGGTCACTTCGACCTTCATGCGCTTCAGAAGCGTGCCGAACAGGCGAAAGGCATCGGGATAGACATGCTTGACCGCAACGATCCGGTCGCCGGGCTCCACGAAGCTCAGCACGGCCGACGAGATCGCCGCCATGCCGCTGGCAAATCCGAGCGCATCCTCGCCGCCTTCGAGCTTCGCCAGCATCTCCTCGAACATACGCACCGTCGGATTGAGGCCGCGCGTATAGATCGGGCGCACTTTCTCGCCGCGATAGGAGGCAATCATCTCGTCGTAGCTGGAGAAGGTGAACAACGAGGTCTGGAAGATCGGCGGCACGACAGCCTCGGCGAAATTGCCGTCGTCATGGGCTGTGATAAGGGAGGCAAGTTCGAACGGCTCTAGCCCGTCAGTCATTTGGACATTTCCTTGATGTCTTCCTCGACGACGTCGAGAATCTTCAGTGTTTCGGCGCGCGCCGCCTCGGGGTCGCGGTCGACGATCGCGTTGAACAGCGTGCGGTGATAGGGAAAGGACCGGCGGGCAAAATCCAGCCGGTCGAAGGGATGCTCCCAGAAGCGCTCGAAGGTTTCGCGCATCTGCTCGAGAAGCTGCTTGAACAGGGGATTGTGCGTGGCGTCATAAACGGCGAGGTGGAACGCAAGATCCTCAGGCCCGGACGTGCCCTTGGCCATATGGACGCGCTCCATCTCGTTGAGCTTCTGTTCGATGATGGCGATATCCTCATCGGTCCGCTTTCTTGCCGCCACCATGCCGGCCTCGCACTCGATACCGCGGCGGACCTCAAGCGTCTGCAACAGCGCATCGCGCAGATGCGACGGGTTGAGGGAAAGCGGCATGTGGATCGTCGCTTTCGACACCGGCTTCAGCAGATAGGTGCCGCTGCCCTTGCGGGTTTCCATGACCCCGAGAGCCTGGAAATAGGTAATCACCTCCCGGATGGTCGAACGTCCTACCGAAAGCGCCGCCATCAGCTCGCGCTCCGTCGGCAGTCTGTCGCCGGCCTGCAGCTTCGACGCCTCGATGAAGGTCGACAGCGCCTCGATGACTTGCTGCGTCCGGTCTATGGAAGGAAGAGGTGTCAGCATTGGTTTCGTCATGGGATGATAAATTGGTCTGACATCTGCCATCAGGTCAATCCCTTTTTTTGCGCGATCCGCTTTTTTGCCCCTTAAATTTCCGGGGAAGAAACTGTGCTGCGTCGGAAATGGTTTACGGCCTTCAAGTGCGGCCAAGGCGCTGCTAGAAGGGCGGGATACGAGTCCCGGATTGGAAGACAATGACTGCGCGAGATCGATATTCACGGAAGCTGGAATGCGCGAAATGCGAGCATGCCGGATTTGCCGAGGTTTCTGAAACCGACGACCGCCGCGCACCCGATCGCGATTTCAAGATAGACGAGATGCCTCGCGGCTTTTCCACCGAACGGCCGTCGCCCGATCCACGCAAGCATATGATGCGCTGCCGTTGCGGCTCGGTCTTCCCTTTCGAGCAGGATACCGTCTACGCGCCGGGCGGCGAGCCCCGCCGCTGATCGACTGCAAGTAAAAAAGAAAAAAGCCCCGCGCGGGCGAGGCTAAGCTTGTGCCGCTCCGGGGAAATCGGAAGCGACGCGGCGTTGTTTATTCGGCCCTTGCTCTCCCGGCTAGGTCAGTTTTGGCTATTACGGTACGCTTAAGTAAAAAACCTCTCTTCTTGACGCGGATGCGCCGAGTTTCCTAGTGCAATTGCTGGTTTCAGCTTTTGAACGCGCATTTTTCGCCTTTGCCCGACTGCTCTTCTTGGGTGCGGCGATCGGATAAAACCATCGCTCCGTGCAAAACGTTCAGCTAACGTTCATTTTCGCGCGGGCAGAAAGGCAATCGCCGCAACGCCTTGCGGTCGTCGGGGCCCGGTTTCCGGCAGGCTTTCGGGCCTGGAGGCCGGGCCTCGCAGATACTGAAAACTTGGATAGGAACATGCGGCTGCTTCGCGCTTTCATCGACTGGATTCGGCGCCGGCGCCAACGGGAGCCGGCACAGGAGGCGACGCAACATTCCGTCGACGATCCATGGGTCTTGCAGCAGATCGAAAAATTCGAGCAAGAGTTGAAACGATAGGAAGGCGCGGGCGCATGCAAGGCCGCTCCTCAACCTTTTCGGTCGGCAAAATCTCCGAGCCGGCCGAAGTATAAGGCTGCCTGAGCCTCAGTGTGGCAACACGATACCATCGTTGGCCAGAGCTTGCCTGCCTTATAGATGGGCCACGGCTTGGGCTCACGGAAGCCGCCCGCACGGCATGCCTCACCGCTCGAATGCCTCTTTCAGGCCGAAGCTCTTGCGTTCGCGCAGATCGAGATCGGCTTCGATATGCGCGATGTGGTGAAGCATCAGGTCGCAGGCTCTGTCGATCTCCTTGCGCTCCAGGGCAGTGATGATGTCGCCATGTTCGGAATGACCGCAACTGGAGGCACTCGATTGTCCGTAGAGCGCGATCACCAGCGACGAGCGGGCGACGAGCTCTTCCATGAAGCGTTGCATGATGAGATTGCCGGAAAACGACGCCAGCATCAGGTGGAAATCGCCAGAAGCCTTGATCTCGGCCCTGCGGGCCGACTGGCCGCGTTCACCCATCAACCGGCCTTCTTCAAGGAGAAGTTGCCTGAGCTGATTGAGTTGAGCCGGAGTGATCCGTTCGGCTGCCGATTTCAGTATTCCCGGCTCGACCAGACGACGGGCGGCGAAGATTTGCCGCGCTTCCTCGGGAGACGGATAGGCGACGAAAGCGCCTCGATTCTTTTCGACGCTGACGAGGCCCTCGTAGGAAAGAGCCTGCAGGGCGGCGCGCGCCAGCGTTCGGCTGACGTTGAACAAGCCGCCGACATCGTTTTCGGACAGCTTCGTGCCGGGCGCGAGCCTGCGCTCGACGATTGCATCGCGAATGGCGTCGCGGATCTGCTGCGCACCGCTCTCCGTGGGATCGCCGAGCGTCAAGAGTCCATCTGCTGGAGAATTCATAACCGCTTACTTACCTGAGTATTCGGCAAAAATGATAGCCCGCTTTTCAACTGAAGTTAAACGAAATCTGACGCAAAGAATGCGCTAAATTGTATACAACTATTTGCGTCGATCGGGCACAATGGCCTATTTAATAGGCAGGAATAGAATTGCCTCTCAGAAGGCATTGCTTTTGCGATTTTGAAAAATCGCGAAACATCAATAAGTTAGTGCGCTGCAGCAAAACTGGCACGATTGATGCACAGCCTTTCCCAAACATAAGGGGAAGATGATGTCGAAAGCGGCAGAGATCGATATAGCATCCGTTTCCAAGGTCTACGGCACGACAACGGCCGTCCATGCGATCAGCCTGAAGATACCGGCAGGATCCTATTGCTGCTTTCTCGGCCCCTCCGGTTGCGGCAAGACGTCGACGCTGCGCATGATCGCCGGCCACGAAGGAATCTCTTCCGGCGACATTCGCCTCGGAAATGTCGTCGTCACGGATTTTCCGCCGGCCAGGCGCGGCACGGCGATGATGTTTCAGTCCTACGCGCTGTTTCCGCACCTCGACCTGATCGACAATGTCGCCTTCAGCCTGAAGATGAAGGGGGTCGCCAAGGAGGAGCGTCGCACCAAGGCGCTCGACATGCTGAAACTCATGCAAATGGAGGCCTATGCCACCCGGCGTCCGGCACAGCTTTCGGGCGGGCAGCAACAGCGTGTCGCACTCGCACGCGCGCTGATTACGGATCCGGAGGCGCTGCTGCTCGACGAGCCGCTGTCGGCACTCGACCCGTTTCTGAAGATCCGCATGCGCGCCGAGCTGAAAAAGCTGCAGAAGACGCTCGGCATCACCTTCGTCCACGTCACCCACAGCCAGGAAGAGGCGATGGCGCTCGCCGATATCATGGTCATCATGAACGACGGCCGCATCGAGCAGGCCGGCTCGCCGCGAGAAGTCTTCGAGCGGCCCGCAACGGCCTTCGTCGCGCGCTTCATGGGCGATCACAACGTCTTGTCCGGCCGCGTCACGTCGAGCGAGGACGGCATCATCGCCTTGACCGCACCGGAGGGGCAAAGCTTCTCGGTAAGAGGGGCAGGGCGCCAGGCCGGCGAGGCTGTCGACATCGCTGTCCGTACCGACCGCGTCCGGCTTTCGCAGCCAGAAGGCAAGGGCCTCGGCTTCAACGGCGTGGTCTCCAACATCGAATATCGCGGCGCGACGCTGAAGATCACCGTCATCGGTGCCGGAAGCGACGATTTCACCGTGATTGCAAGCAACGACGACGCCTCCGCCAGATCCATGGCCGTCGGCGACGCGGTGTCACTGAGCTGGGCGCAGAAGGACGCAATTCTTCTGGGCCGTATGTCCGCATGAGATCCGAAGCATCAAGAAAGGGGAACTGACATGACGCCTGAAACGAAGACTGAAATGAAGGCTGGCAAGACGACGAAAGGCATTTCCCGCCGCTCGCTGCTGAAGACCGGCGCCGCCGCTCTCGGCGCCATGGCCGGCTCCGGCGCGATCACCGGCTTTCCGACCATCTGGGCGCAATCGAACATCACGCTGCGCCAGTTCGGCACCGGCGTCTCGAACATCAACGCGATTGCGGAGAAGTGCAAGGCCGACCTCGGCATCACGCTCGAGATGACCGCGACCGATTCCGATGCCGCCGCCCAGCGCGCCGTGACGCAGCCGAACAGCTACGATATCGCCGACGTCGAATACTGGATCGCCAAGAAGGTTTTCCCGGCCGGCGTCCTGCAGCCGATGGATGTCAAGAAGCTCAAATATTACGACAAGATCGTGCCGCTGTTCATCACCGGCAAGCTGAAGCCGGACAGCGTCATCGCCCAGGGCACCGCACCGCATACGGTCGGCTTCCTCGAGGCGCAGGACTCCCGGAAATTCGCCAAGGAGCCGACGCAGTGGATGACGATGGTTCCGACCATCTACAATGCCGATACCCTCGGCATTCGTCCCGACCTCACCGGCCGTCCGATCACCAGCTGGGCCGATATTATCGATCCGGCCTTCAAAGGCAAAACCGCCATCATCAACATCCCGTCGATCGGCATCATGGACGCCGCGATGATCATGGAAGCCGCCGGCAAGATCAAATATGCCGACAAGGGCAACATGACGAAGGAGGAGATCGACAAGACGATCGAATTCCTGATCAAGACCAAGGGCGACGGCCAGTTCCGCGCCTTCTGGAAGTCCTTCGACGAAAGCGTCAACCTGATGGCATCGGGCGAGGTCGTCATCCAGTCGATGTGGTCGCCGGCCGTTGCCGCCGTGCGCTCCAAGGGAATCGCCTGCACCTTCCAGCCGCTGAAGGAAGGCTATCGCGCCTGGGGCGGTGGCCTCGGCCTTGCCGCGCATCTCAAGGGCGCCCAGCTCGATGCCGCCTATGAATATATCAACTGGTACACCTCCGGCTGGGTCGGCGGCTACCTCAACCGACAGGGCTACTATTCCGCCTGCATGGACACGGCCAAGCAGTTCATGTCGGCCGATGAGTGGGGCTACTGGATCGAGGGCAAGCCGGCACAGGGCGATATTCTTTCTCCGGAAGGAAAGGTCATGGAGAAGGCAGGTGCGGTTCGCGACGGCGGCTCCTTCGAGGCCCGCATGGGCGCCGTCGCCTGCTGGAATTCGGTGATGGACGAGGACCGCTATATGGTCCGCCGCTGGAACGAATTCATCGCTGCCTGAGCCGAAGATCCTTCCCGCCTCTCCCTGTTTACAGCAGGGGGAGGCATCCCGAAAACGGAGAGCCGCACCATGGCGACGATCGCTTCCTCGGATACAGCAGAGGCAACACGCAACGCCGCGCGCGGGTTTAGCCTGCCGGCCTGGGCCATTTCCTATCTGCAGGCAACGCCACTATTTCTCATCCTCGGTTTCTTCTTCCTGTTGCCGATCGTAATGATCGGCGTCGTCAGCTTCTGGGATTACGATTTCGCCGGCATCTACCCTGCCTTTCTCACCACCAACTACACCGATACGCTCGGCTCCTGGGTGACGTGGAAGACCTATCTCAACACGCTGAAATTCACCGCTATCGTCTGGGCGCTGACATTGTTCATCGGCTTCTGGGTCGCCTATTTTCTCGCCTTCCATATCAGGCGCACGTCGACGCAGATGATCCTCTTCCTCGTCTGCACCGTGCCGTTCATGACCTCGAACATCATCCGCATGATTTCATGGATCCCGGTGCTCGGCCGCAACGGACTGGTCAATTCCGCCCTGATCGACATGGGCCTGATTCCGCAGCCGATCGAGTGGCTGCTCTATTCCGATTTCGCCGTCGTGCTCGCGATGGTGCATCTCTATACGCTCTTCATGGTGACGCCGATCTTCAATACGCTGATGCGCATCGACCGCTCGCTATTCGAGGCCGCGCGCGATGCCGGCGCCAGCGGATGGCAGGTGCTGTGGAACGTGGTGATCCCGCTTGCCAAGCCGGGCATGGCGATCGGCAGCATCTTCGTCGTCACGCTCGTCATGGCGGATTTCTCCACCGTGCAGGTCATGTCCGGCGGACAAAGCGCCTCGATCGCCCTGATGATGAAGAACCAGATGTCATTGCTGCAATATCCGGCCGCCGCCGCCAATGCCGTGGTGTTGCTGATCGTCGTGCTGCTGATGGTTGCCGCCATCCTGCGCATCGTCGATATCCGCAAGGAGCTTTGAGATGAACCGCGAAAAGCGCAGTCTGGAATTCTACGTCCTCGCGATCTTCTTCACCATTTTCGTGCTGTTCCTCTACGGTCCGCTCTCGGCGGTAATCATCCTGTCTTTTCAGGGACCCGACGGCGGCCTGACCTTCCCTTTGAACGGCGTGTCGCTGCACTGGTTCGCCAATCTGTTCGAGAAACAGGCGGTCGGCGATTTCGGAGCCTCGTTCCAGCGCTCGCTGGTGCTCGGCGTCATGGTGATGATCGTCACCGTCGTCGTCTCGCTGCTGGCGGGCCTTGCCTTCCGCCGCCGCTTCCGCGGATCGACATTTCTGTTCTATGCGACGGTTGCCAGCCTTGTCGTGCCGTCCATCATCATCTCGCTGGGGATCGGCGTCGTCTTCCAGCAGGGCGGTCTGGCACCTGCCTGGTATTCGTCTGCCTTCGGCGCGCATCTGACCTGGACCTTGCCTTTCGGCGTGCTGATCATGTTCGCGGTCTTCAACCGGTTTTCGCCGGCCTATGAGGAAGCCGCACGCGATCTCGGTGCGAACTCCTGGCAAACCTTCCGCCATGTCGTGTTGCCGATGATCGCGCCGAGCCTCATCGGCGTCGGGCTGTTCGGCTTCACGCTGTCCTATGACGAGTTCGCACGTACCCTGATGACCTCAGGCACCTACAATACCCTGCCGCTCGAAATCTACGGGATGACGACGAATGTCACGACGCCCGTGCTCTATGCGCTCGGAACGGTGACGACGCTCTTTTCCTTCACCATCATTCTCCTGGCGCTTGCAGTCATGACCATGCTCGGCCGTCGCCAGGCCAGGAAAAGTTGAGACCATGCGCCTTCTGCTCATCAATCCGAATACGACCGTTTCCATGACGGAGAAGGCGGCGACTGCGGCGCGTGCCGTGGCAAGCGCCGGCACGGAGATCATAGCCGCCACCTCGCGAATGGGGCCGGCTTCGATCGAGGGTTATTACGACGGCGCCATCGCCGTACCCGGCATGCTGCAAGAATTGAAGGAGAGGCAGGCCGCGGGCTACGATGCGGCGATCATCTGCTGCTTTGACGACACCGGACTGGAAGCCGCCCGCATGCTTTGCGATGTCCCGGTCGTCGGTCTCTGTGAATCAGCCGTTGCGACGGCCGCGTTCCTGGCGCAGCGCTTCAGCGTGGTGACGACGCTCGAACGCTCGCGCATTCTCATCGACAACCTGATCCAGCGCTACGGCATGGGCGGACGCGCGAAGGTTCGCGCCTCGGATATTCCCGTCCTTGAGCTAGAGGATTCGTCTTCCGGCGCCATCGGAAGGCTGCGGGCGGAAATCGAGCGCGCCCTTGCCGACGACGGGTCGGAAGCCATTGTGCTCGGCTGCGCCGGAATGACGGATCTCGCAAGGGAACTGCAATCGATTTACGGCGTCCCGGTCGTCGACGGCGTCGCCGCGGCGGTCAAGCAGGCCGAAGCTCTGGTGTCCCTCGGTCTCTCCACCAGCAAGCGCAGTTCCTACGCTTCGCCATTGCCCAAGGCCTTTTCGGGTGCGATGCGCGATCTTGCGCCGATGCCGGTGCTGGCCTGATCACAGCAATCTTAGCCGGAGTCCTTACTCTTCAGCCGCTTGCGGTTTCTTTTGCCTGGCATCGCGAAGATGCTTGTAGACCGTCGCGCGCGAAATGCCGAGCAGCTTGGCAAGATAGGGAACGAGATTGCGGATGGCGAAATAGCCATCCTCTTCCAGCGCTTCGATGAGCGCCGCATGGTCTTCCTTTGCCAATGCGGACGCCGCCAGTCCGCGCTCGCCAAGAAAATCCGCGATCGCGCTGTTGACCGTTTCCTGCCAGTCCGTGCGGAAAAGCGCTGACGGCTGTGCGCCTGTTCCCTGAAATGCGGCAAGAAGATTGAGCGCGTCGCGCGCTGCCTCGATCGGTGCGATGTCGAAATTGATGCAGAGCAGGCCGAACGGCTCGGCTGCCTTGGTCCTGAGAACGGCGGTGATGGATTTGAGCTGCCGTCCGTCGAAATTGGTTTTGCGATAGGGGCCGATGACATCGGTGCCGAGGGCTCCGACATCCTTCAGTTCGGCAAGGGACGAGCCGCCGACTTCGCGGCGCGACAGGTTGTTGGCGATATGAGCGATGGTCAGCGTTCTCAAGTCGTGGATGACGACTTCCGCATGCGGCTTCAGCAGCGTCGCCACCGCGTCCGCGACAGGGACAAATTGCAGGATATCCTCCTGAACAGCCGATTTCCTGCTGCCTGCTCCCGCTCTCTTCGCCATGACCGTCGTCCTTCCGCACGCTATGACAATCGCTCTATATTTGACAATTTGTCAATATCTCTCTAGTTTCGCGGCTGTAGGAACGGCGCGGACGCATGCCGGTCCTTTCTCGTTCCTGGAGAAACCCATGCCGCTCCTGCCGGATTTCAAGCTCGAAACCTATTTCTCCAAGTGGGAGTTCGGCGCTCGCTACCATATGACCGCTTCCGATGCGCAAAGCATGACGATGGCGGAGCTGCTGGCGATGGCGACGCCGGAACAGCGGCAGGCACACGAGACGCTGTGGCTGGGCTATAGCGAGACCTTCGGCAGTCCGGAGCTACGCGCGATCATTGCCGGCCTCTATGGGCAAATGCGGGGCGCTGACATTCTGTGCTTCGCCGGCGCGGAAGAGGGCATCTACATCGCCATGCATGCGCTTCTCGATAAAGGAGACCATGCGATCGTCGTCACCCCGAATTATCAGTCGGCGGAAACGATCCCACTCGGCATTTGCGATGTTTCCGCCGTGGCACTCGACCCCGATGACGGCTGGTCGCTCGATATCGACGCGGTTGCCGCGGCGATCCGGCCGAATACCAGGCTGATTTCGATCAACTTCCCCCATAACCCCACGGGCAAGGTCCTTGAAAGGGAGCGTTTCGATGCGCTGGTGGACCTCTGCCGCCGGCACGGCATCTGGCTTTTCAGTGACGAGGTCTATCGTGGGCTGACCGTCGAGAATAAGCCGCTATTGCCGGCAGCCGCCGACATCTATGAGCGCGGCCTTTCGCTGGGCGTCATGTCCAAGGCCTATGGATTGCCGGGTTTGCGCATCGGCTGGATCGCCTGCCGCGATCACGCCCTGCTTTCGAAGATGGAGCGGATGAAGCACTATCTCTCCATCTGCAACGCCGGCCCGAGCGAGAGCCTGGCCAGGATCGCCCTGCTGAATGCCGACAGGATCCTTGAGCGAAACAACCGCCTGATCGCTTCCAATCTCGGGAAATTAAAGGCGCTGTTTGCGGAGTTCGAACACCTTTTCGATTGGTATACGCCTGACGGAGGTTGCGTCTGTTACCCACGCTACAAGGGTGCCGATGGCGTCGAAGCCTTTGCGCGCGATCTTGTCGAACAGGCAGGCGTGCTCCTTCTGCCGGCCAGCCTCTACCACTCGGATCTTCATCCGACGCCCGGCGACCGGTTCCGCATCGGCTTCGGCCGCGCCAATATCGACGAAGGCATCGCGGCGATGCGTTCCTACCTGCTGCGCAATCGCGCCTGACCGCGGAAACCGGCGGGAACGGATGGCGCAGATCGGCCGCCGGGGCTACAATGCCCCGGTGAAGAATGAGAGTCGTGGATTTGGCACAGAGAGCTGGCAAAGCTGATCTTCCCCTGCATGGCGGCCGCGTGCCGCGCTGGCTCGGAGACCGGATGACACGCCTTGGTTCCGTCATCACCGAAGCCATCGTGCAGCATTACGGGCGCGACGAATTGTTTCGCCGTCTGGCCAATCCCTTCTGGTTTCAATCCTTCGGCGCCGTCATGGGCATGGATTGGCATTCCTCGGGCATCACGACGAGCGTCCTCGGCGCGCTGAAGCGCGGGCTGACGCCATTGTCCGGCGAGCTCGGCATCCATGTCTGCGGCGGCCGCGGCGCGCAATCGCGCAAGACGCCGGGGGAACTGCTGGATATCGGCGATCGCGTCGGCATCGACGGCGCAGCTCTTGCCACCAAGAGCCGGCTGATCGCGAAAGTGGACAGCGCGGCCGTACAGGACGGCTTCGACCTCTATCTGCATGGCTTCATCGTCGCTGACGACGGCAAATGGGTCGTCATCCAGCAGGGCATGAACGACGAGCGGCGGCAGGCACGGCGCTATCATTGGCTCTCGGAGGGGCTGACGAGTTTTCTGGATTCGCCCCATTCGGCGATAGAAGGTCGAGAGCAGGGCGAGATCATCAATCTCGCCGATCGGCGCGCGGAGCGCTCCCGCAGCGAACAGCTCGATTTGCTCGCATCGATCGGCCCGGATGGAATTGTTCGTGAATTCAATTCACTGGAAAGACAAGCTAAACTAGATAGTAAGCCAGAAATTCAGCCGATGCTGCCCTATCTCATCATGCCGGCGCATCACGATGTGCGTGAGGAAGACGTGAACATGCGGCGGCTCCACGGCAATCTTGCGGCTGCGGCCGATCGTGGCCCGGTCGATTTTCAGGAGCTGCTGCTGACGCCCGGTGTCGGCGCCAGAACGGTCAAGGCCTTGGCCATGGTCGCCGAAGTCGTCCATGGAGCGCCCTGCCGCTTTTCCGATCCGGCCCGTTTTTCTCTCGCGCATGGCGGCAAGGACCGGCATCCTTTCCCGGTGCCGCTGAAGGTCTATGACGAGACGATCAGCGTTATGAAATCAGCCGTCAGGAAAGGTCGGCTCGGCCGGGATGAGGAATTGTCTGCACTCAAGCGCCTGGACGACCAGTCGAGGATGCTGGAGCGTTATGTCACAGGTCCCGATCTCAAGGAGATCGTGGCGGGCGAATTCGACCGTTCCTTCTCCTACGGCGGCCGCAGCGTCTTCGGCTAGGAACCACCTTCCGAAACCGGCGACAATGACCAAGAACGGGATCGCATGCCTTCCCGCAAGCTCTGACCGACGACGACCGGCGAGCAGGGAGCCCGCCGGTCGTTCGCGATCTATGGCAACGAGTAGCCGATCACATAGTCGCCCGGCTTCGTCCCGATCGAACCGTGGCCGCCGGCAACGATAACCACGTATTGCTTGTTATCGCTTGCCGTATAGGTCATCGGCGTCGCCTGACCGCCGGCCGGCAATCGCGCCTCCCAAAGCTGCCTGCCGCTGGTCACGTCATAGGCGCGCAGATAATCGTCCACGGCGGCGGCGAGGAATGCAACGCCGCCCTTGGTAACGATCGGGCCGCCGATGCCCGGAACGCCGACCTTGAACGGCAGCGGCAGGGGCGTCATGTCGTGGACGGTGCCGTTCTTGTGCTTGTAGGCGATCTTGCCGGTCTTCAGGTCGACGCCGGCGACATAGCCCCATGGCGGCGCCTGGCAGGGAATGCCGAGCGGGCTGACGAACGGCCCCATATAGACGCCGTAAGGCGAGCCTTCGTTTCGGTTCAGCCCCTGTTCGCTACCCTTGTCGCCTGCTCCCTTCGGCGGGATCTCCGCGCGTGGAACCAATCGCGATGTAAAGGCGAGATAGGTCGGCATGCCGAACATGATCTGCCGTTCCGGATCGACTGCGACGCTGCCCCAGTTGAAGGTGCCGAAATTGCCGGGATAGATGATGGAGCCGCGCAGCGACGGCGGCGTATAGCGGCCTTCATACTGATGCAGATGGAAGGAGATGCGGCAGGCGAGCTGGTCGAACAACGAGACGCCCCACATGTCTTTTTCCTGCAGCGGCGGCGGCGAGAACGTCAGGTCAGAGATCGGCTGTGTCGGCGAGGCATGATCCTCGGGAATGGTGCCTCCGGGGGCCGGGATTTCCTTGAAGGGAATGATCGGGGCTCCGGTCCGGCGATCAAGCACGTAGATGTCGCCCTGCTTGGTCGAGGCGACGAGCGCCGGCACGCTACTGCCATCGGCCTTGGTCAGGTCCACCAGCACGGGCTGGGCCGGCACGTCCATGTCCCAGAGATCGTGGTGGACGAATTGCTGAACCCATTTGAGCTGGCCGGTGTTGATGTCCAGCGCCACCACAGAGGAGGAGAAGCGCTCGACATTGGCGCTACGGCCCATTCCGAGCTGGTCGGGGGTCTGGTTGCCGAGCGGGACATAGACCATGCCGAGCTTCTCGTCGGCGCTGGAAACCGACCAGCTGTTCGGCGAGTTGGTGGTATAGGTCTGCCCGGCGGGAAGGGGCGCGGTCTGGTCGGGGTTGCCGGAATCCCAGTTCCAGAGCAGGGCACCGGTTCTGGCATCGAAGGCGCGGATGACGCCGGACTGCTCCTGCGTGGAATAATTGTCGTTCACCGCACCGCCGATGATGATCTTGTCAGCGACGATGACGGGCGGCGATGTCGAATAATAATAGCCGTCGGGATTGTATTTCATGCCGGCTTCGAGGTGCAGCGTTCCCTGATTGGCGAAGCCGGGGCACACCTTGCCATCGGCCGCGTCCAGAGCAATCAGCCGGGCATCGGAGGTCGGCAGATAGACGCGGTCGGCGCAGGGCGCTCCCGTGACGGCTGCGCTGTCGTGGTAGTAGGAAACGCCGCGGCACGTCTGATGCTGGCGGTTTGGATTCATGCCGGCATTGGCATCGTAGCGCCATTTTTCCTTGCCGTCCTTTGCGTCGAGCGCGATCGCCAGGCTATGCGGCGTGCAAAGGAAGAGCGTGTCGCCGATCTTGAGAGGCGTGACCTGATAGGTCGTCTCCCCGATATCGTCGGGCCGCTTCACATCGCCTGTCTCGTATCGCCAGACTTCCTTGAGGTTGGCGACGTTCTGCGCATTGATCTGGTCGAGCGGAGCATAGCGCTGGCCGAAGGAGGTTCGGCCATATTGATGCCATTCGCCGTCGGGAACATCTCCGCCCATCTGCGCGTTGGCCGCCACCGTCGTCGGCAAATCGCCCGAGAGATCGTGAGGATCGGTCGTCATCGAATAGCCGGCGACAAGGATGGCGATAATCAGCGAGATGGCGAGCGGCCACGGGTTGGCCCCGTAATGAACGCCGTCGAGGCTGCGAAAGCCGAGCGGGCGCCGGACCCAGGGTGTCAGCAGCCACAGGCCGATCAGGATGATCAGACCGCCGCGCGGACCGAGCTGCCACCAGTCGAAACCGACCTCCCATATGGCCCAGGCAAGAGCAGCAAGCACGAAAACAGCATAGAGCCAGAGCCCGGCCGCCTTGCGCTTGTAGAGCAGGACGGCGGTTGCGAGGAAGGCGAGGCCGGCCAACAGATAGAAAAAACTGCCGCCGAGCAGCACCAGCCAAAGGCCGCCGCCGCCAAGCGCCAGGCCGACGAGTGCCAGGATGATCGATGTAATGGTGATGGCCATGATCCGCTCCAGTCTATCCGCCGATTGGACAGTGATTGATCGAATGCATGCAAAACGGGCCGGGATGCCGAACCCCAAGGGGGGCTATGTCGAAACCGGGGCCGGTTGCTTCGTTTGCGGCGAACAGAGCCGTATCCATGGCGATTTGGATCGATACATCACGCTCTCCAATCAATCAGAGATTGAACGCCAGGATCGGAAGAATGTTCCACTCCGGCCACCCGTTCAAGTTCGATACCGTGACATCCGAATTGATTAACGGACGTAGTTAATTTTTTAACAATTGTCCGGATACTAATGGAACAAACATTGGAATCAAGGGTTTCCGTGCAGAGCTGGAGGACTAGAGATGAATCTGAAGATCGTTACCGCCCAGTCGGAAGTCGAGACCTTCGACACCGGAACCTATCCGGACGGGATGATGGAGCGCATTGCGATCGAGTTTTCCGCAAGCTCCGAGCAGCAGCATCGCAAGTCCCACGAGCGCGACTATGGTGTGCGCAAGGTACTTCGGCCGATACCGGCCGCGCTGGCTTGAAGTAACGGGATTACGCCTCACCGGCGCCGGCTGGCCATGCGCCGTAACGGATAGCCGTTGTCAAACGTAGAGCGGCGCCATTCTTCGCCACGCCCCGGCCCGGTGCGCACGTCCATCCCACACATGCAATTGATGATCGATCCGCTTTTCGGCCAGCAGCCGGCTGAAATGGCGATTATTGTCGAAGAACGGATCGGCGGCGCCGATCGTCATGACGATGTCGATCTGCCGCAACTTTTCCAGTCGCCACTCGCAGGCCAGCCCCGGCAAAAAATGTGTTGGCGTATGAAAGTAGATGTCGTCGTCGTAATAGCCGTCGAACAGGTCAGCAAAGGATTCGACCTTCACCGTCAGGTCATAGCGGCCGGAAAATGCCACCAGCTTGCGGAAAAGGTGAGGGTGGCGAAAGACGAGGCTTGCGGCCTGAAAGGCGCCGAGACTGCAACCATGAACGATCGTGCACTCATGCGGGTTCATCTGCGCCATCAGCGGCAGGACTTCGTTCAGGATATATTCTTCGTAGGCGTTATGCCGGCGAATGCGCGCGGCCGGATGGTGCTGGGAGCCGTAAAAGGTCTCGGAGGCCAGCCCTTCGATGCAATAGAGCTGAAGATGTCCGGCATTCAGCTTGTCGGAGAGGCTGGCGACGAGGCCGATCTGCTCATATTCCCAGAAACGCCCCTCGCGCGTGGGAAATACCAATACCTTGGCGCCGGCGTGGCCAAACACCAGCAGCTCCATGTCTCGATCCAGCCGCGGGCTGTACCAGCGCAGGTATTCGCGGTTCATAGCACCTTGAAAAATCGCCCTACCTTGTCACGCAGACGTGCGTTCTGCTCTTCGCTGCCAGCATAATCGAAGTGGCCGGCATCCAGGATGAAGGTTTCGTTAAATTTCCGTAGCGGATTTGCGACGGAGAACTGGCAGGGTGGCGCGACGGCGGGATCGAAAAGGGCAGGTGCGACGAGCATCGGAACGGCGATACGGCTTGCCGCGATGGCGGCGTCGAAGAAGCGCAAGGTTTCCAGAACGCTGCCATGTTGCTTCTGATAGGCCTGGACCGATTGCGCGCTGCCGACCGTCGGCAAGGTCAACCACAGCTGCCGATTGCCGAATGTCGGAACGACGAGATGCCCGCGCTTGATCCTCGCATCGAACGGAATTGCCAGAGCGCCGAGACCGCCGCCAAAGCTGATGCCGCTGTAGCCGATATGCCCGGCAAGCCATGGATAGAGGGTCTGAAGCGCCGAAACCGCGAGCCAGATGTCCTCGACGCAGCCGCCGATAATATAGGTGTCGCGACTTTCTATGCCGTAGAGAACATGCCCGGATGCATCCGAGGGGATCTGCGGACTGGCGCTGAGGGAAAGGCCGCGGCTGCAGGGAAACAGGACGGCCGTCTGTTCCACCGGCAGATCGAATTCCGGCTGGTCTCTTCCGCCGTATCCGTGGCCGACGACAAGACCGCGCCGCACCTGACCATGGCTCGGAACGAGCAGCCAGCCGTTGATCTGGAACGACCCCGTCGACACGTAGCTGATATCGAAGACATGCCAATCGTCATGACGCAACCTGCTATGGCGAAGTCGCGGTTGCGGATCGACGGCGATGGCCAGCTTGTAGCGCCGCTGCCAGAAATCATCAAAGCCGGGCGGTGCTTCGGGCGGCTCTATGGCCTGCAATTGTGCCAGATGCATGCCATAGGTGGGATCGAAGTCGAAGGGATGGGTTGCCGGTATGCTCATGGCCAATCTGTCGCGCGAAAGGATCGGCAACGCAAGACCGAACATGGCGCTATTGGCCGGGACGGTCGATGCGATAGAGCACATGCGGCCGCAGGATATGCCCCGGCGGTACGGTGACGTCATCGAAATCGCCGTCTTCGACACGGGTCATGCCGATCTTCCGCATTGCCCGGCGGGAGGGATCGTTGATGCATGACGTATAGCCGATCACGCATTCGGCTCGCAATTGCAGTCAGGCGAAGTCCAGCCAACGATGGCTGATTTCGGTTGCGTAGCCTTGCCGCCAATGAGCGCGCCCCAAAATCCAGCCGATTTCCAGAGGGAAATTGCCCGGAACCTCCGATCCGGGGCGCGACAGGCCCGCACCGCCGATCAGGACTTTGTCGGCTTTCCGCTCGACGGCAAGGAAACCGAAGCCTTCCCTGGCCAGGTGCCTGTCGGCCTCATCGATCAATTCGTCCGTTTCTTGCGCCGTGAGCAGGCTTGGATAGTAATATCGCCGCACTTGTTCATCGGCATTGATGGCGGCAAACGGAACGCGATCGCTGTCCCGCCAGCGCCTGAGCAACAGCCGCGAGGTTTCGAGAGTAAGCATGATGCTCCTTGCAAGAAATGAATGACCCGGACGATGCAAAGGGCATGCCGCATGCCGCAAACACCCGTAAATCCGCCCGTCTCCATCTGTGAATTCGCAAGAAAAGTCCATCTTTCCGCTCGGTATTCATCCCTTGCGGCTTAGCCACACACATCGAAAAAGATCGCGCAAATAGACTGGCTTTCTTGCGAACCGCTGTCGCTTCCCCGAAACCGTTGGAGTATAGTGAGTTCATGATCAGGATACTGACAATACTTGCGGGGGTTTCGATTGCAGGCTGCGCATGGGCGGGGCAAGGTCAGGTCGTTCGAAGCGACTATAATATTCAGGATTGTTCGAATGCAGTGGATCAGGTCCTATCGAAAACGAAAGGACGTCTCCTGTCCGTCAAGCCGCGCGAGAAACGCTGCATCGTCACCGTGATCGTTCAGCATGGTGAGCAACGGCCTGAAAAGGTCGTCGTTCGTGTCGACTATACCGATGCAAACAACAACCAGGAAAATGACCAATAATTACAAGCGGTAAAAAGGGACCGCGTGAAACATGGGCGAAGTCATCCAGTTCCGGCCCTCGGCGGAATACGGCAATCACTCCGATGCGCAGGCACGCATGGAAAGGGAGTTGCTGCTTCCTTTTGTTGCGAGGGGAACCGTCGGCAATCCTTCCGAAACATCATCCGGGGGGCCATCGAAGACCAGCTTTCCGCTCAACGGAATCGCCATCGTCCTCGGTGCGATCCTGGTCTATGTGCTGGTGATCTCGCATGTGGTCGGCCAGCCGCACTATTCCGCTCGCGCCAATCTCATGCCGCCAGCATTCGCGCAAAACTAGCTCGCCCGGCAATGCCGGCCCGGCGAAGCGGATGCTCGGGCCTTTCTCCGGCGCATCTCCGGAATTTCAGGCAAGTATATCTGTCGCCAGACACGGCGACAGCCGCGCAATCTCGCCGAAACCCTCAGTCTTCGTGCAGAAGAGATGCGATCTCCTCGTCAACATTTCTTTGCAAATGATCCGCAGTTGGCCATGTTTCGGCAAAAGCCGCGCCATAGTTCTCGTGAGAATTGACCGTCGATATCTGTTTCAGGAGCGATCGATGGATACTCAGCCTATGAAATGGTGGAATGGCCAAACCGAGACGACCCGGCGGATGGGCACCGGGCTTGCGGTTTGCGGCATAGTGGTGGGCGCCCTTTATATCGTCGTCCGGACGGGCCCGACCGAAGACGCGATGCGCTTCGTCGACGCCAGGGGAAGCATCGCCAATGCCAGCCCCGTTCCTTTCGCACAGGTCGCGGCGAATGGATTGCAGGTCGCGGTCGATGCAAGTCCCACGCGGGCATCGATGTCCGTGCCGATCCCTCAACCGTCGCCTCTTGCGGCCGTCAAAGGCAGCCCTTCCGCGAGGAAGGTCGCCTCACGCACCGATATGGCAAAGGCGAAGGTTGCAATGTCCGGCGGCGTCGAACGCTTCGACCGCTGCCTGCCGCAATGCGAAACACAAGATCCGCTGATCGCCGGATATCCGCAATATGGTCAGGCCGCGCAACCCTCGATGAGAGACGATGACCCGCCTCCCGCCTTGGAAGAGAGAGTTGGTTTTCACCCGCTGGCCGATGCCCGCCATCTCTTGACCCGGGCGGCGGATGCGCCTGGTGCGATGTTGCGGCGAGGGCGGGAAGCGCTCGATGATGTCGCCCGCATAGATTGGTGAGGCTCGAAATCGGCGATGTCGCGACACATGCAATTCCCGCTGCCACGTTGGAGCAATTCCGGGAAAATTGTGTCGCGGTTTACCATGTGGAATGGATCAAAAACAAAGAGATAGGGCGGTTCGCGCGACTTGGCGAAATGCGGAACCGCCCTGGAACAACGGGTGCTCGCTTCGGCACCGTTCACAGACCGCCGGCGCTGGCAGTGCTGCGCAGGAGCTTGCAAAGGCTGACGAGACCGGAATCGAAGTTGCCCGAAGCCGTCACCTGGCGACAGGCAATCAGCATGCGCTTCTGCTCGGCGCTCGACATTGTGTGGAAAGCGGTAAGGGTGCGCCTGCTCGCCCCGGTGTCGGACGTGCCGGCACCGGTTCCCGAACCGCTCGTGCCGCCTATTCCGCCGCTCGCCGTGCCGCTTCCGCCGGAGCCGGTTCCACTGCCGCCGCCAGATCCGCTGCTACCGGATCCGTTGCCGCCAATACCCACACCAACACCGACGCCGACGCCGGATCCGCCAACGGAGACGCCAGCGCCGGCATTGACACCGCCCGCACCTCCAACTGAAGCGCCGAGACCTGCATTGACGCCGCCGCTGTTGGCGGATGCTCCGACACCGGCATTGATCCCGCTCGAGCCGCCCACGGATGCACCAACGCCCGCATTGACGCCACTCGCTCCGGATACCGACGCGCCGACCCCGGCGTTAACGCCGTTCGTGCCGCCGACGGAGGCGCCTACGCCGGCACCAAGCCCATTCGAGCCAAGTCCGGCGCCGACATTGGCGTTGATGCCGCCGACGGACACACCGAGCCCTGCGCCAAGCCCGCCGCTGCCGGCGGAACGGCCGCCACCGTGATCGGTTCCGCCACCAGGCTCGGCATAACTCGTCGAGGTCAATAAGAGAAATGCGGATACGGCGAGTACCATCCGTGAAGATCGTGTTTTCATCACTAAACTCCGTTTCAGTTTCGGCTTTTGAACAGCCAGTGTCTGACGATCGGAGCGCGCGCACCGTAGAGTTGGAATGAAGGGTCTCCTCCCTCTCTCCAAGACTAAACTATAGAATAATCTACTTTAGGAATATATCAATTGAAAATTGAACGGATGCGTTGCATAGTAACGGCGATCTTAACCACAACGGACAGGAGTGCCCTGTTTTGCAACAGGGCCGGCCACTCCTCGATCTGTGAATAAGGCATTTGGCGAGCCTAGGAGCGCTCTGCCCAGATTTTTGCCAGCTCGACCAGGGTTTTCACCGCTTTTTCCATATCCTGGCGGCTCACCCATTCCAACGGCGAGTGAAAGGCATGGCCACCGGCAAAGAGGTTCGCACATGGCAACCCCATGAAAGAGAGCCTGGATCCATCGGTGCCGCCGCGAATGCTGCCGCGAACCGGCGTCATGCCGGCGCGCCGAATTGCCTCCACGGCATTTTCCACGATTTCCGGATGACGATCGAGAACCGTCTTCATGTTGCGGTATTGATGCCGCACGGTAAACGAATACGAGGAGCCGGGATAAGTCGTCATCACATCCTTGACGATCTGCTCCAGCACGGCTTCCTTGGTCGCAAGGCCGGCCTCGTCGAAATCGCGGATGATGAAGCCGAGCGAAGCCTTCTCCATGGAGCCGCTGACACCGGTCGGATGAATGAATCCGTCTCGTCCCGCCGTCGTTTCAGGGGCGGTCTCCTTCGGCAGCCGGTCGATGATCGCGCCGGCGATCTTGATGGCGTTCTCCATTCTTCCCAGGGCGAAGCCCGGATGAATGGCCACGCCCTGAATGACGACTTCGACGCCATCGGCAGAGAACGTCTCGTCTTCTATGTACCCCGCCGTTTCGCCATCGACCGTGTAGGCGAATTGCGCTCCCAGCTTCTTCAGGTCGACCTTGTCGACGCCGCGGCCGATCTCTTCGTCGGTCGTAAACAGCAGCTTGATGGTGCCATGGCGGATATCCGGATTGTCGATGAGATATTTGGCGGCCGCCGCGATCTCGGCGAGACCGGCCTTGTCGTCGGCTCCGAGCAGCGTCGTGCCATCCGACGTGATGATGTCGTTGCCGATCTGATCTCGCAGGGCAGGGTGCTCGTCGACGCGGATGACCTGCTGCGGATCGCCGGAAAGACGGATATCGCCGCCGGCGTAATTCCGCAGGATCTGCGGTTTGACGTTCGTGCCGGTGAAATCCGGCGCGGTGTCCATATGGGAGCAGAAGCAGATCACGGGAACCGGCTTGTCGACATTCGACGGAATGGTGGCATAGACATAGCCGTGCTCATCCAGGTGCGCGTCGGTCAGTCCGATTGCCAGCAGCTCCGCGACGAGGATGCGCCCGAGATTTTTCTGCTTTTCGGTGGAAGGCTGTGCGGTGGAGGTCGGGTCCGATTGAGTATCGACGACAACATAGCGAAGAAAGCGATCGGTGACGGTATCGGTCATGAACCTGGCTCCAATGAATCATTCGGTTTTGCATAAATTATAGCGGCGCCGAGCCGATTTCACGCCGAAATATGGAGCCTCTCAACTTTTCCTCTCATCGCGAAAAACGCTCTATCCTTTTGTTTTTTACGCGATTCCGGTGGAAAACCTCCATGCGCCTTTCGTGGAATTGCTCTGCTGAGCCGCATTAAATGAAATGGCCGCCCCGGCGTTCTGCGGGAGCGGCCAAACGTCAAGGCGATCAGTACGGTCGAAAGCCTTAATCAGTCGAGGTCAGGGTAACGGACGTGCCGGTTGCGGCGAGGTTGAGGCCGAGCTGGCCGGTCACGCTTACCGTCTGGAGGTGGATGGAGCCGGAAGTACCGCCGACGAGGATATTCGTGCCTACGCCGGCACCGACAGTCGCCTCGACGGTCGCGCCTTGATAGAGGCCGCTCAGCGAGCCGTGATGGTAGCCGGCCGTCGGCGCGAATACTGCCCAGATGAGCCGGCTGCGCGTCGTGAAGCCGAGATCGACGCCCATCTTTCTGATTGCGCCGGTATAGTGATCGATACGCTCGCGCCCGACAGTCGAATGGTATGTGCAATCGAGTTCCTTGGCCGACCCGAGGACATAGCCGACGCCGCCGCCGATTTCGCAGTCGAGATAGCCGATCTTCACGCCGTTGCGCTGATCCGGTTCCTCGCTGTAGGTCGTCGGCATGTCCGCCGCCCGCGCTGCCGCCGCGCCTGCAACGATCAACGATGCTGCTGAAAACGCCAGGGTCAGAACTTTTCTCATCTGTTTTCTCCTTGTCAGAGTATTATGGGTGGAATGCACCCTCGTCGTCGAGCCGATGGAATCAACTCGTATTTAACGTCTGTACGCGCAGAACGATCCCGAAAATAAGGCGGCTATCGTCATGATCTTCATCACAATATAGGGAGATCTGCCTGAGACAGCACCCCCGGCCGTTTCACGTTTTGCTACCGACTGAATCGTGCCGTACAAAATCGACGGACCTCCGGACTTTTTCCCGCCTAGCGATCAGCTGTCTTGCAGCAGTTTCTCCTTTGCCGCGAAGGCGAAGACATCGACGGGTTCCCCCAGACCCTTGAGGGGGAAGGAGCCAAGGCTTTCCATATCCCGCTTGCAGCCGGCCATGTCGACGAACGCCTTCGACAGGAGCACCGGCCGCTTGACGACCTTCGTCAGGGATTCCAGCCGCGATGCGATATTCACGGCCGGGCCGATGACCGTGAAGTCGAGGCGGGTGCGCGAGCCGATATTGCCATACATCACGTCTCCGACATGCACGCCGACGCCGTAACGCAGCACCTCGCGGCCATGCTTGCGGTTTTCTTCATTGAGCGCCGCAATGCCCGTTTGTGCTTCGCTGATGGCGAGAAGGAGATTGTGACAGGCATTGGGATCGCTCAGCGGGAAGATGGCCAATAGCCCGTCACCCATGAATTTGAGGATTTCGCCGCCGTGCTTCTCGATCGGCTCGACCATGGCATCGAAATAGCCGTTGAGCAGTTCGATCACATCGTCTCGCGGCCACATGTCCGAAATGGTGGTGAAATCGCGCAGATCGCATATCAGGATTGCCGCGCCGACCGTCGTGCCGCTGCCGCGCGTCGTGGCGCCCGCCAGAATCTTCTCGCTGGCATGCGGCCCAACATAGGTGCGCAGCAGCGTGCGGGCCATGACGTTCTTCAGCCGGATCTCGGTCACCATCGTCAGGGCCGGCAGCAGGTCCTTCAGGAAAGCAATATGCTGCTCGGTGAAGCCGCCGGGCGCATCCGAGGCGAAGGTGACGATGTGGCGCTTGCCGAGCGTGTGGTAGATCGGCCAGGCGATATAGTCCGTCAGCCCCTCCGCGTACATTTCCTTATACAGCGGGTAGCTCAGCTGGCTCTTGTCGGAAACCTCCAGATTCTGCCGGACTTCGGTCGCGCCATTGAAGATCTCGTTGATGGGGCTTGCCAGAAACTGCGGCGTAGTCTCCACGCCGTAGCTGAACATGGCGATATCGGCCTCTTTCATTCCCGTGCGCCAGAGAATGCGCGCGCCGAGCCATTGCGGATGAAGAGTTCTGAAATGCATGGTTGATCTGGCAACCGGAATTCCCGCCGCCCGCATCTTTTCGCAAAGCTCGACCAATATATTGTCGATGAAGCGTTGATCCCGGACGTCGTTCATCAGCCAATCGAGTATCTTGGTCTGCTTTATCGGCCATCTGCCATGGTCGTCATGCGTTGAGGCGGCAACGGCCTCACTGGAAGATTGCATTTCCTTTACCCCGCAAATTCCGTCACCCGTCACAGGCCGCCGGCGCCCCGTTCGATGCTGAACGCGACTATACGCGTCTCGCCAAAGACCGGGAACGGCAATCGCCTCTATTTCGCGATTTCTTAAATTATGCGCCCGGCTATGGCAGAAAGGCCGTGAATCGGCCATAGGCTTCATATGGTTCCGCAACTCCTGCGGCGCAATATTCCATCGAGAAGGCTAGGCATTGAGAGCATATCTGGCAGGCCCGGAAGTCTTTCTTCCGAATGCGAGGGAAATCCTCGACCGCAAGATCGCGCTGGCACGCAGCTACGGTTTTACGCCGGTTTCTCCTGGTGATCTCGCCATCCCGGAGACGGAAACGCGCCGGCAGCGTGGCCTTGCCATCAGTGCCATTAACGAGAAGCTGATGTCCGGCGCCGATCTTATCATCGCCAACCTGACGCCCTTTCGCGGCGTTGCGGCGGATATCGGCACAGCCTTCGAACTCGGCTTCATGTCCGCGCGCGGCTGCCCGGCATTCGCCTTCTCCAATTGCACCGAGAACCACTTCGAGCGCGTGAGCAGGCTATACGGTGGCGATGTGCATCTGGGCGAGGACGGGCGTCATCGCGGTCCGGATGGCCTGGCGCTGGAAAACTTCGACATGGCCGACAATCTGATGCTCGACGGTGGCATTGCGGCGCGCGGCGGCCTCATCGTTACCCGCAAGGTCGCACCGGATCAGCTCTTTGTGGACCTGACAGCCTTTGAAGACTGCCTTCGCATTGCCGCCGAAAAACTATTGACGTAGTCCGCCGGCGCTGGCTGCGCGGAAGCATTGGCTTACCAGACCCCAAGTAGGTCATCGATGGCGCGTGCTCTTGCGGGAAGGCGGTCATAGGCGGCGATATCCGGTTGCGCGAATGCGGCCAGTCCGAGCGCTGCGAGAAGGTTATGCCCCTCAGGGTCGCGATGCGCGCCGAGGAGGGTTTTGCGAAGCGAAGCGACGACCGCGGGCGATTGCCGGCGCGAGGCGACCAGCAGCGGAAAGGGTGCCGGTGCCGTCGTGCCGATGACACGCAGCGGCGCGACCATCTCCGGCTCGTGCATTTCCAGGAGCTGGTAGGCATAGGCATCGATCGCGCCGACATCGATGGCGCCGGAGCGGATCGCCTCGACTACGCCGCGCGGATTGAGGAGCGGGCCGATGGTCTCGCGGGCCGGCTGCCCGCCCGCGAGCGCGGCAAAGAATTCGCGCGGCGCGTTGTAGCCGGATTGCGAGTCCCGCACGGTCCAGCCCCAGCGGGCGGTTACAAGATCCGCTTTTGAGAAAGGCCTGTCGCGGGCCGCGACGATGTGGCTTGCATAAACGGGCTGCCCTTTGGCCCAATCCGCCAGCGAAACGGGAGCCGCCAATGGCAGCGGGCGCTCGTCGGCGGCAAGTCCGGAGAACGGAAAGCCGCACATGAAGACCGCGCCCATGTCGGGTCGTCCCCAAAGTTCGGAAAGAGGCGCGGGAGCCGCATGCGCGATGACCTCGAGTTCGACGCCGGACCGCTTCGCAAGCCAATGGAAGAAATTCTCCCAAGATACTGATATCTTTGGGCTAAGATTGTACATACGTGAGCAGGCGATGGCGGCCGAGGTCGTCATGGCCGCTCACGCAAATCGAAGGCGCTGGCCGATATTCATTCGCTTTGCCTTTTCGACCATCGCCGCGCCGAGCGCGACGTCGGTCGTGCTGAGCCCGCGATGCCAGAAGAGGATGGTCTCGCCGTCGTTCTCACGGCCCGGTTTGGCGCCGCACACGATCTGGCCGATCTCGGCATACAGCGTCTCAGCCGTCACCTTGCCTTCGTCCACATGGCGGCGAAGCGCCCCGAATGGGCGGCCGGGACCGCACTGACCCCAATCATCGACGACAACCTTGTCCATGATGTCGGTCAGATCGAATTCGAGCGCACTCATCGTGCCGTAGGGAACCACGAAGGCTCCCTTCTTGACCCAGGCCGTCTTGAAGAGCGGCGTCGGCTCCGGCAGGCGGCTTGCCTCGATCATGATGTCGGCGCCCTTCAGGCAATCCTCCCAATTGTCCGTGACGATGATCTTCTTGCCGAGATCCTTCTCAAGCCGCGCGGCGAAGGCATCGCGGCTCTCCGCACGACGCGAATGCACGCGAATCTCATCGAAATCGAAGATGTGATCGAGCAGCCGCACATTCCAGTAGGAAGTGCCGCGTGCCCCGATATGACCGAGGATCTTGCTGTCCTTGCGGGCGAGATGACGCGCGCCGATGGCAGTGACGGCGCCGGTGCGCATGTCGGTGATCGCGGTCGCGTCGATGACGGCCTTCGGTACACCTGTGCGCGGGTCGAACAGGTTGAGGACCGCCATTTCCGAGGGCAGCCCCTGCTTGTAATTGTCGACGAAGTCGCCGACGACCTTGACGCCGGCATAGTCGAGCGGCTTCACATAGCCGCGCAGCACATTGAAATGACCTTTGTCGGAGCTTTCCGGCACGAGATGAACGCGGGGCTCGATCACGGTCTCGCCGCGCCCCTGTGCATCGAGCGCCTTGGTCACGGCATCAAGGATTTCATCGTTGGAAAGCGCCAGCGCCTTGGCATCGATGGCGTTCAGATAGTCGATCCAGATTTCCTGCATTGGCATTCTCCAGGGCTTTTTACCGGCTCGTCCGGTCTATCAAGTGATGCGGGCCGTCGGGTGGCCTGCGGGAAAGCGAAGCAGCAAGCGCGAACACCCTGCCGATATGTCCATCAGGGAGCCGCCTGCAGGGCGGTATGCGCGATAAAGTCCGATAGTCTTTGAAAGTCCGCTCCCTGGGCGCGGTCCTCCTCAAGCGGCGTAACCAGGTCCCGCACGCTCCGATAGGCGCGCAGCGTCCCATCGCCGAGTTCGCCCGTGACGCCGCGCAGCTCAACCGCTTGAGAGGACGCGACAAGCTCGATAGCCACGAGATAGCGCAGCCGCTCGATCATCGCTTCGATTTTCGCCAGAACGCTCGGTGCCATGGACGCCTGATCCTCGACGCCATCCGCCACCGGAATGGGTGTGAGCGATACGGGAATAGCCAGATGGCGTATTTCGGCCTCGAGCGCCGAGACCGTTTTCTGCACGGTGGCGAAGCCCGTTCTGCTCTGTCCGAGCGGCGTCAGGAAACGCGGCAATTCCGACATGCCTGCCGACATGATCTTCATCGTTCGGTAGGCGGTTGCCGCGGCGCAATGGGCCATGGCCTGGCCGAGGCGCTCCCAGGCCAGAACGAAGGCCGTCATGTCGAAATTGCCATTCGACAGGATCAGCCCTTCGTCCGCGAGCACGACCGGGTTGTCGCCCGAACCCGATAGCTCGATTTCTGTGGCCGCACGCGCTTCGCCGATCGCATGGAGGAACGCACCCCATACCTGCGGAGCACAACGGTAGCTTAAAGGATCCTGCAGACGCCGTGCCGCGCCCTCGGCAAGCAGCGAGCTTCCGGAAAGCAACTCGCGCAATCCGGCCGCAGCGTCACGCTGGCCGAAAGCGGGCCTTGCCGCCAGCGCCCGATCGTCCAGAGCCGACGCGTTGGCGCGGAATGCCTCGAAGTTCAAAGCGACTGCTGCCAGCGACCAATGGAACAGCCGTTCGATATCTTCCAGGCAAAGACAGGCTTTTCCGACCGAAAGACTGTTGGCGACGACCAGCACATGTCCGTCCTTCGGCCCAATGGGAAGCGGCGCCAGCCCGGCCTTCGACAGCGCCTCCCGGGCCGGCATGACCATGCCGCCCACCTCGGCTTCGCCGTCTCCCAGCAGCGCGCGCGCCATGTGGGACAACGGTGCGAGATCGGCTGCACCGATCGAGCCGAGCGACGGCACGACCGGATGAAAGCCAGCGTTCAGCGTTGCGACGAGCCCGGCGAAAACCGGCAGCGACACGCCGGAGCCGCCGGCCGCCATGCCGGCGACACGGGCGGCCATCATCGCCCGGACGGTTTCGCGCGGCAGCGCCGGCCCGACACCGACTGCGCGGGCCTGCGGCACGCGCAGCTGGAATGCGACGAGATCATCCGTGGCGAGCCGGGTGTCGACACCCGCACCCAATCCTGTCGTCAAGCCATAGACTGGCCGGTCGGCGGCGAGATAGCGCTCCACGACGGCGCGCGCGGCATTGATCTTCGCTTCGACGTCGGACGAAACAAAGATCTGGGCGCCGCGCCGCGCGATGGAAGCGATGTCGCCTATCGTCGGCGCCCCATCCGTGAGAGATACGCTGTCTGCGGCCAGGGTCATGCCTGCTTGTCTCCAAGAAAAGCGCCTTGCGTCTGGCGGCTTTTTCCAGAACGCGCTTCCAGACGATATTTGTTGCCGGGGTAGGTCAGCAGCGCGCAAGTTCCTACCAGTTCGCCGGACCATGTGCGCCGGAAGACGCGCAGGCAGGGTTGATCCGCCTTGACACCCAGCAGCGACCTGATCCCGGCATCCGGCTTGATGGCTTCGACGAAATGTTCGAACTCGGTGATCGGCGCCACCCGGGTCAGATATTCGTTCGGCGTGATCGTGCTGAAATCGTTGGTCAGATAATGGGGCGCCACCGCCGGATTGACATAGCGCTCCTCTACCTGGATCGGCTGGCCGTTTTCCCGATGCACGATCAGGGTGTGCATGACCTCGGTGCCGGACGGCAGATCCAGGGCCTCCGCGATGCGCCTATCCGCTTTGATGCGGTCGGCGGCAAGAACCTCGGCGGCATGGCTGTGACCTCGCGCGGATATCTCGTCGGCGATATTCCTGATCTGCAGCAGATCGACATCCTGGCGCTGCGCGGCAACGAAGGTTCCAAGCCCGGCGCAACGCGTCAAGACTCCTTCGAACATCAGCTCCCGCAATGCCCGATTGGCGGTCATTCGGCTGACACCGAAGGAGGTAACGAGCTCGCTCTCGGAATAGACACGGTCGCCGGGCTTGAGTTTGCCCTCGACGATCAGGGAGAGAATACGCTCCTTGATCCGCAGATAATGCGGAATCTCGTTCGATGGCTCGGATCGAGGGCCTGTCATGCAAGCCTCGCATTGCCGTAGTCGAGCACTATCGTTTCTCGGCTAGGCACACAGGCCCGGAAATAAACGTCTTGCCCGTCACGCCAGACGCTGAACTCCAAGGTATCGCCGGGAAAGACGACCGCTGTGAAACGTGCCGCGATGAAGCCTATATCCGCGAAGTCCTGCGCTCCCAGCAGGCGCCCTATGGCATAGCCCGCATAGCCGAATGTGCAGAGGCCATGGAGGATCGGCCGCGGGAATCCGGCTTTGGCGGCATAGGCTGGATCGGCGTGCAGCAGGTTCAGATCCCCATTCAGCCGATATAGAAGCGCGGCATCCTCCGGGATCGTTAGCGCAAGCGTTGCGTCGCATGAGCGGGAGGGAACCGGACGCAGCGGTTCAGGCGGCGTGCCAGCCGAGCCGCATCCGCCATCGCCCCGACAGGCGTTCGTCTGGGACATGGTCGCGACGAGCGTTTCATCGCCCGCGGCCACGATCGTCCGGTCGAAGGTCGCGAACATGCCCTTGCCGGGTCCGCGGTCGACCACCGAACGCATGCGCGAGCGCGAGAGCAGCGGGACGCCGACAGGGACTGGCCGATGGATCGTCAGGCGATGCTCGGCATGGACCAGTTGCTGCCAGTCGACACCCGCATCCTCCATCCAGGCGCCCGCATCGGCCACGACATTCGGCAATGTCGGCGTGACGATCAAATCGCGCTCCTGAACCCGCCGCAGATGCGCCGCATCGAGCGGATTGCTGCCATAGCCGGTCGAAAGCGCGTAGAGGATTGCATCCCGCGCACCGACCGTCCGCCGCAAATCGGGAATGGGATAGGCCATCAGGGATCGAACGGCGATGGGCATGGTCAAACCCGCATTGCGGCGATCTGCCGGCACCGGAGAGCAATCGTCACCTTGCCCGGCAAAAGCACGACTCCGTCATCGAAAGTGCACATCCGCATCGCTCATCCAGCCCTATCGCCTGTATATACAGGCACAGCGAGCGGGCAGTTGCAAGGCAATAATCGGAGCCGGCCGAAATGACGGCGGGCTTGCCGATGCGAACTCCTTCAGCCGCCATCGGGCAGGGCGTTTCCTTCGGGAAGGGCCGCCGCTCCGAGTTTCAAAATGCTGTCGATCAGTGGACGCCGCAGGCTTCACGCCCGCGACGAATAGCGAAGCGGCAAGGACGTTTCATCGCCATTGCCGCTTCGTCTCCGTTGGAAAGTATATCATCGGCGTTCGTGCTAGCCGCCGATCATGAGCCTGACGACTTCTTCGTGGTTGGTTTCGGCGATGTTGCGCTCACCGGCCACGATCCCGCGCCGCAGAACGACGATACGATCAGAGACGGCAAAAATGTCCTGCAGATTGTGCGAGATGAAGATGACGCCGCGTCCCTGTGCCTTCAGCGACTTGATCAGCGCCACGACTTTGCGCTGCTCCGGCACGCCGAGCGCGGCCGTCGGCTCGTCCATGACCAGAATACGGGCGTTCCAGTAAACCGCGCGTCCGATTGCCACCGCCTGGCGCTGGCCGCCGGAGAAGTTGCTGACCGGCGCATCGAGCCGCTTCACATGAAAGTCGAGCTCCGCCATGGTCTTGCGCGCCGCTTCCGCCATGGCCTTTCGGTCGAGGACCGGGAGGAAGCCGAAGAGCTTCTTCATCGGCTCGCGACCGAGGAAAATATTGGCGCCGATCGGCAGATTGTCGGCAAGCGCGAGATCCTGGTAGATCGTCTCGATGCCTTTTTCGCGGGCATCCTGCGGCGAAGAGAAGGTGACGGGTTTGCCTTCGATCAGGATTTCGCCGGCGGTCGGCGGATAGACGCCGGAGATCGCCTTGATCATCGTCGTCTTGCCGGCGCCGTTATCGCCGGCAAGAGCCACCACTTCACCGGGCCGCACGACCATGGAGCAATTGTCGAGAGCGCGCACCGCGCCGAAATAACGCGAGAGATTGCGGACCTCGAGGAGGGGGGTGACACTATTCATCCTGTTTCGCTCCGCTGAACCGGCGCTGTGCCTGGTCGATGAGCACCGAAATGATGATGACGACGCCGACGGCAATGAACTGCCAGAACGGCTCCACGTTCATGAAGACAAGGCCGTACTGGATGACGGCGATGACGAGAGCGCCGGCAATGGTGCCGATGATCGTACCGGAGCCGCCGAACAGGCTTGCCCCGCCGATGACGACGGCAGCCACGCTATCGAGCAGCAGCGGCTCGCCGGCCTGTGCCGCGCCCGCGGTGAAACGGGCCGCATAGAGCGCGCCGCCCAACCCGGCGCAGACGGCCGAAAGAATATAGAGCCGCAGCAGATGGGACTTGATGTTGATGCCGGCGCGGCGCGCAGCCTGCGCATTGGCGCCGATGGCGTAATTATGCTGGCCGAAGCGTGTCTGGCTCAGCAGGTAATGCATGATCAGCACAAAGACGAGCGTGACGATGACGAGATAGGGCACGCCAAAGAAGCGTCCGTTGCCGAGTTCGGCAAAATAGGAATTCTTGACGGGCACCGTCGTACCGCCGGCGAGCAGAAAGGCCGTTCCGCGCGCAACGCCGAACATGCCGAGCGTGCCGATGAACGGCGGAACCTTGAGCCGGGAGATCAGGAGGCCGTTGATGAAGCCGGGAACCGCGGCTGCGAGCATCGAGACGAGAATGCCGAACACCATTGCTATCGGCAACGGCATATAGAGGCCGGCGATATTGGCGACATGCGCGGCGACAACGGCTGCGAGCCCCATGATGAAGCCGGTCGACAGGTCGATGCCGCCTGAAATGATGACGAAGGTCTGCCCGATCGCCAGCAGCAGCGGCGCCACCGCGAAGATCGCGACGGATTGCCAATTGAAGCTGGAACCGATGAAGGTGCCGCCGAAGTCGATCCTTGCCCAGATTTCGAACGTCACGATAAGCGCGGCAAGAAAGAGCCATGCGCGCAACTGCGCGATACGATTGAGGATGGTTTTTTGCTGATCGCCGTGGTCTGCCTGAGGCGCCACATGCTGATCCGTCTTGCGGACGTCTGCATTGTCGATTGTCATGAACTGGTCCAAGCTGGAGCATTACCGGCGCGAGGATTGCGGCGCCGTGCGCTCTATCATCGTTGGATGATGTGCCTCGCCGATGCGGCGAGGCACAGACTATCCCCGAATTAATCGGAGTAGATGAACTTCGCGATGTTCTTGTCCGCTACGTTCGACTTGTCGATGACGGTAAAGCCTGTGCCGATCGTCGTCGGGATCGAATTGCCGGTCAGGTGGGCATACGCCGCCATCACGCCGAAATAGCCGATTTCCGCCGGGTGCTGCGCAATCGCCAGATCGACGAGGCCGGAATTGATGTTGTCGACGATCGACGTCGGCGCATCGAAGGCGACGACGCGGATCTTGCCCGTCTGACCGGCCTGCTGCACGCCGTTGGCGGCACCGAGGGCGGAAAACAGGTTGGCCCCGAAGACACCGTCCAGATCCGAATTGCGCGCGAAGACGGCTTGCAGCTGCGAGGCAGCCTTGTTGGCGTCGTCATCGTTATATTGCGTTTCAAGAACAGTGATGTTCGGGTATTTCTTCATTTCTTCCTTGAAGCCCTGCTCGCGCTGATCGGTGGTCGATACGCCCGGCTTGACGTTGGAAACGTAGACTTTGCCCTTTTCGCCGACGGCCTTTGCCAGAGCGCGTGCGGCAATCGCGCCGCCGAGCAGGTTGTCGGAGGCGATATAGGCCAGCGGGAAATCGGCATCGCCGCTGCCCGTCTGGTAGACGCCGGTGCCGATGAAGGTATCGACGGTGATGATCGGAATACCGGCATCGTCAGCCTTCTTCAAAGGCTGGATCAGCTGATCCTTGTCGGTCGGCGCAATGAGAATGAAATCCGGCTTCTTGGCGATGACGGCGTCAAGAACCGGCACTTGGGTCACCGGATTGAAATCGGGGCCACCTTGAAATACCAGCTCGGCACCGACCGCCTTGGCAGCCGCCTCGGCACCCTTGCGCATCGTGATGTAGAAAGCATCGGTCGTCAGACCCGGAATAAGGGCAATCGTAAACTTCTTGTCTGCGGCTTTGGTGCTGCCGGCAACTGCCGCAACACCGGTAGCAAGCGATGCCACGGCCGTAGCTTTTAGAAATGAGCGGCGCTCCATAATTTTCCTCCTCTTGAAGCCGAACCTCCCCTGTCCGGCACAGCGATAATCAGTGGGTTATACCGGCGCGTCAAGTAATTTTTTTCTGTAATGAATTTCCGCTACCGGATTGATATACTTCGATAATTCGAACATGCACATAATATCACGATCCGCCGGGGACATGGCGTCGCGCGGCGGCTCGAAATTATTCCCCGTTCATGCCGTCCGCATGGACGGGGACTGGCGTCAGCCTTGGTCGAAGACCTGCGAAAGCCAGGCCATGATGGCATCCATATCCGGCTCCCGTGTCTGATCGACCGTCATCACGGCGCCACACCCCATCGGCTCGGCGCGATCGGCAAGCGCAATCAGTTCCGGGACATATTCGGCACCAGGATGGCCCGGCAACCGATCTTTCAGCCGGCTGGCATACCGTTCGCCGGCGACATGTCCTGGAATTTTGCACCACAATTCCGCAACCTGGGCAAGCTTTGCGGCGCTGATATAACTTTCGAGCTGCGCCTTCGGCTGGAAACCGAACCACGCGTCGATGATGAAAGTCGAACCGGCCGGCGCTTCCGCGACGAAGGACCATATGGCCTGGTAGCTGGCCTTTCCCAAGGTCCGGTTGAACTCGCGATCGACCGGCCCGATATGCTGCAGGAACGGGTTCTTGATGCCGTCGAGAGACAGGATCGGCCATCCGGTTCGCTGGGACAAAGCCTTGGAAAGCCGGCTCTTGCCGGAGGCCGGAACGCCGTTGACCAGGACGACCCGCTTTCCCTGGAGCGGAGTCTCATCGCCGAAAACCGACAGGCCGGCGCCGATCACGCCGGCATCGTCGGCAAGCTTCGCCGGCAGTATGACGGGGCAAAACCAGGGCGCCGCCGCCGGCAGATCGGCAAGGGCACGCGCGGCGTCGCAGCCGAGCCCGCCGCCGAGCAGGATAACCTCGGGATCCATCGTCGCCGCGATGTTGTCGAGCGCCGCACGCAAAGGAACCGCCCACCGGCGCAGGACACGCGCCGCCGCGGCATCTCCTTCGTTCGCCTTGCTGAAAACCTCGCCTATCGTCGCGACCTCCAATCCGGCTTCGGTGATGTGCCGGCGCAGCGCAGTCCCGGAACTGAAGGTTTCGACACAGCCGCGCCTGCCGCAAGGGCAGGGCGGACCGTCCTGCGATACGCAGATATGGCCGAGTTGCCCTGCTGCCCTGTGACCGTGATAAATGCGGCCGGCATGCGCCACGGCGCCGCCGATGCCCGTGCCGATCGTCAGCATGGCGACATTGCGATAACCCTTGGCGCCGCCGATCCGCATCTCGGCGATCAGCGCCATGCTGCAATCATTCTCGATGACAACCGGCTTTCCGAGGCTTGCCTCCAGCCGCCGCACGAAATCGAGGCCCGCGAGGTTGAGAATGCCGCCGGACAGAATTTCGCGATTGGCGACATCGACCCGCCCGGGTATGCCGACGCCGATACCTCTGACCTGAGGTGCGTCGAGCTGGCGCGCCATGGCAATGACGCGCTCCAACACCTGCAAAGGATCGCTCGGTGTGCGCTCCGACAGTTTGGCAAGAATTTTGCCATGATCGGAGACGAGGGCGGCCCGGATATTCGTGCCGCCAATATCGACGCCGATGGCGGTGTCAGCCATTGGCGCGCTGCCCCTGGTCAGCGCCGTGCGAGCCGTGGCCCTTGAAATGCGTCGCGATGACGGCCTGGATTTCCCGGAGCCGCGGCACTGCGATCGCCTCCAGCCGATCCTTCGTCACCGTGCGGTCGAGGGAGATGCAATCTTTCCACAGCGAACGGCCGGCGATAACGCCCGAAGCACCGTTGCGCATGGCATCCTCGACCTGCGCGAGGAAGGTTGCGTGGTCGACGCCGGCCGATAGAACCGCCCACGGCACGTCGCCGGCAAGGCGCGTGACCTCGGCACAGGCTTCCGACGATCCCGGATAGGGGATCTTCAGTACTTTCGCGCCGAGATCCAGGCAGATCCTGCTGCCGCCGACGATCAGCGACGGCAACTTGGCCTTATATTCGGCTTCGTCCTCGTCGTCGAATTTGTAGGTCAGGAATTCGACCACGAGCAGAAGATCCTCATGAGCGAAGTCCTCGATGCATTGCTTCAGGATCGCGATGTTATGGACATTCGCCGCATCGCGATCCGAGCGGAGATAGACCATGATCTTGCCGCCGGTCGCCCCGAGCTGCCGCACGCGGCGCGCGGTGACGCCGGGCACCAGCTTCGAAAGACGATACCCCTCCGGCGAGGTATCCCAGCCGGAAGCGTCGAGGCCGATCAGAAGCGCGGTATCGCGCTGCAGGACGCGATCGTCGACCAGCGCTGGCACGGCGCAGATCGGGTCGACCAGAACGCAGGATGCCTTGCTCGCGAGAAACCGCGCGATATCGGCCTTCGTATCCCCCAGCACCTTGTCGGAAATGGCTGCCTGCTCCGCCGGGTCCTTCGCCAGAAGGCTGCGCATGCCGCCGCGCTGGTCGCAGGCGATGACCATCATGGCGCCGTCGCTGCCGCAAATCTGCTGGTAGCCGCGCATTTCGGCCGTCGTCAATTTCGTCATCTGTTTCTTCCTCCAGCCGTGCGAAACGGCACCACCCAGCCACACCTTCTCGACTCCTCGACGAGGGGATAGCTCCTGAAATTGAGGGCTCTTATCGCCGTATAAACGTTGCGGAACCGGCTGTTTTGAGCGATAACTCCCTCAAGTGCCGCATGTGTAACACATTGCAGAAAGGAATTTCAACCTGAATTCGTCTCAATCGCAGGAGGCTGCGGCAAATCGCGCATTGCTGCATACGGTCGCCAAATTGCACTACCAGTCCGATATGTCGCAGGTCGATATAGCGAAAAAGCTGGGCCTATCGACGGCAACGGTTTCGCGATTGCTGCAGCGTGCGCGGGCGGTCGGGATCGTCCGGATCGAGGTGATCGATCTGTCGCCGGCCGAGGATCTGAGCGCCGCCCTGATCGCCGGCCTGCGTCTGCGCACTGCCGCCGTGATCGACACGCCGTCGTCCAATGTGCTGAGCGCACTTGCCGCACCGGTCGGCTCGCTTCTGCAGCAGGCAGGCCTGCGCTCGGGCTCGACGCTCGGCATCGGTTGGGGACGGGCCGTTCGCGAGGTGACGCTGGCCGGACTGCCGCAATTGCCCGGCATCGTCACCGTCGCACTGAATGGCGGCATGCAACAGGCGGCACCACACTTCCAGATCAATGAATTCGTTCGGCAGGCGGCAGCCCAGATGGGCGGCTCGCCGCATTTCCTGCACGCTCCCTATATTTCCTCGACCGAACTCCGCGACGCGTTTCTCGGAGACGCTACCGTGCAGCAGGTGACCTCGCTCTGGGACAGGCTGGATGCGGCGATCGTCGGCGTGGGCCTGACGCATGCCGCAAATCCGTCGGAGGCCGCACTGCCGGCAGAGAAGGCGCTGAGCCATGCGGCCGGCGACGTGCTGCGCCACTACGTCACCGAAGCGGGCGAGATCCTGCATTGGGACGGAGAGGAGCGTATGATTGCGGCCTCGCCGGAACAATTGCGCAAGGTGCCGCTCTGCATCGCCGTTGCGGCAACGCCGGCCAAGGCAAGCGGCATCATCGGCGCGGCGCGTTCCGGGATGATCAACGCCCTGGTTACCGACGCCAATACGGCACAGGCGATCCTCGACCGTCTCTCCACCAATCAGAAAGCCGAGGATCGCCCCTGATGCTCTTCGACGGCCGCTCCTTCGGCGCCTTCCTGTTCGACATGGATGGAACCGTCCTGAATTCGATTGCTGTTTCGGAGCGGGTTTGGACCGCATGGGCGCAAAGACGCGGCGTCGATGCGGTAGCCCTGCTGGCGACCGTTCACGGCAGAAAGGCGATCGAGACGATCACCCGGCTCGGCCTGGCGGGGATCGACCCTGCCGAGGAAGTCAGGATTCTGACCCAGACCGAAGTCGACGACGTGGCTGGCGTCGGGCCGATCGCTGGGGCCATCGATTTTCTGAAGAACCTGCCGCCGGAACGGTGGGCAATCGTTACCTCCGCTCCGCGCGAGCTGGCCAAGGTCCGCCTCAAGGCGGCGGGCCTGCCGTGGCCTTCGGTTCTGATCACCGGCGAGGACGTGGAAAATGGCAAGCCCGCGCCCGATTGCTTCATGCTGGCTGCCAGTATGTTGTCGCAACCTATTGAAACATGCCTTGTTTTTGAGGATGCACCCGCGGGTATAGAAGCGGCGGAAGCGTCCGGTGCTTCCGTCCTCGTCATCAGTGCGACGCATCGGGCACCCTTATCCACGCGCCACCCCAGCGTCGAGGATTATGATCGTCTTGCTTTGGATACCGATCTCGCCGGCGGCCTTCGTCTGGCAAGAAAACCGGCCTGAGGCGGCATTCCTTTGCGGCTGTGAAGCCCTTTGAAACGCGGCGGCTCAAGCCGCCCTCGGCAGCAGGGATTTCAGGCTCGCATCCGTCGCCAGAGCCTCGATCGGCGGGTTGACGCGCTTCGCGATCAGCATCTCGCTCAGCTTCATGTCCTTTGCGACCCTATTGCCGGGGCCGACGCCGCTTGCCGCGACCAGCCGCCATTCGTCGTCAAGATGAAACAGGATGAAGGCGCCATCGCCCAGTTCCCTCCGGACGACCGTCCGCCCCTCATCGACAAGGCCGGCGATCTGCAAGGTGTGATCGAATTGATCGGACCAGAAATAGGGAACGGCCTGATAGCTGCGGGCCTCGCCCATCAGATTTGCCGCGGCAAGAATGCCTTGGTCCTGCGCATTGCGCCAGGCCTCGAGCCGGAGCCGGCGCCCGCCATAGAGCGGATGCGGAAAGGAGCAGCAATCGCCGGCGGCATGGATGTCCGTCACCGAGGTCTCCAGACGCTCGTTGACTGCAATTCCGTTGTCGATCGCAAGGCCGGCCTGAACGGCAAGCTCCGTGCGTGGCTGTGCACCGATGCCGACGACCAGTACATCCACCGGGATGACATCTCCATCGGAAAGGGTAATGCCGACGCGGCGTTCGTCCGCCTCTATCCCGAGAACCGCCACGCCGCATTTCACCGTAACGCCATTGCGCTGGTGCAGGCCGGTAATCGTTTCGGCGATCGGCGCGGGAACGCCGCGTTTGAGAATACGCTCCTGGGTCTCGATCACCGTCACCTTCGCGCCGCGGAGGCATGCCGATGCCGCCACCTCCAGGCCGATGAAACCGCCGCCGAGGACGCCCACATGCATGCCGGCTCGCATGAACGAGCGGAGCGCAAGCGCGTCGTCGATCGTCCGCAGATAAAGTATCCGGCCGCCGGCCGGCGCGTCCGGCAATCGCCTTGGAGCAGCTCCGGTCGTCAGCAGCAATTTGTCGTAAGGCAGCACCCGGCCATCCGAGAGAGCCAGACGCTTCGCCGACGTATCGATGGCGCTCGCCGATGCGCTGCCGATGTGGCGGATGGCATGCTCGCCCAGCAGGATATCGTTGAGAACGGCGGATGTCCTAGGCTCCGCCGCGTCGAGCAGAACCTGCTTCGACAGAGGAGGACGCTCGTAGGGGAGGTGAACTTCGTCGCCGATAAGGGTGATGGAGTGCCGATAGCCGTTCTCCCTCAGGCTCAACGCGGCGCGCGCCCCGCATTCTCCGGCGCCGACGATGATGATGCCCGTATCGCTGCTCATGCTCCGATTCCGATCATGACACGATCGCCTTCCACTTTGACCGGATAGGTCTTCAGATTGATGCATACCGGCGCGCCCCGCGCTTCACCCGTCTTGTAACTGAAGCGGCCATTGTGCTTCGGACACTCGATGGTGTCGTCCATGACCAATCCGTCGGCCAGATGGATCTTTTCGTGCGTGCAAAGTCCATCCGTCGCGAAATATTCGTCGTCGGGGCTTCGATAGATCGCGAAGGTTCGTCCGGCGTGATCGAACCGAACGACATCTTCCTGATCGACTTCACCGGCGGCGCATGCATCGACCCACATCGTCATTTCTTCCTCCTCATCGCAGCTTTTCAGAAGCCTAGGAACCATTCCCGGCCGTGGAAGCAGATCGGCGTTGCACCTTGATCGCGCTTCGTTTTCCGCCCCCGGGCCGATTTCGAGAATGCGCGAGATAGCCCTTCACATTCCACGCCGATTATGATCATTTTTCCTCAAAGGGGAGCGGCATGAAAAAGACCCGTCTGGTGGATATCGCGGCTGCGGCCGGGGTAGGCCTTGCGACCGTGGAACGCGTGCTCAACGAACGCGGCAGCGTCAGGCCGCAGACGGCGGAAAAAGTGGTGCTGGCGGCCAAGCGGTTGGGCTACAAGGGCCTTATTCCAAGCCTGTATCGCGGCACGATCCGTATCGAGGTGATCCTGGTGCGGCCCGAGTCGCCGTTCTTCAGCAGGCTCAACCGCGCCTTCGAGCGGATCGCCGCCTCGCTGGACAGTTCGATCACGATCCACCGGACCTTTGTCGAAGAGAGCGACCCCGAGAAATTTGCCGCCCATGTCGCCAATAGCGGCATCCGCCGGCACGGCCTGATCGTCATCGCCATCGACCATCCGAAAATCAGGGAGAGCCTGCAAAAGGCTCGCACCGCCGGCGTCGAAGTCGTCCAGATCGTCTCCTACCTCACAGGCAGGGATGATGTGTTCGTGGGAATCGACAATTACGCTGCGGGGCGAACCGCGGGCTTCTACATGTCGCGCATGCTCCGGCACACGACAGGAAGCATCGCCGCCATCTGCCATAGCTGGGCCTATCAGATTCACAGGGAGCGCATTCGCGGCTTTTCCGATTATCTCGCCTCCCATGGCAACCCCGCCCATCGGTTTTCAGAGGTCGTATTCGGGCTGGATGACGATGTGAGATCCGCCGAGATGATGACGCAGGCGCTGCGTCGCTGTCCGGATATTGTCGGCATATACAATGCCGGCGGCGCCAACCTCGGAGTTGGATCGGTGCTCCAGCGCCTGCATCAGCAGCGGGAAAGGGAGTTGGTCTGGATAGCGCATGAACTGAACGATGAGACACGGCGCTTCATCGCATCCGGGCTGGTGACGCTCGTTCTCGATCAGGCGCCTGAAACTCAGGCAAGGCGCGCCCTGGATACGATTCTGTCACGAATGGGGATCATCGACGTGCCTGTCAGCCAGGAGCCGGTGCCGTTTCTGACCTATACCGCGGAAAACATCGGGCTCGCGCCAAGTCACCGATAGGAGACAATGCCGGAGCCCGCGGAAGGAGGGCCGCAGGCTCCGGCAGTTCCCGCCATCAACGGTCGGTTGAACCGGTGGCAGGGGGGAGAGGCAAAATGGCGCATATGGAGCACACGGCGCCTTTGGCAAGCCCTTGAGATCGTTGTGCCGGCTGGGACAGCCTGCCGGCTCTCGCGTCGGGTCAGCCCGGCGTCCCCGAGCGGCGAGCCTGCTTCTCGGCGTATTTCTTCGCACGCTCCATGAAGCGCTTGTTCATGCGGTCCTCGGCTTCTTTCGAACCGTCGTGGAAGGTGCCGAACCATTGGTCGAGCGGGATCACGCCGTCGGCGTAATTGCATTCGAAGAACTTGTGATGAAGGTAGTGGTCATAGGCGTGGGTATCGATCCCGGCCTCTTCGCCGATCACGATCTTGTCGAAACCGGCATGGCCCGGCGCCGGCGCGAGAGCGGCATGCGTCAGATGGAACACGGCATGGACTGGATTGGACGGAACTATCCAGTGGATGAGAACACCTGAGAAATACAGGAGATGCTCGACAGGATGCATGGCAAGGCCGGACCAGGGGCCGGGATTGACGTTGTTGTGATGCAGTTTGTGGACCGCATGATACAGCGGCGGCCAGTGAATCAGGCGATGCACGAGATAAAAGTGCAGATCGCGGAATGCCGGGACAAGCAGCATGACGATCGCGCAATAGACCGGGTGTTCGGCAAAATCGACGTAGGGAATGATACCGTTCGCAAAAGCCCAGAGCGTCAGCACCTCGAAGGCCGTCCAGAAGGGGACGGCACTTGCGAAAGTCCAGATCACATTATCCACCGTCTGATTGCCGAAGAGAAAGGCGGAATTGTTCGTGGACGGCCACTTGCCATTATATTTGAAGCTGGTGCCCTGCTTCTTCTGCATATAGAGGCGCAAGTGAAAAGCGCCGAAGAATAGGAAGACCAGGGCGGCATTGCGGACGAGGAGATAGGCGATCCAGCCCGGCGCCAGCGTCTTCATGGTTTCCATCGAGGGTGTCGCGTAAAGCCACAGCAGCGTTGCGACGGCGGCATAGACGACATTCCAGGGCATGAGATAGCCGGGATAGCCGAAGAACCATTTCAGGAAGGCCACCGGCTTGGCCGGCCAGATGAAAACAGGCGGATATTGCAGAAGCTTGTTGGGTTTCCAGTCTCCGCGCTTGTCGCGCGTGCCGTAAAGCGTGTCGTCCATGATGTGCCTCCCAGTGAATGGAACTATGCGGTCAGTGTCAGCGACGCCGGCTCGAAACGACAGCATTGATTTGATGAAATTTGCTCACGGCGGCGGGACGTTCGCCGGCTCATGATACGAGACGGGAAGGGGAGGCAGCAGCCTCTCCTTCCCGCGCGCCGGCAATCATGCTCCGTGTTGCCGGCACCTCTTGGCTCAGTTAAGGCTCTCGAACTGAACCATGTTCTCTTTCGTCACCAGCTTGAAGGGGATCCAGACCTCCCGGTCGACTTGCTCTCCCTTGATCGCCTTCACCGCCGTATCGACGGCGCCGCGGCCCTGCGCCTTGGCATCCTGAAACACGGTGACTCTGAGGTCGCCGGATTTCATCGCCTGCAGCGCATCCGGCGTCGCATCGATGCCTGCGACGATCGTCTTGTCGGTCGAGCCGCCGGCATTCTTGATCGCGGAGATCGCGCCGAGCGCCATCTCGTCGTTATTGGCGATGACGGCATCGAACGACAGGCCGGAGGTCAGCCAGTTCGAAACGAGATCGGCGCCATCGACGCGGCTCCAGTTGCCGACCTGCTCGCGCACCACCTTGATCCCGCCGCATTCACCCGATTTCAGCACGTCATGCACATCCTGCGTCCTTTGGCGTGCCGCCTGGCTGGTGAGATCGCCGACCATGATGACGACATCGCCCTTGCCGCCCAGCATCCGACAGACCTCCTTCGTCTGCAGCGTGCCCGACTCGGTTTCGTTCGATCCAACGAAAGCCTGCTTCTTTCCGAGCGTCGACAGATCGGTCGGCTGGATATTGACGTAGATCAGCGGAATGCCCGCTTCCTCTGCAATCTTGCTCATGGCCGGCGTGCCGTCCGAATCCACCGGATCGACGACGATGGCCGACACGCCGCCGGCCGCGAAGTTTCGCACCTGGTCCAATTGCTTGTTGACGTCGTTGGCGGCATCCACCACCTGCAGGTCAAGGCCCTTGGTCTTGGCGTAATCCTGCATGCCATTGGCGATCAGGGTTTGGAAATTGGTCGTCAGGAAGCCCATCGAAACGCCGATGCGATCGGCAGCATAGGCTTGTGACGACAGCACGAGCGCGAGCGCGCTTGCACTCAAAAACTTAAGCATGTTCTCCTCCCAGGAAGCAGCGGTCCACCTGACCGCCTGAAGAAGAGTTACCGACGGAGCCGGTCAGCGTCCGGGAGTATTTTGATGAAAAACCATCACGCCGATCCGCCTCGGGCTGCGAATACATCGGCCTTGCAATGAAACGCACGCATGATCAAAACCCATCACCACGCCGACTGGCAAAGGCATCGGATTCATGATCTGAGCAGCCCACAGGTACGGGAGGAACTATGCAAAACCTGCTCATATTCCAGTCGCTCTGGGCCATGGAGCGACGCAGCGCTCGATATCCGGAACTCTCTCTGGAAGACAATATCGAAAAGATCGCGGCCGCCGGCTTCGACGGCATCAGCACCCATTGGTACGATCGCAAGGCCGTCGCCCGTGTCGCGGGCCTGCTCAAGCAGCATGGCCTGCAGGCCGAAGGTCAATGCTTCCCCAGGACCGTGGACGACCTGAAGCCCGTGCTCGAGGTCGCCGCCGAATACAATGTCCACCATATCTGTCTGCAGCCGGACGTGCGGTTGCGGCGGCTGGAGGACTGCATTCCATTGCTGGAAGGCTGGCAACGGCTGGCGGAGGAGGCCGGCGTCGACGTCTGGATCGAGACGCATCGCGACCGGATGACGACGGACCTGTTCTTCACGCTCGATTTGCTCGATCGGCTGCCGGACCTGCGCTTGCTCGGCGATATCTCCCACTTCCTTGTCGGGCGGGAATTCGCCTGGCCGGTATCCGATGAAAATCATGCGCTTATTCAGCGGATACTGGACAGCTCATGGGCCTTTCACGGCCGCGTCGCCTCGCGCGAACAGGTGCAGATCGAGATTTCGTTCCCGCATCACAGGCCCTGGGTCGATCTTTTCCTCGGCTGGTGGGAGTACGGCTTCCGGAGCTGGAGGAAGCGAGCCGACAGGGACGCTACACTCGCCTTTACTTGCGAGCTCGGGCCGAAGCCCTATGCGATCACCGGAAGGGACGGCGAAGATACCACCGACCGATGGCTGGAATCCCTGCTCATGAGGCAGGAAATACGCGATTTGTGGTCGAAGACAGCAAGCTGACAAATCAAACGAGATATTGTCCACATACTATTGATTTTGGAGAGATTTCCATGGACGTTCGCGCCGCTGTTGCCGTACAGGCCGGCAAACCGCTCGAAGTGATGACAGTGCAGCTTGAGGGCCCTCGGGCGGGCGAGGTGCTGATCGAGGTGAAGGCGACGGGCATCTGCCACACCGACGATTTCACGCTGTCGGGCGCCGATCCGGAAGGTCTCTTCCCCGCCATCCTCGGCCATGAGGGCGCCGGCATCGTCGTCGATGTCGGTCCGGGCGTGACCTCGGTGAAGAAGGGCGATCACGTCATTCCGCTTTATACGCCCGAATGCCGCGAGTGCCCCTCGTGTCTGTCGCGCAAGACCAACCTGTGCACGGCGATCCGCTCGACTCAGGGCCAGGGCCTGATGCCGGACGGCACCTCGCGCTTTTCCATCGGCAAGGACAGGATCCATCACTATATGGGCTGCTCGACCTTCGCCAACTTCACGGTGCTGCCGGAGATCGCCGTTGCCAAGGTCAATCCCGACGCCCCCTTCGACAAGATCTGCTACATCGGCTGCGGCGTGACGACGGGCATCGGCGCGGTCGTCAACACCGCCAAGGTGGAGATGGGAGCGACGGCGATCGTCTTCGGTCTCGGCGGCATCGGTCTCAACGTCATCCAGGGCCTGAAGCTTGCCGGCGCCGACATGATCATCGGCGTCGATCTCAACAACGACAAGAAGGCCTGGGGCGAGCGCTTCGGCATGACGCATTTCGTCAATCCGAAGGAGGTCGGCGACGACATCGTGCCCTACCTCGTCAACATGACGAAGCGCGGCGCCGACCAGATCGGCGGGGCGGACTATACGTTCGACTGCACCGGCAACACCAGGGTCATGCGCCAGGCGCTGGAGGCTTCGCATCGCGGCTGGGGCAAGTCCGTGGTCATCGGCGTTGCCGGCGCCGGCCAGGAGATTTCGACGCGGCCGTTCCAGCTGGTGACGGGCCGCTCATGGATGGGCACGGCCTTCGGCGGCGCGCGCGGCCGCACTGACGTTCCCAGGATCGTCGACTGGTACATGGAGGGCAAGATCCAGATCGACCCGATGATCACCCACACCATGCCGCTCGAAGACATCAACAAGGGCTTCGAACTCATGCACTCAGGCGAAAGCATCAGAAGCGTCGTGCTGTACTAAAGACAGCCGGAAATTTATTGGCAGTCAAAGCGACGGAAAATCCTCGAGCCACCGTTCAAGAAGGACGCCGACCTCATACTGAGGCCGGCGGCATGAACATGAATGGCCTTCAGGCAAAAGGATATGCCCATGACCAGCAAGCTGCTAAGTGCGGCCGCCGCCGCTCTCTTCGCCCTGTCTTCGGCAACCGTGGTCTTTGCACAGACGACGGCACCCGCAACGACGACAACGCCCGTGCCGGCAGCGACCCCGTCCGCTTCTGCGCCTTCTTCGACCATGCCGTCGAAGGACGACATCAAGACGGCGCGGCAGGCCTGCCGGCAAGATGCGACGGGGCAGGGCCTGAAGGGGCAAAAGCGCAAGGATTCGGTCACAAGCTGCCTGCAGCAGAAATATCCGGTTCTGGCGAAGCGCAAGACCTGCCACGACCAGGGCGTCGGCAAGGGTCTCGAAAAGAAGGCTTTGCGCGATTTTGTAAAGCAGTGCATGAGCGCGAGCTGATCGCTTGTGCCATCATAGTCCGCCTCACGGGGCGGGCTATGCCGTCGATAGATCGTGCTCTCGCCATGCAACGCCACGTCACCCCTTTTTCTCGAAGGCAAGCCGCCTTATCTCCTTGCCCAGGCAATAGATTTCAGGGCTCAGCGTGCTTTTTCAACCAGAACGGCTTTCATTCGGCATAGTCCTGCCGGCGCAGACGAGAACGTCGGCCGACATGCAGTTCGATACACAGCTCGCCATTGCGGCCCAGGCGAACAGGTTGGGTTTCGACGCCTTGTGGGTGAGGGATGTTCCCCTTAATAGCGACAGCTATCCCGACCCCGTCGGGCACGCCGATCCATGGGTCTTCCTCGGTGCTCTGGCTGCCGTCACATCCGGCATTGCGCTGGCGACGGGTGGCATCGTGCTGCCTCTGCGGCATCCGCTTCACATCGCCAAGGCAGCCCTCTCGATCGCATCCTTGTCAAAAGGGCGGTTCGTCCTCGGTCTCGGTTCGGGCGACAGACCGACGGAGTACGCGATGTTCGGAGAGGATGTCGAGAACCGCAAGATGCTCTTTCAATCGCATTGGCATCGCCTCGCCGCCGCTCTTCGCCAGGATCAGCAGGTAATCGACGAAAACGGCCGCGTGCGCAGCGAGTTCGCCATCAGACCTCGCCTGAAAACCTCGGTTCCGATGGTTGCCGTGGGGTCATCGTCGCAATCCCTCGAATGGATCGCCCGGAACGCAACGGCCTGGATGACCTATTACCGGCCGCTGTCGGTCCAGAAGGATCGATTGGCGCTCTGGCACAATGCCCAGGCAAAAGTTACCGCGGATTTCCGCGGCTTCGGCCAGTCCATGGTTCTGGAACTGCTCGCTCGGCCGGAAGCGGCATACGAGGAGATCAATCTCGGTGGCAGAACCGGCCGGCGAGGGCTGATCGAGGCCCTGTCGGCAATGCGCGACGCAGGCATTCATCATGTCGCCTTCAACCTCATCGCGCAGGGCAGGCCAGCCAGCGAGATCATGGAGGAAATCGCAGCGGATGTCCTGCCGGCCTTGCGCTAGGTTCAGCGAACCGTCCTTGATGGCGGCGTCATGGAAATCATGTCGATGAAATGCTGGACAATGCTGGTTTTTGCGCCCCTCGCCACCTATCTTTCTGCCGAAACGAAAAAGGGCCGACTTTGCTTCTCGAAATTTCAATCGTCATCGTTCTTACCCTCCTGAACGGCGTACTCGCAATGTCGGAATTGGCCATCGTGTCATCCCGGCCCGCGCGCCTGAAAGTGCTTTCGGACCAGGGAAGCAGGGGGGCGGCCATGGCGATAAGGCTTGCGGAGGAGCCGGGCCGCTTCCTCTCGACCGTGCAGATCGGCATCACCCTCGTCGGCGTTCTATCCGGCGCTTTCTCAGGCGCCACACTCGGCGCGCGCCTGTCGGGCTGGCTTGCCGCACAGGGTCTCTCGGTTGCGGCCGCCGATGCCATCGGCGTCGGTTCGGTCGTCGTCGCCATTACCTATCTCTCGCTGATCATTGGCGAACTGGTGCCGAAGCAGGTCGCGCTTCGCGCCCCTGAAACGGTGGCGAGCAAGGTGGCGCCGGCCATGGTGTTTCTGTCGCGTGCGGCCGCGCCGCTCGTCTGGCTGCTGGATCTTTCGGGACGCCTGGTCCTGAGCGCGCTCGGCCAATCCGGCAAGGCCGGAGACGGGGTCAGCGACGAGGAAATCAAAACCGTTCTTGCGGAGGCGCAGAGTGCCGGCGTCATCGCAACAGAAGAGCAGGCGATGATTTCCGGCGTGATGCGCCTGGCCGACCGAAATGCCCGGGCGCTGATGACACCGCGTCGTGACGTGGAAGTCATCGATATCGAGGACAGTTTCGAAGATGTCTGCGCGCAGCTTCGCCGCACCCAAAAAGCGCGGCTGCCATTGCGCAAGGATAGTTCCGACGAGATCGTCGGCGTGCTGACGACGCGGGATTTCTTCGATGTGCTGGCCTCCACCGGCCATGTCGACATTCTGGCGCTGGCCAAGCAGGTCCCGATCGTGTCGGATCTGACGAGTGCGCTGGATATAGTGAAGGCGTTGCGCCGCTCTTTCTCGCATATGGTGCTCGTCTACGACGAGTACGGTCACTTCGAGGGCGTCATCACTTCGGGCGATATTCTGGAGGCCATCCTGGGCGCGGTTCAGCAGGAAGCAGATGCCGACGGCGAACAGGCGATCGTCCGTCGTCACGACGGCAGCTATCTCGTATCCGGCTGGATGCCCATCGACGAGTTCGCCGACTTCATGAACCTCCAGATCGAAGGCGATCGCGACTACCAGACTGTCGCAGGCTTTGTCCTGCAGGAACTGCGCCATCTTCCGGACGTGGGCGAAAGCTTCGAGAAAGGCGGCTGGCGCTTCGAAGTCGTGGATCTCGACGGCCGCAGGATCGACAAATTGCTGGTGAGCGCAAACGATGCTCCCGCGACCGCTGAGACTATTCCGTAACTCGCACCAGACAGGTATATAAGGCAGTTCATCGCGCGAAGCTGGTAGAGATATAAGTTCCATAAGATAGATTATCTGATTATCTCGTGTAGCGGCTATTTAGTAATGCGACAGTTGGGCCAGTTAGAGATGCGACAGTCTTGCCTCTCGATGCACTGGTCAAAGCCAACGTTGGGAGCAAGGATGACGACCTTCAGCCTGGTTGAGACCATGAGCGGTCGGAGTCGTCATGTCCTGTTTGATCACCATGTCGCCGAAAGAGTTGCATCGCCTCGAAGTCATCCAGAAGATCCGTGACGAGCGCCTGAGCGTTGTCCAGGCTGCCGAACGGCTCAACCTCAGTCGAAGTCAGGTCCACAGACTGCTGCAGGCCTATGATCAAGATGGTCCGGCGGGTCTTGTTTCGAAGAAGCGATCGCGGCCGAGCAATCGGCGCCATAGCGAGGATTTCCGCAATGCGGCGCTGGATCTGATCCGGGAGCGCTATCTGGATTTCGGTCCGACGTTGGCGCGCGAGAAGCTGATCGAGCTGCACCGGATTTCTGTTGCCAAGGAGACGCTACGGCAATGGATGACCGAGGCTGGCATCTGGCTCTCGCGTCGGGAACGCAGGAAACGGGTTTTCCAGCCACGCGGCCGGCGCGACTGCCTTGGCGAACTGGTGCAGATCGATGGGTCGCATCACTGGTGGTTCGAGAACCGCGGCCCCAAATGCGCTCTGCTCGTCTATATCGACGACGCCACCGGCAAGCTTTTACATCTACGCTTTGCCGGATCGGAGAATACATTCGACTATCTGCACGCGACGAAGGCCTATCTGCAGCAATGGGGCAAGCCGCTGGCCTTCTACAGCGACAAGCACGGCGTTTTCCGCTCGCTCCATGCGTCGGAGACAGACCGGACAAGCGGCCTGACGCAGTTCGGACGGGCTCTCTATGAACTCAATATCGACATCATCTGTGCCAACACCCCGCAGGCAAAGGGTCGCGTGGAGCGCGCCAACCAGACATTGCAGGATCGGCTTGTCAAGGAGATGCGACTTCGCGGCATCGATACGATCGAAGCTGCCAATGTCTATGCGCCTGAGTTCATTGCAGATTTCAACGCGCGTTTCGGCAAGCCGCCGCGTAACCCGAAGGACATGCACCGGCCGTTGGCCGACCATGAGAACCTCGATGGCGCCATGTGCCGCAAGGAAGTTCGCACGTTGTCGCAATCTCTGACGCTGCGTTACGACAAGGTGCTGTTCATCCTCGATCCGACCGACGTTTCCAGACCCCTGGCAGGTAAGAAGGTTATCGTCTGCGATTATCCGGACGGTCGCCTCGAGATCATGCACGAGAGCTTTGCCCTGCCCTACAGAACCTTCGACAAGTTGCGGTCGGTCCATCGGCCGGGAGTCGTCGAGAACAAGCGTCTGGACGACGTGCTGTCGATCGTGGCCGAGATGCAGGCTGGACGAGAACAGCAACGGAGCAAGAGCGGCCCTCGCCGCACGGGGCAGACGGACCATATGTTTGGGATACCGGATGGCAGCCAGAGCAACGGTTACCAGAAGCGTGGCCGCAAGCCAGGTCCGAGAACGGATTTCATGAATGATCCGGAGGTGATTGCGAAACGGCAGAAGGCGCTGGCTCGAATGGAAGCGGCGGAATGAACGGGTGTGGGCATAGTCTCGAAGCTGAAGCCGAAGGGGCGCGTCCCATCCGCGCCCGACCACGCTTGCAACCCGGACCAGCCGCATGCTCGGGCGCTGATCGGCAGTGCCAGTGGCGCGTTTCTAACTGGCCAGCAGCGTCGCAGCCCTATCCGGCTTTGACATCTCGTGTAGCCGGGTGCGTTCAAGGATGAAGCGCGACATGCCGATCAGATCAATGCATCAATCCGGCCGCTCCCCCATCCGCCCCGAGGCGATAATAGTAGCGGCGGCGGCCAGCCTATCCGATCCGGCGATTGCCTCAATGCCCGTCGCGCGCGACGGCCTCTTTGGGGATCGTGTCGACCAGATTCTTCCGGTGGAAGATGAAAAGCCCGGCGAGCACGATGATGACGGATCCGACGATGATCTGGGCATCCGGAATATCGCCGAAGAAAATGAAACCCAGGGCGATTGCCCAGACGAGCAGGCTGTATTGCAGCGGGGCCAACAGCGATGCCGGCGCAAGCTTTAAAGATCGGGTGATCAACAGGTGGGCACTGCCGGCAACGACGCCCAGCGCCAGCATGGCCACGAAATCGAGTGGCGATGTCGAACGCCAGTTGCCGATGCTGAGAACCAATCCGGTGGCGAGAGCGCCTACCGTCTGCCAGGCAACGAGCGTTGCATCTGTCGTCTGGCGCAGCCGCCGGCCGAGCGCAAGCGTGAGAGCGAATGCGAAACTGCCGCCAAGGCCGAAAAGCGAAGGCCAGGAGAACATCGCCGCCGAAGGCCTGAGCGCGATCAACACGCCGATGAAGCCGACGAAAACGGCGAGCCAGCGCCGCCAGCCGATCCTCTCGCCGAGGAAGAAATGCGAGATCGCCGCGACGTAAATGGGACCGGCCATGTAGAAGGTCATGACATCGGCAAGCGGCAGGTAGGCGACGGCGGCATAAAAAAGGCCGACATCGAAGGTCGCCATGACGACGCGCAAAAACTGTAGCGGCGGCCGCTCGACGTGAAAGAGCGCATCGCTGCCCTGTCGCGCGATCATGGGTGCGAGGATAATGAAGGAGCCGATCGAGCGGATCACGAGGAGCTGCCCGACGGAGAAACTCGCAACCAGCCATTTGGCCATGGCATCGTTCAACGAAAAGAGGAAATCGCCGAGGAGCATCAAAAGCATGCCGGCAATCACGAGATTGCCGGTCGCCGCGCCTTTGCCAACACGCATGCTGATTTATTCCTTGCGAATCCTGAATTTCCACTACCCCGGCCCTTGGTAGCTGGTTTTACCCTCCCCTTGCAAGACGCCTGCCCTTCCGGCCAAGGCGCGGGGTCGCGTCGTTCCCGGTTCTATCTGTCAGGGAGAAATGTTACGAATGTAACGACGCCGAAAGGGAAGGCAGCTGCCGCTGGCTGATTTCCGGAAGGCAGCGGCGATCTTCCCGCAACGATTGAGCGAATATTTATAGATTATATTATAAGATAACATCCATATGAGTGGACCAGACTGCGCCGCCGACCGTCGGATAGAATCGTGCATGCCGGCCCAGGTGGGCCAGAATACTCCATACGCTGTCATGATTGCATAACTGCCTGCCGATACGTCCGCGCCCCGAGTGAGAGAATGTAGATGACACAGCAGCCGGATAGATCGCCGAAGTCAGCGCGCGGGAAAGAAAAGAGCGACGACCGGCAGCTCCGGGATATGCTCGAACGGCTTCAGGCTCAATATCAGTCCCTCGCCGAGCGCTATGAGTGGCTGGAGGCGATGATCAACTATGTGCCGGACTTCATCTACGCGAAGGATAGGGACAGCCGTTTTCTCTTTGCGAACCGGGCCATCGTCCTCAACAACGGCTTCACGCATGTCGACGAGCTGATTGGCCTCACCGACGCGGAAATCCATCCGATGGCCGACGCCCACAAGATCGAGGAAGTCGAAAGACGCGTCATGGAAACCGGCGAAGCGGACCTCGGCGTGGAGGAACGGCGCCTGAGGGGCGAAGGCTGGCTCATGATGTCTCGCGTGCCGCTGCGCGACAGAAACGGCAGCATTATCGGCGTTGTCGGCGCCTCTCGCGATATATCCGCTCGCAAGCGGGCGGAAGAGTTGATGAGTGCGCAGACAAAGCTTTTGCAGGATGTGGCGCGAGGCGTGGACCTCGACTTGTTTCTCCATGAAGCCCGAGCCCTGCTTGAGCGACTGCTCAACGGAAGCCCGATCAACTTTGTTCTCGATGACGGGCAGCCGGCACCGATTGCTGACGAGGTTTGGGAATTCCCCATTTCCTCGCGGGATGGCGGCAGGCATGGGACGCTGGTGGTCGCAAGGGCCGTGGACGACGAAACCGGTCTTACGGAATTCCTTGCCGGCATCGCGCAGACGGTCGGAATTGCCATCGACCGCCATCGCGACATCGCCCGTATCGCTTATCTTGCCGAACATGACGCACTGACGGGCCTGCCGAACCGCGCGCTCCTTAACCGCAAGCTCGGCAGTCTGTTGGAAGTCGCCTCGACGGAGGGGAGGTCTCTGGCCGTTGCCTTTGTCGATCTGGATAATTTCAAGCTGGTCAACGACAATCTCGGGCACGTCGCCGGCGACGAATTGTTGACGGTGGTCGCTCAGAGGATATCGGCTTGCATCGGAGACGACGGTCTCGTGTCGAGGATCGGGGGAGATGAGTTCATTCTCGTTCTGGAGCAGAGCCACGATGCCGTCTACGACAGGTTGAAGACCATCCTCGATGCCATATCGGAGCCTTTGACCATTGCCGGCGTAGCGATCCGGGTAACATGCAGCATTGGCGTGGCATGTGCCGCCGGGCACGGCGCTACGGCCTCCGAGCTATTCGCCAATGCCGACACGGCACTTTACCGCGTCAAGGAATCCGGGCGTAACGGCATTCAAATGTTCTCGCCGGCCATGGCCGAGGATGCGCGCAACAAGCTCACCCGCATCGAAGAACTGCGGCACGCCGTCGAACGCGATGAATTCGTGCTCCATTACCAGCCGCAAAAGGACATTCGCACCGGCAAAGTGATCGGGGTCGAGGCGCTCGTGCGATGGCAGCATCCGACCGAGGGCCTGCTGCCGCCCGGCACCTTCATCCCTTTGGCCGAGGAAACCGGGTTGATCGTCGCAATCGGCGAGAAGGTTTTGCAAAAAGCCTGTCGTCAGGCGCGAGCCTGGCAGGAGCAAGGTCTGCCGTCGCTGCGTATCGCGGTAAACGTGTCGGCACGGCAGTTCCTGGAAAGTTCACTGACGGATCAGGTCGCATCGGCGCTGCGGTCTGCGGATCTCGATCCGCAATGGCTCGAACTTGAACTGACGGAGAGCCTGATCATGCGCGATGTCGAGGGAGCGATCGAGCGCATGAACGAATTGAAGATGCTCGGCGTGAGCCTGGCGATCGATGATTTCGGCACGGGCTATTCAAGTCTCAGTACGCTCAGGCGCTTCCCGCTTTCGCGCCTGAAAATCGACCGTTCCTTCATCGCCGAGATTCCCGACAAGCCCGGCGATATGGCGATTACCTCCGCCATCGTATCGCTGGGCCGGACCCTGGCACTGGAAGTCGTTGCCGAAGGCGTGGAAACCGAAGAGCAGGCGCACTTCCTCGAACAGGCCGGTTGCGAAATGTTTCAGGGTTTTCTGTTTGCCAAGCCCCTTCCCGCTTCGGAGGTTGAAAGCCTGATTGCGCGACTGCCGCAGTCCCTTACCGGGAACGCCGGCCAGAGATGATGCGCGATCGGCCGCGCGGCCGTTTACTCCTTCAGGCAAATGTCACGATCTCGATCCAGTTCGCGCCGGCATTGACCGGATATCGGCCGACCGGCATGAGAGCACCGTCCGTTTGATCGATGGTATAGACCGATAGCCTGTCGGACTTCTCGCCGGATGCGACGAGAAACCGGCCCGATGGATCGATACGGATCCCGCGAGGCTGCCGCTCGGTCTCATAATTCGTGACATAAGCCAGCGTCCCATCATGCTGCGAGACATGAAACAGGGTGATCCGGCTGGTGGTTCGCTCCGTCGTATAGAGGAACTTGCCGTTCGGCGTGATGCCGATATCCGCGGCCCAGATCTTCGGCTTGCCGTCATCCCCATGATTTGCTGCTGACAGCGCTGGCGGCGTGCCCGGCGACAATCCGGCATCTTCGGGAACGGACGCAACGCATTCGATCTCGCTCAACGTGCCCTTGGCGGCATCGAGAGCATAGTGGACGACGTGGCCGGTCAGTTCCGTCAGGACGTATGCGGATCTGTTGTCCGGCGAAACAACGATATGACGCGGACCGAAACCCGGGCCTGTCGACACCTGTGCCGGATCATTCGGTTTCAGGCTCGCGGTCTCGAAGTCGATGGCAAATTGCTGCACGGCATCGGAACCGAGATTCGTAACGAAGACATATTTGCCGGTGCCGTCGCAGACGATCGAATGGGCGTTACGCCCGGTCGGAATCACCTGACTTGCCTCCGCCGTGACGCGTCCATCGCCGTCTACCGGCAACACGGCGATCTTGTTGCCGCCATAGGAGGCGGTGAGCAAAAGCCTGCCCGACGGATCGGTGGAAACATAGGCCATGCTATCGGGCAGAGCGGCGGATGCTTCCTGCGTGAGCTGGCCGGTCCTGTCGTCGATCGCCAGCGACAGCACCCGATACGGCTGCGACCGGATGACGGCATAGAGATATCTCCTGTCCGGACTGACGGCCATCGGCATGACGGCCTGCCCCACGTCGAGGCTCGATTCCGGCGTCAGCGCACCGGTCGCCATATTCATGGCATAGATGTCGATCGTCCCGGCCGTGGCGGCGGAAACATAGACGAATGTACGGGCCCGTGTGTCGAAAGAAGTCTGGTTCACGCGTCACCTTACCTTGTCCGCACTTGAGCCGGCTTTGCCGGCGATCAGGCGCGTTCTCTAGCAGATATTATCCGGCGGCCGCGATGATCTTTTCAAGGACGACCATCTCCTCCGAGGTAAGGTCGATCAGCGGCGGCCTTACAGGTCCCGGATCCTTGCCGAGAACGCGCAGGCCCGCTTTGATGATCGAAACGGCATAGCCTTTCCTGCGGTTGCGCAGCATGACCAGCGGAAAGAAAAAACTCCTGAGCAGGTGATCCACCGTCATCTGGTCTTGCGTGCGGAGCGCCGTGTAGAAACGCTGCGCCAGCGCCGGAACGAAATTGAAAACAGCCGAGGAATAGGTAGTCACACCCGCGGCAAAGTAGGCCTGGGCATAGACTTCGTGTGTCGGCATGCCGCCGACATAGACTAGGCGGTCCTTGAGGGTCGTGGTGATTTCGATGACCTTGTCGACATCGCCGACCCCATCCTTGTAACCGATGAGGTTGGGACATTCGTCGGCAAGCCAGGCCAGGCTTTCGGCGCTGAGGATGGCATTGTCTCGATTGTAGACGATGACGCCGATATCGACGGACCGGCAGACCGCCCTGACATGGGCGATCAGACCCGCCTGCTCGGCAAACATAAGATAGGGTGGCAGCAGCAGCAAACCATCGGCACCGGCCTTTTCGGCCGATCTGGCGATGTCTATGGCAAGCGATGTGCCGTAACCGGTTCCCGAGATGATCGGCGTATTGCCCGCCGATGCCTTTGCGGCACGAACGACCTGGGGAATTTCGGCGGGATTGAGGGAGAAAAACTCGCCGGTGCCGCCGGCTGCAAAAAGGACAGCCGCGCCATAACTCGCCAGCCATTCGATGTGGCTCCGATACTTCGTCTCATCGAAGGCGAGATCCTGATCGAAATGCGTGACGGGAAACGATAGCAGACCGCTGCCGACCGCCTTTTTCAATTCATTCGGGTTCATGAGGACATCCTGTTTCTGATCGATCGGGCAGTATAGGTTCAGGTTTGATCGAGGGTCTGGAGGAGAGCGGCGATGTAGCCGTAACAGAAGGCGAAGGCGACGCCGGCCGGATCGCGGCCGCTGATGACAGGCACATGGTCGGGCATCAGCATGTATTGGTAGCCGACCTCCTTATAGATTCGGGCGGAGCGCACCATGTCCATGTCTCCTTCCTCGGGGAAGGTCTCCATGAACGACAGCTTGCCGCCCCGGATATTGCGGAAATGCACATTGAAGATCTTGCCGCGCGTGCCGAACCAGCGGATGATATCGTCGATCTCCTCGCGCGGATTGTCGAGCATCTCGCCGATCGATCCCTGGCAGAAGTTCAGGCCGTGATAGGGGCTTTCGCGCATCAGCACGAACTTCTTCAAACCGTCCACCGAACCGAGTACCCGCGTGACGCCGCGATATCCGGGCGGCGTATACGGATCGTGCGGATGACAGGCGAGGCGGACGCGATTTCTCTCGGCCACCGGCACGACCCGCTCCAGAAAATAATCGATTCTCTCCCAGTTTTCGTCTTCCGGCAAAACGCCCGCAAGGCCGGGTGCGGCTTGACGGTCCACCTTGTCCCAACGGAAGCTCGCATTCAGCGAACCGCCCCGCCCCCGCTCGTCCGGCGTACGGGGAATGCCGATCAGATTGAGGTTGTATTTCACTGCGGGTATGCCGGCGACGGCTGCATTCTCGATAAGCTTGCACACGGCGTCGATCTGGCGGTCGCGATCAGGCCCGGCAAGCAGGATATCGGGATAGGAGGCTTTCTCGATCGGCTGGGACGGCAGGGGAAGCTGGATCATATCCAGCATCAACCCGAAGCCCTCGACCTTGTCGCGATGGCGCTCGAGATCGCAGAGCGTCCAGCTATCCGGCCTGCCCGGAGGGTCGGCGCAGATATGTTTCACTCCCAGTTGCGCGAAAACCCGATAGTCATCGTCGTCCCGCGCCTCGACCTGCGTTCCCAAATACACCCGCGGCATCTCCAAGGCCAAAGTCATCATATGACATAATATGACTTTGGCCGCGAGTCGAGCGCTATTGCGGCTGCAGCTCAGCCAGTAGGCGATAGCGCCGCTGGCTCGCCATCATGTGTGCGCGCATCGCCTGCCGCGCTCTCTCCGCGTCCTGATCGGCTATGCCGGCCAGGATCTCGGCATGTTCGGCATGAACCTTCTGCAGATAAGCGCGGTCACTGGCCTCCGGCAAGGTCGGAAACTGCCCGCGCGGGATCGTGCGGGAGCCGAAATGCCGGAGAACGTCGACATAGAAGCGGTTGTTGGTGGCGACTGCGACGGCCATGTGAAACTCATAATCAGCCTCGATGGTCGGCAGCCCCTGCTCTATCAGCATCGCCATCTTTCGATTGGCGGCGGCGATCGCCGCTTCCTGCTCGGCCGTTCTGCGATAGGCTGCAATCGCCGCCGCCTCGCCTTCCGTCGCCATTCGAAACTCCAGCAATTCCAGCGTCTCGGGGATGCTTTTGATCTCGACCGGGGTCAGCACCGGGCTGGACGGCGCCGGCATGGCGGAAACGAAAACACCCTTGCCTTGAACCGGCGTCACCAGACCTGCGGCGCGCAAATCGGCAATCGCCTCGCGCACCACCGTCCGACTAACCTCGAATGCGGCTTCCAGCTGCGGCTCCGTCGGAAGCCGGTCGCCCGCCTGCAACTTGCCGGTCTCGATTTGCTCGCGCAACTGGTCGATGACTTTTTGCGCCAACCGTTGCCGCCCTCCGGCATTTATCGTCATTTCCGATCCTCGATTCAGCCGCCCAGCATCAATCGCGCAGGCTGCGACAAGTCATAATATGATGACACATTAGCATAATGCGCTTGGAAAGTAATCAGGATCGCGCATCCAGTGCGAAGGCGCGCATTGCCGGCGCCCCCTGCCCGCCAGCGATTTTGCCGCCTATTTCCGAGGGCGGTCGGCATGCTCCTGGCGGCTTCGGCAAATGAGAACACTCCTCAAAATATGCGCTGCCCATGTCGACCTCATTGAACATGAAGCAAAAAGATTCGATTAAATTATCAATAAAAACAACATGCTTATTTGAATTACCTAAAGAGGAATATCTAAAACCCTCTCCCTCGGTCCCGCCCGAAAATATCGCGACTTGACGATTTGCATATCTCCATATTGACATTTGTCGAAAGCGATCCGAATATTGTCAACGTTGGTGCCGGACATCGATCGTCATTGTCGCCGAACGTTTTTTCCAGCATCGGGAGTGCGGAGGGGAAAGTGGAATTTCTGCTTGAAGTAGAGGGGCTGAAGAAGTCCTTTGGCGGCGTCGCCGCATTGCGCGACGGACGCTTTCAGTTGCGCCCCGGTTCCGTCCATGCCTTGTGCGGCGGCAATGGCGCGGGCAAATCGACTTTCCTCAAGATCCTGATGGGCATACACAAGCGCGATGCCGGTTCCATTCGCCGCCGCGGCGTGGAAGTGGACTACGCCAGCCCCGCCGAGGCGCTCGCGGCAGGCATCGCCATCATCGAACAGGAACTCAGCCCCATCCCGCACATGACCGTTGCCGAGAACATCTATCTCGGTCGCGAGCCGTCGGCGCGCTTCGGCGGCATCGACTTCAAGACGATGAACCGCAATGCACAGGCGCTGCTCGATCGGCTTCAGTTCAACATCCGCGCCACGCAATTCATGATGAACCTTTCGGTCGCGCAGGTTCAGCTGGTGGAGATCGCCAAGGCACTCAGCCACGATGCCGAAGTGATCTTCATGGACGAGCCCACCTCGGCCATCGGCGAAAAGGAAGCGCAACAGCTGTTTGCGACCATCGAGCGGCTGAAAGCCGAGGGCAAGGGCGTCGTTTATGTCTCGCACCGGCTGTCGGAAATCTTCCAGATCGCCGATTCCTACACGGCCTTCCGCGACGGTTCCTATGTCGGCAGCGGTGCGCTTGCCGATATCGACCGGCCCGGCCTCATCCGCATGATCGTCGGCCGCGAGCTTGGCGAGGAGTACGTCAAGACGAATGTGCCGACGGCAGCGCCCGGACTGGAAGTCGCCGGCCTGACGGCGCAAGGAAAGGTCAACGACATTTCCTTCACCGCCCACAAGGGCGAGATCTTCGGCATTTACGGCCTGATGGGATCGGGCCGGACCGAGATCTTCAACTGCATCTTCGGCGTCGATGCCGTTACAAGCGGCCAGATCAAGCTTGCCGGAAGCCCGATCGTCGTGCGCAAGCCGGCCGAAGCCATGCAGCACGGCATCGCCTTCGTCACGGAAGACCGCAAGCTGACCGGTCTCAATCTCATCGACAGCGTGCGCAACAATATCTGCCTTGCAAGCTTACCGGAAATGAGCCCGCATTTCTCGATGGACCGCCGGGCGGAAGCCAGCGCCAGCCAGGATATGATCACGCGCTTCGGCATCAAGGCGGCGCGCGACAGCATGTCCGTCTCCGGCCTTTCTGGCGGCAATCAACAGAAAGTCGTGCTCGGCAAGTGGTTCCTGCGCAAGCCGAAGGTGCTGCTGCTCGACGAGCCGACGCGCGGCGTCGATGTCGGCGCCAAGCGCGAAATCTATCGCATCATCTGCGACTTCGCCGCCGAAGGCGGCACCGTCATCATGATCTCGTCCGAGATAGACGAGGTTCTCGGCATGTCCGACCGCATCCTGGTGATGCGCCAGGGACGCTCCGCCGGAATTCTCAAGAGGGAGGAGGCCGACGCGCAATCGCTCGTGCACCTGTCGACCTGAATGCGGCAGACCACGAAGCCCAGAATGAAGCGCCCGGCAACAAGAGGTATTTGCAATGTCCGCCACTGACAACAATCAGTCCAATTCCTGGTTCAGCTCGGACCGCCGCAGATTGATCATTCAGGAATACGGAATCTTTCTCGCTTTCCTGCTGCTCGCCGTCGTCCTCTCGTTCTCGAACCAGTACTTTCTGACGGCCGGCAACATTTCCAACGTATTGCTTCAGACGTCGATCAACGGCGTTCTGGCGATCGGCATGACATTCGTCATCCTGACGCGCGGCATCGACCTTTCCGTCGGTTCCGTCGTCGCACTCACCGGTATCGTCAGCGCGAGCTTCGCAACGACCTCGGCGACGGCCGGCATCGTCGGCGCCCCGTATCCGCCCTATGTCGCGCTTGCGGTCGGGCTGCTGGTCGGTGTTGCCTGCGGCGCCGTGGTCGGCCTCATCGTCTCGCGCTTTGCCGTTCCCGCCTTCGTCGCGACGCTGGGCATGCTTTCCGCCGCGCGCGGTCTGACGCTGATCTATGGCGGCGGCAAGCCGGTTCCCGCTCTCACGCCCGATTTCCGCTGGATCGGCACCGGCAACATCTTGTCCATCCCCATGCCGGTCATCCTGCTGGCCATCGTTTTCATCGTCGCATGGTGGGTTCTCAATCGTACCCGCTTCGGCCGCTACATCTACGCCGTCGGCGGCAATCCGCATGCCGCCATCACCTCGGGCATCAATGTCAGTAAGCTGCGTTTCCTCGTCTATGTCATTTCCGGCGGTCTTTCCGGGCTGGCGGGCATGATCCTCGCAGCCCGCACCGGTTCAGCCCTGCCGCAAGCCGGCATCGCCTACGAACTCGATGCGATCGCAGCCGTGGTCATCGGCGGGACGAGCCTTTCCGGCGGCGTCGGCCGCATTACCGGGACGCTGATCGGCGCGTTGATCATCGGCGTCATGAACAACGGTCTCGACCTGATGGGCATCCAGTCCTACTACCAGCAGGTCCTCAAGGGCGCCCTCATCGTCGGCGCCGTCATGCTCGACCAAAAGAGAAATCTGGGCGGCTGAGCCCGAAGCAATCCTTGTGTTCGCACTCGGAAACCAAACGGCGCGTCAGGACGGCCGCCGGACTTCCAACGGAGGAGAAATATAATGAAGAAATTACTTATTGCCCTTGCAGCTGCCACCGCGCTTCTGGCCTCGCCATCCCTCGCCCAGGAAAAGAAGCTGAAGATCGGCGCGGCACCCTATGGCCTCAATGCCGAGTTCATGCAGATCTGGTCGGCAGCGCTGAAAGAACATCCCGCCGTCAAGAACGGCGACGTCGATCTGACCATCTTCGACGGCCGCTACGACGCGCTCGTTCAGCAGGAGCAGGTCAACACGATGATCACGCAGAAGTTCGATGCGATCATCTTCGTGCCGATCGACATCGAGGCCGCAGCGACGGCCGTGCAGGCGGCCCATGACGCCGGCATTCCGGTCGTCGGCTCCAACACGCGCGTAAACTCCGATCTCCTCACCTCCTATGTCGGTTCCGACGATACGGTCTCCGGCTACATGGAAGCCAAGACCGTGCTCGACAAGATCGGCTGCAAGGGCAATGTCGTCATCCTCGAAGGCCCGATCGGCCAGTCCGCGCAGATCTCGCGCCTCGAAGGCAACAAGAAGGCGCTCGCCGAGTGCCCGAATGTGAAGGTGCTGGAAGATCAGACGGCAAACTGGTCGCGCGCGGAAGCCCAGACGCTGATGGAAAACTGGCTGACGTCGCACCCTGGCCAGATCAATGGCGTCATCGGCCAGAACGACGAGATGGCGCTCGGCGCGATCGAGGCGATCAAGGCGGCCAATCTCAATGTCAAGGATTTCGCCATTGCCGGCATCGACGGCATCACCGACGCGCTGCACGCCGTCAAGCAGGGTACGATGACCTCCATCCTGCAGGACGCGAGCGCACAGGCCCAGGGCGCACTCGATCTCGCGATCTTTGCCGCCAAGAAGGGCAACTACAAGCCGGAATCCAAGATCTGGGAACAGTATCCGGACATGCCGTTCAACGACGGCAAGGATAAGAACTATAATGTTCCGTGGACCCCGGTAACGGCAGACAACGTCGACAAGCTGCTCGAAACCCGCAAGTAAGATCAATGCGGCGGGGCAAGCACCTTGCCCCGCTTCGCCCCTAAGACAGAGGTTTTGATAAAGATGACCGAGACAGCTCCAGACATTGATTTTAACTTCCCGCTCTCCGGCAAGATCGCCCTCGTAACGGGCGGCGGCTCCGGTATCGGTGCAGCGATTGCAACGGCATTCGCCTCGAAGGGCGCGAAGGTCGCCGTTCTCGATATCAATGTCGACATGGCGAAGGCCAAGGCATCCGAAATCGGCGGCGGCGCGGCGCCATTCGTCTGCGATGTTTCCGACCCGGCCTCCGTCAACAAGGCTGTCAGCGATGTCGTTTCGCATTTCGGCGGCATCGACATTGCCGTCAACAGCGCCGGCGTCGTCTTCCTCGCGCCCGCTGAGGATCTGCCGCTGGATTACTGGGACAAGACGATCAATATCAATCTCAAGGGCACCTTCCTCGTCACCCAGGCAGTCGGTCGCGCCATGATCGCCGCCGGCAAGGGCGGCAAGATCGTCAACCTCGCCTCGCAGGCCGGCACGGTCGCCATCGAAGAGCATGTCGCCTACTGCGCTTCGAAGTTCGGCGTCATTGGCATGTCCAAGACTTTCGCCGCCGAATGGGGCAAGCACGGCATCAACGTCAACACCATCTCGCCGACGATCGTGTTGACCGAGCTCGGCAAGAAGGCCTGGGCCGGTGAAAAGGGCGAGGCCGCCAAGAAGCGCATCCCCACCGGCCGTTTCGCCTTCCCGCAGGAGATCGCAGCCGCGGCTGTTTTCCTCTCCTCGCCGGGTGCGGACATGATCAACGGCGCCGATCTGCTGATCGACGGCGGTTACACCATTCTCTGAGCGCAAACGCTCGACAATTCTACAGGAGAGACCATGCAGCGGTTCATCAACAATCCGGATGAAGTCGTTGAAGATACTGTAAAAGGCTTCATCAAGGCGCATTCGGACATTGTCCGTCTGGCAGAAAATCCGCGCGTCGTCGTCGCCAGGGATGCGCCGCATGCCGGCAAGGTCGGCGTCGTCACCGGCGGCGGCTCGGGTCATGAACCGGCTTTCATCGGTTATACCGGCAAGAACATGCTGGATGCGGTCGCGGTCGGCGAACTCTTTTCCTCCCCGACGGCCAAGAGCTTCCACGATGCCATTCGTGAGGCCAATGGCGGCCGCGGCGTCATCTGCCTTTATGGCAACTACGCCGGCGACAACATGAACGTGAAGATGGCGACGAAGCTTGCCGCCAAGGATGGCATCGAGGTCGCCACAGTCGTCGCCAACGACGACGTTTGCTCGGCTCCCCCGGAGGAGCGCGAGAAGCGCCGCGGCGTCGCCGGCGAAATCTTCATGTGGAAAATCGGTGGCGCCAAGGCGTCCAAGGGCGCAAGCCTCGAGGAAGTCCGCGTTGCCGCGCAGAAGGCGATCGATAATTGCCGCTCCGTCGGCATCGGCCTCGGTCCCTGCACCCTGCCCGCCGTCGGTCATCCCAATTTCCAGATCGAGCCCGGCACAATGGAAGTCGGCATCGGTCATCACGGCGAGCCCGGCGTCCGCGTCGAGCCGTTGAAGACGGCAGCCGAGATCGGCGAGGCCATGTGCCAGATCGTTCTCGACGATCACAACCTGCCGGCCGGAACGGAAGTGGCCGTCCTCGTATCGGGCCTGGGCGCGACCCCGGTCAACGAACTCTATATCCTTAACGATACGATCGAGACGAAGATCTCCGAGCGTGGTCTGAAGATCTACAAGACCTATATCGGCAACTACTTCACGTCGCTGGAAATGGTCGGCGCGACGCTGACCGTGATGGCGCTCGACGCGGAGCTCAAGGAGCTTCTGGACGTCGAGGTCAAGTGCACGACGCTGCTCTGAGGGGGACGCACGCATGCAGACATTCAACAATGCAACATCAGGCGACATCGTCCTGGCGATGGCCGAGCGCATCATCGAGAACCGGGCCTATCTCAGCGAGATCGACGGCAAGATCGGCGATGGCGATCACGGCGTCAACATGGCCAAGGGCTTCGGCATGGCCGCGGAGCGCCTGAAGGGCAAGAACCAGTCGCTGTCGGCTTCGCTCGACACGCTCGGCACGGTGCTGATGACCGAGATCGGCGGTTCCATGGGCCCGCTTTATGGCGTCATGTTCACCGAGATCGCCGAGAAGCTCGACGGCATTGAGGCGATCGACAGTGCCGCCTACAGCAAGGCATTGCATGCCGGGCTCGAAGGCATCCAGTCGATCGGGTCGGCCAAGGTCGGCGACAAGACGCTGCTCGATACGCTGGTTCCGGCAATCGAGGCTTTCGATGCCGCGAATGCAGCCGGCAAGCCCTTTGCCGACGCACTCGACGCATTGGTCGCGGCCGCCGAGGCGGGCCGCGACTCCACGCTCAATCTGGTGGCCAAGATCGGCCGTGCCAGCCGGCTCGGCGAGCGTTCGCTCGGCGTGCTGGATGCAGGCGCAACCTCCTGCGCGATCATCCTGAAGGAACTTTCCCTGGGTGCGCGCGAACGGCTGCAATAGACGGGTTCTCCCGAGGCTGCGCGATCCTGCGATCCACCGCAGGGTCGCGCGCCGCCCTTCCCGCGAAGAAGCATTTGCAAACATGCGCCATTGCTTCCATGTTCGGACGGGAAAAGGGAATTGTGAATCGTCATGACTGGTAAGGCATCCTCGATCGGCAAGAACGGTGCAAGCAAGGCAGGCGTGCCGGACGTCACCGACGCCATGCCGCTGCGCTATGGCGACGATCCCTATGTGTGGGCGTGCTGGCTCTATTACGAGGACGGCAAGACCCAGGGCGATATCGCCGAAATCATGGGTATCTCGCGGGCGACCGTAAACAGCTACCTGGCCGATGCACGCAGCCGAGGCATCGTCAATATTTCGCTCGAGCCCTCCCGGCTGAGCTCCCTTTCCATCGCACAGGAGCTCAAGCGCCATTTCGGCCTGAACGACTGTCTTGTGGTGCCGAGCGACGATGGAACGCGGCCGCTGATCGACCGTCTCGGCACGGCGGGCGCGCAGGCCATCGCCAGGCTTCTGAAATCCGGCGACACGCTGGCCGTCGCCTGGGGCCGCACGGTTCTCGCCGTCGCCGAGCAGGCCAATGTGCCCAACCTGCAGGATGTCACCATCGTTCAGGCGACCGGCGGCACGCGGGCGCGCTTTGCCTATACGCCGGAACTCTGCGCCAGCGCCTTTGCGAATGCGACGGACGGCAAACTCGTCAATATCACCGCGCCTGCCATCGTCTCGGCGCCAGAGGTTCGCGAGATCCTGCTGCGCGAACCGCTGATCGAAGATCAATTCGCCACCTTGTCCAAAGCCAACAAAGCCATATTCGGCGTGGCGTCGCTTCGGCCCAATTCGACGATCCACAGCAGTGGCTTCTTTGAATCTGTTTCGCTGCAGGATTATCTGGCCAAGAATGCCGTCGGCGTTCTTGCCGGCCGCTTCATCGATGCGAAAGGCCAGCCGGTTGCCGGGCCGCTGGATGATCGCACTGTCGGCATATCCCTCGACATGCTGAAATCCATCGGGCTGCGCATCGCCGTAGCCGGCGGTTTCGATAAGGTCCCTGCCATTCTCGCCGCGCTGCGCGGCGGCTATATCAACGTGCTGATTACCGATGCGGCCACAGGGGGCGGCATTCTGAATGCGGATGGCGTAACTGAATTCGATCAGAGGCCCAATCAACGCCCGCGAACGGATAACAGCGTCGCACTGCCCGGCAGCTATCGCACGCATACCAAGAAGTTCCTCAACAATCCCGACGATGTCGTCGACGAGATGCTCGACGGAATCGTCCGGGCGCACGCCTCGTATATCATGCCGATCAAGGGGTCGAACCGGGCGCTGGTCGCCCGGGCCGGCCCGAGAGCCGGCAAGGTCGGTCTGGTGATCGGCGGCGGCACCGGCCATGAGCCATGCTTTCTAGGCTATGTCGGCAAGGGTCTCGCCGATGCCGTCGCCATCGGCAACATCTTTTCCTCGCCTCCGCCGACACCTATCCTTGAATGTGCGAAGGCCTCCTCCGGTGGAAAAGGCGTCCTCTTCGTCTATGGCAACTATGCCGGCGACGTCATGAATTTCGAGATGGCTGCGGAAATGGCGCAGGAGCAACGAATCGAGGTTCGCACCGTCCTGACGACGGACGATATCTCTTCTTCTCCGATCGAGGATCGGGAAGGACGCCGTGGTGTGGCCGGCAATTTCTTTATCTTCAAGATTGCCGGGGCGGCTTGCGACCGCGGTCTGTCGCTCGATGCCTGCGAGGCCGTAACACGCAAGGCCAACGACCGGACCTTTACCATGGGCGTTGCGCTGGAGCCCTGCTCCATGCCGCAGACGCGACGCCATAATTTCGAGATCGGTCCTGACGATATCGAATTCGGCATGGGCATCCACGGCGAACGCGGCGTTACCCGCGAAAAGATGATGAGCGCCGATGAAATCACCGACCGGGTGATGGACCGTATTTTTTCCGAAATGAAGCCCGTTGCGGGCGATCGGGTCGCCGTGCTGATCAACTCCTTCGGCGCGACGCCTCTGATGGAGCTTTACATTCTGTTCCGACGCGTCGAGCAAAGGCTGAGCGCCAAGGATATCAGGATCGAGGCGAATTGGGTGGGGCATTATTGCACGTCGCTCGACATGGTCGGCGCATCCATATCCATCCTGCATCTCGATCAGGAACTGACGGATATGCTGCACCACCCATGTGATACCTTCGCGTTGAAGGTCGGTTGAACCTATAAGAATGTGCCCGGCGACAACAGAAAAGACCGGGACCGGGAGGAAGACGATGTCGGAAAAAGCCGCGCGATGCCTGGGCAGCATGTTCCAGCGCATATCGATCGCGATCAATGCCGAGAAGGACCGGCTCTCCGAACTGGACGGAGCGATCGGCGACGCCGACCACGGCATCACCATGGCGCTGGGCTTCATGGCGGTGAATGTGGAACTCGCAAAGCTCGATCTCGCGCAGGCACTGCCGTCCGACATCTTCTCCATCGCAGCCTCGGCCTTTCTGGATGCCGTCGGCGCCTCGACGGGGCCTCTCTATGCCACAGCCTTCCGCCGGGCTTCGCAGGCGCTGAAAACGGACGAATCCCTATCGCCTGCCTGCCAGGCGATGATCGTCGACGAGATGCGGGCCGGCATTCAGCAGCGCGGCAAGGGCCAGCGCGGCGACAAGACCATGCTCGACGCATGGATACCCGCCGCCGAGGCTGCCATTGATGCGAAGGCACGCTCACGCGATGTTGCCGCCATGTGGAATGCCATCCTCGAAGCGGCTGAAACCGGCGCGAACTCCACAAGCTCCATGGTCGCCGCCCGAGGCCGCGCGGCACGGCTGGGAGAACGGTCGCTGGGACATGTTGATCCAGGGGCGGCCTCGGCGGTGATTATTCTGCGGGCGATGCGGGATACATTTGTGGAGGCAAAGTCGTCAGTTGAACGAAGATGAATTTCATCAGATGTCTGCCGAGCTGGGCAATCAGAAGAGATTGCAAGAATACTTGGCTTTGCTGAAAACACAGGAGAATACTACCGCGGGCCTATCGGACGCACGATGACCGACTGTCCGTATCCTTGAACGTCGACAAGATTGTATTCCATAGTCTGCGCGACGATGGCAAAATGCTCAGATGCCTTTAGGCGCTTAAGATGAGCAATATCCGCAACTCCTCCAAGAGCTAGAGCAGGCACGAATCCATAACATTCGCCAGTTTCGATAAATCCGAGCTTCTTAGAAGCTCGCTTGAATAGCGGTTTGGCAGCTCCGTCCTCAAAATCCAGCGCCTGATCCGATAACCAGAACGGTACTGAAACCGCATTGGCAGCCATCGCTCCTGCAGGCTGCCCCTTCACAAAATTCTTCTGCGTCAAACGGCCTTCATAAACACTGATATTGCCGTACCCATAATCTTTCATCCAAAAGAAAATAACGCCAAAAGCAGAATAAGCAAAAGCATGGCAATTATCGTGCGAAAAATCCTTATCAGCGTCGAAAATAAGCGCCAGAACTCCCCTCATGTCATCGGGATGGCACGATTGAATAAGCCCTTCACGCAACACCGACCGGCCAATATCGAAGCAAAAATCGGCAATTTCACCCGGAATGACTTTTTGAAGCGCTAAATACTCCTGTTCCGTAAAGGAGACGGACAAAGTTGGTTTGCCATATTTGCGAGCTATATCTTCATAAAGTTTATTCATTTCAATTATATATTATCCAATTGTAATCCAAAGATATAGCTTGGACCAATCTACCGCTCCGATCCCACGCTGGTGGATAACTCGCGGTATCCAGTCTTCAAAGGATTGAGAGCCTGCTCAGGTTGGCTCGGTCCACGCGCTTATCCTAATACATCATGAAGCGACCTCAGGGAGAACCGAAAAGAGCGGAAAATGTCCTCGACCTTAGCTAGCCGATCGGTCGTACCGCCTGCAGGCCGCCCGAAACAGGTCTCACAAGATAGAATTGCCGCAACTGCGCAAGGAATGTGAAATGCTCTAGTGCCTTCACTCGCTTGATGTGCTTTAAGTCTTGCGCCGGGCCGAAAGCACCGGCGATCGCCAAGCAGGGAAGAAACCATAGCATTCGTTCGCTTCATTCGCGCCATAAGCGCGTTGACATGCGGCAAATATGGGATTGCCGTTAACGTCCAAAAAATCAGCTTCTTCTTCGTGTGGAATCATGCCCGACGCAATATGCTCTGCACTTGCCTGGGGCGGCCAGTTTTCTGGCGCTGTAAGAGCTCGGCAGTAAATAACATTTAACGGCAATTCTATCCGAAAATTGTACAGCTTATCCGACCAACAATAAAGAACGCCAAAAGCAGTGTAGCCGAACACATGGCAGTTCCTGTGGTGAAAATCGTTGTCTGCACCGAACGCTAATGCGGTGACAGCCCTCATTTCATCTGGGCTACACATGGTAAAGAGACCATTGTGGAAGGAGCAAAACCCCTTCTCCTCAATGAAATCGACAACCGTCTGCGGTAACATTCGACGCAACTCCGAAAGCTCTGGTTTGGACGCAAATCGGATTTGCTTTACTGGGCCGTATTCCTCCAACGCGTATTGCAAATTTTCATGAATTGGTGGCATGACCCGTCTACGTCTATTCAACTCGACATGCGCATTTGCAATATCCCGATCATTGCGACCTGTGCGTTCCGCGTCCTTTCTCAAAGAGGAGACTTGCCGCGTCTTGCACTGACGGCCTCCAAGTGAGAACTCACGTTCAGTGCTCGAGTCAGCAGTTCCTTAGGGTCCGCTGACAAAGTGCCGCTGCCAGTGCAATCCCTAGCGTTATGGCGACACCATGGTGACACTCAGCATATACGATCTCAAGCAACGGCCTCTGTCAGAATGAACGATTCCGACGAAAAATTGTGCTCCGCCGTTGAGGCGCACTAGATACCGGACAACCTCTCGCTCCTCTATCGCAAAGAAGCATATACCTTGGAAATCGACGAGGCGACATCATGGAATGCTTCCAAACCACCTCGATCAATTGTCTTCCATTGCGATGGAAGTCCAATTGTCAAAAAGATCCCAGAAATCCATATCTGTCATGGGTTCGTCATCGTCAACCCAGAGAAGCAATCCCTCCGGATCATCAACAACGGTGCTGTGAAGGCTGATATAGCCCTGTCCCTTTCCGCCGCTGTTGAATATGTGAAAATAATCCTTTGATTTGACAGTCTCGAATAACTTCGAAGACGGCTCCGTCCAATACTCGTTACCGTCCTTACCTATCGGACGGATTTCTCCTTCCGGCAGTAAGCCACCCATAGAATGGAAGTCGCAGAAGCCGTCGAGCGCTTTGTAGAAAGTCCCAACGCTTCCGCCGAACATGGATTTACCCGTCGGAGCAAATCCCCTGTAGGATAAAACCTGATCGTCCGCCTGCCGGTCGGTAACCAGCGCGACATCACCCCGTATTTTGACGAGATAGGCATCGGTTGTTCTCTCCATGAGAAGACTGCTCGTCTCAGGCATATGAATGAAGACTTGGGGCACCAGCGCCCTAAAGGCTTCCAATCTCCGGCTTTGATCCGTAGTCGCAATGTCCACCCAAAGGGGCGTCAGTGAGCGGCCGATATCTGCCGCATCGAGAATCACGCGGTAGTCACTCCCCCAAAATCGGGTGAGATAGATGCTGTTCATTTAAGAACCTATGTGTGGTTCGGCCGTTCAACAATTTTGGCCTGATGTAGCGATCGTTATGACGCCTTAGTACAGTCTACGCGTACGACTTCGTAGGGTATAACCGGTTCCGCAAGGCTAGATTGCGCATCCCGCCCCACACCTTATTCGCCATCATGACAGCACCAGAACCTCGCGTTTTAGTATTTGATCACTTGGACGCTACATCATACAATAAAACGCTAGTAATTAAGTTGCCCGGACCATTAATAGCGCACCGAGAATTCACTCTCGCCATATGGGGTCGCTCAACATCTGGGCAAGGAGTGCCTGCCCTTTCGGCTTTAGCAATTCCCGGAAATCGTCTTCATTGAGAATTCCGAAATTAGACCCAGATGTGTACTCGGTGGTGAAAATTCCCGCCAACGGCACGTCTCCGATATTTGAATCTGCTTGGATAGCGCGATCAAGTTCAGCAACGAACTCCTTAAACCGCTTAATTACATGATTCTTGGGGTTTTCGGGTGCAAGGATGTGCGAAACCTGGGTATGGGGAAAGATGCAATAACTCAGCGTCGCTTTGCTAAAGTCGGCGCCATTTATACTGGTTGGCCTTTGCGTGTAGTCTCGCCCAAACACGACGTCGTCTAGTTTCCCCGTAAACGTTGAGTTTGATATTGTAGCTTGCCGAAACTCAACACGATCTAATCGGCAATTCAAAAAAGCGCTTTTCTCGAACTTCGAATAATCGACAGCGCGGCCCTGCATATTGCATTTCTCAAATATGACGTTTTCGAAAGTATTTGCGTTCGAAGGATCATCGGCGCCGAACGAAAAGCTCTTCATATCGCATGAAATAAACCTGCTATCCTTATAAAAACTCCCCCAATTGCGAACAGCCAGAAGACAATTTTCAAAGGTGCAATCTCGCAAACGCACATCGGAAAATGCGAGGCCGGATATAGAGCAGTTCTTAAAATTGATACCAACCCATGAAGTATTCTTAATATGAACATTGAAAGGAGCGATTACTTCCGCATATTTTTTCTTACTCCGAAGCCGTGGGTCGGATGAAAATTCGATATCGGAAAAGGTAGCACCTTGGCCCGAAGCAACGGCCGCTTCAATTTCAGATAGAATTCTTTGCTGCGTCAACTTTCTGCTCCATGCTACGGCCAAATTAAAGGTACACCAGTGCCATAGCCTGGTGTATATTTTGATACATGAGCTCCCCATTGCGGAGCTGTTGTCACGTCGAACCAGTAGGGCTTTCCTGTAACCACTACGTCTGGTCCGAATTGGAACCTTGGCGTAGTTGTGACCAAGCCCGCGAGGCTGGGATCGTTGTCCACGAGATTCTTAAATTCTGTGTCGATTTGCGTACCCATGTGAGTATTATATTGATTTGGATTACGTGCAACCGCAGCCGCTTGTTTAGGCGTAAGACGAGCCCGTTGCTGAGCAGTGCGCAAATGTGCCTGCAATCGTTGCTCGATGGTCATTATCTCACGCGGTAATGCGGTGCTTCTTGCTCCTTGTACGCCCGCTACAACAAGAGTGCGCTCGGATGTCCGCATGCTTGCTGCGAGCGTTCCCGTGGCCCCTCCAACACCTTGAACAAGTCCCGTTATGTTCTCAACCGATTGCACCGTTTGGGGAGAGGCACCCATAGCACCTGCGACCTGACCAGCAGCCTGTGCGATAACTGTTGTTTGTGTCTCCCCAGTCCATAGCTGCTTTAAGCCGGTTGAGAAGTTATCGTAGCCATTCACTACAAGAGCGGCGCCGCCGATCATCGCGGGGACACCCGGTGCGGCCCCCACGCCGGTAGCGGATGCCGCACCACCGACGCCAGCCAAACCAGCCCCAGCGACGCTCTCGCCAGCCCCACCTATGGCTTGCAGCGCTCCCATACCTCGCGTTATGACGCGGCCATGATTGTCATCAAATTCATGAATAGCTTGCCCAGCGTCGTGGAGCTTTTCGCCGGTCCAATCCCAGGCTTTTTCATACCAAGCCTTATCGTCTTGATCGCTACCATCTGGCGCTTTTTTCTCCTCGGTCGACTGAACATAGACATATTCGCCGTCGGTATTCCCGCTATTCAGCGTGCAACGATCATTGTGGCGCTGCACCCAGACACCATTAGCCCGCACGATTCCGGAAGACGTAACCGGCTCCACAACATCGCCAACGGTGCCTGATTTACACCCCAATCCCACGCCCGGTTCGTCGCCATAGCAACGGAAAAACATGGAGTCTTGCCGCTTGATGACCATGCCGTTTGATCGGACATCGGGAGAATAATTCTGCTCGTCCGAAGCCTTACCCCAGGACATATAGGGCACCGGTTTATCCGGGGATTTGCAGACATCCGGTGACAGGCATACGGCGAGGGCGTTACTATCTGCTGGAATAAGCTCGGGTGGCGGCGGATCAGCCGCCGCGGGCGTTACTCTAGGACCTTTTGCCGCTTGCTTGCCGTTGTCCGGCAGGTAGAAGTAACCACTAGTGCCGGGAGGAATCCGTACATATTCCAGAGGTTCTGGCTCTGGCGGCGCTTCTGTAGGCTGATTGTCGGCCATCAGCTGACACCTTCGGAAAGATTGACGATACTCATCTTGGGCAGCCCACGGCGCTCCGGCCAGGGAAAGCCGATCCGCCAGGTCAGGAAAACGCGCCCGACACCGGGCCGCATGTCGAAGTGGACGCCGTCGAGCACCATGGGGCCTCGCGCGGGGCCAGTGCCCCGATCGATCGTGACTTCGAGCCGAATATTGGGGAGCCGCCCCTGAAGCGTTGCTATGCCCGGCAGGAGGTGATCCAGCTCAAAGGGTTCATCCCCCTGCAGCCAGGGATTCGCTATCAGGTCCGGATGCGCTGCCTGCCAGAAGGAAAAATCGAAGTCGCGGGGGAGCAGCGGATGCCTTTCGTTCAGCCAAGCGTCGTCGTAGGTCCCGGCCTTCTCAAGCCGGTCTTCCCAGAATGGCGAAAGCGGACCGAAACCTGCGGGTGCGAGCCTGTCGCCGACAGAGCGAATTGGTTCGTCGGCATCCTCGATCTGTGGCGCAGGCCATTCCGGCTTGTCGCGAAACCGCTCTTCATCGACAAGACCGATACCCACAGGATTACGCTCGAACGTTTCCCCGCTATCTAGCCGCCCACCGAAGGCAAATCTCCAGTCGATGGGTACATAGCTCGCCGGTTCTCCCGAGGTCAGCTCCCAGCCGTCGAGGGCATCTTCCTTCTCTCTGTCGACGAGCCCTCGCCACGTCTTGCGGGTCTTTGCCCGCCAGACACGCGGCCCATGAACGCGCAATCGCTTTTGAACGGGCCCCACTTTCAGGCCGCATGTCCATGACGACGCAGCGACACCATCAGGCGCAAAGGCGGCGCCGATAAAAGTTACGTCCGTGGCCGGCTTGAATGGCGCGAGATCAGTGCAAGCCGTCTGCGGCGTCTCATGCGGATCGCCGTCGTAGACATCCGACATGACGAGAGGCCGCTGAACGTCATCCATGACCAGCGGACCGCCGTTCGTCAGCTTGAACGTCCCTCTCGCGACAACGACGCCCAGCAGATCGCCCGCCAGATTATACTGCCGGAAGGCGAGCGCCGGGAAAGGTGTGCGATTGTCGACCGACATGGCGCCTCAGCCCTGTGCCGTCGTATCCGACGATGTCGCTGAAGCCTCGGCGAAACCGCCACCCGGCTTGTTGAGATCGACGACCTTGCCGTTGATCTGCGTCGGCCCGGATGCCGTGAAGTTGAAATGCGTTCCCAGGATGATGACCGTGCCGTCCTGGCGCATGATGAACTTGGAGGCGCCGCATTCGATGACGAACTCGTCGCCCACAATAACTTTCTTGAACTTTCCGACCTTTTCGAGCGATGTCTGGCCGACATTCGTAACCTTGCTGATACCGATCTGCTCGGCGCTCGTGATGCCGATCGTATCCGACTTGTATGCTCCAACGATGGTATTCATGATGCCGGGAAGCGGAAAGAGGCTCGCCGCCGCTTCGCCCAGGCCGCTGCCGGCGCCGGCAAGATCCGTGCCCGCGTCCGCTCTCGGATTGGGTCCCGAAACGACGCCCTCCCGGCTGCCAAGTCCGCCGAGGCCGAGGAAACCCAAGGCGGAGGACGCAATCGTGCCTGCGAATGCGGCAAGTCCGTCCCCGCCGGCGCCGGCGATCTGGCCTGCCTGGGAGAGCAATCCGGCCGTCTGTCCGGAAAGCCCCTGCACCGCCGCCATCAGCGCCGTTGCCATCGGCCCGGTGCCGCCTACGACCGTATTCACAGATCCGCCGATCTCATGCTTCTGGTTGCCGCTGACTTCGACGGCGCGGTTGCCGCCGATCGAGGCGACCTCGTGGCGGTCGACTCGTTTGGTGCGGTCGTTGCGTACCCGCGTCGTCTGGTCCTTCTGCGCGTGGAAGAACATGTTCTCGCGGCCGGCATCGTCCTCGAAGGTCATTTCGTTGAAGCCGGTGCCCTTATGGGTGTTGGAGCGCATGACCATGCGGGTCTTGTTGGCAGGCAGATCGTAAGGCACGCCGTTGCTCGGGTTCGTCACCACGCCTGTTACCAGCGGCCGATCCGGATCGCCGTCGATGAAGGCGACCATGACTTCCATGCCGATGCGGGGAATGACCTGGCCGCCCCAGGTGCCGCCTGCCCAGCTCTGGGCGACGCGCACCCAGCAGGTGTCGGATCCATCCTTCCTGGCACGGCGGTCCCACGGATACCAAAGCTTGATGCGGCCATACTGATCGGGATGAATTTCCTCTCCAGGCGGACCGGCGACGATCGCAACCTGCGTGCCGCGGATCCGCGGCCTCTCGGTGTTGCGATGCGGCGTCATCGGTACACGCGACGGCACCGCCTCGAATTCGTTTATGTATTCCGGCTGGTCCGTATTGGTTTCATAGGACGGATCGACCGCGAAATGGGTCGCACGCACGATGACGTGCTCTTCGTAGACATGCTCCGGATGGGCCACCTCATAGGGGGTGAAGCGGCGGCCGGCTTCCAGGATGCGCGATGTCGAGCGTCCGACGACGCGATTGTGGTCGGCCTCGCTGGCCTGCATACGCAGCTTCTGTGCCCGTTCGGCCTCGGCAACCGATGAAATGCGGGCCGGATACTCGTAAAGCTCGCGCTTCATGGCGCCCGGCATCTGTACCAGTGACGGTGTGGTCGTGCCCGGCACCATCTGCGGCGTCTCGAAATTCCAGTCGGCGCCGGCGCGCTGCCCCGGGACGTAAGCGTAGTGCTTCATCCATTCGTTGATATGGTTGCGGTCGGTCGAGCCCTGGGCAAGGCGCACCCTTCCGTCGCCCTGCGCGGAGGGAGACGGTCCGGCCCAGGAATTGGCGCCGTCAGCGACATGCAACCGGTGACTGCCGTCTTCATGCGAGAACCAGTAAAAAAGACCGTCTTCCTCGAAGCGGCGGGTCAGATAGTCCAGATCCGTTTCGTTCCACTGCACCGAATAGTGCTGCGGCGGAGGCGGCGTCACCACGCCCGAGACGTCAGGAGCGGGAATCCCGTGCTCGGAAAAGAGCGTCTCGACGATATCGATGCTGGTCTTGTCCATCCATATACGGCAATCCGACCGCTGCGACAGGAGCCACATCTGCGGCTTCAGCACCATCGAATAGGAACGCAAGCCGCGCGTGATCGGCGGCCCTTCCTGAAGAGACGTGACGAGACCGTTGAAGGGGCGGCGAACGCCGTCGCCCCCGTCTTCGGCCTGCTGAACCTCCAGCGAGATGTCGATGAGACGACCGATCAGGTCTTCGGGCTGGATGATCTCGCGCTTGGCACGAACGGAGAGCCGGATGTCGAAAAGCGAGGATACGCCTTCCGTTATCATCACCCGTTCCGGCAGGAGCTGGTCCGTACCAAGCGGCGAGACGACCCGGAGATTTCGGGTCGCCTGAATGAAATCATTGGCCGAAGGCTGATCGTTCATCTGCGCTTTATCCTACCAGTGAGTTCGCAGAGCCTGCCTTGCCTGTGCTGCCGATCACCTGCTTGCGGCCGCCGACGAGATAGACCATCTGGAAATGAGTGCCATTCGGCAGGGTCTCATGCATGCCCGGCCCATAGAGCACCTCCGGCGTCAGGATCTTGCCGATATCCGCACGGCTCGCCACCGTGCCCAGCAGATAGGCGCCCCGCGCCATCAGCACACGGGTTTCGCCGTCGGTGACGGAGTAATTGAATTGCGCAACGAATACGGAGTGATGGTTGATATCCATCTCCCGGATAATGTGAGCCTCGTTATTGCGCAGCCATCTTTGCAGCCAGTGCGTCAAGGACATCTCATTCGCTTTTTCGGAAAACATCCGGAAAAGAGATGCGGCGGCTCCCATGGCCTGCCCACGCGCTGCAAATTCGCGCGGACCGCTCTGATAGGAGAAGTAGTCATAGGATGGACCGCGGCCTGCGCGCCGGACCGGCGGAAGGTCGGTTTGTTTCACCGGCTCCATTTGCAGCGCCGGCGACGAAACGGAAAAATCTACCATGGCGACCTCGATGAAGGAACGTTCTCGAAAACGTGCCAATCGCGGCCACGGCAGCGATTTGGCATCGGACACGGTTCCGGCGCGTCGACCCCAACGCGCCGGAAAGCGATGCTAGTGTCAGGCAGCCTTGGTCGTTGCCAGATCGTAAGAAGCGATCATCGGCGACTGCGGCGTCTGCGAGTCGTCGTAAGGCGTGTACTTCACTTCCATCTTCGTGAAGTTGAGCTTGATCGTCTCGACCGGCCGGTCGCCGTTGGAATCGACCGAGTAGCTGGCGATCAGCGTATTGGTGAGCGTGTACTCGATGTAGGTGTCGCCCGGATTGCCGGTCGTGACCAGATGAATGACGGCCTGCTTGCCGGTACGGCCGGAGCATGCTTCCTGGAACAGCTTGGTCGACGAAGAATCGCTGACCTTGGTCAGGATGACTTCCGAAACGGTGGGTTCGGAAGCTTCGCGGTTCGCCGCCGAACCGGCCGACGTCTTCATGTTGCGCGAGACGTTCCAGTGAATGACTTCGATGTCCATCCACTTCTTGTGCTGCTCGTGGGTTGCATCGCCCTGAATTCCGTCGATCTGCAGATAAATCGGCATGCTCTCAACTCTCCTGTTGGGATTTGAATACGCCCTGTCGCTGCAAGGCGGGTTTACCTTTCCGTCTAATGCCGCATCCGGGCGTTGTGTTCGTCCGGGGCTGCTTCATTCGCCGTGTCGCCCTCTCGGGGACTGGCGAATTCGGGATCGATCACCGGACTTTCCTCGATGAGGAAGCGCTGATCGTGAAAACTGATGATGATGCCGGCGACCTTGCGTCCCGCCGCAACAGCGTCGAGGAAGAAAGTCGACAATTCGGGAAGCAGGTCGCGCCCGATCATGGTTTCGATGGCGCGCGCACCCATTTCGCTTGCCTTGGCGCGGGCGACCAGCGCCTCGCGCGCCTCGGGAGCGAGAAAAACGTTCGTGCCGTATGACGCCGCGACACGATCACGGATACGGCCGATCTGGATATCGACGATGCCGCTCAACGTCTCGCCGTTCAGCGGCATGAACGGCAGGACGGTCGTGCGACCGACAAAGGCCGGCTTGAAGTGCTTTTGCAGTTCCGGCAGCAGCAGCGCTTCCAGCGCCTCGCCCTCGGGCATCGTCTCCGGATCGGCGGCGAGCGCGGCCAGCAATTCGGACCCCGTATTGGCGGTCATCACGATGGTCGTATTCTTGAAATCGATGTCGCGGCCTTCGCCGTCGCGCAGCGTTCCCTTGTCGAAGACCTGATAGAACACTTCCTGCACGCCCGGATGCGCCTTGTCGATTTCATCCAGCAACAGCACGCCATAGGGGCGACGGCGCACCGCTTCGGTCAAGACGCCGCCCTCACCATAGCCGACATAGCCGGGCGGAGAGCCGAGCAGCAGCGAGACTTTGTGCTCTTCCTTGAACTCGGACATGTTGATGGTCGTCAGATACTGGCTGCCGCCATAGAGAAGATCCGCAAGCGAAAGCGCCGTCTCGGTCTTGCCGGTTCCCGACATGCCGACGAGCAGGAAAACGGCGGGCGGGCGGCGCGGATCGGAAAGGCCGGCGCGGGCGGACCGCATGGCGGCCGCTATTCGCCCAATCGCCGCATCCTGGCCAAGAACACGCTCTTTCAGCCTTGCATCGAGCGTCTTGACGGTCTCGACCTGATCCGACAGCAGCTTCCCGACGGGAATACCGGTCCAGCGCGCCACGATCCCGGCGATCAGTTCCTTGTCGACGACGCGAGGAACCAACGGGGTTTCGCCCGCAACATCGGCAAGATTGCGCTCGGCCTGCGCGAGTGCGGCGCGCGCGGCGTCCGGAGAAGACCCGTTCGGCGGGAAGAGAGCGACATTGTCGCCGCGCGAATGGGCATCCTCTTCCGCTCGATGATCCTGAGTATTGGCCAGCGAGGCTTCAATTCGATCCGCTTCCCCGGATAGCTTCATTTCCTCATCGAATTTCGCCTGCAACCGTTCGATCTCGGTCGCGACCTCTTGCTTCTCGCTCTCGATGACGGCAAGGCGAGCAAGCAGTTCCGGCGTCGGCGGTTCGGCTGAAAGCGCTTCGGCTTCGGCCTCCAGCATCTCCTGCTCGTCGCGTAATCCCTTAAGCGCTTCAGGAACGGTCTGACGGGCGAGAGACACGGCTGCAGCGGCCGTGTCGATAAGACTGATCGCCTTGTCCGGCAGCTGACGCGCCGGGATATAGCGCGCCGAAAGGCGAACGGCCGCCGCCAGCGCCTCGTCGCGAATGCGGACTTTGTGATGGGCCTTGAAGCTGCCGACGACACCGCGCAACATGCGAATGGCGGTTTCCTCATCGGGTTCGAGCACCTGAACGACCTGGAAACGCCGTGTCAATGCCGCGTCCTTCTCGATATAGCGCTTGTATTCGCTCCATGTCGTGGCCGCGATCGTCCGCAATTCTCCGCGCGCCAGGGCAGGCTTCAGGATGTTGGCGGCATCGCCCTGCCCGGCCTGTCCACCGGCGCCGATCAGGCCGTGCGCTTCGTCGATGAAGAGAATGATCGGTTCCGCCGAGGCCCGTACGGCCGCGACCACACCATGCAGGCGGCGTTCGAACTCGCCCTTCACCCCGGCTCCGGCCTGCAGCAGGCTGAGGTCGAGAAGAAGGATACGCACCGGCTTCAGCATGTCCGGCACGCTGCCGGTGGCAATCTCGAGCGCCAGCGCCTCGGCCACGGCCGTCTTGCCGACGCCTGCTTCGCCGACCAGGATCGGGTTGTTCTGCCGGCGACGCATCAGGATATCGATGACCTGGCGCAGTTCGCGGTCGCGTCCGATGACCGGATCTATTTTGCCAAGCCTTGCATCCGCCGTCATGTCGCGGGTGTAGAGACGCAAAAATTCGTTTTCACCCGCTGTGGGCACCGTCTCGGGATTTCGCGACGGTGCGGCGGCATCGCTGGACGAGGCGGCATTCAACCGTCCTTCGAGAGCATTGCGATCGAGGTTTCGCAATGAGGGCGCCATGCCCCGCGCCATGATTCGCAGCGATTGATCGTCCGTGAGCGCGGTCAGAAGGTCGGCCAGGGTGATGCTGTTCCGGCCACATTGAAGCGACGCGACAAGCCACGCCTCCCGCATCAGCGCAAGCAGATTTTGGGAGAGCACCAGCGCGGCGCCATCCCCCCTCGGAAATTCGGCAATGGCGCTATCGAGCTCCGTGCGCAGGGCCTCCGATGGCACGCTAAGTTCTTCAAAAAAGGAGCAAACTTCCGGTGCGTCCAACAATGCACATATCCAATGTGCGACATCGACATTTGCATGCCGATCGCGTGCTGCAAGCGACGCTGCAGCCTCAAGACCGACGCGCAATGCGGGCTCAAGCGTTCTGATCAGACGATTGAGATCGACGTTCGACACCTAGAAATTTCCTCCTTTTGGTTTCAATTCAATTACACCCTCCAAGTCGCCGCAACAACTAGGGCGGTTATCGACAGGCGTCCAGATCGAAAACATAAATTTTTTTGTGCTGACATGGACTGGAATCGTCACAATTCTGTAGCAGAATAGACATGGTTGACAAAGGAATATATCGATCTAACTATCAAGCGCTCAAACGATGTAGTTCACAATATGGAGTTAATCCTCTGCTGAATGTGCGCAACATAGAAACTCCATTTGAAGAAAACGCGCCATGCGGAGAGAATGTGCGCAATAATACTTCTATGCGTGAAATATACTACAGAATAAAGGACGCCAGAAACCAGGCGAGAGCAGCGGAACGAGGTATATCACCAGGTGAAAATATTAGTCTTTCACCTCTGTGGTTAGATGTTAGCAATCTGGGATTGCAGATTGTTTCTTCAAAAAGTAAGGATCTCGAAGTATTAGCATGGTTAGCGGAGGCGGAATTACGTCTGCGCGGATTCGAAGGCTTAAGGGATGTCTACGAGGCGATTGCGTCGCTTTTAGACAAGCATTGGGAGAAATTTCATTCCGTCGGCGCCGACGATCTCGAAGAGCGGCTCGCGCCTCTTTCGGGTCTTAACGGCATCGGCGGCGAAGGCACCATCATTCAGGCGATCAGGCTGTCGCCGCTCGTCCCCGGTGCCAAATTCGGCCAGTTTTCCCTCTGGGATTTTCAGCTGTCGCAGCGTCCCAACGAGGTGAAGCGTCGCGATGAGCTAAGCCAAGCGGCCCTTGAGGCGGGTACGACCGCGATGAGCGCGCATCTCGAAACGGTCAACAGTTGCATCGCCGCTTTCGATCGGCTCGTCTCCGTTCTCAACGAGCGCTGCGGGCAGATGGCGCCGCCCAGTTCCAATACCCACAACGTCCTGCAGGAAGCTGCGCTGGCGCTTCGCGCCCTCGCAGGCCTCGAATCCCAGGCGACCGATGCGCAGGCCGAGCCGCAGCAACAGGAAGGCGCCGCCGAGCCGGCGCAGAGCCGCCCGCGGCCCTTGAGCGCGGAATCGATCGGCTCACGCGAGGAAGCGTTCGAACTGCTGCTGGCCGTTGCGCGCTATTTCCGCCGCACCGAACCGCATTCCCCGATTTCGATGTCGATCGAGACAATGGTTCGACGTGGCCGCATGGATTTTTCGGAATTGCTGACCGAATTGCTACCCGAACAGCAGGTCCGCAACGCCGTTCTGACGGCGGCAGGCATTCAGCCGAAACCGAACAAGACTGGGTGACGAATACAACCGGCACCCCGAAGTTTTTGCAACCCGCCCTTTCCAAAGTCGAGTTGCGCCACATGTGAAAAGCGAATTTGCCGCTGGCATTGAAGGAGAAGTTTTATGGCGAGTGTTCACGAAAAGCTGGAGCGAGTACGCAAGCCGAGGGTCCATATCAAGTACGAAGTGGAAACCGAAGGCGCCATGGTCGTCAAGGAATTGCCTTTCGTCGTCGGCGTGCTCGGCGATTTCTCTGGCAACCCGACCCAACCGTTGAAACCGTTCGGCGAGCGCAAATTCGTGCAGATCGACCGGGACAATTTCGATGACGTCATGCGCCGCATGACGCCGGGCCTCAACATCTCGGTCGAGAATACTCTGGAAGGCGACGGCTCGCAGCTTCCGGTCTCGCTCAAATTCGAGAGCATGCAGGATTTCGAGCCCGGTTCCATCGTCAATCAGGTCCCCGCCCTGAAGGCGCTTCTCGATGCCCGCAACCAGCTTCGCGACCTCATGAGCAAGGCCGACCGCTCGGAAGAGCTGGAACGGCTTCTCGAGGATGTCCTGCAGAACAAGGCCGATCTTTCGAAGCTGATGTCCGAGCTCGGATTGGCCGAGAAGCCGGCCGCAAGCTGATCGTCGTCGGCGATCTGCGGGAGCCGGTCGCCCAATTCGTTTCAAGCAGCCGATAGCGGCAGACCTCGATCTCGACCGATATCGCCCGCATTTTCCGCAAGGATCTAAAAATGAGCGCTGAAAGCCAACTGAAGACCAAAGAGGCCGAGTTCGCGCCCGAGGAAAATCTCCTGTCGCAGATCGTGGCCGCAACCCGGCAAACCGAACCCGACCGTGCCCAGGATCTGCTGAAGACCCTGACCGACCAGGCTCTCAAGGGTACCGTAACCTATGATCGCAATCTGACGATCACGCTCAACAAGGCGATTGCCGAGCTTGATCGGAAAATCTCGCGCCAGCTTGCCGCGATCATGCAGGCGCCGGAATTCGCCAAGCTCGAAGGTAGCTGGCGTGGCCTGAACTATCTCGTCAAGAACAGCGAGACCAGCGTCAACCTGAAGATCCGCGTGCTGAATGCATCGAAGCGCGACGTCTCCAAGGACCTCGCAAAAGCGGTGGAATTCGACCAGTCGCGTCTCTTCAAATCGATCTACGAAGACGAATTCGGCACGCCCGGCGGCGAGCCCATGGGCGCCCTGATCGGCGACTACGAGTTCGACAACTCCTTCGACGACGTGCAGACGCTGCAGGGAATTTCATCAATCGCCGCGGCGGCCTTCGCGCCGTTCATATCGGCCGCCAGCCCGCGCATGTTCGGCTTCGACGACTATCGCGAGCTTGCCCGTCCGCGCGACCTCGAAAAGATCTTCGAAACGGTCGAATACGCCAAGTGGCGCAGCCTGCGTGACAGCGAGGATTCCCGCTTCGTGACGCTTGCCCTGCCCCGCGTCCTCGCCCGCATGCCCTACGGCCCGAAGACCAATCCGATCGACGATTTCGCCTTCGACGAGACCGAACATTCGAAGACCGGCGAGCTCGATCACGACTCCTATTGCTGGATGAACGCGTCCTACGTGATGGGAACGCGGCTGACGGACGCCTTTGCCCAGAGCGGCTGGTGCACAGCGATCCGCGGCGCGGAAAATGGCGGCAAGGTCGAGAACCTGCCGATGCACATTTTCTCGAGCGACGATGGCGACCTCGACCTCAAGTGCCCGACCGAAGTCGGCATCACCGATCGCCGCGACGCCGAACTCGGCAAGCTCGGCTTCCTGCCGCTCTGCCACTACAAGAACACCGATTATGCCGTGTTCTTCGGCGCGCAGACGACGCACAAGCCGAAGGTCTACGACAAACCGGAGGCAACGGCCAACGCGGCCGTCTCCGCACGCCTGCCGTACATGATGGCGACGTCCCGTTTCGCGCATTACCTGAAGGTGATGGGCCGCGACAAGATCGGCTCCTTCATGGAAGCGCAGGATTGCGAGAACTGGCTCAACCGCTGGATCGCCAACTACGTCAACGCCAATGACGACGCCGGCGAAGAATCCCGCGCCAAGTATCCGCTGCGCGACGCGAAGGTGACGGTGCAGGAAGTTCCGGGCAAGCCCGGCTCCTACAACGCCGTCGCCTGGATGCGTCCGTGGCTGCAGATGGAAGAGCTGACCACGTCACTCAGAATGGTCGCCCGCATTCCGAGCAAGAACTAGGAGAGGCGGCGCGGCGATCGTCTCGCCGCGCGCCTTCAGTCAGCACCATGACCGCGACAACGATGGAACCGAGAGCAGCCTGGCCGCGTCAGGTGCATCGCGTGATCGCCATGATCGACGATGCGCTCAACCGGCAGGTCAACGCCATTCTGCATCACCCCGAATTCCAGGCGATGGAAGCGCGGTGGCGCGGCCTTGCCATGCTCATGCGCCACACCGGCCGGTCGGAAGAGGTGAAGGTCAAGATCCTCAGCGTCAGCTGGGCGCAGCTGACGCGCCATCTCGAGCGGATGACCGAATTCGACCAGAGCCATCTCTTCGAGCTGATCTACAGCCGCGAATTCGGCATGCCCGGCGGCGAGCCTTTCGGCCTGCTGATCGGCGATTACGAGCTTTCGCCCCAGGACCCGACCGGCGGCGATACCGTCGGTGCACTGACGCAGATCGGCATGGCCGCCGCCGCCGCCTTCTGCCCGTTCGTCGCAGCCGCCGCACCCCAGGCAATCGGCCTGCAGGATTTCAACGAGCTCAACCGCGTCCAGGATTTTTCGTGGCTTGCCTATGACCCCACCCGCATTCGCTGGAATGGGCTTCGGGCGCGTGACGACTCCCGGTTTTTGGGGCTGGTTGCGCCGCGGATACTGATGCGAGCGCCCTACGAGGCGTTCTCCCGCGGGCGTGACGATCAGTTTCCGTTCCGCGAAAGCATCGCTGCCGATGGCAGCACGCTGCTTTGGGGTAATGGCGCCTTTGCCTTCGCCATGATCGTCATTCGCAATTTCATCGAATCCGGATGGTTCGCCGATATCCGCGGCGTGACGCAGGATGCCGTCGACGGCGGTCTGCTGAGCACGGACGAGCTGGCCCCCTACGATCTCGGCATCGAAAGCAACGGCCTTTCGCAGCAGCCTCCCGTCGAGATTCGCCTGACGAACGGCCAGGAGCAGCAGCTTTGCGAACTCGGCCTGGTTCCGGTCGCCACCACCTATCTTTCACCCTCGGTGATCTTCAATTCGAACCAGTCCCTGCACGCGCCTCCGCACTATTCGAGCGAGCACGCACGTCAGAATGCCCGCATCGCGGCGATGCTACAGTATGTGCTCTGTGCTTCGCGCTTCTCGCATTACCTCAAGGTCATCATGCGCGATGAGATTGGCCGGCTTGCCGATGCCGCTTCGATCGAACGCAAGCTGAACGACTGGTTGTCCACCTACACGCTCGGCAACGACGATGCGGACCTCACGCTGCGCACGCGCTTCCCGCTGCGCTCGGCCGGTATCAGCGTCGACGAAATTCCCGGCAAGCCCGGCATGTTCGCCTGCACGGTACGGCTGCAGCCGCATTTTCAGCTCGACGACGTGTCCACAAGTTTCCATCTCATCGCGGAGACGGCGAATGCGACCTATGCATTCGCCCGTTCCGCAGATACGCCGCAAAGGATATCCGCATGACGCTCTCCGCCAAGATCGCCGAAGCTCTCAGCGAAAACGCGCTCGACGATGCGATCGCGCAGGCGAAAGCGCATGTCAAAACGGCGCCTACGGACAAGGATGGACGCCACATCCTCATCGATCTTCTGATCCTTGCCGGCGATTACGCAAAGGCGGACGCGCAGTGCAATCTCGCCACGACGTTTTCGCCCGAGGACATGATGGGCTTTGCGATGCTGCGCAATCAGCTGCGGGCGATGGCGGCACGCTCCGCCTGGTTCGAAGAGGCCGCCGCACCGGATTTCCCGAACGGGCCGACGGCCCTCGACCAGGCAGCCATGAAGCTGGCGATTGCCCACCGCGCCCATTCTTCCGATACGGCCACGGCGTTGGAAGCCCTGGAGGCTATCCGCGGCGAACGACCGATGAACTGGAACGGTCGTCCCGTCTCGGATTTTCGCGATCTCGACGACCGGATTCCCCATGCGCTCGAAGTCATCATGACGGGCGGAGCATATCTATGGATCGACTTCTCCCGGATTGCCGCCCTGCGCGTCGAGCCGATCGCCCGCCCGCGCGATCTCGCCTTCCGCAGGGCCGAGCTGGAGCTTGCGGATGGGGCAAGCGCTCCCGTGCTTCTGCCCGCGATCTATCACGGCACAAAGGGTTCCAAGCTGCTGCTCGGCCGTGAAACCGAATGGGTCGATGAGCCGACCGGCATTACGACCGGCCGAGGTCAGAAGTGCTTCCTGGCCGGTGACGATCTGGTTTCCTTCCACGATCTGGCATCGCTTGAAACGGCATCGGGCTCCGGCGACACGAGGCGTGCCGCCCATGGCTGATCCACTGGAACGCTACAGGCCGCGGGAAAGGATCGTCGCCAGATCGATCATCGATCGGCTGATCGACGACAATCCCGATCGTCTGCAGGATCCGCCGCTGACATCGGCCGAACAGCTGCGCGAATTGCGCGAATGCATTCGCCGCGACCTCGAGGCCTTGCTCAACACCCGTCGCCGGCCGACTGCGCCGCCCTCGGTCTATGAAGAGCTCGGCAATGCGCTGGTGTCCTTCGGCGTCGACGGAATGGTATCGGCCAACCTCGTCACCGACGAAGCCAAGAGCCGCCTCGCCAGATTGATCGAGCGGCGCATTGCGCTGTTCGAAACGCGGCTTTCGGACGTGCAGGTAAGCATTCTCAGGAGCCGTGGAAATGGCGAGCGCGCCTTGCGGCTGCGCATTCATGCGACCTTCCGCGTACACGAGGGCATGCCGCCGATCAGCTTTGAATCGACCATCGATCCGTCGACCCAGCGCTTCCTTGTGGAGGCCAACAATGGCTGATGGCTTCTTGCAGCGCTATAACGACGAACTGGCCGCCATCCGTCGGCGGGCCGCGCGCTTTGCCGACGCCTTTCCGAAGATTGCCGGCCGCCTGCGCGTAACCGGCGAGGTCGCCGACGATCCGCATGTCGAGCGCCTGATCCAGAGCTTCGCCTACTCGGCCGCGCGGGTGCGGCAGAAGCTCGACGACGAATTTCCAGAACTGACGGATGGCCTGCTCGAAACGCTCTATCCGCACTACCTGGCGCCGCTGCCCTCGATGAGCATCGTGCGCTTTGTGCCGAGCAGCACGCTGGCATCCGTTCAGACCGTGCCGCGTCACACCGAAATCTTCGCAGAGCCGATCGGCGGCGAGAGCTGCCGCTTCCGAACGACACAGGAGACCGAGGTCGCGCCGGTAGAGATCGTCTCGGCTTCATTGACTGGCCATCCGATCAGCGCGCCACCATCTCCGCATGCAGGCGCGGCCGGTTGCCTGCGCCTGTCGATCCGGGCGCGGGATGCCAATAAGCCACTCGACGAAATCGGCCTCGACCGGCTGCGGCTCCATATCGCCTCCTCGTGGCAGCAGGCGGTTGCCATTCACGAGCTTCTCGTCAATCACACGCTCGGCATTGCGCTCGCCCATCATGCCGATGATCGCGCCCCGGTCATGTTGCCGGCCAAGGCGCTCGGCCCGGTCGGCTTCGAAGCGGACGAAGCGATACTGCCCTACCCGGCATCGAGCTTTACCGGCTATCGCCTGCTGACCGAATTCTTTGCGCTGCCGCAGAAATTCCTCTTCGTCGATATTGTCGGTCTGAAGGCATGGCGCGGCGAGACGCTGGAAATCTTCATCTATCTCGATGAAACCAGCGCGAAGCTGGAGCGGGCGATTTCAGCGCGCGACTTCGTCCTCAACGCCACGCCGATCGTCAATCTGTTTCGGCAGAACTGCGAACCGATCGCGCTCGACGGCGCGCGCACCGAATATCGCGTGCTGCCGGATGCCAGGCGGCAGAAGACGCGCGAGATTTATACGATCGAGAAGGTGCTCGTATCCGGGCGCACCGGCGAGGAGGAGCAGTGCCAGCCCTTCTTCGGGCGCAGCTTGAAGGGGGGAACCCCATCGCTGTTCTGGCAATGCGCCCGCCGTTTCGACGCCGACGACGACACCTCGGACATGGAGATAACCTTCGTGGATCGCGCTCGGCGAGCCATCGGCCCTGTCGATAAGATCGCCAGCATCGACGCCCTGTGCCTCAATCGCGAATTGCCCGAGCAACTGCCCTTCGGCGGCGGTCATCCCTACCTTCAGCTCGCCTCCGGCAGCGAGGCGGTCGGTTCGGTCGAAGCCTTGATGGCCCCTACTCCCTCCGTGCGAATGAACGAGCAGCAGGGGCGCAACTGGCGCCTCATGTCGCATCTTCAGCTCAATCACCTCTCGATCGTCGACAATGACGGGGCTGCGTTGAAGGACATCCTGGCGCTTTACGCGTTCAGGGACAGCCGCGAAACCCGTCAGCTCGCCGACGCCATCGTCCGCGTCGAGGCAAGGAACTCGATGACCCGCCTTGGCAGCGGCGGAATGGTAACGGGCACCGATATCCGGCTGGAGTTCGATCCCGCAGCGATCGACAGGCCGTCAGCCTACCTCTTCGGCAGCGTTCTTGACCGCTTCTTCGGGCTTTACACCTCGATCAACAGTTTTACCCGCCTCTCCATTGCCATGAAGGGGCAATCGAAACCGATCGCCGTCTGGCCGGCTCGCGCCGCCGAGCGGCCGCTGTTGTGATGAAAAGGTGATCGACAAGGATGGACCAGCTCCGGCCAAATGACAGCGAAATGCTCGCCGCGCTGCTCGAAAGCGACCCCGGTCGCTTCGAACCGTCGACGGCTTTTCGCATCGCCCAGCAAGCGGCTGGCGATCATTTGACGGTGTCCTCGCCCACCGGCGTTTCGCCGGCTCCCCTTGCCGTCAGCGACTTCAGGAAAAAGGGCGCAACAGGCACGGTCCGGGCCAGCATGGCCGGACTGCTCGGCCCGCTTGGGGCAATGCCGCCGAGCTACAACGAGCTGGTAATCCGCGAGGAGCGCAATCGGGCACACGGGCTATCGAGCTTCTTCGATCTGTTCACGAGCCGGCTCGCAGAGCTTTTCGTCGATGCGAGCGAGAAATATCGCCTCGCCCGGCGGTTGCGATGGAGCCCGGACAGAAACGGCAACACCTTCATCAAGACGCTGTTCTCGCTGGCCGGCTTCGGAACGGCGCGGCTGAAGGAAAGGGTTCGGCCCGATGACGAACTGATCCTCCGTTTTTCCGGCTTCTTTGCAGCCCGGACCCGTAATGCGGCCAATCTGCAGGCCATGCTACAGGAATTCAGTGGCCTGCCGGTGGCGATCGAATCGTTCAAGGGCAAATGGCTTTCCATTCCCGAGGGCGAACGTAGTCGCATGGGGCAGCCGCAGGGCGTGCAGCTTGGCGTCAATGCGACTGCGGGGGCCGCAGTCCATGATTTCGGTGGCAGTTTCCGCGTCGTGATTGGACCTGTCGATTATGACGACTACCGGTCGCTTTCACCGGGCAGCGCCAATATCGATGCGCTGTTCGCGCTGACGCGGCTATATGTCGATCCCTCGCTCAATTTCGACATCCAGGTCGTGTTGAAGAAAGAGCATGTCCCTTTCTGCCGGCTCGGTGCGGACGATGATCCGCCGAGGCTCGGATGGAACAGCTGGGCGCGCGTCGCGGCGGCGGATCGCGATAGCGGCGATGCCATCATCATCGAGCCGCGCGACGCGCAAAGACAATCCGATCAGGGAGGGCGCCATGCGGCTTGAACTGCGGCAAATCGCGGGAGAAGGCTCCAGCAAGGGATGGTTCCTCGAGCGCGGCAAGCGCACGCTCGGCCGATCGCCGGATTGCGACTGGCAGGTCTCGGACCCTCAGCGCCAGATTTCGAAGACCCATTGCGTGATCGAGCGCGATCGCGCCGGCTTTCTGCTGCGGGACCAGAGCGCGAACGGCACTCGCGTCGACGAGATGACGATCCTGGAAGGCGAGACGGCGAGACTGGCCGACAAATCCAGGATCGCATTCGGCGATATCGCCTTCAGCGTCGTCATCACGGGGGAAGCCGACCGCGACATCGACGATCCGGCCGCCGACCTGCGCCTCAGCGATGAGACGCTGACGATCTCATCCATTCTTGCCGACATCGCACCCGGCGGCAGCACGGCAACCGGTCTGCTCGGCCAGCGAAACGGCGATGACTGGATCGCCGCACTTCCGCAATCTTCGAAGAAGAGCAAGTCGCCGAGCAGGAACGTCGATATCGGCTGGAACGGCCCGCCTGACATCAACGGCATCAAACCGATCCTTCCGGACGACTGGAACTCCGATTTGGAGCTCGGCAGTCAGCTGGAGCATGGCGCGGCGACTCATGTCTCCGTCGCCGTTGCCCGCAGCCCCGCAGCGGACGCGGCCGAAACCGCGAAAACAATCGTTCCCGCCAACGATATGCGGATCGGCGACGAGGCTGATCAGGACGCGGAGGACAGGAGCTTCGCGCTGCAATTCGATCCGCTGCGGCAGCTCGAAGCGCTCGTCTCCACACTGGAACAGACAGTCGATGACGAGGCATCCATCTTCGGAATTGGGAACGACCTTACTCACTCGTCCGCTTCACTGTTCAGCCGCGAACGGAGCGAGCAGCTTGCCGACCGTCTGCGACGAGTCATTTCGAGGCAATCCGCCCTCAATGCCGGGCTTGAAAACCTGGTGCGCGAAGCCAACCGGATGTTCGAGCCCCGCATGATCGAGGCGCATGTCGACGCTTCCCCGCGCAAGGCACTTTGGCGCGGCAATGGCGACTATTGGAAGGCTTACCGCACGCAGTTCGAAAAGGACGGAAAGAGCATTTCCGTCCGCGACCTCCTGGCCGAGGCATTTCGCGCCTCCGCGGACGGAGAGAACGAGCAGGATACCACCAGTTTTGCAGAGAGGACGGGCAACACCCGATGAAGAACGAAAATCGCGTGGCTTGGAGCGAGGGCATGTTCCTTCGCGTGCAGCATTTTCAGCAGGCCGACCGCTGGACGGAGCGGCTGGTTCGCACGACCGCGCGGGGACTTGCGCCCTATCCCTGGGGGATCGCGGAAATCGGCATCGATCGCAGCGCGCTTGCCATCGGCCAGTTTGCGCTGTCGAACCTGCGCGGCATCCTGCCCGATGGGACGCCATTCGAAGCGCCTGTTGATGCGGATCTGCCTCCTCCGCTCGAACTCGACGATTCCACCAAGAACGCCATCGTCTATCTGGCCCTGCCGACGCGACAGCCCGGGAGAGCCGACGTCGCCATGAACGGCAGCGCGATGCGCAACAGCGTGCGCATCACCGCCTCGCAATATGAGGCGCCGGATGCGAATATGGAAACCGACTTCATGGCGCCGATCGATGTCGGCCGCCTGAGCCTGCGCTACCTGAAGACCGGCGACGAGCTTGCGGGTTACGATCTGATCGGCCTTGCACGTATCATCGAGGTTCGCTCCGACCGATCGGTCATTCTCGATCCGGACTATATAGCTCCCTCGCTGAATTGCGCCGCCGAAGCACGGCTGAATGAGCTCATCACCGAGCTGCTCGGCATCGTGCGTCATCGCGCCGAAGCCATTGCCGAACGCATCGGCGATCCCACGGTCCGCGGAACCGCGGAAGTGGGCGACTATTTTCTGCTCCACATCCTCAATCGCGCCGATCCGATGCTGCGCCATATTGCGGCGAATGCATCGCGACTGCATCCGATGACCTTTTATGAAGAATGCATTCAGCTTGCGGGTGAGCTTGCGACCTTCACGACCGACCGCAAGCGCGCCAGCGATTTTCCGCCCTATCGCCACGACGATCTGAAGGCGACATTTTCCGCTGTCTTCAATGATTTGCGCACGTCTCTTTCCGCAGTGCTGGAACAGGCTGCGGTGGCAATCGAGCTCATCGAGCGGCGCCATGACGTGCGTGTCGGCACCATCAACGACCGCTCCCTGCTGAAAGATGCCGGTTTCGTGCTTGCCGTCCGCGCCGAAATGTCGGCCGAGGATGTGCGCCGCAAGCTGCCCGCACAGATCAAGATCGGTCCGGTGGAGCGGATCGCCGAACTCGTCAACGTCGCGCTGCCGGGCATTCCCGTCCGCCCCCTCCCGGTACTGCCGCGGCAGCTGCCCTACCGCTCGGGCACGATCTATTTCGAGCTCGATACGAAAAATCCGCTTTGGAAACAGCTTGATACCTCCGGCGCGATCGCGCTGCATCTCGCGGGCGACTTCCCTGGCCTTGAGATGGAACTGTGGGCCCTCAGAGAATGAACACACCACGCTCAACACCCTGGCACGAGCTGCCGACGATCATCGAATTGACGGAAGACGGCGCCCGCAAGAACGACGCCGCCCGCAAGATGGCCGATCTGCTGGATGACGAGCTGGACCGGCAGCCAAGCGGCAAGGCTGGCGAAGCGAACGGCGGCTGGTCCGTCGATGCCTTGATCCGCGGCTTTCGCTTCGGCGGCGAGGACGTTCCGACCATCGTGCGCTCGGCAGCGCCATTGCTCAACCTCGCCCACAGCTTGCGCAACACCGAAGAGCAACCTGACATTGCCGAGTTGCGGCAGGTGACGATCGATGCGGTCGGACGCTACGAGCGCGATCTCGCGAGCGCGCGCATCAGCCCGGAGCGGGCACGCGCGGCCCATTACGTCGTCTGCGCGACCATCGACGACGTGGTTCTGAGCAAGCGCTGGGGCGTGCGCGCCGGCTGGGCGCGCTCCGGTCTGGTTTCGACCTTCCACATGGACGTGACCGGCGGCGATCGTGTCTTCGATCTGCTGGACCATTTCCAGCAGAGCCCCGGCACCAACAAGGACCTGCTCCTTCTCATATATCTCTGCCTGTCGCTCGCCTTCGAGGGCCGCACACGCGTTTCGCCGCGCGGATCTCTGGAACTCGGGCGTATTCGCGATAGCCTGTACAAGACACTGCTCGGCCAGTACGGCGTCTTCGAGCGCGAGCTGTCGCCACATTGGCGTGGCGTTTCCGCGCGCCACAAGCCCTTGCGCACCGCCGTCGCGCTTTGGACCATCCTTTCCGTGCTCGCGCTTCTGTTTGCACTCGGCTACATGTTCTTCACGCTGTCGCTGAATAGCGCCTCCGACGCGACCTTCGAGCGCCTGGCCAACCTGCCGCCGCGCGATACGCCAAGCGTTCTGATCGAGACGCCGAAGCCGAAGGAAGTCGTCGCGCAGACGCCGCCGCCCGTGAAAAAGCCGCCGGAAACACCGCCGCCGGTGGAGGTCAAGCCGCAGCCGACCCCGCTCGACAATCTGCTTGCCTTCCTGCAGCCGGAGGTCGACCGCAAGCTGGTCACGCTCTCGAACTCCAACGGCCGGCTGCTGGTGCGCATCAACAATTCCGGCCTGTTCGACACGGGCAGCGCCGACGTCAGCGATAAATTCCGCGATCTCCTCCAGCACATCGGCGGGGCGCTCGCCTCCGAAAAATTCCGCGCCGTCGTCGTCGGCTATACCGACAACGTGCCGATCCGCACCGCGCAGTTCCCGTCGAACTGGCATCTTTCCGAGGCTCGGGCCCGCGCCGTCGGCGATATCCTCGCGACCTATACCGGCAAGGATGCGATCCTGACCGAGGGACGCGCCGATAGCGACCCGCTCGCCAGCAACGACACGCAGGAAGGCCGCGAGGCAAATCGCCGGACGGAAATACTGGTGCTGACCGACCCGACGCAGCGCCTCGGCGACGCGGCCCTCAATCCGCAGGCCACACCTCAGACGCAGACCGGCAACATGCCGGCGCCTGCAACGACCACGGGAGGAGCCCGATGAACCCGCTTGGCGCGTTTTATACGCTTCGCTCCTACGTCTCCGCCTATGCCGGCCTTCTCGGCCAGCGCTTCATATCGTTGATCTGGGTTGCGGCGATTTGCATCGTCGTCTGGTTCTACGGCTCCATGGTCGGCTATGGCGGCTTCAAGCCGCTGTCGGGCGCCGGCGCGCGGATGATCGCGATCGGCGTCATCATCGCCGGCTGGCTCATCTACCTGCTCGTCTCGACGCTGCGCGCCCGCAAACGCGACAAGGCGCTGGTGGACGGTATCGCCGACGATGCGGCCAGCCAGCAGGCGGAGGTGGGTGAAATCCACAGCCGCCTGAAGGAAGCCCTGCTGCTGCTGCGCCGCATCAGCAAAAAGCGCTTCGGCTATATTTACGAACTTCCCTGGTACGTCATCTTCGGCGCTCCGGGATCGGGAAAGACGACGGCGCTGACCAATTCGGGCCTGAAGTTCCCGCTCGGCGATGCGATGGGAAGCAATTCGGTGCAGGGCGCCGGCGGCACCCGCAACTGCAATTGGTGGTTCGCCGACGAAGCCATCCTGATCGATACCGCTGGCCGTTATACCACACAGGACGATTTGAACGGTGCGTCGAAAGCCGGATGGGAAGGCTTTCTCGGGCTGTTGCGCAAATATCGCCGCTCGCAGCCGATCAACGGCGCGCTCGTCACGCTCTCGATCGGCGACCTTCTCAGCCGCGATCACGAAATACAGCTCGAAGAGGTGCGTTCCATCCGCAAGCGGCTGTCGGAGCTCGACGAGTTCCTGCATGCCCGCGTGCCGGTCTATGTCGTTCTGACCAAGGCCGATCTCTTGACGGGCTTTGTCGAATTCTTCGACGGTCTCGCGAAAACCGACCGAGAGCAGGTCTGGGGCACGACCTTCGATCTCGACGAAAGCTACAAGGGGCAGAACCTGCCGGAGCGCTTCATGGAAGAATTCGCGCTGCTGCAGCAGCGGGTCGATGCCATGCTGATCGAGCGCCTGCAGCAGGAGCCGAATGTCGAGGTTCGCGGCCGCATCTTCCGCTTTCCCGCCGAACTCGCCTCGCTGGGCGAGCGCCTGCAGGAACTATTGACGGAGCTTTGCTCGTCGTCCAATCTCGTCGAAGCTCCCCTCGTTCGCGGCGTCTACTTCGCTTCCGGCACGCAGAGCCGCGAGACGGAAACGCCGCGCACGCGCCGCAGCTATTTCCTGTCGCGTCTCTTCAAGGACGTGATCTTCGGCGAGGCGTCGCTTGTTGCCCGCGACAGGCGCCTGTCGGGCCGGCAGGCCATGATCAGGCGAATTGCCTATGGTGCCGCCGCCCTCGCGCTCGCGATCGTCTTTACCGGGTGGACGGCGACCTACTTCCAGAATTCGCGCGCGATTGCCGCCGCCGAACGGCGCATCGACAACTACGAGAAGCTGGCGACCGGCATTCCGGTGCGCGATGTTACCGATGCGGATTTCCTGCGCGTCTTGCCGGCGCTCGACAATCTGCGGGCTGTGACCGGCGGCTTCGACGAGGCTCGCCTCTGGCCGACGAGCTTTGGCCTCGACCAGAAAGACAAGATCGCCAGCCGCCAGCGCGGGGCCTATCAACGCGCGCTGAACGCGCTTCTCTTGCCGCGTATGCTGGTAGAACTGCAAAATGAGCTCAAGCAGACATCGGATGTGCAGAAGACGTTCGATGCCTTGAAGTTCTACGGTATGCTCGGCGGGATGGGGCCGGTCGACAGGGAATTTGTCTCACAGCAGTCTGAAGATATGTTTGCGGCGCTCTATAAGGGTGAAGGACGAGCCGCCACGCGCAAGGCTCTTCTCACGCATGTCGAGGCCATGGCCGACGGCAGCCTGCCCGCGATCGAGCTGGATACCGATCTGATCGCCAAGGCTCGCGAGACGATCCACTCACAGAGCCTCGCGGCCCGTGCTTACGACATCCTGACGCATTCGCGTCAGGCCCGCCAACTGGATGCCTGGCTTCCCGCCGATGGATTGGGGCCGCTCGGCGCCCAGATCTTCCAGCGCAAGTCCAAGGCGACGCTACGTGATGGCATTCCCGGAATTTTTACCGGCAAGGGTTATCGTGAGGTAGTGCTGCCGACCGTCGTTGCCGCCGCTTCGGAAGCACTCAAGGAGCAATGGGTACGGGGTGACAATGACCCGGTTCCCGCGGGGATGACCACGGATGTGATTTCGCAGGCGGCATTGCAGCTTTATTTCGATGCCTTCCAGCAGCATTGGTCGTCGCTTCTCGCCGATCTCCAGGTGCGGCCGTCGGGCAACCTTGCCGATGCGACCGAGACGGCGCGCATCCTGGCGGCCAATCCGAGCCCGGTGGAGATGGTGCTGAAATCCATCGCCGCAGCCACGGACCTGCGTCCGGCTTCGGGCACGGAAGTTGCCGCGCTCGACGATGTTCCGGATGCAGCCCTGACAGCCGCAACAGCAGGCGCCGTGAGTGCGCCCGACCCATACGGTCCGCTGCGGGCTGCCCTTGAGCCGAATGCCACCGACGCGCAGCCAGCGTCCCGCGACGGCAACGACCAAAGCGGCAGCGATAAGCCGCGCTCGCAGATCCAGAGCCTCCAGCCGACCCTGCAAAACATCTACGGCCAGTTGTCCCGTGCCGCGAACTCGACGGCGGAGGTCGCCCGTGTCTTCGACGCCGGCGGACAGCTCGCGAATGCCAACCAGGATCTGCTGCAGCAGGCCCGCGGGCTTCCCGCGCCCGCCGATGCATGGATGGTCGCCGTTGCCGCCGATATCGGATCACTGGCGGTCAAGACGGCGCGCGCCCGTATCAACGACCTTTGGGCAAGCGAAGGCGCCGACCTGTGTGCCCGCATCGTTGCCGGTCGATATCCCTTCGACCGCTCCTCCGGTCAGGATATCGCCATGGCGGACTTTGTCCGGCTGTTCGGCCCGCAGGGATTGTTCCAGTCCTTCTTTAAGAATCGGCTGGAAGCGTTTGTAGATACAAGCGCGCAGCCCTGGGGGTGGCGTGGGACTTTCGGCGGTGACAGCATCCCCAGTCAGGCGATCGCGCAGTTCGAAAACGCCAGCAAGATCGAGCACGCCTTCTTCCCGGCCGGCAGCGAGAAACCTGCAATCGCCATCAACGTGAAGCCGATTTCGCTCTCGGATTCGGCCAACGCCGTGCTCATGGAAATCGGCGGCGAACGCGTCGTCTATAATCACGGACGGGTGGTGCCAAAATCCATCGCGTGGCCGGCAGCCGGCGCGGAGAACCAGTCCCGGATCGTATTTTTGCCCGGCAACTGGGATGAAGCCATGATGCAGAACGGCGACTGGTCGCCCTTCCGCCTGTTCGATGCGGCGAAAGTGACGGTCGAGGGCCCCGATCTTTTCCGGGCGCGCTTCGATGACAAGGACGGCCGGACGGCGGAGTTCGACGTGCAGTTCGGTTCGGTGCTCAATCCGTTCCGGCTACAGGCATTGTCCGATTTCAGCTGCCCGACCCAATTTTGACGGTCCGCCGATGAACGAACCCCTCGCCCGCACCCAATCGCCGATGCAAGCCGACGCGATCGGCTTTTTCGGAAAATTGCCGACGCACGGCGATTTCGTCTCTTCGGCGCTCGGTCTGCGTCTGCGGAGCGAGCTCGATCAATGGAGCCGCAGCGGCCTCATCGCGCTGGAAGCCGCATTGGGACCGGACTGGCGCCGGCCGTTTCACGCGACGACGGCCTGGCGCTTCGTCGTCGGCAACGGTGTCTGGGGGCCAACCGCCATTGCCGGCGTCCTCCTGCCCAGCCGCGATCGCGTCGGCAGAAGCTTTCCCCTGATCATCGCCGCCCAGTTGCAGCGCTTTTCCGGCCAGTTACGCGATCTGTGCGAAGACAACAGCTGGTTTACCGCCGCCGAGGCGCTGGCGGAGAGCTCCGAAAAAGCCGATTTCGAGATGCAGCGGTTCATCGAGGGCATCAGGCGGCTCCGCGCGCCTTTCATCGACAAGCGGTCGGCCGCGACGCAATCTGCGAGCCCTGACGAGATGAGGACGCCAGCCTCGCTCTGGTGGCGCATCAATCCCGGCAGCCGCCATGGCAAGGGATTCCGCACCATGGCAGCCCCGACGGCGCAGGATTTCGTCAAACTGGTTACGGCGGAAGCACCCAGCTTGCCCGTATCAGCCGAACCGCCGCCGGTGCGTGCCGCCACCCCTGCCGCAATCAGGGAGCCGGAACCAGCGGCAGCGGCCCGAGCGGAATGGGCAATAGCGCACAGCCACGCCAGCCACGCCGGAACACGCCTTTCCTTGAACGCCGACGCACTCCTTCTCAGCGATGCGCCGCACATTTTCGCAATCGCGGATGGCGTCGGCAACGGCATCGGCGCCATCGAGGCGGCAAGGATCGCCACAGGTATATTAGCCGGGATACCCGAGCGGGAAAACCTGCAAGGCCTGGTGCAGGACATCAAGAGCAAGCTCAGCCATGCGCATGCCATCCTGCGCGCCAAGGGAGCGAACATCGAACGGGAACCTCCCATCGCCAGCATCGTAACGGCCGCACTGCTTGACGGCGAATTCGCTGCCATATGGGCAGGAGACGCGCGATGTTACCTGCTGCGCGATGGCATGATGCGGCTTCTGACCCGCGATCATATCGACATCGGCCTCCGGCGCACGCTTGGCCGCGGGCTGGGACTGAAGGACCAGTTCGTCTCCGAAACCGTCGGCGACCGGTTTCAACGTGACGACCGGCTTCTGCTCGCCAGCGGCCCGCTGTCGCGCACGCTTACCGATCGCATCATAGCCGAGATCCTGATCGAGACGCCGCTGGAACAGGCGGCCGAGGCGCTGATCCAGGAGGCGCTGATCGCCAATTGCCGCGAAAATGTCAGCGCCATCGTCATCGGCGCGCCATGAACGGATATCCGGACACCGAGGAGATGAGGCGGATCGCAGCCAGTTTTGCCGGGCTGCTGCGTCTTCTGACCCACAATGGCGAAACCGAGCGGCCGAAAGACATCCGCGATCTGCTGATCGATCGATTGCGTGATACGCTGGACCGGCGCCTGCCTTCCCTGACCGACGATGCCCCGTCCTTCATCGGCAACAGCTTTCTGGTCGAGGCCGGCGTTCACCGCAATGGACGGACGGAAATCAGCCGATTGCGCCACCGCGACCTCGGCACGCTTCATGCCATGAAAACAATCGGGGTCGATCGGGCGAATGACGCGGCCGCCGTCGCTTCGCTGCTGCGCGAGGCCCGCATCGGTATGCTGCTTTGCAACAGCAATCTCGCCGCCGCGCGATGCGCCATCCGCCTGCCTGACGGTCGTCCGGCGATCATCATGGAATGGATCGGGCCGTCCTTGTCGCAACGATTGGCCGCTGGTGCGCTTTCTTCGGTGGATATCAGGACTGCAACGAAATCCCTGCTCCTCGGGCTGGGGGCCATTCATGAGGCTGGCTATGTGCACGGCGATATTTCGCCCGCGAACCTTCTGCTGCGTGATGGTGATTTCAATCAATTGAAGATCGCCGATTTCGGCACGGCAATGGAGCGCGGCGCCTGCTACCAGGATCTCGATATCGCAAAATCGGCGACGCCGGGTTTCACGGCCCCGGAAATATCGGCCAATTCAGCCGCCGACCCACGCGCCGATCTTTATTCCGCCGGCTGCGTAATCAGCCTGCTTCTCGACCATTGCGACGACGCAGGCGAAACAGTCGAGCAGCTAAAGGCGCTGGCCCTGCGGTTGATGGCCGATTGCCGCTCGAAAAGGCCGCCCGATGCTTTGGCGGCGCTTGCTTCGATGAATGAGGCGTAGTTCCAATCCGCTCAGTTCGAGGCGGAACTGCCCGGAAGCGGCGCCGCAGCGGTCGGCACGCTCTTCTGATAGACGGTCAACAGCTTGGCCGCATCCACCATGCCGGCATTGCTGGCATAGATCGTGTCGCCATCCTGCATCTTGAACTGCTGCATCAGCACGAAATTCGAAACATCCTTCAGGTTGACGCTATAAATGACGGGCTTGACGGAAACGACCGTCGGCACGCTTGCTCCCTTGGCCAGCGGGGCGGCGGCCTGCGAATAGGTCTTCTGATTGCGGAAGAGGTAGAAATTGCGGGAATCGGCGCGATCGTCGAGCAGGCCGCCGGCACGCGCGAGCGCTTGCGCCAAGGTCGTCTTGCCCGGTTCCAGCGGGAATTCGCCGACGCTCTTGAAGGCGCCAAGTGCGGTGAAGCTTTGCGACGCGCCATCGACGAACACCTGATCGCCGGGGAGAAGGCGTACGTTCTGCTTGTCGTCCTGCAAAATGCGATCCAGCGGCGCAGTGGCGCGCTGCGAACCACGGGTCAGCGTTACAGTCGCATTGCTCGGCGAGGAGGACGCGCCTCCGGCAAGAGCGATGACATCAAGCACGCGTTCCTTGCGCGCCGTCAGCGGGAAGCGGCCGGCAGAGCGAACCTTGCCATCGACCGTTACCGCGCTCGAGGGTTTATCGACGACCGTCACGACGGCCTGAGGGTTGACGGAGGATCCCTTGAGGGCCGTTACGATCTGCGACTGCAGGCCCTCCGGCGTCGAATCGATTACCCGCTGCTTGCCGACATAGGGCATGGTGACGAAACCGCGGGAATCGACGGTAAAGCGGCCGAGATTGAGCGACTTGCTCTGGGTGGCCGACAACAATCCGTCTTCGCCGGTATCCAGCACCGTCACGTCGAAGACATCGCCGGGACGAAGCCGCGCATCCGAAAAGCCGCCCGAACGCAAGCTGGCGAGACCGCGATCGGTGGGAGCGTAGGAGGGTGCCACGACCTGGCCGCCCATCGGAGCCGACGACAGCGGCACGACCGGAATCCGCTCGTGAGTGTATGGCATGGTCGCATTGCGAATATTACCGGCGCTTGGTCCATCGGACGGCCTTGCACAGGCGCTGAGGACAACCAAGGGTAAAATCGCCGCCAATTTCCGCATTCCCGAACCTCCTTCGGATGTTAAAGGCAAGGCAGAAATATCAACCAGAAGGCGGGAGGCAATATGCGAGCCTAATAAATAATGAATTATGACGGTTCGGTTGTTTACCATTGTGTCCAAATAGCAACCGCTTATGGACATAAGCCCTCGAAACTGGAGTTTTTAGCACCTTCGAATGCGGCTTATCGCTGAAATATGAAGGGAAAATGCGAATCAACGGCAACGTTCGGAAAAGGGAATGCCGAATGCGCGCTCCCTCCCATTGTCAATCCGGTATGTCGACCTAGTTTCTCCGTGGGTCGATTTCCGGGATATCGGGCATGGCCTCCTGCCTAAAACTCTCTATTCATGCGTGCAGCCTTCAATAGACACATCCGCTCTCTCCTAGTATTCACTAACGCCCGTGCTGACCTGCACGGTCTCTCCACCTGCCAAGAGGCTATGAAATCATGCTTACAAGGATAGCTTGCGCCTTTGCTCTCGGCCTTCTTTCAACGACACCGGCATTCGCCGATACGTGCTCGAATCATTTCGAAAGCAGCGGCGTCCCATTGGTTACGGGCATTACCTACAAGACCTGGATGGTTTTTCCGTCCGTCAATCCCAATGCCGCTTTTGACAAAGTATCGCGCGCCGTTCTCGCCGAGGGTTTTGTCGATGTGAACGTGGAGAAGAAGCTCGGCACGCTGACCGCTCAACAGGAAACAAGCGGATCCGGCAGACCCCAGACCTTGCGTGTCGTCGTGCGAAAGAACGGCAAAGGCAGCCGCGTCGATGCGGTGTTCATCGTGCAGGCGGGACAAGTGGCTCCCGGCGTCAGCAAGAACCTCTGCCGCATCGTGACCGCTGTCGGCGAGTAATCCCCTCCGAACGATCGTCTGGCCGCATTGATCGCACTCCCATCGATGCTGTGGGATCGTGGAGCCGCGGGCGGGTAGATCCGAAATCGGTAATCCCGGCAGCAGGACATGGCGCGGCCCGCGCCATTCCTCTCAATGGCGGGGCAACAACACGCGGCTGCTGTCGCGCGCGATCAGCCGGGGCTCGATCTTCACATCGGCACCGGGCCGCGAACCATCGAGAATATCGAGGATCAGTTCGGCGGTCCGCTCACCGATTTCGCGCGCATGGGCATTGATCGTCGTCAGCGTCGGTACGCAGACCTCGCCGATTTCATAATTTCCGAATCCGCCGATGGAAAAGCGGTCGGGAACGGCAATGCCAAGCCGATGGCATTCCGTGAGTGCGCCATAGGCGGCCAGATCCGAAACACAGACGATCGCCTCGGTATCGGGATAGAGTTCGATCAGCCTCGCCATGGCATCGGCGCCTTCACGCATGGAGATCGGGGGCGGCCCCGCAGCGATCAGCCTGGATGGATCGAGGCCATGCGCCTGCATCGCCGCGACGAAGCCGCGCCTGCGCTCGCTGCCGCGCGCATCACGCTCGACATCGCCGCCGATGAAGGCGATGCGCCGACAGCCGAGGGCAACGAAATGATCCACCATGTCGCGCATGACGACCGCATTGGAAAAGCCGACGTAGTGGCCGATCGGATCGGCCGGGATGTCCCAGGTCTCGATGACGGGAATTGCCACCGTCTGCAAAAGCCGGCGCGCGCGCTGCGTATGCGTACCGCCGGTCACGACGATCGCCTGCGGCTTGCGGCGAAGCAGTTGCTCGATCAGCCGCTCTTCTTCTTCGACATTATAGTTCGTGTAGCCAAGCAGGATCTGCATGTCCCGCCGCGACAAGGTATCGGAGAGCCCGCCGACAGTATCGGCGAAATTGGCATTGTTGATGGAAGGAATAGTGACCGCGACAAAGCCCGATTTCTGCGAACGCAGGTTGGCGGCCGTGCTGTCGAAGACGTAGCCCAGTTCTTCGGCTGTTCTCAGAATGGTTTCGCGGGTCTCCGCGCTGACCAGGCTATCCGCCTTGAAGGCGCGCGATACCGTCATCGGAGACACTCCCATGACGCGGGCTATATCGGCCATGGTCGGCGTTTTACGATGATTGCTCATCAACGGCCCATCTTATCGTCACCATCAAAATAATATGCCCTTTCTGCGAATGGCAGGAGGCCTCAGAGCGAAGCCGTGATGCCGCCATCGACGTAGAGCACATGCCCGTTGACAAACGACGAAGCGTCCGACGCCAGGAAAACGCAGGCGCCGACCAGTTCCTCGACGCGCCCCCACCGGCCGGCCGGCGTACGTTTTTCGAGCCATGCCGAGAAATCGGCATCGGCAACGAGCGCTGCATTCAATGGCGTATCGAAATAACCGGGCGCGATGGCGTTGCATTGCAGCCCATGCCTGGCCCAATCCGTCGCCATGCCCTTCGTCAGATTGCCGACCGCTCCCTTCGTCGCGGTATAGGGTGCGATCGATGGCCGCGCCAGCGCCGTCTGCACGCTCGCGATATTGATGATCTTTCCGGCGCCCCGTTTGATCATGTGACGTGCCACGGCCTGACCGACGTTGAAAACGCTCGATATGTTCGTCCGCAGCAGCCGCTCGAAGGCATCGGCGGGAAAATCTTCAAGCGGCGTGCGGAACTGCATGCCGGCATTGTTGACGAGGATGTCGATCGCACCCGTCCGGGCCTCGAAATCATCGACAGCGTCGCGCGCCGCGCCGTGATCGGTGGCATCGAATGCCAGCACATGCACGCTGCCTTCGAAGCTTTCAGCCGCCGTGGCGAGCTTGTCCCTGTCCCGGCCATTGAGGATCGGCTCCGCGCCGGCCGCCGCCAGTCCTTTGGCAAGCGCAAGCCCGATCCCTTGCGACGAACCCGTCACCAGCGCGCGGCGCCCTTTCAGATCGAAGAGGCCAAGAGACATCGTTTCCTCCGTTTTTTCATCTCGACAATGATTGCTTCTCCTGTTTATGTTATCGATAACATTCAATGTCAAGGGAATGACGTAAACGATGAGCAAGCCAGCGATCCTGCAAATTGGCCCCTACCCGCAATGGGATCAGGAACCTCTCGACGACGCGTTTCAGGTCCATCGCTATTTCGAAGCTGCGGACAAGGCAAAACTGCTTGCCGAGGTCGGGCCATCGATCAGGGGCATTGCCACGCGCGGCGAGCTCGGCGCCGATCGTGCGATGATAGAGGCCTGCCCCAATCTGGAGGTCATTTCAGTCTATGGCGTCGGCTTTGATGCGGTTGATCTGCAAGCCTGTCGCGAGCGCGCCATCCGCGTCACCAATACGCCCGACGTCCTGACCAATGACGTAGCGGATCTCGGGATCGCCATGATGCTCTGCCAATCGCGCGGCATGATCGGCGCCGAAAGCTGGGTGCGCGATGGCAGCTGGGCGGAAAAGGGGCTCTACCCGTTGAAACGCCGCGTCTGGGGGCGGCGCGCCGGCGTGCTTGGCCTCGGCCGGATCGGTTTCGAGGTTGCCAAGCGCCTGAAGGGCTTCGACATGCAGATCGCCTACTCCGATGTCGATGCCAAGCCGTATGCTTCGGAGTTGACGTTCGTCGCCGACCCTGTCGAACTGGCGCGACAGTCGGACTTCTTGTTCGTCACGCTCGCCGCCTCCGCAACGACCCGGCATATCGTCGGTCGGGAAGTGATCGAGGCGCTCGGCCCGGACGGCATGTTGATCAACATATCCAGAGCCTCCAATATCGATGAGGACGCTTTGCTGCAGGCGCTGGAGACCGGCAGGCTCGGATGGGCCGCGCTCGACGTCTTCGAAGGCGAGCCGAAGCTCAATCCGCGCTTCCTTGCACTCGATAACGTCCTGCTGCAACCCCATCATGCTTCCGGCACGGTGGAGACGCGCAAGGCCATGGGGCAGTTGTTGCGCGACAATCTTGCTGCCCATTTCGCCGGCCAGACTCTGCCGACACCCGTTCTTTAAGGAGGAAGACATGAAAGCCATCGTTGCTCACGCCGCCAAGGATGTGCGGATCGAGGATCGTCCGGAGGAGGAACCGGGCGCCGGAGAAGTCAAGCTGAAACTCGCGACCGGCGGGGTCTGCGGCAGCGATCTGCATTATTACAATCACGGCGGCTTCGGCACCGTCCGCCTGAAGGAGCCGATGATCCTGGGGCACGAGGTCAGCGCGACCGTGACCGCACTCGGCCCCGGGGTGCAAGGTCTGGAGGTCGGCCAACTCGTTGCGGTTTCTCCGTCCCGCCCCTGCCGGACCTGCCGCTACTGCCTGCAGGGACTGCCCAATCAATGCCTCAACATGCGCTTCTACGGCAGTGCCATGCCCTTTCCGCATATTCAGGGGGCATTTCGCGAGACGCTTGTCGCGGATGCCATTCAATGCGTGCCGGCCGATGGGCTGACGGCGGGCGAAGCTGCCATGGCCGAGCCGCTGGCCGTGACCCTGCATGCGACGCGACGCGCCGGCGAGATGCTGGGCAAGCGCGTCCTCGTAACGGGTTGCGGTCCGATCGGCGTCCTGTCGATCCTGGCTGCGCGCCGGGCGGGTGCCGCAGAGATCGTGGCGACCGACCTTTCGGATTTCACCCTGTCGCTGGCCAGGCAGGTGGGCGCCGACCGGATCATCAACACGAAGAGCGAGCCGGAGGCCTTGGCCGCCTACTCCGCCGACAAGGGCACTTTCGATGTGCTCTACGAGTGCTCGGGGGCGGCCGTGGCGCTGGTCGGCGGCATTGCCGCGCTTCGCCCGCGCGGCATCATCGTGCAACTCGGCCTCGGCGGCGACATGAGCCTGCCGATGATGGCGATTACCGCCAAGGAACTGGAGCTGCGCGGCTCTTTCCGCTTTCACGAGGAGTTTGCCGTCGGCGTCGACCTGATGCGCAAGCGCCTTATTGACGTACGGCCGCTCATCACTCATACGGTGCCGCTTGCCGACGCGATCAGCGCGTTCGAGATTGCGTCTGATCGAAGCAAGGCCATGAAGGCGCAGATCGTCTTCGCCTGAGCCGCGAGCGCTTGCGTGAAATCTTCCAGCCGTGGAGTTGGGTGGATTTCACGCAAGGCATCCTCTATTCGAGGTCGGCGCCGATCGCTTTGAGGGCTGCCCGTGCCACCTGCTCGTCCTGTTCGCCGGAACCCGATCCCACGCCGATACCGCCGACAAGCGTGCCGGCGACGCGGATCGGCAAGCCGCCACGCAATCCCGTCATCCCGCCATGCGTAGCGACTGCCAGCGGCAATCTCGCATGGTCCGGCAGGGAGTTGCTCGGCGCGCCGATGGAAGCGGCCGTTTGTGCCTTGGCAAGCGCGCTTTTCAGCGACTGGAACCGCGAGCCGCGCATGCGGAAAGAGCCCAGCGTCACTCCGGACTGATCCACGACAACGATGCATTGCGGCTGCCCCATTCCGGTGGCGGCGGAGATTGCGGCGGCCAGCAATGTCATCACCCCCTCGTCGCTCAAGACACTCGACGTCAGAACATGGCTCATGCAGTATCCTCGCAACTTGCGGACTCGTGTGAGTGGGTTATCGATAGCGGATCGATCCTGCGATCTAACTTTATGGGAGGTATTGTTACAATGTCGTTCTTCGAGATCATGGACCCGGCCTTTGGAAAATTCGTTCTTGGCAATGCGCCCGTCAAGCAGATCGCCTCGGGGTTCGACTGGGTGGAAGGGCCTGTCTGGTTCGGCGATCTGAATTGCCTGCTCTTTTCGGATATCCCCAACAACCGCATCATGCGCTGGATACCGGGCATCGGCGTCAGCATCTTTCGCGAGCCTTCGAATTTTTCAAATGGCCACACGCGCGATCGGCAAGGCCGGCTCGTCAGCTGCGAACACGGCGGCAGACGCGTCACACGCACGGAATATGACGGATCGATCACGGTCATTGCGGACAGCTATCAGGGCAAGCGCCTGAACTCGCCCAACGACGTCGTCGTGACTTCGGACGGCGCCATCTGGTTCAGTGATCCCCATTATGGCATCGCGACGGATTATGAAGGGCATAAAAGCGAGCAGGAACTGCCTTGCAATGTCTACCGTGTCGATCCATCCGGCGCGATCTCGGCCGTGCTGACCGACTTCAATTGCCCGAACGGCCTCGCCTTCAGCCCCGACGAGAAAAAGCTCTATGTCGCCGACACCGGCCGCATCCATGGCAGCGATCCGCAACATATCCGCGTCTTCGATGTCGGCGAGGGCTGGCGGCTGTCCGGCGGCAATGTGTTTCACGCGATTTCGCCGGGCTGCGCTGATGGCATGCGCCTCGACAGTGACGGCAATCTCTGGTCGTCTGCGGCCGACGGCGTGCATTGCATCGCTCCCGACGGGCATCTGATGGGCAAGATCCTTGTGCCTGAAACCGTCTCCAACCTCTGCTTCGGCGGCCGCGGCAAGCACAAGCTGTTCATGACGGCAACCACCAGCGTCTATTCGATTTCGCTCAATCGAAGCGGCGCACTCTGACGGCCGGGCAGTTGCTGCGCGACGGCGGAATCTGAAAACGGGCCGCAAGACGACGACAATTGCTCATTGCGTGGCAATTGCCGTCGTTGCGGTGCAAACGATATCAACGTAAATCGGCTTGCGGCACGGCGCGCGCGGCCGCATGGGCAATCGGCGCCAGATGGGCGGACGAGGCAAGCCCCTGCCTGCGCGCGGCATCCTGCAGCAGGTTTGCCATTCCGGTTACGGAAATTTGATCCGCCCGCATGACCTGGCGGATCAGCGGATCTTTCAGAACTTCGGCGATCGTCAAGTCCCTATGGGTCATGGTTACCTCCTGTTCGTTCGAGCAGAAGATAGACGGCTTAATTTGCAAGGGGATGTCAAAAGACGGACAAAACCAAGGCAGTTCGTTCGATTTTGTTACAGAATAATTGCAAAACCCATGGTGGGACATATTCCAAAATTACAATAGGACCCTAGTTACCGGCTACGCAAAGGTCGATCGGCTGCGATTGGCCTGAACGGGAGGTCCGCTTGCTCCTTGAAGACGCAATATCGTGCGATGATTCAGACCATAGTTCTGCAATTTTTGCGTTTATTATCACGCAACGCCGGGGCTCCAAATCTAACCAGCAACGATCGGCCGCGCCATGTACTCATCAGACCAGACCGTAGAAGATGAGCGTCTCATCTACCACGCGGATCTTCTCAGCCAGCTCTCGAACCCCAAGCGACTGGAGGTCTGCATTCATCTGTCCGGCCGCGAAGAGGATGTAAACAGTCTGGCCAAGAAGCTTGGGATATCTCAATCGGCCCTGAGCCAGCATCTGACCCGCCTGCATCACTCGGGAATCGTCAAGGTCCGCCGTCAGGCACAATTCAGATACTATACGTGCGATCATCCCGGCGTTCAGCAGATTCTGAAAACGCTCGGCAATATCTTCGACGTCGACGCCACGCCAGCAGCGGCAGACGCCGCGAAAGACGATGCCCAGAGCCGGAAACGGTGATCTGGAGCAATTCCGTAAAAGCTGCACGGCAATGACGCCGGTGCCGGTCGGCGGCCCCGGCCCGGCCATCCAGCGACGCCATGGCGTGGACACGCCCTTTAGCTGGTAATGCGCGGAGTGCGGATAACCTTCAGGAACAGGGCGTTCATTGCGTCGGAGATACCCTCCGTCGGGCTCACTTCAAAGTAGAGACCGGGCGAAGCGCAATTCTGCAGATCGGTTCCGATCTGCGACTGGAACGGCGCGATCCATTGATTGTACCAGCCGTTTGTCGGCAGAGGCAGATAGGTCGTGTAAAGGATGGCGATCTTGACGTTCTGGTTCTTCAGCGGCTGACAGAAGGAGATATCGAGCGGTTCCTGACAGCGGCCGCTGGTTGTCGGCTTGGTGCAGGTATTCGGCTTATAACTGTCGCCGACACCGTCGGTAACGAGGAAAAGAATCTTCTGACGATCGGTGCTGGTCGTGCCACCCCCACCCGTCCCGATGATCGGTGCGAGTTGCGTCAGCATCGTATCGAAGCTGGTCGTCTGATCGTTGTTATAGCCTTGATAAGGGATCGTCATCAGGTCCACGGCGCTTGTCGCACTCTTGACCTTTGTCATATCGGACAGGAGCGGCGATACGGCGGTAAGGCCGGCCTTCTCCGCTTGCGTGCCGAACGTATAGACGGCCATGCGATATTGATCGGATGTCACCCGATTTGCCGCAGCCGTATCGGTAAGCTTCTGCGTGGCCTGTCGAACGACGTCGATACGCGTCGTCACTCCCAGATTCTTGGCCAGATTGTAGTAGTTGTTGGTCGTATCGAGATTATGGCATGCAAAAGCGCAGCTGTCGGACGTATGGGATACCATCGTCTGTATATCGGTTGTCGTCGCACCGACTCCCATAGAAGGCGTATTGTCCAGCAGCATGTAGAAATCCATGAAGGTCGCCGTCTGATATTGCGCCGAGGCCGAACCGCTGACGGGAATGGATGTCTTGCCGATGATCTGACTGAGCGAGGTCGGTACATTCGCCGAAAAATTGACGGTCGACGAGACGATGTTTCCACTGCGCGTGACTGCCGCATTGACGGTGACCGGGATGTTTTGAAGATCGCTCGATGCCTGACCCAGAAAGAGCTTGTTGGCGTCGTCCTGCCCTATAGCGACAGTACCGTCCTTCGTCATGGCCATGGCGGCTGCAACGGCCGGGGATGAATCCGCGATTGCCCCGACGGCAGCCGCATCGGCGGCATTTTGCAATTCTGTCTTGACCAGCATTGCGTTAGTCACATCCAGCGCCAGCCCCCCCACCGCGATCAGAGGAACGGCGACCAGAGCAGTCGTCATTGCAAAATTGCCGGACCTGTCCGTCAGCAGCTTTCGCGAAAGCCTGCGCAATACATCAAACGGCTGCGAACAGTTCCTGAATCTCTTCACGAGCAAACTCTTCATATAACTATGGTTGTATTTCGTGATCATTCACACGCCGAACGTATTATTACTTCGTAATATACTCTGGAAACATATTTACGCATAAATATTGAAATTCTCGTAAGAGACACGACTCCATTTTATATTATGGATATTGGGGAGAAAGTTACGAAGGCCGGCATATATATTCGGATGCCCGGCAAATTGACGAACGAAACCTCGCCCGCGCCTTTTGCCGGAAGATGAAGCACGGTCGCACTGTGAACAGCTTTCCTCTTAAGAAAGCGGAGACGGCAAGCTCGGGTCACGATTGGCAAGAACAACTATCCGCAGCTTCGCGCGATACGTCTTTTGCTCGTTTTTGATATCTGCCCATGAAAGCAGTGGCCGTCGGCTCCAGGCGGGGCGACATCGTGAGAAGCGCCCTTGCCCTGAATTGCGGTCTCAACCTTATTGCCGGTGCCGGCCAAGCAATCAGATCGACCGATCGGAGGTCTCGCCGCTCCAGTCGCTTGCAAGGTCGATCGCCACTCTCGAGCGGATGTCCGAAGCATTGGCTGCCAGAAGCAGCTCGTAACGACCGGCCGCAGCACGGAACGTTTTCGTCTGCTCGTCGAAATAGCTGAGATCGCGATGCCGCACGACCAGAAAAGCCGTTCCCGTTTCGCCGGGCGCCAGCCGAAGCTTGGCAAAGGCGCGCAGCTCCTTTTCGGGCCGTGCGACCGTGGGTGCGAGCGGCCGCACGTAGAGCTGCACAAGTTCCGACCCCGTCCTCTCGCCGCTATTGGTGATATCGATGGCAACGGTAATCCCCTCGGCCCCCATCTGCTCCGCCGACGCCTTTGCCTCGCCCCAGGAAAAGCGGGTGTAACCGAGACCGAAGCCGAAGGGGAACAAGGGTTCGATACCGCGCGTATCGTGGTGACGGTATCCGACGAAGACACCTTCGTCGTAGCGTACATGCCCGTCCTTGCCTGGGTAGACGTGGGGATCGCCGATCATGGCGGAATTGTCCGAAAGGCGCTTCGGGAAGGTCTGCGGCAGGCGGCCGCCGGGCTCGACATCGCCGAAGAGCACATCGGCAACGGCATGTCCCAGCTCCTGGCCGGGATACCACATCTGCAATACCGCCCGAACCTTGCCGAGCCACGGCATTTCGACCGGCCCTCCTGTCTGCAACACGACGACGACATTGGCGTTGACCGCCGTCACGCGCTCTATCAGTTCTTCTTGCCGGCCGGGCAGGCGCATGTCGGGAAGATCGAGACCTTCCGTGTCCCATTCGCCGTCACGACCGACGAAGAGCAGAACGACATCGGCATTCTCCGCCTTCTCGATGGCATCCAGCATGGCATCTTCGCCGAGAGGCTTCTCCACGCCGAAGCGCACCGCCGTCAGGTTGATCCCCTCTTCGCTCGTCGCCGACGAGCAATACTCGACCACCACCTGGTAGCGCTGCCCCGCTTCCAGATGGATACCTTGCCGCTGTTCGACATTGGCCGTGCCGAAATAGTTGTCGCCCCGCGCCCATCCGTCGTAACCATTCACGACGAGCTTGCCGTCGACAAAGAGCTTGGCAAGACCCGCATTGGTCATTCCGAATACATGCTCGCCGCTTTCCGCCGGAACGTAGAAGGCTGTCATGCGGGCGGAGAAATCGTTCGGATCGAGCTGAGAGGATGGCAGATCGAACCAGAAGAATTCGCCCTTGTTTGCCGTTTCAGTGACTGTCGCGGTACCGGCAAGATCGCGGCCCTTGAAGTATTCCACGCGCATTTCGCCGGAAAAGACATTGATCAGCCGGTTGTTGCGGCAACCGGCGGCATAATGAATGCTGTTGGCATTCGACAGGGCCTGACGGATCCCCTCCAACGGACTGATCCTGTAGTGAGCGGCAATCTGGGCGCTGCCTCCCCCCATGACGCGGGCTTCGGCCGCATTCGGCCCGATAACCGCCAGATGGCCGAGTCCTGCCTTTTTCAACGGCAGGATGCCGTCGTTTTTCAGAAGTACCGCGCCTTCCGCCCCGAGTTGACGGATCAGCGTACGGTCCTCCGGCAGATCCAGCGCATGTTCGCTCAGGTCCGGCGCTTTCTCGAATGCGCCGACGCGTTCGAGCAACGCCAGAATGCGGCGAGCGGCGGCCCGCACGGTCGCCGGCTCCACCTCGCCGTTGCGGACCGCCGCCACAAGCTTCTCGCCGCGGTCACGCGTCGGGCCGGGCATTTCCAGATCGAGCCCGGCATTGACGGTGGCTGCCGTCGAATGAGAGCCGAACCAGTCCGACATGACGATGCCGTCAAAACCCCATTCCTCTCGAAGAACCTTGGTCAGCAACCACGGATGCTCGCTCGTGTAAGTTCCGTTGAGCCGGTTGTAGGAGGACATGACCGCCATCACGCCCGCCTTCTTCACGGCCTGTTCGAAGGGCAACAGGTAGATTTCGCGAAGCGCCCGCTCGCCGATGTCGGACGACATCGTCTGGCGCTCGATCTCCGATTCATTGCCGGCGAAGTGCTTGATCGTTGCGGCGATGCCCCGGCTTTGCACGCCCTGGATATAAGCGACGGCGAGCTCGGCCGTCAGCACCGGGTCTTCCGAATAGCACTCGAAATTGCGCCCGTTCAGGCCGGAGCGGTGAATGTTGACCGTCGGCGCCAATAGTACAGATGCTCCCTTGCTCTTGGCCTGGCCGGCAAGCGCCGCGCCCATACGCTCGACGAGGGCGGGATTCCACGTCGCTCCGAGTGCGATCGCGACAGGAAAGCAGGCGGCATCGACACCGGCAACCAGCGAACCCGCGCCGCGCGCGCCGTTCGGACCATCCGTGACCTTGATCTTGGGAACGCCGAGGCGCTCGATCGGCACGGTGGTCCAGAAATCGGCCCCGGACAGCAGCGAAACCTGCTCCTCAAGCGTCATCCGGTCGAGAATATCGTCGATCATGGTGCCTCCCGAAATGTTTTCCTGCTCATCTCCTCGCCGCTCTGCGGCAAGGCTTCGCAATTTAAGACAAACAAATCATAAACACGCGCCATGCCCTTACGCCAGTGCGATATGTCGATGAAATGACGTATCTTTTTCATTCCGAGCCAGTTTCGCAGCCATTCGGAAATCATAAGCTCGGAGACCGGTGGAATGCCGGCCGGCAGCCAAGCGGCGGTTCGCTAAAATGCGAATAATCTTCTTTCGAATAAATTTGACCGCATCGGATTTCATGAGCGCAGTTCATGGAGCCAAGTATGCGTGCATTCCTAGTCGCTGCAAGCGTTCTCTTCTTTGCGGGTCTGTCGTTTTCGACGACCACGACCGCCAAACCCACGGCGAATGCCAATGCCGCGCGACCGCATCAATTCGCCCGCGCCGTGGCCGATGCAAGCGCGCCTGTCGGCTGGACCGGCTTCTGCAAGGCTCAGCCGGCCGAATGCGCCTCCGGCCAGAAGAGCGACGAAACTGTCGCCCTCGACAGCCAACACAGGGCGCAGCTGCAGCAGATCGACAGCCTGGTCAATCACGAGATCCAGGGCATCGGCGATAACGACCACTACGGCATCTACAAGCTCGGCATCATCAACTGGTGGACCTATCCCGACGACGGCGCCGGCAACTGCAATGATTATGTTCTGCTGAAGAAGAAGCTGCTGGTGGAAGCCGGCTGGCCGCATTCGGCGCTGCTGTTGACGGTTGTCCTAGACACGCACAATGAAGGGCATCTGGTACTGATGGTCCGCACAAACGACGGCGATCTGATCCTGGACAATCTGACCGACGCGATCAAAACCTGGGATGCGACAGGCTATACCTTCATCAAGCGCCAGACCGCCGACAATCCGGACAACTGGGTCCGGCTTGAATCAGGGCGCACGCCCGAAGAGCTCGCCATGATCAGCAAGGCATTGGCCGCTCACTCGCAATGATTGGCGGACCAATAGGTATCGACGAGGCTCTTGCCATCCTGATCCAGGATAGCGAAATCCCCCGGGATGACGACGAAGAAGCGCTGGCCGCCGGCGATATTGCCGTCCGTGTCGCTCCTTGAGCCATCCACCCGTCCGCAGACGACGAAGCCGGGCATGCGCTCGCTGGGCCTTGCGCTCAGGATATGGATTGCAGAGGCCGGCACATCCATCCGCCGGGCGACGGCCGCCCTGGCAAGTTCGGGGACGTCGGCCATCGTCGGAATCGCCTCGCCCGGCGCGGCCGCAAGCAGAATACTTCCTGCCATCACGAGATGTTTCACCGGCAGCCTCCTGAAAACCAGAGCGGCAAGCCTGCAACTGCTCTCAGCAATATCATTGCGCGCTTTCGGCCGGCAGCCGCCTTCGGCAAAGTTTATTGTGATTCGCGCGGCGGCAGAAGCACGCGTCCTTGCCTTCGCATACCGATCGCGTATGAAGATCGTCCTTGCGCCAGGGAACAGTTTTGAAGGTTATTTTGCGAATGCGAACATCCCTGTCGAGGATTCCGGCACTTGGCCTGCTCATTATTCTTGCTCTGGCCAATGCCTGCATCGGGCACGAGCTCGTGCGCGTGCCTGCGGGCAACCGCAACAGCGTTCAGCCTCCCATACCCAACACCTCGGCGCTGCGGGCCAAGGCATTCAACACGACGTATGAGGAAAAATACCAGAAAATCGTCGGGGTGCTCCGTGACGACAAGGACTTGATGGCGTCGATCAGGAAGGCCGCGCAGGCCTATCAGATCGATCCCATCCACATCGTCGGCGCCCTTGTCGGCGAACATACCTACAACATTACGATCGTGAACAGGGTGAAATCCTACTACGTCAAGGCCCTCGCCTATTCGCAGTCCGATTTCAGGTTCAGCTACAAGGACGTAACCGTTCAGTCCTTCGTCAAGAGGCCCGAATTCGCCCATTGCGACAGCTTCACGGGCAGCGCGGAATTGTGGGAATGTCGCGACGAAACCTGGGACAAAAGTTTTCGCGGCAGGATCGTCGATGGCGTCACCTATGAGAATATGACGTTCCAGCGTGCCTTCTTCCAGCCATTCTTCGCGGGGCAGACTTTTGGTCTCGGCCAGATCAGCCCGCTGACGGCGCTCGAAGTCACCGATCTCGTGCACGTCACCAGCGGCCTGCCGAAACTGTCCGTCGACGACCCGCAGGCAATCTATCGTGACATCATGGATCCCGATCGAAGCGTGATCTATATCGCCGCGATCGTAAAGGACGCCATCGACGCCTATCGCGCCCAGGGATTCGACATTACCGACAATCCCGGCCTGACGGCGACGCTCTACAATGTCGGGCAACCGCGCCGGCGAGCGCTTGCCTTGCGGCAGGCGGCAGATGCCGCCGGCGGGAAGAAGCTGCCGGAAGAGAATTATTACGGCTGGCTGGTGAACGACCGCCTGCCGGAGCTGCGCGCGTTGCTCGCGGCACAGTAGCTGCAGACGGACGGACGCGGCTTTTGCGGCCGAGACCATTCCGGTTCAGGCGAGCAGGCTGATGCGGTCGGAGGCGATCTTGTTCCTGACCCAGGCATGCTCGTTTTGCCAGTCGTGCCGCTTCCATCCTTCCCAGCTGAAGCCGCATAGCTTGACGTCCCATTCGGAGGCGGGAAAGTTTGCGAGCGTATAGCAGATGCCGAGGAAGCCGGTGCTCGGGAAGACCTTGCGCATTTGGGACCCAGCAATATGAAGCTCGCTGCAGCCGTCGTTGTAGGTCTGCGGCGGCATGATGCGGATCTCCTTGCCGGCGCGGCCCATCACGTCGATCGCCTCCATCGTCCAATCGGCCCTTCTGCCTTGCAGCCGCTGGAAGATATTGGGCCGCGGGTGATATTTGCGGATGATATCGGGATGATAGGCGAGCATCAGTACCTTTGCCGCCTTCAGCGCCGCATTGTCCACGAATCCGGGGGCGATCAGCCGCCGGTACAGGACCTTGCTCGATGCGGCCAGCATGACCATGTCGGTGCGCTCTCCGCTCATGCCGCCGGCAAGATTCGGCTCATTGAAACGCATGACGAATTGCGCGCCGTCCACGATCCCCGAGACATTGCGCTCCAGTTTTCCATTGCCAACGATGATTGCGATCTTGCGCGCCAATGTGGTCGTCCAGCAGAATACGGCCGTGCTTTAGCAATGCCGTCTGACAAAGCGCTGAAGCATTGATGATGCGAACCTGAAATGCCGTCGTCCTGTCCGGCATCGGCCGTAGACATGCGGGAAAAGGGGCTCCGCCGATAAATCATCACGTCTTTGATCTAGCTCAAACCGCCACGACCGAGGCCCCAATAGATTGATTCATAGCGAAAATATTCGTCATGGAAAGGGCTGACACAATGAGCGGAAACTGGATCATCGTCGGGGCTATCGCCACAGGCCTGGTGATTGCCGGATGCGGCGCGGCGGCTGCAGCGGACCTCGCAGCGACGACCGCGCCGGCGGCTCCCGCCGATGCGCCGACCACGCAGAGCCCCTGGCAGATCCGCTTGCGTGCGCTCGGCGTGATCACCAACGATTCCGGTCGCGTGGACGGGATTGCCGGATCGGGCCTATCGTCATCCAATTCGGTCATCCCGGAATTCGATGTCTCCTACTTCTTTACCGACAACATCGCCGCGGAACTGATCCTCGGCACGACGTCTTCGAAGATCTACGGCAAAGGCTCGATTGCGGGGCTCGGCGAAGTGGGCAAGACCTGGCTGCTGCCGCCGACCTTGACGCTGCAATATCATTTCACCGATTTCGGCGCCTTCAAGCCCTATATCGGCGCGGGCGTAAACTACACGGTCTTCTACAACCAGTCCGGCAAGAGCGCGGAAAGCCTCGATGTTAAGAATACGTTCGGCGTCGCGCTGCAGGCGGGCTTCGACTACATGTTCGACCAGCATTGGGGCGCCAACCTCGATGTGAAGAAGATTTTCCTGCGCCCTGATTTCGATGCGACGGTCGGCGGCGCCAATGTCAGCGGAAAGGCGAAACTCGATCCCTGGCTGGTCGGCGCCGGTATCACCTATCGATTCTAGGGTGGTCGGCACGCCATCCGGCACGCGCCAACAAGTGCACAGATGCAGAAAAGCCCGGTCGATCGAAAGAATCGGCCGGGCTTTCCGCGTCTTGGGAGGACAGGTTTCAGCGCACGTTATACTTCGCGTCGACCTCGTTGATCGCCTTGACGTTGCCGGCCGAGCGGCCGTTTTCGTCGAAGGTCTGTGCCAGGAAGGCATCGGCGATGGCCTTAGCGAGTTCGGTGCCGATGACACGCGCGCCCATGGTGATGATCTGGGCGTTGTTCGACAGCGCGGCGCGCTCCGCCGAATAGGTGTCATGGGTCAAGGCCGCGCGAATGCCCGGAACCTTGTTGGCCGAGATGCAGACGCCGATGCCGGTGCCGCATACGAGGATCGCCTTGTCATAGGTGCCGTCGATGACGCCGGAAGCGACGCGGTCGGCAAGATTGGCGTAAAACGGGTCCGCGCCTTGTTGCGTGCGCGATACTTCGCTCACGTCGAAACGATCCTTCAGATGGTCGGCGAGAACCTTGGCGAGGCCTTCGCCGGCGCTGTCTCCAGCAATTGCAAGCTTCATGATATTTTCTCCTCAGAGTTTGGCGGCGCACTTGGCGAGGATGTCGAGATAACCTTCGACGTTCCAGGCCGAGCGGCCGATGAAAAGCCCGTCTACGTTCGGGCAGGAAATGAGTTCTTCGCAGTTTTGCGGATTGACCGATCCGCCGTAGAGGCACGGAATTTTTCGGCCGAGCACCTGTTGCGCGACCGCAATGATCTCGGCTTGGCGCGCATCGGCATAGGAAGGTTCGGCCGGAATCCCCTTTTCGCCGATCGCCCAGACCGGCTCATAGGCCAGCAGAATTTCGGCCTGCTTCTGCGCAGCGGAAAGCTTGGAAAGCGCGCCCGTGACCTGCTCGCCCAGGATTTCCGTCGCACGGCCGCTTTCGCGATCTTCCAGCGTCTCGCCGATGCAGATGAGCGGGATCAAGCCGTGACGGACGGCCGCCTCGGTCTTCAGACCCACAGTCTCGTTGGTCTCGCCGAAATGCTCGCGACGCTCCGAATGGCCAAGCTCGACGATATCGAGACCGCAATCCTTGAGCATCAGCGGCGAAATCTCGCCTGTCCAGGCGCCCTGATCCGCCCAGTGCATATTCTGAGCGCCGACCTTGACGGAGCTGTCGGAAAGGATCGACTTGACTTCGCGCACCGCAGTAAACGGCGGAATGATGAAACGTTGGATGCGGGCATCCCGAAGAGCATCGGCGGCATGCAAGGCTTCGGCAAAGGCGCGCGCCTCCGCCAGCGTCTTGTTCATCTTCCAGCTCGTGCCGATCCAATAGCGAGGCTTATCTGTCATGTCATATCCTGGTTCGAGGCAATGGTAAGGGCGATGCCGTCCCGGCGGAATTGCTCGATAACGGCGTCATCCGGCGCGTGATCGGTGATTACGGCATCGAAATCGGTGAGGTCGGCCATCACATGCAGGGCTGTATGCCCAATGCGATTGTGGTTGACGAGCAGGCAGGTTCGGGTGGCGGATGCAATCATCGCGCGCTTCGTGCGCACGACGTCGTCGTCCATGTGATAGGCAAGCCGGCCGGAAACGGCCGGCGTCGACAGGAACGCGATATCGGCCCGCAGCCGCGACAGCGCCTCCTCCGTCACCACGCCCAGAAAGGCGTTGAACTTGGCGGAATAGACGCCGCCGAGCGCAATCAGCGTGATGCCGCTTTCGCTCTTCATGCGGTCTATGATCGCGGCGTTGTTGGTTATCAGCGTCAGCGGACGCTTCTGCAGCAGCATCTCGCCGAGAACGGCGGCCATGGAACCGTCATTGATCATGACCGTCATGCCAGGCTCGACCAGCTCCAGCGCCAAGCGAGCCATGGCAAGCTTCTCGTCATGGCCCTGCCGTTCGCGGAAACGGAAATCGCTCTCGAACTGCGTGCCGGCATCGATGGTCGCGCCGCCGCGAACCTTGCGCAGCACGCCGGCCTGCTCGAGATCGTCGAGATCGCGATGGATCGTCATCTTGGACACGGTGAAGCGGTCGGCCAGATCGTCGAGATCGACGGTCTTGTGCTCGACAAGCAGATTGATGATCGATTGCTGGCGCTCTTCCCGTTTCACCTTGCACTCCGGCCATTGGCCTGAAAGGACACAGGGAGAATATAACACAAAAATCTCACAATTCAACATTTTCATTGTTAAGTTGTGCTATTCTTGTGTTTCTCTCCGATAGCCCAAGCTCAATCGTTCAACAATGCCCGCGCCGTTTTCTCGTCCGTAATCAGCCCGTACAGACAGCGACTCTTGAGAACCGCGCGGATCGCCCCGACTTTCGGCAACCCGCCCGAAAGCGCCACCAACCTCTCGCCCCTGTTGCGCGGCAGCGAGGCCGAAAGCGTGCGTGCCGTCAGCGTCGTCTCAAGCATGTTGCCATCCGCATCGAAGAAATGACCGAGAATTTCGCCAACGCCTCCGGCCGCGGTGATCTCCTTGATTTCCTTCGGCTCGACCATTCCCGACAGAACGAGCTGCGCGTCGGTGTCGACCGTTCCGAGACCGACGAACTTGAGGTCGGCGCCGTTTGCAAGGTCAAAGACCTCTTTCACGCCGCGCTGCGCAAGCAGCACGTCGCGATCTTCCCGCGTGTTGGCGAAGAAAGGCACCGGCATCACATGCGACTGCATTCCGGTCTTTTCGGCAATGCGATGCATCACGTCGTACGGGTTTGCCGCATAGTTTCTCGTCAGGCCGCCGAGCAGCGAGACGAAGCGCAGGTTCTTGGCGCTGACGCGAGACAGGTGATGGACGGCGGAGGAAAGCGTTCGGCCGTGGCCGAGGCCGATGACCCTGCTGTTGCCGCTCTCGATCTCACGCCGCAGAAAGCCGGCGCCCGCCTGCCCGAGTGCGCGGAATTCGAAGCCCTCCTCGCCAAGATCGGGCGCAACTTCGCAATATTGCAGGCCGAAGCGTGCCGCGAGCTGTGTTTCGAGCTCGACGCATTCGACAATATCGCCGTCGATCGTCACCTTCACGACGCCCTCGGCGACGGCGCGCGCGATCAGCCGATGGGCCTTTACCGAGGGAACGCCGAGACGCTTTGCCACTTCGGACTGCGTCAGGCCGCCCGCATAATGAAGCCAGGCCGCCCGCACGGCGAGCGAAGCATCCGCATCCGTCATCGTCCGCTCCCTTTCATTTCGTCACTCATGGCCCCTCGCCTGCTTTTGTCCGGACACCGAATCCGAGCGCCGCTGCTTCTTTGCCGCTCGGGATGCCCTTGCAGAGAATCGGCGGCGTTCCAGTGGCTAGATATGCAAGTCGCCGACACCGGTGTCGATATGAGGCGCCCAGAAGGCTACACTTTCGGCAATCTGCGAGATGACCTGGCGATCATTGGGATCGCGCTCCTTGAACGAAAGTTCCAGGCAGATTTCATTGTCCTTGGCGCCGCCTTCGGCGAAGGCCTTCAGCAACGGCTCGGGCTGGATGCGCCCCTTGGCATTGAACTCCGCCGTGAAAGGGCGATGTCCACCCTTGTCCATCAGGCTCTGCTTGATGTGGATGATCGGAGAAACCTTCGGCACGGCACGCGCCCAGGCATAAGGATCGTAGTCGTCGGGGTTGGACGAAGTGACATCGCCATGATCGATATCGGCCATCATCCACATCGGTATGGCGAATGGAGCCTTGGTCAGCCTGTCCTGCAGGGTCATGCATGCATGGATGGTCTCGCCGAATTCGCGGCCGATGCTCATCGGCTCCCAGAATATGTGGGAAAGACCGGCCGCCCGCGCATGCTCGGCCACCTCGCCCCAGCAATCGATCGCGATATCGATCAGCTCCTCGCGCCGGACCGGATCGTCATAGTCCTTGTAGGTGAAGATCGCGAATTGCGTGCCGACGGAATGACCGCCGAGGTCGGCGGTGATATCGGCAAAGGTCTTGAACCAGTCGACATAATAGCGCCGGACATCCTTGTCCGGATGGCCGAAATGATTGAGGCGACCGTAGGGGCCGGTCATGCCGGAGGTCACGCGAACGCCGGTGCGCGTCAATGCCGCCCGCATATCGCGCGTCAGGCGGCGGATGACCGGAGCCTGCCAGCTCGGATTGATGAACTCGTGTGTGAGTTGCAGGTCACGGATGCGCAGATCGCGCGCCACGGTTTCGATCAGATCGTCCGGCTCGGCAAATCGGTTCACCAGTGGGTTGGTGTTGAGTGAAAGCGTCAAGGGCATGGTTGTCTCCCGGCAAGGTCTGTTGGTTCAGGCGGCAAGTGCCAGTTCGGCATCGAACCAGGCAGAGAAAGCCGCCTTCTCTTCCGCCGTCATGCGCAGGCCCTCCTTGGTGCGACGCTTCAGCACGTCTTCGGCCGTCTGCGCCCATTCCGACGCGGCCAGATAGCGGACTTCGGCCTCATAGAGATTGCCGCCAAAATGTCGCCCAAGCTCTGCAAGCGAAGTGGCGCTACCGACGATCTGCCCGGTGCGCGCGCCGTAGAGATGGCCGTAGTGGTTGACGAGTTCCCGCGGCATCCAGGGATATGCCGTACGCAGCGTATCGGCAAAGGCGACATAATCGGCATTCGGGATCTCTCCGCCCGGTAAGACGGCTTCTCCCGTCCAGTCGCCGCCCATCTTCGGGAAGAATTTTGCGAGCCGCTGCATCGCGTGCTCGGACAGCTTGCGGAACGTCGTGATCTTGCCGCCGAACACGCTCAGGAGCGGCACGCCGCCTGTCTCGTCGAGATCGAAGACATAGTCGCGCGTCACCGCCGAAGGGTTGCCCTTGCCGTCGTCGAACAGCGGGCGAACGCCGGAGAAGCTTTCGAGCACGTCGGAGCGGCGCAGCTTTTCCTTGAAATAGCGATTGACCGCCGTGATCAGATAATCGATCTCCTTCTCGTCGGCCGCCACCTCTTCCGGCTTGCCTTCGTAGGGAATGTCGGTCGTTCCGATCAGCGCCTTGTCGCCTTCATATGGGTTGATGAAGATCACGCGCTTGTCATGGTTCTGGATCAGATAGGCCTGCTGACCGCTCCAGAATTTTGGAACGATGATGTGGCTGCCCTTGACGAGCCGGACGCTGCGCCGGCTGTTCGAGCCGACGATGCGGCCGATGATATCGTTGACCCAAGGGCCTGCGGCATTCACCAGCACGCGAGCGCGCACGGTGCGCACCTCGCCGGAGCGCTGATTGCGCATCTGCACGACCCAGCTCCCCTGATCGCGGCGGGCGCTGACGCAAGCCGTGCGCGTCAGGATCTGCGCGCCCTTGGCGGAAGCGTCGAGAGCGTTGAGAACGACGAGCCGGGCATCGTCAACCCAACAGTCGGAATATTCAAATCCCCTCGAATATTGATCGAGGATCGGCGCCCCTTCCGGGTCGCGATTGAGATCCAGCGAACGCGTGCCCGGCAGTTTCTTGCGGCCGCCGAGATGATCGTAAAGGAAGAGGCCGAGGCGCACCAGCCAGGCGGGACGATCCGTCGGGCTGTGCGGCAGCACGAAGCGCATCGGCCAGATGATGTGGCTTGCCGAATTCAGCAGAACCTCGCGCTCGATCAGGGCTTCGCGCACCAGACGGAATTCGTAATATTCGAGATAGCGCAGGCCGCCATGCACCAGCTTGCCGGAACGCGAGGATGTTCCCTCCGCGAGATCGCCTTTCTCGCACATCATCACCGAAAGGCCCCGGCCGGCAGCATCGCGGGCGATGCCGGCACCATTGATGCCTCCGCCGATCACGAAAAGGTCAAAGATTTCCGGTTCCATCATGTCATGCTCCCTCGGATGCCCATGGCATCATCAAATCAATCTTCAGGCGGCGCTCGCTCATCAGCCGGCAATGGCGGCTAGTGCCGGGCCAGTTTGTCCCAGGCCGGAGCGATCGCCTGCCGCACGTCCTTGTAGGCGTCGAACAGGCGGTCGTAGCGCTCGGCATTTTCCGGGTCCGGCCCCTCTGCCTCGCCGAGCAGCGGCGTCACCCAATCTGCAATGCAGCTGTCCATATCCCGATAGGCGCCGATGGCGACTGCCGCCATCATCGCGACACCGGCAGCACCGGCCTCTTCGCGGTCCGAAATCCGCACCGGTGCCTTCACGGCGGCCGATAGCGAGCCGCGCAGCGCACGCGACCGAGCCGCACCTCCGGTTATGCGCAATTCCGACGGCATATCGCCCATGGCAGCGTAGCAATCGCGCGTCGCCATGCCGAGCCCTTCGACCACGGCCCGCAACATGTCGGTAAAGCCATGCCGCGTGGAAAGTCCGGTAAAGCCGGCACGCGCATGCGCATTGACGAAGGGGCCGCGCTCGCCGGCTTCGGAAATATAGGGATGATAAAGAAGGTTCGTCGGACGCGCTTCGGCGAACCAGGCGTCGATGCGCGGGATGAGATCCGAATAGGAAACCTGGCTGCCGCCCGCGGACATCAGATCCGCCGCGATCCGCAGGATCCAGTCAATGTTGATCGTCGCGCCCATATTGGTCTGGACCTGCGTGACGATGCCGGGAATCGGCAGGGCGATGACATATCCGGTGCCTTCGTCGTTGAGCTGGACGTCGGATACCGCCTTGGCGCGCATGTGCACGCCTGTCGAGCCGATCGTCGAGCAGGCGGCGTTGCGGCCGCCGGTGCGTACGCCGGCGCCAAGTGCGGTCATGACCATATCGACATATCCGAGGCAGACCGGCGTCCCCGCAAGCAGGCCGGCGGCCGTGGCCGCGGCATCCGTCAAGGGATGGCTGATTTCGGTGCCGTCGATGATCTCCGGCAGCAGCGAACGCCGGCGTGCAAGGCCGAGGGCGTCGATGACGACAGGGTCATATTGGCGGTTGCGGAAATTGCCGAAAGTGAAACTTGCCTCCGACGGATCGGTCGCGCGCACGCCGGTAAGGTTCAGGTAAAGCCAGTCCTTGCAGTGCAGCGCCGTCTCCGCCCGATCGAGAAGCTCGGGCATGAAGCGATCCATATGGGCAAGCTGCGCGCCTTGCTGGCAGGTGTTGAGACCGGTGCCGGTCGCCTCGAAGCGAGCGCGGTTGCCCGCCGCGGCGCTCAGGCGGGTCACGGTCGAGGCGGCGCGGGCGTCGAGCCAGAGCCAGGCATCGTCGACCGGAGCATTGCCGGAGCCCACGAGCCAGGTGCCGTCGCCCTGCCCCGTAACGGCTATTGCCGCCGTGCGCACAGCGAGATCCTCGACCTTTTCCCCAAGCCCGCGCAGCGCGCTCACGCAATCTTCCCAGGTCTGGCCGAGCGACTGCGTGACCGAGCCGTCTTCACCGGTTTCATAACGATTGCGCGCCGATGCGGAAGCGATCTGCCTTCCGGACAATTCGAAGGCGACAGCCTTCAGAACCGAGGTCCCCGCATCGATCCCGATGATGATCCCGTCACTCTTAGGCATTGCACGCCGGCTCCGCCATCACGCACCATGAAACAGGGGCCTTGGCATACATCACGAACATCTTCATTCCTCCCCACGCAACCGCGCATATAATCCGCGCCAATGCGCACGCAACACAGCAGCTGAATCCCGATTAAGCATGGGCCAAAGCATCCCGCAGTGCCGCCACATATTCCACAGCAGCCCCGAAACAAGATCCGCAGCCACCCATGGATCATGCTCGCCGCTTATAACACAGAGATACCATTGTTGCAGTAATATTTTTCTGGTGTTGTAATTTTTTTCATATAAAATAGCTGCTGTCAATTCCCCGACCGTAGCAAGGAGGAGCCTTGAGAGCACGGCGGAGAAGAGAGAAGCAAAGGACGTCACCCCTTACGAAAAATCGCCGCCGCCGCCGACAGCGCGCGATGCAGTGATGTATATTGCGCTTCAATAACAAATGATTATGCCGAATCTTTCACATGGAATCGATGGCACACATGCTGGCAATGGAATTTTCGTCAGTCGCCCATCGAATTGAAGTTTCAATGGGCATGCAAAATGGGCTCCAGACTTGCATGGCGGCTGACGATATCCAGAGAAGATGAAATCGTCGTTGACAGGTGAAGAAATTTATAACATATGAATTGCGGTTATTAACACACTTATATCACAAATTTCGCATGGATATGGCGATTGTGAATCCGAATGGGCGACTGGAGGAGACAGTCGTCCGCACGCTGAGGAGGCTCCTGATGTTGAATTTCCTTATCCGCCGACGGCACGATGCGAGGCCGAACGGATCATCTGCGGCTCCGGATGCACGGATCGCATTTCCGCCAAGCCGGGTCTGAGGAAATCCTCTCCATTTCTCCATCAGGCAATGCGGCAAAACATGCCGAAGGTCGTTTGAACATGAATACGCAAGCTCAATACGCAACTGCCAAGCCGGCAGGCTCGAAGCTCAAGATCGCTGTGGGCATCGCCGCCGTGGTGATCGTGATCGGCGCCATTGCCGCCGATACCAAGGTGGTCCGGATAGGCTCGGCGCACGATGTCCGCGAACAGGGCTTCCAGCCCGAAAGCTATGGCGCCCAGGAATTCCCCAAGGTGCAGGCGGATGTCGAAAAGCGCGCCGTCGATGCGGTGACGCTCGCCAACGCCGTTCTGGCCGACAAGAAAGCGGCCGGCGCGAAATACGGCGTTGCGACGACGACAGGCCCTGTCCTGCCCGTATCGCTGACCGGCACGTTCGGCGAGCGCAAGGCCAATCTCAACGAATTCAAGGTCGACGGCATGCCGGATGGTGTCACCATTCGGGTACAAACCGGCCCCGCAATCAACGGCACCGATCTTCGCGATGCGACCGGCACGATCGAATTCGGCCAGTTTACCAATCAGATCGAGTACCAGGACGCCGGTTCCGCCATCAACAACGAGATGAAGAAGGCAACGCTTGGCAGCCTCGATCCGGAGAAACTGACCGGCAAGACGGCAACGGTTGTCGGCGTCTTCAAGCTCATCAATCCGAAGAACTGGCTCGTCACCCCGGTAAAGGTCGACGTGAAATGAGCGAGGTCCTGCAAAATGAGGCAACTACGGGCGAAGTCGTTCTCGCCGCTCGTAACGTCGCCAAGGCCTATGGCAGCGTTCACGCGCTGAAGGGCGTGAATTTCGACATCCGCCGCGGCGAAGTAACGACGCTCTTCGGCGAGAACGGCGCCGGCAAATCGACGCTGATGAAAATCCTGTCCGGCGTCATCCAGCCGACATCGGGAGAAATCATCCTCGACGGCAACCCGATTACCTTTGTCTCGTCGACGCACGCACGCGCCTGCGGCATTTCGATCATCCACCAGGAATTGAGCCTGGCGCCCAACCTTAGCGTCCGCGACAACATCTTCATGGGTCGCGAGATCATGAAGGGCGGCGTGGTCGATTTCGCCGAGGAGGAACGCCAGACCCGCAAGCTGATGGAAGAGCTGGAAGAGCACATCGATCCGCTCACGCCGGTCGAGGACCTTCGCCTCGGCCAGCAGCAGATCGTCGAGATCGCCCGTGCGCTTTCCGTCAATTCGCGCATCCTGATCATGGACGAGCCGACATCGGCGCTGAGCGCCAGCGAAGTCGAAGTGCTCTTCAAGGTCATCCGCGACCTGACGAATCGCGGCGTTTCGATCGTCTATATCTCGCATCATCTGGAAGAGGCGCTGCAGATCACCAATCACGCCGTCGTGCTGCGCGACGGCAACATGACGGCCTATGCCGAGCGCAAGGACATCGATCTCGAATGGATCGTGCGCAACATGGTCGGCGACAACTTCGACCTCGGCAGCCCGCCGGCCGGCTACAAGATAGGCGATGTGGCGCTGACGATCGACAATCTTACGGTTCCCGGCCCGTCGGGAGCGGCGTACAACGCGGTCGACCACATGTCGCTTCAGGTCCGTGCCGGCGAGATCGTCTGCATCTACGGGCTGATGGGTGCCGGCCGCACCGAATTGCTCGAATGCGTGGCCGGGCGCCTGAAATCGAGCGGCGGCCGCGTGCTGCTCGGCAATACCGATGTCGGCGGCCTCAGCATTGCCGGCCGCATCGCGCAAGGGCTGGTCCTGGTGCCGGAAGACCGGCAGCGCGACGGCCTCGTGCAGACGATGACCGTCGGCTCGAACCTGTCGCTTGCCAGCATCGGCGCCTTTACCAAGGGCCTTTTTACCTCAAGCGGCCGCGAGCGGGCCCTGGTCGGCGAGTCGATCCGCAAGGTTCACATCAAGACCGATGGCGGCGACGCTGCGATCGGGTCGCTCTCCGGAGGCAACCAGCAAAAGGTCGTCATCGGCAAGATGCTGGCGACGGAACCGCGCGTGATCCTGCTCGACGAGCCGAGCCGCGGTATCGACATCGGCGCGAAGGCCGAAGTCTTCAAGCTGCTCGCCGAACGAGCCAAGGAAGGCCTGGCGGTGATCTATTCGACGTCGGAAGTCGCCGAATGCCTGAGTATCGCCCATCGCATCATCGTCATGCACCGCGGCAAGATTTCTGCCGAGTTCGGTCCCGACGTCACCAAAGAAAAGATCATGGCCGCCTCCGGCGAAGCAGTGGTCGCGCACTAGCCGCATTCATGGAGCACTGATTATGTCAGTCACGAACATCACAGATAAAAAGCCAATTTCGAACGGACAGCGGCGAAGCTTCAATCTCGTGCGGCTGATCCTGGAAGGGCGCGCCTTCTTCGCGTTGATCGTCATCATCGCGGTCTTTTCCTTCCTGTCGCCCTATTACTTCTCGCTCGGCAACTTCCTGACGATGGCCTCGCATGTCGCGATCTTCGGCATCCTGGCGATCGGCATGCTGCTGGTCATCCTCAATGGCGGCATCGACCTTTCGGTCGGCTCGACCCTCGGCCTCGCCGGCTGTATCGCCGGCTTCCTGATGCAGGGCGTCACGCTTTCGAGCTTCGGCGTCATTCTTTATCCGCCGGTCTGGGCCGTGGTCGTGCTGACCTGTGTGCTCGGCGCCGTCGTCGGCGCCGTCAACGGCGTGCTCATCGCCTATCTGCGCGTGCCGGCCTTCGTCGCCTCGCTCGGCGTGCTCTATGTCGCCCGCGGTATCGCATTGCTGATGACCAACGGCCTCACCTACAACAATCTCGGCGGACGGCCCGAGCTCGGCAATACCGGCTTCGACTGGCTCGGCTTCAATCGCCTCGCCGGCATCCCGATCGGCGTCATCGTGCTTGCCGTCCTCGCCGTCATCTGCGGCCTGGTTCTCAGCCGCACCGCTTTCGGCCGCTGGCTCTATGCCTCGGGCGGCAACGAACGCGCCGCCGATCTTTCCGGCGTTCCGGTCAAGCGCGTCAAGATCATCGTCTATGTCCTGTCGGGCGTTTGCGCCGCCATCGCCGGCCTGGTCCTGTCCTCGCAGCTGACGTCGGCCGGGCCGACCGCCGGCACCACCTACGAACTGACGGCGATCGCCGCGGTCGTTATCGGCGGTGCCGCTCTGACAGGCGGTCGCGGCACGGTGCGCGGCACCATGCTCGGCGCGTTCGTCATCGGCTTCCTGTCGGACGGCCTCGTCATCATCGGCGTGTCGGCCTACTGGCAGACGGTCTTTACCGGCGCGGTCATCGTGCTCGCCGTGCTCATGAACAGCATCCAGTACGGGCGCCGGACCAAGTCCAGCTGACGCGCGACATTCGAACTTGTCACCGATCGGTGAAAATGCCGATCGGAGAAAGCACCGCCGGTTCGCCGGCATCAACCTGAGCTCATCAAAAAGGGAGAGAGACTAATGTTCAAAAAAGGTTTGCGCATCGTCATGGCAGCGGTTGCAGTCGCACCGCTTCTGACAGGAGCAGCATGGGCCGCCGGCCAGATGACGATCATCGTCAACGATCCGTCGAACCCCTACTGGCTCACGGAAGGCAATGTCGCCAAGGCGGCGGCCGAAAAGCTCGGCTACACGGCAACGGTCGGCGCTCACAAGGGCGACACCAACACCGAAAGCAACCTGATCGACACGGCCATCACCAACAAGTCGGTCGCCATCATCCTCGATCCGGCCAACGCCGATGGCTCCGTCGGCGCGGTCAAGAAGGCCGTTGCCGCCGGCATTCCGGTTTTCCTGGTCAATGCCGAAATCAACCAGGAAGGCCTTGCCAAGGCGCAGCTGGTCTCCAACAACGCCCAGGGCGCCGCCATCGGTGCGCAGCAGTGGGTCGAAGCCGTTGGCGACAAGGGCAAGTATGCCGAACTCTTCGGCGCACCGTCCGACAACAACGCCGCAACCCGTTCGAACGGCTATGAAACCGTTCTGACGCAGTACCCGGACCTCCAGAAGGTTGCCAAGGAAGTCGCCAACTGGGACCGTACCCAGGGCCACAACAAGATGCAGTCCATCCTGCAGGCTCATCCGGATATTATCGGCGTCATCTCCGGCAATGACGAAATGGCGCTCGGCGCGATTGCCGCTCTCAAGGAAGCCGGCAAGCTCGCCAACGTCAAGGTCGGCGGCTTCGACGGTTCGCCGGATGCTGTCGCCGCCATCAAGGCCGGCGAGCTCCAGTACACGGTTCTGCAGCCGGTCGCCGTCTTCTCCGAAGAAGCCGTCAAGCAGGCAGACAGCTTCATCAAGACCGGCAAGACCGGCGCCAAGAGCGAAAAGCAGCTTTTCGATTGCATCCTGATCACCAAGGACAATGTCGACAAGTACACGGCTCCGTTCGTTCTGTCCGAGTAATGACAAGGAGGGCGCCGCGCGTCGGCGCCCTCATCCTTTGCCGCGAGAGCCTTTCCGTTTTTTCTCGAATTGCGAAAACGCTCCATCCTTTTGTTCTTACGCAATTCCGAACGGAAAACCGCTGCGCACTTTTCCTGGAATTGCTCCAATAGCGGCCCTTGACCAGAGATCAGACAGAGCTTTCGGAAATTCTGATAGCGAATTGTTTTTATACTATTTTCCAATAGTGTAGTGTTCGCTGCAGCAAGTTGACACCCCGCAAGGCTCAGCGTCAGAGGCCAACGTGACAGACAAGACAAGCTCCTTATCATTCCTGCAAGACGAATTGCCGAGCGACAGTCGGCATTCCCGCCAGCTCGCCCGACGGCAGATGATCGCCGAAGCCGTGATGGCGGAAGGCTCCATGCGCATCGAGGATTTGACCGATCGTTTCGGCATCAGCCTGATGACGGCGCATCGCGATGTCGACGAACTGGTCAGCCGCGGCCTGTTTCGAAAGACGCGGGGCATCGTTTCCGCCGCCGCCACCAGCCTGATTGAATCGAGCGACGTGTATCGCGCCAATCGCCAGGCGAACGAAAAGAAGATGATCGCCGCCGCGGCGATGCAGTTCATCGAGCCCGGCCAGGCGATTTTCCTCGACGACTCCACCACCGTCCTGCAAATGGCCTCGCAATTGCCTGCCAAGGTTCCGCTGACGGCGATCACGAATTCACTCACGCTGATGAATGCGCTGAAGGACATGCATGACGTGACGCTTCTGGCGCTCGGCGGACAATACTATAATTGGTGCAACGCCTTCATGGGGCGCATGACGATCAACGAAATCAAGTGTCTGCGCGCCGATGTCGCCTTCATTTCGATGTCGGCCATCATCGATGACGTCGTGTTCCATCAGTCGCCCGAGATCGTCGATATCAAGCGCGCGATGTTCGACAGCGCCGCCAAGCGCATCCTGCTGACGGATCATACGAAGTTCGAACGGCGGGCCCTTCATAGCTTCGCATCCCTGAGCGAGTTCGATGTCGTCATCGTCGACGAGAAAACGCCGGCCGCTCATCTGGAGCGCATGCGGAGCAAGAATATCAATGTGGTCGTCGCCAGGGGCGACAGGGAGCGATCCTGAGGCGGCCCGACATGGGCTGCCCTGCATCGTTCGCCATCAGGAGTAACGAAAATGCCGAGTCTGCTCGGAATTGACAGCGGTTTGACCGTCACCAAAGCCGTCATCTTCGACATCGACGGGACGCCGCTTGCCGTCGCGCGCCGCCGCGTGACCCAGTTCATGCCGAAGGCCCGCCATGTCGAACGCGACATGGACGAGCTCTGGACGCAGACCGCAGATGCGATTGCCGAAGCGATCAAGCTCAGCAACCGCCCCGCCGCCGACATACAGGCCATTGCCACAACCGCGCATGGCGACGGCATCTATCTGCTCGACAAGGCAAAAAAGCCGCTCGGGCGCGCCATCCTGTCGCTCGACAGCCGCGCCGGATCGATCGTCAACCAATGGCTGAAGAGCCCGCTTGCCGACGAAGCCCTGAAACTGACCGGCCAGTTGCCGCACGTCTCGGCTCCATCGGCGTTGCTCGCCTGGCTCAAGGCCAATGAGCCCGAACGCTATGCCCGGATCGGCCACATCCTCAGCTGCAAGGACTGGCTGCGCTTCTGCCTGACGGATGTCGCCGGAACGGACCGGACCGAAGCAAGCACGTCCTTCACCGATGTTTCGACCCAGGGCTATTCGCCCGATGCGCTGAAGCTCTTCGGCGTGGCGGAGGCGACCCATGCCTTGCCGCCTGCCTCGCGTTCCGACGAGATTGTGGGCTATGTGACCGAGGCGGTTGCGCAACGAACGGGCCTTGCCAAAGGCACTCCCGTCGTCGCCGGCCTGCATGATGTCACCGCTTCCGCGCTTGGGGCCGGCGGCTATGCCGACGGCATCGTCGCCGTGATTGCCGGCACCTATTCGATCAACGAAACGCTTTCGTCGGAGCCGCGTGTCGACGGCCGCTGGTTCTGCCGCAATGCCATTGCTCCGGGCCAGTGGAACAACATGTCGATCTCGCCGGCGTCATCGGCGAATTACGAGTGGTTTCTGGAAAAACTCTGCGCCAGCGAAATTGCAAGCGCCGAGGCGTCGGGTCGGTCCATTCACGCCCTGCTGGCCCCCGAAATCGAGGCCGCCTTCAACCGCCCGTCGAGCACATTGTTCCATCCCTATCTGTTCGGCTCCCCCTATGGCGCGGATGCAAGCGCCAGCTTCTTCGGGCTCGGCGGCTGGCACCATCGCGGCGACATGCTGCGCGCCGTCCTCGAAGGAATCGCCTTCAACCACAAGATTCACGTTGACGCGCTAAGTGACGGTTTTTCCTTCGATCAGGCGAGGTTGGCAGGCGGCGTATCGCGTAATCCGATCGTCGTGCAGATGTTTGCCGACGTGCTCGGCATGCCTGTTACCGTGACTGAAACCGATGAGGCTGCCGCCTGGGGGGCTGCGCTTTGCGCGGGCGCCGGCGCCGGTATTTACACGAGCCCGCAAAGCGATCCTCGCGATGTCGGCAAGATCGCCACGACCTGTTATCCGGATTCCGCCCGCAGTACGGATTACCGCGTCCGCTACGAGCTGTTCCGCGATATTGCCGAAGCGATGACGCCGCTCTGGCCGCGGATCGGCAATCTCGCCGTTCGACACTCCTAAGACTAGACCGCCAATTGCGCCGCGCCGACAGGCTGTTTCGCGCGGCAGTTCAGCAGGACGATGATGTTATGACCGATATGACCGCCGATCTGAAACAACGCTTCTCGCAACTTCAAGAAGGCGATGTCGACGTCGTCATTCTCGGCGCCGGGGTCAACGGCGCAGGGCTGTTTCGTGATCTTTCCGCGCAGGGCGTCAATTGCCTGATCGTCGACAAATCCGATTTCGGCTCGGGAACGAGCGCGGCGCCGTCGCGGCTGATCCACGGCGGCCTGAAATATCTCGAAACGGGCGAGTTCCGGCTGGTCGCCCAGTCGGCGCTCGAGCGGAACCTGCTGTTGAAGAATGCCCCGCACTGCGTCGAAGCGCTGCCGACCTTCGTGCCGATCTTTTCCTGGATGCGTGGCATACCCGCAGCCCTTCGCACACTGTTGGGATCGACGACCGCGCCGCGCAGCCGCGGTGCCGTGCTCGTCAAGATCGGGCTCGCGCTTTACGATTTCTTCGGTTCGCGCAACCGCGTCATGCCGCGCCACAGGTTCCTGTTGAAGGGCCGCGCGCTGAAGGAAATGCCGCATGTGACGCCTCAGATCGTTGCCGGCGGCATCTACTACGACGCCAAGATCAGCCGGCCGGAAAGACTGGTCTACGAATTGGTCAAGGACGGGCTGGAGACGAACAGAGGCTCGGTGGCGGCGAACGCTACTGCCCTAGTTTCCGCAGCCGACGGCCTGCTGACCTTCCAGCGCTCGGACGGATATGCATTTTCGGTCAGGCCGAAGCTTGTCGTCAATGCCGCCGGTCCCTGGATCGACCACGTCAACGCCGCTCTCGGCGCGCCGGCTCACCTGATCGGCGGCACCAAGGGATCGCACATCCTGCTCGACCATCCCGAGCTGGTGCGCAGCCTGAATGGCCACATGATCTATTTCGAAGCCGATGATGGCCGCATCTGCCTGGTCTACGGCTATCTGGGCCAGGCGCTGGTCGGCTCGACCGACATTCCCTGCGACGACCCGGACAATGTGCGCTGCGAGGAACACGAGATCGACTATTTCATCGACAGCGTGCGGTCGCTGCTGCCCAGCCTGCGTTTCGACCGCGACCAGGTGACATACAGCTACAGTGGCATCCGTCCCCTGCCCGCCTCCGACGCCTCGTCGCCGGGATTGATCAGTCGCGATCACTCCGCACCCGTGTTCGAACCTCAGGCCGGACGTCCATTTCCGATCATTTCGCTGGTCGGCGGAAAATGGACCACGTTCCGCGGCTTTGCGGAGGAGGTTGCGGACACGGTGCTGGCACGCCTTCAGCGCACACGTAAAACATCCACCGAACGGCTCGCCATCGGCGGCGGCCGGGATTTTCCGCTCGATTCCAATGCGCGTGCAGCGTGGACCCGGACGGTGGCGACAAAGACCGGCATCGAGACAAGCAGGGCAGATGAGCTGTTAAGCCGATACGGCACGACCGCAGCAGCAATCCTTGCCTATCCTTCGGCGCATGACGACGGCGAACGCATCAGCGGCGCGCCGCGCCACAGCGCGCGCGAGATCGACTGGATCGCGCGGCAGGAAATGGTCGTTCATCTGTCGGATATCGTTTTCCGCCGCACCACCATGGCAATCGAGGGCCTGCTGACAATCCAGGGCCTGCGCGAAATCGGCGCTATCGCGGCGAATGCCCTGCAATGGGATGCACAGCGTCTGGCCAAGGAAATCGACGACGTCGTCGCGTCGCTGGCGAAATTCCATGGCCAGACACTGACCGAAGAAAGCGTGCGCCGGGCGGCAAGCCCGGCGTCACGCTGATTGCCTGTCTCAGGAGAAGACCGGGTCGAGCGAACCGGATTTGTAACGCCTGGCCATCTCGCTAACGGTCAGTGGCTGGATGCGCGAGGCGTGGCCGGCCGTTCCGAACTGCTCGAAGCGCTCCTTGCAGAGCTTCGTCAGGGCCGCCATGGCAGGCTTCATATACTTGCGGGGATCGAATTCGCTCGGGTCTTCCTGCAGCACGCGGCGGATCTGACCCGTCATCGCCATGCGGCCATCGGTATCGATGTTGATCTTGCGCACGCCATTCTTGATGCCGCGCTGGATTTCCTCGACCGGCACACCCCAGGTCGGCTTCATCTGCCCGCCATATTTGTTGATGATTTCCTGCAGCTCCTCGGGAACCGAGGATGAGCCGTGCATGACGAGATGCGTATTGGGGAGCTTGCGATGGATCTCCTCAATCACGTTCATCGCCAGCACCGAACCATCCGGCTTGCGCGTGAATTTATAGGCGCCATGCGAGGTGCCCATGGCGATCGCCAGCGCATCGACCCTGGTTTCGCGTACAAATTTAACGGCCTCGTCCGGATTGGTGAGTAACTGATCGTGCGACAGCTTGCCTTCCGCGCCATGGCCGTCTTCAGCCTCGCCCATGCCGGTTTCCAGCGAACCCAGCACGCCAAGCTCGCCCTCGACGGAAATGCCGCCGAGATGCGCCATGTCCGTAACCGTCTTCGTCACGCCGACATTATAATCCCAGTCCGCCGGCGTCTTTGCATCTGCCTTGAGCGATCCGTCCATCATGACCGACGTAAAGCCGGCCTGGATCGCCGTCATACAGCTCGACGGATCGTTGCCGTGGTCGAGATGCACGCAGACCGGGATATGCGGGTAGATCTCGACCACGGCATCCATCATGTGCTTCAGCATGATATCGTTGGCATAGGCCCTGGCGCCCCTCGATGCCTGCATGATGACCGGCGCGCCGACGGCATCGGCCGCTTCCATGATGGCAAGCGCCTGTTCCATGTTGTTGATATTGAAAGCAGGAACGCCGTAGCCGTTTTCAGCGGCGTGATCGAGCAGTTGCCTTAAGGTGATACGTGCCATTCAACTCTCCCCCTGGGTCATGATGGTAGCCATGATTGCGCGGGTGATGCTATGCGCTTTTGACGGCGGCACGAAACAGAATAGCCGCTGCCGACATGCGGATTCCTCGAAAATCCAGCGAAGGCCGTTCCTGCACCGCATCATCCCGATAGGCTCATAACAAATAAAAACGACAAAATCACAAAATATTTGACATTTTGTTGTTATTTTTATGAAATTTTCGCTTTCCAGACTTTGCCGGCCGAGGAGCAGGCATTTGATCGGCTACGTAGACCCACCGGGGAGTACCTCTTCGGCTGAACGCTCGCCCGGCCGCAATCTTATCCGCTGCCCTTCAACCAGAAGAGCAAATCCGTACGTCTGTTTACTTCCATAAAAAACATTTGACGGCCGGCCGCTTGGCTGTTTTCTATAGATAAAAAACAGATATGGGAGGATATTGGATGTCCGCTGACCGCCCCGATCACGCAGCCACGCCTTTTGGCTTTGAACATATGAGGATATTGGCGTGAGCGCGCGGATCATCCAGTTCGGCACCAGCCGGTTCCTGCAGGCACATGCGGCATTCTTCGTGCATGAAGCGAGGCAATCCGGACAGGATATCGGCCCCATCGCCGTCGTTCAGGTTTCGGGCGACAGCGGACGCAGCGGACGCGTCGGCGCTTTCGGCAAACCGGGGGGATACCCAGTCGTCATCCGCGGAATGTCGAGCGGCCAGCCGGTCGACCGCACCATACAAGTCACCAGCGTCGTCCAAGGGCTTTCCGCCATCGAGCATTGGCACGAGCTTTCGAGACTCTTTGCCGAGAGTGCCGAATTCGTCATCTCGAACACCGGCGAAACCGGATACACGACATGGCCGGAAGAGGACCGCTTTGACGGGGTTCCCCGGTCCTTCCCCGCCAAGCTTGCCGCCCTTCTGGTGAGGCGCTGGCAGGGATCCCGCCGTCCGCTGGTGATCCTTCCCTGCGAATTGATGACGGGAAACGGCCGCGTGCTGAAACAGACGGTTATCGATTGCGCCAGGCTCAACGATGTGCCGGCTGAATTCCTTACCTGGCTTAACGACCATGTCGCCTTCGCCGAGACGCTGGTCGACCGCATCGTTTCCGAGCCGATCGAACCGATCGGCGCCGTTGCCGAACCCTACGCGTTATGGGCAATCAAACGCGCGCCGGGTGTCCGCGTTCCCTGTATCCATGACAGCATCGTGCTGACCGACGATCTTGAGCCATATGAGCGCCTGAAGCTGCATATTCTCAATCTCGGCCATACTTTTCTTGCCGAAATCTGGCAGCGCGAGAACAGGCCGGCGGATGAAACCGTGCGCGCCATCCTGGCAGACGAGGACATACGCGCAAGGCTCGATGCGCTCTACCAGAACGAAGTGCTGCCAGGCTTTGCTGCAAACGGCATGGGCGACGAGGCAAAGGCTTACGTCACAACGACACTCGACCGTTTCCTCAACCCGTTTCTCAATCATCGCATCGCCGATATCAGCCAGCATCACCGCGAGAAGGTCGCCCGGCGCATCCATGCCTTTCTGGATTGGGCCGATGCGGCAGGCAGCACTTTGCATGCCCCCGTGCTGAGACAGATCGCGGCGCGCTATCCGCTGAATGGAGATGCGTCATGAGGTCGGTAGAGGTCTGTGTTCAAAGCAGCCGACATGACGGCAGAGGTGATCAATGAGCTGAGCGCTTCTCCGCTCTTCCAATCGCGACTTCGTCAGGCATCTATTTACAACAGCAACGGTCGGCGCTTCCGGCCCTTCGAGAGTCCATCGCCATGAGAACATTGATCTGCAACGAACCCGGCAGGCTTACCCTGATCGAGCGCGATGTCCCAAGCCCGGCCGAAGGCGAGGTTTTGGTACGCATCAGGCGTGTCGGCATCTGCGGCACGGATTTTCACATCTATCAGGGCAAGCATCCCTTTCTCGAATATCCACGCGTCATGGGACACGAGCTGTCCGGCACGGTCGAGAATGCAAATGGTTCAAGCCGCCTCAAGAAGGGAGAGAATGTCTATATCGTTCCCTATCTTGCCTGCGGCAAATGCGTTGCCTGCCGTCGCGGCGTGACCAATGCCTGTCAAAGCCTCGCCGTCCTTGGCGTGCATCGCGACGGGGGCATGACCGAGTTCATCTGCGTGCCGGAACAGAATGTCGTCTCGGCGGGCAAGGCCTCGCTGGACGAGGCGGCGATGATCGAGTTCCTGGCGATCGGCGCCCACGGCGTCACGCGCGGCGGCATTGGCGCTGCCGATCGTGTGCTTGTCGTCGGTTCCGGCCCGATCGGCATGTCCGCCATCATCTTCGCCAAAGCGCGCGGCGCGGATGTTACCGTCATGGACATGCGGGAAGATCGGCTGGAGTTCACCGTCGCCTCGCTCGGCGCCGATCGGACGCTGCTCGCCCACGACGAGGCGGAAGCCGATGCGAAACGCCTGACCGGCGGCGACTTCTTTGACGTCGTCGTCGACGCGACCGGCAATGCCAAAGCGATGCAGCGCGGCTTCGGCTTCGTCGCCCATGGCGGCCGCTACGTTCTCATCAGCGTGGTGCGCGACGACATCACCTTCTCCGATCCCGAATTCCACAAACGCGAAACCACTCTCTTCGCAAGCCGCAACGCGCAGCCCGACGACTTTGCGGAGGTCGTGAGGCAAATGGAAAATGGTCGGGTTCCAACCGCAGCGCTAAACACCCATCGAGGCTCGCTGGAAGATGGGCCGGAACTTTTCAAGGCGTGGCTCAAACCGGAAGCCGGCATCATCAAGGCCATCTTGGACGTGAGCGGCGCTTCCGTATCGTGAGGCTATTGATTATGGGATAGCCCGCCCTTCTAAGTGGAATGAACCCTCGGGCTGGACTACCGCTGGCCTGCAAGGCTCCATGGGCATCCCCCTATCACAATGCACAGACAGAGAGCTTCATGAAGACCTTGAAGGTCGAGGATATCTACCCCGCCAGCTACGAGACCTTTGCAGATGTCGCCAAACCATTGCCCCCGATTTATCGGGGCATCTATAATGCCACGCGGCTGCATTCAGCCCTTAGCCATCGATCGCCAACAGAATTCGGAATCCAACTTGTCCAGCAGGCGGCTTAGTTGAAGCGCATCGCTAGAGCGGTTCTGCGTTTCACGGAATCGCCGAACTGCTCTATCTCCTTGTTTGTACGCGATTCCGGACGGAAAACCGCTGCGCACTTTTCCTGAAATTGCTTTAGACCAGCCCGAGAGGGTCATTCCTTCATAATGGGCACAAGCGTGCCTATCTCTGCGGCAGGATCTGAAAATCGCGCTGACTAAGCATCGCACTGGCCGTCAACACCCGCACTGGCGCAAGACGGTGCGCGGCGTTTGAAGATGAAACAATCTCACATTCCATTCATCTTGCCACTGGGTGGTCGCCCATATATAGCAGATGGAAATCTCTTCGGAATTTAAGCGCAAGGGCCGCATTTTCGCCGATATAAGTTTAGCAGAGGGCAAGGCTGGTTCGCTGCGAGTCCCGCTATAATGGCAAGGCCGCTCCATGCAGCGGTATACGGATAACTCGCGAATGAAAATCGGCATCGATGCGCGTAATTTAGTAACGAGTACAACCGGTATTGGGCGATACCTGCTGGAAGTGAGCCGGCATTTGGCGCTTTTGGGCCACGAACTGCATTTCTATTTGCCAGAGGCACCTCATAGGGTTCTGACGGATCTGCCTGCAGCGAAGCTGCATGTGGCGTGCTTTCCCGGTGCGATCAGGCGAATGATCTGGGCACAGACGGAATTACCACGCCGCGCGGCGCAGGAAGAGATTGATGTATTTTGGGGGCCGGCTCATCGTCTGCCCTTCTTTCTCGATGGCCGCATTCCTCGCGTCATCACGATTCACGACCTCGTCTGGCGAGACATGGCCACGACCATGCGTTGGCAGACCTGGATGGGAGATCGCTGGCTGATGAAACCCGGCATCGCCGTTGCGGATGAGATCGTTGCCGTTTCTACCGCCACAGCGAATGTACTGAAAACAGTATTTCCCGGGTGCGAAGAGAAGCTCAATGTTATCCATCCGGGCTTGACGGCCATCGGTGGAGCATCGGTTCCGAAGGAGTTATCGTCGTTCGGGATCGATCGCTCCTATATTCTCTTCGTGGGAACACTTGAGCCCCGCAAAAATCTGCTGAGACTGCTGCAAGCGTATGCAGCTCTGTCAGAAGTCACACGGCAGCGATTTCTTCTTGTGCTCGCCGGTGGCCAAGGCTGGAGATTGGGCGACTTGAAACAGCGTATCGTAGAGCTAAATATCGAGCCATCCGTTCGGCTGACAGGTTATGTATCCGATCCTGATCTCGCGCAGCTGTATAGTCATGCTCACTTCTTGGCCATGCCGTCCCTTTACGAAGGCTTCGGTTTTCCGATCATAGAAGCGAATGCGATGGGAATCCCGGTGCTGACGTCCAATACGTCCTCCATGCCTGAGGTCGCGGGTAAAGCCGGCATTTTTGTGGATCCCAACGATGTGCGATCCATCCATGATGGTTTGCAAAGCCTCGCGATGGACGACACACTTCATGCCCGTCTCGCAGCAAACGCGCGGGCGAACTCTTTGCGGTTCAACTGGCCCGAAAGTGTGCACCAACTTGAATGTGTTTTTGAAAAGGCGATCGCCAAACGGCGCAATCATGTCTGAATGAAAATGAAGAAGCGAACCTGATACTAAGTGTGACGGTAGGGGAGCGCATTTTGTGAAAACAAAAGAGTTTTCCATTTTTTCGGCAATGTGGAATTTTAACAAATCTTGCCCAGCCCCGCAGACACATGCAGTCCGGCGATGTCTCCTGATTGTCGAATGTGGATTGCAATTGAGTGTCAGATCGGCAATACACCCTGGGCACAAAAAAGCGAGCGCATAGGCGTTTGTCACTCATTATGACTGCAGAAGAGCGGCGCGCCAATCTACAGGAACGGGCGCGATGCCATCCTTATTTCGGCCCATAACGCATTATATGGCCACGATCGGAAAGAAGCAGAGCTGTTATCGAATGTTTATGGAACTGTCGTATGATTAATGGTTTGCTGAATGGTATCATTCGGTATCGTGGGTTTATATTCGGCAGCGTCAAGCGGGATTTCCAGTCCCGCTATCAAAACAGTTTTCTCGGTTCCGCCTGGCTTGTATTGCAGCCTGTGGCAATGATTCTTGTCTATACGGTAATATTCTCCAAGGTCATGGGATCCCGCCTGGCGGGTATGCCGGGTGCTTTTTCCTACAGCATCTATCTGTGCTCCGGCGTCTTGACCTGGGGGCTGTTCATCGAAACCCTCAATGGTCTGGTCAACGTATTCATATCTAATGCCAATGTATTGAAGAAATTGAATTTTCCAAGAATCTGCTTGCCGATTATCGTCTCGCTCTCGTCCTTTGTGAATTTTCTTATCATATTTGGCCTGTTCTTAATATTTCTGATTGTCATCAACAATTTTCCGGGGCTTTCTGTTTTTTATGTTATTCCGGTCCTCATAATTCAAATGCTTTTTACGATAGGTCTCGGGACTATATTGGGAGTAATGAACGTTTTCGTTCGCGATGTGGGGCAATTCGTGGGGATCGTGCTTCAGTTCTGGTTCTGGCTGACACCGATCGTGTACGTCAGTAAAATCCTGCCGGATTCCGTCAAAAACATTATCTCCTATAACCCTATGGCGGTAATCATCATGAGCTACCAAAATATATTCATATATAAGGTGGATCCGGATTGGCGATCCCTGCTTCTCGTCCTGGTACTGTCCTTGTGTCTGGTCGCAATAGGCTGGCGTATGTTCAAAAAGCACTCCGCAGATATCGTTGACGAGCTCTAGCTATGGGAAGCATTGCTGTCGATAATATTTCGAAATGCTACAAGTACTACACTTCCAAGTGGCACCGCGTCTGGGAGAAGCTGTACCCAGGAAATGCAGAGTGGCATACGAAGAAATGGGTGCTGAAGGACATTTCGTTCGAGATCGGAACGGGAGAGTCAGTCGGGATCGTCGGCGTCAACGGCGCCGGCAAGAGCACGCTGCTGAAGCTGCTGACGGGGACGACGCAGCCGACGAGCGGCAGCATCCAGGTGAACGACAGGGTGGCTGCGCTGCTGGAGCTCGGGATGGGGTTTCATCCCGAATTCACCGGTCGGCAGAATGTGTACATGTCCGGGCTGATGATGGGCTACAACCGCGGCCAGATGGACGAACTGATGCCCGGCATCGAGCAGTTCGCGGATATCGGCGAGTATATCGACCGGCCGGTTCGCGTTTATTCCAGCGGCATGCAGATGCGCCTGGCGTTCGCGGTCGCGACGGCTTCCAGGCCCGGCATTCTCATCGTCGATGAGGCCCTTTCGGTCGGTGACTCGCGTTTCCAGGCGAAATGCTATACGCGCATTTCGGATTTCAAGAAGCAGGGCACGACCTTGCTGCTGGTTTCGCATAGCGTGGGCGACATCGTGCGGCATTGCGATCGCGCCATATTTCTCAAGGACGGCACCATCGGCATGGACGGATCGGCCCGCGATGTGACGAACCGTTATCTTGACGAGCTGTTCGGCAAGCCGCAGTTCGAAACCGTAAGGAAAGAGACGCCTGCCGCCAATTCGTCGTCCCGGACCGCGCTGTCGACCGTCAACGAGGGCGACGTCTATCATACCCGTCACGGCTACCGACCGGAAGAATATCGCTGGGGCCAGGGCGGCGCGGTGATCATCGATTACGACATACAGGTCGGCGGCACGCATTATCCTCCGAGCATTAATAGCGGCGAGCCGGCGGAATTCTATCTGAAGGTCAGATTCGAGGTCGACTTCGACAATGTCGTCCCTGGGATACTGATCAAGACGCTCGATGGCCTGTTCCTGTACGGCTCGAATTCGTTTCTGTCATCGGCCGGCCGCGAAAACATATCGGCCAGGCGCGGGGATGTGCGAATCTTCAAGTTCTCCATGCCCCTCAATCTCAACAGCGGCGATTATCTTCTCTCGTTCGGCATTTCCGCAGGAAACCCGCAAGGTGATATGACTCCCCTCGACCGCCGGTACGACTCGGTGATCCTGCATGTCAGCAAGGGCATGGAGTTCTGGGGCGTCGTCGATTTGAAGGCCGAATTTCATACCGTGGACGATGGCAGGCCAAGCCGATGACCGATCAAAAATTGCAGAGCCTGGTCGACGGCCTGCCCGAACTCTATCAAGTCATTTACGGGCACCCCGAATGGGATGGGGAAGCCGCGCGGGACTGTCGGGCCCGGTCGGTGATCATCGAAGACGCTTGCCGGCGGCTATCCGGGCACCTGAACCGGCCGCTCAAGGTTCTCGATCTGGGATGTGCGCAGGGCTTTTTCAGCCTGAGCCTGGCCGGCAGCGGGGCAACCGTCACCGGAGTTGACTTCCAGGCTGAAAACATCGCCGTCTGCTCTGCGCTGGCGGAAGAGAACCCGGACCTGTCGGTAAGCTTCGTCCAGGCTCGCATAGAAGACTTCGTGGAAAGGCTGGAGCCGGGCGAGTACGATGTCGTCCTCGGGCTGAGCGTATTCCACCATCTCGTCTATTTGTACGGGGTCGAGCATGTCGCTCGCCTTCTCACGGCGCTGATGAATGACGTCAATCTCGGGATTTTCGAATTCGCTCTCAAGGAGGAGCCTCTTTATTGGGGCAGTGCCCAGCCCGACGACCCCCGCGACCTGATCGGCGGCTGTGCCTTCTATCACCAGATTGCATCTTACGAGACGCACCTGTCGCATGTCAGAAGGCCGATGTATCTCGTCAGCAACCGAACCCTGCTTCTCGATAATTTTTGCGGCGAGTTCGACCGCTGGCGCAAGCAACCCTATTCCGGCGCGGGCGAAGCGCATAACGGAAGCCGCCGCTATTACTGGGGTTCAACGTTTTTCGGCAAGGTCTTCGACTTCACCTCTGTGCGGAAGTCCTTTCCGCCGGAGGTCGGCTCCCGCAACAGGTCCGAGTTGAGGGCCGAGACCAAATTCCTGGAGCGGCCGCCGGAGGGCTTCGAAACGCCACGGCTGCTGGCGCATGGGGAAAATGCGCTGCAAGGATGGATCGTAACGTCGGTCATCGACGGCGAACTGCTTTCCGATATGGCCGGCGATGGCACGCCGCTCGATGTCGACCGGGTCCTGAGCGACGTATTGCGGCAATCGATCGCCCTGGAAGACGCAGGCCTCTATCACGACGACATTCGCCTCTGGAACGTGATGTACGATCGGGCGGGGCAGCGCTTCAGCCTGATCGATTACGGTTCTGTCGGGATACAGGCAAAGGATTGTGTCTGGCCGCACAACATTTTCCAGGCGTTTTTAATCTTCGTGCACGAGCTTTTGATGCCCGATGTGGCCAAAGTCGAGAAGGCGCGGCCGCCCTTGCTGAGCCCGTATCATCTCGCGCCCCCCTACGCGGGCTGGCTCTATGCGTTTTGGCAGAGACCCGTTTCCGAATGGCGTTTTTCTCTGCTGGCCGCGCTGTTCGAACAGCGCTTGTCATTGCCGCAGCCGGCTGCTTATGAGCACGGCGCGGAGGCCTGGCTGCGGGCGCATGAGTTGAATGTCCTGGAGAGGCTCCATCGCGAAAGCGATTTGCGCGACAGAGTGGACATGTTGAGCAGAGACCGGTCGGGGGTACTGGAAAGCCTGTCGCGGGCGGAGGGAGGGCTGTCCGCGCACTCGAACGCCATCGCGACCATCGAGGAGCGCCTGCGGGCATTGGGTGAGCGGTGCGAAGCCCATGAGGAGCGCCTCCGGGGACTGACCGAACGGTGCGAGGCCTATGCCGAGACGCTACAGGCGGTTTATCGCAGCCGCTCGTGGAGGATGACAGCTCCCTATCGCTATCTCGGCCTGCAGGTCGCGCTTTTACGGCAATACGGCATCCGGCAGCGATGCAAGCACTTTCTCAAGCGCCTGTTCAAGCTGGCCGTGCGTCTGGCAAACCGCCATCCGGCCATGAAAAACCTGGCGTTTCGCATTCTGCGGTTTTCCGGGCTTTATGGCTACGTGCATCGGATCCACCGCCGCATCATGCCAATCGAAAACCCGCCCGCGGATACGGCAGGCCACCTGCAGCGGCAGATAGCCGATCAACTGGCCGATCGAAAATTGCTGCCTCCGGCGGTGAACGACCTCTTCGAAGAACTATCGCGATAATCAACGCAGCAGGGGTAGGAATTGCATATTCTTATTGATGTGCAGGGATATCAGTCCGAAAGCAAGTTTCGTGGTATCGGACGCAGTACCCTCGCCATGAGCCGGGCCATCATTCGCAATGCCGGCCCGCACAGGGTCAGCATCCTGATCAATGGCATGTTTCCGTTGCAGAACGTCGAGGAAGTCAGAAATGCCTATCGCGACATTCTGGCCGAAGAGGAAATGTTCATATTCTCGGGGTGCGGGCCGACCGCCTATCGCGAGACGGAAAACCACGAGCGTTTCGAGGCGGCCCGTCATGTGCGCGATCTTGCGATTGCCAACATCGATCCGGATATCGTCTACGTCACGAGCCTGTTTGAAGGATACGACGACGACTTCACGGTCTCGATCCCGAAGGAGCCCCGCCCCTGGAAAACAGTGACGGTCTGCCATGATCTGATACCGCTCCTCAACAAGGAGCGCTATCTCGGCGATCCGAATTATCATAAGTTCTACATGGACAAACTGGCGGAATTCGAGCTTGCGGATGCCGTATACGCAATCTCGAATTCCGTGATGGGCGAGGTCCAGAAGTATACGAAAGTTCCCCGGGAGCGGATCCGGAACATTTCCTCCGCCGTCGGGGATGAATTCTTCGTCCGCACCTATAGCGCCGGGCAGCAACGGGATCTCAAAACCAAATATAAATTGCCGGACCGGTTCATACTGTCGCTGGCGATGATTGAACCCAGGAAGAATGTCGAGGCGTTGATCGAGGCATACGGCCTGCTTCCCAAAGCGTTACAGGGCAACTATCCCCTCGTTCTCGCTTATAAGGTCAAGCCGGAAGATCTGGAGCGCATCAAGGCGCTCGCCCAGAGTCACGACGTCGATCCGGCCCATCTGATCTTTACGGGCTATCTTCCGGACGACGATCTGATCGCTCTTTATAACTTGTGCAGGGTTTTTGTATTTCCCTCCGTGCATGAGGGCTTCGGCCTGCCTGCCCTGGAGGCGATGAGGTGCGGTGCCGCCACCCTTGCTTCCAATGTGACGAGCCTGCCGGAAGTGATCGGCTGGGACGAGGCGATGTTCGATCCTTATGACGTCAGGGATATTTCCAGAACGCTGGAGAAAGCCCTGACCGATGAGGCCTATTGGGCAGACTTGAAGAGTCATGCGCTGACGCAGGCGGAGAAATTCTCCTGGGACAAGACTGCGCAAATGGCGATCGCCGGCTTCGACAGCTTGTTGGAGAGGCAGTCGGGGACCCCGGATGGACATGTGCGGCAAGGGGGCCTCGGCGGCATCAAGGCCGATGCGCTCGGCACGCTTCGCCGTCAGAAGAAGCTGACCGATGCCGATAAGCTGGGGCTGGCCTGGGCCATCGCCCGGAACAGCTTTCGCGATCATAGACGCAAGCTGCTGGTGGACATTTCCGTGCTGGCCGAACATGATGCCAAGACCGGTATCCAGCGCGTGTCCCGCAGTATCCTCAATGTGCTCCTGTCCCGGAAAATTCCGGGTTACGAGGTTCGGGCAATTCGCTATGCCAACGGCGATTGCTACCGTTACGCAAATCAATTCGTGAAGCGGAGTTTCGGAATCGACTTCGGTGCCGACGAGCCCGTGCTGTTCGGCAAGGACGACATCGTCCTTGTTACGGATTTGACATGCCATTTGTTTCCGGCAATCGAACCTCAGTTCGACATGCTGCGTCGCGCCGGAGGCAAAGTCTATTTCGTGATCCATGATATCATGGCGTTACGCCATCCGGAATGGTGCGACGAAGGCATACGGCGTTGGTTCCCTCTTTGGCTGCCGAGCCTGGCTTACCACGCCAACGGCCTCATTTGCGTTTCCGCATACGTGGCGGACGACACGCGCGATTGGCTGCGGGAGCGTGCGGGATCGTTCCCCGTCAACCCTTACCTGACGATCGACAATTTCCATCTCGGTGCGGATATCGATTCCAGCCTACCCAGCAAGGGCTTGCCGGAGAACGGACCGGCGCTCCTGAACAGAATGGGTCAGGCCCCGAGCTTCATCATGGTCGGCACCATGGAGCCGCGCAAGGGACACGCTCAGGTGCTTCGTGCTTTCGAGCGGCTGTGGGATGAAGGCAAGCCGTATAATCTGTTTATCGTCGGTAAGCAGGGGTGGAATGTCGATGACCTCTGCAAGACATTGCGGACGCATCCCAAGCGCGACCGGAATTTATTCTGGCTTCAGGATATCAGCGATGAATTCCTGAATCTCTTGTACGGTAAGTCCTCGGCATTGATCTTTGCTTCCATGGGCGAGGGCTTCGGTCTCCCTCTCATCGAGGCGGCCCACAAGGAATTGCCTCTGATCCTGCGGAGAATTCCGGTCTTCGAGGAGATCGCCGGCGATCACGCGTTTTACTTCGAAGGCGACCAGCCGGCGGATCTGGCCCTTGCCATCGAAAAATGGATAGGACTGCACGAAAAGGGCTTGCATCCGGCTTCGACGGGAATGCCGTGGCTGACGTGGGAGCAGAGCGCGGATCTTCTTTTATCCAAGCTGCCGCTCGTGCGGCCTGCCGAGGATTGCGTATGATCTCTGCATTTGGTGGTGCGATCTTCTCAGCGGTAAAGATGAGTTCATTAGCCGGCTTTGAAGTATCGGCTAGCGATTGCTAACTTGGAAATCTCGATTCACCTTCTGCTGAGCCGGTTTTGTGTTTCAGTCTGGCCTATGTGATTTACAGAGAACGCCTGAAGTCGGACATCCATCAGCGAAAGCCGAAGGGCAAGCCAATGCCGGAGACGATGTCGCGGGCAAAGTGGCGTCAGTGATTCACCTTGGCCCACTATGCGCAACGCAGTGAGCAGATGCGCTGTGGTTGCAGAAGCGCCTTGTTCCGATTCGAAAGTCCGCTGCGATCTTTTGGTCGGGAATCTGGCTCCTCGTAACTCTCCCAAAAAGTTGGGACAGGAGTCCCAGGCCGCTCACTCACACCATGGCGCCTTTTCGTGTCGCAAATCGCCCAGGCATTCCGCGAGCTTCACCTTCTCTTGCCCGTCGTTTCTCCGCGTCAACTTATCGTTGTACCCGCATGGAGTAAGGCTACTGTTCATAAACCCACAATTTGCTGATGATGAAACTGAAAGCAGGTACCGCGATTAGCATGCCTGGAAGCGCATATTCCCAGCTCATCCGCAGAAAATGGGTGACGAACCAGACATTCGCATGGTTTAGGGCGAAACCGGCAAAGGACATGAGGGCAAACTTGAAAATATTACCGTCGGTTTTGAACGTCAGGTAACGGTTGCCATAGAAAGATACCGGCACGGCGCAGCAAAACGCAATGAAATTGCCGATCAAAGGCGTAACGCCGCTCCACGACAGGATCGAAAACACAAGCGTGTGCAAAGCCGTTGCCGACAGACCGACCAGCCCGAACGATCCTATCTGGTAGAGCGTTTTAATCATTTTGTCCGAACTTATGCACCTTGCGAATGATGACGAGCGGCCTTCCCTTCGTTTCGATGAAGACGCGTGATAGATATTCTCCGATCACGCCAAGACCAATCAGAACGATTCCATTGGAAAACAGCAGGATCGTCATCAACGAGGCATAGCCGGGAACATCCCTATAGCCAAGGACGAGCACCTTGAAAATTACCACCAGTCCGTAAAGCATCGCGCAACCCGCGATCAAAATGCCGATATAGCTCCAGATGCGGAGCGGCGCGGAACTGAAGGATGTGATCCCGTCGAGCGCAAAATTCCAGAGTTTTCTATAATTCCATTTCGTCATGCCGACTTCGCGGGGCGGCCGTTCATATTCGATAATTTCCGTCCTGAACCCCAGCCACGCGAAAATGCCTTTGTTGAACCGGCTGCGCTCCGGCAGTTGCTTCAGTGCCTCGATTACGCTCCGATCCATCAGACGGAAATCTCCGGCATTCGGTGGAATGCTGATCTCGCTTATCGAATTGATGATCCGGTAAAACACGTTCGCGGTGGCGCGTTTCAACGCGGTATCCGTTTCCCTTTTAGCCCGCACGGCGAGAACAACTTCTGCTCCCTTGTCCCAGCGATCCAGCATTTCGCCGATCAATTCCGGCGGATCCTGTAAATCCGCGTCGAGCGGAATGATCGCCTGCCCCTGCGCCTGCATCAGGCCTGCGGTTAAAGCCGCCTCCTTCCCGAAGTTTCGGCTGAGATCCACGATAGCGATACCCGGATACCGCAGCTGGAATTCCTGCAAGACCGCCAAGGTTCTATCCTGGCTTCCGTCATTGACGCAAACCACCTCGAATGACCGCCCTGTCTGCTCAAGGATTGGAACCAAACGACCGAAAAGAACCGGAATTCCCTCTTCTTCATTCATCATTGGTATCACAACCGACAACACTGGCATGTTCACCATTTTAACCCCCTTGGAATGCACTGCAGCCTCTAATCCAAATGGCCATTTGAAATCAAAGCAAATGAACATTGTTGATTTGCTTCTAAAGTTTTCTAAATGTATCTATTTTGCCACTTGCCCCTTTAAATATCCGCGTGGCAAAGAGCTCTCAATCTGGCACGTATCTGGGGTAGATCTTGGCAAATTTGCATAGCCGGCAGCTCATTAGGGCAATGAGCCGACAATCTTACTTGGTTCCTTCCTTTCTCATTGGTATTGCTAGCTTTCTCTACCTGTTTGGCTTGCTTCGTGCAGCGGGAATTGGGGGAGCTTATGACCATCCCGGAGGCGATCTTGCCCAGCACATTGCCGGTGCCTACGCATATCTGGACGGGCGCTGGTCGTTTCCGCTTTTTTATACAGATCGGATCAACGCACCTGCCGGAGCGAATATAATCTTCACAGACAGTGCCCCGTTTGCCGGACTAATCGCGAAGATTATCAACAGCATCACAGGTTTGCGATGGAACTATATTGGCACATGGTTCTTTGTTCTGTGGGTTCTTCAGCCCGTTTCAGGAGCTTTTTTGGCGCGGCAACTCGACGTGAAGGGATGGGTCGCCCCAACATTGATCGGCATAATAGCTTTAACGTGCCCGTTCTTCCTTATGCGCCATAGTCATCTCGCGCTAAGCAGTCATTTCTTAATTCTCTTCTCACTCGGTTTCTATTTTAAAGACGTGAAGTCGCGGCAATTGTCGGCTTATTACTGGGCAGCAATACTGGGCGTGGCGATCTGGACGCATGCCTACCTCTATGCAATCTGTTTTGCGATATTCGGAGCCGCAGTCAGTGATATTGCGCTTTTCAAGCGGAGTATGGCATTTCGAACAATAGCTATTGGCTCGGCGGTTTTCGCCTTCACGATATTCCTCGCAGTTATTGGCGGATACGGCAGCGGTTCTGGCGCGGCGGATGGCTACAGCATTTATTCGGCCGACCTTCTTTCGATGATATGGCCCACGGAATCGACATTTTTACATTTCAAATCGCCATTCACCAGCGAAGTCCGCTTCGAGGGAAACAATTACCTTGGACTTGGAGGGGAACTAGCGATAGTGCTGGCGATCTTTATCGCTCGCAAATCTCCATATGAGTTTTTGCGAAAGCATCCCTTTTTAAGCGTTGTTCTCGCCTGTTGTGCGGTTTACGCCGTTGGCAATATCATCAGGGTTGCTGGTATCCCTATATTCGAATACCCAGTTCCGGAAAATCTCCCCCCCTATTCTATTCTTCGCGCTAGTGGCCGCATAATGTGGCCCTTGAGCTATATTTTAATTTTCATATCACTGGCGATTATAGCCCGCGCTCGCCAATTAAAATTAGCAGCTTACATCGCATTGGCTGCTCTTATGATCATACAGGTTACCGATATGCTGGGGCCGGTAATGAAAATAAAGCAGGGGTCTGTGGGCAAGGATCGGACCGAACTCGCCCAACTGATATCGCAGGCGGAGCGCGTATCGTACCTCATCCCCATCGATTGCCTCAGCGCCCCCCAAGGCCTATCTACGTTAACAGAGATCAATTGGATTGCCGCAAAGACGGGCAAGCAAACTGATAGCGCCCACCTCGCGAGACATTCCGAGCCGTTGGTATGCGATTTCAAACAGGTAAGCAAAGACCCCGGAACCCTTTCATTGGCACCTGTCGCAGCGATTAAATACATTGAGCTACCGAGGGAACAGTGTAGTCAAATCGATGATGTATATGCCTGCGGGGCTATCGTCGCTCAAAATTCAAATTTGACCAAATTGCCGAAAAGTGAACCGTTCCGCTTGTCAATGACGGCAGACCAATTGGTAAAGTTTACGCAGGTCGGTTATCTGGAAAACGGCGTTCTGAAAAACAGGGGCAGCGGCGTGATTTTTTATGGGCCTTACGTAACAGTGCCAGCGGGAGAGTATAAGGTCGATATCGACGCAGATATTTCCAATACATCATCCGTAATTGTCGATGTTGTCAGTGACGTTGCAAAGGTTAAGCATTTTGAATACGATGTCGCAAAATCGCAATCAAAATCATTTCGATTTAAGCTGGATGACATTGTTCGTAAACTTGAGGTCAGAATGACTTCCAAAGACGGAGGTCTCGTATCTATTCGTGGCTACACGATGATACAGCTTGACTGATTGGTTCGCGCTGAAATCTCATTGAGGCGTTTCCTTTGTCGAATTGGCCTCAATGAGACGGTGCAGACGTTCAGGTGTCCACTGAATGGAAGTCTGAGGTGACCTCCAGCATCGATCTCATGGGTGCCGATGACGAGCCAAGCATAACGGCGGCCCACGATCTGCACCCGGAGTGTACAAAATTATCACTCGAAAGTTTCGGCATCCGCGAGCAAAGGCTGGCGCTGATCCTTCGGAGAGAGCAGCGGCGGCTCCGTGAGCTTCCAGTCGATGGCGATCCGTGGGTCGTCCCAACGAATGCCGCGGTCGCTTTCGGGAGCATAGTAGTTGGTGGTCTTGTACAGGAACTCGACATGGTCGCTTAGCGTCAGGAAACCATGGGCAAACCCTTCCGGAATCCAGAACTGCCGCTTGTTTTCCGCCGAAAGAAGGACGCCGACCCATTGCCCGAATGTCGGCGAGGATTTCCTGATATCGACGGCGACGTCATAGACCTCACCGACCACGACGCGCACCAGCTTGGCCTGGGCGTGTGGCGGCAGCTGGTAGTGAAGCCCTCGCAGAACACTCTTTCCCGAACGGCTATGATTGTCCTGCACGAAGTCGACGCTTTTGCCTATCGCTGCCTCGAATTTCATCTTGCTGAAGCTCTCGAAGAAAAAGCCTCGATCATCGGCAAACACGGTCGGCTCGAGGATCTTGACGTCGGGGATGGCGGTATCGATGGCTTTCATTTGTCTTCCAGTTCAAACGTTCGCATGAGGAGGCAGCAGCGCTGAACGCGCCATGGCGGACTAGAATAACTCCGGGAAAAGTGCGCAGCGGTTTTCCCGGAGGTGCGTAAACAAATGGATAGAGCGTTTTCGCGATTCGAAGAAAAGCGGAAAAGCTCTAGAATACCTGTTCGCGCAACATTCCCAGAAGATATTGCCCATAAGCGTTCTTTTTGAGGGGATCGGCCAGTGTTTCGACCTGGGATGCGCTGATCCAGCCGCTGCGATAGGCAACCTCTTCCGGGCAGGCGACCTTCAATCCCTGGCGGTTTTCGATGGTCGCGATGTAGTGGCTGGCCTCCAGCATCGATTCATGCGTGCCGGTGTCGAGCCAGGCATAACCGCGGCCCATGGTCTGCACATCGAGCTGGCCGGCCTTCAGATAATGCGTGTTGACATCCGTTATCTCCAGCTCGCCGCGCGGCGACGGACGAATGGATTTTGCCACGTCGACGACGCTCTCATCATAGAAATAGAGGCCGGTCACGGCATAATTGCTCTTCGGCAGATTCGGCTTTTCCTCCAGACTGATTGCCCGGCCTTGGCCATCGAACTCGACCACGCCGTAGCGATGCGGATCCTGCACATGATAGGCAAAGACGGTGGCGCCAGCCTCTTTCTCGCCAGCCTCGTGCAGCAATCGGCTGAAGTCGTGGCCGTAGAAGATATTGTCTCCCAGCACCAAAGCCGACGGCGCGCCACCCAGGAACGCCTCGCCGATCAGAAATGCCTGCGCGAGGCCATCCGGGCTCGGCTGAACCGCATATTCGAGCCGGATTCCCCATCGGCTGCCATCGCCCAGCAACTGCTCGAAACGAGGTGTGTCCTGCGGAGTCGAAATGATGAGTATCTCGCGGATGCCCGCCAGCATCAGGGTCGTCAGCGGATAATAGATCATCGGCTTGTCGTAGATCGGCAAGAGCTGTTTGCTGACGGCAAGCGTCAGCGGATAAAGGCGCGTTCCCGATCCGCCGGCAAGTATGATGCCTTTGCGTGGTGTCGTCATGATCCGGCTTCTCTTCCTCAGTCCATATCTGTGTTAGCTGGCGTTGGGTTACGAAGGGCGTTACGTGTGCCGCATTCTCAACTCGGCTCGAGCTGCAACCTTGCCACGACATCGCTGACGCCCACCTCCCACGCCGGAAGAGCGATATCGAAACGGTCCATCAGCCTCGTACAATCCAGCCTCGAATTGGCAGGACGTTTGGCAGGAGTCGGATATTCGGAGGTCGATATCGGCTTGAGCGCGTCGAGAGCAAGCATAACCTTGAAGTTGCCGGCCGATGCCTGACGGACGATATGTGCGGCATAGCCATGCCAGGAGGTGCTGCCTCGGGCGCTCAGATGATACGTTCCGGAGAGGTCGTCCCGCACTTTCGAACCGGCAAGACGCTCGACAATCGTGTGGGTGACGTCGGCGATCAGCGCCGCCGAGGTCGGAGCACCGATCTGATCCGCGACCACATTCAGAGAGTTTTTTTCCTGTGCCAGCCGCAGAATGGTCTTCAGGAAGTTGTTGCCATGATGGCCATACACCCAGCTCGTCCGCAGGATTACGTGGGGAGCACCGGCCGCGCGAACCGCTTCTTCGCCCAGCCATTTGCTTTCGCCGTAGACGGACTGCGGATTGGCCGCATCCTCTTCGACATAGGGATCGGGTTTCGTGCCGTCGAAGACATAATCGGTGGAATAATGGACAAGCCAAGCGCCATTGTCGGCCGCCCAGCGCGCCATGATCCCGGGCGCCGCGGCATTGACCGCCATCGCTTGCTCGGCATCGCTTTCAGCCCGGTCGACAGCCGTGTAGGCGGCAGGGTTTACGATAATCTGCGGCTTGTGCTCGCGAAGGGCGGCAAGGATATCCGCTTCGTTGGCAAGGTCCATCTGCGCCCGGGCCAGAGCCACCACGCCGCTCGACGGCGCGAGGGAGCGCTGCAGCTCGAAACCGACCTGTCCATTGGCGCCGGTGATGAGAATTGCACTCACAGCCCAACCTCATATTGCTTGCCGACCCATTCGCGATAGGCGCCGCTGGTAACGTTTCGCACCCAATCCTGGTTTTGGAGATACCATTCGATCGTCTTGCGAATGCCGCTTTCGAACGTTTCCTGCGGTTTCCAGCCAAAGTCCCGTTCAATCTTGCGCGCATCGATCGCATAGCGGCGATCATGACCTGGCCGGTCCTTCACGAAGGTAATCTGATCACTGTAGCGGCCGCCAACGGCTTTCGGCCGTAGTTCGTCGAGAATGGCGCAAATCGTATGCACGACATCGAGGTTGGGCTTCTCGTTCCAGCCGCCGACATTGTACGTTTCGCCGACTGCGCCGGCCTCCAGCACGCGGCGGATGGCACTGCAATGATCCCTGACATAGAGCCAGTCGCGGATCTGCTGGCCGTCGCCATAAATCGGCAGGCTCTTGCCCGAAAGCGCATTCAGGATCACCAGCGGAATCAGCTTTTCCGGAAAGTGGTAAGGGCCGTAATTATTGCTGCAATTCGTCGTCAGAACCGGCAGGCCATAGGTATGATGCCATGCGCGGACAAGGTGGTCAGAGGCTGCCTTGCTGGCGGAATAAGGGCTGTTCGGCTCATAGCGGTTAAGCTCGCTAAACGGCTCATCATCCTTCGACAGCGTGCCGTAAACCTCGTCCGTGGAAACATGGAGAAAGCGGAACGCCTGTTTTTCTTCCGCCGGCAGGCTGTCCCAATAGCCGCGCACCGACTCCAGCAGTCCGAATGTGCCGACGATGTTCGTCTGGATGAAATCACCGGGTCCATGGATGGAACGGTCGACATGGCTCTCGGCGGCAAAATTGATCACTGCGCGGGGCCTGTGCATCGACAGCAGTTCCCCTACCAGATCGCGATCGCCGATATCGCCATGCACGAACACATGGCGATTATTCCCTTTCAACCCCTTCAGGGTGTCCAGATTGCCGGCATAGGTCAACTTGTCTAGGTTGACGACCGTTTCGTCATATTGAGCAAGCCAATCAAGGACGAAATTCCCGCCAATGAAACCGGCACCACCAGAAATCAAAATCGTCATCTAGAGTCCATTCATGCTTTAGCTCAATATAAAACAGATACCGCGAGCGGCAAGATGACCCACGCATCGATAATCAGTTATTGCAAAAAAGGACCAATGACGACATTGCACCCAATTTTTCCAATAAAGCAGTATCTTAGGTTTAATTGCGCTTCAACCCATTAAAGTGAAAGGATACAATCCACAGCCGTAACCGCTGGATGGCATCTCCGTACCTCTTGGCAATACCTTGGTCAAAAACTGCAACAATCTCTCCCGCGACCCGAGCATCGTTTCCTTTATTGCATGCGATTATCGACAAAGTACCATTGCTCCGGATATTCGCGCACCATTGGTTCGATGATCGCATTCAAATGCTTCACATCCGCTACGATCCGTTCCTCGCTCGCGTCTCCATCAGGCAATCGCAACGGTTCCGACACCTTGAGGGCAAATTTCGCTTCCTTCTCCCGGACAATGTAAAGCGGATAGATCAATGCCTCCGTCTTACGCGCCATGCGGGCAATGACTGCATAATTGCCTTCAAGATGTGCGGAGCGACCAAAAAAAGGCGCGCGGATGCGGCCATTAAAACCCTCGTCGCAGAACATCAGCAAGTTGCCACCGCTCTCCAGGATTCGGAGAGCCGGTCTTACGAAGCTGCGGCCGGGCTTCAGAATGCCGAGGCCCGCGCCCTTGCGCAGACGATTGACAATGTAGTGACGCGAGCGGCGTTTCGGCGGATCATAGTTCATGGTGACGGCGAGCCCCATGTCCAGAAGGCAGTGCCAGAGCACTTCCCAATTGCTGACATGCGGCGCAATGAAGATAACAGGCCCTTCAGAACAGCGCTCGACCAGTCCCTCCGTACCAATTTTTCGGACATGATTGCGCGCCAGTCTGGGTACGACTGAATATTCCGCCATCTGCCGGCCCTGAGAATCGGCATAAGCCCTGAGCAGTATCTCAAGCGCGGCATCGTTGAGATCGGGCCTTATCATCTTGAGGTTGACCGCGGCGCGCGCGTAAGCCGCTTTGTGAAAGCGAGGCGCCATCAGTCGCCCCAGCCAGCCGCCGATCGCGGAACAGGCTCCTGCAGGCAGCAGCATGAAGGCAAAATAAAAGAAGAGATCGACGGCGTTGTCGATATTCTCGTAAAGCCAGTACCGCAGAAACGCCTGGCGCCGGTTGCCGCCCGCCAGAAAATCGGCGAATGGAGGAGCCTTCGGCGGTTCATAGGTCCAGGCCTTGCGCTTGCTCGCAGCGACGTTCCTGCCGGTATCGTCTCCGCTCGTCATCATCCGCGCCTGTGGAGCGTCACCGGCATGCCGCCGCGCGGGCGCAGCGTCAGGCGGCATTGCGGCTGAACCTTATGCCCCTCCTTGATCCGCACGCGGAAGCGCTGGGCAAGGATCGCGAGACAGAGGATCGCTTCGGTAAGTCCGAACTGCAAGCCGGGACATACGCGCGGGCCGGCGGCAAAAGGAATGTAGCTATAGGGTGTCGGCCGCGCTTCGCCCAGAAAACGCTCCGGCTTGAACCGATGCGGCTCGGGAAACAGCGTATCCGTACGATGCAGGATCCAGGGCACGATCATGATCAAAGCTGCCTTGCGCACTTTGACGCTGCCGATTTCATCCGGCTCGGCCGCCTGCCGCGCCAGGATCGGCACCGGCGGATAAAGACGCAAGGTCTCCTCGATGACGGCCCGGCACCATTCGAGCGCGGAAACGTCGTCGATCGACGGCACACGGTCGCCGCACACGGCTTCGATTTCCTTATGAACCGCCACCTCCACCCAAGGCGCACCGGCGAGCAGATACCAAGCCCAGGTCAAGGTCGCGGCGGTGGTCTCATGGCCGGCCATGAAAATCGTGGCCGCCTCGTTTCGCAACGCGACGACGTCGATTTTCAACTCGGGATTGCGCTGCTGCCGACGGATCAGCAGCTCGACCATCGAACTGTTATCGCCCTTCCCGGCCAGATGATCTTCGATCACCTGATCGATGATGCGATGGATGCGCTTGACCGACCGGCTGAGACTCGGTGTCTTGATGATCGGCAGCCCCTCGTCGAAGCCGAGAAAATAACCGAGATTGATGGAATCGACCAGCGACTGGTAGCTGGCAAACCCTTCGGTGACGGCATTGGCGCTTTCCTCGCCGAGGTCGTTGCCGAAGATACTGCGGGAAATGATTTCAGCTGTCAGACCCGCCATTTCGAACAAGGCGTTGACCTCCGTGCCCTCTCCGAGGCTTTGCCAGCGGTCGGCAAGCTCGCTTGCCGTGTTCCGCATGATCGCACCGAAGGCCGGTACGCGATTTTTGTGCACGATGTCGGAGACAAGCGGCCGGCGCTGCTTCCAGGTCTCCTTGTCCGAAATGAACAGCCCGTCACCCAGCAGATATTCCAGGGCGCGGCGCATCTGCGGCGTCTTGCGCTCGAAATTCTCGTGGCGCTTGGCAACCACATAGCGGATGGCATCCGGCGAGTTGACGATGATAAGCTGGCGGCCGAGGAGCTTGAACTCCGCCACATGCTCGCGGTAATCCGCACGGCGCCAGATCGACAGGAAGTCGCTGCGCGCTTGTAACATGAGCTTCAGCGGCTGACCCGGCTTGCCGCTATAATAGGCGGCATGAGCCGGCTCGAAATATCGTGCCGGGTGATCGGCAAGTTCAACGACTTCGGTTTTCTGATCAAGCCAGGCCAGCATGGAGGTGCAGAACTTTCGCGCCTTGCGGCCGGTAACGATGTGGATGCCGCCGGGCTTCACAGGCTGCCCGGCCGCGCTCACTATATTCATTTCGCAACCGCAGAAAAGCCCCTTGCTTCGGAGGAGCGGGAGCTCTCGCCTGGCCTTGAAATCAATTAGATGGCTTCCAGCTCCAGCAGTTCATCCAGTGTCTGACGCTGGCGGATCAACCGGTGGGCTTCGCCATCGATCAGCACCTCGGGCGCATAGAGGCGGCTGTTGTAGTTCGAGGACATCGTCGCCCCGTAGGCTCCGGCGCCATGGAATACAAGGTAGTCGCCGACATGCGTTTCCGGCAGGTCGCGTCTCTCCACCGTGCCGGTATCGGCCTGTGTGAATACATCGCCCGACTCACAGAGAGGACCGGCGACGACAGTCGGGAAGATTTCGCCCTCGGCGCTGCGAGGCGCCCCGCCCGGTATGACCGAGATATGGTGGTAGCTGCCATACATGGCGGGTCTGGCAAGATCGCTGAACCCGGCATCGACCAGCACGAAGCGGTTGCGCCCCATCGTCTTGACGGCTCTTACCTCGGCAAGCAACAGACCGGAATCCGCGGTCAGGAAACGGCCTGGCTCGATCTCCAGCCGGATCGGATGGCCGAAATGCGCCTCGACCTCGTGCCGCGCCGCATCCCAGAGCGAGAAATAATGCGCGGGGTCTATTTCCTCCTCGCCCTCTCTGTACGGCACGGAAAGACCGCCGCCGGCCGAGATGGCTTCGATATCCACATCAAGCTCTCGGCAGAAGCCGACCATTGCGCCGCAGACACGCTGCAGGTGCCCGTAGTCCACACCGGAGCCGATGTGCATGTGCAGGCCGACAAGCGTCAGGGAATATTGACGCGTCAGCGCCACGGCCTCCCGCAATTGCTCGAACCAGATACCATGCTTGCTGTTTTCTCCACCGGTATTGGTCTTCTTGCTATGGCCATGCCCGAAACCGGGATTGATCCGCAGCCACACCCTATGGCCGGGCGACCGCGGCCCCAGCTGATGCAGCATGTCGATGGAACCGATGTTGACTTCGATCCCGTCGGCAACGACGCGTTCGAGGATCGGCCGGTCGAAAACGTCGGCGGTGAACACCAGCTCGGCCGCCTCCGATGTGCCACCGGCAGCAAAGCCAGCCCGCTTCGCTCGTTCGATCTCGCCGAGCGATACTGCATCCACCCGGACACCTGCCTTGCGCATCTCTTTCAGGATATGAATGTTCGAGCAGGCCTTTTGCGCAAAGCGCACGACATCGAAGGCGGATAATTGAGCGATACGGCGACGGATCGCGGCAGCATCATAGATCCAGAGCGGCGTTCCGTACTCGGCGGCAAGCGCGCTCAGCATTTCATTGGTAGGAATGGTCATCTTGTCTCGATCAGCCTGGGCGGGAATAAGTCAACAACGCATAATAGTATGGGCGGAGCGACAGTGCCACTCCGCCCGCCTTGCTTTATAGACGATGTTGAAGCGACCTACCGCGCCGCTGCCGCAAGCGCCTGTTTGAGATCGGCAACAATATCTTTTGCCGCGTGCAGCCCGACATTCAACCGAATCGTACGGTCGCTGACACCGAAGCGCGCGAAGACGTTGGTCTCCGGCGAGATACTGAGCGCCGCCTTGGCCGGCACCACGAGGCTTTCCGGCCCACCCCAGCTGACGCCGATGCGAATGAGGCGCAATGCGTCGACGAAATCGGCGACCTCTATGCGATCCGAAACCTCGAAGGAAAACAGCCCGCCGAAACCGCTGAAGGTGCGCTTTCCGGGATGTTCGCAGAGTGCTGGATGCATGACATTGGTTACATCCTCATGCGCTTTCAGCCATGACGCGACCTCAAGGCCGGCTTCATGATGGTGGCGCATCCGAAACGGCAAGGTTTCGAGATTGCGCAGGACCAGCCATGCCTCGAACGGCGCAAGCTTGGCGCCGGTATAGGGGAAGATTTCGCTGTTGATGCGGTCGATATGCGCCTTGGAGCCCGTCACCAGGCCCGCGACGGTATCGCTTTGCCCGCCGAGATATTTCGAGGCGGCATGGATGACCAGGTCGATCCCGGCGGCGAGCGGCTTTTGAAAGAGCGGCGTTGCCCAGGAATTGTCGACCATCGTCACGACGCCATGACGGCGTGCTGCCTCGGCGATGGCAGTCAGATCCTGCAGTTCGAAGACCATGGAGGTCGGATTTTCGAGATAGGCGAGCCTCGCGCCGGGCAAAGCGGCAAGCATGGCCTCCGTATCCGTGCCGTCGATATAGTCGACGGCTACGCCGAACCGCTTCAGAACCTTTTCGAAGAAACGGAAAGCGTCGCTATAGACGTGCCGCACGGTGACGATGCGGTCGCCCGGACCAACGAAAGCAAGGATCGCGGCCGCGATGGCGCCCATGCCGCTTGAGAAGGCGCGCGCCTCTTCCGCGCCTTCCATCTCGGCGATCCTGCGCTCCAGAAGCCGCACGGTCGGATTGTCACCGCGCGAATAGATCGGCTTCTTCGAACGACCGGCAAAGACATCCTCGAGCTCCTTGTAGTTGTCGAACAGGAATAGGGATGTCTGGTAGATCGGCGGCACGGCTGCATCGAACGGATCGTCGCGAGCCGGCATCAGCGCGTCGGGAATGGCATTTCTGTAAGCATCGAATCTCGGCGTCTCGTTCATGACGTTCCTCGTGGTCAGGGGTGAAGTGTCGATTGGCCAGCCAATGGGCCTGTTACATCGGCCGGCAGAATCGCAAGCCATTCCCGCCGCGCGACGAAAACACCGAGAATGGCGGCAAGGACGGCTGCGGCCGCGGTTGCGGCGGAAACGCCGGCAAAACCCATCCAGAGCGGCAACGTGAACAGAAGCGGGATCAGCAGATAGCCCTGCGGCGCCAATCCCACGAGCGCAGACAAACCCGCCCGGCCCCGCGATTGCAGCATCACGAGCAGCACGGATTGAAAGGCTGCGAGCGGAAATACCGGAAAAAGCGCCCGTAGCCAGGCGGTTGCCTCATCGGCCACCCCGGCATTGTTCGTGAACAGGCGTACGATCGGTTCGGCGGCGAAGAACAGCAGGGCAGAATAGAGCAAGGCGACCGGCACCGTTACGGCCAGCATGAACCGGATTGCCGCCTTCAACCGCTCGGCGTCGCCGGCGCCGAAGGCATGGCTGACGACGCTCTGGGCTCCCAAGCAGAAGCCGAACAGCGGAAGCTGCCCCAGAGTCATCAAACGGATGGCGATCGCCGTAGCGGCCACGCCAGTATCGCCACCGTGGATCGCGGCCGCCCGTATCAGGACGAGAAAGCCGATACCGGTCATGATGCTCGTCGCGGCGGCGGGAATGCCGATTTTGGCGATCGGCAGAAGCAGTCGCCAGCATATCGGCCCGCCGGTCACTCTCACCGTGCCGCGACCACGGAGGAAATAATCGGCATAGCATGCAAGCGCTGCGAGCGAGGAAACAATGGTGGCAAGCGCCGCGCCGGACGCACCGAGCTTGAAGAAAAAGATGAAGACGGGATCGAGGACTGCATTCAAGGCAAAGCTTACGATCAGCACCATCATCGAGAAGCGCGAGTTTCCCTCGGCTATGGCGATGAAATCGCAGATCGCCTGCAACAGCCCGAATGTCAGGCCGAAAGCAAGCAACCGTCCGTAATCGAGCCCGGGCCCCAGGAGATTTTCGCTTGCGCCGAGAGCGCCGACAAAATCGGGAAGGCTAAAAAAGATCAATACGGACAGGACAATGCCGAGCGGGATCGTCGCCGCCAGCGCCGTTGCGGCTACCGAGGAGGCGGCCTTCAGATCGCCCTCGCCGAGATGACGCGCCAGCCGCGTGGCAATCCCGATGCCAAGCCCCTCGCCTGCGGCCGCCACCAGCAAAAACAGCGGCATGACCAGACTGATACCGCCCAGGACATCCGGCCCGAGAGCGCCGAGGAAGATTGCGTTGATCGCATGATGGCCGGCGCTGGCGGCCAGCCCGGCGACCGCCGGGAGCGCGACCGTCAGAACGAGCCGCCTGATGCGCGGATCGTTCATATCGACGGCAGCCTTCATCACGCGGCGCCTCGTGGCAGCGATCCAGGGACAGGCCGGCCATCCTCGCCGGAGAGGCCGCTCAGATCCGGCGACAGCAACCGATCCATGAAGAAACGCTCGCGCAGAAGCATGACCAGCAGCGCCTTCTTGTGCGGAAACTGAATGTGCTTGACCTTGGCGAAGCCGGAGCGGTCGAGATTGCGGATCTGTTGCGCGTGATGATGGATCGGCTCGCCGACAATGCGGCGGGTGCGCGGATCGGCTAAAAACATGTAGTGCATCAGCGACGGCAGCCAGGCGCTGACGAAGGCCTTGCCGCGGAAATCGTCTTCGCCGATCGCCACATGCCAGCCGCGATCATAGCCATCGGCATCGTAATGGGGGCCAATCCGGTCCTCTTTTGCCCAGTAGAGCTCGAAATATCCGAAGGGAACGCCGCCGAAGGTTCCGATCAGCGGCAATGTGCGCGGATCGGCAAGGCGACCGGCGATAAAATCGCGATGGTAGGACAGATCGCCGCCGTCCTCCCATATGGCGGCAACCCGCGGATCGTTCATCCAGCGATGGAAATGCGCAAGGTCGGCCTCGATATCGGCGACATGGAAGCCAAGCTGCGTGTTCAGCCAGGGAATGAAGCGACTATAGACGCGGCCGGCGGGCTTCGGCGGCCTTTGGGGATGAAGGGCGCCATTCGTCAGGATGGGCACCTCCGGATAAGCTTTCGGAGTGCTTCCAAGCCAGGGTTTTGCCAGCTGAAAAAAGGATTCCGGTCGCACGATCAGGCGCTCTGCGCGCCTCTCGATCGCGCCCGCCTCCTGCAGGCGGGCGGCAAGATCACGGTCCGCCACCTCGACTTCGAAGCAGGCCGGCTGCGGATTGCACGCCAGAACCGCCTCCAAGACGGCATTGACGATATCGTCGCCCGAAACCGACGACACGGTCGCAGACAAAGTGTCGAAGACCAATCGATTGGCGGCGGGACCCGCAAAATAACCAGAGGCGACCTGCACCCCATGATATTCGACGCGGAAGCCGCCCGACGCCTGCCCCGGTGACACGATGAGCGGCTGGCCGCTGGCAAGTGCGCTGCTCGAAAAACCCGATGCCGGCAGGCATGGATCAAAAGATCGCTCCGTCGTTTTATCACTCCTCATCGCGACCGAAGCATCCATGCGTCTTCTCCATTTTTCAGAGCTGCGCCACTCATGATCGACCGATCACGCACGGCGCCAATTTCACAGTGACGAATGGCTGCGCGCGGAATTCAAAATATTTTCCGAAAATATTTTTCGAAATTTTGCTGAATTTGGATCATCTTGATTCGTCATGCTGCTACATCAATGTATTTCTCGGAACATCCGACCATACAAATACAGGAATATCACGTCATTCAATCGATTTAACTATATATCTGTTATAGATATATAGAAGTATACACTGTTGTATTTTGATTGATTTGACATTCATTGAAATGCATTTGGGGAGATTGGCGAAGAAATGACCATCCACGATCGGAACGCCAAGGCAGTAAATGACTCGGACTACGTCGCCAAATGCTTGCTGTCGCCGGCACAGTCGCGCATCTGGCTTCTGTCCGAGACGGGGAACGAAGTCGTTTATGGGCGACAAATACTCGCCGTTGCCTTTTCGCCGGTCTCTCTGGCCGCTGCGCACGTAGCGCTTTCAACGCTTTCCCGGCAACATCCCCTCATAACATCGGAATTCGAGGCGCGCGCCGGTGGGGCCGTCCGGCAGATCCTGAAAAACAACGGCACGGTCGGCATGATCGAGACGGATCTGAAGGCTGGCGAGGATGTGGACGAGGCGCTGTTTGGGGCCGCCGCGCGCGAACGCGCCCGGACCATGGATCTTACCGATGGCAATCCGGCCCGATTCATTCTTCTGACGCGGAACGGGCAAGCATTGGGAGTTGTATTTTCCCTTCATGCCATCCTCGCCGATGCCGCGACGCTCAACCTGCTCGCAACCGATTTTTTGCGCAATATCGAAGGCAATGGACCGGTGGACATTGCGCAGACGACACTTCCCGACGCCGCATCGTGGATGGCCGGCGGCGATGCACTGCGCCGGCCCGCACCCGAACTGGTCGATTTCTGGTTCCAGCGCCTGACGGCGCAGGAAAATATCGCCTCGCTTGCACCGCAAACATCGGCTGAGAAGGATATCGTCGACGAGGCGTGGTTCGAGCATATGCTTGAGGTCTCCAACTCATCCCGGCCCCTTCAGTCGCAATCGATGGCGGAACTGTCCCGCGACATCCTTGCCGCCCTCGGCATCGCTCTGCGCCGCCATTCCGGATACGGAACGCAGAGGATCGGACTGGTTACACGACCGGAAAGACAGACGATCGCAGCCCGCGGCGAAGATATACTGATCGTGACGGCGGAACTCGACGGCGCCATGACGCTGCGCGATGCCCGCGAAACATTCGCGGCAGAGGCCGAGAGCGCCGCCGGACAGTCCGTGCCCTTCGAGGCGCTTGCCGACGCCCTCCTGCGGCGGGACGAGCTTTTCGACACGACCGGCCTCGTCAAGACGCTTCTCGATGTGCGGCCGCCCGTCAGCTTCGCGCAAACCGCATCGAGCGCGTTCATGGTCCGCAGTGCCGTCGAACCTCCGGCGCGCCGCGACGCTGAGCTGGTCGTAACCGTTTCCCCCATGTCCGGCGACAGGCTCCGCATCGGCATCGGTTTCGATCCGCAGAAGCATGAACGAAAGCAGATCACTCGCTTTGCCGACGATCTCGCCATCGCGCTCTCAAGCCTCGGCAGCGATCCCGGCAAGCAGATCAAGCACATTTCGTTCGTTTCGGCCGAGGAGCTGGACAGGCTCTCCGCCCCCTATCCCGATGCGCCCGAGCCGGACGATGGCACACCGATCCACGAGGTCATCTGCGCGCAGGCGAGGCGACGGCCAAATGCCTTTGCCGTCGCGCAAGGGGAGAAATCGATAACGCATGGAGAACTGGAGACCGCCGCCAACCGGCTGGCGCACCGTCTGATCTCGCTCGGGATCGGGCCGGAAAAGCGCGTCGCCATCGCGATAGAGAAATCGATCGACGCGATCGTCGCCATTCTTGCCGTGCTGAAGTCGGGGGGCGCCTTCACGCCTGTCGAGCCGGACCATCCGGAAGCCCGCAACCGCCATATCCTCACGGCCCCCGGCCTTGCGCTCGTCGTTTCGCGCACCCGACATATCGCTCGCCTGCCAAGTGACATTGAGGCGCCTTTCCTCGATCTCGATGCAACCGACCTGTCGTCGGAAAGCAGCGAAGCGCCCGCGACCGTGGTCGCCCCGCAGCAACTCGCCTATGTGATCTACACCTCCGGGTCGACGGGCGTTCCCAAGGGAGTCGCGGTCGAGCACGGGCCTTTGGCGCATCATTGCAAGGCAACCCTGCGCATCTACGAGATGAGCGAAGAGTCCTGCGAATATCCTGTTCTTCCCTTCACCTCCGACGGCGGTCATGAACGCTGGATGGTACCCTTGATGGCAGGCGGCGGTGTGGTCCTGACACAGGACAAGCTCGCGACGCCGGAAGACGCCTTCGCGATGATGAAGCGACACGGCGTCAACAATGCCAGCCTGCCTACCAGCTACGTGCGCGGCCTTGCCGAATATGCCGGTGAAAATGACGATATCCCGCGGCTGCGGCTCTATTCCTTCGGCGGCGAGGCGTTGTCGCAGGCGGTGTTCGACATGATCACCGAAAACCTCAAGGCGCAGCTGCTGATCAACGGCTATGGGCCTACAGAAACCATCATGACGCCGATGATATGGAAGATACCGGCAGGAACCCGTTTCGAGGGGACGGTCGCACCCATCGGCCGCGGCGTCGGCGACCGGCGCATCTACGTACTCGATGCCGATCTTGCGCCCGTTCCCGTCGGCGTGATCGGCGAAATCTACATCGGCGGCGGCGGCCTGGCGCGCGGCTACCTCGGCCAGCCGGAGCTCACGGCAGACCGCTTCATCGCGGATCCGTTCACGCCCGGCGGACGTCTCTATAAATCGGGCGATCTCGGGCGCTGGCGGGAAGACGGCATCGTCGAATTCGCCGGCCGTGTCGATCATCAGATCAAATTGCGCGGCTTTCGAATAGAGCCCGGCGAGATCGAAGCCGTGCTGCGCTCCGACCAGCGCGTCGCGGAGGCGGTCGTACTGCTACACAACGAGGGTGGCCGCAGCTCGCTCGTCGCCTATGTGGTTGCGCGTGAGGGCGAGACGCTCGGCGTCACGGAACTGCGCCGCGCGGCCGTGGCCGCACTGCCGGATTATATGGTGCCGCAGACCATCATGATCATCGACAGGCTGCCGATGGGGCCGAACAGCAAGCTGGACCGCGCGGCCCTGCCGCCACCACGCATGGAACGGGAAATGATCGCTCCCGCCAATGACAAGGAAAAAGCGATCCTCGAAGCCTGGAAGGAAATTCTCGACATCGGCGACATCGGCGTCACGGAGAATTTCTTCGATATCGGCGGGCAATCGCTGGCAGCCGTGCGCATCGTTTCGCGCCTGAAGAGACGCCATCCCGAATGGCCGCTTTCGATCGCCGACATGTTCAACCATCCGACCATCCGCGATCTGGCGCTTGCCATCGAAGGCAGCCGGGACGAGACGGGTGTCGATGTCGTCTATCTCCGCAGGAACGGAGAGCGACCGGTGCTTTATTGCTTCCCCGGCCTCCTCGTCAGCACGCGCGAATACATGCGTCTCGTCGACTATCTCGGCCCGGAACAACCGGCGACCGGCTTCATCTGCTATTCGTTGACCGAAACCAAAACGCTCAGCACCCGCGTCGAAGACATCACGGCGCGTTATGCGGAGGCCGTGCGCAAGAAAGCCAAGGGGCGGCCGTGCGCCTTTCTCGGCTGGTCGTGGGGCGGGCTGCTTGCCTATGAGGCCGCAAGGCAGATCGGCAGCGATATCGATCTGCGCATGATCGGCATGGTCGACGTCTGCGACATGGACGAGGAATTCACGCTCGGCATCATGCCGCGCTTCGAAGACGGCATCCGGGATCGCACCCATGCCGCGGTCCAGAGCTGGCTCGCCGCCACGCCGATGCGCGAGGACTGGAAGAGGCTCTTTGCGGCGATGAACGAGGAAGTCTACGAGCAGTTTCTCCACCATATCGTCAAGCATAAGGTCAAACTGCCCACAGACGGTCCGGACATCGGTTCGGAAGAACATACGTTCTGGATCCTCATCGACAACGCGATGATCTTCCGAAACTACCGCCTCGCGCCTTCGGATTTTCGCATCCACGCCTTTGCCGCCGAAGACTCCCTCACGCGCGCCCTCAACGTGATCGACTGGCGCCGCTACTCGCCGAATGCAACGGCCTCGGAGATCGTCACCGGCACCAACCATCTGACGATCATCGGCAAGACGCCGTTCCATCAACGTTTCGCGCGGCGGCTCGATCACGCTTTCGCACCGGGCACACTGTCCGCAGACATCGTCAAGTAACCCCCACTTTCGACATCACTCTGGAGCTGCATCATGACATCGTACGTGCTCGACCTCGCCGGGGCCGGAATTGGTCCGTTCAACCTCAGCCTTGCTGCCCAGCTCGATTCCATACCGCAGCTCTCGGTGCGCTTCTTCGAGCGGCGCCCATCCTTTGCCTGGCATCCGGGAATGATGCTGCCGGGCGCGGAAATGCAGACCTCCATCCTCAAGGATCTGGTGACAGCGACAAACCCGACGAGTCCCTGGAGCTTTCTCGCCTATCTTGTTGCGCATAAACGGTTTTATCAGTTTCTCAATGCGGAGTACGAGGCGGTCCCGCGTAAGGAATTCGCCGATTATCTCGGATGGGTCGCGCGTGGGTTGACATCGCTTCGCTTCGGCGCGGGCGTGCGGGAAGTCCATGCCGATGACGGATTTTTCTCCATCGCCACGCACGACGGCGCCATCGGCGCCCGCAATCTCTCCGTCGGCGTCGGCAAGATCCCGGCCCGGCCCGCCTGGGCGGAACAGCTGCCAAATTCGCGGACTTTCCACAGCAGCGAAGCAGCAGCACGACTTGGCGATGTGAAAGCGCCGCGCGTTGCCGTTATCGGCGGCGGCCAGAGCGGTGCGGAAATCGTCGATGCGCTTCTCGATCTGGATCAGGTTTCGGTCATTCACTGGATCAGCCGCCGGCCGAATTTCGAACCGCTGGACGCGACCCCCTTCACCAACGAGCTGTTCACGCCTGCCTATATGGAGCGCTTCCATGGGCTTCCGGAGGAATTGCGGCTTCTGCATACACGCCGGCAGGTGCTTGCGAGCGACGGCGTCTCCGCGTCGACCCTGAAAAAGCTCTATCGCCGGCTCTACGAGCGGAAGCTGGAGGCCGCCGCCCACCCGGATCGCGGCATCTCGCTGCGCCCGTTTCGCGACGTCATCGCGGCCGACCAGGACGGCCCCGAAATTTCCCTGAGCATGCGCAACGGCTTCGACAACAGCATCGAAACGCTCGCCGTCGACATGATCGTGCTTGCGACCGGCTACCGCTTCGTGCTGCCCGAATTCCTGCACTCGCTCGAAAACCGCATCGAGCTGAGCGCCATCGGCGAGCCGGTATTGGCAAGCGACTTCTCGCTGGCATGGGATGGCCCGCGCGACAATCGCATTTTTGTGCTCAATGCCGGACGTCACAGCCACGGCATCGCCGAACCACAGCTCAGCCTGGCCGCGTGGCGCAGCGCCGTCATCGCCAACGCCTTGCTTGGCCGCGAGCATTTCGATCTCGGTCAGCTCGATCCGATCGTTCAATGGGAGACACCCGGACGCGCGCCGGGACTTGCCACCCATATGGGACAGGCCGCCGAATAAAGTGGCAGCCTTCCGAGAGGGAGAAGGACGCGCGCCGATCGAGCTCCACAGCCTGCATCTGCGCGATGGACTTCACATTCCGGACTCCATGCTGAGCGTGATGGAGAAAAAGCGTGCCGCGGCATTCCGATCATCGGCGGCACGCCGTCTCTTCGTCGCCGGGCGAGTCCTGTGCCGCAGCATCATCGGCAATATGGTCGGCTGCGCGCCGCAGGCTCTTTCCCTCGCCATCACACCGTCCGGCAGACCCTACCTGTGTGATTATCCCGAGATCGACTTCAATCTCTCGCATTCGGGAGACCGGCTGGCTCTTGCCGTCTGCCATGGTGGTCGTGTCGGCATCGATATCGAAAGGCTCGATGCCTTCCCGGAAGAGATTGCATTCGAAATCATGCCGCTGATCCTTTCCGATCAGGAGCTCGATCGCGTCCAAAGGCTGGCGGCAGAAGCAAGACGGACGGTCCTTCTATCCTATTGGGTTCGAAAAGAGGCCGCGCTCAAGTTGCTCGGCGAGGGCTTTCTCGCCAACCCGCAGACTGTGACGCTCGATCCGGATGGTACAACTTCCAGCGTTGAAGCTCCGCCCCTAGGAGAGCCGATCGCGATCCGTTCGGGTCGTTTCGATGGGGAGGAATCCCAACATTTTCACTGGGCCGTTGCGACATCCAATGCCACCACGGAGCTGCTGTGGCGACATCATGCGGAACGGGACTTCCTAACGAGATTCCTTTGATATCACTGCGGAATCATAGGGATAATTCGAATTTTAGAAGCCCTTCACTTTTCGCCTTCCGTATCTTGACTATTATTATCATGTTTTATAGGGTCCCTTCAAAAAGAGGGGCACACCGGAATGCAACTTTGGATTTCAGCGAGAGCCCAAGATGATTGCCAACCACTTGCAGTCGACGTCCAATGAGCAGCTCCAAACAGCATTGCACGCCTATCCGAAGCTTCTTTCCGTTGCGCGCAGGATCACGGGCTGCATGAGTTTGGCGGAAGATGTCGTTCAGGAAGTTCTCCTCCAACTGGTTTCCAAGCCGCTCAGGGAAGATATAGCCGCGCCCGCCCCCTATGTGATGCGCATGGTGCGCAATCTGGCGACAGACCACATGCGGCGCCTTCAATATGAACGCGGCCTGTTTGTCGAAGAAGAGGTGGGCGGCAACACGTCGGCCTATGGAAGCCCCGAGGAACATCTCCATGAGGCCGAAGCCTACAAGGCGTTCCGCTGCACGGTCGAATCCATGCCCGCAAGAACCCGCAAGTTCTATGAGGAGCACTATTTCGACGATGTCCCCCAGAATATCATCGCCAAAGAGGCGGGCGTATCCTGTGCGCTGGTCTGCGGTCTCCTGCGCGAGGCGCATTCGCGCTGCCTGGCGGCCATCTCCCTCGAAACGGGGCATAGTCGTGCGGCAGGCGGCGATCACAGACGGAACCGGCCCAACCGGATCCGGGAGATGCGAGGCTGACGGCCATGTCTCCGCATCGGCACGCCATCCACCTCGATCGGTTAACCGGGCCGGTTTCCCGGCAATCCGCATCTCATCAAGCCACAAGGCTTCAGCAGGAAAGATTATGAAAGACGAAGCGACCACCCGAAACGACCAGTACCATGCGACAGTTTTCGCAACGGAAGGCCTGCGTTTCGAAGTCGAGGGCAAAACCATTCTTCATCCGCTCGACGTCAGCTTCAATGCGGGCGAAATCTCCGGGCTGATCGGCCATAACGGCTCTGGAAAATCCACCCTGATCAAGTTGCTGGCGCGGCAGATTCAGCCGACGGGCGGGCGCATCCTGTTCGACGGTGTCGCTGCTGGCTCCTATGATATGCGCGCCTTCGCGCGCGCCGTCGCCTATCTGCCGCAGGACACGACCTCGGCTGCGGGCATGACGGTGGAAGAGCTTGTCGCGTGCGGCCGCTACCCCTGGCACGGCGCGCTCGGACGCTTCACCGATCTCGACCGGGAAAAGGTCGAGACCGCCATGCATCTGACCCACGTCGACAGCCTGAAGGGCCGGATGGTGGACACGCTTTCCGGCGGCGAGCGCCAGCGCGTCTGGATTGCCATGCTGGTAGCCCAGGACAGCCGTTGCCTGCTGCTCGACGAACCGACATCGGCGCTCGATATCGCTCATCAGATGGAAATACTCGGGCTCGTGCGGGACCTCTGCCGGACAAAGAACCTGAGCGTCATCCTCGTCCTGCACGATATCAATGCCGCCGCACATTTCTGCGACCATCTGCACGCTCTGAAGCAAGGACGCCTGATTGCCGCAGGCCCTTCGTCAAGCCTCATGAAAGCCGAGACACTGCATACGATCTACGGTGCCAATATGGGCGTCACCGCCCATCCCGTGCATGGAACGCCGCTGGCCTATGTCATCTGACCGCAGCTTCGAGAAGCCGATGCTATCGCGCCGCGCCCTGTTAGCCGCTGCGACGCTCCTTGCCGTGCCGCAAGCGCGAGCGGCGGCCGAAACGATAGCCGGGCCGATTGTTTCCCTCGATTACGGGCTGGCATCGACGCTGCTTGCGCTCGGTGTCACGCCGGCGGCTATCGCCTCGCTTGCCGATTGGAACACATGGGTCGTGGAACCGAAAATGCCGCCCGGCGTCATCGATCTAGGCACCACCGGCGAGATCAATCTCGAGGTTCTGGCGAGCGTCAAGCCGGCACTGATCCTGACGACGCCCTATCTCGCGTCATTGAAGCCTCGATTGGAAGCGATTTCTCCGGTCCTGGAATTGACCATCTATGCCGAGGGCGGCCAAGCGTTGCAGCGTTCCATTGCGGCTACCCGCCTGCTGGCCGATGTCATCGGCCGGCGGCCGCAGGCAGAAGAGTTCCTCGCCCGCTCGGAAACATTCTTCGACGAATGCGCAAGCCGCGTGAAGAAACTCGATCCGCCGCCGCTGGCGCTCGTCAATTTCGTCGACCAGCGTCATGCGCGCATCTATTGCGGCGCCGGCCTCTATCAGAATGTCATGACCAGAATCGGCCTCAGGAATGCGTGGACCGGGCCGGGCGACTACTGGGGCTTTGAAACGATCGGCATCGAACAATTGGCGACGCTCGACCAAAACCTTCGCCTGATCGCCTTCGAACCCCTTCTTCCGCCCAATGTCCTCGACAACCTGCAGGACAGCCCGCTGTGGACCAGTCTCCCGTTCGTGCGGGCCGGACGCGTATCCGTACTGCCGGGCACGCTAATGTTCGGCATGGTGCAGGAAGCGGAGCGCTTTGCGCGCATCTTGCTCGACCATCTGGAAAAAGTCGCATGACCCGTCTCGAAGCCGATAACAGGCTCGGCGCTCCCGCCGTGGCGCTGACGCTGTTGCTGCTTGCCGGCCTCCTCGTCTGGCGCCAGCTGGCGCCGGACTTTTCGCGGCTGCTGGAGCAGGATGCCGGCTACGACCCGCAACGCCTGCTGCTGCTTTACTCGACGCTGCCGAGGATCGCCACCGCGTTGCTGGCCGGCGCCGCGCTCTCGCTGTCGGGCAGCCTGCTGCAACAAGTCCTGCGCAACCCACTGGCTTCGCCTTCCACGCTCGGCATTTCCGCCGGCGCCAACCTGGCGCTCGTCACCGTCATGCTCGCCTTTCCCGCCCTTCAAGGCCTCAGCCGCGACGCAGTCGCCCTGTTCGGCAGCGCAGCAGCCGCAGCCGTGGTTTTCCTCATCGGCTCAAGGCGCGGCTTCTCGCCGCTGGCGCTGGTGCTGGCCGGGTTGATCGTCGGCGTCTGGAGCGGCGCGCTCTCGGCCATTCTCGTGCTGATGAACGATCGCTACCTCTCCGGCCTCTTCATCTGGGGCGCCGGATCGCTGGTACAGCAAAGCTGGACCATTCCGCTGTCCCTTCTCCCGAAAATCGCCGCTCTTTCCATCGCCGCCTCCTTGATGGTGCGGCCGCTATCGCTCATGGAACTCGGCGATAGCGGCGCGAGCGGACTTGGCCTTTCGGTGAAGCGCACGCGCATCGTCTCTGTCTGCATAGCGATTGCGCTTGCCGCCGTCGTTACCAGCGCGGTCGGCGTCATCGGTTTCATCGGCCTGATCGCGCCGCGCATCGCTCAGCTTGCCGGCGCCCGTCACATGAAAAGTCAACTCATCTGGGCGCCGCTTATCGGAGCGGGATTGCTGCTTCTGACGGATGAAGCCTCGATACTCCTGTCCGGAGCATCCTCGACTTTCCTTCCGACGGGAGCCATCACCGCATTGCTCGGCGCTCCGCTGCTGCTCTTGATGCTGCCACGCCTGAAGACGGTGCAACGTAATGCGCCGAACCCCGCACAGAATGCAAACCACGCCGGGCGCGCACGAAAACTGCTGTTTGCCGCGGTCCCGCTGTTCCTGCTTCTGCTGGCCGGCGCAATCTTCTTCGGTCGAGCCCCGGATGGCGCATGGACGCTTCTGACCTATGGTCATTGGGTCGAGGTACTGCCCTATCGCCTGCCGCGTATCGTCGGCGCCTTCGCCGCCGGCGCGATGTTGGGGGTCGTCGGCGCGATCCTGCAACGGCTCAGCGGCAATGAAATGGCAAGTCCGGAGGTGCTGGGCATTTCCGCGGGCGCGACGCTCGGCGTCACCGCCGCGCTCTTTCTCCTGCCTGCACCCGGCATGGCCGCGCAGCTTGGCTTCGGCGGCATGGGCGCTTTCGCCGTTCTCATTGCCATCTTTCTTTTCGGCATCCGATCCGGTTTTGCGCCGGAGCGGGTACTTCTGACCGGGATCGCACTCGGAGCCATGCTGGATGCCTTCATCAGCATGCTTGCAGCCGGTGGCGATCCGCGTGCGATGATCGTCCTGCAATGGATGAGCGGATCTACCTATCTTATTGATACGCCACGAGCAATTTCTACAATGTTTACCGCCGCTGCGGGCCTTGCGCTTTCCTTTCTCGCCTATCGGTGGCTGGACCTTCTGCCGCTCGGCCCGCAGGCAGCGCAGGCGATCGGCATCCGCGTCAATCGCGCGCGCGCCTGCCTTTTTGCGCTTGCTGCGGCAATGACGGCCGCCGCCACCCTGGTCGTCGGCCCCTTGAGCTTCATCGGCCTCATGGGGCCGCATCTGGCCCGCGAACTTGGTCTGCGGCGTGCCGCCCCTCAGCTTGCCGGCGCAGCACTCGCCGGCGGCAGCCTCATGGTGCTAGCCGACTGGTTCGGCAGAATGGCCGCCTTCCCCTATCAGATGCCGGCCGGTCTCGTTTCGGCGCTGGTGGGCGCGCCGCTGCTGCTGGTGCTGCTGATGAAACGTCGCAGGACCGTTTAAGTCCGCAGGAGCCAGAAGTCAGGCGCAAAGGCGCTTTTCCCAGTTTACAAGCCAGGTGGATGGAAGCATCCCCCTTTGCGGGCGGGCGCTTTGCCCGTATCCAAAGCCCAGGACGAACAAGCAAAGATCCTCCGGAGCCGGCGCCGTGCTTTCAAGCTCCGCTCTATCGCTTTGTTTTTACGCGATCCCGGACGGAAAGCCGCTGCGCACTTTTCCTGAAACTTCCCTGGCGGTTCTTAATTGGCGAGCGATTGCGCCCGATCCGGCATAAAGCCGGATCGGGAAAAAGGAAGCAGAGTTCACCGCTCTGCAGGCCGCCTCGGGAACGGCAGACGCCGTGGAAAAAACACAGCGCCTGCAATAGATTTACCAGCGGTACTTCAAGGATGCCGTGATGTTGCGGCCCTGTCCGAGGTAGCAATAGCCTTCATTGCAGACCGTCAGACGGCGGTTGGCGATGTTGCGGACATCCACAGACGCCGTCAGACCTTTGTATTTCTGGTCGATTGCGCCGAAATCGTAGGAAAGCGCCGCGTCCATGTAGAAGCTTCCGCCATTCTTGTCGGTATTGGCCGTGCTGGTATAGTTTTCGCCCGTGTAGCGGATGCCGGCTCCGACCGTCAGTCCGTTTGCCGCCGAATCCTCCTGGAAGGTATAGTTCGACCACAGGCTGGCGATGTGCTGCGGCGTCACGGCAGGGGCGTTGCCCGCATCGTCGCCGCGCGTGATTTCGGAATGATTATAGGAATAGGATGCGATCACGTCCCAGCCATCGGTGACGGTCGCCCTGGCTTCCAGCTCGATACCCTTGTTCGTCACCTCCCCGAGCGAAGCGTAGATCGCGGTCAGGGGATCGACCAGAACGGGCTTGTTCTTCTCGACGAGGTGATAGGCTACCGCCGACAGCAGAATATCGGTGCCGGGTGGCTGATACTTTACGCCGAGCTCGTATTGTTCACCTTTCGTCGGATCGAGGATGCTGCCGGATGCGGATCGCTGCGTGACCGGATTGAAGGAGGTCGAGTAGCTGGTGAACGGTGCAATACCGTTGTCGAAGAGATAGAGAGCACCGGTCTGGACCGAAAATGCGTGCTTGCTGAGATTATCGTCCGTGGTCGTTCCGGACGATACGTCCGTCGTATCCGTTGACTGCTTGACCCATGTCTGCCGTCCGCCAACCGTAAAGCGCCATTTATCGAGTTCGATCTGGTCGAGGGCATAGGCACCGATCTGCTGCAGGCTGGCGCTGACCGTGCTGAGATTATAATCCGGCGTCGGCCCGGAAACGCCGTAGGTCGGATGGGAAATATCGAAGTCGTAGGCGGGGCTGGTCGTCGCATCCATGCCCAGCCCGAAGGAATCGTTGACATGAGTATAATCCAGACCGACCAGCATGGTATGGGCCGCGGGACCTGTGTCGAATTTCGATTCCAGCTGATTGTCGACCTGGAAGACATTCATCGCGTCCCGGATCGAAGTCGCATTGCGATGCGCGATCGTATCGGTCCAGTCGATGGTACTGAGATAGCGCGCCTTCAGATCCAGATGCGAGAAGCGAAGGTTCTGGCGGAAGGTGAAGCCGCCATCGAACTCGTGCTCGAACTGATAGCCGATCTGCTGCTGCCGCGTCTTCTGATAGTCGTAGTCCGGATCGCTGTCGCGCAGATCGAGCACGTTGCCGTCGGGGCCGATCAGGGCGCCGACATTGGCATCGTTTTCGCTCGATTGCGCCGAACCGTAGACCGTGAATTTCGTGGCGTCATCAGGCTTCCAGGTGAAGGATGGCTGGATGAAATAGCGGTCGTCGGCGATATGAAAATTGGTGTCGCCCTTTCGTGCCAGACCGACGATCCGGTACAACAGGCTATCATCGTCCTTGGTGACGGGGCCGCCGAAATCGAACATCGTCTGGGCCCGGTCAGACGTCCCATAGACAACACCGACTTCCCTGATCGTTTCTTCCGTCGGCAGCTTCGACACCTTGTTGACGATGCCGCCCGGCGAACCGGCGCCATAGAGCACGGAAACCGGCCCCTTGATAACCTCGACCCGTTCAAGCGCGTAGGGATCGGTGCGGAACATCCCGTAGTTCATGTAGGGCTGCCGCAATCCGTCCCGATAGTCGCCGTCGGTCGTGATGTCGTTGCCGCGGATAATAATCTGGTCGAAGCGCGGATCGAAGCCATACGCGCCGGTCTGGACACCGGCGGAGTAGCGCACGGCTTCGGTGATATCCTGCGCGCCACGCTCCTCCAGTTCTTTCTTCGTCACGACCGAAACGGAACGCGGCGTTTCAACCAGAGGCGTATCGATCTTGGTGGCGCCCTGGCTCTTTTTGGCCGTTACGGTCGTATTGTCGCTTTCACCGCTCGATTGCCCGCTGACGATGATCGGCGCCAGTTGGGTGGCATCGCCACTGTTGCCGGCTGAATCCTGCGCGAGGGCATTTCCGCCCAATGCAAACATTGTGGCAAGCGCGGTCGCGCCGCTCGCAAGACGGAATCTGGCCCCCACCAAACCGTTGATATTACTGTACGACCCCTGATTCATAATCGCTTTTCACCTACCCGTTCCTGACAAAGACGGCGCAAGTTAGTTCGCAGGTGCAGGCGGCGTCAAGAATACATGAGTATAATAGTCATCTTTTTTACGGATTTCGAACATATGTTGCAGATAGCCAAACCGGTCGCGCAACGCAGCGCGGGATTGCAACCTTAAATTACATTTCCACAACAGCCCGGCCAGCTTGCCAGATCGCGATTCCAATAATATGAGTAATTTAATCATCTTTCAAATGACGGCATTCTTAATCGAGTGCCCCATTTTCGATCAGCCGGAGAAGCCATGTCCCCGACATCGTCCAAAGCATCAGCCGCATCGGCTCCAGTTACGCTTGCCGGCTGCACGTTTGCCGATCTCAAATTTGAAAATGCCGATCAGCCGCACAGAATTTTCCTTTATCGCCCCAGCAAGGACGCTCCGCCGGAGGGGTGGCCGATCCTGTATCTGACGGATGGAAACGCCTGTTTCGCGACGGCCGTCGATGCGCTGAAGGTGCAGGCGAGCTATCCGGGCGGGACCAATGTCGGCGAAGGCGTGATCGTCGCCATCGGCTATCCGACGAACGAGCCGTATGACCCGCTTCGCCGCTCCTGGGATCTCAGCCCGCCGCCCGGGCGGGTCTATCCCCCGTTCTATCCCGACACGCCGGATGTCAGGACAGGCGGCGCCGAACAGTTCCTGGCGCTGATCGAGGATGAGCTGAAACCCTGGATCGAGCAGCAGATCCCGGTCGACCGGTCGCGCCAGACATTCTTCGGCCACTCGTTCGGCGGCCTTCTCGCGCTCCACGCGCTGTTCACAAGACCAACGGCCTTCAACCGCTGGATTTCGGCAAGCCCCGCAATCTACTGGGAAGAGGCTTGCATTCTTTCGACGGAGAGCGAATTCCTGAGCAGGCATCCGGGTCCCCTCGATATCGAACTGCATCTTTCCGCCGGACAATATGAAGGCGAGACACTTGCGCCCTTCCACAAGGGCACGCCCGATGAGCAGAAGCGACAGGAACGCGCAAAGGAGACGCGCACGGTGGAACTCGCGCGCGAGATGGCGCAGAGATGGGCAAAGCTGGCCTCGTCGGCAGATTCCGTCACCTTTGAGGAATACCCCGGAGAGAACCATATGTCGGTCCTTCCGGTCGCCTTGAACAGGGCCGTGCAAATCGCATTCCGCGGATCAAAATAACTTAAACTCATAGGCTTGCAGATGGAGGCGCCGCACGCGCTCCGTCTTTCGCGCCATCGCTGCGAAAGACGGCGTTTAACGTGGATTCCTCCCCTCTTCCGGCCCGTCGCCGGCAGCAAATTAACCGTTGGTTAACCATAATCACCTTTATTCGGCACATCGAATACAATGACTTGATTCCCGGAACCGGCGCGCAATTTGCCGATAAATGTGACCACACACGATTGTCGCGATCCCAAAAGATGCACTCTAAAAGAACGATAGCGCTGATTAGCCTGGCCTGCCTGGCAACCGGTTGCACGACAACCGGCCAGGTCCATCAGTCGATCGGCGTGGAAACCGTCTCCAGCGACAAGGCGCTGGCGTTTCCGCCTCCCGGCGGACCGGCGATCGTCAATATCGTCGAGCGCAGGCACGCCAAGGACGTGGAACAGACGATCTCGCTCTTCACCTCGTCTTCGGTTCCCGGCCAGAATTTTCTCAAGGTGCAGTTTCTTGGCATAACCGGCTCGAATCCCGGACTTGGCAGCAGGCCGTTCGATACGATCAACGAGCGCGTGATCGCTCGCGAAATGGCGTCGGCCATTCCTGGCGTGCGGCTCGCCCGCTCGGCAATTCTCGTTCAGAACAGCTACGGCCCGTTCGGCTACGCCTCCGGCCAGAGCAGGACAGGCGATACCTGCCTCTATGCCTGGCAACAGGTGAAAGCCGGCTTCGCCCCGTCTCAGGAGCAACGCAATTTCGGCATGGTTCAGGTCCGCATCCGGCTCTGCGATGCCCGCGCGACGGAGCGACAGTTGCTGGGCACCGTCTATGGCTATACGATCGCCGGTCACTTTGCCGGCGCCGCATTGAACCCGTTCGGCGGGCCGCGCAGCGCCAATGCCGTACTCGGAAAGCCGGGCGAAATGATCTATCCCGATATGGCGCCTTATCGCACGGCGCCAATCGATATCGGATACCAGAACCGCCCGGTCGTAACCCGGCCAGTCGTCGTCCGCAGACCGGCCGTCGTCCAGCCGCAGCCACAGGTCCAGCCTGCCTTGCCGCCCATGATCGGGCCACGCGTCCCTTTGCCGGATGGACCGAACGAGTCGTCCCAGACGAATGGTGCAGGCGGAGGCACCTCCATGGCGGCGCAGCCGCCACTTGCGAAGACAGCCAGCAATATCATCGTGCCTTTACCTGACTGTAACGGAGAAGCTGCCATATTCGGAGCGTGCCGCTAAGCGGGACCGCTTCGGTGCGCCAGGATGGCGCGCTGGCAATACCTTTGAAGGGACATCGATGCACACAGCACGCAGCATCTTGATATGGGCCGTGATAGCGCTGTGCGGTATCGTACTGATCACGCTGCCGGTCAACCTTCAAACCCAGCTGATTGCCAGCACGGTGGTCGTCACAATGATGGCGATCATCAAAATCCTCAAGCGGCAAGGCACCTGGCGATTGGTCGCCCTTGCCTTTGGCACTGCCATCGTGCTGCGCTACGTCTACTGGCGCACATCGTACACGCTGCCGCCGGTCAACCAGCCGGAAAACTTCATACCCGGGCTGCTGCTCTATCTCGCCGAAATGTACAACGTGGCGATGCTGATGCTCAGCCTTTTCATCGTCGCCACCCCTCTGCCCTCGCGCACCACCCGCACGTCCGAGACGAAGCATTTCCCGACGGTCGACGTCTTCGTGCCGTCCTATAACGAAGATACCAACCTGCTTGCCAACACGCTCGCCTCCGCCAAGGCGATGGACTATCCGGCTCACAAGCTCAAGGTCTGGCTGCTCGACGACGGCGGCACCGCGCAGAAGCGCAATTCGACCAAGGTTCTGGAATCGCAGGCCGCCATCGCGCGGCACAATGAGCTCAAGCATCTCTGCGCTGAGCTTGAGGTCGAGTACCTGACGCGCGAGCGCAATGAGCATGCCAAGGCGGGCAATCTCAACAATGGACTGGAGCATTCGAGCGGCGAACTGATCGCGGTCTTCGACGCCGACCATGCACCCGCGCGCGATTTCCTGCGCGAAACCGTCGGTTATTTCGAGGACGACCCGAAGCTTTTTCTCGTGCAGACGCCGCATTTCTTCATCAATCCGGATCCGCTGGAGCGCAACCTGCGCACCTTCGATAACATGCCGAGCGAGAACGAGATGTTCTACGGCATCATTCAGCGCGGCCTGGACAAGTGGAACGCCGCCTTCTTCTGCGGGTCTGCCGCCGTCCTCAGCCGCAGGGCACTGGAATCGCAAAACGGCTTCAGCGGCATCAGCATCACTGAAGACTGCGAAACCGCGCTGGCGCTTCACGGAGCCGGCTGGAACAGCATCTATGTCGACAAGCCGCTGATTGCCGGCCTGCAACCGGCGACCTTCGCCAGCTTCATCGGCCAGCGCAGCCGCTGGGCGCAGGGCATGATGCAGATCCTGCGCTTCCGCTTCCCTCTTCTGAAACGTGGCCTCACGCTGCCGCAGCGCCTTTGCTACATGTCTTCGACACTGTTCTGGCTGTTTCCGTTTCCGCGCGTCATATTCCTGTTCGCGCCGCTCTTCTATCTGTTCTTCGATCTTGAGATCTTTACGGCCTCTGGCAGCGAGTTCCTTGCCTATACGCTTGCCTACATGCTCGTGAACCTGATGATGCAGAACTACCTTTATGGCTCGTTCCGCTGGCCCTGGGTTTCCGAGCTCTATGAATACGTGCAGACGGTCCATCTATTGCCCGCCGTGGTTTCCGTCATGCTCAATCCCCGCAAGCCGACCTTCAAGGTCACGGCCAAGGACGAGTCGATCGCCGTCAGCCGGCTTTCGGAAATCAGCCGTCCGTTTTTCGTCATCTTCGCCGTTCAGATCATCGCGCTGGCAGTCACCATATACCGCGTCTATGCGGAGCCGTATAAAGCCGATGTTACGCTCGTCGTCGGCGGCTGGAACATCATCAACCTCATCCTTTCCGGCTGCGCGCTCGGCGTCGTCTCGGAACGCGGGGAGCGTGCCTCCTCACGGCGCGTCAGGGTCGATCGGCGCAGCGAGTTCGGGATCGACGGCCGCTGGAATTCGGCGTCCATCGAGGATGTTTCCGTCCACGGCGCCAGGTTGAATGTCTTCAACAAGGATATGGAGGCGATCAAGATCGGCCGGGAAGCCACCATACGCTTCCAGCCCTATAGCGGCGCCGAGATGGTGACGCTGTCGGTCGTCGTCCGCAATATCGAGCAGATGGGAGACATCACTGCCATCGGCTGCCAATACATCCCAAAGGGCGCTGCCGACCATCGACTGATTGCCGATCTCGTCTTTGCCAATTCCGATCAATGGACGAAGTTCCAGCAGGCGCGACGCCGCAACCCCGGCATCATCCGCGGCACCATCTGGTTCCTGAGCCTGTCGCTTTATCAGACCAGCCGCGGCCTGATCTATCTTTTCAGGGGTGTCGGCTCGGAACGCGCCCAGCAGCGGCAGGACGCGAAGGCGAGAAGCTGATGAACCGCATCCTTCCTGCTCTGATTTTTCTCCTTGCCGCCGCTGCCGCGCAGGCGCAGACGACGCCTTTCGACATGTCGGGCGAACGGCCGAAAGGCGAGCCGCCCATCGTGCCGCAGATCATCGCACCGCAGACGACGACGCAGCCTGTCGTTCCCCAGACGACATCGCCTTTGGCGACGAAACCGCCGCCCATGACGCCGCAAACAGTCACCCCGCAAACCAGCGTGCCCGCTACCCCGGCCCAAGAGCCTGCACAAGCGGCACAAAAGACGCAGACGGCCGCGTCCGGATTGCGCCGTTATGTCGTTCCCTTTGCAAAATTGCGGCTTGAGGGCGAAGCCGACCGCAAGTCCTGGTCCATCTATCTGACACCTGAGCAGGCAGCCGCGCCGGCGAAGTTCAACTTTGCCTATCAGAACGCGGTCCTCGTCGCTCCCGAAGCATCGCAGCTCACGGTTCTCCTCAACGATCGCGTGGTGCACCAGCAGCAGATCGGCTCTTCCGACAACGAGTCCGATATCAGCTTTGACATCCCGCGAGGGCTTCTGCAGCCGGGCGCAAACCTGCTCACCTTCGAGGCAACGCAACGTCATCGTGTCGATTGCGACATCCCCTCGACCTACGAACTCTGGTCGGATATCGATCCTGCAAGAACCTATCTGAGCTTTGCAGGCCGCGATGCGGAAAAACTGTCGACCACGGACGCGATCCGCGCAATCGGCGTCAACGATGCCGGCAAAACCCAATTCAATCTGGTCGTGCCTGCATTGGCGCAGCCCGGAACGACCAAGCCGATCCTGCGCCTTGCGCAAGGGCTGGCGCTGCTCAGCGGAATGCCGAACGAGACCTTTTCGTTCGGCACGGACTCGCTGCCGCCCCCTGGCCCGGGCAAAATGACCGTTGTCGTCGGCACGCCTGCAGAGCTGCAGCCCGTATTTGCCGTTCCCGCCTCGGCTCAAAGCGGGGCGCTGGCGACTTTTGCGACCGATCCTCACAACGGCCAGCAGTTGCTGCTCGTCAGCGGCCCCTCCTGGCAGGCGATCTCCTCTGCGATCGACATGGTCGTGTCCCCGACCGACCGCGATCCCAATACGCGGCGCGATCTGCTGGTGACACAACGCTGGAGCGCGCCGGATGCGCCGCTGATCTATTCCGGCACCAGCCTTTCCTTCGAACAGCTGGGCGTAAGGACCACGGAATTCTCCGGGCGGCGTTTCCGCACCAGTTTCAACGTGGCGATCCCGTCCGACTTTTATGCGAACGCCTATGGCGAAGCCACCATCCTGCTCGACGCGGCCTACGCCAAGGATGTACGGCCGGGGAGCCACATCGACGTCTATGTCAACGGCAGCATCGCCACGACGAAACCGATCACGGGGACCGGCGGCGGCATTTTCCGGCAATTGCCCATCCGCATCACCATGCGTCATTTCAAGCCGGGGCTGAATACGATCGCGCTCGAGGCCATGCTGATGACGGATGAGGATTCCGCCTGCGCGCCCGCTGCGACATCCAGCACGACGCCTCGCTTCGCGTTGTTCGATACCAGCCGGTTCCGCGTTCCGGATTTTGCCAGGGTCGCGCAGCGCCCCAACCTCGCCGCCTTTGCCGGGACCGGCTATCCCTATAATCGGGAAACCGATCCGACCGCTCTTTTCATCGATCGCGCAGATGCCGATACCTTGTCCGCGACCGCGACCCTACTCGGTCAAATGGCACTTGTCGCCGGCCGCCCCATCACTTTGGAGCCGACCGCCTCGCCGAGTACCGTCGGCACCCGCAACGCGTTGTTCATAGGCTCCGTGTCGCAACTGCCGTCGACCATCCTGACGCAGATGAACATCACGGCATCGAGCCAGGTTGCCTGGCGCCCGCCCGCTCCGGGTCAGGGAGGCGCGCCGGAAGCCTCGGTGACGATTGCCGATTGGCGCTCCCGCATCAGCGGCGGATTGCTGCAGGGACAGATGGAGCGGTTCCAGCAATGGATGCATCGCAATTTCGATATCACGTTGAGTTCGCTGCGCTTCATACCCAGCTCCGAGCAGGTGTTCACGCCGTCGAACGCCAACACTTTCCTGATCGCACAGGAAGCCAACCCCACCAATGACGCAACCTGGACCGTCGTGACGGCGCCGAGCTCCGGAGACCTGCGCTCAGGCGTCGAGGCCATGACGGAGCAAAGCACCTGGCAGCAGATCAGCGGCCGGATCACGGTCTATTCCGGCAAGACCGGCAAGATCGATACCGTCCCGGTCACTCGCTTCGCCTTCGTCGTGTCGCAGCCCTGGTCGCTGACCAATTATCGCCTGATTGCCGCGAACTGGCTTTCCAGCAACATATTGTCCTATGCGCTCCTGTTCGTCGCCGGCTCTTTCCTGCTCGGCGTCAGCACCGCGAGCGTTCTCTCCAAGATCGGCAGGCGCGAATGAGGCTCCTACGCTCCATTCTTGCGATCTGCAGCGCCACCGCGCTGATGGTGGCCCAGCCGGCCATCGCTCAGCGCACGGCACTCGATCCCCAGGCATGGACGGCCTATAAGGCGAAATTCCTCGATGCGAACGGCCGCATCATCGACAACGGCAACAGCGGCATCAGCCATAGCGAGGGGCAAGGTTACGGTCTGCTGCTCGCCTATCTCGCCAACAACCAGGCCGATTTCGAGCAGATCTGGTACTTCACCCGCACCGAGCTTTTGTTGCGCGACGACGGGCTTGCCGTCTGGAAATGGGACCCGGCCGTCACGCCGCATGTCACGGATACGAATAATGCGTCGGATGGCGATCTCTTGATTGCCTACGCGCTGGCGCTGGCAGGATCGGCCTGGAGCAAAAAGGATTACTTGCAGGCCGCCGCACACATGGCGAAGGCGATCCTGTTGCATGTGGTCATCGATGCCGGCGGCCGAACGCTGCTCATGCCCGGCGTCGATGGCTACAACTCGCCGGGTCGCAAGGACGGCCCTGTCGTCAATCCGTCCTATTGGATCTTCGAGGCAATCCCCGTCATGGCGCTGCTTGCCCCATCCGATCGCTGGCAGAAACTGAGCGACGACGGACTTGCCCTGCTGCGTTCGGCTCAGTTCGGGCCGCGCAGACTTCCGGCCGATTGGGTCAGCCTCAAGGCCAAGCCGGCGCCCGCCGATGGGTTCGACGCGGAGTTCGGCTATAATGCCGTCAGAATCCCGCTTTATCTGGCGCGCGCCGACATCGGCGACAAGACTCTGCTCGCACGCCTGCAGCGAGGCATGACCGTCGAGGGGGACGAGCCGGCAACGATAGACCTGGTCACAGGCAAGCCGAAAGACCTGCTTTCCGACCCCGGTTATAGAATTGTTAACGATGTTGTGGCGTGTGTGGTGAGCGGAACGAAACTATCCGCTTCGGTTCGGCAGTTCGCACCATCGCTTTACTATCCGGCCACGTTGCAGCTGTTGAGCCTGGCTTTCGTCACGGAGAAACATCCGGAGTGTTTATAAAGTCCACCTTGATAATGGCTTTTGTGGCCGTCGCCGTGGCGGGGTTTACGCTCGCGACCAAGGATCACGAATCGCCGGAAGACAAGATCAAGCTGGCAAAATCCAGACGCCTCGATCCACAGATCACGCTCGCCTCCGATACCACGCAGGGTAATGGCTTGGGTCAGCCGATCGATCTGCAGGCGCTTGCCGATCACATACAGGCAACCGCGCCATCGGCAGTCCTCTCCGATCCGCCCGACACGCCATCCTCAGGTCCCGACGCATCCGATTCCTTAGCGCAGGCCGCGCCGCAACAGACCCAGGCGCAGCCGAGCGCACAATCGCCATCGCAGCAGCCCGCACCGGCGCAAGCCGCCAACAATCAGCCCAAGGTGGATGAAAGCGCATTGCGCTATTTCGCCAGCCGAGGCGACAAAGCGCGGCTTCAGGCTGAGATTTCCCGGCTACAGACGCTCTATCCAAACTGGACGCCGCCTGCCGACCCGCTGGCCATCCCGCAAAACAGCGACAAGCAGCTCGAGGCCATGTGGCAGCTTTATTCGGAAGGCCACTATGCCGAGGTCCGCAAGGCAATTGCAGACCGGCAAGCAGCCGAAGCCGGCTGGCAGGCACCCGCGGATCTTCTGGAGCGTCTCGACATCGCGGAGGCGCGCACCCGCCTCATCAACGCCTCCGATCTCAAACAATATGCGACGGTTATCGAGATCGGCGCCAAGACGCCGAGCCTGCTTACCTGCAGCGATATCGACATCCTGTGGCGGGTGGCGGAAGCCTTCATCCGTACGGATCGCGCGGCACGCGGCCAGGATGCCTACAAATATATTCTGAAGACCTGCACCAACCCGCAGGAAAGGCTTGCAACCATCCAGAAAGCCTCCGCCCTTCTGCCCTATCAGCCGATGCAGGATCTTCTTGCTCTCGAAAAGCCGGATGGCAACGGCGGGCGGGAGTTCGACAGCATCAGGACCGATCTTGCCCGCCGCTTCGTGGCCCAGGGCAATGACGATCCGAAACTGACGGTTTCGCCGGATTATCTCTCGCAGGTCGAACGTGCCGCGCGCAGCCAGGGTCTCGCCTCCGATGATTCGCTTCTCGGCTGGTACTATCTGCGCCGCGGCAACTATGGCGATGCCGGGCAATGGTTCAAAGCCGCACATGACAAGGAAGATTCCGCAACGATCTCGCAGGGTCTGGCCCTGGTGCTGATTGCAAACCACAAGCCGCAGGAGGCCGAAGACGCCATGTACAAATGGCGCGACGAATCGAAAGATGCGATGGCGACCTATCTCGCGGCGACGGCCAATCTGATGGCCCTGCAACCGCCCGCCAATCTGAGCGAGGACGTTCTCGCCCGCATCGCCGCCGAGGTGGTAAAGCAGAAATACGTGCCAACGGCGCAGCAGTTCGGATGGTTTGCCCGTTCGATGAACCAGCCGCTGGCGGCAGCCCGGTGGTTCGAAACGGCTCTGCGCTGGAAGCCTGATGACGAGCCTTCCGCCTACGGGCTGGCCATTACGCGCAATCAGCTGAACGATCGTCAGGGCGTCGCCGAGGTCCAGCGGCTCTGGGCCGGCCGCTCCCCGCGCATCGCCGCCCTTGGCGAGCGGACGCCGCGCACACCCGTTTCCGCGCCGCTGCCCTCCCCCAATCAGGCTGCACAGTCAACGCCCCAGCTGATGCCTCAAACGGAACCGCAGATGGTGCAGCCGGGGACGCTTGAGACCGCGCCGCCCGTGGCTTCCCAAGCCGCGCCGCAGCCTCCGGTGGCGCAACCCTACGGCAACGCACAGATCGCCGCACAGCCGGTCGCGCCCGGTCGCCGTGCTCCTTCGCCGCAATATGCCGAGCCAGAAACCCGGATCCGGACGACGACCCGCTCGGCTCGGCAACCGGCCGGCTGTACCACCACTGCCAATGCAGAGCTGCTGACGCCGGGCAATGCCCTGGCGCGTGGCTGGTGCCTGATGAACCTCAATCGGCCGATGGAAGCGGTGGAAGCCTTTGGCGTCGCTTTGAACAATAGCGATCCCAAGTCGCGCGAAGAGGCCGCCTACGGTCAAAGCCTCGCCTATCTGCGCGCCGGCCTTGCCAACAACGCTGCCGTTGCCGCGACGAAGGCGCCGATGAACCATCAGCGCGCGGCTGAGCTGCAGGTGGCCATATTGGCCGATCGCGCACTCTCGGCGTTTTCCAGCAAGCGCTATCAGGAAACGCTGCTCTATCTCGACCAGCGCGCACAGCTGCAGCAGGAGCGCGTCGACCTCATGGTGTTGCGCGGATACTGCTACCTTAATCTCAAAATGTACGACGATGCCGAGCGCATCTTCACCGCCGTTGCCGCAACTGGCAATCGCGACGGCAGCCGCGGCTTGCGGGACCTCATGCTGGCCACCCATCCGCAGCCGGGAGACTATTGAGACTAAAGGCAGTCGCGCAAACGATCTTCCCGAATACCGAAGGTGGCGTCGGCTATTTCCGCGACCGGTATATGGCGCTCGACTTCGATAATCCCCGGGCTTGGCGGCCTTTGTATCGCTCAGAGAATGCTTTCGCATTCTCTCCAGAGACTCGACACGAACTCATCGGGATGCGACCAGTCTTCCGACAGCTCAATTCGCGTCTTTGACTGTTTGGCGGCGACCAGGAAATGAAGCAGCGCCGCATCGGCCTCCGTTTCTCCTTTTATCGCATGCGTGCACTGGATGACGGCTTGCTTGTAGAAATCGTCTTTCGGTCCGGGCCATCTCTCAAGCAGAAATTCGGCCGCCTCCCGAACATTGTTGAGCTGTGCTTTCTTGTGACCTGAAATTTGTATCGTAACGGTCCTTGACCAAAGATCATTCCGCATTTCCCGCAGCCCCCGCCAGAATTCATCGAATTGATGATCCCATCCGCTTGCGCCAGGCTTACCCCCCGGGAAGCAGGACGGCTTCACGTCCGCCGGGGCTGCGAAGGCTCAGCAGCGTGGCTTTTCGGGCAAATCACGCCACTCCGGCGATCGTGGCGACATGCAACCCATCAGCCGATCGGCCAATGGGCCGGCCAGGGGCGCGCCGAGCGCGAACAATTCGGAACAACCGGGCCGAAGCGGACGTTTGGATATCACCCACACGATGAGGAGTATTTTCCATGCGTCACGTTATCGGCTTCGCGAAAAAGATCTCAGAGCAACCGTTTCACATCGTAGAGACTGACAGTCAATCGCCTCCGTTCGCAGTTGGGCAAGCCGTGAAAATCGAAGCGGCAGGCGGGTGGTTTCAGATCTACCAGATCGGAACCCGGGTCTATCCGACTGAACTCTACACGACCTTGATCGTTGGGGACCTGCCGCCCGCCGGAGTGCTCAGCGATGGCGAAGATTGGTCGAACGCTTATGATTGGACTGACACGCCGTCGTGACCTCCCGATGCGCCGGAGGCCTTGCCCGTCTCGCTTCCCCTTACGACGGCTTATGAAGACCTGCACACCGTATAGCGGGCGATATCGCAGGAACGCGGGCGATGATCGATCGTGGCCTCCAAGGTCCTCGTCCGAATTAAAAAAGTTAAATGCATGCGCGTCGCAAAAAGGTCCACAATGGCCTCTCTCGTGCCGGAGATTTTCGACCATGAACGACGTGCCTAACTTTTCTCCAGTCTGCGTTGTCCAGAATCAGACTGGAGAAACCAGGACCGTAGGATCGCCCGCGGAAGCCTGGAAGACGCTTCTTGACGATTGGCCTTCGGATGAAGGGGATTGCTTCCTCTCCGCACTTCTCATTTGCATCGACGTCCAGAACGGCGAACGGGCGCCTGAAGAGGCGCGCGTGGCCTTTATAGCGGCGGCGGTCGAAGCCGGAGTTCCTTTGTTGTCGTGAGCATATCGCTTCCGCCAAAGGCCCGCTCCCAGGAACATTCCAATCAGCGGCACGTTGACGGTGGGAAGGAGAACGCTCATGGCCCAATGGTGGAGTAAGCCCGTCATCGTCGAGACACGAAAGACGGGCGATCGACTGGTGATATCGAATGCGGAACGCGCGACCGAATACATGCTCAACGAGTGGCCGACGCTTGAGGACGGCCAAGCCTATAAGGCTGGGATGAAAGCGCTGCTGGCAGCCCACAACGGAAAGATCGACGCGGAGGAAGCCAAGGAGGCATTCATTGCCGCGCTGAAGGAAGGCGACATCTATATCTTTGACGAGTGACGCGACGCCGGCCGCGCCGGCTGGGCTTGGCAGCGAATTTCCGCCTTCAGCCGCCTAACAGTTCCTCATAAGGGCTGGTCTTGAGCGGGCTGCCGCTCTCCAACTGCAATATGTTCATTTCATCCGACGTACCTCTGCGGAGACCGGTGCCTCCGCAGGGAGCATCGCATGGCATGGTCGAGACAAGAGGCGCGTCAGCGTCACGCCGTGGCCCCGACCGTGCGATCCGAAAAGGCATCGCCCGCCTCCTGCCAGTTTCGAAGCAGCGCAAACAGCTCCTCGCGGTCCTTTTCATCAAGTCGCGGCAGCCCCGGAACACGCACGGGACCGACATTCAGGCCGGAATAGGTGACCGCTTCCTTGACGACGGTGACGTTTGCACCGTTGCGGAACTTGGTGCGCATGCGCTCGAACGGTTCCAGCCTATTGACGATGCCGCGGGCGGCGGCAAAGTCGGCTCCTGCCAAGGCGGCATGGACGGCCAGCGACAGTTTCGGCGCCACGTTGACGAGACCGGAAGTGAAGCCCCGTCCGCCGGCTGCGGCAAACGTCGGAGCCCAGCTTTCGGCCAAACCACAGACGAACAATGCACCATTCGGATCGGAAGCAGCGATCGCCCGTGAAAACAGCATCAGATCGGTTGTCGCAAACTTGATGCCGGCAATGTTGCCATGGCCGGCCAGACGAACCATGTCGTCGACGCTGAAGCCCTCGGCACGGACATAGGCGACGAGCGGCAGAGGCGAGGCTTCCGCCAGATCACGGAAATAGTCGATCTGCGATGCGGGTGCCGCGAAAGGGTCTACCGGCTGGTGCGACATCACGGCCGACGCCCCCATCGAGGCGGCATCACGGGCCATGCGAATTGCCTCGCGCAGAGAACGGCCGATTGCCGCCGTTACCGGCGCCTTGCCATCGACGCCTGTTATGGCAACTTCATGGACCTGGCGAATTTCCTCGGGAGTGAGCGCATAGAACTCACCGGTATTGCCTGCCGCAACGATATTGTGAATGCCGGCGGCGGCCACCCGCCGGTAGACTTGAGCGGTCACGCGCGGCTCCACTTCGCCATTTCCATCATAAGCCGTTATCGGCACGCCGGATACACCAGCCAGTGCCTGCCGCATGGTCTCAATGCTCATCCTTATCCCCTTACTCTCATTCGCTTGTCGAAACATAGCGAGGACACTGAATCTCACCCAACACCCTGGAACATGCGGGCACGCGCATTCAATATGTGTCGTTTCATGGCGTCGTGTGCTTCGATTTCTTGACGCGCAAAGATCGCCTGCACGATGACCGCATGCTCGTCCTGAACGCTGCGGATCTGCTCGGGCGTCCGCTTGAGACTGAGGCTGCGGGTCACGGAATGGCCGATGGCGAAATGCGGACTGAACAGGTCGCGTGTCGTGATATGAAACTGATTGCCCGTCGCAACGGCAATTGCATCGTGCAATTCGCGATCTTCCTCAGCGCCAAGCCGACCTTCGCGGAGACATTGTTCGAGCGTCTGGAGTGCCGTCATAATCCGATCCTGGTCGGCCGGCTGCCAATTGCGTGCTGCAAGCTCGGCTGCCTCGGCTTCAAGTCCGGCGCGAAATTCGAAGAAACGCTGAACGTCGGCCAGCGAACCGACCGGAACCATCTGCAGGATCGAGGAATCAGGCTTTTGTCGCACATAGGAACCGGATCCCTTGCGCGAGACGATCAAGCCATCCGCGCGCAGTCGCTCCAGAGCGTCGCGAACCACAGGCCGCGACGCGCCGAATATCTCCGCAAGCTTGGCTTCCGCGGGCAGCCGTTCGTTTACCGGAAACTTTCCATCCGCGATCATGGCGACAATCCTCTCATAGATAATGTCGCCGAAGCGGGTACCGGAGTCGTTGGCTGCAGGGAAGTTCATCGTTGCCGTTCCCGAATGTGACGACCGACCGTCAAGCGCATTTCGTGGTGCAGCAGGGGATATAACGGATCTGTAAAAATCTGTCAAATCCAGTTATTATGTGATATGCCGTCGAGGACCTGATCCTCTCGCGCGCCACGCGATGCGGCGCGGTTTCCGACCTGCGGCCCTTGCCGTGCCGCATCCATGACCCCGACAGGAGAGTAACGCGAAGCTCTATCGCGACAGGGCGGACCTTTGCCCGCCCCTTCTTTCTCAGAGGAAGTATCCTGCGACCGGATTTTCGCTCATTCGACGCGTGCTGAACCCGGATTGCCAAAATCCTCCCGTCGCGGCGTGCGAGGCACCATGCGTCCGATCACGAGAACCAGAAGCACCGCTACCAGCAGGCAGGCGGCAAGGAAGAACATCGGTGCGATGGTGCTTCCGGTCGAATCCTTGATCCAGGGAACGACGTTTTGAGCGATAAAGCCGCCAAGGTTTCCGACGGAGTTGATTGCCGCAAGCCCCGCGGCAGCGCCGGCTCCCTGCAGGAAGCGCGACGGCAGGCTCCAGAAGACCGGCTGGCCCGCAAAGATGCCGGCAGCAGCGATGCAGAGGAAGGCAAATTGTAGCGTATGGCCGGGAATGACCGCGGACAGCACCAGACTTACGGCGCCGACCAGCGCGGGGATGACGATATAGGGCGTCTTGGACTCCGCCTTGTCCGCAGCCGCCGGCACCGCGTAAAGGGCTATGGCGACGAGCAGCCATGGAATGATATTCAGGAAGCCGTTCGTGGTGTTGCTGACACCGAAATTCTGCACGATCGTCGGCAGCCAGTAGCTGAGCCCATAGGCCGCAAGCGGAAAGCCGATATAGCAAAGCGCCATCAGCAGCACGCGCGGATTGATCAATGCGCGAAAACCGTCGGCGGCGCTTTTCTCCATGTCCGAATTTTCAGCCGCAAGCCGATCCCTTAGCCAGCCCTTCTCCGTATCGTCGAGAAAGGTAGCCTTGGTCGGCAGATCGGGCAGGTAAAACAGCGTGACGAAGCCGGCAAGTATGGCCGGTATGCCGGTGACGAGAAAAACCCATTGCCAGCCGGCGATGCCATAAAGCCCATTCAAATCCAGCAGCGTGCCGCCAAGCGGGGCGCCGATCGCGTTGGCGAAAGCGCTGAAAATCATGAAGAGCCCGACCATCGTGCCGCGATAGGCGGATGGATACCAAAGTGTCAGAAGATAGAGAACACCGGGAAAAAAGCCGGCTTCGCATGCCCCGAGCAGGAAGCGAAGAATATAGAACATGGTCGCATTCTGCGTATAAGCCAGCGCGACCGTGACCGCTCCCCACGATATCAGGATGCGCGCGAACCATTTGCTGGCGCCGAATCGGTCGAGGAGCAGATTGCTCGGCACCTCGAAGATGAAATAGCCGATAAAGAACAGCGAAGCGCCGAGACCATAAGCATACTCGCTCATGCCCAGATCGCCGACCATCTCGAGCTTCGCGTAACTGACGTTCTGGCGATCGATATAAGCGATCAGGTAAAGGATTCCCAGAAAAGGCATAAGCCTCCAGGTGATCTTGGATATAAGCTGCTTTTCATCGACCACGCCTCTTCCTCCCTGAAAGACGATCCTGATTGACGTAGATAGCGCAACTCAGCGTTTATCAATGCAGACGGCGATGGAAAGCGTGCGATGCGGAAATCAGGGCTGTTCAGACGCGCGTTGTCGTCCGCACACATAGCCGGCCGCACGGTCCGGCATATTCTTATAATTGCTTTCTGCCGCAGCGATATGCAAACAATAATTGCATTTTGTTAACTTTTCATTTGCCATTTCGGTTGCAGAACTGTTAACGTTTCTTCCAGCGGTTTCGTCATGATGGCGACCATCGATTCCGGTGACACCGCTTAATTTCCTTTCAAGTTCATTTCGTTGCCCGCCAAATCCTTGCTGGAATTGGCGTGGGCATATCCGACTTTGCTTCTCTCAGGGTTCACCATGACCAGCATTTTGACCAACACATCGGCGATGGCTGCTCTTCAAACGCTTCGCACCGTAAACTCGGGACTCGAGCAAACCCAGCAACAGGTCAGCTCGGGTCTGAGAATTCAAAAATCCGCCGACAATGCGGCCTATTGGTCCATCGCCACGACGATGCGATCCGACAGGTCGGCCGTTTCCGCCGTCTCCGATGCGATCGGGCTTGGACAGGCCAAGGTCGACACGGCCTATGACGGCCTTGACGCGGTGCATGACATCCTCGCCAAATTCAAGGAAAAGCTTGTTACCGCGACTGAAACCAGCGCCGACAAGGACAAAATTCAGCAAGAGCTGGATCAGTACAAACAGCAGGTTCTTGGGATCGCATATTCCAGTTCCTTCAATGGACAAAACTGGCTCGTTACCGACGTCCCCGACATTTATGACGTCAGCGCGAACAGCGATACGGTCGCCTCTTCATTCGTCAGAGACGCCAACGGCAATGTCGCCGTCAACACGGCAGGCATGCACTTGTCCGAGACCTCGCTGTTCAACAGCACCGGTGGCGGCATTCTCCAGAAAGACGGGCGTGACGCGGGATCGATCGGCGGCATCCGCTATTGGGCAAGCTGGCAGAACGGCTCCGCCGTTGAGACGGGTTGGTGGCCCTACAACCAGAGCACCGGCGCGAAAGCCAGCTTCGATTTCACATTTTCAGGGCCTCTTACCTTCGATGACGTGTCGGACCAGATCAGTTTCGACGTGACCGTGGACGCAGACAACCCGGCCGACGGCATTACGCCGCCCTACAGCGCGGGAAAGACAACGACGGTCGCAATCGACCGATCGACCGTCGATGCCGTCAACGTTTCCTGGAACGGCGTGATATCGAGCTACACGCAATATCAGCAGGTGTTGAGCTACGCGCTTGCGCAGGCCAATACCGGCGCCGCTGCGACGACATATCGCGACAGCAACAATCAACCCATCATCAATAGAATCGGCATCTATACTCTGCAGGACCGCTCGACCGGACTGAACGGCTCGTATGTGCAAGTCAGCAACTTTACCAGCAATGTCGGGTCTGGCGGCCTTGGTAATGCCTCGGATTACGGTTTGCGCGGATCGAAGCTGACGCTGAATTTTACGCCGTTTCAGGATTACAAGGACGGCAACGACGCAGACGGGATCACCATCAGCTTCGACTTCTCCATCAACGGCGCCGCGCCCAAGACCTACACATTCAATCGTACTTACGTGAACGACCTGCTGGGTGTCGAAAATGGAAAAGTCGAAACGTCGGAGCAAATGGCGACACTTCTCAAGTCGCTGATGTCAGCTGATTGGCCGACCCTCAAGATCGACGCCGACAGCCCCTCGTCGGTTATCGTTCAATCGGATCCGGCACTTGACCGGCTGGCCGGCGCCGGTACGGGCGTCACCTTCTCCAATTTCCATGTTAGTAACGAGCCGTTGCCGACGATCAATTTCATGGATATCGATATCGCCAGCAATCCGGACAAAGTAAGAGATTATCTCGATTACATCGAATCCGTCAGCCAGCGCGTGATATCAGGCGCATCCCAGGTCGGAAGCCTTCAAAAGCGGCTCGACTATCAGGCAAACTTCACGGCCAGCCTTATGAACAATATTGACAGCGGCGTCGGAAAGCTGGTGGACGCGGACATGGAAAAGGCATCCGCCAAGCTCGCTGCGCAGCAGACGCAGCAACAACTGGCCATTCAGTCGCTTTCCATTGCCAATTCCAGCGCACAGAACATCATGGCGCTGTTCCGATAGATCTGGGCAAGCGTCAAGCGACGCGTTCGAACCGCGTGCGGATATGCTCGATATAATGCTGGCCCGGCGAAGGCGCCTTGACCATGGCAAGCGCCGCTTTCCGCGGAACGCCGGCGAACTGGCGTTCTTCCCCGTTTCTGAAACGGATGTACAATCGCCCGTCTTCCGGCCGGAAAAAGACGGACTTGATGATCTTTGACGAAACCGAAAGCTCTTGCATGGCTCACCTCACCTTCATCCGGTTCTTCTCATAGAAAACCAAAAGATGGGTGAAATGACCTAGTTAACGAAGCATAGAGGCGCATCGGCAGATTTTAGCGACCGCGCTCTACGCCGCCGACCTTTCGGAAGGCATCTCCTGCACGTTCACAGGCCGCGTATTTCGCGCTTGCCGGTATCAGCGATCTCGATCCCCACCCTCGCAACCATTGCACAAATGATCGGGGATATTGCAGACTACACCACAGCCACATCGAGACAATGCGAGGAGCTTCCGTGTTCGACCTCATCATCCGCCGCGCCAATCTGCCCGATGGCCGCAAGGGCATCGATATCGCGGTCAAGGATGGCCGCATCGCGGCCGTGGAGGCTTCCATCGCCGCCGAGGCGAAAGAGGAAATCGACGCCACCAACCGGCTGGTGAGCCCACCCTTCGTCGATCCGCATTTTCATATGGACGCCACGCTTTCGCTCGGTCTGCCGCGCATGAACATTTCCGGCACTCTTCTCGAAGGTATCGCGCTTTGGGGAGAATTGCGTCCCATCGTCACGAAAGAAGAGCTCGTCGAGCGTGCGCTGCGCTACTGCGATCTTGCCGTGACGCAAGGCTTGCTGTTTATCCGCAGCCATGTCGATACGTCCGATCCCCGGCTGGTGACGGCCGAGGCGCTTCTGGAGGTGAAGGAAAGGGTCAAGCCCTATATCGACCTGCAGCTCGTCGCCTTCCCGCAGGATGGCTATTACCGCGCCAGAGATGGTGTCGCCTCGCTCGTACGGGCACTCGACATGGGCGTCGACATCGTCGGTGGTATCCCGCATTTCGAACGGACCATGGAGGAAGGCAAGGCCTCGGTCGAGGCACTGTGCAGGATTGCCGCCGATCGCGGCCTGCCCGTCGATATGCATTGCGACGAGACCGACGATCCCATGTCTCGCCACATCGAGACGCTGGCGGCGGAGACCATACGCTTCGGACTACAAGGCCGTGTTGCCGGCTCGCATCTGACCTCGATGCACTCGATGGACAACTACTACGTTTCCAAGCTCATCCCCCTTATGGCGGAAGCACGGATCAACGTTATTCCCAATCCGCTGATCAACATCATGCTGCAAGGTCGGCACGACACCTATCCCAAGCGCCGTGGCATGACCCGCGTACGCGAACTCATGGATGCCGGGCTCAATGTGTCGTTCGGCCATGACTGCGTGATGGACCCCTGGTATTCGATGGGCTCTGGCGACATGCTCGAAGTCGGCCATATGGCGATTCATGTCGCGCAGATGGCCGGCATCGAAGACAAGAAGAAGATCTTCGACGCATTGACTATCAACTCCGCCAGAACGCTCGGCCTTGAGGGCTATGGGTTGGAAAAGGGCTGCAATGCCGATCTGGTGGTCTTGCAAGCTGTCGACACGCTCGAGGCGCTGCGGCTGAAACCCAACCGTCTTGCCGTCATCAAGCGCGGCAAGGTGATCGCCCGCTCCGCGCCGCGCATCGGCGAACTCTTCCTCGATGGAAGACCGGCACGGATAGACGGCGGACTCGACTACGTGCCCACACAGAAATAGCGGAATAGTTCTTTCCTCGCGGCTCGCCGGCCGATCTATAACCCCAGCGCGACGCGTCGAAATGCTCGCGCAGAGAATCCATGCTGTCGCCCGGCCGACATGATGGGATCAACAACGATTTGGCTGCGATCCTGAAAAGGATCGAAGTCTTTCGGAAAGCTGACCGATATGAGCTGTCAGCCCTGCTTGATCGCCGTCATGTTAAGATGCCAAGGCTCGCTGTCGTTGCCGGAAAACTGTCGCGCAATCCCCACGAACCCGCAGCGACGCAGGAGTTCAGCGAGCGTCCTTTCGGTGTAGCCCCAACGATGCGCATCTTCGCGATTTCCACCGCGGCTTTCGTCCCGCCAGCCGAAGAATCCGGCATAAGCATGCATCTGCTGATCGGCGAAATGGCTCTGGGCCGTGCCCAGAAGTTGTCGCGCATGGAACTCCAGATCGGGCACGACGACATTCAATGATCCACCCGGCATGAGCAGGCTGAACCAACGGGCGATAGCCGCTTGTGCGTCGTTTGGGTCGAGATGCTCCAGCATATGTCGCGTATATATTTCCGACACGGAGCCATCCGCCACCGTGGAAATCTCCCACGCGTTCGAAACGATATCGACGCCTTCGGCTGGGCGGACATCCACACTCAGAAATCCAGGGCGCTTTTTTGAACCTGCGCCGACGTTCAATCTAATTTCTGTCATGCGAATCCCCGTTTGCCGTTTCGACAATCGTTATAATTAAGTCTGTTATCCTGACAAGAAACTGGAAGCTGATTGAGAGCCGACGGGCCGAGGGCAACCAAAAATAGCCTCTTTCGATAGATGCCGTTGAACTCTGCTTCCGAACTCTTATTGCCCGTAGCTGGTATCAACCTCGCAGAGAGTGCCGTCTTTCAGATCCATGACATAGATAAGAGCGGTCGAGTTTTCGCCCCAGACCCGATACGTCGGCTGCGTAACCGCCCAGACCGCCGCTACCCGGCTTCGGCAATTCTCATGGCATGATTGAATCACGCAAAAGCAGTCGGCGGAACTCACATGCAAGGCATGCTTGCGAATGCGGTCGTTTGTCACAGACCTAGCTGACGGACTGAAATAAACTCAGCTTTACAACTAACATGTCAGCATGATACGCACTGACCTCATAAGATCGGGAGGATCGGATGAGAGAGAGTTTTGGCCTGTCGGCCGCCCTGGCAACACCCTTTGACACCAATGGCGGCATCGCGATCCCGGGCGTGATCGAACAGGCGAAGCACTGCCTTGCCAACGGCTGCAAAAGCGTCACGCTCTTCGGCACGACGGGCGAAGGTGCATCCATCGGCATGCAGGAGCGCCAGCAGGTGCTCGCCGCGATGATGAAGGCCGGCATCGCCCCGTCTCAGATCGTCATGGGCGTCTTGGTCGATGCCGCCGAGGATGCCGCAGCGCAGGCGGGGCAAGCCCTTGCCCAGGGCGTCAGGAACATCCTTCTTGCTCCGCCGTCCTATTTCAAGAATGTCAGCGACGATGGTCTCTTCAAGTGGTTTGCGGCCGTCTTCACCATGCTGGGAACGCATGCTCGCGACGTGATCGTCTACAATATTCCCTCGGTGACGATGGTGCCGCTCTCCATCTCGCTTGTCGGCCGTTTGCGCGCCGCTTTTCCCGATATCGTCGTCGGCGTCAAGGATTCCTCCGGCGACTGGCCTTATACCGAGGAACTTCTGAAAACCCATGGCGATCTCGTCATTCTGATCGGCGACGAGCGGCATCTGGCACGCGGGGTACGGCTCGGTGGACAGGGCGCCATTTCAGGCATGGCAAATCTTCTTCCCCGCGAAGTCCAAGCCATGGCGGAGGAGGGAATCGATGACCTCAATGTCGAGCGTTTCGTCGATCAGCTGCTGAATTATCCCGTCATCCCCTCGATCAAGGCAATTCTCGCCCGTCTGACCGAGGATGACAGCTGGCTTGCCGTGCGCCCGCCTCTCGTGCCAATGAACAGACAAGATTCTGACACGCTCTTTGCTGCCTTCAGCGCGTTGTTCCGCGCCAGGGCGGCTTGAGCGAACAGCGCGGAGCTGCCGATGGATGGACCGGGCGAACAGCCGACGTTGAGAGAAAAGGCTTATGAAAGCTTCACGCGCCATCTGCTGGCGCGCGACGTTCGGCCTGGCCAGTTCATCTCGCAACGGCGGCTGGTCGACCTGACGGGCCTGACGCTTGGCGCGATCCGCGAACTGATCCCTCGCCTTGAAGCCGAAGGATTGATCAAGACGGTTCCGCAGCGCGGATTGCAGATCGCCCATATCGATCTCGACCTGATCCGGGAGGCCTTTCAGCTTCGTCTCTTTCTGGAGAAGGAAGCCGTCGCGCTGTTTACCTATTCCGCATCGGACGAGACGATTGCCAAGCTTTTGAAGGAACATCGCGATATCGCCGACGCCATTCGCTCCGGCGACGGCTCGCAGGAACTCGAACTGCATGCGCAATCAGTGGATTGGGGCATGCACGACGCCTTTATCGATGCGCTCGGCAATACCATCATCTCGAATGCCTATCGGGTCAATTCGATCAAGATGCGCCTGATCAGCCAGGACAGGTTCCGCATCAACGGCCATGTCGGGCCTGTGATGGAAGAGCATTTGAAAGTGCTTGAGGCCATCCAGCGGCGATCCGCAGAGGAGGCTGTTACCGCCCTCGTATCCCACATCAATGGAGCACGGGACCGCGCACTGAAGATTTGAATAGCATTGGATAACAAGGCCGCGAATGAGGAGATTTTCGGCCAAAGGAGGAGGAATAGAATGTCATCGTCATTTTTTAATCCGACACGTCGCGGCTTCATGGCCGGCACGGCAGCGCTCGGCGCCGCAAGCCTTCTGGGTGTACGTACCGCCTCGGCAGCCGTAGACTGGAAGCGCTTTTCCGGAACGACGCTCGAAGTCAACCTCATCAAGAGCCCGCGTAGCGAGACGATCCTCAAATATTTGAGCGAATTCGAAGCTCTTACGGGCATCAAGGTCAACGCGGAAGCCACGCCCGAACAGCAACAGCGCCAGAAGACGACGATCGAGCTCAGCTCCGGCAAGCCGAGCTTCGACGTCGTGCATCTGAGCTACCACGTTCAGAAACGCCAGTTCGAAAAGGGCGGCTGGCTTGCCGACATCAGCGGCTTCATGAAAGACCCATCGCTTACCGATCCATCGCTGACGGAGAGCGATTTCGCCGAAGCCGGCCTGAAGTTCGCCAGGGATGCCAGCGGCGTGATGCGCTCCCTGCCCTTCTCGGTCGACTACTGGATCATCTATTGGAACAAGGCCCTGTTCGAGAAGAAAGGTCTCGCCTATCCCGAAACCTTCGAGGACATGGTCAAGGCCGCCGAGGCGCTGACCGACAAATCGACCAACACCTATGGTTTCGTCGCGCGCGGCCTGAAGAACGCCAACACGCCGGTCTGGACGACCTTCATGCTCGGCTATGGCACAACGCCGCTTTCGGACGACGGCAAGCTGCAGACGGAGTCGCAAGGGGCCGTGGATGCCGCAAAACTCTATCAGCGGCTGATGACGAATTCCGCGCCTCCCGGCGTTTCCGGCTTCAACTGGGCAGAAGCGCAATCGGCCTTCCTGCAAGGCAAGATCGGCATGTGGCTCGATGGCGTCGGCTTTGCGCCGCCGATCGAAAATCCCGAAAAGTCCCGTGTCGTTGGGCAAGTCGGCTACGGAATCATGCCCAAGGGGCCGAAGGCGCAAGCCGCTGCGACGACCGGCGACGGCATCGGCGTCACCGCCGCCAGCCAGAATAAGGAAGCGGCCTACCTCTTCTGCCAATGGGCCATTTCCCACGACATGGGCGCACGCCTGCTGCAGGCCGGCGCCGGCGTTCCCTTCCGCCAATCCATTCTGGAGGATCAGAAGGTGCGCGAAGGCGTCAAGATGCCGGGCGCCTGGCTGGATGCCGTTGTCGGCTCGGCCAAGGTCTCGCAACTCGCATTGCCCGTTATCATTCCGGTCACCGAGTTCCGTGACATCTACGGCGTCGCCTTGACGAACATGATCGGCGGCGCCGATCCGGCAGCCGAACTGAAAACGGCAACCGCCCAGTTCGAGCCGGTGCTGGCGCGAAGCGAGGGATAATGGCCTCCGTGAGCATCGAAGAGACCGCCGCGGCATCGGCCAAAGGAAGGAGCAAGCCACAACGGCTTGCTCCCAACTACTGGCCTTTTGTCATTCCCGCGCTGATCGTGATTGCCGCCGTCATCGTCTTTCCCTGGGTCTTTACCCTGTGGATGAGCGCGAACAACTGGACACTCGGCCAGCCGCGGAGTTTCGTCGGCTGGGACAACTATGTACGGCTGGCGACCGATGCACGTTTCTGGGAATCGTTGTGGCACACGGTTCTCTACACCGTGCTTTCCGTCGTGGGCCCGCTGTTTTTTGGGACGCTGGCCGCGCTGATCTTCGATGCGAACTTTCCGCTGCGCGGCTTTTTGCGCGGCATCTTCGTCATGCCGATGATGGCGACGCCAGTGGCCGTGGCGCTCGTCTGGACCATGATGTTCCACCCGCAACTTGGAGTGCTGAACTATCTGCTATCCCTCGTCGGCATCGGCCCGCAGGAATGGATCTACAATCAGTATAGCGTCATCCCTTCGCTCGTCCTTGTCGAAGTATGGCAGTGGACTCCGCTGGTCATGCTGATCGTGCTCGGCGGCCTCGCCTCCGTCCCGCGCGAGCCCTATGAAAGCGCCGAAATCGACGGCGCCAACGCCTGGCAGAAGTTCCGCTATCTGACCATGCCGATGATTGCCCCCTTCCTGATGATTGCGGTCATCATCCGCAGCATCGACGCGATCAAGAGCTTCGACATCATTTATGCAATGACGCAGGGCGGACCGGGAACGGCTTCCGAAACCATCAATATCTATCTCTACAACACCGCATTCTCCTATTACGACATCGGCTATGGCTCGGCCATGGCCGTGGTGTTCTTCATCGTCATCGTCGCGCTTTCCTTCATCCTGTTGATGATCCGCCAGCGCACGCGATGGACCGACCAGGAGGGCCATTGATATGAAGCGTTCGACGCTCAACCGCATCGGCCTGTTCTTCGTGGCGCTGGTCATCGTCTCGCCGGTCGTCCTCTTCTTCCTCTGGATGATTTCCCTGTCGCTGAAATACGAGATCGACAACGGCGCCTATCCGCCAATCCTCATTCCGGATCGCATCGCCTGGACGAACTACGTCAACGTTTTCAAGGAAAACAACTTCTTCCTCTACCTGTGGAACTCCGTCCTGGTGACGGGGGCCGCCACTCTGCTGGCCCTTCTCATCGGCGTGCCGGCCGGCTATGGCATCGCGCGGCTGAAAGCGGAGAAGTCGGCGATCGTCATCATGATCGCCCGCATGACGCCGGGCCTTTCCTTCCTCATCCCCCTGTTCCTGCTGTTCCAGTGGCTCAACCTTCTGGGCACTCTCTGGCCGCAGATCATCATTCATCTCGTCGTCACCGTCCCGATCGTCGTCTGGATCATGATCGGCTATTTCGAGACGACCCCCATGGAACTGGAGGAAGCAGCAAGCATAGACGGCGCAACGCCGTGGCAGGTCTTTCGCCTGGTCGCCCTGCCGATGGCCCGGCCCGGCATCGTCGTCGCCTTCATTCTTTCGGTCATCTTTTCCTGGAACAACTTCGTCTTCGGCATCGTGCTTGCCAGCCGCGAGACCCGCACCCTCCCCGTCGCCGTCTACAACATGCTCTCCTTCGAGCAGGTAAGCTGGGGACCGCTCGCGGCCGCAGCCCTGATCGTCACGCTGCCGGTGCTCATCCTCACCTTGTTCGCACAGCGCCAGATCATCGCGGGCCTGACGGCCGGCGCCGTCAAGGGCGGCTGACGATGGCTCACCTCCCTTTCTGACAGGAACACATTCATGGCACCCGTCAACATACAAAATATCCAGAAGCGCTACGGCCAGGTGAAGGTCATTCACGATATCAGCGTCGATATCGGCGATGGCGAGTTCGTCGTCCTCGTGGGGCCGTCCGGCTGCGGCAAGTCCACGCTGCTGCACATGATTGCCGGGCTGGAAGAAGTCAGCGATGGCGAGATCCGCATCGGCCGGCGCGAAGTCAGTAATCTGCCGGCGCGCGACCGTGATATCGCCATGGTTTTCCAGAACTACGCGCTCTATCCGCACATGACGGTCGCGGACAACATGGGCTTTGCGCTGAAGCTGAAAAAGGAAAATCCATCGGAAATCGCAGCCAAGGTACAGAAGGCGGCTGCGATCCTCGGCCTGGAGAGCCTGCTCGACCGTCTGCCGCGCCAGCTTTCCGGCGGCCAGCGCCAGCGCGTCGCCATGGGCCGCGCGCTGGTGCGTGACCCGCAGGTCTTCCTGTTCGATGAGCCTCTTTCCAATCTTGACGCGAAACTGCGCGTGCAAATGCGCGGCGAGATCAAGTCTATGCATCAGCGCATCGGCACGACGACGATCTACGTGACGCATGACCAGGTCGAGGCGATGACCATGGCCGACAAGATCGTCGTGCTGCACGGCGGCCTCATCGAGCAGGTCGGCGCCCCACTCGATCTCTACGACCGCCCTGCCAATCTGTTCGTCGCCGGCTTCATCGGCTCTCCTTCGATGAACTTCATCGACGGCAGGATCGAGGAAGGCGTCTTCCGCAGCAGCAAGGGGCTGATCCTGCCCTTGCCGGACGGCTTGTCCCTTGCGCAGTATGGCGGCCGCCCACTCGTCTACGGTATCCGGCCCGAACATATTCGGGCGACAACCGACGGCGGCCTGCCGGCCCGGGTCGGCATCGTCGAGGGCACGGGCTCGGAAATCTATGCCAGACTCGATTGCGGCGGCGAGGAAATCTCCTGCCTTTTCCGCGAAAGGTTGAACATCCGCTTTGGCGACAAGATCGAAATCGCCATCGATCCGACATGCATACACCTTTTCGACAAGGCGAGCGGAAAGCGGCTTTGAGTTCCCCGTCCATCTTCGATCCGCCGCCCGGCCTGCCCAAGCACATCCTTTGCGTTGGCGCCGCCGTCATGGACACGATCTTTCGTGTCAGCACCCTTCCCCAGGGTCAGGGGAAGGTTCTGCCGTACGATATGCTGCAGATCGCCGAGGGCATGGCCTCCAGCGCGGCTTACGCCATCGTTCGGCTCTGCGGCAACGCGAGCCTGTGGGGCGCCGTCGGAGGTGACGAAACGGGCAAGCGGATCATTCGCGAACTCGGCGAAACCGGTATCAACGTAGAAGGCATGCTGCGCGTGGAAGGCGCCCGCTCCGCTGTCTCGACAATCCTTGTGGACGACGATGGCGAAAGACTGATCGTTCCCTTCTACGATCCGAAACTGCACCGCACAGCAAAGCAATTCACGACCGGCGACATCGCTGCGTTCGACGCCGTGCTTGTCGACGTCCGCTGGCCCGCGTTGGCGCTTCAGGTTCTCAAAGCCGCCAAAGCGATGGGAAAGCCCGCCATTCTAGACGGCGATGTGGCGCCTGACGGCATCATCGAACTGCTGGCACCGGAAGCCACGCACGTCATCTTCTCAGAGCCGGCCGCACAGCGATTGACGGGCGCAAACGATATACCTGAAACGGTGCTCCTCCTGAAACAACGCTTCAGCCACGCTTTCATCTGCGTAACGGCGGGCGCGGCAGGCAGCTACCGGTTCAATAATGACGGCGGCAAAATCGAGCACTGCCCGACGCTCCCCGTGAAGGCCATCGATACACTTGCCGCCGGAGACATCTTCCACGGCGCCTTCGCTCTCGCCATCGCGGAAGGCATGGCTCCAGGTGACGCAATCCGCTTTTCCTCCATTGCCGCGGGAATTAAGTGCGGGGCATTCGGAGGGAGATTGGGGGCGCCGGGGCGTGGTGATGTGATCTACGTGATCAAGTGCTTGGAAAAGCTCTACAGCGTCAACACCGATTAGGCAAATCTGGTTTAAGCCCACTGTGTCAGTTAGGAGTAATATTTCGAGAAGCGTAAGCGCCGTCTCTATCCCATTGGATCTGCAGTTTTTTGATGGTCGCTGCGCATGCGAGAAGTCTTCGAGTCGTATCTGGAAGCTGAATAATGGATGATAGATTTGTTGGCCGCTACAAGGTCGTCGAGCCGCGCCGCGGTAACCGACGTTGGTCGGATGATGTAAAGGCTCGGATTGTAGCGGAAAGCCTTGAGCCTGGTGTGCGAGTGGTGAATGTCGCGCGTCGTCACGGCGTTATCGTAAACCAGCTTTCCGATTGGCGGCGTCTGGTGCGCGACGGAATTCTGGTACTGCCGGTTGCATCGACGACGGGACCCTCGGAGTGCATAGGTGCGGAGCCTGCATTCGTGCTTGTTCGAGAGGCTTGAGGGCTAGGTTCACGACTATCGGCGCACGAAGTTCGGACCGAAATCGGAAAAGCTCAAGACGGCAAGCTTGATCCGGCGTCTGCCGGTCAAGGGATGAATGTGGGCGTCGGTTGTTGTAAAAGTTCAGATATCAACCGATCCCAGCGCGGGCCTCCGACACGCTTTTGTAGGCGTGGAGATTAACCTCCTCGTATTTGACCGACCGCCAGAGCCGCTCGACAAAGACATTGTCTCGCCACGCGCCTTTGCCATCCATCGAGATGGCGATCTCAGCCCTCTTCAGCACGGCGGTGAAGTCGATTGAGGTGAACTGCGATCCCTGATCGGTGTTGAAGATGTCGAGCTTTCCGTAACGAGCAAGCGCTTCCTCGACCGCTTCGATGCAGAAGTCCGCCTCCATTGTGATCGACAGCCGTTACGTTGGTGGTCGAAATCAGAGATATTCGTCGCTTCGACAGTCCTCGTCAGTTGATGGCGTATCTCGGACTCGTTCCTTCAGAAAGCTCAACAGGCGAGCGCGTCAGGCGCTGAGGTATCACCAAGGCAGGCAACGCTCGGGCACGACGTGCACTTATCGAGGGGGCTTGGACATACCGCTATCCAGCAAGGATCAGTTCCACAATAAGCGCAAGACTGGTAGGCCTTCCGAAGTCGGTCTGCGCGATTGCGCGGAAAGGGCAAGTAAGGCTGTGCACTCGCTACCGTAGACTAATCGGCGAGCCGAAAACCTTGTCCTCGTATCTGACCAAGGTCGCCAGATTGGGCGGCTATCTCGCACGGGCAAAAGACCCGCCTCCAGGCAATATCGTTATGTGGCGTGGCCTATCTCGCCTCACGGATATCACCCTCGGCGCTGCCATAGGGGCGGAACTTGTGGGTAATTGAAAGCTTCACCGTGAGCTTACTAAGCTACGCTCAACGCAATGAGATGCAACGTTATATTGCGATTAACCGCAGATTTACCTTAATCTTCGCCCCTCTGCTTTTCCATATAGTACGTAGTGGATGAGCGGATTCATCTCTACCTTTTGAACGTCGGGATGGGTCTCAAGATATTTGCCCATAGCGAAATGCGGTGAAGGATCTCTGCCTTCCCTTGCTCCATATTTCAAAAAGTGATCGAGTGGATCCACGCCTGCGGCCACAACATCTGGATTTTGTTCCTTGTACCAATCTGCGTCAAATAAATGCGAACTTTCAATCAAATTGCGAGTGCGGATTTTAGTTCCTCCGATGGCGTCAGCAATGGTACGCCATGGAGCCATGAGACGCCAAGTCCACCGTTGCTGCATCTCATCTACGCGTGAACGGAGTGCTTCCACCTGAAGATCACGTAGCTTATGTCCTTCTTCATAGTCTAGTAGAAGATTCGTCAGATCTGCTATTTCGTGGAATCGTTCGGATATGGTAGCTTCTAGCTCCTGCGCCCGCGATTGCGCGGAAGAAAAGAGGTCTTGAAGTTTAAGCTGTTCCCGCGAGCGTTTTGATAGCTCCAGATCTTGTTTAGTTTTCTCAAGAGACAGCGTCGCCATGTTTTGCTCAAGCTCGGAAATCGTATTGCTCAGCGTTGACAATTCGACGTGCAAATTTGAGTTTTGTTTATTGGAATCCGCTAGCGAGCATACGGCATCCTCGTAACGCAATGTTAAGGCAGAGATTTCCGCGAAACGTTCGGATATGGTAGCTTCCAGTTCCTGCACCTGCGATTGTGCGGCAGAAAGGAGATCTTGGAGTTTAAGCTGTTCCTGCGAGCGTTTTGATAACTCCAAATCTTGTTTAGTTTTCTCAAGGGACAGCGTCGTCATGTTTTGCTCAAGCTTGGAAAGCGTACTGCTCAGCGTTGACAATTCCGCCTGTAAATTTGAGTTCTGTTTATCGGCATCCGCTAGCAAGCGCACGGCATCATCGTAACGCAATGTTAATGCGGAGATTTCCGCGAAACGCTGCGACTGTTCATCTCTCTTTTCTGCCTCAGCTTGTTGTATTCTCTCCTTTTGCATAGTGAGATCGCTTCGGAGTATACTTATGACTTCTTGTAATCTATCCTGCTCGTGGCTTCTCTCTTCGGCAAGTTTTTGCTTCTCTTCTTCCAGCTTGTTAAGGTCGAACTCAAGCGAGTTCTTGACCTCATCCATTTCTCGATTTTCAGCTCTCAAAGTAGCAGCCATTTCTTCTAATGCGAATTCTCTCCTGCGCCCCTCATCTACAAGAGTTACTAATTCCATTATCTTATCGTCACGGTTACGAATTTCCATTTCAAGTGCAGCATTGGCAGATAACATTTCTTTGTTTTCTACTTCGGCTGTGTGATGAGCTTCTCGAGCTTCATCTCGCTCTTGAACAAGGAGGTCGTTTTCGCGCGCTTTAAAAGCGGAACTTATTTGCGCCTCGTTTAATTGCGATCTAATGGCCTCAAGTTCTTTAATTTGATGAATCAAGGAAAAATTTTCAGCTTGTAACTTTATTACTTTTTCTGTTTCAGCGGTGGCACGCTCTAGGCCATTCGTTACCTCAGATTTTAGAGAAGATATCTGGGAGCGAAGTTCCATAACTACTTCATTACCAGCCCGAAGGCGTTCATAAAGACCTCCACGCTCATGTTGCACAGCATCAACCTCTAATTTCGCGCGGTTACGCTCTTCCTGGAGGTCACGACTTCGATCCAGTAAATCTGCTTTGTATTTTTCAATGGCCGACTTTTGCTCGTCCGTTATTTTTCTAGTAACGTTTAGATCCTGTTCTAGCTTTGCTATCGCAGCGTTGTAGCTGGCGTTATCATATTGATCGGCGCACGAACGCCCTAGTCGCCCAAATACTTCTTGAATCGCATGCTTAAAAGCCGCATTGGTATGGGCCGCGAACAAACTCTTGATCATCTCGCCATATTCTGATCCCACCCCAAGCACCCCGAGACCATGCCCATGTATGAATTCAAAGGCGGGGTATTGAGTTCTCAATTTTTCAAAAAGCTTGAACACGCCGAAATGACGTTCGCGAACGTTAGTGTCATGAAAAAGGACTATTGCGCGGGGCGACAACTTGGGAAGCCATGTTTGGAAATCTCGCGAGACAGCTTCTAATGTATGGAGCCCGTCGATATGGAGCAAATCGATCGTTCCGTCTGTGAAATGCTCCGTTGCTTGATCGAAGCTCGAGCGGATCAATCGGGAAAAGGACGAATAGTAGGCGCTATTATAAGTGCGTACTGTGTTATACACATCTTCACTATATAATCCTGCGTGTTCGTCGCCTTTCCAAGTGTCGACAGCGTAGCAGCGTGTATCTAACCTCAATCGCTCGACTGCTTGGCAAAAGCTGAAATATGACACACCGTAATGCGTGCCAAGCTCGACAAGTACGCGGGGTTGATGCGCCTCGACTAGCCAGAAGGCGAATGGAACATGTTCCGTCCACGCGGAAATATTTAAGTAGGCCGGCCGCCAAAACATCGATCTTGTTACAATTTGTTCCAAGCCATCAGAGGCGCTCATTGCTGGCTCGCTTGCAGATTGTGCTAATGTCATCGATCGCATTTAGTTGGGCTCCTTTTCCTAATCGAAACTAAGCGACCGCATAAGTCACGGCAACCAATTCTAGAAAGGGTGGAAATTGTAATTCTGACCGAACGGAATTTCGCTTTGTTGGCTCTCTTTTTCCACTAAATGGGTATTTTGGTTGCAGGACATTAAAGTTACCTTTAAAGTCGCGTAAAAGTTAACCCTCGCGCCGGGTAATTGAGCACTAGGTCTCGCTTGACTGATCTGCTCTTATAATTTTAGGATAACGATCGTACTGTTCCGCGTCAAAGTAGTTTACGTCTCACGCATGCGTATTCTCAAAAATCGCTCACCGGCAAACCCGAGGAGCAACGTGCTGAAGCCGAAACTTAGGCGGTCTCCCCATAAAGGTTCATCTTGGTGATGGTCTGTGATCCAATCTCTTAGAAAGGAGATTGTTATGCACCATCACGAATTAAGCGACGAAGAGTGGGTTATCATCGCACCACTTTTGCCGAGCAATAATCGTTGAGTTGTGAATAGCCCCTGGATTTGTAGACACCTTCTTTCCTAATTTTGAGGCAAGAAGAGCATCATGAGCAAATCGAATTTCAGCGAAGCGTTAAGCGTGACGCGGCGCACCAGATCACGGAGCGAGACTATCCGGTTGCGGAGGTTTCGCGGCGTCTCGGCGTCAGCCAGCATTCGCTTTACGAATGGAAGAAGAAGTTTGCAGCGTCGAACGCCAAGCGCAACGACGAGGCCGAGGAGATCAGGCGGCTGAAGAAAGAATTGGCTTGCGTCACCGAGGAGCGAGATATCCTAAAAAACAATCATGGGCTTTGGACCGCCTGTGCACGGTAGAAACAGGTGGTGCTACGATATCTGCGGCAAAGAGAACGGCTGGTCGAGTATGCGGCAGCTCATATCCAGCACATGCAGAAGGCCTTAGTGGAGATGAACCTGCAACTCCACCATGTGGCCTCCGACATCACCGGCGTGACCGGTATGAAGATCATTCGGGCAATCGTTTCCGACGAGGGCGATCCCGACGTCATCGCGCGATGTGCGTTGCCACTCCTCTGTCGAGACAATCAAAGCATCTCTGATCGGTAACGATCGCGATGAGCACGTGTTTGCGCTTTCCCAATCACTGGAGCTCTACGACTTCTACCAGGTGAAGCTTGAATGCGACCGCAAGCTTGAGGCGGCGATAGCTTCCATGACTGCCGAACTTGAAGCTCCGGTCGCGCCACTGCCAAAGATCCGGACGAAGACGAAGCAAACGAATGCGCCGTCTTTGATATAAGGGCCGCTTTATACGGTCTTACAGGCGCAGACTTGACGCAGATGCGTAGCTTGGCTACTCGATTTGACCGGCGCGCAGATAACCTCGCAGCACTCAAACCCGCCACCACAAGGATATAGATAGCATCAGCTAGTGAGTCCGCGTGCTAAGACATAGGCCGGATTTACGAGCTTATCGCTGTGACGTCGTTCGAGGGGCTACCGACGCTTGTATAGGCAAAGCCGTGCTTTGTGACCTCGTCATGGCGATAGATGTTTCTGAGGTCGACGAGAACCGGTGCCTTCATGACGGATTTGAGCCGTTCGAAGTCCAGCGCGCGGAACTGGTTCCATTCCGTCACGATGACGAGGGCGTCGGCGTCGCGCGCGGCGCTGTAGGCATCGTCGGCATAGGCGATATCGTCGATCACCAGGCGGGCATTGTCCATGCCTTCGGGATCGTAGCCGGTCACGCCGGCGCCGGCATCCTGCAGCGTCCGGATGATCGAGATCGCCGGGCTGTCGCGCATGTCGTCGGTGTTCGGCTTGAAGGTCAGGCCGAGGATGGCGATCCTCTTGCCCCTGATGTCGCCGCCCATGGCCGCGATCACCTTGCGGCCCATGGCGCGCTTGCGGTTGTCGTTGATCGAAATCGTGGTTTCGATCAGGCGCACGGGGCTGTCGTAATCCTGCGCCGTCTTGGCCAGCGCAATCGTATCCTTCGGGAAGCAGGAGCCGCCATAGCCCGGACCGGCATGCAGGAATTTCGAGCCGATGCGGCCGTCAAGGCCGATGCCGCGCGAGACCTCCTGCACATTGGCGCCCACCTTCTCGCACAGATCGGCCATTTCGTTGATGAAGGTGATCTTCATGGCCAGGAAGGCGTTGGCGGCGTATTTGATCAGTTCCGACGTGCGGCGGGTGGTGAACAGCAGCGGCGCCTGGTTGAGGTAGAGCGGCCGGTAGACCTCGGTCATGACGGAGCGGGCGCGCTCGTCGTCGAGGCCGATGACGATGCGGTCCGGGCGCTTGAAATCCTCGATGGCAGCCCCCTCGCGCAGGAATTCCGGGTTGGAGACGATGGCGACCTCGGCATCCGGATTGGTTTCGCGCACGATGCGCTCGACCTCGTCGCCGGTGCCGACAGGCACGGTCGACTTGGTGACGATGACGGTGAAGCCGTTGACGTGCCGGGCGATCTCGCGCGCGGCGGCATAGACATAGGAAAGATCGGCATGACCGTCGCCGCGCCTGGAAGGCGTGCCGACCGCGATGAAGACGACGTCGCTCGCGGCAACGCTTGTCTCGACATCCGTCGCAAAGGAAAGGCGGCCGGCGCGGACATTGTCGGCAACCAGCTGCTCCAGACCGGGTTCGAAGATCGGTATCTCGCCCCGGCGCAACGCTTCGATCTTGCCGGCGTCCTTGTCGACGCAGATCACGTCATGGCCGAAATCGGCAAAGCAAACGCCCGACACGAGCCCCACATAACCAGAGCCGATCATCGTGATACGCATGAAACTTCAATCCTCTTATTGGCCTCTTGCTGGCCCTTTGCCGGCGCCGGACCAGGCCTTCGAAGCAAAACCGGCATTGCGATCGTATGCGCTTATACACGATTGTGGCGAATAGCCCACTCTCAAATTACCCCTGCAAGCAGAGTAAAACCATCGCAAGATACGATCTGCTTTGGTGTCGGAATTAGCTTCTGATGGTTGTTGATGGTGGAGATTCACTTAGTTTAAATCCTCCATAGATTGCAACAAATAGAGATGCACGTCGCCATAAGAGCTCATGCTATTCTTTCTCAGGAGTGACAGAGGTGCACGCTCCGGTTATACGAAGCATGTGACTCAAGCAGTAGGATCGTCCGATGGGAAATTTCGGTACTGACTGACGCTGAATAGCGGCGCAGAGTTCGGGCGGTCGTTTGGTCCCTCTTCGCCCTTGTTTCTCCGTATCCTCTTCAATGCCCACGGAAGGCATTCATGCTACGTCGTTTCTTTTCCTATTATTCCCGCTACAAGGCCCTGTTCCTCCTGGATTTCGGCTGCGCGGTGCTCGCGGGCCTGCTGGAGCTCGGCTTTCCGCTGGCGGTCAAGCTGTTCGTCGATGAACTGCTGCCAAGCCGCGACTGGGGGGTGATCTTTGCGACGGCTGCGGTACTGCTCGCCGTCTACGTAACGTCCACCGGCCTCTCGGCGATCGTCAACTACTGGGGGCATGCACTCGGCATCTCGATCGAGTCCGATATGCGCCGTCAGGCGTTCGACCATATTCAGAAGCTTTCTTTCCGCTATTTCGACAACAACCGCACCGGTCATCTGATCACCCATGTCACCAAGGACCTTGAAGAGGTGGGCGAGATCGCGCATCACGGCCCCGAGGACCTGTTCATCGCGATCATGACCTTTATCGGCGCCTTTCTGTTGATGTTCAGCGTTCACTGGAAGCTTGCGCTGCTGACGACGACCATTGTTCCCTTCATGACATGGCTGGTCAGCCGCTATGGGTCCAGGATGACGCTCAACTCGCGCAGCCTGTTCGGCAAGGTCGGCAACTTCAACACGCGCATGCAGGAAACCGTCGGCGGCATCCGTGTGGTGAAGGCTTTTGCCAACGAGCGATACGAAAGCCAGCTGTTTGCCAGCGACAACGAAGACTACAAGGCGACCAAGCTGGACGGCTACGCCTATATGACGGCAAGCATCGCGCTCAGCTATTTCAGCACGCGCCTGGTGCAGCTCGTCGTCATGATGGCCGGAACCTGGTTCGTGATATCGGGAGAGCTGAGTTATGGCGGCTTTGTCAGCTTCCTTTTGCTCATCAACGTTTTCTTCCGGCCGATCGACAAGATTACCTCGGTGATCGAGACCTATCCCAAAGGCATTGCCGGCTTCAAACGCTTTCTGTCCCTGATCGACACGGAACCCGACCTTGCCGACCGGCCGAATGCCGTTACGGTCGATCATCTGAAAGGCGATATCGCCTACAGGAATGTCGCCTTCGGCTATTCCGATCAGGCCGCGATTTTCAGGGGTCTCAATCTGACGGTCTCAGCCGGCGAGACCGTGGCCTTCGTCGGCGCCTCCGGCACCGGCAAGACGACGATCTGCTCCCTGCTGCCACGCTTTTATGACGTCACATCGGGCAGCATCACCATCGATGGCATTGATATTCGCGACATGACCCAGGCTTCGCTGCGCAGCCAGATCGGCATCGTCCAGCAGGACGTCTTCCTGTTCGGCTCGACCATCCGGGAAAATATTGCGTATGGAAGGCTGGGCGCGACCGACGAGGATATCGTGAAAGCGCTGCAACGCGCCTCGCTCGATGAATTCGTCCGGTCCCTGCCCGGTGGCCTCGACACGCCGACGGGCGAGCGCGGCGTCAAGCTCTCGGGCGGCCAAAAGCAGCGCCTCGCGATTGCCCGCATCTTCCTGAAGGACCCGCCGATCCTCATTCTTGACGAGGCGACCTCAGCCCTCGATACGGCCACGGAATACGCGATCCAGCAGGCGCTGCTGGAGCTTGCAAAAGGCCGCACGACGCTCGTCGTCGCTCACCGGCTGTCAACGATCCGCAACGCGAACCGCATCATCGTCATGGGTGACAACGGCATTGTCGAGCAAGGGTTTCACGACGAGCTGCTCGCGCGCCGCGGTGCCTATGCCCGGCTTCACAATGCACAATTCGGCCTGCTTGCCTGATATGACTGCTTGCGCAAGCTATACCGGAACGCCAAGGCTCGACGCTCGGTCTCCATCATGTCGAGACCGGTCGGTCGAGTCTTGGCGATGACGCACCTACGATTTTCCCGCCTGCCCTCGTTCTCAATGGCGATGCAGGGCAATCATTGAAAGTCGAACGCACTGAACCCTGCCGCCATCTCGTCGAGGCCGAGCGGGCGCGTGACGGGCGGTTCGCCTCTTGCCAGGCATCCTTGACGTTCGCATAACCGGCAGGCCGGGCCGATCGCGATTTGGCCGGCGCCCAATGCCCTCCCGTAGGTCACTTCGTCGCGATGGGCGAGATCGCAGCCGATGAGGAGCGCCGTGCGGCGTACCCGCTCTCCGAAATCGGCCTGCGGGCCTTCGATCGTCCGCGATATCGTGAGAAAGCCGCCGCCGTCGGGCATTTCGGCCGCGTCCACCAATATCTGCCCGGGTTGGGCAAAGGCGGCATGGATATTCAGCTTGGGACAGCCGCCGCCGAAACGGGCCTGCGGAAAGCCCTGGGCGCCTGCCTTGCGCAGCCGATGGCCGGCATTGTCGATCTCCATCAGGAAAAACGGAATGCCCAGGGCGCCCGGACGCTGCAGGCTGGTCAGCCGTGTGGCGGCCTGCTCGTAGGAGACGCCGAAGCGAGCCCCCAGGCCATCGATATCGTAGTGCAGGCGCTGTGCCGCCGACAGATAGGCGCCATAGGGCATGAGCAGCGCATGCGAGGCATATCGCGCCAGCTCGAAACGGGCGATGCGATTGGCCTCCGGCGTAGACAGCGCGAGTGCATCGAGCTCGGCGGCAATTTCCGCGCGCATGGCCAGAAGAGAGACCTCTGTCGCAATCTCGCGGAGCTGATCGCACGGCGACAAGCGCTCGGACAGGAAAAGCCGCATCGAGTGACGATCGTAGCGCCGGCGCAGACCCGGCATGACACGCACCGGCAAAAGGCGCACCGAAATGCCATGTTCGCCCTTCAGCCACGCTTTCAAGGCGCCTGCCATATCGTCGCCCGGCGAAAGGCGTTCATAAAGCGCCTCGGCAATATCCTCGATGCGGGCGAAGAAGTTCGGGCGGGCTTGCAGACGGCCGTGAACCTCGTCGAGCGGCAAGCGGGGTCCGGCAACGTCGGCAATCCTGCCGTCGCGGGAAAGAAGCTCGGCGAGATCGGACAATCTCGCGGCCTGCTCGCGATAGGCACGATAAAGCCGGATCACGCCGTTTGCCGCATTCGGCGCGGCCTCGGCCAGCTCGATGAGTTCCTGATCGCCGGGAATCTCGCCGGCAAGCAGCGGATCGGCGAAGACCTCGCGCAATTGACCGGCGCTTCCGCCTTGCTCTCCCTGCAGCTCGTCGAGGTCGACCTTATAGACCGCCGACAGCTTCAACAACAGTTGTACGGTCAGCGGCCGCTGATTGCGCTCGATCAGATTGAGATAGGACGGCGAGATATCGAGAGCCTGCGCCATGGTCGTCTGCGTCAGGCCGAGTCCCATGCGCATACGTCGAATCCGAGGCCCGGCAAAGATCTTCCGTTCAACCATGTGTCACCCTTTTACAAATCGCCACCAAATCGATTTTTACAATATTTACAATATTTACAATTTTACCGAGGGCGATTGTCAATGGTAGCACATCCTAACCCTTTTTAGAAATGAGATCTTCTGGTTTTTCTGGCTACGATAGCGCTGATATTGTAAAAATAGTCACGTAATCGAGGTCGATCGGAGGATCGGCAGAAAGTTATCGGGAGATTCGCATGACAGACTTTTACAAACTGGTTCCAAGCGCGCCTGCCGGGCGTTTCGACGGTATCGAGCGCCCCTATCAGGCCGGGGACGTGGAGCGGTTGCGCGGATCGATCACCATCCGCCACTCGCTCGCCGAGATGGGGGCGAACCGGCTCTGGCAGCTCATTCACGAGGAAGACTTCGTCAATGCGCTCGGCGCGCTGTCCGGCAACCAGGCCATGCAGATGGTTCGCGCCGGCCTGAAGGCGATCTACCTCTCCGGATGGCAGGTTGCCGCCGACGCCAATACGGCCTCGGCCATGTATCCGGACCAGTCGCTCTATCCGGCCAATGCCGGCCCCGAGCTTGCACGGCGCATCAATCGCACCTTGCAGCGGGCAGACCAGATCGAGACCGCGGAAGGCGAAGGGCTGTCGGTCGACACATGGTTCGCGCCGATCGTCGCCGATGCCGAAGCAGGCTTCGGCGGGCCGCTCAACGCTTTCGAGATCATGAAAGCCTATATCGAGGCGGGCGCGGCGGGCGTCCATTTCGAGGACCAGCTGGCATCGGAAAAGAAATGCGGCCATCTCGGCGGCAAGGTTCTGATCCCGACGGCGGCACATATCCGCAATCTCAACGCTGCCCGCCTGGCGGCCGATGTCTTGGGCGTGCCGACGCTTGTCGTCGCGCGCACCGATGCGGAGGCTGCCAAGCTGTTGACATCGGATATCGACGAACGCGATCAGCCTTTCGTCGATTACGACGCCGGGCGCACGGTCGAGGGGTTCTATCAGGTCCGCAACGGCATCGAGCCCTGCATAGCCCGCGCCGTCGCCTACGCTCCACATTGCGATCTCATCTGGTGCGAGACCTCGAAGCCTGATCTCGAACAGGCGCGCAAATTTGCCGAGGGCGTGCATCGGGTCCACCCGGGCAAGCTGCTCGCCTACAATTGCTCGCCGTCGTTCAACTGGAAGAAAAACCTGGATGACGCGACGATCGCCAAATTCCAGCGCGAGCTGGGGGCGATGGGCTACAAATTCCAGTTCATCACGCTTGCCGGCTTCCATCAGCTGAATTTCGGCATGTTCGAGCTCGCCCGCGGCTACAAGGCACGCCAGATGGCAGCTTATTCCGAACTGCAGCAGGCAGAATTTGCCGCCGAGGCCAATGGTTACACCGCCACCAAGCATCAGCGCGAAGTGGGAACGGGCTATTTCGATGCCGTATCGCTGGCAATCACCGGCGGCCAGTCATCCACGACCGCCATGCACGGATCGACCGAGCACGCCCAGTTCAAGCCGGCAGCAGAATAACGTCGAGATCAAAGGAGGAAAATGAAATGCCATCGATAGCACGCGTTCGCGAGAGAGCCGAGGAGCAGTCTCTCACCATGAATGCCGATCAGCAGGCGGTCATCCGCATGTTGGCCAACGAACTGCATCGCCTCAACCAGACTGTCATGAACGCGGTCGAAGCCGGCGTCTCCGTCGAGCTCGTCCGCTCCGCCCGACACCATGGCGGCGACGGCAATTGGGGCGATCTGCTGATCCCGGTCGTCGTCACCAATGCCGCACGCACGGCGTGATCGCCGCAACAGCAAGCCAATCCTCGGGCCGCGCCGCTCTTTAACGGCCGGCCCGTTCACTTGACCTGAAATTCATCTTTAGCGTCGCCGGCAGGATTCTGGCCCGATGCAATCGCGCCGGAATAACGGCCGATGACCTGAACAGCCCCCGATCGGGAGGAATGCGGCGATCATCCGATTGCCGACGGTATGGACCAATCGGTCGTCGTCGATCGCCGCAGTTTTCATGATCAGAAGGGATAGTGTTGTGCCGGATCCTCGATGGTGATCCAGCGCAGGTCGGTGAATTCGGCGATGGCCGCCTTGCCGCCGAAGCGGCCGTAGCCGCTGCCTTTCACGCCGCCGAACGGCATTTGCGCCTCGTCATTCAGGGTCGGGCCATTGATATGGCAAATTCCGGACTGGATGCGGCCGGCGACGGCAAGCGCCCGCTGGACGTCGCGGCTGAAAACGGCGGACGACAGGCCGTATTCGGTATCGTTAGCGACACGCACGGCTTCGTCCTCGCTTGCCACGCGGATGATCGGCTTCACCGGCCCGAAGGATTCCTCGGCATAGATGCGCATGTCCGGAGTGACTAAATCGAGCAATGTGGCCTCGACCACGGTGCCGTTGCGCTTGCCGCCGGCCACCAGCCTGGCGCCTTTGGCCTGCGCATCGGCGATCAGTTCTTCCATCTTTTTTGCCGCTTCGAGGCTGATCAGCGAGCCGAGGACGACATGGCCGCGTGGATCGCCGGCGGGCAACGCGCCGGCACGCGCCGCGAGCTTGGCGACGAAGGCATCCGCGATCGCCTGATGCACGATGATGCGCTCTGTCGACATGCAGATCTGGCCCTGATGCATGAAGGCGCCGAAGATCGCTGCATTGACGGCACCATCGATATCCGCATCCTCAAGCACGACCAGCGGCGCCTTGCCGCCGAGCTCCAGAAGAGCGGGCTTCAGGTGCTTGCCGCTCAACTCGGCGATGATCTTGCCCACCTTCGTCGAACCGGTGAAGTTGACGCGACGGACGGCAGGATGTGCAATCAGCGCCTCGACGATCTGCGGCGCATCCTCCGGCGCGTTGGTAATGACGTTGATGACGCCGGCCGGCAACCCAGCCTCCGTCAATGCGGTTGCGATCAGCCGCTGCGTGCCGGGGCACTGTTCGGAGGCCTTCAGGATCACGGTATTGCCGCAGGCAATCGGCATGGCGATGGCGCGCGTCGCGAGGATCACGGGCGCATTCCAGGGCGCGATAGCGAGGCACACGCCGGCCGCCTGGCGCACGCCCATGGCGAGCGTGCCCGGCTTGTCGGATGGAATGATCTCGCCGCCGATCTGCGTCGTCATCGCCGCGGCCTCGCGCAGGATATTGGCTGCCAGCATGACGTTGAAGCCCGCCCAGGGGGCGGTCGCGCCCGTCTCCTCCATCATCAGCTTCGTGAACTCGCCGACCTTGGCGTCCATGATGTCGGCCGCCTTTGCGAGAATCGTACGGCGCGGGCCGGGACCGGTGCCGGACCAGCCGGGAAAAGCATTCGAGGCGGCCTCGATCGCGGCCGCGACATCCTCAAGCCCGGCTGCCGGCGCCGTGCTGGCCAGCTCTTCCGTAAATGGGTCCCGCCGGTCATAGGTTCGACCGCTGGCTGCCGGCCGGTCGACGCCATTGATGAGAAGGGAAATGTTCATCTCTTGTCTCCTGATGAGGATGGTATTTAAAAGCCGAGCACGTCGGCATTGATAGAAGCTTCCAGTCCGCCATCAACCGGAAGATTGGCGCCGTTGATCCAGCGCGCACCGTCCGAGCACAGAAACAGGATGGCGGGCGCGATATCGGCGGAAGTACCGGCCCGGCCGACGCGGGTGATATCGCTATCGACGCGGGCATCGCCTAGCACGGCCCGGAACTGTTTCAGGATCGGCGTTTCGACAGGGCCCGGGCTGACGGCATTGACGCGAATGCTGCGATCCTTGAAGAGGGGCTGATGGGCGGCCCGCATGGTCCACAGCAGCAGCAGTTCCTTGGAGAGTGGATAGCCCTCCTCGTTCTTCAGGCCATGTTCGCCGACGAGAGACGCCACGTCCGGAAACCCCTCGATGCCTGTCAACGCCTTCGCCCGCTCCAGATTGGTGCGCCAGCCGTAGCCGGCGATCGAGGCGACATTGACGATCGCCCCGCCCTCGCGCAAGCGAGGTGCGACGGCTTCCGAAAGGGCGCGCAGGCCATAGAAATTGACCGCCAGCGTCGCCGTGACGCCGGTGCTGCCGGAAAGCCCGGCGACATTGGCCAGGGCATCGATGCGATTGGGCAGTCGCTTGACGATCTCCTCGATGCCGGCTGCAGTCGAGATATCGCCCTTGATGAAGAAGCCGGTGCCCGAAGACGGTTCGCGGACATCGATGCCGATGACGTCGGCGCCCATCTGCCCCGCAAGTTCCGCAGCGCGCGCACCGATACCGGAGGCTACGCCGGTAATGAGGATGGTCTTGCCGAAAAGCATGATTTCACCTTTCTCATGAAACGCGGCAAGCGCCGCTATTGTTTATCCTTGAAAAGATCCGAAACCGTCAGCCGGTAGCCGACCGGCAAGAGCTGCAGATCGAAGCGCCGTTCGATTTCGCCCCACAGGCCCCGCGGCACGTAGAGGGAAAAGAAGACCGCCGTGGCGCCAAGCCCGACCAGATACCAGACCCCTGTCCCGCCGAAGACGGTTTCGATGACGAAGAACAGAATGGCACCCAGGATCGCACCTTCGAATTTGCCGATGCCGCCGACCAGCACCATGAAGATCATGTAGGCGGTCCACTGCACGCTGAAATAGGTTTTTGGCTGGAACGTGACTGCCGTCGCCAGCCATAGGCCGCCGGCAATGGCGATGCCGAAAGCCGCCAGGACGAAGAGCAGCCGTTTTGTCGCCGCAACCCGCACGCCGACCGATGTTGCCGCATCCTCGTTGTCTCGGATTGCCTGCATGGCCGCCCCCGCCCGGCTGCGCAGAAGGGCAAAGAGCACGCCCAATAAAGCCACCATGGATGTCAGCGCCAACCAATAGATCGCGGCGCGGCGCGTACCGCTGTCATAGGCATTCAACGAAATGAGCGAGGTTCCGGTCTCGCCTTGAATGAGCCTGTCGAGGTTGACGAGCAGATGGGCAAGCTCTGCGAGCACCCACATGCCGATGGCAAACTCGCCTCCCCTCAATCGCAGCATCAGCCACGAGAGCGGCAGGGATAGCGCACCGGTGACGAAGGCCGCGGCGATGAGAGAAACGAACGGATCGAGCCCCGCATCTGCCAGCCGAATGGTGAAATAGGCGCCTAGCCCGAAGAAGACCTGCTGGCCGACGGAAACGAGGCCGCCGAAGCCCGCCAGCGCATTCCACATCGCCGCCAGGATCACGTAGATGAAGAGAGCCGTCATCCGGTCGGTGACGCCGGCACTGGAGAAGGCGGGCAAGACGGCAAGCAGCACGACCGCGACGATCATCGCAGCCAGGGTGAATCGCGAGGAAGCAGTCCAGCGCTCGACGGAAATTCCGGGGACGATGATGCTCATGTCGGGCTCCGAAGAAGCGCACGGATTCTGCCGAGACCGGGCATGCCGAACTGGTGCAGCCGCACGAAAAGAACGAGAAGGAAGGCGACATGGCCACCGATCAGAAAGCCTTGCGGATGGACTTGAGCGCCGATCGACTGCGCCAGCCCGAGTACGATGCCGCCGAGCAGGGTTCCCCACAGTGAACCGGCGCCGCCGATGACGGCCGCCTCGAAGGCGAAGAGCAGTTGCGGGCCGCCCGAGTATGGATTGAAGGTTGCCCGCATGGCCAGGAATGCGCCGGCAATGCCGACCGTGACCATGGTAATCGCCGTCGCAATAGCGTTGACGCGGCGCGCATCGATGCCGACGATGCCAGCCGTATCCGGGTCCTCCGCCGTGGCGCGGATCGAGCGGCCGAGTGCAAATCGGCCAAGGAAGAACTGCAGACCGCCGATGATGACGATCGCCGTCACCGTCATCAGAACGGCCAGTTTGCCGACGAAGACGTGACCCGGCAATTGCCAGGAGGCATAGGACAGATTGCCGATGAAGGGCGCAAGCGAACGCGTATCCGCGCCGAATTGCTCGAACAACAGATTGTCGATGACGATCGACAGACCAAAAGTCGTCAGGATCGGTAACAGCGTACCGCCGCGAGCGCTGCGCTCCAGCACGAAGCGCTGCAGGAGCCAGCCGAGCGCGGCCATGACCGGCAGGACGATCAGCAGGCCGGCAAAGGGCGGTATGCCGAGTTTCGCTGCCAGCAACCAAAGTCCATAGGCGGCTACGACGGCAAGGCTGCCATGCGCGAGGTTGATGATGCGCATGACCGAGAACATGAAGGACAGGCCGCAGGCGATGACGGCATAGTAACCACCAAGCAGGATGCCTTGAATGAGGGTATTGATCACGAGACGCTCCTCTCGGCCGTCGACCGATGCAAGCCGAAATAGGCCCGGGTCACATCCTCGCGCGTGGTGCCGTTTGCCGGCCTGTCGAGCACGATATTCCCCTCAAGCATGCAGATGACGCGGCTTGCGACATTCATGGCACGGCTCAGATCCTGCTCGACCAGCACGATCGTCGTGCCCGATGAGAGAAGGCCCTGCAATTGCTGATAAACCCGATCGACCACAAGCGGCGACAGGCCGAGCGAGACCTCGTCGAGCAGAAGAACGTCCGGGTTGCTCATCAGCGCCCGACCGATTGCGGTGGCCTGCTGCTCGCCGCCGGACAGATGACTTGCCTTGGCGTGCCGGCGCGGCTTCAAATTCGGGAAAGCATCGAAGATGCGGTCGACCGTCCATTCGCCTTTGCGGCCGGCGCTTCCGCCGAGCAGCAGGTTCTCCTCCACGGTCATCTGCGAAAACAGCCGCCGGCCCTCCGGCACCAGGGCAATTCCCTTGGCGATACGCTTGTGCGAGGGAACGGCCGTGACATCTTCGCCATGGAGCAGGATCTGACCGGATGCCGGCAAATGCGCGCCGGCGACCGAACGCAGCAACGTCGTCTTGCCGGCGCCGTTTGCGCCGACGAGGGCGAGCACCTCCCCCTTGGCGAGATTAAAACTGACGCCGCGCACCGCCGGCAGCAGACCGTGACGGACATCGAGGTCGCAAACGGAAAGAATGCTCATGCGGGCGCTCCTCCAAGATAGGCGCGCACGACCTCGGCATTGTTCATGACCGCCTTTGGATCGCCATCGGCGATGATCTTGCCGGCATCCATGCAGATCAGCCGTTCCACGACCTGCAGCAGAATATGAACGATATGCTCGATCCAGACGATGCCGATGCCGCGCCGCCGCAGTTCCTGGATGGTTCCGACAAGCTCGGTTGCCTCGCCATCGCTCAACCCGCCGCCGATTTCGTCGACGAGGAGCAGCCGAGGGCCGGTCGCAAGGGCGCGGGCCAGTTCCAGCCGCTTGCGATCGAGCAGACCCAGCGTGTCGGCACGGCGATTGGCCACGCCAAGCATGCCGCAGAGCCGCAGAGAATCGACGACACGCTCATAGGCCTCGTCGCAGGTCGATGCCTTGCCATGCGAGGCGGCGACGAGGACATTCTCGAACGTCGTCATGCCGCCGAAAGGCTTTGGAATCTGATGCGTCCTGACGAGGCCCGACCGGCAGCGATCGGCCGCCGTCAAAGCGGTCACATTCCGGCCGTCGAAGGTGATCGTTCCCGCATTCAGGGGAAAAGCGCCCGCGAGCGCTCCCAGCAAGGTCGTCTTGCCCGCTCCGTTCGGGCCGACGATGCCCACAGCCTCGCCATCTCTCATGGAAAAATCGAGGTTTTCGATAACCGCAAGCGCCCCGAAGCGCTTGTGGATCCCTCTGGCCGACAGGAAATCCTGTCCCGGCTGCTTTTGTTCTTGCCCCTGCACGATAGCCTTACCCGTTATAAGCGATGAGCTTGGCCCCGACGGGCACGTTCGGATCGGTGGCATGTTCGGTCACGACATAGTCGAGCGCGAATTTCGAGCCGGCGGGCGCCTTGACCCATTGCGTGCCGATGATCGGGCCTGGAGAGACATTGGCGACGGGACCAGCGGTGAAATCCACCTTGCCGGCAATCGTCGTGGTCTTCAGCGTGCTCATCGCCTTGGCGACGGCCTCCTTGCTCTTGACGTCGGACGCGGCCTTCAGGACATCGAAGCCGGCATCGAGGAGCGACAGGCTCGCGCCAAGCTGCTGCGTCCATTGCTTGCCGCTCGCAGCCTCGTAGCCGTCGGCAAGCTCGGGTCCGGATATGCCTGTCAGCGACGACTTGTAGGGGAAGGCCTTGTGCCAATAGGCAGCGCTGGCGATATTCATGCCGAGATCGCCGAGTGCCTCGATGTCGGACGGGAACAGCCCGGTCTTGGCAACCTGGCAGATCTTGATCTGCTGGATAAGACCCTGCTGCGCCGCCTGTCGCCAGAAGGCGGCGAAATCCGGCGGAATCGGAAAGCTGTTGAAGATCTCGACGCCTTCCTGCCGGAAGAGCGCGATCTGCGAGGAGAAATCCGTCGTCCCCGTCTCGTAAGCGCCGGGATCGACGATGGTGAAACCGGCCTTGGCGAGTGCCGGCGCGAGATTGGCGCGAATGGCGTTGCCATCGGCATCGTTCGGATACATGACCCCGACCTTCTTGTTGGTCTCGATCAGGTTCCACTGCGAAATATAGGTCTTCAGGAATTCGCCGACCCCGAAACCGAAATGGTAGGTCCACTTGAACGGCGATGGCGCACCGGGCTTGGCGCCGCGCCCGAAGTACCAGGCTTCCCACGGCATGACCGTCGACAGGCATGGCACGCCTGCCGCCTCGCAGGCGTCGGCGACCGGATTGATGGTTTCCGGCGTCGAGACCACCAGCATCAGGTCAATCGCCTCGTTGTTGATCAGGTCCTTTGCCAATTGCCCCGCCCGCGACGGATCGGACTGGGTATCGCGGTCGAGAATTTCCACTTTCCATGTCTTGCCGCCAGCCTGCAAGCCATCCGCCAGCGCCTTGCGCGCGAGCTCGAGGACATAGCCGTCGGTCTCGCCAAATCCGCCCAGCGGCCCCGTGCGGGGACTGATGAAGCCGACCTTCAATGTTTCGCCGGCGGCAAATGCCGCTCGTCCGCCGAGCGCCAGAGCGGTCGTGCCTGCTGCCGCAGCGGTCATGAAACCGCGTCGCGACAAGCCAATGGTCGTTATCTGCCCTTTGAAACCAGTCATGAGATTTTCCTCCCTCTTTGCCGGAGCCCTCTTAACTCCGTGCTCCCTTGTGTCTTTCCGCTCCGAGACGGCTCAGATCGGATAGTCGCGCCTGCCGGACGCAATCGTGATCCAGCGCAGTTCCGTGAATTCGTCGATCGCCGCCCTGCCGCCGAAGCGGCCGTAGCCGCTCGACTTGACGCCGCCGAACGGCATTTGCGGCTCATCCGCAACGGTCGCTTCGTTGATGTGGCAGATGCCGGTCTCGATGCGCCGGGCGACGACAAGCGCCTGGCTGATGTCGCGGCTGAAGACGGCCGACGACAGGCCGTATTCGTTGTCATTGGCGACGGTCACGGCCTCGTCGACGCTGTCGACGCGAATGATCGCCGCCAGCGGTCCGAAGCTTTCCTCGCGGTAGATACGCATGGCCGGCGTAACGTGATCGATGATCGTCGCGTCGATCAGCGTGCCCCGCGCTTGACCGCCGCAGACGATGAGCGCACCCTTCTGCGTCGCATCCTCGACGAGCGCACGAACGCGTCTTGCAGCCTCCGCCGTAATCATCGTCCCGAGCGGCGTGTTGCCATCACGCGGATTGCCGGCAACGAGGGTCGCAGCCTTCGCCCCGAACTTCCCGACGAACTCGTCCGCGATCTCCTCCATGACGATGATCCGCTCCGTCGACATGCAGATCTGGCCCTGGTTCATGAAGGCGCCGAAAGCCGCGGCACGCACGGCTTCGTCGATATCCGCATCGGCAAGAACGATGAACGGCGCCTTGCCGCCGAGTTCGAGAAGGCAGCGCTTGAGATGGCGCGCGGACGCTTCGGCGATCAGTCGTCCGACGCGGGTCGAGCCGGTGAAATTGATGCGACGCACGGCCGGATGCGCAATCAGGGCCTCGACGATGGCGGCGGCATCCTTCGGCGCATTGGTGACGACATTGACGACCCCGGCCGGAAATCCCGCTTCGCGCATGACGTCGCCGATCAGGCAATGGGTCTTGGGGCAGAGCTCGGATGCCTTCAGAATGACCGTATTGCCGCAGGCAAGCGGCATGGCGATGGAGCGCACGCCAAGAATGATCGGGGCGTTCCATGGCGCAATCCCCAGGCAGACGCCAGCGGGCTGGCGCACTGCCATGGCAAGGCTTCCAGCCTCGCCGGACGGGATGATCTCGCCTGCGACCTGCGTCGTCATGGCGCCTGCTTCGCGCAGCATGTCGGCGGCAAGGGAGCAATTGATCTTGGCCCAGAGCGCTGTCGCCCCGGTTTCGCCAACCATCGCCTCGACGAAATCGGCCGTACGGGCCGTCAGAATGTCGGCGGCCTTGTTCAGAAGGGCCCGCCGCTCGCCGGGGCCGATATCAGACCACATCGGAAAAGCCGCAGCCGCGGCATTGGCAGCGCGTGCGGCATCGGCCAGGGAAGCGGCGGGCGCGACGGTTGCAACGTCGCCGGTCGCAGGATCGATGCATTCGAACGTCGATGCATCCGATGCATCGAGCGCCTGGTCATTGATCAGCAGTTTCGCGACGAACATGGCGATCATCCGCTCTCTGGCAAGTCATGCCTGCAATCATCTGATTGGGAAAAGACATACACGGATCGACGCGGCCGGGATGCGGCCTCGCCAAGCATAGGGTTCGTGCGGAGACCTCCTCCCAAAGGCTCATGGAAAGAGATTACGTGGTTGCGGCGAGCTTTGAATGCGATTTTCTGGGTTAATATTGCAAATAACTGGCATTCATGCCACGTTCTTGCCATGCCATGTGAAGGAGGATGCATTGGTTTCCGATAGCGGCATCCATCTTCACGCCCGCGGAGAATGGCGCGAACCCTCTCTGATGCAGCGCACCATCCGCTTTCAGAAGGGCCTCTACGTTCAGTTTCACCACCTCTTCCTGCTGCAGGCGGGCAGAGCGACGCTTGTTTTCAGCCCGGAAGAGCAGCGAACGTTAAACGGGCCGACCATTGCCTATCTGCCGCCGCAGTCACGGTGCGAGCTGTATATGGCGGCCGGTGCGTCAGGTTTCCTTGTCGGTGCCTCGCCTCAAATCATGGTCGACGCGATCGGCGATCGGGCGGAATCCTATGCGCTGAGGATTTTCAGCGAGCAACCCTGGTTCATGCCCGAAAAGGATATCGCTGCCGTCGATGAGGTGCAGCCATTGGTCGCCGGCTTCGTTCGCGAACTCGGCGATCCCTCGCGCGCCTCATGGATGGCGATTTCAGCCTATATGAGATTGATCCTGATGGCGCTTTGGCGAGCCGGCGGCGCGGAAACGGCCGAGCAGCGCGGGCGGGGCGGCAACGCTTCGATCCTGCAAAGATACCGGCAGCTGGTGGAAGCCTGGTTTCGGCAGCACCGGCCGATGACGGACTATGCGCGCGAGCTCGGCGTAACCACCGACCGGCTGCACGCCATCTGCCGCAGCACGCTCGGCCGCTCGCCCGTGCAATTGCTGCATGAGCGGGTGGTGCAAGAGGCAAAGTTACGACTGGAGCGCTCGGCCCGCACGGTACAGGAGATTTCGGATGGGCTCGGTTTTCGCGACCCCACCTATTTCAGCCACTTCTTCAAGAGAAAGACCGGCTTCTCGCCGGCCGCCTATCGCGACGTCGCCCGCAAGAGCGAGGTCGCGGAAAGCACCTTGTCATCCGGCTATGCCGATTGGCCATGACATTGAACCATCGGAACCGGTCAGGCGATCAAGCCTTTCATCGGCAGGACATGATCGGACCCGGGAAAGACGTCGCGTGTCAGCACGGCGGACGAGGCGCCGAGCAGATCGACAGCAATGCCCTTGACGACGGCGCGCAGGTCCGTCGTGGCGGCCAGATCGCGGCCGTCGCGCAGTTGCGCCTGTTTCAGACCGGGCCAATCGGCGATCACCCGGCCGCCCTTGATTGCGCCGCCTGCGAGAAAGGCGGTCGTTCCGGTGCCGTGATCCGTGCCCTGCGTCCCGTTGACCTGCGCCGTGCGGCCGAATTCGGTCGCAACGAGGATGGCGGTATCCTTCCAGGCGGGGCCAAGTTCCTGCTGGAACGCGGCAAATGATTTGTCGAGCCCGACGAGCAGCTTGTTGAGCCGATCCACCTCTCCTGCATGCGTATCCCATCCTTCGAAGGCCAGTGCGGCGACCCGGGGACCATCGTCCTGGGCCAGCAGCCGTGCCGCCCCTTTCGCCATCAGTTCCATGCCGGTGGGATCGCCGGGACCGCCTCTTGCCTTGATATCGAGACCGGCGGCGATCTTGCCGGTTGAGATGCCCTCGGCAAGGATCTTCGCAAATAGCGGATCGGTATGATTGTAGAGATCCATCAGACGCGGCGGCAGGTCGTCGTCGACCGGCGGCAGGTTGGATGGCGACCAGCCCAGCACCGGCGCCTTGCCGCGAATGACCAGCGGCGCGTTCGCCCCGACAGACAATCCGCGGATCGCCGGTACGCCCGGCGAAACCTTGTCGCCCTTCGGCAAGCTTTCCAGCATCCGGTTCAACCAGCCGGAATCGACGCGGCCGGGCTGCTCATATCCGGATTCCAGCACGTCCTGACCATCGAAATGCGATCGGTCGCGATAGGCGGTCGCGCTGGCATGCACGACGGCCGCCTGCCCTGCACGGTAAAGCCGGTTGAAATTCGGCATCGACGGATGCAGGGCAAAAAAGCCGTCGAGCGCAAGAGCCGCATTCGGACCGCTCGTCGTCATGGCGATCGATTGCCGCAATGCCTGATAATCGGGATCGCCAACGGGCGGGACGGCCGTCAAGCCATCGAGCGCGCCGCGCAGGATGATGGTAATGAAGCGCGGATCGCGCCCACCGGCGGCATGGGCGAAGCGCGGGATGAAGGCCCAGGCGAACAAGGCGCCTGAAGCACCAAGCACGGCACGGCGGGTCGGAGTCATGAGTTCACAAGTCATGGTCAGCGCCTTTGAAATTCGGGGGAGAGATAAGCAATCACCAGTCCCTGCTTCCGGGTCTCCGCACGCGATACCGCCTGCAGCGTTTCCTGCGAGAGAAGCGGCCCAAGACTGTCGGAAACAAAGCGGCGGGGATCGACCTGCGGCGGCACCGCATTCGCGATCATGTTGGCGACATCCATGCGCATGCTGAGGCTTTCGCTGGAGGCCCACACATCGGCGGTATCGGCAAACCCATTGGGTCCCGCAGGCGACCAGAACGGTTGGCCCATGGCGTTCAAAACGCCGAGAATGACATTCGGCTTCGGCGTCTCGCCGCTTGCCCGCAGCAACGCAGTCATGAACTCCAGCGGCGAGCGAACCTTCGAGAGCGTCGGGTTCCAGGCATCTTCGGAACCGATGAGCGCCCGATAGACCGCCGAGAGATCACCGTCGGTCTTGCTGAAGGTCGCAGCGACAGTTTGCACAAGAGCCGGCGGCGGGGTATCGGCGACGAAATGCCGGACAAGCTTGGTGGCGATGTGCTGCGCCGTCGCCGGATGGCGGGCAAGGTCGCGCAACGCCTCCCGCCCCTGTCCCACGCCAGTGTCGGCATAGGTAAGGCCGAGGAGCGTCTGATCGCCGGGCTCATGGGCGCCCGCATTGAAGACGAAGGTGCCGGGTGTCCCGAGCTTGCCTTGAGCACGCGCCACCGTCCAGCCGGTGATGATCTTGGCGAGCGTGGTCACGTCGGCCTGCGTGTAGCCGCCGTTGACGCCGAGCGTGTGCAGTTCCAGGGTCTCGCGGGCAAGATTCTCGTTGAGCCCGCGTTTCTTGTTGGCATTGGCCCTGGAGTTCGGCCCGATCGATTGCTGGTTGTCGAGATAACCGAGCATGGCCGGATGGGTCTCGACGGCGAGGAGCATATCGGCGAAATGCCCGAAAACATGGGGACGGATGGCTTCGCGCTCGAATGCGCCGGCAACCGCATGAACCTCCTCGCTCTTCGAGACGGCGACCGCAAAATGGTTTGCCCAGAACATGGCAAGACGCTCGCCGAAGCCGATCAACGGCTGCCGGATGGTGCCGTTGAAGCGGGCATCCACCTCGGCCAACAGGATCTGCTGCGGGAGATAGGGCATCGCGGGCTTTTCCAGTTTCCCGACGACCTTGCCGATCGCCGTCGCCATGGCCTGATTGTCCGGCTGAGCGGTCATTGCTTGATTGCCCGGCTGTCCCGCCCCCGCCCCCGCCATCGCGCCGGAAGGCTGCGCCGCGGATTTCTGCGGCTGTTGCGCGCCTTGCATCTGCTTGTCCTGCATCTGCTTGTCCTGCGGCGTGGCGGAGACAGCGGCTGCCGCCTGCTGCCTGGCTTGCTTGCGCTGCTCTTGGAATGCGTAGAGAGAGACGAGCAGATCGGCGGTGGATTGCAGCTGCGGCCCGACCGGAACCGGGACGAAGCGCTCGGCGATCTCTTCCAGCAACGCGCCGCGCGGATCGGATGCGATCGAGGCGGTGCCGTTGTGGTCCGCTCCTAGTCCAAACCGGGAAAGAGCGAGCGCGGCATCGACATCATTGGACTGCTGAGCCATGTTCTTGCCAACTCCTGCATCAAACATGCTCCTTTAACGCAGGGATGGTTTCGATCCGTCGCTCGGCAAGTGTGATCATTTTGTGGCGGCGGCCCTGGGCATGCTGCGGCGGACCAGGCTTTCCGCCAGCGCCCGGCGCTCGTCATAGGAGAGCGTCGCCGCGAAATCGACGGCGCGCTGTTCCAGCTTCGACCTCAAGGCGATATCGGCATCACGCGCCCTTGCCAGCGCGGCCGAAAGCGCCGCCTTGTCGAGCATAGGTTGCCCGAGAATGGAGGCGGCATCGACCTTGGCCTGCTGCGCCTCGAGAATGGTCTGACGCTCGTCCTTGCGCGCCTCGTTGAGCGCCGCGCGCAGAGCTTTTTTCTGCGCCAACGGCAATTGCTCGCCGGCCAGCGGCATCATCCCGGCCCGCGCCTGCGTCTTGCGTATCCATGTCAGCCCGCCGCCGGCCAGCGCACCGATCAGGAACGTGTTCAGCACCAGCAGAGATATGACCACTATTCGAAAACTGCGATCCGTCATTGGCTATCCTGAGCTATGCCCGCGTCCGGCCCGATATCGCCAAACATGGTTGCGGTTCCGTCGGAGACGACCGAGGTGTCGGATGTCAGGCTGGGCGCCAGCACGGCAATCGCAATACTGCCGGCCAGCGCGCCGGCGATGCCGACGCCCACGAGGCCGATGCCGGCGGAGCCGAAGCGGAACCACTTTCGAAGCGTTACGCGGCGCACGAGTTTCGCCAGAATCCGGTCCTCCAGACCAGCGCTGCCGCGCTTGACGGCATAGGTGTCGAGCAAGGCATCCAGATCGGCAGCAAGAGCGAGCGCCCGAGATGCAGCCGGGCCCTTTGCAAACTCCCGCGCGGCCACGCGCTCAGCCTGCGGCCATCGGCCGATATCGCCGCCATAGGCAGCTGTCAACGCTTCAAACCGCTCGGCATTCATCGGACCCGCGCCATTTTCAATCATCGCCCTGTTCCTTCAACAAAAGCAGCTGCAAGGAGCGCCTTCCCCGCGCAAGCAGACTTTCCAATGCATCGACGCTGACGTCCATGATCTCAGCCGCCTCGGCATTCGACAACGCCTGATAGTAAACCAGTATAATCGCCTCGCGCTGCCGCGGCGCGATCATCTGCATCGCCCGCTCCACGCGCCGGGACGGATCGTCCTCGGCCAACAACCCCGCGTCCGGCGCCGGTCCTTCATATTCGATGTCGGGCGGATGCTCGGCAAGAACGTCCTTGCGCCGCCTCAGGCGATCGTAGCAAAGATTGATCGCAACCCGGTGCACCCAGCTGCTGAAGCGGGCGTTGCGCTGACGCCAGCCGCCGGCATTCCGCCAGACGCGCAGGAACGTCTCCTGTGCCACATCCTCTGCCTCGGTCGCATCGCCGAGCATGCGGGTTGCCACCGCCACGATGCGCGGCAACTGCCGCGCCACCATGGTACGCATCGCCGGAGCGTCGCCGGCAGCGATACGGCCGAGCAGTTCCTCATCCGGGTCGCCACTCGTGGGCGCACGATCCCACTTCATCGACAATCGCCACCGTTCCAGTTGCGTTCGATACCGACACGGCGCTTCCGCTTCGGGCTTCCGACAAGGACGCCTCTCCTCCCGTTCAGGTCCGGCAAGCGGCGCTCATCGGATCGCAACATCACAGGCAGCGTATCATCCTTCGACATCAAATACAGGTTCACAAGGATTGAACGGTCCATCCCGCCAATTCCGTCGCTCCCATATCGGCGATTTTCGGATTTTCCTTCGAAGTCCGTCAGCCATTCCTCGGCCGGACACAAAAAAGCCGGCCTACCCGGACGCAGAGGCCCCAACTGCCCTTGTCCGGGTTGCCGGCTCGTCGCGTACTGAATGCGCAAGCCCGTCTCGAATCAGAGCGTCAGCAGATCGCTTGTCGTCTGATCCTGGTCATTTGCCGTGTAGAAGCCGGCAAAGTCCGGTATGAGCGGTTGCTGTGCCGGCTGTCCTCTCATGGCCGATTCGAACTGGCTCTGTGTCAGCGAACCGGAACCGGAGGTATCGAGACTGTTGAACAATGCGGTCGCCTGATCCTCGCTTACATCGGCCGGACGAGCGGCGACGAACTCGGCCTGGCTGATGCTGCCGTCGCCATCCGTATCCATGGAGGAAAACGCGCTGGAAAGCTCGTCGTCGGTCAGTTGGCCGCCGGACGCCTGGTGATGACCGGCATGATCCGCATGCATGGCACTGCCGAGCTGCGCCGGGGTAAGCGAGCCGGTATTGTCCTTGTCGAAGCTTTGGAACAGTTGCGCTGCCTGGCTTTCGCTGACATCCGCCGGGCGCGCGGCCACGAATTCCGCCTGGCTGATGCTGCCGTCGCCATTGGTATCCATGGCGCTGATCATGTCGCTCTGCCTGCTGCCTTGAGCAGCGGTCGCCGAAGCCTGCTGAGTGCCCGCCGTGGCATCGGTGGAATCGTCGTCCGAGGTTGAGCCGTCGGCATCGCTGCCGCTATTGGCCTGCAAGTTGAGAATGATGTTCATCAACTGTGCGATCAGCTGCTGCGCCGACGCGATCTGCGAGGAGTCGTCGGAGGATGAAGAGGAACTCGTGCCGGAAGAATTGCCGCAGGAGCTGTCGGACAGAAGTGAGGAGATGGAATCGTCCGCCGCCGACGCTGTCGAACGCGACGACTGATATTGATAGTAATTGTTCGATGAGATCGAGGAGATGCTCGTCATTGGGGCCTCCGGATACGAGCGTTGAGAGGAACTCGGGCGGTTTACGTGTACGCGACTTGAATACGACGCTCGCCTGGCCTTGCCGGGTGAAAGCGTGAACAGAACTTCGATGATCGATATGAGCCGATGGAGTTGCGAACGCCGGAGATCAAACGCATTTTGCGCCCCAACTTGATCGTTGCGTCGTTTCCAGAACCGGGGAACCCGGGATTACCTCGCCAATGCATCCCGCCATCATGGCCGCATTGGCACCTGCACATTTTCGATTTTAACTTCCCAACGCGGGGAAACTGCACACGGAAACTTGCGCGGGGCTTATAAGTGCTTGACAGAATACAGTCGGTTGCGATTTCCTTCCTCGATTTTTAGGGAGTATATAAGTATCGCCATTTTGCTGAACATCACCGATGCATGGGGTCCGGCGGTGAGCGGCATGGATGGACAAGAATAAAAAAAGAGGGGCGCAGCTTGAGAATCGGTTTCTGTGGAGATGTGAATGAGGCGCACTAAGGAGGAGGCGGCGGAAACGAGAAGCGAGATTTTGCACTCTGCAAAGGCTCTGTTTCTCGACAAGGGCTATGAGAATGTCAGCCTGGAGGAGATAGCCGCGGCCGCCGGTGTCACGCGGGGGGCGGTGCACTGGCATTTCAAGAACAAGCAGGGGCTGATGTTCGCCATTCGCGACGAGGCCCAGCAGCCGTTTCAGGAGCTGGCGGAGCGGATGTCCAGAGAGCTGCCGCCCAATCCCCTCGATCTCATAGCGGATACGATAGCGTCGATATTCGACGATGTTCAAGGCGATCCGCGCAAGCGCAGCATGCTCAAGGTGATGATGCATCTCGACATGGCATTCTGCGACGGCACGACAAGCCGCGCCAGTTCCTTCCGGCACGACATGCACGAGCACTTTGAACGCATTTTCACCCTGATGGACAAGAAGACGAAATTGCCGGCGCCCTGGACGCCAGATACGGCCGCGTCCGCACTGACCGCCGTCATCGGGGGCCTGATCAGCGAATGGACGCTCGACCGGGGCAATTTCCAGCTCGTTCCCTGCGGACAGATGTTCATCAAGATGGTGTTGAAGACCTGGTTCCCGCTGGCACAAACGCATGAAATGGCGATTTCGGCGGCCTAGAACTTTTCCGCTTTTCTTCGGATCGCGAAAACGCTCCATCCTTTTGTCTTCACGCAATTCCGGATGGAAAACCGCTGCGTACTTTCCCGGACTCCAAAGCAGCCAGACGCTCCGCCGAATCGCCAAACCACATCATTCATTTGAATCGAGCCGACTCGCCGGAGAAGCGGCAAGCACGCTTGGCTGCGACTATTCCGGAAATAAAAAAGGATCCGGAGGGAAAGCCGGATCCTTTACTTTGATCGGAGGTCAACCGATCGATGAAAGAAGCCCGACGGATTGGAACGCCAGGCTTCCCTTACCCGGCACGGAGCCGGGTAATTCCAGATTAGAAGCTACGCTCGAAGCGCAGGATGCCAGCCCACTGATCCTGGTTCACAGAATCGAAGTTGGTGTAGGAAACTTCCGGCTCGATGAGGAGGTTCTTGACCGGGTTCCACTTGACGTTGGTGGTAGCGGCAAAGATCTTCGAGTCGGTGTAGGCGAGCTGGAGGTTCCACTTCAGCTTGTCGTTGACCGGAACGCCAACGCCGCCCCAGACAGCCCAGTCGCCCCAGCCGCACAGCGCCGGACGATCAGCCGGGCAAGCCGAACGATCGAGGTTGGTGCCTGCATACTTGTTGAGCTTGTCGCCGTCGGTGTTCCAGCCGCCCATCAAGAAGGCCGAGAATGCGCCAAAGTCGGCATCGACACGAGCCTTGATGGCGCCTTCTTCGACGATCGAGTCGTAGCCGCCGACAACCTTGAAGCCCCATGCGCCGGACTTGAAGCCGGCACCGGCTACAACGTCAGGAGCGTAGTGGTTGGCCTTGTCGTCCGCCCACCAGCTGGAGCCGTAGGACGCATCCGAGCCGCTGGAATTCGAATCTTCGAGCGAGATGACGGCCGTGAAGCCGTTGCCTGCGTCGTAGTTGTAGGTCAACTGGTTGAGTTCGTACGGACCGTCATAGATCACGTCGTCGTTGATGACGTCGCCGGCGTAACCCATGTACAGGTTGTACTGCGAGTCGAGCTTACCGACCGTGAAGCCGCCGAGGCTGATGTTGGCGAACAGGAGCTTCGTGGAGGTGGAGCCGCCGTCGTTCCAGTCCCAACGCAGAACCATGTTGGTCTTCAGCGGGCCGTATTCGGTGTCGGTCGCGGTGTCGACGTTCAGCTCGGCGCGGGTGTGCCAGAGCGTGCCGTTCTTGCTGTTCGGGTTATAGGCATCGTACCACTCGCCTTCCGTACGGACGCGGCCGCCGATCTTGAGGCAGGTTTCGGTGCCCGGGATGAAGAAGTAGCCAGCACCGTATGCGTCGCAGATACGAACGTATTCCAGCGGCTCGGGCTCGGCAGCGACGATCGCGTCGGCTGCGTGCGCGCCGGATACTGCTGCCAGGGCAGCAGCGGAGCCGAGAAGAAGGCTCTTGATGTTCATTATAAACTCCTGATTGTAATATGCATTTCTAATTTACCGCGAGTGCAGAGCTGGAATACCGCTTTGAAGATCGGTTCGGTCTAAAACGCGACCGGATAGCCCGGCAAATACGTACCTGATGTTGGCTTGAGTCCCCTCGAACCTCCATGATTGACCCCGCGGCAAAGGTCTTGAAATGCCCCTACCGATCCGGCCGACCACTCGACCGTAAGACAACCTCTGTCCTGCATCCGATTTACAAACAGCCCGTATGTTTGTCAATTCAATGAAAGAGGCTCCGGCGTTAGTCTTGGGTGCTGTTGCCTAAATGCAACTGGTCTCCCGGGCCACAACCCGGGCGGGGCCGATGCCGGCAATCGCCCGAAATGTGCGGCCAGCTCTGCCGCCGACAGGCACGCTGCGCCATTCGGCAGGCCGGTCTGCGGCAAAGCGCTGCCTGCCGATTTCAGCAATGCTTGGAAACAAAACTCAATAAATCGGTACACACAGAAATATCGAATCTCCCTAGATTCCCGCCGGCGCGCCATCGAAAAGGGGACAAATCGCGAATGCATGAGAACCGCCAGATATTCATCGCTACCCCCTGTTTCGGCGGTCTCGTTACCAAGGATTATATGCAATCCATCTTTTCCCTGATGCAGACGGGCGCGCAGGCCGGCATTCAACTGACGCTCGCCCTGCTCGGCAACGATGCCTTGATCACGCGCAGCCGCAACACCCTCGTATCGTCCTTTCTGAACGACACCGCGGCCACCCACATGCTGTTCATCGACGCCGACATCAGCTTCGAACCGGATCAGGTGATGCGGTTGCTCGACGCCGACAAGGATGTCGTCGCGGCGATGTATCCGATCAAGGATTACGATTGGAACACTGCCGCTCGCACCAATTCGCAGGACGGCTCGTCGCTTGCCTCAGCAGCGCTCCATTATGTCGGCACGCCTCTGATTGGCCAGAGTGCGGAACGGGACGGCGATTTTGTCAGCGCCGTCTATGCCGGAACCGGCATGCTTCTCATCAAGCGTGCGGTCATCGAGGCGATGACGGAGGCCTATCCGGGACTGCGCTATAACGCCATCCATGCCTATCCGAGCACGAAGCCATCGCCGGGCACGCAATACGCGCTGTTTGAATGCATGATCGAGGAAGAGACGGGCCTCTATCTCAGCGAGGATTTCGCCTTCTGCCGTCGCTGGCGCGCGCTTGGCGGCAAGATCTGGCTCGATACCGCCAGCAAGCTCTCGCACACAGGCCCTCATCGTTTCGTCGGCGACACCGCGCCGCGTTATTGAGGCGGCACAAGGCCGCCCCTTCGGAAAATCTCGCGGAGATTGTATTTTCGACGCATGGCGGCTGCGATTCCTCCGGCCAACCGTGCCGCTTGCGGCGGGGTTGACAGGAACCAACGCGACGGCATAGCCTTTTCACATTCACCAGGGGGGGTCCCGGCAAGGGGCTGAGATACTGCTGGACAATATGGCTTTGCCTGTTGTGGCGCAGTGACCCGTTGAACCTGATCCAGTTCATACTGGCGTAGGGACGGTGCAAGCGCTCGAAGGCTTCGGATTCCCGCGTGGATTCCATGCCGGCGTCTTTTCATCATTCCGGCTGATGACTGGGTCTCCAACCGCCACTTGGAGCCTCAAACCATGACCATTGCCGCAAAGACCCTCACCCCCACCGTCACCACAGGGCCGCTGCCCGCGTCGCGGAAGATCCATGTCACGGGCGATATCCATGCCGATGTCCGCGTGCCGATGCGGGAGATCAGCGTCCACCCGACATCGGGCGAACCGCCCGTCATCGTCTACGATTCCTCCGGGCCCTATACGATCGAGGGCGCGGAAATCCGTATCGAGCAGGGCCTGCCGCAACTCCGTCGCAACTGGGTGCTCGCCCGCGGCGATGTCGACGCTTATGAAGGCCGGCATGTGCGCCCGGAAGACAATGGCTTTGTCACCGGCGAGCGACTGACCCCGGAATTTCCGGGCAGACGCCAGCCGTTGCGGGCCAGGGACGGCAAGGCCGTCACCCAGATCGCCTATGCACGCGCCGGCATCGTCACCCCGGAAATGGAATTCATCGCCATCCGTGAAAATCTCGGCCGCAAGGCGCAGGCCGAAGCCATGGCGCGCGACGGCGAAAGCTTCGGCGCCCGTATTCCGGACCATGTGACCCCGGAATTCGTCCGCCAGGAGGTCGCGGCCGGCCGCGCGATCATTCCGGCCAACATCAACCACCCGGAAAGCGAACCGATGATCATCGGCCGGAATTTCCTGGTGAAGATCAACGCCAATATCGGCAATTCCGCTGTCACCTCGTCCATGGCGGAGGAAGTCGAGAAAATGGTCTGGGCGGCGCGCTGGGGTGCCGATACCGTCATGGATCTCTCGACCGGCCGCAACATCCACAATATCCGCGAATGGATCATCCGCAATTCGCCGCTGCCGATCGGCACGGTGCCGCTCTATCAGGCTTTGGAGAAGGTCGGCGGCATCGCCGAGGAACTGACCTGGGAGATCTATCGCGACACGCTGATCGAGCAGGCCGAACAGGGCGTCGACTATTTCACCATCCATGCCGGCGTGCGGCTGCACTACATTCCGCTCACCGTCAACCGCGTCACCGGCATCGTCTCGCGCGGCGGCTCGATCATGGCGAAATGGTGTCTCCATCACCACTGCGAGAGCTTCCTCTATGAACATTTCGAGGACATCTGCGATATCTGCCGCGCCTATGACGTCTCCTTTTCGCTTGGCGACGGCCTGCGCCCCGGCTCGATTGCCGATGCCAACGACGCCGCGCAGTTCGCCGAGCTGGAGACGCTGGGCGAACTGACGAAGATCGCCTGGGCGAAAGACTGCCAGGTGATGATCGAAGGCCCCGGCCATGTTCCGATGCACAAGATCAAGGAAAACATGGACAAGCAGCTGACCCTCTGCGGCGCGGCGCCTTTCTACACGCTCGGGCCGCTGACCACGGATATCGCGCCGGGCTACGATCATATCACCTCGGGAATCGGTGCTGCGATGATCGGCTGGTTCGGCACGGCGATGCTCTGCTACGTCACCCCGAAAGAACATCTCGGCCTGCCCGACCGCAACGACGTCAAGACGGGCGTCATCACCTACAAGATCGCCGCCCATGCGGCCGATCTTGCCAAGGGCCATCCGGCCGCACGCGTCCGCGACGATGCATTGTCGCGCGCCCGCTTCGAATTCCGCTGGGAAGACCAGTTCAACCTGTCGCTCGATCCCGACACCGCACGCAGCTTCCATGACGAAACCTTGCCGAAGGAAGCCCATAAAGTCGCGCATTTCTGCTCGATGTGCGGCCCGAAATTCTGCTCCATGCGGATATCGCACGACATCCGCGCCGAGGCGCAGAAGGAGGGGCTGGAAGCGATGGCGGCGAGGTATCGGGAGGGGGGCGACCTTTATATGCCGGTCGATGCCAACGCACAGCCGGCCGAGTAAGATGCGCATCCTCGTCAAAGGGGCCGGCGTCGCCGGCCTCACCGTCGCTCACGAACTGTACGTGCGCGGTGCCGAAGTCACGGTCTTTGAGACCAGCCGCAATTTCAGCCGCGCCGCCTCCTGGCTCGCCGGCGGAATGCTGGCCCCATGGTGCGAACGGGAAAGTGCCGATGCGGCCGTGCTTGAACGGGGTCGCGACGCGGCCGATCGATGGGAAGCGATCCTGCCGGGCAGGATCGTCCGCAATGGAACGCTTGTCCTCGCGCCGAACCGCGATCGACAGGAGCTAAGACGGTTCGCGGACCGCACGACGGGCTATCGCTGGGTGGACGAGCACGAAATCGCCACCCTTGAACCGTCCCTCGCCGGCCGTTTCCGGCACGGCCTGTTCTTTCCGCAGGAAGCGCACCTCAATCCGCGCGAGATCCTGCATTCATTGAGAGACGATCTTTCGGCAAAGGGCGTCATCTTTGCCGACGGAATAGCCGACGACGGCGAATTTGCCGATATCGTCGACTGCACGGGGGCGGCTCGTATCGGCCAAAGTCGGGAGTTGCGGGGTGTTCGGGGCGAAATGCTCTATCTGCAGACGCAGGAGATCGCGCTTTCACGGCCAGTCCGCCTGCTGCATCCGCGCTTTCCCGTCTATATCGTGCCGCGCGGCGACGGCCTGTTCATGGTCGGCGCGACCATGATCGAAACCGAGTTCGGCGGGGCCATTACCGCCCGCTCGCTGATGGAGCTGCTGAACGCGGCCTATGCGCTGCATCCGGCCTTTGCCGACGCCGCCGTCGTCGAAACCGGCGCCGGCGTCCGCCCCGCCTTTCCGGACAACCTTCCCCGCGTCACGCAGGAAGGCAAAACCATCCTTATCAACGGCCTTTATCGCCACGGCTTCCTGCTGGCGCCGGCGATGGCCGCCGAAGCGGCAAGCCTCATCTTTTCCAGATACGACAGCGACAGGAACCGCCCATGCGCCTGATCATCAACGGCGAAACACAGATCGTCGAGGCAGCAACGCTTTCGCAGCTTCTAGTTGCCCTGGACTATGAGGGCGAGTGGCTGGCAACCGCCGTCAACGGCGAACTCATCCATCGTGAAGAGCGCGATGACCACCCCCTTGCCGACAATGACCGGATAGAAATCCTCACGCCAATGCAAGGAGGCTGACCCATGCTTGAGCTCTACGGAATAAAAATCGCATCGCATCTTCTTCTCGGTACGGCCCGCTACCCTTCACCGGCCGTGCTGGCGCAGGCCGTCCAGCGCTCGGGCACCGAGATCGTCACCATATCCCTGCGCCGGGAAACGGCGGGCGGACGCAACGGCGGCGCATTCTTCGACATGATTCGCGGCCTGGGCGTCCGCGTTCTTCCCAACACCGCCGGCTGCCATGGAGTTTCCGAAGCAATCCTGACCGCGAAAATGGCGCGCGAGGTGTTTCGAACCAACTGGATCAAGCTTGAGGTGATCGGCCATCACGACACGCTTCAGCCCGATGTCTTCGCTCTGGTGGAGACGGCCAGGATTCTCACGGATGACGGTTTCGAGGTCTTTCCCTATACGACGACCGATCTCGTCGTCGCCGAGCGTCTGCTGGACGCCGGATGCAAGGTGCTGATGCCCTGGTGCGCGCCGATCGGCACGGCGGCGGGGCCGCTCGACCCCTCGGCTCTTCGTTCCATGAGAGCGCATTTTCCGCAAGTGCCGCTCATCGTGGACGCCGGTATCGGCAGGCCCTCGCATGCAGCCGCCGTCATGGAGTTCGGCTTCGATGCCGTGCTTCTCAACACGGCCGTCGCCGGCGCCGGCGATCCGGCGGCCATGGCGGAAGCCTTCGCCAAGGCGATCGAGGCCGGCAGGCAGGCTTTTGGCGCGGGCATGCTGGAGCCGCGCGATATGGCGGTGCCGTCCACTCCGCTCATCGGAAAGGCGGTTTTCTCGTGACGCTCGACCCTTTCTATCTCATCGTCGATAGCGCGGCCTGGATCAGGAGACTGGTGCCGCTCGGCGTCAAACTGGTGCAGTTGCGCATCAAGGACCGTACGCTTGAGGAGATTCGCGCGGAGATTCGCGAATCGAAGGCAGTCTGTGCCGCCTACTCGTGCCAATTGATCGTCAACGACCATTGGCGGCTTGCCATCGAGGAAGGTTGCGACTTCATCCACCTCGGGCAGGAAGATCTGGCCGCCGCCGATCTCGGCGCCGTTCGCGCGGCCGGATTGAAACTGGGGCTCTCGACCCACGACGAAACGGAATTGGCAAAAGCACTTGCAGCTGAGCCCGATTACATAGCCCTCGGGCCGATCTATCCAACCACCTTCAAGGCCATGGCCTGGGCGCCTCAGGGTCTGGACCGCATCGCCCAATGGAAAACGCATATCGGCGACATGCCGCTTGTTGCGATCGGCGGACTGACGGTCGAACGCCTCGCGGGCGTATTCGCACATGGAGCCGATTGCGGCGCCGTCGTAACCGACATCACACGCAACAGTGATCCGGAATCGCGGACGCTCGAATGGATAAAAGCGACACGGCCACGGCTCAAAAGCTGAAGAATTGTGGGGACATCGCCGCATCCCGCGTGTTTTTCGGGCCGTGTGCCCGATGAACGGCGCATTCATAAAATATTCAGGCGAACATAATCATGCTTAAGACGTTGATTAAATGACTCGCGCATTCGCTGAGTTTGAAGACTGCTTTGGAGGTAGTCATGATAAAGAAGACGGTTTTTACGGTTTTGCTGGCCGCTACGGTCGTAGGCGGCGCATTGGCGCCTGTCAGCTTCGCGCAAGCGCAGCAATATGACGGCCGGCCGCCCTATCGCGGCGACTGGCGTGGCCATGACGACTGGCGTCGCCATCACCATCACGGCAATGGCGGCGCAATTGCCGGCGGTGTCGCTGCCGGTCTGATCGGCGGCCTTATCGGCGGCGCCATCGCCAATGGCGGCCCGGTTTACGCAGCGCCGCCCCCGCCGCCGCCGAGATGCTGGTTCGAGAACCGCGCGGTTCAAAACCAGTATGACGATGGCTGGCACTACGAGCGCATCCGCGTTTGTAATTAGGACGGCCAACACGTTCGCCATCAGGCGAACCGTGCACATGACAGATTATATGGAGATTGCCGGCGGCCGAAACCGCCGGCAAACTTTTTTCGAAAGTGTCGGGCTATCCGATTATGGGGCGTGCGTTCGCGAATAGGCGTTCGGTGCGGGAAACACTCTGCCGGCAAGGCTTTCGGCCCGCGGACGCCAGATTTCCACCTTCAGCGGATAGCAAGCCGCCGTATCGCTCGAATGCTCGCTGCCGCAATCCCCACCGGGACAGGCCGAAAGGGCGCCGAGCAGATCGATCTCTGCGAAGAATTCGATGAAATCGCCCGGCCGCACCGGGCTTGCCTTCATGAAATACTGATGCGTATCGCGCGTGAAGCCGGTGCACATGAACACGTTCAAGACGTCATGGACATGAAACTCCGCTTCCTGAACGGGAATATTCATCTCCCTGGCAAGGGCGCGCGACAGGTTGGAATGGCAGCAATGATGATAGTCGTCATCTTTCAGCAGCCGGTTCGTGTAGGGGTCGCAGCGCGTGCCGATGACATCGTGGACGCCGGCTCCATCCGCATCCCAGCCGTACCAGCCGAGCGTATCATGGGTAATCGTCGCCATCGGCCGCAGATATGGCAAGGTGCTCCACAGCCGGTCTCCGACTCCGACATGGGTGGCGTGCAGCGCCCGCGTCTTGCCGCTGAAAAAGCGCTCCGATAGATCGGCTGCGTTCCACAAATTGAGATCGCCCACCTGCGATCCCTCTACGCTGACGATACGGAAGAAATGCCCCTTCGGCACCCGGAAACTGCCGCCTTCGCGCGGCGGCACGATGACCTCCGCAACCTTGGCCATGCCCTCCCGGGCGGCATGCAGCACATCCATATCGGCCGGCGTCAGCGTTCCGTTGGGATAAACCACGACCGGCGGCTTGCGACGCCGCTCCTCTGCATCGGCGGGGGCGGGCATGTCAAAAAGACTGTTCATGATAACGTTCAGATCCTCACCGATTCAAACCGGGCTGTTCGATTCGCCAGCACTGTAAGGATATGGAGCCGGCGGGCAACAGCGATTGTCCTTGCTCTTTGGCTAAGTCCTGCTTAGCCTCGCGCGAATGCCACAAGTCCCGCTCGCTTCCCTGCGCCCCTTCGAGGCGGCCACCCGCCATGAGAGCTTCGTCAAGGCCGCGGCCGAGCTCAATATGACGCCAACCGCCATCAGCCAGCATGTGCGAGCCGTGGAAAACTGGCTGGGTGTGGCGCTGTTCATCCGCCATGCCCGCGGCGTCACGGCGACAACGGCCGGCCGCGACTTCGCGGCGGCGGTTGCAAACGGTCTTGGGCATATCGAAATCGCCGCTCAGCAGTTAAGGCTGGACAGCATTGAACATCCCGTCAGCGTGGCATGCATCGCTTCCGTTGCCACCCGCTGGCTGATACCGCGCCTGCCTGCCTTCCGGAAAAAGCATCCCGGTATCCGCATCAACATCGTCTATGCGCTCGACGCGCCCACGCCGAAGGGCGCAGGCGTCGATCTTATGATCCGCCATGGGCCGCGACCGGCTGCGGACGCCGTCGCACTTTTGGCCGCCGAGACGCGGCCGACCTGCTCGGCGGAGTACAAACGCCGTCATGGCCCGCTGCAAAATCCCGCCGATCTCGCCGATGCCGATCTTCTGCACGACGAAACGACCTCCTCCTGGGCGCGCTGGTTTGCCCTCGCGGGTCTTCACCGGTCGCCGGATTCAGGACCGGTCTTTGCCGATTTCAGCCTGATGATCGCATCTGTCATCGGCGGCCAGGGCGTCGGTCTCTGCCCGACAGCCCTGATTGCCGACGAATTGGCCAACGGTACCTTGGTCACGCTGTTCGATACGCCGCTGGATACGGACAAGTTCTATTGGCTGCTCCAGGCCGGCCGCCTGTCCGGCGAAGCGCAGATATTTCGCGACTGGCTGGTTTCCGCCGGCGGCTAGGCCGTAGAGAACTCGGGTCTCGGGAACGGCTGCGAGCTTCCTCAGAGATTTTCCGCAGTAACCGTCAGAAACCGCACCGGCTCCGGATCGATGTCGGTATCGATCAAGCCCAGCCGCTTCAGCGTCATGTCGATAGCACGGCGGGCCTGAATTTCCGGCGCCTGGTCAAGGACGATCGTCATCAAACCTTGCTTCAGATAGCCGCGCGTGGCGTCCGACAATTCGTGACCGACCCAGAAGACAGACGGCATGCGATGGCGGCGCAGAACCGTTGCGATCGCCGCGTTGTCGCCACCTGCGCTATAAAGACCGGCGATGTCGGAATATCTCGCAAATGCGCTCGTCAGAAGCTCCATCGTCTTCATCTCGTCGTCTTCATCGAACATGACTTCGGCGAAGCGGTGCGACGGGTTGGCGTGCGCCAGCAGATGATCGGAAAAGCCGCGAATGCGCGCCTTGTGGTTCTCGTAGGCGCCGCTGTGACAGAGTGCGACAAAGGTTCCGGAGACGCCTGCCTGCATGCGCGTCATGTAGAAGGCGGCGGTGCGCCCGGCTGCCTCGTTGTCGATGCCGACATAGGCCAGCTCCGGAGCCGGCCGCGTCATGATCTGTACGACGGGTATGCCGCCGCCCGCGGCCCTGCGGACGCTGCCGACCACATCCGGGTGATCGGGTGCGACCACGATCAGCGCGGAGCGCCGCGCCTGAGGATTTGCGATATGCCGCGAGAAATCGGCGGGATCGTCTTCCCGCACGAAGGTCCGCTGGATCAAAATATCCTTGTCGAGCAGGGCCGCGATGCGCTCGAAGGCGCGATTGAGCCTCGAGTAGAAATAGGTCTCCGGCCGGAGCAGCACGATCTCGATACGCACCAGCCCATGCCGGGTGCCCGCGCGCGGCGCGCGATAACCGAGCCGCCTGGCTGCGATGAATATCTTTTCCGCGGTTTCCGGCAAAACATTGCCACGCCCGTTCAACGCGCGCTCCACCGTCGCGGCGCCGACGCCAGCCGCCGCAGCCACATCCTTCAACGTAATCTTGGCCACACTCCCCTCGCCCCTTAATCCCGTGATCAGATCTGATCATAGAATCGTGTCCGGCGAAAGGAGCATCAAGTGTCAGCCGAAGCGGGCAACGAGAAAGTCGATGGCACTGCGCAACATGGCGGTCGGGCGCCGATCGGGCGCGTAGACGAGATGCATCGGCGTCGGCTTGTAGGACCAATGCGGCAGCACCGGCTCCAGCCGGCCGGCATCGAGATCGGCCGCCAGAAGCAGCTCCGGCTGCAGTACGATACCGGCTCCATGCAAGGCGGCAACACGCAGCGCGCCACCCTGGTTCGCGGTGAACCTGCCCTTTATAGCGACCTCGCGCGTTTCGCTCTCCGGGCCGACGAGATGCCAGCGCCCCTGCAGACGCCAGTAGGAATGGCCGAGACACATGTGATCGACCAGATCTTCCGGGGCCTGCGGCCTGCCGCAGCGATCGAGATAATCCGGCGAGGCCGCGAGAACGCGTCGATAGGGCTTTAGCGGACGCGCCACGAGACTGGTGTCCGTCAGGGCGCCGATATGGATGCCGAGTTCATAACCGTCGCCGATCAGATCGTGCGGATTGTTGTCGAGCGCGAGATCGACGCTGACGTCGAGGTTGCGGTGCAGATATTCGACAAGCGCAGGCACCAGACTTTGCGTCCCGAAGCTGACGGGCGCGACGAGCCGCAGGCGGCCGCGCGGAGCCGATTGCAGTTCGGAGGCCGATTGCTCGGCGAGTTCCACCTCCGCCAGCACGGTCCTGCAGCGTTCGTAATACAGCCTGCCGACCTCCGTCAGCTGGTGACGGCGCGTGGTGCGGTGAAGCAGGCGGGCGCCGAGCCGCTGCTCGATCGTCCTGATATGTTTGGCGACCATAGCCGGCGATACCTGGCTGATGTCGGCGGCAGCGGCAAAGCTGCCGTGCTCGACCACCCTGACGAACATCGCCATACCGGCCAGCTTGTCCATGATTGCCTACCTATAGGTTTTGAATGAAGAAAATCAGAGCGTATTTATCACCCGCCGGTTCTGCAAGATAGTGCATGGCGCCTGACGTCAGGCAACAATCCATCAAGGAGTCACCATGCCCATCCTGCACTTGGAAATGCATCCCGGCCGCACACAGGACCAGAAGCGCGCCTTCGTCCGCGAAGCGACAAAGGCCGCCGTGGAAACACTCGCCTGCCCGCCGGAGTCTGTGGAAATCATCATCACCGAAATCTCGAAGGAGTCCTGGGCGACGGCGGGCAAACTGAAATCGGATAGCTGAGGCAACCCGGTTCAAGACGTCGGCCTGACGGCCATGATCCGGCCGTCAGGCCTCGCTCGGCGTCAGGCTCTGGCGCCCCCAGGCTTCGGCCCAATTCATCAGACGCACCATTTCCTGCTTGAGAGCGTGGGAGCGAATAATATCGGCGGCATGATCCAGGTTCGTGCGCGGATCATAGAATGCGGCGATTTCTTCCCCGTTGCTGCGTCTCGCCGTCTCCAGGCGGGACTTCACTTCCTCTACTTCCGCCTTCACCGCAAAGTACCGCTTCATGACCTCGATAAGATCGTGGTCGCTGGCATTGGTCTCCATGCGCACTCCATCCTGCTCATTTTAGCGTTTCGCAATGAACCGATTCGGTGGCGAAATCTAGACGGCGCGATCAGGCAAGACGACTGTCCGGTACTTCAAGCGAGGTGATGGGCCTTTCCACGATGCATCGAAACTACGACCAGCTTTCCTTCACGGACTGCATTACGACATTGGTCGAAGTGCTTGCCACGAAAGGCAAACTGGAAATCTTTTCGCCCAGAACGATACGATAGCGGCGGATATCCGACGTCCGCACCTTCAGCAGATAATCGAAGCGGCCGGCGATCATGTGGCACTCCTCGATCTCCTTGATCTTCTTGACGGCGTTGTTGAAACTGCGCAAAGCTTCCTCACGCGTATCGGTCAGCTTCACCTCCGCAAAGGCGACGTGATCGAGACCGAGCTTGACCGGATTGAGCACCGCCTTGAAGCCATCGATATAGCCGGAATCGATCAATTTCTTCAGACGTGCCTGGCATGGTGTCTTGGAAAGACCGACCCGCTCGGAAAGCTCCGTGATCGACATGCGCCCGTCTTCGACCAATGCCTCGAGGATCTTCTGGTCGAACTGGTCGATTTCACTGGATTTGATCATTTTTTCAGGAATTCCTATATGAAATACGGATTATTGAAGTTCAATATGACTGAAAAGCCGTAATTTCAAGCCGGAACGCCTTTCTGAAATGAGGTATGTTCGCGTCGAAGCAATGGGAGGGCCGCGTGAGGCGATATCGCTGACGCCCACGAAGCCATCGGGACCCCTTGCACCTTGAGGTTTATCATGACTGTCTCTGCCAAGCTCGCCACCGAAGAACCGTCTGCGGACGCCGCGCCATTTTCGCATTTCGCGCCGCCCGTCCGTGCGCAAAGCCCGCTCCGTCAGGCAATCACCGCCGCCTATAGACGTCCCGAAACCGAATGCCTGCCCATGCTGGTCGAGGCGGCCACCTTGCCGGAAACCACGCGCGAGGCTGCAAAGAAAACGGCGAAGACGCTGATCGAGGCCTTGCGCGCCAAGCACAAGGGCGATGGGGTCGAGGGACTGGTGCAGGAATACTCCCTGTCGAGCCAGGAAGGCGTCGCGCTGATGTGCCTCGCCGAAGCTTTGCTGCGCATTCCCGACACCGCGACGCGCGATGCGCTGATCCGCGACAAGATCGCCGGCGGCGACTGGAAGTCGCATATCGGCGGCGGTCGCTCGATGTTCGTCAATGCCGCCACCTGGGGATTGGTCGTGACCGGCAAGCTGACGTCGACCGTCAACGAAAGCGGGCTGTCCGCCTCGCTGACGAGGCTGATCGCGCGATGCGGCGAACCGGTCATCCGGCGCGGCGTCGACATGGCCATGCGCATGATGGGCGAGCAGTTCGTGACCGGGGAGACGATCGACGAGGCCCTTCGGCGCGCCCGCACGCTCGAGGCAAAAGGCTTCCGCTATTCCTACGACATGCTCGGCGAAGCCGCCACGACGCACGCCGACGCCGAGCGCTACTATCGCGACTATGAAAATGCGATCCACGCGATCGGCAAGGCATCGGCAGGCCGCGGCATCTATGAGGGGCCGGGCATTTCCATCAAGCTTTCAGCGCTTCATCCCCGCTATTCGCGGTCGCAGACCGAAAGGGTGATGGGCGAGCTACTGCCGAAGGTAAAGGCGCTGGCCCTGCTCTCCAAGGGCTACAATATCGGCCTGAACATCGACGCGGAAGAGGCCGACCGGCTGGAACTGTCGCTTGATCTGCTGGAGGAGCTTTGCCTCGATCCCGAGCTTTCCGGCTGGGACGGCATCGGCTTCGTCGTGCAGGCCTATGGCAAGCGCTGCCCCTTCGTTCTCGACTTCATCATCGATCTTGCCCGCCGCTCCGGGCACCGCCTGATGGTCCGCCTCGTCAAGGGCGCTTATTGGGACGCCGAGATCAAGCGCGCGCAGCTCGACGGCCTGGAAGGCTTCCCCGTCTATACCCGCAAGATCTACACCGATGTCTCCTATGTCGCTTGCGCCCGGAAGCTGCTTTCGGCGACCGATGTGGTCTTCCCGCAATTTGCCACCCACAATGCGCAGACGCTGGCCACGATCTACCAGATGGCCGGAAACGATTTTTCCGTCGGCAAATATGAATTCCAATGCCTGCACGGCATGGGCGAACCTCTCTACGAAGAGGTCGTCGGCGCCCAAAAACTCGGCCGTCCCTGCCGTATCTATGCGCCCGTCGGCACCCACGAGACGCTGCTCGCCTATCTCGTCCGGCGCCTGCTGGAGAACGGCGCCAACTCGTCCTTCGTCAACAAGATCGCCGATCCTGCCGTGCCCGTGTCCGAGCTGATCGCCGATCCGGTCGAGCGCGTGCGAGCAATGTCCGTCGTCGGCGCGCAGCATGACAAGATCGTCCTGCCCGCCAACCTGTTCGGCAATGCAAGGCAAAATTCCGGCGGCGTCGATCTGTCGAACGAGACCGAGCTCTCCAACCTGTCCGCGCAATTGCAGGCCTCCGCCGCCAAGGATTGGAGCGCAAGGCCGCTGCTCGCGGATGGCTCCGAACGCGGAACGGCCCGCGCGGTCCTGAACCCCGCCGACCATGCCGACGTCGTCGGCCACGTCTCCGAGCTCGAACCGCAGGATACGGCCGATGTCATGCGGCTCGCGGCTGCGGCCTCGGAGCGCTGGGCAGCCGTGAGCCCGGACGAGCGCGCCGCCATGCTGGAGCGTGCCGCCGATCTCATGCAAGGCGAAATGCCCGCCCTTGTCGGCCTGACCATCCGCGAGGCCGGCAAATCGGCCGCAAATGCCGTCGGCGAAATCAGAGAGGCGATCGACTTCCTTCGCTACTACGCCACGCAGGCGCGCACGGTGCTGAAGCCGGAAAGCGTTCCGCTCGGCCCCGTCGTCTGCATCAGCCCCTGGAATTTCCCGCTGGCGATCTTCACCGGCCAGGTTGCAGCCGCGCTGGTCGCCGGCAATCCCGTCGTCGCCAAGCCGGCCGGCAACACGCCGCTGATTGCGGCCCAGGGTGTCCGCATCCTGCATGAGGCCGGCATTCCGCGCGAGGTGCTGCAATTTGCCCCGGGCAGCGGCAGAATGGGTGCCGCCCTCGTCGGCGCGCCGGAGACCGCCGGCGTCATGTTCACCGGCTCGACGGAAGTTGCCCGCCTGATCCAGGCGCAGCTTGCCGAACGCCTGTCCAGGTTCGGCAAGCCGATCCCCCTGATCGCCGAAACCGGCGGCCAGAACGGCATGATCGTCGACTCCTCCGCCCTTGCCGAACAGGTCGTCGGCGACGTGATCGCCTCGGCCTTCGATAGCGCCGGGCAGCGCTGCTCGGCATTGCGCGTCCTTTGCCTGCAGGAAGAGGTGGCCGACCGCACGCTGACGATGCTGCGCGGCGCGCTTCGCGAGCTGTCGGTCGGAAAGACCGATCGGCTTGCCGTCGATATCGGCCCGGTGATCGACGATAACGCCAAGCGCGGCATCGATGAGCACATCGAGCGCATGCGCAAGCTCGGATGCAAGGTCGAACAGCTCGATCTTCCCGCAGCCGCCGCCAAGGGTACTTTCGTCGCTCCGACCATCATCGAGCTGAAGAAGCTCGGCGACCTTACGAAAGAAGTATTCGGCCCCGTTCTCCACATCATGCGCTACAAGCGCAAGGGGCTGGACAAGCTCATCAACGAGATCAATGCCTCCGGTTATGGCCTGACGTTCGGCCTGCATACCCGGCTCGACGATACGATCGCCCACGTTACCGAGCGCGTGCGCGCCGGCAATCTCTACGTCAACCGCAACATCATCGGCGCGGTCGTCGGCGTGCAGCCTTTCGGCGGCCGGGGTCTTTCCGGTACCGGCCCGAAGGCAGGGGGGCCGATGTATCTGCGCCGCCTGGTCGCCTCCCCGACCGAGCCGCTGCGCGACGCCTCGGTGCAAGACGATTCCGCCGCACGGCAGTTCGTCGCCTGGCTCGAAAGCAAGGGTGCTGCGGACGCGGCCAAGCAGGCGCGTGCCGTCGCCGCCCGTTCGTCTCTGGGCTTCAATGTCGAACTCCAGGGCCCCGTCGGCGAACTGAACCTCTACGCGCTGCATCCGCGCGGCAGGATCCTCCTCGTTCCGCAGACTGCGCTCGGGCTGCACGTCCAGATCGCCGCGGGGCTTGCCACCGGCAATGCCGTCGTCATCGATGCCGCGTCTGGCTTGCAGGACGAACTTCGCAACCTGCCGGCGCAGGTCGCGAACCGCATCTCCTGGACGAAGGACTGGGCAGCGGACGGGCCATTTTCCGGAGCTCTCATCGAAGGGGATTCCGAGCGGGTTCAGCACGCGATCAAGGCAATTTCAGCTCTTCCCGGCCCGCTGGTTCTCACCCAGGCGGCCTCGAGCGGAGAAATCGCCGCGAGTGCCGATGCCTATTGCCTGAACTGGCTGCTCGAGGAGGTGACGACATCGATCAACACCGCGGCAGCCGGCGGCAATGCCAGCCTGATGACGATCGGATAACATCGGCAGCAATGCCAAACCTCCGTGGCGGCCGGACCCAAATGGTTGCGGCCGTCACTTCCTGCTCTCACATTTCACATTCGGTATCTCACCTATCTATAGAATTTAATTCGATTTCTTTACTTGCTTCCATATACAGGGAGCTGAACCGCTCCTAGCGTTTCAGTGGCTTGACAAACCGATCGCCCAAGCCAATCATATGCTCATGAATATGTTCGGATCTTACATCGCGTCCTGCACGACGCACCGGATCGTCCCCATCGCGGGACAGTAACCCCGGCTCGGCTTCCGCCCGGGTACGGGGCTTTTCCGAAGTTCATCATTCCTCATTTTTACAGTTTTCTTGCGACGGTCGGAATCCGGCGAGAGACGCATCTGGCGAGCAAGGTCTCGGGTGGTATCATGTCACATGAAATTTCCAGTCTCCCTGGGAGCAAGCCCAGAATACTCATCGGCCGGGAAGACCACGATCGGCTTACTAGGCTCGCGAGCGCGGTCGCCGAGCGCTCCCCCGATATTGCGGAGGAGCTTCTGGTTGAGCTCGACAGGGCGGAAGTGGTCGAAACCGGCGACCTCCCAGCCGGCGTCGTTCGCATGGGTTCCTCGGTGGCATATCGCTCAAACGACGGTCAGCAACGCCGGGTCGTGCTCGTTTACTCGGGGGAAGCGGATATCTCGGTCGGGAAAATCTCCATTCTGACGCCGATCGGCACGGCGCTGATCGGCCTTTCCGCCGGTCAATCGATCGACTGGACGGCGCGTGACGGGCACCGTCACCAACTGACTGTTATCAACGTTGAAAACCCGGAACCGGTAACGGGAAAGAATGGCTGACTGCGGGATCGGCGACAGGAAACCTTCAAAGCATTCTCCCGGTCGGCCCAAGTCATCGGTCGGCACATCGCGATAGACAACACCATTCCACGGCGACGCGTCGTGCTTGATCCTGTCGCGATAATTTGAGAATGAAAATTGCTTTTTGTTCTCGTTTTCGCAATTATGGCGCAAACAGGTAGTCAAAAGCACCACGGCCCCGAGGTGGCAATGCTACCGGTAACGGAACGGTGCCATGCCCATACAGAGATTATTCAAGACAGTTGCGGCCGCCAATGGAATTGCGACCGACAAGGCTTTCGGGGCGGTGACGCCCCCGCTCTACCTCTCCAGCAATTTCGCGTTCGCCACGTTCGAGCAAGGCCAGGACTACGAGTATTCGCGGGTTGCCAATCCAACCCGCGACATTCTTGCCGATACGCTGGCCAAGCTTGAGGATGGAGTCGGTGCGGTGGTGACTTCGTCGGGAATGTCGGCACTCCACCTGCTGCTCAGCCGCGTCGGGCCGGGTGGCCTGGTGATCGCTCCGCATGATTGCTATGGAGGCACGCATCGACTTCTGGCTGCCCTGAAAGAACGCGGTCAAATCGACGTCGAATTCGTCGATCAGGGCGATAGCGCCGCTCTCAATGCCGCCTTCGGGAAAGAGCCGCAATTGGTGCTGGTGGAAACGCCGAGCAACCCGCTGATGCGCGTCGTCGATATCAGCGCGATCGTTGAGCGGGCAAGGCAAGGGAAAGCGAAGGTCGCGGTCGACAATACGTTCCTCTCGCCCGCGCTTCAGCAACCATTGCGCCTCGGCGCCGATTATGTCGTCCACTCGACAACGAAATACCTGAATGGCCACTCCGATGTCGTCGGCGGGGCGGTGATCGCCGCCGACCCGGCCGAAGCAGAGGCGCTCGCCGCCTGGGCGAACACCACCGGCGTGACGGCCTCCCCCTTCGATTCCTACCTGACCTTGCGTGGCGTGCGGACGCTTTTTGCGCGGGTTGAACGCCAGCAAACCTCCGCTCTCGCCATCGCCCGTTTTCTTGAGCAGCATCCAAGGATAGCGGCAGTTCACTATCCGGGCCTCCCTTCGCATCCGACGCATGATATCGCGGCACGCCAGCAGTCGGGTTGGGGTGCGATGCTCAGTTTTGAATTAAAGGATGGCCTTCACGGAGTGCGGTCCTTTGTGGCGGCGCTCGATGTTTTCACGCTGGCGGAATCGCTTGGAGGCGTCGAAAGCCTGATCGCGCACCCGACGACGATGACACATGCGGGAATGGGCCCGGAGGCGCGCAGGATTGCAGGCATCACAGACGGGTTGCTCAGAATGTCCGTTGGATTGGAAGCCGAGGAGGATTTGATCGCCGATCTCTCTCAAAGCCTCTCCGCAATAGGCTGAAGAATGCGGCGGACGCGCCCCGGCGGGAAAGCCGGGGCATCACCCGGACTTTCGCCGATCAGGCGGCCTGATTCTGGAGCCGATCAACCGGAAGGGTGCGCGCGACGGCGCTGAGAAGATCGGTCTGCGAGATCAGGCCAAGGATATTCAGGCCGGCATCGACAATGATGACGGCGTGCGTGTGGCCGTCGGTCAAGGTCGGAAGCAGGCCCAAGGCCCTGTCCTGCGCCGAGGCGGTCGCTGCGGGAGATATGTAGTCCTTGAAGGAAACCGACGCCTGTGCAAGCTCGCGCAGTCCCAGCGTCCCGATCAGACGCCCATCACCGCTCTTGACCGGAAGGGTGCGGATATTGTGCTTTAGCAGCAGCGCAAGCGCCTCATCGGTCGTACCGCCTTCTTCGATCGATATGACATCTCGTGACATGATGTCACGGCACAGGATTTCGCCCTTGGAGCGCAGCAGCGATTCGAATTCCACCTGCCGCAGCAGCTTGCCCAGGTCCTCGCGGTCGATGTCGAAGGTTTCATCGAGGTTGACCAGCGCGGCGTCGATATCCTGCTCGTTGAAGCCGACACGGCGGCTGGGCGGCAGGTCCGACGTGCCATGGACATTCGCCGGCACCGCCACCGAGACATGCGGATAGGACCGGCGCGACAGCCTGTGAAACGCAACTCCCAAAGCCACGAGGACGCAGGAGTTCAGGCCAACGGGAACCAGCGGAAAGAGCAGCCCCCAGTGCGCCACGGCCGGCCCGCCGAGCACGGCGGTCAGCGCGGCGGCCCCGCCGGGCGGATGCAGGCTGCGGGTAAACGACATCGCCCCGATCGCCAGCGAGACGCCGACGCCGATGGCGATGACCGGATCGTGGATCACGCTGGCGGCAAGCACGCCCATCAGCGCCGAGATCGTATTGCCTCCGATGATCGACCAGGGCTGGGCAAGCGGACTGGCCGGGACCGCAAACAACAGGACCGCGGAGGCGCCCATCGGCGCGACGATGAGCGGGAGGTCGGCGCCGTCTCCAAAGAAATAGCCGCCGATCATGCCAGTCAGGGCTATGGCGATCAGCGCTCCCAGGCAGGCTAGAAGCCGCTCTCGAAGGGTCGCTCCGGCGAGAATGGGAGCGAAGAGTCGAAAGCGTGTTCTTGCCGGCTTCGACTGCGGATCCAGTGAGGACATAAAGGCACCTATGTAAATGGGAATGGAATTCGTTTTCGGATCGAGCGCTATCGAAGCGCGTGGCTCGATGCGGGGCGATCGGCCAGGAGCGCCTGATGAAAAAGATCAAAGACCGACGACCGATTGTCTTTCCGGCAAATCAACAGGGTTTCGACCGCTCCAAGCGGGCGCGTCTTGATGCCGGTCGGCCAATGCATCATGTCGAGCACCGATTGCGGCATCACCCCAACGGCGTGACCGGCAACCACATTGGCCAGGATTGCGTGATAAGACGTCACTTCGACGGTCCGCAGGGGGCGGGTCTGCCGAGCCCAGTGCTCGGCGATGCGGCGATAGGTGCAGCCGGGCTCCAGTGCCGCAAGTGCGTCCAACCGAATATCGGCCGCGGTTTCCACGCCGGGATGGTTCGGGGGTAGAACAAGCAGCAGATCTTCCTGATAGACAGGCTCGACATCCAGAAGATCGAATTCCTCCTTGGGTTCGGCAGCATCGGAGAGACCGTTCGGGACGCGCGCAATCAGGGCGCAGTCGATTTCTTCCGAGACGACGCTTCGGGTCAGTTCGCGCGTCGCACCGACCGTCAATCGCAACGAAATCGCCGGATGCTCTTCGCTGAACTCCCGCAGCACCGAAGGCAGGCGGCTGGCCGCCGTGCTCTCCATCGTGCCGAGGCGTAATATCTTGGCCGGCCCATGCGGCCTGAGCGCATCTCTTGCTTCCGTCGCAAGCGTCGTCAGCCGGTTCGCATAGGAGCGGAAAAGCCGCCCTTCCCGCGTCAGCGTCATCTTCTTGCCGTCCCGGCTGAACAGGACAACGCCGAGTTCGTCTTCCAGCGCACGGACGCGATTGGTGATGTTCGACGGCGCACGGCCGACGATTGCCGCCGCCCGGGTGACGCTCGATTGCTCTGCGACAACCAGGAAAATTTCGAGGGCCGTGAAATCCATTGTCACTCGACTATGAGAATTAAGATGCCATATTATTCTCGATCTCGAAATCACAATCAAGGTCGTCGGGAGGATCGGTTTTCGAAGATTCGGTGCCGGCGGAGAAAGAATGCGCTCGTGTCGATCAAGGATGAGGAAGACGAACCCCGCGACTACGCATCGCCAGCCTGTTTCATGCACGAGGTCGACCCGGCCTATATGGGTCTGGCGCCGTCTGGCCATTCACGTCCCTGGATCACCGGATGGCGCAAGGGTGAGCGCCAGCGCCTGATCGATGCCCGGCGGGATCTCTCCGCCGCGGATCGTGAAGCTCGAACCGGCCGGATTCGAGCGGCATTGGACAGTGTTCTCGAAGACATCGCCGGCAAATCGGTGAGCGTCTATTGGCCGTTCCGCGGCGAGCCCGATCTTCGCGGCTGGATGGCTTCGCTGAATGACCGCGGCACGGTCTGCCTGCTTCCGATCGTCACGGAAAAAAGCAAGCCGCTGACATTCCGCTCCTGGCGACGCGGCGAAAAACTTGGCCGGGGCGTGTGGGACATACCCATTCCAGTCGATGGTGAGGAAATGACCCCGGACATCGTCATCGCTCCGCTGGTCGGCTTCGACGATGCCTGCTTCCGTCTCGGTTATGGCGGGGGCTTTTTCGACCGGACTTTGGCCGCCCGCAATCCGCGCCCCCTGACCGTCGGCGTCGGATTTGCGCTGCAATATATTCCGACCATCCATCCTCTGGAGCACGACATCTCGATGGATATCATCGTTACGGAGAACCAGGTGCGTTTCCGAAAGGGCATCGATGGGAGCAGCGGCGAACGCCCTCAAGACAGCAGATATGGATTGGATAAGTGAGTTCCCGCGCATCGGCCCGATCTTGAACAAGGCTCGGCACCTCGCGACGGCCGGTTCATTTCGGGCGATAGAACCCCAACGCTTGTCAGTCCGGGTTTCGAGTGGCATTGGTCGAAAACCTCGGATCACATACAAGCGGCGTTCAAATGAAACTCGATGCAATCGACATGCGAATACTGGATGCCGTTCAACGCGATGGCCGCATCACCAAACTCGCGCTTGCCGACAAGGTTGGACTATCGCCCACGCCATGCTGGCTTCGCCTGCGAAAGCTGGAAAAGGCAGGTATCATCACCGGCTATCACGCGCATCTGTCGTTGCGCCGGCTGGCGCCGATCGCCAGCGTCATGGTCGAGCTGACGCTGGCCAATCACCGCCAGGCCGACTTCGAGCGCTTCGAGCGGGCGGTCGCGGTGGCTCCGGAGATCGTTGCCTGCTGGGCGGTCGGCGGCGGTGTCGACTACATTCTCAAGATCATGTCGGCCAACATCGACGCCTATCAGCGCCTGATTGACGATCTCCTCGATCGTGATCTCGGCATCGAGCGCTATTTCACCTACATCGTGACCAAGACGGTGAAAGAGGAAACGGCACTGCCGGTTGCCGACCTGCTTTCTGCGCAGAAGCCCGGCAACGAATAGAGAAACTCTCTACCGGCGCTCTTTTCTTTAGCGTCTTTCTCTCCTGCGCCCGCCGGTAATGGACAATCTCTCGCGGCGTTCCGTGACAGCATTGCGGCATCTGGAAAGAGAGACCCGACCATGACCGCGCTCCACGCTCGCGCTACCTATCATGAAGCCCTGTCGAGGCTGAACGACCGACACTTGCTGCGAGATCTTTCCTATGTCGCCGGCCGCTGGGTCGCCGGCAAGGCCAATCAGAGCTTCAAGGTCAGCGACCCCTCATCGTCCGCGACGCTTGCCTGGGTCGCCAACCTCGACAGGGACGAGGCCGTCGGCGCTATCGGCGCTGCGGCGGACGCTTTTGCCGCCTGGCGCTCGCTCCTGCCGCAGCAGCGATCCTCGATCCTGCGCAGATGGTTCGAGCTGATGCTCGACGCGCGCGAAGATCTGGCGCTTATCATGACGCTGGAACAGGGCAAGCCGCTAGCCGAATCGCGCGGCGAGATCGACTATGCCGCCGGTTTCATCGAGTGGTACGCCGAGGAAGCCAAGCGGCTCAACGCCGAGAGCGTGACAAACCACCTGCCCGACACCGAAATGATCGTGCGCCGGGAGCCCCTGGGAGTCGTCGGGATCGTCACGCCCTGGAACTTTCCCGCCGCCATGATCACGCGCAAGGCCGCTGCCGCTCTCGCTGCTGGATGTACCGTCGTCGCCCACCCGTCGTCGGAGACGCCGCTATCGGCGCTTGCGCTTGCGGAACTCGGCGAACGCGCCGGCCTGCCGGCCGGTGTCTTCAACGTGCTGACCGGCGACGCGGCAACCATCGTCGGCGCCTTCTGCGACGATCCCCGGGTACGGGCATTGAGCTTTACCGGCTCCACTGGCATCGGCAAGCTGATTGCCGGCCAATGTGCCTCGAGCATGAAGCGGCTGGTGATGGAACTTGGCGGCCACGCGCCGCTGATCGTCTTCGACGACGCCGATCTGGACCGGGCCGTCGACATCGCCATCAATGCCAAGTTCGCGACCTCGGGTCAGGATTGTCTGGCCGCCAATCGCATCTTCGTTCAACGCCCGATCATGGATGCCTTCGTCGCTGCCTTCGGCAAACGCATCGCAGCCCTCAAGGTCGGCGGCGGACTGGCGGACGCCGTCGATATCGGCCCGCTCATGCATGAGCGCGCCGTCGCCAAGGTCGAGGAGCATGTGGCCGATGCCTTGCGCCATGGCGCAAGGCTTGTCACCGGCGGGAGACGTCATCCGGCAGGGCCGCTGTTCTTCGAGCCGACATTGCTCGCCGATCCTTCGCCGGATGCGCTGATCATGCACGAGGAAACATTCGGACCGGTCGCGGCAGTGACACCCTTCGACAGCGAGGATGAAGTCGTCACCCGCGCCAACGATACGGAATACGGCCTCGTCGCCTACGTCGTGACGAAAAACGGCGCGCGGCAGATGAGGCTCGGCCGGGCGCTGGAATACGGCATGGTGGCCATCAACCGCGTGAAGATCACGGGAGGTCCGATCCCCTTCGGCGGCTGGAAGCAATCCGGTCTCGGCCGGGAGGGTTCCCGCCACGGCATCGAGGCCTTCACCGAACTCAAATACCTCTGCGTCGACACGACAGACTGACGCGCCCAATACAGAAGAAGGAAACCATCAAATGCTGGACAAGCGCAACGAACTGAACGCCTGGGACAGGGACCATTTCTTCCATCCCTCGACCCATATGGGAATGCATGCGCGCGGCGAAACCCCGACCCGCGTCATCGCAGGCGCGGAAGGCGTCCACATCACCGATACCAACGGCAGGAAAAGTCTGGACGCCTTTGCCGGCCTTTATTGCGTCAATGTCGGCTACGGCCGCCAGAAAATCGCCGACGCGATCGCCGAGCAGGCAAAGAATCTCGCTTATTACCACGCCTATGTCGGCCACGGCACGGAAGCCTCGATCACGCTTTCCAAGATGATCATCGACCGCGCGCCCACAGGCATGAGCCGCGTCTATTTCGGCCTCTCCGGCTCGGACGCCAACGAGACCAACATCAAGCTCATCTGGTATTACAACAATATCCTCGGCCGGCCGGAAAAGAAGAAAATCATCTCGCGCTGGCGCGGCTATCACGGCTCGGGCGTCATGACGGGAAGCCTGACCGGACTGGAGCTCTTCCACAATGCCTTCGACCTGCCGCGCGCGCCGATCCTCCATACCGAAGCGCCCTATTTCTTCCGCCGCGCCGATCGATCGATGGACGAGGAACAATTCGCGCAATATTGCGCCGACAAGCTGGAGGAGCTGATCCTTGCGGAAGGCCCGGAAACGGTGGCCGCCTTTATCGGCGAACCGATCCTCGGCACCGGTGGCATCGTTCCGCCGCCGAAGTCCTATTGGCAGAAGATCCAGGCCGTTCTCGACAAATACGATGTCCTGCTGGTGGCTGACGAAGTCATCACCGGCTTCGGCCGTCTCGGTACGATGTTCGGCTCCGACCATTACGGCATGAAGCCGGATCTGATTACCATCGCCAAGGGCCTGACGTCGGCCTATGCCCCGCTTTCGGGCAGCATCGTGTCCGACAAGATGTGGCAGGTGCTGGTGCAGGGGTCCGACCAGCTCGGCGCCATCGGTCATGGCTGGACCTATTCCGCTCATCCGATCTGCGCGGCCGCCGGCATTGCCAATCTCGAACTGATCGACGAACTCGGAATCGTCGCGAATGCCGGTTCCACCGGCGCCTATTTCCGCTCGGAGCTTGCCAAGGCCGTCGGCGATCACAAGCATGTCGGCGATGTGCGCGGCGACGGATTGATGGCCGCGGTCGAACTCGTCGAGGATAAGGACGATCGCAAATTCTTCGATCCCGCCAAAAAGATTGGCCCGCAGGTCGCGGCGGCGCTGCTTGAGCGTGGCGTGATCGGCCGCGCCATGCCGCAGGGAGACATTCTCGGCTTTGCGCCGCCTCTGTGCCTGACGCGCGAGGAGGCCGATACGGTCGTGAAGGCGGCGGCCGACGCCATAAAGAGCGTATTTTCAAAACTCTGATCGGCGTCCGGCCGCAAGAGCCACTTTGCCTTGAAACCGGATCGCGCTGCCGTCTGTTGACAATGAGTAGCGCGATCCCATTTCCTCATCGCCACGCCGCATCGAATGGTGTACATGGATTTCCGAAATTGTACCGGATCAATCCATGTATCGTCATGATTCAAAAGGCCAGGACAATAGCGCCTGGAAACCCGTCCTTCAGCATCGCAAGGGCGTGACCAAGCATAAGCTGCTTACCGACAAGATCATTGCCGATATCGATGAAGGCATTCTGCCGGTTCATGCGCAGATGCCGACGCATCGCGATCTCGCGCATGCGCTCGGAATATCGGTGCAGACCGTGAGCCTGAGCTACAAGGAGGCGGAGCGCCGGGGTTATCTGCGCGGAGAAATCGGGCGCGGCACCTTCGTACGCAGCCGCGTTACCGAGCGCGCAGACAGCTTCATGCTCGATCGCGATCCAAGCGGCAGCGCCGATCTCTCCATCATCCGGGCCGTCTATACCGAGGCGCATGAACGGGCAGCCCGCGACCTCATGCAGGCCCTCGCCGAAAGCGACAACAGCAGCTTCATGCGGCCGTGCCGTCCGATCGCCGGCCTCGACGCGCATCGTGCTGCAGCGCAATCCTGGCTGGCACGCCTGTCCGTCAAGGCCGATCCCGATCGTATCCTGATCACGAATGGCGCCGCCCACGGCCTCTTTCTGGCCGTGGCTTCGGTCGTGCGACCCGGCGAAGTGGTCCTGACGGAAAACCTGACCGATCACGGCATCATCGGCCTTGCCAATGTGCTGGGGTTCACCCTGCGCGGCCTTGCGACCGATCACGAGGGCATCCTGCCGGACGCGTTCGAGGCCGCCTGTGCCGTCGGGGACGTGACAGCGCTGGTCATCATTCCCTCGCTTGGCAATCCCACCAGCCATGTCATGGGCGTGGAGCGCCGGCACGCGATTGCCGACATAGCCCGCCGGCACGGCATCTTCGTCATCGAGGACGAAGTCTACAAGCCCATGCTGCGGGATCCCCTGCCCTCCATGCCGGACCTTTTGCCGGAACTGGGTTTCTTCGTCACGAGCTTTACCAAATCGGTCATGACCGGGTTGCGCATCGGCTATCTGGTCGTCCCTGCCCACTATTCCATCCGCGCCGCATCGATCCTCCGCGTCACCGGATGGAGCGCCACCAATGTCGTTGCGGAAATGGCCTCGCGCTGGGTTCTGGACGGCACGGCCGACACGCTGATCGCCGTGCAGAGAAGCGAGGCCGAGGCGCGGCAGGCGATCGTGTCGGAGGTGATGACCTCCTTCGTCGCCGGCAGCCATCCGCTGTCACTGTGCGCGTGGCTGTCGGTTCCCGAGCGCTGGACCGAGGAGGGCCTTGTGCGCGCATTGGCCCGCAAGGGCGTCGCCGTCACGCCGTCCGATCCATTCGTAGCAGGCGGAGAGCGGCCGGTCGGCGGCATTCGCATCTGTCTCGGCGGCCGCCTGTCCCACTCCGCCCTCCGCTCGGCGCTCGAAACGGTTCGCGGCGCCTTCGAGCAGCTGCCTCCCGTTTTCGATGTGGGCTCTATCGTTTAAGATCGCGGCGGAACGGCAGCCGGCGGCGCCCGCTGGCCGTCAAAGGATCGAGCGTAGAAACTCCTTCGTGCGGTCTTCCTTGGGAGCGCTGAAAATCTCTTCCGGCTTGCCCTGCTCGCAAATGCGGCCCTTGTCGAAGAAGCAGACGCGGTCTGATACTTCGCGGGCGAAGCGCATTTCGTGCGTGACCAGCAGCATGGTCAGATCGTGTTCACGCGCGAGATCGCGGATAACACCGAGCACTTCGCCGACCAGCTGCGGATCGAGCGCCGACGTCGGCTCGTCGAACAGCAGGACGCGCGGGCGCATGGCGAGCGCCCGGGCTATGGCGACGCGCTGCTGCTGGCCGCCCGAAAGCTGGCTTGGATAGTGATCCTTCTTCTCCGAAAGGCCGACCATGCGCAGCAGATCGACGGCCCGGCACTCGGCTTCCGCCCGCCCGAGCCCGAGCACACGCGTCGGCGCCTCGACGACATTGCGCAGGACCGTCATGTGCGGAAACAGATTGAAGCTCTGGAAGACCATGCCGACATGGGTGCGGATCTGGCGCAGATGCGCCTCGCTGGCCAGGAACCGTCCGCGGCCGTTCTCCTGATGATAGGACATTCCGGCCAGATGCAGGGTTCCTTCCTGGAACGGTTCCAGCGTCATCAGGATGCGCAGGACGGTCGATTTGCCGGAGCCCGAAGGGCCGATCAACGTCACCTTCTCGCCGGGTGCGACATCGAAACAGAAATTGTCGAGCACGGTGAAATCGCCGTAGCGCTTGGTGACATCTTGGAAGCGGATCAGGGGTTGCGTCATCTGAGGGCAATTCCGTTTTTCGGCAACGTCTTTTCGAGCCAGTGAATGGCCGCCGAGCAGACGAGCGTGAGGATGAGAAAGATCAGGCCGACGAGGGAAAGCGGCACCAGATATTCGAATGTCCGGTCGCCGATGAGATTGGCGAGATTGAGCATGTCGACCACGGTGACGACGGACAGGACCGGCGTCTCCTTGAGCATCGAGACGAGGTAGTTGCCCATGGCCGGAACGATGCGGGGGATCGCCTGCGGGATGATGATATCCCAATATGTGCGGCCGCGACCGAGGTTCAGCGCCGTCGCGGCCTCCCACTGGCCGAGCGGCACCGCGTCCAGCCCGCCTCGATAGACTTCCGACGTATAGGCCGAATATTGAAGCCCCAGCGCCAGCGCGCCGGTGAGAAAGGCGGGCAGAACGATGCCGTAGACCGGCAGTACATAGTAGAGGAAGAAGAGCTGCACGAGCAGCGGCGTATCGCGCAGGAACTCGATGACGAAAGCCGTCGGCCACGAGATCGCCACGAAGCGGCTGCGCCGCAGCAAAGCGAAGATCAGGCCGAGAACGAGCGCGATCGCAAATCCGGCGGCGGCCGCCTCCAGCGTGACGATCAACCCGATACCGAGGATCGGCAGGATCGACAGCGCGAAGGACAGGGTCGTGGACGTGTCCCAGGTGAAGCCATACATCATGCCGGCGCCCTCCCCGGGAATGCGACGCCACGGCGGAGGATCGTCTCCAGCCAGCGCATGAAGGCAACCAGAATGAGTGCCATGATGAAATATCCGATGAGCGTCAGCGAGTAGATCGTAACGCTGTCCAGGGTGATATTGCGCAATTGCTGCGCCTGAAACGTCAGATCGCTGATCGAGATCAGCGATACCAGGGCCGTGTCCTTCAGGTTCTGGACGGCAAGATTGCCGAAGGCCGGCATCATTTCGACCACGGCCTGCGGCAGGACGATGTGGAAGAGCGTCTGCCCATGCTTGAAATTCAGCGCCCGCGCCGCCTCGTGCTGCGTGTCGGGAACAGCCTGCAACGCACCGCGCACGACTTCTGCCCCGTAGGCACCGATGTTGAGCGCCAGGCCGAAAATGCCTGTCGTTACGGGATCGAAGGATATTCCGATCAACGGCAGCGCATAATAAAGCCAGAAGAGCTGCACCAGAAGCGATGTGCCGCGAAATATCTCGATATAGACTATTGCAATCCAGGAAAGCAGACGCCCTCCGGCAAAGCGCGCAAGACCGGCTGCAAAGGCGAAGACGGCGCCAAGCAGCATCGAGGCGATGGCGATGACGGCCGTCACCTCCGCGCCTTTCAGCAATGCCGGAAGATAATGTGTCCAGCTCATGTCCGGGTCACCTCCGTCGCAAGATGGAAGGGGCCAACCGGCCTGACGGCGGTTCGAAGACCGCCGTCAGGCCGATATCGACTGTCGACAGGCTCACTTGCCCGCGCACAGGTCTTCGGTGCTCTTCGTCCGCGCAGCCTCGACGCTTTCAGCGCTCAGGCCATAGGACATCAGGATCTTCTTGTAGTCGTCGGTCTTCTTGAAGGCGACAAGGGCTGTATTGAACGCCTTGTAGAGATCCTTGTCTTCCGGCCGGAAATCGAAGCCGCCATAGCTGCGGACCGATTTTCCTGCGATCACGGGATCGGTGAACGGTTCGGCATGCTCGACATTCGTGCTGCCCTGGACCAGCTTGGCGACGGTGAGCTCGGTTGCGGCATAGGCATCGGCGCGGCCGGTCTGGATCGTGGACAGCGCATCGGCGTTCGCCTGGATCATGACGATCTGGGAGTCCGGGATGCCAAGGCCATGGAAGAAATCGAGCTGATCGGCACCCGAGACGATAGCGACCTTGAGCGACGGATCCTTCTTGATGTCTTCATAGGAATGCAGGTTCTTCGGATTGCCCTTCGGCACCAGCAGTCCCTCGCCGTAGCTGGAGTTCGGCGTCGTGAACTGCACCTGCTTGCAGCGCTCCGGCAGAATGTTCTGCTCGGCGGCCACGAAATCGAAGCGCCTAGCCTTCAGGCCGGGAATGAGCGATCCGAACGGCGTCACCGTCCAGTCGACCTCCTTCACGCCCATCGACTTCAGGACGGCAGCGGCAACGTCGGGACCGATGCCCTTGGCAGCGCCGCTCTCGTCCATGTAGCTGTAGGGAACCTCGTTGGCGCTGGCGCCGCGGATATAGCCATCCTTCTTGATCTGTTCGAGGCTGGCGGCATGGGCGGATGCTGCAAGGCCGACCGTCAGACCCACGGCGGCAAGACTGCGATAAAAATTCGATCTCATAGTTCACTCCTCTGTGGTTGGATTCCGCCATCGGCTGTCCGGTTTTCCGGATCTTTGCCGTAACGGGTTGCGAACCGCGCCGCGCTGTCGCGGCGCGGCAATTCAGGGGCCGGCCGTCAAGGTCGCGACGACGGCCAGGCAGTCGCCGGTCTTGATGAGACCGGGGAAATGGCGGGCGGCCAGGATACCGTCCAGCGCCGCGCGATAATCGGAGGGCGTGGACCCGGTGCGGCCGATCGGGTGGATTCTGGCGATCACCTCCCCGCGCGCGACCGTGTCGCCAATATCCCTTGTCGGCTCGAAAAGCCCGTCCGCTTCGGCAAAGACGAAGCAATCCGACGACGGCATATCGAGCCATTGCGTCGCTTCGATCTGCGGCGTACCGGCGACGATGCCCGCTTGCTTCAAGACGTTCAGAACGCCGCGCCTTGCAATGGAAGCCGTGCGCGCCGATATGGTTCCACCGCCCGAAAGCTCGGTGGTCACAAAGACCTTGCCCATTTCCTCCGCCGTGGTGTCGTACATCCCGACGGCATCGATCTCGATCATCCGCATGGAATAGGGTGCGGAAAATGCGGCGACCGCATCGAAACAGGCTTTCTCCTGCCTCTTATCGGCCAATGCGTGAGCGGCGGCATACGGCAGGAAATCAAGCGTCCGGCCGCCCGAATGGAAATCGAGCACAATGTCGGCCAGCGGCAGCAGATGGCGGGTGAAATAGTCGGCGATCTTCTCGGTGACGCCGCCGTCGGGCCGACCGGGAAAACTGCGGTTGAGATTGCCCCTGTCGATCGGAGACGTGCGGGTTCCCGCCTGAAAGGCCGGGTAGTTCATCGCCGGAACGACGATGATCCTTCCGTTGATCTCCTCGGCCTTCAAAGTCCGGGCGAGATCGAAAAGTGCGACAGGGCCTTCATATTCGTCGCCATGGTTGGCGCCCGTCAGCAGCGCCGTCGGTCCCTCGCCATTCTTGATGACGCAGACCGGGATCATGATCGAGCCCCAGGCGGAGTCGTCGCGCGACCAGGGAAGCCGCAGGTGGCCGTGCTGAATGCCATCGCGATCGAAGTCGACTGTCGGAACGATCGGCGATGGCCGTGTGACAATGCTCATGCTGTTCATCTCAGGCAATCACTTCACGACAAGCTGCCGGGGAACATTGGAGAGGCAATCGACACCGCTTTCGGTGATGACGATGCTCTCCGTGATCTCCATGCCCATGGTTTCAAGCCAGAGTCCCGTCATGAAATGAAAGGTCATGCCTGGCTGCAATTCGGTACGGTCGCCGGGGCGCAGGCTCATGGTTCGTTCGCCCCAGTCCGGCGGATAGGAAAGACCGATCGAGTAACCCGTGCGGTTGTCCTTGACGATCCCGTATTTCTTCAGGACCGCGAAGAAGGCGTTGGCGATATCCTCGCAGGCATTGCCCGGCTTGGCGGCGGCAAGACCTGCCTCCATGCCTTCGAGCGTCGCCTTCTCCGCATCCAGAAAAGCCTGCGTCGGCTTGCCGAGAAAAACGGTTCGCGACAGCGGGCAATGATAGCGGCGATAGCAGCCGGCAATCTCGAAGAAGGTCCCCTCGCCGTTCTTCATCGGCTTGTCGTCCCAGGTCAGATGCGGGGCGGAGGCATCGGCGCCCGACGGCAGCAGGGGAACGATGGCCGCGTAGTCGCCGCCGAAGCCGTCGACGCCGCGGATACCGGCATCGTAGATTTCGGCAACGAGATCGGATTTGCGGATACCCGGCTCGACCTTTTCAATAATTCTTTGGTGCATGGCCTCGACGATGCGCCCGGCCTTGCGCATATAGTCGAGCTCGGTCTTGCTCTTGACGGCCCGCTGCCAGTTCACCAGCCCCCGGGCATCCTTGAAACGGGCATTCGGCAAGTGCTTGACGAGAGAGGCATAGGCTGCGGCGGTGAACCAGTAATTGTCCATCTCGACGGCGATCGAGGCATTCGACCAGCCGCGCTCCTCGATGAGCTTCGACAGCAGATCCATCGGATGGCGCTCGTTGGACTGCACGTAGTGATCCGGATAGCCGACGATATTATCATGGGCCAGATAGGCGGTGCGCTTGGCGCCATTGGCATCCTGGCCGCGGCCATACCAGATCGGCTCGCCGGAGCCGGGCACCAGCACGCATTGATGCACGTAGAAAGACCAGCCGTCATAGCCGGTGAGCCAGTGCATATTGGACGGGTCCGTGACGATGACGAGATCGACACCGGCCTTTTCCATGGCACGGCGCGTCTTGGCAAGCCGCTCGGCATATTCGGCGCGGGTGAAATTGAGGGTCGGTTCGCTCACGCTGGGTCTCCTGATGCTTGTGTCGTTTCAATCGCCTGTCCCGCGCCGGCCGATACGGCGCGGCGATAGGCAAGCGTGGCAATGGCGGTATCCTGCACGCCTGTTCCGGTCAGATCGCAAAGCGTGATGGCCTCGCGCGACCGGCGGCCGGCGGCCTGGCCCGAGACGATGGCGCCGAGTTCGGGGAAATCGGCACTCTCGCTCACAAGCCCGGCGGCGATGGCATGATGAAGCTCGCCAAGCCGCCGCGTCTGCTTCAGGCTGTCGGCGACATAGGGGGCTGCTCGCCGAATGGCGGCCGGATCGATCTCGTTCTTATGCTCCGCGTCCGAGCCCATGGCCGTGACGTGCTGGCCCGGCCGCAGCCACGCGGCATCGAGGACCGGCCGGCTCGAGGGGGTCGTGGTCACGATAATATCGGCGCCGCGGCAGGCGCGCTCGGCATCGGCCTCCGCCGAAACGGGAAAGCCGAGTTCCGCCGTCAGTTCCCCGGCAAGCTTTTCGGCCTTTGCCAGATCCCGCGCCCAAATCCGGGCTGTCTCGATCGGCCGGACGAGCGTGAGCGCGCGCAATTGCAGCCGGGCCTGCATGCCCGCACCGAGAATGGCGGCAATCCGGGCATCCGGCCTGGCAAGGTGTCGTGCCGCCACCGCGCCGGCAGCGGCGGTGCGCACATCGGTCAGATAGCCGTTGTCGAGCAAAAGCGCCTCGACCAGCCCGGTATGCGCCGACAGCAGCATCATCAATCCATTGGTGCTGGGAAGGCCGAGCGACGGGTTGTTGAAAAAGCCGGGGCTGACCTTGATCGCGAAGCTGTCGAGATCCGGAACGTACGCCGTTTTCACATCAACCTCGCCGCGATGCGCGGGAATATCCAGCCGCATGATGGGCGGCATTCCCACGGCCTTGGTCGCCAGTGCGGCGAAGGCCTGTTCGACGCAATCGACGGCGTCAATGTCGAGTTGAACGATCTTGCGCAGATCGGTTTCCGTCAGGATCAGCACACGGGTCATGACGCCACTCCCGCATCGCGATCGTCGACGATCGCACGATGGACTGCCGGATCGATATTGCCCCCGGAAACGACAATCACCGTCGGACCATCGGATACGATCTTGCCGGCAAGCAGGGCCGCGATCCCGACGGCTCCCGCACCTTCGACGGTCTCGCCCTCGATCCGGGCCGCATGGCGGATGCCTGCGGCAATCTCCTCCTCGCTGAGCAGGATCACCCCGTCCAGAAGTGCGCGACACATGGGGAAAGTCAGGCGATTGTCGAGGCCGATGCCGCCGCCGAGCGAATCCGCCAGGGTCTCGACCTCCTGCACGTCCGTCGGTCGACCGGCCGCCAGGCTTGCCGCCATCGCCGCACCGCACTCCATCGACACGCCGACTATCCGCGCGGCGGGCAGTCGGCCCTTGATCGCGGCCGCAACGCCCGAAGCCAGCCCGCCGCCGGACAGCGGCGCCAGAACGAGCGCGGTCTCGGGCAGGTCGTCGGCAACCTCGAGCCCGAGCGTGCCCTGACCGGCAATGACGGCGGCATCGTCAAAGGGAGGAACGAAGCACATGCCCTCTTCCCGCACCAGACGCTCGACCTCCAGCATCGCGTCATCCTGCGAACGCCCGACGATGCGAACGTCTGCCCCGAGGCTTCGGATAGCTTCGACCTTGTTGGCCGGAACGAGAGCGGACAGGCATACGGTCGCGCGCGCGCCCATCGTCCCGGCGGCATGGGCAACCGCCCGACCATGATTGCCGGTGGACGCCGTTACCAATCCGCGCGACCGGGCCCGCCCGTCCAGACACCGGAGCGCATTGGTCGCGCCGCGGAACTTGAAACTGCCGGTCTGCTGGCGATTTTCCAGCTTCAGGTAAACGGGAATGTCCGCGCACCGGGATAGGGCCTGCGAATGCCGCAGCGGCGTGCGCACAACATGTCCGCCGATGCGTTGCCGCGCCGCTTCGATATCCTCCAGCGTCACCATCATTGTCATGGCGCGCACCGATGCGTTTCAACCGGCGGGACCGATATCATCACGATACTCATCTCTTTCTCGCTTGTAAGCTCTGAACAGCAGCGTGAGAGAGACAATGGATCATGTCAATCTGTATATTGTTTCATTACAATTATAACGGCACAACCTCCCATATCGCAAGCCGGGTGCTCGGATGAGGGTAAGTTCCCCGCCGGCGCGATGATCTTCAAAGACCGCTCCCGGTAAAGACCCCGCATTCGTTGAACCATTTTTTGGGCGGAGAGATGAAACCGCCGCCATCCGAAACGGCATGCGGAGAGACGCCGGCGGGTGCGGGTTTAAGCCTATGCCCGGCATCTGCCCGGCCAGGAAACTCACCTCTCTCAGGTCCCCCTCCCAAAAGCTCGGAAAATTTTGAGAAAAGCTTTTCTCATATTGACTCTGCTACTGAGAAAAGCTTTTCTCAAGAAAATTGAACGGGAGAAGGCATCTGGTAAATCAGCGTGCGAAAAGTGGACGCGCAACGATTCACGACGTTGCGGCGGCTGCAGGTGTGAGCATTTCGACGGCATCCAAGGCGTTGAACAATACCGGCCGCATGGGCGACGAAACCCGGGAAAGGGTCAAGCGCGCTGCCGCCGAAATCGGTTTTCGACCGAATGCGCTGGCCAAGGGACTGCTCAGCAATCGCACCTTCACGATTGGTCTTCTGACCAACGATACATATGGCCGCTTCACGCTGCCGGTCATGGCCGGCATCACGGAAGCGCTCGTCGATCACGGAGTTTCGGTCTTCCTCTGCACCATCGAGGACGATCCGGCGCTTGGAAAGGTTCATGTGGACGCGCTGCTGGACAAGCATGTCGATGGCATCATCGCCTCGGGCAAGCGAATCGACCGCCGGCTGCCGGTGGATTTGTCCAACCTGCCCGTCCCCGTCGTCTATGCCTTCACGGAAGGCACGCCGGAAAGCGTCACCTTCTGCGCCGACGACTTTCAAGGGGCCACGCTTGCCGTGGAATGGCTGCAGGGGCTTGGCCGGCGCCGGATTGCCCATGTGACCGGCCCCGACAGCTTCGTTTCGGTGCGCGAGCGCGTCAGGGCCTATCGCGATCTTGCCGGAGACGATCTGCCGGTTCTGTACGGCATGTGGTCGGAGGCATGGGGCCATCAGGCGGTGGCCCAGCTGTGGAGCATGCCGGGACCGAGGCCGGACGCCATCTTCTGCGGCAACGACCAGATCGCCCGCGCGGTCATCGATGCCTTGCGCGAACGTGGCGTGCGGGTGCCGGAAGATGTCTCCGTGGTCGGTTTCGACAATTGGGAGATCGTCGCCGCCCAGACGCGCCCGCCGCTGACGACGGTCGACATGAATCTCAAAGCGCTCGGGCGCGAGGCCGGCCTGACGGTTCTCGCGCTGGCGGAAGGCCGCAGCATCGAGCCTGGCATCAGAACCTTGCCGTGCGAACTGATCGTGCGGCAATCGTGCGGGGGAAACCCTGATCGTTGATTGAGGAAAAGGGGCTGATGGGAGTGGCCCCATGGGAGGAGAAGATGATGAAGCGATTTCTGGCCGCGACCGGCCTCATATCTTTAATGCTTGCTTCCGGTGCGTCCGCTGAAGACATCTCCATGTGGGTGCGCAGCGGCATCGGCGATTCCTTCAAGAAGGTCGTCGAGGCCTATAATGCCGGGCACGACGACAAGGTGACGCTGACGGAAGTGCCCTTTGCCGAACTCGTGCAGAAATATGCGACGGCGATTGCCGGCGGACAGGCCCCCGACGCCCTGTCGATGGACCTCATCTACACGCCCGCCTTTGCCGCCGCCGGGCAACTTGAGGACCTGACGGACTGGGCAAAGAGCCTGCCCTATTTCAATTCCCTGTCGCCCTCGCATGTGAAGCTCGGCACCTATGACGGCCACATCTACGGCCTGCCTCTTTCCGTCGAGACATCGGTCTTCGCCTGGAACAAGGATCTCTACAAAAAGGCCGGACTCGATCCCGAAAAAGCCCCGACTACCTGGGAAGAGATCGAGCACAATGCCGAAAAGATCCGCGCGCTCGGCGGCGACACCTACGGGTTTTACTTCTCCGGCGGTGGTTGCGGCGGCTGCATGATCTTCACCTTCACGCCGCTGGTTTGGGGCGCGGGCGCCGACATTCTCTCGGCCGACGGCAAGACCGCGACGCTCGATACCCCGCAGATGCGCAAGGCGGTCGGCTTCTACCGTGACATGGTCAAGAAGGATCTCGTCCCGGCAGGCGCGGCAAGCGATACCGGCGCCAATTTCCTCAGCATCAGCAATGGCAAGATCGGCCAGCAGAGCATCGGCGCCTTCTCGATCGGCACGCTGATCACGCAATATCCCGACATCCATTTCGGCGTCACGCTGATCCCGGGCGTCGACGGCAAGCCGTCTTCCTTTGCCGGCGGCGACAATTTCGTCATCTCCAAGGGCACGAAGAAGCTGGAGGCCGTGAAGAAGTTCCTCGAATACACCTATTCGCTCGAAGGACAGAAGATCATGGCGAAGTACGGCAGCCTGCCGACGCGCGGCGATATCGCCGAGCAGGTCCTTCAGGGTCTGAACCCGCGCATGCAGGTCGGGCTGAAGGCGATCTCGATCGCCAAGACACCCTACACGCTGCAGTTCAATGACCTGATCAACAGCGCCAACGGTCCCTGGGCGGGCTTTACCAACGCGGCCATCTTCGGAAGCGATGTCGATGCCGCCTTCGCCAATGCGCAGTCGGAGATGCAGTCGATCATCGACAACGCGCAGCAATAGTCGATCCTTGAACGCCGGGAAGCCTTACGCTTCCCGGTTCCTCAATCGCAATATCGGGAGCATTCCATGGCTGGCCCTGGAGCTATCGCAACCGCGCGTCCTCGAAAACGTCGCAGGCGTGCCGGCTGGCACGGGTTTCTCTACATCGCGCCGGCCATGGCGCTCGTCATCGTTTTCTTCGTTCTGCCGGTTCTGTTCACCGTCTGGATGAGCTTTCACAACTGGCCGCTGCTCGGCAACCCGCGCTGGATCGGCTTCGGCAACTATATACGCATGTTTTCCGACATGCGCTTCATGGCGGCGCTGCGCTTTACCGCCTACTATACCGTCATCGTGACCATCGCGATCTTCGCCGTCGCCTTCCCGCTCGCCCTGTATGTCGAGAAGCAACGACCGTTCGTCGGCTTTTACAGAACGATCATCTTCCTTCCTGTTGTCGTCGGGCTTGCAACGGCCTCGCTGCTTTGGGTCTGGCTTGCCAATGTCGACAGCGGCTTCTTCGCGCCGGTGGCGCTGGCGCTCGGCCTGGTCGACAAAAGACCCAACCTGCTTGCCGATTTCGACATGGCTTTCGCGACCATCATCGTCATGGTCGTCTGGAAGATCGCCGGCTTTACCATGATCATCCTGCTGACCGGCCTGCAGGCGATCCCCTCCGAATTGACGGAAGCCGCCCGCATCGACGGCGCAAGGCGCTGGCAGCGCTTCCGGCATCTCACCCTGCCCTTGATGCGCCGCACGATCGCGCTTGCGCTGATCATCTCCATCACGGGCTCGGTGCTAGCCTTCGACCAGTTCTACATCATGACCAGCGGCGGCCCGCAGAACCGCATGATTTCGGTCGTCTACTACATCTTCAACCAGTCCTTCGTGTCCTTCAATCTCGGCTACGGCGCAGCGCTCTCGATCGCGCTGCTCGTCATCCTCGTGCTGATCAGCATCGTTCAGCTCTGGCTGTTGCGCGTCGGGGAGGACCGGCCATGACGAGCGCAAAGGAGCGCCGCGCACGGCGCAAGCTCTGGGGCGGCATCGGCTTTCACGGCATCGGCGTCGTCATCGTCATCTTCTTTTTCGCACCGTTCGCGATCGCCTTGCTGTCGTCGTTCCGGCATGGAACCGAGGCGAGCCTTCCGCCGCTGCCGCCCTGGCCGACGACCGGTTTCAGCTTCGATGCCTATCGCGCGCTCGATGGCTTCGGGGCCGGCGTCGTGCGGCATACGCTGAACTCGCTCTTCGTCTCGGTCGCCACGGTGGTGTTGACCGTCGTCGTCAGCCTGCTCGCCGGCTACGGCTTCTCGCGCTATCGCTTTCGCTTCAAGGGCGCCCTCTTCATCCTGATCATCGCGACGCTGATGATCCCCTTTCAGTCGATCCTGACGCCGCTCTTCATCATCCTGGCGAAGCTGGGCCTCAACAATTCGCTGACCGGCCTCACGCTCGTCTACGTGACGCTGCAGCTTCCCTTTTCGGTCTTCATGATGCGCAACGCCTTCGACGCCGTGCCGAAGGAGATCGAGGAGGCTGCGCGCATCGACGGCGCGCGCGATCTCAGGCTGCTCTTTCGCGTTCTCTTTCCATTGGTGCTGCCGGGGGTCGCGACGGTTGCGATCTTCGCCTTCCTCAATGCATGGAACGAGTTCCTGGCGGCACTGGTGCTGCTGTCGAGCAACGAGAAGTTCACCCTGCCGGTGCTGATGATCGCCGTCAGGACCGGTCGCCTCGGCGCCGTCAACTGGGGCGCGGTCCAGGCCGGCATCGCCGTCATGACCATCCCCTGCGTCATCGTCTTCCTTCTTCTGCAACGCTACTACATGCGCGGGCTGATGGCCGGCGCGGTGAAATGACCCTTCGAACAAACGGATCAAAGACATGTCTGACAAGCAAAACCGCCAGTTTCGCCCCTTGCCCGTTCCCAATGTCGAGCTCGCCGGGCTCTTCGGTTCCCGGCAGGATGCAATCTGCAATTCGACGGCGGCGACCCTGCTCGACCGCTGCGTCGAGGCCGGCATGATCCAGGCGATCGACGTCAGCCAGCCGAGCCCCGGCATCGTCATTCCGCTGCAGACCTGGTCGGGCTCCACGCAGATGTTCTGGGACAGCGATCTTGGCAAATCGATCGAGACCATCGCCTATTCGCTTTATCGCCGCCCCAATCCGGAACTGGAGGCGCGTGCGGATGCCATCATCGATATGTACGAGAAACTGCAGCAGGAAGACGGCTATCTGAACGCCTGGTTTCAGCGCGTCCAGCCCGGCCGCCGTTGGACCAACCTGCGCGATCATCACGAGCTTTATTGCGCCGGCCATCTGATCGAGGCGGCTGTCGCCTATTACCAGGCGACGGGCAAGCGCAAGCTGCTCGACATCATGAGCCGCTTCGCCGACTACATGATCACCGTCTTCGGCCATGGCGAAGGGCAGTTGCGCGGCTATTGCGGCCATGAGGAAGTGGAACTCGCGCTCGTCAAGCTCGCCCGCGTCACGGCTGAGAAGAAATATCTCGACCTTGCCAAATACTTCATCGACGAGCGTGGCCGCGAGCCGCATTTCTTCACCGAGGAAGCGCTTCGCGACGGCCGCGATCCGGAAAACTTCGTACAGAAGACCTACGAATACAGCCAGTCGCATCTGCCCGTGCGCGAACAGACCAAGGTGGTCGGCCATGCCGTGCGCGCGATGTATCTCTATTCCGGCATGGCCGATATCGCCACCGAGTACAACGACGACACTTTGACTTCCGCGCTCGAGACGCTGTGGGACGATCTGACGACCAAGCAGATGTATGTGACCGGCGGTATCGGACCCGCCGCTGCGAACGAGGGCTTTACCGACTATTACGACCTGCCGAACGAAAGCGCCTATGCCGAAACCTGCGCCTCCGTCGGGCTGGTTTTCTGGGCCAACCGCATGCTCGGCCGCGGGCCGAACCGCCGCTACGCAGACATCATGGAAGTAGCGCTCTACAACGGCGCCATGGCGGGGCTGTCGCAGGACGGCAAGACCTTCTTCTACGAAAATCCGCTGGAGAGCGCCGGCAAGCATCACCGCTGGACCTGGCATCATTGCCCCTGCTGCCCACCCAACATCGCCCGCCTGCTCGCCTCCGTCGGTTCCTACATGTATGCGGCCGCCGACAACGAGATCGCCGTCCACCTCTACGGCGAAAGCAAGGCCCGCGTTCCGCTGGCGGGTGGCGTGACCGTCGAGGTTGCGCAACAAACCCGCTATCCCTGGGACGGCGCGATCCGCTTCGAGGTCAATCCCGATCGCAACGCCGAATTTGCATTGTCCCTGCGCATTCCCGCATGGGCCGACGACGCCACGCTCGCCATCAACGGCACGCCGGTCGACCTCTCGACGATCGTTGTCGATGGCTACGCTCGTATCGAGCGGCAATGGCAGGCAGGCGACACCGTAAACCTCACCCTGCCGCTGATCCCGCGCACCCTGTTTGCCAATCCGAAAGTGCGCCAGGATGCCGGGCGCGCCGCCCTGATGCGCGGTCCCCTCGTCTATTGCGTCGAGACCACGGACAATGGCGGCGATCTCAACGGCATTTCGCTCGCCGGCGATCCGGCATCCGCAGGTACGGCGGAGATTGCCGAGCTGGAAGGCGCCGTAGCGCTCGATGTTCCCGTCATGCGCGACGCGGCCGACTGGGGCGCCGATCTTTATCGGACGACTCCGCCGAAAAGCGCTGCCTCCACCGCCCGTTTCGTGCCCTATCACCTCTGGGACAATCGCGAACCGGGCGAAATGCTGGTCTGGCTCCGCGCCGACCGGATGCAGCTCGGAGACTGACATGGGCAAGAACGGCATGCGCCTCACCGGCGTCCGCAAGAGCTTCGGCGGGCTGGAGGTCATTCACGGCATCGATCTCGATATAGCGGAGGGCGCTTTTGTCGTCTTCGTCGGCCCGTCCGGCTGCGGCAAATCCACGCTGCTGCGCATGATCGCCGGGCTGGAGGAAGTCAGCGATGGCGAAATTGCCATCAAAGGCCGCGACGTGACCGATCTCGACCCGTCCGAGCGCGGGATCGCCATGGTCTTCCAGTCCTACGCGCTCTATCCGCACATGAGCGTTCGCGACAATCTCGGCTTCGGGCTGAAAATGGCGCGAACCGATGCGTCCGAGATCGAAAGGCGCGTGCGCTCCGCCGCCGCCATTCTCAAGATCGACCATCTGCTGGACCGCCGGCCGGGACAGCTCTCTGGCGGGCAACGCCAGCGCGTCGCTATCGGCCGCGCCATCGTTCGCGAGCCGGACGTCTTTCTCTTCGACGAACCGCTCTCCAATCTCGATGCCGAACTGCGCGTTTCCATGCGCATCGAGATTGCCCGGCTTCACCGCGAGCTCGGCAACACGATGATCTACGTGACCCACGACCAGACCGAGGCCATGACGCTCGCCGACAAGATCGTCGTTCTGAGGGACGGCAGGATCGAACAGGTCGGCAGCCCGCGCGAAGTTTACGAAGACCCGGCCAACAGCTTCGTCGCCGGCTTCATCGGCTCGCCGCGGATGAACATGATCGAAGCCATATGGTCTGGCGACGGGTTAGCGAACGTCGGCAACGGCAGTGTCAAGGTCGATCTTGCCCGGCACGCGCCATCAGCCGGCGACAAGATCCTGCTCGGCATGCGCCCCGAGCATTTCGTCGTCGCGTCCGGGGCGGACGACGCCTTGCGGGTCAAGGTCGACGTCACCGAATATCTGGGCGGCACGCGCTATCTCTATTGTCAGACCGAGGACGGCCAGTCCCTCATCGCAGAATATCGCGACGGGCCGGAGATCGAGCGCGGCGATACGCTTCATCTGCACTGCCCGCCGGAACGTCGCCGCTATTTCGACAAGCAGGGAGAAAGGCTGCGCTAGACCCCCTCCATACGACCGGCCGCAAGCTTTCCACGACCCCGCCGCTATGCCCGCATCCGGCCATCAGGATACCGACCGATGGCTGGATGCCTGCATGAAAAATCATGCCGCCTTGCTGATGCGCACCGGAATGGATTTATAAGAGGGCGTACCGCTTTCCTTGTCCTGATAATCGATCGGGATCAGGCAATTTGCCTCCGGATAATAGGCGGCAACCGAACCCTGCGAGATATCGTATGAAATCGCGGTCAGCTTCAGCAATCGCCGGACGCCTGACGGAAGTGCCGTCTCGATCTCGACGAGATCGCCATGCTCCAGGCCCTTCGCCTTCAGATCCCTGTCATTCATGAACAGCACGTCACGACGGCCGAATACGCCGCGATAGCGGTCGTCGAGGCCGTAGATCGTCGTGTTGTACTGATCGTGGCTGCGGATGGTCGCAAGTTTCAGAATATTGGGGTCGGACAGAGAAATGTCCTCGTTGAGGCCGGAAAACAGCTTGAATTCAGCCTTGCCGGTGGGCGTCTTCCAGACGCGCTCCGTCGGCCCGATCGGCAGGCGGAAGCCTCCCGGCACGCGGATGCGCTCGTTGTAGCCGGCGAAATCCGGATAAACGATTTCGATCTTGTCACGGATCAGATCGTAATCGGTGACGAGGTCCATCCAGGCGACCTTGCTATCCGGCAGCGCGGCCTGCGCCATGGCGGCAACGATGGCCGGCTCGGAGCGCAACTGATCGGAAGCGGGCTTCAGCCTGCCGCGCGACGCATGCACCATCGACATCGAATCCTCGATCGTCACCGATTGCGCGCCGGTCGCCTGAATGTCCTGCTCGGTCCGGCCAAGCACGGGGAACAGGAAGGATTCCTTGCCGATCAGCAGATTGGAGCGATTGAGCTTGGTGTTCATGTGGACGGCGAGATCGAGCCTGCGCATGCCTTCGGCGCACAACTCCGGATCGGGAAGCGCGATCGAGAAATTGCCGCCGAGGCAAAGCAGCACCCTGGAACGGCCTTCCGCCATCGCCTGCATGGCGGCGACGGCATCGTGACCATGGTGGGCCGGCGACGTGAAACCGAAGGCCCGTTCGATACCCTCGATCAGCGCCGGCGTCGGCTTCTCCGTAATCCCGACCGTGCGATTGCCCTGCACGTTGGAATGGCCGCGCAGCGGGCAGATGCCGGCGCCCGGCTTGCCGAAATTGCCGCGCAGCAGCAACAGATTGGCGATCTGCTGCACATTGGCCGTTCCCCTGGCGTGTTGCGTGATGCCCATGCCGTAGGCGACGATGGTCGCCTTCGATTTCGCATAGATGGCGGCAACCCGTTCCAGATCGGCGCGGGCAAGACCCGACACCCGCTCGATGTCCGCCCATTCCGTCTGATCGAGATCGGCAACGAGCGCATCAAAGCCCGTTGTATGTTCGGCGATGAAAGCGCGGTCGAGAACGTCGTCCGAGGTTTCGGCGAGCGCCAGAACCGCCTTCATGATGCCTTTGAGCGCTGCGGCATCGCCGCCGATCTTGACCTGATAATAGGAGGAGGCGATCCGCGTCGAGCTGAAGGTTGCCATTTCAATCGGGCTTTGCGGATCGGCAAAGCGCTCCAGCGCCCGTTCCTTCAACGGATTGAATACGATGATCGGCACGCCGCGGCGCGAGCATTCGTGCAGCGTGCCCATCATGCGCGGATGATTGGTGCCGGGATTGTGTCCCATGGAGATGATCAGGTCGCATTCATCGAAATCGTCGAGGGAAACCGTGCCCTTTCCGATGCCGATCGATTGCGGCAGGCCGACGCTCGTCGCCTCATGGCACATGTTCGAACAATCGGGGAAATTGTTGGTGCCGTACTCGCGCGCAAAAATCTGGAAAAGGAAAGCCGCCTCGTTGGAGGCCCGGCCAGAGGTATAGAATTCGACCATATCCGGGTCCGGCATGCTGCGCATGACCTCGCCGATACGGGCAAAGGCATCCTCCCAGGCAATCGGCCTATAGGTATCGGACGCGTGATCGTAGACCATCGGATGAGTCAGTCGGCCGGCGTTTTCGAGATCGTAATCGCTCCAGCTCAGAAGCTCGCTGACCGTGTGCTCGGCGAAGAACTCCGGCGTCACGCGCTTGTTGGTCGCTTCCCAGGTAACGGCCTTGGCACCGTTCTCGCAGAATTGAAAGGTGGAGGTATGCTCCTTGTCGGGCCATGCGCAGCCGGGGCAATCGAAGCCGGCGGGCTTGTTGGTGCGCAGGAGAAGGCCGGGCGCTTCGGTGATGTCCATCTGCTCACGCACCGCATTGGCAGTGGCTTTCAACGCGCCCCAGCCGCCGGCCGGGCTGTTGTAGGGACGGATACCGGGGACTTCGCGCTTCTGCGCCATCATACGCTCCTTTGGCTACCCGAACGGCTTCCTCCCAAAGGCCGGGTCCGTAAGGAATAAGCTTGTGACATCAGGGATGTAAAGCACAAACCGTCAGCGGAAGATCAAGTACCGGCCATATAAGACAAAGCCATGGACGTGGCCTTCCATCCCGGCTGTTGCGAATTGCAGACATCTAATTCTTGAAGACCAGGCAGGAGCCGCCCTGCTGGCGAACCTGCGTGCAAACCGCGTCCGCCTCTTCCCGCGTTTGCCGCCCTATGCGCGCCGCATAGCGGATCCGGCGGCCGAAATCGGCATTGCGCTGACGCACGATCAAAGGTTTTTCCGCGTTCAGCGGAGACGGCAATTTTCTTATGTTCGCGGCGAACAGGCGCCGCGCGGCATCCAGCTGGAAATGCTCGGCCAGTTGCGCGCCCCACGGCGCCCAGGGCCGCTCCTGCTCGAGAGCGGTGGGCTTCAGGCGGCGGCTCTGGGCGAGCGCAACGCAGGAATCGACGAAGGGCTTGCCCTTTTCCAGCACGGGAGCGGCAATATCGGGCGGATCGTCGCGCCATTCCTCGACGCTGTGGGCGGTGATCGCGCTCACATAATTGCGCGTCTCATAGGGAAGCGCGCCGGAGTTCAGAAAGTTGGCAAGACCCGCCTCGCCGGCATTATAGGCAGCGGCGGCCAGTCCGAGATTGCCGAAGCGATCGCGCAGTTCGTCGAGATAGGTCGCCGCCTTGCCGAGTGCTTCCAGCGCATCGTAACTGTCGCGGACGCCACGCAGCCTGGCCGTTCCCGGCATGAACTGCGCGATGCCGCGCGCGCCCTTGGGGCTGACCGCATCGGAGCGAAACAGGCTTTCGCGCCAGACCAGCCGCGCCAGATAATCCGGCGGCAAGTGGTTGGCGCCGGCGAAATATTCGATAGCCGTACAGAGATCGCGGTTGTAGCTGTCCTTGCGCAGGCAGAGCGTCTCGCCCGTCTCCGTCGTCACCGGTCCGGAGACGCAGGCCGGCGGCGCGACGCTCCATTCCGGCTGCGCGATTGCCGGACGAAACGCTGAAAGCCCGATGGCGCACGCAATCATAAAGGCGGCAATGATGCCGACGAAGCCTGCCCGATAATGCCTGCCTGCCATCGAAGCGATATCCGTCCGAGATCAACCGATCGCAAATTCGCGGCCTCTTCATAGCATCGATGAATGACGGCGAAAACCTCTGCGCGATACCGCAGCTTCGCTGGCCGCTATTCTGCCAGCCGGCCGCCGCGCATCGGCGCCGGCGCCCCCGTCGTGCCGGGGAAGCTGATCGGCAGACCGCGCAGAACGCGCACGGCAAGGAACGCAAAACACTCCGCCTCCACCGCATCGCCGCGCCAGCCGAGATCTTCGGCAAAGATCGGCTCGACACCGGCCCGGCTTTGCAGCATCGCCATGATCGTCGGGTTGTGCCGGCCGCCGCCGCTGACGACGACCTTGGTGGGTCTGCGCGGCAGAAGGTCCAGCGCCTTGCCGACGGCACTTGCCGTAAAGGCCGAAAGCGTCGCGGCACCATCTTCCGGGCCAAGGCCATCCGCCATGGAGGCGCCGAAGTCGAACCGATCGAGCGACTTCGGATAGGGCGCGCTGAGATAAGGATGCTGCAGCAGCTTTTCGAGCCGAGCCTCGTCGACCTTGCCGGCGCGCCCGAGCGCACCGTCACGGTCCATCTCGCCGAGTCCGTGCGATTTGATGAAATCGTTCAGCGGCGCATTGGCCGGGCCGGTGTCGAAGGCGACGAAATTGCCCTCTCCGTCCCACCAGGTAATGTTGGCAACGCCGCCGAGATTGAGGATGGCAGCTTCGCCCGCAGCGCCCGCGCCGCGCAGCAGCGCGGTATGATAGGCAGCCGCAAGCGGCGCGCCCTGCCCGCCGGCACGCATGTCGGCCGAACGGAAATCATAAGCGACTTTCGTGCCGAGGATGGAGCGCATCAGTTCGCCATCCCCCAGCTGGCGCGTCTGGCCCAGCCGCCCCTTCTGCGGCGCGCGATGCAGCACGGTCTGGCCATGGAAACCGACGACGCCGATGTCGGCCATCGTCATGCCGTTGCTTTCGACCAGCTCCCTCACCGCCTCGGATTGCGCTCGCGTCAGGGCCTCTTCCGCCTCCTTGAAGATTGCCGGCTCGGGGCCTTCGAAATTCCATACGCGCGCCCGAGCCAGGGTTTCTTCCAGCAGCCTGCGGATCCAGTCGGGATAGGGAGCGAGAACATAGGGGCCGAATTCCTCGATGCGCTCGCCATCCGTCTTCAGCATGGCGACATCGATATTGCCGTCGAGGACGGTTCCCGTCATCAGACCGACTGCCCAGATTGGTTGCATGGTCAGGCTCCTATGCTGCGTTGACGAGATCGCCGACCGTTTGACGAAGCGCCAGTATGCCGCTGTCGAAGTGGCGTGTCGGATGAATGCGGTTGGTAAGCAATGTCCAGGCCCTGCCCTTGTCGAAATCGATCCAGAGTGCCGTGCCGGTGAAGCCAGTATGGCCGATGGTTCCGGGCGGGCATGATGAACCGCCGGACCAGCCCTCGTAAGGCCGCTCCCAGCCATGCGTGCGCGTCGCCGAAAGCGGTTCGCGCATCAGGGCGATCGATCGCGCCGACGCGCCGCTGCCATCCAGCAGCCCTTTTGCGAAGTCGAGGATCGCGGCCGCCGTTCCGAACAGGCCGGCATGCCCGGCTCCCTGCAACGCGGAGCAATTGTCGTCATGGACCTCGCCCGACAGGATGCGGTGCCGCCAGGTGCAATCCTCCGTCGCGGCGGCGAGTTCCGGCAAAGCGGAAAAGGCAAAACCCGGCCCCGGGTCCATGGCGCGAATGGTCTGCCCGGCCAGCCGCTCCAGCGCGAAGCCGAGGAGAATGAAGTTGATGTCGGAATAGACCGGCGGGCCGGCGCGCCATTCGCGCTGCAGGATGAAGGCGCGCAAAAGCTCCGGATCGCGGCCATAGGTGTAGATCGGCTCGACCGCCGGGAACGGCGTCTGATGTCCGAGGCACTGGCGAAACGTCACCTTCCGCTCCCAGGCTTCGGCGCTGTATTGGCGCAGATCGGGCAGAAGCACGGTCAGCGGCGCGTCGAGATCGATCGTACCGGCTTCCGCCAGGGCCAGAATGCGCGGCGTGGTGAAAATGACTTTCGTCAGCGAGGCGAGATCGAACCAGGTATCGACCAGCATCGGCCTGACATCGGGCACTTTCTGCGCCGAACCGATGGCGCGGACCTGCCGGTTGCCGTCGAGATCGACCATGCCAAGCACGCCGCCGGGAATGCGAGCCGTGGCGACCGATTGCTCAAGCGGCGCAAAGGCCCGATCGAAACGCTCCTCAAACTGCATGCTTCCCCCTGCTTCCATCTCGGCTCTTCGCGATGCTCAGGCTTCCGCGAGAGCGATGTGGTCCGGCGCGAAACGCCGCCACTCGGGCGTGATCGGCTCGAAGCCCGGCGGACGCACCAAGGACGGAACCTGGCGCGTGTCGAGCGTGAAATTCTCCTTGCGCCGCGCAACCGTCGGAACCGCCGCGATTAACCGCCTGGTATAGGAATGCCGGGGCTCCGACAAGACGGAGGCGGCATCACCGATTTCGACGATCTGCCCGGCATAGATTACGGCTATGCGATGGGCGATGCGCTCCACGACAGCCATGTCATGCGAGATAAACAGATAGGCAAGCCCGTATTCGCGCTGAAGTTCGATCAGCAGGCTCAGAACCTGCGCCTGGACGGAGACGTCGAGCGCCGAAACCGCCTCATCGAGCACCAGCACCGACGGGTTCAGCATCAGGGCGCGCGCGATGCACAGCCGCTGGCGTTGACCGCCGGAAAACTCGTGCGGATAGCGCTCCAGCGCATTTTCCGGCAGCCCCACGCGCTTCAGCAGCGTGAGCATGCGCGCGCGTGTTTCGGCAGAAACCCGCGCGCCCGACGCGATCACCGGTTCGGCAAGGATGCTGTCGACGCGAAGGCGCGGATTGAGCGAGGCGTAGGGATTCTGGAAGACCATCTGCACGGCGCTGCCGCGACCGGCCGCCTTGCCGCCTCCGGCGGTCAAGGTGCCGCGGGTCGACTTGACGAGTCCGAGGATTGCCCTTGCTGTGGTGGACTTGCCCGAGCCGCTTTCGCCGACGATCGCCAGCGTTTCGCCGGGCATCAGGTCGAAACCGACGCCTTCGACCGCGTGCACGGCGCCGGTCGACCGCTGCAGGAAACCACCCTTCACCGGGAAGCGGACCGTCAGGCCCTCCACTGTCAGCGCCGGCCCGGATGATGCCTCGTCGCGCTGGAAATCGGTGCGTGCAGCCTGCCCCGACGCAAAATGCGGAACCGAATGCAGCAGATGCCGGGTATAGGGGTGCGCGGGATGATCGAGGATCTGGTTGAGTTCGCCCTGCTCGACCGCCTCACCGGCCTGCATCACCATCACCTTGTCGGCGATGCCGGCGACGAGGCCGATATCGTGGGTGATGAAGATCATCGACATGCCAGTCTCGCGCTTCAACTCGGCAAGCAGCGCCATGATCTGCGCCTGCACGGTGACGTCGAGCGCCGTCGTCGGCTCGTCGGCGATCAGAAGACGCGGATTGCAGGCAAGCGCCGTCGCGATCATCACACGCTGCAGCATGCCGCCGGAAAGCTGGTTCGGGCAATAGGTCAGCCGTCGCGCCGCATCGGGAATGCGCACGCGATCCAGCGCATCCTTGGCCGCCGCCTTCGCCTGGCTTCCCGTCAGTCCGCGATGCAGCCGAAAGGATTCCTCGATCTGCGTGCCGATGGTCAGAACCGGGTTGAGGGAGGTCATCGGCTCCTGGAAAATCATGCCGATTTCCGCACCGCGGATCTTCGTCAGCTCCGCCTCGCTTGCCGCGGTCAGGTCGAGAACGCTGTTGTCGGCGCGCTTCAGGCGGATCGACCCGCCGGTAATGCGGCCGCCACCGAAATCGACGAGGCGATTGATCGAAAGCGCCGTGACCGATTTGCCCGAGCCGCTCTCGCCGACGATCGCCAGCGTTTCGCCGGCATCGAGATCGAAGCTGATCCCGCGGACGATGGGATTGGCATCGGGATTTCGTCCGAAGCCGACACGCAGATCGGAGACCGACAGGAGCGGCGTCATATTGTGGACCTCCGCATCTTCGGGTCGAGAATATCGCGCAGGGCATCGCCAAGCAGGTTGAAGCCGAGAATGGAGATCATGATGGTGACGCCGGGAAAGATCAGCAGCCAGGGTGCCGTTTCCATGAGGTTGCGGCTGTCGCTCAGCATCAACCCGAGCGACGAGGCCGGCGGCTGGGTTCCCAAGCCGAGAAAGCTCAAGCCCGCTTCCGTCAGCAGCGACCAGGCGAGCGCCAGCGTCACCTGCACGGTCAGCGGCGCGACGAGATTGAGCAGGAGATGCCGCGTCAGGATGTAGGACCGGCTGCTGCCGAAGGTACGGGCGGCATCGACGAAATCGCGGCCCTTCAACGACAGCGCCGGACCGCGCACGATCCGCGTAAAGATCGGCGTATAGACGATCGCGATCGCAGCGACGCTGGTCCATGTTCCGGGCCCGACGATGGCGATGATCAGCAGTGCCAGCAGGATCGCCGGGAAGGCGAGCAGCACGTCCATCGCGCGCATGATCACGCCGTCCCAGCGTTTGCCCGACCAGGCCGCGGTCAAGCCGAGCACGGTGCCGATCAGGCTTGCGACGGCCACCGACAGGAAGGCGACGGTGAACGATTCGCCGATACCCTGCATCAGCCGGCTCGCGACATCGCGGCCGAAAAGATCCGTTCCCATCCAGTAGGTGAGGCTTGGGGCGTGGAGACGATCGATCCGGTTCTGCGTCAGCGGATCGTGCGGCGTCACGCCGAGCGTACCGAGAACGGCAAGGAGAATATAGATGAGGACGATGACGCCGCCGATCCGGCCGCTCATATGTCCGAAAATAGCCCTGACGATCCGCATCAGCTCTCTCCCAGGCGGATGCGCGGATCGAGCGCGACATAGGCGAGATCGACGAGCAGGTTGACGACCATGAAATTGAAGGCAATGAACAAAACGCTGCCCTGCACCAGCGCATAGTCGCGCTGGAGGATGGCATCCAGCACCATGCGGCCCAATCCCGGCAACGCGTAGATCTGCTCGACCAGCACGGCGCCGCCCAGCAAGTAGCCGAACTCGACGCCGCTGAGCGTCACCACCGGGATCAGCGCATTCGGCAGGGCATGCCGCCAGATGACGCCGCGTGCCGGCACGCCGCGGCTGCGGGCCGTGCGGACATAATCGTCGCTCAAGACATCGAGCATGGCGGAGCGCACGACACGCGTCACGGAGGCAGCAAAAGCAAAACCCAGCGTCAGCGCCGGCAGGATCATCTGGCCGAGATTTTCGAGCGGGTTCTGCCAAAGGGGCGTAAAGGCGCCCATGGTCGGCAGGACGCCGAAACCGGCCGACAGGGCATAGATCAACAGTAGCCCGAGCACGAAGTTCGGGGTGGACTGTCCGATCATGGCGACGATGCGCACGGCAAGATCGGACAGTTTTTCGTTTCGCGTGGCGGCAAATACGCCCGCCGGCAATCCGATGACGAGCGCGATCACCATCGAAAGCAGAGCAAGCTCCAGCGTCAGCGGAAAACGTTCGAGAATGATGTCGAGCACCGGCTTGCCGTAGGTGACGGATATGCCGAGATTGCCCTGCAAAACGCCGAACAGCCAATGCCAGTATTGCGTAAACCAGGACTGGTCGATGCCGAAATAAGCCGAAAGAGTCTGCCGCTGCTCTGGCGTCAGCAGGCCCGCATTCGTTCCGAGCATCGCCGTGATCGCATCGCCGGGCACCAGCCGGATGGCAACGAAGACGAAGATGGACACACCCAGCATGATCAGCGGGAATATCATCAGCCGGCGCGTCAGGTATGCCATTGCATGTCCTCTAGGTCTCGATTGCCGTCACTTGATCGAGACTTTGGCGAGGCCGAACAGCGAGCCGGTCGGCGTCGGCACGAAGCCCTCGACGTTCTTCTGTTCGGCCGTATAGCCATAGGCCGTGTAGAGCCAGATCCAGGGCGAAACCTCGGCGAGATGCTTCTCGAATTCGGCAAAGATCGCCTTGCGCTTGGCCGGATCGGTTTCGGCGCGGCCCTGCTGCATCAGGCTGTCGAGCGTATCGTCGATGTAGTTGGCGACCTTCTGGAGGTTGCCGGTCTTCGTCCAATAGCGATTATACATCGAATAGGGATCGGCACTGCCGCCGTTGAGCGCCACCGCCATGTCGAAATTGCCCTTCAGCCAGGTATCGACGTAGACGTTCAGTTCCATCACCTTGATATCGAGCTTGATGCCGATTTCGGCGAGCTGCGACTGGATGACCTGCGCTTCGGCCGTTGCGGTCGGCGGCTCGCCGGTTGCGGCAATCACGGTCGCCGAAAAGCCGTTGGCAAAGCCGGCATCGGCCATCAGCGTCTTCGCCTTGGCCACATCGCGCGTATAGCAGAAAAGCTGGCTCGGATCGGTAGCGTAGAGCGGCATCGTCAGCGGCCCCGTCACCTTGCCTTCGCCGAGAGCGGCGGTATCGAGCACATCCTTGCGATCGATGGCGCAGGAGATCGCCTGACGCACGGCCAGCTGATCCATCGGCTTGCGCGAGGGATTGAGCTGCAGGACGTTATAGGACAGAACCGGCGTGCGGGTGAGCTGCAGCTTCGGCTCCTTCGGCACCAGCGTCGCCACGAGCGGATCGTTCAGCAGCGCGAAATCGATCTGGCCGGTGCGCAGCGACGCCAGGATCGCGGTCTCGTCGGGCAGAACGCTGATGTCGATGCCATCGACACCGACAGGGCCGCCGGCCCAGTCCTTGTTGGCGCTCAGCATTTCCTTGGAATTCGGAACCCAGCTGTCAAGCTTGAACGGGCCGGAGCCGATCGCCTTCGTGCCGATCGTGCCGGCGGTGATTTCGCTTGCCGGAACGATCGCGGCATTGAGGCTCGTCATTGCCGTCAGAAGCGGAACGTCGGGCTGCGACAGGTTGAAGACCACGGTGCCGGCATCGGGCGTATCGATGCTGGCAATCGACAGGAAATTGGCGCGGGCGACGGCGGCCGTCGCCTGATCCAGAATGCGCTGGAAGGAGGCCTTGACGTCGGCCGAGGTCACGGGCGCGCCGTTCTGGAACTTTGCCTTGGCGTTGAGCTTGAATGTCAACTGCTTGCCGTCGGGCGAAAACTGCCAGCTTTCGGCGACGCCGGGCACGATCTGCAAATTGCCGTCGAGGCGAACGAGCGGCTCGTAGATCAATTCCAGCAGCCGGATGGAGGAGAAGGCCGTCTGCTTGTGCGGGTCAAGGCCGGTCGCGTCCTGCGACCACGCCATGCGCAGCGTCGCGGCCTCGACCGGCATCGCAACGGCCGCCAGACCAAGCCCCACAGCCAGCGCCGCTCCCGAAATCATCCTCTTTCCAAAATTGCCCTTCATTCCCGGTCCTCCGAATTTTTTTAAATGTCCCCGGCCGATTTTGGCCCATTGATTGCTGTCGCGGCACGCCGCGATGATTGTCTCAGGCGGTTCTGGCGTTGATGGCCTTGCGCAGGAATCCATCAGCGTTTTGCAATGCCACGCGGGCTTCTTCAATATCCATCCCGGTAATTTCCATGAGAATGGCAAGCTTGACGTCGTTTCCCGTCAGATCGAGCACGCGCCGGGCCTCCTGCGGCGTGCAGCCGGTCGCCTGCATGACGATGCGTGAGGCACGCGCCACCAGCTTCTTGTTGCTCGCGCTCACATCGACCATCAGGTTCTGATAGCTCTTGCCAATGCGGATCATGCTCGCCGTCGTCAGCATGTTGAGAATGAGTTTCTGCGCCGTACCGGATTTCAGGCGGGTCGATCCCGTCAGGATTTCGGGGCCGACAACCGGCGAAATCGCCAGATCGGCAATGCCTGCTATGATGGAATTCGGATTGCAGGACAGCGCGACCGTAAAGGCGCCGACACTTTTGGCATAGTTCAAGCCGCCGATGACATAAGGCGTGCGGCCGCTGACGGCGATGCCGACGACGACGTCGGCATCGGTCAGATTGATGCCCTCCAGCGCCTGGCGTCCCTGCTCCGGATCGTCCTCCGCACCTTCGATCGAGCGGCGCAGCGCGTCCGGGCCGCCGGCAATCAGGCCGATGACCATGTCCGGCGGCACGCTGAAGGTCGGCGGGCATTCGGACGCATCGAGCACGCCAAGCCGGCCGCTGGTTCCAGCGCCCATGTAGATCAGCCGGCCACCCTTCTGAAAGGCGGCGACGACCTGGTTGACGGCAGCGGCAATGGCCGGGATCACCTTCTCGACGGCGAGCGGCACCGTCTGATCCTCGTAATTGATTTCCCGCAGGATATCGAAGGTCGGCAGCAGGTCGATATGCATCGTATTCGGATTGCGGCCCTCGGAAACCAATTGCTCCAGCTCGGATATCAACTTCTGCTCTGTCATGGGCCTGCTCGCGAATAACGCTTCGATATCAATAGGTCAAAGTGGCGAGCTCGATCATTTTGACATCGGGCGCACCGCAGCAAAGATTGGTTTTCAGCAAGACGGACGACCAAAGCCGCCCGGGACGCAGGATGGCCTTTGCGGCTTCGTTCCCCGTCCATTCCCTGTTTACCTTGGTTAACAGTATGTCCGTTTATTCCTATCGTCAATCCTATAAGGAATAAAATATTCCATGCTGCCCGTGATCGGTCGGCGGCTCCGATTTTGCCGTCAGTCTGCGCCGACAGCCCTTCTTGCCAGAATGATCGCACCGGACACCGCATCGCCGTCGACGGGTTTCAAGCGGCGGCGAACGTCGGGCGAAAGCCACGGCTCGAGCGGGCTTGCGAGACCGCCGAGCAGGCAGACGCGCGGCGCGCCCTTCTCGAACAGGGTGCGAACCAGCGTATCGATGTGGCCTGCCGCACTCTGTACGATCCGTCGCGCGACGGCATCGCCCTGGTCGGCGTGGCGAAGCACCATGGGCGCAAGCGTCGCGTAATCCGTGGCCGAAGCGCGATCCATCCAGGCAACGGCCTCCATCGGCTCGCTCTGGAAGCGCTGCATGATCTCGGCCAGCAATGCCGTGTTCTGTTCGCGGCCATCATGGGCACGCAATGCAAGCTGCACGGCCTTCAGGCCGAGATAGGCGCCGCTGCCCTCGTCCGAAATCGGAAACCCGTAGCCGCCGACACGCAATTGCCGCCCTTCGACAAGGCCGAGCCCGATGGAGCCGGTGCCGGCGATGACGATGGCACCGTCGCGGCCGGAATGTGCGCCGAGGCATGCGCCCTCGCCGTCGCTGATGAAATCGATGCTGGCAAAGGGATGTTCTATCGCCCTGAGCGCGGCAAGCGCGCCCTTGCGGCCGATCCCCGCCAATCCGACGCCGGCATGGATGCGGCCAAGATCGCCAGCGCTCAGCTCCGCCTCCTCGATGGCGGCGTCGAAGGCCCGCGCGATCGATGCCCATGCTTCGGCGATCCCGAGCCGGGTCGTTGCCGGCCCGGACAATCCCTGTCCCAGAACCGTGCCTTCCGCATCCTCGATGCGCGCCCGGCAACCGGTGCCGCCGCCATCGATGCCCAGGAAATAAGCGGCGTCTTGCGATGATGAACTCATGACGTCAGCCGTTCGATATCGGCGCCGCAGAGACGCAATTTGCGATCCAGCTGCTCGTAGCCGCGGTCGAGATGATAGACGCGGTTGACGATCGTTTCGCCTTTCGACACCAGCGCGGCCAGCACCAGCGAAACGGACGCGCGCAGATCCGTTGCCATCACCTGCGCGCCCTTGAGCGGCGCACCGCCGCGAACCAGCGCCGTCGTGCCCTGCAGCGTGACGTTGGCGCCCAGCCGCATCAGTTCCGGCACATGCATGAACCGGTTTTCGAAGACCGTCTCGCGGATCAGCGAAGCGCCTTCGGCGCAGCAGGCCAGCGCCATGAATTGCGCCTGCAGGTCCGTCGGAAAGCCGGGATAGGGTTCGGTGGTGAGATCGGCGCCCTTCAGCGGGCCGTCTCGCGAAACCACAAGGCCGCGATCGCTCGGCCAGACGCTGACCCCCATGGCTTCCAGCGCCTGCACGACCGAAGCGAGATTTTCCAGGCGGGCATGAATGAGCTCGAGCTGTCCGCCGGTGATCGCGGCCGCCACCGCATAGGTGCCGGCCTCGATGCGGTCGGGAATGCCGTGATGCCTGGCAGGACGCCAGGCGGTCTCGCCGTCGATGAGAATACGATGCGTCCCCGCCCCTTCGATCCGCGCCCCCATGGCACCGAGGCAAGCCGCCAGATCGGCAACTTCCGGCTCGCGGGCGGCATTGAGGATCTCGGTTTCGCCCTTGGCCGTGCAGGCGGCCATCATGGCCGTTTCCGTCGCGCCGACGGATGGCGAACTCAGCACGATCCGACCGCCCTTAAGCCCGTTCGAGGCCGAAGCGACGATCAGGCCGCTTTCGATCGCGATATCGGCGCCCAGGCTCGCCAGCGCCTTGATGTGCATATCGACCGGCCGCGCGCCGATGGCGCAGCCGCCGGGAAGCGAAACACGCGCATGGCCGAAACGGGCCAGCAGCGGCGCGAGCACCAGAACGGTCGCACGCATGCGCCTGACAGTATCGTAAGAGGTCTCCTTCGAGACGATATCGCCCGCATCGATCGTCGTGCCGTGCGCCCCGCGGGTGATCGTCGCGCCATGAAGGGCGATGACGCCCAGCATGTTCTCGACATCGCTGACCGAGGGCAGGTTCGTCAGCTCCAGCGGAAACGGGCTCAATAGGGCTGCCGCGATCTGCGGCAATGCGGCGTTCTTGGCGCCGGCGATGGTCACTGCGCCCTGCAACCGTCTGCCGCCGGAGATGCGAAGTCTGTCCATGAAGAAAATCCGTCGATGAAAAGGGCAGGATCACCAGGACGCCCTAGGCTGTTTCCGAAGACTAATCGGCCATTCCATCCTGTCAACGGAATTTGGAATTTTTTATTCCAATTTGCTGTGATAATGTCGCTCCGCACGGGGGCGAGGTTGCCGACCTTGAACCGGATGTTATTTTGGATGCGCTCATATCCATGCGTGAACCGGCCTCGGCGACCTCGAAGGATCCCTGAAAGGACCAATGTCTATCTTAAGAAAAATCAGCGCTCAGCTCGACACCATGGCACCCGCCGATCGTCAGATCGGGCAGTTCATCATCGATAACCCGGACCAGATGCTGCGCCTGTCCTCGGCGGCGTTGGCGGTGGAAACCGGACGCAGCCAGTCGAGCGTCGTCAAGTTCAGCCAGAAGCTCGGCTATGCCGGCTATCAGGAACTGAAGCTTGCCGTCAGCGAGGCGAAGGCCCAGGAGTGGCCGGCGCCGGTCGGGATGATCCACGGCACGATCGAAGTGGGCGACAGCTATCTGACAATCCTGCAGAAACTGCTGGGCAGCAAGTTGCAGGCCATGCAACAGACCATATCGGTGAACAACGAAGGCGATATCGAAAAGGCGCTCGAAGCCCTTCACGACGCCAGGCGCATCCATCTGGCCGGGGTCGGCGCCTCGTCGCTGGTCGCACGCGACTTTTCCTACAAGCTGATGAAGCTTGGCCGCAATGTCCTGCACGACAGCGACAGCCATGTGCAGATGGCCAACGCATCGACCTTGGGACCGGACGACCTGCTCTTTGCTCTGTCCTATTCCGGCACCAGCATTGAAACGCTGCGGATCGCGGAGCTCGCGAGCCAGCGCCAGGCGACCGTCATCGCCGTCACCGGCCTGCAGGACAATCCGCTTGCCCGTGTCGCCGATATCCGTCTTCATACCGTCGGCGACGAAGATCGCGTCCGCTCGTCGGCGATCACTGCTCGCGACGCGCAACTGATGCTGACCGACCTGCTGTTTATCCTGCTGGTGCAGCGCCAACCCGATGCCAACGATTATGTCCATAACAGCGAAACGGCCGTTTCCGTGCTGAAGGCCAAGCGCCTTTCATAGAGGCAAGCCGGAGGGCCGGCATCCGGTAACCAAACCGTGACGATGGCCGCCCTGTACGACGGTGGTTTCGGACCGTAGCTTGGCGCCCCTTGCAAATCACAGTGGAGAGATTCTCATGGACCTTGGCCTCAAGGATAAAGTGGTTCTGATCACGGGCGGTTCGAAGGGCATCGGTTATGCCTGTGCCGAACTCTTCCTGCAGGAAGGCGCGCAGGTTGCGATCTGCTCACGCTCCCAATCCAATATCGATGCCGCTCTTTCCAGGCTTCCCGGCGCGCGTGGCTATGCCGCCGACCTGACATCCGATGAACAAGGGCTCGCGGTCGTGGACAAGGTCGAGGCGGATATCGGCCCGATCGACATTCTCGTCAACAGCGCCGGTGCCGCAGCACGTACGCCGGCCGACGAACTGACGCCTGCCGTCTGGCGCGCTGCGATGGATGCGAAGTATTTCTCCTATATCAACGCCATCGATCCCGTCATCAAGCGCATGGGCGCACGCGGTTCGGGCGTCGTCGTCAACATCATCGGCAATGGCGGCAAGATCGCCTCGCCCTTCCATCTGGCCGGAGGGTCGGCCAATGCCGCACTCATGCTCGCAAGCGTCGGGCTTGCCAATGCCTATGCCGGCCGAGGCGTGCGCGTGGTCGGCCTCAATCCTGGTCTGACGGAAACGGACCGCGTCGCCGAAGGCCTGAAGGCGGCGGCGAAGGTGGCAGGCTCGACCGAGGAGGAAGCGCTTGCCGATGCCCTGAAGCGCATCCCGCTCGGCCGCATGGCCGATCCGGCCGACATCGCCAATGCCGCGGTCTTCCTGAGTTCCGCCAAGGCGAGCTATATCACCGGCGTCATCATCAACATGGACGGCGCACAGGTGCCGGTCGTGGTGTGAAAGCTGCGCAGCGACTTGATCGCATCAGAGTCACGTCAAAGAGTCACTTTGGCCGGCATGTTCACCAGGCTCGCCTTGATCGCAACCCTTTTCCGTTGAAGAAGCGATATATGCATGCTATCTAGATTAACCATCTAGAAAGACGGCGACCATGGCATTGAGCATCAAGACCGAAGAAGCGGATCGGCTGGCACGGGAATTGTCCCGGCTGACTGGCGAAACCATGACCGACGCCATTACCCGGGCCATGCGCGAGCGGCTTGAAAGGCTGCGTGCCGAGCAGGAGGGACAGGGCGATTACATTGCCCGTATGAAAGCGTTCGTTCGCGGGCGTGCCAACCGCTACGACCGTCGACCTGTCACGAAACAGGAATGGGATGAAGCGGTCGGTGATACAGCTGAAGAATTCGATTTCCCTCAATGATGATCGTTGATGCGTCCGCCATCATTGCCATCCTGTTCGAAGAGGCAGAAGCTCCCGACTGCATGATGGCTCTTCAGGCCGATAGTCTTCGTCTCATATCGGCTGTGAATTACGTCGAAGCCGGCACGGTCATGGCGGGCAGGATCAAAGAGGGAGACCGGCGCGAAGCGATTGCCGATCTGGACGAATTTTTGGCCGAGTTTCGCATCGAGATTGCCCCGATAGACGAGAATCTCGCGCGAGCCGCGATGAAGGCCCGTGTGGAATACGGCAAGGGTTTCGGTACGCGCGGCGGGCTGAATTTCGGTGATTGCTTCGCCTATGCCCTTGCCAAACAGCATTCAGCCCCTCTGCTGTATGTCGGAGATGATTTTGCTTTGACCGACGTGCAATCCGCATTGACGAGGTAGATGACTATCGGAGGCCTAAGAGCCAATGGCCTTGCGTTCTCCAAAAATGCGAAACCCCGTTCTGCCTCAAGCCGCCGCCTTCCAGTCCAGCCCGATATCGAGCGTCGGCGCGCTATGGGTCAGCCAGCCCACGGATATGAGATCGACGCCGGATGCGGCGATCGCGGCGGCCGTTGTCGGGGTGATGCGGCCCGATGCTTCGGTGATCGCCCGCCCGCCGACGATATCGACCGCTTCGCGCAGCTGATCGGGTGTCATATTGTCGAGTAGCACGGCATCGACGCCCTCCTGCATGGCGTCGCGCAGCTGCGCCAGCGTATCCACCTCGACCTCGATCTTGACCATATGCCCGACGCCGGCCCTGGCGCGGCGGATGGCTTCGGTGATGCCGCCGGCAATGGCGACATGGTTGTCCTTGATGAGAACCGCGTCGTAAAGCGCGAAACGATGGTTCATGCCGCCGCCGGCGCGCACGGCATATTTCTCCAAAGCCCGAAGACCCGGCGTCGTCTTGCGCGTGCAGACGATCGACGCCTTCGTGCCGGCGATCGCCTCGACGATGCCGCCGGTCACGGAGGCGATGCCTGAGAGATGGCCGAGAAAATTGAGCGCGGTCCGCTCCGCCGTCAGCAGACCGCGGGAAGGCCCCTCGATCGTTGCGATGACCTCTCCCGCAGCAATCTTCCCGCCATCGGGGATATGACGGGTCATGACGATGGCGGGATCGACCAGTTGGAAGGCGATTTCGGACGCATCGAGACCGGCAACGACGCCCGGCTGGCGAGCGACCATGGCCACGCGCGAGCGATGTGTTGCGGGTATGACCGCCGTGGATGTGACGTCGCCGGCAAGGCCGAGATCTTCCACAAGCGCATTGCGCACCAGCGGCTCGACGATCAGGCGCGGGAGGGAAGCAAGCGTCATGTCAGGCACTCCTTGCGACGGTATGGGGGATGACCGAGCGGGCGATATCGAGCGCGTCGGACAGATGCATCATGCGGCGTTGCGCATGGGTGAGCTTCAGCGGGAAATCCGTGCGCGCATGGGCGCCGCGCGATTCCGTCCTGAGGCTCGCAAAGACGGCGATCAGCAATGCGACCAGTCCCGGATCGGTCGCCGGACCTTGGCTCTCGCACAGCGGCAGCAGAGCCGCGATTGCGCCATGAATGGCGCCGGCATTGCGCAACACGCCGAGATGCCGCGACACGATCGGCCGGACGAGCGACGGATCCGGCACGACCGCCTCGGGAAAGCGGGGCGGCAGTCTTGCCGGACTTGCGTTCGTGCCCGCAATATCATGAGCAGCCTTCATGCCCATGACTGCCGCTTCCAGCAGGGAGTTGCTGGCAAGACGGTTGGCTCCGTGCAGGCCGGTGCAAGCCGCTTCGCCCACGACCCATAGGCCGGGCACCGAACTGCGGCCATTCTCGTCGGTCGCCACGCCGCCCATGTGATAGTGAACGGCCGGACGCACCGGAATGGGATCAGTCGCCGGATCGACGCCCGCTTCGCGGCAAAGCGCGGCGATGACCGGAAAGCGCGCCGCAAACCCGCCGCCGAGTGCCTGGCGTGCATCGAGAAAAACCCGGCCGCCGCGGGCGATTTCGGCGCTGATGGCGCGCGCAACGACGTCGCGCGGCGCAAGCTCGGCACCCTCCACCTCGGCCATGAAGCGCTCGCCGCGCTCGTTGACGAGAAGCGCGCCCTCGCCGCGAACCGCTTCGCTGACAAGCGCCAGGGGACGCCGCCGGCTATCGAGCGCCGTTGGGTGAAACTGCACGAACTCCATGTCGGCCAGAAGCGCTCCAGCTCTCGCCGCGAGGGCAATCCCCTGTCCGAAATTGCCGACCGGGTTGGTCGTAGCGTCGAACAGACCGCCGATGCCGCCCGTGGCAAGGACGATGCGGGAAGACGGCAGCACGACGCCGCCCTTGCCTGTCAGGCAGAGAAGGCCGGCTATATGACCGTCATCCAGTAACAGGCGCTGCGCCTGATAGCCCTCAAGCACGGTGATCGACGGCGTGCGGGCGACCGCCTCGACAAGAGCGCGGACAATGGCCGCACCCGAACCGTCACCCCTGGAATGCACGATCCGCCGACGCGAATGCGCGGCCTCCAGGCCGAGGGACAATTGCCCCGCATCATCGCGATCGAACTCGACGCCTGCCCGTTCCAGGGCGGCGATGGCAGCCGGCGCTTCCGCGACGATCCCTGCCGCCACCCTCGCGTCGCAAAGCCCGTCACCGGCCGCGAGCGTATCGGCAAGATGCAGGGCAGCGCTATCGCCCTTGCCGATGCTGGCGGCGATGCCGCCCTGCGCCCAGGCACTCGACGTCTCCGCGCCGATCAGGGCGCGGGTGACGATCACCACAGGTTCGGGCGCGAGAGTCAGCGCCGTCATCAGCCCGGCAAGGCCGCTGCCGACGATGACGGTGCGGCCGCTCAGATCTTCAAGGATCTCGCTCATATCGCCAGCATCCTTTCCACCGCGCGGCGGGCGTCGGCGGCAATCGCCGGATCGACCGTCACCTCATGCCGGCCCTCTTCCAAAGCCTTGCGGATATTGCCGAGCGTGATGCGCTTCATATGCGGGCAGAGATTGCAGGGCCGGATGAATTCCACGTCCGGGTGATGCACGGCAACATTGTCGCTCATCGAACATTCGGTCAGAAGCACAACGCGCGACGGGCGCTCTTTGCCAACGTAGTCGGACATGACCGCGGTCGAGCCCGCGAAATCCGCTGCCGCGACGACGTCGGGCGGGCATTCCGGATGGGCAAGCACCGTCACGCCGGGATAATTCTCGCGAAGCTGGCGGATATCGTCTGCCGTAAAGAGCTCATGAACCTCGCAATGCCCATGCCAGGCGATAAGCTCGACATCGGTTTCGCGCGCGACATTGCGCGCCAGATATTCGTCGGGGAGCATCAGCACCTTCGGCACGCCGAGCGATTCCACCACCTGCCGGGCATTGCCCGAAGTGCAGCAGATATCGGAGGCCGCCTTCACGGCCGCCGACGTATTGACGTAAGTCACGACCGGAACGCCCGGATGCGCCTGCCGCAACAGCGCGATATCCCGAGGCGTGATCGATTCCGCCAGCGAGCAGCCGGCCTCCATGTCGGGGATCAGCACCGTCTTTTCCGGATTGAGCAGCTTGGCCGTCTCCGCCATGAAATGCACGCCGGCAAGGACGATGATGTCGGCATCGACGTCCACCGCCTTGCGGGCAAGCGCCAGACTGTCGCCGACGATATCGGCAACGCCATGGAAGATTTCCGGCGTCTGGTAGTTATGGGCGAGAATGACGGCGTTATGACGTCGCTTCAATTCGAGGATCGCCTCGACATCATCCTGAAACGCCAGCCACTCGGCTTTCGGGATGACGCGGCTGACACGATCGTAGAGGGAGGATACGGGAAGGTTCATGACCGGCTCCTTATTATACTCATTTTGAGTATATCATGCGCAAATAGATATTCTCAGTATGAGCATATGTCAATTGCGGGAGAGCGGTAATTTCGTTCCGGCGAATTCGCGTTCTTCAAGCACGGCCCGGCGGAAGCGGAAGAGCTTGGCCGGGCGGCCGCCGGTCTCGCTTTCCGTGCCGCCGGTCTCCTCGACCAGTTCCTGCTGCTCGATCAGCCGTCGGAAGTTCTGCTTGTGCAGCGTCAGCCCTGCCAGCGCCTCCACGGTTTTCTGCAGGTGCAGCAGCGTGAAGGTCTCGGGCATGAGTTCGAAGACGACGGGCCGGTATTTGATCTTGGCGCGCAGCCGCGCCATGCCGGTCGCAAGGATGCGGCGATGGTCGGCAAACATCGATCTGCCGACATTGTACTTGAGGTCGCATCCCGCCTCGGCGACGAGCCGCGCCTCATAGAGCAGTTCATAGCGTTGCAGGACGAGATCCTCGTTCCATGCCGCATCGTTCAGTCCAAAGGTGAAATCGGCACGCCGGCGACGCTGGCCGCGCCGCATCGCATCCTCGTCGATCCATGGCGCAAGGCGCACGGCAATCTCGTCGAGAATGGCCGGCCGGCCGCTTCGATGATCTTCCCAGGGAAGATATTCGTACCAGCCATGCCAGCCCGGCATTCCGCCGCCGGGTGCCGCCTGCTCGCGCACAAGCCCCAGATAGCTGATGGAAATCGTGCGCCCGCCGAGAATTTCATTGTTTCGATCGCGATCGGCAAACGTATAAAGCTGCTCGAGATAGCCGACGGGATGGGCGGTCTGCTCCTGAACCCATTCGCGCAATCCGCTCTGCAGCGTGCGATGACCAAGCTCGAACGGGCCGGAGGGCAAGGCATCGCCCGACCGCACCGTCATCACTCTTGGATCGCTGCCCGTAACAGCCGTCAGAACTGCGATCAGCTCGGCATGCGCAAGCCCGATGGTCAAGCGAACTCCATGATTTGTTTGCCCATGAACCTTGTCGCATGAAGCGAGGCGCAAGCCAATGCGGGCATTGGCGCGCTCCACATCTCGCGGCCGCCGGAAAAGCCGCTAGATTAGCGGCTTACATAATCGGGATACCGTTCGCAGATGAAATCGACGATCGACAGGGTGCCGGACAAATGCTTGCGCAGGGCGGCCACGGCCGCCTCCGCATCGCCGCGGCGCACGGCATCGACGATCGCCTGATGATCGGCGACGATCTGCTCCAGCTTGCCGGGCATCGGCAGGTTCATCATCCGCAGACGGTCAAGATGCACGCTCTGGCGCCTCACAGCCGACCACAGGCCGAGAATATCCGCCCGCTCGTAAAGCACCCGATGGAAATCCTTGTCGAGCGAATCGAAAAGATCGTAGGTTTCCGGCGACATCACATGCCTCTGCCGGATCAGGGCCGCGTCCAGAGCCGCTGCCGTTTCCTCCGGCGAATTGAGCGTCAGCCGGCGGACAGCCTCGACTTCGATCGATAGCCGCAGGAAATGCGCTTCGGTGGCGTTGCGGATATCGATCCGCGAAACGACGGTCGCATATTGCGGATAGACCTCGACCAGCCCTTCCTCTTCCAGCCGGATCAGCGCGTCGCGTACGGGGGTCTGGCTGACGTTGAATTCGCTTTGCAGCGATAGACGCGAGAGAACGGTGGTCGGCGGCAAGCTCATGGAAAGAATGCGCGATCTCAGGATCTCCAGGATCTGCGGAGCCACCTGACGGGAGCGATCCAGCGCGAATTCTTTCGGATTGAGCTTCACCGGCGGCCTTTCTCATCGCAAATCTCGGTTGATCAAGCACAGTTTGTGACTTGATGCACTGATACATTAGTGCTTTAGTCCGGTCTTGCCAACTCCGCTTCGCCGGGTTGGATCAATCGGGAGGATGGGCCATCGGGCGCAAGGGCCTGCAAAGCAGGCAGACGGAGGCGACCCCGCGCAACAATGCTCACCTCGATGCAAATGCGAAAACAAGGCTCGACGATAATGAACAGCAGGAAAAAGCCGTCGGAACTGCGCAGCGCCAGATGGTTTGCGCCGGACGATCTCAGAAGCTCCGGGCATCGCTCGCGCGCCATGCAGATGGGCTATGCCCCTGAAGAGTGGGTGGACAAGCCGGTCATCGCCATTCTCAATACATGGTCCGACGCCAACCCGTGTCATGCCCATTTCAAGCACCGGGTCGAGGACGTGAAGCGCGGCATTCTGCAGGCCGGCGGCTTCCCCCTGGAACTGCCTGCGCTTTCGCTCTCGGAAAGCTATGTGAAGCCGACGACCATGCTCTATCGCAACATGCTGGCGATGGAGGCGGAGGAGCTTTTGCGCTCGCACCCGGTCGACGGCGCCGTGCTGATGGGCGGCTGCGACAAGACGACGCCCGGCCTCGTCATGGGCGCGCTTTCCATGGGCCTGCCGATGATCTACCTGCCGGCCGGCCCGATGCTGCGCGGCAATTATCGCGGCGAGTATCTGGGCTCGGGGTCCGATGCCTGGAAATTCTGGGACGAGCGTCGTGCCGGCACAATCACGGAGAAGGAATGGGTCGATGTCGAGGCCGGTATCGCTCGCTCCTACGGTCACTGTATGACCATGGGCACGGCGAGCACCATGACGGCGATCGCCGAGGCAATGGGCCTCACCTTGCCCGGCGCAAGCTCAATTCCCGCCCCCGACGCCAACCATATCCGCATGTCTTCGGCTGTCGGCAGGCGTATCGTCGAGATGGTCTGGGAAGATCTGGTGCCCTCCAGGATCGTCACGCAAGCCGCCGTCGACAATGCGGTGGCCGTGGCGATGGCAACGGGCTGTTCCACCAACGCCGTCGTGCATCTGATTGCGATGGCGCGGCGCGCCGGCATCAATCTTTCGCTCGACGATCTCGACAAGGCCGGGCGCACGACGCCGGTTCTCGCCAATATCAGGCCGACAGGCAAAGCCTATCTGATGGAGGATTTCTACTATGCTGGCGGCCTGCGGGCGCTGATGGCAAAGCTCTCCGCCAAGCTCGACCTCTCCACGCTCACCGTATCGGGCGTCACCCTCGGCGAAACGCTGGAGGGGGCGAAGTGCTACAATGACGACGTCATCCGCTCGCTCGACAATCCAGTCTATCACGAAGGCTCGCTGGCGGTGCTGAAGGGCAACCTTGCGCCGACGGGTGCCGTCATCAAACCCGCCGCTTGCGATCCGCGCTTCCACAAGCATCAGGGACCGGCGCTCGTGTTCGACAGCTACCCGGAGATGAAGGCGGCCGTCGACGATGAAAATCTCGACATCACGCCCGATCATGTCATGGTGCTGCGCGGCGCCGGCCCGCAGGGCGGCCCCGGCATGCCCGAATGGGGCATGCTGCCGATCCCGAAAGCGCTCCTCAAAAAGGGCCACAGGGATATGCTCCGCCTCTCCGATGCCCGCATGAGCGGCACGAGTTACGGCGCCTGCATCCTGCACGTCTCACCCGAATCCCACGTCGGCGGTCCGCTGGCGCTGCTGCGCAACGGCGACATCATCAGCCTCGATCTCGAAGCGCGCCGCATCGACATGCTGGTCGACGAGGACGAATTGCAGCGGCGGCGCGACGCCTGGGTCAAGCCGGCGGAAAAGTTCGGCCGCGGCTATGGCTGGATGTTTTCGCGTCATGTCGCGCAGGCCGATACCGGCTGCGATTTCGACTTTCTGGAGACCGATTTCGGCCCGACGCCGGGCGAGCCCGATATTTATTGATCGCAAAGGATAGATCGCATGAGCAACTACGTGCTGAGCACCGAAACGCGCAACAAGCTGATGGGCGTCGCCACGCCGACAATCGCCACGGCGCTTTTCCGGCGCGGCCTGCGCAACCAGTTCATCCAGGATGTGCGCCCGCTTTCGCCCAAGAAGGCGAACATGGTCGGTCAGGCCTTCACGCTCCGCTATATTCCGGCGCGCGAAGACCTGAACACGCTCGAAGTCTTCCGCAATCCGGAGCATCCGCAGCGCGCCGCCGTCGAGCAATGCCCGCCCGGCTTCGTCCTGGTCATGGATAGCCGCAAGGATGCGCGCGCCGCTTCCGCCGGCTCCATCCTCGTCTCGCGGCTGCAGGTGCGCGGCGTAGCCGGCGTCGTCACCGACGGCGGCTTCCGCGACAGCCCTGAAATCGCCGCCCTCGACATCCCCTCCTATCATCATCGCCCCTCCGCGCCGACCAACCTGACCCTGCATCAGGCCATCGAAATCAACGGCCCGATCGGCTGCGGCGATGTGGCGGTTTTCCCCGGCGACGTACTCGTCGGCGACAATGAGGGCGTCATCGTCATCCCCGCGCATCTGGCCGACGAAATTGCCGATGAGACGGTGGAAATGACGGCCTATGAGGATTTCGTCACCGAAGAGGTCATGAACGGCGCCACCATCATCGGCCTCTACCCGGCGACCAGCGACGCTCCGAAGCTGAAATTTGCCGAATGGCGGAAACGGAAGGGCCGTTGATCCGGTATTGCGATGCGCGGCCGGGAAGCTCCTCTAAGCGCTCCAAAAGCCCCCCAAAAAAAGGCTTGCCGGTCGCCGCGATAGGATTTCGGGTTTTTCAGCATTATGGACTGCCTTTCTGGAGGCAGCTGCAAAGGCAGGTTTCTCGGCCTATGTCGAGGAAGCCGCAAATGGTGAATTCGTCACCGTGACACGCCACGGCAAGCCCGCTGCCGTGATCGTGTCGGTGGAGGCTGCCAAGGTCGCCAGCAAGGCGCTGAAGACCCCCGGCCGAACTTCGGCGAATTTCTCATGACCTATCCCGGTCCTGCCGAACTGGAGCAAAATCCTTCCGCCATGCGGGAAATCGATTTTGAATAACGGCTTCCTTCTCGATACGACTATCATCAGCAAGTTTTCCCCTCGAAAAGGGGATGCGCAGCCTTCACAGCCGGGGTGGGGTCGACCGTGCCAAGCGGTTGAACGCATGGCTTGATTTCATGCTGGAATCATTCCGGGATCGTATCCTGAATATGGACCCCGTTGTCACGCGGATTGTCGGAGCGATAGGCGATGCGGCCAACGCCAAGGGACAGCATCCCGGCCTTGGCGATGTTGTCATAGCGGCAACCACTCGCATCTACGATCTTACGGTCGTCACCAAGAACATCAAGCATTTCCAACCTTTAGGCGTGAAAGTTGAACCTCCCGCCGACCAGGCGACAACACCATCACCCGTTTGCAGTTCCCGCAGCCTATTCCTCGCGCACCAGCTTGAGCACGAGCTGCTGAAGATTGCCGCCGTCGCTGAATTCGACCTTGTCGAAATCGACGTTCCGCTGCCGCTCTCTTTTGGAAATCTCGCCAAGCCGCTTGGTGAGCTCGACGCGGATCTTGCTGCATTTCGGATCATCGGGCACGGAGAAACCGACACTCATGGCCTCGATCTCCTTGACCATGTCCTTGATATAACCGCCATGCACCCGCTCATGGGCCTCGACGCCGGCAATGAATTTCTGCCAGCTTTTGCGGGTGGCGGGCGGCAATTGCCCCGAGGGCTTGGGCAAGGTGTAGGTGATGATCAGTTTTGGGATGTTGACGGTGATCGTGCAGGCGCCGTCCGCCTGCGGCTCGTATTTCCGGGTCCAGGTGAGCTTGAAATCGGTATGGGCGATCGCCCTCACCTTCGGTCCGAGCAGGGGACCCCGCTCGCCGATCGAATCGTAAAGCTCGGCGCCGGATCTGCCCGTGATTACGTAGGTCTTGATAGTTTCGACCGGCTGCCAATCGGCATGAGCGGCAGCAGGCGAAAAAACGATCCCCAACGCCATCATGCGCAATACAATATCTGATTTCACGAACGTCCCCATGCCCAGCCACTGTCAAGCGCGGCAAAGCTAACGAGTGCCGTCAGCCATTTCAATGAGAACCGGGGCAGAATGCCGAAGTCGATTGCAATACGTCTTCCGCATCCTGCCGCTCCATATCGAACACCCTTTTGCCGATGGCGAAGCTGAAGCCGTTGCGGGCAAAGGCGGACAGTTCCTTTGCCTTGCGCTTCTCATCGAGGTCGCCGCGCCTGAAAGGACCGAAGCCACGCTTTCTGGCAAAGATGACGGCGGAATGCAGATCATCGACCTCCCCCACCGCCGCGACGACGGTTTCGCCATCTATGCCCTTGGACGCCAGCCTGAAGGCGATGGCTTTCTTCGACTTGCCGGAGCGAACCGCCGAGCGTGTGCTGATCTCGGCATAGGCGACATCATCGAGCACTTTCAGCTCATAGGCGAATTTGACGGCGAAATCGGCCAGCGCCTTGATCTGCGCATCGCTGATATCCTCGAACTTTTGTTTCGCTTTTTTGGCGATCGCATCGGACAGCTGCTTCTCGGTCATCATCCGGCGTTCGAGGCGATAGATGGTGGAGTTGCGTGCCCAGGAGAGCATGCGGCTTGTCGGCGTTTCATCCATCAGGAAAGGCATTCGGCAAAAAGGGAATCATCACGGAGAGTTTTACGCGAGCCGCGATATCCAGGCAACGAATGCGCTTGGTAATCATGGGATGATTGGCTATGGTATGCCTGCGGCCGTGGCAATAAAATGCCGAGCGTCGAACCCCCATCGACGGTGGAGGCCGTCTCAAGCATCACATTGCTATGGATCACGGAGCCTGCGGCTTTCCCGACCGTTCTGCCGATCGGGCACCAGCGCTCCGTTCAGAGGAGGCAGGAATGGACTATCGCAAGCTCGGCCCAAGCGGGGCTGTCGTCACGGCCTATTGCCTTGGCACCATGACTTTCGGCGCGGAAGCCGACGAGGCCGCGTCGCACAAGCTTCTCGACGATTATTTCGCATGGGGCGGCAATTTCATCGATACCGCCGACGTCTACAGCGCAGGCAAATCGGAGGAGATCATCGGCCGCTGGCTGAAGTCCCGTCCGACCGAGGCTCGCCAGGCCGTCATCGCCACCAAGGGCCGTTTCCCGATGGGCAAGGGGCCGAACGACCTCGGCCTCTCGCGCCGGCATCTGGGGCAAGCGCTGGACGACTCGCTGCGCCGTCTCGGCATCGACCATATCGACCTCTATCAGATGCATGCCTGGGATGCCCTGACACCGATCGAGGAGACGCTACGGTTTCTCGACGATGCCGTGCGCGCCGGCAAGATCGGCTATTACGGCTTCTCCAACTATGTCGGCTGGCACATCGCCAAGGCCGTCGAGATCGCCAGGGCCCGCGGCTATACGCGGCCGGTCACGCTGCAGCCCCAGTACAATCTGCTCGTTCGCGACATCGAGCTCGAGATCGTCGATGCCTGCCAGGATGCCGGCATGGGCCTGCTTCCCTGGTCGCCGCTCGGCGGCGGCTGGCTGACGGGCAAATACAAGCGCGACCAAACGCCGACCGGCGCCACCCGGCTTGGCGAGAACCCCAATCGCGGCAGCGAGTCCTATGCGGCCCGCAATGCGCAGGAACGCACCTGGGGGATCATCGAGGCGGTCGACGAGATCGCCAAGGCTCGCGGCGTCAGCATGGCGCGGGTCGCGCTCGCCTGGACGGCAGCCCGCCCGGCTGTCACCTCGGTCATTCTCGGCGCAAGGACATCCGAGCAGCTTGCCGACAATCTGGGTGCGGCGGAGCTAAAGCTGACGGAGGCGGAGATGGACCGGCTGAACGAGATCAGCGCACCGCAGCCCGCAGCCTATCCGTACGGCGAAGGCGGCAGGAACCAGCGCCATCGCAAGATCGAAGGCGGGCGCTGAGACGCCTGGCGGCGGAGCAATTGCCTGCTCCGCCGCTCGCAACCCCTTCGTCCGGCAGCGGCCGGATGCATGGCCGCCGCATCAGACCAGCGGCGGATTGAGCCTGGCGAAGCCTTCCTGGCGCCGATAGGGAAAATAGGGATAGGGCGCCGTCAACTCGCTGACCTTGTCCAGCCTCTCGACCTGCTGCCTGGAAAGTGTCCAGCCGACAGCCCCGAGGTTCTGACGCAGCTGCTCTTCATTGCGCGCGCCGATGATGACGCTTGCGACCGTCGGCCGGTGCAGAAGCCAGTTGATCGCGATCTGCGGCACGCTCTTGCCGGTCTCGCCTGCAATTTCATCCAGCACATCGACAATATCGAACAGCTTTTCGTCTTCCACGGGCGGGCCGAAGGTTGCCGTCTCGTGCAACCGGCTTGTCTCCGGCAACGGCTGCCCGCGGCGGATCTTGCCGGTGAGCCTGCCCCATGCCAGCGGGCTCCAGACCAGCGCCCCGACATTCTGATCCGCGCCGAGCGGCATGAGTTCCCATTCGTAATCGCGGCCGGCAAGCGAATAGTAGACCTGATGAGCGATGGGACGCACGTAGGAATGCCTCTCGGCAACGGCGAGCGATTTCATCAATTCCCAGCCGGAGAAATTCGAGGCGCCGATATAGCGGATCTTGCCCGCCTGCACGAGGGCATCCAGTGTCGAGAGCGTTTCCTCGACCGGCGTCGAAGCGTCGAAAGCGTGCAGTTGCAGCAAATCGATGTAATCGGTGCCAAGGCGGCGCAAAGCGGCGTCGACCGATTTCATCAGCCGCGAGCGCGAAGCGCCCCAGTCTGCCGGACCGTCGCCCATGGGAAGAGCCGTCTTCGTCGAAATCAGCACGGCATCCCGCCTGCCGCGGATTGCCTGGCCGAGCACCTCCTCCGAGGCACCGGCCGAATAGACGTCGGCCGTGTCGAAGAGATTGACGCCCGCCTCCAGGCAGATGTCGACCAGACGCCGCGCTTCCGTCGCATCCGTCGAGCCCCAGGCGCTGAACAGCGGTCCGCTACCGCCAAACGTGCCGGCGCCGAAACCGAGCACGGGGACGCGCAGGCCGGAAGCACCGAGATTTCTGTATTCCATCGTCCGTCTCCTTGATGCAATCCCGGCATGTGACGGTTCGTCGGGACTTGCGTAAAACAACAGAATGAAGCGGTTCACAAAGTCACCCTCCCGAACCGCTCCGGGTTTTTCAGAGACATAGACCCATCAATAAGGATGATATAGATTGCCGTAGAGAAACTGATTTGTGATTTCAATTCATCATGAGCCGCCAGGAAATCAACCGATCCGGTGAAATGGAAGTTTTCGTGCGCGCAGTGGAGCTCGGCGGCTTTACCGCCGCGGCCACGGCCTGCCGCATGACGCCTTCCGCCGTCAGCAAGCTTGTCACGAGACTGGAAAAACGCCTCGGTGCCCGCCTCATCAACCGCTCGACAAGGCGGCTGCAGCTTACCCCCGAGGGCTGCGTCTTCTTCGAACGCAGCCTTGCCATTCTTGCCGATATCGCCGAGGCCGAACGCCATGCCTCGGCGGGAGAGCAGGTCGCCGGACATATCCGCATCAATACCAGCGGCTCCTTCGGCAATCATGTGTTGGCTCCGCTTGTTCCCGCCTTTATGGCGCTGCACCCGAACGTCTCGCTGGAAGTTTTCCATACGGATCGGATCGTCGATCTGATGGAAGAACGAGCCGATATCGCCATACGCGCCGGGCCGCTGAAAAGCTCCAGCCTGACGGCCCGCAAGCTCGGAGCGACCCGCAAGGTCATCGTCGCCTCGCCGGATTACCTGCGGCGGCACGGTTCGCCCCGCTCCGCCGCCGAACTGGAGAAGCATTGCCGCATCGGCTTTGCCTATTCCCGGGCGATCGAAGCTTGGCCACTGCGGATCGACGATGAGATTGCGACGATCCCCGCAATCCGCAGCCTGCAGGTGAGCGATGGTGAGGCCATGCGTCACCTCGCGCTCAATGGAGCGGGCCTTGCACGTCTCGCCGCCTTCACCGTCAAATCGGATATCGCGACCGGTCGTCTGCTGCCGGTGCTGGAAGAACTCAATCCAGGCGATGTCGAGGAATTCTACGCCGTCTACATCGGCCAGGGCGGTCCATTGCCTGCCCGCGTGCGCGCATTGCTGGAATTTTTGCGCGACAATGTAAGGCTATGAAAAAGCGATGCGGCCATTGGGGCCGCATCGCATCGTTCGCGGAACATCAGTCCTCCACGCCGCTCAGGCGGAAGGCTGCCGGGTCTTGCGCAGATAGGGCAATACCGTATCGAACGAGCCGAAACGGGTAATGGCGTCCTCGTTGGAGACGGCGGCGGTGATGATGACATCGTCGCCCTGCTGCCAGTTTGCCGGTGTCGCGACCTGATGCTTGGCCGTCAGCTGGATCGAATCGATCGCGCGGAGGATTTCGCCGAAGTTGCGGCCCGTCGTCATCGGATAGGTGAGGATCAGCTTGATCTTCTTGTCGGGACCGATGACGAAGACGGAGCGTACCGTGGCGTTGTCGGCAGGCGTACGGCCCTCGGAGCTTTCGCCGGCGCCCGCCGGCAGCATGTCATAGAGCTTGGCGACCTTGAGGTCCTTGTCGCCGATCAGCGGATAGTCGACGTCGAAACCGGTCGCCGTCTTGATATCGTTCTTCCACCGGCTGTGGCTTTCGACCGGATCGACGGAGATGCCGATGATCTTGACGCCGCGCTTGCGGAATTCGCCTTCAAGGCCTGCCATCGCGCCGAGTTCCGTCGTGCAGACCGGCGTAAAATTCTTCGGATGCGAGAAGAGGACGGCCCAGCCATCGCCGATCCAGTCATGGAACTGAATCTTGCCCTGCGTCGTCTCCGCCGCAAAATCCGGAGCGATGTCGTTGATACGCAAACTCATTGTCTTACCTCCTGAAAAATCCGACCGGGTCTCGCACCTGAAGGGGCGGCCGAAGGACGGGATCAAAAAATCCGCCGCACAATGGCGTCGAACGTTCGATATGAAAAGCCTTTCTTTTAAATGGGTGCTGCGATGGCGCTCGAAAACTCCCGCGCCCGCCGATGTCTCGCGCGCATCTTCAGGGTTTCCAGAAATCCATAGCCGCTCGGCCAGCGCCCGAAGCCGCTGGCGATGTTGATATGCCCCGCAAGGCCGATATTGCGGACATCGGAATTCCAGAGGCGCCCGAACAAGGTCAACCGGTCGAGCGTCATGTAAATATCGTTCAGGCTGCCGACAGTCATGCTGGGAAAAGGCAATGCTTCGGTCGGCATCGTGCCGAAGGATAGATGGCCCGTATGGAGGGTCTCGGTCACGGGAATATCGCAGGGCGCAACGAGCAGCGCGCCCTTGACCCTTCGCGCGGCCGGACGGCCGGCCAATCTCGCCGTCAGCACGCAGCCCAGGCTGTGGGCGACGATATAAGCCTCGCCTGCCTCTTCCAGCGCCTCCTCCAGCCTTTCCATCCAGCTGCCGAGATTGGGAAAATTCCAGTCATCCTGCTCGACAAGCCGGACATCGGGATGGTCACGCAGCCAGTAACGCTGCCAATGCCCTTCCCCGGAGCCGAAAAGGCCCGGTACAATCAGCACTCTGGTCATGGATGCCTCACACGAGCTGGCAAGCTCATCTCGCGATATGAAACCAACGACGCATCCTTTCAGTACCAGGGCGCCGGCGTGGAACACCAGTAATAGATCTCGTAGTCGCGGGCAGAGAGCTCCCGATCCCGCTCGGCGAACCCGGTCCGGTCAAGCGACAGGGTGGAAACGTCCAGCCTCTGCGATCTGGGAACAGCAAAAAACGCCTTCAGGCGGCCAATGACATTCCATTTCATGAAACCCTCCATTCCGCTGAGAAAAAATCCGGTGTGTGCGTGTCCCGGCGCCTGGGCGCGATGGTGTTTCAGCCCTTCATTCCGCAGCCGCCAGCACCGTCAGCGAATGGGGAAAGAAAGCGGCAAGCTCGCCGACGACCTCGTTGATCCGGTCGGCCAGCGGCTCGGACGAAACCTTGTAGTCCGTAAAATCCCGATCCGACGCATAGACGGCGGTCGGCAAGGTATGAGCCATGAAGAAGCCGAAGAGCGGCCGCAGCTGGTGCTCGACCATCAGCGCATGCCTGTCTCCACCGCCCGTTGCGGTGATGATGATCGGCTTGGCGCGCAGCTCATGCGGGTCGATAAGGTCGATCAGATGCTTGAACAGTCCGGGATAAGACCCCTTGAAGGTCGGCGAGCCGATGATGAGGGCATCGGATGACACGATTTCGTCAATCACCCCTTTTGCCTGATCGTCGAGCTCCTTGCGCCATTGCGCCGTCCCGAGAGAAGCACCGACATCCTGCAGGTCGTAGACCTTGCTTGCGAAGCCGTACCGCTCGCTTGCCAGACCTGCGACGGTCTGGACCAGCGCGTAGGTCTTCGATGGCCGGTTGAAGCTGCCGGCAATACCGACGAGTTTAGGCGCACTCATTCTCATCCCTTCCGAAGATCACATGCGTTTTCGATAATGCGAATATTGTCCATAAAAATAGTAGATTAAAAGGAACAACCATCTCCGCAGACGCCGGAAACGGAAAATCTCTTTCCTGCGATGCGACCTGAAGAGAGCGGCAGGAAACGCCATCCGGCATGGATCGGGAGGCGTGCCTTTGGAAGATCAGTTGCAAACCGCAGGCCGGGCGAGCGCCGCCGCGATGTTCGACGGGGTTTCGAAAAAGCGCGCATCCATTGAAAACATCTGGCTTGCCGATCAACCGCAAGAACATGCTAGTGTTGCTTGTGCCCGCCCTGTTGCCGCTGCTTGCCGCAGGATCTTTTTCCTTCCGTACGCGCAATCCGGACCGGCTGCGAAGCGCGTGCTAATTCTCCAGAAAAGGATTCTCCCATGTGGTTTCCCATCGTCGTGCGCATACCCTTCGCAATTGCCGGCATCGTTGCCGGATGGTTCTTTGCGGAAAGCACATTGCGATACGATGTGGTTCAGCTGGCCATTTCGCTTGTGATGCTGGCCGCTTCCATCGCCTGCGTGATCTATGCTCCGAGATTCCTGAAAGGTTCCGGCGCTCGAAAGGACAAGCTTTAACAGCGGCTCGCCCAGCTCAATGCTGCCGCAGCTTTCAGCGCCCGCTCTCGCAGGACCCTGGAGCGTGGCCTGCCGATCCGCCCGTATGGGACGAGCTTGTCAAGACCGGCGACCGTCCTTCCCGAACGCCACGCCAACCTCTCATCATGAATGTCATCTACCGTGATCCGTGAGGCGCCGAACCGCTCGAGCGTCCACAAACCCCGGCACGCGGCGTTTACACGGTCGTCCCTGTCATCTAGGGGTGGCTCAAACCACGAGCTCAAGGAATACGATCATGTTGATCAAGCAAAGCGACTATCATCGGATTTACAAGGTGATCAACAGCCTGCTGATCAACGAAAATGCCAATCCCGCCACGGCTTCTATGTATTTCAGCACATTCGGGGCATTCATCCTCGAACATCATTACAAGGTGGACGCAAAGCCGAAGGGTGGGCTTGCCGCCTACAATCTTGAAGGAAAACACATCCTTTTCGCAGATCACCGCGAGGATGGCTACGTCTCCGGCGCCGGGGAAAACTTTCATTGCTGGGTCGAGGCGGATGGTTGGGCAATCGACTTCATGGCGCCGGCATTCTCCGAAAGCGCGCCGGACCTGAAGTTGCCTTCGAAGATGTTTCAGCGCCCGCTTTCCGCCATGGCCCCGTCTATCAACGATCTCGGCCGGTCAGGAGATTTCTTCTATCTCCACGAGCCCGAAGCAATGAGCCGGCGTTTTGCAGACTGGCGCAGGCATCCGATGATCGGAGATCTCGCCACCGTCGCCACGAACTGGTTTCGGAAGTCCCCCAAGCAAATACCGGCATCAATCGCCGTTCGCGATCAGCATGGAAAGACCAGGACCGTACCGCTTGTCGGCAATGCCCTTGCCGGCGGATGGTGACATCCGGATATTCGGCCGGCACGAGCGCTCCGGTTTTGAACGGCGCTGATCGCGGCGGCCATGCGCCGGCTGCCGCGATAGCGGAGCGGACTCTCCAGATCAGGTCGCCATGATTGCCCTGAGCCAGATGCTGACGGCGATTGCCCCGCCGTCGGGATGTCCGACGGCCCGTTCGCCCAGATAGCTTGCGCGGCCAAGGCGCGGCTTCATCGATATGGTCGCCTCGGCACCCGCCATCCCGGCCTCGACCGCAGCCCGCCAGGCTGCGTCAGCCGAAAGCCCCTCGGCCACCTTATCCTTGAAAGTCTTTGCGGCGGGATACAGCGCGTCGACCATCGTCCGGTCGCCTTGCTTTGCTCCGCCGAGCTCCGAAACCGCCTGAACGGCCGCAACGAAGGCTTCGGCCAACTGCGCGGCCGTGGGCTGCTCCAGACCGGCAAGATGGCGAGAGGCGCGCATCAGCCCGGTGGCGTAGAAAGGCCCCGAGCTGCCGCCGATCGCCTTTCGCATGGCATTCGCCATGGCCATCAGCCCGCTTGAAACGTCACCGAAACTTTCCTTCGGAAGCGCCAGGAGGGCTTCGCTCCCTCGCGTCATGCTGGCACCCAGATCGCCGTCGCCGGTTATACTGTCGAGCTCCGTCAGTTGCGGTTCGGCAGCGATCAACGCCTTTGCGAGCATTTCGGTGGTTTGCCTCAGGCGCTCGCCGGCCATCGTCGTCTTTGCTCCGGATGGCGCGCCGTCCTCGGCCTCCTTCGTGGACGGAAGCACTCGGTTGCGGTTCACCGCGCCGCCCCGCGGCCAGGCGCTGGCATCTGTCGGCGCATCGATAAGCCCGAGCGCGGCATCATCGACGTGCATGATCGAGAGCGAAAAGCCCGGCATATCCAGCGCAGACAGGAAGGTCCCTGCCCAGGCCCTCTCGACCGCGATGCCCTTCTGCTCGAGAAATCCGATTGCCGAACGGGCAACGATCGAAAGCTCCATGGGCGGCGTCGACCCGAGGCCGTTGACCAGCAGCACGACGCGATCCCCGTTCCTGATCCTGCCGTCCGCCTCAATCGTTTCGAGGATCAGCGAGGTCAATCGATCAGCCGATGCGATCGGCATTCTGCGCACGCCTTGCTCGCCATGGATGCCGAGACCAACCTCGATCTCCCGTTCGCCGAGAAAGAATCCCGGCTTTCCGACGGAAGGAAGCGTGCAGGAACCCAGCGAAATTCCCATGGAAGACAGCTTATCGGCGGCAGATCGCGCAATCCGGGCAACGTCGGCGAGGGGGAGGCCCTGTTCCGCCGCCGCACCGGCGAGCTTGTGGACGAGCACGGTTCCGGCAATGCCTCGCCGCCGATCGGCGGAGACGGTATCCTTCAGCGCCACGTCGTCAGCGATCACGACAATCTCGACGGGGATACCCTCCGCTCGCGCGAGCTCCGCCGACAATCCGAAATTCAGGCGGTCTCCCGTATAGTTCTTGACGATCACCAATGCGCCCGCGGAACCCGCCGCCGCCTTGATACCCGCAAGCACCGCATCGGTGCTCGGCGACGTGAAAATGTCGCCGGCGACAGCTGCGGTCAGCATTCCGCTGCCGACATATCCGGCATGAGCCGGCTCATGGCCGCTGCCGCCGCCGGAAAGTACCGCGACTTTGCGTTGCCCGCTCTCGGGAAGACCAGACCGTATCACCACGTTTTCATCGGCAAGCAGGATTGCCGCCGGACTGAGCGCCACCACGCCTTCCAGCATGTCGCGGACGACGGTGGACGGATCGTTGATCAGCTTCTTCATACTTCTCTCCCTAAAGCGCTCATCGAGCATGTGCGAGAACGGAGCGGCCGCTCGTAACGTCGAAGACGTGGATGGTGTTCGTTCGATGAAAGACGATGGCGACGTCTCGCGCGGAAGGACCCTGCTCGATAATGTTTTCGCCCTCGATGCCGGTCGTGCCTGAGCAGAAGCCTTCCAGGGGCGCGTTCATCTGCATCGCCGTTATCACCATTGTCTTGCCGCAACCCGACGGTCCGGCGAAAACGACGAACTCCCCATCCTCGGTGATCAGGTCGAGATTGTCCACCGCGTTAAATGCGCCGAACGATTTGCCCAGATGTTCGATTGCAATTGTGGATACGAATTCCTCCCATGCGGTTTTCGACCAGTCGGCCGGATCGACCGCCTGTGTGACAATGCCGGATATACGAGGGCTTCGCTGCCTCGAAATTGCGCGGGTCCTTTGCGAAACGCCTGTCTCATCAACGATCGAAACCCTGATGCGGGTGATCCCGATATCGGCGCCGCATACGAGCGGTTCGTCTCTTCATGGAATTGCGAAACCACTCTATCTCTTCGGTTTGACACAATCGCGCGCGAAAAACCGCTGCGGACGTTTCCCGGAACTGCCCTGGTTTTCGATTTCTAGGCGGAAAGCGGATATGAGCTCGACTCCGCTTCGCATTGAGATCCTTCCCGAGGACCGTGCTGCACTTTCGATGCGATCATGCCAAGCAGCTGGCCGCGCCGGGAACGATCCCGTTATTCCCGAACCTGCGATCCCGCCATCAGATTTCCAGCCGGGATGCCAGATACTGCATCGTAAACATGTCGAGATGACCACCGCCGACATTCTTGTAGAGGGTGATCTGATCGGCGCACTCCCGGCCGGGATGGCGGCCGGAGCAGAGGTCGAAAAGGTCGGCGACGATATCCTTGCGCTCGATGATGCCGGCGGCAAGCGGCCCGGCGATATCGCCGGAGTTTTCGCTGTTGCTGCGGGTATCGACAAAGATGCGGCCGGCGCGACGCGCCGTGTCGTCATCGGCCTCGCGCATCTCGGGCATATAGGCGCCGATCAGGTCCACATGGGCGCCAGGCTTCAACAGTGCGCCACGCACCAGCGGCTCGGTCGCCATGGTTACGCATGATACGATATCGGCCTGAGGTAACGCATCTTCCAGCGCGGCGACGGCTGCAACCTCGCGACCGGAGCCAGCATAGCGGGTGGCGAGCGCCTGCGCCTTTTCCGGGTTGCGGTTCCAGATGAACACCTTGCGGATGCCAGGCCGCACGCTGGTATGGGCATCGATGACATGCGGGGCGAGGCCGCCGGCGCCGGCGACGAGGAGCACTTCCGCATCGGCGCGCGCCAGAATATCGGCTCCGAGCGCGGAATCGGCCGCCGTCTTCCGGAAGGTCAGCGCCGCACCGTCGCAGCTGGCAACCGGCACACCCGTCTTGCCGTCGAACAGCACGACAAGGCCCTGAACGGAGGGAACCGGGGGCTTAAGCGCGGCATTGCCGGGAAAGACGCCGACCATCTTGACGGCGATTGAGTCACCCGACGCCCAGGAAATCAGCGAAACGAACTTGTTGCCCTCGTTCGCGCTGTCGCTCAGCACCTTGACGTCGGTCTGCGGCATGCCGCCGTCTCGATGGGCGGCGCGCAGCGCCTCGACGAGACCCGGATAAGCGAGATGGCGATGGACTTCGCCCGCATCTAGATAGCGCATCGGAATTTCCTTTAGAGAACGCGCGACAGGAAGGCCCGCGTGCGTGCGTGCCGCGGATTGGAAAGCACCTCGCGCGGATCGCCGGCCTCGACGATCACGCCGCCGTCCATGAAGACGAGATGATCGGCGACATCGCGGGCAAAACTCATCTCATGGGTCACGACCACCATGGTCATGCCCTCTTCGGCGAGCTTGCGCATGACGGTCAATACTTCGCCGACGAGTTCCGGGTCGAGCGCCGAGGTGGGCTCGTCGAAGAGCATGAGTGCCGGCTGCATCGCAAGCGAGCGGGCGATCGCCACCCGCTGCTGCTGGCCGCCGGAAAGCTGCTTCGGATAATAATGTGCCCGTTCGCTGAGCCCGACCTTCTCGAGCAGCGCCATCGCTTCCTCCAGCGCCTGAGCCCGGCTCCTGCCCTTGACGATAACCGGGGCCTCGATGACGTTTTCGAGCGCCGTCATATGCGGAAAGAGATGGAAGCCCTGAAAGACCATGCCCATCTTCTGGCGCTGCATCGCAAGTTCGTTGAACGACATGCGATAGAGCCTGTCGCGCTTCCAGCGAAGCCCGACGGGCTCGCCTTCGAGATAGACGACGCCGGACGTCGGCACTTCCAGGAAATTCAGGCAGCGCAGAAGCGTGCTCTTGCCTGAGCCCGAAGGGCCGACGATGCATGTGACCTCACCGGCCCGAACGCTGAAATCGATGGAATTCAGCACCTGATGCGTACCGAAGCTCTTCGACAGACGCTCGACGTTGAGAAGCGGCATCATGGCATCACCTCGCCGCGGCGCAGGCCCCAGAACTTGCTCTTGAACAGCGACTTGAGCATCCCCCTCCAGTCGAGAGGGGCCTCGTCCTTTAGCGAGTGCTCGATATAATGCTCGATGACGGTGAGGATGGTGGCCAGTACGAGATACCAGAACGTGGCAACGATCAGCAGCGGAATGGTCTGATAAGTGCGCGAATAGATCATCTGTGCCGAATAGAGCAGGTCCGGCAGCGCCAGAACGCTGACCAGCGAGGTAAACTTCAGCATCGAGATCGTGTCGTTGCCGATCGGCGGGATGATGATGCGCAATGCCTGCGGCAGCACGATGCGGCGCAGGATCTGCGCCTGCGTCATGCCCAGCGTGGCGGCCGCCTCCGTCTGGCCGGCGCTGACGGCCTGGATGCCAGCGCGGATCATTTCAGCGGCATAGGCGCTCTCGGTGAAGGAGAGACCAAGCAGGGCGGCGCTGAGCGGCGTGATCAGCTGGTTTGTCTCGCCCGTCCAGAATTGCGGACCGAAGGGAATACCGATCGAGACCTCCGGAATGAGCAGGCCGAGATTGTACCAGAAGACAAGCTGCACCAGCGGCGGCACGCCGCGGAAAAACCAGATCCAGACCCAGCTCGCCGAGCGGAACACCGGGTTGCGCGACAGGCGCATGACGGCAACGATCGTGCCGATGACGAGGCCGAGGATCATCGACAGAAAAGTCAGCATCAGCGTCCGGCCGAGGCCGGCGATAATCTCGGTGCTGAACAGATATTGCCAGACGACGCCCCACTGCAAATTCTCATTGGTGACGAGCAGGTGCGAGAAGGCAAGCACCAGGATCAGCAGGATGGCGCCACCGATCCACCAGGACGGGTGGAAGACTTCCATTGGCTTGACCGAGTGGATGTCGGGTCGCCCGGCCGGCATCTTGTCGCGGGAGGGAGCCATGCTCGCCCTTTCTGTGGAATTGGCCCGGAGCCGGTATCCGGGCCGAATGACCGATCAGGGTTTCGGATTGTCCTTGGTCACGAGGACGGCCTTGTCGAGCATGCCTGCGCCGTCGACGCCCCACTTTGCCATGATTTTCTTGTAGGAACCATCATCGATCATGGCCTGCAGGGCGCCTTTCAGGGCCGGCCCCAGCGGATCGCCCTTGCGCACGCCGATGCCGTTGTAGACGGCATTGCTGACGAAGGGCGCCATGTCGAACTTGCCGGTCTGCTTGGCAAGATAGGCGAGCTTGGCAGAGCCGGCGGCGACGATCTCCACGCGCCCGGACGAGACGGCGAGTTCGGCGGCATTCTCCGTCGTGAACTGCTGCAGGTCGATCGGCTTCCGGCCAGCGCATTGTTCGGCGCTGACCTTGGTCAGGTACTGGAAGTCCCAGGCGCCGGTCAGCAACGCGACGCTGTGGCCGCAGAGATCCTTTTCCGCCGCGATCTTCAGCGGTTTCGCCTTCAGGAAGGCATAGCCGGTTCCTTCCTTGCGCTGCGGGATGAAATCGAGTGCCTGCAAACGTTCTTCCGTGACGCCGAAGGAGGAGAAGCCGGCGTCGTAGCGCTTGCTGGCAAGCCCCGGAATGATGACGTCGAAGCTGGTGCCCTCGAAGGTGAAGGGAACGCCGAGCCTTTCGGACATGGCCTTTGCCATGTCGACGCTCCAGCCCTTCAGCTCGCCGTTCTCGACGAATTCGTCCGGCGGCCAGTCGTTGAAGACGGCGACCTTGACGCCGCCGGATTGATAATTGGCGGGCAAGGCGTCGTGCAGGGCCTTGTCGGCGCCGGCGGCATGCGCGCTTGCGGAAAAGCCGACCATGGCGCCGGCAAGAAGTGCTGCACGCCAGGTTATCGTCTTCGATCTGTAGCTCATCTGCCTCATTCTCCCATTCCCCTGTTTTTTGGTTCGTTCGGTATCCGTGTCTGTCGGGTGGTATTGCCTTGCGCTTCGACGTGTGCGAACGTTCTCACATTATACGCATTGCTTTTTCTTTTTCGTCAAGGGAGAAATTCCGCGGGAAGAATGAAGCATGATGAGGGCAACCATGGCGGACCGGGGAACGGGCAAGATCACCATTGCCGATGTGGCGAAACGCGCCGGCGTCAGTACGGCGACCGCCGGCCGTGTGCTCGGCGGCTACGGCTATTCCCGGCAGGAAATCAAGGACAAGGTCCGTCAGGCGGCCGACGAGCTCGGATACCGGCCCAACCTGCTCGCGCGGGGCCTGATCACCGGCAAGACGAAGACAATCGGCGTCGTCGCCGGCGACATTCAGAGCCCCTTTTATGCCAGCATCCTGCGCGGTATCGCCGACGTCGCCCGCAATGCCGGCTTCGGTGTGCTGCTGACGAACAGCGACGAGCGGCTCGACCGCGAGCTGGAAGCAGTCCAGCTACTGCGCGAGAAACAGGTCGACGGGTTGATTATCGCCCCCTGCGATCCCGTCGCCTCACCGCATCTGCATGCGGCGATCCATGACGGTTGTCCCGTCGTGCTGATCGACCGCATCGTCGAGAAGCTCGACGCCGATTCGGTTGCCGTCGACAATCGCACCGCCTCGCGCGATGCGATCGGGCGGCTGATTGCCGCCGGGCATCGTCGCATCGGCCTCGTCGCCGAGCTCGAACGGTGGCAGCGCGGCGGCCTCGACCAGTTCATGGATGCACTGGAAAACGGCAGTATCGATCCCCTCGCCCTCTTCCCGAGCTGGCAGCGCCTCTACGGCTATCTCGAAGCACATCGCGATGCCGGCCTGCCTGTCGACCGCGCGCTGATCGGCCGCGTCGGCATCTATTCGGCCGACGCGGCACGGATGGAGACACGCCGCATGTTGCAGTTGCCCGAGCGGCCGACCGCGCTGTTTACCGCCGATGGCCTGATGTCGGCGGCGGCGATGGAGGTCATCACCACGCTCAACCTGCACGTTCCCACCGATCTGTCGCTGATCTGCTTTGACGATCTCGACTGGATGAGCTTCCTGAAGCCCGGCATCACCGCAGTCGTGCAGCCGCTCACCGAGATCGGCGAAACGGCCGCGCGGCTGATCCTAGCGCGCATCGAAGGCGAGGACGGCGAGCGCCGGCACCTTGCCGTGCAGCCCGCCTTTGCCGAACGCGGTTCGATAGCCGCGCCCGGACCGCTATAGGCCCGGATTGGCGGCGCGGATCGCATCGATATCGACGCCGAGCTCGATCGGCGTGCCGTGGCCGATAGCGCCGAAATAGCCGCAGGTGCGGGCCGCTTCGCTTGCCGCCGCCGCCATGAAGTCCGCCGGCGCCTCGCCGCTGACGAGACCGAACAGCGTCCGGGCAATGAAGGTGTCGCCTGCTCCGAGCGTATCGACCAGGTCTGCCCTCGCCGCCGCCGTCTCGTAGATGGCGTTGCGGCTTGCCAGCATCGCGCCCCGGCCGCCGCGCGTCACAAGGCACCAGGCGGCACCGGCTTCGATGACCTGACGGGCGAGCGCCAGCGCATGCTCGCGCGTGTCCTCCCTGGCCGAAACGGAGGCGAGAAAGCATAAGGGCGCGATCGCCGCGATCTTCCCGCCGGTATATTTGTCGGAGAAATCGTAGGACAGACGCTGATCCCTGGCGATGCGTGGCAAATGCGCGTCGAGCCCGCTCGACTGGCCGATATGCACGGCATCGAAGCCGGACACGAAGGCGAAGTCCGTCTCGGAAGGCGCAAACATCGATATGCCGAGGTCGAAGGTCACGAAGACGCGGTCGGCAGCGCGGTGGCCGATGACGCAATAGGCCGTCGGGCCATCGAGATGGCGCAGATGCGAAACGTCGACGCCCTCCGACGCCAGTGCCGCGTCGATGGCGCGGGCCGCCGCATCGCGGCCGATTGCGCCGACATAGGCCGAGGAAGCGCCGAATCTCCTGAGGAAAACCGAGACGTTAAGGCAACAGCCACCAGGGAACATAAGCCCCTGTGACAGGTAGCAATCGACAACGTTATCGCCCATGGCGACAATCTTGACCATTGGAAATCTTTCCGGTTGACAATATGTGAGAACGTTCGCACACTGAGGAAATCCTGTCAATCATCGCACAGAACGAGCCAATGAAGACCGAGATCAATCCCGATATCCGCGCAGCGCTGGACGCGATCGCGGACCGCCCCGTCAGCCATGTATTTCTCGTCGCCTGCGGCGGCTCGCTGTCGATCATGCATGCCGGCAAATATTTCATCGATCGCCATTCCGACGTGCTGACGAGCGACATCTACAATGGCGACGAGTTCGTCGCCCGCGATCCGCGCAAGCTCGGCCCGGACACGCTCGTCATTCTCTGCTCGCAGACAGGCACGACGAAGGAGACGGTGCGCGCGGCGGCTCATGCCCGCGCCAGGGGAGCCGCGACGATCGGCATGACGCTCGATGCCGGCTCGCCGCTCGCCAAGGCCGTCGATCATGTCGTCGCATACCAGGCGTCCTACACGACCGGCATCCCGATCGACGCGGCAGACAGCAATTACGGCGTGCTCTACATGATCCTCGCCGGGCTCATCGGCAACCGCGAAGTCACGACGAAGCTGCTATCGAGCCTTGGCAACCTGCAGCCGGCGATCGACAAGGCACATGTGCAATATGCCTCACGCTTTGCCCAGTTCGCCGAACGTTTTCGTGACAAGCCGGTCATATACACCGTAGCGAGCGGGGCCAACTACGGTGCGGCCTACTCCTTCGCCATCTGCGTCTTCATGGAGATGCTGTGGATCAACTCGCAGGCGATCCATGCCGACGAATTCTTCCACGGTCCGTTTGAGGTCGTGGACAGCGAGGCCAGCTTCGTTTGCATGATCGGCCTTGACGAAACCCGCAGGCTGGAAGAGCGCGCCAGGGACTTTCTCTATCGGTTCGGAGACAAGAACCAGGTTCTGGTGGTGGACGCCAGGGAGCTCGATCTCGCCGGCATCGACGAAGCCTTCCGCGGTTATCTCGTGCCCCTGATCTTTTTCGATGCGCTCTGGAAGTTCGCCTACCGGCTGGCTGAACAGCGGGGCAAGGTCATGCTCGAAGACCGCCGATACATGAAGAAGATTTCGGACTATTAGAGGTTTGCCGCGGCCCACCGTCAAGAAACGGCGGTGCGCAAATAACCGGAAGGGCGCGGTTGCAGCGCAACGCGGGCCTGCGGCATTGCAACCTCGCAATTTGTAAGTTACGGAAAGGCATCCACAAGGACCCGGTGAAACTCCGGGTGGCTCTTCTGGCCGCCAATCCGCCAGACAACACAGCAACGCAACTTTTTTCAGGACCGGCTCCGTCTGGCCCGTTGCATGCAACTGTGAAAATTTCCCATGCGATCTCTCTCAAACTACCGCCAGGAGTGGTTCTCCAACATCCGTGGCGATGTTCTTTCCGGCATCGTCGTCGCGCTCGCCCTGATTCCCGAAGCCGTCGGCTTCTCGGTGATTGCGGGCGTCGACCCCAAGGTCGGCCTCTTTGCGTCGGTCGCGATAGCCTGCGTCACGGCGATTACCGGAGGCCGGCCGGCGATGATATCGGCGGCTACCGCCTCCACCGCCGTGCTCATGGGACCGCTGGTCCGTGACCATGGCATACAATACCTCTTCGCCGCCACGATCCTGATGGGCCTGCTGCAGATCTGCGCCGGCCTTCTGAAGCTTGGACGACTGATGCGTTTCGTCTCACGCTCGGTCATGACCGGATTCGTCAATTCGCTGGCGATCCTGATCTTCATCGCGCAGCTGCCCGAACTCATCCATGTGCAGCAAGCCACCTATCTGCTGATCGCAATTGCGCTGGCGGTCATCTATCTGTTTCCCCGCATCACCAAAGCCGTTCCCTCGCCTTTGGTCGCAATCGTGGTCGTTACCCTTGTGACGCTCGGTTTCGGCATTCATGTCAAGACAGTGGCCGACCTCGGCGAGATGCCGACAGCGCTGCCGCCCTTCGCATTTCCACAGGTGCCCTGGACCCTCGATACCCTGCGCATCATCTTCCCCTATTCGATCGCCCTTGCGGCGGTCGGCCTGCTGGAATCGCTGCTGACGGCACAGATCGTCGACGATCTGACGGACACCGCCAGCAACAAGAGCCGCGAATGCATGGGGCAAGGCGCAGGCAACATCGTTTCCGCGCTGTTCGGCGGCATGGGCGGCTGCGCCATGATCGGCCAGTCGGTAATCAATGTCACCTCCGGCGGCCGCGGGCGCCTTTCCACCTTTATTGCCGGCGCTTTTCTGCTGGTGCTGCTTCTGGTGCTCGACGACATCCTGCGAATTGTGCCGGTAGCGGCTCTTGTCGCTGTCATGATCATGGTTTCGATCGGCACGTTCTCCTGGAAATCGATCCTCGATCTCAAGCGCCATCCCGGCACGTCCTCGATCGTCATGCTCGCAACCGTGGCGACCGTTCTCGCGACCCAGGATCTTTCGAAGGGCGTCGTGGTCGGCGTCCTGCTGTCGGGCATCTTCTTTGCCGGCAAGGTCGCCAGGCTCTTCAGCGTCGCCAAACACGACGATGCGATGACCGGGATTGTGACCTATACCGTCGAAGGCCAGATCTTCTTCGCATCTGCCGAAAGCTTCATCGCCGCCTTCGATTTCGCCAATGCCGGCAAGAAGGTGATCATCGACGTGAGCGGAGCGCACCTCTGGGATATCACCGCCGTCGGCGCTCTCGACAAAGTGGTCATCAAGTTCCGGCGGGCGGGCGTCGACATCGATGTTCTCGGTTTCAACAAGGCCAGCGCCGACATGGTCGACCGCTTCGCGCTTCACGACAAGGACGAGCGCCAGGCCGCAAGCGTCTCATTGCATTAGCCAAGCCGTCGGCAAGCGGCCGCGGCGGCTCGCCGTCGGCAGTCTCCTTAATAAAGCACTCAGGCCGCCACCCTTGCGAGGCGGCCTGGGGCACACCGCCGATGACGATAACGCTCTTATTACGTCACCCTTCGAGCGCCTTCATTGACTTTTCGCATTGCAGGAATGTGAACTGCAGCGCAAACCACCAACCCTATACTTCAAAGCACAGACGCCGCTTTTATTTACGAAGTTCGCGACTTCCAAGTATCGTGCGAAGATCGCGACGCGTCGGCGACCGCCGGTTGGCCGGCGATCGCCTGATCCCTCAACCTTAGCGGAAGGCTTCGCACGATGGAGACACCGGCATCGCAGAAAGTCGCACCCAGCCCTTTCTGGAACAAGACACCGCAGGCAGTCGCCTCGGCGCTGACATGCACGCTTGCCGGCCTTTCTTCGGAAGAAGCGGCGCGGCGACGCGAAACCTACGGTCCGAACGGCGACGTCTCCTCGCCGATTGAAAGCTTATGGCGCGCCATCCTGCGGCGGCTGTTCGAACCGCTGTCCTTGATCCTGCTGGTGGCAGGCATCGTCTCGATTGCCACCGGCGACACGATCGGCGGTTCGATCATTGTCGCCATTCTCGTTCTTTCGATCGGCCTGGACACGGTTCAGGAAGGACATGCGATCAAGGCGGCGGAGGTGCTGCGTCAATCGGTTGCCCTGAAGGCGGAGGTGAAGCGTGACGGCGCCTTTCGCCAGGTCGAGGTCGCCGATGTCGTGCCTGGAGATATTATCCGCGTGCGGGCCGGAGACATCGTGCCGGCCGATGCCCTTATCCTTGAGAGCGACGCCTGCAGCTCCGGCGAGGCGGCGCTGACAGGAGAACCCTACCCGGTCGAGAAGCACCCCGGCGTGGTGCTGGCGCCCAACGCCGCCGACGCTTCCAACGCGCTCTTCCGGGGTGCCGTGATCCAGACGGGCGAAGCAACGGCGCTCGTCGTTGCGACCGGTCGCGCCACCATCTTCGGAACGGCGGCCTCCGCGCTCACGCAGGCGCCTGCCCTGTCGCCCTTCCAGCGCGACCTGCACGCGTTCGGCCTGATGATCGCCCGTTTGACACTCGCTTTGGTGGTCGTGGTGCTGGCATTCAGGGTCTCGCTCGGCCGGCCGGTCCTCGACTCGCTCCTGTTCTCCGTCGCGCTCGCCGTCGGGCTGACGCCCGAGCTGCTGCCGATGATCACGACGGTAACGCTTTCGCGAGGGGCGCTCCGCATGGCCAAGCGCAAGGTGATCGTCAAGAGGCTTGCCGCCATTCACGATCTCGGTGCGATGACGATCCTTTGCACCGACAAGACCGGCACGCTGACTTCGGCGGAAATCTCGCTTGCGCGAAGCCTGGATGCGGCCGGTCAGGACGATCCCCGCGCGGCGCTGCTCGCAGCCATCGCCGCCGATCTCGGCGGCGACCGCGGCACCCTCGACGCCGCCCTGTTGCAGGCGCATCCGGATGCGTCGAAAGACTGGACTCTCGGCGCCCGGCGCGCCTTCGATTATGCGCGGCGATCCGGCTCCGTTCTCGCAACGGGGGCGCAGGAAACCCTGTTGATCGTCAAGGGAGCGCCGGAGGCGATCCTCGCGCTCTGCACCCGCCAGCATATAGGCGGCGCGGAGGTCGAGCTTGCCGACAGCGCGCGGGAAACGATTGCCGGAACGATCCGCACCCTTGCCGCCGATGGAATGCGCTCGATCGCCGTCGCCAGCCGGAGCATGCCCGAAGGAAAGTCGGACCTCTCCGGCGATGACGAGGCCGAACTCACCTTCATCGGATTGTGCGGGTTTGCCGATCCGCCGAAGCCGACGGCGGCCGGCGCCGTCACGCGGCTGCGCGCCAACGGCATTCGCCTGAAAATTCTGTCGGGCGATGATCCCGTCATCGTCAAAAGGCTCGCCGGCCTCGTCGGCGTCAACGCTGACCGGGTGTTGGCCGGAAGCGACATCGCCGAGCTAAGCGACGAGGCACTGGCCGTCCAGGTTCGCGAGGTCGACGCGTTCGGTCGCCTGGCGCCCGATCAGAAGGCCCGCATCGTTAAGGCGCTGCAGAGCAAGGGAGCAGTCATCGGCTTTCTCGGCGACGGCATCAACGACGCCCCCGGTCTCAAAACCGCCGATATCGGCCTGTCGGTCGAAGGCGCCAGCGGCGTGGCGCAGGCCGCCGCCGACATGATCCTGCTTGCTTCCGATCTGGAGGTCGTCGCCGACGGCGTCGAGGAAGGCCGGCGCACTTTCGCGAACATCCTCAAATACGTCCGCATGGGCGCAAGCTCGAATTTCGGCAACATGCTGTCGATGGCGATCGCCTCGGTCGCCTTCCCCTTCCTGCCGATGCTGCCGACGCAAATCCTCCTCAACAACCTGCTCTATGATTTTTCCGAGCTCGGCATCCCCTTTGACGGCGTGCAGCCGGAAGCCACCGCACGGCCGCAAGTCTGGGATATGAAGGATCTCCTGCGCTTTGCCGGCGTCATGGGCCCCCTTTCCTCCTTCTTCGACCTGATTACCTTCGGCGTGCTGCTCTTCGTCTTCCACGCTTCCACCGGCGAGTTCCGCACGGCCTGGTTCATCGAGTCGATGGTCACGCAAATCCTCGTCATTTTCATCATTCGCACCAATGGCAGGCCCTGGCGTGATTTTCCCCGCGCGCCGTTGACGGCGTCGTCGCTGATCGCACTTGCGTTTGCGCTGCTCATTCCCTTTTCTCCGATCGCAAGCTGGTTCGGGTTCATCGCCCCGCCTGCGCCGATGCTTGCGGCGATCGCGCTCATCATCGTCCTCTATCTCGTGACCGCGGAACTGATGAAGCCTCTCGCGATCCGGATGCCCGGGCGGACCGGACGGAATTGAAGACAGCCGCGGCAAACTCGCGGCCACTCTCGTCAGACGCCTGTCCTTATCGGACGTCACTGGCCTGCGCTGCGATCGGGGAGACCAGCCCCTGTGCAAACTCCTTCGCCCTGTCTATGCCTTGTTGCGCTTTTAGCCTGATGCGCGATTCGCGATTCGACGCGACAGCAATGCGACCAGGATGTGGGAAAGGAAAAGGAATCATGACGGACGCCAAGAGCGGCATTTCAGGATTGAGGCCGCAGATTACTGTGGTTGGCGTCGGCGGCGGTGGCGGCAACGCGATCAACAACATGATCACTGAAAACCTGGCCGGTGTCGAATTCATCGCAGCAAACACCGACGCCCAGGTCCTCGCGACATCGAAGGCATCGCGCCGCATTCAACTCGGGGCACACGTAACAGAAGGTCTCGGCGCGGGTTCGCTGCCGGAAATCGGGCGAGCTGCCGCCGAGGAATCGATCGATGAGATCATGGATCATCTTCGCGGGTCGCATATGTGCTTCGTCACCGCCGGCATGGGCGGCGGAACGGGAACCGGCGCCGCGCCGGTAATCGCCGAGGCCGCCCGCGCCGCCGGCATCCTGACCGTCGGTGTCGTCACGAAGCCGTTCACGTTCGAAGGCAATCGCCGCATGCGGACGGCGGATGCCGGCATCGAGGCGCTCCGACGGGCAGCCGATACGGTCATCGTCATTCCCAATCAGAACCTGTTTCGCATCGCCGATGCCAAGACCACTTTCGCCGATGCCTTCATGACGGCCGATCGCGTGCTCTATTCCGGCGTCGGCTGCATTACCGATCTTATCGTCAAGGAAGGCTTGATCAACCTTGATTTCGCCGATGTGAAATCGGTCATGCGCGGCATGGGCCGGGCCATGATGGGCACGGGTGAGGCCGAAGGCGAAAACCGGGCGATGAGGGCGGCGGAAGCGGCCATCGCAAATCCGCTGCTGGACGACATCTCGATGAAGGGAGCCAGGGGTGTTCTGGTCTCGATCTCCGGCGGCTCGGATATGACGCTCTTCGAAGTGGACGAGGCAGCCAGCCGCATTCGCGACGAAGTGCAGGACGATGCCGAAATCGTCGTCGGCGCGATCTTCGACCGCAATCTCAGCGGCAGGTTCCGCCTTTCGGTCGTGGCGACCGGACTGGATAGCGCCGGCCTGCTCGAACCGATGGACGGCTTTACACAGGATCAGTTTCAACCGCGCACCCTGCAATAGGGGCGGCCTGGACCTTGCGATCTCGCCGGAAGATCGAAGCGCGGGTTGAGATTGCGGGCGGCAAAGGCTATCTGGCGCGAACATCGAGTCTTTCCGCAAGGGTCCCATCGGCATGAATCCAGATTTTCTCGTTACGCATTCCGGCGGGTTTCATGCTGACGAATTATTGTCCAGCGTCATCCTGTCCCGCCTGTTTCCGAATGCCCGGCTGGTTCGCAGCAGGGCAAGGGAATGGATTACGCCCGGCTTGGACCGCATCGTCTACGATGTCGGCGGCGCCTATGACCCTGCCGCCCGCATCTTCGACCATCATCAGCGCGGAGCGCCGCTCAGAGAGAACGGCCAGCCATACAGTTCCTTCGGGCTGATCTGGAAGCACTACGGCCGGGCGTACCTTGCCGCTTCAGGCCTTCCCGAGGAGCATATCGAGACGGTGCATCTGTCTTTCGACACGGGCTTCGTGCTGCCGGTCGACCTGATGGACAACGGTGTCCTCAGCCCCTCGGTCGCGGGGCAGCTTGCAGGGCTTACGCTGCCGGCCTTGCTGGAGACCTTGAAACCTGTCTTCGACGACGAGAGTCCGACTGCCGAAGATCGCGGCTTCGACACGGCACTGGCCATTGCCCGTATGTTCGTCGAGGCGAATATTGCCGGCCGCGCCGCGAAATTGCGGGCGGAAGCCTATGTGCATCGGGCGATTCGGGAAGCCGATCAGGGACGCATCCTCGAACTGCCGATGGGAATGCCGTTTCGATCCGCCATCGTGGACGCGGGCGCCGATCACCTGCTTTTTGTCGTTCACCCTCGGGAGAAGGATTGGTGCCTGACCGGCATCCGCCGCTCGGACGAAGGATTCGAGCTGCGCGCGGATCTGCCGGCCACATGGGCCGGACTGACCAATGGCGACCTGGAAGCGGCCTGCGGCGTGGAGGGCGCAACATTCTGCCACAACGGCCGGTTTATTGCCGCCGCCCAAACCCGTGAGGCTGCTCTTGCCATGGCCGAGCTGGCAGTCACGGAAGCAATCTCGATCCAGCCGAAGCCATAGCCGGCCCGACCGCTTGATTTCAACCTAAACTTGTCGTAAGACCTTAATGAGCCCTGAAGCTGCAACATCAACAAGCGCAGAGGCCTGTCTCAAAAGAGGTCTCCGGCTGTCCATGTGTCCCACTTTTGAAGGCATGCGCCCGTCCTAAATCGCGACATGCCGCTGTTGATATTGAGGGCTGCTTAACGTTAGAAATTCGGGCCTGCTTCACATTCCCGGCGAACGTCCGTACCTCAGGACTCAGCATGAAGAAGGAGGCAGACATGAAGTCTACCGCTGAGGCACTTGCCCGAGACCGCGAGATTCGCACCGAGGATATCGACGACGCCATCGACTTTCTCCAGAGAAAAATAGCATTGGCCATGGCGACAGGCCGTCCCATTTCGCCGGCCGCCTATCGATCGAAGGCCGTTATGGAGATGGCCCGAAACATCCGCCTGGTTGGGCAACCACCCTGCACCTGATCGTCGAGACGGACGGATCGCGGCGAACCGTGAGTCGTCGCAAAGCGAACGGCGCTGTGGCCAGGCTCCCTCGTCTGAAGGCAGCCTGCGAATAAGCTTGCATGGCGGCGCACCCTTGCGGTGCATGTTTGAACGATTGTTCCGCCGCACAAGGTCAGCCATGCAGCATGGCCGTTAACCAGGCCGCGGCCAGATCGCTGGCCATCGTTCGTCTTGCCTTCAGCGGCAGCAGGACGTTGTAGCGACCTTCCTCCATCAGCTGGAAATCGTCGCAGGCGACAAGCGTTCCATCGTCCAGAAATGTTTGAACGAGGGCTTTCCAGCCGAGCGCGACGCCCTGGCCTGCTCGCGCCGCGAAGATCGTTTCGGTATAGTGGTTGAAGCGAAGCGAGGGCCTTGCCTCGAATGTCGCGCCTGATTTTGCAAGCCACTGCGTCCAGGAAAGCCAGGATCGGTCGACCGCATCGGTCTCGATAAAATCATCCCTGGCAGACAGCGGGCCGGCTTCGCGTCTCCTGAAATAGTCCGGTGAGCAGACCGGCATGATAACGTCGCCGCGTGAGGCTATGACCGTTCCATCGCTGAATGGCGGCGACCCGTAGCGGATGCCGATATCGACCTCGCCGCTGTCGAGGTCGATCTTTGCGTCCTGCGAAATGACCCTGATCTGAATGCCGGGATTGCGATCGCGAAAGTCGGCCAGTCGCGGAAGCAGCCAGAACGAGGAGAAGGCGACGGTCGCCCCAATGGTGACTACGGCCTGGGACGATGCCTTGATCGCCTCTATCGTGTCCGCGATATTGGCGAAGCTTTGTGACAATGACGAGCCCAGCGTCAGGCAGGCCGCGGTCGGCTCGATCGCCCGGTGCTTGCGCAGGAACATCGGCTGTCCGAGTTCATCCTCCAGCAAGGCGATCTGCCGGCTGACTGCCGCCTGGGTTACGCCCAACTCTACGGCCGCCGCCGTAAAACTCTTGCGCCGGAGAACGGCCTCCAGCATCAGCAGCCCGGTCAATGACGGCAGACGCCTCCGAAACTGCATATGCCACTCCTTCGCATAAGTTTTCGTTATGTCAATTTGAGAATTAATGCCGTTGAAAGCACTGCTGAGCAAGCGCACGCTGCGGATACTAAAGCATAAGAGGTGCTCATGCTAAACAGGCTTCCTTCCTCAATTTCGGCCCTTCTCGACGCCCGCGCGGATGGATATTCCCTGCCGGCAGGCCTCTATACGCGCGAAGACGTTTTCGACGCGGATATGGACGTATTCTTTCACAGGCACTGGATTTGCGTCGGGCTCGACTGCGACGTGCCGGAGCCGGGCGACGCCACGGTCATCGACATCGGCAATACGAGCCTGATCCTCCTGCGTGACGACGACAACGAGATCCGTGTTCTGCACAATGTCTGTCGTCATCGCGGTTCGCGGCTCCTCGACGCGGGCAAGACGATCATCTCCAAGCTCGTCTGTCCCTATCACACCTGGACCTACGAATTGACCGGCGAGCTGAGCTATGCGCCGCATATGGGCAAGGAGTTCGACAAGAACTGTCACAGCCTCAAACCCGTCGCGTTCAAATCGATCGGCGGTCTCATCTACATCTGTCTTTCCGACAATCCTCCCGAGGATATCGCCGTGCTGGAAGAGGCCATGGCGGAGCGGCTGGCGCCCTACGATATAAGAAATGCTAAAGTCGCCTATCAGACCGACGTCATCGAAGACGGCAACTGGAAGCTCACGATAGAGAACAATCGTGAATGCTATCACTGCTCCGCGAACCATCCGGAGCTCTGCGTGTCGTTCGTCGATCTCGATTTCGGCTTCGATCCCGAAACGTTGAGCCCCGACGATCGTGCACAGGCCGAAGAGCACTTCCGGCTCTATGAGCAGCGAACGGCGGCCTGGGAGGCGGACGGATATCCGTCCGCAGCCGTCGAGCGGCTCGCGGACTGCGCGACCAATTTCCGAACGCAGCGGCTGATCATCGCCGGTGCCGGCGAATCCCAGACGCACGATGCAACGGCCGCCTCGGCAAGGCTGCTCGGACAGATGACGCGCAAGGACCTGGGCGACATGCATCTGTGGGGGCACAACAGCTGGAACCACTTCATGGGCGATCATGCGGTGGTCGCGACCGTGATACCGCTTTCCGCCGGCAAGACCCTGGTCAGAACCAAATGGCTCGTCCACAAGGACGCGGTCGAAGGCGTCGATTACGATCTCGACAAGCTGACGGATGTCTGGATCGCGACCACGGACCAGGATGCCGGCCTTGTCGCCCGCTCGCACGCGGGAGCGCTCGATCCCGCCTATCGGCCGGGTCCCTATTCGCGCTTTTCGGAAACCAATCTCGACAAATTTGCGACCTGGTACATCGATCGGATGCGCGCCAATGGCTACTGACCTCATGCAGATGCAAGGCAATGCGCAGGGTTTGAGCGGCTGGGACAAAGAGCATGACGATACCCTGGTATGCATCGACATCCACCAGGAAACGCATGATGTGCGCAGCTTTACGTTCGCATCCCCCGAAGGCAAGCGCTTCAGCTTCGAAAGCGGGCAGTATTTTCTGTTCGATATCCCTGTCGGCAACGATGTCGAGGCGCGCTGCTACAGTATTTCGTCGTCGCCGCATCGACCCAACACCTTCACGGTCACGGTCAAGCGGGTCGCCAACGGCAGGGCATCGAACTGGCTCCACGACAACCTTGCCACCGGAACGAAATTGAAAGCACAAGGCCCGCTCGGACATTTCATCCGTCCACGCGATACCGCTCGAAAGCTTCTTCTTCTTTCCGGCGGATCCGGCATAACGCCGGTCATGTCGATCGTGCGTGATCTGGCCGATCGCTGCGAGCCCGCGGATGTCATCTTCGTCCACGCGGCCCGCACGCCGCTCGACCTCATCTTCCGTCAGGAACTTTCATGGCTGGCCTCGCGGATGAAGGGGCTGCGGCTGCACTTCCTGCCGGAAGGGGTCGATGGAGAGCCGTCCTGGCCCGGACTGACCGGACGCATCTCGCCGGAATTTATCAAGCTGGCGGTGCCGGATATCGCCGATAGAACTGTGATGTGCTGTGGCCCGGCACCGTTCATGGCAGCGGCGCGCTCGATAACGTCCGCTCTCGGCGTTCATCCCGCCAACTACCTCGAGGAAAGTTTCGATGCCGCGGTCGTCGACGAGGCCGCGATTGCGCCGGTGGAGATACCTGGAAACAAGGTCTTTCAGGTCGAATTCTCGAAGCAGGCCCGCAAGATCGAGGTATCGAGCGAGCAGACGGTCTTGTCGTCGGCCAAAAAATCCGGCGTGCGGTTGCCTTCTTCCTGCTCGAACGGCGTCTGCGGAACGTGCAAATCAAAGCTGCTCTCCGGCTCGGTCGAGATGAATCACAACGGCGGGATACGGCAAAGGGAAATCGACGCAGGCCTCTTCCTGCCCTGCTGCTCAAAGCCCCTCAGCGATCTGGTCGTGGATCGCTGAATCCCCTACAATCCGGCATTATCACCGGATGGAGACGACGCAAGCGCTTGCTGCGTTTCTCTCCAGCTTTTTCGCTTTTCTTCTAATCGCGAAAACGTTCCATTCTTTCGCTTTTACGGGATTCCGGCAGAACTGTGCAGCGTCTCCCGCCGGGAATTGCGGAAAAACATGGAGATGGAGCGGTTCTGCAATGCCATGAAAGGCGGAACCGCTCCCGATGCTACTCCGGCAGAAGCGCCCAGAATGCAAAAAGCGGCGTGCCCAAGGATCGCATGGCATGCCTGATACCGGGCGGATTATAGAAAGATCCACCGACCCCGGGGCTGAACCATTCGGAATCCCCGTGCTGGAATTCGCCCTCCGACAGCACCAGATAGACCTCCTCCGGCGCATGATCGTGGTCGGGATAGCGTACTCCCGGTGCCATGAGGGTGACGCCGATCCAAAGGTCGGACCGTTCCTCCAGCCCACCCGGGCCGATGATCATCGCGTTGGCATGACCCTCTTGGAAGTTCTCGCTTGACGTGCCGGATGAATCCACCCGGCGCCGCCATGCCAGCAGCGGTTCGATGACCTGAAACCGGGCCATCATTCTTCTCAGTTGATCGGAGCCGGGATCGACCGCAAGAACTGCCGGCAGATGCGAGCAGACGGGCAGCCGGCTCCCCTCCCCTTGCCGAGGTTTTCCGGAAACCTCAAGCAACGAAAATATCTGCATGACCGACCGGTGTGCCTGCGGATCGGTCGCGTAATGATCGAACGCCGCGGATGCTGCCTCGACAAAAAGCTGTAACCGATCGCCGCGTTCTGCCATTTGCAGTTCCCTCATCACCTTGATTGCGAGAATTTGGCCTCCACGTCTCAGAGGTCCTTCGCGAGCCGGAGGCCGTCATAGATCGCCGCATGCGTATTGCGGGCTGCGACGGCGTCTCCAATGCGGAACAGCTGGAATTTACCCTCGGCATTGCGCGTGACCGATTGCGCCTCTCCCGCCAGAAGCTGGTCGTACGAGGTCTCTCCGAGATTTCTCGAGAGCGGCTTGAGCTCGAAATACAGTTCGTCGAGCGGGACGGTCCCGTGGTTGACGACGATCTGGTCCACGACCCTCTGCTTCGAAACGCCGCCATAGTCGCTGCCGACATGGGCAATGATCTGATTGCCGTTCCTTTCGACCGATTCCAGCCGAAAGGTGACGGTGAAGGTGACGTCGAGCTTCTGCAGCGAGCGCATGTAGGGAACGAGGTTCATTGCCATGACTTCCGGCGCGAATGCCCGATCAGGCGTCATGATCTCGACTTTCGCCCCGGTCCTGGCGATAAACTCGGCGGCCTGCAACCCCGCGTGGTCGCCCGCATCGTCAAAGATAAGGACGTTCGTCCCGGGCTTCACGTCGCCGGAGATAATGTCCCAGGAGGAAACGACCAGTTCGTTGCCCTTCGACAGCACCTCGGTATGCGGCAAGCCGCCGGTGGCGATGACGACGACGTCCGGATTTTCGGCGACGATCGTATCGGCATCGGCCCATGTGTTGAAATGAAACGATACGCCATGCTTCTCGCATTGGCTCATGCGCCAGTCGACGATGCCGATCATCTCTCGCCGACGCTCGCTCTGCGCCGTCAAGCGGATCTGGCCGCCCGGATCGTTCGCCGCCTCGAAGACGACAACCTCATGGCCGCGCTCGGCAGCGACGCGGGCCGCTTCCAGGCCAGCCGGCCCGGCCCCCACGATGACGATCTTTCTGCGGGTGCCGGCCTTTGAAACCACATGAGGCATGGTCTGCTCGCGGCCGGTGGCGGCATTGTGGACGCAAAACGCCATGCCGCCCTGGTAGATGCGGTCGAGACAGTAATTTGCGCCGACACATGGCCGAATGTCTTCCTCACGCTTCTCCATGATCTTTCGAACGATATGCGGATCGGTCATGTGGGCGCGGGTCATGCCGATCATGTCGACCTTTCCTGCCGCGATCGCATGACGGGCGGTGGCGACGTCCTGGATCTTGGCGGCATGGAAGGTCGGGAATTTGGTCGCCGCCCGGACTTCGCCCGCGAAATCGAGATGGGGGGCGCTCGCCATGCCCTGGATCGGGATGACGTCGGTCAGGCCCGGATCGGTGTCGATGTGGCCACGGATGACGTTCAGGTAGTCGATGAGCCCGCTGTCGCGCAACCGCTTCGAAATTTCCATACCCTCGGCCTTGTCCGTGCCACCGGGAAGACACTCGTCCGCAGTATAGCGAACGCCCAGGATGAAGTCTTCGCCCACGCGTTTTCGGATCGCCGTGAAAACGTCCAGACAGAAGCGCATGCGGTTTTCGAGGGAGCCGCCGTAGGGGCCGTCCAGTTCGTTGGTGAGCGGCGACGCGAACTGATCGATGAGATGGCCATAGGCTTCCAGTTCCACGCCATCCATGCCGCCCGCCTTCATGCGCTCGGCGGCGTCGGCGAAATCCTTGATGATGCGCTCGATATCCCAATCCTCGAGCTTTTTCGGAAATGCGCGGTGCGCCGCTTCGCGGTGATGCGACGGGGCGACGACCGGGAGCCAATCGCCCTTGTCCCAACGGGTGCGGCGGCCGAGATGGGTCAGCTGTATCATGATTGCCGCCCCCTGCTCGTGGACGGCGTCCGTCATCTCGCGGATCCAGGGAACGATCTCGTCCTTATAGGCCAGCAGATTGTTGAAGACCGGCGGACTGTCCTTCGAAACCGCGGCCGAACCTGCGGTCATCGTCAGCGCGACGCCGCCCTTCGCCCGCTCAACCGTATATGCGCGGTAGCGCTCCTTGGGCATGCCCTCGTCAGGGTAAGCCGGCTCGTGAGAGGTGACGATGATGCGATTTCGCAGCGTCAGGTGCTTGAGTTGAAAAGGCTGAAGGAGAGGATCGTTCGACATATGCCGGGCTCCGGATTAGGTATGCGGATGGGGACGCTAGGCATAATGTACACATGTGTCAATATAGAAAACAATGCAGTCGCCTGCTTGGACACTGATGTACATTTTTGTTGTGCGAGCCCGTGGGATTTGCTAGGAGATAGTCTATGGACCAAGCACTGAATGACAGCGGCTGGCGCGGATCCCAGGAGGGATGGCTGGGAGCGGCCTATGAAGCGCTCCTGGAATCCGGCGTGGATTCGGTTAAGATTCTACCGCTGGCAAAGAAGCTCAATCTCTCTCGCACCAGCTTCTACTGGTTCTTCAAGGACCGGGAGGAATTGCTGGCGGCGCTGGTTGCGCGCTGGCGTGACAAGAATACCGGCGGCATCGTCAGGCAATCGGAGGCATATGCCGAAACCCTGGCGGAGGCGATGCTGAACGTTTTCGACTGCTGGCTCGATGAAAAACTGTTCGACAGCAAGTTCGAGTTCGCAATTCGAAGCTGGGCTCTTCAATCGGAAGAGATCCTCAACGAAGTGCAGGATGCCGACAGGATGCGCGTGGAGGCCCTGACCCGAATGTTCGTGCGCTTCGGTCATCCGGAAATCACCGCGGATGTCCGGGCGCGCACCACCTATCTGGTGCAGATCGGATACATCTCGATGCAGTCGAGGGAAAACATCGCCCTGCGCATGAAACGCATCCCGGAATATATCGCAATCTATACCGGCCAGGCTCCGCAGCAGCGCGAGCTTGACCGCTTTTTCGCAAGGCATGGATACAAACCGGATTAGCAGGAGGCATGGATGAGCTGTTCGCTGAGGATCGGCATGGTCGGCGGAGCCGGGTGGCTCGGCGGAGCAATCGCCGCCTCGATCCTCGACGCTCATATCATCGCCCCCGAGAATCTGTCGCTTTCCTATCGTCGAGAACCGAGCGGACGCTTTCCGGCTTCGTTCTGGACGACGGACAATCAGGAGCTTGCCGATCGTTCCGACGTGATTATTCTCTCGGTTCGGCCACAGGACTGGCCGGCGGTGCCGATAGACGCATCCGGCAAGCTGATCATTTCCGTCATGGCGGGAATTCGCGTCGCCGCGCTGAGTGCCCGTCACAAGACCGGGCGCGTCGTTCGGGCGCTTCCGAACGCGGCGGCTGACGTTTCGCGGTCCTATACGCCCTGGATCGCTTCTGAGACGGCTCTTAAAGAGGATCGCCAGATCGTGCGGGCCATCTTCGGCGCCTGCGGGGTCGAGGACGAAGTCGAAAGCGAGAGCGATATCGACTATCTGACGGGGTTGACCGGTTCCGGACCGGCCTTTCCCGCCTTGCTGGCCGCCGCGATGATGGAGCACGCAATCGATCATGGACTTGCCCCCGATATTGCCCGGCGCGCCGTCTCCACGGTGCTGACGGGCACCGGCCGCCTACTGGAGCGCAGCGGCGAGTGTCCCGGGGAAATCGTTCGCACCTTTCTTGATTATCGCGGCACGACGGCGGCCGCGATCGAGGAGATGCGCTCATCCGGATTCGATACCGCTGTGCGCAAAGGCCTTTCTGCAGCATTTACAAAATCGGTGAGCATGGGAGAGACTTCCTGACAGCCGTGCGGGCGGGCTTCGCGGCACCCCGCCCTCCTCAGACAAGCCGCTAGACAGAGGGAACGATAATGAAAAAGCTATTGGCATCGACCTGCATGTTGTTCGGACTGGTAGGCGGAGCCTCCTTTGCGAGCGCCGCCGAATGCGGCAGCGTCACCATCGCCAGCATGAACTGGCAAAGCGCGGAAGTCCTCTCGAACCTCGACAAGATTATCCTGAACGAAGGCTATGGATGCGACGCGGATATCACCGTCGGTGACACGGTTCCGACAATAACGTCCATGGCGGAGAAGGGGCAGCCCGACATCGCGCCGGAGGCGTGGGTCGACCTGCTGCCGGACGTCGTCAAGAAGGGTACGGAGGAAGGCCGCCTCGTCGTTGCCGGCACGTCGCTTCCCGACGGCGGCGTTCAGGGATGGTGGATCCCGAAATACCTCGCCGACGCGCATCCGGACATCAAGACCATTCCCGACATGCTGAAGCATCCTGAGCTCGCACCCGCCCCGGAAGACCCGAAGAAAGGCGCTATTTTCAACGGCCCGCAGGGCTGGGGCGGCACGGTCGTCACATCCCAGCTTTTCAAGGCATACAATGCCGAAAAGGCAGGCTTCACGTTGGTCGATACCGGCTCTGCGGCCGGCCTCGATGGCGCCATTGCCAAAGCCTATGAACGAAAGGAAGGCTTCGTAAGCTACTATTGGGCGCCGACGGCCTTGCTCGGCAAATATGCCATGGTGAAGCTTGAGGCCGGCGTGCCCAACGATGCGGCAGAATGGAAGCGCTGCAACACCGTAGCGGACTGCCCCGATCCCAAGCCGAATGCCTGGCCGACCGACCATGTCGTCACGCTTGTCGCCAAAACCTTTTCCGAAAAGGTCGACCCCGAGGTCATGGACTACCTCAAGAAGCGCTCCTGGAGCAATGAGACCGTCAACAAGCTGATGGCCTGGATGACGGACAACCAGGCGAGCGGTGAAGATGGCGCCAAGCACTTCCTGAAGGAAAACAAAGACATCTGGACGAAGTGGGTTACTGCGGACGCCGCCAAGAAGATCGAAGCGGCTCTTTGACGTTGCTCTTCTGCGGTGCGCCAAGCGCACCGCAGATCGCCTGCCGAAAAATATAAAAAAACTGACACGGCTTCTTTCAAGAGAAGGGGAACCGAATGGATTGGTTTTACAAATTTCCTCACATGGATGACGATGCGCTTCGAAACCTGAAAAAGGCCATCGACGACGGATTTCGCGCCTTCACCCGTGCCTATGGGGACCAGATCGAGAACTTCTTTACGCCTCTGCAGCACTTCCTGATTGCTGCCGAGCGGTTCACCACGCAGACGCCCTGGCCTATCATCATCCTGCTGATCATGCTCATTGCCTGGTTGGCAAGCCGCAGCTTCAAGATCGTCCTGGGCTGTCTCGTGACCCTTCTTCTGATCGGCTATTTCGATATGTGGGAAGACACGATGCGCACGGTCTCCATGATCTTCGTCTGCACCGTGCTGTCGATCGCCATCGGCCTTCCGATCGGCATCATCATGTCTCGTTCGGACCGGATCCAACGGATCGTCAATCCGATTCTCGACGTCATGCAAACCATGCCGAGCTTCGTCTATCTCATTCCCGTCGTCATGCTGCTGGGGATCGGAAAGGTGCCCGGCCTCATCGCCGTCGTCATCTATGCGATACCTCCGATGATCCGGCTGACCGATCTCGGGATTCGCCTGGTGGATCGCGATGTGCTGGAGGCTGCGGATGCCTTCGGAACATCGCATGCGCAGAAGCTTTTCAAGGTGCAATTGCCTCTTGCATTGCCCACGATCATGGCCGGCATCAACCAAACGATCATGATGGCGCTGGCGATGGTCGTCGTTGCCTCAATGATCGGCGTTCAGGGGCTGGGCCAGCCTGTTCTGAAAGCCATCGCGAACCAATATTTCACGCTGGGAATCTTCAATGGCCTCGCCATTGTCGGCATTGCCATCATCTTCGACCGGGTCAGCCAGGCCTACGGCAAGAGGCTCCAGAAGCACCGGGAGATCGTCCATGGCTGACCAACCGCTCGGCGGCATCAAGATCCGCAATCTCTACAAGATTTTCGGCCCCAATCCGGCCGCCTATGTCGAAGCCGTCCGCAAGGGCATGACCAAGGTCGAGCTCAATCAGGTTCACGGACATGTGCTCGGATTGAGGGATATCAACATCGAAATCCCGTCCGGCTGCATTCAGGTCGTCATGGGGCTTTCGGGCTCCGGCAAATCGACGCTCATCCGCCACATAAACCGCCTGATAGACCCGACCGCCGGAGAGGTTCTCGTTGACGGTGTCGATGTCGTGAAGATGAACAACATCGAACTGCGGAAATTCCGCAGGCATCAGACGGCGATGGTGTTCCAGAAATTCGCGCTTCTTCCTCATCGCAGCGTGCTCGACAACACCGTCTTCGGCCTCGAGGTCCAAGGCGTGCAGCGCGCCAAGGCGGTGGACACGGCGATGAAATGGTTGGAGCGCGTGGGGCTGAAGGGGTTTGAGCAGCGCTACCCCAACCAGCTTTCGGGCGGCATGCAGCAGCGTGTCGGGCTGGCGCGCGCCCTGTCGAACGATGCGCCCGTCCTGCTTATGGACGAGGCCTATTCCGCGCTCGATCCTCTGATCCGAACGGACATGCAGTCCGTTCTTCTCGATATCCAGCGGGAAATCAAAAAGACGATCGTGTTCATCACCCACGATCTCGACGAGGCGCTGCGCCTGGGAGACCAGATTGCAATTCTGCGCGACGGCGAGGTCATCCAGCAGGGAAGCAGCCAGGACATCGTCCTGCGACCGGCCGACGACTATATCGCCAATTTCGTCAAGGAGGTGAACAGAGGGCGTGTGGTCCAGGTAGAGGCCATCATGGAGCCATGGCACGCAGGCGCCATATCGTCTCAGACGACGATCGCGGCCGGGTCCACGATCGAGGATGCCGTTCGCATGCTTGCCGCCGCCGCCGACGGCAACGCGACGGTCGTCTCTCCCGCAGGCCAACCCGTGGGGATCGTCAATTTCCGCCGGCTCGCGACTGCGATGGTCAATGCGCCCGGTTCGGCAAATGAGACGGTCGGCAGCCTCGCGAGAGCGCATTAGCCGTCAGGGAGCAGGAAAGACCGCAGCAATCGAACGTCCGCCACGGAAGCATATGCGTGGCGGATGTTCGAGACTGAGGTCATCGCTCTACGCCACGCGCGCCCTGTCGCGGCCGCTCAGCTTGGCGGAATAGAGGGCTTGATCGGCTCTCTGATAAAGATCGGAGACATGATCCGCCTGCGTACAGGCCGCAATGCCAGCCGAGCATGTGTAGCGGAAGTCGGGGGAATCGGCCAATGGCCGGGAAAAGCGGATGACCGCCAGCATGCGTTCGACAATTCCGACCGCATCCTCAAGGCTCGTCCCCGGCATTACCAGCACAAATTCCTCGCCGCCGACCCGGCCGAAGCAGTCGCTACGTCGCACATTTTGATGAATGCGCGCGGCGAAATCGCACAGGACAAGATCGCCTGCGTGATGACCGAGCCTGTCGTTGATATATTTGAAGTTGTCGATATCGAACACGGCAAGACATCCGACATTGCCATCCTTGGCCGCGATCAGCATGTCTTCGATCCGCGCCATGATGAAGCGGCGGTTGGAGACGCCGGTCAACTCGTCGGTTTGGGACGCCTTGATTGCCAGATCGCGATCCTGGCGGACGCTCCGCTCCTCGGCGCGCAATGTCGTGATGTCGCTGGCGATGCATAGCATCCAGCCGTTCTTCTGCACCGTCTCGGTCATCCAAAGCCAGCGTCCGTCCATCAAGTCCGTCTCGAAGGCGCGGTAGCCGATCTTGCCGCGGCGCGACTGGGTCGATTTGAGCCATTCATTGAAATTGGCCGCGCGAATGACCGTACCGCGCCCGCGTTCGAAATTGCGTCGCATCAGATCCGGCCACGACAACGTCTCATCGACATCGACGAAATACGCCGCCCGAAAGGCATTGTTGGCATATTGCAGCCGGTCGTCGGCATCATAGACCGCAATAAGCGTCGAAGTGATCGCTGACAAATGTCGAAGCTGCTCCAGTGCCTCGTCCATATCGAACCCCGCTATTTGCCTGACGGAAGCATGTCGCACGATTATTGAGAAAAAACGGCGTTATTACTGCACAGGAGCCAACAGAGATATCAGCCGGCGTCACCGGGCGGCATGGAACGCATTCCCGACCTCCTTCTTAAATGACAAGCCTCGGAACGCGTCAACACCTTCGTTGGAATGTTGGGATTGAGGGAAAGAAGCGGAGGCGGTTGCCGCTGACATCTGCGGGCGGAACATGCGCTGGACAGGCGCCCATTTTGCCGAGAACCGAAACCTGTGACGCCGTCATGTTCTCGGAGACGAGATGCCGACGATCCTGCGCATGCCTTTCGCCCTCATGCCGGCCTATCGTCGCGCCCCATACATATTCCATGAAGACAAGAGCCTGTTGCCATCCGCCGTTTTCCCGCCCGCCACTCGATGCACATGCCACTCAATGTACACTGGGCGTTTTGACAACTGCCGCGAAATCCTCCGCCACCAGTTCGCTGATCGCGATCAGGACCTCTTCGGCAGAGAAGCCGGAAGCTATCGTGGCACGGATCAGATCCTGCAGGTCGGGCTCGACGACGTCGCGGCAATCCTCAAGACGCTCGTCCGAGACCGTTATATCATATAATTCTTCCATCATGCGCCTTTCAAAATATGCTGGCGGGCCGGCCTTGCACCGGCCCTGATCGTGCTTGTCAGCGAGCCGGCGCCCGACGTCTGGCGGCGGGCAGAAGCCCTTCGCGCTGCATCTTCTTGCGGGCAGCCTTGCGCTGCCGGGCAATCGCCTGCGCCCGCTCGCGAACCCGGCGCTCGGAAGGCTTTTCGTAGGCGCGGCGTTCCCTTATCTCGCGAAAAAGGCCCTCACGCTGCATCTTCTTCTTCAATACGCGGATAGCCTGCTCGATATTGTTGTCCTTGACGATGACCTGCATGCTGTTCTCCTTGTTCCGGTGTTGATATTCAGCCGAGTTGCGCGGCAACGATGGTCTGGATCTCCCGCCGGGTCAGAAGGCAGGGATAAGGTTTCCAGGTCCTGTTCGGCCGCTTGACGGCGTTGCCGCCATCGCGCGGCTTTACCGCCGCATGGGCGGTAGCAATGTTCTTCTTGTTCAATCGATATCCTTGGCGCCCAAGAACGGCGCGGTGACACGGCAGCACGTCTACGCGCAAATCAGCCGACGCCATTCAAGGCGTGCGGCCATGACCGTGTGTGATTATGTGAGTGATAGCAGATAAATAGGGCGCCACCCGCTGCGTTGCAAGGTGGCGCATGACTTGCGAGAAATTCGTGGAGGCCCGCCGTGAAAGGGAGCGCGCCTTCCTTCGACAGGGTTCAGGCACCTTGAGCCCGGCTCTTTTACGGTCAAATCCCTCTCTTCGGCCGCGTGGTGCAAGTCCAAAGCCAGCTTTCGCGGCCGGTAAAATCGTCAGCGCCGTCGGCAATCGTCCGGCGATTGCGACCGCTCGGCCAGGCGCAGTCCACGCCGCACGGCCTGCCTCCGTCGAGGATGACATCAGGCAAGCCGCTGTTCATGGCCGCATCTGTGTTTGCCTTTTGCTATACGCTCTTTTCCGCCTCAGCCTGCGGCAACAAAGCGATCGCCGCTTCGGCAGTCAGCATCCGGAAGGTAAAGCTTTCCTGGAAGTAGAGCTCGACTGTCGTCGCCGAATGGCTGAGGTAGCCGATGGAGATGTCCTGACCGATATCGAGCTCGAAGTCTCCGCCTCTGGTCGTCAGAACGAAGCCTCCCTTGATCGCAGGCGCCCAGATGATCCCGCCATCGACGATCTTTTCGATATGGTGGAACACCGGATAGCCTTCATCGCTGCCGCCGCTCGCGGCAGTGTACGTTTCCTCGCCGAGAACCAGCGCATAGGGGCCCTGAACGCCGGCAAGGCGCAACTGGCTGACCGCCTTCGCCACGACGTCCGGATAATTCTTGAGGCTGGCGGGAAGGCTCAAGGCGGCGTTGCTGCTGCCCTCGCGAATTCCCTGGATACCCGCCGCCGCAAAACCCTCGAAAACGGCCCTGTCTTCGCTGAAGGCAAGCTTGCGGGCAGCCTCCTTGACCGGCGACCAGTCGGAATCCTCCGATCCGCGCTCCACGTCGTCTATAGCGGAGCGCGAAAGCTCGAAAGGAACACGAAGCTCGACAACCGCCTTGACATCTCGCAGGGAAGCCTGGACGCCGTTGCCTGGGCTGCCGATCTGCTTGAGGTGCCCGGTGCCGACCGCTGAAAATTCTGAACCCTTCGGACCGTCGACGTCTACCACACGACGCGCCGCAAGGTGACGCTTGAGTGTCCTCTTCGCCTCCTCCTCGATTTGCTCCCAGGCCTTGGCCGAGATAGGAGCGAGGTGCCTGTGAAGATTGTCCATGTCAAACCTCTTTCTTTAAGGAACCGATCCCGAGGGAACCGTCCTTGTTTTCATTGCGGGGAGCAGAGTCCGTGTCGTCCGATTGATTTGCGGAGGCAGATTCAGCCTCGGTGGCTGGTGACGGGGCGGCATCGGGTTCGACACTGTCAAGAAACGTCGCCGATGGAACGAAGAAAAGGCTGCCCGTAATCGCCTGGCTGACGTCCAGCAGGCGATCATAGTTCCCCGGCGGCTGGCCGACGAACATATTGACGAGCATTTGTTCCGTGCGGGCCGGAGATCGAGCATAGCCGATGAAATAGGTTCCGAATTCGCCCTTCCCGACATCGCCGAAGGGCATGTTGTCCCTGACGATATCGAGCTCCTCGCCATTTTCGACGATGGTCGTCAGTGCATTGTGCGCGAAGCTGGGTTTGACGCTATCGTCGAGCTCGACATTGGAGAATTTCTTGCGGCCGATGATGCCTTCCTGCACTTCGACGGGTATCGCGTTCCATTTTTTCAGGTCGTGCAGGTATTTCTGGACGATCACATAGCTGCCGCCGGCAAAGGTCGGGTCTTCGTCCGCGATGATTGCCGCGTCGATCGCAGCCTGATCGACAGGATTTTCCGTTCCGTCGACGAAGCCGATCAGATCGCGGTCGTCGAAGTAATTGAACCCCTGGACCTGATCCGCGGTCGCCACCGCATCGCCAAGCCGCGACATGATCTCCATCGCCAGCTCGAAACAGAGATCCATGCGGGTCGCGCGGATGTGAAAAAGGACGTCGCCCGGTGTGGAGACGGCATGGTGCACGCCATGAATCTCCTTGAAAGGGTGCAGATCCTTCGGCCTTTGGCCTTCAAACAGGCGGTCCCATGCATCGGATCCAAACCCCATGACACAGGACAGCCCGCCTTCCAGATCACGGAACCCCACCGCGCGAAGCAGCCCGCCGAGATCGGCGCATATCGACCGAACAGCCGTTTCGTTTTCGCGGCCGGGATTGATGGTCAGAACCAGAAAAATCGCCGCGCGCGTGAGGCGCGCAACGACTGGCTGCGGGATCGGTTTTGTTGCGTCTGCTGGCATATTTTACCCGTTCAATCCTTTGGTGATCGCGCCGCACTCACGGCGCAGGCGGGAATGACAATCAAGGCGGGCGCGGCTCGATTTTCATGAAATCTCCGAGCCGCTCCCTTTCTCTATTTAACATTTAACGCAATTCCGGACGGAATATCGCTTCGCGTTCCTTGGGGAATTGCCCTACTGCTTCGAAGTCGATGTCCTTCGCTCTATATCAGTCGGCAGCGGCGCGCGTGCAGCAAGCCCGAGCCGATGCACAGCGGCAGACACTATCCCACCGGCGCCGATCGCATCCAAAGAGATTGGCGGATATTCCTCCGGAGTAACCCAACTGGCACGGTTGCCGAGGCACGACCTTTCCGTTGGCGATACCGGTTGCGAAACTTGCCTGCGACGCGGCGCTCAATCGGCGGCGTCCCGTCTGGCCTGGGCTGCCGCCCCTGCCTTCCTCAATCGCCCCCGCTCGGCCGGCCGTATCAGCGAAGTGACTTTCTTGTCCGGTATGTCCCGCATACCCTGGTTTGCGTGGCGCGTATTATACGGAATGTCATTTTTCTGGGCGTGAAGCTTAAGCTGGAGTGCGTGCTGTGCGTTTTCGACGAGCGAGTGCTTTCTCGACATCGAAGCACGTCGCTGGATCTCGGCGTTCAGCCGCTTCAGGCTCAAGGCCAGAACGGAGGCCTTCAACCGCGAACCGGCGTCGGAGCTCTTGGGGACCGCGCCTTTCGGCTGCGCCTTCCCTCGCATTTCCCGGCGCTGCTGGTTCGCCTGCGATTTGGCGCGATCACGCATGTCCCTGAGCCGCCGCAGAAGCTTGCTCAACGCATCGTCGGACAATTCCTGTACGTCTGGATGGCGGGTCTGGATGACGACTTCACGTTCCTCGGCGCTAAGCGCCCTCTCTTCCTCTTTGCGGGTAATAGCCATTTCATATCTCCTCTTCCCAACCGATATAAAGCCATCCAGCCTATTCGTGTTCCGCGAACGTCGCAGCCATTCCGTCATGCGGCCTCCGCCTTGCCCTCGGTCGGGGCGACGGCGATCAGATCGGGCATACTTACCCTGTCTCGGAAACGCCCGTTCCATGCATCGCCATTACAACAGCAACCGCCGTGCCAGATGATAAAACCATTGGAAACAATGATACTTCACTGCCAGATCAAGTGTCGAGAAAGACAATATGTCGACGAAAGGAGACAAATTGTCCCATCAGCCGTCCGGAACCTCGCGTGCCGCAGGCGCCGTCAATCCTCGGCTGTGGAGAGATTAGAGCTAGATTATCGCCTCCGGAATGGCGAAAACTTTGGCGACGCTGATTTTCCTGGTAGAATGACCGCTCGACAGCGCGTGGCTTCCCGGCCTTCTCCTGGCGATCGAGCCGATGCTCCGGGGCGGAAGCTTCATCGGCTTTGCTTGCCGGCCGGGACTCGTATCATGACGGTCATCCACCATTCCCATATCCCGCAGGTGGATGTTTTGACCCGCTTTCAACGAAGCATCGCGAGAGGACACGGAGATGACCAGGAACAGAGACAAAGCCCATGAAGAACAAGAGCAGACGACCAAGGATCCGCATGCGCCTGCCAGATCTGCCGACCGGGAAAACAACGAACACAACGACCCTCGACACGACGCGGCCGCAAGCGAGAAGCTTGCGAAGCTCGAAGCGGAAAACAAGAGTTTGCAGGACCGCCTTCTTCGGGCATTGGCGGAGATCGAGAATGTACGCAAACGCGCCGAACGCGATGTCTCCGATGCGCGCCAATATGCCGTTACTCAATTCGCGCGAGATATGACAAGGGTGGCGGACAATCTGGAGCGCGCAATCGGCAGTATTCCGCAAGACATCCGCCGAAGGGAAGGGCCGATCAGGACATTGATAGAAGGCGTCGAACTCACCGAGAAGGAGCTGCTGCGCTCGCTGGAAAAGCACGGCGTTGCCAAACTCGATCCCGCCGGCAAGGCGTTCGATCCGAACTTTCACGAGGCAATATTCGAGACGGAAGATCCAAGCGTTCCCCACGGCACCGTGACGATGGTCGCCGAGCCTGGCTATTCCATAGGAGCCCGCCCCTTACGTCCTGCGAAAGTCGCTGTTTCTCGCGGCGGCTCCCCGCGTCGACCGCAAAGTTGACCCGGCCGTACCGGGTCAGAGAGCCGAGCGGACATTCGAGGCTTTGGTTTGACGCGATTGCGAATGAAAAACAGCCCCGCGCCTTTCTTGAAGCTGCTTTAAAAAAACGCCGTTACCGCCATGCCGACAACAGCGGCAAACATGGCAAGGCACGACGCCCATCCCAGGATGCTCAAACCCCTGCCGATGACGAACTGCTTCATGACTTTTCGATTGGAGGCGATGAGCATCAGGATCACCATGACGGGAACGGCAACCACCCCGTTTATCACGGCACTCCAGAACAGGGCCTTCATGGGCGAGACAGGGGTGAAATTCAGCAACATGCCCACCACCGTCGCCACTCCGACCGTCGCATAGAAAGCCTTTGCCTCGCTTGGTTCATGGGACAGCCCCACTTTCCAGCGGGCCACCTCGCCGACGGCGTATGCTGCCGAACCGGCAAGGACGGGAACGGCCAACAGCCCTGTTCCTATGATGCCCATGGCAAAGATGATCTCGGCAAAGTGCCCGGCAAGCGGCTCGATGGCCTTCGCGGCATCGACGGAACTTTGGATGTTGGTAGTTCCGGCCTTGTTGAGCGTTGCCGCCGTTGTCGTAATGATGGCGAGCGCGACAATGTTGGATGCGGCCATGCCGATCAATGTATCCAGGGTGATGCGGGTATTTGCCCTGCCGGCTTCATGCGGATGTTCGACGAGAGCCTCCTCCCGGGGGTTTTCCTTCAGATCCTCCGCTTCCTGGGAAGCCTGCCAGAAAAACAGATAGGGGCTGATCGTCGTTCCGAAGATGGCGACGATCATCGACCAGTAGTTCGGATCCGTCTTGAAGGTCGGCAACAGGAGGCCGCGCGTGAAGGCCGACCAATCGATATGCACGACGAACAGCGCCGCAATGTAGGAAAGCAATGCCAGGCTCAGCCACTTCAGAACCGCGACATAGCGCTTGTATTTGAGGAAAACCTGCAAAAGGATGCATATGCCGCCGAAGGCGCCGACATAGATGAGCGCATTGCCGTTCACCAGCAAATGAGCCGCATCTCCCATCGCCCCGAGATCGGCCCCCAGATTGATGATATTGGCAATCATCAGCGGAACCGTGATGATCGCGCCGACCCACCTCGGATAGCATTGCGCCATGCTGCCTGCCAGACCGCGACCGGTAGTTCTGCCGATGCGGGCGCTGATCATCTGCACGGCCACCATCAGCGGATAGGTCAGGATCAAGGTCCAGCTTGCCACATAACCGAATTGAGCCCCGGCCTGCGAATAGGTCGCGATGCCGCTGGGGTCGTCATCCGAAGCGCCCGTGACCAGACCCGGCCCCAGGATTTCCAGTATGCGCGGCTTCGAAGGCTCGACGACCGCACTCCTGCCACCCACCTGCTCGTTGCTCATGGCTGCCTCCCAGCAGAAATCGGACCAGGCTCGTTTCAAGCGGTCACGGTGCGAGAGAATCGCGCTGCCCGCTTGTTTGTTCCAGAGGTGCCGCGCATGTCCTTCCGCAGCTATATTCCGACCGCCAGGGAACCTTCTGCAACGCCGTCAGTTTGCTTGGTCGAAAGCGAGGATAGTCGACACATGGACAAGCAACGGCCTTTCGAGCGGCGGCGACCGGTAAGGGGACCCGCCTATACCCTGGCGGACTTCAAGGAAAAATACGGGCTCGATTGCAGCACGGCCGAGGATCTGTTCATTCGGTTCGGCCCATCGTCCATCGAGCTCGATTTGCTCATGTCGGCAAAACGTCGGGCGCCGTCCTTCAACGACCTCACGAAAGACATGCCGCCGCGCTAGACGATGCCCACCCGGCATCGCGATCGAGCGCCGTTCTTGCCGCGAACCCATGCCATCGCGCGCCTGGCGCAACTGCATGGCAAGGGTCGGCTGAAGGTTGGCGAAACCTTCTCGCGGGGAGAGCGTGCTCGGCGCGATATTCGAAGGCCGTCTAGAGTCCGAAACGGCCTTGGGCGCTTTGGAGCATTGCGCCCGGCATCGATGGGTGGACACGGAACATCGGCACAAGATGATCCTTGTCGACGACCGCGAACCCTTGGCTTATGGCTTCCGGATGAAGTAAAAGGGCTTCATCAGCGGGGGCAAGCGCATGAAATCCGTCAAAGATGAATCGAAACACGGTGCTCTGAAAGTCGGATTTATCCTCGCGCGATCCTTTACGCTTTCCGCGTTCGCGTTGTTTGTCGATACGTTGAGACTGGCGAGCGACGAAACCGACAAGTCCGGCCGTGTGCTGGCCGATTGGCATGTGTTGGGCAGCACCAGGCATCTCATTACCTCCAGTTGTGGCGTGCAGGTCGCGCCGACATCGGATTTTATCGACCCGCGGGAGTTCCACTATATCGTGGTGGTGGGCGGCCTTCTGAATTCCGACATCACGATCGACGATCAGACTTCCGACTATCTCAAGAAGGCGGCGGGCCAAAAAATCCCGCTGATCGGCGTGTGCACAGGCACGTTCATTCTGGCGCGCCTCGGCCTGATGAAAACGCATCAGACCTGCGTCAGCTGGCTTCACTATCAGGCCTACCGGGAGCAGTTTCCCGACAATCCCGTTCGCTCCGACCGTCTGTTCAATCTCGATCGGAACCGCGGATCGTGCGCCGGAGGAAGCAGCGCGGCCGACATGGCAGCCTTTCTCGTCAGGCGCCACATCAGCATCGATGCCGAGCGAAACGCGCTGGAAGTGCTGCAAATCGAGCGGGCGCGATCCGGGCTGGACATACAGCCGCGCAAGCCGCTTGCCATCCAATGCCAGGACCCGCGCCTGAAGGCCGTACTCATCACCATGGAGAGCCACATCGAAGACGTGGTGCCGACGGAAGATCTGGCCGCCTCCGTCGGCCTGTCCCGACGACAGCTTGAGCGCCTGTTCATGGAAGAGATGAAAGCGTCTCCCGGCGCGATCTACACCCGCATCCGCATGGAACGCGCCAAACAGCTGGTTCTGCAGACGCAGGCGCCCCTCATCGAAATTGCACTGGAGGTCGGCTTCGACAGCGCATCACATTTCGCGAGGCTCTTCCGCAGGCTATTCGGACAATCCCCCACGGAATTGCGCCGCGCGCATGGTTAGAGCCATTCCAGCAAAAGTGCGAAGCGCTCTTCCTCTTCGGAATTGCATAGAAGCAAAGCGGCCGCCCACCGACTGGACCCTCTTCAAGCGGCTACCACCTGCCGCCTGCGTCTGCCAATGAGCCAGCCGGCGGCGATCAGGATGATGACAATGGCAATCCCGGCCGATGCCGGCAGGATGTATGGCTGGACGATTGCGAGCAGAGGCTTCGGTCCGCCGGCCCGCGCCATCGCGACATCGTCCGGCGTGACCTTCGCCTGGGGATTTCCAAAATTCTGCAACACGTAGTTGGAAAGATCGGCGATCTGCCGGTCGGTCAGAGGCGTCACGTAAGACTGCTTGCCGAAGCCCGGCATCAGCACTTCCTTGCCGTCGACCTCCCGGTCGACGCCGTAGAGGATTGCAGCCACGAGGTTGGCAGGCCGGATCGAACCCGTTGCCGTGTTGTGGAACAGGGATGGGTAGGCCTGATCGTCGCTGCCAGCCCCGTTCGGCTGATGGCAGCTGGCGCAATAGCCGCTGTAGAGCTCCCTGCCGCTTTTCAGGCTGTCATGCGATGTCGGCGGATAGGCGCCGCGAATCCCATCCTCGTCGCTGTGCGGAGAGCCGAACTCGTAGGCGGCATGGCCTTCGCTCGCGTCGCGAATGGGAGCGGTGCTTCTCAGATAGGCTGCGATCGCGACAAGGTCGCTCGCGGGCAGATATTGCAGGCTGTTCTGCACGGCTTCGGCCATGCCGCCGGCCGCCTGGTTCTTCCCCTTGGCGTGCCCCGTACGCAGATAGGCGACCAGCTCGTCCTGCGTCCAGGCGCCGATGCCGCTGACGGGATCGGCGGTGATGTTGGGCGCGTACCAGGGCCCGACGAATCCTCCCGCAAGCGCCTCCCCCTGCACTGCGCCCATCAGCATGTTTCGTGGCGTATGGCAGGAAGCGCAATGGCCGAGAACATTGACCAGATAGGCGCCGCGGTTGATATCGTCGCTGACGCCGGCCGCCGGAGCAAAGGGCTTCGTCCGTGCGTAGAGCAGGTTCCAGAACGCCATGGAAAAGCGCAGGTTGAACGGAAACGGCAGCGCCGTATGCGCCTTCGGCGCATCGTCCACCGGCTCGACGCCATGCATGAAATAGGCATAGAGCGCGTGCATGTCCTCATCGGTGATGCCCGCGTATGAATCATACGGCATGGCCGGATAAAGATGGGCGCCGTCCTTGCGGATGCCCTGGCGAACCGCGCGCGAGAATTCGGCTTCGCTATAGTCGCCGACGCCGGACGTCTTCGAAGGGGTGATGTTCGTCGAGTAAATCGTCCCCAAGGGAGAGACGATCGGATAACCGCCGGCGAAGGGTTTCCCCGTGCGCGGCACAGTGTGGCAGGCCATGCAATCGGCTGCCGTTGCGATGGCATGGCCCTTTTCCACGAGCGCGCTGTCGGAAAGGGTCTGCGCCTGCGCATTGACGGCAACGGCTCCGAAAATCGCGGCGATCGAAACGACGAGAGACGGAATCTTCATGATTCAAGCCCTCAGCGCGCGCGAAATGTCGTCGGCCGCCTTGATCCCAAGCGCGGCCATGGTGAGCGTGCTGTTGACCACGCTTGCCGATGGTATCGCCGCTCCGCCGGGAATCCACAGATTGGCGTGATCGTGGGCGCGACAGTCGCCGTTGACGACGGAATCCTTCGGATCGCTGCCCATGATGCATCCGCCCATGATGTGATTGTTGGCATTGAGGGATGTGGTGATCTGGAAGTCCGATGCATTGAACAGCCGGCCGATTTCCTGCAATTGCCGGCCTGCGGCGTCAAAGCCCTTACGCACGTAGTCGCCGACATCGTAGTAGACATCGGGACAGGGTATGCCGTGCGGATCGCGTCTGGTCTTGCTGAGCGTGATCCGGTTCTTCGGATCGGGCAACGGCTCCAGGCTGATCGAAAGGTCGACGCCGTGGATCGTCCGCTTGCGGATTTCCGCATCGAGTTCCTCGCCGACGAACCCTTTGGAAAGCGCGACCGATGCTGCCGTCGTGACCTGCGTGATATTGTTGAGGATCATCTTGTTGGCCGAGTATTCGGACCGGAAGGCTCCGTCTCGCGGCCCGACGAGACAGCTGCTTTGCGCCGGTCCGCGGCCGATCCAGAGCGGTTCGTCGGCCTGGAAGAAACAGTGGAATCCGGAATGGTCCATCATGTTCCGGCCGACCTGATCGGACGAGTTCGCGATGCCGGCCGGATTGCGATCGTCCGCCGCCGCCAGAAGCAGGCGAGGCGATTCCATCGAATTGCAGGCAACGACGAATGCCTTCGCCGTGACCTTGTGCGAGCGGTGCTCGTTGTCGTACCAATGAACGGCCGTAATGCGGTTGTTCTCGTCGGTGTCGATCTTGTAAACAGTCGCTTCGGCAAGCACGACGGCGCCGAGGGCTTCCGCCGCCATGACGGTGTGGATGCCGTTATACATCGCGCCGATGGGACAGATGGGCTGGCAATTGTTGTTGCCGCAACAGGTCGGGCGCCCCTTCCACGGCCTTGTGCTGCGCCCCTGCGGTATCGGAACGGAGCGGTAGCCGTGCGCATTGACGATTTCGGCAAAACGCTTGTCGCCATAGCTCCACGGAACCATGTCCATCGGATAAGGCTTGCTGCGCTCGGAAGGCGACTGGAGCGCCGGATCATTGGGACCGGCAACCCCCATCGCTTCCTCGGCGCGACAGTAATAGGGTTCGAGCGCATCGTAGGAAATCGGCCAGTCGCGGCCGACGCCATAGGTCGAGCGCATTTTCAGATCGACGGGCAGATGCCGCCAGCACGACGCCGCCCAGTGCCAGGTGGTGCCGCCGACGGTCTTGAGATAACCCTGCTTGAACCCCTTGCCGTCGGGCCCGGACAGCTCGACATAGTTGTTCTCCGGCCAATAAAGCGGTGCCGGCGCCCACTTCGATTGCGGATACAATCCTTGAAAGTCGGAGCCGGCACGGTTCTTGAAGGGCATGTTACGCCAGTTTTCCACCGCCTGCGCGCGCTCGATCCGCAAGCCGGCATCCAGCACGAGAACGGCATGGCCTTCGGCCGCCAGCTGCTCCGCGATCAGAGCGCCGACAACGCCAGATCCGACGATGGCGACATCCGCTGTCGCATCGCCATTCGAGAAAACGGGTGATGTCATGATCACAGTACTTTCGGATTGTTTTGCGGAACGCGGGTGACTTGCGGAGGAAGATCGCTCCACCAGAGGGGACCCCGGCTGCAATATGTCGGCACGGTCAAACCATCGGCGACCGGCTGATACATCAAGGCGTCCTTGTAGGCGACGACGACGGGACCGGCCTTGGTGTCGACCGTGCCCGTATACCATGCGGACACGATCGCCATCATCAGACCATCGAGGCCAACGGCGGACGCCGCCTGCTTGAGGGCGGCCGGCGACGCGGCCGAGGTCGAAAGCCCGGCCAGCTTACCGAGCTTGTCCGAAAGAGCCGGGTCGTCTGCCGAAAGCGCGACGTGTATCCTCTCTGCCGTAACCGGCGAGAGCTGGTCTTTGCCCGTTATCTTGCGCGACAAGGCGAGAAAAGCCGGGTCCGCTGCAATCGCTGCCGGCGCCGTTTCAGCCAGCGCGGGCATATGGAAGGCCAGATCGGCCAGCAGCAAGGTCGAGCCCGCCAGCAATTGGCGGCGCGTGGTCTTCAGATATCCGGAAACGGCGCCGCCTGCCGTCGATCCGGCCTGATCATCCTGTTCTCTTGTCATTATCATCCGCTGAACTGGCCGAGCCAGGAACTGCTCGGCCTTATTTCTTGAGCCTAATCAGTTTGTTTTCGGCACGACGTCCAATGGGCGGGGTCGAAATGCAACTTCGTTTGTCGTACTTGAGCCGAGCGGCGTCAATATCGATTTTTGGAATGGCTGCCATTTGTCCAAGCGAATTTCGCGGATGCCTAAAGTACGGCCGTGCGCCCGAAACGAGACTTTAAAAGATGCTGGAGACGGCGCCGCGTGCGGTGGAATCAAGGGATTGGTGTGAGGGACGGCGTTTGCGCGCAGGCGTTTGAGGCACCATCCGGCACAAGCCCGGCACGCCGACAGGACGCCGCCGGAATGGCGATCGCGGCGTCCTTGAGGATGTCCTTGAGGATTCTGGGGAGCGCCTACTCGATGAGGTTGGTGTCGCGGCTGTGACGCCAGAACATCTCGGGCGTCCGCAGCAGATCCCGCAATCCCAGCCGATCGATCATCAGTTCGGTCTCGCGTTGCGCGGCGTCAAGAACCGCATCCTGATCGATGTTGACGGGATTGCGATCGCGCAGCAGCACGCGGCCGCCCACCATGACGGTATGAACGTCGTTGCCGTTTGCAAAATAGGTAATCCTGAATTCCGGCATGTTGGCCGGATAGAGATGCGGACGCCGCAGATCGACGAGGATGATATCCGCCTTCTTGCCTGGTTCCAGCGATCCGATTTCGTGATCGAGCCCAATGGCGCGCGCGGCGTCGATCGTGCACATTTCCAGAGCCTTGCCCGGCGGCAGCCAGCTCGGATCGTGGAAATGGGTGCGATGATAGTGCATGCACTGCTGCATATGCCGGAACATATCCGCGGACCGGTCGGGGGCGGTCGCATCGGAGCCGATCGCAACGACGACGCCCGCATCCAGAAGCTCCGGCACCGGGCAGCGCGCGAGAATGGCGGCAATGGCGCTTGGATTGTGAACGATACGTGTCGCCGTTTCCGCACAGATCGCGATTTCATCCTGATCGAGACCGGTGGCATGCGAAAGCAGCGTGCGCGGACCGAGAATGCCGATGTCCCTTGCGATGCGGACGCTGCCTTTCGTATGGCCGTCCTGGGTGAAGAGCAGGCCTCGCTCGTCGGCCAGGCGCTTGACCGTGCGCGATTGCGCAATCGCTTCCTCCGCGCCGGGTGAATCGAGCTGTTCCCGATGCAGCGTCGGCGTCAGCAGGGCGACATGGAGACGATCCTCGTGGCTGCGATGCCAGCGATCGACGAGGCTCCGGCACGTCGCGAGCTGCTGTTCGAAAGAGACGGCATAGTCCGACCGCACGGAGCCTTCCCACCGCGCATAGGTCAAAGGATGCGGAGGGCGCGTCGTGCCAACGGCAACAACCGATCGCGTACCGATGCCGAGGACGCCTTCCATATGGGCGTCGCCATAGGCGGCCTCGTCCGTACGCATGATGGAATCGCCGCCACCCAGCAGGGAAACCCCTGTCGTTACGCCGAAGCGGAGGCGTTCCAGCGCCGCAAGCTGCGCCTCGGCATACCAGAACTCCGGCGTCGAACCGACAGTGTAGGCGCCCTGGCAGGCGCGATACCAGAGATCGCCTCGGCCACCTCCCATCGTCTTGATGAGGCCATGGCCGGCGTGGGCATGGCTGTCGACCAAACCGGGCATGATGACCATGCCGCTGGCATCGATGGTTTCGCGGGACGGATGGTTCCTTGCCACCTCCTCGGTGGGGCCGACGGCGACGATCCGGTCGCCCTCGACGGCAACCGCGCCATCGGGAATGATCCGCCGCTCGTCGTCGATGGCAATCACGGTGCCGTTTCTAATCAGGATGTCTGCCATTGCTTCAAATTCTCACAAGTTGGCGCCGGCATTCTCTCTGGAGAGAATACGATCGAGCGAGGGAGCCAGGCGCAAAAGTTCGCGCGTATAATCATGCTGTGGCGCCGAGAACAAGGTTTCGGTATCGGCCAGCTCGACAATCTCCCCTGCCTTCATGACGGCGACGCGGTCGCACATCTGGCGTATCACGGCGAGATCATGGCTGATGAACAGCATCGAAAGGCCGGCCAGATCGCGCAAATCCTTGAGGAGATTGAGGATCTGCGCCTGAACCGAGACGTCGAGCGCAGAGGTCGGCTCGTCGCAGACGAGCATGGATGGCAGCGGCCCCAGCGCCCGCGCGATCGCCACACGCTGCCGCTGGCCTCCGGAAAAGGCATGCGGAAACCGGGCGCCGGCATCGGCAGGCAAACCGACGGCCTCGAGCAATGTCCTTGCATCGGCCCTCGCCTCGGCCATCGTCGAGGCGAGTTTATAGAACAGGATCGGCTCGGCTATCGCCGAGTTGATGCGCAGCCGCGGATTGAGTGCGGAATACGGGTCCTGAAACACCATCTGCAGGGATTGGGATATCTGCCTGTCGCGCCGCGCGGCCAGATCGCTGCCCTGGAACCCGATCTTTCCCGTCGTCTGTTTGACAAGACCGGCAATCGTGTTCGCGACAGTGGTCTTGCCGCAGCCGGATTCGCCGACGAGGCCGAAGATTTCGCCGCGCCGAACGTCGAACGAGACATTCTTCACCGCTCGAAACACCGAGAGCTTGCTGCCCGGTATGAACGAGCGGCTGCCATAATCGACGCAGAGGTCGCGAACATCGAGAACGACATCGTTTTGCCCGGCTCCGCCGCGACCGGCACTCTTCGTGCGAACGGCCTCGCGGGCGCTGAGCGTGGTTTCGGTCGCCTCGCTCGGAACCGGCAGACGCTCCAGCCGCGTGTCGATCGGCGGAACGGCCGATATCAGCGTACGGGCATACGGCGCCTTTGGCGAGGTAAGCACGTCGCGCGCGGGTCCGCTTTCCACCACGCGTCCGTTCTGCATGATCGTGACGCGGTCGGCAATCTCGGCGACGACGCCCATGTTGTGCGTGACCAGAAGAATGCCCACCTGACGGGCGTCGGCAAGATCGCGGATCAGTCTGAGGATCTGCGCCTGCACGGAGACGTCGAGCGCGGTCGTCGGCTCGTCCGCTACGATCAGTTGCGGTTCGCATGCCAGCGCCGTCGCGATGACGACACGCTGGCGCTGTCCGCCCGACAGCTGGTGCGGATAGCTGCCGAGCCGGCGTTCCGGCTCGGGAATACCGACAGCCTTCATGAGTTCGAGAGCCTTTGCGCGCGCTTCGCGCCGACTGATTTTCAGGTGCGTGAGCATGCCTTCGCACAGCTGGTTTTCCACTGTGAAAAGCGGATTGAGGCTCGTCATCGGGTCCTGAAAGATCGCCCCGACATCGCGGCCCGGGACAATGCCCCGGGTGCGGCCGGTGCGCACGTCGACCGACTTGCCGGCGATCTCGATCGTGCCCGATGCGATCCGGCCGGGAGTCTGCAGAAGACCCATCAGCGCGTTTCCGACCGTCGTCTTGCCTGCGCCGGACTCGCCGACCAGGGCATGGATCTCGCCGGGCGCAATCGTGAGGTCGACGTTGTCGACGGCGGCCAGGATCTCCCCGTTGGCGAGTGGATATTCAACCCGAAGGTTCCTGATTTCCAGGATGGGTGGCGTTGTCTTTTTCATCAGTGTGCCATCAGCTTGGGATTGAATCGATCGCGCAGGTAGTCACCGATTATGTTGACCGCCAGAACAAGGATGACGAGCACGCTGGCCGGCATGACCGCGATCCACCAAAGGCCGGAAAACAGAAACTGGTTGCCGATCCGAATAAGCGTGCCGAGCGACGGATAGGTTGGCGGCATGCCCGCGCCGAGGAACGACAGTGTCGCCTCGGTCAGGATGGCGCCGGCCAGATTGATGGTCGCAATGACCATGACCGAACTTATGACGTTGGGCAGGATGTGACGCAGCATGATGCGCGATGGCGGCAGCCCGATCACCTTTGCCGCCCGGACATAGTCCCGCGATATCTCGACCATGCTGGAGGCGCGCACCGTGCGGGCGTACTGCACCCATTCGTTGACCGCTATCGCGAAGATCAGGATGAACGGGGGCCCACACAAGAATGGTATCGGCATCGAGCTGCGCGCGGGCAATGCCGCTGATCAGCAGCGCGACGAGGATGGTCGGGAAGCTGACGAGAATATCGGCGATACGCATGACGATGCTGTCGACGATACCCCCGAAGAAGCCTGCAATCAGGCCGAGGGCGACGCCGACGGCCGCTGCGAACACCACTGCCCCGACACCGATGAGGACGGATATCCGCAATCCGAAAAGCGATCATCGGCGCGAAGATCACAAGCACCAGCATGATCGCCAGAACAAGGCCGGCAATCATCACCGAAACCGGGGGAAGCCTCTTCAATATACGAGCTTGCGTGGCCATTACCTTGTCCTCAAGCGGGGATCGATGAAGGTGTAGAGAATATCGACGATCATGTTGATCAGAACGAACAGGAAGCCGACGAAGAGAAGGTAGGCCGAGAGGACGGGTATGTCCGGATATCCGACCGCGTTCGTGAAGAGCAGGCCCATGCCGGGCCACTGGAACACCGTCTCCGTGACGATCGCGAAGGCGATCAGCTGGCCGATCTGCAGACCCGTGACCGTGACCACAGGCATCAATGCGTTGCGAAGTGCGAGACGCCCATAGATATACGACCGGGGAAGCCCTCGCGCAAAAGCAAAACGAATATAGTCGGAGGACAGCACATCGATCATTTCCGAACGAACCAGGCGCATGATCAGCGTCAGCTGGAACAGAGCCAGCGTGATTGACGGCAGGATCAGCGACTTCAGGCCCGATATGGTCAGGAAGCCGGTCTGCCAGAAGCCGAGATCCACGACCTCGCCTCGCCCGGAGGACGGCAGCCACCGCAGATTGACGGCGAAGATCAGGATCAGCAGCAATCCGGTGACAAAGGTAGGCATGGAGATGCCGACCAGGGTCGCGGATTGGGTCAACCGCGAGAAGAAGCCGTTCGGCTTTAGCGCGCAAACGACGCCGAGCGGAATGCCGACGGCAAGCGACATGACCGTCGCAACGAACACGAGTTCCATCGTCGCGGGAAGCCTGCTCAGCAGAAGAACGGCAACCGGCTGCTGATAGCGAAAGCTCGTGCCGAAGTTGCCTTGAAGCACCCGGCCGACAAATTCCAGGAATTGGACGACGAGCGGTTTGTCCAGTCCGAGGGCGGCGCGAAGCGCATCCTTCTCCGACTGCGTTGCGCCCTCCCGGACCATTGCGGCGACAGGATCGCCGACAAAACGGAACATGACGAAGGCGATGGCCGTGACCGCGACCATTACCAGGATGGCCTGAAGCAGCCTCACCGATAGAATTCTGATCATCCGAAAATACCTTGCAGGGAGCACGCCCGGCCGATGAAAGGCGGAGCCTGTGCTGCTTTGCGTATTCCATTCCCTCATCGGAATGCGGAACGGACCGAACCGGCATGACGAGCGGCATTCCGCTTCGCCCCTATCTGCCTGCACCGGGGCTGTCGCCCGGTGCAGGCAGCCAATCTCGAGACCCCACCATTTCTCAAGATCGTAGCAGGAGTTGCCTTATTTCATCTGCGCGAACCAGGGACGCACATACTCGTCGGGAAACTGCGGCATATCCACCTTGTCGCTCATCGCCCAGGCAACCGGCTGCTGATGCAGCGGCAGATAGAGTGCCTCGTCGTGAGCGATCTTGAAGGCGTCCTTCAGCATGGCGACACGCTTGCCCTCGTCGAGTTCGACCGAGGCGGAACGCGCCAGCGCATCGATCTTCGGATCGGAGAGACCGTTGGGATTGCTGCCACCGAAGTTTCCGTCATTGGTCGCCAGGAGCGCCTGCAGGACGCTGTAGCCATCCATGGGCGGCAGCGACGCCCAGCCGAGCATGTAGATGTCGAGATCGCCTTTATCCATGCGCGGGAAATAGGTCGTCTTGCTTTCGACGCTGACGTCCGTCTGTACGCCCGCCTTGGCCCACATGGAGGCAATCGCCAGGCAAATCTGCTCGTCGGCGATATAGCGGTCGTTGGGGCATGCCAGACCGACCTTGAAGCCGTTCGGATATCCGGCGTCCGCCAGCAGCGACTTCGCTTCCTTGACATCATAGGCCAAGGGCACATCGATCGACTTGTCGTAGCCGGTCACCTCCGGAGCGACGAGCATGCCGGATACACGCGACTTCCCGCGCATCAGGCGCTTCTGGATCGAATTGAGATCAATCGCATGCCAGAGAGCCTGACGGACCTTCACGTTGAGCAGAGGATTGGGCTTGCCGGGGGCGGCATGGAGTTCCGGCCGAAAGTTCAAGCCGAGAAAGATCTCCCGCAGCGACGGATTCTCGACAACCTTCAGCCCTGGCGTGTTGCTGATCCGGTCGATATCCTGCAGCGGAACCGGCGCGATCATGTCAAGCTCGCCGGAGAGCAGCGCTGCGACGCGCGTGGCATCGGATGCGATCGGGCGAAACTCGACGCCGGTGAGGTTATGCTGCGGCTTGTCCCACCAGTTCTCGTTGACGGCGAAGACCGAGCGGGAATCCGGCTCGTAGCTCACCAGCTTGAATGCGCCGGTGCCGTTGGCATGATTGCTGGCATAGGTCGTCACGCCGGTAGACGCGTTGCCGGGCTTGAGCGCATCGTGCTCCGCCATCCACGGCTTGCTCATCATGTAGATTGCCGTGAGATCGTTCAGCAGAAGCGGATAAGGGCCACGCAGGATCAGATCGACGGTGTATTCGTCCACCTTCTCGACGCCGATGACGGCCGAGAGGTTTTCGCGATTGCGCGCGCCTGGATCGATCTGCCGCTGGATGGTGGCGACGACATCGTCGGCGTTGAATGGCTGTCCCTCGTGGAACTTCACGCCCTGGCGGAGATGGAAGCGCCACCGCGTCGGTTCGATCACTTCCCAAGAGGTCGCGAGCGCCGGCTCGATCGCGAGATCCTTGTTGCGGCGCACCAGCCCATCATAGACCATATTCTGCACGCTCTGCGTGAAGCTGTCGACCTGCGCGTTTGGATCATAAGAGATGACGTCGCCTGCCGAAGACCAGCGAAGCGTCTTCGCAAGCGACGGGGTTGCCAGCGGAACGAGGATCACAAGCCCGGCCAAAAGGGCTTTCAGGTAGTTTTTCACATCGGTCTCCCGTTTTTTGTATACATATTTTCGGTTTTATTGAATACAATTGTTCCCGCGAATTAGTGTACATATGATGTGCACAATAGCAAGCATTCAGTTTCGAATTTGCGAGATTGTGTACAATATGCCTGCAAATTGCCCGAGGAGGAGCTGCCATGGCGAAGGCGTTATTGATTGAAAACGGTGTCGTCATCACCATGGATGCGGACCGCCGCATTCTGGAAAAGGGCCATGTCCTCATCGAGAACGGGCGCATTTCCACCGTGTCGGACATGGCATTGGACGTGCCCGCGGACGTCGAACGCATCGACGCATCTGACATGGCCGTCATGCCGGGTCTCATCGACACGCACGCCCATGCGGGCCACACGCTGACGAAAGGACTGGGGGACGGTTCGGACCAATGGATGGACATCACCGGACGTATCTATGCGCAGGCGACGGATACCGAATTCTGGGCTGCCGAGGCGGCATTATCGGCCCTGGAGCGGATCAAGTGCGGCACGACCACGGCGGCCCTGCTGTTTGGCGGCGGCCCGGATATCATGCGCACGGAGACGCCGGCAGCCGCCCGGGCTCATCTTGCCGCGGTGCTCGACATGGGCGTGCGCGAGGTTCTGGCGGTAGGTCCGAACCGGCCGGGACGGCATGTCTACCGCACATACGACCAGGACACGTTCATCGAGCGCGAAGTCTTGCCCGGCGAGCAGCTTGCCGCATGCAAAGAGCTCGCCGAAGAGTGGACAAACCGTGACGACCGTATCCGCATCGCCTTGTCGCTTCCGGTGTTCGACATGGCTGAGTTGCAGAGTGAGACTGTATACAATCTACTCTGCCAGTTGAGAAGTCTCGCACGGGAAGGGAAACTGCTGCTCATCCAGGATGGGCACCGCGACGGCTCGATTGCCGCCAATGCCGCGTTCGACCTCTTCGACGATCGTTCGCTTCTCGCGCATTGCATCGATCTCACGAACGACGATATGGCGGCCCTCAAGCGCACCGGTGCAAAAGTGGCGCACAATCCGAGCGCCTTGATGTCGGTATCCGGCCGCTGCCCGGCGCCGGAGCTTGCCGAGCAGGGGATTACCGTATCGCTGGGGACGGACGCGGCCGCGCCCGACCGGCCGTTCGACATGTTCAGGAACATGTTTCAAGCGCATCGGTATCATGCGCGGCATTTCAGGGACGACCGCGTCATGCCGCCGGAGCAATTGCTGGAAATGGCCACGATCGAGGGCGCACGCGCATTGTCGATGGAAAGCGAAATCGGATCGCTCGAACCGGGCAAGCGCGCCGACATCATCCTGGTCAATATGCGCCAGCCGCATCTCTGGCCGCCGGCAAATCCATTGCAGAGGCTCGCGCGGTTTGCAAACGGCGCCGACGTGGATACGACGATCGTGGGCGGCCGCGTTCTGATGCGCGCCCGCAAGCTCGTCCACCACGACGAGGACGCAATCCTCGATCGTGCCGAAAGAGCCTTCGGAACGATGGTGAAGCGGGCCGAGCTCGCCCGATGACGACACCGGCAGCAATCGCAAGCAGAACAAGGGAGACGTCCATGACGGCAGATATTTTGATCCGCAATGTTAGACCCTTCGGCGGGCAATTGTCCGATCTCTACATTCGTGACGGCTGGTTTGCCGAACGCGGCCGGCAGAAGGCCGCGGTCGAAATCGACGGAGGCGGCCAGATCGCCCTTCCCGGACTTGTCGAGGCGCACACGCATCTCGACAAGACATTGGTCGGCATGGACTGGTTCGAGAATCGTGTCGGCCCCACACGCAACGAACGGATTCTGGCCGACCGGCGGGCGAAGCGGGAACTGGGGATCGATGCGCGGCGCCAGTCCATGCGACAGATCATGCAGACGCTGGCGTTCGGGGTGATGCATGTTCGAAGCCATGTCGACGTCGATACGGAAATCGGCATCGCCAACATCGAAGGCGTCGTCGAAACGCGCGACAAGGTCAAGGACCTGGTCGACGTGCAGATCGTCGCCTTTCCCCAGAGCGGCATGCTGGTTCGCGAAGGCACATTGGCCCTGATGGAGGAAGCGATCAAGGCTGGCGCGGATATTGTCGGAGGGATCGACCCCGCAAGCATCGACCGCGACCCCGTGCGGCATCTCGATGCGATCTTTTCCCTTGCCGACCGCTATCAAAAGCCAATCGACATTCATCTGCACGAGCCGGGAGATTTGGGCGCATTTTGCCTGGAGCTGATCCTGGAGCGGACGCGCGCGCTTTCGCTGCAAGGAAAGGTCATGGTGAGCCATGCCTATTGCCTCGGCATGCTCGATCCCCAGCGGCAGCGTTCGCTTATCGACGCGCTCGCAGCCGAGCGGATTGCGGTAATGACGGTCGGCAGCCCCTCCGCGCCGGCGCTGCCGCTGCGCGTCCTGCTCCAGTCCGGTGTCGTCATGGCATCCGGCTCCGACGGCATTCAGGGCACCTGGGAACCTTGGGGCAACGGCGACATGCTGGAACGTGCCAAATATCTCGCGCAGCGCAACGGCATGACCAATGACGCAGATCTCAAGGAAACGGCCGGCATTTGCACCTTTGGCGGCGCTGAAGGCATCGGTCTGACGCATTACGGCCTCTTAGAAGGCTGCCGGGGAGATCTTGTGCTTGTTCCCGCCCGAACTTTGGCCGAGGCCGTTGCGCTAACCCCGCAGAAGCGGACCGTCATCCGGCGCGGACAGGTGGTCGCGCGCGACGGCATGCTCTGCGGCGGACCGCAGCATATCGGATAGCTCCCGGACCGGCGGCAACGCCTTCGGTCGCTCAAGGATGACGCGACCCATTCCTGCGCCGCAAGGAGAACCAAAGGCCCGCAGAGGCCGCCTCGCCCGGCCGCATCGTCGGACTTTCGCGTTGCGCAGGCTCGGCGTCCCACGTCATGAAAACACCGGACTCACATCAGGACGAGCAGAAGCAGTCCCGCTGTTCTACGCCTTTACGCGCTTGGCGGCGCGATGATACCGTTCCCGATCTCCGGGGCCGAGCTGTCTCTATGCCGCCCCGCGCTCAAGTCATAATTCTGGACAACCAATGGTACCGACACTTCGGAACAAGAAATCGGCGATATCCAAATCCGATGCCGTCTATCGCGCGTTGAAGCGTGCCATTCTCGATCAGGCTTTGGCCGCTGGCGCGAAATTGCCGGAGGACTCGATCGGCGAACGGCTGGGCGTGAGCCGGACGATCGTCAGGCAGGCATTGGCGCGGCTGAGCGGCGAGGGTCTGATCGAGCTGCGCCCGCACAAAGGCGCCTGTGTCGCGCAGCCCAGCCTCGAAGAGGCGCACCATATTTTCGCGGTTCGCCAAGCGCTCGAAACCCTGGTCGTCGACACGCTGATCGGCAAGCTGACGCAGCAGCAGATCCGTCAGCTAGAGGCTCATGTCGAGGCGGAAGATATGGCCCGCGCCAGCAATGCGTCGTCGTCCATCCAGCTCGCCGGGGAATTTCACGTTCTCCTGGCGAAACTGACGGAAAACGACGTGCTTCTCCGCTATGTCACCGAACTGGTTTCGCGCTCGTCGCTCATCCTCTCCCTTTATGGACGCCCACATTCGCCCGATTGTGCTGTGTCGGAGCATCGCGAGCTGATCGCGGCCCTCGACAGCAATGAACGGGAAAAGGCATGCGCCCTCATGCGGCATCATATCGATGCCATTACCACGCGCGCCTTGCTGAAAGGCAGCTCCGAGAACGATCTTCCCGATGTGCTCGCGACCTATGCGCGGGAAGAGGGATTGTGAACGGCAGGCGACCGCGCTTGGCGGGGGCTCCGCCAATATCCGTCGTCTGGACACCGCTGCACCTCTTCCGATGAGCAGCGAAGGCCGGGCCGGCGGCAGCAAGTCGGGGCTCGGCAGTTACCTCCGCCGACGATGCCAGCGCAGCAATCGCGCCTCCACGCCCGCCAAGGCGAAGGAGGTGAGGCATCCCAGGGCCGCGAGCAGGATGACACCCGCGTAGAGGTCCGGCGCTCGAAATGCGCGCGCCGCCAAAAGGATCCAGTTACCAAGGCCGTCGCGGCCGGCGAGCATCTCGCAAACGATGGCAACGATGAGGGCGACGGTCAGGCCCAGCCGCATACCGCCCAGAATGTCGGGACTTGCCGAAGGCAGGGCGATCTTGACGATAGTAGCACCGCGCGACAGGCCGAGCGCCCGGCCGACTTCGTAAAGGGTCGGCTCGACACTGGCAAAACCATGGATGGTCGACAACAGCACGGGCCAAAGGGCGCCAAACACGATGACCGAAAGAACCATGCCGTCGCTGAGGCCGAGCAATGCGATCGCAACCGGAATGATTGCCGAGGCGGGCAATGGGCGCAGAAATTCCAGCGTCGGCCCCAGAAAGTAGCGCAAGCTCGCGGAAATGCCGATCGCCGCGCCGAGCACGATGCCGACCAGCGACGCGACAAGCCAGCCCCAGAACATCCGCTCGATGGTTGCCAGCAGCTTCCCCATAAGGTCTCCCGTCGAAAATCCCTTGATCAGCGCCGCCCAGGCGCGATCGGGACCCGGCAGGAACACAGGGGAAACAAGGCGGTGATCGGCGACCCATTGCCAAAGACCGACGAGAGCCGCAGCAAGCAAAAGACCGCAGACAAGAGAAAAAAGCCGGGCCATCATCGCAGCGTCGTCCCCGGCAAGGCGGCCCGGCCAAGATGGCGCTGCAGATAGGAAAGGCATCCGTTGAACGCGTAGCCGACGATGCCGACCCATAGCAGATAGGCCAGCATGAGATCCGGGCGAAGCGCCTGTTGCGCAACGAGGATGCCATAGCCGAGGCCGAGCGGATTGACGGCAATCTCGACCGTCACGGCAACGACGAGCGCGATGCCGGCGGCAAGCCGGAAGGCGACGATAATCCGCGGCAGCGATGCCGGAAGAATGATCTTCCAGACGCGGGCCAGCACGTTCAGCCCCAGGGCTCTGGAAACCTCCAGCAAACGCGGCTCCACGCCGAAGAACGCCGCGCGCGTCAAAATCAGCATTGGCCAGAGGCACGAAAAGGCGACGATCGCGATTTCCATCCGGTAGCCGAAGCCGAAGACCAGCATCGCGATCGGCAGTAGCGCAACCGATGGGATGGGCCGCAGCACTTCGATGCTCAGATAGGTGGCCTTGCCAAGCAGGGGCACGAGGCCGAGGAATATCCCGAGCAGCAGACCGATCGCAGCCCCGATGAACAGGCCACCCAGCGCTGCGATCAGCGTGTCTCCGGTTGCCACCAGAAGCGAACCGTCTCCAAAAGCGCGGACAAGCGCCAGAACGACGGCGCTCGGGGGAGACAGCGCATCGCTGGTCGTGGGCGAAAGATGTGCGGCAAGCTCTGCGAGAAGCAGCAGGAAAAAAGGCACCACAAGCGCTTTGACCGTCTTCGTCATTGCTCAGCCTTCTCGATGAAGTCGAACAAAGCACGGCGCAAGGCCAGGAATTCCGGCATTTCCCGCGTGGTCAACTGATTCCGCGGGCGTGGCAGTCCGATATCGAAAACCTGCCCGATCCGACCCGGATTGGGCAGTAGTCCGATGACCTTGTCGCCAAGATAGATCGCCTCCTCGATGTCGTGGGTAACGAAGAAGACGGTGGTGCCGGTTTCGGCGACGATCGACAGCATTTCGTCCTGAAGGCCCTGCCTGGTCATCGCATCAAGCGCGCCGAACGGTTCGTCCATCAAAATCACGTCGGGCTTTTGTGCAAGACAGCGGGCGATCTGCAGACGCTGCTGCATGCCGCCCGACATTTCGGTAGGATATTTGTCGGCATGGCTGGCAAGCCCGACCTTGGCAAGCAGCGGATCGATCATGTCGCCGCGCTCCCGGGCAGGAATACCGATGGCCTCCAGCGCCAGGGAAACATTGCCGCGGGCCGTTCGCCAGGGAAGAAGCGCCTTGCCATAGTCCTGAAAGACAATGGCGACATCGCGCCGCGGGCCGGCAAGGCTTTTACCCAGAACCGCGACATTTCCACTGGCCGGCCGAACCAGTCCGGCGGCCATTCTGAGCGCCGTCGTCTTGCCGCAGCCGGACGGGCCGATGACGCATGCAATCTCGCCGCTTGCGACCGAAAAGCTCAGCTCCGAGATCACCGCGCGGTTTCCATAGGCAAGCGAAACGTTTTCGAAGGCGATGGCAGGGCGACGCGTTGCCAAAGATGGGGTCATTCTATTGTCCTTGGCTCGGCGGAATCATAGACGATGTCGAGCGTGTGATGGAGATGCTGGCAGAGACGGGAAACGGCTGTTTCCCCGTCGCGGGCGATCGCAAGCTCGGCAAGCTCCTGATGCTGATGGATGAACCAGGCGGGCTCCCGCATCGTGCGCATCATTGCCCGGCGATAGCGATAGGCCTGCAGGTAAAGGCTGTCGTGGAGCGCCAGCATGCGCTCGGACCCGCAAGCCGCAATCAATGCCTTGTGAAAAGCCTTGTGAAGGATATCGAATTCCGGATTGCCGTCCCGCATCTGCTCGGGATTGGTCTGCACGTTGCGACGGAGGCGATGCAAGGCCGCCAATATGCCGGCCTCCCATGCATCGTCGCCCAAGCGCATGGATAGTCGCAGCGCTTCCGCCTCGACCAGCTTGCGCACGTTGGTAATATCCTCAAGATCGGCACGCGAGACGCTGGCGACCCGAAAGCCGCGCTGGCCGACGATCGAGATGAGCCCCTTGGCGGCAAGCCGGGTAAGCCCCTCGCGCAACGGAGTCGCGCCGATGCCATAATGGGCCGACAAGGCATGGATACCGAGCCGAGTCTCCGGCTTCCAGAGACCGGACAGAATATCCTGCTCGACCAGCCCCGCGGCACGCTCGCTGAGCGTGTCTGTCCCCAGGCTCTCCTCCTGATCCTGCGTCTTCGTCTCGCGTGCTTTCGTTTCGGTCATTTCAAGATCAACTTGTCTACGTCTGGTTTGGATTGCAGCATGTTCTGCTTGTCCATCACATCGACCCACCATTCAAGTTCTTCGCTGGTCAGCTTGGGATCGGCAATCGAGACTTTCATCGACGACAGGACATCGAGCGAGATCTTGGTGAAGCGGGAAATTGCCGCCTTTGCCTTGTCCGGCTGGCTGTTGACGATGGTGGATGCCTCTTCGATGGATTTACGGAAGGCCGTCACCGCATCGGGATGCGCTTCGGCCCAGTCCCGCGAAGCGGCATAAAGGATCTGCGGGCGCTTTTCCGGCAGGGAATCGAGGAAATGCGCAACGACCGTCCCCGTGCCGCTGGACGTGATGCGCGACATGATGGGATCGGCGGAAACCACGGCATCGACGGCGCCGGATTTCAGCACGTCGTTCATCGTCGGGAACGTAACCTCCACGAAGTTGACCTGCTTGGGGTCGACACCGTTATCCATCAGCCATTTGACGAAGAGCACCTGCAGGAAAGCGCCAATGCCGGGCGCACCGACTTTTTTGCCGATGAAGTCCTTGGCCGTCTTGATGGAACTGCCGGCGGGAACCACGACGCCGACCGAATCCGAGGTGGACTTTGCCGTCGACGAGGCGCCATCGACCGCGACCAGATCAAGCCCGCCGTCGACGGCCTGCAGGAAGACCGATGGGGTCGGCCCGCCGATTTGAACCGAATTCGACAGCAACGCGGCCGGAATATTCGAATTCAGGCCGATCAGAGTCAACTGAACGTCTATTCCGTTCTTCTTGAAGATACCGTCTTCGACGGCGATGGCGGCATTGGCGCAGTCGGTGGTCGCCGTGCAGCCGACGGAAATCGCCGTATCGGCCGCCATCGCCGCAGTCGAGAGCGCAGCCGACAACAGCAAGCCCGCACCGGCGAGCGTGATCAAAGTCCTCATCTCATTCCTCCCAAGATTCATCTTTTCATATAGAAAAATTTCGTTTATCGATATAGACACAAAATATATATATTTTCAATGGGGCCATCTCATGAAGTTAGCGACCTTTAGAAACGGAAGCGGCGAAGAGCACATCGCACTTGTCCATGACGACGACCGCCTGTTGTTCGACCTGACGGCCGCAAGCCTTCGGGCAGGAGCCGACATCGGCACGTTTTCCTCGATGCTGTCCCTGATCGATGCGGGACAGCTAGGCCTCGAACGGGCAGCCCGGCTATTTGCGGACCGGTCGAAGGAGGAGGATCTGTCCGTGCCTCTTGAAGCGGTCGGTCTGGAAGCGCCCCTTCCCCTGCCACGACAGATGCGGGACGGCATGAGCTTCCCGCTTCATATTCGCCAGTCCCCGGTCGGCATGCGCCGCCTGATGGCTTCCGGCGATCCCGCTTTGCTTGCCGCGATCGATGCCGAACCGCTTGCCGAGCTTCCCGCGGTCTACCGCGAGCTGCCGATCTACTACATCACCAATCGCATGATCGTGCGCGGACCCGGCTCGACGGTGGTCTGGCCCCGCTACAGCCGGGTGATGGACTACGAGCTTGAATTCGGCATCGTCACCATGAATACGGCCGCCAACATCAAGGCCGAAAAAGCGCACGAACATATTTTTGGCTTTACGATTTTCAACGATTTTTCCGCCCGCGATCAGCAGGCCAGGGAAATGCCCGGTTGGCTCGGGCCTGCGAAAGGCAAGAGTTTCGACGGCGCCAACGTCATGGGCCCGTGGATCGTCACGCCCGACGAGATCGGCGACCCCTATTCGCTCAAGGCCGAAGCACGGGTCAACGGCGAGCTTTGGTCCAGCGGCACGACGGAAGGCATGCTGTTCAGCTTTGAGGAAATCCTTGCGCATATGTCGCAGGACGAAACCGTCTTCGCCGGCGAGTTCGTCGGATCGGGAACGATCGGCAACGGCTGCGGACTGGAGCATGGCCGCTACCTGTCGGACGGCGACACGATCGAGCTCGAATTCGAAAAAATCGGCGTTCTGAAGAACAAGGTCGTCCGGCAGGACTGATAGCCGGCGAGGAGGAGGAAACAACCCATGACACGACGCATAATCGATCTCTCGGTGCCGATTGCCAATGACATTCCGGCCGATCCGCCGATCCAGATTCCCCATATCGAATATATCGATCACAAACAGAGCGTTCCTCAGCTGCTGCCGTTCTTTCCGGGATTGCAGGCCGAGGACCTCCCGGATGGCGAGGGCTGGGCCGTCGAGCGCATAACGCTATCGACGCATAATGGCACGCATCTCGATGCCCCCTATCATTATCACTCGACCATGGACCATGGCGTCCCTTCGCTGAGGATCGACGAAATTCCGCTGGAATGGTGCTTTCAAGCCGGCGTCAAACTCGATTTCCGACACTTCGAGGATGGCTATCTCGTCACGGCAAAGGATGTCGAAGCCGAGCTCGATCGCATTGGCCATGTACTGCGCCCGCTCGACATCGTCGTCGTCAACACGGCCGCCGGCGCCCGCTTCGGCCAGGACAATTATGTCGCGAGCGGATGCGGCATGGGATACGAGGCCACGATGTATCTTCTGGAGCGCGGCGTAAAAGTGACCGGCACCGACGGGTGGAGCTGGGATGCGCCCTTTGTGCATACGGCAAGGAAATATGCCGCGACCAAGGATGCATCGCTGATCTGGGAAGGGCATAAGGCGGGGCGTCATCGCGGCTATTGCCATATCGAGAAGCTCCACAATCTCGAAGCGTTGCCCTCGACCGGATTCACGGTCTCCTGCTTTCCCGTAAAGATCGAAAAGGCATCCGCGGGATGGACCAGAGCCGTGGCGATCATGGATGATTGACGGAGCACGGCCCCCGACCCGCATCGGCACCCGCCGTTCAAAGCGGAGCGCAAATCCATGCGCTCCGGGCCGCGCTGTCCACGCTACCCTCATTCGTTCGATCGGCGCGGTCTAAACGGGGTCGCAAGCTCAGTTTTCATGGCCGTGGCGTATGCGGACCACGAAAATGGCTCCGCTCTCTTCGATCCGGTAGACGACGAGATGAGCTTCGAACGGATGAATCCTCACAGGCGGCGAAATCTCTTCCTGCTCACGCGCCATTCATATCGCGCGCAGCGTAGCCGATTCTGGCAAAGTTAGTCACAATCAATCGCTTTAGCCCCCACGGGTCAGCGATGGCGGATTCATTCGCCGCCACGCCCCTCGTCTCTCAGGCTTGAGACGCATGTGGCCCAACCGCTGCGGGCCATTTCCTGTGGGAAAACCCAAATCCTTGCTTCGACCGGCATAGGACGGTGGGGCGACTATGGCATTAATCGCCCCCGCATCCCGGCGGCGATAGCCGATCGGAATGACCCGGCACAACCCTCGCGTAACTGGGGATCGCAAGAACGAAGGAGAACAGGCGATGGGTTTATCCCGCGACACCCTTCCGGAACAGCAACATCCAGGACCTGGAGGTCTTAAATGAAGAAGCACATTGCTGCCGCCCTCTTCGCGGCAGCACTCTACACCGTCGCCGGCGGCGCTCACGCCGATTGCGGCTCGGTCTCGATCGCCGAAATGAACTGGGCATCGGCCGGCGTCGCGGCAAACGTCGACAAGATCATCCTCCAGGAAGGCTATGGCTGCTCGGTCGAACTCGTTACGGGCGACACCTTGCCGACCTTCACCTCCATGAACGAAAAAGGCCAGCCCGACGTCGCTCCCGAGCTCTGGATCAATGCGGTGCGCACGCCGCTGGACCAGGCTGTTTCCGAAGGACGGTTGGTCATCGCGGCCGGCATCCTCTCCGAGGGCGGCCAGGACGGCTGGTGGATTCCGAAATTCCTCGCGGACGCCCATCCCGAGATCAAGACCGTCCAGCAGGCGTTGGAACACCCGGAGCTGTTTCCCTCGCCGGACGATCCGAAAAAGGGCGTCATCTACAATTGCCCGCCCGGCTGGCAATGCCAGGCATCGCTCGGCAATCTCTTCAAGGCTCTCGATGGCGAGAAGAAGGGGTTCGAAATCGTCGAGACGGGCTCCGCCGCCGCCCTTGACGGCACGATCGCCAACGCCTTCGAGAAAAAGACCGGCTGGCTCGGCTACTACTGGTCGCCGACGGCAATCCTCGGTAAGTACCCGATGGTGCGTCTTTCCTTCGGCGTGCCGCACGACAAGGCCGAGTGGGATGCCTGTACGTCCGTCCTCGATTGCGCCAACCCCAAGGTCAATTCCTATCCCGTTTCGGAAGTCTTTACCGTCGTCACCAAGAAATTCGCCGAAAAGGCCGGAGTGGCGATGGATTATCTGAAGAAGCGGAAGTGGTCGAACGACGTGGTGAACAGCGTGCTTGCCTGGCAGACCGACAACCAGGGCACCAATGACGACGCCGCCAGGTTTTTCCTGAAGACCCATGAGGACATCTGGACGACCTGGGTGAGCCCGGACGTTGCCGCAAAGGTGAAGGCTTCCCTTTAAACTCCGAGCCGGGAGACGCGGCCGGCAGCCGCGTCTCCAGCCCCATGCCGTGCCGGCGGCGCCCGCCTTGAGCACTACAGCGAAAAAACTTGCCGCAAGGACTGGGCAGAAAAACAAAGCACGCTATCTGACGCATATGAGCGAGGAGACATATTAGCGCGACGGAGGAGGTCGTCCGGCACGAAGGAAGAGGTTTCTCATGACCAGTTCAGTTTTGAATGCCCTTGGACAACCACTTTACTATAGCGGCACGTCGACAGGATTCTTCTCCGCCACCGGCTCGGGGCCTGTGCTCTACGGCACGGCCGGCAACGACTCCATGTGGGGCGACGCCTCCGTGAACGTGACGATGACGGGCGGCGCCGGCGACGATATCTATTATCTCTACTCCAGCATCAACCACGCCTACGAAGCGCCGAATGGCGGCATCGATACCATCAACACCTGGATGGACTACACGCTGCCGGCCAATTTCGAAAACCTGACCGTTACCGGCGACAACCGTCATGCCTACGGCAACGATGGCGACAACATCATCACGGGCGGCAGCGGCAGCCAGACCATCGACGGCGGCGCCGGCAACGATGTGCTGACCGGCGGCGGCGGGGCCGATACCTTCATCGTCACCAAGGGCAACGGCAGCGACCTCATCACCGACTTCGGCGACGACGACAAGATCCGGCTCAATCAATATGGCCTGACGTCTTTCGATCAGGTCGTCAGCCATTCCACGCAGGAGGGAGCCGATGTCCGGCTCGATCTCGGCAATGGCGAAAGCCTGGTCTTCGCCAACAAGACAGTCTCCGACCTGCACGAAGACCAGTTCCAGCTGGGACTCGACAGATCGTCTCTGACGCAGACCTTTTCCGACGATTTCAATGCGCTTTCCCTGCACGAGGGCACCCAGGGCACATGGGATGCGAAATATTCCTGGGCACCGGAGAAAGGCAGCAGCCTGAACGACGAGCTGCAATGGTACGTCAATCCATCCTATGCGCCGACGGCATCCGCAAACCCGTTCTCCATCTCCGACGGCGTATTGACCATTACGGCCAAACAAACCCCGGACGCCTTGAAATCGATCGTCGAAAACCACGACTACACGTCAGGCATCCTGACCACCCATTCCAGTTTCTCGCAGACTTACGGCTATTTCGAAATGCGGGCGGAAATGCCGCATGACCAGGGCGTCTGGCCGGCTTTCTGGCTGCTGCCGGAGGATGGCTCCTGGCCGCCGGAACTCGACGTGGTGGAGATGCGGGGGCAAAATCCCAATACCGTCAATGTCACGGTGCATTCGAATGCCACCGGTCAGCACACGATGAACTCCATTCCCGTCGAGGTGCCGAGCACCGACGGCTTTCACAATTACGGCGTGCTCTGGGACAAGGATCAGATCGTCTGGTATTTCGACGACGTCGCCGTCGCCCATGCCGATACGCCGTCCGACATGCATGGGCCGATGTACATGCTGGTCGATCTTGCCGTCGGCGGGCAGGCAGGCGAGCCGGCGGATGGCCTTGCGAACGGGTCGGAGATGAAGATCGACTATATCAAGGCTTACTCCCTGGACGAGCATGCCGCCCAGCTCGCCGCTTCGGCCCAATCCGCCCATACGACGGACTGGCATATCTGAACAGGCCAAGGAATGCGCCATGACCAAGGCAGTCCGCGAAGCGGCCTGCCTTGGTCATGGCTGCCGCATGCCGCCGAGGACTCTTCGCGAGTGCTGGCGAAATGATCCTAATCCTCCTTGAATGCGCGCCTGATCTGATCGGTCATGGGCTTTGTCAGGTAGGCCAGGACGCTTCTCTCGCCCGTCTGCAGGAAGGCTTCCACCGGCATGCCGGGCAGCGGCGTCAGCTGCCCGAGCCTCTGCCATTCCTGCTTTTCCACCTTTGCCCGCACCACATAATAGCTCTGGCCGGAACGCTGGTCCGTCGCCAGATCGGCCGAGACGGTGTCGACATGCCCGTTCAGTTCGGGTGTGATCCGCTGATCGAAGGCAGGAAAGCGCAACGACACAGCCTGCCCGACGGCGATCTGGTCGATATCCTGCGGCGCCAGTTTCAACTCCGCCACGAGCGCGTCCTTGTCCGGAACGATTTGCAGGATCGGTTCGGCCGGCGAGATGACAGCACCTTCGGCGTGAATGCTCAACTGATCGACGATGCCCGCCTGCGGCGCCTTGATGTCGATGCGCTTCAGATCGTCCTCGGCCGCGATCAAACGCTCGGAAAACTGGCCGCTATCGCTTTCCGCCTGGCGCAACTGATCCGAGACCTCGGAGCTGCGATCGGCATCGACCTGCAAGACCTGCAATTCGGTTTCCGCAATCTTGCCCCTGGTCTGGGCGATGGACGAGACCAGGTTGCCGAGATCGCCGTTCAGCGAAGCGCTTTCGCGTTGCAGGGAGTAGACTTTCGTCGCCGAAATGATGCCTTGGCTAAGCAGGCCTTCAAGGCTGCCGAGTTCCTTGCCGATCAGCGCGATCTCACGCCTCTTGCCCTGCTCCTGCGCCACGAGCCCGTCGATCTCCTGCCTCAACTGTAAAATACGCTCGTGCAATTGCGACTTCTGTCCTTCGCGCGATGCCTGCCGATCGCGAAAGAGTTGCCGTTCGCCGGCCAGAATGGCGGCGACATCGGCATTTCCGGCGGACGAAAGCAGATCGTCCGGAAAGGCGATGTCCGTCCTGCCGTCACGCTCCGACGACAGGCGCGCCGTACGGGCCGAAAGTTCGTTGAGCCGCTTGCGGATGATGGAAAGATTGGCCCTGACCTGCGTGTCGTCGAGCCGGACCAGCACCTGGCCGGCGGCAACGTGATCGCCGTTCTTCACAAGGATGGCGCGGGCGATGCCGCCTTTCAGATGCTTCACCGGTTTCACGTAGCTGTCCACCACGAGGCTGCCCGAGGCAATCACCGCCCCGGAAATCCTGGTGGCCGCCGCAAGACCGCCCATGACGCCGAACAACAGCAGAATGGCTGCCACCACCAGCAGGGACAGGCGGCGGATCGCACGTTCGGTCGATGGCCGGGTCCTCTGGATCATCCGCGCGTCTCCCCGCCGGCGGCTGCGAAATGCGCCGTTCCAAGTTGCTTGGGCGACGGCCCGAGAATGTCTTTCTTCGGGCCGAACGCCTGAATTCGGCCGCCGGCAACGATCATCACCGTATCGGCTGCCGCCAGAGCGCTCGGCCTGTGGGCGACGACGATCGCAATGCCGCCGCGGTCCCGCACGCCTTCGAGAGCGACCGTCAGCGCCGCCTCGCCTTCCGCGTCAAGGTTCGAATTCGGCTCGTCCAGAACGACCATGAACGGATCATCGTACAGCGCCCTTGCCAAGGCGATACGCTGCCTCTGGCCGGCCGAAAGGCGCGATCCGCCTTCTCCTATCCTGGTGTCGAAGCCGTCCGGAAACTTGACGATCATGTCGTAGACGCCCGCTGCCCTCGCCGCGGCGATGACCGGCTCCGTGCGCATGCCCACCGCGAAGCGTGAGATATTCTCGGCGATCGAGCCGTCGAAAAGATCCACGTCCTGCGGCAGATAGCCGATATGCCGCCCGAGTTCGTCGCTATCCCATTGCGACAGCGCGGCGCGATCGAGCCTCACGGTGCCGACGGCGACCGGCCACAGGCCGGCAATCGCCCGTGCCAGAGACGATTTGCCCGATGCGCTCGGGCCGACGACGCCGAGCACCGTGCCGGCCGGTATCTTGAACGAGACATTGCGCAGAATGAGATCGCGGCTGCCGGGCGGAGTAACGCTGATGTTCTCGACACCGAGTTCCCGCGACGGCGGCGGCAGGGCGAAGGGCTGCCGCTGCGGCGGAGCGGCATCAAGGAGTGCGGCAAGTCGCGACCAGCCCTGACGCGCGGCGATGAAGCCTTTCCACTGTCCGATCGCCAGCTCGACAGGCGCCAGCGCCCGCGTCACCAGGATAGAACTGGCGATGATGATGCCTCCGGTCGCCTCCTGACGAATGACGAGAATTGCCCCGACGGCCAGAACGCCGGATTGAAGCATCATGCGCGCTATCCTGGCGGCTATGGTCAATGCGCCGACGATGGTGCTCGCCCGCATCTGATGCCGGAGATAATCATCGTTCATCGCTGCCCACCTTTCGGTGAGACGGCCGGCAAACCCCATGGCGACGGCGGCCTCCCAGTTGCGCCGCGCCGCCTGGGCGAAGCCGAGACGCACGGCCGAAGACCTGGCCGCCTCCAGAGCCGGTCGCCGCGACAGCATTTCGGCGAGCACGGTAATGCCGACCAGCAACAAGGCGCCGCATAGTGCCGTGAAGCCGATCCAGACATGAAACAAGAAACAGAGGAACAGATAGAAAGGCACCCAGGGCAGATCGAAAAGAGCCGTCGAGCCGCTGCCGGACAGAAAGGAGCGGATCTGCTCGAGGTCGCGGACCGATTGCAGGCCATCATCCGATGTCCGCTTTTTGGTCGGCAGGAACAAGAGCGAGCTGAAGACCTTTCTGTTCAGGCGCTCGTCAAGCGACATGCCGACGCGCACGAGCAGCATCGAGCGCAGGAGCTCCAGCACGCCTTGAAACAGAAAGAGCGTCACGACGATGATGACGAGGCCGGATAGCGTCGGCAGGCTATGGCTCGGAATGACCCGATCATACACCTGAAGCATGAAGAAGGAGCCGGTCAAGGCGAGCACGTTGATGGCGGCGCTCGCCAGACCGATACCGACGAAGGCCTTGCGAAGCGTCGACAGCATCAGCGCTAGGAATGTCTGCGGCGGGTCTTTCGGGACGGCAAGCACCTTGCTTCGATCCTCAACATTGGCCGTCGCGTACGGCAGGGGTTTACATGACGCTCCCGGCACCGCCTCCCGCTCGGCGCCGCGAACCTGCAAAGCGATTGTCGATAGCCTTGGCCATCATCATCACTTCGCATCTAACCTTCTGCGATCTCAAATAATTTAGAAAGTCGAAATCTGCCCGGAATGCGATTTCGGTGAACCCAATCTTATCATTGGGCACCTTGTCCTGTTACGGGACAGCTGTGCCATGAGATGGAGCAGCCGCCTGCTTCGGCAAGATGCCCTGGCCGTCATATCGAGAGGAGCAGGCGGCGTTGCCGCCTGCCTCATCCGCATTCAGTCGAATTTCTCCGTCGTATCCGCCTTGCCCTTTACCCAATAGCCGGATGCCTTGATCCAGCTCAGCGGATAACCGCGCTCTTCGACGAGATAGGCGCGCAGAGCGCGCGTGACGGAGGCCTCGGCCGCAATCCAGACGAAGGTGCCGGGCAGCAGCTCGATCGACCGGAGAACTCCTATCAATGCGGAGGGATCCGTTGCCGCCGAGAGCGGCCGATGAGCCCAGCGAACATCCAGTTGCGCGTCGGTCTGGAACGCCTGATGCTCGGCCGCATCGGCAACCGCTGCAATCGCGGTGATGCGCTGCCTTGCTCCCGCTTCTTCGATACGGCGGCCGATTGCCGGCAATGCCGTCTCGTCGCCGATGAGCAGCCAGTTTTCGATATCGCTTGACACCATGGCCGAACCGCGAGGCCCGCCGATTTCCAGCCTGTCGCCCGGGAGGGCGCCGAGTGCCCATTTCGTGACCGGCCCCGCTTCATGAAGAGCAAAATCGAGAACCAGCGTGCGGGCATCGGTGTCGTAACGGCGAGGCGTATAGTCGCGCCGCTCCATTTCCTCGCCCGAACCCGGCACGAAAACCTTGATGTGATCGTCCGGCGCAAGGCTGATGAAATCGGCGAGGTCATCGCCGGTCAATTCGATGCGCAGCATGCCGGGCGTGATCCTCCGGGCGGCAGCTACCGTCAGGGAACGCCGCTTCAGCTCATGGCGCACGCGCTCGATCCTCGGCGCAGAGACAGTCGGATTGGAGGTCTGGGGAGTATCCATGTGTGTCCTTTCGAGGCGCTTCGATCTCGATCCGCAGGACACAGTCGCGCAGACCGAAGCCGCAGAGCCGTTCGATCATACGCGTTGAGTGACGTTAACGCTTACGTGTCCGGGAAAAACCCGGCCAATTGGAACTGTCTATAGAAGAGGAATACCCATCTGGCAACGAAAAGATGAGTATTGGAGACAAGATTATGAAATGCGAGGGAATGCGTTGCGATCTTCGAGTGGGTCGGCACGGCCCTTTCGAGCCCGCGCCGACCCCGCTGGATTACTGGAGCGCCTTTTCCATCAGCCGCGCCAGGCGTTCGGCGAACGCGCGCGGATCGGCCGGCTTGTCGCCATCGAGAACCCGCGCCTGATCGAGCAGAAGAAAGGCGGCATCGTCGCGCAGCGCCGGCGCATCCGCCTTGGCGGCGATAGCCTTGACGACGGGATGATCCATGTTGATTTCGAGGATCGGCTTGGCGCCGGATTGCAGACGGCCCGCCCCCTGAAGGATCTTCTCCAGCTGGCGATCATACCCCTGTTCGGAGGCAACGAGGCAGACGGCGCTTTCGATCAGGCGGTCGGACGCGCGCACATCGGAGACCTCGTCGGCAAGCTTCTGCTTGGCATAATCGAGGAACGCCTGCACGTCGGCCGGCGCGCTTTCGCTTTCCGGCCTGTCTTCATCCTGCTTCTTGAACTGCGCGAGATCCGCGGACCCCTGGGTGATCGACTTGAAGCTCTTGCCTTCGAATTCCGGGGCGTTGGTGACCCAGAAGCTGTCGACGGAATCGGTAAGCAGCAGCACTTCGATGCCGCGGGCGCGGAACCCTTCGAGCTGCGGCGAGGCCTTAAGCTGCTCCAGACTGCCGCCGACGAGATAGTAGATCGATTGCTGGCCTTCCTTGGCATCCTTGACGTAGTCGGCAAGCGAGCGATAGCCATCCCCGGAGGCCGTCGTGCGGAAGCGCGACAGCGCCAGAAGCTGCGAGCGGCGCTCGAAATCCTCGTAGATGCCTTCCTTGATCAGACTGCCGAAGTTCTCCCAGATCTTCAGGAAGGCGTCGTGATCGCTCTCGGCCTGCTTCTCGATCGCCGTGATGATGCGGTTGGTGACACCCTTGCGGATCGCCGTCAGGATCGGGCTTTCCTGGATCATCTCGCGCGAGACGTTGAGCGGCAGATCCGACGTATCGACGAGACCGCGCACGAAACGGAGATAGCGCGGCAGCAATTCCGCCTCGTCGGTGATGAAGACACGCTTCACATAGAGCTTCATGCGCCCCTTGCGATCCGGATCGAAGAGATCGAAGGGCTGCGAGCCGGGTACGAAGGCGAGAGCGGAATATTCGTGGCGGCCTTCAGCGCGAAAATGCACCGTCAGCGCCGGCTCATCGTACTGGCCGGACACGCTGCGATAGAAATCGGTGTATTCCTCGGTTGTGATGTCGTTCTTCGACTTGGTCCAGAGCGCTGTGCCATCCGTGAGCTGGGTGGCTTCCTCGCCGGGCTTCTCGGCGATCTTGATCGGCACCGGAACATGACCGGACTGCTCCTTGACGATACGCTCGACCGTCCAGCGCGATGCATAGCTCTTGGCATCCTCCATCAGGTGCAGCGTGATACGCGTGCCGCGCGCCGGAGCCTCGCTCGTATCGACAGGAGCGACGCTGTAGCCGCCCTTTCCATCGGAAGACCAGAGCCAGGCATCCTCGGCGCCCGCACGGCGGGAAACGACGTCGACGCGGTCGGCGACCATGAAGCAGGAATAAAAGCCGACGCCGAACTGGCCGATGAGCTGCGCACCCTCACCCTGCTTGTTAGCCTCGATGCGTTCCATGAAGGCACGCGTGCCGGAGCGGGCGATCGTGCCGAGGGCTTCGATCATTTCGTCACGGCTCATGCCGATGCCGTTGTCTTCCACGATAAGCTTGCCGCCATCGGCATCGAGCGTCAGCAGAATGCGGCTATCGGGATCGCTGGCGAGCAAGCCGGGCTGCGCGATCGCTTCGTAGCGCAGCTTCTCGCATGCATCCGCCGCATTCGAGATCAACTCGCGCAGGAAAACATCCTTATCCGAGTAAACCGAGTGAACCATCATATGCAGAAGGCGGGCAACGTCGGCCTCGAAGACGTGGCTCTCGGCGGTCTTTTCTGCGGTGCTGGTCGTCATGTGCGTCTAGTCTCCTGGGAATGTTAAAACTCGCGCCGAACAGGTGGCGGAAGACGAGGCAAATTTCAAGCACGCGTTGTCAGATCGTGCCGCGAATGAGCAAGCGGCCCTTTTCTGCGCACGGGTCTGCATACGGGGCCGGCTCTTCGCCGATCACACAGGTTTTACCCCAGCCGGCGCATATGCGGCGCGGCGTCGCACCAACATGCCATAAATTTGGCCAAGGCGCGCCCAAGATCGATGGGGTCACATTGAGCGGCTCCAGAGGCCATGCACCGGGAGCCGCATCGGATATGTTCTTCCAGCAAAGGAGACCATTGTGCAAAGCCTTAGCAAAGCATTTCTCATCACAGCCGGCCTCGTCGCAGCCGCGGGATTGGCGGGCCAGGCCTTCGCTCAGCAGCCCATCGACCGCTCCACCGCCATGCACCGCATGACGGTCCACCTGCCGGACGGCTCGCTGGAGGTGATCCGCTATAGCGGCGATCAGCCTCCGGCCGTCACGTTCCAGGGCGATCCCGATCCGGCATTCCCGTTCGCCGCGGCCCTTGAACCTTTCGACTCGGCTTCGCCCTTCGCCGAGATGGAGCGCATCTCGGCAGCGATGGACCGTGAGACGGCCGCCATGTTGAACGATGCGCGGTTTCTCACACAACGATCGGCCAATGCAGGCAATCTCATGAACATCGACCTGTCGAAACTGCCGAAAGGCGCACAGGCTTATACGATGATCTCGACGACGTCGGGTAAAGGCACCTGCACGCAGACCACGGAATATTACAGCTCCGGCACCGGCAAGCCGCAGGTCAGGACGAGCAGCTCGGGAAGCTGTGGCATGGCCCAGCGCTCGCCTGCCGAGCCCGCGCATGTCATCGGCCCCCGCCCCTCACCCGGGCACCAGCCTGCCAACGTGATCGAAGCTTCGTATCACCCGAATTCGAAGGCGATCAAGACGGCAGGGCTTTTCTAGAGAGGTCCGGCATTCGAACCGCCACGGCTCGTCATCCGTCTTTCCAGAGTTGCCTGGGCCAGAATTACCTAGGCCAGAATTGCCGGGGAAGGCCCTGCGGCCGCAGCCAATGTAATCCGGCAAAGGGGACGCTCGACAAGAGCGTCCCCTTTGCATATGCGCAAGTGCGGCATGCCGATTTGCATTGCCGCCGCCCAATTGCCATCCGCACTCCGTTGCTATAATAACTTGAGTTTAATTGGAAGGATTATTGCGCGAGAGCAACGCCGGAAGCTGCGAATGACGTTTCAGCCGAGAATGCAGAACAAGATCGGAGGCTTTTCCGTCATCGGCGGCATGCATCGCCGCCAGTGGAACGGCATCGTCGCCGACATCTGGAATGTCAATTGTGCGGCACATGCCGGCGGATACTATGTCGCGCATGATCCGCGACTGTTCATTCTTCTGGAGCAACGCGGCTCCGGCACGACCAACGTTCGGCAGTCGCCGCATGCACGGGGCCGCGCACAGGATAACGATAGCGGACGCATTTCCTACATTCCCGCCGGAATGGAGCTATGGGTCGATATCTCCGGCGTCGAGTTCGTGCGCCACCTCGATATTCACTTCAACGCGGAGATCATCGGCCAGCGGCTGATGGAAAATATCGACCCCTCGCGGCTCGATCGCCCGCAACTGCATTTCACCGACCAGCGCGTGATGGCGCTCGCCGAGCTTATCGCTGCGGAATGCGAAAATCCCGAACCGCTGCATGACCTCTACGGCGACGGCCTGACGCTGTCGCTGCTGATCGGCGTGCTGCAGCTGCATGGAACGCAGCCACGCAAGCGCAGCGGCCTTGCCACCTGGCAGCTGCGCCGCGCGGTCGACTATATCGAAGAGCACTGCACCCGGGCTATCCGGCTGGAAGAGCTGGCGGCGCTGACCGGTCTTTCCCAGTCGCATTTCAGCCATGCCTTCAAGGCGTCAACGGGCATGCCGCCGCATCAATGGCAGACGCGAGCCAGGCTTGAGCGGGCCAAGCATCTGCTGCTGAAGAGCCAGCTGCCGCTCACCACCGTCGCCGTCGAAACCGGCTTTGCCGACCAGGCGCATTTTACGCGCGTTTTCCGCAAGAATGTCGGCACGGCGCCGGCGAGCTGGAAGCGCAGCAGGCTTGCCTGAAAACCACAGTTCGCGGGCAATTGTACGTTTCGCGGAGAATTGCCCAAAAACATTCAATTTCCCTCGTGACAGACAAGCCGCACCAGTAAATATGAGTTAACTACTCATCTTATTGAGGGATCGGCCGCCTCGGCCGGGCAGGCGTAAAATCGGGACAAACGACGGAAATGCAGGGATTGAAGAAAGACGTATCGCGGGCGCGGCTCTTGGCGACGGGCGTAGCCATTACCGCACTGTTGTGGGGCTTACAAGCCTCGGCCCAGGAAACACCGACGGAACTGAAGCCGCTGGTCATCCAGGGATCGCAGCAAAAGGACGAAGCCAGCGGCACGGCGCCGGTCAAGGGCTATGTCGCCAAGAAGACGACGTCGGGCTCGAAATCGGATACGCCGATCACCGAGGTCCCGCAATCGGTATCCGTCATCGGCCGGCAGGAAATGCAGGATCGCGGCATCACCAACAAGGTGGACGAGGCGCTGCGCTATACGCCCGGCGTCACCGCCCAGCCCTTCGGCAATGACGGCGATACCGACTGGTTCTATATCCGCGGTTTCGATGCGACGCAGACCGGCGTCTTCATGAATGGCCTGACGCTCTTTAGCTACGGCTTCGGCGGCTTCCAGATCGATCCGTTCATGCTCGAACGCGTCGAAGTGCTGAAAGGCCCCTCCTCCGTGCTTTACGGCGGCTCCAATCCCGGCGGCCTCGTCAACATGGTTCGCAAGGAGCCCACCGACGATCCCTATTATTATACCGAGATCGGCATCAACAATCTCGGCAACGCCTTCGTCGGCTTCGATTTCTCCGACAAGCTGTCAGCCGACGGCGTCTACCGCTACCGTGTCACCGGCAAGGTTGCAGGCGGCGACACCTATAGCGACGGCACCCACGACCTGCGTGGCTTCATCATGCCGCAGGTGACGATCTCGCCCGACGATTCCACCAAGCTTACCGTTTTCGGCTCGCTGAGCGGCCTTGACGAAATCCATAGCGGCAACGGCTTCTTCCCCTATGTCGGCACGGTCGTCGACGCGCCTTTCGGCAAGATCAAGCGCGATGCCTTCTATGGCGAGCGGAGCATCGACAATCTGAAATACGCCCAGCAGATGCTGGGCTACGAATTCTCGCACGACTTCGACGGCGGCTGGACCGTGTCGCAGAACGCGCGTTACGGCCACCTCTACAAGCGCGAGGAAGGCCCCTACCTGAACGGCTACGTGGACGGCAACCCGCTCGACCCGTCCTACGACGATCCGGATTACATGCTGAACCGCATCGGCTTTTTCGAACGTTCGAAGGTCGATACCTTCTCGGTCGACACGCGTGCGGAAAACAAGTTCGACACCGGCCCCATCAGCCATGATCTCCTCATCGGCACCGATTACTCGATCTACCGTCTCGATCAGGTCCAGGCCTGCTGCGGCTCCAATCCGATCAGCGCCACCCATCCGGTCTACGGCACGGCGCAGGGCACGAACTTCGTCTATCTCGATCAGGTGCTGACACAACAGCAGCTGGGCGTCTACACGCAGGATCAGATGCGCTTCGGCGGCGGCTGGCTGCTGACGCTTAACGGCCGCTACGATTTTGTCGACACCAATTCCGACGCGACGGTCGGCACGACCTACAGTTCGAACGACAAAGCGCCGAGCGGCCGCGCCGGCCTCGCCTATGAATTCTCCAACGGCATCACGCCCTATGTCAGCGCCGGCACTTTCTTCCGGCCGATAGTCGGCACCAGCGTCAGCGGCGGCGGGCTGCTTCCGGAAAAGGGCGAGCAATACGAAGCCGGCGTCAAATACGAGCCCGACTTCATCGACGGCCTGTTCACGGCGTCCATCTTCCAGATCGACCGCAAGAACATGGCCCTCACCGATCCCGTCACCTTCCTGCAGCGCCAGGTCGGCGAGGTCCGCTCGCGCGGCGTGGAATTCGAGGGCAAGGTCAACCTGGATGACAACTGGAAACTGCTCGGCTCCTATTCCTACACCGACCTGAAGATCACCAAGGACATCGATTCCTCCATCGTCGGCAACTCGCCCTATCTCGTGCCGAACTCCACCGCCTCGCTCTGGCTCGATTACGCCTTCACCAGCGATGCGCTCGACGGCCTCAGCATCGGCGCCGGCGTGCGCTACCAGGGCAAGTCCTGGGCGGATGAAGCCAATACCCTGCGCGTGCCTTCGGCAACGCTCTTCGACGCGGGCATTCGCTACGAGAAGAAGGGATGGGGCGCCTCGCTCAACGTCGCCAATCTGTTCGACAAGGAATACGTCTCTGGTTGCGCCGGAGAGAATGTCTGCGGCTATGGCGATGCTAGAACCATTACCTTCAAGCTCAGCAAGAAGTGGTAAGTTGATAAATATAGTACACTTTCCTTCTCGATCGTGGCAAAGAGCCGGGGATTGCCGCAAGGCAATCCTCGAACTCGTTTGAAACCAGGAACGAAACGAGCATGACGGCGCAACAGCTGCAGCGAATTTTCAGCATGGGCATCGGCGCTTTCCCTCGTCCGCAGCGTCAACCGATCAGCGACCTTCCATGACCGCAACGAACGCTCATATGCTGTCGCGCCGGCAGCTTCTGGCCATGGCCGCGGCCGGCGCGATTGGCCTCAAACCGGCACGCGCGGCGACGAGCCCGCGCGTGGCAACGCTCGATTGGGCCATTTTGGAAACTCTGTTTGCGATCGGCGCCGATGTGGTCGCCGGAACCGAGCTGCTGCAATTCCGCGACGTCGCGGTGACGCCAGCCATTCCCGCAGGCGTCGCCGATCTCGGCCTGCGCGGCACGCCGAACTTCGAAGTCCTGTATGCCGCCAGGCCGGATCTGATCTTCAACTCGAATTTCTATGCCTGGGCCGACGATCGCCTGCGCCTGATCGCGCCGGTCGAGAGCCATGCCGTCTATCAGCCAGGCGCCAGTCCCTATCGGCTTTCCGAAGAGATGACGCTTGCGATCGGCGAACGGCTGGGCCTGCCCACCGGCCGCGCGTTCGTCGATGCCACGCGGGAAAAGCTCGAAGCCTATCGCCTCGGCTTCGGCAAAGGCGATCATCGCCCTATCCTGCCGATCAATCTGGGCGATGCCCGGCATTTCCGCGTTTTCGGCTCCGACAGCATGTTCGGTGAAGTTCTGGCCCGCACCGGCCTCACCAACGCCTGGCCCGAGCTGACGAGCTATTCGGCAACCGCCCCGGTCGGGATAGAGCGATTGGCCGCCATGCCCGAGGCATGGATCGTCCTCATTCCGCCGCACCCGGCGGAAGCGCTTGCCGAGCTCCGGCAGAGCGCTTTCTGGAAAGCGCTTCCGCCGGTGAAGCAGGGCCGCGTTCTCCTGCTCGATTCGATCAATCCCTATGGCGCGCTGCCGGCGGCCGGACGCTTCGCCGATCTCCTGGCCGGAGGGCTGACCCGTGCATGGAATGGTTGACCGGCCCATGATCGCCAGACGCAGGCCGCTGGCATTCAACGGCGCCATGCTCGGCATCGCCTGCATGCTGGCCTTTGCTGCGCTGCTCGTCATGCGTCCGCAACTTTCCGCGGATATGAGCGACGCGGCAGTCCTCAACCGCATCCTGCTCGTCGACAGCCTGCTGCCGCGCTCCGCCATTGCGCTCATCGCCGGCGCGGCGCTCGGGCTTTCCGGCGCCTTGCTGCAAAGGGTCCTGCGCAATCCGATTGCCGACGCCTCGACCCTCGGGATCGCTGCCGGCGCCCAGCTGGCGATGACGATCGCAGTCGGCCTCTTTCCGCTGCTCATCGGCCTGCCGCGGGAGATTTCGGCCTTTGCCGGCGGGCTAGCCGCCGTCGTCATCGTGCTGGCCCTGAGCTGGCGCCGCGGTCTCGATCCGGTCACGGTGGCGCTGTGCGGCATGATGGTGACATTGGTCGCGACCGCCCTCAGCGTCACCATCATTCTGGCGCGCGGCGAATATGCCATGTCCGTCTTCATCTGGGGCGCCGGTGCGCTGAACCAGCAAAGCTGGGACGGCGTCATCAGCCTTGGCCCTCGCCTTGCCATCGGCATTGCGGCCGCCGTGCTTTTGGTTCGCCCTCTCACGATCATGAGCCTGGACGACAAAAGCGCCAGGAGCCTCGGCCTCGCATTGCACAGCATGCGCTTCGCCGTTCTGGCTCTTGCCGTATGGCTCGCGGCCTCGGTGACGGCACAGGTCGGCATCATCGGCTTTCTCGGCCTTGCCGCGCCTCACCTCGCAAGGTTTTGCGGCGCACGCCGCACCAGGCAGCTGCTGATCGCAGCTCCGCTTGCCGGCGCCGGCCTTTTGTTTCTCACGGACTGCGCGGTGCAACTCCTTTCGCCGGGCTTCACCGATCTCGCACCGACGGGCGCGGCAACCGCGCTTCTCGGCGGGCCGCTGTTGCTTCTGCTGCTGCCACGGCTGCATTCGGCCCATGCGCTGCGTGCTGGCGGCGCTCCCCTCGTGCGGCGGACGCTCATCGCGCCCAATCGAGCCCTGGCCCTGCTCGCCCTCGGCTTCATGCTCCTCATTGCGTTGGCCTTGTCGGTTGGGCGCAACGTCGATAGCTGGCAGGCGGCCATCGGCAGTCAATTCTGGGAGCTTCTGCCCTTCCGCCTGCCGCGCACGCTCGTCTCGGCCACAGCGGGCGCCATGCTGGCCGCAGCGGGCTTCATCATGCAGCGATTGACCGGCAATCCGCTTGCGAGCCCCGAGGTTCTGGGCGTCAGCGCCGGCGGGGGCGCAGGTCTGACGGCGGCACTTTTCCTGTTTTCGTTCCCTTCGCCCGCAATCACGATCACGGCGATGACGATCGGCGCGCTCATCGCCTTTCTTGCCATGCTGGCGATCAGCGCCCGCGGCGGCTTCGGCCCGGAACGTCTGCTTCTCTCCGGCATTGCGATCGGCGCCCTCTGCATGGCGATCGTCACGGTCGTTCTCGCCCGCGGCGATCTGCGCGGCTACCTGCTGCTGACCTGGCTTTCGGGCTCCACCAACCGTGCCGGCTCGTTCGAGGCGTGGACCGGCATCGTCGCGGTTGGCCTCCTTATCCCGCTATTGCCCATCCTGCGGCGGTGGTTCGATGTCCTGCCGCTCGGCGGCGGCGTCGCACGCTCCGTCGGCCTGCCGGTTGCAATCAGCCGGCTCCTTCTGTCGGTTCTGGCCGCCCTCCTGACCGCCATCCCGTCGTTCCTCGTCGGCCCTCTCAGCCTGACCGGGCTGATCGCACCGCATCTCGCCCGGCTCGTCGGCTTCCGCCAGACCGGCAAGCAACTGGCCGCCAGCCTCTTGTTTGGCGCCATGCTGCTGACGCTCGCCGATTGGCTGTCGCGCATGGTGATCTTTCCCTATGAGGTTCCCGTCGGCCTGTTCGCGGCCCTGATCGGCGGTCCCTATCTCATCTGGTTCCTGACCCGCAAGGAGACTAAGCAATGATGCATGCCAGGGATTTTACCGCTTCCGGCGTTGCCACGCACAGGGACGCAGGCCAATTGCTGGACCAGTTCTGCGCGCGTTTTGCCGAGCACGTCACGATCAGGCGACGCGCGGCGGGGGCCCGCCTCGAAACCGTCATCGGCAGCGCCGACATCGCCGTCAGCAACGACCGCCTCGATATCAAGCTGCGTTGCCCGACCGCGGCCATGCTCTTTACCGTGCGCAGCATGGTCGCCGAAAACCTTTTCGAACTTTCCGCCGGCCATGCGCTCGATCTGAACTGGGCTGACGGGCCGCAGCCGTCCGCTATTCCGAACTTCCGCGAGGTCACAGTCGTCGATGCCTTTAACGTTACGCCGCACATGCGCCGCGTCGTGGTCGCTACCGATGACGTCAGCTATTTCTGCGAGGGCGGGCTGCATGTCCGCCTGCTCATTCCGCCGAAGGGCCGCGAGCCTGTCTGGCCGCATGCGGAGCCGGACGGCCGCATACATTGGCCGAAAGGCGACGATGCGCTGACCATCCGCGCCTATACGATCCGCAGCATCGATCGCGCCCGCGGTGAAATGAGCATCGATTTCCTTGTGCACGAAGGCGACAACGTTCCGGGCGCGACATGGGCGATGACCGCGCGCAACGGCGATCGCGCCGGTTTGATAGGTCCCGGCGGCGGCGGCGTGCCGGCGGCAGGCAAACTGGTTCTGGCAGGCGATGAAACCGCATTGCCCGCCATCGCCCGGATCGCGGCGGCCATGCCTGCCGAAGCAAATCTGCGCATCTTTCTCGAAGTCGCCGACAGGCAAGAGGAGCAGCCGCTGACCTCGGAGGCGGCGATGGACGTCACATGGCTGCATCGCAATGGCGCGGCGGCCGGGACGACGGATACGCTGGAGCGCATCCTGCGGGATATCGTGCCCGCCTGCGATCCTGAAACTTTCGTCTGGGCCGCCTGCGAACAGAAACAGGCGCGTGCCATCCGCACCTTCGTCAAGAGCGGCTTGGCAAGGGATCCCGGCACTTTCAGCATCGCCGCCTATTGGCAGCGCTGACGAGGAGATATCCGGGTTGCGGCAGAGCGCCCCGGAACTCCGGCAACCGTCAATCGCTTCGCAACGCCATGGTCCGGCCACGCGATCTCGGCATCGCCCGGCGGCTGATGCCGGGGCCGATTGCCAGCGGCCGCAGAAGCGCTTTGCCCTCACTGATAACTAGCCGTATGATTTCTCCTCTTGAGCACCGGGGAGGGATCGGGACGGATGGAGGCTGCAGGCGGGAAGGTTCAATTGAGTTATGGCGTCGAGCCCGGCATTCGCTTTGCCGTCCTGCTCGATGGCCATGGCGGTTGCCGTGAAATCGGCGCGGCGGGTCTGCAGCGCTGGACTCCCGAAGAGGGCGTTCTTTGGGTTCACCTCGAACGGGACCACGATGCGGCGGCGACATGGGTGACGAGCAGCGGCGGCTTCGATCCCCTCGTTTCCGATGCGCTTTTGGAAGATGAATCCCGCCCGCGCGTGGAGCCGGTCGACGATGGCCTGCTGATCATTCTTCGCGGCGTCTGCGCCTCCCCTCCCCAGGAAGCGGACGAAACGGCCGAAGAGCTCGATCTCGTGCCGCTTCATGCCTGGGTGGACGAGCACCGTGTCGTGACGCTCCGCGACAGCGGGCACTACATCACCGCGCTTCGCGACATTCGCCAGGCTCTCGGAAAAGGCAAGGGGCCGAAACGTGCCGGCGAGTTGCTTGCGCTCGTCAGCGACAAACTCGTGAGGGACCTGGAACCCGTTTTGGACCAGATGGACGAGGAGGTGGACGAACTGGACGAGCTGATCTTCCATGGCGAGGCTGCCGAGGTCCGCGAACGTCTGAAATTGCTTCGCAGACGGGCGGTGCAGCTGCGGCGCTATCTTTCTCCGCAACGCGATGCCCTGACCCGCATCGAGCACGACGATGCGCCATGGCTTACCGAGCGCGACAAGCTGCGGATGCGCGAGGTCATCGACAAGCTGATGCGCTGCATCGAATATCTGGACGCGATCCGCGACCGGACAAGCATTCTGCACGACGACCTTTCCACCGTCATCAGCGAGCGCATTGCCCGCAACTCCAACCGGCTTGCCGCGCTTGCCGCCCTGCTTCTGCCGCCCAGCGTCGTCGCCGGCCTCTTCGGCATGAACGTCGGCGGTATTCCCGGCGTCAACGATACATGGGCGTTCATCGTCATCGTCGCGCTGGTCGCCATCACCTCCATCGTCACGCTTTACGTATTGAAACGCGTCAACTGGCTTTGATCGCATCGGAACCGCCGACGTCCCTGCGGCGTTCTCCATTTATTGCATCCAAGGGGTTGATACCATGCATCGCCAAGCATGCCTCCTCGCAATTCTCGCCGGGCTCTGCACCGCGATACCCGCCGCAGCCGACGAAGCCGGATTCCTGCAGCCGCTCAACGGCAACTGGACAGGAACGGGCAAGGTGCTGCGCAAGATCGGCGGCGCACCCATCAATGTCTCCTGCAAATTCAATATCAGCGCACCGGGTTCCTCGATTTCGATGAAGGGCAATTGCCGCGGCCTTCTGGTCGTCAATCGTCCGATCTCCGCCGAGCTGGCGGCACGAGGAACACGCTATTCCGGCACCTATATCGGCCCGTCCGGCGCGGCGTCGCAGCTGTCGGGCACTCGGCAGGGCAGCGTCATCAATCTGGCGGTCCGCTGGGCACGTCCGGTCAATGGCGACCGGAATGCCAGCATGACGATCCGAAGGCAGGGCGGCAGCCAGCTGACCATCGAGACCATCGACAAGGACCGGACCTCCGGCAAATCGGTCGTGACGAGCGAGATCGACCTGCGGCGGCAATGACGATCCGGCAATCGGACAGGGAACGGGAGCCTGAAACATCAAGGGCGTCGCAGTGCCAAGCCTTACAGCCTGCTTGACTCCATTGGAACAATATGAGAACATAAAAGGAACATATGGAGATATCCATGACCAAAGCCGAACAAGTCATCGAACGTGCAATGGCCTTTGTCGCTGTCTCGAAGGCGCTTCGGGAGCGCGAACAGGAACGTCGCGCCAACTGGACGCGCCGGGTCGAAATCAGCCGGCCGCTACCGCCCCTGCCACGCGCCGTTCAGCTTTCGTTGAAACTCGACAGCTGAAGCGGCGGAGGCGGTACAGCACCCGGCAGACTGTGAAGCGCCCGCCTTTCGGCGGGCGCTCCGCTATCGCGCTTCAGCTTCATCAAGCCTTGATGAACTCGAGCAGGTCGGCATTGATGACATCGGCATGGGTAGTCGCCATGCCATGCGGGAAGCCCTTGTAGGTCTTCAGCGTGCCGTGCTTGAGAAGCTTGATGGACAGCAGCGCCGAATCCGCGATCGGAACGATCTGGTCGTCCTCGCCATGCATGACGAGCGTCGGCACAGCGATCTTCTGCAGGTCCTCGGTAAAATCGGTTTCCGAGAAGGCCTTGATGCAATCGTAGTGCGCCTTGGCGCCGCCCATCATGCCCTGCCGCCACCAGTTCCGGATCACGCCCTGGCTGACCTTCGCATCCGGCCGGTTGAAGCCGTAGAAGGGACCCGTCGGTATGTCGAGGAAGAATTGCGCCCGATTGGCGAGGAGGGCCGCGCGGAAGCCATCGAAGACTTCGATCGGCAAGCCGCCCGGGTTCTTGTCCGATTTGACCATGATCGGCGGCACGGCGCCGATCAGCACGGCCTTGGCGACGCGGCCCTTGCCGGCGCGGGCAACATAGTGGGCAACCTCGCCGCCACCCGTCGAGTGGCCGATGTGAACCGCATTCTTGAGGTCAAGATGCTCGGCAAGATCCGCGACATCGGCAGCATAGGTATCCATCTCGTTGCCGGTCTCCGTCTGGCTGGAGCGGCCATGGCCGCGGCGATCGTGCGCGATCACGCGATAGCCCTTTTCCAGAAAGAACATCATCTGCGCGTCCCAATCGTCGGAACTCAACGGCCATCCATGATGGAAGACGAGCGGCTGGGCATCGCGGGAACCCCAGTCCTTGTAGAAGATCTGAGTGCCGTCTTTGGTGGTGATCGTGCTGCTGCTCATTGTGTCCTTACCTTTCGAAGATGGTTGCTTTGTAGAGGCTTGTGCAGATTGAGCGAAGGGGGTGGCCGCAGCGGCGGCAAGGCCGAGCCCGGCTGCCATAACCCCTCGGCGGGTAGCTTGATGGATCGACTGGCTCATTTCAATCTCCGCTTTTTGTTATCACACGATTTATTGTCGCGATAAAATATGCATATGCCCTTCGACCCCTTCTGTCTACAATAAAATTATTTTGCGATTATTTATCGCTATATATAAATAGAGGAATTGCGGGCAAGCTGCCGAACATGTGGCAAACCGCCTTGCCTCCGATTACCCCTGATTGTGAAAAGACGGCCGACCCGCGCTTTACTGCGCAGGCTTGTCGGCGAAATGCGCGATCGCGAATTCCGCAACCTTGCCGATCGCCTTCTGCGCATCGCTGAGCCAGAAGGGGAAAATCTGCCATTGATGGATCATCCCCGGCCAGATTTCCACGCTCGCATTGCCGCCCGCCTGCCGTATCTTGTCCGCCAGCCGCATGCCGTCATCGAGCAGCGTCTCATGCGAGCCGACCTGGATCAGCAACGGCGGAAAGCCGGAAAAATTGCCGTAGAGGGGCGATATGTCCGGATCGGCAGGAGATCGATCCCCGGCGAATGCACCGGCGATCAGGGCCAGCTCGCTCTTGCCCATGAACGGATCGCTGGACGCGTTGGCAGTCAACGACGCCCCCGTCGCGGAAAAGTCGGCAATCGGGCTCATCGCCACCACGGCTGCAGGAAGCGTTCCCCTAAGACGCAGCTGGTTCAGGACGACTTCGATCGCCAGCGTCGCTCCCACCGACTCGCCGGCGACGACGATGTTGCCGGGCTTGTATCCCGACGTCAGGAGCCAGCGGAAAGCTGCGACCGCATCGTCTCTTTGCGCGGGAAAGCCATTTTCGGGCGCGAGGCGGTAGTCGATCAGCAGCACGTCGGCCGAAGCCGCTTTGGCAAGTGCGGCAGCGACGTTTCGGTGCGTTCTGAGCGAGCCGCTATAGAAGCCGCCGCCATGCAGATAGAGGATCGCGCGCCGGCCGATCGGGTGATGCAGCCGCGCGGGCCAGATCAGATTGCCGTCCACGCCGTTGGCATCGACGCGCCGGATCTGCACGCGCGTCGGATCGGGTGTCGATGCCATGAGCGCCTCGAAGCGGGCCCTCCTCTGGCGAAGATCGGGGCCGGACATGGCGCCACTGTCGCGCAATGTGCCGACCAGCATCTCGACCTGCTGGATCGATGCCTTCGTCTGCGGCGCCATCTCGGGCATCTCGGCAGCAACGGCCCAAGATACCGGCAGAAGGGTTGCGGCACTTACGACGATCGCCGCCATGACAAAACGGGACCCATAGCGAAATGGTCGGAACTCGTTCATAAGAGCAGCCTTTTCCAGCAACCGAACACGACATCGCAAGGCTACGGTCGCAGAAACACGGTTCGTGTCAAGCGGGAGGGACGGCGGGAAAGGCCGATAGGGTCAGCGGTTCGCTCGCCTGCCTTCGGCCCACCATTGCGCTCAGATGATTGTGCGGGCCGATGTGGGCGGGTCAGCCGGCCCGGCGATTTGCATGCGACAGGCGAGCCATGATTGCTTCTCTTGCCGCTCGCGAACCGGAAAGACGCTGCCTTGTGGTCTTCAGCACATCCGCGCTTGCCTCGTCGGGTGTTCCCGAGTGGAACGGCGGTTCCGGCGCATATTCCAGTGAAAGCTGGATCTCCTCGGCTTCTCGCTGGCCACCCAGGGCTGCGACGATGGTCAAGCCGAAATCGATGCCGGCGGTAACGCCGCCCGCGGTGAAGAGATTGCCGTCCCGAACGACGCGGCCGGGCGTGGCGATCGCTCCGAAGCCGGCAAGAAAATCATGCGCGTTCCAGTGGGTCGTCGCTCTTTTGCCTTCCAACAGGCCCGCGGCGCCAAGGACAAGGGAGCCGGTGCAAACGGATGTCACGAAACGCGCCCCGGCCGCCTGCGTCCGCACGAATGACAGAACGGCGTCATCTTCGAGCAAGGCATTGACACCGCCGCCGCCCGGCACGCAGACGACATCCAGCTGCGGGCATTCCGCAAAGCTCGTCGTCGGCTGCAACACCAGTTTTGTCGCCGAAATGATCGGATCCTTATCTTTCCAGACCAGATGAACCTCGGCATTTTCCATGGAAGCGAATATCTCATAGGGCGCGGTCAGATCGAGTTGCTGGACGCCGGGAAAGGCAAGCAGGCCGAAACGGATAGTCATGACGGATCTCCAATGATTGACACCGGCAAGCTTATTCGACAACACTCTGGCGTATTTGCCAAACCACCGCCATTTTGTGCCAATCATGCGCCGCATCGAAATTCTCGCCTTCGACAACGCACAGCTGCTCGATATCACCGGGCCGCTGCAGGTCTTCACCAGCGCCAATGAGGCCGCAGTCGAAGCTGGGCTGGCAAGACCCTATGACGCAATCGCCGTCGCCATGGGAACGCAGACGAGAACCACTTCCGGCCTTGCGCTCGTAACGATCCCTCTTGGCGATGCGGACGGCCCGATCGATACGCTGATCGTCGCAGGCGGCTGGGGTGTCAACAAGGCCTGCGAGGAGGGCACCCTGCTCGAATGGATACGCAGACGATCGGCAAGCGCCCGGCGCACCGCCTGCGTCTGCAGCGGCGCCTTTCTTCTCGCCGAAGCCGGGCTTCTGGATGGGCGGCGTGCCGCAACCCATTGGAATCGCTGCGATGAATTCGCGCGACGCTTTCCAAAGGTAAGGCTTGAACCCGACCCCATCTTCGTTCAGGACGGATCGATTTGGAGTTCGGCCGGCGTGACGGCCGGCATCGATCTTTCGCTCGCCCTGGTGGAAGCGGACCTCGGGCGCAAGCTGGCCCTTGCAGTTGCGCGCGAGCTTGTCGTCTTTCTCAAGCGTCCCGGCGGCCAGGCGCAATTCAGTTCGGCGCTGCGCCTGCAGGAAAACGGCGAGCGCTTCGATCGTCTGCACGCCTGGATCACGGATAATTTGCGCGCCGACCTTTCGCTGCCGGCGCTGGCCGAACAGGCGAATATGAGCGCCCGCAGCTTTTCCCGCCATTATCTGAAGGCGACCGGCCGCACGCCGGCGCGAGCCGTGGAGGAGATCCGCATCGAAGCCGCGCGCCGTCTTCTGGAAGAAGGCCTGACGGTGCATCAGGTGCGCATGCGATGCGGTTTCAGTTCGGAAGAAACCATGCGGCGCAACTTCGTGCGAAAATTCGGCACCACGCCGCAGGCGTTCCGCGATCATTTCGCCTAATGCCATTCCAGGACCCGCCGCGATCTGGCTCGCTCCGGAGCAAGCTGAGCTGCCTTGCACAAATAGTGCCGCGGCAATCTTCCGAAACCGGTTCAGTCATCATAGTCTGACCGAACCGGATTCAGGACAAGGCTAAGCAGAATGGCGACGCACCGCTTCTCCCCCACCGTGTATCACAATGTCATCGGCTCGCTGCCGCCGGCCTTGCATATCGCCGACGGCGATACGGTCGTGACCGAAACGCTCGATGCCGCCGGCTACGACAAGCACGACACTCACCGCATCTCCGGCCCCAATCCGATGAACGGGCCGATCTTCGTCGAGGGCGCGGAACCGGGCGATGCCCTCAAGGTCGAGATTCTTGCCATGCGGCCGACGCGCGATACGGGCTTCACCCGCAGCGTCGTCGCGAGCAATGTGGTCGATCCGCAGGACGTGCGCGCCTTGCCGGAGAGTAAAAAGGCCATCTGGCAGATCGACCGCGAGGCACTGACGACACGGCTGGCCGAGCCCGTAGCGGGTCTCGAAACCCTGACCCTGCCGCTCTCGCCGATGATCGGCTGCTTCGGGGTCGCGCCCTCGCTCGGCCAGGCCATATCGACCGCCACCAGCGGCGAGTTCGGCGGCAATATGGACTATCGCCTGCTCGGGCCGGGCACGACCGTCTGGTTTCCGGTATTCGCGCCCGGCGCACTCTTCTTCCTGGGCGATTGCCATGCGGTGCAGGGAGACGGCGAGATCGTCGGCACCGGGATCGAAACCACCTTCGAGGTCACTGTCCGGCTAAGCGTGGAAAAGAAAAAGACGATCGTCTGGCCGCGCGGCGAGACGGCCGACGATATTTTCACCATCGGCAATGCCCGGCCGCTCGACCAGGCCCTGCAGCACGCGACCAGCGAGATGCTGCGCTGGCTTGGCGCCGACTATGGCCTGGACAAGACGGCCGCCAGCCATCTGCTCGGTCAGGTCGTGCGCTATGACGTCGGCAACGTCTTCGACCCCGCCTACACCATGGCCTGCCGGGTTTCGAAAAACTGGCTCAAGCGCCGTTAGAGCCATTCCGGGAAAAGCGCGCAGCGGCTTTCCGTCCGGAATCGCGTGCAAACAAAGAGATAGAGCGGTTTGGCGATTCCGGGAAACCCGGAACCGCTCGAGGCTCCAGGGCCTCAGCTTGCATCCAGCGACTGATCGCGCCGCTGGCGCGAGACGTTGCTCTCCTGCCGCTCGCGCGCCATGCGGCTGACGGCAGCGCGCAATTGCGGGTGCCGCGACATGAACAGGTTGAAATCGCGACGGTCCAGCACGAAGAGCTGACAGAAATCGACGGCGACGACATCGGCCGTGCGGCGCGCGCCCGTCAACAGCGCCATTTCGCCGAAGAAGGAACCGGCGCCGAGCGGAATCTCCTCGTCCTCCAGCTGCACTTCCACGGCGCCGGACGCGATGAAGAACATGCTGTCGCCGCGATCACCGGTACGAATGACACGGTCGCCCGGCGAGGCCGAGCGCGGCCGGAAGAGCAGCAGAAGCTCCTCGTGCGCATTGTCGTCGAGCTCGGCGAACATCGGAAAGGTTTCGATAAGCTGCTCGATCTCGAGATGATGCTGGCGATCCCGTTCCTCGCGCTGCTTGTTGATGACGGCCAACTGGCGGCGCAGGCTTTCCTGCTTGGCCATGCCGTATTTGTTCGCCAGAAACGGCCAACGGGAGAACGCCCATTTTTCCAGCTTTTCGGTGGCGAAGAAGGCCAGCGGGTTGAGCGTGATCGACAGGATCGCCCCGGCAAGGATGAGATCCTGCCCTTCCCGCGTCAGCAGTCCCAGCGAAACGCCGAGCCCCGCGAGAATGAAGGAGAATTCGCCGATCTGCGCAAGACCCGCCGCCACCGCGAAGCCGATGCTGGCGGGATAGCGCAGCAACAGCACGACGCAGAAAGCGATCAACGACTTGCCGAGCATGATGAGCGCAAGCACGCCGATAATCATCAGCGGCTCGCGGATCAGCACCGACGGATCGAAGAGCATGCCGACGGACACGAAAAACAGAACGGAAAATGCATTCTGCAATGGCAGGGAGTCGGCAGCAGCCCTGTGGCTGAGATGCGATTCGCTCATCACGAGGCCGGCAAAGAAGGCACCGAGCGCGAAGGAAACGCCGAATATCTGGGCCGCGCCGAACGCAATGCCGAGCGCGATCGCCAGCACCGACAGGGTGAAGAGCTCGCGCGAGCCCGTACGGGCAACGGATGTCAGAAGCCAGGGCACGATGCGCGGGCCGATGAAGATGGCCACAGCCGCAAACGCCGCCACCTTGACCAGCGTCATGCCGATGGTCAGCCAGATGGAGCCGGAAGCGGCATGCTCGCCGTCATCGCCGTGTCCGCCCAGAACACCGGCAAAGGCCGGCAGCAGGACGAGCGCGAGCACCATGGCCAGATCCTCGACGATCAGCCAGCCGACGGCGACGCGGCCATTGGTCGAACTGACAAGATTGCGTTCTTCGAGAGCCTTGAGCAACACGACGGTACTGGCAACGGCAAGGCTCAGGCCGAGAACCAGGCCCGCGCCGACGCTCCAGCCCCAAAGCGATGTCAAGCCGACACCCAGCAACGTCGCGATTGCAATCTGTCCGATGGCGCCGGGAATCGCGACGCCGCGCACAGCCAGCAGATCTGCGGCCGAAAAATGCAGGCCGACGCCGAACATCAGCAGGATCACGCCGATTTCGGCCAATTGCGATGCCAGCGAAACGTCGGCGACAAAACCGGGAGTGGAGGAGCCGATGATGACGCCCGCCACCAGATAACCGACCAGCGGCGGCAGATGCAGCCTGTCGGCAAGATAGCCGAAAACAGCCGCAAACACGAAGCCGGCGGCAATCAATGCGATCAATGCAACGTCGTGCGGCACGGCTGTCCTTCCCGTTTCACGGCGTTAAAGCCTGTTTCCTTTGATGAAGGCTACCTAGCACCGCTTTTGCCGGACCGTCTACGGGGTGCCGCGAAGCGGGAGGGAAACATCGCCTTGCCGAGACAAGGCGATGCGAAGTCCGGAGCCTACTGCTCCAGGACGATCTGTAATTTGACGTCCGTCGGCCGGGCTTCGACGGCACGGTCGAAAGCCTTGATGGAATCCTCGAAACCGAAGGTTTCGGAGATCAGCGGCTTGAGATCGACGCGGCCGGAGGCGATCAGCGCGATGGAACGCTCATACTGGTGCGCGTAACGGAAGACCGTCTCGATGCGGATTTCCTTCGTCGATGCCGTCGAAACATCGAAGCCGACCGGATTGACCGGCAAGCCGACGGCGACGATGACGCCGCCCGGGCGCGGAAGCGCCATGACGGTCTCCCAGGCCTTCGGCGACCCCGAGCATTCGAAGACGACATCCGCGCCCCAGCCGTCGGTCAGGCGATCGACCTCCTCGATGAGATCCTTCTCGCGAATATTGACGGGGATGACGCCCTGATACTGGGCGGCGATATCGAGCTTCGGCTGGGCCAGATCGGCAACGATCGCCCGCGCGCAACCGCCGGCAAGGGCCGCAACCGCCACCATGATGCCGATCGGGCCGGCGCCAAGCACCACGGCCGTATCGCCGGGGGTGATGCGCGCCTTGGTGGCGGCCTGCATACCGACGGCGAACGGCTCGACCATCGCGCCCTCGGCAAAGCTGACATTGTCCGGCAGCTTGAAGGTGTAGTTGGCGGGATGGACGACGAAAGGCGTCAGCACGCCATGGATCGGCGGCGTTGCCCAGAACGTAACGGCGGGATCGACATTGTACATGCCGAGCCGGCTGGCCTTGGAATTTGCGTCGGGAATGCCGGGCTCCATGCAGACGCGATCCCCGACCTTCAGATGCGTTACGCCGGCGCCGACTTCGACGACGGTGCCCGCCGCCTCGTGGCCGAGCACCATCGGCTCATTGACGATGAACGGACCGATTTTGCCGTGCGTATAGTAATGCACGTCGGACCCGCAGACGCCGACCGTGTGGATCTTGATCTTCACCTTGCCCGGTCCGACCTCCTGCGGCAGATCGATATCACGGATCGCCAGTTCATGCTGGCGTTCCAACACCAGGGCACGCATCTTGCTCATTGCCACTTCCTCTTTCCAAAGCAACCGATCGTCCCGGATCAGCAGGGACGAAATTCTTAGCCGTTATACCGCCTGAACGGGCGCCGCAAAACGATCTTCATGCAATCTCTTCAAAATTGTCGAGCGCCCGATTGCGAGCGGATAGGTATTCGGCTCCAATATTAGGCAATACTTATTGCTTAACACCCTATTGCCGATATTGACTGGAGTTCCATTTCTTGCCTTTTTAACGGGCGAGGAGAAGGAGGGGCTCATCATGGCAGTATATGACTGGACCGGTCAGCGTGCCCGCCGGATAAAGATGTTGCGTGCGGCGAGCTTTGCAATGCTTCTGATCATTCTGATGGCGATACCCGCGATCTTGCTGCACTACAATCTGATCCACTATCCGCACTGAGCGTCATTTCGAGAACGATTGTCGTCACGCCGCTTTCCTTGCGCCGGGTTTCGGCTTGCGGGAAACATTGTCGCCGGCCTTGCCGTCCAGCGGCAGGCAATCCAGCACGGCAAGCAGCGCGATAATGCCGAGCAGCACAAAGGCCAGCCGAAACTCGATGGCGACGATGCCGCCTGCGCCAAGCGGCGCGCTGATCGCCTGACCGATGCGGATGCCGATCGCCCCGACGGCGATACCCATGCCCATCGTCAGCTGGAAGGCGGTGCTGAACAGCGTATTGGCCCCCGTCATCTGCTGCGGCGGAATATCCGCAAAGGCGATCGTGTTCAGCGCGGTGAAATGCATCGACCGGCACATGCCGCCGATGAACAGCACCGGCACGATGAACCACAAGGGCGTATCGGGCGAAAACAGCGCACAGGCTGCGATGAAGACGGCATTGAGGATGCCGTTGACGATCAGCACCGGCTTGAAGCCGAAACGCCGCAGAATCGGCGTCGTTGCCGGTTTCATCGCCAGATTTCCGGCAAAGACCGCCAGCGTCAGCATCCCGGCATGAAAGGCGCTGAGTCCGAACCCCACCTGAAACATCAGCGGCAGCAGAAAGGGCACGGCCCCGATGGCGATGCGAAACAGCGATCCGCCCGAAATGGTGATCGCGAAGGTCGGAAGCCTGAGCCCGGAGAGATCGATCAGCGGATGGTCCGTCCGTCGGAAATGAAATACGGCGACGGCGAGCAGGACGATGCCGACGAGCACATAGGCCCATGCCTCAAGCCAGACAGGATCGGGCCGCCCGATCAGTTCCAGGCCGTACATCAGGCTGGCCAGACCGATGCCGCTGACGACGAAACCGATCCAGTCGAAAGGCGGGCGCGCCGTGCTCTTGGTTTCGGGAATGAGCATGAGCGCGAAGACGAATGCCAGAACGCCGAGCGGCAGATTGAGGAAGAAGATCCAGCGCCAGTTCGCATGATCGGTAATGAAGCCGCCGAGCGGCGGCCCGAGGATCGGCGCGACCAGCGCAGGCCAGGTGATCGTCGCAATGGCCGAGATCAGCTTGTCCTTCGGCGTGTTGTTCAGAACCACGAGCCGGCCCACCGGCACCATCATCGCCCCGCCGACGCCCTGCAGGATGCGCATGGCGACGAAAGAGCCGACGCCATTGGCAAAACCGCAAAGGACGGATGCGAGCGTGAAGATGACGACCGCCGTCGTGAATACCAGACGCGCGCCGAAGCGATCGCTGATCCAGCCGCTGATGGGAATGAAGACGCCGAGTGTCAGGAGATAGGCGCTCATGCCGATATTGAGATCCACCGGACGGGCACCGAAGGAAACGGCCATCTGCGGCAGCGCCGTGGCGATAACCGTGCCGTCCAGATTTTCCATGAAGAAGGCCCCGGCCACGAGCAGAGCAATCAGGAGCGAGCGCGAGCCGGCCTCCTGCACGCCTTCCCTTTGCCCACGCGTGGACATGTCGTTCATCGATCAGCTACTCCGAATCCGCCTCTCATCCTCACCGTATTTAAACGGTTCGGCAACGTTTACGATAGACAGAAATCCTCCCATCAATCGATTGGCCGATCACGTTTCACCGGACGATCGGTGCGCAATTTGATCACGGAATGCGCGCTCGTGACGATCCAGCAGCAAGACGGCTTCCCAGCGCGTTCATGCGGCCGAATTGATCCTTCAATCCTGGCCAGTAGGCATCCATGCGCAAGGCATGCTAGGATTTTGCCGGGACATGCCGCAAAAGGGACGACAGGATCGACATCGGAACACTATGGAACCGCCCAGACGGGCTGACACAGCCGCATAAAGCCCCCACCGAACATAAGCCGACGTTTGTTCCCGAAACGGCGCATCAATAAGGAACGAGAGCCCCGCATAATGAAACATGGCCAGGACGCAATGACCTCTCCGGCTACTCCGGAGTCGAAGCTGACCGTAACGCACTCGCCCTTCGACGCCTTTGTGCGAAAATACGGCACGATCCCGCGGCGCGGCGTCTTCGGCTATTTCGTCCACGAACTCGGCCGGCGCATCGTTCGCGGAGATTATCCCGTCGGCACGACGCTTCCCAACGAGCCGGATCTGGTCGAACAATTCGGCATCAGCCGCACCGTCATCCGCGAGGCGATGAAATGCCTTGCGGGCAAGGGGCTGGTGGAGATCAAGACCCGCGTCGGCACGCGCGTCAAGGAGCGCACCAACTGGCATCATCTCGATACGGACGTCATGGTCTGGTACTACGAGACAGGGCCTTCCGTGGAGATCATGCAGTCGATCAAGGACCTGCGGCTGGCGCTCGAGCCGGAAGCGACGGCGCGCGCGGCCCTGCGCCGTAGCGAGAGCGACGTTGCCGCCATCACCTCGGCTTACGAGGAGATGGCTTCCACCATCGGCGACGTCAACAGCAATGCCGATGCCGACCTGCGCTTCCACACCGCGATCTTCGCGGCCACGCACAACATGATCTATTCGCAGCTGATAGACCTGATCGCCGTCGGCATCTACGCCAACCGCACGCTTTCCGGCCACGAAGACATCGCCGAGGGCCAAAGGCGCTCCCTGCCCCTTCATAAAGCCATCCTGGAGGCCATCGTCACCCAGGATGCCAACGCCGCCATGAAGGCGTCACGAAACCTGCTGGATGCCTGGCTCGCCCGCGACTACGGTTTCTAGAGCTGTTCGAGGAAACGAGCGCAACAGTTTTCCTGAACTGCTCTAATGGGTCATTGCATCCCGGGCATCCGCCTTGGAGACCGGAGATTTGCGGCCGGCGTCATGGGCGACCGGGATGAGCCAGATGGTGGCAAAAGTCGTCAGGGCAACGATGACAACGCCCCAGAAGCTCCAATGCAGCGCCGCATCGAAAACCCCTCTGATCGCGGGATCGCCGACGAGATCGGAAAGGCCGGTCGGCTGGTTGAGGATGTCGTGAAGCCTGTCCGCCAGTTCCCCGCTGCCATAATGCGCGATGCCGACGTTCATGATCGCGCCGAGCGCCGTGGCGCCAAGGGTGTTGCCGAGACTGCGCGAGAAGATGATCGACGCCGTGGCGCTGCCGCGCATCGCCCATTCGACACTCTCCTGCACCAGCACGACGCTGGTGAGGCTGATAAGACCCATGCCGAAGCCCATCAGGAACGAGCCGATACCCGCGATTACCGGGCTGCTGTCGGGCGTCAGGAACAGGAGAAAGACCGCACCGAAGGGAAACATCAGGCTGCCGGCGCGCAGGGTCCGGCGGATGCCGAAAGCCCGGAAGAAGCGGCTCGACAGCATCACGGCCAGCGGCCAGCCGACGATCAGCATCGTCAAAGTGAAGCCCGCTTCGAGCGGCGAGCGGCCGAGCACGCCCTGAACATAGATCGGCAGGACCGTCGTCAGCCCGATCAGGGCCATGCCGGCAAGCAGCGTGGCGGCGTTGCTGGTGGCGATCAACCGCCGGCTCCAGAGCGCGATCGAGATGATCGGCTCCGGCGCGCGCCGCTCCTGCCACAGGAACAGGATGCCGGACACGACAAAGACGATTGCGAGCGGACAGAGAACCGCAAAGCCCGCATCGGTTTCCGTCAGGATGACGAGCAGCGACACGATCGAGATCGAAAACAGGATCGTGCCGAAATAATCGATCTTCGCTTTGCGCGGGGTGATGGACTCGTGCAGGAAACCCATGAAGCCGGCGATGGAGAGCACCCCGATCGGCAGGTTGATCCAGAAAATCCAGGCCCAGGACAGATTGTCGACGATGATGCCGCCGGCAAGCGGTCCGATGACGGCGGATATGGCCCAGACGCTGGCAAGCACGCCCTGCACCTTGGCGCGCTCTTCCAGCTTGTAGAGATCGCCGACGACGGTCATCGTCACGGGCTGAATGGCGCCGGCCCCAAGACCCTGCAGAAGCCTGAAGACGATCAGGGAGGCCATCGACCAGGCGAAACCCGCCAGCGCCGAGCCGGCGAGGAAGATAAGGATGCCGCAGATGAGCATGGGTTTGCGGCCAAAAATATCGGAAAGCTTGCCATAGATGACCGTCGTGGTGGACTGCGCCAGGAGAAAGACGGAGAAGACCCAGCTATAATAGGTGAATCCGCCGAGCTGCCCGACGATACGCGGCATGGCGGTGGCGACGATGGTCGCTTCGATGGCGACCATGAAGGTCGCCAGCATGATCGAGGCGATGACGAACGGACGCCTCGAGCGATCGACCGTGCTGGACATGGCATTCCTTTCTGACTGCTGCGCTCGATTCCGAAGACGCATGGGCCTTTGCAGCGGCCGTGGTCGAGCGCTTGACTGCTGGGATCTGAAGTCCAGGGACGAAACGATCGGCAGGGATGGCCGCGGAATCGTTATAGTAAGCTTTGCATATTGGTAGACGGCGATGTCAACTGCTTATACGCAAGCGTGCTGCCGCCCAATCGCCCCCCGATGCCGGTCCGGCAAGATGATTTGCAAATCCGGATCGACGTGAACCATGCAGGCCCGCAAACGCATTGACGGCACTGCATCAATAGGACCATACTGAACTTATAGTCGCCTGTTAGTTTATTTTTTGAACTTAATGGCGGCAAAGACGCAGAAATCCAGACGGAACATCGAATTGCTTACGTCCTCTCAGCAGCAGCTTCTGCGGGTTATCGGCCAGTCGGGTCCGTCGAGCCGCACTGTTCTGGCGGCATCCATGGGATTGAGCAAGGCTGCCATGAGCGGCATTGCGCGCGATCTGATTTCCCTCGGCGTCCTGCGCGAGACCGAGACGATCTATGGCCAGGGTCGCCCGTCGATCCTGCTGGATCTGCATCCGGAAGGCGCTTTCTTCGTCGGCATTTCGCTGATCGAGGAGCCTGCGCCGCTGGTGCTCAGCGATTTCAACGGCAATGTCGTCGCGCGCCGAACCATGCCCCTTTCGCGCAATCCGGAAACCATAGCGGAGATGATCGCCGAGGCGCTGCCGAAACTGCTTTGCGAGCGTAAGGACGCCGGCCGGAAGCTCGCCGGCCTTGGCATCGCGCTCTCCGGCTTCGTCGACGAGAAGCAGGCAAGCTGCGTGCAATCCACCCTGCTTGGATGGCAGGACGTGCCGCTGGCCAGCATCGTCAAGCACAAGACCGGCATCGACACCTTCATCGAGAACGACGCCAAGGCGGTCGCCGTCGGCGAAAAACTGTTCGGCAGCGCCCGCGAGATGCAGAATTTCAGCGTCGTCTCGTTCGACAACGGTATCGGCTGCGCCCATTTCGTCGGCGGGAAACTCTACCGCGGCAACCATGGCGGCGCCGGCGAGATCGCCCATTGCACCATCGAGCCCAATGGCTCGCCCTGCCGCTGCGGCAAGCGCGGCTGCCTCGACACAGTCGCCTCGTTGAAGGCGATCAAGGAAATGGCGAAGGCGGAGGGGCTCGCCTGCCGGTCCCTCGACGAGCTGGAGACGGAGGCATCGCGGGGCAACGTCATGGCGATCGGCATCCTGCATCGCGCCGGCAGCGCGCTTGGGCTGGCGATTGCGCATCTCATCCAGTTCAACGATCCCGGCCTGATCCTGATCACCCATGTCGAAGGCCGGTTCGATGGCCTTTTCGGCACCGTCATGCGGCAGGCAGCCGAGGCGAACGTATTGCCGCGCTGCGCCGGCCGGACGCCGATCCGCACCCAGCGCGTCGACGGCGACGTCTGGGCACGCGGCGCCGCCAGCATCGCCGCTCATAATTTTCTGATTGGTCCTAACCCCTGTTGAGGTTCCCATGCGCATTGCCATCGGAGGCATTCACATCGAATGCAGCACCTATAATCCCGTCCTGAACGAAGAGAAGGATTTTCGCGTTCTGCGCGGCGCCGACCTGACCGCCGCACCTTACTTCGCTTTCCTTAGGGATTACGATGGCGAGTTCCTGCCGACCATTCATGCCAGAGCCATCGCCGGCGGTCCGGTTGCCCGCCATACATACGAAGCCTTCAAGGCCGAATTCCTGGAGCGGCTGAAGCCGCTGCTGCCGCTCGACGGACTTTATCTCGCCATGCATGGCGCCATGTATGTCGAAGGCATGGAAGACGCCGAGGGCGACTGGATCAGTGCCGCGCGCGCCGTCGTCGGCGACGCCTGCATGGTCTCGGCGAGCTACGACCTGCACGGCAACGTCACCCAGCGCATCATCGATGCGCTCGACATGTACTCCACCTATCGCACCGCGCCGCATATCGATGTGGAGGAGACCATGCGCCGCGCCGTCAAGATGCTGACGGAAAGCCTGAAGACCGGCGTGAAACCGATCCTGCTATGGGCGCCGATCCCGGTGGTCCTGCCGGGCGAGCGCACCAGCACCGTCGACGAGCCGGCGAAAAGCCTCTACGACATGCTGCCCGAAATGGATGCGCTCGACGGCGTCTGGGATGCGTCGCTGATGGTCGGCTATGTCTGGGCCGACGAGCCCCGCACCACGGCTGCCGTCATCATGACCGGCACGGACCGCGCCGTGCTCGAGCGCGAGGCGAAGCGGCTGGCCCAAGCCTATTGGGATGTGCGCAAGGACTTCGTTTTCGGCTGCGAGACGGGCTCGATCGAGGAATGCGTCGCTCAAGCGATTGCCAGCACGACCGCGCCGGTAATTCTGGCCGAATCCGGCGACAATCCGACGGGCGGCGGCGTCGGCGACCGCGCCGATGTGCTGGCCGAACTGATTGCCAAAGGAGCCGATGGCGTGATTTTCGCCGGCATCGCCGACAAGGCCGCGACGGAAGCCTGCTATGCCGCCGGCCTCGGCGCCACCCTTTCCCTTTCCGTCGGCGCATCGCTCGACACCAAGGGGAGCCAGCCGGTCAGGGGCAGCTTCACCGTCACGTACCTGCTTGATGTCGCAGAGGCGAGCGACGCGCAAGCCGTGGTTTCCATCGGCGGGATCGACCTCGTCTTGTCGGCCAAGCGCCGCCCCTATCACAACATCGCCGATTTCACCCGCCTCGGCCTCGATCCGCACAAGGCCAGGATCGTCGTCGTCAAGTCCGGCTACCTCTCGCCGGAGCTGGCGCCGATCGCCGATCCGAACCTGATGGCGCTGTCGCCCGGCGTCGTCGACCAGTTCGTCGAGCGACTGCCGCGGCTGCGCAAGACGAGACCGACCTACCCCTTCGACAAGGATTTCGATTTCACGCCCGAGACGGCGCTTTCCACGCGCAGCCTCGGGCGCTGAACATTCGGCAGGCCGCGAAAAACGTCGGTCGTCATCGCATTGCAGGCTCAGAAAGGCAGCCCCGTTTTCGCGGGCGGCCTTTCGCGTTGCGCACAAACATTGTGCATCGCAAAAATTGCACAAAAAAGCGCTTGACGGCGGGATCGGGTTGAATTTTTATTGAACCAATTTCAAATTGGTTCACTCCTTGTCATGGCAGCCAGCAGCCTTCCGGAGAATTCGGTTCACGCCCTGGAAAGGCTCCGGGGGCTTCTGAACTCCGCCGATCTGCCGGCGGACGGAAAGCTTCCGACGGAACGCGCCCTTTCGGAGACGCTGGGCGTCAGCCGGCGCGCGATCCGGCGGGCGCTCGAAGTGCTGGAGGCCGAGGGCCGCGTCTGGCGGCGCCAGGGCTCCGGAACCTATGTCGGGCAGCGTCCGGACGACTGGAGCCAGCATGTCAGCACCCTTGTCGCCGGCACGGACCTGATGGAGGTCATGGAGGTCCGCCTGCGCGTCGAGCCGCAACTGGCCCAGCTCGCCGCCATGCGCGCCAAGCCAGGCGACATCGAGCGCATGTATGAGCTGGCGAAGAAGATCACCGCCAGCGACGATGCCGATAGCCGCGAACTCTGGGACGGAGCGCTGCACCGGCTGATCGCGCAGAGCGCCGGCAACCAGTTCTTCCTGACCATCTTCGACGTGATCAACCATGTTCGTCAGGACGAAGCCTGGCAAACCATTCGCGAATTGGCCCGCAGCACCAACAAGACGCGCCCGGCTTCCTATGCCCAGCATATGGCCATCATCGACGCGATTGCCGCGCGCAATCCGATGCAGGCGGCCGAAGCCATGCGCGAACACCTGCTGATGCTGCAGGAAAGCCTGGTCCGCATCACCTCCCTCGACGCGCAAAACCCGCAGCTGCGAGTGACCGAGGAGGTGGGCTGAGCATCGGCACGACACGGCGACGAATAACGACCGGAGAGGAAAGCGGTCGAAGACGCGGTGAACGACAACCATAAACAGGAGAACGAAATGAAGATCGCCAGATTCCTGACATCGCTTGCCGCCGGCGCCCTGATCGCGTTGCCGGCCTTCGCCGTCGAGCTCAAGATCGGCCTGCAGGACGACGCCGATGCACTGGACCCCGCACAATCGCGTACCTTCGTCGGCCGCATCGTCTATACCGCACTCTGCGACAAGCTCGTTGACGTGACGCCTGACCTGCAGTTCGTGCCGCAGCTTGCCACGTCCTGGAAATGGTCCGCGGACGGCAAGCAACTGATCATGGAGCTGCGCCAGGGCGTGAAATTCCAGGACGAGACGCCGTTCAACGCGCAGGCGGTCGTCGACAACATCCAGCGCTATCAGACCCTGCCGGAATCGCGCCGCAAGAGCGAGCTTTCCTCCGTCGAGAAGGTCGAGGCCTCGGGCGAATATCAGGTGACGTTCACCTTGAAGGCGCCCGACGTCACGCTGCTTGCCCAGCTTTCCGACCGCTCCGGCATGATGGTTTCGCCGACGGCGGCAAAGGCTGCCGGCGCGAAATTCGGCGATCACCCCGTCTGCTCCGGTCCGTTCAAATTCGTCGAGCGCGTGCAGCAGGACCGCATCGTGCTCGAAAAATTCCAGGATTACTGGAACAAGGACAACATCTTCATCGACAAGTTAACCTACCTGCCGATCCCCGATACGACGGTTCGCCTGGCAAATCTGCGCTCCGGCGATCTCGACATGATCGAGCGCGTGGCCGCATCCGATGCCGGCACAGTCAAGAGCGATCCCAATCTCGTCTATGCCGATGCCGTCGGCACCGGCTGGCTCGGCGTCTATACCAATATCGGCAACGGCCCGCGCGCCGACAACCCGATGGGCAAGGACAAGCGCCTGCGCCAGGCTTTCTCGCTGGCGATCGACCGCGAAGCGGCCATGCAGATCGTCTTCGACGGCACCGGACTTGCCGGCAACCAGCCGTTCGCGCCCAACAGCCCCTGGTACGACAAGGATATTCCGGTGCCGGCCCGCGACGTCGACAAGGCCAAGGCGCTGGTCAAGGAAGCCGGATTCGACCGCGTTCCGGTCGAGCTTGCCGTCGCCAACAACCCCGTTTCCATGCAGATGATGCAGATCATCCAGTCGATGGTCGCCGAAGCCGGATTCGACGTGACGCTGAAGACGACCGAGTTCGCGACGCTGCTCGACGCGCAGTCGAGCGGCAACTACCAGCTCAGCCGATCCGACTGGTCCGGCCGCTCCGATCCCGACGGCAACATCCAGCAATTCGTCACGACCGGCGCCGGCCTCAATGATTCCAAATACAGCAATCCGGACGTCGACAAACTGCTGCTTGAGGCGCGCCAGTCGCAGGACAATGCCGTGCGCAAGCAGAAATACGATGCAGCCGAGGCGATCCTGAACCAGGATTTGCCGATCATCTTCCTCGGGCACCAGGCCTGGATCTGGGCTTACAACAAGAAGGTCTCCGGCTTCGTACCCTCGCCTGACGGCATGATCCGCCTCGTGGGCGTAAAGAAGAGCGGCTGAGCCAACAACGCCATGCGGGCTCTCTCCCGCATGGCTTTTCCGGTATTCGATGCCGCGTCGAGGAACTGCCCATGTATAGCTATATCGGAAAGAGGCTGCTGGTCGCCATACCGACGCTGCTGATCATTTCGATCTTCGTCTTCTCGCTGCAGAAGCTTCTGCCAGGCGACCCCGTTCTGGCCATGGCCGGCGAGGAGCGCGATCCGCAGGTCCTGGAGCTGCTTCGAGAGAAATACCGGCTGAACGACCCGGTCATCTATCAGTATGGCTACTGGCTGCAGGGTGTCGCCAGGGGCGATCTCGGCGTTTCGCTGCGCACCAACCAGCCTGTTCTCACGCTCGTCGCCGAAAAGCTGCCGGTGACGATCCAGCTGGCCGTCATGTCGATGATCTTCGCCTTCGCCATCGGCATTCCCATGGGCATACTGGCGGCCGTGAAGAAGAATACCGTCATCGATTTCCTGGCCAATATCGTCGCCCTGTGCGGCTTGTCCGTGCCGAACTTCTGGCTCGGCATCATGCTCATACTGCTCGTCTCGGTGAAGCTCCACTGGCTGCCGGCCTCAGGATACCAGCCGTTCTTCGAGGACCCCTGGCGCTCGATCCAGACCATGCTGATGCCGGCCTTCGTCCTCGGCAACGCGCTGGCCGCGACGCTGATGCGTCATACCCGCTCCTCCATGCTGAGCGTGCTCAGTGCCGATTACATCCGCACCGCCCGCGCCAAGGGCCTTCCGGAAACGGCGGTCGTGTTGCAACATAGTTTTCGCAACGCCATCCTGCCCGTCGTCACCGTCAGCGCCCTGCTCTTCGGCGAGCTTCTGGCCGGCGCCGTGCTCACCGAGCAGATCTTTACCATTCCGGGCTTCGGCAAGCTCATCGTCGATGCCGTCTTCAACCGGGACTACGCCGTTGTTCAGGGCGTCGTGCTGTGCACGGCTATCGGCTTCATCATCATGAACCTCATTGCCGATATTCTCTACGTCCTCCTCAATCCGCGCATGAGGGCAACGCTATGAGCACGATCGTCCAGACGACCGCAGCCGCGCCCACCGCCAAACGCGCGCCCAACCGGGCCTGGCGGAAGCTCAGGGCCAACAAGGGGGCCCTGGTCGGGCTCGCCATCATCCTCTTCTTCACCGCTCTCGCCGCGCTGGCGCCGCTCCTGCCGATCCCGGACCCGGTCGCCACCAGCTGGTCGGCAATCCGCAAGGCGCCATCGGCCGCGCACTGGCTCGGCACCGACGATCTCGGCAGGGACATCCTGTCCCGCATGATCTGGGGCGCGCAGGCGTCGCTGATGGCCGGCATCTTCTCGGTTGCCATCGCGGTCGCGATCGGCGTGCCGTTCGGCCTCATTTCCGGCTACTACGGCGGCTGGATCGACCAGATCATTTCGCGCATTACCGAGGCCTTCCTGGCGATGCCGTTCCTGATTACCGCCATTGCACTTGCCGCCTTTCTGGGGCCGAGCCTCACCAATGCGATGATCGCCATCGGGCTTTCGGCGACACCGGTCTTCGTGCGGCTGACGCGCGGCCAGGTGCTGGCGGTCAAGACGGAGGAATATGTCGAGGGTGCCCGGTCGATCGGCCTGCGCCACTTCAGCATCATCACCCGCTACATCCTGCCGAACGTCTTTGCGCCCATTCTGGTGCAGGCGACGCTCACCATCGCGACCGCGATCATTGCGGAAGCGAGCCTCTCCTTCCTCGGGCTCGGACAGCAGCCGCCGTCCCCGAGCTGGGGCTCGATGCTCAATGTGGCCAAGAACTATCTCGAACAGGCGCCCTGGATGGCCATGTGGCCGGGCGCCGCCATTTTTCTCGTCGTGATCGGCTTCAACCTCCTCGGCGACGGCCTGCGCGATGCGCTCGACCCGCGCGAAGCATGAATAAACTGAAAAGGATGCCCGCAATGACCGCATTCACTACCCGCCCCGAAATCCTCGGCACCTTCGGCGTCGTCACCTCGACTCACTGGATCGCGTCGGCCGTCGGCATGAGCATCCTCGAAAAGGGCGGCAATGCCTTCGACGCGGCCGTGGCGACCGGCTTCGTGCTGCAAATCGTCGAGCCGCATCTCTGCGGCCCCGGCGGCGACATGCCGGCGATCCTCTATTCGAAGAAGAAGGACAAGGTCGAGGTCATCTGCGCTCAGGGACCGGCACCCGCCGGCGCTACGATCGAGCACTACACGCGCGAGGGACTGAAGCTCATTCCCGGCGACGGCCTGCTTGCCACCGTCATCCCCGGCGCTTTCGACGGCTGGATGCTGATGCTGCGCGATTACGGCCGGCTATCCGTCCGCGACGTGCTCGAACCGGCGATCCACTATGCCGAAAGCGGGCATCCCGTCCTGCCGCGCGTTTCGGCCACCATCGCGGGGCTTGCCGATTTCTACCGCAAGGAATGGCCGACCTCCTACGAAACCTGGCTTCCCGGCGGAGCCGTGCCGGAACCCTGGTCCAACTTCAGGAACCCCGTGCTTGCCGAAACATGGAAGCGTGTCGTTACCGAGGCGGAAAGCAAAAGCGACCGCGAAGTGCAGATCGAAGCTGCACGAAATGCCTATTACCGCGGCTTCGTGGCGGAAGCGATCGACAACTACGTCGGCAAGACAGCCGTCATGGACGCGAGCGGCGAGCGTCATAAAGGGGTGCTGACCGCCGACGATATGGCCAACTGGCAGGCTACCATCGAGGCGCCGCAAACCTATGATTATCACGACTGGACCGTCGCCAAGATCGGCCCCTGGGGGCAGGGACCGGTATTCCTGCAGGCGCTGTCGCTGCTCAAGGGCTTCGACCTCGCCGGCATGGACCCGGCCGGGGCCGACTTCGTCCATATCGTCACCGAGGCCATGAAACTCGCCTTCGCCGACCGAGAGGTCTATTATGGCGATCCGAATTTCACGACCATACCGCTCGAGACCCTGCTGTCGGACGCCTACGCCGAAAAGCGCCGTCGGCTGATTGCATCGGAGGCCTCGCTCGCCTTGCGCCCGGGCAAGTTGCCCGGCTTCGAGGACCAGTACGATCTTACCATGAAAATGCTCGAAGCGCCGGAAGCCAAGAGCGGAGCGGTCTATGAGCCGACAATGTCGCATCTTACCGAGAAGCGCGGCGACACCGTGCACATCGACGTCATCGACCGCGAAGGCAACATGGTGTCGGTAACGCCTTCCGGCGGCTGGCTGCAATCCTCCCCCATCGTGCCCGGCCTCGGCTTCTGCCTGAACTCACGCGCCCAGATGTTCTGGCTGCAACCCGGCCTGCCCTCCTCGCTTGCTCCCGGCAAGCGGCCGCGCACGACACTCACCCCGACGCTGGCGCTGCATGAAGGGCGCCCGACGCTCGCTTTCGGCACGCCCGGCGGCGACCAGCAGGAGCAATGGCAGCTCTCCTTCTTCCTGCGCTATGTCCATCACGGACTGAACCTGCAGGAGGCGATCGACAAGCCCCTGTTTCACAGCACCCATTTCCCGAGCTCCTTCTATCCGCGCACCCGCGAGCCGGGCGGCCTGACGGCGGAGGCGAATTTCAGCGCCGATGTCCTCGAAGCACTTCGCAGGAAGGGCCACCAGCTGACCGTCGCGCCGGAATGGACCGTAGGCCGGCTGACCGCCGCTCGACGCGACGCATCGGGGCTTTTGCGCGCCGCAGCGACGCCGCGCCTGATGCAGGCCTATGCCATCGGGAGATAGCCTTTTGAGCGGCTCCTGAAATGTCCGACCAATGCGCAAGATGACGAATGGGGAACCGATGACGACCACCGCCGCGCCGACGATCGATCCGAATGGGCAGCCCGTCCTTTCCGTTTCCAATCTGACCACGTCGTTTCTCGTCGATGGTGAGTGGCGCACGGTCGTAAAGGACATTTCCTTCGACGTCATGCCGGGGGAAACGGTCGCTATCGTCGGCGAGAGCGGCTCCGGCAAAAGCGTGACGTCCCTCTCGGTCATGCGGCTGCTTGCGAGAGCCAGCAGCCGCATCGAAGGTTCGATCCGGCTCAACGGCCGCGATCTCCTCTCCTTGCCGGAGGCCGAAATGCGCAAGGTGCGCGGCAAGGATGTCGCGATGATCTTCCAGGAGCCGATGACTTCTCTCAATCCGATCTTCACCATCGGCCGGCAGATTTCCGAGGCGCTGACCTGCCACGGCAATATTTCCAAGGCCGAAGCGAAGGCGGAAACGATCCGTCTGTTGGAAAAGGTGCGTATCCCCAACGCGCCCTCGCGCTTCGACGAATATCCCCACCAGTTTTCCGGCGGCATGCGTCAGCGCGTGATGATCGCCATGGCGCTCGCCAGCCGCCCGAAACTGCTGATCGCCGACGAACCGACGACCGCGCTCGACGTGACCATTCAGGGACAGATCCTCGATCTCATCAAGGTGTTGCAGGAAGAGGAAGGCATGTCCGTCCTCTTCATCACCCACGACATGGGCGTCGTCGCCGAAATCTCCGATCGCACCATCGTCATGTATCGCGGCGAGGCCGTGGAAACCGGCAGGACCGACGATATTTTTCATCGCGGCCAGCACCCCTATACCCGCGCGCTGCTGTCGGCCGTGCCGCGGCTCGGTTCGATGAGGGATCAGCCGCAGCCGCTACGCTTTCCGAGCGTCGATATCCATACCGGCGAACGCAACGAGCCAAAGCCGCTTGCGGATACCGTTGCCCACGACAAAACGCCAGTGCTCGAGGTGAAAAACCTCGTCGCCCGCTTCGATCTCCGCGGCGGCCTACTCGGCCGTCCGACCGGCGCCATTCATGCGGTCGAAAATGTTTCCTTCGATCTTTCCCAAGGAGAAACCCTGTCGCTGGTTGGCGAATCCGGCTGCGGAAAGTCGACGACCGGCCGTTCCATCATGCGGCTCATAGATCCGAGGTCGGGCCAGGTGCGCCTCGACGGCTATGACGTGATGAAGCTCAATGCGCTCGATCTGCGCCGGATGCGGCGCAGCATCCAGATGATCTTCCAGGACCCGTTTGCAAGCCTCAATCCGCGCATGACGATCGGGGCGACGGTGGCCGAACCCTTCATCGAGCATCGTCTGGGCTCGCGCGCCGAGGCCCGCGAAAAGGCCGCCGACCTTCTGGAGCGTGTCGGCCTGAAGGCGGACATGATGGGCCGCTACCCGCACGAATTCTCGGGCGGACAGCGCCAGCGCATCTGCATCGCCCGTGCGCTCGCCCTTGATCCGAAGGTGATCGTCGCCGACGAAAGCGTGTCGGCGCTCGACGTGTCGATCAAGGCGCAGGTCTGCAACCTGCTGATGGATCTTCAGCAAAGCCTCAATCTATCCTATCTCTTCATCTCGCACGACATGGCCGTGGTCGAACGCGTCAGCCATCGCGTCGCGGTCATGTATCTCGGCGAGATCGTCGAAATCGGCCCGCGCGCATCCGTATTCGAAAATCCGCAGCACCCCTACACCCGGAAACTGATGGCAGCCGTTCCCGTGCCCGACCCCTCGCGACGCGGCGTCAGGCGCAATCTCGCGGTCGACGAACTGAAGAGCCCGGTACGACCGGTCGGATACGTTGCGCCGACCCGGCAATACCGCGAAGTGTCCAGCGGTCATCTGGTCCGGATCGAAGAAGCCGCCTGAACCGGTTTCCGGCCTTGACGGCGTCGAAATCCGCGCAAATATCGAGGCTCCGTTTTCCATCTCATCTGGAGTTGAATGAAATGACCGACAGCGTGCTCGATATCCCGGTAAAGAGGATCGATGGCAGCGAGACGACGCTTGCCGACTACGGCGGCAAGGTCATCATGGTCGTCAACGTCGCGTCCAAATGCGGCCTGACGGTGCAGTACGAAGGGCTGGAAAAGCTTTATGAGGAAAAGCGCGGCGACGGTCTTGTGATCGCGGGCTTTCCTGCCAACGATTTCAAGGGTCAGGAGCCCGGCAGCGATGAGGAGATCCTCAGCTTCTGCACGCTCACTTACGACGTCCAGTTTCCGATGTTCTCCAAGATCGCCGTCACCGGCGAGGCGCGTCATCCGCTCTATGACGCCCTCATCGCCTCCGGCGTCGAGACGATCGGGGACGGACCGATGCGCACGCGTCTGGCCGAGCGCGGCCTGCATACCGGCGAGAACGGCGGCATCGTGTGGAATTTCGAAAAATTCCTGATCGGCCGCGACGGCAAGGTTGCCGCCCGGTTTGCTCCGGACGTCACGGCAGACGATCCCCGCCTGCTCGCCGTTTTGGAAAAAGAGCTCGCGCGCGCCTGAAACTTGCAGGAAAGGCGCTAAAGCCGGCGTCCTTCCTCATCAAACAGGGAAGCCAGAGCCGGCTGGAAATAGACCGGCTGCTCGCTGTTGAGCGCGACATCCTCGTCGGCGTCGATCCGCACGGACAGCGTCTCCTTGCCAACCTGCCCCCAGATCAGATTGTCCGAACCCATGGGCTCGACGATGCTGAAGGTCCCGGGCAGGCTTGAGACGCGTCCGCCGGCCGGCTGGAACTGCATCTGTTCGGGCCGCACCCCGAGCGTCACCTTGCGTCCGTCGCCGGGTGTGCCGGAAAACTCGTAGCCGTTGAGATCGATCGTGCGGCCATCGGGCAGCGTGAAGGCCGGCACGCCGCCATTGCTCTTCACCTGTCCGGACAGGAAATTCATCGAGGGCGAGCCGACAAAGCCGGCGACGAAGCGATTGACCGGGCGCCGGTAGATTTCCTTCGGCGTGGCGAATTGCTGGATCACCCCGCCGCTCATGACCGCGATGCGATCGGCAAGCGTCAGCGCCTCGATCTGGTCGTGCGTCACATAGATCATGGTCGAGCCGAGGCCGCCATGCAGGCGTTTCAGTTCGACGCGCAGTTCGGTTCTAAGCTTGGCGTCGAGGTTGGACAGCGGCTCGTCGAACAGGAAGACATCGACGTCGCGCACCAGGGCGCGACCGATGGCGACGCGCTGGCGCTGGCCGCCGGACAGCTCTCCCGGCCGCCGCTTGCGCAAGGGATCGATCTGCAGGATCTGCACGGCACGGTCGACGCGCTGAGCAATCTCATCCTTCGGCATGCCGGCGATGCGCAGCCCGAAGGAGAGATTTCCCTCGACCGTCATCGTCGGATAGAGCGCGTAGGATTGAAACACCATGCCGATGCCGCGATCCTTGGGCTCCTCCCAGGTGACGTTCTTGTCGCCGATCCAGATCTGGCCGTCGGTGATATCGGTCAGCCCGGCGATCGCGTTGAGCAAGGTCGACTTGCCGCAGCCTGAGGGGCCGAGCAGCACGATGAACTCGCCGGACTTTATCTCGAGATTGAGCGACTTCAAAACGCTGACGCTACCGAAATCGATTGCAAGTTCACGAATGGAAACATTGGCCATGAGCTATCCCTTGACTGCGCCGGCGGTGATGCCGCGCACGAACCAGCGACCCGAGCCGAAGTAGACGATCAGCGGCACCAGGGCGGTGAGAATGGTTGCCGCCATATTGACGTTGTAGAGCTTCTCTCCCTGGGTGGAGTTGACGATATTATTGAGCTGCACCGTCATGGGGAAGTTTTCCCGGCCGGCGAAGACGACGCCGAAAAGGAAGTCGTTCCAGATGCCTGTCACCTGCAGGATCGACGCCACCACCAGAATCGGGATCGACATGGGGATCATCAGGCGGAAGAAGATCTGCCACAGTCCCGCGCCGTCGATACGGGCCGCCTTGAAAAGCTCCATCGGCAGGCTCGAATAATAGTTGCGAAACAGCAGCGTCAGAACCGGCAGGCCGAAGACCGTATGGGTGATGATGATGCAGGGCAGCGTCGAATAGATGCCGATATCGCGATAAATCAGCACCAGCGGATAGATGAACACCTGATAGGGGATGAAGGCGCCGAGCAGCAGGATGGCGAAGAGCACGTTCGCACCCTTGACCCGCCAGAAGGACAGCGCATAGCCGGTCAGCGACGAGATCAGGATCGACAGGATCATGCTTGGAATGAGGATCTTCACCGAGTTCCAGAAACCGACGCTGATGCCGCCGCATTCAAGCCCGGTGCAGGCCGAGCTCCACGCCTGCACCCAGGCGTCCGCCGACCACATTTGCGGAAAGGCGAAGATATTGCCCTGCCGGATCTCCGGCATGGACTTGAACGACGTGACGAGCATCACGTAGAGCGGCAGCAGGAAGAACAGGGCCGCAATGGCGAGAAAGAGATAAAGGCCGATGCGCCCGGGAGTCAGATGCTGGGGCTTGCGCCCGGTCGGACCCTGCATGGCACCGGTGACGGAAGATGGCATGGTCATCAGTTCCCCCTCGGCTTTTCGCGGAAATATTCATAATAGAGCCAGGGCGTCACCAGGATGACCACCGTGACGAACATGACGGTCGATGCGCCCGTGGCAAGAGCGATGTTGCCGCGCCCGAAGAGGTAATCCATGATGAACTTGCCGGGCACCTCGGTCGATATGCCCGGACCGCCGCCCGTCGTCGCCAGAACCAGCTCGTAGACCCGGACGACGGCAATCGCCAGAAGCACGCTGGCGGTGATGATGGTCGGCCTCAGGATCGGGATGACGATGTGGAGGTAGACGCGCCAGCTCGGTATGCCGTCGATGCGCGTCGCCTTCCACAATTCGCGGTCGACGCCGCGCAGCCCCGCCAGCATGATCGCCATGACAAGACCGGACGACTGCCAGATGCCGGCAAGCACGATGACGTAAAGCGCGAGATCGCTCTGGACGATCCAGTCGAAGCGGAACCAGGTGAAGCCGATGCTGTCTGCAACCTTCTGCAGGCCGAGCGTCGGATTCATGATCCATTGCCAGACGAGCCCGGTGACGATGAACGACATGGCGAAGGGATAGAGAAAGATCGTCCGGAAGGTGTTTTCGAACCGGACTTTCTGATCGAGCGCGACGGCCAGGAGAAAGCCGAGGATCAGACAACCCGCGATGAACAGTATGCCGAAAACCACGACGTTCTGCAACGATATCAGCCAGCGTGCCGTCGAGAACAATCGCTCGTATTGCTTGGTCCCGACGAAGATGTTGACCGGCAGCACCTTGCTGTCCGTGAACGATATCCAGATGTTCCAGACGACGGTGACGACATAGGCCAGAAGCACGATGGCGAAAGCCGGGAACAGGGCCACGTAGGGCGAAATATGAATCTTCCTGCGGCTGGCGCTCGCAGGCGCGGCGACCGTCTTTACGGCGGCGGCGCTCGTGTCTGGGGTGCTCATGACGCGCTCCTCCTCAGCATTCATGGAAGCCGGCGGCAGGACTGCCTGCCGCCGCATGGATGTCGATCGAAGCTTACTTCGCCTGTTCAATCACCTGCGCAAACTGGTCGGCGAACTGATCGGCCGTCATGCTGGGCGTCGTCCAGTATTGAGCGATGAGATCGCCCTCGGTCTGGACGATGTCCTGCGGCGTCAGCACATCCGGCGCAAGGATCTGGCGGCTCGGATCCTTGAGCGCGTTCAGACCCTTCTGGGCGCAGGCGTCGAGCTTCGACGTATCGACGTCGAGCCGCACCGGCACGGAACCCTTCTTGGAGTTGAAGGCAAGCTGGCCCTCCTTCGACATGATGACCGTCGCCAGCAGCGTCTGGGCGTCGATGGCCGTCTTGTCCTTCAGGACCGGGAAGACGAAAATATCGCCGCCCATCATGAAGTTGGACTCGCCCGGCCCGAGGATGCAGCCGAAATCCTTGTCGGCGACGAGACCGGCGTGAATGAATTCGCCCTTGGCCCAGTCACCCATGAACTGGATGCCGGCCTTGCCGTCGATCAGCATGCCGGTTGCGACGTTCCAGTCGCGGTTCGGGCTGCCCGGGTCCTGATAGTTGCGCAGCTTGGCAAAGACTTCCGCCACATGCTTGAACTTGTCGGACTTGACGGCATCCGTGTCCAGATCCTTCCATACCTTGCCGTAGAGCTCCTTGCCGCCCTCGCCGAGCAGGATGGCGTTGAACATCGACTGCAATTGCCAGGGTTGGCCGCCGACGGCGACCGGGATCAGGCCGGCGGCCTTGATCTTGTCGAGCGCGGCGAACATTTCATCCCATGTCTTCGGCTCTTCCGTCACGCCTGCCTTGGCGAAGACGGGCTTGGAATAGAAGACCCAGTTCTGGCCGTGGTCATTGATCGGAGCGCCGTAGATATGGCCCTGGAACTGAATGGCCTCATAAAAGGCCGGCGTCAGCACCGATTTCCAGTCCTGTTCCTTGGCAAGATCGTCGAGCGACCGCAGCAGGCCCTGCTGGGCCAGTTCGTTCATCTGCGTGCCGGTGTTGAACTGCATGGCCGTCGGCGGGTTGCCGCCGATGATGCGGTTGATACCGATCGGACGGGCGGTCGAGCCGGACCCGGCAATGGCGGTATCCACCCATTCGCCGCCGGCGGCGTTGAAGGCCTTGGCCAGTTCCTTCACGGCAGCGGCTTCGCCGCCGGAAGTCCACCAATGCAAGACTTCGGCTTTCTTGCCATCGGCCAACGCGCCGGTCACGCTCGCCGCGACCAGCGCCGTAGCGCCGACCAATGCCATCATCAATTTGCGCATGCGTTCCTCCTCTTTTGATGGCGTTTTCCAAACGCCTGTGCTCAGCCGCCGCCGTCCCAGACATCGGATGCCGAATTCAACGATCCTCCAAAATCGCGCCGCCGGGCCTCCACTCCCTTCGGCAGGTAGGCAATGCTTCCTCAGGCATGCCCCTTCGTCAAGCCCACAGTCCGAAAGGACTGCATTTTCCCAACTCTATAGCGCACCCTATACGAAACGTCCCTCATTAATTGCGGGCGATATCGGATCGGGGCGGCCGCAGCTGCTGTGGATTGCAACCACGCCGCGCGACTGGGCCGAGCGCTCGAATGCCGTCATGACCTCCAGGGCATGGAAAGCCAGTTCCGACGATACGCGATGCTGCCGGCCCGAGCGAAGCGAATCCACCATCTCCGCCGCTCCGAGCCCCCGCAATCCGAGGTGGCCGGGCACGCCCTCGGTATAGGGATGGTCGACCGGAATCTCTTCCCATGCCTCGCCGCCATCGCGGAATATCTCGACCTTTCCGGTAAAATTATTCGGGTCCGGCGTCACCATCGTTCCCTCCGAGCCGTAAAGCTCGATCTGATTATGCTTGTGCTTGATGACATCGAAGCTGGTGGCGATAGTGACGGTCGCGCCGCTGTGGAACTCCATCACCCCTGTCAGATGTGTCGGCACCAACACCTTGATCGTCTCGCCGCGATGCGGATCGGTCTTCACCGTGCGCTCGATGCGGGTGATCTTCGCCGTGCCGAACACCTCGCGCACGGGCCCGAGCAGCGCGATCAGATTGGTGACGTAATAGGGGCCGACATCCAGCATCGGGCCGCCGCCGCGGCCGTAAAAGAAGGCCGGGTTGGGGTGCCAGTGTTCATGACCGGGCAGCAGCAGCATGGCGGTGGCGGAGATCGTCTTGCCGATGCGCCCCTCGTCCAGCAGCCGGCGCGTCAGCTGATGGCCGCCGCCGAGGAAGGTGTCGGGTGCGCAGCCGAGCCGCAGGTCCCCTGCCCGCGCGATCGACATCAGCTCCTCGGCTTCGGCCATGGAGACGCCCAGCGGCTTTTCCGAATAGACGTGCTTGCCGGCAAGAAGCGCCCTCCTGCTGATGGCGTAGTGCGAGACCGGCGTCGTCAGGTTGATGATCAGGCCGATTTCCGGATCGGAAAGCATCGCATCGAGTGTCACGGCTTCAATGCCGAACTGCTCGGCGAGTTTGCGCGCCGACGCATCATAGAGATCGTAGACCGATTTCACGCGGATGAAATCGAACATATGCAGGGTCGCGACATAGGTGGCGCTGATATTGCCGGCGCCGACGATGCCGACTTTCATGGGCTCGTTGCTCATTGGGTTGCCTTTTATGAAATGGTGATATCGAGTTCGGCGGCAGCGGCACGCAGATAATCCATGCCACGCCGCATCTCATCATCGAATTCCGATGTCGCTTCGCGGAAATGCGTCCAGTGGGAGGCCCCCGGCGCATCTTCCAGCTCAAGCGTGATCGGGCCGGAATAGCCGATGGCCTTCAGTGCCGCGAAAATCGCCTTCCAGTCGATCTTGCCGCGTCCTGGCCGCCAATGGGCGTTGGTATGGCCCTCATTGTCGGAAAAATGCGTATTGAAGATGCGACTGCCAAGCGCCAGCACGACATAATGTGGCATGTCGCCGGCCGGAAAGAGGTGGCTCGGATCGAAATTCAAGCCCAGATTGGCAGCGCCGGTGCGCTCGATCAGGCGCAGCATGCCCTGGCCGGAACTGACCCAGCGATATGGATGCGGCTCGATCGCAACCCGGAGGTTGGCGGAAGCCGCAATTTCGCAGGCTTTGGCGAAGCCGTCCACCACCGCATCATATTCGCCCGTCCAGTCCCATTGCGGCTCGACTGCCGCACTCCATTCCTGTGAGATCGGGCGCTGCAGGATCGGCTTGACATCGGACTGAAACGGATAGGGCGTCATGCTGGTGACGATAGGCGTACCGATGGCGGCCGCAACGTCCATTCCGCGCCTGTAGCCATTAAGATCGACCGTCGAAACCGCGGCATCCGCGGCGCGGCTGAACGGCAGATTGAAGAAGAAATTGGTGAGAACCAGCCCTTCTCCGTCCGCGATCTGCTTCAATTCGCGAATGGTTTCGGGCGTATAGTAGGCCAGCATATCCACCGACCATGCGGTGAGCTCGAAGCCTTTGCAGCCCGTGCGGGCAAGCCGCCTGAGCGGCGCCTGATAAGGCGGGTTCCAGTTGAACGTCCAGATTGGCGATCCGAAAAAAAGCGAGCCGTCGCTCACGTCATCCTCCCTTGGAATGCGGCTGCCTGCCCGCGGCATGGCTCCGCGCCTGCACAGATTAAGGCTTCTAGAGATTTGCCGAAGGCCTCCCCGCCTCGGCCAGCAATTCGTAACGTTACGATTATGGAAAATTGGGCGGCTGTCAATGCGATATTTTTCGCTGCCTTGCAGCATCATCGTCGCGAATTTACGGAATTCGTAACGTTACGAATTACTTGCCGGATACTCGCTCTTGCTGCGAGCTGCCGCGTCACTCACCTGCGAAGGATCTGGCTTTGATGATCGACGAACGCCGCACGGACGATTTCACGCAGATCGGCGCAATCCTCGCCGGCGATCGCGCGATGCAGGAAGGCGGCCAATCGCTCGCCTATGGCATGGTTCGAATAATAGAAGGTGCTGAGCGGCGGGTTGAAGAAATCCGGCAGCGCGGTACCGCCATAGGTGATCAGCGCGAAATCGCTGCCGGCCTGCCGCCCGGCATCACGCAGACCCGCAAGGAAACCGAGAGCCGCCTCCTCGCTCGCCACGAAGGCGGCGGTCGCTTCGGGATTGCGGGCCGCTATGCGCTTTGCCGTCTCGCGGCCATTGTCCGGTGTTGCCGCCGTGAAATGGATGCAATCGTCCGGGACGTGGAGATGGCGTTCGGAAAAGGCCCTGCGCCAGCCCCGAACGAATTGCAGGCTATAGGTGAATTGATCGCTGGGCGCGATCAGCAACGGCATATGATGGCCCGCATCGAGAAGCAGACGCGCCGCCTCCGCGCCGATTTCCTCGTGATCGAGATCGATGCTCGGATGGACGCTCAAAAGCTCGGTGCGCCCGAAGGTGACGAAAGGCATGCCGACTTCGAGCAGATATTTGACGCGATCGTCCTGCGGGGTCGTGTGGGTGATGACGATGCCGTCGACCGATCCCTCCTCGACGATATCGCGCACTGTCGCCAACGGATCGTCCGCCTGCAGCTGCGGCACGATCGTCGTCCGGTAGCCGCGCGCCTTCATGTAGCGCGAGGCGCCCTCGATCAGCGAGGCGACGACGATGTTCATCTCGCCCTCGCGCCCGAACGGCAGCACGATGCCGATGGCATGGGTCTTGCCGGTGCGCAGGTTGATGCCGCCGAGATTGGGACGATAGCCAAGCTCGCCCGCCACACGCTTGACGAGCTCGATCGTCTCGCGATTGACCTCGGGGCCTTCCTTCAGGGCGCGGCTGACGGTAGTGACCGAAAGGCCGAGCGCCGTCGCAACCGTTCGCAAGGTCACGCGCTGACCTGCCTCGCGCCGCAAGCTGCGTCCTGCGGCCAATCCCTGCACCTTCGACAAATCATTCCGCTCCGCCATGTCGGCGCGAGAATGCCCGCAGGCGACCGATGATGCAAGCGCGGGCGCCGGTCAAAATGAGATAGGCAGTCGCCTATTGGACGCCGCTCCAGCAACGGTTATGCGGGATCAGGATTGCAACCTTAAGCACAAATATTCAGCCAGCATTCAGAAAAGCAATCTTAAGATGCATATCGTTGATTATTCCATCACTGGGGGAACTCATGGACAAGTATACCAAGACCGTATTGACCGTCATCGCCGTCGCGCTGGTGCTGATCGCAACGCAGAATACGATTACACCGGCAAAGGCCCGCGGCAGCTGTGGCGAAGAGTCGTATAATCCCTGCTACGTGAAGCTCGTAAACTGACAGGGCATAGCGCTCATCGCTCAAGATCCTCAATGTTTGGATCTGCCGCCGTGCTGATGGCGGCGGGTCCAAGACCATCGTTCAATATCGCAGAGTGATTATCGGCTTGCCCGATAACTTCCTGGGCAAGCCGATAAGGCGTCAGTGCTGGTCTGCGATCCTGCGCGCAGCCTGAATGGCAGTGCGCGCGCCGGCGCGCAGCTGTGCCGTTTCCGTGCCGGCTATGACCAGATCAAGGCCGAGCTTCAGATATTGCCCGGCACGGTCGCCATCGCCGCCGAAGGCGCAGATGACCTTGCCGTGGGCGCGGCAACGCGCGAGCGCGGTCGCAAGCGCCTGATCGATGGCGGCGCTGTCGGGCGCAAGCCGCGCGCCGTTCGAAAGCGCGATGGAAAGATCGGACGGGCCGACGAAAATGCCGTCGATCCCGTCAACGGCCAGGATTTCGTCGATCGCATCGAGCGCCGTGCGAGTTTCCACCATGGCGATGGTAACGGTCAGGCTGTTGGCACTCTGCAGATAGTCTTCGGCAGGAATGCCAAAATGATTGAGAGCGAGCGAAGGCCCCCAGCTGCGTTCGCCGAGCGGCGGATACTTCGTCGCCTTCACCAGCGCGCGCGCATCGTCTGCGGAATTGATCATCGGAGCGATGATGGCGGAAGCGCCGGCATCCAGAAGCCGCGAGGCGGATGCGAAGTCGCCGACCGGAATGCGGGCGATCGCCGGCTTGCCGGCAAGCCTGACGTGGGCGATGCCGCTGGCGGCCGACGCCATGTCCCACATGCCATGCTGCATATCCAGCACGACGGTATCGAAAGCTTCCTGCGCCAGATGATTGACGAACATCGGGTCGGGCGTACCGATCCAGGCCGAAATCATGCCGCCACTCTCGCGGCGCTTCAGGCGTCCGGCAAAACCGTTAATGTCAGTCGTCATCGTGTATCCTCACCTATCAAGAACAGGCCCTGCTTCAAGGCAGCCTCGGCCGCCAAATCATGGCGAGCCGTTGCAATCGACAATACTCAATTCTGATTGCCGAACCACTCGAAAGTGAACAGCCGACACACCCAAATCACGAAAATGCGGCATCGCCGGCTCCGGTTATCCGGCCGAAAGCCGATTTCCAATCTGCCGGACAAACATGACAAATATGCAGGCATCGTCGTTGCTTAGCCGATCGGCCTCGCTGCCAATGCGACGAAGATATGGCTGCCGGCAAACGGCTGCCCCGCGCCGGACGGCAACATCAGTCCGCCAGGCGCTCTTCATGCACAAGCGCGCGGCGGAACATGGCGGAAGCCTCTTCCAAGCTGTTCAAGAAGGGAGGCTCTCGGACCGCGCTGGATGCCCCTGTAGCATCTCGGCGGGACCGGAACGGTCAGCGACCGGCAAAGCGCTGTTTCGCCATGTCGGTGACGGGCGTGTAGAGGCTGACGAGCGTTCCCTCAGGGTCGCGAATCTGGCCTGCCCGGTTGCCCCATGGCATCAGCTTCGGTTCGTGCACGACCTCCACCTTGTCCCTCAGCCGGGCGAATTCGGCATCGACGTCGTCGACCTGGAATTCTAGGACGAGCGAGCGATTGGCACAGGGTTCCGCACTGCCCTCGCGAAACAGGGCGACCGTCTCGGCGCTTCCGATGGCCAGCGTTGCCGCGGGGGTGACGATTTCGGCAAAGACCGGGGCCAGCCATTCGGCTGCCCGGCCGGTAACCATCTCATAAAAACCGACGACCTTTTTGACGTCGGCAACGATCAGACGCGTGGATGCTAGTTTCACCAGGATACTCCTTCACGAGGCCGGCCGATTGCCGACTGCTGGAAGGCTCTTGTCGCATGACGCTGTTGCCAGCATACTGGCAGCAGGAGTCAGTACGAATGCGCCGCGCCGACCGTTTGTTTCAGATCATACAAATATTGCGTCGTTCGAGCCGGCCGATCACCGCCGCCGCACTGGCGGACGAACTCGAAGTATCGAAGCGGACGGTTTATCGCGACGTCGCCGACCTGATGAGCCAGCGGGTCCCGATCGAGGGAGAGGCCGGCTTCGGATACCTGTTATCGCCTGACTATTCGATGCCGCCGCTGATGTTGACCCCCGAAGAGATCGAGGCGGTGGTGCTCGGAGCGCAGTGGGTTGCGGGCCGCTCCGACAAGACCCTCGCCAATGCCGCACGCGACGTTGTTGCTAAGATCGCCGCGATTGTTCCGGCGCACCTGCGCCCCTTCATCGCCGAGCCGAGCGTGGGCGCCAGACCGGTGGTCCAGCGAGCGGAAGAGGAGAATATCGACGCGCAGATGCTGCGGGCAGCCGTCCGTGAAGGGCGAAAACTTCGGCTGCGCTATCGGTCCGATATCGGCGAGGAAACCGCGCGAACCGTGTGGCCCGTCATCCTCGGCTATTCCGACACCAGCCGAATTCTGGTGGCGTGGTGCGAGCTGCGGCAAGGCTTCCGACATTTCCGCACGGACCGGATTATCGAGGCCGATATGCTGTGCGAAGGCCATGGCCTGCGGCCGGGCGAGTTGCGTCGTCGCTGGTCTGCGTGGCGAGAATCCCAGCTCGGCGTATCCGGGCTGCCCGCTCCTCGCTGATCAATGGCGCCAAGCAGCCTCCGGCTCACGCCAACGGCAGGGTGTTTCGAGCATCCGTTGTTAGACCGGGCGACACCCTGTAGAATCGGAACGACACCCTGGAGATCGCAAACATGACGCTCAAGCGGATGGACAACGTCGGAATCGTCGTCGAGGACCTTGGAGGGGCGATCGATTTCTTTCGCGAACTCGGCCTTGAGCTCGAAGGGCGGGCCACGATCGAAGGAGAATGGGCCGGACGTGTTACCGGACTGGGCGATCAGCATGTCGAGATCGCCATGATGCGCACACCGGACGGCCATAGCCGGCTCGAGCTTTCCCGCTTCCTGGCGCCGCCTGTCGTTGCAGATCACCGGAACGCCCCGGTCAACGCCCTGGGCTACCTCCGCGTCATGTTCACCGTGGACGATGTCGACGAGACGTTCGAAAGGCTCCGCACGCACGGCGCGCAGCTCGTGGGCGAAATCGTCCAGTATAAAGAGGCGTATCGGCTCTGCTACGTCCGCGGACCTGAAGGGCTTCTCATCGGGCTCGCCCAGGAACTGGGCGGAGAGCAATAGAAAGACGGATGATGAAGAGCGGCCGATGCCGGCAATCCCGTCCGAGGTTTGTCCTTCGCTCATGAACGATCAGCATCGATCACGAACGCGAGCATAGTCGGAATGATGGACATGGGGTGCCGACGCCGTTGCGTGTCGGCACCCTGTCGTGTCAGATGATGCCGCCGCCACCGGCAGCTGAGGCCGGACGTTCGGCGGCGACCTTGCGGCGATAGCCGCTCGCCCTGTAGGTCGCAACCGGATCGATGGCGCCGCCGGCTCGGCGGCGGGCTTCGGCGAGGATCGGCTCGACATCGGCGCGATAGGCGCGCTTCAACGTTTCCGACGCCATCAGCGCGTCATTGGCATCCTGATAGCCGGCCAGCGCATTGCGGTCGACGATCAGGGCCTGCGCATAGGCCCGGCGGATCTCGTTGGCGCTGGAAATCAGGCTTTCGATCGGATCGGTGACATTGTGCGACTGGTCGATCATATGCGCCGGGTTGAAGTCGTTGACGCCGCGCCGCTCGGCATCGACCAGCTCGTTGAAGACGAGAAACAGCCGATAGGGCTCGATCGCGCCGGCATCGAGATCGTCGTCGCCATATTTGGAATCGTTGAAGTGGAAGCCGCCGAGCTTGCCGAACTGGATGAGCCGCGCGACGATCATTTCGATATTGGTGTTCGGCGCGTGATGTCCGAGGTCGACGAGGCAATGTGCCTTGGGCCCGAGCGTCTGCGCGATCAGGTAGTTGCTGCCCCAGTCCTGAACGACCGTCGAATAGAAAGCCGGCTCGTACATCTTGTGCTCGGAAAACAGCCGCCAGTCATCCGGAAGCGCCTTGTAGATATCGGCCATCGCGGCGAGATAGCGCTCGAACGCCTTGGTGAAATTGGTCTGGCCCGGAAAGTTCGAGCCGTCGCCGATCCACACGGTCAGCGCCTTCGAGCCGATCGCCTTGCCGATCTCGATGCATTCGATGTTGTGCTCGACGGCCTGCGCGCGCGTTGCCGCATCGACATGGCTGAGCGAGCCGAATTTATAGGAATGCGCCTGGCCGGGCGCGTCGGAGAACGTGTTGGAGTTCATGGCGTCGAAGCCGAGGCCGAGCGCATCGCCCTTCGCCTTCAATTCCTTGACGTCGGCCTTGTCCCAGGGAATATGCAGCGAGACCTTGGGCGTTGCGCGCGTCAATTGCTGGATGACGGCGCAATCGTCGAGCTTGTCGAAAATACCGCGCGGCTCGCCGGTTCCCGGAAAGCGGGCAAAGCGCGTGCCGCCGGTGCCGACACCCCAGGAGGGAACGGCGACAAAGAATTCGGAGACCTTTTTCGTAACGGCGTCGATATCAACGCCACGACGGTCCAGCATGGCGCCTAGCGCCTCATAATCGGATTTCAGCGCGGCGGCACGCTTGTCGTTTTCCGCGGCTACGAGATCGGGCGCAATCCTGTATTCGGCCATTCTTTCCTCCCAAACAATGAAGGCCCGCGCCGGCAACGATGCGGCGCGGGCCATTTGAAATCAGCGCGTGAAACTCTGCGCGTTGCCGGCATCGACATTGATGATGTTGCCGGTCGATTTTGCGGAGAGATCCGAAGCCAGGAAGTAGATCGCCTCGGCAATGTCCTCGGGGAAGACATTCAGCTTCAGCATCGAGCGCTTGCGGTAATGTTCCTCCAGGTCGTCCACCTCGATCTTCGAGGAGGCGGCGCGCTGCTCGCGCCATTCGCCGTTCCAGATCTTCGAACCGCGCAGGACGGCGTCGGGGTTGACCGTGTTGACACGAATGCCGGCCTCCGCGCCTTCCAGTGCCAGGCAACGTGCGAGGTGGATTTCCGCAGCCTTTGCCGTGCAGTAGGCTGCGGCATTCGGCGAGGATGCAAGACCATTCTTCGATGCGACGAACACGACGTTGCCGCCGAGATTTTGACGCCGGAACAGCCGGAATGCCTCCCGCGAGACGAGGAAATAGCCCGTCGCGAGAATATTCATATTGCGGTTCCACATCGAAAGCTCGGTGCTCTCGATCGGCGCGGAAGAGGCGATGCCGGCATTCGATACCAGAATGTCGATGCCGCCGAATTCGGTGCAGGCTTCGGCAAAGGAGGAAATGACGGCATCCTCGCTGGTCACGTCGAGCTTGACGCTGCGCACGGCATCCGCTCCGTATTTCCTGGCGAAATCCGCCTGCGTGTTCTCCAGAGCCGCCTGATCGATATCCGCCAGCACGACGCATGCGCCCTCGCTCACCAGACGCGCCGCCGTCGCACGGCCGATGCCTCCGGCGCCGCCGGTGACGAAGGCAACGCGGCCGGCAAGGCTCTTCGGCTTCGGCATACGCTGCAGTTTCGCCTCTTCCAGCAGCCAGTATTCGATATCGAAAGCCTCCTGTTCCGGCAGGCCCTGATATTCGGAGACCGTGGATGCGCCACGCATGACGTTGATCGCGTTGACATAAAACTCGCCGGCGATGCGGGCGGTCGCCTTATCGCGGGCGAAGGACAGCATCCCGACGCCGGGAACGAGGAAGATCACCGGGTTCGGATCGCGCATCGCGGGCGAATTGTCGTGCTTGCAATCATTGTAATAGCGCGCGTAGTCGGCGCGATAATCTTCGAGCGCCTTGTCGAGACCGGCAATGACCGCATCGACATCGGGTTTTGCCGGATCGAAATCGACGATCAACGGCCGGATCTTGGTGCGCAGGAAGTGATCCGGGCAACTTGTGCCGAGCGCGCCGAGCGGGCGGAGATTCTTCGAGTTGACGAATTCGAGGACGGCGTCCTGATCGTCGAAATCACCCAGCTTGCGTTCGGCCTTGCCGATGCGGCCGCGAATTTCCGGCATCAGCCGGGCGGCGATCGCCCGGCGCTCCGCCTGCGGCAGGCTCTGGGCAACGGCGCCGCCGAAAATGGTCTTGCCTTCCGTCTTGACGGCGAACCATTCGATCGCCTTGTTGATGATGGCAAGCGTCAGCTCGTAGCAGGCCTTGGCATCGTCGGCCCAGGTGAAGAGGCCATGGCTTTCCAGCACGACGCCCTTGGCATTCGGATGCGCCTTGACGAAAGCTTCCAGATCGAGGCCGAGCTGGAAACCGGGACGACGCCAGGGCAGCCAGCCAATGTCGTCGCCAAAGATCTCGCGCGTCAGCTCGCGGGAATTCTTCGAGGCGGCAATGGCGATGATGGCATCGGGGTGCATGTGATCAACATGGGTGAACGGCACGAAGCCGTGCAGCGGCGTATCGATCGACGCGGCGCGGGCATTGAGATTGAAGGTGCAATGCGGCAGGAAGCCGACCATGCGATCCTCGTCGGCAACGCCCTGATAGATATTCTTCAGGCTGTCGAGCTTGTCCTGATAGAGCGTGGCGAAGCCGTCGAGCTTGATGGTGCCGACATCGCCGCCGGAGCCCTTGACCCAGAGAACCTTGACCTTTTCGCCGGAGAGCGGATCGGTTTCCATGACCTTGGCCGATGTGTTGCCGCCGCCATAGTTGGTGATACGCTTGTCGGCACCCAGCAGATTCGACCGATAGAGGAGCTTGCCCGGCTCATCGAGCCCATCAGCATATGCGTCATCCCAACGGTTTTTCAGAAGCTGAACATCAGCCGCCATGTCGTCCTCCCTTGAAATCAGGTCTTGCGAGCGGACCGGATCATGATGGAACCGCCCTTTGTGAGCAGGGTATCGCTCACGTACAGTCATCTTGTCAATCGAAAACGATCAAATTCGACAATGCTGCGATGCAATATGAAAGTTTATGATCGTTTGTGATTGACACATTGTCATATTTGCGAAATAACCGCCGACAAGGAGGAGCCGATGCACGAACGTGAACGCCATCGCATTATTCTGAGCGCCGTACAGGAAAAACCTGTCGTGACGATTCAGGATATTTCCGAGCTGACAGAGGCTTCGGAAGCGACAATACGCCGTGATATCGCCGCCCTGCATGTACAGGGAAAGATCAGGCGCGTGCGGGGCGGAGCGGAATCGATCCATCCGCCGCAACTCGGTAATCTCGCCGGCCGACCGTTCCGCGTTTCAGAAGCCGTCAATATCGATAGGAAACGCGCAATAGCGCGCAAGGCGGCCGAACTCTGCAATCCCGGCGACGCCATCATCATCAATGGCGGCACGACCACGTTCCAGCTCGTGCATTACATCTCGGCCTTCCGGCTGCAGGTGATGACGAACTCCTTCGCGATCGCCGAGCATCTGGTCAAGCATTCGAAGAACACGGTGACGGTTCCAGGCGGCGCGATCTATCGCGAGCAGAGCCTGATCCTGTCGCCGTTCGACAACGACACGACCCGCAACTTCTACGCACGCCGCATGTTTCTCGGCGCGCAGGGCGTCGGTCCGCTCGGCATCATGGAGGCCGACGGGCTGCTGATCCAGAGCGAGCAGAAGCTGATGCGCCAGGCCGATGAGCTGATCGTCATGGTCGATTCCAGCAAGTTCCGTCAGCGCTCCAGCCTGATCCTCTGCCCGCTCGAGCAGGTCTCGACAATCATCACCGACGACGGGGTGACTGCCGATACGGTGCGGATGATCGAGGATGCCGGCGTATCGCTTGTTATCGCAAACGTTTCGGCTCAGGCCGAAGAAGAAGATTCCCCGTCGGTCGCATGAGACGCGCAGCTTCGGCGGGGTGAGCATAGCCTATCAACTTTGGGAGGAAGTGACATGAATATAGCAAAGAAACTGGCGCTCGGCGTTGCGCTCGCCGCCACGCTTTTCGCCGGTGCGGCAAGTGCGAAGGACATCAAGATCGGTCTCGTCGTGAAGTCGCTGGGCAACGGCTTCTTCGAGGCCGCCAACAAGGGTGCGCAGGAAGCAGCCAAGGAACTCGGCGGCGTGCAGGTGATCTACACCGGCCCGACCTCGACCACGGCCGAAGGCCAGATCGAAGTGATCAATTCGCTGATCGCACAGGGCGTCGATGCCATCGCGATTTCCGCAAACGATCCCGATGCGGTCGTGCCGGCACTCAAGAAGGCGGCACAGCGCGGCATCAAGGTCATCTCCTGGGATTCCGGCGTCGCCAAGGCCGGCCGCATCCTGCAGCTGAACCCGTCGTCCAACGAGCTGATCGGCAAGATGTGCCTGACGCTCGCCAAGGATCATCTCGACGGCGGCAAGGGCAACTTCGCCATCCTGTCGGCGACGACCACTTCGACCAACCAGAACATCTGGATCGGCGAGATGAAGAAGCAGCTCAAGGATTTCCCCGGCCTCAACCTGGTCACGACCGTCTATGGCGACGACCTCTCCGACAAGAGCTATCGTGAAGCCCAAGGCCTCCTGACTTCGCATCCGGAAGTCAAGGTCATCGTCGCCCCGACGACGGTCGGCGTGCTCGCCGCTTCGCAGGCCGTCAAGGACGCCGGCAAGATCGGCCAGGTCTATGTGACCGGCCTCGGCCTGCCGTCCGAAATGGCCGGCGCGATCAAGTCCGGCGCGACGAAGGAGTTCGCGATCTGGAACCCGATCGATCTCGGCTATTCGGCAACGCAGATCGCCTATCGCCTCGTCAAGGGCGAGACCGACGGCAAGCCGGGCAGCGAGATCAATGCCGGCCGCATGGGCAAGATCAAGGTCGACAAGAACGGCGAAGCCGCCATGGCCGATCCGTTCGTCTACAACGCCTCGAACATCGATCAGTTCTCCAAGGTTTTCTGATCGAAAACAAGCATCCGCAGCTCTCCGGCGGCGTCAGCCGCCGGACTTGGTTTCAATGATCCGGTACATTGCTGATGACCACAGTCCTTCAACGATCCCTGGCGGATGCGCCAGCCGCGAATAACCAGGCCATTCTGGAAATGCGCGGCATTTCCCAGATCTTTCCCGGCGTCAAGGCGCTGGATGGCGTCAGCATTTCGCTTTATCCCGGCAAGGTCACTGCCCTGATCGGCGAAAACGGCGCGGGCAAATCGACCCTCGTCAAGATCCTGACCGGCATCTACCGCCCGAACGAGGGCGAGATCCTCGTCGACGGCAAGCCGACAACTTTCGCCAATGCGCAGGCCGCCATCGATGCCGGCGTCACGGCCATTCATCAGGAGACCGTGCTCTTCGACGAGCTGACCGTGGCCGAAAACATTTTCCTCGGTCATGCCCCGCGCACATCCTGGCGCACCATCGACTGGAAGACGATGAACAGCCGGTCGAAAGAGCTTCTTCAATCCCTCGAAAGCGCGATCGATCCGACAACCCGATTGAAAGACCTCTCCATCGCGCAGCGCCACCTTGTCGCAATCGCACGCGCTTTGTCGATCGAGGCACGCATCGTCATCATGGACGAGCCCACCGCCGCCCTTTCGCGCAAGGAGATCGACGATCTTTTCCGCATCGTCGAGGGGCTGAAAGCGCAGGGCAAGACTATCCTGTTCATCAGCCACAAGTTCGACGAACTCTACGAGATCGCCGACAATTTCGTCGTCTTCCGCGACGGCAAGGCCGTCGGCCACGGGGCGCTCAAGGAGACGCCGCAGGACGAAATCGTCCGCATGATGGTCGGACGCGACGTCAAGGACGCCTTTCCGAAAGTGGCGGTTACCATCGGCGACACCGTTCTCGAGGTGGACAAATACTGTCACCGCACGGAATTCCGGGACATTTCCTTCAAGCTCAGGCGCGGCGAGATCCTTGGCGTTTACGGCCTGATCGGCGCCGGACGCTCGGAGCTTTGCCAGTCGCTTTTCGGCATTACCAGACCGCTGTCCGGACGCCTGATGCTCGACGGCCGGGAAATTCACGTCCGCTCGCCGCAGGACGCTATCGGCGCCGGCATCGTCTATGTGCCGGAAGAACGCGGACGCCACGGCCTGGCCCTGCCGATGCCGATCTACCAGAACATGTCGCTGCCCTCGCTCGGGCGCACCTCGCGGAAAGGCTTCCTGAAGGCGGCCAACGAATTCGCCCTCGCGCGCAAATATGCCGAAAGGCTCGATCTTCGCGCCGCAGCCCTCTCCGTGCCGGTCGGCACGCTGTCCGGCGGCAACCAGCAGAAGGTGGTCATCGGCAAATGGCTGGCGACGCAGCCGAAGATCATCATTCTGGACGAGCCGACAAAGGGTATCGATATCGGCTCGAAGGCGGCCGTCCACGGTTTCATCAGCGAGCTTGCGGCCGAAGGCCTCAGCATCATCATGATTTCTTCCGAACTGCCCGAAATCCTCGGCATGTCGGATCGTGTGCTGGTCATGAAGGAAGGCCTGTCGGCAGGCTTGTTCGAGCGCGAGGGGCTGACGCCGGAAACGCTGGTGCGCGCCGCCACGGGCAACGCATAGGGCGCAACGGCTTTTCTTCGATCAGCCAGAACGCTCTCACTGTTTGTTTTTGCCGCATTGACGCGGCGCCGGGTGAGGACGCCTGGCCGCGGAATGCTTTAGGGAGGACGGGATGCCACGCATCCTCAAAAAGCGCGAAACACTGCTTGCCATCATCATCGTCGTGATGATCGCCGGCTTCGCAACGCGTGCTGCCGGCTTTGCCGAGCCGGCCAATCTCGCCAATATCTTCAACGACACATCGATCCTCATCATTCTGGCGCTTGCCCAGATGACGGTCATCCTGACGAAATCGATCGATCTGTCCGTCGCTGCCAACCTGGCGCTGACGGGCATGGCCGTCGCGATGCTGAATGCAGCCTATCCCGACATTCCGCTGATCGCGCTCGTCGTCACCGCCGTCGTGATGGGGGCGGTTCTCGGCGCCATCAACGGCTATCTCGTCTGGGTGCTGGAGATCCCGCCCATCGTCGTGACGCTCGGGACGTTGACCATCTATCGCGGCATGGCCTTCGTGCTGTCGGGCGGCGCCTGGGTCAACGCGCATCAGTTCACCCCGGTCTTTCTCAACGTGCCGCGCACGCCGCTTCTCGGCCTGCCCGTGCTTGCATGGATCGGCATCGCCATCGTACTGATCATGTATCTGCTGCTGCGCTATACGCAGTTCGGCCGCTCGGCCTACGCGAGCGGCGGCAATCCGGTCGCGGCCGTTTATGCCGGCGTCGATGTCGGCAGGACGCGCTTCCTCGCCTTCGTCCTTTCCGGCGCCCTCGCCGGACTCAGCGGCTATCTCTGGGTGTCGCGCTATGCCGTCGCCTATGTCGATATCGCCAACGGTTTCGAGCTCGACAGCGTCGCAGCCTGCGTCATCGGCGGCATCTCGATTGCCGGCGGGGTCGGTTCGGTGGCCGGCGCCGTGCTCGGCGCCCTGTTCCTCGGCGTCATCAAGAATGCCCTTCCGGTCATCGGCATTTCGCCGTTCACGCAGATGGCGATATCAGGCACCGTCATTATCCTTGCGGTCGTCTTCAACGCCCGGCGCGAACGCAATCGCGGCCGCATCATTCTCAGGGATCAGGCCGCAAAGGATACCGCCAGCCAGGGAGCAAGCGCATGAGCAGCCCTTCGCAAACGTCGACGGAAAAGCGCGCCATTCCAGATCGCCTCGGCACGCCCTTCAAGCGCATCATGTCGAGCTGGGAGATGCTGCTCTTCGGTGTGGCCATCGCCATCTTCATCTTCAATTCGCTGGCCTCGCCCTATTTCCTCGATCCTTACAATCTCTCCGACGCCACGTTCAATTTCACCGAAAAGGCGATGATCGCCTTTGCCATGGCGCTGCTGGTCATCGCGGGCGAGATCGATCTTTCGGTCGCCGCGATCATCGCGCTTGCCTCGACGGCCATGGGGGCCGCCGCGCAGGTCGGTGTCGACACGCCCGGCCTCGTTGCGATCGGCCTCGGCGTCGGCCTCGTCTGCGGCATCTTCAACGGCTTCCTGGTCTCCGTGCTGAAACTGCCGTCGATCGTCGTCACCATCGGCACGATGAGCCTGTTCCGCGGCATCTCCTATATCGTGCTCGGCGATCAGGCCTATGGCAATTACCCGGATAGTTTCGCCTATTTCGGCCAGGGTTACGTCGTCTGGGTCTTCTCGTTCGAATTCGTCCTGTTCATCGTTCTGGCGATCGCCTTTGCGATCCTGCTGCATGCGACGAATTTCGGCCGTCAGGTCTATACCATCGGCAACAATGATTTCGCCGCGCGCTTCTCGGGCATCCCGGTGGAGCGGGTCAAGTTCATCCTGTTTCTCCTGACCGGCATCATGAGCGGCGTCGCCGCCGTGTGCCTCACCTCGCGCCTCGGCTCCACGCGCCCGTCGATAGCGCTCGGCTGGGAACTGGAGGTCGTCACGATGGTCGTGCTCGGCGGCGTGTCGATCCTCGGCGGCTCGGGCACCATCGGCGGGGTCGTCATCGCCGCCTTCGTGATGGGCCTCGTCACCTTCGGCCTCGGTCTGCTCAACGTTCCCGGCATCGTCATGTCGATCTTCATCGGCCTCCTCCTTATCATCACCATCGCGCTTCCGATCGTGGCCAGGCGCATCAAGACCATGAGCTCCAAATGACATCGGCTCTCGAACGCCACGCCTTCAAGATGACGCTCAATCCCGGCATGGAAGCGGAATACCGCAAGCGCCACGACGAGATCTGGCCCGAACTTGTCGACCTGCTGCATCAGGCCGGGGTCAGCGACTATTCCATCCATCTCGACCGCGAGACGAACACGCTTTTCGGCGTGCTGACACGGCCGAAGGATCACACCATGGCGAGCCTGCCGGAACACCCCGTCATGAAGAAATGGTGGACGCATATGTCCGACATCATGGCGGCCAATCCCGATAACTCGCCGATTCAGAGCGATCTCGTCACGGTCTTTCATCTGCCATGAGCACCGCGAAAGCTTACCGCCATATCGCCGTGATCGATATCGGCAAGACCAACGCCAAGGTGGTCGTGCTCGACGCCGGAACCGGCGCCGAGATTGCCGCCGTCAAGACCGCCAACGGCGTTCTGAAGACGGGGCCATACCCGCACTACGACATCGAAGGACTGTGGGGTTTCATCGTCTCGGCCCTGAAAAACTTCGCCCAAACGCCGGGGTTCGATGCCATATCGATCACCACCCATGGCGCATCGGCGGCGATGCTTGCAGCCGATGGCAGTCTTGCCATGCCGGTTCTCGACTATGAGCATGGCTATCCCCGGGCCATAGCGGACGCCTATGAGCGTTTGCGGCCAAAATTTGCCGAGACGTTTTCGCCGCGCCTGTCGATGGGGCTCAATGTCGGTGCGCAGATCCACTATCTGAAAAGCACATTTCCCGCAGACTTCTCCCGCGTCGCCACGATCCTGACCTATCCGCAATATTGGGCATTCCGCCTGAGCGGCGTCGCGGCCAACGAAGTGACCTCGCTCGGCTGCCACACCGATCTCTGGAACCCGAACACCCAAAATTATTCGTCCCTGGTCGACACACTTGGCATTCGCGCGTTGATGGCGCCCGTGCGCTCGGCTTTCGATGCGCTCGGGCCGGTTCTGCCGGCGCTTGCCGGCGAGATGGGACTTGCGAAGGCAGTCCCCGTCTATTGCGGCATCCATGATTCCAACGCGTCGCTTCTGCCGCATCTGGTGGAAAACGAGGCGCCCTTCGCCGTGGTTTCCACGGGAACATGGGTCATCAGCTTCGGTGTCGGCGGCGATCTGGAGCACCTCGATCCCAAACGGGACGCGCTTGCCAATGTCGATGCCTATGGCCGTGCCGTGCCATCGGCCCGTTTCATGGGCGGCCGCGAGTTCGAGATTCTGGCTGCCGAAATCGGCGACGCACCGTCCGGCGCCGTCGAGGCCGCGCTTGAAACCGCGATCGGGAAGGGCCTGATGCTGCTGCCCAACGTGGTCGAGGGCTCCGGGCCTTTTCCGGGCAGGAAAATGCGATGGGCCGGCGGCAGCGCGGCAGAGGCGGCCGAACGGCTCGCGGCCGTCAACCTGTACCTCGCCCTGATGACGGAAGCCTGCCTCGATTTGATCGGCGCCAAGGGACCGGTGTTCGTCGAGGGGCCTTTTGCTCTCAATCGTGCCTATCTCACCGCGTTGGCTGCGGTGACAGGCAGCGATGTCATCGCCTTGCCGGGCTCGACGGGGACCAGCCAGGGCGCTGCCCTGCTGACGGGAATTCGCCCGCCCGCGGCTGCGGAAAAGGCCCCGCTTCGCGCAGATCTACAGGGAATGCGACCCTATCGGCAAGCCTGGCGCGATGCCTTGGCCGACTAGAACCTTTTGTTTTTACGCAATTGCGGAGGAACAACCGCTGCGCGCCTTTCCTGGAGTTGCTCTAGACGCTCATCCCGTCGAGCTCTGCCGCCGCGATGTCCGCGACGTTGAGGGGTGACTGCACCTGGTCGCTCTGGCCGTCCTCGATCATCCACGCCGCCGAAAGGCCGGCCCAGGCGACAATCCATTGCAGGAGGCGCCGGGGTTCGAGGCGCGCCGCTTCGGCGACAACGTGAACCTGCCGCGCGAGGCGGCCGGGAGCGATTGCGACGGCATTATCGGGGTTGCAGAAGAGATTGGCATAGTCGAAGCCGCGCTCGCCTTGCAAGCCTTTCGGATCGATTGCGAGCCAGCCTCGTTCCGCGAAGTCCAGAATATTGCCGTGATGAACGTCGCCATGCAGGGTCACGACATCGCGGGGCTCGGAGAGCAGCGTGGCGGCGGTGGCCGCAGACCGCACGAAGATGCCGCCCTCGCGACAAGCCGTGGCTTCGAGGGCACGAAATCGATGGGTTAGCGGCATCAATTGCGGCAAGGATGCGCCGCGCGATGCATGCAGCGCAGCAACGGCTCCGCAGATGATGCGGCTTGCCTCGTCATCCCGGCCATTCCTCGCCATGTCAGCGAGAGATCGATGGCCCCGCGCTCGCTCCAGCAGGATGGCATCGTCCTGATGCTCAAGGACACGGGCCGCGCCAACGCCATTCCACCGGACCATGAGGGCGGCACCCCGTTTCTCCTCCGGTTCGACGGCGATCTTCAGCATGGCAGGCTGGCCGTCCCGGCCGACGGGGAAAAGCCGGCTGGAATGCGTCGCAAACGGGGCGCCGTCCGGGATCAGCCGCCAGAGGTCGAAATAGATTTCCGCATCTTTGTTCTCATTCACGCGGCATCAGCTCCCCGGCTTACGTCGTCCCACGACAAGCGGCATTGGCACCTCAACGGACGGGATCCTGCAGGCGACGATTTCCGTTCTTAGACCCACCGTAGCGGACCGCCATATCACTTAGGCATTGGCCGCGCGGATACAACAACCATCCCTCGTTGAAAGTTTGCGAAAAATCGTCAAAATTGTCGCCGCAACGGTTATTTTCTTGCGGAATCGTCGCAATATTCCTACACAAAATACCCTCATGGGCGCTTTCGAGATCAAAAAAAATGTCCGAAAGCGATCATCGGCTTCGATATCAGCTTTGTCTCTTTCGAAAAGAACGCCTCACGGCAGTTTGCGCGTCGGGACAGGTGATTGCAGGCGGGTTCAAAGGGCGCTGCCGCGCCCATCCAAGGAGAGCTAACATGAGTCTGAAGACATTGACGGCCGCGACCTTCGTCGCTTCGCTGGCCTTCGCACCTCTCGCACATGCGGACATCACCATCGGTCTCATCGCGCCGCTGACCGGCCCGGTCGCGGCTTATGGCGAGCAGGTCAAGAACGGCGCGCAGACCGCCATCGACGAAATCAACAAGAGCGGCGGCGTTCTCGGTCAGAAGCTCGTTCTGAAGCTCGGCGACGACGCCGGCGACCCGAAGCAGGGCGTATCCGTCGCCAACGGCTTCGTCGGCGACAGCATCCGCTTCGTCGTCGGCCCGGTAACCTCGGGCGTCGCCATCCCGGTCTCCGACGCGCTGGCCGAAAACGGCATCCTGATGGTCACGCCGACCGCAACGGCTCCGGACCTGACCAATCGCGGCCTGACCAACATCCTGCGCACCTGCGGTCGCGACGACCAGCAGGCAACCGTTGCCGCCGATTACGTCCTGAATCACTTCAAGGACAAGAAGATCGCAATCCTCAACGACAAGGGCGCCTACGGCAAGGGCCTGGCCGATGCCTTCAAGGCGACCCTCAACAAGGGCGGCGTCACCGAGGTCGTCAACGACTCTCTGACTCCCGGTGAAAAGGACTACAGCGCCCTGACCGCGAAGCTGAAGCAGGCGGGCGTCGAAGTGATCTACTTCGGCGGCTATCATCCGGAAGCGGGCCTGCTTGCCCGCCAGCTGCACGACATCTCCGTCAAGGCACAGATCATCGGCGGTGATGGCCTTTCCAACACCGAATATTGGGCAATCGCCAACGATTCGGCTGCCGGCACGCTCTTCACCAACGCATCCGACGCGCTGAAGAACCCGGATTCGCAGAGCGCCGTTGCAGCCCTCAAGGCACGCAATATCCCGGCGGAAGCCTTCACGCTGAACGCCTATGCCGCCGTACAGGTGCTGAAGGCCGGCATCGAAAAGGCCGGCAAGGCAGACGATGCCGAAGCCGTCGGCACCGCCCTGAAGAAGGGCGAGCCGATCGATACCGCCATTGGCAAAGTCACCTACGGCGAAACCGGCGACCTGACCTCGCAGAGCTTCTCGCTCTACAAGTGGGAAGGCGGCAAGATCGTTTCGGCCGAATAAGCCGTCGCATCAACGCTGTGAAATAGCGCCGGGCCACTTGCTGGCCCGGCTTTTTTTGCCGCTCTTCACCGGAGCGGCAGTGGTTCAGCAGACGGTGCGGAAGCGCTCGACGCAGGTCGCGAGAACCTCCTCGCCCGGCCGCTTCCACCAGTTGTTCTCCGAGAAGATCTCGACTTCCTGCAGGCCGAAAAAGCCTGCCTTCTCGATCTCGGCGCGAATGCGCTTGAGGTCGATGACGCCGTCGCCCATCATGCCGCGATCGAGCAGCAGGTCCGCCGTCGGCACGAGCCAGTCGCAGATATGATGGGCCAGGATACGGCCGCCGGCACCGGCCCGCGCGATCTGCTCGTGGAGCTTCGGGTCCCACCAGACATGGTAGACGTCGATGGCGACACCGATGCCTTCGCCCAGCAGATCGCAGATGTCGAGCGCCTGTTCCAGCGTGTTCACGCAGGCGCGATCGGCCGCGTACATCGGATGCAGGGGCTCGATCGCCAGCGGAATTCCCGCGCTGCGGGCATGAGGCAGGATCGCGGCGATGCCATCCGCCACCATCTCGCGGGCTTGAACAATATCCTTCGACCCCTCCGGCAATCCGCCGACGACAAGGACGAGGCAATCGGCATTCAGCGCCGCCGCCTCGTCGATCGCGCGCTTGTTGTCGTCGATTGCCGCTGCCCGGCCTTCGGCGCTCGCGGCGGGAAACATGCCGCCGCGGCAAAGACCAGTCACCTTCAGCTTGTTGTCGGCAACGATGCGCGCGGCTTCCGCAAGCCCGATCTTGTGCACCTGATCGCGCCAGGGGGCGATTGCGACGATATCCTGTTTCAGGCAGGCTTCGACCGCCTGGCGCATGTCGTATTGCTGGCGCACCGTCGCCAGATTGATGGATAGACCCTCTATGGCCATCGCGATGATCCTCCCCCGATCCTCTTATCCGCTACTCGATGCCGACCGTGGCAAGGATTGCCTTCATGCGGTAGGCCGCCAGGTCGGGATCGCGCAGCACCCGCGCCGTATCCGCCAGGCGGAACAGTTCCGAAAGATGCTGGATCGAACGGGCGCTCTGCTGGCCGCCGAGCATCTGGAAGTGATCCTGGAAGCCGTTGAGATAGGCGAGGAAGACGACACCGGTCTTGTAGAAGCGCGTCGGCGCCTTGAAGATATGGCGCGATAGCGGCACGGTCGGCGCCAGGATTGCATGGAAGGCGTCGAGATCGTTCTGCGCGAGCTTCGCCAAAGCAGCATTTGCCGCCGGCGCAATGGCATCGAAGATGCCGAGCAACGCATGCGAATAGCCTTGCTCGTCGCCGGCGATCAGTTCGGCATAGTTGAAGTCGTCTCCGGTATACATCTTGACCGACGGATCGAGCCGGCGGCGCATGACGATTTCCTTTTCCGCCGAAAGCAGCGATATCTTCACGCCATCGATCTTGGCCGCGTTCTGGTTGATGATCGCAACCGCCGTCTCCATGGCCTGCGTGTCGTCGGCCGATCCCCAATAGCCCGCGAGAGCCGGATCGAACATCGAACCGAGCCAGTGAATGATGACCGGCTCCCTGACCTGGCCGAGAATGCGGTCGTAGACGCGGACATAATCGTCCGCGCTCCTGGCGGCCGCGGCAAGAGCCCGGCTCGCCATGAGAATGACGCGGCCGCCCTGCCCTTCCACATAGGCAACCTGCTCTTCGTAGGCGGCAATGACATCGTCTATCGTGACATCGGAACCCGGTTGCAGATGATCGGTCCCGGCGCCATAGGCGATCAGCGCATCCGGCCGTCCGCGGGCCGCCGACTGCGCATGCGCGATCAGCTCCTTCGCGCCGGTCCAGTCCAGACCCATGCCGCGCTGGGCGGTGTCCATCGCCTCAGCGACGCCAAGACCGAGACCCCACAGATATTCGCGGAAGGCGATTGTGCGCTCCCAGTCGATATTCCGGTCGAGCCAGGGATCGTTGTCGGCAAGCGCATCGACCACGACATGCGCGGCGGCGTATGCGACGCGATTGAAACGATAGCCGCCGGCAGGCTTTACCGGCGCTATCAGCGGCTCGCTGGCGGGAGTAAACGCAACGATGGCGCCACCGGCCGTTGGCAAACGAAGGCTTTTCGTCATCAGAGCCGCCCCCTGCTAAGCGGAGAGGGACGGCACGTCGATCCATCGACGTTCGGCCCAGCTCTTCTGCGCAAGCTCCGCCAGCTGCACGCCCTTGGCGCCCTCGCGAAGCGTGAACTTCCACGGCGCGTCCTCGGCGACATGGCGCAGGAACTCTTCCCATTGCACCTTGAAGCCGTTGTCGAAGACCTGCGTGTCCGGCACCTCGTCCCAGGTGTCGAAGAAGTTGATCGGCTGCGGCTGATCTGGATTCCATACGGGCTTCGGCGTATTGACCCGATGCTGGGTCCAGCAACGCATCAGGCCGCAGACGGCGGAACCGTGAGTGCCGTCGACCTGGAAGGTGACGAGATCGTCTCGACGGACCCGGACGGCCCAGGAGGAATTGATATGGGCGATGACGCCGCCCTCCAGCTCGAAGGTGGCGTAGGCGGCATCGTCGGCGTCGGCGGCATAGGCTTTGCCGTTCTCATCGACACGGCCCGGAATATGCGTCGCGCCGAGGCAGCTGACCGACTTGACGTCGCCGAACAGATTGTCGAGCACATAGCGCCAATGCGGCAGCATATCGAGGATCATGCCGCCGCCGTCCTTCTTTCGGTAGTTCCAGGAGGGGCGCTGCGCCTTGACGCCCCAATCCCCTTCGAAGACCCAGTAGCCGAACTCCCCGCGCACGGAGAGGATCTTGCCGAAGAAGCCGCTGTCGCGCAGCATGGCGATCTTGCGCAGGCCCGGCAGGAACAGCTTGTCCTGGACGACGCCGTTCTTGACGCCGCGGCGCTCAGCGGAAGCAGCGACCGACAACGCCTCCTCAAGCGTCTCGGAAATCGGCTTTTCGCAATAGACATGCTTGCCGGCCGCAATCGCCCGCTCCAGCAGATCGACACGCATCTGCGTCGAGCCGGCATCGAAGAAGATCGTATTGTCCGGATCGGCAAGAGCGGCATCGAGATCGGTCGTCGTCCGGGAAAGACCGTGCTTGCGGGCGATGGCCTCGATCTTTTCGGCATTGCGCCCCACAAGCACCGGCTCGGGCATCAGCTTGTCGCCGTTCGACAGCAAAACACCGCCCTGTTCGCGGATCGCCAGGATGGAGCGCACGAGATGCTGGTTATAGCCCATGCGGCCGGTGATGCCATGCATGATGATGCCGATCGGCTTCGTTGCCATGAGTTCTTCCTCCCGTAAATAACTATATAGTTACATAACTGACATGACCAAACCATCCTGTCAACGGCCATCCTCGATGGCCGAAGCGGCAGTTATCGGCAGTTGCGGATGCTAGCGCACGGCGAGTCTTACGGACGCAAATACGCGAAGATGACGTCGACGATATGCTCGCCCCAGGCGTCGATTTCGGCCTTGTCCGAGAGGTTGCGGCGGAAGATCGTCGAGAGCGTCCAGCGGTTCGTCAGGAAGAACGAGCCGAGCGCGGCGATGCTCATATAGATCTTGACCGGATCGCAACCGGCACGGAAGACGCCTGTCGCGGCGCCGCGATCGAGCAGGCTCGAAATCTCCGATACCAGCGGCGAATGCAGCTCGAAAATGCGGGCGGAACGCTTCAGGAAGCGCGCCTTGTGCATGTTTTCCGTGCTGAGAATCCCGAGGAATTCGGGGTGATCCAGAAAATACTGCCAGGTGAAGACCACCAGTTCGCGCATGCCGTCCGCCGGCGAGCGGTGGGAAAGATCGAGCTTCGCCTCCGCCGAGCGAATGGCGATATAGCTGCCTTCCAGAACGGCGACGTAAAGCGCGTCCTTGCCGCCAAAATAATGATAGAGCATCCGCTTGTTGATCTTGGCGCGCTCGGCTATCGCATCGACGCGCGCGCCGCCATAGCCGCGCTCGGCAAATTCCCTGGTTGCGGCAGCCAGAATCGCCTTGCTGGTGCGCTCCGCATCCCGCAGACGGGGCCGTTCCGAAGCCTTGCGCGAAGAGGTTTGTTCTGCATCCGCAAGATCCGGGCTCTTTGCGCTGCGCTTCACGGCTTTGGCTTCCGACATCATGGCTCCCGGCATTTCTCAGAGCTTATGCGGCCCCTTCTCGCGCCGATAAGTAAACGATCATCGCATAAGTTGACAGTCCCTGGCGAATCCGGAGCCATAGTAACTATACGGTTATATCGATTTAAATGCGGATATGACGTGAAAGACCGCCGGGAAAAACAGCTTGCCGCATTCGCCGGGACCGCCTCGGCCGGCGCTTCGGACAGGCCGGGACATTGCAGCGATCTTGCTTTCCGGGCCGGTCCGGCCCTAGAGAACAACAGGGAGCGGCACCGGATGACCATGACGGAAAAACAGATTGCAATCATAGGCGGCGGGCCTGCGGGCCTGATGGCCGCGGAAACCCTATCCCTGCTCGGTCATCGCGTCACCGTCTATGACGGTATGCCGACGGTCGCGCGCAAGTTTCTGCTGGCGGGAAAATCCGGTCTCAACATCACACATTCGGAAGATTACCGGCTTTTTGCCGGTCGTTTCGGCGCAACTTCGGCCCGATTGCGCCCCGCGCTCGATGAATTCAGGCCCGACGATGTCAAGGCATGGGCGGAAGGGCTGGGAACAGAAACCTTCGTGGGCTCTTCCGGCCGCGTGTTCCCGAAAGCCATGAAGGCATCGCCGCTGCTGCGCGCTTGGCTCGCAAGGCTGGAGGCACGCGGCGTCGGCATCCTGACACGGCATCGCTGGTGCGGGTTCGATGGCAATCTCCTGGCATTCGAAACACCCCGGGGACGCCGGCTTATCCGCCATGACGCCGTTCTGCTTGCGCTGGGCGGGGCGAGCTATGCCCGGCTGGGGTCGGATGCGGCATGGGTGAGCTGGCTTCGCGACAGGGGGGTGAAGATCGCCGCTTTCCAGCCGGCCAATTGCGGTTTCGACGTCACCTGGAGTGCGACATTCGGCGAACGTTTCGCCGGCGAGCCGCTCAAGGCCGTGACGGCAACGTCGGAGGCGGGAACTTTTCCAGGCGAATTCGTCATCTCCACGACCGGGATCGAAGGCAGCCTCGTCTATGCACATGCCGCCTCGCTGCGCGATCGCTTGACGAAAAAAGGCGAGGCTTCGCTCGTGGTCGATCTGGCGCCCGGACGCAGCGAGCAGCGGCTGATGCGCGATCTGGCGCGGCAGGATCCGAAAGCCAGCTTTTCCAACCGCCTGCGCAAAGGGGCCGGTATCGAGGGCGTCAAGGCCGGCCTGCTGCGCGAGCTTGCCGATGCCGCCGCTCTTTCGCACCCGGAGCGGCTTGCGAGCCTGATCAAAGCCTTACCTATTCCATTGCTGAGACCCAGGCCCATTGCCGAGGCCATTTCGTCGGCGGGCGGCATCCTGTGGGATGAGCTCGATGACGGCTACATGCTGAAAAAACTCCCCGGCATGTTCGTCGCCGGCGAAATGATCGATTGGGAAGCGCCGACCGGCGGCTATCTCCTGACGGCCTGCCTTGCGACAGGCCGCGCCGCGGCCAACGGCATGGATTCCTGGCTCATGAACAATTGAGCCATCCTCGATGCGCGGCCCGTCAGCCGATCCGGCCCTTCGCCATCAGCCAGGCGACCGATTCCTGAACAGCCTGCAGCGACGTGTAGCGAGGCCGGTAGCCAAGCAGTCGCTCGGCCTTGGCAATCGAGCAATTCGGACTTCTGGCAATATGCTCCCATGTTGCCTGCGCATCCTCCGGCATCTGGCTTTCAGCCCATGTCTCGTAAGGCAAAAACTCAAGCCTGGGTTCGTGTCCGAACCAGCGCGACATGGCTTCCGCATAGCCTCTGAGCGTGAGCGCACCGCCTGAAACCGCGTGAAATGCCTCTCCGGTCGAAGCGCGCCAGTTGGCGATCGCCCCCATGAACATCTGCGCGACGTCGTCCGCATGGACATGGTGAACCGTCTCCAGACCGAAATTCGGCAAGATGAGCGTTTCATGGCGGGCCAGGGTCGAGAATACCGACAGATTGAAGTGCCCGGCAGGATTGAGAGGCGCCCAGCCGGGTCCGACAATATGGCCGGGATGGATGACGGTTGCGGGAAATCCGCTACGATGCGCTTCCTCCAGCAAATATGTTTCGATGGCTTCCTTCTGGATGCCGTAGTCGCCGAAGGGCCGCTTCGGCGCCTCCTCCGGTGTCGGAACGACGGTGGGAAAGCCGTGCGTCCAGATCGTGCCCGTATGCAGGAAATGGCCGATATGGTCGGCAAGCGCCTCCGTCAGATGCTTTGCGCTGTCGGGGGTAAAGCAGATCATGTCGATCACGATATCCGGCTTCAACGCACGGATGGCCGGTCCGAAACTGCCGTCCCTCTCCATCGCGGCGCGATCCATCGTCCGTATCTCGATCTCATCCCATGCCCTGTTTGGCGAATAGGGTTGCGCCTGCCCGCGGCTGATCGCCACGACCTCGTGTCCGGCCTCCACCAACCGCGGCACGAGATAGGTGCCGACATGGCCGGTCGCTCCGATAACCACTGTGCGCGTCATGATGGTCTCCCGGCAAACGAGATCGAAATCGCCTGCCACTGAAAATCGAGGATGGATCTGCCCATAAGAATAGGAGAGCGAGCGGCTTTGTCACCTGAACAATGAAGAGGCTCTCGATTTTGCCGGGAGCGCCCGGCGGCTCGCTATTTCGATACCGCCGGCTCCTCAGCCTCGTCCTCCGAACGGATATAGACCTCCAGCGTGTAACCTATATGCTCGGTCATCAGTGCCTTGGCGCGCTCCAGATCGCGGTCGAGGGCGGCCTCCATCAGGGCCGTGTGGTGCTCGATCGCCATGGCGTCCTGCAGGGCGGCGACCGCCTTTTCATAACCGATCGACAGGCCCGCCGCCGCGCGCTGGGTCGGCGCCAGGCCGAGGAAGCGATGATGACGCCGCAGCTGGTCGATGATGGTCGACTGGAAACGCAAAAGCCAGTTCGAGGTTGCCGCGCTCACCAGCGCGGCATGAAAGGCGGTGTGCTTCTCATCCCATTCGTCCGCCATTTCCTCTGAAGCGGAATCGGCCACGATCTTGCAGCGCGACAGGCGATAATGCGCCGTCACGACCGCCGATTCCCAATCCGGACCGCCCTTCTCGATCGATTCCATCAGCAGAGGCAGTTCCACGAACATGCGCGCCCTCGTCAGATCCTCCAGCTCGGCGCGCGAGACGGGGGCGACCGCAAAGCCACGATTGCTGATCGCGGTGACAAGCTTTTCCGCCTCCAATCTCGACAGCGCCTCGCGCAGCGGAGTCCAGCCGACGCCATAGGCGTCCCGAAGGGCACTGAGCCGCAGGGACGCGCCGGGCCTCAGCCTGGTATTGAGGATGTCGCGTCGCAGCAGCCAGTAGGCTGCTTCGGTTTTGCTCAAGGCATCCTTGTCCTGCATTGTGCTCGTCCCGATCCTCCCAATGCCAGATTATATATAAAATCCCCAAATCGGGAAATTATATATTAAAGCCTCGTCTGGTGAATATCATATATCACAAATTGACAGGCTTGCAGCAGTCGCTATGATCCCTGCCCAAGAGGGCCGATGGAAGACGGCTCCTTTTGACATTCGGGAGGAAAATATGAGCAGATCTACGTCCAAGTGGCTGTCCGGCCTCGTTGTAGCCGGCGCCTTCATGGCAAGCGTCACCACGGCATCCGCCGAGCCCATCAAGATCGCAATCGCCAATTTCGGCGAGCATCCCCAGCTCAACGCATCGATCGCCGGCTTCAAGAAGGCGCTCGCCGACAACGGCTTCGTCGAAGGCAAGGATGTCGTCTACTCGGAAAGCAACACCAGCTTCGACGCCTCGCTGGTGCCGCAGATGATCGCCAAGCTGCAGTCCGAACATCCGAAGCTGATGTACACGGTCACGACGCCCGTATCGCAGATCGCCAAGAAGGCGCTCGCCGGCTCCGGCATCCCGATCGTCTTTACCGCCGTGACCGATCCGGTCGCCGCAAAGCTCGTTCCATCGTGGGATGCGGGCGACGACGGCATCACCGGCTCAAGCGACCTGCAGGACATTTCCGCCATCCTGACCTTCACCAAGAAGCTGCTTCCGAATGCCAAGCGCATCGGCGTGCCTTATAACCCGGGCGAGGCCAACGACGTCGCACTGATCGACAAGGTCAAGGCGGCCGCACCGGCCGCCGGCTTCGAAGTGGTGCCCGTCGGCGTCGACAACGTCAACGACATCCAGCAGCGCATCGCATCGCTCGCCGGCAAGGCAGACGTCATCTACACGCCCGCTTCGAACCTGCTGCAGCCGGCGATCCCCGCCGTTGCCGCCGCCGCCCGCCAGGCGCAGATCCCGATCGTCAATTCAGACGACGCCGCCGTTCGCAATGGCGTCGTGCCGGCAAGCTTTGCCGTGAACTACGAGCAGGTCGGTGAAAATGCCGGCAAGATCGCCGTGCAGATCCTCAAGGGTGCCGACCCCAAGACGATCAAGCCCGCGCTCCCCGCCTATGAAGACCATGCGCCGCTGATCAACAAGGCCGTGCTGAAGGCATTCGGCGCAGAAGTGCCCGCATCGCTTGCCGATTGCAATTGCTTCACGAAGTAATTGGCGGCATCTTCCAAGGATCAATCCGATCCATGGCGGCGTTGAAAGCGCCGCCATTTTATAACCCTACACTGCAGGGGAGGCACGGATGCTCGACATCAAATCCGCGCGCAAGGTTTTCTACAGAGGCCAGCCCGACGAAAAAATCGCGCTCAACGGCCTGACGCTCTCCCTCAAAACAGGCGAATTCGGTGTCGTCATCGGCTCGAACGGCGCCGGCAAGAGCAGCATGCTGAATGCGATTTCGGGCGCGCTCAGTCTCGATTCCGGCCAGATCCTCATCAACGGCAACGACGTCACCGACATGCCCGTTCATAAGCGCGCGGCACGATTGGCCCGCGTGTTCCAGGATCCGATGAAGGGAACCGCCGCCAGCATGACCGTCGGCGAGAACATGCTTCTGGCCGAGCTGCGCGGCAAGAGCAGAGGATTTCGGCCGGGCCTCAACGCCGCCCGCCTCGCCGCCTACAAGGAACGCCTCGCCGTTCTCGGCCTGGGCCTGGAGAACCGCCTGGATACCAAGGTGGAGCTGCTTTCGGGCGGTCAGCGCCAGTCGCTGTCGCTCATCATGGCGGTGGGCGGTTCGCCGGATGTGCTGCTGCTCGACGAGCACACCGCAGCGCTCGATCCGCGCACGGCCGACATCGTCATGCAGGCAACGGTGCGCACCGTCGAGGCGCTGAAGCTGACGACATTGATGGTGACGCACAACATGCAGCACGCGGTCGATTTCGGCGACAGCATCATCATGCTCGATGCCGGCCGCGTCCATCTCGAAATTTCCGGCGAAGGCAAGCAGCGCATCACAGTGCCCGAGCTGATCGGCCACTTCGCCGTCAAGACCGACCGAATGCTGCTGGTGAGCTGACATCATGATGGATTTCATTCAGACAACCGTATCGAGCTTCATCTCGCTCATCCCGGTCACGCTGGCGCAGAGCTTCATTCTGAGCTTCGTCGTCCTCGGCATCATGATCCCCTTTCGAATGCTGAGCTTTCCGGACCTGACCAGCGAAGGCGCGTTTCCGCTCGGCGGCTGCGTCTGCGGCATATTGCTGGCTGCCGGTGTCACGCCGCCGCTCGCCATCGCCGCGGCTTTTGTCGTCGGCCTCGCCGCGGGCTGCTGCACGGCCTTCATACATCTTCGCTTCCGCATTCACACGCTGCTCGCCGGCATTCTGATGTCGACCATGCTCTACAGCATCAATCTCGGCATCATGGGCAAATCGAACCTGTCCGTCTTCGGCTCGCCGACGGTCTTCGACTGGGTGCCCTTCACGGCGCCCGGCTTTCCCGCCAGCAAGATCGTCATCGCCGGCCTGCTCGCCATCGTCGTGCTGATCGCCCTCAATCTCTACTTCAAGACGGAGAAGGGCACGGCCATGCGCGCCGTCGGCTCCAACCCCGACATGGCCGAGGCCCAGGGCATCAATGTCTGGGCGGCCACCATCGGCGGCGTCGGCATCGCAAGCGCCTTTTCCGCCAGCAGCGGTGCCCTCATGGTCCAGTCGCAGGGCTTTGCCGACGTCAACATGGGCATCGGCATCCTGATCAACGGCCTTGCGGCGCTCATGATCGGCGAGGCCTTCACCGGCAAGCAGACAGTCGTGCGTCAGCTGCTGGCGCCCTTCGTCGGCTCGATCATCTACTATCAGCTCGTATCGCTGTGCCTTGCCGCCGGCATGCCGCCGCCGAACCTGAAGCTCGCAACAGGCCTTTTCGTGCTCATCATGCTGGCGCTGCCGAGCATTCGCCGTAGCCGTGGCGGAGCGGCCACCAGAGAAACCATTCGCGAATAAGCTTAAGAGGCAAAACAGTATGAATAGCCTACCCGATCTCGCCGCCGTCGAGGCCATGGACGAGGCCGATCCGCTGCGCTCGTTTCGCAGCCGCTTTGCCCTGCCTTCCGGTGTCATCTATCTCGACGGCAATTCGCTCGGCGCGGCATCGCACGAAGTCTTTGCCGAGGTGCGCCAGGCTGCCATGGAGGAATGGGGCAACGGCCTGATCCGCAGCTGGAACAGCGCCGGATGGTTCCAGCTGCCGATCGAGCTTGGCGACCGCATCGGCCGGTTGGTCGGCGCCGCCCAAGGCCAGACCGTAGTCACCGACTCCACCTCGATCAATATCTACAAGACCCTGCATGCGGCTCTCGCGATGCGGCCTGGCCGCAACGTCATCGCCGCCGAGGGTGAAAGCTTTCCGACAGACCTCTATATGGCGGAAGGGGTCGTTTCGACGCGCCCCGGCCTGACGCTCCGCCTGGAGGGGCGGGATGCCGAGACTATAGAGGAACTCATCGACGACAGCGTCGCCGTCGTGCTCATCAATCATGTCAACTACAAGAGCGGCGAATTGCGCGACATGGCTGCGCTGACGAAGCGCATCCAGGCAGCCGGTGCGCTTGTCATCTGGGATCTGTGCCACAGCGCCGGTGCCCTGCCGGTGGACCTCGACGGTGCAGGCGCCGATTTCGCCGTCGGCTGCACCTACAAGTATCTGAATGGCGGTCCCGGCGCACCGGCCTTCATCTATGCGGCGAAACGCCATCACACATCCATCGTCCAGCCGCTCAGCGGCTGGTGGGGCCATGCCCGCCCCTTCGCGTTCGAACGAAGCTTTGACGGCGACGCCGGCATCAAGCGCTTCCTCTGCGGCACGCAGCCGATCCTGTCCCTGAGGGCATTGAAGGGCGCGCTGTCCATCTGGGACGAAGTCGACATGAATGCCCTGCGGCAAAAGAGCATAGCGCTCACCGATCTCTTCATCCGGCTGGTCGAGGCGACGTGCGGCCAATATGGCGTAGAGCTGGAGACGACGCGCGACAGCGGGAAGCGCGGCAGCCAGGTCTCCTTCAAGCACAGCAACAGCTACGAGATCATGCAGGCTCTGATCGAAAGCGGCGTCATCGGCGACTTCCGGGCGCCTTCGACCTTGCGCTTCGGCTTTACGCCGCTTTATGTCGGCTATCGTGATGTCTGGCGGGCCGCAAAAGTCCTGGAGGACATCCTGAGCAGCGGATCATGGAAGGAAGCACGCTTTGCCGTGCGCTCGGCCGTGACCTGATCCGCAAACGCCGGCGGCCGGAAAGAGGGAACTGGACATGAGCTATTTCAAGGTCGTCGATTGGGAGAGCGCCTACACCAACGGCGCCTATATCGTCGACGGCGATCGCTGGCCATCGGCCTGGGTCGAACCGGCCAAAACCTTCCGCGACAATCTGCTCGCGGCGGGACGCGCAAAGCTCGATATTGCCTATGGCCCGTCGCAGCGCAATCGCCTCGATCTGTTTTTGCCCGAAGGCCAGCCAAAGGGTTTGGTGGTGTTCGTCCACGGCGGCTACTGGCTGCAGCTCGACAAGAGCTACTGGTCGCACTTCGCAGCCGGCTCAATCGCGGCCGGCTACGCCGTCGCAATCCCGTCCTACACGCTTTGCCCGGAAAACCGCATCACCGGCATCGGCAAGGAGATTGCGGCCGCGATCACGGCGGCTGCCGCGTCGGTCGACGGCCCCATCGTCCTCACCGGACACTCGGCCGGCGGCCAGCTTGCCGCCCGCATGATGACGACGACGTCGCCGCTTGACGGGACGATCCTCAGGCGTATCCGGCATGTGCTTGCCATTTCCGGCGTGCACGACCTGCGCCCCATCATGAAGCGCAAAATGAACAAGGAACTTCGTATCGATGCGGCCGAAGCACAGACCGAAAGCCCGGTCCTGCTGGAGCCGGTGGATGCCATCCGCCTCACCTGCTGGGTCGGCGGCGCCGAGCGTGCCGAGTTCATCCGCCAGAACGCGCTGCTCGCCAATATCTGGACGGGACTTGGCGCGGCGACGGAAGCGGTGATCGAACCCGACAAGCATCATTATTCCGTGCTGGACGGCCTTATGGATGTCGGGCATTCGCTGACGCGAACCCTGCTGGCAGAATAGAGGTCGCGCAATCACCTCGGGATGAGGCCCCCGCCGCATCGCAAACGCCGGGGGCACACCCCGTCAGCCTTCCACGGGTGCGTTCATCGCCCAGGCCACACCGAATGGATCGCGAAGCTGGCCCCAGCGATCACCCCAGAACATCACCTGCGGCTCGACGACAACTTCGGCTCCCGCATCGACGGCACGCTGCCACCAGCCGTCGAGATCATCGACGACAAGCTGCATCGTGAAAGACTGCGGCTTTTCGAGCGGATAGCCGTGTTCCGGGAAGGCGTCCCCCAGCATCACCGAGCTGCCGTTGATATAGAGGTGGATATGCATGGTCCGGCCTTTTTCATCGACCGGAAACATGAAGGCTTCTTCCGCGCCGAAGGCGCGCTTGTAGAATTCGGCCGCCTTTGCAGCGCCGTCGACCGTAAGATAAGCCACAACACCGCCGCGCACCGGCACACGGGGCGGCCTGGATTGTATCTGATCTGCTGCATCGCTCATGATCATCTCCTTGGTTCTGCGCGTTACGCCCTTGTCGATGGGCTGCTCCAAGGACGCTGGCCGATCATGAATTCCGACAACGGGAAACGAAATTTTTCATCCATGTCCGCGCTCGGGCCAGTGCAGCGCCTTCGCGCTCATCCATGCGCCGATTTGCGGACAGGAAAAGACCGTGCGGGGCTGGTTTCGTCGGCGATCCGTGCCAGGGCATTCTCGCGTGACATGGGCCGGCCAAGCAGGAAACCCTGCACCTCGTCATAGCCCTCGGCCCGCAATTTCGCCAGTTGCGCCTCCGTCTCGATACCTTCGGCCAATGTCGCAGCCTTGAAGCCGGACGCGATGCCGACCACAGCCCGCACGATCGCCAGATTGCCGGGGTCGGTCTCCATGCCGGCGACGAAGCTGCGATCGAGCTTGATCTTGTCGAAGGAAAAAGAACGCAGATAGCTGAGCGACGAATAGCCTGTGCCGAAATCGTCGATGGCGATGCGAATGCCAAGCTCCTTCAGTGCCCGCAACAACGACAGGCTCTGCTCGACCTCGGTGAGAAGAACGGACTCCGTAACCTCGATCTCCAGGCGCCCGGGGCAGAGACCGGTCTCGTCCAGTGCCGAGACGACCGTGGCGAGCAGGCTCGCATGGCGGAACTGATAGACGGAAAGGTTGATGGCCACTTTCAGGTTTCCGGGCCATTCCATGGCAGTCCGGCACGCCTCCCGCAGCACCCAGTCGCCGATCGGCACGATCATTCCCGTTTCCTCGGCAACGGGGATGAATTCCGCCGGTGCAATGAGACCGCGCTGGGGATGGCGCCAGCGGATCAGCGCTTCGAAGCCCGATAACGCATCCCTGTCCAGCCGGACGATCGGCTGATAGTGGAGTTCGAATTCATCGTTCTGCAGGGCCTCCCGAAGCTCCAGCGTGAGTTGGTGACGCCGTTCCGCCTCGAGCCGCATCTCGGTCTGGTAGAACCGATAGGTGGACCGGCCGCTGCCCTTGGCCGCGTAGAGCGCCAGATCCGCATCCCGCATGAGAACATCGGCATCGCTGCCGTGTTCCGGCGCCATGGCGATGCCGATGCTGCAGGTCACATGTTCGCGGACACCATCGAGATCGAAGGGGGCGGAAAGCGACAGCAGCAGCAAATCGGCAAACCTCCGGGCTCGCCCGGCATCCGTCATCCGCAGCACAAGCGCAAACTCGTCGCCGCCCAGGCGCGCGACCAGATCGTTCTTCTCGGCCAGCTGCTGCAGGCGCTCGGCGACCTGGCGCAGAAGCATGTCGCCGGCGGCATGGCCCTTGCTGTCGTTGATATGCTTGAAGTGATCGACATCGATGTAAAGCAGCGCGATCGGCCGCTCCGGCGTTGCGGCGGCCACCTGCCGCACGATGCTCTCGGAAAAGAAAGCCCGGTTCGGAAGGCCCGTGAGCGAATCGTGCATGGCGAGATGCGCAAGCCTCGCCTCGACGCTGCGTTCCTCGGTCACGTCCTGGGAAATGCCGAGAACGTAGCGCGGCGCTTGCCCCGTGGGTGCGGGCAGCGCCCGCTTTGCCGTCTTCAGGATGCGGGTGGCTCCATCCACCGTATGAATGGTTTCCTCGAAATAGACCGTTTCAGCGGTCTCGAAGGCAAGCTTGTCCTGCTCGCGGAAGATCGCCGTCTGCTCATCGGAGAATATGGCCGTATCCGATCTGCCGATCACCTCCTGCGCCGCCTGCCCGACGATGCCGCCGCATGCCTCGTTGAACAGGATATAGCGGCCATCCCTCTCCATGTCCTTGACGAAGACGCCGACTGGAAGATTGTCGACGATGCTGTCGAGCAGCGACTGGGTAGCGTCGACCTGCCGCTGCGCCGCATTGACTTCGGTGCGGTCCTGCACGATCGCCAGAATGGCGGCCCTGCCATCGAAGCGGATCTCCCGCCCGTAGGTCAGGACCTCGAACGTCCGGCCATCGGCCTTCAGATGCGTCCAGCGCTGTGCGGTCTCCATATCGGTGCGGCGGTGCAAAGCGTCGAGCATACGCTCGCGTTCCCCGCACGGCCGGATATCGAGCACGGTCATGATCTCGAAGTCCGCATGACTATAGCCATAGAGATCGCGAGCGGCATCGTTGACGATCAGAAACCTCAGCGTGTGGGGATCATAGACCCACATCGGCGACGGATGCGTCTTGAAAAGCGACCGAAAATCATCGTTCGGGGCGTCGAGCCAAACGGAATTCATGGACGGGCCGGCCTTGCCAATTCGAGTTGAGAGATCGGTGGATTAGCTAGTGATAGGTGAAAAAACTAAATAAAATCAAAATTATAACGAGGTTAAACTTTAGGCAAAAGCCTATCGAATATGCAGCGGGCGGTTTATCGCGTCCGTAGAGCAGCCCGACGGCATGGGCAGGATGCCTCCGCGCTCAAAGCCCGGCTTTGCCGATCGCGTGGATGACGCCATGCAACTCGGCGAGCCCCTTCAGGCGGCCGATCAGGGAGTAGCCGGGATTGGTCGGCTTATCGATGTCGTCGCCGATCAGATGCCCATGGTCCGACCGCATCGGGATCAGATGGTCTTGCCGGCCCTCGTTGCCGCGACGCGTTTCCTCGGCGAGCAGCGCCCTCAGGATCGCGTACATGTCGCTTCGCCCCTCCAGATGCGCGGCCTCCACGAACGACCCGTCCGGCTCGATCGCGACATCTCGCAGATGCGCGAAATTGATGCGCGTGGCGAATTCGCGTGCGATCGCCGGTACATCGTTGTCGGCGCGGGACCCGAGCGAGCCGACGCAGAGCGTCAGGCCGTTGGCGACGTGGTCGACGCTGCCGACGATGCGACGAAGATCCGCCGCCGTCGAGACGACGCGCGGCAGGCCGAAAAGCGAAATCGGCGGGTCGTCGGGATGGATCGCAAGCCTGACGCCAAGCTCTGCCGCTACCGGCACCACCTCCCGCAGGAAGGCGTCGAGGCTGGCCTGAAGATCCTGCGCAGCCATTCCGTCGAAAAGGGCGATGGCGGATCGAATGGCTTCCCGGCCATAGCTGTCCTCGCCGCCGGGAAGGCCGGCGATGATATTGTTCTCCAGCCGCTGCACGTCCTCCGGCGTCAGCCCCTTCAGGCGCTCCTCGGCCCGCCGCACCAGATCCGGCGCATAATTTTCTTCAGCACCCTTTCTGCGCAGGACGAAGACGTCGTAGGCGACGAACTCCGCCATGTCGAAACGCAGGGCGAGCGCGCCGGTCGGCATTTCAAAGCGCAGATCCGTACGCGTCCAGTCCACCACCGGCATGAAATTGTAGCAGACCGTCCTGATGCCGGAGCGGGCCAGATTGGCGAGACTGTCCTTCCAGACGCCGATCGCTGCCCTGGCTCCCGAGCCCCCGAGTTTTATGGCGCTTGGAACGGGGATCGATTCACAGACGCTCCAGCGCAATCCCGCCGCCTCCACCAGCGCTTTTCGCGCCTCGATTTCGGCCGGCGACCAGACGCGGGCATAGGAAACGTCATGCAGCGCCGTGACGATGCCCGTCGCTCCCGCCTGCCGGGCATGCGACAGCGGAACGAGATCCTTCGGCCCAAACCAACGCCAGCAGCTTTCCATGCCAAATCTCCTCCATTTGTCGGTCAAAATATCGCTGAAAAGGCAAATGTCCATCCCGGGCCGCTGCTTGACACGCCTTATTGACCAACAATATGGTTTCGCCAATGGAGGAAGACATGGCAGTGCAGACCGCTGACATCGAGGACAAAGGCTCGGCAGTCGATCAGGTGGTCGAGGCGCTGCGACGCCTGATGCGCGAGCGCAATCTCGGCCTCGGAGACGCCCTGCCCTCGGAAGCGGACCTCGCCTCCATGTTCAATGCCAGCCGCAATACGGTGCGGGAAGCGATCCGCATCCTGAAAGCCTATGGCGTCGTCGAGAGCCGTCAGAAGGTCGGCGCGGTCATAACGGACCGCCGCCAGCAGGCTTTGATGGAGCTTTTCTCCTTCGCCATAGACATCTCGGCCGAGAATTTTCTCGATATCCAGGGATTTCGCCGTCTCATCGAGATCAATCTCAGCGATCTTCTGTTCGAAACCGTTGACGCAGCAGGTATCGCGACCCTGCATTCGATCAACGATCGAATGCAGGCGGCGCCGGAATTGGCCGAGGCCGCGGAGCTCGATTTCAAGTTTCACGCGGCTCTCGTCGATTTCGCCGGCAATCGGACCCTGTCACAAGTCTATGGCATTCTGCAACCATTGCTGCAGCGGCTCATGGAGGCGGGAAAACGCTCCCGCACGGCCGTCGACAGCGCCTATCGCGACCATCGCGATATCATTGAGGCATTGGAACTGCGCGATCGAATCGCCTACGCCTACCACATGAACCGTCACCTGCAGGCGGGCCTGCAATTCATCGCGCCAAAGGCTGTTTGAAACATCCATTTCATAACGGACACATGACATGAAAAGACAGACGCTCGACACCGGCTGGACCATCTCGCGCCTTCGCGCGCCCTCCAGCGCACCGGTGCTGCCCAATTCCATCCCTGCAGCGGTGCCGGGCAACGTGCATCTCGACCTGATGGCCGCACAGCTGATCACCGATCCCTATCTCGACGTCAACGAGATCTCGCAGGATTGGATCGGCCGCTCCGCCTGGCGCTATCGCCTGGCCTTCGACTGGGATGGCGAGGACGCCGAGCGCACCGATCTCTCCTGCCTCGGCCTCGATACGGCCGCGCGCCTGGAGCTGAACGGCACGCTTCTCGGCGAGACCCGCAACATGCATCGCAGCTACCGCTTCGCGATCGGGGAATATCTGAAAAGCGGCCGCAACGAATTGATCGTCGATTTCCAATCGGCCTACGAGCATGGCGAGGAGGTGCGCAAGCAGCTCGGCAGCGCCGCCGATATCCCCCAGAATTATCCCGGCCCGAGCAACCTCATCCGCAAGATGGCCTGCAATTTCGGCTGGGACTGGGGACCGACCGTCGTCACGGCAGGCATCTGGAAGCCGATCCTCATCGAGAGCTGGTCGAAGGCCCGGCTCGGGGCGATCCGCCCGGAAATCACGCTGCAGGGCAGCCAGGGCGTTGCCCGCCTGCATGTCGAGATCGAATGGGCGGAAAAGGGCACGGACAGCGCAGCGCTGGTCTTGTCCATCGGCGGCAAGCGCGCGGAGGTTCGCGTCGCGCAAGGCGAGACCCATGCGCTGATCGAGTGCCGCATCGACAATCCGCAGGTCTGGTGGCCGCATGGCATGGGCGGCCAGCCGCTTTACGATCTCGACCTGCAGTTGCTCGGCTCGGACGGCGCGGCACTCGACGGCTGGAAGCGGCGCGTCGGCTTCCGCTCGGTGCGGCTGGATACGACACCGGATGAAATCGGTTCCGCCTTCACACTCGTCGTCAACGACGTGCCGGTCTTTGCCCGCGGCGCCAACTGGATTCCCGACGATTGCTTCCTGCCGCGCGTGACGCGCGAGCGCTATCGCGACAGAATTGCCCAGGCCCGCGATGCCAACATGAACATGCTGCGTGTCTGGGGCGGCGGCATTTACGAGACCGATACCTTCTACGAGGAATGCGATGCAGCCGGCATCATGGTCTGGCAGGACTTCCTGTTTGCCTGCGCAACCTACCCCGAAGAGGAACCTGTCTACAGCGAGATCGAGGCGGAAGCGCGCGAAGCGATCACAAGGCTCATGCCCTACGCTTCGCTGGTCATCTGGAACGGCAACAACGAGAATATCTGGGGCTATTTCGACTGGGGCTGGCAGGATGTGCTCGGCAATCGCCCCTGGGGCGCCGGCTACTATCTCGACCTTCTGCCGAAGCTGGTGGCCGAGATCGATCCGACACGTCCCTATTGGGCAGGCAGCCCCTATTCCGGCTCCATGGAAATCGCGCCGAACGCGGACGAGCATGGCTGCAAGCACATCTGGGATGTCTGGAACGAGGTCGGCTACGAGACCTACCGCAACTATATCCCCCGCTTCTGCTCCGAATTCGGATGGCAGGCGCCGCCGACCTTCGCGACGCTTGCCCAGTCCGTTCGCGAAAAGGGCCGGGCCTCGGCCTCGCCGGGCGTACTGCACCACCAGAAGGCAACCGGCGGCAACGACAAGCTGCTGATGGGACTGGAAGGCTGGTTCCCGCACCCGCAAAATTTCGACGACTGGCTTTTCGTCACGCAGCTCAACCAGGCGCGTGCGATCAGCTTCGGCATCGACCATATGCGCTCGCATCGCCCCACCTGCATGGGCACCATCGTCTGGCAACTCAACGATTGCTGGCCCGTCACCTCCTGGGCCGCCGTCGACGGTGCCGGCAGGAAGAAGCCGCTCTGGTATGCCTTGAAGCATAGCTACGCGCCGCATCTTCTGACAATCCAGCCGCGCGGCGATGGTCTGGCTGCCGTTGCCGTCAACGACGCAACGCTGTTCTGGCGCGTGCCCTTCACCGTCGAACGCTTCGATTTCGACGGCACGCTGCTTGCCCGCCACCACGTCTGGCGCATTCTGTGCGATCGCTTCGAAAATACCGATATCGATATACCGAGCGATGTCGCGACACCGGGCGATCCGCGCCGGGAATTCCTGCGCGCCCGCCTCGGCGATGCCGAAGCGTGGTGGTTCTTCGAGAAGGACATGAAGCTGCAATATCCGCAGCCCCGCTTCGACGTCGAGAGCGCCCAGACGACCGACGGGATCACCGTGACCATCACCGCCCAGTCGCTTCTGCGCGATGTCTGCCTGTTCGTCGATCGCATCAGCCCGAACGCCGAAGTCGACGACATGATGGTCAACCTCGCACCCGGCGAAAGCAGGACATTCGAGGTGAAAGGCATCTCCAGGGAGGCTTTCGACGATGCCGATCCCCGGACCATTATCCGCACGGCCAATCAGGTCGCCGAGCCTCCGCATCCCTGAAAACGCGGAACGCTTGCAACAGGATATCCGGCGCATCGCGCCGGATCCGCCCTCAGATCCTCCGTAAATCGTCACGAAAGATTGCGCAGGCGAATGGCGAATTGCCTCCTATGATCGGGCAGCGCCTTGTGATCTAGTGCAGCCTATCCGACCCATGAATCAGCGAGACACCGCTTATGTCCTCGGACTCCAATCGCAGCTTTCAAACGCCCCGTCGCGAAGAACTCGGTCTTATCACGCTTGGCAATACCGCCGGGCTTTCGGCTTCGGTCCTGCCGAACGGCACGCTGTTTTCGATCGACTTCGCCGATCAGCAGGGCGCCGTCATGATCAACCAGGTACTCGGCTCGCCCGTCTATGGCGGCATCGGACGGCTCTATCTGCGCGTCGGCGGTGCGAAGCCGGCAACGGCTGAGATCGTCGGACCCAAGGCAGCCGTACAGTTCGGCCATGGCAAGGGAGGCTTTTCCTGGAGCGGCGAGACGGCCGGCGTCAGACATACGGTGAGCCTCCGCCTGCACCCGAGCCAGCCTGCATGGTTCTGGCAGGTATCGCTGCAAAACGCGACAAGTGCCACAGTTTCTGCCGATCTCATCCTGCTTCAGGATGTCGGGCTCGGCGATCGCGGCTTCCTGATGAACAGCGAAGCCTATGCTTCGCAATATATCGACCATCACATCGCCAGCCACGATGCCTTCGGCCCGGTCGTCATGAACCGGCAGAACCTCAAGCAGGGCGGCGGACGGAATCCGTGGCTCGCACAAGGCTGCCTCGACGGCGCTGCGGCCTACGCGACAGATGCGATCCAGCTCCTCGTACCGTCTAAGGGCGGCGACGGCGTCATGGTGCCGGAATTCGGCAACGATCTGCCGAGCACGCGCCGTCAGCACGAGGTCGCCTGCCCGGCGATCCAGTCGAAGCCGCTTTCGCTCGCAGCCGGCGACGCCAATACGACCACCTTCTTCGGCCTCTTCGTCGCCGATCATCCGGCGGCCTCCAGCGATGCCGATCTTGCCCATCTCGATGGCCTGTCCAAGCTTCAGAGCGAACTCGTCGTAGACACGATATCGGCCGCGCAAGCGGCGCGCAGCCTCGTGCAGGACGCGCCTCTTGCCGAGAGCGAGGAGCTGGATGACGCTGCCATCAATGCGCTCTACCCCGAACGGATGCTGGAAGAGCATGCCGACGGGAAGCTGCTCTCCTTCTTCGTGCCGGACGGCCCGCACAACAGGCATGTCGTGCTGCGCGAAAAGGAGCGTCTGGTGGCGCGCCGTCATGGCGCCATCGTCCGCAGCGGCCAGAACATGGTGCTTGACGACCAGACCCTGGCCGCGACCTGCTGGATGCAGGGCATTTTCGCCGCGCAGCTAACGATCGGCAACACATCGTTCCACAAGCTGTTTTCCGTCTCGCGCGATCCCTACAATCTGACGCGGTCGAGCGGCTTGCGCATCCTTGTCGATCTCGGCGACGGCTGGCGCCTGCTCGGCGTGCCCGCGGCATTCGAAATGGGCTTGAGCGATACGCGTTGGATCTACTGGCTTCCCGGCCGCACCATCACCGTTTCGGCAATCGCCTCCGGCGACGATCCGGCCATGCAATGGAACGTCTCGGTGGAAGGCGAAGCCTGCCGTTTCCTCGTGTTCGGCCATATCGTGCTCGGCGAACGCGACTATGAGGCCGTGGCGAACATCGCGGTCGATAAGGCGGCCAAACGCATTTCCTTCCGTCCGCAGCCGTCCTGGCTCTGGGATCGTTATCCGCAGGCCGGCTATCATCTCGTCACCTCGACGCCGGACGCCTTCGAAGCCGTTGGCGGCGATGAGCTGCTCTATGGCGATGGCGTGGCCCGCAACGGCCCGTTCATCGCGCTGAAATCGCATCCGACGCAAGAGTTGCGCTTTGCCGTCACGGGCTCGATGACCAAACCGGATGCGGCCGAGGCTCTCACTGCGCGCTACAGCGCCGGTGTCGAAAGCGAAGATATGCTGGCGCCGGCGCGACGCTTCTGGAGCCATGTGACGCGCGGCGCGCGTATCGAGGGCGACGGCCGCGACGTGGTTGCCCAGGCAGTTATGCTGCCCTGGATCGCACATGACGCCATCGTACATCTGAGCGTGCCGCACGGATTGGAGCAATATACGGGAGCGGCCTGGGGGACGCGCGACGTTTGCCAGGGGCCGATCGAATTCCTGCTCGCCTATGAGCATGACGAAGAGGTCCGCCAGATCCTCAGCACGCTCTTTTCCGAGCAATACCGGGATCGCGGCGACTGGCCGCAATGGTTCATGCTGGAGCCCTACGCCAATATCCGCGCCGGCGAGGCGCATGGCGATATCGTCGTCTGGCCGCTGAAGGCACTCTGCGATTACATCGAGGCGACAGGCGACATCACCTTCCTTGCCGAAAGGGTGCCGTGGCGTGCCGACGACACCATGCAGCGGACCTCCGAGCATGCGACGATCTCCGATCACGTCGAAAAGCTGCTGGAAACCGTGCGCAGCCGCTTCGTGCCCGGCACCAGCCTCATCCGCTACGGCGAAGGCGACTGGAACGACAGCCTGCAGCCGGCCGATCCGCACCTGCGCGACTGGATGGTCAGCAGCTGGACCGTATCCCTGCTTTACGAGCAGCTGGTGCGCTACGCCGGCATCCTCACGCTCGCCAGCCGCAACGACGAGGCCCAGGCACTGCAGGCCACAGCCACCGCCATGCGGGCCGATTTCAACCGGCTCTTGATGCGGGACGGCGTCGTCGCCGGCTACGGCGTCTTCGATCCGAGCCATGACGGCGTCGAATTGCTGCTGCATCCGCAAGATACGAGGACCGGCCTGCACTATTCGCTGATCGCGATGACCCAGCCGATGATCGGCGGCCTGTTCACGCCCGATCAGCGCCACGCCCACATGAAGATCATCCGCGAGAACCTGCTGTTTCCGGACGGCGTGCGGCTGATGGAGAAGCCGGCAACCTATTCCGGCGGCCCGGAAAAGCTGTTCCGCCGCGCCGAATCCTCATCCTTCTTCGGGCGCGAGATCGGGCTCATGTATGTGCATGCGCATCTGCGCTACTGCGAGGCCCTGGCGCTCGACGACGACGCGGAGGCCGTATGGCAGGCGCTGGCGCTCGCCAACCCGATTGCCGTCAGCGGGCGGGTGGAGCATGCGTCGCTTCGCCAGCGCAATACCTATTTCAGCAGCAGCGATGCCGCCTTCGCCGACCGTTATCACGCGTCTTCGGACTGGGCGCGCGTCAAGGCTGGCGATATTGCCGTCGATGGCGGCTGGCGTATCTATTCCAGCGGCCCCGGTCTCTACACCAAGAGCCTGATCGGCAATATTTTCGGGTTCAAGCGGCAGTTCGGCCGGCGCATCCGCCAGCCGCTGCTGCCGGCCTCGATCGGTGCCTGCGAGGTCAAGCTCGATTTCAAGGCCTGAGCTGTCAAGCGCTATAAGGAGACGCTGAACGGCCTCCTTTCTCTTACCCAACAGAGCGATTCCGTGGAACGCGGAACCGCTCTATCTTTTTGTCCACACGCGATTCCGGACGGAAAGCGGACAAGCAATGTCCCTCCATCAATCGGAACGCAACGGCGTCATTGGACGTCGGCAGAGCTTGCCAAGTTTGCCATCCGGCACGTAATCGACCTTCCGGTTAACCGAATCGGTTAAAGCTCATCCGGATGTTCAAAGGCCGGAGGCAGATTTGGAAACGGCGCTCTATCTTCCGATCAAGGCATTTCTCGAAGCCGCCGGCTATGCCGTGAAGGGCGAAATCGGCGGCTGCGACCTCGTGGGACTGAATGATGGCGAGCCGCTGGTCGTCGTCATCTGCGAGCTGAAGATGAGCTTCAATCTCGAACTGATCCTGCAGGCCGTTGACCGCGCCGCGGCCAGCGACGAGGTCTGGATCGCCGCGCGCGTCTCGGCAAAGGGCAAGGGGCGCGAAGGCGACCGCCGCTTTCGAGACCTTTGCCGCCGGCTGGGCTTCGGCATGCTTTCCGTATCGGATAGCGACGTAGTGGACATCATCGTCAGCCCCGTCTCGCCGATGCCGCGCAAGAATGCGCGTCGCAGATCACGCCTTGTTGAAGAACACCGCCGGCGCAAGGGCGACCCGGCGCTGGGCGGCAGCACGCGCAAACCGATCATGACGGCGTACCGGCAACAGGCCCTCGCCTGCGCGGCTGCGATCGAAAACGGCGTGCAGCGCCCCAAGGATATGCGCGACGCGGCGCCAAAGGCCCCGCAAATTCTGAGGGATAACGTCTACGGCTGGTTCGAGCGCATCGACCGCGGCATTTACGCGCTGACCGAACTCGGAACGGAGGCTCTCAGGAGATGGCCGCTGTCGCAAAGCTAATTATGGAAAAATTCCGGTCGACCAACATTAAATTCATGTAATATCTTAACTTTTAGCAATAAAAACATGATCGATATTTAATTTGTAAAAGTCAATTGGCGGATCATATTACTCATCAGCGCCAATTCAGATTTATACTTTGCGCCCCTTGAGTAAAGGGAAACAAAGCCTCCCGAATGAATTGACGCGGACCCATTCGACGCCTGTCCCGGACATGGACAAGACGCCAATCTGCCAACGATCTCGTAAGGGACTTTTGCCATGTCATCTCTTCTCCGCAAACACCGCACCGCCGCCATCGTAGGCGCCGCCATCATCGTCGGCGCCGGCGCATTGCCCTTTGCCTTCAGCACCTCGGCCAGCGTTGCCGCCGCCGCCGAACCGGCCGGCATCATCGCGCCCGGCGGCTCCTTCGCTCCGATCGTCGATGCCGACAAGCCGGCCGTCGTTACCGTCACCACCACCATGAAGGCCACCGACACGAGCGCCGACGGCAGCAACTCGCCGATGGACGAGCAGTTCCGCCAATTCTTCGAAAATCAGGGCATCCCCTTCCCGAGGCAGATGCCGCATCAGCAACAGAGCCAGCGCGCCATGGCGCTCGGTTCCGGCTTCATCATCAGCCCGGATGGCATCATCGTCACCAACAACCATGTCATCCAGAACGCGGTCGACATCAAGGTAACGCTCGACGACGGCACCGAACTGCCCGCCAAGCTGCTGGGCGCGGATGCAAAATCCGACCTCGCCGTTCTGAAGATCCAGGCACCAAAGGCACTGCCGACCATCGCCTGGGGCGACTCCGACAAGCTGAAGCTCGGCGACCAGATCCTGGCGATCGGCAACCCCTTCGGCATCGGCACGACGGTCACCGCCGGCATCGTCTCGGCCCGCGGCCGTGACCTGCACAGCGGCCCCTATGACGACTTCATCCAGATCGACGCCCCGATCAATCACGGCAATTCCGGCGGCCCGCTCGTCGACCGCGAAGGCAATGTCGTCGGCATCAACACCGCCATCTATTCGCCGAACGGCGGCAGCGTCGGCGTCGGCTTTGCCATTCCTTCCGACGAGGCCAAGTCAATCGTCGCCAAGCTGGAAAAGAACGGCTCGATCGATCACGGCTATCTCGGCGTCGCGATCCAGCCCGTGACCTCCGATGTCGCCAACGCCGTGGGCCTGCCGCAGGCCGAAGGCGCGCTGGTTGCCAGCGTCAATGACGATACGCCCGCCGCCCGCGCCGGCATCAAGAGCGGCGATATCGTCACTGCCGTCGGCAACGAGTCCGTCAAGACGCCGAAAGACCTGTCGCGGCTCGTCGCCGATCTCTCTCCCGGCGACAAGCGCTCGGTTACGCTGTGGCGCGATGGCAAGAACATGGACGTCAACGTCACCATCGGTGGCAATGACGATAGCAAGCAGGCTGCAAACGATAGCGGCGACGGCAAGGTGCAGCCGTCCAACCAGCCGAGCATCGGCGTCGGCCTTGCCAACCTCACGCCCGATGTCCGCCAGCAGCTGAACCTGCCGCGCGGCGTCGAAGGCGCCGTCGTTGCCAGCGTCAACCCAGACAAGCCGGCAGCCGCTGCCGGCATCCAGACCGGCGACATCATCGTCTCGGTCAACGATCAGCCGGTGCGCAACGCCCATGAGGTGCAGACAGCCGTCGCCCAGGCCGGCAAGAGCGGCCGCAAGTCCGTCCTGCTGCTGATCGAGCGCGATGGTAACAAGACCTTCGTCGCCGTCCCCTTCTCGGCCGCCTGAGGACCTGAAACTCCCTGCAACCGGCCCGTTCCCCAAGGGGAGCGGGCCGGTTGCCGTCACGTCACCAGCAGGCCCTGCCGCTCGGCAAGCCCGATGGTTGCCAGCGTTCCCGCATTGAAGGGGAGAAAATCGGCCTCGATGCCGTCGCTGAAGATGACGCCATGTTCCGCCATCTCGGAGACGATGGACATTGGCATCTCGGCCCCGATCTCACCCGACACCAGCGAAACACCCGTCGTCCGGCTCGGAAAAGGCTCCCGCACGAAATAATGCAGGAATTCCGCGTCCCAGGGAAACGAGGCGTCGGCGATCCCCGCCGGCAGCTCCACGCCGCAACTCGCGGCAGCACCCGCCCAGCCGGCATAAAGGCTCTTCAGCCATCCGGTCGAACCCATGCCCGTGGAAACGATGATGCCGCTCGACGATTGCCGTTCATGCCGCTCGCCGACCCGAAGATCGTAACGGGCCGAAACGTGACTGCGCGGGCCGATGAAGAGATCGTTCACCGCATAGAGCACCTCACCGGTATTGAGCGAAGCCTTTGCCATGCTCACGCGCTTGAGCGGCCGGCGCTGCGCCAGGGCCTCGGGCATGACCTTGCGGACATCGGCAACATGGAACGGCAGCAGGACGCCATCCCATCGTTTCGGATCCGGATTCACGCCAAGCACATTCTGGCCGTCGAGATATTTCAGCGTGTTGGCGACCAGACCGTCCTGCCCCAGCACGACGACCACGTCATCGGCGCCGAAGATGAAATTGCCGAGATAGCGCCGGTTGAGCGTCTGCACTCTGGCCAAGGAGCGCAGGTGCGCTTCGACATCGCGCACCGCCGCCTGGTAATGCTGCTGCTCGGCAAGATAATCGCCGAAATCGGCCCCCAGGTGCTCGACATAGAACTGCGCCTGCTGAACGGTGTTGAAGCGCGCGACGAGTTCATCGAGACGGGTATCGCGCACGATGAGCACGATCTTCCTGTCCTCGGCCTTCCCGCTGTTTGAAACCGGCATGGCTTATCCCCTCGGCTGCAGCATTTCGCGCAGGAGATCGGGGGTCACATTCAGCTGGCCGATCTTGGTGGCGTTGTCGGCAAGATCGCGGAAGGCGAGCGCCATCAGCTGGCCGGGATCCATGCCGACCGAGGCCAGCGCCTGCAGCATCTTGGGATCGGCATCGCCGAACGACTTCATCATGGCGGCCAGGCCGTAGGCCTTCGCATCGGCCTCCTCGCGCGCATTGCCCGAAGCAAGGGCGACGAGCGCCTTGTTCTGCTCTTCGAGGGCGATCTTCCCGGTCATCTCTTCCTGCCGGATCTGCAACTGCCGCTCCTGCACCGAGCGTTCCGCATCCATCTGCGCTTCGCGGACCTGACGCTTCTTGTTTTCGACGGCGATTTCGGTCGCCAGTTCATTCTCCTTGATGGTTCGCTCCTGCTCGACGGCCGCGTTGCGGCGGGCATAGATCGCCTCGTCGGCGCTGCGCAGCAGCGCTTCGCGCGCGCCAGCCTCCAGCGCCTTGGCGGTCTCCGGCTTGGGCTTTACCGCCAGGATCGACAGGCTCAGAAGCTCAAGGCCCAATGCCTGCAATGCGGGATGCCCCTGCAGCGTGCCCGCCACCCGCCCCACCAGCAGTTCGCCGGCGGCCAGCACTTCCTTCAAAGACAGGGTATGCACTTCGGCGCGCATTGCGACCTGAACCTGATCGATCAATCGCTGCGACAGCTTCTGCGGATCTTCCGAACCGTAGACCCCCCTGGCGTTGAGCGAGAAGTCGAGCAGCTCCGCTGTCCGCTTCGGCTCGGCGATGCGATAGGTGATCTGCCCTTGGACCGTCACCTCCTGGAAATCCGCAGTCACCTCCGGAAAGATGAAAGGCTCGTTGACGCTGGCGGTCGGCACCACGACCAGCGAGGTCGACGGCGCGAAATACCAGAACGAGAGCCCCGCGCCTTCCCGTTGCGGCCGGCCGCCGCGATACTGGATCACATACTGGGTCGGCTGGGCCTTGATGAAACGAAATCCGAACATGACTGTCTCCTGAAAAGCGACGGTTGCAAACCGTCATGGCGCCAACAAACACGACTTATTGTATTTTGTCAACTAAGTTAGTTGAAACTTTACACTAAGATATGACTACGCTATGGTCGACAATATGAACAGCCCAGCAGACCTCCCCCAAAGGCCGATCGTGTCGGTCGATCTCGCAATCTTCGCCTTGGCGCCGGAGGGGCTGGAGGTTTTGCTGGCGCGACGCGGCACGGAGCCCTTTTCCGGATATTGGGCCTTGCCGGGCGGATGGATCCATGTCGATGAGGACCGGAACCTCGAAGCCGCGGCGCGGCGCGTGCTCAGCGACAAGACGGGGGTCGCGACGCCTTATTTCGAGCAGGTCGGCATTTTCGGGGATGCGGAGCGCGATCCCCGCGGCTGGAGCCTGAGCGTGACCTATATGGCGTTGATCGCGCCGGACGCCGTAACGCTGCGGCATGGCGGCAATGTCACCGACGTTGCCTGGCATCCGATCGACGGTGATACTACGATGGCACCCTTGGCCTTCGACCATGCGGTCATTCTCAGGGCCGCCATCACTCGGTTGCGCAACAAGGTCGAATATTCGACCCTGCCCGTGCATCTCCTGCCGGAAGCGTTCACGCTCAGCGAATTGCAGGCTGTCTATGAACGGCTTCTCGGCCGCCTTCTCGATAAATCCGCCTTTCGCAAACGCATCGCGGAGGTGGATTTCATCGAGCCGATAGCAGGAGAAATGCGTCGCGCCAGCAACCGCCCTGCCCAGCTTTACCGGCTCAAGCAGGCAGGCTCGACCGTCTTCTTCGACCGGACCATCTGAGGCAGCGCATTACCACAGAAGAGGCAGTTTGCTTTTGACACATGTCGCTTTTTGTCCAAACTCTGCCTTTGTGATGGTACAAATAGCGCCGGAGCCAATTGAAACAGCCCGGCGGCACGTTTAAACCCGCCGGCACGATCAGTGGCAAAGGGCCTCGGAAACAGGAATGGCGGCGGCAGGAGTTGGAGTGACTGATCCATACGATATTCTCGGCGTTGCGCGCGATGCGAACGAAGAGCAGGTCAAAGCGGCTTACCGCAAGCGCGCAAAGGCGGCTCATCCCGATTCCGGCGGCGATACGGACGCTTTCGCCCGATTGCAGAAAGCCTACGAACTGCTTCTCGACCCCGTGCGCCGCAAGGTTTTCGACGATACGGGTTACGATGTCGAATTGACCGATGCCGTCGACCTTCAGGCGCTGGTAGCCATCGAAAAGCTTATTACCGAGATCGTGCTGGACGAGCGCGAACCGGGGACCTTCGATCCCGTCGCCAAGATGCGCGCGAGCCTTCTTGAGGAAATTCGCAAGGCGAACTTCAGCAAGAGCGAGCTTGAGCGGCATTCCAACCGCATCGGCCTTCACCTCGACCGGCTTGGCAAACGCCCCGGCAAGGATGTGGTCGGCCACATGCTGCGTGCCCGCATCAAGGCGATCGCGACGGCCATCAGCGAAACGGAAGCGAAGATCGGCGCCAGCGAGCGCGCCTGCGACATGCTTGAGGGCTATCTCTATGAGATGGACGAATTGCAGCATGAGACGGACGCCGCAGCCGAAATCGAATGGGACGAGCCGCGGGTTCGGTCGGCCGCGCAATAGCTACCGCGCCGTTTTGCCGTCTTGAAGGGACGGATTTCGCGTCTGCCTTGATCGCGGAATCACTTTCAGCAACGCTATGTTGCAATGCAACAATCATCCCTAGACAAATCGAAGACCTGGCCTAGATCAAGCCTCCAGTACGCCGTCGCGCTCAGCGGACGATGACGGCACGGCAATTGACGGGCGCCGAACTCGGCGTCCAACGAAGATCTGGAGCGATTGCAGGAAAAGTGCGCGGCGGTTTTCCTGCAATTGCGTCAAAACAAAGGGACAGAGCGGTTTCGCGATTCGAAGAAAAGCGGAAACGCTCTGGACGGCGAGGTATACGTTTGCTGGCTTCCGAAGCGGATGAAATCGTCTTTGAACATCTGAGCGAAAACCGGTCTCGGGCCGCCCTGCGGGGTGCCTTCTGGTCGGCGCTGGATACGCTGATCCCAACGGCGCTCAACAGTCTGGTCTTCGTGGTCACATCCCGCTTTCTTCTGCCGCAGGATTTCGGCCTGGTGGCTCTCGCCTTCGCCATCGTCAGCTTTACCGCCGGCTTCGGCCCCACGGCCTTCGGCGAAGCGCTGATCCAGCAGAAGTCGATCCGCCGCAGCCATCTCGATACGGTTTTCTGGCTGTCCTTTTCCTGTGCGGCCATCCTTTACGCCGCGCTGTTTCTGCTTTCGCCATTCCTTGCCCATTGGGTGGGTCATGACGAAATCGTCAGCCTGTTGACGATCATCGGACTGAAAATCTTCTTCGACATGATGATCATCGTGCCCAACGCCCTGATCGGCCGGACGATGTCCTTTCATCTCGCAGCAGCCCGCACCGCGATCGCCACCTGCGTCTCGGCGGCCATTTGCCTTTCGCTGATTTTCGCCGGTTTCGGCCTGTGGGCGCTGGCGATCGCCCAGATCGCCGCGCCGGCGGCGGCCTGCATCGCCGCCTTCTGGGGAGCCGGGTGGCTGCCGGGCTTCCGCATCAAGCTCGCAAGCCTGCGAGAGCTTTTGCACTACGGCATCTTCGCCTCGGGCAACCGCTTCCTGCAGACGATGAATCTCGACCAGCTGATCATCGGCACGCTGGTCAGTCCGGCCGCTCTCGGTATCTACAATTTCGCCCGCCGGCTCTACGAGATGCTCAACAATGTGGTGGCGGGCGGCCTGACATCGGTCAGCCATGTGCTGCTATCTTCCCTACAGCACGACCAGAACAAGGTGCGCGAAGCCTTCCTCATGGCGACCTTCGGCTGCTCTCTTGTGTCTTTCCCGGCTTTCATGGGGCTTGCCGCCGTCGCCGACGACGCCATTCCGCTGATCTTCGGACCGCATTGGGCGGCCGCCATCTGGCCGGTTCGCTTCTTCTGCGTGATCGGCCTGATGGCCGGGATCGGCGTCATCCAGGCCTCCCTGATCACGAGCCAGGGCAAGTCCGACTGGTGGTTCTACTATCAGCTGGTGCGCAACATCGTCACGATCCTGACGGTGCTGCTGCTCTATCAATATGGCGTCACGATCATCGTGTTCGCGCTGATGATCGAAGTGCTGATGCTGTGGCCGGCGACGCTGTGGATGGTCTCCCGATTGATCGGCCTCAGCATTCCGGAATATTTCGGCCAGTTCCTGCGCCCGATCGCAGCCTATCTGGGGATGCTGGTCGCGGTGCTGGCGACATCCTCGGCCTTGAGCGACTGGCCGCAGGCTGCACGTCTCGTCTGCGACATCCTGGTCGGCGGCATCACCTATTCGGCCCTCATCCTGCTTCTGTGCAGGGAAAGGGTTCTCTTCCTCGTGCGGACGACGCTGCAAGGCCGACGCGCAAAGGCGCAGTAGCAGCCGTCGTGAACAGGGCGCGCGGAGGAGCGCAGGTCCCGGCCGCCGCGAAAACAACGCCGAATGTCAGAAAGGCGCATCATGACACTGGTTACGTTCATCATTCCCGTCCGCCATCAGGCCAATTCCAATGACTGGCCTTCGCTGAAAAGACGGCTGGCGCAAACCATCGCCTCGATTTCCGGGCAGTCCAACGGCAACTGGCGCGGCGTCATCGTCGCCAATGAAGGGGCCGATCTGCCTGACCTGCCGCCGAATTTCTCGGCCGAGCGCGTGACGTTCCCGCCCAATCCGCTGTATGATCTGCATAGCGCCGAGCGCGAACAGGTCTATGAAGCCGTGCGTCTGGACAAAGGCCGCCGGATTCTGACGGGCATGCTTTCCGCGCGCGACACGCGCTTCTTCATGATCGTCGACGACGACGATTTCGTCAGCGCCAATATTGTCGATTTCGCCGCCCGAAACAGCGATGCCAACGGCTGGAAGATCGACCGCGGCTACCTCTGGAGCGAAGGCGGCCGGCTGCTGCTGCATCATAACGATTTCGCCAATTTTTGCGGTACGTCGCTGATCATCCGGTCCGATCTCTACCGGCTGCCCCCAACCTTCGAGCAGGCGGAAACCGATTACATCAAATCCATGCTCGGCAGCCATGTTCGCATCGGCAAGCTGCTTTCCGAGGCCGGCTCCCCGCTCGGATCGCTTCCCTTCCGAGGCGCCATCTACCGCGTCGGGCACAGCGGCGCCCACAGCAAGTCATCCAATCTGTTGCGGACCCATTTCCTGAACCGGTCGGTGCTGACCCATCCCCGCCAGCTTCTGGGCAACCTTTCGCGCGTGCGCCCGCTCGACCGCAATCTCAGAAACGAGTTCTTCGGCGCGCGTGCCGCCGGGTAGCGGACGCCATTCCTCTGCCAACAAGGTCTCCAGCAACGCCGGCCGACGCCCTCAAAAGCGCCGAGGTAAGCCAGCGAGGGCAGAGCAACTCCAGGAAAAGTGCGCAGCGGTTTTCCGTCCGGAATCGCGTAAAAGACAAAAAAGATGGAACGGTCATCGATTCCGTGAAGCGAGGAACCGCTCCGGCCGGCAGCATCAGGTGTGGACGGCTGCAAGCGCAATGGCGTCCGCAACCTCTTCAAGCCGTTCCGAGAGCTTGGCCGTAGCGACGCGCAGATGACTGCTGGGCAGGATCGAAAACTTGGCGCCGGGATGCACGGCGATGCCCCGCGCCGCAAGCGTCACCACCGCAAAGGGTTCCGACGATACGGGTATCCAGGCGCACAGCCCGCCGCCGTGCAGCGCATCCACGCCGCGTTCGCCGAGAGCGCGGATCAGGCCGGCCCGACGTTCTCCATAGGTCTGCCGGGCATGATCGAGGCATGCCGCCGTCGCCGGATCGCGCAGCAACCAGGCGGCGGCAGCCTGCAGAATTCGGCTCGTCCAGCCGGCGCTGAAGCTGCGATAGGACTGGATCTGGTCGACGATTGCCCGCGAGCTCGAAAGGACCGCCAGCCTCAGATCCGGTCCGTGCGTCTTCGAATAGGAAAGGATATGGATGACCCGGTCGGGATAGAGATGTCCCATCGAATGTCGCGGCGCCGTCGAGATATCGGCGACGCCGTCGTCCTCCACGATGAGCGTATCCTTGTCCCTAAGGATCTCGGCCATGCTCGCCATGCGTGCCGGGCTCACGCTCTGGCCGGTGACGGAATGGATGCGCGGCTGGAAGATGAAGGCGACAGGGCGGTATTTCAGCGCCTCTTCCAGTGAAGACGGCAGCGGGCCTTCGTCATCGCATCTCACCGGAATGATCCGCGCGCCGCGATCCTCCAGAATATCCAGAAGACGCATGCCGGTCGGATCCTCTATCGCGACGGGCGCTCCGGGCATGACCAGGGCATTGATCAGCGTATAGACGGCATTGTAGCCGCCATTGGTCGCAAGGAACGCCTCCGGCTCGTAGGGCCATGTCTTCCTGACTTCCGCCTCCAACTCCGGCAGGATGCGGCTGCGCTCGTAGCTGTTGAGATTTTCGGCCGACGCGCCATAGGCCATCGCAGCCTCCAGCTTCGGCAGCAGCTGCACGTCGGGAACGGCTGCCGTCAGGTTCAGCGCGTCATAGCCATAATCCCCGACGCTCGCGAGCCGCGCAGGCTTGGCGACGAAGCGATCGCCGCTGACCCATGTGCCGTTCCGGCCTCGCCCGCTGATGATCTTCTGGCGCCTGAGCTCGCTCCAGGCTTCCGACAGGGTCGCCGGGCTGATGCCGAGGGCGAAGGCAAGATCGCGGATGGGCGGCAATTTGGTGCCGACCGGAAGCGCACCGGCGCGGATGAGTGCGCTCGTCTCCAATGCGATGCCGCGAATCGTCCGATCGCTCAGTTTTTCGGCAAACCAGTTCGCATCCCGCACGTCGCTCATTTATCCGCCATTTTTAATGTTCAATAACGTAATAACATTTGATCGACCCATATTGAACATTTAATCACTTGGAAAACAAGTTTTCCCGCGAGTGAATTTCATGCCCCTTACTCTCCGCCTTGCCCTTCGCGACTGGGACTACATCACGCCATTGGTCCTCGGCGATGTCTCCTCCCCGAAACTCGACATCAAGGTGGACCGGGTCGGCACGCTGATCCCGCATGTCGGCAAGAGCGACGCCTACGATGCCGCGGAAACCTCCTTCAGCCGCTACACGCAGATGCGCATCGACGGTGACGACAGCGTGGTCGGCATGCCGAACTTCATCATGCGGGGCTTCCGCCATCGCTGCGTCATCACCACCAAGGACAACCCGATCACCACCTTCGCCGAGCTGGCCGGCAAGCGCATCGGCGTCACCGGCTGGCGTGATTCCGGCAATACCTGGACGCGCGCTGCCCTCCGGCGCGAAGGCGTCGGCGTCGAGGACGCCATGTGGTATGCCGGCCGCCTGACCGAAGCGCATCCGATCACCGACCGCCTCGACGGCTTCGGCCGCCCCGGCCGCATCGAAGCGGCACCCGGCGAAAGGCCGATGATGGAGCTGCTGAAGGAAGGCCGGCTCGATGCGATTTTCACCCCTTTCATGCCGGACGGCTATTTCGCCGGCAATTCCGGCTTCCGCCAGCTTCTGCCGGATTTCCGCGCCGCAGAGCATCGCTATTTTGCCGAAGTGGGCTATGTACCGGGTATGCACCTGATCGGATTGAAGGCGGAATTCGTCGCGGAGCATCCCTGGGTGATGGCGGAGCTGAGCGCACTGCTCGATGAATCGCAGCGCGTCTGGCTGAGCAAGCGGCGCAAATATGCCGACACGACGCCCTTCATGCTCGACGAGCTGCTGAAATCGGCCTCCGAGCTGCCGGAAGGGTGGGATGCGAGCGGCTTTGCCGCCAATCGCAGGATGATCGCCGATTTCGCTGAGGAATTGCATGTGCAGGGCATCCTGCCGCGCCTGATGACGCCGGAGGAGCTGTTTCCCCTCGATGTCGACGGCAGCCGGACGAGCGCACCCTGAGCATCAACCGAAATTCAAGGACGCAAAGCAAAAAGGGGAATGAGCATGTCGTTGAAAAAACTAACCTATATGGCTGCTGCATGCCTGATGATTTCGGGCCCGGCCTTCGCTGAAGACGCTGGCCTGCCGAAACTCTCGGTCAATGAGCAGCTGCGCGCCAAGTTGCCGGAAAACATCCGCGCATCCGGCAAGATGGTCTCCGTCAACAGCGGCTCCTTCCCGCCTTACGAGATCGTTACCGGCGCCTCCGATGTCACAGGGGCGAGTGCGGAATTAACCAAGGCGATCGGGCAAATCCTTGGCGTCGAGATCACCCATGCGACCGTCGGCGGCCTGCCTGCCCTGCTCAGCGGCATCAATTCGGGCCGTTTCCAATATGCCGAAGGCCCGGTGGGCGACTTCACCTCGCGCGAAGGCGCCAATGACTTCGTCGACTACGTGCAGGAATTCGTCGTCTTCGCTGTCGAAAAGGGCAACCCGAAGGGCATCACCACGCTCGATACCGCGTGCGGCCATCGCATCGCCGTCATGGCGGGCGGATCGGCCGAGAAGGTCATCAAGGCCCAGGCGGAAAAATGCACGAAGGACGGCAAGCCGGCGCTGCAGGTCCAGTCCTTCACCGACCAGCCGACATCGATCCTTTCCGTCCGCTCCAAGCGTTCCGACGCGTTCTTCTCGTCACAGGCGCCGCTGACCTATTTCGTGTCGCAGGCCAACGGACAGCTGGAACTTGCAGGCGTCGGCCAGAAGAACGGTTTCGACGACCTGTTCCAGGGCGCCGTGCTGCCGAAGAATTCGCCGCTCAGCCCAGTCTTGCGTGATGCGATCAAGGAATTGATCGACAACGGCACCTATGCCGCCATCATGAAGAAATGGGGGCTCGAGAACAACATGATCAAGGAGCCGGGCATCAACCTGGCCGCGCAGGCAGGCAAATGACCGGCGTTACCAAAGAAAATGCATCGCCGGCAGGCGGCGGTGCAGACGCGGCGCGGCGCGATGTGGCAAATGCCCATGCGCCGTTCCCGAAGGGCCGCGTCGCGGCCTGGGTTGTAACGCTGCTGATCGCGGCCTATTTCGCCTGGTCGATCGCCCGGAACGAGAACTTCGGCTGGCATGTCGTCGCCCAGTACTTCTTCGATCCCGTCGTCATCGACGGTCTCTACGTCTCTCTGGGCCTGACCGTCGTCGCCATGGCCTTCGGCATCGTGCTCGGCCTGCTTCTGGCGGTCGCGCGCCTGTCGAAGGATACGCTGGCAAGCTCGCTCGCCTCGCTCTACATCTGGTTCTTCCGCGGCACGCCGCGCTGGTACAGCTGATCTTCTGGTACAATCTCTCGACGCTCTTCCCGACGCTGTCGATCGGCATTCCCTTCGGACCGACCTTCGTCAGCTGGGACACGAATTCGGTCATCAGCCCGATGACGGCCGCGATCGCCGGTCTGGCGCTCAACGAAGCCGCCTACATGGCCGAGATCATCCGTGGCGGCCTGCTCTCGGTCGACAAGGGCCAGTTCGAGACGGCGGAAGCCTTCGGCATGACGCGCATCCGCGCGCTGCGCCGCATCATCATTCCGCAGGCCATGCGCTCCATCGTGCCGCCGACAGGCAACCAGCTCATCAGCATGATCAAGGCGACCTCGCTCGTCAGCGTCATCGCCATGGCCGACCTGCTCTACTCCGTGCAGTCGATCTACAACCGCACCTTCGAAGTCATTCCGATGCTGCTCGTCGCCGTCATCTGGTATCTGCTGATTACCTCGGTGCTGAACATCGGCCAGGGTTACATCGAACGCTATTATAACCGCGCCGACCGCCGTTCCGGCGCGACGAAGGCGGCAAAGGACACTACGCCGGCGCTGGTGCCGGCACAGGAGGCGAGCCAATGAACGCCCCAGTGAATGCCGCCACCCTGCCGCCGCTGGTACAGGCGCGCAACGTCCACAAATCCTTCGAGAATCTCGAAGTGCTGAAAGGCATCGATCTCGACGTGGCGCCGGGCGAAGTCGTCGTCATCCTCGGGCCCTCCGGCTCCGGCAAGTCGACATTCCTGCGCTGCATCAACCACCTGGAATCGATCAACCGCGGATCGATCGAGGTGGATGGAGAGCAGATCGGCTACCGGCTGAGCAAGGGCCGGCTGGTAAAGCTGTCCAACCACGCGATCGCGCTGCAGCGGCGCAAGATCGGCATGGTTTTCCAGCAGTTCAATCTCTATCCGCACATGACGGCGCTGCAAAATGTCATCGAGGCGCCCATCGGCATCCACGGCGAAAGCCGGAAGCAGGCGACGGAGAACGCTCTTGCCTTGCTGGATCGCGTCGGACTGTCGGCCAAGGCCGACAACTACCCGCGGCAACTCTCCGGCGGCCAGCAGCAGCGCGTGGCGATCGCCAGAGCGCTGGCGATCAAGCCGAGGCTGATGCTGTTCGACGAGCCGACATCGGCGCTCGACCCCGAGCTGGTCGGCGAGGTGCTCGCCACCATGCGCGATCTTGCCAGCCAGGGCCTGACGATGATCGTCGTCACCCACGAGATCGGCTTTGCCCGCGAGGCTGCCGACCGCGTCGTCTTCATGGACGGCGGCAAGATCGTCGAGCAGGGCAAACCGGAGGACGTCATCGGCAATCCGCAGCATCCCCGCACCAGAAGCTTCCTGTCGCGCTTCATCTAGCGCGGCAGCCCCATCATCAGCGAAGCCTGCACGCTCTATGGCGGATGGCGGCTCAAGCGAACCATTGGAATAGCCATGACCCTCGACAACGATTTCGCCCGTCTTTCGGATTTCGAACCGATGAGGGCCGAATTGACCGGCATCCGCCGGCACCTGCACGCCAATCCCGAGCTTTCCTTCGAGGAAGCGGAAACGGCGCGTTTCGTCGCTGAGAAGCTGGAAGGCTGGGGCTACGAGGTGACGCGCAATGTCGGCGGTCATGGCGTCGTCGCCCGCATGACGGTCGGACCCGGCAAGAAGAGCATCGCGATCCGCGCAGACATGGACGCCCTGCCGATCGTCGAGCAGACGGGGGCTGCCTATGCCAGCAAGTCGCCGGGCAAGATGCATGCCTGCGGTCACGACGGCCATACGACCATGCTGCTGGGCGCCGCTGAGTATTTGGCCCGCACGCGCCGTTTCAACGGCACGGTGAACCTGATCTTCCAGCCTGCGGAAGAGGCAGGCGCGGTCAGCGGCGCGCAGGCGATGATCAAGGACGGCCTGTTCGAGCGTTTCCCCATCGATGTCATTTTCGGCCTGCACAATCACCCGGGCGCGGAGGAAGGCGCCTTTCTGTTGCGCTCCGGCCCGATGATGGCCGCAGCCGATACGGTCGAGATCACCATCACGGGCAAGGGCGGCCACGCCTCGCGTCCGCATCTGACCATCGATCCCGTCGTCGTCGCCTGCAATCTCGTCGTCAGCCTGCAGACGATCGTTTCCCGCAGCATCGACCCGACGCAGACAGCCGTCGTCACCGTCGGCTCCATCCACGCCGGCGAGGCCTCGAACGTCATCCCCGAAAGCGCCAGGATGGCGCTGAGCGTTCGCTCCTTCGACCCCAAGATACGCGAACTCCTCGAAACGAGAATCCGCAAGCTGACGCACGCCGTCGCGGAAGGCTATGGCGCCAGCGCCGATATCGATTACATCCACGGCTATCCGGTCGTCGTCAATTCGCAAGAGGAAACCGAATTCGCGCGCATGGTGGCGGAAGAGCTGGTCGGTGCCGATAAGGTCAGCACCTGCAACCTCATTCCAGGCAGCGAGGACTTTTCCTATTTTCTGGAACACAGGCCCGGCAGCTTCCTGCGCCTCGGTAACGGCATCAATTCGGCGGTCCTGCACAGCGCCAAATATGATTTCGCCGACGAAAGCCTTACCGCCGGTGCCGCCATGTGGGCACGGCTCACTGAGCGCTATCTCGACGCCTGATGAAAGCAGGTTGCGTGGGAGGAGTGCGGTTTCGCTTTTTCATGGAAGCTTGAACCGCCCGATCCCGTTTCTGCGCAAATCCGGACGGAAAGCCGCCGCGCGCGTTTCCCCGGCTGGCCACGAAACCTCGGAGCAAGCCCGCACGACGAACGACAGCCCCTGGCCAAGGGCAGGAGCTGGTCCGTTTTCGGTGATGATGGAAACGGGAGGGATACCGGGGATAACCGTCGCTCGAGCATCATGGCCCGGGGAACGGCACGATCCGGAGTCCGGAAACGATTATTTGTCGGCTGACCCAAGGCTGTCGGATGCTGCGGGCCTGTCGCTTGCGGGGATGTCCGTCCGCAGCCCGGTCTTCGGCTGGGAGCCCTGATCCTGCATTACGCGCCATTCATTTTCCAGCCGGTCAATCACATACGTAGGAATTTCATTTCTTACGTTTTCAAATTCTCGCATCACGACCTCCATTGTCATGCAACGATGGCATGCCATGGAAGAGTTTCTTTGTAAATCAACGCATTAAACTATTTAAACGATTAAAATACTTTCAATCGTTTGAAATATCCGCAGCTGTGGAAAAGTTTGGAGCAGCGTTAATGCCGAGCTTCGCCGGCTACGAGCCCGGTGCCTCACCGTCGGCAGTTCCGGGCGAGATGCTTCGAGCGGTTCGGCTGGCCGCAGGCCGCGCTAAGCGGCCGTCAAATTCCAGATCCTGCGCGCGCCACATCAGGTCGTGTTGCTCGCGCATTGCGTCTGCGGCCTCACGCACCACTTCGGAAATCTGCAGGAGCTGCTTGGCCAGGGGGCTCGTCTTGCGCCAGATCATGCCGATCGTTCGCGAGGGCTGCGGGCTTTGGAAGCGGACGGTCGACACCGAGGCGGAACGGGTTTCCACAGCCACGGCCATCTCCGGTATCAGGGTGACGCCGATACCGGCACCGACCATCTGCACCAGCGTCGACAGCGAGCTGCCGTCCATGAGCTCCCGCGGCAGCGCGGACTGTATGTTGCAGAAGGACAATGCCTGATCGCGGAAGCAATGCCCCTCTTCCAGCAGCAGCAACCGCATCTCTCGAAGCGCCTCCCGGTTGGGTACAGGCTTGCCCTCATCCTCGCCCGGCCGCACCAATACGAAATTCTCGGCGAACAGCGGCACCTCCGTCAGGGACGGCTCGGAGATGGGCAAGGCGACGATGGCCGTATCCAGGCGCCCCTCCTCCAGTTCCTCGACCAGCTTCGACGTCAAGGTTTCGCGCACATGGATATCAAGCCCGTCATATATCCGCGTCAGATTACCGATGATGCTCGGCAGCAGATAGGGCGCGACCGTCGGGATGATGCCGATCCGCAGCCGGCCCACAGGTTGATTGTGTGAGGCGCGGGCAAGATCGCCGAGCTCGTCGACCGAGCGCAGGATATCACGAACCCGGACAGCAAATGCCTCGCCGAAATTGGTCAGCCGGACCTGACGCGCCCCTCTTTCGAAGAGGTCGGTGCCGAGCTGTTCCTCCAATTCCTTGATCTGCATCGACAAGGCAGGCTGCGAAATGGCGCATACGTCGGCGGCACGCCCAAAGTGGCCATGCCGGGCCAGTGCCTCGAAATAGCGAAGTTGCTTGAGGGTGAAGTTCGTCATAAGTTTATCTTATCGCATCAATCAGGAAATCCAACTTAAATTAATGGATGGGCTTGGCTATAGTGCAGCAGCAAAAATGAGATGCGGCCGCCTGTCACACGCCGCTCCCGCCGGGAGCATCGACAGCGCTCAATTCATCGATGCGCGGATCTTTGGGAAAGCGAGGCATGCGCCGCCCGCTCTCGTCGATCCGTTTCGCGCGAAGCCAGAACAACGAGAGATTTCATGTGCTTGACATGCCGCCGTCACGCCCATCATACAATCGGATCATTTCCTGAAGGGCTTGCAGAGCCCTTCCTCCAGCCATCACAATTCAAGACATCGTAAGGGAGAAAATTATTATGGATACAAAAGTCGAAAATGCCGGCAAGTGTCCGTTTCCGCATGGAAACACGAGCGTTTCGGCCCGTTCGAACCGCGACTGGTGGCCGAACCAGCTCAATCTCAAGATTCTTCATCAGAATTCCGCCCTGTCCAATCCGATGGGCAAGGCATTCAACTATGCCGAAGAGTTCAAGAAACTCGATCTGGAGGCGCTGAAGAAGGACCTCTTCGCCCTCATGACCGAATCGCAGGACTGGTGGCCGGCCGACTTCGGTCATTACGGCCCCCTCTTCATCCGCATGGCCTGGCACAGCGCCGGCACCTATCGCACGGGCGACGGCCGCGGGGGCGCCTCGTCCGGCACGCAGCGCTTCGCGCCGCTCAACAGCTGGCCGGATAACGTCAACCTCGACAAGGCTCGCCGCCTGCTCTGGCCGATCAAGCAGAAATACGGCAACAGCATTTCCTGGGCCGACCTGCTGATCCTCACGGGCAATTGCGCGCTGGAATCCATGGGCTTCAAGACCTTCGGCTTCGGCGGCGGCCGCGAGGACGTCTGGGAGCCGGAAGAGGACATCTACTGGGGCGCGGAAGAAACCTGGCTCGGCGACAAGCGCTACACCGGCGATCGCGATCTGGAAAATCCTCTGGCAGCCGTGCAGATGGGCCTCATCTACGTCAACCCGGAGGGCCCGAACGGCAATCCGGACCCGATCGCGGCGGCGCGCGATATCCGCGAAACCTTCGCCCGCATGGCGATGAACGACGAGGAAACCGTCGCGCTCATCGCCGGCGGCCACACCTTCGGCAAGACACACGGCGCGGGTGACGCAGCCAACGTCGGACCCGAACCGGAAGGAGCCGGCATCGAAGAGCAGGGCCTCGGCTGGAAGAGCACCTTCCGCACCGGCAAGGGCGGCGACACGATCGGCAGCGGCCTCGAAGTCACCTGGACGTCGACGCCGACCAAGTGGAGCAACAACTTCTTCTGGAACCTGTTCGGTTACGACTGGGAACTGACGAAGAGCCCGGCCGGCGCGCATCAATGGATCCCGAAGCATGGCGCTGGCGCCAACTCGATCCCGGATGCGCACGACAAGTCCAAGCGTCATGTACCGTCCATGCTGACCACGGATCTCGCCCTTCGCTTCGATCCCGCCTACGAGAAGATCTCCCGGCGCTTCTTCGAAAATCCGGACGAGTTCGCCGATGCCTTCGCCCGCGCATGGTTCAAGCTGACCCATCGCGATATGGGACCCCGCGCCCGCTATCTCGGCCCGGAAGTTCCGGCTGAGGAGCTGATCTGGCAGGATCCGATCCCGTCTGCGGATCACGCGCCGATCGATGCCAACGATATCGCTGCGCTCAAGGGCGAGATTGCGGCATCCGGCCTCACCATTCCGCAGCTGGTCTCGACCGCCTGGGCTTCCGCGTCCACCTTCCGCGGCTCCGACAAGCGCGGTGGCGCCAATGGCGCCCGCATCCGCCTTGCTCCCCAGAAGGACTGGGAGGCCAATCAGCCGGCTCAACTCGCGTCCGTGCTGCAGACACTGGAAGGCATCCAGCAGAAGTTCAACGACGCCCAGACCGGCGGCAAGAAGGTATCGCTTGCCGATCTCATCGTTCTCGGCGGCTCGGTCGGCATCGAACAGGCTGCCAAGAAAGCGGGCCATGATGTGATCGTTCCCTTTGCTCCGGGTCGCACCGATGCGTCGCAGGAACAGACCGACGTCGAAGCATTCGCCGTCCTTGAGCCGATGGCCGACGGTTTCCGCAACTATCAGAAGAGAGCCTACAGCGTCTCTTCCGAGGAGCTGCTGATCGACAAGGCGCAGTTGCTGACGTTGACGGCGCCGGAAATGACGGCCCTCATCGGCGGCCTGCGTGCGCTGAACGCCAATGTCGGCCAGACCCAGCACGGCGTCTTCACCAAGCGTCCGGAAACACTGACCAACGACTTCTTCGTGAACCTGCTCGACATGGCTACGGAGTGGAAGGCTGTTTCGGATGCGAAGGACGTGTTCGAAGGGCGCGACCGCGCAACCGGCGAGGTCAAATGGACGGCGACACGCTTCGACCTCGTCTTCGGGTCCAACTCGCAGCTGCGCGCGATCGCCGAAGTCTACGGCCAGGCCGACGCCGGCCAGAAGTTCGTCAACGACTTCGTCGCCGCCTGGACCAAGGTGATGAACGCAGACCGCTTCGACATCGCTTGATATTCTAAAGACATCGGACGCGACCTGTTTCGGTCGCGTCCGGTTCAGCCGACCTTCAACAGGACGCCTTGCCGTTTGCCTCTATCCAGCCACGCATTCAATCCTGCGCGGGTCGGTCGCTCGACCAGATAATAGCTCGGCACCGCAAGGCTGAGTCCCAAAGCCAGTGCGGCAGGCAATGGCAGCCAACCTTGCTGGGCCAGGATGTAAAATGGCTGTTGCCATAAATAAATTGAAAACGACATCCGCCCGATTTGCCGGATAATGCTCCCCTCGAACAGCATTCTGGAGAAATAGGTGGCGCGCTCGATTGCGTTGACGGCGATCGCCAGCAGCAATGTTTTTACACCGAAGAACAACCAGGCGGCATCGCCGGCCAGCCGCGCCGTCAGACCACAGAAAAACGCCAAAGGCACCAGCCATTCCATAGCCGGCCAATCGCGATATCGACCGATCAGCAGGAAGAACGTGGCTGAAATCAATATCGGCGCGGCTGCCGCATGCGTCGGCCAAAAGACGATGAATGGATTCTCTCCATAGACGTCATATTGCAAGATCCCATAGGCAAGCGCGGCAGCCCCCAAAGCCAGGCTTATAAATCCAATGAACCTGTTGGCGGCACCACGAAGCAGCAAAGCCAGCAGGCCAAGCAAAACGTAGCTGTGCTCCTCCACACACAATGACCAGATGTGATCGAATATCGGTATGAAGCTACGGCTTTCGATGATCACGTAATTCAATGTGAAGGAAAGCGCCGAGATTACGCCCACGGCGCCGGGAGCCAGCGGCGTCAGCGAGAAAATGGCCGCATTGACCAAAACGAATACGAACAACGCCGGATAGACGCGGCTGAAGCGGCGGAAGAAGAAAGTGCCGAGAGGCATCCTCCTCACGAAGAGGATATCAGCCATCAGGCGGCCGGAGAGAACAAAAAAGAGATCGACACCGGCCGATCCGAGATGCGGAAGGTGGCGATCTCCACCGAAATGCCCCATAAGAACCAGCAGGACGGCTACTCCCCGCCAACCGTCCAGGGCAGGAATACGAGCTTGCTTTTCAGTTTCCGACATTGATGACCATTGGTGTATTTCCCCACGGCCACCATTTTAGGATGTATGCGTTAATAAAAACGATAGCTAATGCAATCAAGAGAGGCAGAAGACCGCACAGCTGATCATCGTTCGTCTTCTTAAATGTTGGACAGGCCTCACCCGAAGCAATGCCGGGAAAAGCCCCGCTGTGGAGCCGATGATCGGTGACAGGGCAATTGCTTCAGACGCAACTCCATACCGCCCACCCCTGCGGGTGCGGGCGGCGCATTTGCTGGCCGGAAACATCCGGCTCACGCCGCGACGGCACGCCTAAAGCGCGGCTATGCCGCCGCCTTCACGTCGCGTCAGCCGGCTGGGCGCAACTGCAGGCGCGAAACGCCGGCCGCGACATTCAGGCCGGTTCCTGCTTCCGCGCTCAGCGGCTGAAGGGCGAAATTCTTGGCGTTACCGCCAACGAGCGCGTTGGCTCCGAGGCCAAGACCGACGGAAGCACCCGCGGAAGCACCAACATAGGTGCCGGCCAGGGCGCCGTCACCGACACGGGTCGGCGCGGTATTGATGACGACCCAGCTCAGATAGGTCTTGCGGGTAACGCCGATGTCGATGCCGAGCTTGCCGATCGTCCCCGTATAGCGCTCGATCCTGCCGGTCCGCTGCTTGAAAGTGCAGCTGACCTGCTTGTTGGAACCGATGATCATGCCCACGCCGCCGGCAACTTCGCAGGAAAGCGTTCCGAGACGCTGCTTGGGCTCGGAGGCGACCTGCGCCGACTGCTTCTTGGGATGATGATGGGTGCTGGCGGCGGAAGCCACAGAACCGAAAGCCATGGCGATGGCCGCGGCTGCAACGATGGTCTTTTTCATGACGTCTCCTTCGGCGGTTTGAGCGCCACTGTCGGCGCAGTTGAGCTCGACGGACCGTTTTCGGGCTGGGTGGACAGCTCGATATCGGCCTGGATCACGATGTTGCTGATGATACGGGTCCCGGCATACTCACCGGCGATCTCGATGGCTCGCTGGCGTGCCTGGTCGTTCGGCGCGGTCCCCGTCAGCAGGATCGCGCCTTCCGCGACCGCAGCGTCGATGCGGCAATCCGCGAGCCCGTCGGCATAGGCAATCAGGCATCGGATCGCCGCGCAGGTGGCGCAGCTATTCGATGATGTCGTCAGCGATGACAGCTTGGCCAGGAAGAGCATCGGAAAGCCTCGACTAGCAAAGTTCGCGCGCCTTGCGGCGTCAGCGAAGCGTCTTCCTGATGGCGTCCGTGGCCTTGCCGATTTGCGACTGGATCTTGCCTTCGGCCTTTTCCACAGCTCCCTCGACCCTGAGCTTGTCATTGCCGGTCAGCTTTCCGGCGGCCTCCTTGATGGAGCCACTTGCTTCCTTGACTGCGCCTTTGACGCGATTCTTGTCCATGTCTTATCTCCCTGAGCTTTTCAAAAGAGGAGGCGCCAGTCATCGACCGAGGCCATGAACAATGAAGTAGGGCGGCAATGCATGTGCTTGCAGAGCAGAAACTACTATTTGTACTGGTAGAAAACAGCCTTTTTGAGGCTCGATGCCACGATTGCCCACCGTCCGCCGCAGCTCGGCCCATCGAATACCGCTCTATTTCGGTTTCCGGCCCTTCGAAACACCCGGCATGCCTGTGAATCCGCGCTCGCGCGCCCATATCACGGCGGCCGAACGCCGATTGACTCCGATCTTGGCGTAGAGCGACGCCACATGGTTGCGGATCGTATTTCTGGACAGATGTAGCGTCTCGCTCATTTCGGCGTCGCTTTGGCCACGGCAGATCAAGGCGAGGATTTCCCTCTCGCGCTCGCTGAGATCAAGGATCTGGGCCGACGGCACCTTGCCGTCGGATACCTGCCGCAAGGTCGCAAGCCGGTCCACGATGGAACGGCTGAACCACGAGGTATCGGCCATGACGCTCTCGATCGCCTCGACAAGTTCGGCTTCGCTGCGCATGCGCTCGGTCACATCCTGCAACGACCAGATGACGCACTGCTGATCGTTGATTTCGACACGCTCGGCCGAGACGAGGCAATCCGCGCTCCCGCCGTCCTTCTGCTTCATCCGCATCGTCTCGTCCCGAATAGGCATGTTGTCGATCAGCTTCCGCTCCATGCCGCGCCGGGCGGCAACATCGTCCCACAGCCGCAGCTCGCTGGCCGTCTTTCCGACGATCTCTTCAAGGCCGTAGCCCGAAAGCTGGACGAAGGCGTCATTGACCTCGGTAAAGACGAAACCGTCGAGACGCGAAATAGCCGCCGGCGCCGGCGAGAGCCGGAATGATTTCGAGAAACGCTCCTCGCTTTGCCGAAGCGCGTTCTGAGCTTTCCGCCGCGCGTCGAGATCGGCGAAGGTGAAGAGCATGCATGGCTCCTCGCCGACGGCGATGGGCTCGCCGGCGATGATGACGAGCCGGTCGCCGCCGCCGGGCAATGGAATCAACGTCTCGCGCTGACGGATCAGCCGACCCTCCGCAAGCTTCGCCAAGGCGTCCTCGCCGGTATCGCAATTGGCAAAAAGCCTCATCTCTTCGATGGTCTTTCCGATGATGTCATCCTTGGCATAGGTCGTCATCTCGACGAAGCCCTGGTTTACCCGGATGAAGCGAAGATCATCGAGGCGGCAGATGAGACCCGGCGCCGGATTGGCATTGAAAGCCCGCTCGAAACGCTCTTCCGCCTCGAACAGCGGCGTCTCGTCGCGAATGATGAGAGCAAGCACGTCCGGGCGGTTGCCGGAATCGGCAATGACCAGGCTGCGGGCGGTATGTACCCAGACGAGATCCAGGTCGGCGGCCGGCGATATCTCGACGGTCACGTCTTCGAACGTCTCGCCTTTCAGCAGGCGCTCGATCGGATATTGCCCCTCTTCGAGCAGATGGTTGTTGCGGTAGCGCAGCGTGAAAGCCTGCCGATAGCCGGTCGCATCGCCGCCCAGATCTTCGATGGCCGAAACCCGATGCATTTGCAGCGCCGCACCGTTCGCCCACGAAATCGTGCCGGCGGGATCGAGCAGGATGATGCCGTCGCTCAATCCCGAAATGAGTTCCCGCAGGACGTTTCGGTTCACATTCGGCGGCTGTGGCCCATCGCTCATCTTTTGCCTCGCTTGGTACTGGCAACTTAGATAGGAGGGCCGCGCGAGAAAAGAACCCATTGCTTTCGCCGGCAGACGCTCGCAAGGATCGCCGGCTGCGGTTCAGTCCACGCAGCACAAGGGCGCGGCATCCTGCAAGGGTAGCGGCAGGGCAGCGGAATGCGTTGGAAGCGTGAGCGCGTCGAGCGTTGCCGTCTGCTCCGGCGAAAGCCGGACCAGCAGCGCGCCGATATCGTCATCGAGCTGTTCCAACGTATGTATGCCGATGACGGTTGAAGCCACTCCCGGCCGGGCCATTGCCCAGGCAAGGGCTACGCGGGCGGTGGTGGTGCCGAGCTCGCCGGCAATACGCAACAAGGCGTCGACGATTTCAAGGTCCTGCTCGTCGGGCCGTCGCGCCAGCTGCGCCGCATGACCCGCCTTTACGTCCCGATTGGCGGCGCGAGTATACTGGCCGCTGATGAGGCCGCCGCTCAACGGCGAATGCGAAACTACGCCCAGCCCCAATCCTCGCGCCATTGGCACGAGTTCCATTTCAAACAGCCGTGCCGCCAGGGAATATTCGATCTGCAGACCAATGAACGGAGCCCAGCCGTTGCATTGCGCAAGCAGTTGCGCATGCGCAACCTTCCAGGCCGGTGTGTCGGCGATGCCGAAGTAACGCAGTTTCCCGGACTGGGTGAGATCGTGAAGAGCCGCCAGCACCTCCTCCAGCGGGGTCCGGATATCCCAGTTGTTCAGCCAATAGAGATCGAGGCGATCAGTGCGCAGCCGTCGCAATGCCTGCTCGACGCCGGCGATCACGGCCTTGCGGCCGGGCTCAACGCCCTGCCGATCGATGCTGAATTTGGCGGCGATCACAAGCCGGTCGCGCTGGGCCGGTCTCTGGGCAAGATAATTGCCGACAACCGTCTGGCCAGCCGCTTTGACCTCTCCGCTGCCGGTATCGAGATAATTGCCGCCGAGACCGAGATAGCGATCCAGAATTGCCGCATACCCGTTGTCGCGCAAATGCCAGCTCGCATCCGCATCGAAAGTCATCGTTCCGAGCCCGAGCGGACTGACGCGCAACTGCGAGCGGCCGAGTGCGACATAATCATCAAGATGCATGTATGGTCCCCCGACCGGCTCAAGCGACATATATCCACCCCAATATGTAAGTTTGTCAAACAAAGGAATTAAGCACAGATTTGTGATTTTAGAATTCGCGAATCCGGATAATGGGGGTTTACCGACCGGCCTTCCGCGTTCGCTTGCCCGGGCGCCTTCATGCCGTTGATGAAGAACGGAATGACATCGGTCGCAATTGCCTGTCTTAACGTGGAAGCTGGCTTCGGCTAGTTTCTCTCCCGAAAATCAATGGGTGGCGCAGAGGCGCTCCCCAACACACAAAAGGCGGACGGAACATGAAGACCATTGGCTATGCGTGCACTTCTGCGGAGACTCCGCTGGAGCCCTATTCCTTCGAGCGGCGCGCGCCGCGCCCGAACGACGTCGTAATGGAGATCGTCTACGCCGGGATCTGCCATTCGGATGTCCACATGGCGCACAACGATTGGGGCTTTTCGAGCTATCCGCTCGTGCCGGGCCATGAAATCGTCGGCCGCGTGATCGAGGTCGGCAGCGACGTCACCAAGTTCAGGATCGGCGATCACGGCGCGGTCGGCTGCATGGTCGACAGTTGCCAGCATTGCGACCAATGCCGCCGCGGCGAAGAGCAATTCTGCCGCGAAGGCAACACGGGCACTTACAGCGCTCCCGACCGTATCGACGGGTCGATCACAAAAGGCGGCTATTCCAAGCATATCGTCGTGCGCGAGGAGTTCGTCTGCACCGTGCCCGAGGGCATGGATCTCTCCCGCACCGCGCCGATACTGTGCGCCGGCATCACCACCTATTCGCCGCTTCGCACCTGGAATGTCGGTCCGCACAGCCGGGTCGGCGTCATCGGCATGGGCGGCCTCGGCCACATGGCCGTCAAGCTTGCCGCTGCCATGGGCGCCAGGGTGACGATGATCTCGCGCTCGCCCGACAAGGAGAAGATCGCCCGCGACATCGGCGCGGACGATTTCCTGATCTCGACCAATGCGGGCGCGATGAATGCCGCCGCCAACGCCTTTGACCTGATCATCGATACGGTTCCCGTCAAGCACGATCTCGATACCTACACGCCGCTTCTGGATGTCGACGGCACGCTGGTCGTGGTCGGACAGGTCGGCCCCTGGGGTGAGGTGAACGGCCTTCCCCTCCTCGTCGGCAGACGCCGGATTGCCGGCTCGCCGATCGGCGGCATGCGCGAAACGCAGGAAGTGATCGATTTCTGCGCGCGCAAGGGCATTCTCCCCGAATGCCGGATCATCCGGCCGGAAGAAATCAACGACGCTTTCGCCACCTTGCAGCGTGCGGATATTCCCTACCGCTTCGTGATCGACATGGCGTCGCTCTCCGTATCCGCCGCGGCCTGAGAGGCCGCCGGACGGAGCTTGCCCGACGAATGTCTCGGCGCCGCATTTCTCTTGCGTCGAGAGACGTTCCGGGCCGATGCTCAGGAAATACGGGAGGGCCAGGGATTACGGCCCTCCCGCAGCCAGGAAAGCGTATCGGCCCAGAAACTGTCCGTATAGCGGTCATGGAACAGGCCGAAATGGCCGATCGCATCGTGGCCGAAATCCGCCGGGTGCAGCAGCACCGACATGCGTTGCGCGCCTTTGTAATAATTCAGGGCGCGGTGAACTGCCGGGATCGTGCCGAGTTCGTCGTCCGAAACCACAACGGCCAGAATCGGGGCTTTGACCGCCGCCATGCGCCGTAGCGCGGCCTGCCGCTCGCCGGCCGGATGGCTGCGCTCGAAGCAGCGGCCGCGAAAGCTCCACTCATTTGCCACGCCTTTCGGAAGATCTTCCAGCCAGCCGAGCCGCCGGCCCGGAAAATAACCGCAAGCCGCCGTGACCATCGGCATGGCGACATGCCATTTGAACAGCAGGGCAAGCCGCCTGCTTGCCATATAATCACCCCACCAGGCATATTGAGCGCCGACCGTCAGCATTCTGTCGATCATCGGGGCACTTTCGGCCAGTCCCGGAAGGAAGCCGCCAATGCTGTGACCCACCACCGTAAGCGGTCCATTGCGTCGATGCTTGGCCATCCACCGGAGCGCGGCGTCGAAATCCTGCTCTCCCCAATCCCGCCAGCGATAGCCGGCACCGCGCAGCTGCGGCGGGCGCGACTGGCCGATGCCGCGATAGTCGAAGGTCAGGACATCGAATCCATGCCGCACGAGAAATTGCGCATAGCGATGATAATAACGCGCGAGAACGCCCGTGGCCGGATTGACGATCACGCTGCCGTCCGGCCTCTCCGTCTCGGACCGCCAGAAGTGACCGCCGAGAACGACCCCATCCTCGCAGCGGATGGAAACCGTCGGGTTGCTTGCGTTCGAAGATGGGAGAGGTTGCCGGCTCATGGCCGACAAGATGGAACGATCGCCGCGTTGTGTATATTCACTACCCGGTATACGTTGAACCATGAGAGACAGCTCCCAGCCGACACGCGAGCGCATTCTTCAGGCCGCCGGAAAACTCTTCCATCGCGACGGCATCCGCGCAATCAGCGTCGATGCCATCGCCGAGAAGGCCGGCGTCACCAAGCGCACCCTCTACTATCATTTCCGCAGCAAGGACGATCTGATCGCCGCCCATCTTCAAGCGCGCGACGAGCCGAACCTTGCCCTCTTCAAACGCTGGTTCGATGAGGCTGAAGGCAATGCCGCCGAGAGGATTGCCGGCATTTTTCGCCATCTGGCGCAATCGGCACGGAATGCCAGATGGAAGGGTTGCGGCTTCCTGCGGACCTCGGTGGAGCTCGTCAACCTGCCCGGACATCCGGCCCTGGTTGCGGCCCGCGCCCACAAGAAGCGTGTGGAGGACTGGCTGTGTTCGGTCCTTGCCGAAGCAGGCGTGAATGGCGACACTTCGTCACTCGCACGCCAGGTCATGCTGCTCCTCGACGGCTCGTTTGCCGCCGTCCTGCTCCATCGCGATCCGAGCTATATGGAAACTGCGGCAGAGGCCGTGGTGCGGCTCATTGCCGAGCGATTGCCGGATGCAAAAGCAAACGGGGGCAGCCCGAAAGGCGCGGCATGACCGGCGCGATCAATGATATTTCAAACGCTCCCGCCCCAGAATGGCAGGAGCGTCGACGCCGGCGATAGGTTTGGAAAGATCTCTCGAAATATCGCCGGCAAGCTGCAGGTCGAGATAACGCGCGCAGCAGACACGCAGGAACGACGTGAAATTGCCGAGATCGTGGCCGGCGTCGATCGATTCATGGTGCAGCTTGGTAATCAGCTGCACCACGTTCATGCCGTCACGCCGGGCGATTTCCTCCAGCTTCGACCAGAAGAAGTTTTCCAGCCTGACGCTCGTCACCATGCCATCGATGCGCAGGGAGCGCGTGGTGCTTTCCCAGAGCCCGGCATCGGCCTTGATGAACAACTCGCACATGCGCGTCTCCCCTCATTAGCCTCAGGCTGCGTCCGCTTTCGACAAGGCGCTGGCATCGAGCACGGCCATGAACTGGCGCAACCATGCCGGATGAGCCGGCCAGGCCGGCGCGGTAACGAGATTGCCGTCGGCGACGGCGTCGTTGATGGCAATATCGGCATACGTGCCGCCGGCAAGCTCCACTTCGGGGCGGCAGGCGGGGTAGGCCGAGCAGGTACGCCCCTTGAGGACGCCGGCGGCAGCCAGCAATTGCGCGCCGTGGCAAATGGCGGCGACCGGTTTCTCCGCCTCGAAGAAGTGTTGCACTGCCTTGATGACCTCGGGATTCAAACGGAGATATTCCGGAGCACGGCCACCCGGAATGACGAGCGCATCGTAATCCTCGGCGCGGACGCTGGCAAACGTCGCATTCAATGCAAAATTATGGCCGCGCTTTTCGGAGTAGGTCTGATCGCCTTCGAAATCGTGAATGGCCGTTGCCACCGTTTCGCCGGCATTCTTACCGGGGCAAACGGCATGGACCGTATAGCCGCAGGCAAGCAGCGTCTGAAACGGCACCATGGTTTCGTAGTCCTCGGTGAAGTCACCGGTAATCATCAGGATCTTTGCTGCTGGCATCGTCTTCCTCCCTTGGAACCAACAGGCGGCACTCTAGCAAAGCGCCGGGCAGCATGGGTATTAGGCGAATACTACACCACCCATCCGATGTCGTTACCGGGTCGGCGGACGACGAATCTCCGGGATTGCGCAAGCCTCGCCGCCGCCGAAGAGGCGGGAGCGGGTCAGAAACCGCTTCTCGCGACCGTTATCGAGGGAGAACATGCCGCCGCGTCCCGGCACGACGTCGATGATGAGCTGTGTGTGCTTCCAGGCTTCGAACTGGCTGCCGCTGATATAGACGGGCACGCCGCCGATCTCGCCGAGCTTGACGTCGTTGTCGCCGACCATGAATTCGTTCGCCGGATAGCACATCGGCGAGGAACCGTCGCAGCAGCCGCCCGACTGATGAAACAGAATATCGGGGTGCTCCTGCTGTATCTCGCGGATCAGCTCGAGCGCCTTGTCGGTCGCCAGCACCCGCGGCTCCGATCCATTGCCGTCCATGACCATCCTCCATCGCCGGTGTGCAAATGCCCGAAGGCCCCCAGCTGCCGCTGGGAGCCTTGTTGGCGTCGTTGGGAGGTCTCAGAAGAAGCCGAGCGCCTTCGTGCTGTAGCTGACCAGCATGTTCTTGGTCTGCTGATAGTGATCGAGCATCATCTTGTGCGTCTCGCGGCCGATGCCCGATTGCTTGTAGCCGCCGAAGGCGGCGTGCGCCGGATAGGCATGGTAGCAATTGGTCCAGACGCGACCGGCCTGGATTTCGCGACCGAAGCGATAGGCGCGGTTGCCGTCACGCGTCCAGACGCCGGCGCCGAGGCCGTAGAGCGTGTCGTTGGCGATTTCAAGCGCTTCCTTCTCGTCCTTGAAGGTCGTCACCGACACGACCGGGCCGAAGATCTCCTCCTGGAACACACGCATCTTGTTGTGGCCCTTGAAGATGGTCGGCTTGATGTAGTAACCGCTCGACAGCTCGCCGCCGAGATCGGCGCGCGCGCCGCCCGTCAGCACTTCGGCGCCTTCCTGCTTGCCGATATCGAGGTAGGAGAGGATCTTTTCCATCTGCTCGCTCGACGCCTGGGCGCCGATCATGGTCGCGGAATCCAGCGGATTGCCCTGCTTGATGGCCTCCACGCGCTTGACCGCCCGCTCCATGAAGCGGTCGTAGACCGATTCCTGGATCAGCGCACGGCTGGGGCATGTGCAGACCTCGCCCTGATTGAGAGCGAACATCGCAAAGCCTTCGAGCGCCTTGTCGAAGAAATCATCGTCCTCGGCCGCGACGTCGGCGAAGAAGATGTTCGGCGACTTGCCGCCGAGCTCGAGCGTGACGGGGATGAGGTTCTGGCTGGCATATTGCATGATCAGCCGGCCGGTCGTCGTCTCGCCGGTAAAGGCGATCTTGGCGATACGCGGGCTGGTCGCCAGCGGCTTGCCGGCCTCCAGGCCGAAGCCGTTGACGATGTTGAGAACGCCGGGCGGCAGGAGATCGCCGACCAGCTCGGCCCAGACGAGAAGCGAAGCAGGCGTCTGCTCGGCGGGCTTGATGACGACGCAATTGCCGGCGGCAAGCGCGGGTGCCAGCTTCCAGGCCGCCATCAGGATCGGGAAGTTCCAGGGAATGATCTGCCCGACGACCCCGAGCGGCTCATGGAAGTGATAGGCGACGGTATCGTGATCGATCTCGCCGATCGAACCTTCCTGTGCACGGATGCAGGAGGCGAAATAGCGGAAATGATCGATGGCAAGCGGAATGTCGGCCGCCATGGTCTCGCGGATCGGCTTGCCGTTGTCCCAGCTTTCCGCCTGCGCCAGCACTTCCAGCTTGTCTTCCATGCGCTGGGCGATCTTCATCAGGATATTGGAGCGCTCGGCGACGGCTGTCCGGCCCCATTTGTCCTTCGCCGCATGGGCGGCGTCGAGAGCGGCGTTGATGTCCTTCTCGTCGGAGCGCGGAATTTCGCAGAGCTTGCCGCCGGTGATCGGCGTGACATTGTCGAAATATTTTCCACCGATGGGCTCGCGCCACTCGCCCCCGATATAGTTGCCATATCTGAGCTTGAACGGAGATTCGACGATCTTCTGATGCAGCATGCCATCCTCCCTTGGTCGGCAGGTCCGGTAAGTGAACCTAATGCCGCAAGTTTGAGTGCATGCGCCTTCGGGGGATAGAGGTAGCCCGCCATGCTGCAGCGCACAGTGTCGCAACTCTGCGACATCTGTCCGCGCAAATACGCATTCGCCGGCAATTCAGTGCAGATTGAGCCGTTTCATCTTCCGATGCAGTGTCGAACGGCTCATGCCGAGGGCCGAAGCAGCCTGCGAAACATTGCCATTGGCGCGGGAAAGCGCCCGCAGCAGTGCGGCCCGTTCGGCCTCCAGCAGGTCTTCATTCGCGGCGCGCTGCTCACGCAGGACATCCGACGCGGGAATTCCCGCGGCAATGCGGTGATCGTCGAGCCTCAGCGCAAGGCGGGCCGCTCGCGTCGCGCCGAGCACGAGGTCGTTGCGGTCGACCGCCAGCAGCGCGGAGGTGGAAGCCGTATCCGTCGGCACCATGACGAAGCGGGCGCCGGCAAAGGCATTGCGGAAAAGGTTGAGCTCTATGCGCAGCGCCGCATCGCGTACGGTCTGCGACAGGATCATCAAGGTCGCGTCGTTGACATCGGCGCGGCAGGTGGAAATGTCGAGCGCGCCCGCAAGCTGTCCGCGATGGTCGCGGATCGGCGCCGTGGTGCAGCTCAGGTCGATATTGGAGCTGAAAAAGTGCTGATCTCGAAAGATCGCCACGGCCCGCTCGTCGGCAAGCGCCGTGCCGATGCCGTTGGTGCCGATGCTTGCCTCGGTCCAGACCGAGCCGGTCCACAGGCCAAGATCGTGAAACTCCTTGTCGTCGGCCGTCGCTCCGCGACGCTCGAGCGCGATGCCGTCACGGTCGGTCAGCAGCAGGCAGCACCCGGCCTTGCCGACTGCAAGGAACAGACGATCCAGTTCGCTCGATGCCTCGGCGACCAGCCGCTGCGACCGCTCCAGCGCCGCCTGGAATTCCTGGCCGGTCAGGCGCATCGGCAGACGCTTGTCTTCCGGTGCAAGACGATGCATCGTCATGCACCGCCTCCATGAGGCGACGACCGGCGAACTTGCCGCCGCCGATTGCGCCGATGCATAGACCTGATCCGCATGCGCGGAATATTCGTGCATTTGGCTCCTCCCACCGAACGCCGCGTCAATTGTCGCTAAAAAAGCCGGCCGTGGCAATCCTTCCGATGCCTTTCGCCGGAGAATGCGGGTTTTCGCCGTTATCTGACTGGCGACGCAGTCTTTTTCGATGCCGCTCATCCTTCGTCACCCGCCCCGGCGGCCGCATTCCTCAGTGGGGGCAACCTCGCATCAGGGAAAGCGGAGCGGAAATCCGCGGTCGCAAAACCGGTTTCATGTCGGAATTCTCGATAGCAGCGACGGATTTGCCGGTCCCGGCCGTTTAAATGCTGAAGGGATAACAGCGTAAGCTCTTCAAGGATCAATGAGGACATCATGAAAAAGATCATTCTGCTGGCTTTTGCGGTAACGGCCTGCTTCGCGGCGATCTCGCCGGCCGAGGCTCGCGATGGGTGCGGCATCGGCTTTCATCGCGGCCCCTATGGCTATTGCCGCCCGAACGGACGTCCGGTCGTCGTCGTACCGGCTGGGCCGGCCGTCGGCATCTTCTATCCCGGACGCGGCTATTGGGATGGACACCGCTATTGGATACACCGCGAGCGGTGGCATGGCGGCTGGCGTTACCGCTAAGCCTCCTGAGCCCCTTGCCTGACAGGAATGCGACCCGGTCCTAAAGATCGGGCCGCATCCTCGCCGGCTGCTCGACAGCCACATTGCCGCGGCCCGCTCAAGGCAGCAGAAGCAATTTTCCCGTGGTCCTGCGGCCCTCCATATCCTCATGCGCGCGCCGAGCCTCCGGCAGGGGGTAGATGCCGCCTATGTTCACCTTCAGCCTGCCTTGTTCGATCCATTCGAAAAGCCGGGCGGAATGTGACCTGAACAGATCCGGTGTGTGAATATGATCGAAGAAGACGGCATAGCCGAGCTTGATGCTGCGCGGCAGGCTCATGATATCGATGGGGCCGGGCCCGCCCAGTACCGGGCCGAACCAGCAGAAGGTTCCCGACCGCCGGAGGGAATCCAGCGATCCTTGAAACGTCGTCGGGCCGGAGCCGTCATAGACGACATGCACGCCCTCGCCGCCGGACAGGCGAATGGCCTCTTCGGCGAATTTGCCTTCGGTATCCACGATCACATGATCGGCGCCTGCGGATTTCGCGATCTCGACCTTCTCCGCGCTGGAAACGCGGCCGATAACGTGCCCGCCGCGCAATTTGACGATCTGCGTCAGGAGCAGGCCGAGACCGCCCGCAGCGGCGTGAACGAGGGCGAAATCGCCTGGCTGCACGGGATAGAAATCGGTCGCGAAATGGCTGGCGGTCAGGCCCTGCATCATAATGGCCGCAGCCGTGCGGTCGTCGATCGCGTCGGGCACCTGCACCAATGACGTTTCGGGCATGACGACCCTCTCGGCATAGCTACCGGGCGCATAGACCCAGGCGACACGGTCGCCAACCTTGACGCTTTCCACATCCTTTCCCAGCGCAACCACGCGGCCCGCGCCCTCGACGCCAAGCGTCTTGGGCTCCGGCAGATGCGTCCAGGCTTTTCCCTGGCGTACGCCGATATCCATGAAGTTCACACCAGCGGCATGTACCTGCACCAGAACCTCTCCCGCACCGGGAATCGGGTCCGGTCCATCGACAAGCTGCAGGACATCGGGTCCGCCCGCGGCGGTCATGACGATCGATTTCATTTTGTCTCCTTATTTGACTGATCGTTCCATAATTTGGCAAAAAATTTTCTAGCGCAATCCGCGAAGGGCAAGGCGGGCAAGAGCGGCAAGATCCTTGCCCGACGAGCCGGCTCTGGCTGCCACGCGGATTGCGGCGATGTTCGCGGTCACGAACTGCGCTGCCTGTTCCGGATCGATGACGGAGGCAATGCCGCCCTCCTTCCGGGCTGCCTGCACCCGGTCCAGGATGGCCGAATGCAGACGCCGGCCTGCGGCCTCATGGATTTTCGTAAGCTCCGGCTGCGTGGTTCCGAACTCGCAGATGGAACCGACGCCGAGGCAGGTTTCGGAGGCCGTGGCCACGACGCGCGCCAACATGGCCTCGATGCCATCCATAGCCCGCGGGCCTGTCTTCAACGCAGCAAGATGCGCATCGGTCTCCTGAGCGGAGTAGCGCCGCACGGCTTCGAGATACAGGCGCCATTTGTCGCCGAATGTGTCATAGAGGCTCTGGCGGCCGATATGAAGCGCGCCGACGAGCGTGGAGGCCGACGTCGCGGCATAACCCTTGTCGCGAAAAACCTCGATTGCCGCATCCAAAGCCGTCGCCGTATCGAATTCTTTTGGTCTTGCCATGGAGGCAAGATAGGTATTCCGGAACGATTGGTCAAGAATAATGCGCGTCTCACGATCTTTTGTCCGTGCGCTATCGACGCATCCTCGTGCGTGCAATTGACGAAGGCGACTCAACCAGGCAAGACTACGGACAGACGGGTTATGGAAAACGCCGGCGCCAGCATGAGCAAAAACGACATCATCGAGGATCAAGGGCCGATCATCGTATTCGATGCCATGTGTGTCCTATGCTCCGCCAATGCCCGGTTCGTCCTGCGCCACGACGATGGCGGCCGCTTCCGCTTCGCCTCCATGCAGAACGAGACCGGCGCCGCTCTCTATCGGCGCTGCGGCATCGACCCGGCCAATCCGGACAGCCTGATCATCGTGGAAGGCGCAAATGTGCTGCGCGACAGCGATGCGGTGCTCGCCATCTATGCCGGCCTCGGCTGGCCGTGGAAGGCGATGTCCCTGCTGCGCCTCGTGCCGCGCATGCTGCGCGACCCGGCCTACCATTGGCTTGCGCGCAACCGCTACCGCATCTTCGGCAGGCGCGAAACATGCTGGCTGCCGACGCCGGAGCAGGCGAGCCGCATCCTTTGAGAAAGATCCTCATCCTTGGCGGCTACGGCGGGTTCGGCGCGCGCCTGTCGCGACGCCTTGCAGGCGATGGCTTCGGGATTCTGGTCGCCGGGCGCAATCTTGAAGCGGCAAAGGCGCTCGCTTCCCGATTGCCGAACGCGACCGCGCTGCAGGCCGATCGCAACGGCGATATCGCTGCTGTCCTCGACGAGCACCGGCCCTTTTTGCTCATCGATGCTGCCGGCCCCTTCCAGAAAAGCGACGACCGGGTCGCGCGGGCCTGCGTAAGGGCCGGCGTCCACTACATCGATCTTGCCGATGCCCGCGATTTCGTCGGCGCGATCGGCTCGCTCGACGAACAGGCCACGGCTGCCGGCGTTGCCGTCATCTCCGGCGCGTCGAGTGTGCCGGCTCTCTCGAGCGCGGTCGTGGCAGACCTTGCCGAGGGCATGCAGGCGCTTCGCTCGATAGACATGTCGATCAGCGCCTCGAACCGTGCGGCCGCAGGCGCCTCGGTGGCATCGGCGATCCTCAGCTATGTCGGCAAACCCGTGCGGCTCTGGCGCGGCCGGCACTGGCAAAACCGAACCGGCTGGCACATGCTGAAGCGCGAAACCTACGCGGTCTCCGGGCATAGCCCCTTGCACCGGCTCGTGGCACTGGCCGATGTGCCGGATCACGACCTGCTGGTCGACGGCATGGCCGGACGTCCGAGCGTCATCTTTCGGGCCGGACCGGAATTTGCTTTCCAGACGCTGGCCCTATGGCTGCTGTCCTGGCCGGTCGCCTGGGGCTGGCTGACGTCGCTCAGGCAGATAAGCCGCTTTCTGCTGCCCTTACAGGGATTGACCGCGCGGCTCGGCACGGCGCGCTCCGCCGTGACGATCGAGATAAAGGGAATCCGGCACGGAAGAATGCGATCCCGCCGCTGGACACTCATTGCCGAAAACGGCGATGGCGTGGAAATCCCCACCCTTCCGGCGCAATTGCTGGCACGCGCGCTGCGCGACGGCCGCGTCCCACCCGGCGCCCGTCATGCCGGCGGGCTTCTGTCCCTCGATGATTTTCGGGCATTGTTTCGCGACTTGGCAATCGGCGAGGAAACGACGGAAGCGTCCTATACGCCGCTCTATCGGCGTGTCATGGGCCCCGCATTCGCGCATCTGTCCGAGCCGGTGCGCACCATGCATGAGGTCTTCGGAGACGGCGGCGCCGAAGGCGAGGCGATCGTGACCCGCGGCCGGTCCCTTGCTGCCCGGCTCGTCGCCGGAGCATTCGGCTTTCCTGCCGCCGGAAAGCACGCGTTATATGTCTCCTTCGAGGAACACAATGGCATCGAACAATGGACGCGGAACTTTTCCGGCCAGCGCTTCTCAAGCCATTTGAGCGAGGATAATGGCCGCCTCGTCGAACGCTTCGGACCCTTCCGCTTCGCATTCGATCTTCCTTCTCGCGGCAACGGGCTCGGCATGGAGATGCGGCAATGGTCGCTCCTGCGCATTCCCTTGCCGCTCTTTCTCGCGCCTCGAAGCGTCGCCCGCGAATGGACCGAGAACGGCCGTTTCCAGTTCGACGTGCCGATAGCCCTGCCGTTCATCGGCCCGGTCGTTCACTATCGAGGCTGGCTGCAGCCGATCGAGTGATTCGAACCGTTACCCTCAATCCAAAGCCGGCTGCCATCGGCCGGTGTGCGGCCGATGGCACGAATGCAACGGACGATTGTCAACCGATTGAGCTTGCAGCGCTCAAGACGGCCTTGACGGTCGCGGTCGCCACATCGTCATCGATGCCGACGCCGAAGACCTGCGTGCCGTCCGGCCGCGCGCATTGCAGATAGCTGGCGGCCTTCGCGTCGCTGCCACGACGCAGCGCATGCTCCTGATAGTCGATGACGGCGAGCGTCACGCCGAACGCCTCGTCCATCGCGGCAAGCACCGCCGAGACGAGCCCGTTGCCGCGGCCGCTGACGGCGACGTCCCTGGTGCCATGCCGAATCCGCCCGGTGAAGACGCGCTCGGCGCCCGCACCCTTGCGGAATCCGCCCTCGTAGTCGACAAGCGCGAAGTCGGTATCGTCGACATGATAGGCGCGCACGAACGCCACCCAGATATCCTCGGCCGACAGCTCCCGCTTGGTCTCATCGGCGAGACGCTGCACGCGCCTGCTGAAATCGATCTGCAGGGCGCGCGGCAGCTTCAGGCCCTTGTCCTGCTCGATCACCCAGGCGACGCCACCCTTTCCCGACTGGCTGTTGACGCGGATGACGGCTTCGTAGCTTTCGCCGATATCGGCGGGATCGACCGGCAGATAGGGCATTTCCCATATGCCGTCGTTGCGGCGTTCGTGCATGGCAAATCCCTTGCGGATGGCATCCTGATGCGAACCGGAGAAGGCAGTGTGCACCAGCTCGCCCGCATAGGGATGGCGCGGGTGAACGGGCAATCCGTTGCAATATTCGACCGTCTTGACCACCTCTCGGATCGAGGGAAAAGAGAGGCCGGGGTCGATGCCCTGCGTATAGAGATTGAGGGCCAGCGTCACCAGATCGACATTACCGGTGCGCTCGCCATTGCCGAAGAGGCAGCCTTCGACACGATCCGCGCCGGCAAGGAGCGCCTGTTCGGCGGAGGCAACCGCCGTGCCGCGATCATTATGCGGATGGACACTGATGACGACAGCCTCGCGGCGCGAAACATTGCGGCAGAACCATTCGATCTGGTCGGCATAGACATTCGGCATCGCAACCTCGACCGTCGCCGGCAAATTGAGGATGACGGGGCGATCCACGGTCGGCTGCCAGACATCGAGCACGCGTTCGCAGATTTCCAGCGCAAAATCCGGCTCGGTGGCGCAGAAGGTCTCCGGCGAATATTCGAAAGTCCAGTCGGTCTCCGGCCGCTTGAGGCTTTCCTCCAGCATCGCCGTGACGCCGCTGATGGCGAGATCGACGATTTCATGCCGCTCCATGCCGAAGACGACGCGCCGGAAAAGCGGTGCCGTTGCATTGTAGAGATGGACGATGGCCTTTCGGGCGCCCGTCAGGGACTCGAAAGTACGGGCAATGAGATCGGCGCGCGACTGGGTCAACACCTGTATCGTCACATCCTCGGGGATGCGATCCTCCTCGATCAGCGCGCGCACGAAATCGAATTCGATCTGCGAGGCCGACGGAAAGGCAACCTCGATCTCCTTGAAGCCGGAGGCGAGCAGCATGTCATGGAAGCGCAGCTTGCGCTCGACATCCATGGGATTGGCGAGCGCCTGGTTTCCGTCGCGCAGATCCGTGGAGAGCCAGCGCGGCGCTTTGGTAAGCCGCCTGTTCGGCCATTGCCGATCCGGCAGCTCGATGGGGGAGACAAAGGGGCGATATTTGGTTTCGGGATTCTTCAGCATGAGCCGTTCCGTTGCATCTGGGTCAATTCGGGAAAAGAGAAGACAGCAGCCTACGGTCGCCGGGATGCCGTCAGGCCCGGCGACCGCGGCTAAGTCGCAGTGCAACGGAAAGCTGGGAAAATACGTGTGCGGTGGTGGAAGCCTCGCCGCCTGCCCATATACGCATCGATGCGGCAGCTGCGCGGCGCGGCCGGTCCGATCGATACAGATTGTGGGATAAGGCAAACACCTGGCGAGATTTCCTACTTGAAAGGACGCCTAGGATATCGCCAACGGCTTTGATATTCTCACGCGCATGGATCATTTATCGTCGCAAAAGGATCAGGCCTATCTTCGGTTTGGCACCAGCGTCACCGAAGGCGTCGCCGTTATCGCGCATGACCAACAGCGCTTCTCCAGCCAAAGACACAGCCATCCGCACGCCCAGCTGCTCTATGCCGTCAACGGCGTCGTGTCGCTGACCACGGACAACGGCACATGGGTCGTGCCGCCAAGTCGCGCCGTCTGGTTGCCACCGCATATCGAGCATGTGACGGCAAGCCATACGAACGTTCAATTTCGTTCGCTTCTGATCGATGCCGCAAGCAACGCGGCTCTCCCGAAAGAGTGCATGGTCGTGGAGGTTACGCCTTTGCTGCGCGAGCTCATCCTGAAACTCGCCGATCTTGCGGGGAAACCTGCCCATGGGGAAATGACCGAAGCAGTCATTCGCCTGCTGCTTCTCGAACTCGCCTTTCTGCCCGCACAGCCATTGAGCTTGCCGCGGCCGAGACATCCGGCCCTGACCGCCTTCTGCGAGGCCATGCTCGGCGATCTAGCAAACACCATTCCTATCGAAAGGGCAGCGGCCGGGCTGAACATGAGCCGGGCAACCCTCATGCGGCTCTTTCAACGCGAGACCGGTTTGAGCCTTGGCCGGTGGCGACAGCAGGCACGAATGTTGAAAGCGCTGACTTTGCTGGCGGAAGGCCGGAGCATTCTCGATATCGCGTTGGAATGCGGCTACGAAAGCCCAAGCGCCTTTTCCGCCATGTTCCGGCGATCGCTTGGACGCTCGCCGAGAGATTATTTTCAGCCCATGGCATCCCCAGCCGGGCCGAAATGAGGACATCGCCGAAGGCGGTCCTCTATCGGCCATCGGCCAAGCTGCCAACATTCGGAAGGCGCAGATTGCCGGTTCAGGAAGCTGCAGCCTGTCATAGCCCAAACCGTGTTCGGTCGAAAAAGCGATCAAGCCGCGTTTCCGCGCCTACATTCGCCCCCTTCCAATCACCCCTGCCCCATTCTCGCGCCCGCGTCCGTCTCGATCACAAAAGCGGCGACGGTTCTGTTGCGGCCGTTCAACTTTGCCTTCAGCAAGGCTCCATCCGCGCGGTTGATCAAGGTCGTGGTCGGCCCCGAAACCGGAGAAGAGGCGATACCGATGGAAACGGAAAGCGGCCCGACGATGCGCCCGCGATAGGAAAAAGGCGTACCGAACACCCGTATACGAAGCTTCTCCGCAAGCGCAAAACCTGTCTCGTCCGTCATATCGGTGGCGATAACCGTCAATTCCTCGCCGCCGAACCTGTAGACGGTGCCGGCTTCGCCGACAGTGTCGGCGACGATCTGCCCGACATGACGCAGCACCTCGTCGCCGGCATCGTGGCCGAACTCATCGTTGAAGCGCTTGAAATGATCGATGTCGATCATCATGCAGATGACCGTGCGAGCGGATTGATCCCGGTGAAGATTGTTCAGCGTTTCATCCAGGGAGCGCCTGTTGAGCAGGCCGGTCAGCGCATCGCGCACGGCAAGATTGATGAGCCTGTCGCGCAGCTGAAGATTTGCAATGGCAAGACCGATGTTCTCGGCAATCAGCTCCAGATAGAGCCGCGGCGCATCGGCAGCCGTCGCATCCTTCGAACGATCCTCGAAGTAAAGCAGGCCGATCGCCTCGCCGAGCGCCGTCAGGGGAACGCAAAGGCCCGGCATGCCGGAATCGTCCAGATGCTGGCAGGGAATGTCGTTGTCCGCCACATGGCTGACATGCGGCCGGCCACGGCGCAGACCCCAGCAGGCCGACGCGGCAAAAGAAGGCTGGGTATGGGCAGGATCGAGCCAGCGGCTGACTTCCGTCAGCGTCGTCCTGCTCTCGTTCATCGTGTAGAGGCAACCGGCGATACCGGGAAAGATCTGCGGAACGAAGAGCGCGACCACTTCGGCAAGCTCGCTCTGGGCGTAGCAGGCTTGCAGGCGATGCATCATCTGCAAAATGAGATCCTTGGTCTGAAGATCCCGCTTGCGCTCGGCGTCCAGCCGGTTCCGCTCCAGACCGTTCTCGCGGAAGATCTGGATGGCGTCGTTCATCTCGCCTATCTCGTCGCGGCGGCGATCGGTCGGCACTTCGACGGCATAATCCTGATTTGCCAGCCGGTTGACGATCCCCGTCATGCGAACCAGCGGCAATGCGACCCGCCGCCGCAATATGAAGTAGAGCACGCCGAGAAAGATCGCCGCTGTCAACGCAAGCATCACCTTGGCGACATCGGCCCATAGGTCGCTGCGCGCCTGCGCAGATCGGACGGCGGCCTCGGTGCGCGCCGTCGCCAAGGCGCGAAACTGGCCGACGCTGTTGAGGAGCGCCATCTGGGTGCGTTCGTGCTCGGGGCCGAACAGGGTGTCGCGCGCACCGGCCTGATTGCCGCCGGTATAGGCGGCGACCGCTGCTTCCTCCACTTTATCCAGCGCCTCCGCATTGGCCGCCACCTGCTCGACCACCTGAAGTTCGGCATCGGGAATACCGAGGCCCCGCAGTTTGTTGATCGCCGTGTCGCGGCGGCGCTCTTCGCCCTCGTCGACGGTGAAAGCATCGAGATGCCTGGCCTCGCCGCGCATGACATAGAGGCGGGCCTCATCCGTCGTTTCCTCGGCCCCGAGCGCAAGCTCCTCGCCCATGCTGTTCAGCAGCAGGTGCTGTTCGACCGCCTGCCTTTCCTGGACAGCGCTTCGAGCTGATAAAATGAAAGCCGCAGCGGACAGCACGGTCAGAACCACGGTGATACCGTAGGCCCAGTTCGTAATTGTCGTGATTCTCATATGCCGTCCTCTGCGCCTGGCTCATGTGTCGCCGGAGTCTTTTGCCGAGCCGTCCATCATGACACCTGCTTATACGATAAAGCCTGAACAAGCGGCGTGGAAAGCCGATTACCGGCTTATTCGACGCAGATATTTCGGCAATCCCCAATCCTTGAGCGCTCGAGATCTTGCACTTCGGCGGTCCGGCAGCCCTCCATGTCGCATCGATGACGAGCTGCCGAGAGCGCTGGCCTCTGACGGAAGTCCCGGTCGCGGCTGAAGGCCGCTTCCAGGACTCCCGGCTGTCGTCAGGGGTGAATACGACAGCGCGGACAACAAATCGATTTTCAGACCGGCAATCCATAGGGTGACCGGAAGCTGGAAAACGCAAGCTTAAGTTCCACACATGATTGCCCCTTTTTGAGACAGCCGCTCGATATTCCGCTAATTCCTCCGACCAAGGTCGACCGCCCGGCGGCTCCTATTGTCCGGATCTCGCACACGACGGATAATTCGGACGTTTCAGCCTCGCGAATTTTCCTGAATAGCTCCTCCGGCCCTGCACAGTTTCTGCAAAGACGCGCGCCATGGTCGCATCATGAGCAAAACACCCGAAAAAGCCGCCCCGCCCGTTTGCCTGCCACGCCGCCTTCTCAAGGAGGGCTGGTGGCTTGTGGACGCTCGTCGCCCTCAGGCCGATCCGCCCATTCAGGGAGCCAGGATCATTCCTTTCATCGCTGCCGAACGAACAGCAAGGAGCCGATGCCGATGAGCATCCAGGATGCAGCCGCTCTTCTCACCACTCCCGCCAGCAAATCCAATCGCAAATTTCTGATCCTTCTTGCCCTCGTCATACTGGCAGACATCCTCCTTTTCGACAGGAAGCCGGGCCTCAATCTCTTTCTCTTTGCCAATGCCGTTGCCGGTGGCCTGCTGATCTGCTCCAGAAGTCGGCTATCCTTTTTAAGAGCCTCGACGTTTCTGGCTTTCAGCGTCGCCGCATCCATACCGCTTGTCGAAACAGCATCCTGGGCGGGCATCACGATCAGCCTGCTCACCCTTGCCTGCGTTTCTCTCGGCGCCTGCGGACTTCTGCCCCGGCAATGGACACGTTTGCCGCTCGTGCTGCTGCGCTTTCTTCTGGATGTGCCGCAGCGGCCGTTTCGCCGGACAAGCTACCGCCGGCTGCGGCATCTGGGAAAACCACCCTCGCAAGGCCTCTGGCATCATCTTCGCGGCTGGATCGTGCCTCTGGGCTTTGCCGCAGGCTTCCTTGCCCTTTTCGCGGCAGCCAATCCGCTGATCGACAAGACCCTGCGCAGCATCGATCTGACCTTTCTGCTGCGGTTGCTCAGCCTCTGGCGCATCGGCTTCTGGCTGCTGGTCGCAGCCTTCCTCGGCCTGCTGCTTCGCCCGCGCCTGATACGGCGCCGCGCCGATCGGCTCCAGACCGTGCATGAGCTGCCAAAATTCAAGGAAGGACTGTTCGGCCACGCGACATTGCTGCGCTCGCTTGTCGTATTCAATGCGCTTTTTGCGGTGCAGACGCTGCTCGATCTTACCTATCTGTGGGGCGGTGCCAGCCTGCCCGACGGCATGACGCATGCCGAATACGCCCATCGCGGCGCTTATCCGCTGATGCTCACCGCAATCCTCGCCGCCGCCTTCGTGCTTGCCGCCATGCGCCGAGGCGGGCCGGGCGATGGCAGCGCCCTGCTTCGCGGCCTCGTGCACCTGTGGATTGCGCAGAACATCCTGCTCTGCCTTTCCTCCATCCTGCGGCTCGATCTCTACGTCGAAGCCTATTCGCTGACCGAGCTGCGCGTTGCGGCCGGCATATGGATGGGCCTCGTCGCGCTCGGCCTCTTCCTCATCCTCCTGCGCATCCTGCTGCATCGCTCCAACGAATGGCTGATCGCGCTCAGTTCCGCCACGCTGGTCATGACGCTCTACGCCGCCGCGCTCGCCGACATTCCCGCCTTCATCGCCCGCTTCAATGTCGCTCACAGCCGGGAAATATCTGGCGAAGGCATCAGTCTCGATCTCGACTATCTCTCTACGCTCGGGCCTGCGGCCATCCCGGCGCTCGATACCTATCTGGCCTCGCTGCCTGCCGACCAGGATGTCCGCAGGGTACGCGAAGCGCTTCAATGGCAGCATGAGGGACGTTCAGTTGATTGGCGAAGCTGGACATATCGCGCCGCTCGCCTCGACGACTACCTCAGGAACAACGCAACCCTTGCCAGATGACACCGAAACGAGGAAAACGAGCAACGGAACCAAAGCAGGCATCGCATGGCACAGCGCATCCTTGTCGTCGACGACGAACCCAATATCCGCGACGTGATCTGCTTCGCGCTCGATCGCGCCGGCATGAAGACGACGACCGCCCGTAACGGCACGGAGGCGATGATGGCCTTTCACAGGGGCGGTCTCGATCTGATCGTGCTCGATGTCGGCATGCCCGAGATGGATGGGCTGGAAGTCTGCCGCCGCATCCGGAAAAGCTCCGACCTTCCGATCCTGTTCCTGTCGGCGCGCGATGAGGAAATCGACCGGGTTTTGGGCCTCGAGATCGGTGGCGACGACTATGTCACCAAACCCTTCAGCCCGCGCGAACTCGTTGCACGGGTGCGGACCATCCTCAAGCGCAGCGGACACGGCCTGGAGCCGGCTACGAACAACGGCTCCGTTTCCATGGGATCGTTGCGGCTCAATCGCGGCGGCCGCACCGCAAGTTTCGCCGATATGCCGCTGTCCCTGACGGCACTCGAATTCGCGATCCTCGACACGCTGCTGTCGCGTCCCGAAATCGTCTTCAGCCGCGACCAGCTGATGGAGGCGGCTTACGGGGCCGACATGCAGGTCGCCGACCGCACCATCGACAGCCATATCCGCAACATCCGCGCCAAGCTTTCGGCCGCCGGAGGCAAGGGAATCATCGCCACGGTGCACGGGATCGGCTTCAAGCTGACATCGGGCATGGAAGGAAGCGCCTGATGCGTGCGCCACGGGTCAAGCCGAAATGGCGGCCGCCGCTCGCCCTCATCGTCTATGCCGTGCTTTTGACCGTCATGACGCTTCCGATGCTCACCATCATCTGGTTTCGCGTGGTCCGGGCGGCCTCCGGCGCAATGGCACCGGCAGAGATTGCGACGCTTGCCGCCGTTCTGATCCTGACCTTGGGCGTCGCCTATGTGCTGACGCGCACCCTGACTGTGCCGATCAACGCATTGATCGCCCGCACGGACGAAATCGCCCGCGGCGGGCGCTCCGCAATCCGGCCGCTCGAAATCTACGGCACGCGCGAAGTCGCGACGCTCTCGCAGAGCTTTCTCGACCTCGCCGGCAAGCTTGTCGATCATTCCGATTATGTCCGCTCCTTTGCCGCCCACGTTTCCCATGAACTGAAATCGCCGTTGACCTCGATTAAGGGCGCGGCGGAACTGCTGCGTGACGATGACGCCGATCATCCGATGAGCCCGGAGCAGCGCGACCGCTTCCTCGCAAACATCATTGCCGATACCGAGCGGCTGGATCGATTGTTGTCACGCCTGCGGGAGCTGGCAAAAGCCGAGCTTCCACCAGAGCAAGACTCCACCAGCCTTCGCGACATTGTAGCACAGCTCGAAATGCGGTTTCACCCACTCTCCGTCATCAGTCAGGGAAGTGCCGACGAGATGCTGGCGCTGCCCGGCGAAGCGGCCGGCATCATCTTTGTCAATCTGGCCGAGAATGCCGTTCAAAACGGCGCGACGACCCTTGCGATCGAGGCAAGCGACGAAGGGCGACGAACGACAATCCAGGTGCGCGACAATGGACGCGGCATTGCCGACGGTAATCGGGATCGCATCTTTGAACCCTTCTTCTCGACGCGGCGGGACGATGGCGGCACGGGCATGGGCCTCGGCATCGTCCGGGCGATGCTCGCCTCGCATGGCGGCAGCATCGAGCTGCTGGACACGAGCAAGGACGGCTCAACGTTTCAGATCGGTCTGCCCTGTCCGTCGTTGCCCTCAACTGCCGGCGAATAACTCATTCACAACTTTAGCGGCGGTTTCTTCCTTAAAGCCAAAGCCAGAATACCGATAATCATGGCTGGGCCGAGAAAAATGAACCCGAACAAAAAGTGTCCCAATTCAGGGAAGCAGCCTTTCTCATGCGCCGATTGATCAAACGCCTCGCAAGCTTCCGCGATCGCGGGAAGAGACATCGTGGCGCCGATATAGAAGTGGTAAATTGCAAAACCAAAGAGACTTAATGACACAATGATGAGTGCGTATCGCAAGGGGGCCATTCCAATATCACGCCAAGTTCGCTCTGCATTTACATAGCATCCTATGTGGCGTTTCGTCAGACTATAAGCGGCCGATGGCTGAAACCATCGACCGCTCCATCGTTGCAAGATCGATGGTCTACGCTGCCTGCGACTGCGCTTGAGCTTCCAACGCCATCGCGCGGGCCGTGACGAAATCGACCTTGCCGGAGCCGAGAACCGGAACCTTGCCGACGGTCACCTCGGCGGGAACCATCATTTCCGTGGCGCCCTTCGATTTGGCGAAGGCCAGGAAATCGGCTCGCGTGGCGTCCGGCGCATCGGTCAGGAGCACCAGCCGTTCGCCCTTCTTCGGGTCGGGTATGGCCGAGACGACGCTGAGGGCACCCGGCCAGAGTTGAGTGGCAAGGGTCTCCACCGCAGCGAGCGAGACCATCTCGCCGCCGATCTTGGCGAAGCGCTTGGCGCGGCCGCGGATCTTGACGAAACCGTCCTCGTCGATGGTGACGATGTCGCCGGTATCGTGCCAGCCTTCCGGCAGCGGTTCGAGGACACCGGGATTGTCGGCGCGCAGGTAGCCGGCCATGACATTGGCGCCGCGGATCAGAAGACGGCCGCCCTCCTCGATGCCCGGAACCGGTTCGAGCTTCCATTCCATGCCCGGCATGATCTTGCCGACCGTTCCCGTGCGGTTGTACATCGGCGTGTTCAGCGAGATCACCGGCGCCGCCTCGGTCACGCCGTAGCCTTCCAGGATGCGCAGGCCGAATTTCTCCATATAGACCTCTCGGGTCGAGGCCTTGACCGGTTCGGCACCCGAGAAGATGTAGCGGATCGACCGCAGGTCGTACGGATGGGCGGTGCGCGCATAGCCGTTCAGGAACGTATCCGTGCCGAAGACGATGGTGGCGTTCGAGACGTAGATCAACTCCGGCACGATGCGATAGTGCAGCGGCGACGGATAGAGGAAGACCGGCACGCCCGAAACCAGCGGCAGGATCGTGCCCGCCGTCAGGCCGAAGGAGTGGAACATCGGCAGGATGTTGAACACCTTGTCGCCCGGATGGAAGTCGATCCGCGAAGCCGCCTGGGCTGCGTTCGACAGGATATTGCGGTGCGTCAGCACCACGCCCTTCGGCGCACCTTCGGAGCCGGAGGTGAAGAGGATGACGGCGGTATCGTCCGCGCTGCGCTTGACCAGTGGCCGGTACTTACGGATGAGGCCGAAAATCTTGTCGAGGAACGTGACCTGCGTGCGCAGCTCATCCAGCCAGACGAACGTCACTTGCTTTTCGAGTTCCTCGACCACCGGGCCGAGCTTGGCCTGCGTGATGAAGGCGCGCGAGCAGAGCACATGCCTGACCTCGGCGGTCCGGCAGGCGGACAGGATATTGGCCGCACCGGTGGTAAAGTTCAGCATGGCCGGAACCTTGCCCGCCGACATGACTCCGAGGACGGTCGCGGCCGTACCGTTGGCATTCGGCAACATGACGCCCAGCGTCTTTTCGTTCGGAAACATCTTCTTGAACTTCGCACCCAGCACCGCAGCACCGGTGAGAAGCTTGGCATAGGAGAGCTTGCCGGCAATCGGATCCTCGACGGCAAGTTTCTTGCCGCCATATTCGTGGGCGCTTTCGATGACGCGGCCAAGAACGGTGTTGTTCGTATCGGCGGTGCGGAACATCAGCGTCGACATGATCTGATAGAGAGCAGCACCGGCGGCAATGCGGCGCTTCCTGCCCTTGAGCTCCGCCGGAACCTCGAGTTTGACGGGCTCGAGGATCGTCACCTTGACCTTGGGGAAGAGGCGGCGGCGAACGTGGCTCGATGTCAGGTAGGAGGCGTAGCTCTTTTCAAGGCCGTCGATGCGAACAGGCACGATCATCGCGCCGGTCTTGTCGGCAACCATGGCCGCGCCGTCATAGACCTTCATCAGCGTGCCGGTAACGGTCAGACGGCCCTCCGGAAAGATGCCGATCGGGCTGCCGTCCTGGATCACCTTGATCAGCGAGCGCGTCGCCATCGGCTTCGTCGGATCGAGCGGCAGGAACTTGCACATCTTCAAAAGTGGCCGCATCCACCATTTCTTGGCGAAGGCATAGTCGATGGCGAAGACGGGCTCTTCCTCGGTGATGGCGAGCGCCAGCGCACCGTCGAGCAGGCTCACATGGTTCAAGGCGATGATCGGCGCCGGCCCTGCCTTGCGGATATTTTCCAGCCCCTCGACCTCCAGCCGCATGAAAGCGCGGAAGATGATGGAGATGAGGTCGCGGAAGGCGTTGGTCGGCAGCATTTTCAGCATGACCCAGGCAACCGCGATGTTGAGCACGGAGATGCTGAGAATGATCAGCGGAACCGACAGGCCGACGGCCTGCAGGACAGCCACCAGTGCCAGGCCCACGGCGATGAAAAGAGCGGACAGCACGTTTGCTGCGCCGATGACGCGGGCGCGCCGATCCTCGTTTGCCCAGCTCTGCATGGCCGCGAAGGTCGGAACGGCAAGGAAAGCGCCGCCGATTGCCATGCCGGCGAGATCGATGGCCACGCGAATGGTTTTCGCCCCCTCGAAGAAGCCGAGAATGGTCTCGGCGTGGGCGGTCGACTGAAGGCCCCACAGGTTCCAGCCGAGATCGAGACCGAAGAGAGCAACGATCAGCATGCCGACAGGCGCCGGCAGAAGCACGATGCGGCCAGCGGCCATCCAGCCCGCAATGGCCGAGCCGATGGCGACGGACACGGCGAAGATCGCCAGATAGGCGGGAACGACGATTTCCGAGCCGCCGAGAATATCGGTGACCATGACCGGCAGCATCGACATGATGAAAGCGCCGACGAACCAGAACCAGCAATTCATCAGCGAGGCGCGCCAGATGCGGCTGTCGGCGCGCAGCTCGTTGACCAGCCGGTAGCTGGAGCGCACGACGTTTGTGTCGATAACCAGATCAGGTGCCTTGGAGCCGGTCGAGGGAATCATGCGCGCGGCAAACCAGCAGAGGATCGAAAGTCCCATCATCATCGGACCGAAGATCCAGACATTCTCGCCCTCGCGGAAAGCAACGGCGGCGACCATGGTGCCGGTCAGGATGGCGATGAAGGTGCCGCCCTCGATCCACGCATTGGCCTTCGGGAGATCCCGGTTTTCCAGATGATCCGGCAGGATGCCGTATTTGATCGGTCCGAAAAGGGAGGAAATGACGCCGAAGCCGAAGAGGGCGAGCATCAGGAGCCAGATCGACGAGAATGCGATGCCGACGACGGAAATGGCCGCGACCCCGAGCTCGCAGCGCTTCAAAAGCTCGGCCATCTTGGCCTTGTCGTATTTGTCGGCGAGCTCGCCGGCGATCGCCGACAGGAGCAAAAACGGCACGATGAAAATGCCGCCGGCAAGCGTCACCAGCGCCGCACCTTCCGTCGCCATTTGCGCGAGAATGACGAAAACCAATGTCTGCTTGAGGAAATTATCGTTAAAGGCGGTGAGAAACTGCGTCCAGAACAGCGGCGCGAATTTCCTCGATCTCATCAGGTGCGTTTGCATGGCGTATCCCTCGTTCAGCCAACAAGACGCCACAGAGTTGTTACGCAATGGTTGAGCGCGGATACAACTCTGCAGCACCGTTAATAAAGATTAGTCCTGACCATCGCGATTGAACTTGACCAGGAGCTTTTCCGTGCGGGCATCTTCCACCTTGCGGATCAGCTTGTCGGCCTCGCTGTTGTCGCGGATCGTCTTGGTGACATTGACCGCCGTCTGCACCAGCATCAGGATACCCATGGCGAGATAGCCTTTGCCCCAGAGATCGATCGGCATCATATAGAGACCGACAAACAGCATGAAGGCGGCGGCGCCGAAGGAAATGTAGGAAAAACTGACCCAGGCCTGGGAATGTTTCTGGAAGCTGTCGTTCATGATCGTATCCTCTCTTATCTGTCCGGTGTATTCGATTTCAGGCTGCTGAATTCATGCGGTCGCGCAGGCGGGCCAGCACGTCATCGGCCGATGGGCCGAGCGGCGCGCCGAAGCCGGCATTGGCAAGCTTCTCGATGATGGTCGCCTGCCGGCTCGCGGCGTCCATCTCCTTCATGGTCGAAGCCGCGATCTCGCAACGGTTTTGATAGGCCTGAAGGCGGGCAAGCGTTTCCTCGGCCTCGTCCAGGGTGGCCAGGCCGGAATTGTCGTCGCAGGCGGCGGTGAGCTTCTGCGTCTGTTCGGTGGCGCGCGCCAGACGCTCGCTGCGCTGCAACTCCTGCAGGCGCGCTTCGGAGGCGCGGACGGTTGCCTTGAGCTTGCCGATCGTAGCCGTGAATTGGGCCTGCGCCTTCTCGGAGGCATCGCGCTCGGCTTCGAGCTGGGCGATCGCCTCGGCGGCCTGCCGGGCAAGCTCGTCATTGCCCTTCTGCAAGGCGGCGACGGCCCGGTTTTCCAGATCCGCGATACGACCGGCAATCGCCGCGTGCTGGCTCTTTTCCTGCTCATTCTGTGCGACCGCGACCGCAACTGCCCGCCGCGCCGACTGAATGGCGCTTGCCGCATCGCGGATCTGCTGCGCAAGCAGCGGCACGGCGTTGCGATCGATGAACGCCTGTTCCGCCTCGAAGGCCCGACCGCGGATGAGCGTCAGAATTGCATTGAACATTTGTCGTCTCCCGTTTATGAACGATGTTCATGAAATGAGGTATGCCAGAATCATGAACGTTGTTCAAGAACAATTTTGAACAATGTTCAAAAAATCGGATTGGAAGGATTGATGGCGAGAAAGACCCTGGAAAAGCGCGAGGATCTGAAGCTCCGTCTCATCGAGGCGGCGCGCAATCGCATAGCGGCCGATGGGCTGACAAACCTGCGGGCGCGCGACGTCACGCAGGATGTCGGCTGCGCCCTTGGAGGTCTTTATACGGTCTTTGCCGATCTCGACGATCTCGTCATCCACGTCAATTCGGCAACGCTGAAGGCGCTGGAAGCTTCCCTCACGCTGGCGGAAGTCAAGGATCACACGCCGACCGACCGGCTGCGCAACCTAGCGCGCGGCTATCTGCGCTTCGCGGTCGCTCACCGCAATCTGTGGAAGGCACTATTCGATCACCGTCCGCCGGACGACCGCCTGAGCCCGGAATGGCATCTGGAAGAACATATGTTCCTGATGGGGGTCATTGCCGAGCCGCTTGCCGAATTGCAGCCCGCGATGTCCGGGGCGGCGCGGGCGATCCGCGCAAGAACCCTGTTCGGCGCCGTGCACGGCGTCGTCAGCATCAGCCTCGAAGGACGATTCGTCGGCTTGCCGATCGAAAGCCTGGAACTGGAGCTGGATGACTTCATCCTGACGGTCGCGGCGGGAGCGGCGGCGAGACAGGCCTAACCAAGCTCATGGGACCAAGCTCATGGGGTCGACGACGCATAGCTGCCGATGTCGCCGAAGGCGTAGCCGCGCTGCTTCAGCTTGCGGATGAGGGACAACAGGTTTTCCCGGCCGTCGAACTGATCCTGAAACATCTGATCGTGCATCAGCACGATCATCTTTCCCCGCTGTGTGAAGCGCCCGTATTGAAAAAGGTGATCGATCTCGTTGACCAGATGATCGACCGATTGAACAGGCTTGCCGTCATCCTGATGCACCCATTCGAAATCCCAGCCATAGAGATAGAATCCCGCCTCGGCGACAAGCTCATAGTCCAGCCACTCGCGCTCCCACTGGGCGACATTGATGGACAGATCCTCTCTCGACACGGCCGGAAGCCGGAAAACGTCCCTGCCCGGCAGCCGCGCATTCACGATCGGCGCAAGCCCAAGCACCTCATTGGCATGGAGCATGTCCGCCACCACTGCCTGCGTGTCGGAGTAATATCGCCTGTAGCGATTATTGGCGTGGCTGTAGCTGTGATTGCCGACAATCACCAGAGGCATTGCCTTTGCTTCGGCCAGCAGAGCGCGGCCGGCCGGATTGGTTTCCACATGCAGGCCGACCATGAACATGGCGGCGGGGACGTTTTCCTGGCGCAGCACCGAAAGAACATTCTGCGTCCCCGGCAAGGGACCGTCGTCAAACGTCAGATAGATCGTTCTGTCGGCCGCCTGCACGCCGATGGCGTGCAAAGCGAAGACCATGCCGGCAAGTAGCCGCAACAAGCTTCGTAGACCCCGCAGTCCGCCCAAATCCACCGCCTCCCGCGCGATCGCCGCAAACCGGCCCATCGCGTTGGGCGAGAATAGCGCTGCGAATGCGACAAAAGCAAAGGGCGCTCTACCCATTTCTGGGGAGCGCCCTTGCTTTTTAACCCGGACAGCGAACACCGGCTCGACATAGAAATGTCAGGGCGGCAGGCCATCGATACAGGTGATGGCCCGCAAATAATGGCGAATCGCATGCTTTGCAAGGGGAAACTTCGAAAAATTTCGAAGATCCGCCGCAGCGGGAAACCGTGTGGTGTTATTCCCACAGCAGCATGGTGCCGGCTCTCCCTCAGGCTGCCTGCAAAACGGCATCCCGCGGGATTTCGACATCGATCTCCAGCATGGAGACGTCCTTGTCGCGATCCATCTTCACCTGCACCTTGTCCCGGTCGACCTGGATGTGCTTGGCGATGGCGGCAAGAATTTCCTCTCTCAGCACGGAGACCAGATCCGAGCCCACGGAGGCGCGCTCGTGGGCGAGAAGGATCTGCAGGCGCTCGCGCGCCAGCGGCGCAGATCTCTGCTTGCGAAACAGTCCGAAAATGCTCATGCGGCCCTCCTTGCAAAGATCTTGCCGAAAATACCCCGCTTTTCGCCGGGGATGGTGATCGGCAGCTGCTCGCCGGCAAGACGACGCGCTGCTTCGAAATAGGCAAGCGACGGTGCGCAGCGCGCGTCGGCAAGCGTCACGGGCGAGCCGAGGTTGGAGGCGCGCAGAACGTCCGTGCTTTCCGGGATGATGCCGAGCAGCGGGATGGAAAGGATCTCCAGCACGTCGTCAACCTTCAGCATGTCGCCGCGCTCGGCCCGGCCAGCGTCGAAACGAGTCAGCAGAAGGTGCTTTTCCATGCGCTCGCCGCGCTCCGCCTTCAGCGTCTTGGCGTCCAGCAGGCCGATGATCCGATCGGAATCGCGTACCGAGGAGACTTCCGGATTGGTGACGACGACCGCGACGTCGGCATGGCGCATGGCAAGCGTCGCGCCGCGCTCGATGCCCGCCGGGCTGTCGCAGATGACCCAGTCGAAATGGTTCTTGAGCTCGTTGATGACGCGCTCGACACCCTCCGGGGTCAGATTGTCCTTGTCGCGGGTCTGCGAAGCCGGCAGCAGGAAGAGCGTCTCCAGCCGCTTGTCGCGGATCAGGGCTTGCGGCAGCTTGGCATCGCCCTGGATGACATTCACCAGGTCGTAGACCACGCGCCTTTCGGCTCCCATGACCAGATCGAGATTGCGCAGGCCGACGTCGAAATCGACCACGACGACCTTTTCGTTTCTCTGCGCCAGAGCCGCCCCCAAAGCGGCCGTCGAAGTCGTCTTTCCAACTCCGCCTTTGCCTGATGTGACGACGATTACCTTGCCCATCTCGCTCTCCTGTTTTGGCCGGCTTCGGCTCAGATTAGTTTTTCGGCCATGATTGTTTCATCATCCAGCCACAGCTGAACGGACTGCCCCCGCAGGCTGGGTGATATGTCTTCCGACATCTTGTAGATTCCATCGATTGCCAGCAGTTCGGCCTCGAGCTTGCGGCAAAAGATACGCGCCGAGGCATTGCCGATCGAACCCGCCATGGCGCGCCCCCTGAGGGCGCCATAGATGTGGACGGATCCGCCCGCGATGATTTCCGCGCCGGATGCCACCGAACCGATGACGGTGACATCCCCCTCGGGAAAGATCACCGACTGGCCGGAACGGACCGGCTCGCGGATGATCAACGACTGCGTGACCGGCCGGATTTCCGGCGGCGCCGGCTTGGGCTCGCTATTGCGGCGCTCCACGGCCGGCTCGGTCTCCGCGACCTCGAAATCGGCAGCGGGACGTCCGCCCTTCAGCGCCGGCGGCATGCCTGGCCCGATGATCGACGGACGGCCGCCCTCGATGCCCATGATGCTGACGTTGCGAGCCGAAAGCTCGCCGATCAGCTCCTTGAGCTGTGCGCGGTCGATCGCCAGATCGGTAATGTCGAGCACGACCGGCCGCCCCAGAAAGAAGCCGGCCGACCGGGCGGCCAGATCATCGAGCCTGATCAACCACTGGTCCAGCGGAAGATCCGGCGAAAGTACGACCGCCAGAAAGGAGCGGCCCTTGATACGGATCGAACGAGCGTCTGTTAGCACTTTGGTCATCTGTGTAAATAAATCGTTGACCGTTTGTACCGCTCATATGGTTAACAACTGGTTAACGCGGGCTTCCGTTCAGGCCCGGACCGCCCCATAAAACGGCAATGCTCGCGAGCGCCGAAGGCTCGTTTGAACCGGGGTCGTAGACGCACGGAACGGCGAAAATCGCAGCTCCTGCAAGGAAAAGAATGATCGGCCTCATGAGATCCTCCGGGCGCAAGGCCTGCGCCGCTTTGCTTGCTATCCGATGTGGAAAAATTAACGATTCGACGCGCCGCGCCCTCCGGTACGGCGCGCAATATCGGGACTTGAGCGATTCTCAGGCGAGCTTCAGCTCGACATTGATGTTGCCGCGAGTCGCCTTCGAGTAGGGGCAGGTCTGGTGCGCTTCCTCGACCAGCGCCTTCGCCAGCTCCGGCTCCGTGCCGGGCATGCTGACGGTGAGGCGAGCCTGCAGGAAGTAGGCACCGTCCGTGGTGCCCAGATCCACCTCGGCATCGACGGCGAGATCGGCAGGCAGCCTGACCTTGCGCTTGGCCGCGGCCAGACCCATTGCGCCGATGAAGCAGGCCGACCAGCCGGCTGCGAAGAGCTGCTCGGGATTGGTGCCGGCGTGAGCGCTGCCGGGAGGCGAAAGCTTGACCTCCAGCTGGCCGTCATCGCTGCGGGCCGAGCCGTCGCGGCCGCCGACGGTGTGCGTTCTGCCGGTGTAGAGAACCTTGTCGATCTTGGTCATGGAACACTCCTTTGTTGCGCCGCCCGGTTTGCTGTGTCGTCCGGGCGCCGTCCGTTGACGGAGTGGTTTTTGATGGATCGACGTATCCGGCATGTTTCGGGAATCGCCGGAAATGTCTCGAAACGTAGCCCCCGGCGGGCCGGATACAATGGCTTACAAATACCCCGAAAATCGTCGCGGGAAAGCAATCACGAAATGACGACTTCGGCCGCCAGCCCGCCGCCTTCGCGGTTATAGAGCCGGACGGAACCGCCGAGCGTCTGGGCGAGCTGCTGGGCAATCGCGAGCCCGAGTCCGGTGCCGCCGGTATTGCGGTTGCGCGACTGCTCCAGCCGAAAGAACGGCTGCATGGCCGCGTCTATCTGCTCCTGCGGAATGCCGGGACCGCGGTCCAGAACCGTTATCGTGATCTCGCCCGTATCCCTGCGCTCCACCGCGATTTCAGCGGAACCAGCGAATTTCAGGGCATTGTCGATGAAGTTGGTCAGGATGCGGCGAAGGGCGTGCGGCTTCGTCGTCGCCGTTCCGCGAACAAGGCCGAGAATCTCGACGGATTTGCCGGTGTCCTGGTAGTCGTAACTGATGCTCTCGATGAAGGAGGCAAGGTCGATTCGCGCACTTTTCTCGCCGTTGCCATGGGCGCTGCGCGCATAGGCGATCCCATCCTGCACAAGGCGCTCGATTTCCCCGAGATCCTGGAGCAGCTTGGTTTTTTCAGGCGAATCATCGGCGATATCGGCGCGCAGCCGCATGCGCGTGATCGGCGTCTGCAGATCGTGCGAAATAGCTGCGAGGATCTGCACCCGTTCCTCGAGGTAGTGCGCTATGCGATCCCGCATGGCATTGAAGGCCCTGGCGGCATGCGCAACCTCGCTCGGGCCTCCGTCGCTCAATGCCGCCCCCTTCCTGTTGGGATCGAGGGCGTCAGCGGCGGCGGCAAGTTCGGCCAGCGGCCGGATGGCCAGGCGAACCGCAAACCAGGTACAGAGGACGATCACCAGCATCTGGACGACGAAGACATAAGGCAGCCACGCCGCGATCGGCATGATTCCCCTCGGCGTGACATCGATCGTCAGTGGACTGCCGTCGCTCAAATTCAGATGTGCCTGCAGGCGCGTGACCGAGCCCGGTATCGATTCCATGCGGATCGGAAAACGATGGCCGACGGCATCCTCTATCTTGGCGGCGATCTCCGCGCCGTGGGTGGAGGTATCGGGCACGCCCGGCAGGCCGGTCCCCAGCTCGAAATTATAGTTGCCGCGGCTCAGCCAATCGACGAAGTTCGCCCTTTCATCCGCCGGGAGGCGGTCGAGCACGGCGATCGAGGTCGCGACGTCGTTCTCCAGCGTGCCGAGCATGACGGCCTTTGCCGACATGTAGCGCTCGATGTAGAGCACGCTGAAGGACAGGCCGTAGGCGATCGCAAGCCCGGCAAGCAGGATCAGGGAAATCCGCGAGCGCAGCGTGCTGGGCCACCAGAGCCGCCGGACTGAAAAGCCGGCCGCCGTCATGAGCGCAGCTCCGCGATTTCCACCGGCACGGAGAAGACGTAGCCTTCGCTGCGAACCGTCTTGATGTAGATCGGCTCACGCGCATCGTCTCCCAGACGCTGGCGCAGCCGGCTGACAAGCAGATCGATGGAGCGGTCGAAAAGATCGGCGTCGCGGCCCTGCGTCAGGTTCAGCAATTGATCGCGATTGAGCACCCGCTGCGGATGGTCGATGAAGACGCGCAGCAGACGATATTCGGCGCCGCTGAGCGTGATCTCGGTTCCGTCCCGGTCGAGAAGATGACGACCGACCGTATCCAGCCGCCAATCCCCGAAGACCAGCAGCTGGCCGGCTTCGCTGATCTGCAGGTTGGGCGGCAGCATGCGCGTGCGCCGGAGAACCGCCTTGATGCGGGCGAGAAGCTCGCGGGCGGCGAAGGGCTTTGCCAGATAATCGTCCGCGCCCATTTCGAGGCCGAGAATCCGGTCCATCTCGTCGCTGCGCGCCGTCAGCATCAGGATAGGCGTCGCCTTGTGCTTTCCGGCGCGAAGCTCGCGACACAGCACCAGGCCGTCGTCGCCTGGCATCATCACGTCGAGCACGATCAGATCGACCGAATTGGCCTCCAGGAAGCTGCGCATCTGCCGGCCGTCGGCAGCCGTCGTCGCCCGCAAGCCGTTCTTCTTCAGGTAGCTCGACACCAGCTCACGGATTTCCCGATCGTCATCCACGATCAGGATATGGTCGACATGATCCATTTTGATTTCCCACTCATCATCGTAAGCATCAACCTACGATTATTCATCCTCTTGTCGTGCCAACGGCAGAGGGCGCCAGCATATGCCGGCGCCCTGACGCACACTATCGCCGTACTAGAATCGATCAACATCTATCACGGCCTGGGCGAAGGCTTGCGGCGCTTCCTGGGGCAGATTGTGCCCGATGCCGCCTGTGATGGTGCGATGCTCGTACTTGCCCGAGAATTTGCCGCGATAGGCCGACGGCTCCGGGTGCGGCGCGCCGTTGGCATCGCCTTCCATGGTGATGGTCGGGATCGAAATCACCGGGCCTGCGGCCAGCTTCTGTTCATAGGCATCGAACTTTGCCTCGCCTTCGGCCAGACCGAGGCGCCAGCGATAATTGTGGATGACGATATCGACGTGGTCGGGATTGTCGAAGGCGGCAGCGGAACGATCGTAGGTGGCGTCGTCGAAGGCCCATTGCGGCGAGGCGGTTTTCCAGATCAGCTTTGCGAAATCGTGCCGGTTTTCCTGATAGCCGAGACGGCCGCGCTCGGTGGCGAAATAGAACTGATACCACCAGGCAAGTTCAGCCTTCGGCGGCAGCGGCTTGCGGTTGATTTCCTGGCTGCCGATCAGATAGCCGCTGACCGAGACCATCGCCTTGCAGCGCTCGGGCCAGAGCGCCGCCATGATGTTGGCGGTGCGGCCGCCCCAATCATAACCGGCAACGACGACCTTTTCGATCTTCAGCGCATCGAGAAGCGCGATCATATCGGCCGCCAGCGCTGCCTGCTGGCCGTTGCGCGGAGTTTCCTTCGAAAGAAAACGGGTGGTGCCGTAACCGCGCAGATAGGGGATGATGACGCGGTAGCCGGCACCGGCCAGCAGCGGCGCGACATCGACGAAGCTATAGATGTCGTAGGGCCAGCCGTGCAGCAGCAGCACGACAGGACCATTGGCCGGACCGGCTTCCGCGTAACCGATATCGAGCACGCCCGCGTGGATCTGCTTCAGCGCGTCGAAGGACGTATGGCTGCCGGCCTTGACGGCGGGCAGGGTCGAAGCGGAAGCCTTCGGCTGCGCGGCAGCGGCCATGGCCGGCAGGCCGAATTCGGCGGCTGCGACGGCGACGGCGGCAAGGCCAAAGAAGCGGCGGCGGCTATGATTGAGTTCCTCGGACATCTGTCTCTCCTGTCGATTGGATCATGGGATTGAGAAAACCAGCCGCATGTATCGCCGATGTGTCGCGGACGGCCGTCTTTTGAATAACTATGTAGCTTGCGGCGGCAGAGATACAGTCTGATACAATTCGCCCTTCCGATCTGCCGGATCCGGCAAGCGGCCGACTCCGCGGCGGAATCGCACCGCTCCCGCCTCAATTTGTATCGCATTGTATCGAAGCCGGAGATGCCGACGTTTCGGTACATTCTCCCATCCCATCCGACACATTCGAGATACGTCGCCGACGGCAGATAGCGTCACCGCTGAGAACGGCACGCCGCCGTCCGCAGCCGGTCAATCGCTTCCAAAGGAACAAGACGATGACGCTTCTCATCATAGCCTATCTCGGCGGCGCGCTGACGATTCTCAGTCCGTGCATCCTGCCCATCCTACCCTTCGTCTTCGCCCGCGCCGGGCAGCCTTTCGTCAGGAGCACACTGCCTATGCTGGCGGGCATGGCGCTCACCTTCGCATGCGTCGCGACCCTGGCCGCCATCGGTGGCGCCTGGGCCATCCGCGCCAATGAATACGGTCGCCTCGCGGCAATCGTATTGCTCGGGCTCTTCGGCCTGAGCCTGATTTCGCCGCGCATCGCCAGCGCTCTATCCCGGCCGGCGGTCGATCTCGGCAACAACCTCCTGAACGCCGCCGGCAACGGTCGCACGGCTGCAAGCGCCAGAAGTTCCTTCGTGCTCGGCATTGCGACCGGCCTGCTCTGGGCGCCCTGCGCCGGCCCGATCCTCGGGCTCGTCCTCACGGGCGCGGCTTTGAAGGGCGCCAATCTGCAAACGACCTTCCTGCTGCTTGCCTATGGCGCCGGTGCCGCAACCTCGCTTGCCGTTGCGCTGTTTGCCGGTGGCAGGATCTTTGCCAGCATGAAGCGATCGCTCGGCGTCAGCGAACGCATCCGCCAGTTCGCAGGCGCTGCCGTTCTGGCCGGCGTCGCGGCCATCGCCCTTGGCCTCGATACCGGCCTGCTCGCCCGCCTTTCCTATGCAAGCACCGGTTCCTTCGAGCAGGCCTTGCTCGAGAAGCTGCACGCGAAGACCACAGGTCCGGAGACCGAAGTCGCCAGCAACGGCGCGATGAAGATTGGCGGCGACGCTGCATACCCGTTCCACAGCGATCTTCCGGTCGAAGGCCCGGCGCCTTCCCTCGATGGCGCCGTCACCTGGCTGAACTCCAAGCCGCTGACCACAGACCAGCTGCGCGGCAAGGTCGTGCTCGTCGATTTCTGGACCTATTCCTGCATCAACTGCATCCGCACCATTCCCTATGTTCGTGCCTGGGCGGAAAAGTACAAGGATCGGGGTCTCGTCGTCATCGGCGTCCACGCTCCCGAATTCGCCTTCGAGAAGAATGTCGATAACGTCAAGAAGGCGATTGCCGATTTCCAGATCGGCTATCCGGTCGCCATCGACAACGACTATCGCATCTGGCGTGCCTTCGAGAACAACTACTGGCCGGCCCATTACCTGATCGGTGCCAAGGGCCAGGTCCGCTACCAGCACTTCGGCGAAGGCAATTATCGCCAGACCGAACAGGCGATACAGGACCTTCTGCACGAGGCAGGCAGCGACATGGCCCAAAGCAGCCCGGTCGTTCCGGATGCGAAGGGGGCAGAGGCAGGCCCCGACCTCGGTCATATCCGCTCCGGCGAAACCTATGTCGGCTACAGACAAGCAACGGGGTTCGTTTCTCCCGAGGGGCTGAAGGCCGATGCCGCCGCCAACTATTCGATTGCCAATCCCGGCCTGAACCAATGGGGGCTGGCCGGAACATGGACCATCGGCCCGGAGCAGGCATCGCTCGGCAAGGCAGGCGGCGGCATGAGCTACCGCTTCAGCGCCCGCGACCTGCACCTCGTGCTCGGGCCATCAGCCGACGGAAAGCCGATCCGCTTCCAGGTAAGCGTGGACGGAAAGGCACCCGGCTCCGACCACGGCTCCGATATCGATGCCGCCGGAAACGGCACGGTGACGGAAACCAGGCTCTACCAGCTCGTCCGCCAGTCCGGCGATGTCGCCGCACGCAACTTCGAAATCCGTTTCCTCGATCCCGGGGTGCGGGCCTACGCCTTCACCTTCGGCTGCCCCCCCCTTCCTACCCAAGCATGAACCGCAACCGACAGGAGTCATACCCATGAATACGCGTTTCCTCTCCACCATCGCCCTTGGCCTTGCCGCAAGCACCATGACGCTTGCGGCGCACGCCGCCGAGATCAAGAATATCGTCATCGTCCACGGCGCGCTTGCCGACGGCTCGGGATGGCGCAAGACCAGCGAGATCCTGGAGAAGGACGGCTTCAAGGTCTCGATCGTTCAGGAGCCGATCACCTCGCTTGCCGACGATGTCGCCGCTGCCAACCGCGTGCTCGATCTGCAGGACGGGCCGAGCCTGCTCGTCGGCCACAGCTACGGCGGCATGGTCATCACCGAGGCGGGAAACAGGCCGGATGTCGCCGGTCTTGTCTACGTCGCCGCGTTTCAGCCCGATAAGGGCGAAAGCCTGATCAGCCTTGCCAGTTCCAAGCCCGCCGGCGGCATGAACATCCGCGAAACAAAGGATGGCCAGTATCTCTATCTCGATCCGGCAGCTTTCGCCGCCGACTTTGCCGCCGATCTGCCGAAGGAGGAGGCCGATTTTCTGGCCAGATCGCAGGTGTTCGCTTCGAAGGCAGCCTTTACGGCCAAGGCCGGCGATCCGGCATGGCGGAAAAAGAAGAGCTGGGTCGTCGTTGCGAGCGATGACCGCTCCATCAATCCGGCCCTCGAGCGGGACATGGCAAAGCGCGCCGGCAGCGACGTGACCGAAATCAAGGCGAGCCACGCCGTCTTCGCCTCGCAGCCGGAAAAGGTCGCCGCCGTTATCGAAAAGGCAGCAAAGGACGCCGGCAAGTAACGGAAAGCGGCGGCGGCCGCATGAATGGCCGCCGCCTGGCTTTTACGCGGGATCGTACCGGCTGACTTCTATCCCGGAGCCGACAGGCAGCAGGACGGACGTAATGCCCGGCTTGGCGCGAACGGCCTCGCCATAGCGTTTGACGTCCTCGTTGCCGGGCATGAACATGTTGTCGGCAACGACGATCGCGCCGGGATTGAGCTTCGGATAGAAGGCTTCCAGGCAGGGAATGTAGAGATCCTTCCACAGGTCGACGAGAACGAAATCGACGCCGCCGGGAAGCGCCCTGATCATCTCGACAGCATCGCCGATCTGGAAATCGATATGCTCCGACAACCCCGCCTTTCCGGCCATCTCCCGGGCAAACTCGGTCTTGTAGGCGTGCAGTTCCATGGAGATGAGCTTTCCGCCGCTTGCGCGCGCGGCTTCCGCGAGCCAGATGCCGGAATAACCGAAGGAGGTGCCGAGCTCCAGAATGGTGGGCGCCTTCAGGCTTTTCGCCAGAATATTGAGCAGCCGGCCGGTTTCCGGTCCGACAGCCCTCAAGCGGCGATCTTGGCCGCCATCGCGGCCGCCGGGCGGCATTTCCTTTGGCTTGCTGCGCTCTTCGCGAATAAGTTCGTGGTAGGCTTCGAGAACGGCTTCGATCTTCTGGTCCATGGTAAACTCACCTTTCAAGCAATCGTCGTGCTGCTGCCTCGGGCGATATGGCTACATCCCGATATGGCGCCGCTCAAGCGCTATGAAGATTCATGTCTGAAACTTAATCTTTGGCCGGCGTTGCGCGCGAGGCATTTGCTCGCGGATCAGATCGATCGGAGCACGCAGTCGTGCCGGCATCTGGCGCTGCTGGACAAATAGAGGCTTAGCCCTGGACAAGGCGGGCTCCAGTCTTCCGACATGAGGATCATATCCCGGCGTCTACGTGTTCGGCAACGCGCCAGCGTGATGCTCGGCGGCAGCGGAAAAAGGCCTGACGCATTCAGGTTCCCGTTAGGATCCTGCGTTAGTTTTAGATAGATTCTCATATCGGGAGACGATATGCCCGCCAAAGACCGCTATTCCGTTCCGCAGCGCCTCCTCCACTGGCTCGTGGCCATCCTCATCTTCTTCAATCTCCTGTTTCCCGATGGGATGAATGCGTGGCGACATCTGATCCGCAACGGCCGGACGCCGTCGCCGGACGATATTGCCAGCGCCAATGTCCACGCCTATGCCGGCATCGCGATCCTGCTGCTCGCCATCGTGCGCCTCGCAGTCAGGTTTTCATCCAACCTGCCCGCCATGCCGGATGGTCAGCCCGCCTTCCTGCATTATATCGCGCGGATAACGCATGTCCTGCTGTATGTGCTGCTTTTTGCGATGCCGCTTTCGGGAATGGCGGCCTATTATCTGGGAATCGATACCGCCGCCTTCGTCCATGCCGGACCGATCAAATCCCTGCTCTGGGTCGTCGTCGTCCTTCACATTCTCGGCGCGCTCATCCAGCACTTCTATTTCCGATCGGACGTATTGCGACGCATGACGATCGGCTAGAAACAACCGTGCCTTTGGCGGCTAGGCCGATTGATGGCCGAAATGTTTTTCGAAGGAGAACAGCGCCGTCGGCAACGCACTTCCCCCTTCGAGCGCCAAATCCGCCAGGATCTCGCCGACGACGCTGGTGAACTTGAAGCCATGACCGGAGCAGGCCGAGGACACGACGACATTTGGCTGATCCGGCATTATATCGATGAGGAAATCCTCGCTCGGCAGCATGGTATAGCGGCAGGTCGTTGCCCGCACGCGAAAAGACGCCGCATCCGGAAGGCGCTTGCGAGCGAAACTATCGAGCAAATCGGTATCCGTGTCATTGACCGGCGGATTGGGCATGGCGGGATCAATGGGCTCCCGGAAATGAGCGTGGCGGCCGATTTTCACGCCATCGACGCCGATTGCCGGAAAGCCGAAATAGGAGCCTTCGTCTCCCTCGTCACGCAGGAAGCATGGCATGCGCTGCGGTTGCGCGACGAAACCGTCCTTCGGCTGATACCAGGCGACCACCTGCCGGATCGGTTGCGCATGCGCTTTCAATTGCGGCACAAGCTCCGCGATCCAGGCGCCGGTTGCGACGATCGCCTTGCGGGCGCGATATCTGCCCATGGTCGAAACGACGGTTACGCCCGTTGCGTCCGGCTCGATGGAGACGACACGTTCGCCGAAATGCACGGCCGCGCCGTCTTCGGCGGCAAGCCTCAGGTAGCCCATGATTGCCGCCTCGGGGCGCACATAGCCTCCTTGCGGATCGAGCAGGCCAATCTCGCCTTCTTCCAGCACGAAAGCCGGAAAGCGCCGTTTCATGGCATCCCTGTCGAGAATTTCATGCGGCAATCCATGCAGGTCGCAGGAGGCGCGCGTGCCGCTGACGATCTTGCTGTCGGGCGCCCCGATCTGCAGAACGCCCGTTACCGTCATGATCTCGGCGCGCAGCCTCGCCTCCAGCGAGCGCCAGTTCCGATAGGCTCGCGTCAGCAGCGGAACATAGGACGGATCCTCGAAATAGCCGAGGCGGATCAGACGGCTGTCGCCATGCGAGGAACTGAGCGCATGGGCGGGGAAGTGAGCCTCGATCCCGATTGCCTTTGCGCCGCGAGCCGCGGCGAAGGACAGGGCTGCGCTTCCCATCGCACCGAGCCCGATGACGGCAATGTCGAATTCCACAGGCATGTCACGCTCCAGTTTCACTGTCCGCCGGCGGCGCGGCATCGGCGATCAAGGTTCGCAATGCTTCGATATCCGCACTCAAGGGACGATCGTCGCCGTAAAGGCACACGCAGGAACGAACCGCCGCATGGACGCGCTCCGTTCCCGGCGCCCGCGCTCCGTTGGAGACGAGAAGATCGTGCGCCTGCGCCGCCGCCATCAGTTCGATCGCCAGGATATATTCGGCATTGTCGAGGATCGCGAGCAGCTTGCTGGCAGCCGCCGTCGGATGGGCGAGAAAATCCTCCTGAAGGCCGGAGGTCAAGCCGCCGTCGAGCGATGCGGGAGCAGCCAGGCGCCTGTTGTCGTTGCTCAGGGCGGCCGCCGTATATTGGGCAATCATGAAGCCGGAGTGGCTGCCGGCGTCGCTCGCCAGGAAAGGCGGAAGACCGCTGACCAGCGGATTGACGAGACGGTCCGTCCGACGCTCGCTCATGGCCGAGATCTGCGCGATCGCGATCGCCAGACTGTCGGCAGCCTGGCCGAGAGCCGGAGCGACCGCATGCGCTTCGGAGGAGACGACGGGCTGCTCGGGCGTGCCCGAAACGGCAGGATTGTCCGTTACCGAGGCCAGTTCCTGGTCGACGACGCGGGCCGTCTGTTCGAACACATCCCAGGCGGCGCCATGCGCGTGGGGGACTGACCTCAGGCTCAACGCATCCTGCGTCCGCCGCCCGAAAGCCGCAGCGACGAGGCCGCTTCCATGCAACCGGCTGCGCAGCCTGCGGCCGACCTTTGCGATCCCCGCCGACGGGCGAAGGGCCAGCACGGCCTCGTCGAAGGCCGCCATCTGGCAACCGGCCGCCTCCAGCGTCAGGGCGGCAATGGCGTCGGCCCAGTCCAGCAGCCGTTCGGCGCGGGCGACGGCAAGCGCCGACAATCCGGTGGCGCAGGCCGTGCCATTGACGAGGCTCAGACCCTCCTTGGCGCCGAGCACCAGGGGTTCCAGGCCGATTGCCGCAAGCGCCTCAGAGCCGCTCGCGGATTTGCCCTGCACGACAGCCCTGCCCTCGCCGATCAGGACGAGAGCGGTATGCGCATTGTGCGTGAGATAGCCGGCTGATCCCTTGGAGGGAACTTCCGGAATGCAGTCATGTTCGAGAAACGCCGCCAGATGCCGGATGATCTCGGGCCGCACGCCGGAATGGCCATGGGCGAAATTGGCGATCTGTGCCGCGATGATGGCACGCACCTGGCGCGCCGGCAAAAGCGGGCCGACGCCACAGGCATGGCTGAGGATGATATTGCGCGAAAGCCTGCTCTGGGATTGGCGGTCGACCACCGTATCGGACAAGGCGCCGACACCGGTGTTGACGCCGTAGGCGCGCACGCCGGTTTCAACGATACGCGCGACGATGCGGCTTGCCGCGGCAACGCGTTCCCACGCTGCATTGGACAACGCCAGCGGCTCACCGCCGCCAACGCGTGCGACCTCGCGCCAGGACAACGGCTTGTCGATGGTGACGGTCATTGCCCGTTTCCGAAGTGGCCGATGAACTGGCGGAAAGCAGGCGAAGCGCCGCCGCCGAACATTTCATCCGGTGTGCCGCTGCTTTCGACGAGGCCTTCCTTCATGAAGACGACGCGGTTGGAAACGTTGCGGGCAAAGCTCATTTCATGCGTGACCACCAGCATCGTCATGCCTTCCTCGGCAAGGGAGCGCATGACGCGCAGCACTTCGCCGACAAGCTCCGGATCGAGCGCCGAGGTCGGCTCGTCGAATAGCATGACCTTCGGCTTCATGGCCAGCGCGCGGGCAATCGCCGCGCGCTGCTGCTGGCCGCCGGAAAGATGCGCGGGATAAGCGTGGCGCTTGTCGGCAATGCCGACCTTTTCCAGAAGCGCCTCGGCCTCGGCGATGCAATCGGCGCGCGGACGCTTCAGGACATGGACCGGCCCCTCGATGACGTTCTGCAGGATCGTCATATGCGACCAGAGATTGAAGCTCTGGAACACCATGCCGAGTTCCGAACGGATATGATCCACCTGCTTGTGGCTCGCCGGGCGGCTTTGGCCGTTCTTATGGATCATGCGGATCTGTTCGCCGTCCACCCAGATCTCGCCATCGGTAGCGATTTCGAGGAGGTTGATGCAACGAAGGAAGGTCGATTTGCCCGAGCCCGAGGCTCCAAGCAGCGAAATCACATCGCCGTCCCGGGCGTCGAGCGATATGCCGCGAAGGACTTCATGATTGCCGAAGCTCTTGCGGATGTTGCGGACCGAAAGTCGGGTGACACCTGGCATGATTTGCCTGCTCCGTTAAGCTTTAAGCCTTCAGCGCCGGCGGAACGGCACGGCGATGGCGTGACAAGGAATATTCCAGCAGGGCCATGGCCTGCAGAATGACGAAATTCAGCACGAGATAGATGATCGCGGCACAGAGAAAGACTTCCATGGTGCGATAGGTCTGCGAGATCAGCCGCTGGGCAACGCCCGTGACCTCCCAGACCGTGACGAGGCTTGCAAGCGCCGTCGACTTCATCATCAGGACGATCTCGGTGGAATAGGCCGGCAGGGCATGCCTGAAGGCGATGGGCGCGATGATACGGCGCACGAGCAGGAAGCCGGACATGCCGATCGAGCGCGCCGCTTCGATCTCCTTCGGCGAAACGGCGCGGATGCCGCCCCGGAAGATCTCGGCCGAATAGCCGGCGGTGCAAAGCGCCAGCGACAGGATCGCGCAGACGACCGGCTCGCGCAGGAACGGCCAGAGAAACGAGTAACGAATGATCGAGAACTGCGCCAGCCCGTAGAACACCAGGAACATCTGGATCAACAGCGGCGAGCCGCGGAAGACGAAAATATAACCCTTGGCGAAGCCGGACAGGATCGGATTGCCGCTGACCCGCATCGCGACGATGATCAGCGCCAGCAGCCCGCCGAAGAAAATCGACAGGAAGAACAACAGCAGCGTGGTCGGCACGGCCTTCAGCAGCGTGATCATCGTGCTCGAAAGGAACTCGAAGTCCATGTCTTCCTCCTCAAGCCTGGCCGATGGTGGCAGCCGGCATGCTGCGATTGGCACGACGCTCCGCTCTGTTGAACACGCGATCCGACAGGCTGGTCAGGATCAGATAGAGCAGCCCGCCGACAATGAAGAAGAGGAAATACTGGCGGGTAGAGCCTGCCGCCACCTGGCTTGTGCGCATCAGCTCGGCAAGGCCGGTCACGGAGATCAAGGCGGAATCCTTGAGGCTGAGCTGCCAGACATTGCCGAGGCCGGGAATGGCGAAACGCAGGACCTGCGGGATAATGATGCGGCGCAGGCGCAAGCCGCGATGCATGCCGATCGCCGACGCCGCCTCCAGCTCGCCTTTGGAAATGGCGAGATAGGCGCCACGGAAAACTTCCGCCTGATAGGAACCCGAGATGATGCCGACCGCAAGCGCGCCCGCGGCAAAGGACGGCAGCCCGAGAAAACCATCATAGCCGAGCCACTTGCCGACCGATGTCATCGCCGAGGATCCGCCGAAATAGATCAGGTAGATAATCAGAAGCTCGGGGACGCCGCGAAAGACCGTGGTGTAGATATTGCCGAGCGTCTTCAATATCAAGCTGCCGGAAAGCTTGGCGAAAGCGACGATCGCGCCCAGCACGGCGCCGATGGCCAAAGCCGTTGCCGTTACGGCAAGTGTCATCAGGGTGGCCACGAGCAGCAGCGCGCCCCACCCGTTCGAGCCGAAGCCCAGCAATTGCAAGGTTGCCATAGATCCAATCCCTGTCCGTGGCAGTTTCACGCATCAGGATATCATACGGTCTCCGGCATCAAAGCCGGAGACCGATGACGACGACCTGAAGGTCGCGACGATCATTCAGGGCTGACGTCGACCTTGAACCACTTCATCGACAGGGTCTTGATAGTGCCGTCGGCGAGTGCCGACTTGATGGCCTCGTTCAGCTTGTCGCGCAGGTCGGTATCGGCCTTGCGGATGCCGAGGCCCTCGCCCTCGCCCCAGATGGACCCGGCGATTTCCGGACCGGTAAAGGCAAGCGAGTCGTTCGCGCTGGCGAAGGCATTCGCGAAGTACACGGCATCGTCGAAACCGAGGTCGATACGGCCGTTCTGGAGATCGAGATCGCGGTCCGCGCCGGTCTTGTACTCGCGGATGGTGGCGATCGAGCCGAAGTTGTCATAGACGAACTTGGCGTAGACGGTTGCCGCCTGGATGCCGATCGTCTTGCCCTTGAAGGCTTCCTTCAACACGTCGATCTCCTTGACGCCGGTCTGGCCGGGGGTCATCTTGATCGTGGTGCCGGTGCCTGCGGCATTGGCGAGCGGGCTGTCCTTGGCGGTTGCGAAGGCAGCCGGCGTGGCGGCGTAAGGAATGGTGAAGCCGATGACCTGCTTGCGCTCGTCGGTGATCGACAGCGCATCCATGATGACATCGAACTTGCCGGCATTCAGCGCCGGGATCATTCCATCCCAATCGGAAGCGACGAGCTTGCAGTCGATCTTGGCGCGCTCGCACAGCACCTTGGCGAGTTCCGGCTCGAACCCGCCGAGCGAACCATCGGCGTTCGTCATGTTCCACGGCGCATAGGCGCCTTCCAGGGTGATCGTCGCCGTCTTCCAGTCCTTGGCGACGGCCGGGGCCGCGAAGGCGGCGGCAGCTACGGCACCGGACAAGAGAATTGCACTGAATTTCATCGTGTAGAGCTCCTCTGAAGTTAAAACAGGCCTTGCAGCATTTTCCCGCCGATCTTTGCCGGCTTGCCCGCTTTCCTAACTCATTTTTAGGATTGATTGCGAGGTTGTATAGGGTACCATATGAGATAATTTATGATATTCAAGTGGGAAAGTTGTTTTCGAGGCAGATTCAGTTCGTGCGAAGGGAATAGGCAATGAAGCGCTCCGGCGAGATGAAACGCGAACTGGCGGAAAACGACGCATCCCCTCTCTATGCCGGTGTCAAGCAGATGATACTCGATCGCATCCATAGCGGCGAGTGGCCACCGAAATATAGAGTTCCATCCGAAAACGAACTGGTCACCGAACTCGGCGTCAGCAAGATGACGGCCAATCGCGCGTTGCGCGAACTGGCCAACGAGGGCGAGTTGGTCCGCATCCAGGGCGTCGGATCCTTCGTCGCCGAACGCAAGGGCGCATCCGCCCTGTTCGAGGTGCGCAACATCGCCGAGGAAATCGCCGAACGCGGCCATTCCCATCAGGCGACCGTGATCGTACTGGCCCGGGAAGCCGCATCGCCCGACGTTGCAGACGCATTGGAGCTCGATATCGGATCACCGGTTTTCCATTCGCTGATCGTACACAGCGAAAATGGCGTACCCGTGCAGATCGAGGACCGGCACGTCCACCCGGAAGCCGCGCCCGACTACCTGCAGCAGGACTTCACCGGCATGACGCCGAACGCCTATCTCTCGGCCGTCGCCCCCTTGAGCGGATCGGAGCATGTGGTCGAGGCGATCCTGCCGCAAGCCTGGGAATGCAAGCTGCTGACGATCCTGAAAACCGAACCCTGCCTGACAATCCGCAGGCGGACATGGTCGGCGCGCGGCGTGGTGTCCACGGCCCGGCTGATTTATCCAGGACATCGCTATCGGCTGGAGAGCCAAAGCGGTAAACCTTCGGATCGATAGTTGTATATGGAAGGATAGGCCACTGCTCTGCCGCCCTATGGAGCGACCCGTCGGGACCTGACTGACGGGGCGGCAACAGGATTACGAGGCCTGCTATATGAGTTCCGCGAACAAAGCGCCCAGCAACAAGCCAGAGACGGTCGCCAGGACTTTCAGGATCGCACGTTCTATCCGCAGACACTTCTCCGGAAGCACCAATGCGAGCGATTCACTCGCCGCGGCGCCCGATATGCACACCAGCGCAATAATGCGGCGATCATCCGGGTAAGCCATCACGAACAGGAATCCCAAAAGGGCGAACGGAATCATGCTGTCGACACTCGCCAGGGCCATGAAGTGATACCGCGTCCTGACCGGGACGACCGTGGTCACGACAACCAGTCCGAAGACGGTCCAGGCAAGAGCGTGAGCGAGCAGAGCGAGTTCCATGCGAGATCATAACAACACATGGAGCGAATTTTCAAGCGCCACGCCCCTTGCCGCCACACACCGCCGAATCGCGTACACGAACGTTCAGGCCTGAAACGCCGGCACCTGCCTGCGGGAACGTGCGGCGGAAGAAATCCAAGCCGCCATGGCGCGACGGCGCCGGCATTCTCAGAGACTGCTGAGCAGCAGGCTCGTTTCGCTGTTGGCGACACCGTCGATCATCCGCACCTCGCGCAGAACGCGATCGAAGTCCGAAAGGCTGGTCGCCCGGATATTGGCCACCAGGTCCCAGTTTCCATTGGTCGTGTGCAGCGAATAGATTTCCGGCAGGCCGCGCAGCTTGCGGATGACCTGGGTCGTCGATTTTCCGACCACTTCGATCATCATGACGGCATGCACGGTCTGTTCGTCATAATCCTCGCGCACCCGCACGGTGAAACCCAGCAGCGTGCCGGTCTCGATCAACCGGTCCAGCCTGTTCTGCACCGTGCCCCGCGCAACGCCCAGCGCGTCCGACAGTTTGGAGAGCGAAGCGCGGCCATCGGCACGCAGATGGGCGATGATCCGCCGGTCGAGATCATCGGGGATATATTTGGCAAGTGCCATACCGCAATCCTGATTTTGTCTTTTTGGTCAAAATTTCTGGGCAATTTGTGCAAACTCATACCAAAACTGGCACAGTTTTGCGATTTCAGTCAATCGTTCCGCTTGATACCCTATGGGAAATAATCTCATCGAGGATAAGAGAATGCCCGCACCGCTCCCATCGGAAAGAGCCTTCATCCCCTTCGTCAGCGTCGAGAACATGATGCGCCTCGTGCATCACGTCGGCATCGAAACCGTGCTGGTCGAACTCACGGACGCCGTCGAAGCGGACTTCCGTCGCTGGGACCTTTTCGACAAGACTCCCCGCGTCGCCTCCCATTCGCATGACGGCGTCATCGAATTGATGCCGACCTCGGACGGAGCGGTCTACAGCTTCAAATATGTGAACGGCCATCCAAAGAACATGGCTCAGGGGTTGCAGACCGTGACCGCTTTCGGCCTGCTTGCGGAAGTGTCGACCGGCTATCCCGTGCTGCTGACCGAAATGACGCTGCTGACGGCGCTGCGCACGGCGGCAACCTCGGCCATGGCCGCAAGACATCTCGCGCCGCCGAAATCCCGCCGCCTCACCCTGATCGGCAATGGCGCACAGGCGGAATTCCAGGCGCTGGCGATGAAGGCGGTCCTGGGAATCGAGGAAGTCCGCCTTTACGACATCGATCCGAAGGCGACTGAAAAGACGGTGCGCAATCTCACCGGGAAGGGCTTGCGCCTCGTGCCTTGCACTTCGGCCCAGGCCGCCATCGAAGGCGCCGACATCATCACCACCTGCACCGCCGACAAGCAATACGCCACCATCCTGACCGACAACATGGTCGGCGCCGGCGTCCACATCAACGCCATCGGCGGCGATTGCCCCGGCAAGACGGAACTCCATCGCGACATCCTTCTGCGCTCCGACACCTTCGTCGAATATCCGCCGCAGACGCGTGTGGAAGGCGAGATCCAGCAAATGGACCCGGACTATCCCGTCACCGAACTGTGGCAGGTCATAAACGGCCGGGCCAAGGGCCGCAGCAGCGAAAGGCAGATTACCCTGTTCGACAGCGTCGGTTTCGCGATCGAGGACTTTTCGGCCCTGCGCTACGTCCGCGAGAAGCTGGCGGGCACGGATTACTTCCAGAAGCTCGACATCATCGCCGATCCGGACGACCCGCGCGACCTGTTCGGCATGCTGCAGCGCGCGGCTTGAGCGGCGACACGGCGGCCGTGTTCGCGACCCGACCGTCCGCCACCTGACTCTATCCGTATCTGCGCGATCGGAACGTCCTGGCCGGCATCGGCCAGGACGATAGAGCAATCCCGGGAAAAGTTTACAACAATTTTCCGGCCGGAGTTGCGTCAAACCAAAGAGAGAATGGCTCCGCAAGTCCATGAAGCTGGACCGGGCCAGCGATCTCTCCGTTCATAAGCGCCAGACGGCGCATCATATCAGTTGCATGATGCGCCGATATTTCCGATTGCCGGTCTTGGCTTCGCATTTGCCGGCCATGCTCATTCGAAGTGGCGGCGCCGAGCCTCATTCCTCAAGGCAAAATTCGAACTTGCCGGGCAGCAGAAATCACCTTCGGCAGCCGGGGGATGCGTTCGCAACAGGGCGGCCCGTGTCCTGTTGCGGCGTCCGTGAAATCCTTGCCGCAAAAATCGCTTATATACGTTGAAATCAACGAATATTCCTCCTGCACTTTGCCCGGGGGAATATGCTATGAGTCCTCGCGAACATGAGCGGATCAGGCATCCCGTGCGGACTGCCATCGCTCAAGAGAGGATACTGTCCTGAACATCGTGCCTGAACTGACAAGTCAACCCAATGAGATGGCAGCGCTCATATCTGGCTTCGATTGGGCGTCGACCCGACTTGGCCCGAGATCGGCCTGGCCCGCCTGCCTTACGACTGCCGTCGACATCATGCTATCTGCACGAGCCCAGATCGTCATGTTCTGGGGCGAGGATTTCGTTGCTCTCTATAACGACGCCTATGCGCCCACCATCGGCGACAAGCACCCGCGAGCACTGGGACGTCCGGCAAAGGAAAATTGGACGGAGCTCTGGAGCGATCTGGAGCCGCTTCTGCGCTCGGTCCTGCAAGACGGAAGTACGATTTCCGCCAAGGATCGCCCTTTCTATATCGAGCGCCACGGCTACCCGGAAACGGCCTATTTCGACATCTCCTACTCGCCCGTTCGCGATGGCGACGGCAGGGCGCTCGGTGTCTTCTGCATCGTCAACGAAACGACGGAGCGCGTCCGGGCCGACCAGGCTTTGCGCGAGAGCGAAGAGCGGTTTCGCGGCGTCATATCGCAATCGGCAACGGGCATCGTCCAATGCGAGCTCGATGGCCGCTTCGTCCTGGTGAACGGGCGCTTCTGCGAGATCGTCGGCTATTCGGAAAACGAGCTTCTCGGCATGCGGATGCAGGACATCACCTACCCGGACGACCTGCACGAGAACATGCGGCTGTTCGAGACGATGATGGCGACCGGCGAAAGCTTCGAAATCGAAAAGCGCTACGTCCGCAAGGACGGCAGCCTCGTCTGGGTGGCCAATACCGTTTCCGGCCTGCGGGACGCTTCGGGACGCATCCAGCGGGTCTCCGGCGTCGTCATCGATATCAACGAGCGCAAGCGCGCCCAGGAAGTCGAACGGCGCCTGGCCGCGATCATCGCCTCGTCGGACGACGCCATCCTCAGCACCGACCTCAACATGGTAATCACCAGCTGGAACACCGGCGCCGAAAGGCTCTACGGCCAATCGGCCGAGGAGGCGATCGGCCAGTCGGTCATGATGCTCGTTCCCGATGACCGGAGCGAAGAAGAGCCGGCAATCCTCGCCCAGATCCGCGCAGGCCACAAAGTCGAGCCTTACGAAACCAAGCGACGCTGCAAATCCGGCGAACTGGTCGACGTTCTGCTCAGCGTTTCCCCGATCTTCGACGCCTATGGCCGGATCGTAGGCGCATCGAAGATCGCCCACGACATCAGCGCGAAAAAGGAGGCCGAGAGGCTTCAGACGGTGCTTGTCGGCGAACTCAACCATCGCGTCAAGAACGTGCTTGCGACGGTCATGGCCATTGCGCGCCAGACGCTCGGGCGCAGCGATGCCGACAAAACCTCGGTCGAAACCTTCGAGGCGAGGCTGTCTTCGATGGCCCGCGCCCATGATCTGCTGATCCATGGCAACTGGGAGCAGGCCGAGCTGACGGCCGTCATCGCCCAGGCGTTGTCACCCTATCCGAAGGACAGATTCGAGGTTTCCGGCCCGGCGATCAAGCTTGCGCCGAGGGCCGTCGTCTCCATATCGCTTGCGCTGCATGAGCTCGCCACGAACGCCGCGAAATACGGCGCGCTTTCGGTGCCGGATGGCCGTGTCGCCATTACCTGGCTCTTGGAAACCGGCAAGACGGACCTGCTCAAGCTGCGCTGGCAGGAATCGGGCGGGCCGACGGTGAAACAGCCGACGCACAAGGGTTTCGGTTCCCGGTTGATCGGAAGCCTGCTGGCCGCCGAATTGAATGGCGATGTCCATATCAGCTACGAGCCGGGCGGCCTGATATGCGAGGTGCAGGCCGCGGCCGGCATCGGCTGGGATCAGGCTCGCGACGTGGCGGAATGATATCCACTCAGCGCGAGCTTTTCGGCCGTGTCGCAAGCACGTTGCGGATCGAAAAGCTCGAATGGATTCGCAGCACACCCGGCATGGTCGAAAGAATATCCTTGTGGATGCGCTCGAAATCGCCCGGATTGGCGACCTCCACGCGCAACAGATAATCGGAGCCACCCGTCATCAGAAAGCACTCCTTGATCTCCGGGTGCTTGCGCACCGCCGCCTCGAAACGATCGAGGTGGTCCTCCGTCTGCCGCTCGAGCGTGATGTTGATGATGACGGCAATCGCGGTTTCGGCCTGGGACGTGTCCACCAAGGCGGTGTAGCCGCGGATAACGCCTGCTTGCTCCATCAATTTGATACGCCGCAGACAGGCGGATGGCGACAGCCCCACTTCGCTTGCCAGCTTCGCATTGCTGACGCGGGCATCGAGACGAAGCAGGCGAAGGATATTACGGTCGATCGCATCCAGAGCGGCCATGTGGATTCTTTCAAAAATTCGCAGATCGTTTCAATATCAATTCAATAACACAATAATCAATCACTATTTGACCGGCAATTCTACGATCATTTCAATAATCTGCTCCCAGAAAAACGAGGGTGGATATGGACGGCGGCATAGTGGATTCCCGGGGGCCGAAACTGGCGGTCGATACCGGGGCTAGCGGTTATCTGACGATCGATCTGGCAGCCCTGTGCCGGAATTATGAAAAGCTGTCCGCCATGGTTGCGCCCGCGCGCGCAGCCGCCGTGGTGAAGGCCGACTCCTATGGGCTCGGCGCAAATCAGGTCTCAAAGGCGCTCTATGCGCGTGGCTGCCGGCATTTCTTCGTGGCTCACTTCATGGAGGCGCTGCGGCTGCGCCCGCAACTGCCGGGCAACGCGACAATCTTCGTGCTGAACGGCCTGCTGCCCGGCAATGAAGCCGCCTGCGCCGAAGGCGGCATCGTGCCCGTCATCAATTCGCTCGATCAGTTGCGGCAATGGTCCGACATCGCGCAATCCCTCCCGCGCAGGCTTTCCGCGGTTCTGCAGTTCGACACCGGCATGTCGCGGCTCGGCATACCGCCGGAAGACAGGGGCTCCGTCGCGGCTCACCTGCAAACATCGGACGCTATCGATATCCTGTTCATCATGAGCCATCTCGCCTCGGCGGACGACGTCGACAGCGCACAGAATGCCGACCAGCTTGCGGAAATGCATCGCATCGCGGCGGAATTCCCGGATTACGATATCTCGTTTGCGAACTCCGGCGGCATCTTCCTCGGCGGGGACTTTCATGGCGCACTGGCCCGGCCGGGAATTGCCCTTTACGGCGGCGCTCCGACGAATGGTGTCGCCAATCCCATGGAAGCGGTCGTTCGGCTCGATGTCGCGGTGGTACAGACCCGAACCGTTCCGGCTGGCGCGCGCGTCGGCTATAGCGGCGTACATGTGACGAAAGCCCCGACCCGACTTGCCACGATCGCCGCCGGCTATGCCGACGGCCTGCCGCGCAGCCTCAGCGATCGCGGCGCAGTCTACTATGACGGCGTGCGTCTGCCGATCGTCGGCCGCGTATCGATGGACAGCATCACAATCGATATCAGCGCCCTGCCCGAAGGCACCCTGTCTTTCGGAAGCATGGTCGAGGTTCTGGGGCATCACCAGACCCTGGAAGATCTTGCCCGGGATGCCGGCTTGATTTCCTATGAGATCCTGACCAGTCTCGGCCACCGCTACAACAGGCAATATCGCTGAACTTCCCAATGCTCAATTCTCTGAGGACATCATGAAAGTCGTCGTACTGGGTGCCGGCATCGTCGGTGTGACATCCGCCTATCAGCTTGCCAGGGCGGGGCACGAAGTCACGGTCATCGACCGGCAGCAGGGGCCGGCGCTGGAAACGAGCTTTGCCAATGCGGGCGAAGTTTCCTTCGGCTATTGCTCGCCCTGGGCAGCGCCCGGCATCCCCGCAAAAGCGATGAAGTGGCTGTTCATGAAACATGCGCCGCTCATCCTGCGGCCCAAGGTCGACGGCGCGATGCTTTCCTGGCTGGTCAAGATGCTGTCCAACTGCACGTCGGAACGCTATGCGATCAACAAGAGCCGGATGCTGCGCCTGGCCGACTATAGCCGCATCTCGCTCGCCCAGGTTCGCGAGGAGACGGGCATCGCCTATGACGAGCGCATGCAGGGTACGCTGCAGCTCTTCCGCACGCAGCAGCAGCTCGACGCCTCGGCAAAGGACGTCAAGGCGCTCGCGGCCGACGGCATTCCCTATGAAGTGCTCGATCGCGATGGATGCATCCGCGTCGAGCCGGCGCTCCGGCATGTCCGGGAGAAGGTCGTCGGCGGCCTGCTGACCCCGAAGGACGAAACGGGCGATTGCTTCAAGTTTACCAATGCGCTTGCCGCAAAGGCAGTCGAGCTCGGCGTCCGGTTCCAGTACGACACGACGATCAACGGGCTCGACGTTCAGGGCGGCCAGACACGCGGCGTCGTGACCAATCGCGGGCGTATGGATGCCGATGCGGTCGTCGTTGCGCTCGGCAGCTATTCGCCACTGCTGCTGAAGCCGCTCGGCATCAGCCTGTCCGTCTATCCGGTCAAGGGTTACTCGCTGACGATTCCGATCACCGATGCATCGCGCTCGCCGGAATCGACCGTGATGGACGAAACCTACAAGATCGCCATCACGCGCCTTGGCGATCGCATCCGCGTCGGCGGCATGGCTGAAATATCCGGCTATACGAACGATCTCGGCCTCGCCCGGCGGCAGACGCTCGAGCATTCCGTCACCGATCTCTTCCCCGGCGGCGATGTCGCCAAGGCGTCCTTCTGGTCAGGCCTGAGGCCGATGACGCCGGACGGCACGCCGGTCATCGGGCCGACGAAGATCAAAGGGCTTTACCTCAACACCGGCCACGGCACGCTCGGATGGACCATGAGCTCCGGCTCGGCGCGCGTCATCAGCGATCTCGTCAGCGGCCGCAAGCCCGATATCGACGCAACCGATCTCGCCATCAGCCGCTACGCCTGACGAGCAGGCTTCGCACCAGCATTCAAGAAATCGGCGGGCTGATTTGCCCGCCGATTTCGTTCAATGCCTGGGGATGCGTGGCAGGAAGATCGTAAACAAACCGAGCAGCGGCAGGTACGAGCAGATCGTGTAGACGAAGGGGATGCCGCGCGCATCTGCGAAGTCACCGAGCCAGGCCGCGCCAAGTCCGCCCGCGCCGAAGGCGAAGCCAAAGAAGATGCCGCCGATCAGCCCGACGCGGCCGGGGATCAGCTCCTGCGCAAAGACCACGATCGCCGGAAAGGCCGAGGCGAGCACGAGGCCGATGATGACCGTCAGGACGCAGGTCCAGAACAAGTTCGCATAGGGCATCAGCAGCGCGAAGGGGATGACGCCGAGGATCGAAAACCAGATCACGAAGCGCGCACCGAAACGGTCGCCCACCGGGCCACCCATGATAGTCCCGACCGCGACCGACCCCAGGAACAGAAACAGCATCAGCTGCGCGTCCCGGACGTCGAGATGGAACTTGTCGATGACGTAGAAGGTGAAATAGCTCGATATGCTCGCCATGTAGACGTTCTTCGTCGCCGTCAGCAGGATGAGGATGGCAAGCGCCCACATCGCCTTGTTGCGGGCGATCGGCAGCGTGCGGCTCGGTGCGGGCCGCGCCGACTGCTGGCGGCGATGGTTGATGAACCAGTTGCCGACCCAGCTGAGAACAATGAACCCGATAACGGCAAGCACGGAAAGCCAGGCCACGCTCTTCTGGCCATGCTGCAGGACAAAGAACGCGGCAATCAGCGGCCCGATTGCCGAACCGGCATTGCCGCCAAGCTGGAAGAGCGATTGCGCCAGGCCGTGGCGCCCGCCAGACGCCAGGCGGGCCACGCGCGAAGCCTCGGGATGGAAGACGGCCGAACCGAAGCCGATCAGGCTTGCGGCGATCAGCAGCATGCTGAAACTGCCGGCATAGCCGAGCAACAGCAGGCCGGAAAACGTGCTGACCATGCCGACCGGCAGCGAATAAGGCATCGGCCATTTGTCGGTGACGATGCCGACCACCGGCTGCAGCAGCGATGCGGTGATCTGGAACATCATCGTCAACAGGCCGATCTGCACGAAGTCGAGCGCATAATTCTCTCTGAACATCGGGTAGAGCGACGTCAGCAGCGATTGCATCGTATCGTTCAGCAGATGGCAGGTGCTGACCGCCATGACGATCGACATCGTCGTCTTTTCATATCGGGCCGGCGTACCAGGAAATGCCGCAACCATGGATGAATCCTTCCAGCGTCGGCGACATCCGCCGACTGTATTGTTTGATCCGCCTTTTACACGGCTTGCGGATGACCTTCTTTCGTGTTTTGGTCCAGTAGTTTCGCGATTGGGCCAAAATGGAAAAGCTATCGAAACAGTTGCTGGCAACCCTCGACGACGACCATGTCCAGAATATCCGCTGGATGGAGGAATCGCCCGCCGATGTGCTCGTCCACAGTGCCGAGCCGCCGCAGGGCTACACCGTTCCGTGGCATCATCATCGCCGCACGCAATTGCTTTGCATCTTCGCCGGCGTCGCCCTGATCATGACCGCGCGCGGCCGCTGGATGGTGCCGCCCGGTCACGCCCTCTTCATCCCCGTCGGAATGGAGCACTCGATCGAGATCCTGAGCGACGTCAGCATGAAATCGGTCTATGTGACGCCGCGCAGCCAGCCGCCGAAGGACGAAGCCCCGCGCGTCGTCGAGGTGACGGATCTCGCCCGCAGCCTGCTGCTGGAGGCCGTTCGGCTGAGGGAGGCGCCGGTCAGCCATCGAAAGGCCAAGCTGGTCCTGTCCCTGCTCGTCGAGGAGATCGCGACGCTGCCGGAACGTCCGCTCGGCCTGCCCTTTCCCTCCGACCGCCGATTGACCGCGCTCTGCCGCGAATATCTCGCCAATCCGTCACCCAATGCCAGACTGGACGATTGGGCCGAAAGACTTGCCATGAGCCGCCGCACCTTTACTCGGCAGTTTCGCAAGGAAACCGGCATCAGCTTCACGACCTGGCGCCAGCAGGCCAGCGTCTTTGCCTGCCTGCCGCAGCTTGCGGGCGGCCAGCCTGTCACCAATGTCGCGCTCGAAGCCGGCTATGAGAGCGTGGCGGCGTTCACCACCATGTTCCGACGCATGCTCGGCACCTCGCCGCGCACCTACATGGCCAATCGCTGGACCTTCGAACGGCAACCGGCTTGAATCCTTCCCCTTGAAATGATCCGACGCTTCCGGCAAACAGCGCTGGAGCGGCTCAGCCTTTCACGGAATCTCTGAGCCGCTCTATCTCTTTGTTTCCTCGCAATTCCGGATGGAAAACCGCTGTGCACTTTCCCTGGAATTGCTCGACGCGCGAGGGCAAGCATATGCGGCACATTCACATCGTCGGTATCGGCACGGGAAATCCCGAGCATCTGACCGTGCAGGCGATCAACGCGCTGAATGCAGCCGATGTCATCCTCATTCCCAGCAAGGGCGCAGCCAAGAGCGAGCTTGCCGATGTCCGGCGGGAAATCTGCGAGCGTTATATCACCAGCACGACCACGCGCTTCGTGGATTATGACGTGCCCCAGCGCCAGACGGCGCAGCGCGGCTATGTACAGGGCGTCGATGAATGGCATGAGGCGATTTCCGCGACCTATGAGCGGCTGTTTCTGGAACATCTGGCAGAAGGCGAAAGCGCGGCCTTTCTCGTCTGGGGCGATCCCGGGCTCTACGACAGCACCTTGCGCATCATCGAGCGCGTCGTCGCGCGCGGCAATGTCGGCCTCGATTACAGCGTCGTTCCCGGCATCACCAGCATCCAGGCGCTGACGGCGAGCCATCGCATTCCCCTCAACCTCGTCGGCAAGCCGGTGCAGATCACCACCGGCCGGCGACTGGCCGAAAGCTTTCCCGGCATTGCCGAAACGGCCGTGGTCATGCTCGACGGCGAGCAGGCTTTCAGCAAGATCGACGATCCCGATGCCTATATCTACTGGGGAGCCTATCTCGGCACCGGGGACGAGATCACCATCGCGGGAAGGCTGGCCGACGTTTCCGGGCGCATCGTCGCGACGCGCGCCGAAGCCCGCGCCCGGCATGGGTGGATCATGGATATCTACCTGCTGCGCAAGGGGCGCGATTTCGACGACCGCGAATGAACGCTGCGACGCCAAATCGTTTGCCGCCGGATCGGGTTTATGCAAGGAAATGTCCCTTATGAAGGGCAGTCTTATGGTTGCGGTCGACAAACGGACGATAGAAGGACCAGGGTGTTTCTCGCAGGAGGAAGGCGGCGGCCATGGCGTTGCAGCGCCCTCGCCCTCCATGGTTCGCGGTGCATGCCCCTCGCTCAGCGCGCCGATGCAAACGGGCGACGGCCTGCTCGTACGGCTGCGGCCATCGACACCGGGATTGACCGTCTCCCAATTTCGCGCGCTGGCCGAAGCCGCCGGCAAGCACGGTAACAGCCTCATCGAAATCACCGCCCGGGGCAATTTTCAGCTGCGCGGCATGACGGCGCAAAGCATGGCCGGACTGGCCGCCGATATCGATCGGGCGGGAATCGTGCCGGAAAGCGGCGTCGCCATCGAAGTTCCGCCGCTTGACGGTGTCGACCCATCGCAGATCGCCGACGCGCGGGCTTTGGCCGACCGCCTGCGGCGTGCGATCGATGCATTGGACCCCAAGCCGCGTCTGGCGGCCAAGCTTGCCATTATCGTCGATGGCGGCGGTCAGCTCACTCTCGATGAACTTTCGGCGGATATCCGCCTGAAGGCCATCCGTTCCAGCGACGACACAGGGCTGTGGGCGCTTGCGATCGCCGGAACGGACGCAACGGCCACACCTCTTGCCGCATTGCCTGGGGGACAGGTCGTCGCCGGCGTCGTCACACTGCTGAAAGCGCTGGCCGAAATCGGACCCCGCGCCCGCGGCCGCGATCTGGACGCCGCATCTCTGCGCGCCCGGTTTCCAGCCCTGCCGAACCATGCGCGTAGCGCAATCGGCCCCGCGGTCTCCCCCGTCGGCCTCATTCGGCTCGGCGATCGGCGTTGCGTCGTCGGGCTGCGCCCATCCTTCGGCCAGATCCACGCCCGGGACCTCATCCGCTTTCTTGCCTTGGCGGAAGCCGCAGGCGTGAGTGAAATCCGCACGGGACCGGAACACAGCCTCCTGCTGCTCGGGCTGCCGCGCGAGCGTATCGAAAGCATTCTGGCTGCCGCGGCGGCTTGCGGCTTTCAGACGCGTGCCGACGATCCAGCGAATTATGCAATCCCCTGCGCCGGCGCCGGCGCATGTGCCTCCGCCCACTACGCCACGCGACAGGCCGCCGCCGATCTCCTCGAGGTCGGCAGCGGTCTGCTCGACGGCTCGCTCCGGGTGCATCTGTCGGGCTGCATAAAGGGATGCGCCCATCCGTCTGCGGCGATGCTTACCATCGTCGGGGCTGCAACGGGCTATGCTATTGTCGTAAATGGGTCATCATCGAGCGAACCCGTGGCTTACATCGGCAAGGAAAAACTGAAATCGGCGCTCTCGCGGCTCGGTGAACTGCTACGAAACAACAAAGCTGCTGGCGAATCGGCCCGGCAGTGTCTTAAACGGCTCGGCCGGGACGCAATCGCGACGGCTTTACGACAGGGATAAAAATGCCTGACTATGACTATATCCGCGAAGGGGATGCGATCTACGAACGCTCCTTCGCGATCATCCGCAGCGAAGCCGACCTGTCGCGTTTTCCCGAAGCCGAGGCCGATATTGCAGTCCGCATGATCCATGCCTGCGGGCAGGTGGAAGCGGCACAGCATTTCATGTTCTCCCCCGATTTCGTCGCATCGGCCCGCAAGGCACTCTCCGGCGGCGCGCCGATTTTCTGCGATGCGGAGATGGTGGCCCGTGGCGTGACTCGCGCCCGCCTGCCGGCGGCAAACGACGTCATCTGCACGCTGCAGGACCCGCGCACGGCGGACATCGCCAGGACCATCGGCAACACGCGCTCGGCAGCGGCCATGCATCTGTGGGCCGAGCGCCTTGCCGGCGCGGTCGTCGCCATCGGCAACGCGCCGACTGCCCTTTTTCATCTTCTGGAAATGTTGCGCGACGGCGCTCCGAAGCCCGCCGCCATCATCGGCATGCCTGTCGGCTTCGTCGGCGCGGCCGAATCGAAGGATGCCCTTGCGGAAAATTCCTACGGTGTGCCCTTTGCCCTCGTGCGCGGCCGGCTCGGCGGCAGCGCCATGACAGCAGCCGCCCTCAACGCTCTTGCGAGGCCGGGCCTATGAGTGTGCCTTCAAGCGGAAGCCTGATCGGCGTCGGCACCGGTCCCGGCGATCCGGAATTGCTGACGGTCAAGGCCGTCAAGGCTCTCGAGCGCGCCGATGTCGTCGCCTACTTCGCCAAGCAGGGTCGAAGCGGCAACGGACGGGCCATCGTGGGCGACCTGCTGAAAGCGGACGTAACGCTGCTGCCGCTCTACTATCCCGTTACGACGGAGGTCGACAAGGACGCACCGGACTATATCAGCCAGATCACGGCCTTCTACGACGTGTCGGCCGAGATGGTGGCGGCACATCTGCGCGAAGGAAAAACGGTTGCGGTGCTCAGCGAAGGCGATCCGCTGTTTTACGGCTCCTACATGCATCTGCATGTGCGGCTTGCCGACCGCTTCCCGACCGAGGTCATACCGGGCGTGACCGCGATGTCCGGCTGCTGGTCTCTCGCCGGATTGCCGATGGTGCAGGGAGACGATGTCCTCTCCGTGCTGCCGGGAACGATGGCGGAAGCCGAGCTCGTGCGCCGTCTCGGCGACACGCAGGCCGCCGTCATCATGAAGGTCGGCCGCAACCTGCCGAAGATCCGCCGTGCGCTGGATGCTGCCGGTCGGCTGAACGAAGCCATCTATGTCGAGCGCGGCACAATGGCGAACGGGGCGATGACGCCGCTTGCAAGCCGCGACGATACCGAGGCGCCCTATTTCTCGCTCGTTCTGGTTCCGGGTTGGGAAAACAGGCCATGAGCGGGCGTCTCTATGTCATCGGCACCGGCCCCGGCAATCCCGCGCAGACAACGCCGGAGGCGCTGAGCGCGGTTGCGGACGCTCAAGAATTCTATGGCTACGGCCCTTATCTCGACCGCTTGACGCTGCGCGGCGACCAGATCCGTCATGTCTCCGACAATCGCGAGGAGCTGGACCGCGCCAAGGTAGCCCTGCAAAGGGCGGCAGCCGGCGTCAATGTCTGCGTCGTTTCCGGCGGCGATCCCGGCGTCTTCGCCATGGCGGCGGCCGTCTGCGAGGCGATCGATCATGGCCCTGCGGAATGGCGCGCGGTGGATCTCGTCGTCGTGCCGGGCATCACCGCCATGCTTGCCGTGGCGGCACGAATCGGCGCCCCTCTCGGGCACGATTTCTGCGCGATCTCGCTGTCGGACAATCTGAAGCCATGGCCGCTCATCGAACGCCGCCTTCGCGCCGTTGCCGAGGCCGGCCTTGTGATCGCGCTCTACAATCCGATCAGCAAGGCGCGGCCGTGGCAGCTCGGCAAGGCTTTCGAGATCGTGCGGGCCATATTGCCTGCGGATACGCCGGTCATCTTCGGCCGGGCCGCCGGCCGGCCGGACGAACGCATGACGGTTGCACGGCTTGCGGATGCGCAGGCCGCGCAGGCGGATATGGCAACCTGCGTCATCATCGGCTCGGCCGAGACGCGCGTCATCGCCCGCGAAGGTCGGCCCGATCTGGTCTACACGCCGCGTTTCATCCGGGAAGAGACGAAATGATCGATCTGACCGAGCGCCGCTTCGACTGTTTCGACCACCGGCAAGCCGGCTGTCTCCGCGCGCTCGACCATGATTATCCTGATGCCGAGACGCCTCGCCGCCTCGATTTTCGCATAGGTCGCATCGCCACCGCTGTTCTTGGCGACGACCACGTCGATCGCATGCCTCTTCAACAGATCCAGCTCGTCCTCCAGCCGGAACGGTCCCCTGCCGTGGATGTAGTCGACATGCGGGGCCGTGAGCGGCGGCTCGACGGGATCGACGCTGCGGACCCAGTAATGGTGATGCGGCGCCGCGTTCGCCTGATGCGCCTCCTGCCGGCCGGTCGCAAGGAAGACGCGCAATGGCGCGTTGCCAAGCGCGGTCACGGCCTGAGAAACGCTATGCACCGAGAGCCAGTCATCTCCTTCGACCGGCGCCCAGGCCGGGCGGCGCAGCGCAAAGGCCGGCACATCGCATTCACCGGCGGCCCGGGCCGCATTGGCGGAAATGCGAGCCGCGAAGGGATGGGTGGCGTCGACCACCAGATCGACGGCTTCGTCGCGAAGATAGCGGGCAAGCCCCTCGGCGCCTCCGAAGCCGCCGCTGCGTGTCGGAACGGGCTGCGGCGCCGGATCGGCGGTCCTGCCGGCAAGCGACAGGACAACGTCGAGATCGACGCGCCGGGCAAGGGCTGCCGCCAGCGCGCGGGCCTCCGTCGTGCCGCCCAGGATCAGAATGCGGACCTTTCCCATGGCTGAGATACCTTCCGTTCAACCTTGGCTCACTCTTATCGGCATCGGCGAAGACGGTCCAGCCGGCATCGGCGACACGGCCAGACAGCTGATCGCCTCGGCCCCGGTCGTCTTCGGCGGCGCACGCCATATCGAACTGATGAGCGCCGTCATCACCGGCGAGACACATCAATGGCTCTCGCCATTCGAACGATCCGTCGAGGCGGTCCTTGAGCGGCGCGGCCGGCCGACGGTGGTCCTCGCCTCCGGCGATCCGTTCTTCTACGGTGTCGGCGCGACGCTTTCGCGACGCATTCCGGCCACGGAAATGACCGTTATCCCGGCGCCCTCCTCCTTCAGCCTTGCCGCATCCCGCCTGGGCTGGCCTTTGCAGGAGACGACGGTCCTGTCGCTCCACGGACGGCCCATCGATCTCATCCGTCCGCATCTGCATCCCGGCCGCAAGATCCTGGCGCTGACCTCCGACGGCAAGGGGCCTGCCGAACTGGCCGCCCTGCTGCGAAACACGGGCTTCGGTCAATCCGAACTGACGGTGCTGGAAGCGCTTGGCGGTCCGCAGGAGAAAGTCTCCCGGCAAAACGCGGCCGAGTTCGCTCTTTCCGGCGTCAACGATCTGAACGTCTGCGGCATCGAGGTCAAAGCCGAAGCCGGCGCGCGGGTTTTGCCGCTGAGCGCGGGCCTGGCCGACGACCTCTTCGAGCATGACGGCCAGATCACCAAGCGGGAAATCCGTGCGATGACGCTATCGGCACTCTCGCCGCGCCACGGTGAACTGCTCTGGGATATCGGCGCCGGCTCCGGTTCGATCGGCATCGAGTGGATGCTGGCCGATCCCTCGCTTCGCGCCATCGCCATCGAGGCTTCGGTCGAGCGCGCAGCGCGAATCCGCAGCAACGCAGCGAATTTCGGGGTCCCGGCCCTGACCATCGTCGAGGGAGAGGCGCCGAATGCCCTGGCAGGGCTGCCGACGCCGGATGCGGTCTTCATCGGCGGCGGCGGCAGCGATGCCGGTGTGCTCGATGCCGCCATCGGCCGATTGAAAAGCGGCGGCAGGCTGGTTGCCAATGCCGTCACGACGGAAATGGAAGCCCTTCTGCTTGCCGAACAGGCACGCAGGGGCGGCTCGCTGATCCGCATCGATATCGCGCGCGCCGCGCCCGTCGGACGCATGACCGGCTGGCGGCCGGCCATGCCCGTGACGCAATGGTGCTGGATCAAGCCATAATCAGGAATGAGGTAGAGCGATGACAGTGCATTTCATTGGCGCAGGCCCCGGTGCGGCCGACCTGATCACGGTGCGCGGCCGCGACCTGATCGGCAAATGCCCGGTCTGCCTCTATGCCGGATCGATCGTTTCGCCGGAATTGCTGCAATATTGCCCGCCCGGCGCCCGCATCATCGACACGGCGCCGATGTCGCTGGACGAGATAGAGGCGGAATATCTGAAAGCGGCAGAAGCCGGCGAGGATGTCGCGCGCCTGCATTCCGGCGACCTCTCCGTCTGGAGCGCGGTCGCCGAGCAGATCCGCAGGCTTGAGAAGCATGGCATAAGCTACACCCTGACCCCCGGCGTTCCCGCTTTCGCGGCCGCGGCCTCAGCGCTCGGCCGTGAACTGACCATCCCGGCCGTCGCCCAGAGCCTGGTCCTGACGCGGGTTTCCGGCCGTGCCTCGCCGATGCCGAACAACGAGACGCTGGAAAAATTCGGCGCGACCGGCGCGACGCTGGCCATCCATCTGGCAATCCACGCACTCAAAGAGGTGGTCGAGGAACTGACACCGCTTTATGGCGGCGATTGCCCGGTTGCGATCGTCGTCAAGGCATCCTGGCCGGATGAGCGGATCGTCCGGGGCACGCTCGCCACGATCGAGGCGAAAGTGGCGGCCGAACCGATCGAACGCACCGCGCTGATCTTCGTCGGTCCATCGCTTGCCGCCAGCGATTTCCGCGAAAGCTCGCTCTACGACCCCACCTATCAGCGCCGGTTCCGCGGCCGTCAATAACGCCTGATACCGTTGCAAATCGCGCTGAAATTTCCTCTAGTCAGCGCGGCAGGCCACGAGCGCAACAGAGGATCAGGAAATGCAGCGCATTACCATCACCATCGATGACGATCTTCTGGAAACGATCGACACGATCAGCGCGCAACGCGGCTATGCCAGCCGCTCGGAAACCTTGCGCGATCTCGTTCGCGATGCCGTGACCCGCGCGCAGCCGGCTATCGGCGGCGAAGCCAGATGCTACGCGGCGCTCACCTATGTCTATGAACACGAAACCCGCGACCTGTCGCGGCGGTTGACGACCGCGCAGCACGACCACCACGATCTTTCAGTCTCGACGCTGCATGTTCATATCGATGGGCACGATTGCCTCGAAGTCTCCGTGCTGAAGGGCAAGGCGGACGAGATCAAGACGTTTGCCGACAGTGTCGTGACGCAACGCGGCGTGCGCTTCGGGAACCTGCACATCATCCCATCGGACCATGGCACGGATCATCCCGAAACGCATTCGCACGATTGAGCTGGCGGGCAAGTTGCCCGCGGACTACCGAATCGATCAGAGCTGAGCCGCAATATAGGCCATGCTCTCCCCGAGGGCCGCAACCGGCTCCTTCAAGGCATGCACCGCCGGGGCAAACGGCTCGAAGGATGCTGGGCCGACATAGCCGGCAGCGATCAACGCCCGCAATTGGCCGACATTGTCGAGACGATCCCCGGCGTCGACGAGAACGCGATGAGGATCGCGCATGTCGGCAACGGAGACATCGGCATCGCTGACGCCTGAAATATGCACGAGGCCGGTCAGGTCGGGGAAGATCGCGGACTCGCCGGCGAGATGATGATGGAAGGTATCATGCACCAGGCAGAACGTGGTTTTTGCCCCGAGTTCCTCGATCGCGGCCGCCGCTTCGCTCTTCAGGCGCAGAGAGCAGATCTCGAAGCCGAGCGGCTCCACCAGTCCCACGATACCGGCGGCTTCCAGCATCGGCTTCAGGGCCGAGAGCGCCTTGCGGAGATTGGCGCGGCGCACCTCCGGCTCACGGCCGCTGCCGTCGTTGACGGGAACCAGCACGAGCGCCCTCGCCCCGCAATCGCGCGCATAATTGATCAGTTCGGCAGCCTCGCGGGCGCGATCGTCATTCCATTCGTTGAAGCGCTGCAGCGCGTTGATCGAGATGATCGTCAGCCCATGGCGCGCAGCAAGCTCCTTGACGGCGGCGGCCGGCGTGCCGTCCAGGATCGCGTTTCCGGCGAGATCGTTGCGGATTTCCACGCTGTCTATTCCGAGCTCCCTTGCCGAGGCGAAAAACGATTCCAGGCTCATGGATGGCGCGCACATATGATTGAGCGCGAAACGAATGGAACTCATGATGGCACTCCTCCTCAAGGCGTCCGGCCGCAAAAGACATCTCGATCCGCCGCGCCTGCTTCGCGAAGGACTAGCGAGATTCATGGCCTAGTTCCATCGGCCCTAGCCATCATTCCTGATAGATTTATCCCAACCATGATGGAATTCCATCATGGTTGCTAGATATTTTCAGAAAGGAAGATGTCGAACGGCAGGAAGCTCTGGCCGGGTACCGCGGCCTCGCCATTCTCGATCGCCGCAATCATGAGGCCCATCAACTCCTTGCAGAGCGCCGGCAACGGCGTGCCGATCGCCATGGCGACGACATCGTCGGCGAGCGCCGCCTTCGATTCCGGCGTCAGTTCGTTGACGACTGCGATCAGCTTGCCGGACAACCGCTCCTCGCGGATGGCCGAAATGGCGCCCTCCATGCCGCCGCCGCAGACATAAAAGCCGATGAGATCCGGGTGCTTCTGCAGAAGATCGAGCGTCGCCTCATGCGTGATTTCCGGTGTGTCGAGATTGATGAGCGTATCCAGCACCTCGAATTCCGGCGCATTCTCGCGAAAATAGGAGCGAAAGCCGATCTCGCGCAGTTCATGACCAAGGAAGCGATGGCTGCCGACGAAGCAGGCGACCTTGCCGGGACGACGCGCCGAGCGCGCAATGACCCAGGCCGCCGTGCGCCCGACTTTCCGGTTGTCGACGCCGATATAGCCGCGGCGGGCGGTGGTGGAGAAATCCGACAGCAGGGAAAAGACGGGAATGCCTTTTTCCTGCAACTCCTCGATCGCAGCCGTGACGGCCGGATAATCCGGTGCGACGAGCGCGACGGCCTGGCTGCGGGCAGCCATCGCCTTCAGCTTCTCGACAATCGCCGTCGGCGTCGATGCGGTGACGAAATCGACCTGCGCATTGATCCGCGCGGTCGTGACAGCCTGCGCCGCCACGGCAATCTCCCTGGCAAAGGCCTGATAGAAGGCCTGGACCGGTTTCTGCAATACGAAACCCAATCGATATTGCGGCAGGTCTTCGAAAACGCGCTGCCGCAGCAGACCGACGGCGTGATAGCCGATTTCCTGCGCCGCCTCATAGACGCGCCTTGCCGTCTCCTCCCGGACACGATGGCGGCCGTTCAGCACGCGATCGATCGTGGCGACGCTGACGCCGGATGCCTTGGCAAGATCGGATATGGTAGGGCGACGCATGGCTGCTCCTGAGATATGTCATCATTAATGACATCAGAATTTGATAGGTTTTGATAGATTCCATCATTCCCGCATTGAGGCAAGCGAAAAGTCGATCTATCGTTTCCGGTATTGAGGCGAGGCGCTGTCGCGCATCGTGGGAGGCAGGGATGACGACGACAATCAAGCGCGATTACGATCTGCTCGGCGCAAGCGGCAGGCTGGCCGTGGAAACCGGGCTGGCGGCCGCCGAATGGTATCACACGGATGTTCCGCGCAAGGAGATGAAGGCGCTGATGCAGCGCTCGGATGCGCCGGCGATCCGCGACACCATCGTCTGGCTCGGCAGCATGGCGATCCTTGCCGGGCTGGGCGTCTATTTCTGGGGGTCGTGGATCTGCCTGCCCTTCTTCCTGGCCTATGGCGTGCTCTACGGTTCGGCCTCGGACAGCCGCTGGCACGAATGCGGTCACGGGACGGCGTTCAAGACGCGCTGGATGAACGATGCGGTCTACCAGATCGCGTGTTTCATGATCATGCGCAATCCGGTCACCTGGCGCTGGAGCCATGCGCGCCACCACACCGATACCGTCATTGTCGGCCGCGACCCGGAGATCGCCGTCATGCGGCCGCCGGATCTTTTGCGCTTGGTCCTGAATTTCTTCGGCATTCTCGATGCCTGGTATGCAATCGTCGACATGCTGCGCAACGCCGCCGGCGTCATCAGCGCCGCGGAAAAGAGCTTCATCCCGGAAATGGAGCAGCCAAAGGTCATTCGCATCGCCCGCATCTGGCTTGCCATCTATATCGTGACCATTGCCGCGGCGGTCGCCATGGGCTCGATCCTGCCCCTGATGCTGATCGGGCTTCCCCGGCTCTACGGCGCCTGGCACCACGTCCTGACCGGCCTGCTGCAGCATGGCGGCCTCGCCGACAACGTCATCGACCACCGGCTGAACAGCCGCACCGTGATGATGAACCCCATCAGCCGCTTCATCTACTGGAACATGAACTACCATGTCGAGCACCACATGTTCCCGATGGTGCCGTATCATGCGCTGCCGAGGCTGCATGCGATGATCAAGCACGATCTGCCGGCCGCCAATCCATCCATGTGGTCCGGCTATCGCGAGATGATACCGGCGTTCCTGCGGCAATTGCGCAATGAAGATTATTTCCTGAAACGCGAACTGCCGCCGACTGCCCGGCCCTACCGGGAAGAGTTCCACAGCGATCTGCCGGCCGCGGCCGCTCAATAAAATCAAGCTTGCAAGGGAGGAAAATATGAGCAACTGGATCGAAGTCTGCGCCGCCGATGCGATCGATGAAGAGGATGTCATCCGTTTCGATCATGACGGCCGAACCTTCGCGGTCTATCGCAGCCCCGAAGACGACTACTTCGCCACCGACGGCCTGTGCACGCACGAGAAGATTCATCTCGCCGACGGCCTCGTCATGGACAACATCATCGAATGTCCCAAGCACAATGGCCGCTTCGACTATCGCACCGGCGAAGCCAAGGGCGCGCCGGTCTGCGTCAATCTTCAGACCTATCCGGTCAAGATCGAGAACGGCACCGTCTTCATCGGGCTTTGAGGAGGCAATCGTGGCTCATTTCGTCATCGTCGGAGCCGGAGAATGCGGTGCGCGTGCCGCCTTTTCCCTGCGTGAAAAGGGATTTGAAGGCGAAATCACTTTGATCGGCACCGAGCCGCTCGCGCCGTATGAGCGTCCGCCCCTTTCGAAAGGCGGAGCGAACGAGGCGCCGGAGCCGAAATTCATCGCCGCATTGGAGCGTTACCGGGAACAATCGATCGAGCTGAAGCTCGATACGACGGTGACGGCGATCGATCCCGCCGCCCGGGCGATCAGGCTCGCGGACGGACAAACGCTCTCCTGCGACAAGCTTTTGCTCGCGACCGGAGCCTCGGCACGCGGCTTTCCCGGTGTCGGCGCATCCGGGCGTATCCGTGTGCTGCGCACGCATGCGGATGCGACGGCTTTGCATGCCGCCCTGCGCGCCGGACAGCGCATCGCCATCATCGGCGGCGGCTTCATCGGCCTGGAGCTGGCGGCAACGGCTCGCATGCGCGGCGCCGACGTCATCCTCATCGAAGGCCTGCCGCGGGTGTTGAAGCGCGGCGTGCCGGAGGAAATCGCCGAGGCCGTGACGCTCCGTCATCGTCAGGAAGGCGTGGATCTTCGGTGCGGCCGGACGATCGAATCCGTGGAGGAACGGGCCGACAAGGCGATCATTCGCCTGGCCGGCGGCGACGTGATTTCCGCCGATCTGCTGATCGTCGGCATCGGCGCCTTGCCCAATGTCGCCCTTGCCGCGGAAGCGGGCCTTGCGATCGATAACGGCATTGCCGTCAACGAACGGCTGGAGACCTCTGTTTCCGGCATCTATGCGGCGGGCGATTGCTGCTCCTTTCCGCTGGCACTTTACGGCGGGCGGCGCGTTCGCCTGGAATCTTGGCGCAATGCGCAGGAGCAGGCAAATCTGGCTGCCGCCAACATGCTGGGAGAAGGCGAGGAAATATCCGCCGTTCCATGGTTCTGGTCCGACCAATATGATCTGACATTGCAGATCGCCGGCCTGGCCGACGATGCGGTCACTCATATACGGCGCGACCTTGACGACGGGGCGTTCATCCTCTTCCACCTCGACACGGATGGACGGCTGCTTGCCGCCAGCGGCATCGGCCGCGGCAATGCCATCGCACGCGACATCCGTCTTGCCGAAATGCTGATCGCTGCCCGCGCCCATCCGGATCGGACCGCACTGGCGGCAAGCTCCGTCAAGCTGAAATCCCTGCTCGCCGCATAAGATCGCTCCCAGGCCTTGACGACGGACGCTGAAGCATAAATGTCTTCCTGTAACCGCAAACGGGGGACGCAATGAAGATACTCGGCATATCAGGCAGCCTGCGCAAAGGCTCTTTCAACACCGCCCTGCTTCACGCCGCAGCCGAATTGGCACCGAGCGGCGTCGAGCTGATCGCACGCACCGTCCATGGCGTGCCGCTCTACGACGCCGACCTCGAGGCTGCAGAGGGAATTCCGGAAAAAGTACGTGAGCTCAAGGATTTGGCCATCGCGGCCGATGGCCTGATCCTGTTTACGCCGGAATACAACAATTCGCTTCCCGGCGTGTTCAAGAACGCCATCGACTGGATGAGCCGTCCCTCCTCCGACATCGCCCAGGTGTTCGGCGGAAAACCGATCGCCGTTCTCGGGGCCTCGCCCGGCAATTTCGGCACCATCCTCAGCCAGAACGCCTGGCTGGCGGTGTTGCGCACGCTCGGCACCGATCCCTGGTTCGGCGGCCGGCTGATGGTGTCGCGCGCCGGCAGCGTCTTCGATGAAGGCGGCCGGATCGTCGATGAAAAAGTGAAACACAATCTCGCTGCTTTCATCGAAGGCTTCAGCGCCTTCGTCTCGGACCGCAAAAAGGGCTGAGACGCCGTATCGCGCCGGGCTGCAAGGCCAATATGAAGCCTATGATTGAACCGGCGAATAGCCTAATGTGACTGCGGCGCCGGGTCCCCGACGCCTCCGGGGCCGCGCACGTTCTTCCTTCGAAAATCATGAAATCCAATAGTATCGGTTACGTCTTCACGCTGTTGGCCATCACCATATTCGCCATACAGGACGGCATTTCCAAGCACCTCGTCAGCGCCTATCCGCCGCTTCTGGTGGCGATGATCCGCTATTGGGCCTTCATGCTGTTCGCCGTCGCGATGGCCTCGCGCGCGCCGGGCGGATTGCGACGCAATGCCAGAACCAGGCGCCCCGTCCTGCAGGTCGCCCGCGGACTGCTGCTGGCGGCGCAGATCGTCGTCGCCATCTCGTCCTTCGTCATCGTCGGCCTGGCCCATTCGCAGGCAATTTTCTCATCCGGCCCGCTCATGGTGGCGCTACTTTCCATACCGATCCTCGGCGAGAAGGTCGGCTGGCGGCGATGGCTGGCGATCTGCTTCGGTTTCGTCGGCGTGCTGCTGATCCTCAAACCCGAAAGCGGCGTTTTCGATGCCCGCTTCCTGGTGCCGCTTTTCGGCGCGCTGCTGTTTTCGCTCTACGTCGTCCTGACCCGCTACGTCAGCCGCGAGGACGGCGCCATGACGAGCTTTTTCTATACGGGCGTGGTCGGCGCCGTCGCCATGAGCTGCATCGGCCCGTTCTTCTGGACGCAGCTTGCGCCGCATGACTGGATCTTCATGGGCATCCTCTGCCTGACGGGCGTTTCGAGCCACTATTTCCTCATCCGAGCCTACGACATGCTCGACGCGGTGGTCATCCAGCCCCTGACCTATTTGCAGCTCGTGTTCTCCGCCATTATCGGCGTCACCATATTCGGTGAAAATCTGAGCGCGCCCATGATCCTGGGCGCGCTTATCGTCGTCGCGGCGGGCATATTCACGATCTGGCGCGAACATGCTCTGGCAAGGGCAAGGCTCAAGGCCGGCAGGGCATAGGCAACTTATGCATCCACCTGGGCACGCGGCTGCGCCTCGGTGTAGTAGCTCACATATTTCTGGCGATAGCGCTCCGTCCCGCCGAAATCGCTGTAGCGCGGCAATTCCGACATGTCGGTCTTGTTGAGGATGACGCCGAGGATGCGCGAATTGATCTGCGGCTCCTGCTCCAGAACGTCACGCACCAGATTGGTGGGTGTCGCGCCCCACTCCGTGACGAGCAGGAAGGCATCGACCTGCGGCGCAAAGGCCTTCGCGTCGATGACCGGCCCCAAAGGCGCAAGATCGACGATGATGTAGTCGAACATCTTGCGCGCGTTTTCCATCAGCTGCTGCATGCCCTGCGAGGACAGAAGCTCGCTGGTGTGCAACAGCTGATCGCGCACGGCAACCGGCAGGATGGCGAGCTTGGTGCGCGGATCCACCTTCACGGCATTCGTCCATGGGACCTCGCCGAGCACAGCCTCGATCAGGCCGGCCTGCGGCGGCGTCTTCAGCGTCCGGCTGAGACCGGGATTGCGCAAGTCGGCGTCGATGAGCAGCGTACGCTTGCCGCTGCTGGCAAGCAAAGCGGCAAAGTTCGCGGCCGTCGTCGACTTGCCTTCGCCCGGCAGCGCGGAAACGACGCCGATCACGCGATCGGCACGACCCTGCAACATCACGTCGCTGGCAAGCTTGGCATTCCTCAAGGTCTCGGCGAAGATCGAACGCGGCGCTTCGACCGAAATGCGCATCATCCGTTCGAAGGCGACGCCGTTTTCGGTCTCTTCCGCCGTTACAGGCTCCGCTCCGGCATTCGCCTTGCGCGGCTTTTTCCTGGCCTTGCCCTGTTGACCGAGCAAAGGCAGATAACCGAGGAACTTCAGCCCGAGCGCCGAGCGCACATCGGCCTCGACGCGGAAAAAGCGATCGCGGAACTCCTGGAAGGCGGCCAGGCCGGCACCGGCCATCAGGCCGAGAATGACCGAAAGCGCCATCACGAGCGTCTTCTTCGGGCTCGACGGCGCCGTCGGCACGCCGGCAACCGAGATGACACGCGCCTTGGCGATCGGGAAGGAACGCTGCTGGGTGGCCTCTTCGAAGCGGCCGAGATAGGATTCGTAGAGCGTCTTCAGCGCGGTTGCCTTCTGGTTCAGCTCATTCAGGTGAACCAGCGACTTGTTGGCTTCGGAATTCTTGCCGACGACCTTCTCGATGCTTTCCCGCAGCGATTCCGCCCGCGATTGCGCAACGTCGAGCTCGTTCTTGTAGCTGGCGGTAAGCTGCTGAAGCTCCTGATAGATCTGCCGCGTGATATCCTGGCGTTCCGCACGAAGCGCCACGGCCTGCGGATGGTCGGCACCGAAGTTCTGCGTGACGTCCTGCTCACGCTTCTCGACGGCGAGATAGCGGGTCTTCAGATCCTGCAGCACCGAATTGTCGGTCTGGCTCGACGAGATGGTGGCGTTCTTGACCGCGTTGTCCGGGCCCTGGTCGATGATCGATTTATACTGGTTGTAGCGGGCGGAAGCGCTCGCCGTATCGGCCTGGGCGATGATCAGCTGTTTGTTCAGGTCGGAAATCTGCTGCTCCGACATCAGCTCGCCGCCGGTCGAGGTCAGCCCGTTGTCGGCCTTGTACTTCTCGACTTCGAGCGAGGCTTCCTGCGCACGCTGGCGCAGGTCGTTCAGACGTTCCTGCAGCCAGACGGAAGCGCGCTCGGTCGCATCGAAATTGGCGTTCAGCTGGTCGGTCAGATAAGCGTCGGCATAGGCGCGCGTGACCTTGGCGGCCAGCAGCTTGTCGGTTGAGCTGAAGGAAACCGCAACCACCGAGCTTCGCGTGACACGCTCGACCTTGAGGCCGTCCTGCAAGACGGCGGCCACCTTCTGGCGCTGCGCTTCACGCTGCTCTTCCGGCGTCATCGGCGGGCGACCCGGCGTAAAGACGCTGGCGATCAGGCCGACCCCGGACTTGAGCAGGGCCGCCGGCGATTGCGGCGGATTGAGCAGCACGGCATTATCGGCAAGGCCTGCCTGGTCGACGACACGCAAGGCCATCTCGTTCGATTTGAGGATTTCGACCGCGCTGGCGATTTCCATGTCCGCCTGCTGGCTGCTGGCCGCGGGCGGCTGATCCTCCGCATATTTCGTCATGCTTTCGTCGAGCAGGATCTGCGTCATGGACGTATAGCTCGACGTGGCGGTCAGCAGATAGGCGACAGCCAGAATGACGCAAGCAGCAACGGTGAGAATGATGGTGCGGATGCGACGGATCACGACGGCCATCAGCCGGTCGAGATCGATAAAGCTATCCTGCGCCTCCGCTTGCGGAAGAGCGCTCTGGAAAGTGAAATTCTTTTGATGCATGGCGACCACCTTGTCGGAGAAGCCTGAAGGAACAATAGCCATGGCCCGCGGCCTTTTCGGCCGCAGGCCACAATGCGAACAGGCTCAAGCGGCGGTCATCTGCGCTTCGTGCGAGACGACCAGATTGCGGATCGAATCGTAGACCAGGCCGCCGATATCGGCGCGAGCGAGCGCGAAGGCCACGTTCGCTTCGATAAAGCCGTGCTTGGACCCGCAGTCGAACGTGCGACCGTTATAGACCTGGGCATGGAACGATTGCGTCTCGGAAAGGCGCAGCATGCCGTCGGTCAGCTGAATCTCGTTGCCGGCACCGCGCTCCTGGCGGGCCAGAATATCGAAGATCTCAGGCTGCAGAATATAACGGCCATTGAGGTAAAAGTTTGAAGGCGCCTCGGACGGATGCGGCTTTTCGACCATTTTGGTCACGGCAAAGCCATGACGCACGGCCGATCCCTTGCCGATAATGCCGTATTTCGACGTCTCTTCCGGGGCACATTCCTCGACGGCGACGATATTGCCGCCGACCTCGTTGTAAAGGTCCATCAGGCCGGCCATGCAGCCGCGCATGCCGTAGCAGAGCATGTCGGGCAGAAGCAGGGCGAACGGTTCGTCGCCGATCAGGTCGCGGGCACACCAGACGGCGTGGCCGAGGCCGAGCGGAGCCTGCTGACGCGTGAAGCTGACAGCGCCCGGCCGCGGCAGGAGGCGTTCCAGCTCGCTCACCTGATGGCTCTTGCCGGCCCGTTGAAGCGACGAAATCAGCTCCGGCGTATCGTCGAAGTGGTCTTCGATCGCCGACTTGTTGCGGCTGGTGACGAAGACGATGTGCTCGATGCCGGCCTCAATAGCCTCGTCGACGGCATATTGCACGACCGGACGATCGACGATCGTCAGCATCTCCTTCGGCATGGCCTTTGTAGCGGGCAGGAAACGTGTTCCGTTGCCTGCAACCGGAATGACTGCTTTTCTCACACGATGCTTGGGGTCCATGGCTCTATCCTTTGTTAGAGTGAGGGCCTGCGCTCATATTTGGCAGGGGCGAGGAGAGTTGAGAGGCGGACGCCGGTTCGCGACCGCTCCGCAAGGAGGCGGCCAACCGGCGAAAACGGGCAGCGATCGGCATGCTGAGATGGCGCACAGCGCGCGGGTTGAGGCAGGCGATCTTCAACATGGTCTGCACCTCGCGCTCCTTGATGCTGTCGACCAGCTTCAGGAAGGCGATGACTTCCTTCAGATTGCGCGTGCGCCGCCGCTGTGCGGCAAGGGCGGCGGCACCGAAGGGATGCTCGGCAAAAAACTTGGCATCGGCCGCGATCATCGCCTCGACATGCTCTTTCTTGAGAACACGCGAGATCGATCCTTCGCGGATGTAGTAAAGATAGCCGACGGTCGGCTCGACGACGCAGACACCGCCTCTCGCCAGCGCCGATGCCAGGAAGATATAGTCCTCGCCGATCCGCAGCGCCTCGTCGAAGCGCAGATGGTGCTTTTCGATGAACGCCCGCTCGAAGATCGGCTTCATGTAGCCGAAGTTGTGCTCGGACTGGAAAATCATGTTCGAGGAGATGAACTTCGCCAGCGTCAGCAGCGGCATGCGCGCCAGCATCGGCTCCGGGAACATCGGCAGCATCGTCCCCACGCCCTCGCGAATGACGTCGAGATTGTCGACCGCGATCTGTGCTTCTGCCTTTTCGGCCCGTCCGATCAGGCGTGCCATGCGGTCCGGGCGCAAGGCATCATCGGAATCGAGCACGGCGATCCAGCGGCCGCGGGCCGCATCGAGGCCGGCATTACGGGCCGCACCCGGCCCGCCGTTACGGGCCATGGCTATCAGACGCACGCGCGGATCGGGATGGTTGCCGGCAATGTCGCGCGTACCATCCGTCGAGCAATCGTCGACGACGATCACTTCCATGCTGACGGCGCCCTGCGCCAACGCGCTGTCGATGGCACGCCCAAGCGTTTCCTCCGCATTGTAGGCAGCGATGACGAAGCTGACATCGGGGACGAAATCCGTCATTGCGGTGCTTTCTCCAGATTTCCGTATTGCTCGATTTCGCGAACGCCGAAGAGGCCGCTGACAACGCCGGCATGCATGATGCCGCGCAGGCCATAGCGATGCCGCTTGATCGGAGACGCCGAGAGCAGCGCCGCGGCGGCGAAGCAATAGGCGGATTTCGCTCCCGCAAGCGCAATCGCCCGCCAGCGTCCGAAACCGCCCTTGGCTTCCAGCAGCATGCGACCATGGGTCTGGCCCATGCGGTAGCGGCGCTTCGACAGCCAGGATACCGTAGCGCGCCCATCGGGGACGGGCTCGTAGACCAGCGCATCCTCGGCATAGGCGATCCTGCCGCCCGCCTTGTGCATATGGGCGAAAAACTCGGTATCCTCGCCGCCGCTGCGCCCAAGCGCGATATTGAAGCGCTGGCCGGCAAGCGAAGGCGCACCGCGACGCAGCAACACATTGCAGGTGTAGCCGGTCAGAATTTCTCCCGCGACCCAGACGGGCAAGGTCGAATGGAAATCCCCGCGCCGCATCCATGCCGGAGCGACGTTTGTATAAACCGCCTGCACGGGCCCGAGAACGGCATCGGCGCCGGTCGTATCGGCCATGACGAGCATTTCCGTCAGCCAGTCCTCCGAGGCGGTCTCGTCGTCATCGATGAAGGCAAGGAAATCGCCGCTGGCATGATCCAGGCAGGCATTGCGGGCAATCGAGATATTCGACGCCGGGCAATGGACATAGACGATCTCGAAGGGCACGGCCGAACGCATGGCGTCGACACGGTCCCGCGCACTCGGCGTGACATCGTTGTCGGCCACGATGATCCGGACGACCGCGCCGGCCGGAATGCTGAGCACGGCCAGCGACAACAGCGTCTGATCGAGCTCAGCCCGCCGATAGGTGCAGACCGCTATATCGATCCTGATGGGACGCCGGTAGACTTGTGTCATGACACGACCCTGCGGTTGCGGAAGCTGAAGACCTCCATCCAGAAGCCCATCGACCAGGCGAAATGCATGACCATGGCGGAGATGGCGGCCAGCGGCCCATAGGGATTCTTCTCGCCAAGCGCGATCCAGAAACCGTAGGCGATGCAGGCCACGGCCCAAAGGCCGACGGGAATGACCGCAATCCAGTTGAGAATGGCGAGAAACGCGCCGATGAAGATCGGCACGACCGCGAGCGGCAGCATCTGGCGTAGGCTCGGCATGCTGCGGTGCTTGAGGATGTTGCGCGCGCGGCCGCGGCCATAGCCCAGATATTGCTTGAAGAGCGTCGGGATGCTGGAGCGCGGATAATAGGTCATGGCCGTCTTGTCCGTAAGCCAGATCCGATACCCTGCCTTGTGCAGCCGATAGTCGAGCTCGGCATCCTCATTGTGGCTGAACGTTTCATCGTAGCCGCCGACGGCGCGGAAAGCCGCGACACGCATCAGTGCGTGATGACCATGCTCGGCCCAATGGCCTTTTGCGCCTTCGCGATGCTTCGAGCCGCCATTGCCGAGCTTGGAGTTCTGCGCGACGGCCGTGGCTTTCTGGAAGGCGCTGAAGCCCATGGTGCGCATGGCGACGACGACGGAATCGGCTCCGGTCGCGCCCGCCTCCTCAACCAGTGCCTGGCAATAGTCGGCGGGATAGTCGCCATGCGCGTCGATGCGGATGAAATACTCGCAATCGTCGCCGAAGGTTTCCATGGCGAGATTGATCGCGGCGCTCTGCAAGCGCTTGGGGTTATCGAGCAGAAGAACCCGCGAATCCCTCTCGGCAATGTCCCTGACAATCTCGCGCGTGCGATCGGTGCTGCCGCCATCAGCCACCACGATCCTGGCATCGAGATCGTCGAGCGCCTGGCCGAGCTTGCCAATCAGCGGCTCGATATGTTTTTCCTCGTTGAGGCAGGGAATAACGATTATGCAACGCATGTCCCCTGAACGTCCGTTCGTCATTGCAATCCACCTCTATTGCGATGCAGTTGTGGGAGGGTCTGTAATTCGGCAATCTGCTCGCTGGCGCGCGTGAGCGACGCCAGCCGCTGCACCAGGCTCTGGCAGTCCGCGCGATCGATTATCCATTGCTTGCGATCCTGAGACGCCATGGCCCCGAACGCGGCAAGGTAACGCTGCTCGTCCATGTCATTCAAAAGTGCGGTCAGATGTGCGGCGTCGGCCACGTCGAGCATGAGCCCGATCCTTCGGCTCGCCAAAAACCGGGCCGTCTCGGTGCCCTCCATCGCGATAGGCACGGCGCCATGGAGGCCGCCTTCATAAAGGCGGTTCGGCAGCAGCCAGCTCGAATTCAACCCTTCCTCGAAGAAGTCTATCGCCCAGGAAAACTGGACGTCGCTGTAGATTGCCGCGAGATCCTCCGGATTCCTGTAGGGGCCGGCAAACTGCATGAAGGGCGCATCGCGCACGACGCGATCGAAATCATCGAATTCGGAATAAGCGGGCCTGCCGCGCAGCACGATTTCGAAACGGCCGTCCATCCGGCGGGAGACGTCGTCGAGCAGGACCAGCGACTTGCGGCAGCGAAGCGCACCGAACCAGCCGATCTTCCACGGTTCACCCGCAGCCGGCGGACGCGCGGCCGGTGTGACAGAGCGTATTGCGGGATCAAGCGCCAATACCTTGTTTTCGAGCAGCACGACCGGCAGACGCAGACCGGAGCGCGGCCGGAAATAGCGTTCGACAAAGGCGGGCGAACTGGTGATGAGCAACGACGCCTGAGAACCGAAATGACGCTCCACGCTGCGGAGCGCGCCGCCCACCACATCGTTGCGCAGCAACAGCCGATGAATATCGAGGCATTCATAGACGATCGGCATGTCGCCGCCGAAAACGGACCTGGCGCGGTTGGCCAGCACCAGCATTTCGAGGTTGCGGCCGATGATGACATCCGGTCTTGCGACCGTGCGCAATGCACTGCTCAGCTTGGCGGCCGATCTGGCAACGGCGGCGACGCGCTGGGCGAACTGCGCATCCTGCGTCCTGCCGAGCTCGATCGGCTCGATGCCATGAATGGCGGCAAGCGCGTTGTCGTCGCGCCGGAAACCCGCCAGCGTCACGCTCGCTCCGCCGGCCTGCAGCATCAGCACTCGCCTGCGCACGGCCGGATCGGCAAGATCGTGAACGAAATAAAGAATATGCAGCATCAAAATTTCCGCTTCTGCGCCTGGCCGGGACCGGGCGCCTCGTGTGGCTGGTGTTGCATCGTGGCAATGCAGCCAAGCGCGCGAGATGCCGCGCGCCCGGCCGGGTTCAGTCGATCTTGCAAGTGATCGATTCCGGGAACAGGCATTTCTCGCCAGCCGCGGTGAAGGCGACGCGCTTGACCTGCATGGTCGCGGGCTTTCCGCTATAGGTGAACTTGCCCATCCAGCCGCTCAGCGTGTCGGTGCCCCAGAGGCTGAAGAAGATCTTCTGCGCATTCGTCGGTATCTTCGACGGATCGGTGACATCCTGAACAAGCTTGCCGTTCACGTAGTAGCGCAGGCGATCCTTTTCCCAGACGAAGGCGTAGTCGTTGAAGCCCTGATCGGCGCCGCCGGCGACCGGCGCCAGCTTCTCGTTGCCGCCCTTGGCGGAGATATACTGGTTGACCTGAACCTGGCCGGAATTCTTGCCGAGCACTTCGAAATCGATCTCGTCGTGCGGCTTCTTGTCGGTCGGGCCGATATAGGTGAAGAAGGCGGAGTTCAGCCCGGACCCGGTAGCGGTGCGATAGCGCGCCTCATAGGTGCCATAGCCGTAACGCTTCGTCGTCTGGATCTCGCCGCAGGCATAATTGCGCTCGCCCGTCCTGGATTGGATGAACTGCAATTGCAGCATTCCATCGCTGATGCTCACCTGCTTTCGCGACCAGGTGCAGTTCTGGTGCGGCCCGTTGTTCCAGCCATCGGAGACGTACCAGCGGCTACTGTCCAGGCGTTCGAAATTGTCGACGAAGGACCCGCCCGTCGGCTGAGCATCCTGTGCCGCAACGGTCTGAGGCAGGACGCAAACATTGACGAGAGCGATGGAAACAAGACCGAATCTTTGCACGTAGCTTTTGAATGTCGTCATGGCATCACCTTTGCTCGGAACGCACAGGCCGATCGTCGGCGGGGCGGCTCGAGGCAACACGGGCTTCGGCCTGTGGCCGCGTCCGGCTGCCGGTCAGAAGGTTGTAGAAGCTCGGCAAGGCGTAACGCGCCATGCCGTTGGTCAAGGGCAGCAGCAGCAAGGAAAGCGCTGCGGCCAGAAGATAGAAAATCGGGTAAAGGTCGCTGCCGCCACGGTTCCACAGGACCCAGAGACAGAACAGCAGCGGATAATGCGCGCAAAAGATCCAGAAACTCAGCCCGCCGGTATCCGCCAGTGCCTGCCCGACCCTGCTGCGGATGAGGATTGCCGACAGCGCCCAGAAGCCCGGTATGCCGACGAGCACCATCAGATTGCGGCAAACCTCGAGCCACAAGGGCAGACCGGGGCCGGTCATATAGGCAGCGGTTGCCAGAAGTGCCGCAAGCGCAATGAAGGCAGTACCGATCAAGGCCGCATAACGATCCACGATCGTGACGTCGATGCGGTGAAGACTGAGATAGATGCCGAAGCTGAAGCTGAAGAGAATAGAATTCCGCAGCACGATGCCGATCGATACCGGCCATGCAGCAAGCAGAAGTAGAAAACCCAGCGTCGGCAGCGGTGCGCGACGTATGAGGAAGGCAAGGATCGGCGATAACAGAATGCAGACGAATAGATCGCGCAGGAAGTAAAGTGGCAGGTTGATCGGAGTTCCGTCGATTGCAAACAGAAGAGTCGCAAGCGTATGCGGAGTAGCTTCCGAAAGATCCGGCAGATATCCGTCGCCAATGCCGTAGTGCTGAAGGATCAGTACGAACATAAAGAATGCACTATTCCACAGCAGGAACGGCAGGATGACCGTCTTTGTCTTTCGGCGGATGGTTTTTCCATAATCCAGCGATGCCGCGCCATGACGAAACAGCAGATAGCCGGAGATCGCGCTCAGGCATGGAACGCCGACACGGAACAGACTGTCACGCAGGAACACCCGCAGCCAGTCGAAAAGACCATAGGCGCCATTGAACGGACTGGTCTGCGGATCGAACGGTATATGGACAAAGATGATGCCCGAGATGAGCACGATACGCATGAGGTTTATCCGCGAAGACACGTTGGCAGTCACATTCACGATGTCTGTCACCCCTTCTTCGGGCTGCATCCCCCCTCGCAGCCATTTCAAATAGAACAGAGCAGTGCTCGCAGACGTAACCTAGGGCGCTCTTTGGAAAGGGAATATGGCAGCGCAGCAAAAATGAGCGAAATGAGAGATGCCGCCGGCCGCCGGAAACACCGTTTTATGCCGCTCAGGACGTGAAACAATCGATTTAGATCGAAGAAAAGCCCTTCTGCGAAAGGCACTTAGATGCGATCCGACGCCTCGATGGCGGCAGCCGCAGGAAGCGTTCAACGCGCATCGATTTTTTCTCTGGAAGGTGAAGATTTTTTGCAGCGCAACACAATTCGGCAGGCGAAGCATGACCAAAATGCGACAGGATTTCAATCACGATGAGAAAATCGGCCCGCCATTCTCCTCTCATAAGTGCAGTGACGTCCCATCCCGGCGCGCTGCGCATGGCGGCGGTCCAGCCATGATGCAAACCGGCGGCCAGGACACGGATGCATAAAGTTCCCGAAAATCTCCTTGTTCGACATTGCTCCGCATCGAATGGACGCTACCTGTTGGCGTCACGGCGACGTCCTTTCGCGGAAAACCAGCCGGAGAGGACGGTGGGAGCCGCCGCAACGCAGATCGCCGCGACCTCATCGGATGAGATCGCAAGCTCTTGAATTAAAACGTAAAGGCGGGGAAATGGCGTCCATTACGATTGTTGTTCCGTTCTACCAGAAGCATGTCGGTGTTCTGCAGCGCGCTTTGAAATCGATATTCCGGCAGACGTTTCAGGATTTCGATATTCTCATCGTCGACGATGAATCGCCGCTTCCGGCGGAAAGCGAGCTGCAATCGCTGAGCAACGAGGAACGAAAGCGTATCCGCGTGATCCGCCAGATCAACGCGGGCCCGGGAGGCGCGCGCAACACCGGCCTTAACAATGTTCCGGCGGACAGCCGGTTCGTGGCTTTTCTGGACTCGGACGACGAATGGGCGCCGGAACATCTCAGCAATGCATTCGGAACGCTGACACACTATCAGGCCGATTGCTATTGGGACTCCATAGAGGGCGGCGAGGAGTTCTATTACCACTTCAGCATTGCGGAACTGGGCAAGTCGACCGATACGGTCCGGCTGTCGGATCGGCCTGCGGTCATCGAAATCCCCGATATCGCCAGCGTCATGCTGCAGGACTGGAGTTTCCTCCACATGTCCTGCATGGTGATCGGCAGGCCGCTTTTCGAAAAAATCCGTTTTGAGCCGACGCTGCGGCTCGCGGCCGAAGACATTCTTTTCTTCTGCGACTGCATTCTGGCGGCCAGGCGCGTGCTGCTGTGCGAAAATGCGGGCGCGCTGCGCGGTGAAGGCGTGAATATCTTTCATAGCATCGACAACGATTCACCGCAGTTTCTGCGCCAGCAATTCAACACCTGGACGGCGCTTGACACATTGGAGCGGAGATTCTCTCGCAGACCGCAGGATGTCGAGGCCATTCGCGGCTACAAGAACCGCGCCCGCCGGCAGGCACTCTGGAGCCAGGCGCGGCAGATGCGGCAACGGCGACTGCCGCAATTCGGACTGCTGGCGAAATGGGCGCTGCGCGACCCTGCCATCTTACAAAGCGCCATGCGCCTTGCCGTGGGCAAACTCGCGCCCTAGATTTTGCACCGCAGCATAAACTGCGCATGCCGCATCCATGAGCCTCGGCATGTTCCCGTTATTCGTTTGGATCAGCAAGGAGTCCTGCATGAAGCCGTTCCACTGGGAATCGACCCATGGCAATTTCGGTGACGATCTCAATCTCTGGCTCTGGGATTTCCTGCTTCCCGGGCTGCGCGAGGTTCATGAAGAAACATTGCTGGTCGGCGTCGGAACCGTCCTCAATACGGAAATCCTGCCCGCCGATGGGCGCAAGCTCGTCATCGGCAGCGGCTTCGGCTATGGCTCCCTGCCCGATATGCGCGACAGGTCGCATTGGGATGTCCGCAGCGTCCGCGGCCCGCTGACGGCGCAGAAGGCCGGTTTGCCGAGCGAGATGGGCATCGTCGATCCCGCCGTGCTGGTGACGGAGATGCCGGAATTCCAGAACCTGTCGAAGAACGGCAAGCGCACCTTCATACCGCATTGGGAATCGGCGGCCGCCGGCCTCTGGCCCGAGATCTGCAAGACCGTCGGCCTTTCCTATCTCGATCCTCGTGGCGAGGCGAAGGCCGTGATCCGCGAGATCGCAGCCTCCGAACTGATCGTGGCCGAATCCATGCATGGCGCAATTCTTGCCGATGCCTTCCGCGTTCCGTGGATTGCGGTCAGTTCCTCGCGCTCCATCAACAGCTTCAAGTGGAATGACTGGGCCCGTTCGCTCGGTGTCACCTATCAGCCGAAACACATTCCCGTTTCCACTCGTGCCGAGGCGATCGCCAAGGGAGCCCGGTTCTGGGGCGTCGGCTTCGAACGCAGCAAGCAAGCCGCGGCCGAACTCGAAAAGCAGCGCTATGGCGAAAATATCCTGCTGGCCGACCCCGAGCAGACCACGCTTCGGGTGATGGCAAAGCAGGCCCTCGCCATGCCCTCGGCGCTTGCCCTCTGGCAGGCCAGCAAGGCAAAGCCGCAGCTGAGCAAGGACAGCGCGCTTGCCTCCTGCAAGGAACGCCTTCTGAATGTGATCGAAGGCGTACGGCGCGACTATCTCTAGAGTAATTCCAGAAAAAGTGCACAGCGGTTTTCTGTCCGGAAATGCGTAAAGACGAGCAACCGCTTTAAGTGTTCAGCCCGCGACAGGTCTATTCCGGCGCGGCCTGCAGAAGATAGCGCAGGCCGTTTGCGCCGGAATGGGCGATGGGCGCCCCGCCGCCCTTGCGGAAACGTTCCGTCTTGTCCGCCAGGATGCCGCCGGCGATGGCCGGAACGGCGAAGGGATGCGCAAGCGCATAGCCCGCCGCGGGCAACAGCCCGGACTGCGACTTGATATCGAGAAAGTGCCTTAGCTCGTAGCGGTCGCGAATATGCCGTTCGTGGCGGCGGATCGCCGCTGCATCGGCTGAAGAAAGGCCGCCCTTTGCAAGGACCGCCTGGTCGGCCTCATAAAGCCGCCGCAAATCCTCGGTCCTGTGGCGGCCGCTTAGGGAATCGCTGCGCACGACTGCGCCGTAACCGCAGCTATGAATGATCTTGTAGCGCGCGCGCCGGGCGAGCGCACGGACGTAGAGGTCGTAGTCTTCGCCGAGGCGCAATGCTTCGTTGTAGCGCAGGCCATGCGCATCGAGAAAAGAGCGGCGCATCAGGGGCTTCAGGAAGCCGATTTCGCCGCGGCGCACGCCGCGCTTGGAAATATTGCCCTCGACGAAGGCAACGAGATCGAGAAAACGCGGCTTCGCATCGAAATGATCGAGCCTTGCATGCGCATCCGGAACCGTATCGGCGTTGACGAACGCGATATTGTCGGCGACGAAATCCCAGTCGTCGGCAGCAAGCAGCGAGGCAAAGCGTCCGGGAAAGAAGAAATCATCGGCGTCGAGAATACCGATCAGCGGTGCCCTGGATATCTCGATCGCGTGATTGCGCGCGGCCGCCGGCCCGCGATTTTTCTCGAATTCGCGGATCGTCAGCCTGCCGCTGCCATCGTCCGCGCTGGCGGCGGCTGCGGCGGTTCCATCCGTCGAGCCATCGTCGATGACGACGACCTCCGCCACTTCGGGCTCCCGAAGAGCCGAGGCTACGGCCAGCCCAATGGTCTCGCTGGCATTCTTCGCGGCAATGATTACGCAGACGCTGTTTTCTGCACTGTCGGTCACGTCAGCCTCCGATGCTTCTGCCGGAGACTTAGGACGTCGCTTAGATCCGACAACCGCCAGACCGCCAAAAGATGCTGCCGCCGATCCGGCTCAGGGGTTGAACGGCTCGGATTGCTTGAGATTGGACGCGGCAAGGCCGCCGACCTTGGCTTCCTCCTGGCCAGGCACCGGCCCCTTGTCTTCATTCAGCAAGGCAAGGCGCGATTTGCCCTCTTTCCAGACCAGATAGAGAATACCCAGGAAATAGCCGATCTGCAGGAGGACCGCGCAGATGATCGTTTCGATCAGGGTCGTCCAAAGAGAATTCGTCAAAAAATATGTCGCGATGGCAAATACGATCAGCGTGCCCAGCATGCTGATAAAAACGCGCGGCGAATACATAATCTTACCTCGCCCGCTCAGCCATCGTGTAAAAAACGACCAAGGTCTTTCCTCCCTTATCAGACCTGAAACTCAAATATATTTTATGATTCATTGAGATTCAACCAAGTCAGGGCGATCCGTTGCGAATTGAGACGATCTTTACGCCGCGCGCGTTAAAACTACACCCCAATTATAATTAGAATTGAATTTGTTCATTTTCTTATCCGCAATTATACGGCGATATGCCAAATTTGCACAATTATAAAGACGTGCCGTGGCCTCCGTTTGCGGCTGGCGCCGTCGCCGGATCAATCAACTTTTATTACAAAGTCCTGAAAAAGCCGGCCTCAGTATGTGCGCCGCAAAATATTGCTGCAATGCAATATATCCCGTAGAAGAACCAATATGGCGTGCAGCTAACGGAAAAGCGATCGGAGGCTATCGAAGCCAATGATAATGAACAACTTCCCTTTCTCTCTCTATAACGTCCTTGGAAAACATCCGCCGCGACGTGTCAGAGCTATCGGCGCTGCCGTTATACGACGCTCGATACAGTACATCCCATCTATAACCAATCACTGATTTAAACCAAGTCACCAGCGATGCGGTAAATTCATACCACCATGCCATATCGCTACAAAAGTTTGGCTTAAAAAGTCCAAATCCCAACCTACACTCCAATCATCCCGGCTCTAATTACGCGTCCGAGAATTTCCGACCAATCGTCAACATGAATGGAGTTTTCTCTATGAAGTCTGCGACGAGATCGGCCACATCGGCTTTTTTCAGCGCCGCGGAAAGCGACGTCTTTCCGCCCACTGGTGGAGTATTGAAACGCGTTTTCGACGTCTCTGCCGCAATGACCGCACTGGTTCTCATCAGCCCGCTTTTCCTGATGCTGATGTTGCTGGTGAAACTTACGGACAACGGACCCGCCTTCTACGGGCATCGCCGCATAGGCCACAACGGCCGGACCTTCCGCTGCCTGAAGTTCCGCACCATGGTCGTCGGTGGCGACAAGGTTCTGCATGCCCATCTTCAGTCGGACCCGAGAGCAATGGAAGAATGGCGCGCGACGCGCAAGCTCCAGAACGACCCTCGCGTCACGACCGTCGGATCTGTGCTTCGCAAGCTCAGCCTCGATGAACTGCCGCAGTTGATCAATATCATCCGCGGCGAAATGAGCGTCGTCGGTCCGCGTCCGGTCGTGGAAGACGAGCTCGAGCTTTATGAGACCGCGGCGATCTATTACCTGCAGTCCCGCCCCGGCCTTACCGGTCTGTGGCAGGTGAGCGGCCGCAACGACGTCTCCTATGAAAGCCGTGTCGCCTTCGACACGCATTATGTGAAGAACTGGTCGCTTGGCAGCGACATGATGATCATCGCCAAAACCATTCCTGCAGTCTGCCTCTCGCGTGGCAGCTATTGATGACGACTGGCAGCCGCCGCGGAAGGTTTCCTGCGGGTTTCCGCATCTTGCGGGCTGCCAACCAGTAACAGGGAAGATCCTGCATGATTGAATTTCGGCCTTCCAAGAGGCTCGTTCGCGTCAACACATCGCTCCGGTGCGCAGCTTTCGTTGCTCTTAGCCTTTGCGCAGCTTCCGTTTCCGCCGCGGCCGATAATCTGCCCGGCTACCATCTGGGAGTCATGGACAAGCTGCATGTGCGCGTTGCCGAATGGCAGACCGCCGAAGGCACCATCCGCGATTGGTCGGTGATCTCGGGCGACTACACGGTCGGCCCTTCCGGTTCGATTTCCATCCCGTTCATCGGCGAAATGCCCGCCACGGGCAAGACGACAGATGAGATCGCGGAAGCTATCGGCATCGGCCTGCAGAAGCAGTTCGGCCTGCGCGATCGGCCTTCGGCTTCCGTGGAAATGTCTCAGTTCCGGCCGATCTACCTTTCCGGGGAGGTCCAGAATCCCGGGGAATATCCGTTTGCGCCCAACCTGACCGTGCTTAAGGCGGTGAGCCTCGGCGGCGGCATGCGCCGCGCCGATGCCGGGCAGCGTTTTGCACGCGACTTCATCAATGCCAAGGGCGATGCCGTCGTCTATATGGCAGAGCGCGGGCGCCTGTTGATGCGCAAGGCACGCCTGATGGCCGAGCTGACGGGCAAGGACGAAATCGAGGTTCCGGCGGACCTCAAGCAGCTGCCGCAGGCGGCAAGCCTGCTCGCAAGCGAAAAGGCGCTGATGGACACGCGCAGCCAGCGCATGAAGACGCAGCTGCAATCCCTGGAAGATCTGAAGACGCTGCTGCAGAACGAAGTCGAGGCCCTTTCGAAGAAGAACGACACGCAGAGCCGTCAGCTGGATCTGGCCAAGGCCGACCGCGACAAGGTCGAAAGCCTTGCCGAAAGAGGGCTGGAGCTCGCATCCCGCCGGATTTCCGCCGAGCAGCGCGCATCCGATCTGGAGGCTACGCTTCTGGATACCGAAACGGCGTCGCTGAAGGCCAAGCAGGACATCAACAAGGCCAATCAGGACGAGATCACCTTGCACAACGACTGGCAGAGCTCGCTGGCACAGGACATGCAGGATACCGATACCCAGCTGGAAACGCTGCAGCTGAAGCTTTCCACCAGCCAGTCCCTGATGCAGGAAGCGGTCGCCCAATCGGCCGATGCCAGCAATCTCGATGCCAACGGGCAGGGCGTGAATATCGTCTACACGATCATTCGCGACGAGAACGGCCAGTCGAAGGAAATCCAAGCCCAGGAAAATACGCAGGTATTGCCCGGTGATCTCATCAAGGTCAGCACCGGTCTTGCGATGCGGTAAGGAAAATCGATGCGGATAGCCAAATCGATCTTTGTCCGTCCCGGCAGCAACGCCACCTATGGCATGGTGGCGATTGCGCTTTCTTTTTTCGTCTTCGCCTATTCCTCGCACTTCGGCCAGCCTTCCATCCTGCTCTACTACGCGCTGTGGTTTCCGCTGGTGCTGATGGATTACCGCAATGTGCTCGGCAGCTATCAGAAACAGCTCTGGCTTTTCGCCTTCGGCATCTTCACCTGCCTGTCGATCTTCTGGTCGGTCGTCCCCTCTGTGACCGCGCGAGCGGCAATCCAGTATATGACGCACATCTTCTGCGCCCTGGTCGCCATGCGCACGCTCGATATCCGCACGCTCTCGCGCGGAGCGATCGCCGGAACCGGCCTCGTGCTCATCTATTCGATATTGTTCGGCTATTACGCTTACGACCCCATCGACGGAACCTACAGCTTCGTCGGCGCCTTCGACTCCAAGAACCAGCTCGGCTTCTACGCCTCGCTCGGCATTTATTTTGCCTTCGCCGCCGTTTTCGTTCTCGGCGAGCGGCGGATCTGGATGTTGGGCGCAGGAATTGCCGGGCTTCTGTCGGCCTATTGCCTGCTCGCATCGCAGTCGGCGACATCGGTGCTGACGACGGGGCTGGTCGTGGCATTGTGTGTCAGCCTGCGCGTCATCCTCTTCCTCTCGCCGAAACAGCGCAAGAAGCTGTTCATGACCGTGGCCATCTCCGGCGTCGTCCTGGCGGTTGCCGGCGTCTATCTCGGTGCGGTCGATCTCGTACTCGGCGCCTTCGGCAAGGATTCCACGCTCACGGGCCGCACCTATCTCTGGCAGCAGGGCATCGCGGCGGCGATGCAGAATCCCTTTTTCGGGGTCGGCTACCAGGCTTACTGGGTCCAGGGCTTTTCCGAGCCTGAACGGCTATGGCAGGAGTTTTACATAGCCTCCCGCGCGGGTTTCCACTTCCACAACACCTATATCGAAACGACTGTGGAAACCGGGCTCATCGGCGTGGTCCTGCTCGCCTCGATCCTGCTGACCGCTTTCGTCGGCCACATCAATCGCTTCCTCAGCGATATCAGAAACGACGAATCCTACGTGCTGCTGGGCGTCGCCACCTTGCTGCTGATCCGGTCCTTCGTGGAGATCGATATCCTCAATCCGTATCATGTCGGCTCCTTCCTGTTTTATTTCACCGCGGGCAAGCTCTCGAAGCGGATGCGGGCACCGGCAAGCGCACAGATGCCGGCCGGCGAGCGCATGGAATTTGCGCCGCCCGTCAATTGGGAGCCGCGGGCGGGCCGATGAAAACGCTATACGGCATTCAATATCTTCGCGCCCTTGCCGCTCTTGCGGTCGTGCTGTTTCATGCGACAGAGCGCAGCGGCGGTCATTTCCGCATCGGGGCGGCGGGCGTCGACGTTTTCTTCGTGATCAGCGGCTTCATCATGTGGACCATGAGCGAGCGCCGGCCTGTGACGCCGTTGCGTTTCGTGCTCGACCGCCTGCAGCGAATAGCGCCGTCCTACTGGATCGTCACCGCCATCATGATCGGCGGAGCGGCCGTCGGCCTGTTTCCGAACATGAAACTGACTGCAGGCCATATCCTCGGCTCGCTGCTGTTCATCCCGGTCCGCTCGCCGAGCAATGGCGAGATCTGGCCGGTGCTGGTGCAGGGCTGGACGCTGAATTTCGAGATGTTCTTCTACGTGATCTTCGCAGCCTGCCTGCTGCTGCCGCGACGCCTGCGTCTTGGCAGCCTGATCGCCGTCTTTGCCGCCTTCGTCGTCGCCGGAGCCCTTATCCACCCGCAGTCGCCCTTGCCCATCACTTATACCAGGCCGATCATCCTCGAATTCGCGGCCGGCGCGGTTCTGGGGCAGCTTTGGCTGAAGGGAAATATTCCCGGACCCGGCCTCGGGCTTGCCCTCGTCGTGGCCGCGATCGCCGGTTTCGCCGCGATCGAGATCCTCGGCCTCGACTTCGACGAGCTGACATGCGGCCCGCTCGCCATAGCGTTGGTATTGGGCATGGTCTCTATCGAGCGCGGCGGCAGGCTGCCCCAGATCGCGCCGCTCACCTATCTCGGCAACGGTTCCTATTCCATCTACCTGTGGCACACGCTGGCGATCTCGGTTATCGTCAAGCTTGCGGCATCGACACCGATCCCATCAGATGTCGTGGCCTTTCTCGGAATGATATCCGGAACCCTGCTCGGAATATTCGCCTATGAGCTGGTTGAAAAACCGCTGCGCAATCTGCTGCGGAATGTCAGCTGGCGACGGGCTCGCCCCTCGCCGGCATGACTATGAGATTCAACCTTACATGCGTCGGCGCCGCAGCTGATCGAAATAGACGATGACGATGATCAGCGCGCCGGTGATGATGCGTTGCCAGAAGGAATTCAGGTTCAGCAGATTGGCGCCGTTGTTGATGGTTGCAAGAATGAAGGCGCCGATCAGCGGCCCGTAGACGGAGCCGACCGCGCCGAACAGGCTGGTTCCGCCGATGACCGAAGAGGCGATCGCCTGCAGTTCCCAACCATCGGCCTGCGTGGCGTTGCCGATCGCGATGCGCGAGGCCAGCAGCACGCCGACGAAGGCGGCGCAAACACCCGACAGGATATAGGCGAGATAGATCATCCCGTTGACGTTGACGCCTGAAAGGCGCGCCGCTTCGCGGTTCGAGCCGACCGCAAAGAGATAGCGGCCCCAGCGGCTGAGATGCAGGAAGACAACGGCCGGGATCGCGACCAGGATCACCATCCAGAACAGACTTGGAATGCCCAGGAAGTCGGCGACGGCAAAATTGGTGAAATCGTCGTTGACGATATTGATCGTCGAGCCGTTGGTGATGAGCAAGCCGATGCCGCGCAGCGATGTCAGCGTCGCCAGCGTGATAATGAAGGGTGGCAGGCCCATGCGCACGATGCCGAAACCATGGAAAGCGCCGATCAGCACTCCGAACAGCAGGGTTATGAGGATGGCGGCCCAGACCGGAAATCCCGCCTGAAGCAGCCAGGCGACGATGACCGTGCAGAAGCCGACGATCGCGCCGACGGAGAGGTCGATGCCGGCTGTGATGATGACGAAGGTCTGCCCCAATGCGAGGATGGCCGTCATCGACCCCTGGCGCATGAGGTTGGTGATGTTGAGCGGGGTCCAGAACTTGTCCGTCCAGAAGCCGAGCAGAACCCAGAGCGCCAGCAGGAGCAGGATCAGCGTCAGGCTGAAGAGGATGTTCATCTTGCGTCGCGGCGCGACGGTCGGGCCCTCTGTGGTGTTCGCGGCCATTCTTGTTCTCCCTCTTTCGAGTTTCTTATCGTTTAGACGCCGATTGCCTCGCCAAGGACCACCTCATGCGTCGCGGCGTGAAAATCATGGCTGGCGACCAGCTGGCCGTGGCGGAAGACATGCAGACGATCGGCAAGCTCGTAGACCTCCGGCAGATAGGAGGAGATGACGATGATGCCCGCTCCGTCGCGCAGCAGGTTGGCGAACAGGCGGTAGATCTCCGCCTTGGTCCCGACGTCGACTCCGACCGTCGGTTCGTCGAAGATGAACAGCTTTGCACCGTGGCTCAGCCACTTGCCGATCACTACCTTCTGCTGATTGCCGCCGGACATGGCGGAGACCAGAACCCGCCGGCTCGGCGTCTTGATGCTGAGGCCGCGGATCTGCTGGTCGGCGTTGGCAGCCTCACGCTTGTTGTCGATGATCGGACCACGGCTCAGCCGCTTGAAAACGGGCAGATTGATGTTGAGACCGATCGGCAGGTTGAGGCAGAGCCCCTGATCGCGGCGGCTTTCCGGCGCCAGCGCAATGCCGAGCTCCATCGCATCGCGCTCGTTGCGGATATCGACCTTGCGTCCCTGCCAGTAAATTTCCCCCGAGGAGAGCGGCTGACGCCCATATAGACCGAGGGCGAATTCGCTGCGGCCGGCACCGATCAGCCCGTAAAGGCCGACGATCTCGCCGGCGCGAACGCTCAGCGAAACATTCTCGAAGCCGGGGCCGGAAAGGCCGCGCACCTCAAGGATGGTATCGCCGATCGGAATCTCCTCCTTGTGGTAGATCTGTTCGATGGAACGATTGATCATCAGCTTGATCAATTCGTCCTCGTTCGTTTCGGAGATCGAACGGGTCCCGACATGCGTGCCATCGCGCAGCACGGAGACGCGATCGGCCAGTTCGAACACCTCTTCCATGCGGTGGCTGATATAGACGATCGTGATGCCTTCGCTCTGCAGGCGGCGGATCAGCTTGAACAACTGCGCCGATTCCTGGCGGGTGAGATAGGCGGTCGGCTCGTCGAAAATCAGAAATTGCGTGCCGCGCATCGCCGCTCTCGCGGTCGCGACCAGTTGTTGCTGGCCGATGGTGAGCGAGCTCAGGAGTTCGCCGGCCGGCAATCCGAAACCGAGATCGTCGAGCACCGTCTGGGCCAGGGCGACCATCTGCTTCTTGCGCATCAGACCGAAACGATTGACCTCGTCGCCGAGAAAGAGATTGGCGGCGACCGTCAGATGCGGGCAAAGCACCACCTCCTGATGCACGGCATTGATACCGCGTGCGATCGCCTCGTTCGGCGTTGCCAGCGCGACCGGATGACCGCACCAGAAGATTTCGCCGGCCGTGCGCGTGATCACACCCGTCAGGAGCTTGATGAGCGTCGACTTGCCCGCGCCGTTTTCACCGACGATCGCATGAATTTCCCCGGCCAGGAATGTGATCGTCGCCGGCTTCAGCGCCTCGACATAGCCGTAGCGCTTCTGCAGTCCCTTGAGTTCGAGAATAGGCGAGCCTGCCGGAACACGGCTTGCTTCCGTCTTGACGGTATCGTCGTGCCGATGGCTGATTTCTTCAAGGCTCGTCATGAGGTCTCCTCCCTCTCGCATCGCCGCGCGGCCGCTTTTGGAAAGCGGTCAGACGAAAAAGCCGCGCCCGATGCCTCGGGCGCGGCCTCAAGCCTTACTTGACCTTCGGGTTGATCAAGGCGTCGATCTTCGGATCGCTCATATTCGCCTTGGTGACGAGATTGGCACCGGTGTCGACATTGGCCTCGACCTTTTCCTTCTTGGAAGCGGCGAGCGCCGTCTTGATGCCGTCATAGCCCATGCGATACGGGTCCTGCACCACGAGGCCGGCAAGAACACCCGACTTCAGGAAGCCGACAGTCTTGTCGTCGTTGTCGAAGCCGATGACCTTGATCTTGTCGCCGAGCTTGTTTTCGGCAATCGCCTGGCCGACGCCCTGGGCCATGATCAGGTTGGAGGCGAAGACGCCGACGAGCTTCGGGTTGGCCGTGATCAGGTCGGTCATGATGTTGAGGCCGGTGGTTGCCTGGCCATCGGCATATTTGTCAGCGACGACTTTGAGGCCCGGATACTTGTTCTTGACCTCTTCCAGGAAGCCCTGACGGCGCTGGTCGAGAGAGCCGACGCCGGGCAGGCTGGTGATGATGGCGATCTCACCCTCTTCCTTGCCGGTCATTCCCTTGACCGCGGCGGCAAGACCGTCGGCAGCGATGCGGCCGCCCTGGACGTTGTCGGTGGTCAGGAACGAGACGAAAGACTTGGAATCGGCGGCTGAGTCGATACCGACGACCGGCACGGACTTGGCGGCTTCATCCACGGGCTTGCCGAGCGCCTTGAACTCGGTCGGTGCGATCACGACCGCAGCCGGCTTGCCGGCAACGGCGTTTTCGAGAATGCTGATCTGGCCGTTGATATCGGCTTCGGACTGAGCGCCGAGCTCCGGCACCTTCACGCCGAGATCCTTGCCCGCCTGGCGGGCCCCGGCAAGAACGATCTGCCAGTAGAAGGATGTCGTGTCCTTGACGATGATCGGAATGGTCACGTCGGCTGCGAAGGACTGCACCGGCATCGCCATTGCGATGATGGCAGCGCCGGCAAGGCCGGCAAAGCTGCGGCGGGACAGAAGTGACTTGGCAATTTTCATCTGCTTCTCCTCTCAACGCGCTCTGCTTTCCTGCACACCCGCCGCTGAACGCTTACGGCTCGGTATCGTGACGCCTCGGGCGGCACGCATCGCGCCGCGGCAATGGCCGCCGGCGCCAAAACAGGTTTTCCTCCTCCTCGAAGCCGCCTCTCCCGACGGCCCGATAGCTGCTGTCTGCTAGACGCGGATCGCCTCGTCTCCCAACGGAGGCGCAACCAGGGTCAATCCTTCGAATTCCGCATAGAGGCTGTCGGGAAGCCGAGGCTCCACGAGTTGCATATTGCGCTCAAGACTTGCTGCCTTTGCCGTGCCGATCAGAACCGAAGCCACGCAGGGATTGCGCAACGGGAACTGCAGCGCCGGCTGGGCAAGCGGTATACCATGCCTGCGGGCGATCTCCTCCATCGCCCCGACCTTGGCCAGAATATCCGGCGATGCCGGCAGGTAATCGAAATGTGCTCCGGGTACGGGGCCGGTCGCCAGAATGCCGGAATTGAAGACGCCACCCACGACCAGCGACGTTCCCTTTTTCTCGCAAAGCGGCAACAGCGCGGCAACGGCCGAGCGGTCGAGCAGCGTGTAGCGGCCGGCCAGCAGGATGCAGTCGATATCGGCCGCATGCATCACGTCCAGGCAGACCGGCACCTCGTTGACGCCGAGACCGTAAGCCTTGATCGCGCCGGACGACTTCAGCTCCTCCAGAGCCTTCAGCCCGGAGCCGAGCAGCTGCCCGAGATAGCGCTCGTTGAGAGCCTTGCCGTGGGTATAGCCGCCGATATCGTGAACGTAGAGGATATCGATGCGGTTGAGCCCGAGACGGGCATAGCTGAACTCGACCGAGCGCATGATGCCGTCGTAGGAGTAATCGTAATCGGCATCGAAAGGCAGCGGGTCGACATAGCCGTAATTCGGCACCTTGTCGCTCGGCACCGGACGCATGATACGGCCGACCTTGGTCGACAGCACATAGCTGTCTTCGGGCTGATCGCGCAGAAAATCACCGACACGCCGTTCGCCGAGACCGAAGCCATACCAGGGCGCGACATCGAAATAGCGGATGCCGCTATCCCAGGCGGCCTGCAGGGTCTCCATCGCCTGGTCGCGGGGGCAGGCGCGATAAAGGCCGCCCAGCGCCGCAGCGCCGAAGCTAATTTCGGTGACTTCAAGTCCCGTCCTGCCGATCGTTCTTGTCTTCATCACCTCTCCCTTGTGATGACGGTCACTTCAAGTCCCGTCGCATATGGCTCGACGGGTTCGCCATCGTCACGTTGCGCGATATCTATTGGCGTGAGGCAATAAAGCCGCATCTCAGGTTGACGGCTGCACTCCGGCTGCAGGATTCAAGCGTAGCCATTCCCACTACCTCCCTGCTCATCGGCATTACCGGAAGCTCCCAACATCCATCGCCAATTGATTTTGTTTTTTATCTACAATAAACATTTTGGTGTCAACGAGGAAATCACCGACCGCCCGGGGATGGCGGAAAACGCGATTTCGACACAGCTCCTGCAATTGACTGCCATTGATACATGGTTCAGACAGCGCCGCCGGCAAAGAGCGGCGACGATACGCGAGGGGGAAATGGCAAGGCAAAACACGCTCTTCAAGGAGGCGTACAATCGCTATACGGCCCGCCTGCGGCCCGATACCGAACTGCCGAGCGAGCCTGAAATCGCCGCAGAGCTCGGCGTCAGCCGCAGCACGGCGCGCGCGATCCTGATGCGCCTCAGCGACGCTGGAATCATTCTGTGGAACAAGCGGCAAAAGACGGTCCTGCGCCTGCCGACCCAGGCCGATTTCTTCCCCAAGGAGGAAACCGATTCACTGCACGACATCATCGAGCGCAGCTTCATGATGCGCATCATGTCCGACGAAGCCCAGCCCGGCATGCAGATCAACGAACTGGAACTGGCCCGCGAAATCGGCACCGGCACCTCCGTCGTGCGCGAATTCCTCATTCGCTTCAGCCGCTTCGGCCTGATCGAGAAGCGACCGAACAGCCACTGGATTCTCAAGGGTTTCACCAGCGAATTCGCGCTCGAGCTTGCCGACGTGCGGGAAATGTTCGAATTGCATTCCGCCGCCGAATTCGGCCGCCTGCCTCCCAGCCATCATGCCTGGAGGGATCTGGAGGCGATCGAGCGGGAGCATCACGAGCTGCTTCAGGATTTCGACACGCACTATCGCGATTTCTCGCGCCTCGACGAGAAGTTTCACCTGCTCATCCATCGCGCCTCGAAGAACCGCTTCATCGCCGATTTCTACGACGTCATCGCCATCATTTTTCACTATCACTACCAGTGGAACAAAGCCTTTGCCCGCGAGCGCAATGCCCGCGCCATAGCGGAACATCTCGACTATATCGAAGCCCTGCAATCCGGCGATCAGCAGAGGATCGACGCCGCCTGCCGCCGGCACCTCGCCTCGGCGCGGCAGACGCTGTTGCAGTCGATCCCGCAAACCACGGTGGAGATCGCCGGCTCGGCCGCCTGATGGCAGGAGCCGGACGGCCGCTCATTTTGCGGTCAAGCGCAGGCCTTGCTTGGCGAAGCGCGGAGACGAGACGCCGAGCTCGACGACGCCGGCCTCCCCGGTCGCCTGCAGCCAGAAGCCCGCGGTTCCGCCCTGGAATGCCACCGTTTCCGGCCCGACGAGCTTCGCCGGACCATCGACCTTGATGGTGATGGCTTCATTGAGGAAAGGCAGGCGCGAACCGGCCTGATCCAGCGCGCGCACGATGACGCGCACCGTGTCGCGCTCGCCTGCGCGCAAGGTATCGGCGTCGGCTTCGACCTGAAGCGTCGTCGGAAGCGGATTGGCGACCATGCGCTGCTCCGCCACCACCTTGCCGCCGATATAGCCGGTAAAGTGTACATCCTCCCATTCCATTCCCCATACGCCGAGTTCGTCCTGGGTGAAGGAACGGTGATCGAAAACGACGGGCGCATGCGGCAGGTGCGGGAAAGTCTCCCGGTCCGGACCGAGGCGCTTGGTGAGCGACCCGTACCGCAGCTCGACCTCGTCGCAATTGGTCAGCACCAGAAGCGGCAGGGCGCCGCCGATATTGCGCTCGCCCCGCGCCCAGATCGTCACCGGCTTCATGACGATCTCTTCGGATGGCTCGCACTGGCTGGCATAGACGTAGGCGGCGAATTTCGGCTCGCGGAACATATCCATGACGCCATGATAGCAAATGCGGTCGCCCGAGCCGAAATCGCTGTGGGTATTGTAGTCGAACATGCACCATCCGATGGCGCCCGAGATCGACGGATCGCCATAGGCGGCATTCAGGACGTCCAGATGCCGGCGCACATGTTCGTCCTGACGCTGTTCCTGATCGTAGATCTTCGTCGGATACATATGGCCGCCGAACTCGGTGATCAGATAGGGTACGTCCCTTGAAAGACCGGTGTTTTCCTGCTGCGGCCTCAGCGGCGTACGCGGCCGGTTGACGCCCGGCAGTTCCTCGTTGCCGAGGATGAAATCGTTCATCGTATAGACGTCCTCGAGCATTTCGCTCTCGGTGATGTAACGAACGCCGCCGGTCTGGCGCGTCGGATCGAGTTCGCGTGCCAGCCGGTTGGTCTCCGCGTAGAAATCATGGGAGTCCTGGGACTCGTTGATGCGTACGCCCCAGATGACGATCGAGGGATGGTTCCAGTCGCGCTCGATCATGCGCCGCACGTTGCGGATCGACTCCTGCTGCCATTCCTCGTCGCCGATATGCTGCCAGCCGGGAATTTCCTCGAAAACCAGCAGGCCGATGCGGTCGCAATGGTCGAGAAACCATTTCGACTGCGGATAATGCGAGGTGCGCACGATATTGCATTTCAACGTGCGTTTCATGATCTCGGCATCGCGCTCCTGAGCCGAGCGGCCCATGGCATAACCGACATAGGGGAAGGCCTGATGACGGTTGAGGCCCCGCAGCTTCAGCTTCCTGCCGTTCAGCAGGAAGCCCTCGGCCGTAAAACTCGCGGTTCGAAAACCGAAACTCGCGACATGGCGATCCGTCCCGTGATCTGTCGCAAGATCCACCTCGGCCGAGTAGAGGACGGGATTGTCGATATCCCAAAGCGAAATGCCCGAAAGGTCGGAGAAAGCGAGCGTCACGGTCTCACCGCGCGTTTCCACCTGCCGGGAGGCAAGGGCCGTGCCGGCGGCGTCACGCAGGGTGACAGTTACCTTGCCCTTGAAATCCAGGTTCTGCGGATTGGCGAAATCGCAACGCACCGTCGCGGATTTGCGATCGGCCAGGACGTTGTCCGTCTCGACCTTGATATTGGCGACGGATACGGGAGCGGCCAGCTTCAGCCAGACGTCGCGATAGATTCCTGCATAGGTGAGATAATCGATTCGGCCGCCGAAAGGCGGGATCTCAGGGTTCTCGCTGCCGTCGATCTTGACCGTGATCAGGTTTTCGCCGTGGCGCAGCCGACCGGTCAGCCGAGCCTCGAAGGGCGTGTAACCGTCCTTGTGGGCGACAATCTGCTCGCCGTTCAGATAGACGACCGCATCGGCCATGGCGGCATCGAACACCAGCGATACCTCGCGTCCGGCGAAGGTCTCGTCCCAGTTCAGGACTTTCTGATAGGTGAAGGCGCGCTGATAGGATTTTTCGTCGAAATAGTTGAAGGGCAGTTCGACGGCCGTATGCGGCAGCGTGACAGGTTGCCCCTCCCGCAGGCGACCGGCGTTCTCGGATGAGAACCCGTCATGAAACGTCCAGGATTCGTTGAAGGCGACAACAGAACGCATATTCAATCCTATCGATTAAGCCCGTCGCATCGGGTGACGAACAGATGTTGCTTGGAAAATCAGGCGCGCGGCGAGGCTGGCGCAGGTGCCGCGGGGCGATATCTATACAGGCTCGCCGCTGACGCGCAATGCGACCGGTTGGCGGATTCCGATTTTCCCGGCGAGCAACCGCTGCCGGCGCGGTGGCCTCACAAACTTACCGGCCGCGCCCATTCTTGGCTTCCTCGACCGGGCTGCGCACCGAGGCATACATGCCGGTCGTGCGGAATTCCGTCGGATTGATGCCGTAGATGCGGCGAAACACCTTGGAAAAATAATTGGCGTCGTCGAAACCGGACATGATCGCCACTTCCTTGACCGGAATGAAGGCGGCCTTCGCCAGCAGCTTGGCCGCGCGCTGCATGCGCTGCTGCAGCACGAATTCCGCCGGCGGCACACCCTCGCTTTCGGCAAAGACGCGCGAGAAATGCGCACGGCTGAGGCCGCTGACCCTGGCAAGCTCGCCGACGGGCAGCGGCTTGTCGAGATTGGCATGGATATGGTCGATGACGATCTGCATGGCGGAGCGATCGGCGGCAAAGGCATGCGAACCGAAGACGTCGTCATAAAGCGCCATGGCCGCCTCGTAGGCGACGGCCGAGGCGGAGGCGGGCGTCTCCGCGCCCTTGACGAGCCGAAGGCTGCAATCGGCAAGGTGATCGATGGTCGCCTGCTGCAATTTCAGCACGGGGCCGGCCGCGGCCAGAATCAGCCGATGGATGCGCAAGGCTTCCTCACCGTTCATCGAGATCCAGAAATATTCCCAGCGCTCCCCTTTCTCCAGCCAGTAGCGATGATTGTGCGGCACGAGCACGAGCAGCGTTTCCCCGGGGTTCACACGATAGCTGCGGTTTTCGTAGCGCAGCCGCCCGGTGCCGCTGATGGTGTGCTGAAGCACCGTGAACGGCGTCTGGCCGCGGCGGCGGCCATCCCAATCGTAGGGTTCGTTGTGCCGGATTTCATAGCCGGCGCTGGTCGGCATGGCATGCAGCCGGTGGCGTCCGCGCGGCAGGGAAACCGTTCGCATGACCTGTCCGTTCTCGATCAATTCTTGCAGCACAAAATTACCCTTAAAAGCATAATAGTTCTCTGTTCGGCCAGATTATTATAGGCATAATCCCCGCCGGAAAACAGCGCATGACCGCCGATGAGGACCGGCGATTGGAGAAAAAGCCACGATTTCAGCCTGTTTCGCAACCGATGCGATCATGAGGTGAAAATGCTGATATCTTCCCTGCCGCTGCTTGTTCGACCGACTTGAAGGTGAGGATCATGAGTTTCAAAATCGCTATTATCGGCGCCGGCAGCGTCGGCTTCACGAAAAAACTGTTCACCGATATTCTCTGCGTGCCGGAATTCCGCGACGTCGAATTCGCGCTGACGGACATGAGTGAGCACAATCTGACGATGATCAAGGCCATCCTCGACCGGATCGTCGAGGCCAACAAGCTGCCGACGCGCGTCACCGCCACCACGGATCGCCGCAAGGCGCTGGAAGGCGCGCGCTATATCATCAGCTGTGTGCGGGTCGGCGGCCTGGAAGCCTATGCGGAGGATATCCGCATTCCGTTGAAATACGGCATCGACCAGTGCGTCGGCGATACCATTTGCGCCGGCGGCATACTCTACGGCCAGCGCAACATTCCGGTCATCCTCGATTTCTGCAAGGATATCCGCGAGGTCGCCGAAAGCGGCGCGAAGTTCCTGAACTATGCCAACCCGATGGCGATGAACACCTGGGCCGCCATCGAATACGGCAAGGTGGACACGATCGGCCTTTGCCACGGCGTCCAGCACGGCGCCGAGCAGATCGCCGAAGTGCTCGGCGCGAAGGACAAGAGCGAACTCGACTATATCTGCTCGGGCATCAACCACCAGACCTGGTTCGTCGACCTGCGCCTCAATGGCCGCAAGATCGGCAAGGACGAGCTGATCGCGGCCTTCGAGGCTCACCCGGTCTTTTCGCAGCAGGAGAAGCTGCGCATCGACGTGCTGAAGCGCTTCGGCGTCTATTCCACCGAGAGCAACGGGCACCTGTCCGAATACCTGCCCTGGTATCGCAAGCGTCCCGACGAGATCAACAAATGGATCGATATGTCGGACTGGATCCATGGCGAGACCGGCGGCTATCTGCGTCACTCCACCGAAACGCGCAACTGGTTCGAGACGGAATTCCAGCAGATCCTCGACAGCGCCTCGCAGCCGATCGACCCTGCCCGCCGCTCCAACGAGCATGCCAGCCATATTCTCGAAGCGCTTGAAACCAACCGCGTCTATCGCGGCCACTTCAACGTCAAGAACAACGGCGTCATCACCAACCTGCCTGCCGATGCCATTATCGAATCCCCCGGCTTCGTCGATCGCTTCGGCATCAACATGGTCGCCGGCATCACTTTGCCCGAGGCGTGCGCGGCTACCTGCATTTCCTCGATCAACGTTCAGCGCATGTCGGTGCATGCCGCCATCAGCGGCGATATCGACCTGTTGAAGCTCGCCGTCCTGCACGACCCGCTGGTCGGCGCCGTTGCAACGCCGGAGGAGGTCTGGCAGATGGTCGACGAAATGGTCGTCGCCGAGGCACGCTGGCTGCCGCAATACGCCCATGCCGTCGAAGGGGCGAAGGAGCGCCTGTCGCGCGGCAAGGTCAAGACGCGCGAGTGGAAGGGCGCGGCAAGCCGCAACGTGCGCTCGATCGAGGAGTTGCGCGCGGAAAAAGCCGCCCTGAAGCAGGCCGGTTAATGAGCATGCGGATCGGAAGATAAGGATTGCGGCGGGATTTCAGGGGATATCCCGCCATAATCGGCACCTTCCGTATCGAAGGAGGAACGCGAGGCCTCGAACGGAACGCTCGCGATTTTGGGAGAGAGAACAAGATGAGACATTTTCGACCGATCGGCCTTCTGGCCGCATTGACGATTGCCACATCCGCGATCGCCATCAGCGCTTACGCAGCCGAGCCGACAGTGCCGCCCGTGCCACCGGTTTTCCCGGCGGAAGGCAAGATCAAATATGTCGAGCGCAGCTCCATCCTGGAGTTCAAGGCGCTGCCTGAATATCACGAACCCGCCTGGGTCACCGACAAGTTCGTCAAGACCGGCAAGCTGCCGCCCGTCAAGGATCGTCTGCCGAAAGAGCCGCTGGTCTACAAGACCGGCAATATGCCCGATGGCATCGGCGTCTACGGCGACACGCTGCGCCACGTCATCGGCGGACGGCCGGAAGGCTGGAATTACGGCGCCGGCCAGACGCAGGGCTGGGGCGGGATCGATATCGGGCTATCCGAATGCCTGACGCGCACGGCGCCTCTGTTCCAGGTCGAGGCCAAGGACACCGAGCCGCTGCCGAATCTGGCCAAGAGCTGGGAATGGTCGCCGGACGGCCACAAACTCACCATGCACCTGATCGAAGGCGCGAAATGGTCCGACGGCGTGCCGTTCAACGCCGACGACATCATGTTCTACTGGGAAGACGAGGTCATCGATCCGAACGTCTCGCCGCTTGGCGGCGGCGCATCGCCGGAAGCCTTCGGCGAAGGAACGACGCTGAAGAAGATCGACGATTACACCATCGAATGGACCTTCAAGGACGCCTTCCCGAAGCAATATCTCTATACGATGGCCTATCCGAACTTTTGCCCGGGTCCATCGCACATCCTCAAGCCGCAGCACCCGAAATATTCGAAGAACACCTACGACCAGTTCAAGAACGCCTTCCCGCCGGAATATATGAACATTCCGGTCATGGGCGCCTGGGTGCCGGTCGAATACCGCTCCGACGACATCATCGTCATGCGCCGCAATCCTTATTACTGGAAGATCGACGAGAAGGGCAACCAACTGCCTTACCTCAACGAGCTGCACTACAAGCTGTCCACCTGGGCAGATCGCGACGTGCAGGCCGTTGCCGGCTCCGCGGATCTTTCGAACCTCGAGCAGCCGGAAAACTTCGTCGCTTCGCTGAAGCGTGCAGCACAACCCGATGCTCCGGCCCGTCTCGCCTTCGGTCCTCGCCTCATCGGCTATAACCTACAGATGAATTTCTCCGCCAACGGCTGGGGCAATCCCGACCCGCGTGGCCAGGCCGTGCGCGAGTTGAACCGCAACGAGGATTTCCGCAAGGCCGTGACCATGGCGCTCGACCGCAAGGCGCTCGGCGATTCGCTGGTCAAGGGACCTTTCACGGCAATCTATCCGGGCGGTCTTTCTTCCGGCAGCACCTTCTATGACCGCAACTCCACGGTCTATTATCCCTTCGACCTCGCCGGCGCCAAGGCCGAGCTTGCGAAGGCCGGCCTCAAGGACACCGATGGCGACGGCATCGTCAACTTCCCTGCCGACGTCAACGGCGGCAAGGATGTGGAAATCACGCTTCTGGTCAGCAACGATTACACCACCGACAAGAGCCTTGCCGAGGGCGTCGTCGCCCAGATGGAAAAGCTCGGTCTGCGCGTCATCATCAATGCGCTCGATGGCCCGAAGCGCGACGACGCCAATTATAGCGGCCGCTTCGACTGGATGGTCCGCCGCAACAGCACGGAACTGGCTTCGGTCGTGCAGAATACCGAGCAGCTTGCTCCGGTCGGCCCGCGCACGAGCTGGAACCACCGCGCGCCCGAGAGCGGGCAGCTGGACCTGATGCCCTTCGAAAAGGACATGGCCGATATCGTCAACAAGTTCACCACGTCGAAGGACAACGACGAACGCGTGGCCTTGATGAAGCAGTTCCAGAAGATATCGACCGGGCATCTCTACAATATCGGCCTGACCGAATATCCGGGCGCGCTGATCATCAACAAGCGCTTCTCCAACGTCCCCCCGGGCACGCCGATCTTCCTGTTCAACTGGGCGGAAGACTCCATCATGCGCGAACGCCTCTGGGTGGCCGCAGACAAGCAAGGAAAGTACGAGCTGTTCCCCGAGGAGCTTCCGGGCGCGCCGGGCAGCGCCGGCCCGATCAAGTAGGCTCGATCGAAGCCATCCATGGCAGCCGATATGACGCCGGCTGCCATGGAGGTCCAGAACATTCCGGCGACCAGCCCTTGCCGGGGAAGAATGAACCGCTGGCGCATATCGTCCTGAAGGATCGAGACTGCCGCCGACAGCATCAAGAGAAGCGAACCGTCCGATGTTACGATTCCTGCTCGTTCGCATAGCATCCGCCATTCCCGTGCTCTTCATCCTGAGCGTGGTGACTTTCGCCATCATCCAGGCACCGCCGGGCGACTATGCGGATTACATCCGCTCGCAGCTGATGAACCAGGGCGGCGCGTCCTTCGCGCAAGCCGATGAGCAGGCGCAGATCTATCGCCATGAGCACGGACTCGACAAGCCGATTGTCATCCAATACGTCAACTGGATCGGCGGCATCGTCACCAGGGGCGATTTCGGCTACAGTATGTTCTACAACAAGCCCGTTGCCGATGTCGTCGGCGAGCGCTTGCCGCGGACGCTGGCATTGGCCCTGGTATGCCATATCTTCGCATCCATCCTCGGCATCGGTTTCGGCATATGGGCTGCAACGCGGCAATATAGCTGGATCGACAGCCTGCTGTCGGGCATTTCCTTCCTCGGCATGACGGTGCCGCGCTTTCTGATGGCGCTGATCATCGTCTACATCCTCGTCTTCCAGCTGAACGTCTCTGAAATCGGCAGCTTCTTCTCGCCGCAATATGGCGGCGCTCCATGGTCCTGGGCGAAGTTCGCCGATCTGGTCAAGCATGTCTGGCCGGTCGTCGCCATCGCCACCTTCGGCGGGCTCGCCTACAACATGCGCGTCATGCGCGGCAACCTGCTCGACACGCTGAACGCCCAATATGTCGAGACCGCGCGCGCCAAGGGCCTTTCCGGCGGCGCGGTCGTCATGCGCCATGCCGTTCCCAACGCGCTGCATCCGCTTGTCATGTATCAGGGCGTGGTTCTGCCCTACATGCTGACCGGCGAGATCGAAACCGCAATCATCTTCACGCTGCCGACCGTGGGGCCGGCCATCGTCGGCTCGATGGCGGTCGGTGACGTCTACGTCACGGCCACCTTCATGATGGTGCTTTCGGCGACCCTCATCATCGGCAACATCATCGCCGACATGCTGCTTGCCCTGCTCGATCCGCGCGTGCGTCAACAGGGAGGGATTCACTAATGCTCGCCTTCAACAGCTCCCCGGCCCCATCGGACGAGAAAATCAAGCATAAGAGCGGCAGTGAGAGCTACATCGCACTGGTCTGGCGCCGCCTGAAGCGTTCCTGGACCGGCATGAGTGGCCTGACCCTGGTTATCCTGCTGCTCCTGATGGCCGCCTTCGCCGAATTCATCGCGCCGCTCGATCCGAAAGCGACGGACACCGGCTTCGCGCCGCCGCAGGTCATGAGCTTTCACGACAAGGGCGGCAACCTCGTCTTCCAGCCGCGGGTCTATGCGCTCGTCGAGACCTCCGATCTCGACCCCGTGACATTCCAGCCGATCGTGGGGCCGGATTACGACAATCCGCGCCTGCTCGGCTTCTTCGTCAAGGGCGACCCCTACTATCTCTTCGGCCTGATCCCCGGCGACCGCCATCTTTTCGGAGCGACCGACGGCGGCCCGGTCCATTTCCTCGGCACGGACAAGTTCGGCCGGGACGTGCTGTCGCGCGCCATCTACGGCTCGCGTATCTCGCTGATGATCGCCCTGACGGTCGTTGCCATCGTCACCATCGTCGGCACCACGGTCGGGATGATCTCGGGTTATTTCGGCGGGACGGTCGATGCCTGGATCCAGCGCTTCGTCGAAGTGGTTCTGGCCTTCCCGCAATTGCCGCTCTACCTCGCGCTGACATCGCTGATCCCGGTCACGGCGCCGACCAACGTGTTCCTCGCGTTCGTCATCGTCGTCATGTCGGCCCTCGGCTGGGCGCAGATGTCGCGCGAGGTGCGCGGCAAGACGCTGGCGCTGGCGAGGATCGACTATGTCCGCGCCGCGATGGCGGTGGGTGCCACCGATCGGCGCATCATTCTCCAGCATATCTTTCCGAACGTCATGAGCCACGTCATCGTCGCGGTGACGCTGGCGATCCCGAGCGTGGTGCTGCTGGAGTCCTTCCTCGGCTTCCTCGGCTTCGCCGTCAAGCCGCCGCTGATTTCCTGGGGCCTGATGCTGCAGGATACGTCGACCTACTCGGTCATCGGCTCCTATCCCTGGATTCTCTCGCCCGTCGGCTTCGTTCTGATCACCGTCTTCGCCTTCAACGCGCTCGGTGACGGCCTGCGCGACGCGATCGACCCCTATTGAGAGGAGACCGGATATGGCTCTTGCACTCGTCAATCCCTTCGCTCCCGACATCCGCCTCGACGCCGGCGACAGAGCGGTCTCGCCGATCATCGACGCGCGCAATATCGCCGTCAAATTCAAGGTCGAGGACGGCATGGTCGATGCCGTCAAGGATATCTCGTTCCAGCTCTATCGCGGCGAAACCATCGCCATCGTCGGCGAATCCGGCTCCGGAAAGTCGGTGACGGCGCGCACGGTCATGGGATTGCTGACCAAGCGCGCCGTGGTTTCGGACAAGTCCGCCGTCCACTACGATGGCAAGAATGTGCTGAGGTTTTCCGAGAGGGCGCGTCGGCAGCTGCGCGGCGACCGCATCTCGATGATCTTCCAGGAGCCGATGAGCTCGCTCAATCCGATCTATACGATCGGCAGCCAGATCGTCGAGGCGATCCGCGTGCATCGCAAGGTCAGCCGCCGCGACGCGGAAAAGCGGGCCCTCGAATTGCTGAAGCAGGTGCAGATCCCCGATCCGGAAGCGAGGCTGAAGCAATATCCGCATCAGCTGTCCGGCGGCCAGCGCCAGCGCGTGATGATCGCCATGGCGCTCGCCAACGATCCGGACGTCCTGATTGCCGACGAACCCACGACCGCGCTCGACGTCACCGTGCAGGCGCAGATCCTGAACCTCATCCGCAACCTTCAGAAGCAGCTCGGCATGGCGGTGATCCTGATCACCCACGACCTGACGGTCGTGCGCCGGTTTTCCGACTACGTCTATGTGATGCAGCATGGCGAGATGCGCGAACACAACACGACCGAGGCGCTTTTCGCCAATCCGCAGCATCCCTATACGCAGCATCTGCTGACGTCCGAACCGCGCGGGCAGGCAAAGCCGCTGCCGCCGAACTGCGACACCGTCCTCGAAGGCAAGTCCGTCAAGGTCGCCTTCATGCTGCGTCACGGCAGCTTCTTCAAGCCCGACATGCGTGAGCTCGTCGCCGTCGACGGCCTCAATATCGAGCTTCGCCGTCACGAGACGCTGGGTCTGGTCGGCGAATCCGGCTCCGGAAAGACCACTTTCGGCCAGGCACTGTTGCGCCTCATCGATGCCGATGGCGGCGAGATCTATTTCGACGGGCAGCCGATCCATGGCCGGTCGCGCGCCGAAATGCGGCCATTGCGCTCGCGCATGCAGATTGTCTTCCAGGACCCGTTCTCATCGCTCAATCCACGCATGACCATCGGCCAGATCATTTCGGAGGGGCTGGTGGTCAACAATCTCGGCGCCAACAGGGCCGAGCGCCTGGAGCGCGTCAAGGAGGCGCTCGTCAGCGCCGGCATGCCGGCCAACATTCTCTCGCGCTTCCCGCACGAGTTTTCCGGCGGCCAGCGCCAGCGCATCGCGATCGCCCGCGCCATCGCGCTGGAGCCGGAGTTCATTCTGCTCGACGAGCCGACCTCCGCGCTCGATCTTTCCGTTCAGGCACAGATCATCGACCTCCTGCGCAAGCTGCAGGACGAGAGGGGCTTGAGCTACCTCTTCATATCACACGACCTCAAGGTCGTCCGCGCCCTTTGCCACCGCGTCATCGTCATGCAGCATGGCAAGATCATGGAGGAAGGGCCGGTCGAACAGGTTCTGTCGCATCCCAAGACCGCTTACACCGAACGCCTTGTCAGAGCGGCGTTCGAGGTAGCTTCCTAAGCATTTCAGGAGATTTTACATGACAGGCACTCCCAAGATCACGTTCATCGGAGCCGGCTCGACGGTCTTCATGAAGAATATCATCGGCGACGTCTTGCAGCGCCCCGCGCTGGCAGGCGCCAGGATCGCGCTGATGGACATCAATCCGCAGCGGCTCGAGGAAAGCGCCATCGTGGCTCGCAAGCTGGCCTCGACCCTCGGCGCCTCCGCGACCGTGGAAACCTTCACCGACCAGCGCAAGGCGCTCGACGGCGCCCACTTCGTCGTCGTCGCCTTCCAGATCGGCGGTTACGAACCATGCACCGTCACCGATTTCGAGGTGCCGAAGAAATACGGCCTGCGCCAGACGATCGCCGACACGCTCGGCGTCGGCGGCATCATGCGCGGCCTGCGCACGGTTCCGCACCTGTGGAAGATCTGCGAGGACATGCTCGCCGTCTGCCCGAACGCGATCATGCTGCAATATGTGAACCCGATGGCGATCAACACCTGGGCGATCGGCGAGAAATACCCGACGATCAAGCAGGTCGGGCTTTGCCATTCCGTGCAGGGCACGGCGATGGAACTGGCGCACGATCTCGACATTCCCTACGAGGAAATCCGCTACCGCTCGGCCGGCATCAACCACATGGCCTTCTATCTCGAATTCGAGCATCGCCAGCCGGATGGTTCCTACCGCAATCTCTATCCGGATCTCGTCCGCGCCTATCGCGAAGGACGCGCGCCGAAGCCCGGCTGGAATCCGCGCTGCCCGAACAAGGTGCGCTACGAGATGCTGACCCGCCTCGGCTATTTCGTCACCGAAAGCTCGGAGCACTTCGCCGAATATACGCCCTACTTCATCAAGGAAGGCCGTGAAGACCTGATCGAGAAGTTCGGCATCCCGCTCGACGAATATCCGAAACGCTGCATCGAGCAGGTAGCGCGCTGGAAGAACCAGGCCGAGGAATATCGCACGGCCGAGAAGATCGAGGTCAAGCAATCGAAGGAGTACGCATCCTCGATCATCAATTCGGTCTGGACCGGCGAACCCTCCGTCATCTACGGCAACGTCCGCAACAATGGCTGCATCACGTCGCTGCCGACCAATTGCGCTGCCGAAGTTGCCTGCCTCGTCGATGCGTCCGGCATCCAGCCGACCTATGTCGGCGATCTGCCGCCGCAGCTGACGGCTCTCATCCGCACCAACATCAACGTGCAGGAGCTGACCGTGAAGGCTCTGATGACCGAAAATCGCGAGCATATCTACCATGCGGCGATGATGGACCCGCACACGGCAGCCGAACTCGATCTCGATCAGATCTGGTCGCTGGTGGACGACCTCCTGGCGGCCCACGGCGACTGGCTGCCGGAATGGGCACGCGGTAGCCGCAAGGTTCAGGCCGCCTAAAGCCATTCTCTCCCGGCTTGCGGCCAAAAGGCCTCGCGGCGCCGCCGCGGGGCCTTACGTCTCTGGCCGGTCCGGAAACCTGAAAATCCGGAACGCGGCAGATGGCGCATCGATAATCGATGGCAAAGCACGAAGGACTGCGTTAGAAACACGCGCAGCCTGGAGGAGACGAACGACATGGCGAGCTCGGAGACATTCAACACCGGAACCTTCGTCGGCCGCATCTGGCGCCCGGACGTGAAAGGCCCTGCCCTCGTCACCATTCGGGACGGCATGCTTTGCGACATCACCTCCAAGGAAGCGCCGACCATGCGCGACCTGCTGGAGAAGAACGATCCGGTTGCTTTCGTTCGCGCGCAGAAAGGCGAGGCCATCGCCAGGCTCGACGAATTGCTGGCGGCCAGGGCCAATGAATTGGCCATCCACCTTCTCGCCCCCATCGACCTGCAGGCGATCAAGGCCTGCGGCGTCACCTTCGCCCGCTCGATGCTGGAGCGCGTCATCGAGGAGCGCGCCGCCGGCAATCCGGATCTTGCCGAATCGATCCGCGGCAAGGTGACTGCCCTGATCGGCGATAGCCTGCGCAACCTCAAGGCCGGGTCTCCCGAAGCCGCCAAGGTCAAGGCAGCCCTGATCGAGGAAGGTGTCTGGTCGCAGTATCTCGAAGTGGGCATCGGGCCCGATGCGGAAGTCTTTTCCAAGTCGCAGGTCATGTCCTCGGTCGGTCCCGGTGCGGATGTCGGCCTGCATCCGATCTCCAAATGGAACAATCCCGAGCCGGAAATCGTGCTCGCCGTCGACAGCGGCGGCAGGGTCAAGGGCGCCACGCTCGGCAACGACGTCAACCTGCGCGATGTCGAGGGCCGGTCCGCCCTGTTGCTCGGCAAGGCGAAGGACAATAACGCGTCCTGCGCGATCGGACCGTTCATCCGCCTGTTCGACGAAACTTACAGCCTTGACGACGTGCGCAACGCCGAACTCGACCTGAAGGTCGAAGGAGAGGATGGCTATGTGCTGCACGGCCGCTCGTCGATGAAGGAAATCAGCCGCGATCCCCTTGACCTCGTCGCCCAGACCATCGGCCGCCATCACCAGTATCCCGATGGGTTCGTGCTGTTCATGGGAACGCTTTTCGCACCGGTCGAAGACCGCGATACGCCCGGACAGGGGTTCACCCATAAGGTCGGCGACATCGTTACCATCTCCAACGACAAACTCGGCTCATTGCGGAACCGCGTGCTGCTGTCGACGGAGTGCGCGCCCTGGATCTTCGGCGCGTCGCACCTGATGCGCAATCTCGCCGGGCGCGGCTTGCTCTGAAGCATCAGGTAAAATCGGGTTCGGCCCCGCTATCCCGCGGGGTTCTCGATGCTCGATGTCGCGGCTGGCATCGCGTCATAACAATAAACAGATGGCCCTGCCGGTAATCTATCCTTCAAGGCCGACATGGCGCCCCTTGCCGATTGGCCGGATCGCACCCGTCTTCATGCTGCCTGGAATAGCGCCGCCCGCCGCTCAAGGCGCGCGGATGGCCGGCATTTCGATCTCAATGGGTGGACATCGGCTGCGGCTGGTCGAGCCGGCTGCGAACGGCCGTCAGTTCGGAGGTCGTATGGTTGAGGCGGTCGGCGAGCACACGCATGATTTCGACGGCCATTTCCGGAAAGTCGCTGAGCAGCTTCAGGAAATGCTCCTTGCTGATCTTCAGGGCTTCGAGCCTCGATGTGGCCTTTACAGTGGCGGTACGGGAGACGTCGCAGAGGATGGCGATCTCGCCGACGATGGAATTGAGGTCGACTTCGGCAACCTTGATCTCGCCGGCTGGGCTATCGACGAGAATATCAGCAGTTCCGGAAAGAACAACATAGGCCGCATCGCCCTGATCGCCCTGATGAAACAGAGTTTGGCCAGCATTGTAGCTGACGCGATCGGACGTAAACGCCAAAAGCTTCAATTTCGCAGGCGCGATGCGCGAAAAAATCGGCACCCGCTTCAGCATTTCAACTTCGTCCTTCAGAAGCATGGACTTCGATACCCCCAGTGTTCGGCCCCAGACGCACTGTCGAGATAGGATATTACGATAACAGTTCTTTGAACATACCGTTTTTCTCCAAAAGATCGGTGCTGGACCCGCTTTCGACAAGGCTTCCATGGTCGAAGACAAGAACGCGGTCGAACAATTCGGCAAAGCTCGGGTTGGAAAGTACCCAGACGATCGCCGGCGCGTAGCCGTCGCTGTCGAGTTTTCCCAGGATTGCCCTGGCGATCTGATCCTGAACGCGATGGTCGAGCGCCGGCAGCGGACGATTGCAGATGATGTAGTCCGCCCGTTTCAGAAGCGCGCGCCCGAGATTGAGCTTCTGGCGCTGCACGTTCGTCAGGCGCTTGCCGCCGGAGCCGACATCGTAATCCAGGCCGATCGACAGGACGCTGTCATGCATGCCCAGACGCCCGAAGACATCGTACATGATCTGATGGATGCGCTCCGGCGCATTGGCCTGCTGATGGGCGATGCGACCGAACAGGACGTTGTCCATCAGCGTCGCGGAAGCGGTGAAACGCTCCGGATCGTAGCGCTCGATCACGCTGGCAAGATCCGCCGGAATATTCTCGTAGAACTTCGCACGCGCCTGCACGATCTTTTCCATCAGCACCTGCGTCAGCAGACCGAAGCGGTGGCGCGGCTCGATATAGGAAAAGCTGAGGCGGATGATGGCCGCGCGCTCGTCATCCGTCGCCGCCTCGTAGCCCTTGCCGTTCAGCTTCTGCAGCAGCGCCTCGTAGGTGGGGATATCCTCCGCCGTCATGAAGGTCAGCTGCTGGAAGAAGGGGTGATCCGGCGGCAGGTCGGTGAAGAGCTCGACCGCGTTCTCGGCGATCTCCAAGCCCATATCGTACAAATCGGACACGAGTCCGGTCTCGGCGAATATCTGCTGGAAGTAAGGATTCGCAGCCAGCTTGCGGTTGGTCATCTGCGGCCGCTTCAATGTGCCGAACAGCAGATTTTCGCCGACCGTCGCCTGCTGGTTATAGGCGTCGAAGCGGAAGGGAACGACAAGATCTTCCAGCTTCTCCTCTTCGAGCTGCAACCGCAATGCCTGCCGCAGCTCGACGATGCGCGACGTCAGATCCTGATGGGCCGCGGCATCGACGTTCGAGCGCAACGCCATGTCGAAGATATCCTGGGACATGGCGACGGCATCGAGAACCGGGCGGATCGCGGAATAGATATCATCCGGACCCGTCGCGCCCGCAGCGGCATAATCGACCCAATCGCTGTTGAGGTCGAATTCCGGATTGGCCGCGCGCCGCGCTTCCATTACGCGCCATTTTTCCTTCAGGGCCTCGTCTTCGGTGTAGACCGGAGGGATGAGCGGCGCGTGCTTGAGGGCATAGAGCAGATTGCTGCGCAAGGTGCCGTGGAAGAAGAACGTCTCCGACGACGCATAGGCGATGCGCCGTCCCGTCATCGATTCCGGCAATTCCAGAATATCCTGCCCGTCGATCGAGACACGGCCGCTGTCCGCCCATATCAGCCGTCCGAATGCCTCGGCGAGATATTCGCCGCCGGCACCGCTGTCGCCGACGATCGCCACCTTCTCGCCGGGTTGAATCTCGACCGATACGTGATCGAGCACGCGTGCGCCGCTGTCGTCGACCACCGTCAGATTGGTCGCAACGAGCGAATGGGTGATGCGGCCCGCCGGCGCGGGGGAAACCACCTGGATCTTCGAATCGATCAGATTATCGACGCTGAACTGCTCGACCACCTGATTGTACTTGACCTGAACGTCCTGGCGCGACTGATCCCAGTCAATCAGTTCCTTGAGCGGTCCGGGCAGGTCCTTATAGGCATTGATGACCGCGACGAGCTGACCGATGTCCAGCCGCCCCTGCAGCGCCAGGAAACCGCCGATCAGGTAGAACAGGAACGGCGTAACCTGAGCAAGGAAGTTGTTGATGAACTTCACCAGAAACTTCCACTGATAGAGATCGTAGCGGATCGAAAAAATCAGCCCGAGGCGGTGAGCGATGTCGGCGCGCTCCAGATTCGTGGTGTCGTTGGCATGGATCGTGCCGATGCCGTCGACGATCTCGCCGACGCGGCCGGAAAGTTCGCGCGCCGTCAGCTGGCGCTGGCGGCCGAGTTCCAGCAACCGCCTGCGCATGCGTGGAATGACGATCGCCTGCACGGCGACGATGGCGGCGGCGATCATGCCGAGCCAGAAATTCTGCATGATGATGAAGACAAGGGCAGTCACGGCCTGGCCGCCGAGAAGGGCGGGCTGAACGAAGGCATCCCCGGTAAAGCCGCCCATCGGCTCCACCTCGTCCTTGATCATGGTGGCGATTTCCGCAGGCTTCACCCGCTTGAAATGGGCCGGAGGAAACCGCAGCACGCGATCGATCAGCTCGAAGCGGATACGCCGCAACATCCGCTCGCCGAGCCGGCCCTTGTAGGTATTGATGTAGAGCTTGAAGAGGCCGTTGAGCACGACAAGCGCCAGAAACACGAGGCTCAGCGAGACCAGCATCCACACGCGGGTAAGCTGTACGCCATGAAACACTTCGATGTGGCCGATCAGCGGCATGTCGAAGGCGACATGCATGAAAGTCTGCGTATCGCCGGGATGCTCGAAACCTTTGCCCTGGATCGGCCCGTTGACGATCTGCTTCGGCAGGTCGAAGGACAGGAAGTACGGGATCATCGAAGCCGCGACGACCAGCAGTATCCACATCTGCTCCAGCCGGGTATTCGACCAAATATAACGCGCTAGGCTTTTTTCCATTGCTTACTGCAGGCTTTCAAATTCAACGCCCAGCGACGGCCAGATGCCGGCACCGATGTTGCAGGGATGCGGGAAGATTTCGTTGCGGATATGTCGCCCCATGTGTGAAAAGGGACACGGCCCGGTCTTTCGTCCCCGCCCCTCCCGATTCATCGATTTCCCGATTTATATCACAAGATTGCAGGAATCCAGGAGGATAAAACGACAGGCTGCTCCCCATCGCCGCCGCGCCCGCTCCCTATGGGAGCCGGCGCAGGATGGCCGAGGTTCCGGCAGCACCGCCGAGATCGATATCCGGATTGTCCGGCTTGGGTCGCGACAGCGCGGTCGTCACCGCCTCGGCAAGCAGATCGGTCGTCAATCCCGCCTCCGGCAAGGTCAAAGCCAGCCCCAGCCTCTCCAGCCGCTCGGCCCTGACGGATTGCTCCGTTTCTCCGCCGGCCGTGAAGGGAACCAGAATGGCGCGGCAGCCGGCGACAAGAAGGTCGCCGACCGTGTTGTAACCCGCTTGCGAGATCGATAGCTCGGCTCCCCGCAGGAGAGATGGAAAATCCCTGCGAAACCGAACGAGCGTGACATTGTCGGGCGCGTCCTCTTCGAGGGCGGCATAATCCTGTTCAGGCAGGTTCGGTCCTGCAATCAGCAGCCAGCGGCGGTCGGTCGCCACGCGGCCGGCCGCCTCCAGCGATGCCCGGACAAGATCGCGCCCGACCGCACCGCCGCCGGCCGAAACGACGATATCGAAGGTTTCGGCAGGCTCCGGAGGCAAAGCGGGAGCGACGAGGCCCGTATAGACGATCTTGTCGGCAATCGCCCCGGTCAAGGGAAAGGTCTCCTCCAGCCGGACGAAATGCGGATCGCCGTGGACAAGCACGCCATCGAAACGATCGCGAAGCAGGGCCACCGTCTCTTCGTCGCGCCCCGGCTTTTTCTGCTGCTGGAGAATATCGCGCACGGAGCTGTAAAGCCTCGGCTTCGGATCGGCCGTCGCAACGGCTTCGAGCAACGGCAGGAGTTCGAAACGCATCTGCCTGCGGCCGAACGGAAAGGCCTCGATGATGACGACGTCGGGCGCTGCCTGCCGGAACGCATCCAGCAACAGGTCCCGGCGGTGAGACAGAAAGTCCTCGTCGACAGGCTTGCCGGCCTGATCGGCAAGCCCGGAAAAACCGGCGCTGCTGGCGACCACCGCCGGCAAGGTGACAGAGGTCACATCCGGACCGGGAAACCCGTTCACCGGCACGCCCCCCGTGACGATCGTCACTTGACAACCGTCTTTCGCCAAAGCGCTGGCAATGCGACTGGCGCGCGCCAGATGGCCGATGCCGAGCAGGTGCTGAACGTAGAAGAAAATACGCAAGGGCGGGGAATGCGATGCCGTCATGCGGATTTGCGCCATTGATCTTCCTTCTGCCACTGCTCCTCGAACAGCCGGGTCAATTGCCGGATGCTGGCGTGATAATCGAAATGCTCGCGAACCCGCCGCTCGGCTGCCTCCCCGAGCCGCAAGCGCAGCGCCGGGTTGCGAATGGCCGATTCCAGCGCTGCGGCGAGGGCCTGCGGATCTTCCGAGGGAACGACGAGTCCGTTGACGCCGTCATCGAGCAGTTCCGGAACGCCGGACACATTGGTCGAGACGCAGACGAGACGCTGGCTCGATGCCTCCACGAGCACATTCGGCAGCCCGTCGCGGTCGCCGTCCGCCGCCACCCGGCAGGCGAGAGCGAAAATATCGGCCTCACGATAATGGGCAAGCACATCCTCCTGCGCCAGCGCACCCTTCCAGGCGATGCGGTCGGCAATCCCGAGCGTGCCGGCCAATGCCTTCAATTTCGACAGGCCATCGCCGCCGCCGATATGGGTAAAGCGCCAGTTGATATCGCCGGGCAACAACGCCAGTGCTTTCAACAGCACGTCGTACCCTTTCTTTTCCACGGCGCGCCCGACGCTGAGGATGAAGGCAGGATCGGTGGCATCGGTGCCATCGCGATTGGAATGCGCGCCGGAAAATGGGCCGAAACGGTCGAGATCCAGGCCGTGATAGCTCAGATGCACCTTGTCGCCCGCCGCGATCAGGTCGCGCATGTGCTCGAAGCCGGTGCGCGTGCACGTCACCGCCCAGCGGGCCCGGTCGAGCTTTTCCGAGAGCTCCCAGTCCGGCGATGTCCAGATATCCTTGGCATGCGCCGAGCATGTCCAGGGAATACCGGTCATGAGGCTGGCATAGGCCGTCACCGAGGCCGGCGTGTGGATGAAATGGGCATGCAGCCACTCGCCGCCGTCGGGCCACTCATGCGCCAGCACCAGCGCCTGGCCGAAGCGGCGTACGCGGTTCGGCGTAAGGTCGCGTTTCAGATCGGCCCAGAATTGCTTCAGAAGCGGCTTGAAACCCGGCTTGCGGATGCCGGCGAGAAATGCCCGCAAGACCCTCAGAGGCTCGTCGTGCAGATATTCCGGCAGGTAGACGACACGCGCCTTGATTTCGTCATGGACGGGATGGCGCTTCTTGTCCGTGGGCTTGCGCATCGAAATCAGCGTCAGCTCGAAACCGGCCTTCTCCAGACCGAGCAACTCCTGTGCAATGAAGGTTTCCGACAGGCGGGGATAGCCTTTCAGGACCACCAGTATTTTCTTCCGCATCGACAAGGTCCGGCGATCTATTCTGCCACGATCGATAGCGGCGGGTAGCGCTCGCGATCGTCGAACCACTCGCCGATGGTGCGCGAAATATGCACCAATCCCTCGAGGCGCATATTGCTGCTGCTTGCCGAGGGCGGCGCGCGGTTTGCCAGGCGCTTCAAGGCGGCGGCAAGCTGCTTCGGATCGGCCGATTCCTCCGGCAGCAGCATGTCGACGAGGCCGAGCTCGCTCGCCCGTTGCGCGCGGATCAGCTGCTCCTCGCGCGGCCGCGTGCGCGGGATGATCAGCGCCGGCTTGTCGAAAGACAAGATCTCGCAATAGGTATTGTAGCCGCCCATCGCGACGACCGCCTTGGCTCCGGCAATCAGCTCTTCCATCTTGTTGTCGAACTCGATGACCTGCAGACAGTCGATCCTGGCGGCTCGCTCCAGCAACTGGCTGCGCTCCTTGGCCGGCATATAGGGACCGAGGACGATCAGCGTCCTCTGCGTCAGCGACCTGTCATGCTCGAAGGCGCCGACGACATCGCTGACCAGATCGGCGCCATCGCCGCCGCCGCCGGTCGTGACAAGGATATAGTCCTCGTCGGGCACATGTTCCGACTTCGTCCCCAAGGTAGAGACGCTGCGCTGCAGGAAGCCGACGAACTCCATCTTCCGGCGCACGCCTGGCGGCACGTCGAGCCCCGCCAGCGGGTCGTAGAAATCCGGCGGTCCGTAAACCCAGACGCGATCGTAGAACTGGTCGATCTTCTGCAGGACGTTGTTCTTCTTCCACTCCGCCTCCAGCAGGTGCGGCGCGTCCATGACGTCGCGCATGCCGAGGACGAGCGTCGTTCCCCGCGCCTTGAGGTAGGTCAGCGTCTCCTCGACCTCGCCCTTCAGGCCCAGGGGCTCCTTGTCGACGATGAAAACGTCGGGCTGGAAGGTTTCGGCCGTATGGCGGATGATCGACTGCCGCATCTTCAGCGTTTCCTGAAGAGCGACATGACTTGCCATCGACGTATACTCGCCGTCGCGCAGCTTGATGACGCTCGGCACTTTGACGAAATCGACACGCGACCGATAATCGAACGCTCCGGCAATGGTCGCGCCGGAAATGATCAGCACGTTCAGCCCACGATAGTCTTCCACGAGGGCATGGGCGATCGTTCGGCATCGGCGGAGATGGCCGAGACCGAACGTGTCGTGGCTATACATGAGGATTCGAGCATCTTCTAAGCGCCGCTTCATGGGCAAAACCTCTGGGGGATGAAAGTCATGTACGCGGTCTGTCGGCAAACGACATCCGCGTCCGCTCCTCGAATTGCAATCCTGTCTTCGCCATTCACCCTGCTATTTGTAGGGATCGGCGGCATCGCGCAAGCCGTCTCCTAAAAAGTTGAACGCCAGAATGACCAAAATCACCGGGATCATGGGGAAAAGCAGCCATGGATAAAAGGCGATGACGCTGACGCTTCTTGCCTCCGTCAACAAAATTCCCCAGCTCGTGATCGGCGGACGCAGGCCCAATCCGAGGAAGCTCAGCGCGGTTTCGCCCAGAATCATGCTCGGGACCGAGATCGTCGCCGTGGCGATCAGATGCGACATGAAGCCGGGAACGAGATGACGTCCGATGATGCGCCGCGTGCTTGCACCCATCAATTGCGCCGCAAGCACGTAATCCTCTTCGCGCAACGATAAGAGCTTGGAGCGCACGGCACGCGCAAGGCCGGTCCAGTCGAGAATGCCGAGAATGATGGTGATGCCGAAATAGACGATGATCGGGCTCCAGCTCACCGGCATGATGGCGGCAAGCGCCATCCACAAAGGCAGACTGGGCAGCGACTGCAGCACCTCGATCACCCGCTGCACGAGGAGATCGAAAAGGCCGCCGTGGTAGCCTGCCAGGCCGCCGATGACGATGCCGAGAACGAAGCTGATGGCAATGCCGATCAGGCCGATCGTCAGGGAAATGCGCGCGCCGTAGATGATGCGCGACAGCACGTCGCGGCCCAGCCGGTCGGTGCCGAGCAGATACATCTGGCCGCCGACGGCCGGGCACATCAGGTGGAGATTCGAATCCACCAGCCCCCAGAAGCGATAGGCATCGCCGCGGCAGAAGAAGCGGATCGGCTGCACGTCAGAGGGATTATCGGTGTAGTTCCGGCGCAGCGTATCGATATCGAGCGTCATCTTGCGGCCGTAGACGAACGGCCCGACGAAATTGCCCTTGTCGAAGAAATGGATCGCCTGTGGCGGCGAATGGATATAGTCGACGTTGCGGGTATGCAGCCCGTAGGGCGCCAGGAATTCCGCGATCAGGATCATGCCGTAGATCAGCACCAGAAAGATGCCGGACGCCAATGCAAGCTTGTGCCTCTTGAATTTCCACCACATGAGCCGCTTCTGCGAAGCCATGTAGTAGCGGGCTTGACCGGCCGATGTGGCCTCGAACTGATCCGGATCGAAGTCGGCATTCGAAACATAATGCTCCAGCGGAGCGCCGGGTTTCGGCAGGGATACGCTCACTTTGTGCTCCTGCCTTGCAAGCGGATGCGGGGGTCGAGAAAGCCGAGGGCGATATCGGAGATCAGCACGCCGATGACGTTCAGAAACGCCAGGAACATCAGGAACGAGCCGGCAAGATACATGTCCTGGCTCTGCAGCGCCCTGATCAGCATGGGGCCGGTCGTCTCCAGCGACAGCACGATGGCGGTGATCTCGGCGCCGGAGATGATTGAAGGCAGGATCGAGCCGATATCGGCGACAAAGAAGTTCAATGCCATGCGCAGCGGATATTTCACCAGCGCCTTCAGCGGATGCAGCCCCTTGGCGCGCGCGGTGATGACATATTGCTTCTGCATCTCGTCGAGCAGGTTGGCGCGAAGGCGGCGGATCATTCCGGCCGTGCCCGCCGTTCCGACGATGATGACGGGAATCCACAGATGCGACAGGATCGACTTTGCCTTTTCCCAGCTCATCGGCTGCGACAGGTATTTCTGATCCATCAGGTGGCCGATCGACACGCCGAACCAGACGTTGGCGAAATACATCAGGATCAGCGCCAGCATGAAATTCGGGATGGCGATGCCGAGCAGCCCGAGAAAGGTCAGCCCGTAGTCGCCCCAGCTGTACTGGTGGGTAGCGGAATAGATGCCGATCGGAAAAGCGATCAGCCACGTCAGAAGGATCGTCGTCATCGACACGAGGATGGTCAGCCACAAGCGGTCGCCGACGACATCGGAAACCGGCAGCTGATATTCGAAGGAATAGCCGAAATCGCCGTGCAGCATGCCGGCCACCCAGCGGACATACTGGATCGGCAGGGGCCGATCCAGCCCGTATTCGTGCCGGAGGTTCTCGATTTCCGCGAGGTTCGCGGTTTCGCCCTGGGCGCGCAGCTCGGCGATCTGGCTTTCGAAGAAGTCGCCCGGCGGAAGCTGGATGATGGTGAAGACCAGCATCGAAATGACGATCAGGGTCGGGATCATCACGGCGATACGCCAGAGGATATATCTAAGCATTCCGGCGATCCTCCTTCATCCAGAAGGTATCCGGCATATAGACACCGAGATAGCAGGTCGGATCGAAACCATAGAGCGCCTTTGCCGGCACGTTCTGCATGCGCGCCGAATGAACGATCGGCTGCAGGGTGGCATTGACGAGGCCGATGGAGAAAACCTGGTCGGTATAGGTGGCCAGCATCTTGTGCCAGACATCCGCCCGTTCGAAGGAGGAAGCGGCCGTTTCCCATTCGCGCAGCAGCTTGACGAGCTCCGCGGCCTCGGGAAGTTCAGGCGCGACGCCCTGCGTCTCGCGCGAGAGATAATACATTCCCCACAGCGGCCATTGCATCTGGTCGTCCATGGTGGGGGCCAGCTCGCCCGGGTTCATGTCGGCCGTCGGCACCCCGTTGTCGAGACCGTACCACAGCGACATCAGGATACGGCCACCCATGGCGCGGCTGCGGAAGATATCGCGTTGCGATACGCGGGTGAAAAGCGCGATGCCGACCTTGCGCCAATGATCGGTGATCAGCTCCAGGACATCGGAATCCAGCGTGCTCTCGCCGGGGGTTTCCACGGTGATCTCCATGCGCCGTCCATCGGGCAGCAGCCGGATGCCATCCTCGTCGCGCTTGGCAAGGCCGGCGGCATCGAGCAGGGCATTGGCCTGATCCGGGTCGTGCGCGATCCACGCCGAGGCATATTCCGGCTTGAAGAGCGGGCTTTCGGGCAGGACCGTATCGGCGCTTTCCGTTCCAAGGCCGTAGAAGACGGCCATGTTGATCTCGTGGCGGTCGATCGCCAGCGACAGCGCGCGCCGCACCCTCACATCGCGCAGCACGTCGCGCCAGACGGGATCGGCGCTGTTCAAATTCGGAAACAGCGCGACGCGCGAGCCGCGCGCCATTTTCCAGAGGTTGACCTTGATCGGATAACGCTTCTCCGCATCCTTCAGGAAGGTATAGTCGTTGAAGTCTATGCCGGTCGCCTGCAGATCGCTTTCCCCTGCGCCGGTCTTGGCGGCAATGATCGCCGAAGAGCTGATATTCAGGATCATGCGGTCGATATAGGGCAGCTGCCGGCCATTCTCGTCAACGCGATGAAAGTAGGGATTGCGCTCGAAAACGAATTGCTCGGCCGGCGGCGCCGTCGTGTTCCGCCAGGGATCGAGCACCGGCAGATGCGGATTTTCCGGCCGATAGGCCCGGCCCATCTTGATGTGCAGGTCCTGCCATTTCTTCACCCTGTTTTCCTGCATCAGCGAGGAAAGACGGATGCTGTCCTGGTACTTCTTGTGGAACTGCTTCAGATAGTGAGAGGGACCGACGATGACGAGCGGCTGCGGGGCGGCAAGGCTCGGCAGGAAATCCGGATTGGGATCATCCCAGGAATATCGCACCGTCAATTCATCGAGCACTTCGAAGCGCGGCAGGCTGCCGTGCGGGCGCAGCTCCAGCGCGCCGCCACCGGGCGTGAGCTGCTTGTTGAGGATGACGTCTTCCCACCAGTAGCGAAAGTCATTGGCCGTAAACGGATGGCCATCCGACCATTTATGCCCTTCCCGCAGCTTGAAGGTGAAGACCATGTCGTTGACGGCGGAGAAGGACTCCAGAATATCGGCCTGCAGCGACAGCATGCTGTCGTATCCGACCAGGCGCGCATAGCCGTAGATCGTCATGAAGCGGATATCGTTCTGGCTGCCGATGATCGTGCGCACGGAGCCGCCGTAGTGGCCGGGCGTGCGACCCATGGCGGCGACGTTGACGATGCGCGGGAATTTCGGCAGGCGCTTGGCGAGATGAGGCATCTGGCCCGCCCTCAGCCAATCGGTAAAATATTCCGGCTCGTTGTCGACATCCGCGGCGAAACCGGGCTGGGGCAGGACGGTGGAGGCGAGCAGGCCGAGGAAAATGCGCCGATTGATCATTTCCGAAGCTCCCGGGCGTCGATGCCCCGGCGGGCACGAACGAAATGTCCGCCGCCCAGATCGGCATAGGCAAGCTCTCCATCCCCTCCTTCGGAGAATTGCGGCCCCCATTTCTGCCTGGCGGCCGCACCCTCGCTGTTCAATGCGGCGAAATCGAGCTGCCGGTCGAGATCGGGGAACGGCACGGCAGCCAGCAGCGACCGCGTATAGGGGTGGACGGGCGCGCGCAGGATCACTTCGCGCGGCGCGATCTCGACGATGCGCCCGCGCGCCATGACGGCGATGCGGTCGGCCATATAATCGACCACGGCCAGATTGTGCGAAATGAACAGATAGGTCAGGCCGAGTTCCTTCTGCAAATCCTTGAGAAGATTGAGGATCTGAGCCTGCACGGACACATCGAGCGCCGAAACGGGTTCATCGAGGATAAGGAGTTTCGGCCCAAGCGCCAAAGCGCGCGCAATGCCGATGCGCTGGCGCTGGCCGCCGGAGAAGCTGTGGGGATAGCGGCTCAGATAGTGCTTGTCGAGGCCGATCGCCTGCATCAGCGCCTTGACCTTTTCCTTGCGCTCGGCGCTGTCGCCGTGCCCGTGAATTTCCAGGGGCTCGCTCAGGATGTTGCGGATCGTCATGCGCGGCGAGAGCGACGAAACCGGATCCTGGAAGACCATCTGTATCTTCGTGCGCAAATCCATCAACGCCTCACCCTTGACGGAGAGAACATCGATCTTGCCGCTGCCGTCGTCAAAGCTGACGGAGCCGCTGTCGGCGGTGATGGCGCGCATGAGGATCTTGCTCACCGTCGTCTTGCCGCAGCCGCTTTCGCCGACCAGGCCGAGGCATTCGCCGCGGCGGATATCGAAGCTAACATCATCGACCGCCCGGAACTTCCCGCCATCCCGCCTGCCGAACAAGCCGCCGGCCTTCGACGTGTAGGTCTTGGTCAGATTACGCACGCTGAGCATGACCTCGGGCGCCCCGCCAGCGGCCGCCGCGCCATTGCCCGAGGCATTGCCGATCAGCTTCTTCTTGCCGGAGAAGGTGCCGAGATTGACGGGGACATCCCGCAGCGACTTCAACCGCTCTCCGGGTTTCATGTCGAAATGCGGTACAGCCGACATGAGAGCCTTGAGATAGCGATGCTGCGGCTGGCGGAAGATCGTTTCGACCGGCCCCGCTTCCATGATCTCGCCGTGATAGATGACGACGACCTCGTCGGCCATGTTGGCGACGACTCCGAGATCGTGAGTGATCAGCAGCATCGCCATGTTGAAGGTCTGCTGAAGATTGCGCAGCAGGCCGAGAATCTGCGCCTGGATGGTGACATCGAGCGCCGTCGTCGGCTCGTCCGCAATCAGGAGAGCGGGATTGCAGATCAGCGCCATGGCGATCATGGCGCGCTGGCGCATGCCGCCGGAAAGCTCGAAAGGATACATGTCGAAGGTGTGATAGGGATCCTGAAAGCCGACGAGGCTCAGCATTTCCTCCGTCTTCTCGCGCTGTTCCGCCCGGCCGGTGCCGGGTCTGTGGATACGAAGCGCCTCGCTGATCTGGTTTCCCACCGTATGCAGCGGCGACAGCGACGTCATCGGCTCCTGGAAAATCTTGGCGATGCGGGCCCCGCGCAGCCTGCGCATGGCCACGCCGTCACGCGGAAGCTGAAGAAGATCGGTGGTCTGGCCGTCGAGCGGATCGGTGAAAAGGATTCGCCCCGTCGCCGTTGCCGGCGCCGGAAGGATTCCCATGATCGACTGGCTGATGATGGATTTGCCGGAGCCCGATTCCCCGACCAGAGCAGTAACCTTGCCGGGAAGCACTCTCAAACTGGCATCTTTGACGACGCGCAGCTTGTCCCCGTATAGGGAAAACGAGACGTCGAGGCCCTCAATACGCAGTAGATCAGTCCCTGACGCCATACATATTACTTCCCGCTCACATGACCTTTGTGGCCTTAAGCGGCACACTAACGTAGGCCATAACGGGTGTCTAGCTGATCAAAGCAATGCGGAGACTTTAAAAAAACTGTCGTCTTTCCAGTGATATATCGGTCTATGCTGAACCAGGTGACGATAGCGGCCGCGACGTCAGGTTTTCGACTTGAACGCGGCCTTCGAACTTCTTGGCGTCCCTGTGCAACAGAATGACCTGCTCGGCTTCCGACAGGCTGTCAGCCGTCGTTTCCTGAAAGATGTCCATTGCTCCGTTGGCCGCCGTCGCAACTTTCGGGTAGACGACGGTAAAGCGCTGGCGCACGCCACGCAGCTTCTCCTCGCCGAGTTTTCCCCATTCGCAATCGGTATAGCTGGCGAATGCCTGGCTTGCGACGACCTCGGTCGAATACTTCTTGGTCAGAGACTGCAGCCGCTCCACTTCGTTGACGGCCGCGCCGAAGGCCGAGAAGGTCAGGCGGTCCCTCAGTCCGACATTGCCGAACATGACGTTGCCGACATGCAGGCCTATTCCGTAGCGCACGGCGCTCAGGTTGCGGGACTGGCGATCGCTGTTGAGCAAGGCCACCCGGCGCTGCGCCTCGAACACGGCCGACAATGCCGCCTCGCAGGCGACCTTCGACGGGTCCTTGTGCCGCCCGCACGGATAGACCGCCAGAAACCCGTCGCCGAGGAAACTGAGGATTTCGCCGCCGTTGCGATTGAACGGCGCCGCGATCGCGTCGAAGAACTCGTTCAGCGTGTCGATATAGGCCTGGCGTCCTTCCTTCTCGGCATAGACTGTCGATTGCCGCATGTCGCCCATGACCAGCGCGGCGCGGATCGTCTCGCCGTCGCCGCGGCGGATCTGTCCGTTCAGCACCCGCTTTCCTGCATCGCCGCCGAGATAGGTGGTCAGCATATTGTTGGCGAGCTTGCCGAGAACCGCCATCTTGGCGGCCATGGCCAGATGGTTCTGCATGCGCATCAGCGCGCCGATCATCTCTTCGCTGAAACCGCCGATGCCATCGGTGGCCCAGGAGCCCATCATGCCCTGGACCGAGCCGGCGCCGAAGGTCTGCACGAAGGCCATGTAGTCCGTCATCTTCTCCTTGCGCAGGTCTTCGAAGATCGGAAACTCGACTGCGCCGTCCACATCGATCCGGCGGCGCAGATGCTGAAGATTGTTGGACAGGAGATAGTAGTAGGGGCTCTGCATGAAGCGCTCCGGCTTCTCGTTCACATGCCGGTAGCCCTCGATCGTCAAGCCGCCGGCGCGTCGCCAGGTGAAGCCGAGCGCGTCGTAGAGCGGATGGAGCATCGAAAAAGTCAGATGCACGCGGGCGATCGGCATTCCCGTCGCCGCCATACGTTCGCAGAAACCCCGAACGATGGTCTCGAGGTTTTCGCCGGTCAATGCGGCCTGGGTCAGCCATTCCGCCACTTTGTCGAGAAGAATATCGGAAACACTCGAATGAATAGTCATTATCCCCGCGGCCTATCCTGCAATGTCTGATGTCTCGTCCGGCCATGGAGGGCCGGCAATTTCGCCCGCCGCCATTTCCGGAACCTCCGGCCCGTCAGCCGAGGTCGGATGAAAGCATCGTGCGAAAGCGTCGACCTTCTTACTTGCCGGATCGCGTCGATACCGGAAAATTCGGCTGCACCTCACCACGCCCCCGCCTGTGAAATGCAGTAGACAGCAATCGCCGCAAGCGACGACTCTCGTTTTGTTCTCATTCAGATAAGGCGCATATGCTGCTGAAACAATGGGCGAAACCGAAACGGATCGAGAAAATCGCGACCACGCTCCACGGCCTGCTGCGCGCGCACGCTGAAAATCACTCGCCGGCGGCCAGTTCGGGCGGCTTCTTTTGTCGTAGCGCCATGGCCGCCATCGCATAGCCGCCGCTCGCGCCGTCGATGAAATGCATGTGATCCCGCATGAGCGGGGTGGGCACGAAACACGTCATCAGCGCGCTGTCCTGCCGATGCAGACCGTAACGACAGACCCCTTCGGCCTCGGCCTGCCGCAAGCGCTCCTCGATGCGCGCGAGATGCGCGGCGTCGACGTCGATGGTCATTTTCAGACCATCGTCGAATTTGCGAAAGTCGGAATTCGCGGCAAGGTCGCGCCGGTAGATCCTGGCGTCGAAGGTCGCGGTCCTCACGCCGAACTTGTCGAGAAGCCAGACAAGAAAGATCTGGGCGTCGATGGCAAGCTTCTTCCACCACCGATTGGCCGGGGCGGCGACGGCGCGCGCCTCGATGTCGGCACCGCCGAAGTTCAATGCCGGCGTCGGCCCTTCGACGGGTACGGGATGGCCGTCGCGGTTCTGCTCGGCGGAAATCGTGATGATATCGGCGACCAGTTGCCGAAACTGCGGGCCGTTTCCATCGTCGCCGGGAATGGCGATGATGGAAACGATCTCGCCGTTCCGCGCCTTGATCGGATTCCAGCGGCAGGAAAGGCCCGTAAGATCGGGGTCCACCTTCGTCGAAATCGCCTCGACGATGAAGCGCCCCGCTTTCATCTGCCGTTCCGCCCAGCTCGTGCCGCCGCCCGAGAACATGGCGTAGGAGACGTAGTCGCTCGGACTGAAGCGGGCGACCCGCACATCGAGACCCTCGCCGCGGATCGCCGTCAGCGGCACCAGCGCCGTGCGCAGATCGAGATGCAGCTCCTCCATCACCCAGGCCCGAACGGCCGCGAGCGCTCGGCGAACCTGCGCCTCTCCGGACGGCGGAACGGCCACCAATGCGCCGTCGCCGCCGAAGACGAAGGGATAGTCGCCCCTGTCCAAAGCGTTGAGCACCGCGGAAATCACGCTGGCGCCCGCCATGTTGACGGATTTGTAGTGGCCGGCGGCGATCGCCTTCGTCGAACTGACGATATCGGCGATCGCAATCAGCCAATCGTCCGGAAGGGGCTGATAGTTGGCGCTGTCGGTCACGCCCTCGAAACGCGTGAAGCCGGTGAGCTTGTGGAAGAAATCATCGTCTGGTGGCCCGGCCATGATATTCCCCCCTTGTTGATCGCTGCGACAATCTATCCCTACAGCAAATGCATCGAAAAACCAGCGGGCGGTCGACGCCGCGATATGGGCCGTGCTACTTCGGCTGACGAAGAGGCACAAGACGCCAAGGATATGTCAGATACGATGAGCCGACTGGATAGTTTCATTCGCCGCCTGAGCGCACAGCGCGACATTCTCAATGCCGTGGCCGACGAGGTCGGGAGGCTGGATGGCCCCGTGCTGGAACTGGGCCTGGGCAACGGCCGCACTTTCGACCACCTGCGCGAGCTTTTCCCCGATCGCCGCATCGTTGCCTTCGATCGGGCGGCCAATGCCTACGGTCCTTCCATGCCGTCGGCCGACAATCTCATTCTCGGCGAAATCAAGGATACGGCCAGAAATTTCGTGGGCGCGAACGCCTCGCTTGCGCATGCCGATATCGGCACCGGCTACGAGGACAAGGATGCGGTGACGCTGACCTGGCTGCCGCAGATCATGGCCGGCGTGCTGGCATCGGGCGGGCTCGCGGTCAGCGGCCTTCCTCTCGATCATCCCGATCTCCAGCCACTGCCCCTGCCCTCGACCGTCAAGGAAGGGCGCTATTTCATCTATCGTCGCCGATAGAGCGGTTCAGCCTCACCCCAGAAACAGAACGTCGAACTGCTCGCCTTCCGCGGGCAGGTCGGCCACTTTCATCTCCCGCTCGCCGTCTTCAAAAAAGGCGAGGCATTCGTCGTAGTGCCTGCCCAGATCGGCAATGAAGGCTCTGGTCTTATCCCGGCCGTAGAAGGCCGGCGTGAATTCCATGTAGAGCGGCACCCTGCGGGCCATAAGCGCAGCCATCGAGCGGCAGGCCACGGGCTCATAGCCCTCGATATCCATCCAGACCAGCCCGACATCGGCCGGATCGACGCCGGCCTGCAGGAGAATATCGGGCACCGGCCGGACCGGAACGGCGATCTTCTCGTCGCTCGGGCTTTGGCGCAATGCGCTGCTTTTGCCATGGTTCTTGCGATTGAGATAGAAGTCGAGCTCGCCCTCGCGGTCGCCGGCGGCGCAATTGACCGCGACCACCTTCTCCCGCAGACCGTTGTCGGCGATGTTGATCGACAGCAGCCGGAAATTGCGCGGGTCCGGCTCGACGCTGACGATACGCTCATAGGCGCCGCTAAGGGCAAAATAGCAGGTCTGCGTGCCGATATTGCCGCCGAGCTCCAGCAAGGCCGAGCCTCTGCGCGACAGGCCGCGCGCGCGCAGCACGCCCAGCAGCCGGTCGACATGGTCGCGCTCGAAATGCCCTTTGCGAAAAACCTTGCGGCCGATGTAATCGGCCGGCGAAAAGCTCAAGACGTGATCCCCGCAATCAACCGTCATGGTCTTTACACGCGGGCCGAGCGCACTGACGAGAATATCGCGGCCCAGACGCGTATCGAACAAACGCGCCGCCATCGCATCCCGCTTCCGGCGGAAGGCGCGTCTCCAGTATTTTTTCGTGAGAAGCTTGCGGTCGAACATGAGGAGCATCCCTACACCAGGGCTTTCTCGTTGCAAACGGTGAAGATCGGCGGAGCGCTGCCGCTCCCCCGGCCGTCAGGCGAAGCGGCTGCTCGCCTCCTTCGAAACGATATAGACCCGCAAGGGCTCGCCGCGGCCGCGAACGGCAATCTCGCGGCTCTCGACGCCATCGGTATCGATCTCGGAAAGCTGCGCGACCGGTTCGGAAAAGACGAGCGCGCTGTTGAATTCCTTCGCGACGCTTTCGAGACGGCTGGCGACGTTGACCGTGTCGCCGATCGCCGTCACGTTCTTGACGCTGCCGTACCCCATGGAACCGACCACGGCCAATCCGGTGTGAAGGCCGATGGCGATTTCGAGAGGCGCGGCCAGTTCATCGGCCAGCTCCGCGCTGAGCTTGTCGATTTCCTGAATGATCGCCGCTGCCGCTTTCAATGCCTGACGGTTGGCCTCCTTCGGGGTCGTGCGTAGCCCGAAAAGCGCCATGGCGCCATCGCCGATGAACTTGTCCATCCGGCCGCCATTTTCCTCGATGATACGGCCGACGATGGCGAAATAGCGATTGAGCAGGAAAACGATATCGAACGGCAGGCGTGCTTCCGTCAGCGTCGTGAAGTGGCGCAGGTCGCAGAAGAAAACCACGATCTCGCGTTCGCGGCCGGGGCTGGCGGTCTGGCTGTAGACGGGGATCGTCGCTTCGGCCATCGGCGTCAGGAGGGGAATGACGCTGACATTGCCCATCGGGCGCAGCTGGCAGGCAAGCCTGACATCCGGCGTGGCCCCGATGCGGTTCAACGTCTTCTGCTCCAGCGGCTCGGGCGGCGGCAGGTTTTCCGCACCTTCGACGATCTGCACGCGACAGGTCGAGCATTGGCCCTTGCCGCCGCAGACGGAATAATGCGGGATGCCGCCGAGGCGGCTTGCCTCAAGCACGCTGAACCCCCGCGGCGCATGCACCACTTCGCCGCCCGCATAGCGTATGGCGACCTGATGTTGCCGCTCGCGCAGCCTGCGATGTGCTCGAAAGGCAAAGAGAGCGACGATCGACAGGCTGAAGGCGCCATAGAACCCGGCCCGATACGGCCAGGTTTCCGCACTCATCCGCTCGCCCGGCAGGGAGCCGGGCTCGCCGTAGCTTCGCACGTCGCTGTAATATCCGCCGGGATAGCCGTGCTCATCCTCCTGGGCGGCCTCGTGTGCCACGGTCTTGCCCATTGCGGCAAAGCCGAGCAGCGCAAGAATCGGCAGGACGATGGCGAAGGACAGCATGACGGGCGCGATGGCCATGTACCACGAACGATAACGCAGCCAGAAGTGAACGCCGATGCAGCCATGAAGCCATACGATCAGAAGCACGAGCGACTGGCGCAGGCCGTTGGCGGGAGACGTCAGCCATAGCGTGCGCACGATCGCCCGGTATGTGTCGTGATAGCCGTAAACCTCATGGACGACGCGCGTGCCGACGATATGATCGATCAGGAGCAGCGGCACCAGCAGGCCGGTGACGATCTGGAAGGCCTCGCCCGCGGGCATCACGAGGGTGCGGCGCTGATAGAGCAGCCGGAACACCAGCGAGATATGAACGACCAGCGCCGTATAGAGAAGCACGGTCCCGGCCGGATTGCGCCACACGGCCATGAACCAATGCTGGGCGCGCTCGGCCATGCTCAGGGAGATCAGGCCAAGGGAGTGATTGGCCAGATGCATGATCACGAAGGCGAACACGATCAAACCAGAGCCAAGGCGCAGCTTTCGCACCAGACGATCGGAAATGATTGGCTTTCTTGCCTCGATGGTCATCGAACCCAATGTATATTGCCCGTTCACAACCGATGGGAAAACGGTTATCGCCTATTCATCTAGCCGCAACGCCGCGCACTGTCGAGGATGCGGCCTTTTGAAGCAGGGGCTTTATTGTCACGCAACCGGTCGGAATTCGGGCAATCGTTTCACAATTCGAATTCCCGCCATCACTTAATCGTCAACCGTGTGCCGCCTGCATGAAGATCGCTTTCTATGCCCCTTTGAAATCTCCCGGCCACCCGGTCCCCTCGGGCGACCGGCTGATGGCGCGGCAGATCATGGCGGCGCTGGACATGGCGGGCCATCGCGTCGAAGTCGCCTCCACGCTGCGGAGCTTTACCCCCACGCCCGACCCGGGGCCGCGTCTGGAAATCGCTCGCCAGGCGGAGGATGAGGTGATGCGGCTGCTCGTCCGCTGGCAGAGCGAGCCGCCGCCCGATCTGTGGTTCACCTACCATCCCTATTACAAAACGCCCGATCTCATCGGTCCGCCCATCGCCGCAAGGCTTGGCATTCCCTATGTCACGGCCGAGGCGTCCTATTCCCGCCGCCATGATGAAAACGGCTGGCGCGAAAACCAGCGCCTCGTCGCCGATGCGGTGCGGCTCGCCTCCGTCAACCTGTGCTTTACCGAACGGGATCGAATCGGCTTGTCAGACGCCATCGCCGATGGACGCTATGCGCATTTCCCGCCCTTCATCGACACGGCTCCGTTCAAACGATCTGCCCCGACTTCCAAGGCGCGGCGCTTGATAACGGTAGCGATGCTGAGAAAGGGCGACAAATTCGACAGTTACGCCATGCTGGCGCGCGCGCTCGATTTCATCCGCGATCAGGAGTGGAGCCTGACCATCGTCGGCGACGGGCCGATGCGGGCCGAGGTGAGATCGCTGTTTTCCATCTTCGGCGAAAGCAGGATCGTCTGGCACGGGGAACGCTCCACCGGCGAGATCGCGGAAGAGCTCGCAATGGCCGACCTCTATGTCTGGCCCGGATGCAAGGAAGCCTATGGTCTTGCCTATCTGGAGGCACAGGCGGCGGGTCTGCCCGTAGTCGCGCAGGCGACGGCCGGCGTGCCGGAAGTGGTGGTGGCCGACAAGACGGGGCTATTGACACCGGAGGGCGACGTCGCGGCCTATGCCGAGGCGATTGCCCAGCTTCTGAACGATCACGGCCGGCGACAGGCCATGGCGGAGGCGGCCCATGACTTCGTTCACCACGAACGTTCCCTGACCGCCGCATCCAGGCGCCTCGAAACCATCCTTCGAAAATATCTGGGAGATACCTATTATGAGCGATAGAGCCGAATGGCAGCCCTTGCGCGACGAGCTACGGCGATGGAGCGACGCCGGACGAAAGGCAAAGCTCTGGTATCGCGACGATGACGCCATCGAGCCGACCCCTGCCCTCGACCGGCTGCTGGCGCTTTCCGATCGCTTCGGCGTGCCGATGGCGCTTGCGATCATCCCGGAACCGACCGGCGAGGCATTGGCCGAACGACTGGCACGCGCTAGCCACGTCACCGCCACGGTGCATGGCTGGACGCACCGGAACCATGCGCCCGACGACACCAAGAAGCAGGAACTCGGCCTGCATCGGCCGCAGGCGGTCGTACTCGACGAGCTTCATCGCGGCTTCGACAAGCTGAAGGCGCTTTATCCGCGGCAGTTCGTTCCGCTGCTGGTGCCGCCATGGAACCGGATCGACGATGCATTGCTGCCGCATCTCGAACCATTCGGTTATCGCGCCGTCTCCGTCTTCGGATTGGCGAAGGAGGCACCCATCGGTCTCGTCAACACGCATGTCGACATCATGAGATGGCACGGCGCGCGCGGAGGATTGCCACATGCCGAGATAATCGCCCGCCTCGTGGAAGAGCTCCGGAATCGCTTTGACGGCAATGACGAGCCTATCGGCGTGATGACGCACCATCTGGTGCATGACGATCTCGCCTGGAGTTTCATTGAAACGCTGTTTCAGGAAACGGCCAGCCATGCCGCCGTCGAATGGAGGCCGGTCGGCAGTTTCATGGATGAGCGGTGATTCGCCGATTGGCCCTCAGAGCTGCAGCGACTGCCCGTCAAAGGCGACGAAGGCTTCGGGAAACCACTTTCGCGCATCGCGCTGCATGTCATCCAGTTCGCGGTCGGTGCGGCCGGGCGCGTGATGAAACAACGCAAGGCGCTTTGCGCCCGCCTTCTTTGCGAGCTTGACGCCCTCCTGCCAGGTGGAATGGCCGAAACCCCGATATTTCGACATCTCCGCCTCGGTGTAGGTCGCATCATATATCGCGAGATCGGCACCGGCCATCAGCGATAGCGCGGCTTCATCGAGATGGCCTGCCAGATGCTCGGTATCGTAGACCATGGCGATCACCCGGCCCGACCATTCGATCCGATAACCGATGCACCCGCCCGGATGGTTCAGCCGCGCCGTATGAATGACGATGCCCGGATGCGGCTTCAGCGTGTCGCCGGCCGCAAAATCGCGAAAGCTCATTTCGGCGCGACAGATATCGGGCTCGACCGGAAACCATGGCGGCCGCATGAATTGGCCGATCAGCTGCCGCGTCGTCGTCTTGCCGGCCAGATGGCCCGACCAGAGATCGACGCTGACGTGCGGATCGTAGATGGCGTTGAAGAAAGGCAGACCGATGATGTGGTCGTAGTGCGAATGGGTGAAGAAGAGATCGATATTGCGGACCCCCTCTTTCGCGAGCGACGCGGCCGCTTCGCGCAACCCTGTCCCGGCGTCGAATAAGATATGCCTGCCCTCATGCCGTAACTCGATGCATGACGTATTGCCGCCGTACCGCTCAAATTCCGGTCCCGATACAGGGATGCTTCCCCGCACGCCCCAAAATTTCAGCTCGAAACTATCGTTGTTCATGGAAGTTTTTACACCATTCCCCTTTCGGTCAAAAAAAGCACACTTTTGCTATCGTGCGAAGCCAGCAATTTCCAAAAGTCGCGCGGTGGTAAAAACTGGATCTTATCGTTCGGTCGAAGCAGATCGTTCGGCGAATACCGCCGACGGGTCGTACAGACCTAATATAGGTATGGTATGACAAAATAGATAAGGGGCGGGGATCGGCGCCCCGCTGTGATGATCCGGATGCGACGTCGCTACCGCAGCGGACGGCAGGTCCCTTGGCCGGAACCTGCGATAACCACCCGCTTCCAAGGCTGCATCAAAGCGTGGCCGCCGACCGCGCGGCCTGCTCGTAATAGCCGGACAACGCCCTGAGATGCGAGGCGATATCGGAGAGGCCGTCCTGCGACAGACCGGACACCTTGGTCGCCTCCACCAGCAGCCGTTCGCGAATTTCCGTATAGCGCTTCAGCGCGTCCAGGCCCATGTCGGTGACATGGATCGTCTTTTCCTTGCCGGCCTTGCCGCTCTTGACGAGGCCCGCCGCCTCCAGCTTCTTGATGGCGTAATTGGCGACATGGGTATCCTCGATGTCGAGGACGAGGCAGAGATCGGCAAGCGTCTTCGGCCTGTCGCGATGCCGCACGGAATGGATGATCAGGATCTCGACCGGCGAAAGACCGGGCACGCCGGCGGCCGCCATGCAGCGCACCAGCCAGCGATTGAAGGCGTGGGAAAAGAGAATCGATCCATATTCCAGCTCGGACAAGGCCGGCGAACTGCCGCCTGCAAGATGGGCCGACGATACGATCAATTCACGTCGTTCACTCTTTTCCTCAGACGTCACCTGAAAACTCCCTAGAACCGGATCGAGGCACCTGCAGACTGCCGAGGCCGGGCGGCCGATTGCCGTCCGGCCTCGGCGTCATGTTCCTATTCGTCCCGCTTTCCATAGCCGCCGCCGGTCGGGGTAACGACCGTGAAGGCCTCGCCCGCCTCCAGCACGGTATGAGCCGAGCCGATCAGCTCCTCGACCGTGCCATCGTTGCGCCTGACATAGTTACGGCCGGTTTGCCCCGCTTCGCCGCCCTTGACGCCGAAAGGCGCCACGCGCCGATGGCCCGACAGGATGGCGAATTCCAGCTTTTCGCGGGTCCGGATGGTGCGCTGCGTGCCGTTGCCGGCATTCCACTTGCCGCGCCCGCCGGACTCCGGACGAATGTGAAAATCCTCCAGCACGACCGGAAAGCGCGTCTCGAGGATTTCCGGATCGGTGAGCCGCGAGTTGGTCATGTGCGTATGCACGGCATCGGCGCCGTTGAAGCCCGGTCCCGCCGGGGCGCCGGAGCAGATCGTCTCGTAATATTGATAGACGTCGTTGCCGAAGGTCAGGTTGTTCATCGTGCCTTGCGCGGCGGCAAGCGCTTCGACCGCGCCGAACAGGCAGTTGGTGACGGCCTGACTGACCTCGACATTGCCGGCGACGACGGCCGCCGGATATTTCGGTGTCAGCATCGTGCCTTCGGGAATGACGATCCGGATCGGCCGGAGGCAGCCGGCATTCATCGGAATATCGGCCTCGACCAGAACGCGGAAGACATAGAGCACGGCGGCACGCGTCACCGGCTGCGGCGCGTTGAAATTATCCGGGCGCTGCGGTGACGTGCCGGTGAAATCGACCGTCGCCTCACGCTTGTCCTTGTCGATCGAAATCTTGACGACGATCTTGCAGCCCTGATCCATTTCATAGCTGAACTCGCCGTCCGACAGACGGTCGAGAACGCGGCGCACGCTTTCCGCCGCATTGTCCTGAACATGCCCCATATAGGCGTCGACGACATCCTCGCCGAAGAGCGCGATCATCTTCTTCAGCTCGGCCACGCCCTTTTCGTTGGCGGCAACCTGGGCCTTGAGATCGTTGACATTCTGCGCGAGCGTGCGCACCGGATAGCGGGCACCCGTCAACAGCTTCGTCAGCTCTTCCTCGCAGAAACGGCCGCGATCGAGCAGCTTGAAATTGTCGATATAGACGCCTTCCTCCTCGATATGCGTGGCGAGCGGCGACATCGATCCCGGCGAAATACCGCCGATATCGGCATGATGGCCGCGGCTTGCGACCCAGAAGCGGATCTTCTGGCCGGCATCGTCGAAGACCGGGGTGCAGACGGTGAGGTCGGGCAGATGCGTGCCGCCATTGTAGGGCGCGTTGATCAGGAAGACGTCGCCCGGATGAATGACGGCATTTTCACGGATCGCGGTTGCCACGGATGCATCCATGGACCCCAGATGAACGGGCATATGCGGCGCATTGGCGACCAGATTGCCGTCCGCGTCGAACACGGCACAGGAGAAATCCAGCCGCTCCTTGATATTGACCGAATAGGCGGTGTTCTGCAGCGTCATGCCCATCTGCTCGGCAATGGACATGAAGAGATTGTTGAAGATCTCCAGCATGACGGGATCGGCCCTGGTGCCGATGGCGTTGCGCTCCGGCAGTGCCTTGATGCGCCTGAGGACGATATGATCCTTGATCGTCAATTGCGCCTGCCAGCCGTCCTCGACGACGATCGTCTGGTTGGGCTCGATGATGATGGCCGGGCCGGTGACGGTCTGCCCGGGCTTGATCGCCTGACGCAACACGACGGCCGCATCATGGCTCGCACCGTTTGAATAGAAGGCGGTGCGCCTTGCAGCCTGCGCCTCCCCTTCACCCGCCGATTCGAGCTCGATTACGATATCGGCCGCCGCGCCGCCGATGGTTTCGATCTCCACGGCTTCCACGACCAAGGGCTTGTCCTCGGCAACGAAGCCGAAGCGCCGCTTGTGCAGCGTCTCGAATTGGCTGCGCAGCCGCGCGGCATCGTCGGTTTCGGGAAAGGTCGTCTCGACCGCCAAGATGGTGTCGGTGCCGGCATAGCGGATATGGGCACGCTGGACCGTCTTGATCTCGGCCGTTGCGACGCCCTGTGCTTCCAGCTCAGGCACGCATTCGCCGCGCAGCTCGCTGCCGAGAGCCGCGATGGCGGCCGGGGCCGCGTCATCGAGCGGGACGCCGAGCGCCTTCTGACGCGTTGCCCTGATATCGGCAAGCCCCATGCCGTAGGCGGAGAGGAGGCCGGACATCGGATGCAGAAGAATGCTCTTCATGCCGAGCGCATCGGCCACCAGGCAGGCATGCTGGCCGCCGGCGCCGCCGAAGCAGTTGAGCGCATAGCGCGTCACGTCGTAGCCGCGCTGCACCGAGATTTTCTTGATCGCCTCGACCATGTTGGCGACGGCGATGCGAATGAAGCCGTCGGCGACGTCTTCCGGGCTGCGGCCGTCACCGATCTCCGCGGCAAGTGCTGCGAACTTGCCGCGCACCGTCTCGATATCGAGGGGCTGGTCCTGGTTCGGCCCGAAGATGGAAGGAAAGAACTCCGGCAGCAGCTTGCCGGCCATGACGTTGGCGTCGGTCACGGCCAGCGGGCCGCCATTGCGATAGCAGGCCGGCCCCGGAAAGGCGCCGGCCGAATCCGGCCCGACGCGGAAGCGATCGCCGTCGAAATGGAGGATCGAGCCGCCGCCTGCCGCCACGGTATGGATCAGCATCATCGGCGCGCGAACGCGGACACCCGCCACTTCCGTCTCGAAGGCGCGCTCGTATTCGCCGTCGAAATGCGCCACATCCGTCGACGTGCCGCCCATATCGAAGCCGATGACATTGGCAAAACCCGCCTGTTCGCCGGTCTTTGCGAGACCGACCACGCCGCCTGCCGGGCCGGACAGGATCGCATCCTTGCCCTGGAACATGTCGGCCGCCGTCAACCCGCCCGAAGACATCATGAACATGACGCGCGCGCCGGTGCGCTCGACATCGAGCTCATCGCAGACCTGGCGGATATAGCGGCCGAGCACAGGCGAGAGATAGGCGTCGATGACGGCCGTATCGCCACGGCCGACGAGCTTGATGAGCGGCGAGACCTCATGACCGACGGAGACCTGCTCGAAGCCGATCGATCTTGCGATTTTCGCGACGGCGGCCTCGTGCGCCGGGAATTTATAGGCGTGCATGAAGACGATGGCGACCGAGCGATAACCCTTTGCGAGAAGGTCGCGCAGCGCCGCTTCTGCAGCCTTTTCGTCCAGAGCAAGCTCGACGGTGCCGTCGGCAAGCACCCGCTCCCCAATCTCGACGACATCCTCATAAAGCGCTTCCGGCTTGACGATCTCGGTCGCGAAGATCTTCTTGCGCTCCTGATAGCCGATGCGCAGGGCGTCCCTGAAACCCTTCGTCGTCACCAGGGCAAGGCGCTCGCCCTTGCGCTCGAGCAGAGCGTTGGTGGCGACGGTGGTGCCCATGCGGACCTCGCCGATGGCCCCCTCGGGAACCGGCTCGCCCTTGCCGAGGCCGAGATGCAGACGGATGCCGTGGACGGCTGCGTCGCGGTAGGCTTCGGGATTCTCCGACAGGACCTTGCGGGCATGAAGCGCGCCGGACGGATCGCGCCCGACAACGTCGGTGAAAGTGCCGCCGCGATCGATCCAGAAATCCCAACGACCCGAAGTGTTCTCCGACAAATCCGCCTCCAGCAGAACGATGCCAATAACAATGATAATATATCGATAAATCGTCAACGTTTTGTCGTCAACATGAATTGACGGACGCTGACCCGTTCATCACCGATATGCAGCCGCAGCCGATGGCAGAGCAACGATAAAGCCGCGGTCATGGAGGCGCGATGCAGCCTCTGCACCGCTCCCTCTTCATTTAAATGAAAAGCTGCCGAAAAAGTCGGGCGCTAATGCAGCCCGCCGACGCCGAGCAGGCGCTCGACCGCATCGTGATCCTGCGCGAGAGCCTGGGGCGTCCCCTTCCAGGCAAGCCGGCCGCGCTCCAGAACGATGACGTCGCTCGCAAAGTCCAATGCGCTCTGAATGCGCTGCTCCACGAGCAGGATCGTCATGTCACCCGCCTTGGCGAGCTTGGCGAAGGCCGCCATCAATTCCTCGCAGATGACGGGCGCAAGCCCCTCCAGCGGCTCGTCCAGAAGCAGCACGGAGGGACGGCCGAGGATCGTGCGTGCGGTCGATAGCATCTGCTGTTCGCCGCCGGAAAGCTGGCCGCCCAAATTCCTTCGGCGCTCCTTCAGGCGCGGGAACATCTCATAGGCCTCCTGCAAGGCGCTCTTCGGCCTTCCTTTCAGCCCGACGGAAAGATTCTCCTCCACCGTCAGCGTCGGAAAGACATCGCGCGTCTGCGGCACATAGCCGAGGCCCTGATGGGCGCGCCTGGCGCTCGGCAGGCCGGCGATCTCGACCGCGCCCAGCCGGATGCGGCCGTCATAGCGGCGGGTCTGGCCGGCAAGGGTCGCAAGCAGCGTGCTCTTGCCCATGCCGTTGCGTCCGAGGACGGCAAGCCGGCCGCCGGCCGGCACGGAAAAGGAAACACCTTCCAGCACCCGCGTCGGGCCATAGCCGGCCGACAGGTTTTCCACTTCAAGCGGCGTGGCCGGCATTGGCATAGCTCCCGAGATAGGCTTCGCGCACACGCGCATCCTGCGTCACGTCTTTCGGCGAGCCGTCGAATATGATCGTGCCGGCGGCCAGCACAACCACGCGCTTGGCGAAGCGGAAGACCAGATCCATGTCATGCTCGATCATCAGCACCGCGAGATCGGCGGGCAGATCGGCCAACGCCTGCTCGATGCGGCCCGTATCGCTTTGCGGCACGCCGGCGGCGGGTTCGTCCAGCAGAAGCACTTTCGGCTTCAGGGCCATGGCGACGGCGATCTCCAACAGCCGCTGCTGGCCATAGGCGATCTCGCTCACCTTGCGATGCGCCAGCCCGTCAAGGCCAAGGGTGCCGAGCAGCTCCTCCATTTCCGCCGTAACGTCGCGCATAGACAGGAAGTGGCCGAACATCCGGCCGGAACGGCCTGTCCGCTGCAGGATCGCCAGACCGACATGTTCGGCCGGCGTCATGTCCTGAAACAGCCGCGTCACCTGGAACGAGCGTACCAGACCGCGCTTGACCCGGCCGATGGCATCGAGCCTGTTGACGTTTTGCCCGGCAATGCGAACCTCGCCGGAATCCGCCTGGAGATTGCCCGTCACGAGGTTGACGAAGCTGGTCTTGCCTGCGCCGTTCGGGCCGATCAAAGCCACGCGATCTCCCGGCGCCATCGACAGGCTGACATTGTTTGTCACCGTCAGGCCGCCGAACGCCTTCTTCAGGTTATCGACTTCGAAAATCGCGCTCATGCCCGTGCCTCCCTGCGGCGGGCGACGTAGGCCGCGGCCGTGCCGTAGATGCCTTTCGGTGCGAACAGAACCACGAGGATCAGCAGTGCGCCGACGATCGTCAGCCAGTGGAAAGGATTGGCGGCGGAGACATAATCTTCAAACAGCATGAAGATCACGGTGCCGACGAGCGCGCCGAACAGCGATCCGGTGCCGCCGAGCACGAGCATGACGAGCGCTTCGGCCGATTGCGTGAAGGACAGGCTGTCAAGCCCGACGACCTGCGTCGAAATCGCGGTCAACGCGCCGCCGGTCCCGGCTACGGCGCCGGAAATCATATACATCTTGATCAGCGCCGCCTTCGGCGAGGCGCCCATGGCGCGGACGCGCAAGGGATCCTGCCGGATGCCGCGGCAAAGCATGCCGAAGGGCGAGCGCACGAGAATGCGCAGCAGCACGAGCGCAATCAGCAGCAGCGCCACCCCATAGATGTAGGCGGTATGCCCGTAGAGATCGAATTCGTACATGCCGAACAGCGGATCGGCCGATATGCCCGACAGACCGTCGCTGCCGCCTGTCCAGTCCGATGCCTTGTTGGCGAATTCGTGGAACAGGTAGATCAGCGAGATCGACAGCACGAGCTGCGGCAGTCCGTGCGCCCTCAGAATGACGACGCCACAGACCAGGCCGGCCACGGCTCCCGCGACGATGCCGGCAAGCGTCATCAGCAACGGGTCGTTGATGCCGTAATGAGCGGATGCGATGCCGGCCGCATAAGCGCCGGCGCCGAACAGCGCCGCATGGCCGAGGGTTGCGACGCCGCAATAGCCGGTAACGAGATCCAGCGACAGGACGAGAAGCGCAATCGCGATCAACCGTGTCAGGAGGGCAAGATTATCGGGAAACAGCAGATAGCCGGCGGCGGCCAGTGCGACGATGACCGCAACCGCGATCACATCCTGCCGGAGCGTGCGATATCCGGTCACGGCTGGAGCGGCCTCTCTTTCAAGGGTCGGCGTCATGTTACTTCATCCTCCCGGCAAAGCCGCGCGGGAAAACGCAGATGATGGCGATGACGGCCAGATAGAAGAAGAATTCCCCATATTCCGGCATGAGGTAACGTCCCGTCGTGTCGATGCAGCCGAGGATCAGGCAGGCGAGCAGCGCGCCCGAGATCGAGCCGGCACCGCCGACGGAGACCACGACCAGAAAAGTCACCATGTAGCGCAGGGCATAATAGGGTTCGACCGGCAGGAGCTCGGCACCCACGACGCCGCCAAAGGCGGCAAGCCCGACCGCGACGGCAAAGCTGACCGCATAGACGATTTCCGTCCGCACGCCGAGGGCCGCCGCCATCGCGGCATTGTCGACCGAGGCGCGCAGCTTCACGCCGAAGGACGTCTTCTCGATGGTGTACCATAGTGCAAGAGCGACGATGAGGCCGCAGACGATCGCAAAGATGCGATGGATGCCGAGGGTGCGAAAGCCGAGATCCACGGAGCCTTGCAGGCTGCCCGGCAAAGGTATGGTCTTCAAGGTCGGGCCGAAGACGTAATTGGCAATGCCGATGATGCAGAAGGTGATGCCGATCGTCATCAGCACCTGCGTCAGTTCCGGCGCTCCATAGATGCGCCGATAAAGCAGCCGCTCGATCGGAATGGAGATGACGACGGTGCCGACCACGGCCAGCAATACCGCCGCGGCATAGCCAAGACCAAGATCGTGCGCGGCATAGGAGGCGATATAGCCGCCGATCATGGCGAAGGCGCCGTGGGCGAGGTTGACGACGCGCATCAGCCCCATGGTGACGGAAAGCCCGATGGAGATGACGAACAGCACCATGCCGTAAGCGAGGGCATCGACTGCTATGCTGAGCACGGTTTGCATTGATATCGCTGGTCCGGTTGTTGTGGCGCGGCCGCTGTCGTCAAACCTCCGAACGGAAGTTCCCGTCCGGAGGTGCAGGGTTCAGGAGCGCCTCATTTCGCGGCGGCAAGACCGGGATCGCCCTGCTTCTCGAAGGTCTGGACTTCCTTGTTGTAGTATTTGCCGTCGGCGCCCTTGGCGACCTCGCGCAGGTAGATGTTCTGCGTGATATGCCGGCTTTCCGGATCGATGGTGACGGGACCGCGCGGGCTGACCCATGAAAGACCCTTCACGGCATCGACCGCCTTCTGGGCATCCTGCTTGCCGCCGGTCGCCTCGATCATCTTGTAGATGACATGCATGCCGTCGAAGGCGCCGACGGCCGGGAAGGTCAGCTCGGCCGGATTGCCGATCGCCTTCTCGGCGGCGGCGACGAACGCCTTGTTTTCGGGCGAGTCATGCGACACGGCATAGTGGAAGGTCGTCTGCATGCCGATGGCGGCGTCGCCGAGCGCGGGCAGATCGGATTCCTGCGTCAGGTCGCCCGGAGCGAAGAGTTTGATGCCGGCTGCCTTCAGGCCGTTTTCATTATAGGCCTTGACGAAACCGAGCGTCGTCGGACCGGACGGCAGGAAGGCAAAGACGCCCTGCGCGCCGGAATCCTTGACGCGCTGCATGATCGGGCTGAAGTCGTTTGTCGACAGCGGCATGCGGATCGTCTGGACCACCTCGCCGCCCTGCTTCTCGAACCCGGCCTTGAAGGCATTTTCGGCATCGACGCCCGGGCCGTAGTCGCTGACGACCGAGATGACCTTCTTGACGCCGGCGTCATAGGCGACCTTGGCGATCGGCGTCGAGGTCTGCCAGGTCGTGAAGGAGGTGCGCACCACAAGCGGGCTCTTGGTGACGATCGCCGAGGTCGCGGCGTTGAAGATCACCATCGGCACGTTGGCCTGCTTGAGGATCGGCGTCACGGCCATCGCATCCGGCGTGAAATAGAAGCCGGCGAGATACTGGACATGCTCCTTGACGACGAGCTCCTGCGCCAGCGCCTTCGACTGGGCGGGATCGGCCTGCGGCACGTCACGATAGATCACCTCCACCTCGTCATTGCCGACCTTCTTGCCGTTCAATGCCATATAGGCGTCGATACCGGCCTTGAAATTCTTGCCCTGCAGCGCGAACGGGCCGGAGAACGGACCGATGACCCCGACCTTGATGGTATCGGCATAGGCTCCGCCGCCAAGAGCAACGGCCGCAAGGGCGGCCAATAAAAACCGTTTCATTTTTCTCCTCCCGGCAGCCGTGGTTCGAGCCGCCTCTGATCGTCTAAATCCTGATCATCGCCAATTTCTCATAGGAAATGGTGATGTAAAATGAAATAAAGCATTCTATTCATACATATCTGGTTATGAATAGCGAATAATATGCTAGTCGGCCATCGTTCCCAGGCGCTTGATCGCGCCGATCAATTGCAGCGCATGGCGCAGCGATGCCGCCGTCGCCACCACCATAGGCGGCAACAGCAGCCATTCCAATGTCCAGGCCGCGCCCGAGCGTTCCTGCTCATGCACGAGCGAGTGATGAATGCCTGAAAGCTGCACGGCATTGAAGCGCGCAAGAGCGACCAGCGTTTCGGCTGCAACCGGATTCTGCTTGTGCGGCATGGCCGAGGAGCCGCCGCCGCCGGCAAGCTCGATCTCGTCGCCCGCCTGCGCCAGAAGCGCGACATCCTGGCCGACCTTGCCGAGGCTGCCCGAGATCATGGAGAGCAATCCGGCCAGCTCGGCAATGCGCGCCCTCTGGCTTTGCCATTGAGGCTCATCCGTCAGGCCGAGCGCCTGCGCCAGCGAGGCCCTGATTTCAGCCGCTTTCGGCCCGATCTTTTCCAGCGTGCCTGCCGCCCCGCCAAATTGCAGCGGAAAGGTCTCCTGCGTCAGCCGATCCCGATATTGATCGAGCGGATGGCGCCAGGCTCGCAACCGATCGGATACGGTGATGGCGATCGCGGCCTGCATCCGCGTACGGCCCATGAGCCTGTTCGACCCGAAACGCTCGTCCAGCCTGCCCAGTGCGGCAGAGACGGCGAAGAGACGGCCGCTCAGGATAAAGGCAACGGCCTTCAGGCGCATCATCAGGCTGGTGTCGATCAGGTCCTGGCTGGTGGCGCCGAAATGGACGTGGCTGCCGGCAGCCTCGCCAACCGCCCTGCGCAATTGCCGGACAAGATCCGGCACGACGACGCCATCCGACGCCGTCGCGGCCTTAAGGCTCTGCACATCGGGCTCGAAACCCGCGCAGACGCCCACGATATGCGCAGCCGCGGCCGGCGGGATCAAACCATGCTGCGCCTCGGCCTCGGCAAGGGCCGCTTCGAAGGTGAGCATGGCTCGAATATCGGCCTTGGCGGAAAAATACTCCGCGATCTCCTCGTCGCCGAGGAGACCGGACAGAAAGGGATGGTCGAAGGGAGAAACGCTCATGGCCTATATATCGAGGAAAACCGTTTCCTTGTCGCCCTGCAAATGGATATCGAACGTGTAGACGGAGCCTTCTTTCGTGGCGACGAGCGTTGCGAGGCGATCCCTGTGCTCGATGCGCGCCAGCAAGGGGTCTTCGGCGTTGGCGGCCGCCTCCTCCGGAAAATACAGGCGTGTGTGCAGGCCGATATTAATGCCGCGCGCCACGATCCAGAAGGTGATGTGCGGCGCCATCTTGCGGCCGTCCTTGAAGGGAACGCGGCCCGGCTTGATGGTCTCGAAGCGAAAGACGCCGTCCGTGGAACTGGTCGGGCAACGCCCCCAGCCGGTAAAGTTCGGATCGGCCGTGCCGCGCAGCTCCGAGGGGCTGTTATAAAGGCCGGCACTGTCGGCCTGCCAGATTTCGAGGACGGCGTCCTTGACAGGCGCGCCCGCGCCGTCAAGCACCCTGCCCGTCACCGTGATGCGCTCGCCGAGCGTCTTGTCGTTGACCATCACGGAGCCGAGATCGGTTTCGTAGACGCCGCCGATCTCGCTGTAGTTCGGCGTGAGGCCGATGTGGACATAAGGGCCTGCCGTCTGCGACGGCGTTTCCTTCAGGTAGCCGAGTTCCTGTACCATCAATTACCCTCCAGCCGGTTCTCGAACAGGGTCGAACGGCGACCGCGCAGCACGATATCGAATTTATAGGCGCGCGCGTCCATCGGAATCGTATTGCCCCAGTCGAGCGGCGCAATCAGCTGTTCGATCGCCTGCCTGTCGGGGATCGTCCCGACGATCGGACATTTCCAGATCATCGGGTCGCCCTCGAAATACATCTGCGTGATCAGCCGCTGCGCAAAGCCATGACCGAAGACGGAGAAATGAATATGCGCGGGCCGCCAGTCGTTGACGCCGTTCGGCCAGGGGTAGGCGCCGGGCCGGATGGTGCGGAACGCATAATACCCTTCGTCGTCGGTGATCGCGCGGCCGCAGCCGCCGAAATTCGGGTCGATGGCGGCGAGATAGGTTTCCTTCTTGTGGCGATAGCGCCCGCCGGCATTGGCCTGCCAGAATTCGAGCAGCACGCCCGGCACCGGCCGGCCGCGCTCGTCGAGCACGCGGCCATGCACGATGATGCGCTCGCCGATGGCGCTTTCGCCCGGCTTGGCGAAATTATGAATGAGGTCGTTGTCGAGCTCGTTCAGCATGGAATGGCCGAAGACCGGGCCGGTGATCTCCGAAATGGTTCCATCCAGCGACAGGAGCGCGCGTTGCGGCGAACGCAATACCGATGTCTTGTAGCCGGGCGAAAAGGCCGGCGGATGCCAGGCGCGATCCCTGGCGAAAAAGGCGCCCGTCTCGGGCTTGCTGTTGCGTCTGTCCGACATGTCTGCCTCGCTTCATGCCGCCTTTTCGGCGTCCATCTGTTCAAAAACCTGCTTGGCGATCTTGATCGCGTGATTGGCGGCCGGCACGCCGGCGTAGATCGCCACATGCAGAAGCGCCTCGCAGATGTCATCGCGCGTCGCGCCGGTATTGCGCGTGGCGCGCACATGCATCGCCACCTCGTCGTCCTGGCCGAGCGCCGCAAGCAACGCGATCGTCACGATGGAGCGCTCGCGCCGGCTCAGCGTCGGGCGCGACCAGACATGCCCCCAGGCCGCCTCGGTAATCAGCTGCTGAAACGGTTGATCGAACGCCGTCACTGCCTGCTGGGCACGATCGACATGGCTGTCGCCGAGAACGGCGCGCCGCGTCGCCATGCCCTGCAGATAGCGCTCGGATGGCGCGGTGGGATCGTTCATGGGGCTTGTTCTCCACGCAAGACGACGTCGACGAAGGCACGGATGACTTCGGTCAACGCCTCGGGTTGTTCGACGCACGGTATATGGCCGGCATCCTTGATCACTTCATAGCGCGCATTCGGAATGAGCTTTGCCGTCGAGAGCACCAGTTCCGGCGGGGTGGAGCCGTCCTGATCACCGACGACGCACAGGGTGGGAACCGCGATCCCGGCTGCGGCTTCTGTCAGATCGGCATCGCGCAGGGCGGCACAGGTGGCGGCGTAACCTGCCGCTGGCTGGCGGACCAGCATGTTGCAATAGCCCGCGAAGGCGACGTTTTCCGGGCGGCGAAAGGCCTGCGTGAACCAGCGCTCCATGACCGCATCGACGATCGATTCGATGCCGTGCGCCTCGACCTGCGCGATACGGGCATTCCAGCTGTCGGCCGTGCCGATCTTGTGGGCGGTGTCGCAGAGGATCAGCGCCCGCACCAGATCCGGGCGACGCTGATAGAGCGACTGAGCGATCAACCCGCCGACCGAGAGGCCGCAAATGATGGCATCCTTGACCGAGAGAAAATCGAGCAGGCCGGCAAGGTCCGTGGCGTGATCCTCGATGGAATAGGGCATCTGGCCGAGATCGGAGAGGCCATGGCCGCGCTTGTCGTAGAGCACGATGGCGAAATCGCCGGCCAGGCGCACGATCACATCGCGCCAGATCCGGAAATCGGTGCCGAGCGAATTGGCAAAGACAAGAACCGGCTTGTCGGCGGGGCCGCCAATGATCTGATAGTGGATCGTGACGTCGTTGATACGGGCAAACTGCACTGGAAATCTCCTCGGGCGCGAGATTGAAACTATAATCTGGTTAGGTAAAATGATATTTCTTCGCTCAACGATAACTCTTTGGTTATGAATGAGCATGCTCGACGCGCGCATCAAATTCCGCCATCTGCAGACCTTTGTCGAGGTTGCACGCCAGAAAAGCGTGATCAAGGCGGCAGGTCTGCTCAATGTCAGCCAACCCGCCGTAACGAAGACGATCCGCGAGCTGGAAGAGGCGCTTGGCGTTGCCGTGTTCGAACGTGACGGGCGCGGCATTCGCATTACCCGCTACGGGGAGGTCTTTCTCCGCCATGCCGGCGCCGCTCTGACGGCGCTCCGGCACGGACTCGATTCCGTTTCGCAGGAACGCTCCGGCGAAGCGCCGCCGATCCGCGTCGGGGCGCTGCCGACGGTTTCGACGCGGATCATGCCACGGGCGATGGAATTGTTTCTGCGAGAAGAGACCTGGAGCCGCATCAAGATCGTCACCGGCGAAAACGCAGTGCTTCTGGAACAGCTGCGCGTCGGCGACCTCGATCTCGTCGTCGGCCGATTGGCAAGCCCCGACAAGATGACGGGCTTTTCCTTCGAACATCTCTACTCCGAACAGGTCGTCTTCGCCGTCAGGGCCGAACATCCGCTGCTGTCCGGCACGCAATCGCTGTTTTCCGATCTCAGCCGCTATACGATCCTGATGCCGACGCGCGGCTCGATCATCCGCCCCTTCGTCGAAAGCTTTCTGATCGCCAATGGCGCCGGCGGCTTGCCGAACCAGATCGAAACCGTTTCCGATTCCTTCGGCCGCGCCTTCGTGCGCTCCAGCGACGCCATCTGGATCATCTCGGCCGGCGTCGTCGCCGGCGATGTCGAGGACGGGCTGCTGGCGCTCCTGCCGATAGACACCAGCGAAACGAAGGGACCGGTTGGATTGACCGTGCGGACGGACGCCGTTCCCAACCTGCCGCTCTCGATCCTGATGCAGACGATCCGGGAAGCGGCAGCCGAGGTTGCCAGAAAGCTTTAAAGCAATTCCAGGAAAAGTGCGCAGCGGTTTCTGTTTGGAATCCCCGTAAAAACAAAGGGATGGACCAGTTCGGCGATTCCGTGAAACGCGAAACCGCCCCGCCACCCGCTCAGAACGGAAGGCCGACATAATTTTCGGCAAGCGCGGTCGAGGCGGCGCGCGAATGGGTGAGATAATCGAGCTCGGCCTCCTGGATCTTCTGGTCGAAATCGCCGGTATCGGGGAAACGATGCATCATCGTCGTCATCCACCAGGAGAAGCGCACGGCTTTCCAGACGCGGGCGAGCGCACGCTCGGAGTAGGCATCCAAACCGGCGTTCGAACGATCCCGATAATGTTCGGCGAGACCCGAAAACAGATAGTGCACGTCGCTGGCCGCCAGATTGAGCCCCTTGGCGCCGGTCGGCGGCACGATATGCGCGGCATCGCCGACGACGAAGAGGCGGCCGAAGCGCATGGGCTCGGCCACGAAAGAGCGCAAAGGCGCAATCGATTTTTCGAAGGACGGTGCCGTAACCAGAGCCTCGGCATGGTGAACGGGCAGGCGTCGGCGCAATTCGTCCCAGAAACGATCGTCGCTCCAGTCCTCGATCTTCTCGTCGAGCGGACACTGGATATAGTAACGGCTGCGCGCCATCGACCGCATCGAGCATAATGCAAAGCCGCGCGGATGATTGGCATAGATCAGCTCATGATCGACAGGCGCCACGTCCGCCAGCACGCCGAGCCAGCCGAAGGGATAGACCTTCTCGAAACTGCGTATTGCCTTTTCCGGAACCGATTTGCGGCTGACACCGTGAAAACCGTCGCAGCCGGCGATGAAATCGCAATCGATGCGATGCGAAACGCCATCCTTGTCGTAGGTCAGATAAGGCGTCTCGCCATCGAAGCCGTGAGGCTGGACATTCGTGGCATTATAAATTGTCGAGGCTCCGCTTTCCTCGCGGCGGGCCATGAGGTCGCGGGTCATCTCGGTCTGGCCGTAGATGACGACCCGCTTGCCGCCGGTCAATCCGTAAAGGTCGATACGATGGTCGCGGCCATCGAAGGCAAGCGAGAAGCCATCATGCGGCAAGCCCTCCGCATGCAGCCGCGTGCTGGATTGCGCCGCGTCCAGCAAATGGACAGTGCCTTCCTCAAGGACGCCGGCACGGACGCGACCGAGGATATAATCCTTGCCGACACGGTCGAGAATGACGTTGTCGATACCGGCCTCCGTCAGCAACTGACCGAGCAGCAACCCGGACGGCCCCGAACCGATAATGGCGACTTGAGTGCGCATCCTATCCTCCCATGCGTGTCTTTCCTCCAAGTCTCTTCGGCGCAATGTCGGTCCGCAATGGACATTTCGGTCATGAAATTGCACAAATCGAACATGGCGAAGGAGGAAACCCATGATGAAGAACGTGCCGACCTATGAGCTTTACGGCGAAAATACCGGTCGAAAGCCGGATTTCTGGCTGCATTGCGAGACGATTCCCTCCCGCAGCAGTCTTCATCAATGGGAAATCCGCCCGCATCGGCATGAGAGCTTCTTTCAGATCTTGTACATAGATGCCGGATCTGGCGACGCCGTGTTCGACGGCATTCCCCATGCCATTACGCCCCCCGCCGTCATCACCGTGCCGCCGCATCTCAATCACGGCTTCCGGTTTTCGAAGGATATAGACGGCTTCGTCATCACAGTTCTGATCTCGCATCTGAAGGCGTCGCCAGGCGACCGCAGCCGGCTGGGCGCATGGCTTGCCGAGCCGCATTTGACCTTGCTCGACACCGGCACCGAGGACGCGGCTCACGTCGCCGGTACGCTGAGGCGTCTGGGCGAGGAATTTGCCAGTCACCGCAACGGCCGCAACGATCTGCTCGACGCCTATCTGACCTCGGCATTGCTGCTGACGGCGCGCATCTCCCAAAGGGCGGACGAAGGGTCGAGCGCCGGCAATGAGAACGAACGCCGGATGGAGATGCTGCAAGGCCTCGTCCAGCGCCATTTTCGCTCGCACAAACCGGCTGCCTTCTATGCCGAAAGCCTCGGCATCTCGCCGGCCCATCTCAGCCGCATCGTGCGCAGCCGGACGGGGCACGGCGCGCACGAACTGATTACGCGCAAGCTGCTGGACGAAGCCAAACGCGAGCTGGTCTTCACCTTCGCGACGGTCCAGGAAATCAGCTATCGCCTCGGTTTTGCCGATCCCGCCTATTTCTCGCGTTTCTTCGTCAAGCATACCGGTCAGACGCCCCGCGCCTGGCGCATCGGGGAGCGGGAGCGGCTCGGGATGTGAACATGGCATTGCCTTCGGATGGATTGGAATTGTTGGCCAACCACCCACCCTCGAACCACGAGGATGGCCCCGAAGACGCGAAAGTTAAGGCAGCACCAGCCGCAGTGCCTTTTGTGTCTCCTTCAGCAACGGCAGAAACCGCTCCGCCATGTCGGAAGCGGCGACGTAAGCCGCTGGTGCGCCGATATTGATCGCCGCCACGGTCCGGCCGCGATCGTTTTCGACTGGCACGGCAATCGAGCAGAGCCCGATCTCCAGCTCCTGGTCGATGACGGCGTAGCCCTGCTCCTTTACCCGACGGAATTCCGCCATCAGCGCCTCCGGATCGGTCCTCGTATTCGGCGTGTTCGCCTTGAGGTCTGTCCGCTCAAGCACCGAGCGCGCCTCGCTTTCCGGCAAGGCGGCCAGCAGGACGCGGCCCATGGAGGCACAGAAGGCCGGAAGGCGGCTGCCCGGGGTCAGATTGATCGACATCACCCGGCGCTGAGCGGCGCGGGCGATATAGACCACTTCCGTCCCGTCAAGCACGGAAGCAGACGCATTCTGCCCGGCGCGCTCGGCCAGCTGATCGAGATACGGCTGAATGATGATCGGCAACGGCGTCGCGGCAAGATAGGCATGGCCCAGCCGGAGGATCTTCGGCGTGAGCGTGAAGAACTTCCCGTCATAGACGGCATAACCGAGCTCGGAGAGCGTCAGCAACGAACGTCGTACGGTGGCGCGGTCGAGCCCAGTGAGCTTCGACGCCTCGGCGATCGTCAGGCGCTGGCGCGTCTCGCCGAAGGCCTCGATGACCTTCAATCCCTTGGCAAAGCCGCTGACGAAATCCGTTTCGCGCATCTCAGATCCTCAATTCGACGTCATTTTGTGCGATATATGAACAAATGTCAAATATCGCACAAAATGATTGCCGCCCGGCCTATGCTGATCTATTCGAAAAGAAGAGGACGGGTCGTCTCAATCCGCCCGCAATGGCAAACGGGAGAATCCGCATGGACAAGACAATCGCGAGCACGGCGGCTGCCGTCTCGGACATCGGCGATGGCGCGACCGTCATGATCGGCGGTTTTGGCGGCTCCGGCGCGCCGATCGAACTCATTCACGCGCTGATCGACAAAGGCCCGAAGAACCTGACCGTCATCAACAACAATGCCGGCAACGGGCGTATCGGCATTGCCGCGATGATCGATGCCGGCATGGTCAGGAAGATGATCTGCTCCTTCCCGCGCTCATCCGATCCACGCGCGTTCACGGACCGCTACCTGGCCGGCGAAATCGAACTGGAACTGGTGCCACAGGGGACTCTCGCCGAACGCATCCGGGCTGGCGGTGCGGGCATTCCGGCTTTCTACACGCCGACCGCCTATGGCACCGAACTCGCCAACGGCAAGGTCATCGCGGAATTCGATGGCCGCCACTATGTTCAGGAGCGCTGGCTCAAGGCCGATTTTGCCATCGTCAAGGCGCAAGTCGGCGATGTGCAGGGCAATCTCATCTACAACAAGGCCGGTCGCAACTTTAATCCGCTGATGTGCATGGCCGCGACCAGGACGATCGCTCAAGTCTCGAAAATCGTCGCCGCCGGCGAACTCGACCCCGAGCACATCGTTACCCCCGGCATCTTCGTCGACGGCGTCGTAGAAGTCGCCGATCCGCAACAGGAAGAAGATCTTATCCGAGCCGGAGTGGCATACGCATGACCATCGATACACGCGAAGACATCAAGCTCTCCAACGCCCAGATCGCCTGGCGCGCGGCGCAGGACATCCAGGACGGCGCCTATGTTAACCTCGGCATCGGCTTTCCGGAAATGGTCGCCCGCTACCAGCCTCCGGGCCGTCAGGCAATCTTCCACACCGAAAACGGCATCCTGAACTTCGGCGAGCCGCCGGCGGAGGGCGAGGAAGATTGGGACCTGATCAACGCCGGCAAGAAGGCCGTGACGCTGAAGCCCGGCGCCTCCTTCTTCCATCACGCCGACAGTTTCGCCATGGTGCGCGGCGGCCATCTGGATGTCGCCATCCTCGGCGCCTATCAGGTAGCGCAGAATGGCGACCTCGCCAACTGGCGCGTCGGCTCCAAGGGCGTGCCCGCCGTCGGCGGCGCCATGGACCTGGTGCACGGCGCCAAGCAGGTTTTCGTCATCACCGAACATGTGACCAAGGACGGCAAGCCGAAGCTGGTGGAGGCCTGCACCTTCCCGCTGACCGGCGTCGGCTGCATCACCCGCGTCTATACAAGCCATGCGGTCATCGACATCGCCAAAGAAGGCTTCGTGGTGCGCGAGAAACTCGCTGCCATGACGATGGACGAGCTGCAGGCGATGACCGGCGCGCCGCTCCATACGGACCGCCCCGTTGCGGACCTCATCGTGCCGACGCTCTAAAGCATGTTGCGATCTTTCAGATTCGCCCGGTATGCTTTAAGCTTATAATAATTCGCAGGTCGTTATCGCAATCGCCGTAGATGTTTGCGCGACTTGCAGTAGGGAGAAGACCATGACCGACGCCTTCATCTGTGACTATATCCGCACCCCGATCGGCCGCTTCGGCGGATCGCTTTCTTCCGTCCGCGCCGACGACCTTGGCGCCGTGCCACTGAAGGCGCTGATCGAGCGCAACGGCTCGGTCGACTGGGAAGCCATCGACGACGTGATCTATGGCTGCGCCAACCAGGCCGGTGAGGACAATCGCAATGTCGCGCGCATGGCAAGCCTGCTTGCCGGCCTGCCGATCTCTGTACCGGGCACGACGATCAACCGGCTTTGCGGCTCGGGCATGGACGCGATCATCGCCGCCGCTCGCGCCATCCGTGCTGGCGAGGCCGATCTGATGATCGCCGGCGGCGTCGAGAGCATGTCGCGCGCGCCCTTCGTCATGCCGAAGGCCGAAAGCGCTTTTTCGCGCAACGCCGAAATCTACGACACCACCATCGGCTGGCGCTTCATCAATCCGGTGATGAAAAAGCAGTATGGCGTCGATTCCATGCCGGAGACCGGCGAAAATGTCGCCGAGGACTACAAGGTCAGCCGGGAGGATCAGGATGCCTTTGCCGTCCGCTCGCAGGCGAAGGCCGCCGCAGCGCAGGAGAACGGCCGGCTCGCCAAGGAAATCACGCCAGTCACGATTCCGCAGCGCAAGGGCGATCCGGTCGTCATCGGCAAGGATGAGCATCCGCGCGCGACCTCGATGGAAGCGCTAGCCAAGCTCGGCACACCCTTCAAGAAGGAAGGCGGTACGGTGACGGCCGGCAACGCATCCGGTGTCAACGATGGCGCCGCCGCCCTCATCATCGCCTCCGAAGCGGCTGCGAAGAAATACGGCCTGACGCCGATCGCGCGCATTCTCGGCGGTGCGGCTGCCGGCGTCGCCCCGCGCATCATGGGCATCGGCCCGGTTCCCGCCTCGCGCAAGCTGATGGCCCGGCTCGGCATGCGCCAGGAACAGTTCGACGTCATCGAACTCAACGAAGCCTTCGCCTCGCAGGGGCTTGCCGTGCTGCGCGAACTCGGCATTGCCGACGACGACGCACGCGTCAATCGCAATGGCGGCGCCATCGCGCTCGGCCATCCCCTCGGCATGTCCGGCGCGCGCATCACCGGCACCGCTGCGCTTGAGTTGAAGGAAACCGGCGGCCGCTATTCGCTGTCGACCATGTGCATCGGCGTCGGCCAGGGCATTGCCATCGCCCTCGAACGGGTCTGACCTCCGGGTCATATCGGTCCGCCGCCACATGAGTGGCGGACCACGCCTGCCGGCAAGCCGCAAAGACCGGTTCCATTAAGTCGGCAATTACAGATTGCGAGCGGGAACGGCAGACGCTCTGGCGCGTTTTCCTGCTGCTCAGTGGGATCTATTCATGCCGTCACGCCAGAAATTCCTAAAATCGTTTCCTTCAGCCGCTTTCATCATTCTCATTACCTTCATCCTGTCGCTGTCGATCGCGCAAACCGCCTTTGCCGCCGAGGGGCAGAAGGCCAGCCATCCGTCGGAAGGGCTATTCCTGGTCCAGATCGTTCTGCTGGTGGTATCGGGCAGATTGCTCGGCGAATTGATGGTGCGGATCGGACAGCCCTCGATCATGGGCCAGATCATCGCCGGCATCATTCTCGGCCCTTCTCTTCTGGGTCTCGCTTTCCCGCATGTGCAGGCAAGCCTCTTTCCCTCGAACGAGGCGCAAAAGAGCATGGCCGATGCGGTCGGTCAGCTCGGTATCCTCTTCCTCCTGCTGCTGGCCGGCATGGAAACCGATCTGGGCCTGGCGAAGCGCCTGCGCAAATCCGCGGCCGGCGTGTCGCTGACGGGCATCGTCATTCCCTTCGCCGCGGGCTTTGCCCTGGGCGAACTTCTTCCCGACGCCCTGCTTCCCGATCCCGAAAAGCGGCTGGTCACATCGCTTTTTCTCGGCACCGCGCTTTCCATCTCCTCGGTGAAGATCGTCGCCTCCGTCGTCCGCGAGATGGACTTCATGCGCAGGAACATCGGTCAGCTGATCGTCGCTTCCGCGATCATCGACGATACCGTGGGCTGGGTAATCATCGCCATAACCTTCGGCCTTGCCGAAAAAGGAATGGTCGACCTTCCGACACTGGCAACCAGCGTCATCGGCACGCTGGCCTTCATGGCCGTCAGCTTCACGGTCGGCCGGCGGATCGTTTTCGAAATCATCCGCTGGACCAACGACAATTTTCGCAGTGACCTGCCCGTGCTCAGCGCCATCATAGCGATCATGGGCACGATGGCGATCATCACCAATCTCATCGGAGTTCATACGGTGCTCGGCGCCTTCGTCGCGGGCATTCTCGTCGGCGAATCTCCGATCCTCACCCGCCAGATCGATGTCCAGCTCCGTGCCCTGACGACGGCGCTGTTCATGCCCGTCTTCTTCGGGCTGACCGGCCTGCAGACCGATCTGACCGTACTTGCCGATCCCTCCATCCTGCTGCTGACAGCCGCTGTCGTGCTGATCGCAAGCATCGGCAAGTTCGGAGGAGCCTTTGCCGCCGCCAAGATCAGCGGCTACTCAGCATCGGAAGCTCTGGCGCTCGGTTGCGGCATGAACGCCAGAGGCTCGACGGAAGTGATCGTCGCGACCATTGGCCTCTCCGTAGGCGTGCTGGACGAGAAGCTGTTCTCCGTCATCGTCGCCATGGCGGTCATCACCACGATGGCGATGCCGCCGACGCTTCGCTGGGCGCTGGCCCGCCTGCCGCTACGCGAAGAAGAACGCGACCGGCTCGAGCGCGAGCAATTCGAAAGAGAAAGCTTCCTGGCAAATTTCGAGCGCATTCTACTGGCGGTCGACGGTTCGCAAAGCAGCCGTCTTGCAACCTGGATCGCCGCCTTCTTTGCCGCAACGCACAAGATGCCGGTCACCGTTCTCGACGTGAGGGAAGCCGATGACGCCAGGGAGAATGCGGAGACACCGGCGCGATCGTCCTCCCAGGCGCGAACGGTGGCTGACGATCTCCGGCAATGCGCAACGGATCTACTGTCATCGGCGCCGCCTGAGAAAAACATGGCGGCGCAAGGCGATATCCACGTTACGATCCGGGAGAAGGACGACAAGATCGAAGCGGTGCTGGACGATGTATCGGGCACCGGCCACGACCTTCTGTTCACCGGTATAGAACCCTCCATGGGCGACGACGGCCGCTTCAGCGCGCCCTTGCAGACCATGACCTCCGCCTTCCATGGAACGTCGGCTATCGTGACAGCGCGCGGACCGCTTCCGGAGCGCCCTCAGGATCTGCGAATCCTGCTGCCCGTCAGCGGGACGGAGCGATCCGTTCGCGCGGCGGAGTTCGGGCTTTCCATGGCCAAGGCGGCCGGCGTGCATTGCACCCTCCTGCTGATCGTCGAGCCACGGCAGGTCAGCGCCCTTCCGCGCATCAGCGATCGCGACAACGACCAACGGGACGTTTTGAACAAGGTCGGGGCAATCGCGGACTATTACGGTGTAGAGCTGAAGAAGGTCGTCCAGCAGGGGCCATCTCCCGAATTGTCGATCCTGCGGCATGCACGCGGCGGACAATATAATCTGATCGTGCTCGGGGTGAGCAAGCGCGCCAGCGGCAGCCTCTCCTATGGCAGCGTGGCCGATACCTTGCTGCAGACGGCCGACAGATCCTGCATTTTCATCGAAACCGATCTGGCGAACGCGCCGGCGGTCACGAATTGAGCTGGGCTGCGATCGCAGCCTTGTCTATGATCGACCAGACGCTGCGGATCCGCCCATCCACAAACTCATAGAAGACGTTCTCGGCAAACTGCACCCTCTTGCCGTTTACGGGCATGCCGAACAAGGCACCCTTCGGCGTACAATCGAACTGCAGCCGGCTTGCGATGCGTGGCGGTTCGCAAATCAGCAGCCGGATATCGAAATGGAGATCGGGAATGGCGCGAAAATCGCCTTCGAGCATTTCGCGGTAGCCCGGTAACCCGACAAAATCGCCGTTGTAGTGAACGTCTTGGTGGACATAGCTGCCAAGGTTCTGCCAGTCCTGCCCGTTCAGGCAGGCAATGTAGCCGCGATAGATGTCGGACAGGTCGACGCTAGCCATTCATACAGCCTTCGGCCAAGGTTCAGGCCGATGCCTGCAAACGGGGCCTGCCCGCTTGCCTCATCGCGATCGGGTGCTTCAGCGGCGGCGCCGGCCGGCCGATATGATATCCCTGGACCGCATCGATGCCAAAGGATTTGACGAGATCGAGCTGCTTCTCATTCTCGACCCCTTCGACGAGGATGCGATGCCCGCGATTGCGCACCAGGCCAATAATGTCTTCGAGAAGAACCTTGGCGCCCTCGTTGTCCGCGGCATCGTGGAGGAACGACTTGTCGATCTTGACGGTCTCGAAATCCATCAGGCGAAGCCAGGACAACCCGGCGAAGCCTGTGCCGAAATCGTCCAGCCAGAATTTGATGCCGAGCTTCTTCAGATCCTGGATGCTGTCGAGCACATCGGGGCGTATCTCCATGTCGACGCCTTCGGTGATCTCGAACGCGATCCTGTGCCCTGAAACGCCCGTTTCAGCCAATATGCCGGCAACTTGCGCCGCAAAGCCCGGAGCCCGCAACTGGATCGGAGACACATTGATGCTCACCGTGTCGACGATATCGCGGAACAGCAGTTCGCAACACGCGCGCCTGATCGCCCAGTAACCGAGCTCGATAATGGCGCCGGTGCGCTCCGCGATCGGGATGAAGACCGCAGGAGAGGAACTCGACCCATCGAGCAATTGCAGGCGCATCAAAGCCTCATAAGCACCGATCTCGCCTGTCTCAAGATACAGGATCGGCTGATAAACCAGCGAGACGAGGTTTTGCTGGACCGCGATCTTCAGGATCGCCGCGATGTTTTCGCTGGCATCGCCGCCGGGCAACTCGTTCGGATCGAACAGCCGGGCGCAGTTGCGACCGCTGGCCTTGGCGGAATAAAGAGCGCGGTCGGCTTCATTGATGACGTTTTCCAGCTTGGTGCCGGCCACGTCCCTGACAACGGTCGCCCCAACGCTCACGGTGACATGCCGGAAGCCGTCGAGGCGCTGCGCGTGAACGATATCGAGATCTTCGATCCCGTGACAGATGGCTTCCGCCAGCGCCAGCGCGTCCGCTCCGCGCTCCAGATCGAGAATGACGATAAACTCCTCGCCGCCATATCGTCCGACGGTCGCGCCCAGGGGAGCGACGATGTCCGACAGGGCATTGGCGACCGTGACGAGGCAATGGTCGCCTTCCTGATGCCCATAATAGTCGTTGTACTTCTTGAAGAAATCGACATCGACCAGCAGCACCGCAAACGCCACTCCGTCTTCGCGCCAGCGCTCCCAGAATTGCTTCAGCCTTATGTCCGCAGCGCGCCGGTTTTCCATTCCGGTCAGGGAATCGGTAATGGACAGGCGCAGAAGGGCTTCTCCCCGCTCCGTCGCCTGACGCTGCTGCAACTCGGCTTCCCTGGCATTGAGGAAAACGTTGAAGCGTTCCTTGTTCAGCTTCCAATTCACATAGGACGTGAAGACGAAGCAGCAGAGATAGAAGGTCGTAAATGCCAGGCAATAGGCAGGGCTATAGTGAAATTCGATGAGCGAGAGCAGGAAGGACGTAAAGATGAGCCCGGACGAAGCGATCGCCAAGCCGAATTCAAGGCTGAAGAACAGGTTGACGCCCATCATGAAGATCGCGCCGAAGGCCGCATAATAGGAGAAGGCTTCGGCATTGGCGGTCTGCAGTGCGGGCACGAGCCACACCACGTAGCCCAGGACCACAGCGGCGGCACATGTCGCCTCGAGCTCTCCCGCCCGACGGCCGCGGGAGAATTGGATCTCCAGAACCAGAAGCGAAGTACCGCCGATGAGGAACCGCGCCGGAATGGTCACGCTCGACACGTCGGGGATGAAGATCAGGTCCGTTATCAGGAAGAGGACATAGACGGGGACGGCAAGCCACAGGCCGCTGCGAGCCAGGGCACGGCGCGCCTCGTTGCTGTAGTTCTTGTAGAGCGTGCGAAGTTCGGCAGCACGGCTCGCCCGGCGGATTTCTCCCCGGCCAAGATTACCTACCCCCGACAATCGACGCATGCCCACCATCACCCGAGTTAGCCGAGACTTCATGTCACCGCGTTACCTTTGCGCCGCTCGACTGAACAAATCGCCCGCCTCACCTGGCAGCTGACTTGGTCCGTTTGATAGCGACAGCGTTGCCGCAGTGACATTAACAAAACCATAGCACCCAATTTTTACATGAGATATGGTTTGCATAGTGTTCACGGAATCATTTAAAATTGAAACAATTTCAAACTGCTCTAGACGGCTATAGCCTTGTTACCGCGCAGTCCATTTCGGAACATGCGAGATCATCGGGTAACATTCTAACTTCCGACCAGATTAAGGAGGGCGAAGCAGAGCTAGCCCTCATTCTTTCTTTGACGCAGCAGGGTTTCGAAGCGAACGCCCCCGTTCAAGGCATCATGAAAGCCTTGACGGAACGTCTGCAGGCATTGATGAACAAATCGACCCCGCTCGTCTGGACGCATCTTGCCTCCGTCGCGCAGGCTCATCCCGTATCGGCCTTCCTGCTGCAGGACCCCTTGACGCGATGGTCCTTCGAGAAACCACGCGGCTATAGCGGCGACGCCTATCTCCTGGATTTCATCTACGAACATCCAAGCGTCGCAGCCCAGGTAAAGGCAGCGTCCGCGCTCGGCTCCGAAATTTACGATTTCACCCGCAGCGCTCCATCCGCCGTTGCGGTACGCGAGCGGCGGGATCTTCTTGCCGCACATGTCGATGCGGTGGCGGACGAGACCGACAATGCCGAAATTCTGGCGATCGCAGCGGGCCATCTGCGCGAAGCGGAGCTTTCCCAGGCTCTGAAAAACGACAGGCTCAAGCGCTGGATTGCGCTCGATCAGGACCCCATCAGCGTCGGGTCTGTGAGCTCGGCCTTCCACGGGAGCCGCGTCGAAGCAGTCAACGGTTCCGTCCGCACGATCCTGGGGCGGGCGCAAAAGCTCGGCTCATTCGATTTCATCTATGCCGCCGGCCTTTATGATTACCTTGCCGAAAACGTGGCCGTCCGGCTGACGGAGCGCTGCCTGCAGATGCTGAAGCCGGGCGGCAAGTTCCTGCTCGCGAATTTCGCCAAGGATATCGGTGTCGAAGGCTATATGGAAACCTTCATGAACTGGCCGCTGATCTGGCGCACGGACGAGGACGTCCAGGCGATCATCAACAAGGTCCGACACCATCTTGCCGACATTTCCGTGACCCGCGGCGAAAACGGCGGCGTGATCTACGCGGTCCTCACCGTGTAGCTCGCGACACCGGCTGGCTCGCGCCGCGGCCAGCCGCGTTGAGAACGTCAAGCGCCCGCCGCGAACGGCATCGCAGGGGAGAATGCCTCGCATCCTCCCCTGCAGGGTCCCTCGCGGGACATTCCATCGGTAAGCTGCCGCATACGCAATAGACGGGCCATTCCGTCTGCGGCCTTCTCTTTTCCGATCATCCTTCGGAAGATTGGGCCGATAGATGCATCGAGCGCGAACGGCATTCAAAGCTTTTCCGCTTTTCCTCGAATCGCAAAAGCGCTCTATCCTTTCGCCGTCACGCAATTCCGAACGGAAAACCGCAACGCACTTTTCCTGGAATTGCTCCGGCCGGTCTCTCGCCTGCACCCCGCCACCTCAGTTGAAGCGGCGAAGATGCGGCGGCAGATAGCCGGGGTATCCCAGAAAGTCTCCCCGCTCGGGAAGACCGATGTCGCGAAGCTGATGGTTCGATAGCTCGGATACCAGCTTGCGCGTCTGGCGCTGCCTCCAGATGACGAGCAGCAAGGCGCGCGCCGTCCTCCAGGCACCGAATTTCTGGTACAGTTCGTCAATCGTCGCCGTCAGATTGTCGGCAACCAGTAATTGTGAATACGTCATAGTGCTTTCCCGGCGCACTCATGCAGCCAGGTCCTCTTGAAGCTCGACCGGCTTCAGGAGCAGACGCACGGAAATGCGCCGATCGGTCCATCAGCAAGTCATGATGTGTTTATGGAAAAACGCCTAAGCGGCGGCAGATAACGCTATTTATAGGCGCTAAATAGCAGCTCGTCGCAGAATTGGCATGGCACATGCCGAACCGGTAACGAACACTCCGCCGGAGACGAACGTAAACATATGTGTATGATGCATTTCACGCCTCCTCTGTTTGATTTGCGGATGAGCCTATAATACGCAGGATCGGACAATCGGCAACCCCACAATTTCGAATTGTATATTTCCGGATAAATCTGTTGCCTCGCCGCAACAGTCGGCATTCCCGCATGCGCCCGACGCAGGAGCGCGTCTGCGCGACGGACACTTTCGTCCGAACCGGCTTCCCGAGCCTCGAGACGGGGTCAGAACGAATTGACGATGCCGCCGCCGGCACGCATCTGCTGAACCATGATGTGAGCATGGTAATGCATGGCGCACTTGATCGCGTAGATCTGCAGGATTACGGGCGAACGGCGATATCGCAGCAGGTGGAGCAGCCGCCGCCGATAGACGGCACGCAGATCCGCCTCTTTCACCCGGCCCATCAACCGGACGAAAATGCCGATCGCCTCCAGCACCCACATTGCATTGAGAACGAGCAGCCGCAGCGGATGCCGGCGCAAATGACGTAAGCGGCTGCTTTCCGGTTCGATATGGGCATCGATATAGAGCGCATCCAGGCGATCGAAATAGGCTGCCGGCTGATGCAGGTCGCTGAGAACGGAGAGATATCCATCCCGCAGGGTCTCCCGGGAGAGATTGAGAGGAATGACATTGGTGCCGAAGGCGGGCGGATCGTCGTGATCGAGCCTCCCCTCCTTGGCAAGACGGGTGTAGAGCGGCGTTTTCGGAATGGCGGCCAGCATGCCGATCATGGCGTTGACGATGCGCGCATCCTTGATGAAGACGCGCTGCGCGTCGAAGATGGTCGCATCGTCGCTGTCGAAGCCGAGGATCATGCCGCACCAGACCTCCATGCCGGTCTGCTGGATCGCATGGATCTTATCCAGCATGGTTCCGCCCTTGCGCAGGTTCTGCAGCTTTTTGGTCTCGCGCAGCGCCGCCTCGTTCGGCGTCTCGATGCCGATGAAGACGACACGGATATTGGCATCGACCATCAACTGCATCAATTCCGCATCGTCGGCGAGGTCGATCGACGCCTCGGTCAGAAACGTCATCGGATAATGGTGGCGTTGCTGCCAGGCGACGACATCGCGCAAGACATCCTTGATCGCCTTCTTGTTGCCGATCAGATTGTCGTCGACGATGAACGCCGTATCCATGCCCGACGCCATCAGGGCCTCCATCTCGGCGATGATCTGGGCGCTGGACTTGATGCGCGGCTTGCGGCCGAAGACCACGATGATGTCGCAGAAATCGCAGGTGAAGGGGCAGCCGCGCGAAAACTGGATGCTGCCGACCGCGTATTCATCCATCTTCAGGAGATCGAAACGCGGCACCGGCACCTTGCTCATATCCGTCTTGTCGGACTGTTCGTAGCGCCGCGCGTGGCAGCCCTGCTGCCATTCCTCCAGGAATTTCGGCCAGGTGTCCTCGGCCTCGCCGATGAATGAGACGTCGACGAGATTGCCGAAATACTCCTCCTTGACCGTAACCCAAGGTCCGCCGACAACGGTGAAACAGTTGCGTCGCTTGAGTTCGGTCAGGATTTCCGTCATCCGGAAACGCTGGACGATCATGCCCGTCAGCGCAACGATATCGGCCTTCTCGCAGAGGTCGTAATCTATCGGCTCGATATTCTCGTCGACTAGCGTAACAGCGTGACCGGCAGGCGTCAGCGCCGCAAGCAGCGGCAGACAGGCCACCGGCAGGTTGGCCTTCACATCGAAGAGCGGCAGCGCATGTTCCATGCCCCAGTAGGAGGTTTCGAAACGCGGATTGATGATGACGATATGAGCCATTGAACATGCCGCTCCACGACTTGAGGATCTGGTTCGGTGTTACCTTTGAGCCTGAATGTCACTTGCAGCCGCTTGCGCCCGCCGATAGCGGGCAAGCGGTTTCTTCCAGCATCGAGGCCGCTGTCTTAGCAGCCCTGTATGAGCTCAGGATTAAATTCCGGACGGCATCTGCCAGGTGCCTGTCGAGGCGCGGTCCATGGCGCCGGTGAGATTTTTTCGGCGGCGATGTCGAAATCGGCTGGCCGCAATCGTCTTTACTCCGGAAGCGCCGCGGGAGATGATTACCCGCTCCGCCGCACCTCGATCTGGGCCGGATGAAGGGAACTGCGAAATGAGTTCGTCCTACCGTTGGGTAATCGTCGGCGCCGGAGCGCTGATGAGCTGCGTCGCGCTCGGCGCGATGTTTTCGCTAGCGATCTTTCAGGTGCCGATGGCCGCCGACACCGGATGGTCGCATGCCGGCATCGCCACCGCCATGACGCTGAATTTCCTGGCAATGGGTTTGGGCGCCTTTGCCTGGGGCGCTGCAAGCGATCGTTTCGGCGTTCGCGTGGTGGTGCTGATCGGCGCGCTGCTGCTCGGGCTTGCGCTGGTGATGGCGAGCAGCGCCGGCTCGCTTCTGCAGTTCCAGCTGACCTATGGCATCCTCGTCGGCCTTGCCGCCAGCGCCTTCTTCGCGCCGATGATCGCGGCGGCGACGGCCTGGTTCGACGAAGGCAGGGGCCTTGCCGTCTCGCTGGTCTCGGCCGGCATGGGCGTAGCGCCGATGACCGTCTCGCCCTTCGCCCGCTATCTGATTTCCGCCTATGACTGGCGCTTCGCCATGCTGGCGATCGGCATCGTGGCGTGGATCCTGCTGATACCGGCGGCAATGCTTGTGCGTCGGGCACCGGCTCCTGCCGAAACCGCCGGCCCGGACGCGCCAGGGGAAGACCGAGGCGTGACGCTCGGTCGCATCTTCCGTTCGCCGCAATTCCTCGTTCTTGGCGCAACCTTCTTTGCCTGCTGTGCGGCCCATTCCGGCCCGATCTTCCATATGGTCAGCTATGCCACCCTCTGCGGCGTGGGGCCGATGGCAGCCGTCAGCATCTATAGCGTCGAGGGGCTTGCCGGGCTTGGCGGTCGATTGCTTTACGGAACGCTCGCCGACAGGCTTGGCGTCAAGCCGGTTCTGATCGCCGGCCTGCTGGTGCAGGCGATCGCGCTCGCCACCTACCTGCTGGTCAGCGAACTCGGCGAATTCTATGCGCTGGCGGTGGTCTTCGGCAGCGCCTATGGCGGAGTGATGCCGCTTTACGCGGTGCTGGCGCGCGAATATTTCGGGCCGCGCGTCATCGGCACCGTCTTCGGTGCGGCCTCCATGCTCTCGAGCATCGGCATGGCCGCCGGGCCGCTGATCGGCGGCTGGATATTCGATACCTACGCCAATTATTCCTGGCTGTTCATCGGCTCTTCCATGGTGGGTTTGGGCGCCGCCGCCATCGCGCTCGCCTTTCCGCCAATGCAGCGGCTACGGCCGCAGACGGCATGAGATAGGCCAGGATACACGCGGACCGACATCCGGGCACTTTGCCGGATGCGTCACATTTCACCGCGTGCCGCACGGCATCGCCCCACGAAAACCCCCGGCAGCAACGCACGGCAGGGGTAGATCGACGTTTCTTGATGCTTACACACAGTTTTCCATAAGCGACACCGGTTGCAGGCATTGCAATTTTCAATTTTTCGCCAACACTCGCACCTGCATCAGGTGCGTGATCTCCTGGGGGAGGGAATCAGGGGAGCACCCACTGGCGCGACTTTCCGCGCCCATCGGCAGGAAAGTCCTGCGTAATGTCATCATGGGGGACATGACACGGGTCTTTTGACCATGTCCCTGGTGCAACTGGAGGATTGATTCATGGCAACCACGTCCGTGGCCGCGACGAGCAGTCGAGGCATGACGAGGGAAGAGAAGAAGGTCATCTTCGCCTCTTCGCTCGGAACCGTGTTCGAATGGTACGATTTCTATCTCTATGGATCCTTGGCCGCCTTCATCGGCACGGCCTTTTTCAGCGACTATCCGGAAGCAACCCGCAACATCTTCGCCCTGCTGGCCTTTGCCGCTGGCTTCCTCGTGCGTCCGTTCGGCGCGCTGGTCTTCGGCCGGATCGGCGATCTCGTGGGACGCAAATACACCTTCCTCGTCACGATCCTGATCATGGGCCTCTCGACCTTCCTGGTCGGCATCCTCCCCGGGGCGGCAAGCTGGGGCATCCTCGCGCCGGTCATCCTGATCATCCTGCGCCTGCTGCAGGGCCTGGCACTTGGCGGCGAATATGGCGGGGCGGCAACTTACGTCGCCGAGCATGCGCCCGACAACAAGCGCGGCTACTACACATCCTGGATCCAGACGACCGCGACGCTCGGCCTGTTTCTGTCGCTGATCGTCATCCTGATCGTGCAGAATGCCGTCGGCAAGGATGCGTTTGCCGCCTGGGGCTGGCGCATTCCCTTCGTTCTGTCCTGCGTTCTGCTCGGCATTTCGGTCTGGATCCGGCTGTCGCTCAGTGAATCGCCGGCCTTCAAGAAGATGAAGGAAGAGGGCAAGGGCTCCAAGGCGCCGCTCTCCGAAGCCTTCGGCCAGTGGAAGAACGCCAAGATCGCCCTCATCGCCCTGCTCGGCCTTACCGCCGGCCAGGCTGTCGTCTGGTATGCCGGGCAGTTCTATTCGCTCTTCTTCCTGCAGAACGTGCTGAAGGTCGACGGCCAGTCGGTGAATATCATGATCGCGATCGCGCTTTTGATCGGCAGCGGCTTCTTCGTGTTCTTCGGCTGGCTCTCCGACAAGATCGGCCGCAAGCCGATCATCATGGCGGGGCTTGCCCTGGCGATCCTGACCTACTTCCCGCTGTTCGGTGCATTGACGCGGGCGGCCAATCCGGCGCTCGCCCAGGCTGAACAGACCATTCGCGCCACGGTCACGGCCGCCCCCGGCGATTGCACGTTCCAGTTCAATCCCGTCGGCACGGCGAAGTTCAACAACTCGTGCGACATCGCGACATCGTTCCTGTCGAAGTCGTCCGTGCCCTATACGATCGCCGAGGGACCGGCCGGCCAGCCGGCAACCGTCAAGGTCGGCGACGCGACTGTGACGTCCTACGATGCCGCCGCGGCCGGCGCCGACGCGGCGGCCAAGAACGCAGCCTTCTCGCACGACATGAACCTCGCCCTGCAGAAGGCCGGCTTTCCGCTGGCTCGCGATCCCGCCAAGGTGCCGGACGCCAGGCTCGACGCCTTTGTCGCCGCCAATCCCGAACTCGGGCTCAATGCGGCAACGATACGCGCCGGCGACAAGACGGTAACGCCGGTCGCCGATCTCGTGAAGGCAAAACTCCTGACGGCGGAACAGGCCGGCGGTGCGACCGACATGCCTGTCTATACCATAGCCAACGGTGGCGCCTTCAAAATGGTCGCCGATCCCGCAGCGATCAATTGGCCATTGACCATCCTGATCCTGACGATCCTCGTCATCTACGTGACCATGGTCTACGGCCCGATTGCCGCGATCCTGGTGGAGATGTTCCCGACCCGCATCCGCTACACCGGCATGTCGCTGCCCTATCATATCGGCAACGGCTGGTTCGGCGGCCTGCTTCCGGCAGCAGTCTTCGCCATGAGCGCCGCCAAGGGCGATATCTACTACGGCCTCTGGTATCCGATCGCTATCGCGGCAATGACGCTGATCATCGGCCTCATCTTCGTTCGCGAAACCAAGGGCGTCGATCTCAACGCCATCCAGTAATCATGCAGGAAGCCCGGCGCGATCTCAGCGCCGGGCTTTTTACGCATCCATCCCGAAACAGTTCCTGATTAGCGCCCGAAAGTTCAGGCGCCGCAAAAGGCGTGCAGCAACACGAAAAACGAAAAGAGAACCATGACGGCAGCCAGGGCATGCTGCAGGATCGACCAGATGCGGCGGTTCGCGGCGATGGTCGGTCGCGTTGCGAGGGAAGCGAGATAGATCACCGTATCCATGAAAACTCCTGGCAAGAACATCCTTTTGGGTTGGGCGGAGCGGCTGTTGTCCCGATTGCGGGATTTCGCGTTCCGTTGCCTCAGTTATTATCTATAAAATTAGTAGACTAAAGGAAGATTTTTTCGACCCTCTCGGGTTTCCCGACAAATTAACCCCCTCACCAACCGTGAATTCTCCCTGAAGCCGGATCGGGCTCTGCCGAGCAGCGGCCGATGGAACGGTTCGGCTTTTGCGGGAGCTATGGGCTCCTCCATCTCTTTGTTTTTACGTGAATCCGGACGGACAACCGCCGCCACGCGTACTTCTGAAAGCGCTGCCATGAAGGCGGTCACATTAGATAAAAATTTATTCTATAGAATAAATCAACAAAGCAAGGCCGATCCTTGCGGTTGGGCCTCAGTGGCTTACGAGTGTCGCAGACGATCCAAACATCGAACCCGCGCTCATGACCTTGCTCGATATACAAAACCTCTCGCTTGCCTTCGGCTCGACACAGGCATTGGCGGGCGCGTCCCTGACCATCGACCGCGGCGAAATCGTCGCGCTGATGGGAGCCAACGGGGCCGGGAAATCGACACTGGTGAAGATCCTGTCCGGCCTTCACCGCGCCGATTCGGGCAGGATTCTCTGGAACGGCAATGACTATCGTGCCGATAGTCCCGCAGCCGCGAGCGCCCAGGGCATCATTACGGTACACCAGTCGACCGACGTCGTCGGCGTAGCGGGCCTTTCCGTGGCGGACGCCGTGCTGCTCAATCAATTCGTGGACAGGCGCCAACCTTTCTTCCTGTCGAAACGTTCGGTGCGGCGACAGGCAGCCGCGGTCTTGGCGGAAGCAGGCTTCGACCTGCCGCTGGATCGGGATTTCGGCGATCTTGGCACCGCCGACAGGCAGATGGTTGCCATTGCCCGGGCGCTGTCGAACAAGGCGCAGCTGCTCATTCTGGACGAGCCGACGGCAAGTCTGTCCGCGCGCGAAGCCAGGCGGCTCTACGATATCGTTCGCCGGCTGAGGGATCGCGGCCTGGGCATTCTCTACATTTCGCATCGCACGGCCGATCTCGATGCGCTTGCCGATCGGGTCGTCGTCCTGCGCGGCGGCCGCAATGTCGGCGCCTTTGCGCGCCCTGTCGATTTCGACGCAGCCATCGAAGCCATGATCGGACGGCCGATGACGGCAGCGCGGCCGCATCGCCGCGACCAATTCGGCCGAGCCGTGCTGGAGCTTCAGGGCGCACGGCTGCTTTCGGACAGCCCGCCGATCGATCTCCAGCTCCATGCCGGCGAGGTCGTGGCGATTACCGGCGTTCTCGGAGCCGGCAAGAGCCGGCTTCTCTCGACCCTCTTCGGCCTCGAACGCTTCGCCGCCGGCAATGCGCTTCTGGATGGCACAGTCTTTCGACCCGCCTCGCCCGCGGATGCGCTTGCGCGCGGGGTCGTCATGGCCGCCGCCGACCGGCATCGCTCCTCGCTCATGCCGCCGGACTGGCCGGGCGAAAGCATCGCAGCCACGATCAGCCTGCCTCATCTGAAGAAATGGTATCCATCCGGCTTCCTGTTCAAAGGGCGCGAAACCCGCGAAGGGGAAAAGGCAATCCGGCGACTCGGCATCAAAGCGCCCGGCCCGAAAGCCTCCGTGTGGTCGCTGTCCGGCGGCAATCAGCAAAAGGCCGTGCTCGCGCGCTGGGAAGCGGAACCGAGCCGGCTGCTGCTCCTCGACGAGCCCTTTCAAGGCGTGGATGTCGGAGCCCGCCACGACATTATCGCGGCCATACGCGCCCATGCGGATCGTGCCACCTTGATCGCGACATCCGATCCGGAAGAGGCGCTCGAAGTCGCCGACCGGGTGCTGGTGATGGAACGCCATGCCTTGAAGGCTGTGGCTCGAACGACCGCCGCCGACCGGCAGAAAGAGGAATACGTCCCATGAGTGAGGATACCGTCGACATCCCCGAACAGGGCAAGCCAGGCGGCGGTACGATGTCGCCACAGGAATTCGTACGGCGGGGAGCGGTATTTCTTCTGCTGTTCGCCCTTGTCGTCGTCTTCAGCTTCGCCCAGCCGGCCTTCATCAACATCAACAATCTGATGAGCATTCTGCAAGCGGTTTCGGTCGTCGCCATTATCGGCGCGGGCGTCACGGTGACGCTTGCCATCGGCGGCTTCGATCTTTCCGTCGGCGCGGTGGCCGCATCAAGCGTCATGGCTGCCAGCTACGCCATGATCGTCCTGGATCTCGATGCCTACCAGACGGTGCCCCTTGTGCTTGCCTTCGGCGCAATCGTGGGGCTCGCCAATGCCGTGCTGATCGTCCGGCTGAAGGTGCCGGATCTGCTGGCTACCCTCGCCACCATGTTTCTGTTAACGGGATTGCAGTTAATCCCGACGGCAGGGCGGTCCATTTCCGCGGGGCTGATCCTTCCTGACGGCACGGTGGCAATCGGCAAGGTCGACCCGGCCTTTCTGACGATCGGACGATCGAGCCTGCTCGGCGTCATCCCCTTTCCCGTGATTCTCATGCTGCTCGTGGCCTTCGTGCTCCACGTTCTCACCGAGCGCACCCGCATCGGCCGCCTCCTCTATGCGACCGGCGGCAATGAAGCGGCAACCCGGCTGGCCGGCGCGAATATCGGCCGCCTTAAGACCTTTGCCTACGTGCTTTCAGGGGTTCTCGCCTCTCTCGGTGGCATTATCGTCGCCGCCCGCGTCGGCCGCGGCGATGTCTCCTCGGGGGCTTCGTTGCTGATGGATTCCGTCGCAGCCTCGCTTATCGGCTTCGCCGTCCTGGGATTGCGCCGTCCCAACGTTCTCGGCACGACCATCGGTGCGGTTTTCGTCGGCGTTCTTCTGAACGGGCTGACGATGCTCAACGCTCCCTATTACACCCAGGATTTCATCAAGGGCGCCGTCCTCGTCGGCGCGCTCGCCCTCACCTACGGCATCGGTCGCGGCAAGGCATGATCCCTCTCCCCAACCAGCGGAAATCACCGCACGAAACGGTCCGGCTCGTTCATTTCGGAACTCCGATCCTTGCAAGCAGGCAACAGCCAGGCTTGCGATCATCACATAACGACGGTGGCACCGCACGTCCCCAGCCGGCCTGATCCAAGATGATCTGCCCGGTGTTTCGGGCAGACCCCTGAGATCTGTCAGACCGCCTTGTCGTGAGAGGGCTTTTCCCAAAGATTGATGCCACCTTCGACGGCATGGCGGTCGATCTCCGCGAGTTCCTCGGCACTGAAAGTCAGGTCGTTCAGGGCGGCCACATTCTCCTCCACCTGCCGCGCCGAACTCGCGCCGATCAGCGCCGACGTAACGCGCGGGTCCCGGAGAACCCAGGCAATGGCGAGCTGGGCAAGCGACTGGCCGCGGCGCTTGGCGATCTCGTTGAGCGCGCGGGCCCGCTCGATATTTTCCTCTTTCAGATGTTCGGGCCGCAGGGGATCTCCGCCAGGCCGGTTGACGCGGGAATCCTGAGGAATGCCGTTCAGATATTTGTTGGTCAGCAGGCCCTGGGCAAGCGGCGTAAAGGCGATGATGCCCGCTCCGACTTCATCCGAAGCGGCAAGCAGGTCCGTCTCGATCCAACGATTGAAAAGATTGTAGGCAGGCTGGTTGATGAGAAGCGGCACCTGCCGTTCCTTCAGGAGTGCTGCGATTTCGCGCGTCTTGTTGCCGGAATAGGACGATACGCCCACATAAAGCGCCTTGCCCTGCCGCACCGCCTGAGCCAGCGCGTCAGCCGTTTCCTCCAGCGGCGTCTCCGCGTCGAAGCGATGGGAATAGAAAATATCGACATAGTCGATGCCAAGGCGGCCGAGACTCTGATCGAGGCTGGAAAGAAGCGCCTTCTTCGACCCGCCACGGCCATAGGGACCCGGCCACATGTCCCAGCCGGCCTTCGAAGAGATGATGAGCTCGTCGCGATAGCTGGCCAGATCCTGTTTCAGGATACGACCGAAATTGATCTCCGCGCTTCCAGCCGGCGGGCCGTAGTTGTTGGCTAGGTCGAAATGCGTGATACCGAGATCGAAGGCTTTGAAAAGGATCGATCTTTGCGTGTCGAGAGGCGTCGTATCGCCGAAATTGTGCCAGAGGCCGAAGGAGATGGCCGGCAGTTTGAGCCCGCTTCGACCGACACGGCGGAAATGGGCGGAATCATAGCGTTCCGGATCGGGGCGATAGGTCATGAATTGCCTTCCTGTCGAGCAAACTGATATGGGCAGCGACGCGACCGGGGCAGCTTCGTTGCCTGGCAGGCAAGGGCAGGCTCGATCACCTTCGCAATAGACAGAGAATGGCAGAGAGCCATCCGATGAGAAGCCAACCGATATTTTTTATCGGCGGGATTGAAGAAGTTTTTTCCAGCCGCTGATCGTCCCGGAGAGCATATGAATGCGGTTCGCGCACTATCCGAACCTTCGGAAAAGGCTCTCGCGCATTCGGTAGGCAGGCTCCCTTTACCAGAGCCGGCGCGGCTCGTCGTTTCCGGAACCGGGGAATCCGCTCGTTTCGCCGCACGGAGGGGCTTTCGGTCCCGTCCATCCGGCACGAGCAGAAGTGCTGACCGTTGCCTTTTCAGCAATCGATAGTGCGCATAATTGTTCTTTATTAGAACGCTGAATTCCCCCATCATCCCGGCATTGGTGGATAACGAGACAAAAAGTCCGATCGCCCAATCAACAGGGGAACTATCAGAATGTCTCAATTCATGATGAATCGCCGTCGTTTCCTGTCCAACGCAGGCCTGATCGGAGGTCTCGCCGCAACCCAGACCTTCGTCGGCATCCGCGCCGGCAAGGCGGCCGATGTCGCCGAAGTCCGCATGCAGCTCGGCTGGCTTGCTTCCAACGGCCTGATCGGCGAGGTCGCCGCGCAGAAGAAGGGCTTCTTTACCGAACAGGGCATCAATCTCACCATCGTTCCCGGCGGCCCGAATGTGGATGGCGTCGCCGGTGTCGCGGCCGGACAATCCACGATCGGCCAGATCTCCTCCAGCCCATCCGTCATGCTCGCGCGCTCGGCCGGAATGCCGGTCAAGGCGTTTCTCGCCGGATACCGTAAGCATCCCTTTACATATTTCTCGCTGAAAAAGGCACCGATCCGCGAGCCGAAGGACATGATCGGCAAGACGATCGCCACGCAGCCGACGGCCTTCATCCTTTTGCGCGCGTTGCTCGCCCAAAATGGCATTCCGGAAGACAAGGTGAAGATGGTCAACATGGGTTCCGACATGAACCAGCTGATCACCGGGCAAGCCGATGCCGTCACTGGCTGGGTCACAAACACCAACGCCTTGAAGGTGCTCGGAGACGAGCGCGTCGACATGATGCTGTGGGATGCCGGACTGAAGCTTTACGCCAACGTCTACTACACCACCGACGAGCAGCTCGACAAGCATTCCGACGTGCTGGTGCGCTTCACCACGGCGGCCGCCAAGGGCTGGGGCTATGTCCGCGACCATCCGGAGGAAGCCGTCGACATGCTGGTGGATGCCTATCCCAACCTCGACAAGGCGAGCGAGCTGGAGGCCGTTCACCCCGTCATCGATTTCTCCTTCGGCGACAGCACCAAGCAGACCGGCTGGGGCGCGATGAACAAGGACAATTGGGCCGCGCAGATCAAGGCTTACGCCGATCTCAAGCAATTTACCGGCGCCACGCCTACGGTCGATGACGTCGCCACCATGGCGATCCTCGATGCCACAACCGACATCCGCAAGCAGATCGGGTGAACGCCATGATGAGCGCCGCTACAGTCAAACAGCCGCTGCCCGTTGCCGAAACGGCAAGGCTCGCCGTTTCCATTCGCGATCTCGACATCCGCTTTGGAGACAAGGGCAATGAGTTCACCGCCCTGTCCAATGTGTCCGTGGATATTCCCGAAGGATCGTTCGTTACCATGCTCGGGCCGTCCGGCTGCGGCAAGTCGACCCTTCTGCGCTGTATCGCCGATCTCGTCGATATCAGCGACGGTTCGGTCTCGGTGTTCGGCCGGCCGCCGCGCCAGGCGCGCGAGGGCCGCGACTTCGCCTTCGTCTTCCAGGAGGCAACGCTCCTGCCGTGGCGCAGCGTCATCGACAACGTTCGCCTGCCACTCGAAGTCGGCAGGCACGACAAGAGCGCCTATGCCGACCCCATAGAACTGCTTGCTCTCGTCGGCCTGAAGGGGCGCGAAAAAGCCTTGCCGCACGAACTGTCAGGCGGCATGCGCCAGCGTGTCGCCATCGCTCGCGCCCTGGTGACGAAGCCGCGGATTTTGCTGATGGACGAGCCCTTCGGCGCGCTGGACGAGATCACCCGCGACAAGCTCAACGAGGAACTGCTGCGCATCTGGCGCGAAACGGGCACGACCATCGTCTTCGTCACCCATTCCATTCCAGAGGCGGTCTTCCTCGGCCAGCATGTGCTGATGCTGCAAGCCCATCCGGGCCGCGTGAAGGAATTCATGAAGGTCGACCTTCCCTATCCCCGCGCGCTTGCGATGCGCGATACGGTCGACTTCATCAAGGTCACTGCGCATCTGCGCGCACTGCTGGAGGAATGCATATGAGCAACGCCGTGCACTCCGACATCCGCAACGTCGCCAAGGCGCCGCGCAAGGTCGCCGTTCTCGATGCGACTTTCGGCGTCCTTCATTCGCACATGCCGGCGATCCTTGCGGCACTCGGCTGCATCGTGCTCTGGCAGGCGGTCATCTGGATCTTCAAGATTCCGACCTTCATGGCGCCGGGGCCCGTCGATGTCCTCCAGGCCTTTCGCGACAACGCCGCGATGCTGACGCGCAACTTGCTGCCGACGGTGTTGGAAGCCGTCCTCGGCTTCGTGTTCGGCAACCTCGTCGCCATTCTGCTGGCGATCTGGTTCGTCCACAGCGCCACCGCGGAGAAAGCCTTTTATCCGATCGCCGTCTTCGTCAAGGCGATCCCGATCATCGCACTTGCGCCGATCCTCGTCCTGATTTTCGGCAATGGCGTCGCCCCGAAAATCATCATCGCCGGGCTGATCTGCTTCTTCCCGACACTGGTCAACATGGTTCAGGGGCTTCGCTCCGCAAGCCCCGCCATGCTCGATCTCATGCGGGTGCTTTCGGCCAGCAACTCCGAAATCCTCTGGAAGGTTCGCCTCCCAAGCTCGCTGCCATTCCTCTTCGCCGCCCTGAAGATCGCAGCGACAAGCAGCGTCATGGGTGCGATCGTCGCCGAATGGATCGGCTCCAGTTTCGGGCTCGGCGCCCTCATCATCGAGGCGACCTATAATTTCCGCTCGCCGCTGCTTTACGCAACGGTCGTCATTGCCGCGCTGCTCGCCGTGATCCTCTTCTTCATCGTCTCGGTCGCGGAGGCGAGGATGATCCGCTGGAAACCGGCCGGACAGCACTGAAGCCTTAAAAACATCGAGGGAACACCAATGGAACAGGTTATTCACCAGCCTGCACGGGATATCCGTGTCGTCGATCGCTCCGATGTGGTTGTCGTCGGCGGTGGCCCGGCAGGGATTGCCGCAGCCGTATCGGCCGCGCGCAACGGCGCCAGCGTCACCCTTCTCGAACGCTACCCCTATGTCGGCGGGCTTGCCGCCGGCGGCATGGTGCTGGTGCTCGACGACATGATCAACGAGCTCGAAATCACCGTGCGCGGCATCTGCATGGAGATGATCGAGCGCATGAAGCGCTGGGGGCTCTGCGTGACGCCGACGGACCGCGATCGGCTGATCGAATTCCGCGACACGTCGGAGGCCTGGCAGCGCTGGGCGCGCTGGGGACTCTTCGACTTCCACACGCAATCGATGCCGCACCCGATCTGCTTTTCCGCCGCCTTCGATCCAGACGCCTTCAAGCGTGCAGCCTACGACATGATCGCCGAAGCCAGGATCAAGCTCAGGACCCATAGCTGGTTTTCCTCGGCGATCGTCGAAGACGGTGCGATCAAAGGCGTGATCTGCCAGACCAAGGAAGGCATGCAGGCGATCCTTGGCGGTGTCGTCATCGACACGACGGGTGATCTCGACGTGGCAGCAAGCGCTGGGGCTTCCCACATCGAATCCAACTTCATCCTGACGACGGTGTCGCGCTGGGGCGGCGTCGATACGGAAGCGGCGGAACGCTTCGAACAGCAGGAGCCGGAAGCCTTCAAGGCGCTCGATCACGAAGCCAAGCGGCTGATCGGCGGTTGCTGGTCCTTCTGGTGGCTGAAGACACCGCTGCCCGGCGTCGTCTGGCTGAACTGCCCGCATATGCCGACCTTGAGCGGCCTGAAGGTCGACGACCTGACGAAGGCCGAGATGGAGGGTCGCTCAAGGATCGCGAAGCTCCTCGATTTCGCGCGGGAAAAGATGCCCGGCTTCGAGAATGCCTATGTCGTCGATTTCGCCCCGCAGACGGGCGTGCGTCAGACGCGGCTGCTGGAAGGCGCGTATGTCGTTACCAAGGACGACGTCATGACCCGCCGCCATTTTACCGACACGGTCTGCCGCGGCCGTGATTATTACACGCCGTACCGCGCCATGCTGCCGAAGGAGATCGACCAGCTGATCGTCGCCGGCCGGCACTATTCGGCAACGCCACAGGCACAGAAATCCAGCCGCGAGATTCCGCCTTGCATGGCGATGGGCGAAGCGGCGGGTGTCGCCGCAACCGTCGCCCTCAATGCCGGGACGACCGTTCGCAAGGCCGATATCCGCGCAATTCAGAAACAGATGCGAGCTCAGGGCGCCGATCCCGGCGACATCCCCTCGGAGAACGCCACATATTTGGAGGCAGCAGAATGACGACTTTGCCACTCGACGGAATCCGCGTGATCGATTTCACGCAGGTCATGCTCGGGCCTTCCTGCACGCAGGTCCTTGCGGATTACGGCGCCGAGGTCATCAAGATCGAGAAGGTGAAGATCGGCGATCTCTCGCGTTGGTCGCTCGGTTCCGATCCGGACGGCCTCAACAATCCGGTCTTCTGCTCCCTGAATCGCAACAAGAAGAGTCTGGCACTGGACCTGAAGGACCCGACGGCGAACAGAACCGTTCTGACGCTGCTGGAGACGGCCGATGTCGTCGTCAACAACTTCCGGCCGGGAGTCATGGAGCGCATGGGCTTCGGCTATGAGGATTTGAAGGCGATCAATCCCCGTCTGATCTATGCCGTCGGCACGGGCTTCGGGCTGACGGGCCCTTATCAGCACAAGGGTGGTCAGGACGTGCTGGCGCAAGCCGTCTCGGGCGTCATGCGCCGCAAGTCGGACAACAGCCACCCCACCTCGATCTATGCAACGCCGCTCGCCGACTATTCGGCCGGCATGCACCTCGTCCAGGGTATCCTGCTCGCTCTCCTGCAACGCGACAAGACGGGCGAAGGCCAGCAGGTGGCGGTCAGCCTCTACAACTCCATGATCGCCATGCAGATGCAGGAAGGCACGACGCATCTGATGCGGCAGAGAGACCTGAACTGGGGTGCTTTCCCGCTGACGGGCGTCTTCGAGACGACGGACAGCGCAATCGTCATGGTCGGGGCCTTCAAGCCGAACCCGCTGCGCGACATCTGCGCGGCACTCGAGATCGAGGACCTCTCGCAATATCCGCAATACAAGGACTTCGACGCCCAGATGGCGCGGCGGCCGGAGCTGCAGGCGATCTTCCGCGAGAATTTCGCCAGAAACAGCACCGCGCATTGGATAGAGCGGCTCGAAGGCGTCGACATCCTCTGCGCGCCGGTGCGGTCGCTTCCCGAAGCGCTGAAGGACGAGCAGACAATCATCAACAAGATGATCCTCGAGGCCGGCGAGACCGCCGCCGGTCCAATCCGCCTCATCGGTTCGCCGATCGACATGTCGGCCGCACAGGTGACCGTGCGGATTGCGCCGCCGCAGCTTGGCCAGCATAACGAGGAAATCCTGGCATCGCTTTCAGAGCTGCGGGGGGATGCGGCATGAGCGTTTCCTTCACGGTAGAAGACCGCGTCGCCCGCGTCACGCTCGACCGGCCGGATCGGATGAACGCAGTCGATGCGGAGACCGAAGCGAGGCTGGAAGCGATCTGGACGGAGATCGAGAGGCGTGACGACATCAGCTGCGTCGTTCTGACCGGTTCCGGCGAAAAGGCGTTTTGCGCAGGCGCCGACCTCAAAGGCGGAAGCGGCAGTTCCGGCGTCGATTACTGGACGGTCGGCCGGGAAAACGGCTTCGGCGGCCTCGCCTTCCGCCGCTCGCTCGACGTGCCCGTCATCGCCCGCGTCAACGGCTACGCGCTGGGCGGCGGCTTCGAAATGGTGCTCGGCTGCGATATCGTCATTGCGGTGGAAACGGCCCGTTTCGGCCTGCCGGAAGCGCGCGTTGGCCGCATGCCGCTCGATGGCGGCATGGTGCTTTTACAACGCAAGATTCCGTTCAACCGCGCCATGGCGGTGATGCTGACGGGGCGGCAGTTCGGCGCGCAGGAAATGGCAGGCTATGGCATCGTCAACGAGGTCGTGCCGGCAGCCGAACTGGACGCTGCCGTCGATCGCTGGGTCGCAGACATCGTCGCCTGTGCGCCGCTGTCGCTGCGGGCAATCAAGCAGACGGTTAATCGCACGGCGCATCTAAGCCCGGCCGAAGCACAGGCGCTCAGAACGCCGGCTCTGATCAAGGCTCTGAAAAGCGAGGATGCCATGGAGGGCGTTACAGCTTTTCGCGAGAAGCGGGCGCCCGTTTGGCGCGGCAGATAGGCATGCTATAGCTTCGAGATTGCCGAGGGCCTTTCATGCATGCCAGCATCCTGAAGTATTTCGCCGAGGTCGCACGCTCCGGGTCGATCCGCAAGGCATCCGACGAGCTGCATGTGGCAACCTCGGCCGTCAGCCGCCAGATCAAGAAGCTGGAAGACGAACTTGGAACGCCGCTGTTCGAACGCTTCTCCGACGGCTTGCGGCTGACGTCCGCCGGAGAAATCGTGCTGCGGCACGCCAAGGACACGCTGCACGAATATGAGATCATGAAATCCAATCTCGGCGATCTCCATGGCAAGAATACCGGCCGGGTCCATATCGCCGCCCTGGACAGCCTCGCGATCCAGTTCCTGCCGGAATTCGTCTCCGGCTTCCACAAGAAGCATCCGGCAGTGGATTTTCGTATCCGCACCGATAATTACAACAATATCTTCCGCTTTCTCGCCGAAGGCGATGTCGACATCGGCGTCACTTTCGATCTCGCCCGGCCGCACGACATGAAGCTGATCCATGGCGTGCGCATGCCGTTGATGGCGATCGTCGCCAAAAGCCATCCGCTCGCGCGGCAAAGATCGGTAACGCTGCAGGAATGCGCCCAGTTCAACATGCTGCTGCAGCTCGACAACGAGGTCATGAGCTCGATGATCGCCGTCGAACTCGGCGCGCTCAACCGCGTCGGGCGCACATTGGTCGCGACGAACAACCAGATGATGCTCAAACCCATGATCCTCGCCGGCGAAGGCGTTGCCTTCTTCACGCCGCTCGGGCTGCTGCGCGAGCTGGAGGCCGGCGATGCCGTCGCCCTTTCGATCGCCGGATCGAAGCTTCAGAATCTCGAAGTCGGCATCGTCGTCTCGCGCCGCCGCCAGCTTACCCATGCGACGGAGGTCGTCGCCCAATCGATGGGCGAAGAGCTGTCGAAATTTGCCGAGAAGATCAACAGGCTGGTCTCGCGATAGAGGGAAAGGACTATGGCCATGCGGTTGTTGCTTGATCCGGGTCATGCGCCGGCCCGGAGGATCGAGGAGGAGGCCGAGCTTCCGCCGGCACTCCGATCCGTTCGTCTGCAACGCGGCGACCTGGTCTTGCCTTCCCCGGTCAACGCGCATGACCATGGCTACGGCATCCGCACCCTCGATTTCGGCGCGCTCGATGACGCCCTGGAAGCATGGATACCGGGCCTGAGGCTGCGGCCGCGCACCGACCCTTACCTGGAAGCGCTCGTCGCCTTCGGGCGGCTCGCCAGAACCGGCATCGGCGCCACGATGCATTGCCATAACTCATTGAACGTCGATCGCCTGATCGATGAGGCAGGTGCGGTCGTGCGGGCCGCCGGCGACATCGGCATCCGGCTTGCGCTCTCCTGTCCGCTGCTCGACCATGACGCCTGGGCCTATGATGGCGGCCCGCAACGGCTGAGGCCGTTTCTTTCCGAACATGACTGGAATGCGCTCGCCGGAACCATTCCCGACTATGCCCCGATCCGCACGCAACTTGACGCCGTCGAGGCGGTAGCGGCTGCCAATACCGGTCCGCTGGTCGACGTGCAGTATGGACCGATCGGGCCGCAATGGTGCTCGAACGCGCTTCTGGAAGCCATTGCCGAAGCCTCCGCGTCCCATGACCGGCGCATTCATATGCATCTGCTCGAAAGTCCGCGCCAACGTGTATGGCTCGACCGGCGCTTCCCGGAGGGCGTTGTCAGTTATCTCGACAGAATAGGCTTCCTTTCGCCAAGGCTCGCCGTTGCCCATGGTGTGCAGCTGCGCCCCGACGAATTGGAGTTGCTTGCCGGGCGCGGCGTACAGATCGTCAGCAATCCCGCGGCCAATCTGCGTCTGCGCTCAGGCGTCGCCCCGATCGCATCGACGATCGAACGCGGCGGCCCGGCCTTCGCCATCGGCCTCGACGGCACCGGATTGGATGACGATCAGGATCTATGGCGCGAGATGCGGCTTCTTTATCTCCTGCAGGGCGGTCGCGGTCTGACCAGGCAGCTGGCGACCGGGGATATATTCGATGCCGCGATCCGCGTCGGCCGTCAGGTCGTCAATGCAAGGAGCGCGGAAGACTTCACGATCGTCGACTATCAGGCGCTCATCGACGAGTCGCTTTTCGACGATGTCGACGAGGCGGACGTGCTGCTGACCCGCATGAGCGCGCGACATGCCAAAGGGCTCGTTGTCGCCGGCCGCGAGGTGATGCGCGAGGGAAGGCTGACAAGCGTCGACTTCGATGCGGCCTTGTCCGAGTTGTCGACGCAGGCAAGAGCCGATCTGCCGCGGCTTCAGAAACAACGTCCTCTCGTGCGGGCCTTGTCGGAAGCGACGCGCAGCTATTATGCCGCCTGGTCCGGCGTTTCCTGAATCCGGTAAAAAGCGGCAACCGCAGTTCGGATCCCGGCCGCGATGCTTGTTCAAGGCGTCACGGCATCACATGCGCTTTTCGGAAGCACCGCCATAAGCCGCGACGAAGGGATGATCGAGACTGGTGGTGCGGCTTTTGTCCCAGCCGCCCGGTGCGCCCCAGCCGGTAACGTCACCGGCGAAGAAATCGCGGTTGACGTCGCGCAGAAACAAGCGCTCCGCCGGCATTTCCTCATCCCATAGAATAGCATCGACCGGACAGACGGAGAGACAGAGCCCGCAATTGATGCACTCCTCCGGCTGGATGTAGAACATCCGTCCGCCCTCGTAGATGCAATCCACCGGACAGGCCACGGTGCAGGCACCGTCTTTCGTATCGATGCAGGGCTCGGTGATCACGTAAGCCATGATGTTCGCCTCACTGCGCTCTGAACGGCGCGTTCGATGAACTATGGCAAAAGGGGGCGTTCTGAAGAAGCACCAATTTTCGGCCTTTTCATTGCCGAAACGGCAACGCCGAGGTCATGGAAATACGAAAACGGGCGAGAAATTTTAAAGGACCATGCGTCCTGAGCATTCGAGCCGCACGCTCGCACAGTGCGGCTCGAACGCAGCAAGATCAAATCAGCTTCTCCAAGGTGATCGGCAGATCGCGGATGCGCTTGCCGGTCGCATGGAACACGGCATTGGCAATGGCAGGCGCCACGCCGACGATGCCAACTTCGCCGACGCCCTTTCCGCCGAGCGCCGAGGCATGACGGTCCGGCACACCGACGGAGATTACCTGAATATCCGGAATGTCCGAATTCGTCGGCACGAGGTAATCGCCCACATTGTTGTTGACGGTTCGCCCGTTGCGCGGATCGACCAGCCCTTCCTCCAGAAGCGCCTGACCGATCCCCATGATGATGCCGCCGCGCCACTGGCTTTCGACCAGCCGCGGATTGTAGAGGCGGCCGCAATCGAAGGCGGAAACCATGCGCGAGACGCGCACCGTGCCGAAATCCTCGTCGATCCGCACTTCGGCGAAATGGGCGCACCAGCTGTGCATGGAATAATCGCCCATGGTCGGCCCTTGCACTTTCGCCATGGTGGTCCATGCCTGAAGCTGCTCCTGGGCATTTGCGCCATCAGGCAGGGTGTTGCGCCGGACTTCGATCTCCTCGCGCTTGAGCGCCGACATCAGTTCCGCCAGCGTGAGCGACGGGGTTTCGCCGCGTGGCGCTGCGATGCGGCCTTCGGCGAAATTCAGCGTGTTCGCGCCCGTCTCACGGAACGGCGAATTGGCATCGCTGAGCGCAAGCCCGATAAGTTCGTCACGGGCTGCAACCGCAGCCTTGTGAACGGCTCCCATGATCGAGCCGGCCAGCATCGAGCCGCCGGCAATCGCCGAGCCCGGCAGGCGTGAATCGCCGAGATGCACCTCGACTTGCTCGACCGGAATGCCGAAGACTTCCGCAGCGCTCTGGGCGAGGATCGTATAGGTCCCCTGCCCCATGTCGATGGCGCCGCTGACGACCTCGACCCGGCCGTTCGCGAGAATACGGATCATCGCCTCGCTCGGTGCGCGGATGACCGGGAAGGTGCCGCAACCGATGCCCCAGCCGATCAGGGTCTTGCCGTCCCGCATCGAACGCGGCGCGTGGCTGCGTCGCGCCCAGCCGAAAGCTTCGGCGCCCTCTGTCAGCGCTTCACGCAGCCGTCGTGTCGACCATGGCTTGCCGGACTGGTAGTCGTGATCGGCATAGTTTTTCAGCCGGATTTCCAGCGGATCCATGCCGAGCTTGTAGGCAAGCTCCTCGATCGCGCATTCGATGCCATAGGCGCTCGGGTTTTTGCCCGGTCCGCGCAAGGCGCCTGGCGTCACGCTGTTGACCGGCACGATGCGATGCTGCGAGGAAAAATTCTCGACCTTGTAGAGGATCGAGGTCGCCGCCCCCGTCTGCTCCGGCCAATCGGCATAGATGGAGGTCTCGCTGGCGCCGCGATGGACGATCGCCTGCAGGACGCCGTCCTGCGTCGCTCCGAGCGCGATCTTCTGTCTGGTCGCGGCGCGACCGCCGTAGCTGGTAAAATTCTGCGGCCGTGTGACCGCGAGCTTCACCGGCCGGCCAAGCTTCCTTGCCGCCGCGATCGCCACAGCACCATAGGCAAGCGGTTGCCCCTTCGATCCGAAACCGCCGCCGATGAAGGGCGAGATGATCCGGACATTTTCATAGGGCATGTCGAACCATTCGGAATACATGCGCGCCATGCCATGCGACCACTGGCTCGGCTCCCATATGGTCAGCTGGTCGCCATCCCATTTCGCCGTGAGGCCATGCGGCTCCATAGCCACATGATATTCCCGCGGCGTCGAATACTCCGCCTCGATCCTGACCGGAGACGCGGCGAGCGCCGCCTCGGCATCGCCCCAGCTGGACGAGAGTGGCTCCATGAGCTTGCCTTCGCCGGCATTCGGATCGTTGAGATCGGCGACATGCTCGCTTTCCTCGTAGGTGACGCGCACCAGCCTGGCGGCTTCGGTCGCCTGTTCGCGGCTTTCGGCCACGACGGCGGCAATCGACTGGCCGTTGAACTGCACCTCGCGCGGCAGCGGATAATAGGGTCCCTCGACGGGCTTGTTGCCGCCCCAGTCGCCGCCGAGCTTGAGACCGAGATCATCCTCCGGCGTCAGGACCAGCAGCACGCCCGGCATTGCAAGTGCCGCTGAGGCATCAACCTTCACGACGCGCCCGGCCGGAATGGTGCTTTGAACGAGGACGGCGTGGGCGAGGTTTTCGACGGGATATTCCAGCGCGTAAGTCGCCGTACCCATGACCTTCATATTGCCTTCGAAGCGCGATTGACGACCGCCGACCGTGCCGTCGGAAGCATCCCCATGCTTGCGGGGTTCCATCATGGTCATGCGAGGCCTCCCATCTTCAGAATGGCGCGAGCGACGACGCGCTGCGCAAGTTCGATCTTGTAACGGTTGCCGCCATGCGCGACGGCACCCTCCATGGCGAGACGGCCGGCCTTTTCCACGGCATCGGCCTCAAGCGCCTTGCCGACGAGCGCCTGCTCGACGGCTCGCGCCCGCCAGGGTTTGGCGGCAACCCCGCCCAATGCCACACGGATGTCGCGGATCGTTCTGCCATCGGCTTCGAGCTCGAGGCCAATAGCGGCACTTGCGGCAGCGAATTCATAGGACTGCCGGTCGCGGACCTTCAGATAGGTGGAGTTTCGCGCAGCGGCGGAAGCAGGGATATCGATTGCGATGATGATTTCGCCGCGCTGAAGGAGCGTTTCCCTATCCGGCGTGTCGCCGGGACAGAGAAAAAAGTCGTCAATGGCAAGCTTGCGGCTATCCGTCTCGACCACGGCATCGAAGGCGACCAGGGCGACCGCCAGATCGCCGGGATAGGAGGCGATGCAAGCCTCGCTCGTGCCGAGCACCGCATGATTGCGCGTGACGCCGCCGATTGCCGAGCAGCCGGAACCGGGATTGCGCTTGTTGCAGGCGGGGAAGGCGCCCGGATCGCGAAAATAGGAACAGCGCGTCCGCTGCAGGAGATTGCCGCCGATCGTCGCCATGTTGCGAAGTTGGGCCGAGGCCGCGAGCGACAGCGATTCCGAAACCGCCGGAAAGGCCGCACGAATATCCTTGTGATCGGCGACCTCGCTCATCCTGGCAAGAGCACCGATCCTTGCACCGGCTGTATCGACCACGATGCTGCCCATCCCGGAAAGATGGGTGATATCGATCACCGTTTCGGGTTCGCTGACGCCGCATTTGGCAAGATCGAGCAGGGTTGTGCCGCCAGCCAGCAGCATGGCGCCCGCTTGTTGGGCTGCCTGGCCGGCTTCAGTGGCAGAAGTCGCGCGCAGATAGGAGAAGTTCCGCATCAGGCCGCCTCCGCTGCCTGGCGCACCGCCGCAACGATGCTGTTATAGGCCCCGCACCGACAGAGATTGCCGGACATGTATTCGCGGATCTCCGCATCCGACCCGGCATGTCCCTCGCGAATGCAGGCAACCGCCGACATGATCTGGCCCGGCGTGCAGTAGCCGCACTGAAAGGCATCGTGTTCGATGAACGCGGCCTGCACGGGATGCAGATCGCCGCTCTCGCCGGCAATGCCCTCGATCGTCGTGACCTTGCGGCCCTCGGCCTGCGCGGCAAGCGTCAGACAGGAGAGCACGCGCTTGCCGTCGACATGGCAGGTGCAGGTGCCGCACTGGCCCTGGTCGCACCCCTTCTTCGTGCCGGTAAGCGAAAGATGCTCGCGCAGCGCATCGAGCAGCGTCACGCGCGGCTCGATATCGAGTTCGTGTCGCTGCCCGTTGATATCGAGGGCGATATGGATGGTTCGCGTCATAATAAGCTCCTGCCATCGTCACGAAGATCAGACCTACGAAATCTGGTAGAGTCTATTCGTCGGTCCACCGGTTTGCTGTATGATTTTCTCAGGAAGACGAACCGCCAGCATTTCCTCTCAGCGGCCGGCTCATCGGAATCAGGACGTAAGGCGCAACATCAATAAACGGAGGCGCCTCCGTTTAAACTAATCCCTGGTTTGTTTTCGTCAAGCCCTGACATTCCGGGCAAGAATCGATGGCAAGAATGCTTTCGATGGGTGCAGTGACCCGCCTGAGCGCGGCGGGCCCGCATGGCGGCACGTCCGCCGCGCAGCGGGATGTTGCAACGACTGCGGGCAAAAAGCAAAAAGCCGGGATGCGAGATCCCGGCTTCCAAGTCGATTTGCAATGAATTGATACGTCAGCTCTTCTTCTTCGAAGCTGCCTTGCAATCCGCGCGGAATTTCTTGCGGGCTTTTCCGTGCAGGCCCTTGGCATCGGCGTCGGCCGAGCACTTCTTCGAAACGGCCTGCTTGTCCGTCGTTGCCGTTGCAGCGGGCTTGACGGTCGTCGAAGCCGCGGCCGGCGTGGTGGCTGTCGTTGCGGCGGGAGCTGGAGCCGGGGAGGCCGCGAAAGCCGATCCGGCAAAGGCGAGCGCGCCAAGAAGTGCGAGTGTTCTGGAGATTTTCATCAAAATTCCTCTGGAGATGGCGCCGCCTGAACGGGCATGGGGTGGGACATGAATAACAAGCCTGAGCCTGTATGAAACAACGCTGCTGACGATCAGCCGTTCTGGTCGCCGGCGCTCTCCGCGCCCGGCTCCTGCTCTTTTTCCTTCAGTCCGTCGGTCAGCTTGTTGACGCCTTCGAAGCCGGCGACGGCGGCGGCGGCCTTCGTTACGAAGCCGGCATTCGGGTCGACAGCCTCTGCAGCATCCTCGGCAGCGACGGCTCCCGCGACTTCCTCGATCAATTTTCCGATACCCATTTTAAGCTCCAGAATATGTCGACCTGCGATCGATCGCGGCGGTCGAGCGTTGCGAACACCCCGTCGCAGGGGTCCGAAGGGCTGTAGCCAGGATCTGACCGATACCTTTCCATCCTGAGGCGAGGCATGGTTTTCCCCGGCTCCTGCCATGTAGGCAACGAAACTGAAAGCGGCCTGAAGCCAAGATGAAACGAAACTGATATTGCAACCTTCACGCCATCCATCCGGCCGGATTTGACGTACGCAGCCTCCGAACCGTCACATCCGCCTAATAGGCCTGTGCTAAGCCCTCCGGACTTTCGAAGAGCCGGATCGTTTGAACCAGGGAATTTCATGCCATGACAATCTCGCGCCGCGTCACGGCTCTCGCCGCCTCCTTCCTTCCCCTTCTTTTTGCTCCGGCCTTTGCCGACTCCGACGTGCTGTGGAAAATCGTGCATGAAAAATGCGTCGTGCAGACCGCGCCGTGCCTTTCGGTCAATGAGGCCGAACATTACGCCGTGCTGAAGGATCTGCGAGGCGTTGCGCAAGTCCTCCTCATTCCCACCGACAAGATCACCGGCATGGAGAGCCCGGCGCTTCTCGATCCGTCAACGCATAATTTCCTCGCCGATGCCTGGGCCGAGCGGGCCGACGTCAATGCCCGGCTGCCGCGCCCGGTCCCGCGTGACGGTCTGAGCCTCGCCATCAACGCGCTCCGGGCCCGCACGCAAAACCAGCTGCATATCCATATCGATTGCCTCAGCGCGGATGCCCGGGCCATCCTGAAAGCCGATGCCGACAAGATCGGCGCGGATTGGGCGCCCCTTCCCGACACCATTGCCGGGCACAAATTCTCGGCAATCCGCGTCAAGGGCGAGACGCTGGGCGATTTCAATCCGGTCCTGGCACTCGCCAAGACGCTGAAGGATCCGGCAAAGGAAATGGGCGATCACAATCTCGTGGTGGCCGGCGCCAATTTCGCCGACGGCCCCGGCTTCATCGTGCTGACGGATATTGCCACGCTTGGCATGGGCGGCGAGGATGTGCAGGACCACAGCTGCGCGATCATGCATTGAAAACAACAGGATACCGACCCGGAAGGGCACGGAGCCACGCTCGACGGCGAGACACGGTGCCCGCATCCGCGAAAGCGCGCCACGGCTCTGCGAACGCAACTTCTGACCGTTATCACGATTCACATTCCAATCTTTTTGGCGAAGAGAATTCGGTGCTATAGTTCCGGCTTGTGAGCCTGAACTGTGTGTCGTCCGCTTGTCGGGAAACCAGATCGTCGCATAGTAGTGCCCGGCATCGACGGCTCGCGATCGAAAGCCTCAGGAGGCGCTTCATGAATCTTCAAATCAACAGCCAGTCCTACCAGATCACCTCCGACGGAGACACGCCGCTCCTTTGGATCATTCGTGACGAACTGGGCATGACCGGCACGAAATACGGCTGTGGACTGGCGCAATGCGGCGCCTGTTCGGTCCTCATCGACGGGGAGGTCGTTCGCTCCTGCGTCACGCCGGTCGACAGCGTCGCCGGCCGTCAGGTCACGACGATCGAGGCGATCGAGAAGGACCCGATCGGCAAGCGGGTGGTCGCCGCCTGGGTCAAGCATCAGGTCCCGCAATGCGGTTACTGTCAATCGGGGCAGGTCGTGGCGGCGACCGCGCTCCTGAAACAAACGCCCAACCCCTCCGACGACGAGATCGCCGCGGCGATGATCAATCTCTGTCGATGCGGAACCTACAACGCCATCAAGGCGGCGGTTCAGGACCTCTCCTCGAAAGAAGGAGAAGCGCTATGACGGAGTCCAGCCGCAATCTCGTTCCCAAAGACGAATTTCCGACCGGATCTCCGGTCAATATCTCGCGCCGGCACTTTCTCCTGACCTCCGCGGGTGCCGCAGCCGGCGCGTTCGTCCTTGGCTTCGGCGTTCCGGTCGGCCCGGCGCGCGCCCAGCAGGCCGCAGCCGCCATGCCGCCCGGCACGCGCGTTCCCGCATTTCTCGAAATCCGTCCCGATGGCACCATCCGTTTCATGAGCCCCTTCGTCGAAGGCGGTCAGGGCGTCTTCACGGCAATGGCCCAGATCGTCGGTGAAGAACTCGATGCCGATCCGCAAACCTTCGTCGTCGAAAACGCGCCGACCGGCAGCGACTATCTGGTCGTGCACGGCAAGATGCGCATCACCGGCGGCAGCATGTCGGTGCGCACGAGCTACGAGACCATGCGCCGGCTCGGCGCCCTGGCGCGCAACATGATCCTGCAGGCCGCCGCCAGCCGCCTGAACGCGCCCATCACCGAACTGACGACCGAGCCCGGCCGTGTGCTCCATGCCGCATCAGGGAGAAGTCTTGCTTATGGCGACGTCGCCGCCGAGGCGCTGGATCTACCGGTTCCGGCGCCTGAGAGCGTGACGCTCAGGGACCCGAGCACCTTCCGCTGGATCGGCAAGCCGGTCGAACGGCTGGACGTCTACAACAAGTCGACGGGCAAGGCGGTCTACGCGATAGATTGCAAGGTGGACGGCATGCTGCACGCCGCCGTCCAGCACGCCCCGCGACTTGGGCTGATCATCGCTCGCATCCGCAACGAGGATCAGCTTCGCGCCATGCCCGGCGTCCATTCCGTCCACAGCCTGCCGGGCGCCGTCGCCGTCGTTGCGGAACGGTGGTGGAACGCCAAGCGCGCGGCCGAGGCGGCGCAGGTCGATTGGCGGGAGCCGGGCGCCGACGCCAATCCGGCCCTTCGCCTCATGCCGGCCGACTTTTCGACCGTTGCCTTCAGCGAGCGGCTCGCGAACGAGCCCGGCCCAGGCACGGATGCGGAAAAAAAGGGCGACGCCGCCGGCGCGTTCGCCAGCGCCAAGACCATCGTCTCCGCAACCTACAAGAGCCAATATGTGCATCACGCGCAGCTTGAGCCGCCGTCCACCCTGGCGCGGTTCAACGCGGACGGCAGCCTGGAAGTCTGGATGCCCAACCAGGCGCCCGAGCAATTCCAGGCCGATATTGCCAAGCTTACCGGCCTCGATGCATCGAAGATCACGGTGCATAGTCCATTACTCGGCGGCTTCTTCGGACGTCACTTTCTCTATCCTTCCGCCAATCCCTACCCACAGGCCATCCGGCTTGCCAAGGAGGTCGGGCGTCCGATCAAGCTCATCTGGAGCCGCGAGGAGGAGTTTCTGCGCGACCCGCTGCGCCCGATGGCTGCGGTGCGATTCCGCGGCGCGCTCGATGCCGATGGCATGCCGGTTGCGCTTGAGGCGATTAGCGCCTGCGAAGGGCCGACCGAAGGCGTTTACGGCCATAAGGAGAACTCGCTGGACCCGACCGCGCTCGAGGGCCTGACGGGCAAATCCTATGCCATCCCCAACCGCCGCATCGCCCAGATCTATGTGAAGAACCCGACGATGCTCGCCTATTGGCGCTCCGTCGGTAATTCCATGAACGACTTCTTCTACGAAACGTTCCTGGACGAATTGGCCGACAAAGGCGGCCAGGACCCCTACGAGCTACGCACCAGGCTTTTGCAGGGCAACGAGCGGCTGAGCAATCTCTTGAAAGCGGTCGGCGATCTCTCCGGCGGCTGGAAGCGAGGCCCCTTCACGGCAGACGACGGTTCGCGGCGTGCGCGGGGGGTGGCGATGGCCTCTCCCTTCGGCAGCCACACGGCGGCGATCGCCGAAGTCTCCATCCGCGGGGGGCAGGTCGTCGTACACGACGTCTGGGAAGCGATCGATCCCGGCAGCATCGTCAATCCGGCGATCATCGAAGCCCAGATCAATTCGGCGACCGCTCTCGGATTGTCGCAGGTGCTGATGGAGGAAGCCGTCTACAAGAACGGCGAGCCGGTGGCGCGCAACTACGATCTCTACCCGATCCTGCCGCCCGACCGCATGGCCCGTGTGCATGTCCGCATCGTCGAAAGCGGTGCCGAGATGGGCGGCATCGGCGAACCGGGGCTTCCCGCCATTCCGCCGGCGGTCGCCAATGCGGTTTCCACGCTGGCCGGCAAGCGGATACGCAGCATGCCACTCTCCAACTACACCTTTGAAAGCTGAGACGCGGCTGACGCTGCGTCAGGCACGATTCCGGCTCTCGGCCCTTCCCTGCTCCGAGAGCCGGCGTAGCAGGCTTCTTCGATAGCCGCGTGCGAAATCCCGAAGCAAAGGCGTGAGGGCTCACCCTTGAAGAAATTTCTTCTGGTTCTTCTTTTGATTGTCGTGCTTGTTGCCGGCGGCATCGCGTGGTTCGCAACCCGCAAGCCGGTATCGCCCTTCGACAACGTCGCTGCGATGCAGGCGCCCTCCGAGGAGCTGTTGCAGCGCGGCGAATATGTCGCGCGCCTCGGCGATTGCGTGGCCTGCCACAGCACACCGAAAAGCGCCCCTTTTGCCGGCGGGCTGGAGATGGGAACGCCGCTCGGCTCGATCTTCACCACCAACATCACCCCGGACAAGGAAACCGGCATCGGCGCCTATACGCTCGCCGATTTCGACCGCGCCGTCCGTCAGGGCGTCGCCCGCGACGGACATCGCCTTTATCCGGCGATGCCCTATCCGTCCTATGTCAAGATGAGCGACGACGATATCCGCGCGCTCTACGCCTATTTCACCGGCAGGGTCGAAGCCGTACGGCAGCCGAACAAGCCCTCCGGCATCGAATGGCCGCTGAACATGCGCTGGCCGCTGGCGCTGTGGAATGCGGTCTTCACCGAAGGCGGAACCTACGAGCAGAAAGCCGCCGGCGACGATCGATGGAACCGGGGCGCCTATCTCGTTCAAGGCCCGGGACATTGCGGCAGCTGCCACACGCCGCGCTCGATCACCATGGCGGAAAAGGCGCTCGACGAGAGCAGCCCGCTCTATCTTTCCGGCGCTCTTCTCGACGGCTGGTATGCGCCGAGCCTGCGTGGCGATCCCAATACCGGCCTCGGCCGCTGGACCGAGGACGATATCCATGCCTTCCTCAAGAACGGCCGGAACGGCCACGCCGTCGTCTTCGGCTCCATGGCGGATGCCTTCAACAACTCGACCCAGTTCATGACCGATGACGATCTGAAGGCCATCAGCCACTATCTGAAGTTGCTGCCGGGCGATCCCGCGCGTGACGGCACGCCCTGGCAATATGACGAGGGCGCCGCCCGGAATGTTGCGCTTCCCGCACGCGAACAGATTCCGGGCGCGCAGACATTCATGGCGAAATGCAGCTTCTGTCACGGCGCCGATGGCCGCGGAAAGCAGCAATGGATTCCGCCGCTGGCCGGCTCCGCGGCATCGCTCGCAAAGGAAAACGCATCGCAGATCAATGTGACCCTCAACGGTTCCGGCCGCATCGTGGCAGACGGCATTCCGGACGCCTATCGCATGCCGCCGTTCCGGCAGCAGCTCTCGGACCAGCAGATCGCCGACGTCCTGACGTTCGTCCGTTCGTCCTGGGGAAACCGCGGCGGATCTGTTACCGCCGACGAGGTGAAATCCTTGCGCCAGCACACGGATCCGGCAAGCAGCAGCCCCATCATATTGCAGATGCGTTAATTGCTTGCAGCGCCAAGCGTTATCGGCGCGGATCGGAGCACGGCTGGCCGGTCCCCCGCGGGGCGGAGGACCATTGTGCCTTCAGCCGAACGCGGCGGCACGCATCCTGCGAAGCGAAAGCGCGATCAAAAGCCCGACGACCGCCGTGATGGTCCCCGCCAGGAACACGCTGCCGTAACCCGCCTTGTCGGCGAGCAAGCCGGCCAGGGGTCCGGTCAGCCCGTAGGCCAGATCCTGAAAGGCCGAAAAGCCGCCGAGCGCCGTTCCACGCAGATGCGGCTCCACCAGGCGAACGACCTCCCGGCCCATGGCCGGAAAGATCATCGAGCATCCGAGCCCGGTCAGGAATGCACCGACCAGGGCCAAAACCGGATCGTTTGCATTCCAGATCAGGAATTGACCGATCGCCTCGACGGCAAGCGACATGGCCGCGACCTGCAGGCCGCCGATACGATCCGGCAAATGACCGAAGAGCACGCGCACCAGCACGAACCCGCCGCCGAAGGCGGTCAGGCCCAGCCCGGCATAACCCCAGCCGCGGTCGTGGAAGTAAAGCGTGAAAAAGGCGCCGATTGCGGCAAAGCCTATGCCCTGAAGGCAAACGATGGAGCCATGCAGCCATATCCGGTTGATGACGCTCCATAGCGGCGGCCGCTCCGCGCCGGGATGAGGAGCGACACCGGGGATGCGCAAGATCGCCAGCAAGCCGAGGCAGGGGAGAGCGGCACTGATGCTCATCGCGCCGGCAAAGCCGAACCGGTCGAACAATGCCAGCCCAATGGGGCCGCCGACCGCAAGCGCGCCATAGATCGCGGCCCCGACCAGGGCAAGCACCCTGCCCGAACGCGCGGGACCGACGACGCCTATGCCCCATGCGATCACGCCGACGGCGACCAGGCTTTCGCCCAGGCCAAGAAAGAGGCGCCCCGCAAGCAGAAGGAGAAATGACGGCACCGATGCGCCGGCGAACAGACCGGCGACCAGCGATATCGTGGCACCGGCGATGTAAAACACCAGCCCGCGGACGACCGCGAGCTTGGGACCGCGATGATCCGAAAGGCCGCCGGCATAGCCGCGCGTCAGAATGGTTGCGAGAAAGGCGATGCCGACGCCGAGCCCGGCCCAGACGTTGCCGAGCTTCAACTGCTCGGTCACATAGATCGGCACGATGGGAAACGACATGCCGACACAAAGATAGGAAATGAAGAGAATGGCGCTGAGCAGCAAAAGCCGGCCGCGCGCCGGATCAGGTGTCGATTGAAAAGCCATGATGGTCTCCAAGGCTTTCCTCGATGGCGAAGGCATAAAAAAACGCACTCCGACCGACGAGGATCGTTGAGTGCGTTGCTTGACGTCAAACGCTTACGGCCAGCGGGACTGGCTGGCCTTTCAATAGGCGCTGGCTGGATATGAGTCAACTGGCGGACGACCAAGCAGCCGATACATGCCTTTCAGCGAAGCCGGAGGTTTTCGAGATAGGCGCAGAGCATGTCCGCCATGGCCTCTCCATAGGTTTCGATTTCCTGCGTCGTTCGCGGACTTTCCGAAAACTGCTTTCCTACTGCACCAAGCGTGGCCGTGACCAGGTCCGTTGCCAGGGCGACGGTTGGCTCGCTGCCCCCCGGCAGGACCTCGCGCATGAACATATGCAGGACCCGGTCCCCGGATGACTTTATCTCCTGCGCCGCGGGCGCGTCGCGGTAAAGCGGCGCCGCGTCGCTGAGCGCGACGCGCATGGCGGCCTCTTCGCATTCGGAGCGGAGGAACGCCAGAACCAGCGTCCGCAGCCGTTCCAATGGCGGCTTCGCCCCGTCTTGAAGGATGTCGTGCAGCAGATCGGACGTCTGCCGCCATTCGTCACTCTGGAGACGGAAGAGAATAGACGCCTTGTTGGGAAAATATTGATAGACGGAGCCGACGCTGACATCCGCCCTTTCGGCGACGCGCGCCTTCCTTGGCCAGTACCTGCGCGGCCGCACTCAGGATGGCCGATCGGGGCCGGTGCCCGTCATGCGGCCGTTTGAATGACCCTGAACTGCGAGCGCCTGTAGAAAGCCAGCATTTCGCGCTCAAAACTATCCACGGCATGCACGGCCCACGGTTCATAATGTCCCTTGCGGGACCGCGCCCTGCGTCGACAGTTCATGTCGAGCATGCCGCGCAATGCCCAATCTACCAACCCCATCCCATCACTCTCACCCTGCCGGGCTTTCACCATCCACCGGCGGCTTCAGCCGCGTCATGCGGCATGGCCAACGCTAGATAGCTAACTCCGGATCGAAAGAAAGGTGAAGAAACGTTGTATTAACGGTTTGTAACATGCGTTTGGTCGGCACCGTCGCATTCCAGCGACACCGCGCAGATCTGATGCGCTTTCAATAACCCTTGCAGGCCAAATCAATGCTTTCCGGAAAAGGAGCCGGACGGACGGACGCGCGGAGACACATCCTCCTCGCTTGTGCGCCACAGCCGGTATACCGACGCCTCGGCCGTGAAATTTACGTGGGAAGAGATTTTTTATTGACGGGTAGAAGCGGCCTACCTAGGCTCCTTGTTGGCGGAGGCTTTCCAAGGATCCGCCGACGGGGAGGACATCTTGGGACAGAAACTTGCAGGCAAGGTCGCACTGGTCACGGGGGCAAGCTCCGGCATCGGGCGCGCGACCGCATTGGCTCTCGCCGAAGAGGGTGTGAAGTTGGCACTCGTCGGCCGTTCCGCCGAAAGGCTGAAGGCGGTAGCCGGGAAGACAGGCGGCGACGTGCTGGTATTGCCGGCAGATCTCACCGAGCCGGGCACGGTCAAAAGCGTCGTCGATGCCACGATACAGCGCTTCGGCCGGATCGATATTCTGCTGCCCAACGCCGGCCTCTACATTCCCGGCGATGTCGCCGAAGGCGATCCCGACGCCTGGGACGAGCTCATTGCCATCAATGTCAATTCGGTCTTCCGGCTGGCCCGCGCCGTACTGCCGGGCATGATTGCTCGAGGCGGCGGCCAGATCGTCGTGACGTCCTCCGTTGCGGGACATCAGGCCATTCATTGGGAGCCGATCTATTCGGCATCCAAACATGCGATCCAGGCTTTCGTGCATGGGCTGCGGCGGCAAACCATGAAGCAAAATATCCGCGTCGGCTCCGTGGCGCCCGGCGTCGTGCTGAACGAGCTCTGGGGTTATACCGACCCTGCCGCCATCGATGCCAAGGTCGAGGCACGCGAGGGTCTGCGATCGGAGGACGTCGCCGACGCGGTGCTCTTCATGCTGACGCGGCCGGCCAACGTCACCATCCGCGATCTCGTGATCCTGCCGCAGATTCAGGATATCTGAGCCTTGCCCGAATTCGACTACATCATCGTCGGTGGCGGTGCGGCCGGCTGTGTGCTGGCAAATCGCCTGAGCGAAGATCCGGCCAAGCGCGTGTGCCTGGTCGAAGCCGGCATGGATCGCAACGCCCGCAAGGCCATCGTGCGCATTCCGCTGGCCATGGTCACTTTCATGGCGCCGGCGCTCGCCTTTCTCGGCGGCCCGAAATTCATGTCCTGGTTCGAGACCGAGCCGGAGCCGGGCCTGCAGGGCCGCTCCATAGCCTTGCCGCGCGGCAAGGGAACCGGAGGCTCGACGAATGTCAACGGCCAGATCTTCATGCGCGGCCAGCGCGAGGATTTCGACCATTGGCGCGACCTCGGGAATCCCGGCTGGGGTTACGACGATCTGCTGCCCTATTTCCGCAAGCTGGAGCGGTTCGAGATTCTGGCGGAACCCGGCTCGGCCAGGCACATCCGCTTCGGCGGCAAACCGCTCGAAAAGCAGATCGACCCGGCCTATCACGGCACGAACGGGCCGCTGAACGTTGCGCCGCTGCGCAGCGTCAACCCGATGGCGGAGGTGTTCCTGGACGCCGCGCAGCAGGCCGGCCATGCCTTGAATGCGGATTTCAACGGCGTGCGCCAGAACGGCGTCGGCCTCTACACCTTTACCCAGAAGAACGGCGAGCGCGTCACGGCCGAGGGCGCTTATCTCGACCCCGTACGACATCGGCCCAATCTCACGGTGATGAGCGAGACCGAGGTCACGCGCATCGTGTTCGACGGTCGCAAAGCGACCGGCATCGCCTTCCGAAGGGATGGACGAAGCGGAACGCTCGACGCCCGCGAAATCATTCTCTCGGCGGGCTCGTTCGTATCGCCGCACCTGCTCATGCTGTCGGGCGTCGGCAATGCCAAAGACCTCGCGCGCCACGGCATCGCGGTCGTTGCCGACCTGCCGGGCGTGGGCGAAAACCTTCAGGATCATCTCGACGTCACGATCGAATATCGCGCCAAGTCCATCGCGCCCTATGGCATCTCCTGGCGAGCCCTGCCGCGCAATGCCGGTCATGTGCTCAACTGGATCTTCAACAGGCGCGGGCTGTTTTCCTCGACCACGGGCGAAGGCGGCGGATTTATTTCGACCGACCCGACAAGCGACCGGCCCGATATCCAGCTCTTCTTCTGCACCGGCCGAGCCAACACGCAGGCCGCCTCGGGCTTTACCGGACATGGCTTCCTGATGCACGTCTGCCAGCTCCGGCCGGGCAGCATCGGCCGCGTCGCCCTGAAGAGCGCCGACCCCGGCGACAAGCCCACGATCCTCTATAATTTCTTTCGCGGCGACAGCACCATGGAAGCGCTGCGCAAGGGTATTCGGCTGGCGCGGAAGATTACCGCCCAAGCTCCCTTTGCGCCGCATCTCGAGGCCGAGATCGACCCAGGCCCGGATGTCGAAAGCGACGGCGCCCTCGACGCCTTCATTCGAGAGCGCGTCGGCACGCTGTTTCATCCGGTCGGCACCTGCGCGATGGGGCACGGCGACCGTGCCGTCGTCGATCCCGCGACCATGCGGGTGCATGGCGTGGACGGCCTGCGCGTCGTCGATGCCTCCATCATGCCGAGCATCGTTTCGGCCAACACGGTCGCGGCAACCTATTGCCTGGCCGAGAAGGCCGCCGACCTGATCCGCGCCACCGACAAGGCCGGCGCTAAAGCCTAGAATGGCTCAGTTTTCATGAAATCGCGGAACCGCTCTATCTTTTTGGTTTGACGCGTTTGCGGAGGGAAAGCCGCCGCCTCGCCGGAATGTAACGCCGACAAGCCGATTACGGGAGAGTCAAACCTTGACATGCGCGGCGCAGCCACAAACATGGCGCGGCTCGTATTTGCCAATCGACTCAAACAGGTAGTCCTGAAAAAGATGCGTTTCTCTCTCCTCCTGCCGCTGCTCGTGTCCTTCGCTCCCCTGTCCGCCGCCGCAGCCGGAACGCCATGTGCCGACCTTGTCGAGGGCAGCGCCGTCCTTCAGCATGCCGATGGCTTTGCCATTTCCCAGCTGCATGACGGCTGCGCCGTCTCGAACGCGATTTTCAAATCCGATGGCAGAATGGCGTGGACCTTCGATCGTGCCGAATTCAAGGGGGACGGCTTGGTCGACTTCCTCAAATCCATATCGAGCAAGCCCGATCGCCTGCCCAGCTGGGGCCGGATCTCCGTCGAGGGCGCGCGCTTCACGCCGATGATGGACAATGCCTTCGCCAACTATATCGCGACCGTTCAGCAATGGCCGATGGATATGTCCGGCTCCTTCCGTTTCGATCGCAAGGACGGCTATCTGGACATTCAGGAGCTGGAGCTCACCAATTTGCGCCTCGGCAAAGTCTCGCTCTCGGCCGAGCTGAGTCTTCCGAAAGATGCCGACATTTCCAGGCTGGCGCAGGACGGGTCCATCGGCCTGTCCCGTTTGCGCTTCCGCCTCGATAATCTGGGTCTGTTCGAGGGCATGGCCGTGCCGTCGCTCGCCGCGTTCATCCAGCAGATGACGGGCTCGGACGACCCCGCCCAGGGCATCGGCCAGCTGCGCGATACGGCGGTAGCGGCGCTGCAGGCCCTGCCCGACAGCCGGATCGATGCGGAATCGAAGAAGGCGCTGCTGCGCTTCGTGCAGGACCTGCCTCACCCGACCGGCTTCTTCACGCTCGACCTTGCCTTCGACAAGCCGTTGACGGTCGACACTCTCGATTTCAACGGCGCGCAGCTTGCTCAGGCTGCCCTGGCAACCGCGAAGCTCTCGGTCAGCTACAAGGCCCGTTGAGCAAGCCGGCGCGGATGCGGCACCTGAATGTGCGGCAACCGCGCCAACAGGCAGTCCGCCCACATTGGCTCAAGCAGGGCTGATATCGATCGGTCGCTTGAGAAGCCGCCCTCTCATCGCACAAGAGACGCAAGGGCCGCCGGAACCCGCCTGCGGCCTCAGACCGGATCTTCGCGGTGCAGGTCGTGAATGGCGACGGCATCGTCGGTGAAGGGCGGCAGCAGCCATTCGGTGTGACGCAGCGTGCGCTTGGTGTCCTCCAGCCCCATATCCCAGTGCTCGCGCATCGAGGTGCCTGAGAACTCGTAGTCCTTGGCATGGCCTTCATAGTTCTTGTGCTGATAGATCAGGTGCACGATGTTGACGACTCCGGCGTCGGAATAGTCCGTGATCAGCTCTTCCTCTTCGGGTGTCAGCTGCTCCTTGGGAACACGCTTCAGCGCGCCCAGCAATTTCATCTTCAGTCCGTGAATGCGCTTGAAATTGTCGGTATTCTGCCGCGTGCGGCTCGAATACATGATGTCCTTGTGGCGGGAGAGGACGTCGGGCATGCTGCGCGGCAGCACGCCACGGGCGCTGAACAGATCCACCTGGAACACAAGCGAGCTGCGGTCTTCTTCCTGATCGAGCAGATATTGCAGCGGCGTGTTGGAGACGATGCCGCCGTCCCAGTAATATTCGCCTTCGATGCGGATCGACGGCAGGGCCGGAGGCAGGGCGCCGCTTGCCATGATGTGCTCGGGGCCGATGCGGATATTATCGGTGTCGAAATAGACGAAGTTGCCGGTGCGGACATTCACCGCGCCGACGCTGAAGCGCTTCTTGCCGTCGTTCAGCACATCGAAGTCGATCAGCATCTCCAGCGTCTTCTTCAGCTCGGCGGAATCGTAGAAACTGGTCGCACCCTCGGCGCCCGGCAGCTCGAACCATGGATTGGGAAAGCGCGGCTTGAAGAAGCCGGGCTGGCCCATCGTCATGGTCATCCACGAGCTGGTACGGTTGCGGATATCGCGGAAGAAATCGCCTTCCGGCGTATAGGCCCAGATCTTGCGGCCGGAGATGATCTGCCAGAACTGCTCCAGACGCTGCAGGCGCCTGCCCGGATCGTTACCGGCGATGATGGCGGCGTTGACCGCGCCGATCGAGACGCCCGAAAGCCACGTCGGCTCGCATCCCGTTTCGGCAAGCGCCTGGTAGACGCCGGCCTGATAGGCGCCGAGCGCGCCGCCACCCTGGAATACGAGGGCAACCCGATCATATTGAGCGGCGATTTCCGGGATGGTCGGCGCTGCGGCCTTGGTATTTCGTTCGAGCACGATCCGTCTCCAGCAAGGTTAACGATAAGGCTTTCGATTACCTGCGCTCGGCGAGGTAGTCGTGAACGACTTCGCCCAGCCCGAGCGTCAGGTCGGCGGTGAAATGAACGGCCGAGACCACGTCGAGAACCGGCAGCCGCGCGACATCGGCCATGACGTGCGGCCTGAGATCCAGGGCAGCGGGAGAGGTCCAGGCCTCCTTGATGGCGATATCGGTCAGGTAGTAGCGCACCAGTTCGCAGATGCGTGGGCTGGCGTCGACATGCGGCACGATCTTGATCAGGAAATTGGGTTCGGACAGGGCGGCCAGAAGCGGCGCCTGCTCGACCGGCTTGTGCTTGTAGCCCATCGTGCCCGTGGCGCAGAGAACGCTGCCGTAATGCAGCGTGCCGACGATGACCTCGCCTTCGTTGACGATCTTCGGATTGGCGAGCTTTTTGGGAAAGCCCCAGATCTCGCGGCCGCCGGTGATCGGCGCATCGTCGTCCAGGTACATGGAATGGACATAGCCGCCGCGCTGGTCGCGATAGCTGACCGGGATGACCTGTCCGGTCTCGGTGTAGTCGCCGAAGCCTGTGGAATCCGGCATGCGGATGAATTCGTATTTCACCAGCGGCTCGTCGATTTCGAGCGGCTCGGGCACCACGGCCTCCAGGGCTTCGCGGGTCGTGCGGTAGGTGATGATGATGTATTCGCGATCGAAGAACCTGTAGGGGCCGGGGGGATAGGAAGGATTGGTCAGCGGCATCGCATAGGCATGCTTGAGAATGTCTTCGACCTTCATCGTATTGTCCGTCGTTGGAGGAAATCGCCGGGTGCCGGAGCGGAAACTTGCACGCTTGCATGACAATGAAGTGTCAGGTGGAAGTGTGGGGTGCCAGCGCGGAGCGGCGGAAGGCCACACAGGCACTGTTATCAAAGCGACATATGAGGCTGGCAGTGTGCGCCCTTATCGGCATTTTCCTTTATTCAACCATACCATAGGGATTGCGGGAGTAGCAGAATGGGTTCGTTGACTTCGAAGAATGCGCTGGTCACCGGTTCCACGAGCGGTATCGGGCTTGCGATTGCGCGCGCCTTCGCCGCCGAGGGTGCGAATGTCACCATCAACGGCCTTGGCGATGCCGATGCGATCGAAAAGGAACGGACCGCCATCGAAGCCGATTTCGGCGTGAAGTGCCGCTACTCCGGCGCCAACATGATGAATGGCGAGGAAGTCACCGCGATGGTGCGTGAAGCCGAGGGCGCTTTCGGCAGCCTCGATGTCCTGGTCAACAACGCCGGCATCCAGTTCGTCGCCCCGATCGAGGAATTCCCCGACGACAAGTGGGAAGCGATCATCCGCATCAACCTTCTCGCCGCCTTCTATGCCATCAAGGCCGCCATTCCCGGCATGAAGGCGCGCAAATGGGGCCGCATCATCAACACTTCCTCGGCGCATGCGCTCGTCGCCTCGCCGTTCAAGTCGGCCTATGTCTCGGCCAAGCATGGCATTACCGGCCTGACCAAGACCATCGCTCTCGAAGCCGCGCGCGACGGCGTCACCGTCAACTCCATCGCGCCCGGCTATGTCTGGACGCCGCTGGTCGAAAAGCAGATCCCAGAGACCATGAGGGCCCGCAACATGACGGAAGAGCAGGTCAAGCACGACGTACTGCTTGCCGCCCAGCCGACGAAGGAATTCGTGACCGTCGACGAGGTCGCCGCCATCGCCGTTTTCCTGTGCGGCGACGCCGCCAAGCAGATTACCGGCACGACACTTTCCGTCGACGGCGGCTGGACCGCCGAGTAAGCCGAAGCCATAGCCGGCGCATGTTCGAACGGCGGTGCCGGTCTCTGTGGTCGAACACCACAGCATCAACATGGAAAACAGAGCAGGAGGCGCATAATGACCGATGATACCCAGGATCCGCTCAACCGCATCAAGGCCGAGATCGTCGACAGCTTCGACGAAGAGCTGGAGATGCAGCTCGAAGAGGATCGGCTGGACGAGTTGGTCGCCGAAGGCATGATCGAGACTGCCGGACCGTCGCTCGAGCGCAAGCTCTACTTCCGCGAGCTCTTCCGCCTTCAGCACGAACTCGTCCGCCTGCAGGACTGGGTGCAATACAAAAAGCTCAAGGTCGTCGTCTTGTTCGAGGGCCGCGATTCCGCCGGCAAGGGCGGCGCCATCAAGCGCGTGACGCAACGCCTCAACCCGCGCGTCTGCCGCGTCGTCGCCCTGCCTGCGCCGACCGAGCGCGAGCGGCATCAATGGTATTTCCAGCGCTACACCGCCCATCTGCCGACCGCGGGCGAAATGGTGCTGTTCGACCGCAGCTGGTACAACCGCGCCGGTGTGGAGCGCGTCATGGGCTTCTGCTCGCCCGAAGAGCTGGAAGAATTCTTCCGTTCCGTGCCGGATTTCGAGCGCATGCTGGTTCGCTCCGGCATCATCCTGCTCAAATACTGGTTCTCCATCACCGATGAAGAGCAGGAATTCCGCTTCAACATGCGCATTCAGGACCCGTTGAAGCAGTGGAAGCTGTCGCCGATGGACCTGCAGAGCCGCGTCCACTGGGAGGAATACACCAAGGCCAAGGAAGAGATGCTGGAGCGCACCCACATTCCGGAAGCGCCGTGGTGGGTGGTTCAGGCGGTCGACAAGAAGAAGGCGCGCCTCAACTGCATCGCCCATCTTTTGAACCAGATTCCCTACGAGACCGTGCCGAAGCCGGAAATCATCCTGCCGGAGCGCCTCCGCCACGAGGATTACCACCGCACGCCCGTACCGCCGGAAATGTACGTTCCGGAAATCTACTGACGTAGTCGACGGGACGGGCTCGCCCGTGCGGGCCCGTCTTCCGCCGAAGACTATGGCGGGCCAGTCCCCTCAAGTGATGATATGATACGATCGTGAAATTCGTGTCGTCGGCTGAGGAGACCGTCATGACTGCGCCGCATCCCTCAAAAACCCATATCGGCAACCACGCCCTGCATCCTGAAACCCAGATGCTGAATTACGGCTACGACCCGGAGCTGTCCGAGGGCGCGGTCAAGCCTCCGGTTTTCCTCACCTCCACCTTCGTCTTCAAGTCGGCCGAGGACGGGCGCGATTTCTTCAATTACATATCCGGCCGCAACGAGCCCCCTGCAGGCCGGGGCGTCGGCCTCGTCTACTCGCGCTTCAACCATCCCAACAGCGAAATCGTCGAGGACCGTCTTGCCGTCTACGAAAGGACGGAAAGCGGCGCGCTGTTCTCCTCGGGCATGTCGGCGATCGCCACCACCCTTCTGACTTTCGTGCGCCCGGGCGATACGATCCTGCATTCCCAGCCGCTCTATGGCGGCACGGAAACGCTCATCGCCAAGACATTCCTCAATATGGGCGTATCCGCCGTCGGATTTGCCGACGGCGTCAACGAGGTCTCGGTGATGTCCAGCGCCGAGGAGGCGATGGCAAAAGGCCGCGTATCGGTCATTTTCGTGGAAACCCCGGCCAATCCGACGAACAGCCTGGTCGATATCGCCATGATCCGCCGCGTTGCCGACGCGATCGGCAGGAAGCAGGGCCATACGCCGATCATCGCATGCGACAATACCCTGCTCGGCCCGATCTTCCAGCGGCCGATCGAGCATGGGGCGGATATCTCGCTTTATTCGCTGACCAAATATGTCGGCGGCCATTCCGATCTGATCGCAGGCGCCGCACTCGGCTCGAAAGCCGTCGTCAGGCAGGTCAAGGCGTTGCGCGGCGCGATCGGCACGCAGCTCGACCCGCATTCCTGCTGGATGCTCGGCCGCTCGCTGGAAACGCTGCAGCTCCGCATGGAGCGGGCAAACAGCAACGCCCGGGCGGTGGCCGATTTCCTGCGCGATCACCCGAAGGTCGAGCAGATTCACTATCTGCCCTACACGGACCCGAACTCACCAACGGGCCGCACCTTCGCCGCCCAGTGCAGCGGCGCAGGCTCCACCTTCTCTTTCGATATCAAAGGCGGACAGCCGGCATCGTTCAAGTTCCTGAACGCGCTGCAGCTCTTCAAGCTCGCCGTCAGCCTCGGCGGCACGGAATCGCTCGCCTCCCATCCCGCAACAACGACGCATTCCGGCGTTCCCATGGACGTCCGCCACCGCATCGGCGTGCTGGAATCCACGATCCGCCTGTCGATCGGCATCGAACATCCGGACGATCTCATCGCCGACCTCGCGGCCGCCCTCGACAGCGCTTGATGAAGCCCAGCCGCCTCGGCTCAGCTTTCGAAATCGCCGAAGACATCCTGCAATCGTGTCAGAAGCTCGACGCGCTCGTCCACCTTGCCACGCAGAAGGACGATCATATTGCTCAGAAGAAGGTCCATGACCGCGGTCATCGTCGCGGCACCGTCCCAAAGCGGGCCGTGCGAGCCGGGTATGACGAGCGAGATATCCGATACCTCCTCCGCCCAGGGGCAGAACTCGTCCGTCAGCAGGATGACCTTGACGCCGGCGCGACGCGCCTCCTCGGCCAATGGCCGGGCTTTGGACGCGAAGCGCCGCACATCGTGAAGAAACAAGACGCGGCCGTCGACGGAACCGTCGAGCAGTTCGGAATAGGTGCCGTTCAGGCCATCCATGAAGGCGACCCGCGGTCGGGTATAGGAGAGCTGGGCGGCGAAATATTGCGCGATGCCCCGCACATTCTGATAGGCGGCGACATAGACCTCGCTGGCTGAAATCAACGCATCGATGGTCTGCTGCCATTGCGGCGCCGTCGTCAGCTCGTAAATCATGCCGAGATTGTCGACCTGCTGCTGCAAAAGGCCGGCAAGGAATTTGCCATCGCGCAAATCCTCCTGGAAGCGGTCCATGGACCCCTTGATCTGCCAGGCCGGATTGGAACGGCTGCCACGGCGCAGCGCCGCCTTCAGCTCATCGAGGCCGTCGAAGCCAAGCCGCCGCAGATAGCGGCCGACGGTCATCTGCGAAATCTCGAGCCTGGCTGCTATGGATTTCGCCGTCTCGAAGGGAAGTTCGGCGATGTTGCGCTCGATATAGCTGGCAATCAGCTTGTCGGATTTCGACTTGCGCATGTCCGCGCTCTGCACGAGCTTCAGTATCTGCTTCGACAATCTTTCCTCCGGGGAAGCTCCGCCCGGAACCGGGCGGAGTCTCGTTTCGCGATATTACTGCGCAGTCTTGACTTTCGTCCATGCGCGATCGAACTGGCGCAGGCCGCCGCCGAGATCCTGAAAAATCTGCAAACGCTTCATGGTCTCGTCTGTCGGATTGATTTCCTTGCTATTCTTGATGTTTTCCGGCGTCAATTGCCGGGCCGGAACGTTGGGCGTGCCGTTCGTCTGCTGCGAGACGTTGAGGGCTGCGATATCCGGGCGCGTATAGAATTGCTGGAACTTGATGGCATTGGCCTTGTTGGGAGCCGTCTTCAGCACGCACATGTCTTCCTGGTACATGGTCGCCCCCTCTTCGGGAATGACATAGCCGAGATCCTTCGGATTACCGAAAACGTTGATCATCGAGCCGACGAAGAAGTGCGCGGCGGCAATATCGCCGGATTCGACCATCGGGCGGGAATCATAGGTGAAAGCCGCAACATAGGGCTTCATGTCGATGATCGTATCCGCCGCCTGCGAGAGCTCTTCCGGATTGGTCGAATTGACGGAATGGCCGTTGAGCATCAGGCCGACGCCCAGCACCTCGCGCATGTCGTCGAGCAGCGTGAACTTCAGGTGCTTGGCCTTGACCGTCGCGACCAGATCCTTCCAGCCGGTGATGTCCTTGCCGAGGACCTTGCGGTTGTAGAGAATGCCGACGGTGCCGAAGGCGTAGGGCAGGCAGTATTCGCCCTTCGGATCGCTCTTGGCGCGCAGGAAGCGCGGATCGATGTTCTTGAAACCCTCATAGCTGTCGATATCGGTCTTCTCGAGCAGGTTGAGCTTGGCCATGATGTCCTGCATGTGCACGGACGGGAAAACGATATCGTAGCCCGTCGCGCCGCCCTGGATCTTGGCCAGCATTTCCTCGTTCGAGGAGTAGGTCGAGAGATTGACCTTGATCTTGGTTTCCTCCTCGAATTTCTGGAGGACGGCCGGATTGATGTATTCGCCCCAGTTGTAGATATTGAGCTCATCGGCAAGCACAGCGCTGGGCAGCAATGCGGTGAGCGCAAAGAGACCCAGGCGCCGGAAAACGCCTTTCAAAATCGTCATTTCTGTTCCCCTTGGTAGGATTATTATCCCTTCGGCGCGCTTGGCTCGGCCTTTGGTGGAAGCTGTAACCGACCGCGTTGAGGGCGTTGACTTCGACGAAAAAATGATATCAACATATCGAAATCACGCAAGAGTTAATTTAATAACATTTCGGGGAACGACGAATGCGAGATGCGATCGTGCGGCTGGCCTCAGCCGCAAAGGCCTTTTCGACTCCCGAGGGTCGGCAGGTGAAAGCGCTTGACGGCATCGATCTTGAGATCGGCCGCAACGAATTCATTACACTCCTCGGTCCATCCGGCTGCGGCAAGACCACGCTGCTGCAGGCAATCAGCGGTTTTGTCGAACTCGATGCGGGCCGCATCAACATCGACGGAGAGGACATGACGGACCGGCCGCCCTATCGCCGCCCCGTCAACACCGTCTTCCAGAACTACGCGTTGTTCCCGCATATGAGCGTCGGCGAGAACACGGGCTATGCCTTGGAGGCAGCCGGTATCGGAAAACCAGAGCGCGTCGAACGCGTGCGGGCAATGCTGAAGATGGTCGGGCTGGAAGGCATGGAGGGCCGCCTGCCGCGGCAATTGTCAGGCGGCCAGCAGCAGCGCGTGGCGCTTGCCCGCGCCATCGTCGCACGCCCGAAGGTGCTTTTGCTCGACGAACCGCTGTCGGCGCTGGATCGCCATCTGCGCGAGACGATGCAGCTCGAGCTTAAAAACCTGCAGCACGAACTCGGCATCACCTTCATCTTCGTGACGCATGACCAGCAGGAAGCCTTGACGATGTCCGATCGCGTCGCGGTGCTCGCCGAGGGGCGCATCCAGCAGCTCGATACGCCGCGGCAGATCTACGATCATCCGGCCAATACCTTCGTGGCAAGCTTCATCGGCGCCAGCAACCTGTTCGAAGGCAGCAGCGACGGCCAGAACCTCGTCACCGGCGAAGGCACGGAGATCAGGCATGCCCCGACGACGGAGGCCGCAGGCAGAGGACATGCCGTCGCGCTGATCCGCCCGGAGAACTTCTTTCTCGCCACGTCTGCCGACACCTGCCCGGCCATCGACGTCACGGTGGAACAGATCGTCTATGTCGGCTCGTCCTTCGAGGTCTTCGGCCGGACGACGGGCGGCCGCAGGCTCATGGCCCAGATCCCGGCATCGCAGCGCGGCGCAATAGGCCTGCTCGCTGCAGGCCAATCGGCACGCTGGCATTACGATCCGGCAAGCGTGCACCTGATCGCGGCGAAGGAGGCAGCCTGATGAATATCGCCGCACGCCGGCGCCTCCAGCTCGGGCTGTTGCTCGGGCCGGTGACGCTGTTCCTGCTCGTCTTCTTTCTCATTCCGCTCGGAATCATGGTGGTGACGAGCTTCCTGACGCCGGGCCTCTACGGCGGCGTCGAATGGAGCTTCTATCCCGACAATTTCGGCCGCATCCTCGGCTTTGCCAACCCGGAATTCGAGGAATACGATCCGGTCTATATCGGCATCTTTCTCCGCTCGATCCGGATTGCGGCGATGACGGTGGGAGCGACGCTGCTCGTCTGCTATCCCGCCGCCTTCTACATCAGCCGCCTGCCCGACAGATGGAAGAATTTCTGCCTCTTCCTGATCACGCTGCCGTTCTTTTCCAGCCTCATCGTCCGGCTGTTCGTCTGGGTGATGATCCTGCGCCCGACCGGGCTGGTCAACAATGCGCTGATGGCGACCGGCGTGATCTCGGCACCGCTGGAGATGATCTATACGGATGGCGCGATCATACTCGGCATGGTCTATGTCTTCATCCCGTTCATGTTCATGCCGATCTATGCCAGCATCGAGAAGCTCGACTGGCGGCTCGTGCAGGCGTCGCTGGATCTCGGCGCCGGCCCGATCCGGACGTTCCTGCGCATCATCCTGCCGCTGACGGCACCCGGGATCGCCGGCGGCTCGATCATCGTCTTCATCCCCGCGCTCGGCAATTTCGTGGTGCCTGCGGTGCTTGGCGGCGCCAAGGTGATGATGCTCGGAAACCTCATCGAAGGGCAGTTCCTCTCGGCGCGCAACTGGCCGTTCGGCTCGGCGCTCGCCATGATGGTCATGGCCGTGATGCTGGTCCTGCTCCTTGTCTATGTCATCCTGTCCGGGCGCCGCAACGCGTCCGCTGCGTTGACGGCTTGAGGAGGATCCCATGAAGATCGCTCGCACCCTGTTTACCGGCGGCCTGGCATTTTACACCCTGCTGTTCTTCGCCTTCATCTATATTCCGCTCGTGCTGATCGCCGTCTATTCGTTCAATGCCAATCCGGTCAACATGATGAGCTGGAGCGGCTTCACCATGGATTGGTATGCCCAGGTCTTCGGCTTCAAGACGGCAGTTTCGGAAAACGCGCTCTATATCGAATCGACCGACCAGCTGATCGCCGCCGTCCTCAACAGCCTGAAGATCGCCTTGGCGACGACCGTGATTTCGACGCTGCTCGGCACCGCCATGGCGATTGCGCTCCACCGCTTCAATTTCTTCGGCAAGCGCTTCTATCAGGTCGCCATGTTCATGCCGATGCTGATGCCGGACATCGTTCTCGGCATCGCGCTTCTGATCTTCTTCGTGAGCTCAGGCATCCAGCTCGGCCTGATGACCATCATCATCGGTCAATGTACCTTCCTCACCTCCTATGTGTTCATCGTCGTATCGGCGCGTCTTGCCGGCATGGACCGGACGCTGGAGAACGCCTCGGCCGATCTCGGCGCCAATGAGTGGATGACCTTCCGCCGCGTGGTACTGCCGCAGCTGATGCCCGGCATACTCGGCGGCGCGCTGCTCGCCTTCATCATCTCGATGGATGACCTGGTGATTACCTATTTCATCGCCGGCGTCGACGTGACGACCTTGCCGATGTTCATCTTCGCCATGCTCCGTCGCGGCATCAAACCGGAGATCAATGCGATCGCGGTGATGATGCTGACCTTCTCCTTCCTCGTGGCCTCGCTCGGCCTTTACCTTCGCTCCCGGCAGAAATGACATGACAATAAAAGCAAGCTCCCGCAAACAGCGCGGCCGCCAGCTCGGCCTTCCCTTCACCGGCCGCACCGGCACGAACAACGCCATCACCGATGTCGCCGGCATCGGCGTCGGCTTCCGCACGATCATCGAAAACGAGCCGCGCCCCGGCCGCAAGCGCCCGACGCGGACCGGCGTGACCGCCATCCTGCCGCATATGGATTCCGAAACGCCCGTCCCCGTCTATGCCGGCGTCCATCGCTTCAACGGCAATGGCGAGATGACCGGCACGCACTGGATCGAGGATGGCGGTTACTTCCTCGGTCCTGTTGTCATCACCAATACGCACGGCGTCGGCATGGCGCATCACGCTACGGTCAAATGGATGATCGACCGCTATGCCTCGACCTACCAGACCGACGACTTCCTCTGGATCATGCCCGTCATCGCCGAGACCTATGACGGCGCATTGAACGACATCAACGGACTGCATGTCAGCGAGGCAGACGTGCGCGCGGCCCTCGACGGCATTGCCGCCGGGCCGGTTCAGGAGGGCAATTGCGGCGGCGGCACCGGCATGATCACCTACGGCTTCAAGGGTGGAACGGGCACATCCTCCCGCATCGTCGAGTTCGACGGCCGCGCCTATACGATCGGCACGCTGGTGCAGGCCAATCACGGCCAGCGCGACTGGCTGACGATTTCGGGCGTGCCGGTCGGCCGGCATATGCGCGACGGCACGCCGCAGAGCCAATTGCAGGAGCGCGGCTCCATTATCGTGGTCATCGCCACCGACCTGCCGCTCGCGCCGCATCAGCTCAAGCGCCTTGCCCGACGCGCCGCCATCGGTATCGGCCGCAACGGCACGCCCGGCGGCAACAATTCCGGCGATATCTTCCTGGCATTTTCGACGGCGAACGCCCACCCGATGGCGCACAGGGCCAGCGGACACCTGCCGCTGCAGATCGTCAACGACGAGCCCCTCGACCCGGTCTATCTGGCTGCCGTCGACAGCGTCGAGGAAGCCGTCGTCAACGCCATGCTGGCAGCCGAGGACATGGGCGGAACGCCCTATGACCGCTTCCGGATTCAGGCCATTTCCCATGACCGGCTCGCCGAACTGATCCGGCAATATGGGCGAATGGAAACGTAAGGCACCCTTGCCGGTGTGATCGGGCTGAAGGACAAGCCGCCCGCCTCGCGGGTACTGCTCGCACGCGGGCGGCTTGGCACCCGAACATGCTTGATGGCTCGACAACCGTCTCCTGCAAAAGCACCCGCAGCCAGTCGGGAAGGATCGGCCACGCGCCGAGCCTCCGCCAAACCCGCTTCCATCGTCAAAGGGAAATGCGGAAAGCGCTATCGTGATTTGAGCTGGGCGATGGACAGCATGAGATCGGCGCTCATGCCGATGCCGGAGCCACGGGTCAGAATGGCGGAAGCCGCCGAGGTCGTATTCACGCCATTTGCCGCATCATAAACGGCCGAGAAGCGCTTCAGCAGGTTGTTTACCTTGCCGCCATCGTGCAAATCCTTGATCGGAAAAAGTTTTTCCAGCATCTTCGCCTGGCGGGTCACATCCATGTTCGACATGGATGACGGCAGGGAATAGGTCGTCTTGATGACATTATAAAGCGCCGGGTCCGACATGATGTCGTAGACGGAATTGACCTGCGGCGCCTTTCGCTGGAAATAGAGCGCAAGCCGGACACCCTCGTTCGAAGCTCCCTGCTGGCTTTCCAGCGTCTGATGAAGATAAAGGTCGTTGGTGGCGAGACGCGCACCCTTGTTCTGGCCGGCCTCGATCTTGGCTGTCGTCAGGTTTCCCTTGGCGTCGAAGTTGAAGACATTCACCATGGCCTTGAACTTCTCGCCCGCCGGTGTGTTCAGGAACCCTTTGGCATCCTCCGGATCGGCGGTGAAGGCTTTCTTCAATGCGGTCTTGTCGAGCGTCTTCGGATCGATATTGTTGGCAACGAGAATGAACTCCGTCAGCGTCTTGTCCGCCAGAAGCTCATCGACGGTCTTGACCTTGACAATCGACTTGCTGAACTCCGTTGCCGCGTCCTTCGCATCCTTGACCGCCTTGTCCCGTATCTCGCCCGTCAGCCCGAACGTCTTCGACTTCGAATAGGTGGATATGAAACTGTTGATGGAAGTTTGCGAAAGGGCAACGAGCGGTTCGCGGAGATTGCCTTTGCTGTCGAAATTGAATGCTTTGGCAAGCGCGATGAACCTGTCGTCCTTCAGAGACGCGACGTAGCTCTTGCCATCATAGGGGTCGCTTTCCAGGATCTTGCGCAACTGATCCTTCGACACTTCATTCTTGTCGATTCCAAAGGCGCGGAGAGCCATCTCTTCTATGGTCGGCAGATTCTTGCTCTTTATGTTGTTGGCAGCAAAGAAGTCCTCGATCGTCTTGATCTCGCCTACCGCGGTTTTGTAGTGGCTCTCCGCATCTTCGAACAGGGCTTGTTTGGCACCCTTGGCGCTGGTCAAATACTTCGTGGAGATATCGTCGGTGGCTTGGGCCGACTGCGCGGGCTGACCGGCGGGCAGCGAGCCGTCTGAGGAAAAATTGAAATGCGAAACCATGTCCGCCATTCCTGTTACGGCGGCATAGTCGGCATTGGTGAAGGCTAGATTGAACTGTGCTGGAGTGATCTTGGAACTGAGGCTGAAAGCCTGTTCTACATACGAGAACAGCCTGTTATCGCCGGTGATATCGGTAAGCGACGTCACCCTGGTAATTGCCTGTCGATAATAGTCGTCGTTGCTGACAGCGGCCTCTGGTGTCAACAGGCTTGGAACCATACTGTTATATCGCGAAATCATCGCCTCTTTCTGCTGCGTTGTTTGCGCCGTCGCGGCAGAAAGCGTTCCATCGGCATTGAAATTGAACTGCGCTGCAATCAGCTTGTATGTCGCCTGCGTCGCTACCGACGAGAAATTGGCCGCTGTATTGACGAAGCTGCCCGGATCGTTGACGTCGCTGGTCAAGATCGATTTCAGAAACGTCTTCGATATGTGCTCCGGGTTGATTCCATGTGCCCGAAAAACATAGTTTCTCATCCTCGTATTATCGATGATGTCATCGACATTCGATACCTTGTCGATCCATGTGTCGTAGAATTTGCTCTCCTTCTTCGCGGACGTCGTTTCATCGGCAAAGGATTGCTCGTAAAGTCCGATCGTATCGCTCTTCTGGGTGTCGCTTTGAGCGGATTGGTTCTTCGATTTGCTGCCGAAGTTGAAGGCTGCGGCGAATTGCCGGTAGCGGTTATCGGTCAGCTTGTTCGCAAAGCTGCTCGTGTCGCTGAGATCGCTCGTCAGGACCTTTTTCATGAAGGCCTTGGCGTATGTCATATCTTCCAGGCCGTAGGCCTTCATCGCATAGCTGTAGAGCTTGTAGTCGCCGAGGAACTCATCGACGCTCTTAGCCTTGCCGATATGCGTGTCGTAATATTGCTGATCCCCTTTGACGGCCGCCTGGCTGGCGACGCGCGCAAGCGTCGATGCCATGTCCCTTGTCGCGGTCACATAGCCGAGATACGTTGAAATCATAGATCGCCCCCACAGCGCAGTTCACCGGTATTCGCCCCGCATACACAGTCGCAACCAGACCTTGCGCCAGGCTAGACCGGCAATCTACAGGCCTGTTTTCCACGACGGAGAGCCCAGCGATCAGAGGGCGACGGCGGATGGCTGCAAGAGAAGTGCAAGCGCGGCCGCCCCGACAACTCCTGAATTTTGCCCGAGGGCCGCAGGTACGACCCTGACATCCCGAAACGCCGGCATGGCGCATCGCTCGACATGCGATTGAATGCCTGCCTGCAATCGGTCGAACTGCTGCGAGAGCCCGCCGCCCATGATGACGATTTCCGGGCTGAAGATATGGATCAGGCTGGTAAAGCCGCGCCCCAGAATAGCCGCCTCCTCGGCGACGAGCGCCTGGGCTACCGGATCGCCGTTCTCGGCGGCGGCAAAGACGCTGCGGCTGTCGAGCGCGTCGCCGATCTTCGCAAGCGACGTTTCCTCGCACGCCGCAATCCTCATACGCGCCCGCCTTGTGAAAGCGGTTCCGGAGGCATAGGCTTCGAAGCATCCCCTGGCTCCGCAGGAACACACCAGTCCGTCGGGAACGATGGACATATGACCGACATGGCCGGCCATGCCTTTTCGGCCGCGCAATACCCGACCATCCGCGATGACGCCGCCGCCGATACCGGTGCTGACCGTGACATAGACGAGATTCCGAAGCCCCAGGCCGGCGCCGAACTGCCATTCGCCGATGGCAGCCGCGATGCCGTCGTTCTCGAGGCTGACTGGAAGCCGCAAGCGCTTTTGCAACTCCTCTCGCAAAGGGTAGTCCGAGAAGCCGCGCAATGTCGGGATATCCAGAGCGATCCCCAGCTCCGTATCGAGCGGCCCCGGCGCCGACACACCAAGACCGGCGACGGCGGCAGGACCGCAAGCCGAACGCAACCTCTCCGTCAGGCCGGCGATCTGGCCAAGCACCCGATCCGGCCCCGCCTCGGCGTCCGTCCGTTCCTCCAACCGCTGGTGGATTTTGCCGTGCTCATCGACCAGCGCCGCACGAACCTGCGTTCCGCCCAGATCTATCCCGATTGCAAACCGGCTCACGCGTCACTCCATGTCAAAGGGCGTGCAGCCACGCCATTCTTTCCTCCAGCGAGGGAGCGTTGAAGGCCAGCGAGCCGAGGACGACCGTCTCGGCTCCAGCCTGGCGAAGCAGCGGAACCGTGTGTTCGCGGATACCGCCGTCGGCGGCCAGCACGATCCTGTGGGCCGCGCCCGACGCGTCGATAAGCTGCTTGGCCTGCCGCAGCCTTTCGCCCGCGCGCTCGTCGAGGCCCTGCCCCTTGACCCCGATCGCCGTACCGAGCAGCGTCAGGAAATCGAGGCGCGCGACATATTTCCCCACCTGCGACACAGGCGTTTCGACCTTGAGCACCATGCCAGCCGCTACGCCGCGGCGATCCAGCAGATCCAGCGCGGCATCGGCAACCGCCTCGTTCTCCAGATGAATGCTGATCAGGTCGCTGCCCGCATCGGCAAACTGCTCGATCTGCGACAGAAGAATATTGTCGGCGGTCATCAGATGAACGTGGATCGGGCGCGAGGAGATCTTCCGGATACCGGCTACCAGATCGGGAAAGAACAGCATCGCAGGAGCGAAGTGGCCATCGGCGACGTCGATATGGAGAACGTCGACATGGGGATCGACCCTGGCGAGGTCGTCGGCGAGGCGCAAAAGGTCCGCGGACCAGACGGAAAACTCGCCGATCAGGCGATCCTTGGGAAGGTTGGCAATCCAGTTTCTGGAAGGGTTAGTCATTGTCTTTCAGGTCCTTGGTCTTTCAGATCCTTGAGAAAATCGCCCATCGCCTTGCGGAAATCGGCAATATAGTTCGAACGGCTTTCAGCCTTGGAGGTGATCTTCACGAAGCGCGCGCCCGGAATCTCCTCCGCCAGGTGCCGGGCATAGCCGAGCGGATGGATGACATCGCGGTCATGTCCGATCACCAGCGTCGGCACCGATATCCGCCGCACCTCGGCCTCGGCAACGCCAGGACCGTCGCTGGAAATCGCCGTCAGCAAAGCTGCCGTGACATCGTGGGGCATTCGCGAGAAGAAGCCCAGCAACGAGGCAAGGTTGTCGGGAGCCTCCGCAGCCAGCCGCTGGCCCGTGCTGCCGGTGAGAAACGCCTCTTTGGCCGCCTCCGGCGCGCGCTCCCGCAGAAGGCGTCCAACGTCCGCGTTGGGGGCCATGTTTTCCGGAGCGGGCTCCGTCAGCCACGCGGGCCGGGCAAGGACGAGGGCCTTGACCAGATCGGGACGCTTGACCGCCAGACGCAGCGAGATCGCCGCCCCCATGGAAATGCCGCCGAGCACGACCGGGGTGGAGACATGCGCTTCGATGTAAGACGCCACATCCTCGGCGAAGGTGGCAATGGAGAAGCATTCCGGATTGCCGGGCTGGGACCGGCCATGGCCCCTCGCCTCGATCGTTATCCGGCGAAAGCCAGCCTCTTTCGGAAAAACCTCCTCCGTCTGCCGCGCGTCTCCGCACAGGCCATGCAGGAAGATGACCGGAGCGCCCGCCCCCGTCCCATCGACATTCAGCAGGGTTCCATCATTCGTCTCGAACGACTGGTTATCGCTCATCATTTTTCTCCAGCCGACCCCTCCGAGAGAATTCCTTGCAGGAAAACGGCGACGCCGGCGGCCTCATCCGCCCGAAGACCGTGAGTGACCAGACTGCCGCTGAAACCGATAGCCCTCAACCTGCCGAGATAGTGAGCGTAATCGAGAACGCCCTTGCCGGCCGTCGCGAAACTGCCGTCCGGATTGCGATCCTTCGCATGGGCCATCACGATATGGTCGGCCAGAAGATCGATGGCGGCGGATACCGTGCTTCTCTGCTCGCTCAGTGGGGCAATCTCGAAGAGGTTGGCCGGGTCCATGACGATCTTCAGCCTGGGGCTCCCGAGCTCGCTAATCAGGCGATGCGCCTTTTGCGCGGAATTGACGACATTGGCCAGCTCCGGCTCGATACCGAGATCGACGCCATATCGCTCCGCAATCCCTATCGCAATCTCCATCGCCTGCAGCAGGTCGCGCCAGGCATCGGGCAGATCGTTGCCAGGATGCGCCCGCCACTGATCGACGGGATCGCGCGTGCCGGTGCAGAGCGTGATCAGACCCGTCGACATCTCGGCACAATGCCTGGCAAGCTCCTCCAGCCTTCGGTGCCCGGCCTCGCGCACGGCAATATCGGGATGGATCATGTTGTAGGTGCCGGAAACGGCCACAAGCCCGACCTGCGCGTCCGCAGCGGCCGCGCCAACCGCACGCGCCTGTTCCGTGCTGATGGTGTCGGGCATCGGCGTCAGACCGGAGCAGGCCATATTGTATTGCGCACAGGCAAAGCCGGCATCGGCGACGGATTGAAGGACAGCCGCGGGCTCCATCCCTTCGAAGGTCTTGGCGAAAATACCGAGCTTCATCACACGCCGCCCGTCACATCGGCAAGCGCAACCGCCTTGCCGCTTTCGACCGACCGGGCGATTGCGACCATCGCCTGCACCGAGGCGAGGCCGTCGTCGATATCGGCACCCTCCATCGCCGCACCATCGAGGACGGTCCGGGCAAAACCCTCCACCTGCCGGCGATAGAAATGGCCGTCGGCGCCAAGGACGCGATGCGTCATGCCATCGGCTTCGCGGAAGATGTCGACCTCGCTCGTCTTGTAATACCAGGGATTATAGGTCTTCCCGAGGATGCTGCCGTTCTTGCCGTAGATCTGGAAGCCTTCATGCCAGTCCATCCGCACCTGGACGGTGAGGTCGAGATGGCCGAGCGTGCCGGAGGCGAATTCGACATTGACGAACCAGCACCAGATGCCGGCACGCTCCGACAGGCGGGCGTCGACCGAAACGATGTCACCGGCGAAATAGCGTGCGGTGTCGATCAGGTGGCAGCCATGTGCCAGCATGTAATAGCGGCGCAGATCCGCCTTCGGATTGGCGGACGGCTTGCGGGCATTGGCGCTGGTGACGATCAAGGGCTGGACGGCGTCTGTCATCGGATAGCGATGAGTGCTGTCGCAATACCATGCCTTGAGCGCGACCATCTCGCCCATTTCATCGCGGATGAAAGTCCTGGCCGCCTGCAGCCCCGCGTCGAAGCGCTTCATGTGGCCGACCTGAAACGTCTTTCCCGACTTTTCGACGACGGCCTTCAGTTCAAGGCATTCTTCGACCGTCAGAGCCACCGGCTTCTCGCAAAGCACATGCTTGCCGGCTTCCAGAGCCTTGACGGCGGCAGGCACATGAAAGGCATCGGCCGTCGCGATGATCACGGCATCGAGATCCGGGTCGGCCAGCATCCTGTCGTAATCGGCGTAGGTTTTCTCGGCGCCATGGGTGATCGCCATCCGCTCGCGCAGGTCGTCGGCCACGTCGCAGATCGCATAAAGATCGGCATTCGCCGCCTTAGTGCAGCTTTCGAAATGCGCTGCCTGGGCGATCTGGCCCGCCCCGAGAACACCGATGCGAAGGCGTCTTTCATCTTTTGCTGGCATCAACACTTCCTTCACTTCCGCAACAACCGACAGACGCTCGTGCGAGCGTCGGCAAAACGGCCTATCGATGGAGGAAAATGCAATCCGGAAACCTCCCGCTTCCGATTGGGAGAATGGACGATCACAAGCGACACCGGCGTCCTCCCCGCCGTGGTCATCATCCATTCCTCTCTCTATAATTTTTTTACAGAAGAAATAAAATAGAGGAGATGCAATTTTATGCGTAAATTTCTTGCACGAAATTCCGTCTCAAAATTCAGACGCAATCGGCCCGTCTGCCCTTGCCGAGCAGGCGGGGTTCGACATGCGCTTTCCGCTCACTCAGCGGCCGCTCGAAAAGCTCGAAGACAGTAATTTTGCGGCTTTCCCGTGATGTCCATCGTTGCGGTGAAGGGACGGAGGCAATACCCGGCATGCCGCTTAAGTCATGACCAACCGCATATGAGATAGCATCGGACCACGGACGTGAAGGTCGGAACTGGACTGGACCGGGATCACGCCGCAGAGGCTGCCGGTGGTCGCGAACTGGCCTTCGCGCAAGCCTCCGAGGCGATCGCAGGGATTGTTCATGAAGGCGATCAGCGGCAGGAGCGGGTCTCCTTGCGGGTGGCGAGGAGCGTCGGAAAATTGCTCGATGCCGCGATCGTCGACGCACAGGGACAATGGCGGCTCTTCTTGCGAAGCCAGGCGGTCGACGAGGTCGCGCGAGATCCTGGGGCCGATCACGTAGGAGTGGTTTCCAAGCCGATCCGCCAGGAAGAGAGGAAGCGGTATGTCGCTGTTTCCGTCGATCCGAAAGCCGATCAGTTCTATCCCCAGATGGATCGACCCGATCATGCCGATTGCATCTTCGCGACTATAGGGATGGCCGCTTCGGGGCGGCGGGACATCCCGATTGAACCGAAAGCAAACCTCCACTTCGATCGCCTTTGCCCCGGGCTTGCTGACTTCGGCGCAGTCCGTGTCGTTCACGGATAGCGCGTCGAGAATGGGAGCGGCTATCGCCGTGCCTGTCGGGGTGAGAGCGAGCTTCCAGCCGGCGACGTTCCTGCCGATGGCCTTCGTCGCGTTAGCCTGCGCAGCCATTCCCGCATTGATCGTGCCCGGAATGAGACCGGCGGATTGCAGGAACTGTAGCGACAGCGCCTTGCCAGTCCGCTCGGCCTCGGCAAGCATTCCGGACAGGCGGCGTAATGCTTCGGTCATATCAGCATCTCTCTGCGAGCGAGTGCGGAATTCCGCAGAGTGCCGGGACGCCCTGCGTGCTTGCTCCGACAGCCGCGTTGTCGCTCTCGCGAAGGATAAGGCTTCGAGACAGCCTGCCACGGGTTTGACGTCATCAGCACGCCTGCGAGAAGCCGGTAACGACCTGCCGCTGGCTTCCGAGGCCCTCGACACCGAGTTCGACCACGTCACCTGCCGCGAGAAACACCGGCGGCTTCATGCCGAGGCCGACGCCCGGAGGCGTTCCGGTGGTTACCACGTCACCGGGCATGAGCTTCATGAAGCGCGTGATGTAGGAAACGAGGTGAGCGATGGAGAAAATCATCTTGCTGGTGGAGCCGGTCTGCATGCGCTTTCCGTTGACGTCGAGCCAAAGGCCAAGGTTCTGCACATCGGCGATTTCTTCCGGCGTGACCAGCCAGGGACCAAGCGGGCCAAACGTCGGACCGCTCTTGCCCTTCGTCCATTGGCCGCCCCGCTCGATCTGGAACGCGCGTTCGGACACGTCATGGCACACGCAAAAGCCTGCTACCATCGAGAGGGCTTCCTCTTCGCTGACATGGTAGGCCGGCTCGCCGATGACGAAGGCTATCTCCACTTCCCAGTCCGTCTTTTTCGAATCCTTCAACAGGACGATCGGATCGTTGGGGCCGGAGATGCAGGAGGTGTGCTTGTTGAACAGAACCGGCTCTTCCGGGATGGGGGTATTGGTTTCGACGGCATGGTCGATATAATTCAGGCCCACGGCGACGAAATTGCCGACATTGCCGACACAGGGACCGATCCGCACCCCGTCGGGGACGATCGGCAGGGCGTCGATGTCGAGAGCTGCGATCCGTTCTCTTCCGGCGCGGGACAGGTAAGTTCCGGAAATGTCCGGGATAACGCCGGACAGGTCACGAATTCGCTGGTCCTTGTCCAGGATTCCGGGGCGCTCCTCTCCCGCCTCGCCGTAGCGCAGAAGTTTCATGATGCTTTCCTTTCGAAGTGCGCGTCGTCCACGGGGAAGTCGACGAGAGAGAATTCGAGGCGATACAGCCCCTTTTCGACGGTGTCTGCCGCGATCTCGGAGGAGAGGGCGCTCATCAGCGCGAGCCCGGCGGCATCGCTGGCTGCGGCGGACGACCCCTCGATGAGGATAATCCAGTTCGGAACACCGACTTGCCGACCCTTCCGCTCGGCGGTTTCGAGGCCGCTTGCCGCGCTGTCGGCGATGCAGAGGTGGGCGCCGCTCACGCCTTTCAAACGGCCCACGGTCTCAAGTTCTGCGACGATCGCCCTTTCAAGAGCTGCGCGACGGCTTTGATCCGCATCGAAGCGAAGCGTGAGAATGAAGCCTCCGTCGCCGCTGCCGCGCGAATACTCCGTTCCGCAGACGCCGCGGACAGTGTTGCGAAAATCCGCGGTCGATTGCCTGGTCCAGGGCGTCGGGCTGTTAAGGCGCTCCAGATAGGCTGGTCCGGTCAGCACCGCGCCGGTGGCGGCTTCGTAAAGCGTGAAATATTCCGGGCTGCCGTATTCGGCCACATAGCGGCGTCCACGCAGGAAGCCCGGTATGGCAACCCGCTCGGGAATATGCTCGCGATTGTGCCATTCGATGAAATTCTCGCGGCCCTCCGGCAGGATATCATTCCAGATAGCCACCACCGCCTTGCCCAGTAAACCCATGTCTGACACCTCAATAGGTTGCGCGACCGCCGGACAGATCGAAGACTGCCCCGGTCGAAAAGCTGCATTCGGAAGAGGAGAGCCATGCCACCATGGCCGCCACCTCCGCCGGTTCGAGAAAACGCCCCATCGGAATGCGCGACAGTATGTCGTCCAGACGCTCCTTCGGTGCGTCGATGCTCATCGCGGTCAAGGAGGCAGCTGGAGTGATGGCGTTAACAAGGATATTCGAGGTTGCCAGTTCCTTGGCGAGGCTCTTCGTGAAGGCTACCAGTCCGGCCTTTGCCGCGCTGTAGGCGGCGGCATTGTGCATGCCTTCCTTGGCCTGGATCGAAGCGACGTTGACGATATGTCCGAGCCGCGTCGGCGCCACGCTTTCGAGCATCAGCGGAACGAGCGACCGGCAGACCAGGAAGGCCCCGAAAAGGTTGACGTCGAGGATCTTGCGAAATTCCGCCACGGGTATTTCCCATGTCGGCCGCACCGCCCCGACGATGCCCGCATTGTTGACGAGGATATCAACCCTGCCGAAACGACGGCGGAGATCTGCCGCAGCGCTCTCAACGCTTTCCTCCTTCGTGACATCGACACCGAAGTGGGGAGTTTCGCGAAGGTCCTGCCGCGCCAGAGCCTCCGGCAGGTCCCATAGAACGGCCGTTGCGCCCGACGACGCGAGGCGTTCGCGAATGGCTGCGCCGAAACCGCCGGCCGCGCCGGTAATCACGGCTATCTTGCCGCGGAGATCATAAGTCGCGCTTGTCTGCATCGTTGTTATCCGAGATGAAAGTTGCGGCCCGAACGACAAGCCCGGGCCGGCGAGGCGTGAAACCTAGTTCCCGATAAACGCGTTGGTGAAGAAGGCATCCGCAGGCATATCCGTCTTGATATCCTGGTATTCCTTCATGAGATCGAGGGTCTGCTGCCAATCCGCAGGCGACATTTTGCCCAACCGGGCGGAAGGATCGGCTGGGGACGCAAGCAGGGTGAGGGAGACGTCGAGCTGGTCCTTGAGCAGCTTGGCATCGCCGGTCGGCTTCACCTTGACCGCCGCGGCAACAGCCGCGTCGGGATCGGCCTTGGCCGCCTCGATGGATTTTATGGATGCCGCCACGAACCGCTTGACGAGGTCCTGATTTGTTTCAGCCTGCTTCGAATTGGCTATGATCGTCAGGCCTTGCGTGTTCACGCCCAGTTCCACGAAGGAAAAAACCTTCTGCTCGAGGCCCTTGCTCTTCAGAACCACCACCTGGTTTTCCAGGCCGGCCAACGTGCCGTCCGTTCGCTTCTGCATGACCGCGATGATCTTGCCCGGCCCGTCCACGTTCAGGATCTTGACTTTCGACGGATCGATCCCGTTCTTCTTCCAAATCGCCGGCAGCAGCGCGAGCGATGCCTCGCCGGCCGAGGCGGCGACAGACTTGCCTTCGATATCCTTGATGGTGTTCACGCCGGCGTCGGCACGGAAGGAGATCGCATAGGGCGAGGTATTGAGAAGGCCCAGAACCGATTTGACCGGCGCGCCACGGGTAGCGCCGGCAATGACGCTGCCGCCGTCGGCGATGCCGAACGTATCGCCGCCCGTAGCGACGGCCTGGACCGTGCGCGCAGATCCCTGGCCCTCGCCGATCTGAAGATCGATTCCCGCGTCCTTGTAGAAGCCTTTCTCCACCCCATAATAAAAGATCGTATGGACGCCGCTCAAAAGAAAATTCAGGCGTAGCGTAACCTTGTCTTCAGCCATGGCCGACGATACGCCGGCCGAAGCAATCGCGAGCGCAAGCAGACCGCCCGCAACCGTTCTTTTCATCATTTTCAGCATTTCCACCTCCCAGATTAAGTTTGTTACGTCGGGCTCTTGCCGACGGCGAAATCGTCGCGGCGTTGAGAAACGTGCCAGGGTATGGCCCAGCGCTCGACGAGTTCGACGATGCCGTAGAGCAGCAACCCGAGCAGGCTGAGGACCACGATGACCGCGAAGGTCATGCTGGTATTCATGTTTCCGTTGTAGTTGAGCAGCAGATAGCCAAGGCCGTTGTCGGACGCGACGAACTCGGCGACGACGGCGGCCGTCGCGGACAGCGCCGCCGCAACCTTGAAACCCGCAAATAGCGAGGGCAATGCGCCGGGAAGCTCGACTTTCCAGAATATCTTCAGGCGGCTTGCGCGGTAGCTTTTTGCCAAATCATATACATCGGGCTCGATGGATTTGAACGCCACGATCGAGTTCACGACGATCGGAAAGAATGACAGCAGGAAGACGAGAAGGATCTTCGACGGCAGCCCAAAGCCGACCCAGATGATGAAGAGAGGCGCGATGGCGATCTTCGGGATGATCTGGAGCACCACGAGTAGCGGATAGAATACCTGCTCGAAGCCTTTCGAGTAGACAACGAGCAGCGAGAGCAAGACGCCGAGGACAACGGCGACGAGGAAGCCGAGGACCATCGGCTGCAATGTGTAGAGCGAAGCGCTGGCGACGATCCCGAAGTTGGCGATCAGATCCTCGAAGACCCGGCTCGGCGCCGGCAGGATGTATTCCGGGACAGAAAGAAGCCGCACGGCGATTTCCCAGACAAGCACCGCACCGACGAGGCTGGCAAGCGTATGCGCCTGCCCCCGCAATGCGCCGACCACATTCGAAAACATTTCGTCCTCCCGATGGAAACCGTCGAAATCCGCCCGACAATTTTAAAGTCGGAACAATGTTCCATATGGACCAATGTTCCGTCAAGTGCTATTTACACCTCAAACGAGGCCTTCGGATCGAAGGCGACCGGACGGGAGGAGCCGCTTTGAATATTCATAATGCGAAGCCGCAGTACGAGCCTGGCGTGCGACTGGAGGGCGTCAGCAAGCATTTCGGCCACGCCGATACGCCTGTGATTGCTCTCGAAAAGCTCGACCTGACAATCGGGGACGGAGAATTCGTTGCGGTTGTCGGTCCATCGGGATGCGGCAAGTCAACGATGATGCGATTGATCTCGCGCCTTTCCCAGGCGAGTACCGGCGAAATCTCGGTGTTCGGCGATGTGTCGAAAGAACCGCCGAAAGGCATGAGCATCGTGTTCCAGAACCATGTTCTGCTCGCGTGGCGAACCATTGTCGACAACGTGCTTTTCCCAGCCGAGATGACGGGCAGAAATCCCGAGGAACTCCGCCCGCACGCCTTGGAATTGCTGGAATCCGTTGGGTTGAAGGACTTTGCAAACCGATACCCGCATGAACTGTCGGGCGGCATGAAGCAGCGGGCTTCCATCGCCAGAGCATTGCTCCTGCAGCCGCGGCTGCTGCTGATGGACGAGCCGTTCGGCGCACTCGACGCCCTGACGCGCGAGCAGATGCGCATCGATCTCGAGGCGCTGTGGCTGAAGAACCGGATGACGGTCGTCTTCATCACTCATTCCATCGACGAGGCGGTCCTCCTGGCCGACCGGGTGATCGTGATGACGCCGCGGCCGGGCCGCATCGAGAGAGTGCTGGAAATCGATATGCCGCGTCCACGCGGCCTTGCTGCGAGACGCGAGCCTGAATTCATCGAGAAATCAGAAGAAATCACCGAAATTTTCCTTTCTCGTGGCATTTTGCAGCGGCACGCATGAACTCTTTTGAACGGAGAGGCTGATGGATAAGATCTCAGGCGTTTCAGGCGGAAGCGTCGAGCGAACGATTGCCATGCTCGAACTTCTGGCGCTGGCGGAGGAGCCGCTCAAGCTTTCGGATATTGCGCACCGGCTTGCCATACCGAAGAGTGCATCGCATCGGATCCTCACCTCGCTGATGGAGAACGGCTGGGTGCGGCAGAGCAATGAAAGCGATTGCTATGCCCTGACCATCCGGATGGCTCTGATCGGGCAAAAGCAGCTGGACAGGCTTGAAGTGACCGACCTCAAGCAACCGATCCTGAACGATCTCGCGGAAAGAACCCGCGAACTGGTTCGCTTGACGGCCGTTCAGAACAACAGCCTCGTGTGGATCGGCTCCGCCCGCGGGCGTCGCTCCGGCCTCGTTTTCGAGCCGGACATGAGCGCCACCATCCTGCCTTATGCGACCGCCAACGGTAAGATCTGGCTTGCCAATATCGAACGTGAGCTCGCCCTTAGAATTGCCCTGGAGGCCGGATTGGGGCGGCCCGGCCAGGCTGCGGCGACCATTCGCACGATCGACGCCCTCAACAAGGAACTCGACCTGACCGCCGGCCAGGGCTACGGCCGCGCTCGCGGAGAGGCGGAAGACGGGGTCGGGGCGATCGCGGTGGTCGTGAAACAAGGCGCCAGGGTGCTCGGCACGATGAGCGTCGCCGCGCCTTTGACGAGGCTGACCGACGAGAAGGTCGCGGAGATCGTCCCTCTCCTGAAGCACGCGGCAAGCAACATGGCGATAGCCTGGGGAGCATCTTGACCGGCAATCATCGGGCAACCCGGGCGGAACCCGATGGTTTCCCATCCCATCGCACCGAATGTCACGGCAGTCATTGCGGATGCCGCGCGCTGCCTGCCGTCATCATTGGGCCTTGGAGCGATCAAGGGATAGGAACGCCCTGCTCCAGACAGGGAAACGCCGCGATCCAATGTGCCAGCGCTTGCCCGATAGCATCGGCGTGATCCTCTTGGACATAGTGCGCGCCAGCGCCGAGCCTGACGAATTCACGACACTACCGGAGATAGCGCCGACCGGCCGTCTCAGACACTCCGCCGACTGAAGCGCGGATGCAAGCGACCAGGCTCCGCCTGATCGAGCCTCCTGGATAGAGCGTCTTGGCGATCACATCCTGATCAGCCTATCGTTTCAGGCCATCTGCGATCTTCTCGGCCATCATGATCGTCGGCACATTCGTATTCGCGCACGGTATGGTCGGCATAAGCGACGCATCGCAGACGTAGAGGCCATCCAGCCCCCTCACCTTTCCCCTGTTGTCGGTAACCGCCATCCTGTCGCCGGTTGCCCCCATGCGGCATGTCCCGGAGGGATGCCAGACGCCGCCGACGGTGTCGGCAATATAGGCCTCAAGATCGGCACGGTTGCCGGCCAGCCGTTTCGGATCGTCGTAATTCGACAACATGAAGGGAAAGACCTTCTCGCGCAGGCTGCCGATCGCATCGAGCCCGACGGCGCCGACGGCGGTAACGACCGCCCCGAGCCTGGACGGCTTTGAAAAGCGCTTGCCGATCTCCGACATGCCGCCGGCATAGACTCCGGAAACGACGGAACCAAGGCTGGGATCAGAGGTCAGCCGCACCGCGCGTTCGAAAGCATCGGCAAGGCGGATAAGGTCGCGGCGATCGGAGAGCATGCGAAAATCGATGCGCGGCGGTCCGTCGGGTGCCGTCGGATCCAGAAGCAGCTGGCCGCGCGAGTAAGACTTGTTGACCCAGAAGAAGACCGAGCCGAGCTGGCGTCCCACGGAATGCCATGCGGCGCGTGTGACGAAATTCATGTGCATGTCACCCTCAGGGCACCCCTCAACACCGGAAGAGAAGCGGTAGCCGATCGGAATATGATAGTCGGGCACGCCCTTCTGCCGGGCCGAGGGCTTGAGATAGGGAACAAGACCGGCGGAGGGATGCTCCATCAGGTTCTGCCCGATGCCAGGCAGATCGTGGACGACATTGATGCCGCAGTCGACGAGATGGGTCGCAGGCCCGACACCCGACCGCATGAGAATCGCGGGCGTTGCCAGGGCGCCGGCTGACAGGACCACCCGAGCCGCCGAAAGTGCCTCGTGAGCGCTGCCGCGCACCGCAACCACACCCGTCGCCCGGCCTCCCTCGATGAGGATGCGCGAGACGGTCGTCTCCGTACGGATTTCGAGGTTCGGCCGCCGCCGGACATCCGGCGTCAGATAGGCCCAGGCGGTGCTGACGCGCCGGGCCTTTTCATCCATGTTGACCGCCATTTCGAAAATGCCCTCCTGCCAGGCACCGTTCTGATCCGGCAGGAAGGGAATTCCCCTCTTCTCGCAGATCGCCAGCATCGCCCGGGTGAACGGCGTCCAGAGCACCTCGCCGCGCCGGCGGATCGGGAACGGGCCGGTCTTTCCATGAAACTCGTCATCGATGTCGAGATCACGTTCGAGCTTCCTGAAATAGGGGAGGCATTCGGCCCAGGACCAGCCTTCCACGCCCATCTCGCCCCATTCATCGTAATCGTGGGGCCCGCCGCGATTGGCGCCGATACCGTTGATGGCCGAGCCGCCGCCAAGCACCTTGGCCTGCTCGTAGCGGGCCGCTTTTGCCTCGGGCCGGTTCGAGCCGGTATAGGGAAACGACGCCTTCAGTCCGGACCAGGTATATGTCGGATTGGAATAAGCGACGCCCGGATAGGGATTGGCGAGATCCGGAAATTGCTCCGGCGTCGGCGCATCGATACCGGCCTCCAGCAGGATCACCCGAACCGCAGGATCCTCGGTCAAGCGTGACGCCAGAACGCAGCCTGCGGAACCGCCGCCGACGATGATGTAATCCACACGATTGGAAGCCACTGCATTCATGACTGTAATTCCTGAAGAACCGGAGAAAACTGGGGATCAGAAGGCACCCGCCTCAGGGTGCCTTGCAAGCAATGCGATCGATGACTGCGCCGTCGTGCATCGGCGCCCGACGCGGGACGAGCAACCAGCCGACCGCTTCCACGCCTTCGCTGATGGCGTCTTGCCAGGCCCATGCCGAATGACGGCCATCGATGTTTCCTTCGTCCTGATACAAACCCCGACACCGATCTTCGGCGCGAGCCTAAGTTACCGGGTAATGTCGATCGTCATCGTCTTGAGATCGCACATCTCGACAAGCGTATGCCGGCCACCGGTGCGGCCGAGACCGCTGTCGGTGCCTGCGGCACCGCCGGCAGGAATATGCGGCTCCCAGTAGCAGCTCTTTTCGTTGACGTTGACGATGCCGCAGCGCAGGCTTTCAGTATAGAAGAACGCCCTCTTGATCGAGTTGGTAAAGACGGAAGCGTTAAGCCCGTAAGGGCTGGAAGCCGCAAGCTCGAGCGCCTCTTTATCCGTCTCGAAGGTCAGGACGGGCGCAACCGGACCGAAGGATTCCTCGCGGTTGAGAAGGCTGTCCCGCGTCAGGCCGGTCACGACGGTCGGTTCGAAGTAAAGATTGGTCGGCAGGCCAGCGGCGATGTTGCCGCCCTTGACGATGTTCGCCTTGCGCTCGGCGGCATCGGCCATATGGCTCAGCATCTTGTCGAGCGCCGTCGCATTGTTGACCGGCCCCATCGTCGTTGCCGGATCGAAGGGATCGCCCATGCGTACCTTCTCGGCGGCCTTGATCAGCCCTTCGACGAAGCGGTCATGCACCGACTTGTGCACCAGGACCCGTTCGGTCGCGGTGCAGATCTGGCCGGCATTGGCGAAGCAGCCGGCGCCGACGAGCTCGGCGGCTACGTCGACATCGGCATCCGCCAGCACGATCGTCGGACCATTACCGCCCATTTCAAGCAGAAGCGGCTTGCCTGCGCCGCGCCGCGCAATCGTTGCGCCGGTGGCCGAGCTGCCGGTAAAGCCAATGGCGTGAGTACCGGGATGGATAACCGCCTCGTCGCCGACTTCAGCGCCATCGCCGAGCACGAGGTTGATGTAGCCATCCGGCAGGCCGGCCTCGATCATGCATTCCATGAGCGCAACGGCGATCAGCGACGTGGTCGGCGCCGGCACCCAGACAACCGTGTTGCCGGTCGCAATTGCCGGGCCGAGATAATAGAGGCATGGGAGCCCAAGCGGAAAATTCCACGGCGTGATGATCGCAAGCACGCCTTTCGGCTGCAGGAAACTGAAGGCGCGCTTGTTGGCATCGGCGACGGGGAAAGCGGCCGTTTCCAGCCACTTCATCTGCTCCGCAGCGTTGCGGAAACCGAGCGAGGCAGCGCCGACCTCGGCCTTGGCCTCCGTGTGGAAGGGCTTGCCCTGTTCAAGGCAGAGGAGGCGCGCAAGGTCATCGGTGCGGCGGTCTATCGCATCGGCGATCCGCATGCACAGCGCGGCGCGCTGGAAGACACCCATTTTGCGCAGGCTCTCGCGCGCGGCATCGGCAGCCGCCACGGCACGGCCAACATCTGCACGCGTCGACAGCGCGAGATAGCCGAGTTCCTCGCCGGTCGACGGACTATCGATGCGGAGGTATTTCCCGGAGCTGCCCGCAACCCATTCGGAGCCGATGCGGTTCGTGCCTATGCGCAGCCCTTCCGTCGGCTGCGCGACGATGGGCATGCCGCGCAGGTGGGGACCATCGATCGAAGATCTGAATTGGACCGTCATGGGATACTCCTTTGACCGTATTCGGACTGAATTTTCAAAATGGTTTGGCGGCTGCGCCGTACGGCTTCCACGAAAAGCCGCTCGCCGGCTTCCGCCGATGCCTCGGACGGCGTACCGATGACGCCGTTTTCACGGATCGCCTCAAACGGCCGCCAGACGGTGACCGCCGGGCCGGCATAAAGATGCGGATCGGGCCAGGACGGCGGCGTCGTTCCTTCCGGGATCAGGTTTTGCCGGACGCTTGCCGGCAGCACATGCATCATCAAGGAGGTCTCAAGCGCGCAGGCGTGGCCGGTGCCGCCGGCATGATCGGGCAGCGCTTCAGCAGCCACGTCGGCGATGAGATCGAAATAGGAAAAGCCGGCGGAAACGACACCTTGCCGTCCCAGCGTGGTGATCGCCACCTGGATGGCCGCGCGATTGCCGCCGTGACCATTGATGATGACGGGCAGAAAACCGTCCTGCCAGAGGCAGGCGCAGAGATCGACGAGAACCGCGATGAAGGTCTGCGGACTGAGGCTCATCGTGCCGGGAAAGGCGCGGTGATGGGCTGACGATCCATAGGCGAAGGGCTCGCACACGCGAATGCCGTCCTCGCCCTCTGCCGCAGCGGCGGCAACCGCGGACGCGAGCCAGATATCGAGACCCATCGGCAGATGGGGACCATGCTGCTCGACGGCGCCCGTCGGCAGCAGCGCGACAGGTCTTTTCCTGCCGTCGCCGGCAAGCCTGCGCGCATCCTCGGTCGTCATCCACGCGAAGGCCGACGATCCCCGGACGACGAAATCGGTATCGCCGCCGCTCATCGCACCGGCTCCATGAGCTGAGCCTTGGCATAGGTCATCGATGTATCCGCCAGAAGCGCTGCCATGATGATCGCGCCCTTGTAGAAATCGAGGCTCGACGGGTCGGTTCCGAAAATTCGCAGAGCGGTCGTCAGAAGGCTGACGATCAAAGCGCCGACCACCGTCCCCCAGACCGTGCCCCGCCCGCCAAAGATGCTGGTGCCGCCGAGCACGGCCGCAGCGATCGCATCGAGCAGCAGGGAGGTGCCGCCGATGTTCGGCGTGACGACCGGCACACGGCTGATCATCACGACGGACGTCAGGAAAACGAAAACGCCGGATGTGGCATAGACCAGGATCGTGTGCCGCGTGACGGGTATGCCGGCAAGCTCGGCCGCGCTCGCATCCGAGCCGAGCGCGTAGGTGCGCAGGCCAAACCGGGTCATGCGCATCAGGATTGCCGCCGCAAGAACGATGATCAGCGTTGCGAAGATGATATTCGGCAAGCCGAAGGAGCGGGTGATGCCGACGAAGCGAAGGACCGGATCCTTCAGCATCAGCACGCCCTTCGAGGCGACCGCCAGGGTCGCGCCCTGCAGCACCACCATGGTCGCCAGCGTCGTGACGAAAGGTGGAATCTTCAGAAGCGCGATGATGACGCCGTTGACCAGCCCGACGATCAGCATGATCGCCAGCCCAATCGCCAATGCCGCCCAAAGACCCGTTCCCGCATCGATCAGGCTCGCGATCAGGACGGCGCAAAAAGCAACGCCAACACCCGCCGCCAGATCGATGCCGCCGGTCAGCAGCACGACGAGAGCGCCAAGGGCGAGAACGGCAATCGGCGTTGCCTGCGAAACGATATTGATCAGGCTCTGGCTCGCGATCACGCGCGGATCGATCGCTGAAAAGACGATCACCAGGATCACGAGAAGGATCAGCGGCGAAAGATCGAGAATTCGCCTGAGGAGGATATTGCGTGAGGAAATCATCTCAATCCTTCCTTTCCATGGTGAAGACGACCCGATTATGGGCATTACTCATCGTGCGTTTGCTCCAAGCGGGACATTCGCCGCCGCGGAAAGCGTGCGCGGCTGTGGCATCTTCGCGGTCCGGGACGTTTCGCCGAAGGCAAGTGCCATGACCTCTTCCTCCGTTACGCCGCGCGGCAGCTCGCCTACGGAACGGCCCTCGCGCATGACGACGATGCGATCGGCAACCCCAAGCACTTCCGGCAGCTCGCTCGACACCATCAGGATCGCCGCGCCCTTTTGCTTCAGTCCGGCAATCAGGTGATGAAGATCGGACTTCGCGCCGACATCGACACCCCGCGTCGGCTCGTCGAGCAGGATGATGCGCGGTTTGGTGGCAAGCCATTTGCCGATAACGACCTTCTGCTGGTTGCCGCCTGAGAGTTCCATCGTCATCTTGCCCGGCTGCGCCGGCCGAACGCCAAGCGAACCGATGAGCTCGCGCGCCAACGCACTAATCTTGCGCATCGACAGAATGCCGAAGCGGCTGTTGCCCCGTATCCAGGCGAGCGAGAGGTTGTCGCGGATCGGCATAGGCCCGACGAAACCTTCCAGATGCCGGTCTTCGGGCACATAAACGATGCCGGCCCTGTTCGCGGCCTTGATCCCGCCGCCGGCCTGCCGTTCCCCGAAGACCTCGATGCTGCCGTCATGCAGCGTCTCCAGGCCCGCGATCAGGCGAAGCACCTCGGATCGACCGCTGCCCATAAGCCCGGCAAGCGCGACGATCTCGCCGCATCGCACGGAGAGCGATGCGGATTTCAGCAGCCTGCCGTTTGAAATATCCTTCACCTCGATCGCAGTTTCGCCGATCTCGGCTTCCAGATGCGGGAAGATGTCATCCACCTCCCGGCCAACCATCATGGAGACGATTTCGGCCTCGCTCGTTTCCGCCGTCTTGCGCTCTCCGATGAACTTTCCATCGCGCAGGACGACGACGCGATCGCATTGGGTAAAGATCTCCTCCATCTTGTGCGAGATGTAGAGAATTCCGGCACCGCGGGCGCGCAGCTTGGCGATCAGCGTATAGAGCTGGTCGCGTTCACGGTTCGAGAGCGCGCTCGTCGGCTCGTCCATAACCATGAACCATGCATCGGACAACACGGCGCGGGCGATCTCGACCATTTGCTGGCGTCCGACCGACAGCGCGCGCAACTCGATGTCGACATCGATGTCGAGCGAAAGCTCGTCGAGGATGGCTTTCGCCTCGCGCCGCATCCGGCGACGGTCCAGCAGGCCGAATGCATTGCGCGGTTCACGCCCGACGAACATGTTCTCAGCCACCGTGAGATCGGGAGAAAGGCTGAAATGCTGGTGAATGACGCTGATGCCCTTCGCGTCGTTCGGGGAACTGAAGCTGACCGGCATGCCATCGATGACCAGCTGGCCTTCATCGGGCCGGTAGACGCCCGAAATGCACTTGACCAACGTGGATTTGCCCGCTCCGTTCTCACCGGCGAGCGCCACGACTTCACCGGCGGAAACCGTGAACGACACGCCGTCGAGCGCCTTGACGCCCGGAAAGATCTTGCCGATCCCGACCAGCGAGATCGAATGCGCCGGGCCATCTGCTCCTGCTGCGCCTGTCGTCGGAGCGGCCGATATCGTTCGAGGGCGGGCCGAACGCACCAGGCGCGAGATTGCTTCCGGCTGGCTGGACAGAACGGCAACGAGAATGAGCGCCCCGGTGACGTAATAGATGATGATCTGCGGAACCTGCAGAAAGGACAGCCCGGTATTGATGACGCCGAGCAGCAGCGCCCCGACGGCGGTGCCCCAGATCGAGCCCTGCCCTCCCGACAGCTTCGTGCCGCCGATGATCGCGGCGGTTATGGCGGTGAATTCGAGGCCCGTCCCAGCCAGCGGCTGGGCCGAGCCGAGGCGGCCGATCGTGAGGATCGCGCCCAGCCCTGCCGTGGCGCCGGAAATGAGATAGACGGAAATACGCACCAGGTTCACCGGCACCATGGAAACGCGGGCCGCCTCGGCATTGCCGCCGATCGCGTAGATCCAGCGTCCGTACACCGTGCGCCGCAGCACGAACCACCACAGACAAAGCACGATCGCCGCGATGACGACCGATACCGGGATTAAGCCGAAGGTCGCACGACCGGCATAGAGGATCGCCGGATCGGTGATCTCAAGACTGGACGCATGCGAGAGGCTGAGCGACAGCCCGCGCGCGAATGCCATGGTGGCGAGCGTCGCGATAAAGGGCGAGATACCGCCGAAGCCGATCAGCACGCCGTTGAGCAGGCCGATCGCCGCGCCGCTGACGATCGCGGCAAGCAATGTCGCGACCGCCGAGCCCGTTGCCGTGAACACGAGGCCAGCGACCACGCCTGCGAAGGCGAGAGCGCTGCCGACCGAAATATCGATGCCGCGGGCGATGATGACGGCCGTCATGGCAAAGGCCGCGAGTGCGATGACCGCGCTCTGCTGCGTGATGCTGACGAAATTGCCTGCCGTCAGAAAGCGGGGATCGATCCAGCCGAACACGGCGATGGCGATGGCCAGGACGACAATCAGCACCGGCTCGTTGCGGCGGAAGAAAGATGTGATCGGGGACTGGAACATCGACGCCCTCTCTCGAACAATTGGTATCTCACACGCAGCAACCGGGTTGCGGGGCGTGTTGCAAATGGGGCCGGCGGCGGCGTGCGCCGTCACCGGCCGGGGAGCCGGCTATTTGCCGACCGTCATTTGCGAAGCGGGAACCTTCGGGCCGAGCTGTTCGGTGTAGTTCTTGGCCTCGATAGCTTCCTTGTCCGTATTGATATGGTCGAAGGTCAGACCGGCCGCCTTCAGCTTCTCCGCCGTTGCATCGGAGCTGACGAAATAGGTCGGCATATAGAGGTCTTTCGGCAGTTTCTCGCCATTGGCGAGACGGGCAGCCACAGCGACATTCCAGTACCCGACGCGATAGGCGCCGGTAAGCACGTCGAGGACCATCTTGCCGCTGTCGATCAGGTCCTTCATCTCGGCATCGCCGTCATAGCCGCCGTAGATGAGATTGGAGCCCATGCTGCTCGCAACGGAATCGGCGGCCAGGCAAAGACTGTCCGAGATGCAGGCGATGCCCTTCAGATCAGGATAGGTGGTCAGCCAGGTCTGGGCCGCATTGGTTGCTTTTGCGGCATCCCAGCCGGTCGGCTCGACGCCAACGATCTTGATATCGGGAAACTCCTTCTTCATCGTATCGACGAAGCCCTTTTCGCGGGTGTCGGAGACGAAATTGCCGCGGGAGCCCACGAGCAGACCGATCTCGCCCTTGCCATCCAGGAACTTGCCGATGGCACGCGCGACCATCGCCATGTTGTCGTAGTCGGGATACAGCGTCGAATAGTTTTCGCCCGCCTCGACCTTGTTGCCCATGGTGATGACCGGGATGCCGGCCGCTTCGGCCTTCTTGATCGCCGGGATGACGGCGTTCTTGTCGATCGGGTCGATCAGGATGGCGCTGACGTGCTGGTTGACGAAATTCTCGATGATGCCGACCTGCTTTTCCAGGCTGCCTTCGGCGCTCTGCCAGGTGGATTTGACGCCGTAGTCCTTTGCGGCGACATCGCCGGCTTCCTTCATGCGGACGTAAAACGAGTTCTGCAGATCGATCGCGGCTACGCCGAGCACCTTTTCGGCCGCCAGAGACGGTGTGGCAAGCGCAAGTGCCATAAGGGCGATGGATGCCTTCAAAATAGTACGCATTTCGTTCTCCTCTGCCATCAGCAGTTTTGATTGGTGGCATTTTGGGCGTTTTCCGCCTCTTCTCACTCTTGACCGGCATTTCGCCGCGGCTGGCGGCAATACCGGTAATGGCCCGCTGCCCGAAAGCAACGGAACAGTCTTGAATCAGTTCGAAAGGCCGTCGGTGCCGGCGCCGCAGACGAGGCCGGCAACCCGCCCGCCCGCCCTCGGTTTGACGGCTCCCGCCATCAGTGCCGCCAGCGACGCCGCACCGCTCAAATCGGCGGCAATGCCAAATTCGAACCATAGAAGCTCGGCCGCGCGCTGCATGTCGTCATCGTCGATCAGGACGATGTCGTCGACGTGGCGCCGCGCAATCTCGTAGATGCTCTCGTCGGTGCGTCCGCATGCCATGGTCGCGACGCGCGTCGTAACCTTCGGCAGCCTGACGACCTGACCGGCGGCAAAGGAAGCGTGCAGCGTCGGCGAGCCGACCGGCTCGACGCCAATAATCCGCGCTTTCGGATTGACCGCCTTGATGACCTGGGACATGCCCGTGATCAGGCCGCCGCCGCCGATCGCCACGATATAGAGATCGGCATCGGGGATCTGCTCCAGCATCTCTATGGCGACAGTGCCCTGCCCCGCGACGATTGCCTCGTCGGCGAATGGATGCATGTAGAAGGCACCCCGCTCCTTTGCGAAGGAAAGAGCTGCCGCATGCGCCTCGTCCCAGACCGATCCGGCGTAGCGCACCTCCGCGCCCAGCTTCTTGAGCTTCTGCTCCTTGAGCGGGCTGGCATTGGTCGGCAGGAAGATCGTGGCCGGTACGCCGGACTGACGTGCCATGTAGGCGCTTGCAAGGCCGTGATTGCCGCCCGAGGCGGCGACCAGTCCGTTTGCCAGCTGCGCCGGTGCCAGCGATTTCACGCGATTGACCGCACCCCGGATCTTGAAGGAGCCGCTGACCTGCAGGCATTCGAGCTTGAGATGAAAATCCGCGGGCAGGTTAGCCCCCGTGCAGTGCTCGAGCCTGAGCACCGGTGTCCGGCGAATGAAAGGTTTTACACGCTCGGCGGCCGCCCTGATGTCTTCGACACTCATCGGATCAGCTCCTCGTTAGCGAGCGCTTCCTGATATTCGTTGGCGAGCACGAAGCAACAATTGCCGGGCCTCACCCGCCCGGGCTGACGCTTGGCAAAAACGATGCCGTCGATCGGGTGATAGAGTGTGACCGGCTCACGTTGCGGCGTGCGCAGAAAATGAATCCGGCCGGCTATGTCACCCTTCTTCACGAAATCGCCGAGCAGACTGATGGGTTCGAACACGCCGTCCTCATCGGAAATGATGTAACCCTCGCTGCCCGGAACCTTCAGAACCCGCGCATTGGCGTTGGCCGGCCGGTCGATTTCGCCCTTCAGGATTCCGGCATGCTTGAGCACGTTGCGGATGCCACGGCGGCAGATATCCAGCGCATCCGGGCTGACCAGGCCGCCGCCCGCCATTTCACTGCCGATGACGATCAGCCCCTGCAGATTTGCAGCGGCCGTCGACGTGCGGGTCTCGCCGAGATTGTCGACCATGACCACGGTCGGCGCACCGAAGGCCAGGGTCGCCTTGATGTTGAGACGATGGCCTTCGGCTGTCGGTGACGGCTCGATGATGGCGCTTGGGAGGATCATCAGCGACGAGCCGCCGGAATGCAGATCAAGGAAGTAATCGGCGATCGGGAACAGGCAATCATGCACATAGGCGGAAATCTGGCTGGTCAGCGTGCCATTGAAATTGCCCGGGAAGGTGCGATTGAAATTCAGCCCGTCGACGGGAGACGTCCGCGTGCCGGCTTCGACGGCACGCACGTTGATGGCAGGAATGGCAATGATGCGGCCGCTGATATCCTTCGGGTCGATCTCGCGGAGAAGCTCGCCGAGGGCAATCGGCCCCTCGTATTCGTCGCCGTGGTTTCCGGCTTCGATCAGGATCGTCGGACCGGGGCCATTCCTGACCACTGCAAGCGGCACCTGGACGGTTCCCCAGGCGTCATCGTGAGGCGACTGCGGAACATGAAAATATCCGATCTGCTTGCCGTCGCGATCGAAGTCGATGGCGGTGAAGACGCTGTTGCGCCGCGGAGAAATCGCATTGCGCTTGGTATCGTAATCGGTCGCGGCTGCTCGATTTTTCATTTCCATTCACTCGTTCCTCGTCTGTGCCATCACCATGACAGTTTCATATATGATGTCAAGTTCTCATATGAAACAAATGGCAATGTCGATTCAAGTTCATTATGTTTGTCGGCAAGGAAGGATTCGCCTCATGAGCAGCACCGAAAATGATAGTGGCAAGCCCGCATATGCAGCGCCCGCCCTGACGAAAGGGCTGGAGGTGATGGAGTTGCTCGCCGAGGCGCGCCATGCCCTGACAATGAAGGAGATTGCCGACGGGCTGGGCCGCTCCAAGAGCGAGATATTCCGGATGCTGGTCGCTCTTCAGGAACGCGGCTACATTGATCGCGATTCCGAGACGGACGCCTATTCCCTGACGGACCGGCTGTTCAAGCTTGGGCTTCACACGCCGAATGCCCAGGACCTGATGAGCGCTGCCATGCCCGAACTCACGAAGATTGCAAACGAAAGCCAGCAGTCCGCGCATCTGGTCGTCATCAACCATGGCTTGACCGTGGTCACTGCCGCAGTTCCGGGCGGAGAGGATATGTCCTTCACTCTTCGTCTGGGTTATGGGCGCATCGCATCGGATGCAACATCGGGCCAGGTTATCCTGGCTTTTCAACCGCCGGACGCCGCGAGCCGGATCATCGATGCCTGCGACACCCACAGCGGGGTGGCAAGCGATCGCGGAGCGATCGCCGCGCATCTCGCGTCGATCAGATCGAAGGGATACGAGCTGCGGCCAAGTCGTGACTTTGTCGGCATCACAGATATTTGCTGTCCGGTGCTCGGCGCCGACGGCAATGCAGTCGCCGCCGTCATTATCGCCTACGTGAACCGTCATACCCGTGAAAGCCGTCATCAGTACACGGCGGAAATATTGCGGGCCGCTTGCAGCCGGATATCCGCCAAACTGTCCAATCGCGTGCGATCGCCTGTCCTCGAGCAGCTTTGATCCCTGAAGCCTCGGTGCGGCCGCCGTCATCGATATTGCGACAACCGCAAAAGGCCGGCTGCGCTTTTCCACCTTGGCGCTCGAGCCTTGCGGATCGACCTTCATGCCAGGCCAACAAAGTGGCTGACCGAAATAGCCTATTCCACGAGGACCGGCGATCGCTAACCGTCTGCGGACGGGTCATCAGCGGTCCAGCCGCCGTCGGGAAAATTGTCGCGCGCCTGCTCAGGCGTGAGGAAGATCGGGAAGCGCGCCAGCGCGCCGATTTCGAGAAGCTGACCGCAATTTCTGCACGAAAAAAGCTCGGCCTGCCGTGGAATGGACAGCGCGAGCGACGTGTAGTTCGACATCAGCCCATGGAAGCCAAGACATTTTCCGCACGCCATCATCATCTCCTTTCCGCCGAATGATGCAGATTGGCTGGCATCGTCGGGGCTCCGGTCGGATCCGGCACCTCTTGGTGAACTGGCCCTGCCATTTCGTCGCTGCAAACGGTGCTTGTGTTTACAAAAGCTCTGAGTCACAAATGTCTTGTGAGGGTCGTGAGGCGCTATAGGATCGGCAAATCCGTTTCTGCATGGCGGCAGCGAGATAATCATAAATGACAAAATATAAAGGAGGAGAACCTGAATATGAAAACTCGCGTAGGAAAGCAATTTGTTGCAGGAAGCCTGATTTGTTGTGCAATGCTGCTTGGCACGGGAATTCCCGCCATGGCGGAAAAGATCGGTAATTGCGAAGTTACTGGCACCAAGGGTTCCGATCCGATCAAGCCGGCAGTCGCAGGCCAGCTGACCGTCCAGACCACGTTGCCGGCACCGGCCTGGTGGAACGGCGATTCACCGGATGCCATGAAGGATGGCTACGAATATTGCATGGCCATCAACATGGCCTATCGCGCCGGCCTCGACAAGGTGAAGGTCGTCAACGTGTCCTTCGACGCGCTCGTCGCCGCCCAGACCAAGGATTTCGATATCGCGCTGGCTGAAATCTCCATCACGGACAAGCGCAAGAAAGTGGTTGATTTCTCGACGCCCTATTTCGACTCCGATATCGGCGTGGCGGTCAAGAAGGGTACGAAGTACTCCGCCGATACGGTGAAGGACATGCGCTTCGGCGTGATGCAAGGCACGACCGGCGCGAATTTCGTCGATCAGAAGCTGAAGCCGAAGGAAGTCAAGGTTTTCTCCGATACCGGCGTGCTGTCCACAGCGCTGATGTCCAACCAGATCGATGCCGCCTTGCATGACACCTCGATTATGCTCGGGGTCGCCACCAACTCGCACGGTATGATCGAAGTGCCCTATCAGTATTCGACGGGCGAGTCCTATGGCGCGCTCTATCCGAAGGGATCGCCCAACGAGACCGCCTTCAACAAGATGATCGAGGACATGAAGAAGGACGGCACCCTTGCCGCCCTCTCCAAGAAATATCTGGCCGATGCCTGGGGTGCGGATCCGGCCCAGATTCCTTATCTCAAGCCCTGATCACGCTGTCGCACCGGATCGCCGTCCCCGGCGATCCGGTGCAACCGTTCCCGCAATCGCCTGCTTTAGCCGGGATTTTCCCGGCAGCGGACAGATTCTGGAGCGGCATCTTCGCCCAGATTTGTTCTGACGCATTTTCCATCGATAAACCGAGTGCATTCCGGAAAATGCCTTGAAGGCAGAGGCATGCGATGACCGAAAATACCTCTCGACCGGGGACCAAGCCCCTGCTTGGCCTTTATGAAGGCGAGCGCAGCTGGAGTGCCAGCGCACCGCCGAAAGACACGACCAACTGGGCCGTGACCGCCCTGATCGTCAGCGTTGTCGTTCTGCTTGCAGGCTGGAAAACCCTGCGCGACATCTATGGAGCCCTGACCGAACTCGGTGCGGGCGGCGCCATCTCGGCAGGCTTGCTGGTTCTGTGCGGGATTGCGATATTGTTGCTGCTACGACCGGCGACGAAATCGTGGCTTGCGTCCGTCGCGGCCAAAAATGCCCTTGCCGGCAATGACCTGATTGCCGCCCGGATCGCCGCCGCAACATCACGCGAGTCGGCCTTTTCGACCTTCGGCTACGGGGCGGTCATCACGCTCCTGCTCCTCGGCACGCAATTCCTGATGGCCAACGACCTTGCCGTCAGCCGCACCTTCGTGCAACTGCCGCTGATTTTCAGCTCGTTCGGCCTGGTGCTGAAAGCCTTCTGGATCAACATCTACATTTTCGTGCTCGCAGAGGTTCTGGTGCTGATCTGGGGGCTGATTGTCGCGATCGCCCGGCTGATGCCGGGGGAAGCCGGGCGGCCGGTCCGCCTGATCGCAACCATCTACACCGATATGTTCCGCGGCATGCCGGCGATCATCAATATCTATCTTATCGGCTTCGGCATCCCGCTGACAGGCTTGCCCTATCTGAAGGATCTGGCGCCGGAATCCTACGCCATCATTGCGCTTACGCTCACCTATGGCGCCTATGTTGCCGAGGTCTACCGGGCCGGCATCGACAGTATTCACCGCAGCCAGGTCGCGGCGGCTCGATCTCTCGGCCTGTCCTATATGCAGACCCTGCGTTATGTCGTGCTGCCGCAGGCGGTGCGGCGCATCATACCGCCGCTGCTCAACGATTTCATCGGCCTGCAGAAGGATACGGCGCTCGTCAATGTTATCGGCTCTATCGATGCATTCAATCAGGCACGCATCGTCGGCGCCAACAATTTCAACCTGTCGCCGGTAACGACGGTGGCCTTGCTCTTCATCCTGATCACTATCCCGCAAGCCCGCTTCGTGGACAGGCTGCTCGAGCGTGAGCAGCGCCGCACGCAGTCATAGCTGATCCGGAAAGGTACGACCGATGGCGATGATCGAAATTCGCAACCTAACGAAATCCTATGGCCTCGTGAAAATTCTCGACGGGCTGAACCTCGACGTGGACGAGCATCAAGTCGTATGCCTGATCGGTCCTTCGGGCTGCGGCAAGTCCACTTTGCTGCGCTGCCTCAACGGGCTGGAGCAGATCCAGGATGGCGAGATCCGCATTCACGGCGACCGCATGTCCGGCCCCGGTGTCGACGTCAATGCGCTCCGGCGCGATGTCGGCATCGTATTCCAGAGCTATAATCTGTTCCCGCATATGAGCGTGGTCGAGAACGTCATGCTTGCGCCGACCAAGGTCCTGGGCCAGAAACGCGAGAATGCCGAAGCCCGCGCACTGTCGCTGCTGAAGCGCATCGGCCTCGAACATCGGGCAACGGCCTATCCCGATCAGCTTTCCGGCGGCCAGCAACAGCGCGTCGCCATCGTGCGGGCGCTGGCGATGGGGCCATCGGTGCTGCTTCTGGACGAAATTACCTCGGCGCTCGATCCCGAGTTGGTGTCCGAGGTCCTGAACATCGTGCGCGATCTCGCGGCCGAGGGCATGACCATGCTGCTCGCCACGCATGAGATGGGTTTCGCACGCGAAGTGGCAAGCAAGGTCTGCTTCCTTTATGGCGGCAAGGTTCATGAGGAAGGCCCTCCTTCGCAGATTTTCGAAGACCCGAAAGAGGATCGCACACGCAGCTTCCTGCAGAGCATCATCGAGGCAGGACGATTGTAGAGAGCTCGGTAAACCGTAAGACCGGTTCCGGGAGGAGCGATGACGATCCATCGTCCCCGCAGATTCCTTATTCTCCGAGGACAATGGCGTTGCGAGAATCGAAGGAAGATCGGTATGGGGACTGAATATCCTGTCCAGACCGCACACGCCGCCCGGCCGGAAAGCCGACCGCCGCGCTTGAACAGGAGCGCATCTCTCTGTGGGAGCAGCCGAATTCCATGATCGATGACCAGAAGGCAATGACAACCTCGCGCGACCGGTTGGAACGAACCTTGGCGGTGTTGGAGGATCGGAAAGACAGGGAGCATACGTTTCTGAAGGTCTATCGCAAGGAGGCATGCGCCGCCGCCGACGCCTCGGATCGCCGCCGTCGCTCAAATGCGCTGCTGGGGCCTCTCGACGGCACGATCATCTCAATCAAGGATATCTTCGACGTGGCCGGCGAACCCACGCTTGCCGGGTCGGTTATCCGACGCAGCACTCCCCCTGCCCGGGAGGACGCCCCGGTGGTCCAGCGCCTGCGAAAAGCCGGCGCCGTTATCCTCGGGAAAACAAATCTGGACGAATTCTGTTTCACCACGACCGGAATCAACCCGCACTACGGAACTCCGGGCAACGCATGCAATCCCGAATTGATCCCGGGGGGATCATCGGCTGGGGCCGCCGTGTCGGTGGCCGAGCGCACCTGCGATATAGCGATAGGTTCGGATACGGGCGGCTCTGTCCGCATCCCCGCGGCATTGAACGGTGTTGTCGGCTTCAAGCCCACGGCCCGACGCATACCCCTCGACGGCGCCTTTCCCCTCTCGCCGTCACTCGATTCGATCGGTCCGATCGCACGCTCAGTGGCTGCCTGTGCATTAGCCGACGCAATCATGGCGGGAGAAGCTGCAAACGAGATGTCAGAGCTTCCTTTGGAGGGCGTGCAGCTGGGCATACCAAAGGGATACCTGCTGAGCGATGTTCACGGCGAGATCGCAGCGAGCATGGACAATGCTCTGGACCTGTTGCGGAAGAATGGCGCGCTGGTTTCGGAGTGCGATATCGACGACCTTTTGGAACGGATGCGTGCAGCGACACGCGAAGCGTCCATTGCCTCTGTCGAGGCTGCCGAAATTCACGCGGATTGGCTCCGCGCCGGTATCGAGCCCGTTAATCCGCGCGTCTCCGAACCATTGAGACGCCGGCTGAAATTTCCGGCTTGGGCTTATTTGCGGATGATGCGCACGCGCAGCGAATTGATGGCGGAGATGGATGATCGCCTGAAATGCATCGATGCGCTCGTGCTGCCAACAACTCCCATTTTTGCTCCCCGCATCGACCATATCGATGCCGACACGGAGTTTGCGGAGCAGACGGAGTCTCTTCTTTTGAGAAACACGCAGATTGCAAATCAATTCGATTTAACGGCCATTTCGCTTCCCTTGCCCCGACTTTCTCTGCCGGCGGGACTGACATTGATGGCGCGCAGCGGATGGGACCGGCGGCTTCTGGGATGGGCAACCGGTGTCGAAAAACTGTTGGCCAGCGTGGGTTCCTGACGAGGATCATCTGCTCTTGGAGCTTTTCTTCGAATCGCGAAACCGCTCCATCCTTGGGAAGAGCCTATTGCGCAGCGCCTATCTTCACCCCATTCCTCCAAAACAGACATATTTCATCGACAGGAAATCATACTTTGAGCCTTCGCGACCGAACTCGGTGGCGGTGGCCATGTCGATCACTTCCCGAGTCCTGTTGAACCGGAAGATCGGTGCAAAGCTCTCTTCGCTGGCCACCGTCATGTCCGACCTGGCACCCACCAGGGAGCGTAGGCTCGAAGAACAGCCCGCCGCGTGAATGCGCACCGCCGCCAACCTCAATCTTGGCGATCGAAGGCAGGTCGAGGGCTTGCTTTCGTTGCGTGCTCCCGTTCCAATCGTGCCGATGAGTCCACCCCTTAAACGAGGACGAGCTTGCATGGCATGCACGGACGCAAAGACCCTACATCTCGAGGAGTTTGCCGAGATCCTGCTGAGATGCAATCATCTCTACCATCCAAGCAACGACTCCATTGCTTTGCGCAACGCCGTCGAAAGCAGGCGCCAGATCGAGATTTTCGACTATAGCCTAGCCGCCGATGCATTTACCCGCGCTTTTGGAATGCGGAATTCCCTGAAATGCCTGCAGGCGCTCGCCAACCTCGAAGCCGCGGCTCACAAATATAGGCGGGTATGCGATCTGGGCTGCGGCTCGGGCGCCTTCAGCCTCGCTTTTGCCTATCTCGCCGGCAATCCCGAGCTGGAACTTCACGGGCTGGACATATCGGAACATCAGCTTTCGCTCGCCAGGGAACTCATGTCAGCCGCTGCACTGCCGGGTCGTTTCCAGTTCGAGCAGCGGACGCTGCCGGCGCGGATCGGTTATCTGCCCGATCTGACGATCTCCTCCTACTGGTTTTGCGAGAATGAGCACGTCATAGCCGATCCCGTGCTTTTCGATCTGACGGTGGGACGGGAACTGCTGATCGTCGATTATGAGAAGATCATCGACCGCATCGCCGCTTGCCTTCCGAACGGGTTCCATGTTCTGGCGCGATACAGCGCCAATGTCGAAATCCCCGCCGCCCTGACCGATTTCGTCGCACAGGAAAGGGCAAGCGTTTACAGCATCCATATCAGCCGAAGCGCGGATTAGAAAACCGGGCAAGATCGCTGCTCTCGTTGAGAGCGGCCATAAAGGCACTTTGGGTCTTGCCAACAGCAGCAGGGCTGCCATCTATGCCATCGGCGAACTTGTCAGGCGGCGAGTTCCGATCTTTAGAATTTCGTTTGCGCAGAGGATTTCGTCGGCATGCTCTCCTGGTCCTCATCATTCGCCCGCATCATTGCTATCGGCGGTTCCGCCACCCTTGCGCTTGGCACACAGACTGTCATGGCGCAGGAGATGTCCACTTCGGCGCAATGGCCCGATACACCGACCTCTCGGCTGGAAGCGCTTGCCATCCTTCAGACCCTGAATGCCGATCTTCTCAGCAATGCCAGCGCCACGCTGACGCTCGACCGCTGGTGCGCTGCCCACAAGCTTGCACCGGATGGCTCCAAGATCGTCGCTCAGCGTGTGCGCGGGCAGGACAAGCCGGCCGACGGCGCGATCCGCAAGCTGCTCGCCGTCGGTCCCGACGAACCAATCGCCTACCGCCGCGTTCGCCTCGCCTGCGGTGACCGGGTCCTGTCGGAAGCGGATAACTGGTACGTCCCGTCAAAGCTGACGGCAGAGATGAACAAGGCGCTCGATACGAGCGATATCGCCTTCGGCCGCGCCGTTCAGGCCCTTAATTTCAGCCGCACGAATCTCTCGGCCAGACTGCTTTGGTCCCCTCTTCCGCAAGGATGGGAATCCGGAGCGGACCTGCCACCATCGGAAGCGGGGTCGCTCGCTCTACCGCCCTTTCTTCTCGAACATCATGCCGTCCTGAAACTGCCCGATGGCACGCCGTTCAGTGCGCTGATCGAAAGCTATACCAGCCGTGTCCTGGATTTCCCGGCTCCGCATCTACCCTCGCAATAGGTAGCGTCCTGCACCCTGGAAAATTGCCTGAAATAAAAAGTGCCACAGATCGCGCAATGGGCGCGGCAGGAGCTTTTCTCGACTTTGCTGCACAGGAAAAAGCCAGTTTCACACAAGTCACTCTGGTTATCGTATCGGCATCAGCAACGTGCGAGGAACCAATGAGCATCTTTGGTAGCATGAAAACAGCAGTTTCAGGCATGAATGCGCAGGCAAATAAGCTTAGCACCGTGTCGGACAACATCGCGAACGTCAACACAACGGCCTACAAGTCGGCAAGCACCAGCTTTTCGTCGTTGATCCTGGCCTCTGGCGGTGGGAATTACAATTCCGGCAGCGTCGAAACGAGTGTCAGCTATTCGGTCTCCCAGCAGGGCGATACCGTCTCGACGTCGTCGAGCAGCGATCTGTCTATCCAGGGCGCCGGCTTCTTCGTGGTGCAAGGCGCCGACGGCAAGACGGTTTTGACGCGGGCGGGCGATTTCGTCCCCGATGCCAACGGCAATCTCGTGAATTCCGCCGGCTATACCCTGATGGGCTATTCCTATCAATCGGGAGCGCCTGCCGTCGTCGTCAACGGTTTCGACGGCCTGGTGCCGATCAACGTCAACCAGAACGGCCTTGCCAGCTCGGCATCGACTTCGGGCAGCTTTACCGGCAACCTCAATTCGAATGCGACGGTTGTCGTGCCGAGTTCGACCGAGACACTTCCCAGTGCGAACCAGTCGACCACGACAGCCGATACGCAGAAAAGCTCGGTCGTCGCCTACGACAAGCTTGGCAACACCGTCATGTACGACATCTACTATACCAAGACGCAGGCCGCCGATGCGACGGCAACGCCTCCTACGACGGATCAGTGGGAAGTGAGCGTCTATCGCAACGCCGATGCCAGTACGTCCGGCAGCAGTTCCTTCCCCTATTCCTCCGGCCCGCTCGCCACCAGCACCTTGACGTTCGATTCGAACGGAAATCTGACAAGCGGCGGAAACTTCACCGTTACCGATGCCAAGACCGGTGGTTCGATCGCAATGGATCTGAGCCAGATGACGCAGAAGGCGACCGACTTCAGCTCGAAAGGATCGACCGATGGACAGGCGGCAAGCCCGGTCACAGGCGTCACCATCGACAAGGACGGCGTCGTCTATGCAAACTACAAGACCGGCGATCCCAAAGCGATCTATCAGATCCCGCTGGCGACGGTCGCAAGCCCGGACAAGCTGACGCTCCTCAGCGGCAACGTCTATCAGGCCAATGGCGACTCCGGCGTTACCGTCACCAGTTTCGCCAACAGCAACGGTCTCGGCTACATCCAGTCGAACTCGCTGGAAGCATCGAATGTCGACCTGGCCGGCCAGCTGACGGACATGATCCAGGCCCAGAAGAGCTACACGGCCAACTCCAAGGTGTTCCAGACCGGCTCCGACCTGCTGGACGTGCTCGTCAATCTCCAGCGCTGATTTTTTGCTTTGCGCAATCAGGGGGCCCTTCGGGGCCCTTTTTTTATTGTCGGGTGCGACGCCAAGCCCGTTCCGGCCTACCGCCAAGTTGCCGACGTGTCCGGCCTGCCACGGCCGATTATTCCCGCTATCGATAGCGTCCGATGAGCTCCGGGGCTAAACAGTCAGCATCCCGGCACCAAGCACGACTGATGAAAGATCCTGTCGGGGTTGCTTTCCGACAGGCGTCAGGTCAATGACATGACGGTGCTGCCACACTCCTTCAGCGCGGAAAATGGTATTGCATGGAAGGGCGTGTCCGCCGGTCGACTGCCCATGGGAGGAGCCTGACACGTTTATCTTCTGTCTTGGATATGCGCCGTCACCGGAATTGCGTGAGAAGCGAATCGGCACCTTTGTCTATGGCGACTTTCGATGCTTTAAGAGCGCCGAAGCTAGCGCCAATGTTCATCGCACCTGGATATTGTTTGGCAACGAAGGCAGAAAGCAGGCGATTGCTGCTGGCGTCGTGGATTTCGACCGCATAGGACACGGATCCCGTCATGGAGCCTTCCTTGCCCCGTGCCGCCTGAACTGCGTTGTAGACGCCGCCGCCAACATCGATGTGCGAGAAAGGCCCGAGAACCGGTGTCGTCTTCCTCGCACCCGCGAGCGTCAGGTCAATTCGAACCGTGCCCGGCATCGGTGCGTTAACAATCGCAAAGCGGCGGCTGAGGCTTTGTGAGAAGCGCGTCTGCAGTAGTTTGCCAGCTCGCTTTTCTCTTGCTCGCTCACGTCAACGAATTGATTATCGCGACCGCGATAAATGGCGACCGGATCGACTATCGCCTTGTCATACAGTTTCCAGTCAATATTTCCGTTATAGCGATAAGGCATCCGTCCGCTTCGGTCACCTGGGTTCGGCTGAAGATATGCCGCGGAAGCCAACTGTGAATAAGCGAGCGGATCGGCCGTCGCACAACCGGCGACTGTCGATCCGATAAGGATGCATGCGATCAAGTTTTTCAAGACTGCTTTCAAGTCGTTTCTCCAATTGGGCGGGCAGTCGCTGGAATGCGGATGCTGCATGAATAGACAACAGATGCCGGTTGCGTTGCTGTGTTTTCGGTTATGTTCAGAAATGTGCGGCCTGCGTCGCGTCGTGTTCGACCGGGCTGGCGCTACCTCGCCAATTTTGACTGATCTTGAATGGGCCGGAGCCCAATCGATTGTCCACGATGACTGCCGCGAGATAGCAGCCCCTCAAGACGAGCATGCCGAAAAACACTACCGACGTGCCGATGAGGAGGTAATGCCTAAGTTGTGAGCGCCGCGGCAGCCGGTGGGCAACCGCACCGACGAGTTGACGAATGGCTCGCGCCGCAGCGACCAGCAAGAAGAGCCCCAGGAGGGCGTAACCGCTCCACGCCGCAACGCCCATCAGCCAGAATGTCATCAGACAGCCTCCTAGAAACAGCCCTTCCTGCCTGGGAAGGACGATCCTCATGGTTCGATGCCAATCGCGTCGATCATTGCTACTGGCGTTAGGGTCCACATCACGACTTGCTTCAAACGGGAGGCGGGCGAGACCCGGCAACAACCCACCTGAACCCTGCCCGCCGGTCATGTCCGGACGTCTGGTAGCGCGACACCGTGACGTGCTTGGCGCCACGGTGCCATCACTCTGGTCCACCATCGCGATACGGCGCCTTCCTTGTGAGGGACGGATTGCGGGTCCGAAGCCTGGTCATCGTTTGATTGAGACGGCGTCGGTCGGGACAGGAACTCGACCCGATCTATGAATGCTTTCCCGTCGAAGCGTTTTTGCCCGATACGGAGCCATTATCGGTGGGTCCAGCATGGAAGAATATCTCCAGATTGATCACCGGAATGGCGCGAATGTTCCTTAGAAGGGTGATATCCGGCCTCGTGGTGACCGCGAAAATAAATTCATTCGCCCGGAGGGCCTCGAACACGTCCGGTATCGTGGACATCGCAACGGCGGCGTAACCGTGCTGGCCGAGGCGAATGACGATTGACCGGGCTGCCGGCTGCGGCAGAAATACAAGTATCTTCCTGTCGGCTGTCTCAAGAGACATGATCTGGATCCTCATCGCATTGATGATGAAGACTAGAACAGCCAATTTTTTCGGTGTGTTCGGTTTTATATGTTTTTGTTGCGATCAATCCGGTTAATCGCCCGGCACGGCAGGCCAACAAAAAGCAACAAAATACAACGCAATGCAAGGCTCGGGCGCGTTACGACGTCGACAACGAAAGGAGACAATTATGTTCAACCTTATCGCGTTACCGAAGATCTGCCGTATCTGCCTCTATTTGCCGGCCCAGTTACCGGTCAAACTTCTTCAAAGAGAACTTGAGGCCGAGGGGTTGACCGTGTTTCACGCATTGACAACATGCGAGTTCGAAAATGCGATCTTAACTCAGCACTTCACCGCGATCGTGACGACATCTCCCCTCGTCGAACAGGTACGAGCTTATTGCTTGCTTCCCATCATCGATATCCAACCGCTGATCGACGACTGGAAACGCAATCACGGCAGAGAGCCTCCAACGACGTTTGAAAAACCGGCCTTTCTCCAGGGCGTCACGTTCACCGCAACGCGACATGACTCATAGGACGCAATGCCTGAGGATTTCCAGAGAATTGGACTGCGGAAAACCCAGACCCGGAGGATGCCGGCTGCAAACAACACACAACATAAGGGTGTTGATTTGCGCTGAGAGCTGACCCGGGACTGCGGGAAAATATCACTGAGAGTTGACCCATGTTTCAATCATCCCCTGTGGTTTCAGCGGGGGCTCTGGAGTGATCGACATGGCGTTACTGAGCGTAATCCGACGCTGGCATTTTCGGGATCAGCTATCGATCCGGGAGATATGCCGCAGGACGGGCTTATCCCGGAATACCATCCGCAAATATCTGCGTGCCGGCGGTGTTGAGCCGAAGTTCAATGTTCCGGAGCGGCCGAGCAAGCTTGATCCATTCGCGGATCGGCTATCAGCCTGGCTGAAGACGGAATCGAAAAAGAGCCGCAAGCAGAAGCGGACAATGAAGCAATTGCATTCTGATCTGGTGAGCCTCGGCTATGACGGTTCCTACTGCCGCGTTGCAGCCTTTGCTCGAGAATGGAAATCGGACCGACAGAGAGAACTCCAGACGACAGGACGTGGCACGTTTGTCCCCCTGGCATTTGAACCGGGTGAGGCGTTCCAGTTCGACTGGTCTGAGGATTGGGCCATCATCGGCAATGAGCGCACCAAGCTGCAGGTGGCACATACGAAGCTGAGCTACAGCCGTGCCTTTATCGTCCGGGCCTACCTGCTGCAGACCCACGAGATGCTGTTCGACGCGCACAATCATGCATTCCGCGTCTTCGGTGGAATTCCTGGCCGTGGCATCTACGACAACATGCGCACAGCGATCGACAAGGTTGGCCGTGGAAAAGAGCGTGACGTCAACGTCCGCTTCATGGCGATGGCCAGCCACTACCTGTTCGAGCCGGAGTTCTGCAATCCGGCTTCAGGTTGGGAGAAGGGGCAAGTCGAGAAGAACGTTCAGGATGCGCGTCATCGCTTCTTTCAACCGATCCCGCGCTTTCCATCATTGGAAGCCCTGAATGATTGGCTTGAGCTTCGATGCAAGGAGTTCTGGGCAAAGACACCACATGGTCAGGTGCGCGGCACCATTGCCGACATCTGGGCTGAGGAGGCTCTGGCTCTCATGCCTGTTTCCAGGTCGTTCGATGGTTTTGTCGAATATACAAAGCGTGTCACGCCGACCTGCCTCGTGCATCTTGAGCGCAACCGCTACAGCGTCCCGGCCTCTTTCGCCAATCGCCCGGTAAGCCTTCGGGTCTATCCGGATCGTGTCGTTATCGCAGCGGAAGGTCAGATCGTCTGCGAGCATCACCGCGTCATCGATCGCTCCTATGACCGCCCGGGACAGACTATCTACGACTGGCGGCACTATCTGGCTGTCGTACAGCGCAAACCAGGCGCTCTTCGCAATGGTGCTCCGTTCGCCGAGCTACCGGACGCATTCAAGAACCTGCAGCAACACCTGCTCAAGAAGCCGGGTGGAGACAGGGAGATGGTCGATATCCTGGCGCTTGTTCTTCAGCACGATGAGCAAGCAGTCCTGTCGGCTGTTGACATGGCGCTGAAGTCCGGGGTTCCGACCAAGACCCACGTGTTGAATCTGCTGCATCGCCTTGTCGATGGCAAATCCTTCACGCCGCCGACGCTCGACGCACCCCAGGCACTGGTGCTCACCAATGAGCCTAGGGCCAATGTCGAACGCTACGACACCTTGAGAAAGACGGAGGTTCGTCATGCGTCATAACCCGGCGAGCGGTGCGATTGTCATCATGCTACGGCAATTGAAGATGCACGGCATGGCTCAAGCCGTCGGAGAACTAACAGAACAGGGAGCACCGGCGTTTGAAGCTGCCATTCCGATCCTGTCACAGCTTCTGAAAGCGGAAACGGCTGAACGGGAGGTGCGATCGACGGCCTACCAGCTCAAGATCGCACGCTTTCCTGCTTACCGCGATCTGAACGGCTTCGACTTCGCCAGCAGCGAGATCAACGAAGCGCTAGTGCAACAGCTCCACCGCTGCGAATTCCTCGATGACGCCAACAACATTGTTCTGGTTGGCGGCCCCGGCACGGGCAAGACGCACATTGCCACGGCGATCGGTGTCCAGGCCATCGAGCATCACCACAAGCGGGTTCGGTTCTTCTCGACCGTCGAACTGGTCAACGCACTGGAACAGGAAAAGGCACAAGGTCGCTCCGGGCAGATCGCCAATCGCCTTGTCCATTCCGATCTCGTGATCCTCGACGAACTGGGATACCTGCCGTTCAGCGCTTCAGGTGGCGCGCTGCTCTTCCATCTGCTGAGCAAGCTTTATGAGCGCACCAGCGTTATCATCACGACCAACCTCAGCTTCAGCGAATGGGCCAGCGTCTTTGGCGATGCCAAGATGACAACCGCGCTACTCGACCGGCTCACTCATCATTGCCACATCCTTGAGACCGGAAACGACAGCTTCCGCTTCAAGAACAGCTCTGCTCATGAACCCAAACCGACAAAGGAGAAACGGCGGAACTTGACCACCACGACCAACACAAACGATATCTAAAGGCGGGTCACTTCTCAGTGCAAATCCCGGGTCAACTCTCAGCGCAAATCAACAATAAGGGAACAACTCATCGCAGATTCGCCAGATTTTCGTCACGCAAACGCGATTTCGGTCGCCCATAGTTTGTATGAACCGAAAGGAGACAAGCATGTGCAATAAGGACATGACAATTGAGGAAATGCTGCATGATCCCTTGATCCATCGGGTCCTGGAGGCCGATGGCACCTCACACGCGGATTTCGCCAATCTCTTGCGAGAGGTTTCAGACAAGCTTCAGACTGCCTCGGTGACTGCACGCGTCCGGAAAAGGCGCCTTAGCTGTGTGGCTGCATGAACGCGGACCCGAGGGCGTCGGGCCCTGCGGACACACTGCACTCTCCGCAACATTTTATAATATAACTCAACACCGTGCTGTATTGGCCTTTGGTAAGGTCCGAGCGTTTCGAAATCAGTAAAATATCAACCATGTACCACAGGACGAGAGACGAATAGAGTTGAGCGTAGCATTGGATTTTCGCAAGGAACTCGGCATGGCCACCAAAGGTGGGACGAATGACTCACCTCATCTTCTCGTTGTGGAAGACGATGAGGAAATCGCTTCGATGCTGATCGAGCTTGCCCGCGACAACGGATTCGAGGCCACGTCGGTCATCAGCGGCGGAGCCATGGACGAGGCCCTGCAGCAACGCCGCTTTGACCTCATCATTCTCGACGGAATGCTTCCCGGCGAAGACGGCTTCAGTATTTGCAGGCGCCTGCGCGCGGCAGGGCCGATGCCGATCCTCATGCTGACGGCGCTACGCGACGAAATCGACCGCATCATCGGACTGGAGCTCGGAGCCGATGACTATGTAACAAAGCCTTTCAATTCGCGGGAGTTGATGGCCCGCGTTAAAGCCTTGTTGCGCAGGGCCTCTTATGGAGGCGAACCGGCTGGGGACGATCCGAGTAAACCGCTTACGTTCGCCGACTGGACGATCGATCCCAAGACTAGGCAGGTGATTGATCCCGAAGGCGCCGAAGTCGTGATGACGACAGCGGAATTTGACCTGCTCCTGGCCTTTTGCCAGAATCCAAACCGAATCCTCACCCGCGAGCAGTTGCTTTCGATGACCCATGCCGGCTCGGCAGGCCCGGTCGAACGCAGCGTCGACGCCCATATCAGCCGGCTGCGGCAAAAAATCGAACCCAACCTCAAAGAGCCCTCACTCATCAAGACAGTGCGCCTTGGAGGCTACATGTTCGCAGCCAAGGTGGGCAGGCTGCCGTGAAAGCACTCCGCCGCACCTCTGTGCGAACGCAAATTGCAGTGTTGACTATCGTGCTTGCAGTCATCGTGACGACGATAGGTGCTATCACAGAGCCACTGCTGCGCGGCCGCTTTGATAAGGGAATAGAGATCGGACGCCTCATCGGGCAGATCGGAATGATAAGCGAGGACTTCCGTGCAACGACAAGCGCCTCGCAAGAGGACCAGATACTGCAGAAGGCCAGGGAAAGCGGCCTCGACGTGGAGCGCGCAAGTGTTGCGCAGTTGAGGTCAAACCCCGTATCCGCGCAGGATCTATCTTCGGCCATACGCGAACTCCTCGATTCGAACCTATTTCTGGAGCCGGCCCGGTTTTTCCGTTCTCTTGAGCAACCGAGCCTTGTCGTTGCGACCGCAGAGAACCGCGGGCTGGTTTTTCGGCTGCCTTCATTCACCTTGACCAAATGGATACTCCCCGCCGTTATCGGGACGCTCACACTTATTCTCGTTCCTACGGCAATCCTCGCTTTCGTCAGCGCATGGCTGATAGGCAGGCCGATTGTCCAATTTGCCGCGTCCGCAGAGCGCATCGCGACCGATGAAGCGCTCGATGAACCCTTTCCGGTGGAAGGAACGGCGGAACTAAGGAGCCTGGCATATTCCTTGAATATCATGAGGAAACGCGTGCTGGATCTGATGCAGGCCCGCACCTCCATGCTGACATCGATCAGCCATGACCTGCGCACCCCGTTGACGCGGTTGCGTATGCGGGCCGAGCGCTGTGACCCGGAAGACCTGCGTTTCAAGATGCTCAAGGATATCGAAATCCTCGGCGGAATGATCGATGAGAGCCTCGCCTATCTCGACGGTACGCTTGAGGCCACAAAAAAGGTCGAACTGTCCAGCCTATTGCAGACGGTGACATCGGATTTCCTGGACATCGGTGTCGAGGTGGAGTTCAAGGGGCCGAGACGCCTGATCTATGCTTGCAAGCCGCGCGCCATATCACGCGTTGTCTCCAATCTCATCGACAACGCTTCGCGTCACGCCACGCATATCGCGGTCCTTCTGGCGCAAGATCCGGATGGAGCCGTCATCATCCGCGTTGCCGATGACGGCCCCGGGCTTAGTGACGAGTTAAAATCACACGTCCTGCAGCCGTTCTTCAAGGCCGATAAAGCAAGATCGACGATAAGCGGCGGCGGTTTCGGACTCGGTCTCTCCATCGCCCATGGGATCATCACAAAGGGTCATGGCGGGACATTCGATCTTCATGATCACGATCCTCACGGCCTCATGATCGTTATGCGCTTGCCGGCACCTCCTGGAGCTTGAGCTTCCTCGCGCGGTCTACTCTTGCGATCGAGAACGCTTTGCATACCGAGGATGGGGTGTGACCGGCGCAGAATACTCCGAAGTCACAGGTAGGGCTTTCAGGAGCACTCCTTCTTGGGCACATGTCTCGGTCAAGCGCCAACCGCTGCAGCAGCTGCATCGCAATGATCCAAAACGTTTTGACTTGACGACCAAAACGTTTTGGATCAGTAATTTTTCCGCGGCCTCGGAGGAAAGGCGTGACCAATTTAAAACAGCTTGCCCAGTCGCTCGGCCTGTCGATCACTACGGTATCCCGTGCGCTAGATGGTTATACGGATGTTTCTGCAGCCACCCGGGATCGTGTCCGCGAGGCAGCGGAAAAAACGGGCTATCGCCCCAATGCCTCGGCCCGTCGGTTACGCAAGCAACGCGCTGAGCTGGTGGCGGTCACGTTGCCGAGTGATGCCGGCCACATCGCGCCTCCCCACTTCCTCGACATATTGTCGGGCTGCGCAGAGCACCTTGCCGCCTCCGGCCTCAATCTGGTCATCGCTCCGGTGCCGCGCGGCGAAAGCGAGCTTGAAATCTGCCGGCGCTTCGTCGACGGCCGTCGCGTTGATGCGATGCTGCTGGTCCGTACCAAGCGCAAGGACGAGCGGGTCGAATTCCTGCAGTCGCGCGGCATCCCCTTTGTTACCAACGGACGCACCGAGAGCCTCGTGCCGCATCCGTTCATCGACGGCGACGGCTTTGCCGGCTTCCGCGCCGCGACCACACGTTTTCACGCGGCCGGCCATCGGCGCATCGGCCTGATCGCCGGACCGCAGGACTATTATTTCGCCCATGTTCGACGGATGGGCTGGAAGGCCGCAATGGACGAAGCCGGTCTGGAGACCGACCTTTACGCCGAGGGCGTGCCAACGGAACAAGGCGGCTATCTCGCGACATTCGAACTCCTCGCACGATCCGCTCGTCCCACCGCTCTTGTCTGCACCACCGATGAAATGGCGATCGGCGCGCTTCGCGCCTTGCGGGAGGTCGATGCCGGCGACACGATCAGTGTCGTTGGTCACGACGATCTGCCGACAGGTGCCTTTACCAGCCCCTCGCTCTCGACCATGCGCATAGCCAGCCGGAATCTCGGCGCGAGCTTCGCCTCGCTGTTGTTGCGCGCTATCGGCGGCGAGCTTGCGGAGGAGCTCCAGGAGCTTCACCCGATCGAGTTCGTCGATCGCGACAGTCACTGCCGACCGCTGAAGGTCCCGTAAGTCTGCAGCCGTGGCGCACGGACATATAGAAGGAGGAGAAAATGAAGCGTTTCGCAATGTACGGAATCCTGGCGTCGGCAGCTCTTGCCTATGCGCCGCAAGTGCTTGCCCAGACCGTGTTCGTATCCACTCAGCTCAGGCCCATCGAAGAAGCGACGGTGGTTCGCGAGGACCTGCTCAAGGATGCGGGCAAGGTTGATTATGTCGTCGAGGAGCCGCCGCAGTTCGCCGTGCGCATGGAAGCCGAAAGCGAGGCGGGCAAGCATACCGTCAGCCTTGTCGGCGCCTTGCATGGCGAGCTTTCCCCGCTCGCCGACAAGGGCCAGTTGGAATCCCTCGACGATCTCGCCAAAAAACTCGCCGCCGAGGGCATGCCGCAATCCTTGCTCGACCTCGGCAAGCTCGGCAAATCAAGTCAGCAATATATTCCGTGGATGCAGGCGACCTATGTCATGGCCGCGAAAAAGGAAGCCCTGCAATACCTGCCGGCGGGCGCGGACATAAATGCACTGACCTACGACCAGCTGATCGAATGGGGCAAGAACATGCAGGACGCCACAGGCCAGCCGCAGATCGGTTTCCCTGCGGGGCCCAAGGGCCTGATGTCCAGATATTTCGAGGGCTATTTCTATCCTTCCTTTACAGGCGGTGTCGTCCGGACCTTCAAGAACGCCGATGCAGCGGCCGGGTGGGAAAAGCTGAAGGCCCTCTGGGCTTACGTCAACCCGAATTCCACCAACTACGATTTCATGCAGGAACCGCTGGCCGCGGGCGAAGTCATGGTTGCCTGGGATCATGTGGCCCGTCTGAAGGATGCTATCTCTGCCTCTCCCGACGACTATGTCGTCTTTCCGGCTCCCGCCGGTCCGAAGGGGCGCGGCTACATGCCGGTCGTCGCCGGTCTGGCAATTCCCAAGGGAGCGCCGGACAGGGACGGCGCGGTCAAGGTGATCGAACATCTCAGCACCCAGCAGATCCAGCTTGAGACAGCATCGAAGCTCGGCTTCTTTCCTACGCTGAACGTGCAGCTGCCTCCGGACCTGGACAAGGGTGTCGCTCTCCTGGCCGGCGCGGTGACCAGGACGCAAACCTCCAAGGATGCATTGATTTCGCTTCTGCCGGTCGGTCTCGGAGATAAGGGCGGAGAGTTCAACAAGGTCTATATGGATGCCTTCCAGCGCATCGTGCTGCAGAACGAGCAGATCGACGATGTGCTGAAGTCGCAGGGCGCGACCCTGGCCAAACTGATGAGCGATGCCAAGGCTCCCTGCTGGGCCCCGGACGCCCAGAGCGATGGCGCTTGTCCAGTTGAGTGAGGCCTTTCGAGCCGAGCCGGCTACGGACGCGAATGTCGGGGCAGCTCTCTTCTGCAATGTGCGAGGTGGCCGACCGTGACCCAAAATCGATCCTGGATACCCTATGCCCTCATCATGCCGTCCATCGTCTTTCTTACGCTCCTTTTCGCCGTGCCATTGTTGCAGACGATCTGGCTGGCGATTTCGGATAACGGGACGCCGTCGCTCGCAAATGCGGAACGCATGGTGACGGACCTCAACTTCGCGCGTTCGATCAAAAACACCTTCCTGCTCACGGTCGTCGTCGTACCGGTGCAGATCGCCCTTGCGCTTGCCATGGGGACGATGGTCTCCAAGGTCGGGCGCGGGCGCGAGACGATCCTGTGGATCTGGACAATTCCGCTCGGGATATCGGACCTTGCCGCCGGTCTCGTCTGGCTATCGATCCTGCAGAACACGGGCTATTTCAACTCGTTGCTCTTCGGCCTCGGAATTATCCCTCGGCCGGTGAGCTGGCTGTCCTACCAGACACCGATGGCTCTTTTCCTGGCAATCGCCGTGGCGGAAGTCTGGCGCGGTACGGCAATCGTCATGGTCATCATCGTCGCAGGCCTGAATCAGGTTCCGAAGGAATTCCGGGAGGCGGCCGATATCTTCGGAGCCGGGCCATGGACGCGGTTCTGGCGCATAACGCTGCCCTTGATACGCCCTGCCCTGCAATCGGCGCTCATCCTGCGCACGGTCCTTGCCTTCGAGGTGTTCGCCGTGGCCTACGCGCTGGGAGGACGCAATTTCCCCGTCCTCGTCGGCGAAGCCTACAACTGGCAAAACCAGAATCAGAACTATGCCGTGGCCGCTGCCTATGCCGTCCTGATCATGCTGATCTCGCTTGCCGCGACCGTCGTCTACCTCAAGGCCGTCAAGGTCGATCCGGAGCGTCTGCCATGAGCGCCGAAACCGAAACCACCGCGACGAGAGCTGCCGCAACATCGGCAAGTTTCGCCGCGTCCCGTCGCTGGCTGCTCTGGAGCGGTATCGCGGCGCTCTGTGCCTGGGTTCTGGTTCCCATCTACCTGATAGCGCTCGGAGCGTTGGGGGGCCGACAGGGTGTGTACCTATGGCCAAAGACCGGCCTGCCGGCCGGCATTTCGCTCGAACCTTTCATCCTGTTCCTGCGGACCGAGGGCGTATTCCGATCTTTTCTGAACTCGCTCGGCGCGGCCGGAATGACGGTTGTGCTATCCATCCTGCTCGGCGCGCCCGCCGGTTATGCGCTTGCCCGCTACAATTTCCGGGGCAAGGACAGCTATCGTCTCCTGGTGTTGCTGACGCGCGCTTTCCCGCTCGCAATCCTGGCGCTGCCTCTGACGGTCTCTTTCATCAGGCTCGGCCTCTATGACACGATCGTCGGCGTCGGTCTTATCCACACCGTACTTGCCCTGCCCTTCGCCGCCCTCGTCACGCAAGGCATTTTTCTCGGTGTGCCAAAAGAGCTGGAAGAGGCAGCCTGGGTGTTCGGTTGCACCCGCATGCAGGCCTTCTTCAGGATCGTCGCGCCCCTTGCCCTGCCCGGCATTGTCGCGACCGCCGTCTTTGCATTCGTCATCTCGTGGAACGAGGTATTCGCGGCCTCGGTATTGACGGTACGCAACCGAACGCTGACGGCCTATCTGCTGACGGTGCTTTCCGAAAGTCCGATGCATTACCGCTTCGCCGGCGGCCTCCTGCTGATCCTTCCTTCGATTGTCTTCATTTTTGCGGTGAGACGCTATCTCTTCGCGATCTGGGGCATTTCTTCCAAATAACGGGACCATATCCATGGCCAATATTGTCATCGAGCGCATCCGCAAGAGCTTCGGCGCCTTTCAGGCGCTGAAGGAGATTTCCCTGACGATCAACGACGGCGAGTTCGTCTCGCTGCTCGGGCCGTCGGGATGCGGCAAAACCACCCTCCTGCGCATCATAGCAGGCCTTGAAACGGCCTCGTCCGGCGACATCCGTATCGGCGACAGATCGGTAGTCGGCCTGGCACCGAGGGAGCGCGGGCTTGCGATGGTGTTCCAGAACTATGCGGTCTTCCCGCATATGACCGTCTACGAGAATGTAGCCTTCGGACTGCGCATGCAGAAAGCGGACCAGGCCAGGGTCAAGTCGCAGGTGGAGAAAGCCGCCGGCCTCCTGCACATCGAACAATATCTAGACCGCTATCCGAGCAAGCTGTCGGGCGGCCAGCGCCAGCGCGTGGCGGTCGCAAGAGCTCTCGCTGTCGAACCGCAGGTTCTTCTGATGGACGAACCGCTCTCCAATCTCGATGCGCTTCTCCGTCTCGAAATGCGTGCGGAACTCAAGACCGTTCTGCAATCGGCCGGAACGACAACCATCTATGTTACCCATGACCAGACGGAAGCCATGGGCCTGTCGGACCGGATCGCTGTCATGCATGGCGGATGTGTCGAGCAGGTGGGCAGCCCTGTCGACGTCTACAACCATCCCGCGACGCGCTTTGTCGGCGGCTTCATCGGCAACCCGCCAATGAACTTCATCAGGCTGCCGGTCTCGGACGGACATGTCGCAGCCGGTGGCGAGCATCTCGCCGTACCTCCGGAAACCGGCGATGAGATCGTCCTCGGCCTCCGCGGCGAAGCTGTCGAACTGGCAACGCTGCCGCAGGGGCTGGAAATGAAAGTCCGCGTCGCCGAGCCGATGGGCTCGCATTTGCTGCTGACCGGCTCGATCCACGATCAGCCCGCGCGCGTCATCCTTCCCGCGTTCGAGACGGTGAAGAGCGGCGACGTCATCGGCCTGAAACTCGACCGCAAACGCATCACCTGGCTTTCTCCCACCAGCGGCAAAGCCTTCCCTGCCGCCGCAGCCTGAAGCATGCCGCGCAAAAGCGTGCTGCAGTTTTGCGATGACGACATGCGACAAACCAAGAACCTGAGGCGCAGGAAGCCGGGCCGAAAGATCGCGACGCGCTTCAAGCCCCCACGCCGAGACTTTGGAGTATCGATATGAACATGCATCTGGACCATGCCAAGCGGATTCTCGCCACCAATGACCGAGGCGGGTATACGGTCCCGGCAGACAGGCTCTATCCTTTCCAATGGAACTGGGATTCCGCCTTCGTCGCCATGGGCTTCGCACTCTATGATACCGATCGGGCCTATCGGGAACTGGAAAGGCTCGTCGAGGGACAATGGGCGGACGGGATGATCCCGCATATCGTCTTCCACCAACCCAGCGACACTTACTTCCCAGGGCCGGATGTCTGGCGCACCTCACACTCCATTCCGACATCCGGCATCACCCAGCCGCCGGTTTTTGCGATCGCGCTGCGCAAGCTGCACGAGACGACGAACGACCGCGCGCGCACCCAGCCGCTCTACGAGGCTGCATTGAAATGGCATCGCTGGTGGTACGCGGCGCGCGACCCGGAAGGGACCGGGCTCGTCGCCCTGCTTCACCCTTGGGAAAGCGGCAGCGACAACTCGCCGGCATGGGACATTGCCCTTGCTCGCGTGCCGACGACAAGCGACACGCTCGTCATTCGCAAGGATACGGGTCATGTGAACGCCTCGATGCGCCCGCGCGACGATGACTACAAGCGCTTCATACATCTGGTGGACGTCTATGCCGCTCGCGGTTGGAAGCCTGCCGAGCAGTGGCAGAAGGCACCGTTCAAGGTCGCGGAGATCCAGACGACGGCGATTCTGCTGAAGGCCGGTGAAGATCTCGAACACATCGCCGGTATGCTCGGCCGCTCCGAAGACGCCGACGAAATAGCCGCCTTCAATGAAAAGACCCGCAAGGCGATCCTTGCACAGTGGCGACCCGACCTTTCCCGTTTCGTCTCCCGCGACCTCGTCTCCGGCCTGGATATCGAAGCGCCGACACAGGCCGGCTTTATTCCGCTGCTGTCGCTCGACCTGAACGAGGCCGTGGTCGACAGCATGGTCGCGGAAATGCAAGCATGGTCCAAGGGTCTCAAAGTCGGCTTCCCGACGACGAAGCCGGGAATCGAAAGCTGGGAGCCAAAGCGCTATTGGCGCGGTCCCGCCTGGGCGATCATCAACTGGCTTTTGATCGATGGACTGAGGCGCAACGGTCGTTTCGACGAGGCTGAAGCACTGCGCCAATCGACGACGACGGCAATCGAGGCAAGAGGCTTTGCCGAATATTTCGATCCGCTGACCGGCGAAGGCTGCGGCGGCGGCGGTTTTTCGTGGACGGCAGCGGCATATATGGCACTGGTGATCTAAGCGTCTGCGCTGGACTGCGAGAACCGGAAGAATGGATATGGGCTTTAAACGGAGAAGGCTCATGAAGTCCATATCGACGGCATTCGACACCGTTCAAGCTACAGCTCTGACAGTATATGCGAGACAATGTCATCGGACGGCGCGACGCACAGTACACGGATGACGTCTGCCAACCTCGTGATCGCCGCTGGCGGAGCCCGCATGCATGGCGCACCTATATCGATCCGCTAAGCTTCGTCGGGAATCGATCCTCTCTGAAAACGCCTTTTCAAGGAATCGGGTCGTCTTTTCATCCCGACCGGTAAATAATCCACTACCGTTGCTTTTGGACAGGCTCAAGCGCGCCATACGCAGCCGCGATCAGTTCAAAGACGCGTCATCGCATTTCGAGCAGCGTCAAAGCATTTTCTATCGCAGCCCCCGAGGCAGTATTGTCGAAGACGCACCAGCTATCGGCAGCCAGAAGTTTCGAGAACGATCTTATCTCCTCGTCGGTGTAGCTCGAGTAGTAGATATCCGGTTTGCCGTGTAGACGGACGTATCGTGGCGGGCCTGCGAAATCTTCCACCGGCCACACCGGCGCCGGATCGGCAAGAACCCGGTCGATTGCGTATGTCTTGAGCAAAACCAGTGCCTCGTCGGATGCCCAGCTTTTATGGCGCACCTCGATGACGATCGGGCCGGTATCTGCATCCCGCATCGCCTTAAATGCAGTCTCGAACGCATCAGCATCGAACGCCAGCGATGGCGGCAATTGGCATAGCAGCGGGCCACGTTTTTCTCCGAGCGGTGCGATGTCCGCGAGGAAAATGTCGAACCGCTCGGCGATCTCTCTCATCGCACGGGTATGGGTGATCTCCTTGGGCATCTTCACCGAGAATCGGAAGCTGTCCGGCACGGCCTCGGCCCACCGCGCGATGGTGGATGTCTTGTGCCGGCTGTAGAAGGTCGAATTGATCTCCACGCCGTCGAACACAGACGCATATCGGGCCAGGCCGCTTCCTTCCTCGGCAAATCGGCCAGCCACCTTTTTCGGGATTGACCAAGCAGCGGTGGCAACGATCGGCAAATCTGTCTCCTCCTGCGGCCCGCAAAGATGCGGCCGCGCAAAAAGAACGACGGGACCGATCACAGAGTTCCCGCATGCGGAACCAGCAAGCGGCCCGGAGCCCTTGGAGAGCAACTTCAGGAAGCCTTGATGGGTGACGACCCGATGACGGCGCAGAAATCTGTCTGACGACCGTGTCAGAGCAAGCGCATCAGCCCATCGCGTATCTGAAAACCTGGCGAAGTGGAGGTGCGCGCCGAAATCCAAAGCGCCCAAATTTTCGATGGTTGCAATAGCTATCCACCTGAAACTCCTGAATGACGGATATCGGCTTTGCCTGCTTGGAATGACCGACTGGGCCCCGAATTCGACGTCCGCTCTCGGCACGTCTGCCTCAAGTGCGAAGGTACGGCTCCCAGCCAACCATGGCCACTTCCGGCCCAAACCTGCTATTCCAAAACTGGCCTGTAGAGTGATCCTCGCTGGCAGTTGGCTATATGTCCATCATCGCTTTCCTAGCCTGTCGTGCGCGCATATCGAGCCGGCGGCATTCCGGCATGTCGCGCAAATGCAACGCTAAAGGTGCTTGCCGACCCGTAGCCTACGCGTTCCGCCACCTGATCGACTCCGAGATTCCGATTTCGCAATAGCTGCTTTGCGAGCGCCATGCGCCAGGCCAGCAGATACTCCATCGGGGGAAGGCCAACGATGCGGTTGAACCGCGCAAAGAAAGCCGATCGGGACAGTGCCGCTTCGTTCGCAAGATCGGCTACAGTCCAGGGACGCTCGGGGCGGGCATGCATCGCATGAAGCGCGGCCGCCAGGCGTTCGTCACCCAAGCCGCGCGCCAGGCCAGGTGCGGATGTGGTTTCCGTTCCGGATCGCAGCGCCTCGATCAGCAACACCTCAAGAAGCCGTTCCAGCACGATCTCGCGTGCTGCTCGCTGCTCGCGCGTTTCCTCGTCGACCAATTGCATCAGCGTGGCAAGCCGGGGCCGATCGCGAACAAGAACGACATCCGGCAACAGTGAGACAAGCAGGGCTGAATCCGGTGCGCCGAAGCTGCAATGGCCTATCCGCATGCGCAGATCAGCAGGACCGTCCAGGCGTCCGACGCGGAAATGCCCTTCGCCGACCCGTGTCGGGAGCATGACAGGCAGATCGGCCGGCGCATCGATGGTCTCGTTGACCAAGTTCCGCATTGCTGGCGCGAGTACAAAGTCGCCGGCATGAAGGATGAATGATTGTTGGTCGCCGAACGTAACGCGACAACTCCCCTCCAGGATCGCGCAATAGAATGGTTCGCCTGTCGCTTCACGATGAATTCGCCACGAGCCTGCGCATTCAACCAGCTTCGAGAAGCGGGCGGCAGGCTGTAGCAGAGTGACGATTTCGGCAAGAGGATCGACGGTCATTATCAGGACCAATGCTAAAGAAATATGGACTATAGCCTATATTAAGTCCTCTGTCTGGTCACTAGCATAGGATCGTTCCTCTTGTATGGAGATATCTATGCCCACGATATTGATTACCGGTTGCTCGTCCGGCTTCGGTCTGGAAACCGCAAAACTCTTCCTCGAAAGGGGCTGGGACGTGATCGCGACGATGCGTACACCCACCGAAGATCTGTTGCCAGCTTCCGTGCGTCTGCGCGTGCTTGCACTCGACGTCACCGATTCGACAAGCATCGAGCGAGCAGTGGAGGCGGCAGGCCACATCGACGTTCTGGTCAACAATGCCGGCTTCGGCGCGCCATCTCCGGTCGAACTGACGGCCCCGGAAACGGTCCAGGCGCTGTTTCAGACGAATACGATCGGAACACTGGCGATGGTTCAGGCTGTCGCACCCCAAATGCGGCGGCGCCGGGCCGGGATCATCATCAACGTCACTTCCACGGTGACGATCAAGACGTTGCCGGTCGTGGGGGTCTATCGCGCAAGCAAAGCGGCGGTAAATGCCTTTAGCGAGTCGCTAGCGGTGGAAATGCAGCCATTTGACGTGCGCGTCCACATCGTCTTGCCGGGCCGTTCGCCGGAAACGAGCTTTGGCGCCAATGCCCGTCCGCATCTGCGTGGCATGGACGATCCGGACTATGCACCGCTGCTCCGGCAATTCGTGAAGAATGTGCAGGAAGACACAGGTCCCGTGACCCATGCATCCGACGTGGCGGAGGCGGTTTGGCGCGCTGCCACGGACCCAACTGCCCCGCTACGTATTCCCGGTGGTGCAGACGCGGAGCTTTGGATGGCCGAGGCAGGTTTGTAACCGGAACTGCGATAACCGAAGCGGTGACACCGTTGTCGCCTTGGCCAATAAATCGAGGCGAATAATGCTGCCGCGTCGCGACACGCTCGTTTCTGTCGCTTTGGGCCGTCGAAGAGTTGACGCTTTCTTGGGTGCGATCTCCACAATTGCGCGCAGAGCTGCTAAACAACCCAATGGGACATCAACTTCGGGACGGAGGCGGAAATAATTTTTGATCCTGTTCAAGTGTGGATCTCGGGTCCGGTCCCGCTGAGATCTGCAGATCAGCTACATACATACATTTTATAGCGACGCTCCTTCGCACAGCGCCGCAACAATTTGCGCTTTCTCTCCCCGAGGCTGAACTGGATTGCCCTGTCCAATTGTCACGGGAAGGTTCGATTGGGTCTCGGGTTGATGGCTACGACGGTGATCTCGTCGGGCGCATTCGCCTGTGCATACCCTCCATCAGCAAAACCTCACTTCCCAGCGCCGATTTCGGTACTATGCAAGCTGCGGAAAAGGCTGGATTGACGAGGTTTCCGATGCGGAGACGACAGACCTGCGAGACCAATTGATGCGCGTCCACTATATCGAGCTCTGTCGCCTGCGCCACCCACCGGATCATCCCTGCCGTGGCGATGCGAGCGGCATCCTCCAGCGGGCGAGCGCAACCGATGACGCCCACATGCGTGTCGGTCTCAAACCGTGGCCAGTCGAACGCCGGCTGCGGCGGTAAAATGTCTGCAACAATCGACGCATTGAAGGCACCCTCGATGGCCGTGCCCGCTATCTCGCCGTCGCCTTGCGCGTAGTGACCGTCACCGAAATAAAGATGGCCGCCGTCCACATTGGCCCGGAGATAGAGCGTCGTACCGACGCGCAGTTCTGGCATGTCGAGATTGCCGCCGAAATCACCGGGCACAACGCTTAGGCGCACCTCGCCATGCGCCGGAGCAACACCGATCGTGCCGAAAAAAGGCCGATAGAGCGCTTGTATCGGCCGACCACCAAAAGTTTCAGTCGTCAGCGACTGGCCGGTCGCATCGAAATGCCAGATCCACACACGCTCGGCCTGCGGCAGTTGAAGGTTCGGCGTAACGCGTGTTCCCGACAGCAGCCCGAAGTCCGGCGATATGGTCGCCACACCCCAGTCGCGTGCCCGGTCGAGCGCCAGTATGTGGACAGCTACGATCCCACCGGCCCTCAGCCCCTCAACGGCGATCGGGCCGGTGAGCGGATTGACGTGGGGAAACGGCGCGATTTCACGCGGCTGACCCGCCGTGGTGTCGAGCTTTCCCGAAAAGCAATCCTCGGTAAAAATATCGAAGACTTCGCCGGGCTTCACGCGATGTCTCGCCGCGTGGCCACCAAAGGCAAAAACGAAGTCTTCCGGTTTTACGAGAGGAACCATGTATCCTCTCCCAGCTTGACGACGACGTCTATAAACTCCTTCGTTGCATCGCGATGGATACTGTGGCCTACGTCAGGCATGATGATGACCGAACGCTCGCCGGCCTCGCACTTCAGACGTTCTGCATCTTCGTTCGGCACGAAGCGGCTGACCTCCGGCAGAAACCAGACGGTTGGCAGTTTCTTCGCCAATGTGGCTGCTTCCGGACGCAGGTCCCAGGGCGCATTACCGACGAAGGCCGAACGGGCGTCGTCGAAATCGATCTGCTCGATCGACAGAAGCTTCCAGGCCGCATCGCGCCGCGACCATTTCGGATTCATCTCCAAGAGCCCGTCAACGCTGCGCGGCAGGTTTGCCTCGTCCCAATCGAGCATGCCCTTTGGCGTTGCCTTATCAGCAAAAAAAGACACCGGATCTTCCAGCATCAGCGCCTTGGGGCGAAAGATGCCGCGCAGAACGCCAAGCTGGGCGAGTGTGCCGCCAAAGGAATGGCCGATCAACACATCGGGCTCAAGCGGCAGGTTTTCGGCAAAATCCTGCAGTAGACTGTCGAAGGTAAAGCTGCCGTCGGCGCGGCTGCTTTCGCCGTGGCCGCGCATGTCGGCAGCTATGAAGCGCCAGCCGAGATCGGCGAGCATCCGTGCCGGTTCTGTCATGGCGCCAGCATTGGCGGTGATGCCATGGAGAGCAACAGCAGTCTTGCCGGCGTTGCCGTCGCCCCAGGACATAACGTTGAGCTTAGCCATTTTTCTCTCCCGCTGCCCAAGCGGCCAATTGCTGCCACAACAACTTGTAGCCGGCCCATTCGACAAAGGGCGGCGGAGCCCAATGCGGACCGCAATCCGAGGTGAAGGCGACAGAGCGGCCCTTGCCGTAGTCGCCGGCAACGATCAGCGGATCCTGTCCGACCGTGGCGACCACGGCCGCATCCGCCTTCGGTGTCACCCTGTTATAGCCCAGAAGCACCGGCCATGCGCCATCTAGTCCCTTGACGATAGGATGATCGGTGATTGCGACTCCCGGAACGATGCCTTCCGGCCGCTCTGAACGGTCGTCGCCAGCCATCATGGTGACGGGCAGAGCCTCTTCGACGGGCGTCTCGTGGTAGAGCGCCTTTCCCTCTATGCCCTGGAAGGTTAGGTAACCACCGATCATCACGAAGCCGCCGCCATTGGCGACATAGTCTCGGATCGCTGCGAGCCGGTTCGGCAGTATCCTCGACTTTGAGAAAGTTTCGGGATGGAGGAGCAATGTGTTGGCACCAATATCGCTCAGCATGACGCAGTGATAGGCGGCAAGGCTTTCGGCATCGAAGGGGAAATCACGGGCAGCGGCATGCGAAGGCTGGAAGGTGACGTCCCAGCCGCCTTCTTCGAGCGCGTCCTTCAACCAGCGCACACCTTCGGCATACTCGGTCGTCGTGAAGCTATCGAAACCCTTCTGATGGATGGAATGCACGGTCCAGGATTCACCGGCGATCAGAACACGCATCTTGGTCATTGATCATCTCCTTCTGGTCTGGATGCCGCGACCGATGCGATCGACGCGACGAGCAAGTCGTGGATGGCCGGCTCGTCTAGCGAGACGACGACGTCCACATTGTTGGGAAGTTCGGAGCGGCCGGCGAAATCGATCACCGTGCGGCCATAGGTGAAGCGACCGGCCAGTTCGACGTCGATGCGCGCTGGTGCCGTGCGGCCGACCGATGGCACGGCAGCGACGATCGAGGCGACCGGGTCGTTCAGCGGCATGAAATCCGGCCCGAATACGCCCGGACGGAAGGTCTTGACCAGAGACTGCAAGAGTTCAGCGGCAAAGGCGCCAACCGGACCGCCGATATCGGCCACGCGGGCGATCAGCCGGTTAGTGATACGAGCTTGCACGGCGGCATCGATCGGCACGAGCGTCACGGGCACGCCGGCCGTGAAGACGATCGAGGCGGCTTCCGGATCGCAAAGGATGTTCCACTCGGCTGCCGCTGTCTTGTTGCCGAGACCCCAAGAGCCGCCGAGGGTGACGATCCGCTCAATCCGGCCTGCCAGGTCGGGATCATGTTTCAAAGCCATTGCGAGGTTGGTGAGCGGGCCGGTGGTAACGATGGTCGTCGCGCCGGCGCGCACCTTCGCGGCGATCAGATCAGCCGAATGACTGGGATCGAAATCGACGGCGGCGAGGTCCGCCCGCTCGGCGTCGAGCGCGCTCTCCATGTCCAGCACCTTGGCGATCATCCGTTCACGCACCAGCGGCCCCACGGCGCCCGCCGCGACCGGGACATCGCGCCGACCAGCGACGGCCAGCGTAATCGCAGCATTCTTCGCCGTGCGTTCGACGGCAAGATGGCCCGCGCCGGTCGTTACCGCCTTCAGGTCAAGAACGGGATGGCCAAGGGCTACCAGGATGCCGAGTGCGTCGTCATTACCCGGGTCGCAATCCAGGATTATCTGTTTCCTCATATCATGCTCTTTCGATCTGAGCAGGGCGGCCCCGCCGATAAGCTCTCCACTTGGCGAAGGTCAGGCCGAGCACCGCCGCAACGTAGGGCAGCATCAGCACGAACTCCGATGGAATGTTGAAGGCCTGCAGCCGGTCCCCAAGCGCGCCGAAGAAGCCGAAGAGGAAGGCTGCGAAGGTAGTCATGCCTGGCAGGCCGTTGCCAAAGAGCGTCGCGGCAAGACCCACGAAGCCGCGGCCGCTGGTCATGTCAGGCAGAAAAAAATGCAGCTTGTCCATGGCAAGCTGAGCGCCGGCGAGACCCGACAGCAGCCCACTAATGCCGACGGCGAGCGCTTTCATGGCTCCGACACGGATACCGGCTGAACGCGCCGCGTGCTCATCCTCGCCAACAGCGCGCAGATAGAAGCCGGTTGGCGTGTGATAGAGGAAAAGGTAGCTTGCCGGCACTATCAGCAACGCGCCGATCACGATGATACTCATGCCGGAGAAAACCGGAATATTCAGCGCCTCCGGCACATGCCAGAGATCGGGAAAGCTGATGGGGCGCAACCCGCCGGGGTTCTCGTAGAACCATTCGAGCATGAACAGTGTCACGCCGGAACCCAAGAGGTTGATGCCTAGACCAGCGACGATGAAGTCCGCATGGAAGCGCAGCGTAAGGATTGCCAGCAACTGGGAGAAGACGATGGCAACGAGGACTGCACAGACAACGGCAAGCCAGGCCGACTGCGTCGCGTCGCCGACGGCGACCGCCGTGAAGGCGGCGATCAGCATCATGCCCTCGACGGCCACGTTGAGGATATTGGCACGCAGCGTGATCATCGCCGCGAGTGCGGCCAAAAGGATCGGCGTGGACTGTTCGAAGACGGAGGAGATGAAGGCGATCAGATACATAGCGATCTCCTCACAAGCGGTTGGCGCGGCGAAGCCGCGCGGTCATCAAGAGGACCAGCAGGCCGGTCAGAAGGTTGACCAGCGAGCGCGGCACCTCTGTCGATATCTGCATATAGGCCGCGCCGTTCAGCATCATGGCGTAGAAGAGAGAGGTAGCCAGCGCGCCTAGCGGATGGACGCGGGCGAGCAACGCGCAGGTGAGCCCCACCAAGCCGTAGGCCGGCGAGAAGTTCTGGTCGAAGCGATGGCCGATGCCGAGCACATAGAGCGCGCCTGCCAAGCCGCCGAAACTGCCGGTGATCACCATCGCTGAGATGATGTATCTATCGGCTGCGACACCGATCGCCTCGGCAAATCGCAGGTTAACGCCGGAAGACCTGAGACGCGCGCCCCATGGCGTCCGGAACAGCAATATCCAAGTCGCGAAAGCGAGCATGACTGCGACAAGGAAGGAGATCGAAGCACCTGGAACGCCGGGCATGGCGGAAAGCCAGACCGATTTCGGGATGACCTTGCTCACCGCGCCGTAGGCGTTGGCATCCCGGATGACATTGTTCGCAAGGTAAGAGGTCAGGAGTAGCATGATGATGTTGAGCATCAGCGTCGTGACCACCTCATCGACGGCAAGGCGCACCTTGAGGATCGCTGGGATCCAGCCCAAAAATGCGCCGGCAACGATGCCGGCCAGGATCGAGACCGGCAGCAGAATGATCCCTGGTAGGCTGGAACCGATGATCGCCACGACCGCTGCCGCAATGGCACCGGCGTAGAGCTGGCCTTCGCCGCCGACGTTGAAGACACCCGCACGGAAAGAGAAGATTACCCCGAGTGCGATGAGCGTGAGCGGTGTGGCGCGATTGAGGAAGAGACCGAAATTGCTGAGCGACTCGAAATTCGCAAACAAGAGGTCGTGATAGGCCTGCACCGGTTCGTCTGTGATTGCCGTGACCAACAGGAAACCAATGGTGAGGGTGGCGACGATGGCCGCGAGCGGTGCGCCGATGGCGTGGCCGAATTCCTTGAAATACCGCATCAAGCCACCTGCCTTTCGCCGCCGTTCATCAGGCGGCCGATCGTTTCCTCTGTGGCATCCTTGCGGTCGAGCACGGCGACGAGGCGGCCGGAATACATGACGCCGATACGATCGGAGAGCGCCAGGATTTCCGATAGTTCGGAAGAGATGAGAAGAATGGCGCGGCCGCGATCGGCGGCCGCCAGAATGCGCGCGTGGACGAACTCGGCAGCGCCGATGTCGAGGCCACGGGTCGGCTGCGATACGACCAGCAGCACGGGGTCGCGCTCCAACTCACGGGCAATGACGATCTTTTGCATGTTACCGCCCGATAGCCAACCGACCGGCGTGTCAGGTCGGCCGCCGCGCACGTCGAACTGCTTGATCTTTTCCGCTGCAAAGGCGTTTTGCCGACCGCTACGCACGAAGCCGTATTTGACCAAACCGGCGCGGACATAATTTGTAGCCGAGACGTTTTCGGCCACGCTCATCGTGGCGCCGAGGCCGCGATCGAGGCGATCTTCGGGAATGAAGCCCAGCCCAGCCACCTGGCGCTCGCCGACGCTCGCCGCTGTAATATCCTTGTTCTGCAAGCAGATCTTACCAGCCTGCACGGCCATCAGCCCGGCAATTGCCTCAGACAGTTCTGTCTGGCCGTTGCCATCGACGCCGGCGATGCCAACGACTTCACCGGCCCGGACATTCAGCGACACGCGATCAAGTACATATTTGTTGACGGAATTGATGATCGAGACATCGGCGAGATCCAGGATGGTCTCGCCGAAGCTGCGTTCCCCGCTCCCGCTCTTGCGACCGGTCAGAAATACCTCGCGACCCACCATGTCCCGGGCGATCTGCGTTTCGCTGACACCAGCCGTATCGTAGGTGGTGACGCTGCGGCCATGGCGAATGATCGTCACGCGGTCGGATACCGCTTTGACCTCGTGCAATTTGTGAGTAATGAACAGAATCGTCTTGCCGCTCTTTCGCAACCCGTTGATCACCTGCAGCAGATCGTCAACCTCAGGCGGCGTGAGAACGGCCGTGGGCTCGTCAAGGATCAGTAGTTCGGCGTCGAAGGCAAGCGCCTTCAGAATTTCGACGCGCTGGCGCTGACCTACTGACAGGCCCCGGATCGGCGCGGCGGCATCGAGGCGGAAATTGAACTTGTCGATGAGCCTCTGAGTGAAAGATAGCATGGCCGGCTTGTCGGAAAACAGGCCCCAGCGGCGCAAATGCCGGCCGAGAAAGACGTTTTCGGCGATCGTCATCGACGGCACCAAGGCAAAGTGCTGATGCACCATGCCGATGCCGAGCGCGCTGGCAGCAATCGGGTCGGTGATCTTCGCTTCCTTGCCCTTCAGTGTAATTGTCCCTGCAGTCGGCGAATGAATGCCGGCCAGGATATTCATCAGGGTCGATTTACCGGCGCCATTTTCGCCGCAGATGACATGGACTTCGCCGCACCGGACGTCGATATCCACATGATGGAGTGCGACCTTCTCGCCGAAATTCTTTCGAATGCCAGCAAGACGCAGCATGATGTTGTCACTCATATTCAGGCCCGCGACTGGGAGGATCGAAGCGGCGCAGATTGCACCGCACCGCAATCAGACGATAGTCAAGCGCTTACTTGAAGGCGGTATCGACCTTAATCTCGCCCTTCAACACCTTGTCCTTGGCGTCGTCGACCTGCTTCTTGACAGCAGCCGGGACAAGAGCGTCGTTGTAGACGAGGCCGACGCCGTTGTTGGAAAGACCGTAGATCTCCAGCGTGCCGTACTTCGCCTTGCCGCTCTTTGCCTGGTTGATGGTGTCGTAGATCGACACGCCGATGTTCTTGATCATCGAGGCGAGAATATTCTTCGGATGCAGGCTGTTCTGGTCGGAATCGACACCGATCGCATATTTGTTGGCGTCGGCAGCGGCCTTGAGGATGCCGAGGCCGGCCGGACCGGCGACATTGTAGACGACGTTGGCGCCATTATCGATTGCTGCTTTGGTAAGGTCATAAGCCTTCTGGGCATCGGTGAAGTTGCCGATGAAGATGACCTGAATATTGATGTTCGGCACGATCGTCTGGGCGCCTTGTTTGAAACCGATGATGAAGTCCTGAATGACTGGCATGTCCATGCCGGCGACGACGGCAATCTTCGGATCGCCGGACGACAGTGGGAAGTCCTTCTTGTCGATCGCAGCGGCTGCGGCCAACGCGCCGGCTAGGTAGGAGCCCTCGTTCTGCGCGTATTTGACAGAAAGGACGTTCGGCGCCTCCAGCTCATCGTCGAACATAACATATTTCTGGTCCGGATGCGCCTTGGCCGAGTCAGCAAGGATGTCGTGCATGTGCGGGCCGGCGAAGATCAAGCTCCAGTTGCCGGAAGTGGAGACGGCTTCGAGGTTCTGGCGCCAGAGCTGCGGATCGGTCGGCGAAGCCTGCAGCATGCGAATTTTGACGCCTTCCTTCTCGGCTTTCTTGAAGCCGGTCGCGGCGTTGTCGTTGAAGCCCATGTCGCCGAGATTATCGCTCATCACGTAGACGGCGCTAAACTTGTCGGCAGCAGCCGCCAGGCCCGCATGAAGCGATGCAGCTAGCACCGCGCTAGCGGTGACACGAATGATGGGTTTAAGTATGTTCATATTTAGTTCCCCTTTTTTTGGAGCATATCTCTCGGACGGACGGCCACGGGCAGAACGTCGAGCTTGGCATCTGGACAGCGCGCACGGCGACCAGTATGAATGCAAGAACCTTATCTACACGAGTAGATTTATGATTTCAAGCTTCGGTATGTCAATTGATGGCTACGCCTCATTGATGTTGACACTCCGCCAATCTATGGGTCCGCAATGTTCAAAATCGTTGCAGGATGCTCTCGGCATGAATTCATTCGCGCACTCAAACCTCATTGGAAGTACGGTATGGTGACACGAGCCGATGTGGCGAAAAAAGCGGGCACGTCGAGTGCGGTCGTGAGCTATGTCGTCAACAATGGACCGAGGCCAGTGGCTCAGCACACGCGAGAGCGCGTGCTGCAGGCCATTGCCGAGTTGGGTTACCGGCCTAATCGTGTTGCCCAAGCATTGCGTGGACAGCGTTCGCACGCCCTTGGCCTCATTGTTCCCGATATTTCCAACCCCTTTTACGCGGAACTTGCGCGCGTCATCGAGAATCGTGCGGAAGTGTCCGGCTATACGCTCTTTCTTGGCAACAGCGAGCAGGATGCTCAGCGGGAGCTTCGATATGTCCGCACCTTCCTTGATCGCCAGATCGACGGCCTGTTCTTGATCAGCGGCTCCAGTTCTGAGGAACTGATGCGGCTTTTCCCTGAAATTGCGGTGCCGTTCATTTTGCTCGATCGGCGCATTAATTTCGCTCCGAATGCCTATCTGCTGGCGACTGACGGGGTTGCGGGCGCCGTGACGGCGACCAACCATCTGATCTCACTCGGTCACCGACACATCGCAGCCATGTGTGGACCGTCGAAGATGCCGAGCGAACGTGCCAAGGGCTACCTGCAGGCGATGACGGGCGCCGGTCTGGAGCCGGTCATTTATCATAGCGATGACTTTGATCGGAGGTCGACCTACGAATTGGCAAGGAGAGTGCTTCAAGAGCCCAACCGACCGACGGCAATCTTCGCAACCTTCGATGTCGGGGGTATCAGCTTGCTTCGTGCTGCCGCGGACTACGGCATTTCTGTTCCCAAAGATCTGTCTGTCGTCGGCTATGACAATATCCAGGAAGGGATGTATACCGTGCCGAGACTATCCACGGTAGCTCAACCCACAGATGCCCTCGGCATGATTGCAGCAGAGCATTTGATTGGTCTTGTCGAAAACCAGATTCAGCCAACATTCGGCATGCAGCTGATCGAACCACAGCTTGTCATCCGCGAGAGCTGCGGCGCATTGCCTGGCCCATCAGTTCAACGTGCGATACTGACCTGAAAGGGTATCGGTTGAATGTCATCGACCGGATCGCCGAAATCCCGGTAGCGTCAACTCCATCACATCACCGCTGTGGTTGCTTGATGTGTCGATTCAAGTTCACTTTTCAACGCTGTGCAAACGGCATGTTTAAATTTGGCATAAGTCCCCGGCATCTTCACTGGCATGGACATGTAGGCAGCGAATGCTTCCTGAATAGCTCAGACAAGGTATGGGGATGCTATCATGTTTCTTTCTTCCATGTTAGAATTCTGCGTCTGTTTCTCAAAACAATATATCTCAAATATCACGGCGTACCGCTTTTGTTTGCGACCGGCCAACTTTGCAGCTACGGACAGACAGGCTTGGACTCGGAAGGATTTTCGGCGCACGGGCACGGTCTGGCTATCCGATAGAATCCGCCAACCGCGACATATCTCTGCGGGAGGCCATGCAGCAGTCGATGTATAGTCGGTAACCCAGGCCGCAAGCTATCATAACAACGTAGAGCGGAGGAACGAAGGTGCCGCTCGTCTGGTAATCTAGACCTTTAGTGAAAAGCGCGCTCCTTCTACCGCATTTTGAACAAACAGAGGGATTCCCTGCTTGGCTTTGCTTCGAAAATCGGGAAATCGCAGGAAATGAACCGGTCGCCTTGGCGTCAGACGATCTGATGGGCCTTACCCGCAAGACGCTCAAAGAACGTCCTGCGGCACCAGAGTCGAATTTGCTCTTGCGCCGTCCGGCGGATGGTCGCAAAACATCTTCCGATGTCTGTGACCGCTCCGGTTATGGGCGACTTCAAGCTCGGCTGAATTCCGGAACCGAAAGCAATTCCATGACCCGACAACTCTCCTTTTCGCGCGATCGGATCTCCGTACTTCTGCTCGAAGGCATCAGCCAGAGCGCCGTGGATTATTTTTCATCATCCGGTTACGCCAATGTCACTCATCTGCCGAAAGCTCTGGATGACAAAGATCTCAAAAACCTCATAGCCGATGCACACATCGTCGGCATTCGTTCGCGCACCGAGTTGACAGAGGATATTTTCAACTCCGCCAGAAAACTCATGGCGGTCGGCTGCTTTTCCGTTGGGACAAATCAGGTCAACCTGGATGCGGCGCGGCGACGCGGGATCCCCGTCTTCAACGCCCCCTACTCGAACACCCGCTCGGTCGCCGAGCTTGTGATCGGGGAGATCATAATGCTGACCAGGCGAATTTTTCCCCGTTCGTCTTCCGCCCATCAAGGGGGCTGGGAAAAATCCGCCGTTGGCAGCCGGGAGGTTCGTGGAAAAACGCTGGGCATCGTGGGTTACGGCAATATCGGGTCTCAGCTTAGCGTGCTTGCCGAAAGCATGGGAATGATCGTGCGTTATTTCGATCTCTCCGACAAGCTTCGGCAGGGCAATTCAGACTCTCTGGCTACACTCGGCGAGCTTCTCGAAATCTCCGATTTCGTAACGATGCATGTTCCGGAAACCAGCTCGACGCAGAACATGATCACCGAGACCGAATTGCGCAGAATGAAGAAGGGCGCCATTTTCATCAATAATTCGCGCGGGACCGTGGTGGATCTCGAAGCGCTCGCCAAGGTTTTGAAAGAGGGGCATCTCGCCGGCGCGGCCGTGGATGTCTTCCCGAAGGAGCCGGCCTCAAACAGCGAACGTTTCGAAACGCCGCTGCAAGGCCTGGACAACGTTATACTGACGCCGCATATCGGCGGATCGACCGAGGAGGCGCAGGAGCGGATTGGAAGGGAGGTTTCCAGGAAGCTTGTCGAGTATTCCGATGTTGGCTCGACGCTCGGCGCGGTCAATTTTCCGCAGGTTCAACTGCCGCCGCGGCCAAACGGCACGCGCTTCATCCACGTTCATGAAAACCGCCCTGGCATCCTCAACAGCCTGAACACTGTTTTTTCGGCCCGTGCGCTTAATATCGTCGGGGAGTTCCTGCAGACATACGGCGACACGGGTTACGTGGTCATCGAAGCTGAGGGCGTGGCCCAGACGGCAGCGGATGACATATTGAATGAGCTCCGCCAGATTCCGGGAACGATACGAGCGCGGTTGCTTTATTGATGCCCATGGGAAGCGGCATTCTTGCGCGCCGATCGCGAAAGGCAGCGGCGGCGGGCTGCCGTTAACGCCGAAAACCTGATCGCTGCGCATCGTGGCTGGCCGCAAGGCAAGATCCGACGGAAAGCCTTGTGTCGCTCTGCGCCGGAGACGGTACGCGACGACAACGAGCAAAAACGATGCGAACGTGCATACGAATCGGTTGTCGTATCCCGATGGGCCTCGCCGCGAGGGAGATTGTCGAAGACCGCAAGCCGTCTCAATCAAAGAATGCCTGGTCCTCGGCGACCAAATAGGCCCCCGCCCTCTCCGCATTGAGGGTAACGCCGAGACCCGGAGCATCCCAAACGGCGATATGGCCGTCGACGACAAGCGGGTCCGGCAGGCCATCGACGATGCAGTACCACCAGGAGGGATCGCCGATCGTATATTCGAAGGCGATGTAGTTGTGCGGAAGCGTCGCGCAGACCTGGACGAGGGCGGCAAGCCCCAGCAGGCCGTTCGCCGTTCCGTGCGGCGCCATCAATATGCCGTGCAGGTCGCCATATTCCGCGATCCATTTCAGCTCCGCGATGCCCCCGACATCGCAAGGGTCTGGCCCGATGATATTGACGGCCTTGCTCTCGATGAGCGGCTTGAAATTCTGCCTGAGGTAGATCTGTTCTCCAGTGTGGACCGGCGTCGAGGTGGACACCGTCAGATCGCGGTAGACATCCGCATTGACGAAGGGCGAATAATCGCCGGTCAGCATGTCTTCCAGCCAGACGAGGTTGAACGGCTCGACCGCCTTTGCGAAACGGATCGCATCCGGTACGGTCCAGCCCGGGCCGCAATCGAGCGCCAGGCCTATCCCCTCGCCCAGCTCCTCCTTCATGGCCGCGACGCAGGCGACCATGTGCTTGAGCCCGCGTTCGGTGAGCAGGCCGCGATCGTGAGCGCCATGCATCCCGCCGGCCTCCGGATCGCCGTAAAAGAAATCCGGCACTTCGAGCCGCATTCGGCTGTGAAAGCCGATCGGCTGCTTGACGATGGTGAAACCTTCCCTTGCCGCCTTCATCGCGCGGCAATTTGCGGCATAGTCCTCCGGCATGAAGCCAGCCAGCGGTTCGCGCACAGCACCGTTATAGACGCGAACCCGGTCGCGCACCTTGCCGCCGAGAAGCTTGTAGACCGGCAGACCGGCGGCCTTGCCGGCGATGTCCCACAGCGCCATCTCGATGATGCTGACGACCGCCCCCCACGGCTTGAAGCCGCCGCGCTGCCGGATGCGCAGCATCACGCGCTCGACATCCGTCGGGTCCAGTCCGATGAGCGCGTCCCGGAACGCGAGAACATAGGGCTTCAGGAACGGCTTCCAGGTCTCCGCCTGCGCATAGCCGTCGATGCCGGCGTCGGTGACGATACGGATGACGGGGCTTGAACCGATGACCGCGCATTTGACGTCGATGATCTTCACCTGACCGCCCTCTACAAGCCGAGCGAGCGGATATGATCGATCGACCGCTTGGCAAAGCGCTGCCAATCGGAGGGATTGTCGTGCTCCGTGACGATGTGATCCGCCCGGGTCTTGCGAAAGTATGGGACCAGGGCTGCCCAGTCGATGATCCCGTCGCCCGTTGCGACCCAGCCGTCGTCGACCGTCGTTCCTGGAGGCGCCGTATCCTTGGTCTGGATGGCGATGATGCGATCGGCATAACGCTCCAGTTCCGCGGCAGGCTCGGCACCCGCGCGCGTGATCCAGCCGCAGTCGATCTCGAACAAGACCTCGTTGCCAGCACCGAGAATGTGATCGATGGGCCTCGATCCGTCTGCAAGCGGGACATATTCGAAATCATGATTGTGCCAGGCCACCTTCAAGCCATGCCGTGCCGCGCGTTCGGCACCCGTCGCAAGCTGCTCGCCGATCCCTTTCCAGTAGTCGGCGGTATCGATGCGCTCCTCCTTCGGTACGAAAGGCGGGATCATGCAGGCGGCACCGAGCGTCTGCGCGATCTCGATGAAACGGTCCGGCTCGGCGACAAGTCCCTTCAGCGGCATATGGAATCCGAAACAGGCAAGGCCGGCATCGTCGATCTGCCGCCGGAACAGCGCTGGGTCGGTCTCATAAGCCGGCAACCAGGGCTCGATGGCATCGTAGCCCAGGGATTTCAGCACTGGAAACTGCGCATGAAGCGGCGGAAAATTCCTGGACGAATAAAGTTGATATGCGATCGGATAGGCCATGGATCTGCTCTCTGGGAATGAACGTCAAACGTGAGCGGCCCTCCCTTCGGAAGGGTCGGCAACAATCAGCCCTGCGGTTCCTTGTCGTTGTCGAACTCCAGCAATTCGACCATGACGCCGAGATCCCTGACGGTGTCGTAGTAGGCGTAGCGTCCATGACCGCCATCGAACTCGCCGCGCTGCAGCAGCTGATGGCCCTTGCCTTCGAGAAATGCGTTGCGCTTCGTCAGATTGCGGGTGCGGAACGCAATGTGATGGCAACCGGGGCCCTTCTCCTCCAGCAAGTCGCGCCAGGCGCTCTTCTCCGGCCCGGGCTGCAGAAACTCCACGTCGATATTCCCGAACTTGAACATCATGATACGGCAGCCGACGGCAGCCGGCTTGCCGTCATAAATCGCCCGCGCCTCGTCCGGTTCGGCGGCCTTGCCCTCCTTCGGCAGGGGCTTGCCCGTAAGATCGGAAAACCATTGCGCGGACTTCACCACGTCGTCGGTGACGAAGCAGATCTGCATGACGGCGTCTTCATCGAGAAGTCTTGTATCCATGTCGCGTGTGCCTTCTGTCCATGTTTCACGGCCGGCCGCAGGCCCCGCTGCGGCCGGCATCGTCTCGGGAGGGATTATTGCAGGATGGCCTGATATTGCTCCTTGAGCGCAGACACGGCCTGATCGACGGTCATGTCCGGTTTGCTCCAGTAATTGAAGGCGACGTCCCATATCGCCGACTGCCAGTCCTCATCGACCATCGAATGCGGATTCTGCACCTGATGCGCAGGGTCCTTCAGCATGTCGAGGACGTTCCTGGAGCAGGCGTCCAACGTCGACGGATCGACATCGGTGCGCACGGGCGTCGAGCCCTTCGCCGCCGCGAAGGCCGCATTGATCTTCGGATCGACGATGAGCTTGGCGAATTCGACCTCCGCAGCATCTTTTTCAGGGGACTGCTTGCCGAGCAGGCCCCAGGCATCGACCGTCACCGACAGCGCCTTTGCTCCGGGAATCTGGACGCAGCCAAAATCCTTGCCGGCTTCCTTGCCCGCCGCACGCCACTCGCCCTTCATCCAGTCGCCATGGATCTGCATGAGCGCCTGCCCCTCGATCACCATATTGGTGGTCATGTTCCAGTCGCGGTTGACGGAACCCGGATCGGCGGCCTGCTGGAATTTGCGCAGCCACTCGAACGCGGTCCGAAGCTCCGGCGCATCGAGGGCAGCTTCATCCGGCTTCGGCCCGTAGATTCGCTCGAAGAGGTCGGCGCCGCCGATGCTCGCCACCAGGGCATGGGTGAGATAGCCGACCTGCCATTGTTGGGCGCCGAGTGCCAGCGGCACGATGCCGGCCTTCCTGATCTTGTCGAAATCGGCGTACATTTCGTCCAGCGACGTCCATTTCGCAGGATCGACGCCCGCCTTCTTTGCCGCCTCGATATTGTAGTAAAGCATGCCGTCGACGTGGATGCCGAGCGGTATCTTCATGATCTGGTCGTCGACGGTAATCGACTTGACGACGGAAGGCGGGAACTTGTCCAGAGCGCCATCCGCCTTGAAGACGTCGGTCAGCGGGCGGCCCAGCCCCATATTCGTCAGATCGCGGTAAACGCCGGGATTGTTCTCGGAAAACACGTTCGGCGGCTGGCCGCCGGTCACCAGATTCATGAGATTGACGTTCGAACCGGTGTCATGCGGGATGGTGATATCGATCCACTTGATCCCCTTTTCCTCGGCTGCCTTCTTCAGGACGTTGAGAGCCGCGACCTCCGCGGGCGACGACCACTTCTGGTAGATGACCAGATCCTCGGCATGAACCACACTCGGGCAGATGGCGATGGTCGCCACCAGCCATGCCTTTTTCCAGTTCTTCAACATGCGTTCCTCCCGTTAAAGCCGCCGCCCGCTCCGGGCGTCGAAAAGGTTCAGTTTCGTCCTGGGATAGGTCACGGAGACGAGTTCGCCGGGCTTCAGCCTGGCGGCGCGATCCGGCTCGATGCGCACCGCGATCAGGGAGGGGCCGGTGCCAAGCGACAGGATCGCATCGGAGCCCGTGCGCTCGACGATCCGCACCGGCAGCTCCAGCGAGCATGCGGCCGGACGCGATGGCCCTCCGATGACGAAATGCTCGGGCCGCATGCCGATGATGATCGGCTGATCCTCGCCCGGATGCGGGGCGGAATAGGCATAGTCCGAAAGGTCGAAGCGCCGGCCATCCGCCGCGATTGCGCCGGCGCGATCCCCATCCCGCATGATCCTGGCTTCGACAAGGTTCATGGCCGGAGAGCCGATGAAGCCGGCAACGAACAGATTTGCCGGTTGCTCGTAGACCTCGTCCGGCGTGCCGAACTGCTGGATCTCGCCGCCGTTCATCACGGCGATCTTGGTTGCCATCGTCATCGCCTCGATCTGGTCGTGCGTCACATAGACGACGGTCGGCCTCAACTCCTCGTGCAGTTTCTTGATCTCGAGCCGCATTTCGGTGCGAAGCTTGGCATCAAGGTTGGACAGCGGCTCGTCGAAGAGCAGCACGTCGGCATGCTTGACCAGTGCGCGACCGATGGCGACGCGCTGGCGCTGGCCGCCGGACAGTTGCGCCGGCTTGCGGTTCATCAGCGGCTCGAGCTGCAGCAGGCTTGCCGCCCACTTGATGCGCCGGTCGGCCTCCTCCCGCGACAGTTTCAGCGCCGAGAGGCCGAAGCGCAAATTCCCCTCCACCGTCTTCGTCGGATAAAGCGCGTAGGACTGGAAGACCATGGCCAGCCCGCGATCCTTCGGATCGAGTTCGGTCACGTCGCGTTCACCGATCATGATGCGTCCGCTGGACACGTCGACGAGACCTGCCAGCAGGTTGAGCAACGTCGTCTTGCCGCAGCCGGACGGGCCGAGCAGCACGAGAAAATCGCTGTGATCGATCGCCAGATTGAGCCCGGAGAGGACACTGACCTCGCCGTATTTCTTGACGATATGTTCGAAGGAAACACTTGGCATCCGTTGCCCTAACCTTTGATCGCGCCGGCTGAGATTCCCTGCACGAAGAACTTGCCGAGGACGAAATAGATGAAGAGAGGGGGAATGGCGGTCAGCAGCGCTGCGGCCATATTGGCGTTGTAGGCGACGGTGCCCGTCGATACCGTCACCATGTTCGCGAGATTGACCGTCATCGGCGCGGCACCCAGGCCGCCGAACGTCACGCCGATCAGATAGTCGTTCCAGATATGCGTGACCTGCATGATCAGGACGACGATCAGGATATTGCCCGACATCGGCAGAATGATCTCCAGAAAGATCCGCCAGAACGACCCCGAATCCATGATGGCCGCCTTTGTAAGATCGGCGGGGATATCCTTGTAGAAATTGCGAAAGATCAGCGTCAGGACCGGCATGGAGAGGACTGTGTGAATGAAGGCCACAGCCCAGAGCGAACCATAGATCCCCATGCCGACGGTAACGACGATCAGCGGATACATGATGATCTGAAACGGCACGAAGGCGCAGAGAAACAGCAGAAAAAGAAATGCACCCGTCCATCTCACATTCCACAGCGCCAGAGCATAGCCGGTAACGGCCGACAGCGAAATCGAAGCGATCAACGATGGGAAGAGGATTGCCACCGAATTCCAGAAACCGCCCCTCAGACCCGTGCAGGTGATGCCGGAGCAGGCCTGGCTCCAGGCATAGATCCATGGCTCGATCGTCCATTCGCGCGGCCATGAGAAGATGGCGCCTTCGCGGATCTGATCCATCGACTTGAAGGAGGTGACGATCAGCACGTAAAGCGGCACGCAGAAGAAGAGCGCGGCCATCGACAGGAACACGAGCACCGCGATCGAACGGCCCTTGATACGCTTCTTCGCTCTCGGGAACATGACCTGGGCCGACGTTTCGGCGGCGGCGGCCGGCGGTCTGACGGCTGCGATATCGCTCATGCATGGCCTCCCTTGCGGGCGGCGCGCTGCTGCCAGGCGGTCAGCGCCACCAGTGGCAGGAAGATCACCAGCGTCACGACCAGCATCATCGACGCGGCGGCCGAGGCATAACCGAGATTGCTCTTCTCCGTCATCGCCTTGATCGTGAAATAGGCCGGAAGCCAGGTGGATTGGCCGGGGCCGCCATTGGTCATCGCAACGATGATGTCGTATGCCTTGATGACCCCGAGCGAGAGCAGGATCGCGCAGGTGAGGAAGGTGAATTTCATCATCGGGATGATGACTTCGAGATAGACGCGCCAGAGGCTGACGCCATCGATGCGCGCAGCACTCCAGATCTCGTGATTGATGCCCTTCAGGCCGGCGAGCATCAGCGCCATATAGAAGCCGGAGCTTTGCCAGACCGAGGCGAGAATGATCGCATACATCGCCGTCTGGCCATCGTTCAGCCAATTGAAGCTCACGCCGGTAAGGCCGATGCCGTGCAGGAAGTTCTCAAGGCCAAGCTGCGGATTGAAAATCCAGCGCCAGGCGACGCCGGTGACGATCAGCGAGACGGCGAGCGGGTAAAGGAAGACGGTCCGGAAGACATCTTCGCCACGCCGCTCCCGCTCGATCATGGCGGCGAGAATGAAGCCGAGCACGATGGCAAGCGCGCTGCCGATCGCCAGCACGATCAAATTGCGAAGGGATATCTCCCAGCCGGCATCGGCAAAAAGCCTGGTGTACTGGCGAAAGGGATTGGACCAGTCGATCTCGTATTCCGGCAGGCGCCGGCTGCGGGTGAACGAAAGCACGACGGTCCAGACGATCGATCCGATGAACGCGACGACCGTGATCAGCACGGCAGGCGCGAGCGCAAGCTGCGGGGCGACCCGGCTCCATCTCAATGCCATCGATTTTCCTCCGATCAGCGAGTGCGGCCTCCTCCGGCGCTTGCACATCCTGATATTAACGTTAATACTAGCGGCTTCTCGATAGGCGTCAAGCGTGTATTTGCCGATCGGGTTTGTTTTGGAGGAGACATCATGATGGATTCGATTCCCCGATTAGGCTTTGGGACATGGGGAAGGACAGGCGCGGATGGCGTTGCAGCCATTCTCTGCGCGCTCGAAACAGGCTATCGCCACCTCGACACGGCGCAATCCTACGGCACGGAGCAGAGCGTCGGCGAAGCCGTGCGGCAAAGCGGGCTGAAGCGGGACGAGATTTTCGTCACCACGAAGATCAAGGTGGACAATCTCGATCCCGGAAAACTGCTGCCGTCCCTGCGGCAAAGCTGCGACACCATCGGCGTCGATCAGGTCGACCTGACCCTGATCCACTGGCCGGCGCCCCACGGTCGGATCGAACCGCAAATCTATCTCGAACAACTCGCCGAGGCACGCGAGGCAGCGCGCACACGGATGATCGGCGTCTCGAACTTTACCATTGCGCTTGTGGAAAAAGCGGAGGCCATTCTCGGCAAAGGGGCTGTCGCCACCAACCAGATAGAGCTCAACCCTTTGTTTCAGAACCGCAAAATCGCAGAGGTCTGCGGCAAACGCGGCATTCTCGTGACGTGCTACCAGCCTGTTGCCCAAGGCCGCATGGGCGATATCGAGCAGATGCGGCTCATTGCGGAGCGACACGAAGCAACCGTCGAGCAGGTCGCGCTCGCCTATGAACTGTCCAAAGGCTATGCCGCAATTCCAACCTCTTCGAAACCCGAACGCATACGCTCGAACTGGCAGGCGCATACGCTCGCCCTGACCGCCGCCGACATCGAGGCGATCGACGCGCTGCCGCAGAGTTCGCGTGCCATCGATCCGCCGGGCGCCCCGCTCTGGGACTAGCCGATCCGGGTTTCCAGCCGCCAAACCTGCCCAAGGAAATCGTCAAAAGCATTGCTTGCCTGCCATATGCAGTATTATCGTTAAATCAACCGCTTCGGAGACATCACATGGATGACATTACCGGCCTCGGCCACCTCGCCATCGAGGTCAAGGACCTCGGCGCGTCGCTGGAATTCTATCGCGACAGGCTTGGCCTCCAGGAAATGCACAGGCTCGAGCGCGCCGACGGGACGGCGTGGATCGTCTATCTGCGCATCACCGATCGCCAGTTTCTCGAACTCTTCCCCGGCGCCGACAGCGATCGCGCCCCAGGACCCGATGCCAACGGCACCAACCATTTCTGCCTGACGATTGACAATCTGGATGTTGCGGCGGCAAAGCTGGAGAAAGCCGGCATTGCGCTCACCTCGCCGATCAAGTCCGGGCTTGACGGGAATCGTGGCGCATGGATCGAAGATCCGGATGGCAACCGGATCGAATTGATGGAAATGGCACCGGATTGCCTGCAATACAGAGCGATTGCCGCTCTGAAACAGCAGACGGTGTGACAGGAGTCGAATTTGCATGGCAAAGCCTGCGGCGCGCTTGAAGGATATCGCCGATAAAACCGGGTTTTCGGTGAACACCGTGTCGCTGGCTTTGCGAGGCAGCTCGCGCATTCCTCCCGAAACGCGGGCGCTCATCGCGGGTGTCGCGCGCGAGCTGAATTATCTGCCCAACTATGTCGCCACATCGCTGGTGCGCCGCGAAACCCGTTCGATCGGGCTGATCCTGACCGACCTCTCGAATCCGGTGCTGACTGCCGTGGCGCAGGCCGTGGAAGGCGAACTTTCCAAGCGCGGCTATACCACCCTCTTTGCGACCTCGAACAACGATATCGCCGTCGAGGAAAAAATGATCGAAACCTTTCGGGCCAGGCGGGCCGATGGCATGCTGGTGTTCCCCTGCAGCCACCGCCGCCTGGATCATATCCGCAAGCTGCGCGCGCGCAATTATCCCGTCGTCCTGCTCGTCGGCGATCCCGATGCCGGCATCGATGCCGTCTGCATGGACGAGCGCATGGGGGCCTACAAGGCAGTCGGCCACCTCTTGAGCAACGGCCACCGCCGCATCGTCATCATCGACGGCGGCACGAAGCTCGGCAATTCGGAAAAGCTGGAAGGCTATATGCAGGCACACCGGGATGCCGGGCTTGAGCTCGACACCGCGCTATTCGTCAAACCGAGCGGCCACTCGGTCGCGCACGGCTACTGGGCCGCCGATACGATCTTCAGCCAGCGGCTCGGAGCGTCCGCCATTTTTGCAACCAATGATTCATTGGCGCTGGGAGTTCTGCGATATTGCGCCCGCAACAGCATTCGCGTCCCCGATGACGTCGCGCTCATGGGCTTCGACAATATCGAATTCGGCGAGTATGCGGTGACGCCGATCTCGACGGTCGACTATAATGTCGAGCGCGTGTCGGCCATGGCCGTGGAGCGCGTCGTCGACCTGATCGGCGCGGAGGCGGATTTGCCGCCGCCGCGCGTAACGCTCATCGAGCCCGATCTTTTGATACGCCAAAGCTCGAATTCGACCATTCGCGGCTGAAAGCTGCGGCAAGCCCGCTCAGCCCGCCGCCACCGGATAGCGGACATAGGCGAAGGCACGAGAATCGGGTGCCCAGGAATTCACATTGATGGTGCCTTGCCCGCCATTGAACGCATCGAGATCGCGAACCTTGCCGCCTTCCGCAGGCATGAGCCGCAGGATCACATCCCTGTCCGCGGGATGGCCGATCGTTCCAACCGGATAGCTCAAATATACGAGGTCGCGGCCGTTGGGTGCCGGATGCGGGAACCAGTTTACCCGCTCGTCATGCGTCAGCTGTTCCAGCCCGGAGCCATCGGAGCGCATGCGGAACGCCTGTGCGTGACCCGGCTGCGTCGCCGCCGCTTCGGAATTGAAATAGATCCACTGCCCGTCCGGCGAAAACTCGGACCCGTCGACAGGGCATGCGCCGTCGGTCAGAAACACGTCTTGGCCGCCTGCGGCTGGAATGGTGCAGACGCGCGTGAAGACGCCGCCGCCCTCACGGCGCTCCAGCCCGATATAGGCGAGCATCTCGCCATCCGGCGAAATGCCGTGCAGATAGTATTTGAAGCCGCGCGAGGCTGCGTGCTCGTTGGAAACGCGGCTCGGCATCCCGCCCTCGAACGGCACCCGATAGAGATGACCGTCATTGGCGCTGACGAAGAAGGAGCGCCCGTCCGGCGAGACGACATGGTCGTTGTTCAGATTCTCCACCGGCGCCGTATTGATGCGATGCGGGCCATCCTGCCCATCGGGAGAGATGCGAAAGAGGCGGCCGTCGCCATTGTAGATCAACCACTTGCCATCGGGCGACCAATTGGGGGCTTCGATGAGCTCGCCGGTCTCGTAAATCACGCGCGCCGTCGATGAGGCAATGTCGAAGACGACCAGCTCGCTGACTTGACGCGGCAATAGACGTCGGGTTTCCGATCCCGGACGCATGGATGGCATAGTCTCTCCTCCGCTTGAATTAACGATAATACAGGAAGCTTATGCCATCCCTTTCCCATCAACAACCACCTATTTTTCCGGGATCCTCGGCCATGGGTTGAAAACGTCGTCGGGAGGTCCTGGCACCGGCAAGAAGCCTGTCCGTTACCTGAGATGATGACGGGAAGCCGCCGCGCTCGCCTTCCACGCCATCCGGTGCCCCGAACCATCGCTTGCTTGACAGCTAAAGGAGGCTGGCGATGCGCTCGGCATTTCGAAACGCCAGGGCCATGACGGTCAATACCGGATTGTAGCCGCCATTCGTCGGGTGGAGCGAGGCATCGCAGACATAGAGATTGTCATGCCCCCAGACTTTGCCGAAACGATCGGCGACGGAGACTTCGGGCGCCTCCCCCATGCGACAGGTGCCCGCCTGGTGCTGTCCCGCCGAAAGGCGCAGCATCTGCTTTTTCCCCCATGTCCGCATGGCGCCGGCGGCCTGCATCCAGGCATCGGCCTTGTCCAGCATGTAATCGGCCGTGCGAACCGTCTCCGGATGCGTCGTTCCCGACAACTGTGCAACGGAGCGTCCATATGCATCGCGGACGTCCGGATCGAGGCGAACACGGCAGTCGGCGCTTGGGATTTCGTGCACAGGCCCCTTGATCTGCGCGATGCGGGTAAAATTGTCGCGCATGAAATGCTTTGCCTTCAGCCCGTATCGCGGCAGATCGTCGGGCAGGCCGGATTTCCAGAGAATGATCGGCAGCATGACGAAATCATCCGCCAGCATCGCCCCGCCGATGATACCGTCATTGCCGTGATTGTAGTCGGTGGTCGCAATCGTCACGCCCGGCCCCTTGCTATCCTGGACCGGCTCTTCGAAAAGACCGAAGACCGTCGGATAGTAGTGCCCCTGCAGATTGCGGCCGACCTGATCGTGATTGTTGCCGAGCCCGTTCGGCTCGCGGTCCGTTTGCGTCAGCAGCATGAGCCGCGCCGTTTCGATCGCACCGGCCGACAGGATGACGATGCGGGAGAGAATGCGACGACGGCAAAGGTGCCCGGCCTCATCCGTCTCGAGAATATCGACGCCGACGACATTGCCCCGGTCGTCGGTGGCGACGCGCTCCACGACGGTCTCGGTCAGGAGATCGCAGCGCCCGGTCGCCAGCGCCCGCGGCAGCAGGGTGTTCTGGGTGCCGTTCTTGCCGTTGCTTGGACAGGGAAAGCCGACGCACGAGCCGCAGCGGATGCAGGCCCCTCGCCCCGCGCGAGGCACGGTGTTGACGAGGAGCGGCGGTGTGAAGGTCGAAAGACCCAGCGCCTTCGCCCCCGCCCGCAGATGGAAGCTTGCCGGATTGTCCGCCACCGGCGGCATCGGATAATCGCGGCCGCGAGGCCCGGAATTGCGGTCGCCGCCGCCGTCACCCGAAACGCCTATCTCGTGTTCGGCCCTCCCGTACCAAGGCTCAAGATCGTCGTAGGAAATCGGCCAGTCGGCCAGCGAGGAGCCGTCGGGACGGCCATACGTCGACGCCATGCGAAAATCCTTGGGATGAAAGCGCCAGGCGAGGCCGCCATAGACGAAGGTTCCGCCGCCGACGACCGCGGCATTGACGTGATAATTGTCCTGGTACGGCTTGATGACGTGCCGGCTGCCCTGCCGGTCGACAAAGACGCGCGGATTGCCGTCGATCTCCGGTCCGGTGTTGAAGCCATAGGCCTGCAGCCGATGGTTTCGCAGATGATCGCGATGGCCGTCCTCCGCATAGGTCCGCCTCTTGCCGCGCTCGACAAGCAGGATGCGCTTGCCGGCTTCGGCCAGAACACCTGCCGCGATGTTGCCCGCAGCACCGGCGCCGACGATAATCGCATCATAGTCGATCTTCATGCCCGTAACCTCCCGCGGACGGCATCATCCGCGTTCTCCGGCGGGCCGCTTGGCCCTTCGGGCAAGCCTGGGCGATAGCCGATCATGCGCCACGAAATCGCATCGGGATTGGCGCCATTGGCCGGATCCGCATAGAAACCCTCGGCGGCGAGCTCGCAGAGAAGATGGAACCATTCCTCTGCCTCACAGCCCGCAAGCAGGCGATCCTGCTCCCCCGCCGACAGGGCGGCGAAACCGTTCGATGCCTGCCGATCCAGTTTCCCGAGGCCCTCGCGGATGCCCTGCCCGCCGGCAACAAGCCCGGCATCCCAAAGCGAGAGAATGAATTCGTCCACGCCGTTGTCGAGCGCGCCGGGATAATCATCCGCAGGGATGATGCGATCGAGCACGGCTCGAAAGGTTTCGAGCCTAAACTCGCGGTTCTTGGCATCCGGCATGGAGAGACCCCTTGGACTGATGTCATCGGCCGGCAAGCGAACCGCCGATGCCACCGATGCTGAAAAAGCGATTGAGCAAAGCGAAGATGATGACCGGTGGCGCCAGCATGATCACGGCGCAGGCCATCACTGGACCCCAATCGGTCTGGTTCTGCTGGAAGAATGTCTGCAGGCCGACGGGCAGGGTGAAGCGGCTGTCGGTTCGCAGAAAGACGAGCGCCACCAGATAATCGTTCCACGCGACGAGGAAGCCGTAGATCGCCGTCGACAGGATGCCCGGCAGGGAATTGGGTAGCACGATGCGCAGAAAGGCGCCGAATACCGTGCAGCCGTCGATCCAGGCCGCCTCTTCGAGATCGGTCGGAATGCCGTCGAAATAGGCGGCCATCATCCAGCAGGCCACCGACACGCTGGAGGCGACGTAGATGATGGAAACTCCCGACAGCGTATCGACGAGCCCGATCCGCGACAGCATGATGAAAAGCGGAATGATGAAGACGACGACCGGAAAGCTCTGGATGACGAAGATCAGCATCGAATAAAGCGAAACGGCGCTGCCTCGGGCACGCGACAGCACATAGCCTGCGGGCGCGGCAACGAACAGCGACAGACAGGAAGCGATGACCGAGACGACGAGGCTGTTCTTCAACCACACCAGGATATCCGTATTCCTGAGAACGTAGACGAAGGTCGAGAGGGTCGGGCCGGTCGCTTCGGAATAAAGGCGCGGCCTCAAGGCAAGGCCGAAAATGACGAGGATCGGGCTCAATGCAACCAACGTTATCACCGCGAGCACCACGGTCCGCACCCACCCGGAAGACTTGCCGATGCCGGCTGTCGTATTCGGGGCTGTTGCCTTCGTCGCCATAAGGACCCTCCTAGAAATTGGCCTTTCGCACCTGCCGAAACAGCAGGAGCGAAAGGGCGACCAGAACGATCGTCATCATGAAGGAAATCGCAACGCCATATCCGGGCAGGAAGTCCTGGAAGACGGAGCGATAGGCAAGCACGATCAGCGATGTCGTCGCATTGACCGGCCCGCCGCCGGTGAGCAGATAGATCGTCGCGAAATCGTTGACCGAGAACATCGTCATCAGGATCCAGCTGATGTAGGTGGAACGCGCGGTCATCGGCAGAACGATGTAGCGGATCTGCTGGCGCGAATTCGCACCGTCCAGCGTCGCCGCCTCATAGACGCTGTTGTCGATGCTCTCGAGCGCGGCGGCGCCCATCATCATCATGAAGGGATAGCTGATCCATATCTTGAACAGACAGACCGTGACCATGGCCATCGTGGGATCGGCGAGAAACAGCACCTGCCCGAGCCCCAATGTCTCGGCAAGCTGCGGCAACAGGCTGTCGGGGGTCGCCACCAGCCAGTTCCAGCTCATGGACGTGACGACGATCGGCACGATCCATGGCAGCAGCAGCAACACCTTGAACAGGTTCCGCCCCGGAAATTGCGGCTTCAGCAGGATTGCGAGACCGAAGCCGATCAGCCAGCTGCCGAACACGCCGCTGACCGTGAACAGCAGCGTGAAGGACGCCGCCGACCAGAAGGCCGGATCGGTGAGCACATTGAGATAGTTCCTGAAGCCGATGAATTTGCCGAGACGCAGCAGGCCGCCATTATGCAGCGATTGCACGAGGGCGTAGCCCAGCGGGTAGGCATTGATCAGTGCCATCAGCAGGATCGAGGGCATGGCGAGGCCGACCATGGTCGCCCCGCGCCGCGCCTGCGTCCCGCTGCGGGAGGCGGCCGACATTCTCGTTCGCCGCCGCTCGCCCGACAATGCCTGCACCTCGGCCATGTTATTGCACGACCTTTCTCAGCGATGCCTCCAGGGTCTCGAGAATATCCTTGGACTTCGTCTTTCCCTGGATGATCTGCTGGACGAAGGCGGCACTGGCGGCCCCGCCGTCGACGGCATTGAGCGCGGCAAAGGCATGCGGCGCCTGAGCGCCGATCGTCTTACCCACCGGCTGCCACTCGTTGATCGACAGAACGAGATTAGGATTGCTCTGGATGACGGGAAGCTCGGCAATGCTCTTCTTGACCGGTACGTCGATTGCAACTCCGCTCGTCCAGTAGACGTGCATGTTGTCGAGATACCAGGCCAGGAATGCTTCCGAAGACTCCTGCGAGGGCGTCGTGGTGAACATCCAGAGGGAATTGATGTAGTAGACCGTGCCGAGATCGCCGTGCCGGGCCTTGACGGGATGCGCGACCACCGCGTCGGACTGGATTTCCTGCGGCAGCGTCTTGTCGAGACCAGTCTGCCCGAAGCCCATGGCGACGCGTCCCGATTTCCAGTCGCTCGACAGGTTGTCGGACGTATAGCTGGCGGCATAGGGATCGATGATGCCCTTGCGCACGAGCTCGTTGATGAAATCGAGCGTCTCGATGTTGCGGTCGCTGACGCAATTCAAGGAACCGTCCGGAGCAAAGAAGCCGCCGCCGTTGTTGATCATCAACGCCGAAACCGTGTGCTGGGCATCGGTGGTGGTGCTGCCGGCCGCAAGGCCAAGGCCGATATGGCCGATCTTCTTGAGGGCTTCGCCGGCCTTGATATAGCCATCCCAGTCGGTCGGCGGCTCGGCACCGGCCTTTTCCAGCAGCGATTTGCGATACCAGATGACGCGCAGATCCATCGACCAGGGCACGCCCGCATAGCCGCCATCCGTCTTCATCGCCGGCAGCAAGCCGGGCAGGAAATCGTTCTTGCCGTCCTTGTCGAGCTTGGCGATCAGGTTGTCGGCCGGAACCGCTACGCCCTGGTCGAGAAAATAGAATGGCAGGAAGGCCGCGCCGGAACTGACCGCCGGCGTGGTTCCCGATGCGGCTGCCGACGTGAAGGTCTGATACCAGTTTGCCCACGGGATCGACTGATAGCGGACACCGAGCGCGCCATTGGCGGGCATGTATTTTCCCGCCAGTTCCCTGGCGGCGGCCGTGTAAGTGGCGCCCGTTCCCCAGACCATGTCCCAGAAGGTAAGGGTTTCATCCGCCGCAAACGCCTTGCCCGCAGCACTTGCGGCCAATGCCGCTGCCGTTGCCCCGAGGAACGATCGGCGATTCATTGCCATGCTACCCGACTTGCCGTTCATCTGTGGTTCCTCCCCCCTGGTTGAACGAAATCGATCTGCACTGATATGAGGCGACCCGGCTAGCGGATCTTCTGGAGATAGGCGAAGCTCCTGGCGGCAAAGCCCGCCGGATCCTTGGGATTGTCGTGCTCGACCACCATCAGGCGCGCGCCGCGTGCAAGGGCAAAGGTCCAGAGATCGGGCCACTCGAGAATGCCGGAGCCGACATTGCACCAGCCGTCCTCGTCCGCGTTTCTTCCCGCCGGCGCCTGATCCTTCACATGAGCGGAAGCAAGCAGGTGCGCATATTTTTCGAGCCAGGCCTTCGGATCGTCGCCGCCGCGGGCAAGCCATGCGATATCGGCCTGCCAGACGAGCGGGCTGCCGGCGGCGCCCTCGAAAAGACAGTCGAGCGGACAGGAGCCGTCGCCGAAACGCACAAGCTCCCAATGGTGATTGTGATAGCCGAGCGATATGCCCCGCTCCTTCAGGCGCCCGGCCATCGCGCCGAGCTCGGCACCGACACGACGCCACGCGTCGGCATTGCCGCTGCGCTCTTCCGGCGGCAAAGCCGGCATGAAGAGTTGCGCAATGCCGGTCTCGGCGGCCGCTTCCGCAACACGGCCCAAGTCGCCACGAAGCGCCAGCAAGCCGATGTGGCCGCTCGGCGCGACCAGGCCGCGGCCGGCGAGAGCCGCCTTCAGAGCCTTCGGGTCATCGAGATGGCCGCCGATGGTTTCAACCGCCGTGAACCCGGCTTGCGCTGCGGCATCGAGCTGCCGATCGAGCCCGCCCAGATGCCGAAGCGAATAAAGCTGTATCGAGAGTGTCGATGTCGCCATATGGCCCTCCCCGCCTGCCTGGCGATGTCTCCCCACACCGCCGAGCGTCTTACGCAATCGATTGCGCGGACCCTAACAGCGCAATCGATTGCGTGCAAGAGCGCGATCGCATATTTATGCATGTGAACGACACGATCCCGGTTGCAGAGGCCCGATGGCGAAACGAAAGCCGACACTCACCAGCAAGAGCCCGATACCGACGATGGCGGACATCGCCCGTATCGCCGGCGTCTCCACCTCGACCGTCAGCCGTGCGCTGGCCGGTCTCCCTCCCATTCCCGAGGAGACGAGGCAGAGGGTCGTCCAGGCCGCGAAGGAAGCCGGATATGCAGTCAATCGTCACGCGCGATCGCTGCGGCTGAAGCGCAGCAAGGTCATTCTGGTGCTCATCCCGAATCTCGCCAACCCGAACTTTCCCGATCTCTTGATGCATATCGACCGCGCTGCCCATGATTGCGGCTATGACATCATGATCGCCCATACGGCCATCGATCCGCGTCGCTCGGATCGCTATGTCGACGAGCTGCTGGCAGGAAGCATCGACGGCGTTCTGCTGACGGCCAGCTACTGCCCGCCGCGGCTTCTCGAATGCATTGCCGCAGGCCGGCGTCTGCCGATCGTCCGAACGCTGAGCCCGACACCGGACCTCAACGGCGTGACTGCGGTACAGATCGACGAGGTGCAGGCCGCCTACGATGTCGTCGATCATCTCGCAAAGCAGGGCTACAAAAGGATTGCCCATCTTGGCGGGCCGCCGAAGGAAATCGTCGCGATCGCCCGCAGGCGCGGCTGGGAAAAGGCGCTTGCGGCGCACGGGCTGCCCGCGACCCCCGATCTCCATTTCCAGGCCGGGTTCACCGTGAATGACGGGCGCAGGGCAGCCGACGAGATGAAAAACCGAGCCGGACGGCCCGACGCCGTTTTCTGCTCGAACGACGAATCCGCCTACGGCCTGATCGCCGCGCTGAAGGAGCAGGGCCTGCGGGTTCCGCGCGACATCGCGGTCGCGGGCTTCGACGACCTCAGCTTTTCGGCCGTTCTGGACCCGCCGCTGACGACGGTGCGGCTTCCCCGCCGCGACATGGCCGAACAATCCGTTCGAAAGCTGAAGGCGCTCATCGAGGACGATGCCGATAACGACAATACGATCCTGGCCCACGAACTCGTGATCCGGGCCAGCAGCTTGCGAAGCTGAGTCCGATATGGATCTCCATCCGCTTCGTCGCGGCACGAATTGACGCATTGCGCTTGGTATGGGCCTGTCCTATGACTGCAGACCTTATCCGCGAGATGCGGTGGTGGGGACGGGAATGCGGAAGAGAATTTCGCGTACATGGCAGTGGAGCGCGCGCATGGTTTGCGCCGTGGCGCTGTTGCTTGTCGGCTTCGCCCATCAGCCGGCCGTCGCGACGGCCGATGAAATATCGCCGATAGAGCTTGCTCAATACCGGCTTCCGGACGGGTCGTTGCCGATCCTCTGCATCACCTACAAGGATGCCGACGGCAAGGTGCATGGGAAGGTCTATGCGCCCGGCTGCGAGGCATGCCGGATCGCGTCTGCCGCGATGCTGCCCACGCCTCCCACCGAGATTTGCGAACGTCTCGCCTTTCCGCGCGAAGAGACCGTCGTCGCAAGATCGGAGGCATTCCACCGGCAGCTTTATCCGCCGAACACAGGCCCGAGAGCGCCACCCCTCCTCGACATCGTTGGCTGAACCGGCGTTGCGGCTTTCGTCGCGACGCCTGCCGTCAACGGCTGCCGTCATGCGCGACCCACGGGTCGTAGAAATCTGAGGATGGGTCTTTCCAGCTGAACCGTGCCGAACGATGCCGACCGATTGGTCCGGCGGATGTGAAGCAGGTCCGCTCCAAACGACGGCCGAATGCCGCCTCCTCCTCGGATCGACCGCTTGGCCGCCGCCCGCCGATCTTCGGAGGATTTCCATGTCTGCCTTTACCGCTGCCGAGCCTGCAGCCGCAGCAACCCACAATATCTCGCTCTATCGCGCGATCTGGCGCTGGCATTTTTTCGCCGGCCTTCTCGTCATTCCCTTCATGCTCAATCTGGCCGTCACCGGATCGCTGTATCTCTTCAAGGATCAGATTGCCGATACCTTCTATTCGCATCGCTTTCTCGTCGCCAAGGGAGGAGCGATGCTGCAGCCGCAGCAGATTGCCGATGCGGCGCTTGCAGCCTTTCCGGGCGCACGCGCCACCTCCTATCGCGAGGCATCGGCTGCGGACCGCTCGGCCTGGGTAACACTGTCCCGGGGTGGCCAATCGACCATCGTCTACGTCAACCCTTATGACGGCAGCATCCTGGGCTCCGTCGGCTCGAAGCAGGAGTTCGGCTGGGTCGTCAAGCGCATCCACAGCCTCGACTATTTCGGAGAATGGAGCAACCGCATCATCGAGATCGTGGCAGGCTTCGCCCTCGTCCTCGTCGTCACCGGCATGTATCTGTGGTGGCCGCGACAGCAGAGCGGCGGCGTGCTGACGGTTCGCGGCAACCCGTCGCGGCGCGTCTTCTGGCGAGATCTGCATGCCGTCACGGGCGCGCTTGCCGGCATCCTCATCTTCTTCCTGGCCTTCAGCGGCATGCCTTGGTCCGGCTACTGGGGCGCCAATGTCAATGCCTGGCTGACGGCCCACAATCTGGGAACGCCGGCCGCAGTCTGGGACGACGTTCCGAAATCGGCGAAGACCACGCAGGATGTCGTCAGCCGCCCCGGCTGGGTGGTCGAGAACGCTCCCGTTCCGCTGTCAGACACCGCCGCCGCCGCGCAATCGGCAAAGCCGATCGGCCTGAACGAGGCCGTCGACATCATGCATGGACTCGGCATGGTTGCCGGTTCCGACCTGGCGATCCCGGCGGATGAAACCGGCGTCTATACCGCAAGCCACTATTTCGGCGATCTCGACAAGGAACGCACCGTTCACATCGATCAATATTCCGGCAAGCCGCTGGTCGATATCGCCTACGATCAATATCCTGCGCTCGGCCGGGCGATCGAGTGGGGCATCAACATCCACCAGGGACAGGAATGGGGCCTTTTTAACCAACTCCTGATGCTGGCCGCTTGCCTGGCGATCGTCCTTTGCTGCGTAACGGCTGTCGCCATGTGGTGGAAACGCCGGCCGGCCGGCCGTCTCGGCGTGCCGCCGATGCCGCCGCAGAAGTCCGTCTATGTCGGCCTGTGGCTCATCGCCATCGTCTTCGGCGTCACCTTTCCGCTGACGGGGGCGGCCATCGTCGCGATGCTGCTCCTCGACCAGCTCGTGTTCCGCTTCGTGCCGCCGCTCCGGCGCTTCTTTACCTGACGAGGCGCAACCCATCGCTCTCTTTTCCGGATCAAGGATACCGATCATGTTGAAACGCACTCTTCTTGCCGCCTTCGGGCTGGCGTCCCTGCTTTCTTCCTTCGCCTTCGCCGACGACATAAAGCTCGGCAATCTCACAATCTCCGCTCCCTACGTTCGCGCCATGGTGCCCGGAGCGCCTGTCGGCGGCGGCTACGTGACCATCACCAATGCCGGGGACACCGACGACCGGCTGGTCGCTGCCAGCTCGCCGCGCGCCGCAAAGGTCCAGATTCACGAGATGAAGATGGACAATGATGTCATGATCATGCGCGAGCTTCCCAAAGGTCTGCCCATTCCCGCCGGCAAGACCGTCGAGCTGAAGCCCGGCGGCTATCATGTGATGTTCATGCAAGTCGCCGAGCCCTTCCTTCAGGGCCAGACGGTCAAGACGACGCTCAAATTCGAAAAGGCCGGCTCGGTTGAGGTTGATTTCCCGGTCAGGTCCATGGCGGCGGACACGCCCGGCGGAGGCATGCCCGGCATGAAGGGCGTCAACGAAAAGCACTCATCGAACGATCCCTGAGCCGATGTTCCAACAGAATGGAAGCAGGATGGCGGCAATGGCCGCCGCCGCATTCAACAAGGAGACATTCCATGTCCAAAAAGCACCGCTTCACCGGAATGGCCATCGCCCTGGTGGTCCTCGCCGCCGGGACTATCGGCTATGCGACGTTTGTGATGATGCCGAACGTGCAGGCGGCGGCCATAATCGGCGCATCCTTCGACCTGACGGACGATCACGGGCAGCCCATCACCGAAAAAGCGCTTTCAGGCCACCCCTCGCTTATCTATTTCGGCTACACGCATTGCCCCGACGTCTGCCCGACCACGCTCTACGATATGGCAGGATGGTTCAAGACGCTCGGACCGCAAGCCGACAGGCTGAAGGCCTATTTCTTCTCCGTCGATCCGGAGCGCGACACGCCCGAGATCATGCACAGCTATACCGGCAACTTCACGGATCGGATCATAGGCATCACAGGCGATCCCAAAGAGATGCAGAAGGCCATCAAGGGCTGGCGCATCTATGCCAAGAAAGTTCCCAGCCCCGATGGCGGATACACGATGGATCACACCGCATCGGTGCTGCTCGTCGATGCCGGCGGCAATTTGCGAGGTACGATCGCCTATCAGGAAAATAGCGACGTCGCGCTGCAGAAGATCCGAAACCTGCTGCAACGGCAATAATCCGTGACCTTCGATGTCAACGGAAAATGGAAACTCCGTCCGGCACAGCCGCCAACGGATATCAGCGATCCGCAGGCTTCCTGCAGATCATCAACAGAAGAGGAAACCAGACATGCCCCAGATCCAGAAAATGCTCTTCGCAGCTGCCGCGCTCAGCATAGCCTTTGCCGGCCAGGCCATGGCACATGCCCATCTGAAGTCCGCCGTTCCGGCGGCCGACAGCACGGTGAAGGCAGCGCCGTCGGAACTCGACCTGACGTTCTCCGAGGGCCTCAATCTGAAATTCAGCGGCATCAAGATTACCGGCCCCGGCAAGATGGCCGTCAAGACCGGCGAAGCCTCGCTGATGGACAAGGACGCGACGCTGATGGTGCCCGTCACCGATGAGCTGGCGCCCGGCAAATACACCGTCGAATGGCACGCGCTCTCCACGGACGGCCACAAGACCAACGGAATCTACAGCTTTACCGTTGCACCCTGATCGGTCCCGAAGCCGCCCTCAGCCATGCGGGCGGCTTTACGCCGTCGCGGCGTAAGCCCCGGCAAGCAGAATGCGGAGATTGCCAAGACAATCGCTGGCGCGCTTCGATGGCGATCGAGGCTCTTCGTCCCATGCGCTCCATGCCCTTTCCGCCCGCTCGCGAGGGCCGGTCGGGAGATGACGGGGCACACCGACCACGCCACACTTCCGCCAAGGCCGCGCCGGCACAAGAGACGGATCGGCAAGCGACAAGCTGGAAAGAAAATCGATATGTTGCGGGACTAAGGTCCTGGCCGCCGTAAGCGGCTACCTATTCATATCCTCGACCACCCAGCGGAAGAATAAAATTACGACGGCTGCAAATAGTAATAATTGCATTACCTTGGGTAGATCAAGCATATCATAGCTCTCTAATTTAATCGCTGCCTCATGCAGACGAGCCACAATATTCCTATAGATATTAATTATCTTCTACTTATGCCCAACACAATGACGATTAATACATTGTTTATCATAATCTATACATAAATCATGGGCTATATTCTAAATATTCCCGCAAATAATACGTTTTTCTACATGAGGTTAAGTAATTAAGCGCACACTCGCCACCGCCGCGCCTGCTGCCTTGCAGACGGTTTACCTCTCATCGCACCCTTTTGCAGATTGATTACGCAGCACACACCGGCGGATGGGCGGCGACCCACCATCCCTGTACGGGCGGCCACCTGCGCCAGCCAGCCGATCTTCCCCATCCGACCTGAAGCGCATTGCACGCAAAACTCTCCCCAGGAAACCCGCCACCCGGCATCAACCTCTTGCCCCGAGCCTTGATCATTAGGCTCAACTGCGGCAATACCCCCTCGACCGCAATTGAAGGAAGACCGCCAGAAATGCTCCAGACACCGTATTACCTGATCGACAAGGCAAAACTCCTGCAGAACATGGAGAAGATTGCCTATGTCCGGGAGCGGTCCGGCGCAAAGGCGCTGCTGGCGCTGAAATGCTTCGCCACCTGGGCCGTTTTCGATCTGATGCGCGATCATATGGACGGCACGACCTCGTCGTCGCTCAACGAGGTGCGCCTCGGCCATCAGCGCTTCGGCAAGGAGACCCATGCCTATTCGGTCGCCTACGCCGATTACGAGATCGACGAGGTGATCACCCATGCCGACAAGATCATCTTCAACTCCATCAGCCAGCTGGAGCGTTTTGCCGGCAAGGCTTCCGGAGTTGTCCGCGGCCTACGCCTCAATCCGCAAATCAGCTCATCGAGCTTCGATCTCGCCGACCCCGCCCGCCCCTTCTCGCGGCTTGGCGAATGGGATGTCGCAAAGATCGAACGGATCATGGACAAGATCAACGGCTTCATGATCCATAATAACTGCGAGAATTCCGATTTCGGCCTGTTCGACCGCATGCTTGGTGAAATCGAGCAGAAATTCGGCACGCTGCTGAAAAAAGCCGAATGGGTGAGCCTCGGGGGCGGCATTCACTTCACCGGCCAGGATTATCCGGTCGATGCCTTTGCGGACCGCCTGAAAGCCTTTTCGCAGCGCTACGGCGTACAGGTCTATCTGGAACCCGGCGAGGCCTCGATCACCAAATCGACGACGCTGGAGACCACGGTGCTCGACACGCTCTACAACGGCAAGCATCTCGCCGTCGTCGACAGCTCGATCGAGGCTCACATGCTCGACCTGCTGATCTATCGAGAAAATGCCAAGGTCCAGCCGAATAGCGGGCCGCATCGCTACATGGTCTGCGGGAAATCGTGTCTCGCCGGCGATATCTTCGGCGAGTTCGATTTTCAGCACCAGCTGAAGGTCGGCGACCGCATCTCCTTTCAGGATACGGCGGGCTATACCATGGTCAAGAAGAACTGGTTCAACGGCGTGAAGATGCCGGCGATCGCCGTCAAAGAGCTTGACGGCACCATCCGAACGGTTCGCGAATTCACCTACGCGGACTATGAGCAGAGCCTCTCCTGAGGCTTATCGAAGGGATAGAAGGAGATATCCGATATCATGAAGAAGAATATCCTCATCATCGGCGGCGGAGGCGTCGCCCAGGTGGTGGCGCACAAATGCGCCCAGAACAACGATGTCCTGGGAGACATCCACATCGCCTCGCGCACCAAGGCGAAATGCGACGCGATCATTGAAAGCGTTCGTGACAAAAAGGCGATGAAGCAGCCGGGCGTCCTTGAAGCCCATGCGCTGAACGCGCTCGACATCGAGGTCACCAAGGAACTCATTCGCAAGACCGGCTGCGAAATCGTCATCAACGTCGGCACCGCCTTCCTCAACATGTCCGTGCTGCGTGCCTGCATGGACACCGGTGCCGCCTATATCGATACCGCCATTCACGAAGAGCCCGGCAAGATCTGCGAAACGCCGCCGTGGTACGGAAACTACGAGTGGAAACGCGCCGCGGAATGCGCCGACAAGGGCGTCACCGCCATTCTCGGCGCCGGCTTCGACCCGGGCGTGGTCAATGCCTATTCCCGGCTTGCCAAGGACGACTATCTCGACACGGTGACGGATGTCGACATCGTCGACATCAACGCCGGCAGCCACGGCAAGTATTTCGCCACGAATTTCGACCCGGAAATCAACTTCCGCGAATTCACCGGCGTCGTCTATTCCTGGCAGAACAAGCAGTGGCAGGTGAACAAGATGTTCGAGATCGGCCAGGAATACGATCTGCCTGTCGTCGGCAAGCGCAAGGCCTATCTTTGCGGCCATGACGAGGTTCACTCGCTGGCGAAGAACATGGACGGCGCCGATGTGCGCTTCTGGATGGGCTTTTCCGATCACTACATCAACGTCTTCACCGTGCTGAAGAACATCGGGCTTCTGTCCGAACAGCCGATCAAGACGGCGGAGGGTCTCGATGTCGTGCCGCTGAAGGTGGTCAAGGCGTGCCTGCCGGACCCGGCGTCGCTTGCGCCGCAATACGAGGGCAAGACCTGCATCGGCGATTTCGTGAAGGGCCTGAAGGACGGCAAGGAACGCACCGTCTTCATCTACAATGTCGCCGACCATAAGGAAGCCTACGACGAAGTGGGCAGCCAGGGCATTTCCTACACCGCCGGCGTGCCGCCGGTTGCCGCGGCCATGCTGGTTGCCAGCGGCGAGTGGGACGTGAAGAAGATGGCGAATGTCGAGGAGCTGCCGCCAAAGCCATTCCTCAACATCCTCAACCGGATCGGCCTGCCGACCTATATCCGCGACGAAGAGGGCGAACGGCCGCTCCATTTCTGAGCTACGATTGCCGTGTCAAGCAAGATCGGACCAGGCCCCGGCCAAGGGGCCTGGTTTTGAATGAGGCATCGCCGCTGGAATTGCGTGAAAACAAAAGGATGGAGCGTTTTCGCGATTCGAAGAAAAGCGGAAAGGCGCTAGTGCACTAGGGCACGGCTTTTCCTGCGTCCGTTCAACAGATGAATGAACGTGATGCCCTGCTCCAGCAGAAGCTCGGCGGCCTTCAGGTCGTTTGGGCGGAGATCGGACGAACAGCCGCGAAGATTGCACGCAAGGAAAAGGGAATTGGTAACGGCAGCCGCATCGCCGTCCTCCTCAGCCTCCTCGGCTGCGGCTTGCAGTACATCCGCCACTGCCGCCATAAGGTCGGCACGCTCCTGCAGGTTCATCTCGTCAAGACTTTTCGTGATGCCATTCATGGCGTCTCCTTTGCGCGCACAAATATTCACGACATCCGTCGGGACCGGCGCAGCTCGCAACTTGGAAATGATTGAAATGCGGTTGGTAAGCCGAATATGGCAATGAAGGCCGGAACCGGCAAGGCATGGCTTCCATGCCGGAGACGCATGGCACCTCCGCCGGTGTGCCATGAGGATAGCAATGCCGGATCCGCCGGACGCGTCGCCTGCGCCAGTGGAGTCTAAAACCGGGCTCTCCAGCCGTGATCCGGGTGCAGCCTTTCCAGCCATCGACGTAAGTCGTCTCTTTCCGAAGCCGCAAGTCTGGGCAGGGCGAGATCGAAATCCCTGTCGTCCTTTTCCCGGCAATGCTTGGCCTTGAAAAGAAGGACTGCGGCAGGGGCAAGATAGGGAAGGCCATCGGCGGTTTTGCGAATGATATCGCGGCGGGAGACCTTGAGTGCCGGATCGCGCTTATAGGCCCAGCTTGCGGGAGTGCCACGCTCCGGCATCAGATCCACGCGCCAGCAGCCTTGCTTCGGATCGGCTCCCCAAAGCTGCGCAACGTGCGCGGCCGGCGGCTGCGACGAAGGAAGATGCTCGATACGGCCGTCCACGACCGAAAAGAATACCAGTTCGCTCAGCAACGCGCGCACGCGGCCGACGTCGCCCGCCAGAACGGCAAATTCCAGATCGTCATGATCTCTGGTCTGGCGGCCATGCCACAAGTCCAGGGCCCATCCACCGACGACATACCAGTGAATGTCCGTCCCGAGTCGTTTCATAAGATCGGAGGGATGCCAGGCATTCCAGGCTTTTTCAGGAAAAGGCTTCATGTGCTCGATCGCATATCGTGTAAAGCGCCTTCTCCATAAAGGATCGGCAGGCTCCATGGAACGGCCGGCCTGCACCGACCACTTGCCTGGAGGAGCGCCGAAGGCCGGCGTGCTTCCACATGCCGGGGTAAATTCTCAGCGCGGGCGGCGGATTGCCCGCACCTTGCCGCTACTGCCGCCACCAGCGAAAAAGCGGTCCTTGCCGTCGGATTCGAGGCCGGAGACGCCGGTGCCCTCGGGCATTTCGAGCCGCTCCAGCACCTCGCCCGTCATCGGATCGATGCGGCGGACATCGCTTTCATCTCCGTCCCAGGTGCCGTGCCACAGCTCGCCGTCAACCCAGGTGACGCCGGTGACGATGCGGTTGGATTCGATGGTGCGCCGGATAGCGCCTGTCTCCGGGTCGATCTCGTAGATCTTGCGCCCGCGATGCTGCCCCACCCATAGGCTGCCGTCACTCCAGGCGAGGCCCGAATCCCCGCCATTGCCGGGGGCGGGAATGGTGGAGAGTATCTTTCCCGTCTCGGGATCGACCTTGTGAATCCGATCCTCGGCGATCTGATAGAGGTTGCGCCCGTCGAAAGCGGTGCCCGCATGTGAAGCGACGTCGATCGTGCGCACCTGCGCCCCGCTTTCGGGATTCAGGGCATGCAGCTTTGCGCCGGATGCAAACCAGACGTATTGCCCGTCGAAGGTAACGCCGTGCACGCTGGGCGCGTCGGCGAAGGGGCCGTATTCGCGAATGATTTCCGCTGGGGACTTTTTCATGCTCCATCCTCCGATCAGAAGCGGTTGAATTTCGATGATCCGGAGCTTAGTCGCTCGGCAGCGGGCCGGGGAGTAACAATGTTGTCGGGAAGCCGACGACCGGCGGCATCATCCAGCGGCGGGCCCGGCCATTCCCGACACTTTGCACCATTCCGGCGGTCGCAAGCATGTCGAGTACGCGCTGTACCGTGCGCGGACTCGTCGCGAGCGCAATCGAGAGCGCCGAACTCGACCAGGATTCTCCATCCGAGAGCAGGGCGAGCAGCGGAGCATTCTCGACCTCGACGGGCGGCGCCAGCACCACGACATCCCGGCCCAGGCGCGGCTTCAGTGCAAAGCCGCACGCCGTCGCGTCGATTCCGGCAAGCGGCTCCAATGCGGCGCGAAGCCTTCCCACCTCGACCCGGAGCCGCGCCCTATGGGATTCGTCGGCATGGCGTGCGCGGAAGGCGCGGCAAAGCAGCAGCGCACGCGGCACGTCGGCAGGAGCCGCCTCGGCAAGCGCGCGTGCCAGAGCGAAGAGCACCGGCCGGCGCGCAAGCGATATGATTTCGCCGCCGCCGCGCACGACATTGCGACAGGCATCCACGACCAATGCCCCGGAAGACAGCAGCGCCTCGACCTCGTCGAGCGACAGCAGCCTTTCGCTTCCCCGCGCCACAAGACGCGCGGCCGGCACATCGAGAACGCGCGCCGCATCGCCCACCTCGACTGCAAGAGCGGGAATTCCGGCCTTGCCGGCCGCTTCGGCGGCGCGTCTCAGGGCGGCGCGGGCACGCTCGATGCGCAGGCGGCGGATGGCGATGCCGGCAACCGCCAGCTCATGGCTTGCCCTTGCGGCCGCCGGCAGGGGCGAAGGATCGAGTTTCGCCAGTAGCCGCTCCGCCTCGTCCAGATGGCCGACGAGCAGCAGGCGGCGTATCTGCAGATTGCGGGCATGGGCGGCATTGATATTGTCGCCATGTCTTTCGAGAACCGCGCGCGCCGTTTCCAGCGCCTTTTCCGGCCAGCCGAGATCACGCGAGACCAGGGCGATCTCGGCTTGGGCCACGATGCAACGGGCGCGGGCAACAGCTTCTCGCGGGCCAAAAGCGCGCGTCGCACTTTTCAGCAGGGTCTTGGCGCGGACGAGGTCTCCGAGCTGTGCCATGGCGATGCCGCGGAGCGCCAACGCCGGCGCATCATCGCGCAGCGCCACGCGTTTCAGCGCACCCAGCACGTCGCCGCCGGCAAGCGCCTGAGCGGCTGCGACGATCATCGAGTCCATCGAAATCCCGTCATACTTGTAACTCCCACCCGTCCGGCCTCCAGCCGTAAGTTATCGCACATCGGCAGGCAAGACGCAGCGCCGACAAGGACAGACCTGACGATAAGAGGAGATGAACCATGACAATGCACAGAACAGGAACGCGCAGCGAATGGCTTTCGGCACGACTTTCCCTGCTGGAACACGAGAAGGAACTGACGCGACGCGCCGACGGGATTGCCGCGCGCCGCCGGGATCTGCCTTGGGTGAAAGTGGAGAAGGACTACCGGCTGGACACGGACAAGGGCATGGTCCCGCTCTCGGCGCTCTTCAAGGGACGTTCGCAGCTCCTCGTCTATCACTTCATGTTCGGGCCGGACTACACGGCCGGCTGCCCATCATGCTCGTCGATCGCGGACGGCTTCAACGGCGTCGCGGTCCACCTTGAAAATCACGATGTCGCCTTCTCCGCAGTCTCGCGGGCACCCTTGATGAAACTGAAGGAATTCAAGCAGCGCATGGGCTGGACGTTCGACTGGGCCTCTTCGGCCAACAGCGATTTCAACCACGACTTCAATGTCTGGTTCACGCCGGAGGAGCAGCGCGACGGCAGCATCGAGTACAATTACCGCCGCGAGCCGCCGATGCCCGAGGCGGTGGCCGGCAAGACGGTGCAGCAATGGGAGCTGCGCGGCAGCGAAGGCCCCATTGCGCAAATCGCATCGATGACCGGAACGGATGTCGCGACCTATACGCGCGACAGGCCCGGCGTCAGCGCCTTCGCGATGCAGGACGGAGAAATCTATCACACCTATTCGTCCTATGCCCGCGGGCTCGACGGCCTCTGGGGCATGTACCAGTGGCTCGACCGGGCGCCGCTCGGCCGCAACGAGACCGGCGTGTGGTGGCGGCACCATGATCGCTACGGAGCAAACTGATGTCCGGCGCCTTCGAAAGGGGCGAAAGGGCCGGCGAGCGCACCGCCGTCCCTGCCCTGCCCGTCATTGCCGGCCGCTGGCTGTCGCTGGCCGCCGCGCCGAGCTTCGCTCTCATGGCGGCGGTGACGGCCGGCGGATCGGCTGGTGATATGATTTGCTCCGCGCAGGACAGTTCAATGCTCGGCGGGATGGTGCCGATGTATCTGCTCATGAGCCTCTTTCACGGCGGCCCATGGTTGAGACTATTTGCAGGAGAACGGGCCGATAGCCGGATGTCCGGCTAGGTCTGCGCTATGCGAAGTTCTTGAGATAGAGCGAAAGCAGCTGCGTCTGCGAGGAAATACCGAGCTTGCGATAGACGTTGCGCCGGTGGACCTTGACCGTACCGGTTGAGATATTGAGCTTCAGCCCGATCGATTCCGAAGAATGCCCCTGCAGGACAAGCTCTACGATGGAGGTCTCACGGCTCGTCAGATTGAGATCCCGCCAGACGGTTTCCGCTGGCGGGACATTCTCGCCCTCACCCTTCCTGCGTCGGCTCTTGCCGCCAGCTGCCAGTTGCGCATCGAAGCGCGATGCGAGGCCGGACCAATAATGCCGGACCATGTTTGCGACGAGCGGCTCGACCTTCTTGAGCGTCATGAATTCGGCTGGCGGGAAAACGCCGCTCTTCTCGCGCCGCATCAGCGACAGCACGATGGTGATCTCGTCGTTGGCATTGACGAAGAAGCCGATCTCCTCGGCAAGCCCGGTCTGGACATAATAGGTTCGGTAATACTCGCTGGAGAAGAAGCGATCCGGTGCCAGCTCCCGCATCCTGAGTACGCCTTCGCGGCGGCCGCGCGCGGTGTGATAGAAGGGGTCGAGCAGATAGGGACCGGCTTGGTAGAGCGTCACGAAAACCACATGCTCATCGCGGTCGAAGGTGCTGTAGAGATCGATCGGCCGCTCCTTGCCGCGATAGGCGAAGACGACCACGTAGTCGAACCGCACCAACGCCGCCATCATCTGGCGGAACGTCTCTCCGAACTCGGCATCCGCCATCGCCGATTTGCCGATCGTGGCGTTGAAGGCGGCAAACAGTCCTTCAAGGTCGGTGCTCATATGACGGATCCCCTCTGCCGCCCCCGCGCCAGCAAGCGCAGCCTTATATACACCTTCCACGAAGCGTTCTGCACGAAAATACCTCTTTCGGGGTATATACCTCGAAAGAAGCTCGGGCTTACTCTTTCCTTAACGACGGTGGCAATAAGGCAGGGAAAGACTGCCGACCAACCGCAGGGAACAGACGTGGCATCCGCTTCAACGAACGATATCGAATTCCGTTCGGTCACGAAGGCCTATGGCGCCGTGACCGCCGTGACGGACATCAATCTCAATGTGCCCAAGGGGGCATTCCTGGCGCTTCTCGGGCCTTCCGGCTGCGGCAAGACGACATGCCTGCGCATGATCGGCGGTTTCGAGCAGCCGAGCGAAGGCACCGTGCTGATCGACGGACGCGAGATGAACGGCGTTCCGGCCTATCGTCGCCCGGTCAACATGGTGTTCCAGCATTACGCGCTGTTTCCGCATTTCAACGTCGAGCAGAACGTCGCCTATGGGCTGAAGCAGACGCGGCCGAAGATCAGGGCCGCCGAAATCGACCGTCGCGTCGCCGAAGCCCTGGAGATGGTTCGCCTCGGCGGCTTTGCCAAGCGGCGCATCCATGAAATGTCGGGCGGGCAGCAGCAGCGCGTCGCGCTGGCGCGCGCCATCGTCAATCGCCCCTCCGTACTGCTGCTCGACGAGCCGCTCGCCGCGCTCGACAAGAAGCTGCGCTCGGCCATGCAGATCGAGCTGCAGACGCTGCAGCGCGAGCTCGGCATCACCTTCGTTCTCGTCACCCACGACCAGGAGGAGGCGCTGTCGATGGCCGATATCGTCTGCGTCATGAGTGCGGGCCGCATCCGCCAGCTCGGCACGCCGCAGGACGTCTATGACCATCCCGCGGATCTCTTCGTCGCCGATTTCGTCGGCAAGACGAACCGCATAGAAGCGACGATGGAAGCAGACGGCGAGACGCTTCGACTGGCCGACGGCTCGGCGATTTCGGCCGGCAAGCGCGTTCCGCCGGGGTCGGCGATCGCAGCGCTGCGGCCGGAGGCAATCCATCTGAGCCGCGACATGGCCTCAGCCGGCATGTCCTTCAAGGGCACGGTGACGCACCGCATTTTCCTGGGTTCATCCGCCGAATACGCAGTCACCGTCCCCGGGCTCGGCGATTTCCTGATTACATCGGATCGCCGCAACATGAACGAAAGCGATCTCGTGGGGCCGGGCGAACAGGTCTTCCTCGGCTTCGATCCCACAGCCTTACATGTCTTTCCAGCATCGAATGCATAAACCAAAAAGGGAACAGCATCATGAGCAAGGATTATAAGGACAATCTTCCCATCTCCGCCGAAGGCTTCATGGATGAGTTCATGCGCCTGAAGCGCGGCTCCGTCAGCCGTCGTCACTTCCTGGGCATTACCGGCCTCGGCCTTGCGACCGCGGTGCTGTCGCGCGTCCCGGGCGCGCTGTCGACCCCGGCCTATGCCGCGGGCGAACTCGGCACGCAGATGTCGATCGCCACTTGGCCGAACTATCACGACCCGGCGACCTTCGAGAACTTCAAGGCGGCGACGGGCGTCGCGGTCGAGGTCAATGTTTTCGGTTCGAACGAGGAAATGCTCGCAAAGCTGCAGGCAGGCGCCTCCGGCTGGTCGCTGTTCGTGCCGACCAACTACACGATCTCGACCTACCACAAGCTCGGCCTGATCGAGGAGCTCGATCTGTCGAAGATCCCGAATTTCAGCCAGGCGAGCGAGAGCCCGCGCTTCACCAAGGAAGGGCAGGTCGAGGGCAAGACCTACGCCGTGCCGAAAAACTGGGGCACGACGGGCTTCTCCGTCAACACCAAGAAGATCAAGACGAAGCTTTCGAGCTGGAAGGACTTCTTCGAAATCGCCCAGACGGAGGCCGATGGCCGCGCCATGGTGCACGACTATCAGTTGACCACCATCGGCAGCGCGCTCGTCTCTCTCGGCTACGACTTCAATTCGATCAAGCCGGAAGAGCTTGCCAAGGCCGAGGAGCTGCTGATCAAGGTCAAGCCGCATCTCTTCGCCATCAATTCCGATTACCAGCCGTCGATGCGTTCGACCGATGCATGGCTGACCATGTGCTGGACCAATGACGGCGCGCAGCTCAACCGTGATATGCCCGAGCTTGAATATATACTCGGCAAGGACGGCGGCGAAGTCTGGACCGACTACTATGCGATCCCGAAGGACGCACCGAACAAAGCGGCCGGTTACGCGCTGCTCAACTATCTCATGGACCCCAAGAACGCGGTGAAAGAGCACATCGCCAACGGCGCGCCAACCACCGACAGCCGCGTCATCGCGCTGCTGCCGAAGGAGATCACGTCGAACAAGATCGTCTATCCGGATGAAGCCTCGCTGACGCCGCTGGAATTCGGCGCCGCCGTAACGCTCACCGATCCGAGCCGCGCCGAACTGATGGCGCGCTTCAAGTCGGCCTGATCGCCCTCGCCCAACTCCGATCCCTTCCGCTACGACGGGAGGGATCGGCTTCGCGCTTAGAACCGGCGGATAAAGAACCTTTCGATGCCCCTTAACCCTGCCACCAAACGGCGTCTCGTCACCGCTGCCCTTGTCGGTCCGGCAAGTATCTGGCTGTTCGTCTTCCTGGTGCTGCCCTTCATCGCCATCATCGTCTTTGCCTTCGGCGAACGCGCGCCGGAAGGCGGCTATCAGGCCGCCTTCACCTTCGCGCAATTCGCCAATCTCGGCTCGCGCGCGGCCGCCTTCGTCAATACGCTGATCCTCGCGCCGATCGGCGCGGCCGCCTGCCTGCTCGTCGCCTATCCGGTCGCCTATTATCTCGCCGTCAAGGCAAGCCCGCAGCGCCGCCTGCTGCTCGTTTCGCTCGTCGTCGTTCCCTTCTGGACCAGCCTCCTCGTTCGCACCTACGCCTGGATGTACCTGCTCGGCGCGCGCGGCATTCCGCATCTGCTCGAGTTCCTGGGAATAGAAAACGTTAGGCTCATCAACACGCCCGGCGCGGTGCTGCTCGGCATCGTCTACGGCTATCTGCCGCTGATGATCATGCCGATCTACGTCAGCCTCGAAAAGCTCGACCGGCGCTTGCTGGAGGCCTCCGCCGACCTCGGCGCCAAGCCCGTCTCGACCTTCTTCGGCATTACGCTGCCGCTGTCGTTGCCCGGTGTGATGACCGGCGTGGCGCTGGTGACGATCCTGCTGCTCGGCGAATATCTCATCCCGCAGCTGCTCGGCGGCGGCAAGGTGTTCTTCATCGGCAACGCGCTTGTCGATCTCTTCCTGCAGTCGCGCAACTGGCCGTTCGGATCGGCAATCGCGGTTACGCTCGTTGCCGTCGTCGTCATCGTATTGCTGGTCGCCATGCGCATCGCCTGGCGCGTTGCCGGCACCCGCCAGGTGGATCTCGTCTGATGCGCGCGCTCGTCACCTTCGTCTATCTGTTCCTCTATACGCCGATCGCGCTCGTCGTCCTGTTCTCCTTCAATGCGGGCCGAAATGCGAGCGAGTTCACCGGCTTCTCGACGCAATGGTAGGTCGGGCGCTGTCGAATACCTTTCTGATGGAAGCGCTGCAAAACAGCCTCATCATCGCCTTTACCAGTGCGGCGCTGGCCGCGATCTTCGGCACGATGGCGGCAATCGGTCTCGAACGGCTCGGTCCCCGGGCCCGCGCCGTTTTCGACGGGCTCTTCGCCGCCGCCATCGTCGTCCCCGGCGTCGTCATCGGCATCGCGACGCTGGTGGCGCTGGTCGAGGTCTTCGGCATCGTCAATCCGCTGATCGCTGCCGTCTGGCCGGGCGACCAGCCGCCGAAATTCTCACTCGGCTACGGCTCGATCATCGCGGCGCACGGCCTCTTCACCATGGCGCTGGTGACGATGATCGTGAAGGCGCGTATCGCCAGCCTCGGACGCGATATCGTCGAAGCCTCCAGCGATCTCTACGCCACGCCGCTGACCACCTTCCGGCAGATCGTGCTGCCGCAGATCATGCCGTCGATCCTTGCCGGCTTCCTACTGGCCTTCACCTTTTCCTTCGACGACTTCATCATCGCCTTCTTCGTCGCGGGATCGAACACGACATTGCCGATCTACGTTTTCGCCTCCATCCGCCGCGGCGTGACGCCGGAAATCAATGCGATCGCGACGATGGTGCTGATCGCCTCGCTCGCCCTCATTCTCATCGCGCGTTTCCTGATGCGCGAAAAGACAACGACAAACTGACCAGGGAAAAATCATGATACTCAAGGATCGGGTCGCAATCGTCACCGGAGCGGGCTCCGGCATCGGCCGCGCCGGCGCGCTCATCATGGCGCGCGAAGGCGCGCATGTGATCGCAGCCGACATCGACCGGGAGAATGCCGAAGAGACCGTGAGCCAGATCGCCAAGGCCGGCAACAGCGCGGAAAGCCTGAGCCTCGACGTAACGGACGATCAGGCGCTCGAAGCCGGTATTGCCGCGATTGCCGCACGGCACGGCCGCATCGATATCCTTCACAATCATGCCGGCGCCCAGGTCGCCGGCAATCTGGAAGAGGTCGCGATCGCCGGTTTCGACAAGTCGTGGAACCTGAACGTGCGCGCGCATTTCATGGCGTCGCGCCTCGTCATGCCGATCATGAAACAGGCGGGCAAGGGCGTCATTCTCAACACCTCGTCTTCTTCGGGCGTACTCTACGATCGCGAGATGATCGCCTACACCACGTCCAAGCATGCCGTCATCGCCATGACACGGCAGATGGCAGGCGACTATGCCCGGTTCGGCATCCGGGTCAACGCGCTCTGCCCCGGCTGGGTCGACACGCCATTCAATGCGCCGTTCATCGCGCAAATGGGCGGCCGCGGCGCCATCGAAGACTATATCGCCGAAAAGGTGCCGCTCGGACGGTGGGCCGACGTTTCGGAGATCGCCGAACCTATCCTCTTCCTCGTTTCCGACCGATCCTCCTATATGACAGGACAGATCCTCGTCGTCGACGGTGGCGAAACGATCGTCTGAGGCAATTCCGGCGACAGTGCAAAGCGGTTTTCGCATCCGTGCTCGCGTGAAAGCGAGCGGTGGAGCTTTTCCATGCCTCCGCTCAAAACGCAAATACCTTATCCGCCGGCACGGCAAAAGGCGAAATGCTACCTGCCGAACGTCAGCTTCGACGGTTTGGCAGATGATGCAACAGCGACTGACACGCCCGCATGATGTGATCGGTCAGAAAGGCGCAGGCCTTTTCCGCATCGCCCTTCCTGCAGAGCGCTAGCAGTTCGCGATGCTCGCGATCCGCCGTTTCCTTGCCGTGAGACAGGGTGAGCTGTACCCGCAAATAGCGCTCCAGCCGATCGTTGACGGAGCGGATCGTGCTGACGAGATAGGGTCTACGGGCGTCTTCATAGAGGCAGCTGTGAAACCGCCAGTTCAGCTCCGACCAGCGCGCCACATCGGCCTCCTGCGCAAATGCATCGCAATAAGCCTGGGCCTTTTCGAACGTCTCTTCCGTCATGAAAGGAATGGAGAGCCTGAGCGCATTCGATTCCAAGATGGCGCGCACTTCGAAGATCTGCACGATCTCCGGTTCGGATACGCTGGTGACGACCGCCCCCTTGTTGCGGTGGAACTCGACCAGCCCCTCGGCCTCCAGGCGCTTCAGCGCCTCGCGCACAGGAATCTTGCTGACGTTGAAGAGGCGGGCGACGTCGTCCTGGCGAATAGGTTCGCCCTCGTCGAGGGAGCCGTCCGCGATGGAATCCCGGATGAATTTCAGGATCACATCGGATGTGCTCGGCACCTTTCCCAGATTGGGCATTTCATCGGCGTTCAGAGGCATACGGTCGTTGTCCCAGGAAATGGCGTAGGCCTCAATATCGTGATCTCCTTCACAGGCGCAAGGTGGCGCTTTTCGGGGAGCGACTGTCCCCGAACGGTCGCGCCCGATCGCCCATGACGAGATGCTGCGAAATCCAACGGCTACCGATGCCGATGCCGCTTATAGCCAGTTCGGCAAAGCCGTCGGAACACGGCCTGAGACAGCCGCCTCGACACAATCGGCAAGGCTGCCGAAACGCACGGCACGACCGCTGAGACCCGGCCCGTAATGCGCATATTTGCCTGAATTCGTCATGACCGCCCGTGTTCCCGGCGGAAAGACCGGTTCGGAGATCGAACACCAGCAGAGATCCGGCAGAACCTGTATGCCGCTGTCGCGCAGCCGCGCGAGCGCGCCGTCCGCTTCGGCTGCGGCGATGACGTCGCGTCCTGCCGTAACGATGACAATCACCTCAGGCCGGCGACGCCGGCCCGCAAATGCATCGGCGAGCGCATGGCACTCGGCAAGCGAGGCATGCGGACTGCCGATGGCGACAAGCTCGACCTCTTCCGGGCCTTCGTTGAGCATACTCCAGGCCGCCGCCATGTCTGCGCGCGTGATGGCGCGACCGTCGGCATCGGGATGCTCAGCGCCGCATGCCTCGGGCGTCACCCCTTCGACATGCAGCATGGGTGCAGCGGAGGTCGTGCCGAAGGCGGCGCAGAGTGCCTTCAGATCGTCGCGTGACGGATTTCCGGCCGCAAGACCGCGCAATAGCGGAATGCGATCCGGAGAAGCCTTGCCGGCGAGATAGCCGATGAGCGGCCAGAAGGCGTCGTTGCGGCGGTCGGGCAGTTCCACATCGAGGATGCGCGCGGCCCTTCGATTTTCATCCAGATAGACGCCCGAAAGCGGCGCACGCCCTGTCAGCGCGATACAGAGATCGAGGAAATCGGGATGCTTGGCCGTACGCGCGCCGAGCACGCTATTGGCAAAGATGACAGCGTTGGATTCGGCCCAGCCTATGGCTTCGCCGATGCCCGGCGCACTGTCGAGCAGATAAGGCGAACAGGTGAAGGTCGGGCGACAGCCCATGCGCACATAGGCGTCCGCCAGACGCGCGGCCGGATCGCCGAAAGCTTCCGGCACGCCCTGCGACCGCCAGTTGGCGCGATCGACGGAAATGGCGTTCATGGTGGTCGGCACGCGCACCCGCGCGCCAAGCTCCGCCATCCTCTCGGCAAAGATCAGATTGGCGGGGCTCGCATAGATGCAGCCGTCGATATGGCCCTGCGTGACGTCGACCAGAGAGACGGCGCCCTGTTGCGCCGCCATGGCAGTCAGTATCCGCATGGCCTGGGCAACCGCGACGCCTTCGCCGCCTTCCAGCATGGACCGGTCCGCGTCCGTCAGCGAAAGCGCGGAGGCGGCAGGCGGAAGAAGCGGGATCGCCTGATTGTCCGCCACGATGGCGTTCGTCTCGATCCGAACGGACTTTGCCTGCGACAGGCTGGAAAAGATATCCGGCCGGAGACGCACAACCGGCAGTGGCCGGCCGAACATTTCGGCGGCGACGAGCGCGCCCAGCGTTAGGACGTCCTCGGCCTCGCAGAAGATCAGCGCTGCCGGCGCGCGGCCCGTCAACGCGAGATCGAGCAGCACGCCGGACCCGCTGCAGGAGCCCCGGCTCGACGGCATCATCAGCACCGCGCCGGTGATGCATTCGCCGCACAGAGGATGATGGATATCGATGACCCGACCGGTCGCGGGGTCAACCCCGCCCCAGAAGCTGAGCGCTTCCCGCGTTGCGACGACACGGCCCTCGGCCATGCCGTCCATGATGCTTAGAGCCGGTGCCGTGTCGTTCATTTCAGCATAAATCCATATGCGAGGGGATCATGATCGCCGATTGAAAGAAAATGGCCATGGCCATGCCGGTTTTCCTCAGAAGCGTTGCGGCGAGAACGGCGCGATATCGATCGCCGGCTCCTGCCCCGTCAGCAGGTCGGCGACGAGACGCGCCGTGCCTGCCGACTGGGTCAAGCCGAGATGGCCATGACCGAAGGCATAGATCACATCCGGCGTGGCCCTGGCGCGGCCGATGGCAGGCAGGCTGTCCGGCAGCGATGGCCGGAAGCCCATCCATTGCACCCCGCCCTCCGGTCTGAGACCGGTCAGGAAGGCGCGCGCCTTCTGCAGCATGGCTTCGGACCGCCGAAAATTCGCCGGCAGCGCCAGTCCCCCCAGTTCCACCGCACCACCGACACGGATACCGGTCGAGAGCTTGCTGACGACGAAGCCATGGCCACCGAAGGTTATCTGCGTGCGCAGATCGAAGGCATCGGCCGGAAGCGTCGTATTGTAGCCGCGTTCGGTTTCGAGCGGGATGCGCTCACCGAGCGTTCTGGCAACCCGATGCGAGAAGGCGCCGGCAGCCAGCACCGCCTTGCCGGCTTGACGCACCTTTCCATTCGTCGCCATCGCTTCGACACCGCCGGAGATCGCGCGAAGCGCCGAAATCTCCGCCGTTTCGATGACACCGCCCCGGCTGCGAAAATGCTGCGCCAGCGCGAGGGTGTAAAGCTTCGGATCGGCAATGGAATACCAGCCCGGCGTAAAGGTGCCGAGAATGAAACGCGCTGCAAGCCCGGGCTGCAGCGCTGCCATCTCCTCGGCTTTCACATGCCGGAATTCGATGCCGTGATTGCGGCGCACCTCCCAGCCGGGCAGCGAGGCACGGAATTCCGCGTCGCTTTCGTAGACCTGAAGGTTGCCGTCCTTGCGCAGCATGGAGAGGGTGTCGGTCTGCGCAAGGAAAGGCTCCAGCTCCGCTTTCGAAAGATCCATCAACCGTGTCTGGGCCGCCGTGGATTGGGCGACGCGCGACGGCTGGCAGGCGCGCCAGAACCGGAACATCCACGGTGCGATCTGCAGCGCATAGGCGGGCGGCACCGAAAGCGGCCCGAGCGGATCAAGCAGCCACTTCGGCGCCTTCTTCAGAATGCCGGGGGAGGCAAGCGGCAGGATATCCGTGAAGGCGAAGGCGCCGGCATTGCCGGCGGAAGCGCCGGCAGCCGGTTCCTCGCGCTCCACGACCACGACGGTCAGGCCGCGCGCCTGGGCTGCAATCGCGGCGGAAAGGCCGATTACGCCGGCCCCGATAACGATAACGTCAGATCTGGTCATCAATGTACGCTCGATAGAAATGTTTGCGGCGCGAAGATCCGTTCCGGCCTGCCGATCCCAGCCAGAACGCCGTGACGAAGAAAGGCGGCCGGATGCGAGACAGCCCGGGCAAACGCCATTTCAAGCGCAGCGCAGCTCACGGTCATTCTCTTCTCCGGCAGCACCCCGAACGCAGCACGCCACTCGCCATCCGGCATGGAGCCGCGTACGGACTTCGCTTCGTCAAACAACATGTATCCCGGCGACATGGCAAGCGCCATGCGCTTTTGCCGGCCGCCCGACACGGGCGTCGGATAGACCGAGAACGACCTTTTCGTCATCAGAATCCATTTTTCCCAGTTTGGCCGGCCCTTTACCGCTGCGGCCACTAAACGCTTTCACGATGCGAAAATCAAACCATAAATACATGAAGTATACAAAAAGAATTCAATATGACAATCAGGCGAGGCCTGATGTGTGCCGTCCACGCCGGCCATGGAGCGAAAGCCAATGCCCCGCTCCATGACCGTAACCCTCACCATCGGCGATCAGTCGGCAAGGTCGTCGGGGAGCAGGCCTGCCGGCATGTTCTGATAGGATACCGGACGCAGGAATCGCCGGATCGACAAGGTGCCGACGCTGGTCGCGCCGAAATTTGTCGATGCCGGATAAGGACCGCCGTGAACCATCGAATCCACCACCTCGACGCCGGTCGGGAAGCCGTTGACCAGCACGCGCCCGGCCTTTCGCTCCAGCACCGGCAGAAGGCGGCGGGCCGCGGCGATATCGTCACCATCCATATGCAGCGTCGCGGTCAATTGACCGGCAAAGCCGCGGGCAAGGCTTTCCATTTCGTCGAGCGAGCCGACGCGCACCACAAGCCCGAGCGGACCGAACACTTCCTCTCCCAGCAGATGGTCCTGCAGGAAGGCCGCAGCCGTCGTTTCGAACAGATTGGGGGTGGCGCTGCGCCCAGATTGTTCGGTGAGCAGAAGAGGCTTGATCCCGTCGCGGGAAGCCAATCGCTGCTGGCCGTCACGATAAGCCCTGGCGATCCCGTCGGTCAGCATGGTTTGCGGCGCCATGCCGGCAAGCGTCTCGACAGTCGCCTTGACGAAGCGATCGGCGTCTGGGCCATCCAGCACCACGGCAATGCCGGGATTGGTGCAGAACTGGCCGGCTCCCATCGCGAGCGACCCTGCCCAGCCCTGTCCCATGGCTTCCGCGCGTGCCTGCATGGCGTGTGCGAGCACGAACATCGGGTTCACCGAACCAAGCTCGCCGAAGAACGGAATGGGCTCCGGACGCGCCGCACACAGGTCGAACAGCGCACGGCCGCCGGCCAGCGATCCGGTGAACCCGACCGCCTTGATCAATGGGTGCTGGACGAGAGCGTGTCCAACCTCGCGGCTGCCGCCCTGAATGAGGGAAAAGACGCCGGGATGCATGCCGGTCCTGCGGATGGCGGCGTCTACCGCCTCGGCCACGATCTCGCCGGTGCCGGGATGGGCGGAGTGGCCCTTGACCACGACCGGGCAGCCAGCCGCAAGCGCCGCCGCCGTATCGCCGCCCGCTGTCGAGAAGGCAAGCGGGAAATTGGAAGCCCCGAAGACGGCGACCGGCCCGATGGGGCGCTGAAGCAGCCGGGTTTCCGGGCGCGGCGCCGGCTTGCGATCCGGCAGCGCCGCATCGAAGCGCCGGTCGAGATAGTCGCCCTTTTCGATATGGTCGGCGAACAGGCGAAGCTGGGCGACCGTCCGGCCGCGCTCGCCCTCCAGACGCGCCTCAGGCAGGCCGGTTTCCTGGCTGCCGATCATGGTGATGGCGGCAGCCCGGGCTTCGATCTCCTCGGCGATCGCTCGCAGAAAAGCAGCGCGGGTGGCGCGCGTGGAATAACCATAGCTCCAAAAGGCCTCTTCCGCCGCCTCGCAGGCGCGGGCGACCAGCTCCACCGTACCGATGGAAAAAGCATGCGCTGGCCCGTGCGCCGGCGCGGAGGAAAAATGCCCCGCGCCTTCAAGCCATTGACCGGCAATCAGATGTTTTCCGTGAGGTGTGAAATCCATGGTATTCCCTTTCCCTTGCCGATGCGCTGAAATGCGTGATGGCGTTGCTTGTGGCCTGTCGATTTTTTGTATACTTTTTGTATTTACAATTTTCGCATCTAGGATGCAAGCAAGCGAAACATGGGAGAATTCAGATGAACGACGTCACCAGCCTGACGCCGGATGCGCTGCAAGGCCGCGTTATGGCGATCCTTTCGAAAGCCGGCCTCAGCGAACAGCAGGCGGCCGCAATCGCCCGGGTCATCGTCGCCGGCGAGCGCGACGCCTGCAAATCCCACGGCATCTACCGCATCGAAGGCGTGTTGCGCGCGGTCAAGGCCGGCAAGGCGGTGCCGGATGCGGTGCCCGTGCTGGAGCAGCGCGATGATTCCGCCATCGTCCGCGTCGATGCCAGAAGCGGCTTTTCCAATGCCGCCTTCGAGCTGGGCGCACCGGTGCTTGCCGAACGCGCTCGTCGCTTCGGCATTGCCGCGCTCGCCATCAACGACTGCACGCACTTCGCAGCACTCTGGCCGGAAGTGGAAGCCCTGACCGATCGAGGGCTTGCCGCCTTCGCCATGTGCCCGAGCTATTCCACCGTGGCCCCCGCCGGCGGCACGGCACCGCTCCTGGGGACGAACCCCTTCGCCTTCGGGTGGCCACGCCTCGACAATCCGCCTTACGTCTTCGACTTCGCCACTTCGGTTGCCGCGCGCGGCGAGATCGAACTGCATCGCCGGGCCGGCAAGCCCCTTCCGGAGGGCTGGGCCATAGATCCCGACGGCCAGCCGACCACGGATCCGGACGCTGCCCTCGCCGGCGCGATGCTGCCTTTCGGAGGCCACAAGGGCTCAGCCATCGGTACGATGATCGAGCTTCTGGCCGGTGTCATGATCGGTGATTTCACCAGCCGCGAAGCGCTGGACTATCTGGGTTCGACGGCGTTCGCTCCGCGTCACGGCGAACTCATCGTCGCCTTCTCGCCGGAGGCTTTCGCTGCCGGCCGGCCCGGAAATCCGCTTGCCCGCGCCGAAACTCTGTTCGAGGCAATCGTCGGCCAGGGCGCCCGCCTACCCTCGCAGCGTCGCTTCGCAGCCCGCGCTCGCGCGCAAAAGGACGGCATTCCGCTGACATCGGACGAAATCCGCCAGCTCGACCGGTTGCTGGAGCATGGCCTCGACGCCGTGGCCTGACCGAGCCGACGGCATGGCGAACACGGGGCAGGAAACCCCGTATAGAGCAGAAAAAAGGGGCCTTCGCAGGCCCCTTAAATTTAATGCGCAACGTGTGGCGACGGCCCTTACGCCCTGCACTTCTCGACCGCGCCGGGAAGCTTGCTCCACTCGGCGTACCAGGTGTTGAACAGCTTGAACTGCGCCTCGACATAGCCGCGCTGGCTTTCGTTCAGGGCATCGCTTTCGTTGAAGTGGAGTTCGTACTCCTTGTCTCCCTTCAGCACCATCATGTGCTTGAAGAAGAGAACCAGATCCGGACCTTCATCGAAGGACGAGAGGATGGCAAGCGCCTGCTCGAGTTCAAGCGCACGCCGGCGCGCATCGGCGTCACCGGCCGCTGCCGCCTGCGCAAGATTGCAGAGGTGGATGACTTCCTTGGGCAGAACGTTGCCGATGCCGGTGATGGCGCCGGTCGCGCCGCAGTTGACGAAGCCGTGGAAGACGGCCGTATCGACGCCGATCATCAGCGATACGTCATCATCTCGGCTGGTGATGTTTTCAGCGGCGTAGCGCATATCGGCCGGACCGCCGAATTCCTTGAAGCCGACGAGATTGGCATGTTCGGCGCGCAGGGCGAAAAACAGGTCGGCACGCGTCGCAAAGCCATAATAGGGGCTATTGTAGATGACGGCCGGAAGATCGGGCGCTGCCGACAGGATCGCCTTGAAATGTGCCTTCTGGGCAGCGATCACCGAACCGCGCGAGAGAACGCGCGGGATGACCATCAGGCCGCGAGCGCCGACCTTCTGTGCATGCGCCGCATGGGCGACGGCCGATGCGGTGTTGACGGCGCCGGTGCCGACGATAACAGGAATGCCCGCCTTCGCCAGACGCTCGACGCCTTCCATGCGCTGCGCGTCGGTCAGGAGCGGCCAATCGCCCATCGAACCGCAATAGACCACCGCCGACATACCCTCGGCAATCAATTGCTTACCCTTGCGCACCAGCGCGTCGAAATCAGGACTGCGATCGGCCTTGCACGGGGTCATGAGGGCGGGAATCACGCCGGAGAAAATGCTGGACTTCATCTGTCTATCCTCTTGGCTGGGAGTGAACCGGCACCGACCCAGCCGCATTCGCCGCCGCGCCCTACCGTCCTTGCAGCATTGATATACTCTTGTATTTAATTTGTCGACAAGAAATATGCAAATTAGAGCGTAATGTCGAGACGCTCTTCGCGCACCAGCAATTTCCGCACCTGACTGACGATCTGTTCGGCGTGTTCGCGTGCGAGACGCTCGGCAAGTTCGGTATCGCGCGCCGCGATGGCCGCGATGATTTCGTCGTGCTCTTCGACGAAGCGGCGCGGCAGGCGATCATTGTAGGATTGATAGTAAAGGCGAAGAATGCGCCGGCCTTCGTTTAAGAGCCGCGAGAAGAGGCTGGTGAAATAGGAATTGCGGCCAGCCTCCGCGATGGCGAGATGCAGGGCGGCGTTGGTGGAAATCATCGCCAGCGCATCCTGCGACTCGACCGCGTCGGCGAATTCCGCCTGAAGCGCGCGCACGACTTCCAGATCCTCCGGCCGATGATTTTTCGCCGCAAGCTGCGTCGTGACCCGGTACATCAGGACGAGCGCGTCGAAATAATTGTGCATGTTGAGAAAATCGATCTGCGATACCATGGTCGAGCGGTTGGGCAGGGTGTCGATCAGTCCCTCTCCGGCAAGCCGCACCAGCGCTTCGCGGATCGGCGTGCGCGACATGCCGAAGCGTTCGGAAAGCTGCACCTCGTCGATGGGGCTGCCCGGCGGCAGTTCCAGGTCCAGGATCTCGTCCCGCAAGATATCGTAGACCACTTTTACGCCGGAGCCGCGCTTGCGCTCGTTTCTGAGGCTTGTTTCATTATCCATGGCTAGCTGACCTCTTCTTTCAGCGTGAGAAATAAAGGCGCATGCCGGGTAAATCAACGGCGCTCTCCGGGCCTTGCCGGCACATGGGCAAGGACGCGCCCGAGAACGCGATGGGATCGTCATTGCAATTCGATTGCGGCGGGAATTTTCCCCGCCAGCGATGCTCTGACCGCTCTCACGGCCGGATCGGGGCGTTCCCCGCAAGACGTCTGCGGACGATGGCCGCGTGCAGACGCGCGCCATGGATCAGCCCGTCGTCGTTGAAATCATAGTTCGGATTGTGCAGCGGCGGCGAGTCCTGCCCGTTGCCGAGAAAGACGAAACACCCCGGAACGTAATCCAGGAAGCGGGCGAAATCCTCGGAACCGGTCATCGGCTCCTGTCTCACCTCGATGCTCCCGGGCTCGAACACATCTGCGGCGGCGGCGAACGCTTCTTCGGCAAGGGCCGGGTCGTTCAGCAGAGGAACGAACTCCCGCGTATAGATGACCTCCGCCGCGATATTGTACATGAGGGCCGTGCCCTCGGCGATGATCCGCATCTGCTTCTCGATCTCGGCGCTGACCTCGGGGCGGAAGCTGCGCGCGTCTCCGAGAATCCGGGCAAGGCCCGGCAGCGCGTTGCGCGTGCCGTCGGTGATGAGTTCGGTGACGGAGACGACACCGATGTCCGTCGGATTGAGCCGGCGCGAGACGATCGTCTGCAGGCTCGTCACGAGAGCGCAGGCCGCCACCAGCACCTCGTTGCCCGAATGCGGCCGGGCGGCATGACCGCCGATGCCGCGCAGCACGATCTCGAAATTATCCTCCGCGGACATGATCGCGCCGGAGCGGGTCTGGAAATGTCCCACGGGAAGACCCGGCATATTGTGAATGCCGTAAATCTCGTCGAATGGAAATCGCTGCATGATGCCGTCGTCGATCATGGCGAGTGCGCCCCTGCCCCATTCCTCCGCCGGCTGGAATATGAAGCGGACCGTCCCGTCGAAGCCGCTTTCTTCGGCAAGCAGTCTGGCGGCGCCGAGCAGCATGGCGGTATGGCCGTCGTGGCCGCACGCATGCATCACGCCCTCATTGCGGGACTTGTAGGGGCGGCTCCCCTGCTCCGGAATCCGCAGAGCATCCATGTCGGCGCGAAGCGCGATTGAACGATTGCCGCTGCCACGCCTCAGCGTGGCGACGACGCCCGTACCGCCCACGCCTTCCACCACCTCGTCAAGCCCGAACTCCCGCAGCTTCGACGCGACGAAGGCCGATGTGCGCTTTTCCTCGAAACCGAATTCCGGGTTTGCATGGAGGTGGCGTCTCCATTGCGTCATCTCCGATACCAGCCTGCCCATATCCAGCGCCATACCCTATTTTCCTTCCACCAGCTCGCGAACGACATCGAGAAGCACATTGGCACCCGCAACCAGATCGGCGTCCGCGGTAAACTCGCTTGGGTTGTGGCTGATGCCGCGCCTGCTCGGCACGAAGATCATCGCCGACGGGGCCATCCTGGCGATCATCTGCGCGTCATGGCCGGCGCCGGAGGTCATCCGCCTGCAGACAAGGCCACGCTCGCACGCGACCGCCTCGATGCTCTGCACGATTCCTGCGTCGAACTTCACGGGCTCGAACCTCGCCAGCCTCTTGACCGAGATGATAACATCTTCTTCCGCCGCCAGCCGATCGAGGAAAGCGCCCAGCGCAGCTTCCTCCTGCTTCAGCCGGTCCTCGTCCGGATCGCGCAGATCGACCGTGAACCTTGCCCGTGAGGGAATGACGTTGATGGCGTTCGGCTCGAAACTCAGGCAACCGACGGTCGCAACGGTCGGCGTGTTCGAGGCCTTGGCGCGGTGACGCAGGAAGGTAATGACCTGCGCTGCCGCATGCCCGGCATCCCTGCGCATCGAGATCGGCGTCGTTCCGGCATGATTGGCTTCGCCCTCGATGGTCACTTCCTGCCAGGATATGCCCTGAAGATTCTCCACCGCCCCGATCGCAATGCCCTCGCGCTCGAGGACCGGGCCCTGCTCGATGTGAAGCTCCACATAGGCATGGGGTTTCAGGAAGCCGGGCTCGTGCGGCCCGGCATAGCCGATCCGCTCGAGCTCGCTGCCGAGCACGGTGCCGTCGATCCCGACCGTCGACAGCGCCGCCGCGACGTCCAGCCCGCCCGCATAGACGAGCGACCCCATCATATCGGGCGCATAACGTACGCCTTCCTCATTCGTAAAGGCGGCAACGACGAGCGGTCGCGATGGAGCGAAACCGGCCTCCATCAGCGTCTGGATCACTTCCAACCCCGAAAGAACGCCATAGCAGCCGTCATATATGCCCGCATCGATGACGGTATCGATGTGCGAGCCGAGCATCAGCGGCGCCATGCCCTGCACGGCTTCGGAACGCCATATGCCGAAGATGTTGCCGATGCGGTCGACGGCCACCTCAAGTCCTGCAGCCTCGATCCAGGAGCAGAGCCGGTCACGTCCCGCCTTGTCTGCGTCCGATGCCGCAAGGCGTACCAGCCGGCCCTCGGCATCGCGACCAGTGGCGCCAAGATGGCGAAGGCGGTCCAGTAGGCGCCCCGCATCGATGGAAAAACTGCTCATGCGTGCCTCCCGTCGACATCGCCGCTTGCAACCGCTGCCGGTGACAGACCGACGATCTCTTCGTACTTGTCCGGATCGGTAGCGCCCTCAGTATTGACGAGGAAGATGCGCGAGTGTTCGTCTATCGAAAGCGCAGCTTTTACCGCGGGATCAGCCACCGCCCTCAACAGCCCGGCCAATCCGACGCCGCCGCTCTCGCCCGCAACGATCCCAGGGTCTCCGGGCGCAGGCCGGGCCAAGCGCCGCATCACCGAAATGGCGTCCTCCTCGTCCACCGTCATGAAGGCGTCGGCAACACGGGAGAGAACACGCCATGCGACGGGTGAGGGTGCATAGCATTCCAGCATCGCCATCACGGTCGGTTCCCCATGCGGCACAGTCACCGGATAACCGGCCCGCGCCGTTTCGAACAGGCAGGCCGCACGGGCGGGATCGACAACCGTCAGGGTCGGTCGCCTATCGCCGAGCGAGAGGGCGAGATGACCGGCAACGGCTGCGGCAATCCCCCCGACACCCGCCTGGATGAAGACGTGGGTGGGCACCTCGGGCATCGCCCCGACGGCTTCACGCACGAGGGCGGTATAGCCTTGCATCACCAGGCCGGGAATACGCTCGTAACCCGGCCAGGACGTATCCGATACAATCGTCCAGCCGTTCTCTTCTGCAATTCGCGCCGCCTCCTTCACGGAGTCGTCGTAGCTCCCGTCAACCCGGATCATCTCCGCACCGAAGCGGGCTATCGCGGCCACGCGTCCTTCGCTGACCCCTGCATGGACGAAGATCGCGGCCCGTCCGCCCACGAGTTGAGCGCCCTGCGCAACCGATCGGCCATGATTGCCGTCCGTCGCACAGGCGAAGGTCATCCTTTTCGCGACCTGCCTCACCGCCTGCGAATGCAATTCCGCGATATCGACAGGGCGGCGCAATAGTCTGGCAGCCTCCTCCAGAACAAGCTCGATGACCGCATAGGCACCCCCCAGCGCCTTGAAGCTGCCCAGCCCCAAGCGCTGGCCTTCGTCCTTGACGTGAATGGCCGCGACACCGATTTCCGCCGCCAGTCCGGGCAAGGACAGCAGCGGTGTCGGGGCATGATGATCGCGGTAGGTCAGGTGCCGCTCCACTTTCGCGGCCGCTGCCGCACCAAGCATGTCGGCGAAGCCGGGTTCAAGCGGCTGTCGATAGTCGGAATTGGTGTTCAGGATAAACATGGTAGCCCCGCTTTGCGTGTGTCGATGGAAACATATTGCAAACGGGGCGAAAGAAGCGCTGATATTCGACCTCATGTTTGCAAGTTTGTTTCACGGAGCCGACCATTGCCGCCTGCTATAGCGCCACAGCTGGATGCGTTCGACCGGAAGATTTTGGACATACTGCAACGGGACAATACGACTCCGCAAAGAATGATCGGCGAGATGGTCAACCTCTCGGCGCCGGCGGTACAACGACGCATCAAGCGCATGACGGAGGATGGCGTCATCAGGGCGAATGTCGCCGTGATCGATCCCGCCGCCGTCGGCCAGACGATCACCATATTCGTCGAAGTCGAAGTCATCAGCGAGACGGCAGCGCAGATCGAGGAGGCCAAACGGGCATTTTCCGCAGCCCCCGAAATCCAGCAATGCTACTATGTGACGGGCGAGGCGGATTTCGTTCTCGTCATCGTCGTGCCGTCGATGGCCGATTACGAAGCGCTGACACGCCGTCTCTTCTTCGGAAACAATAACGTCAAACGCTTCCGGACCTTCGTCGCCATGGACAGGATCAAAGTCGGGCTGAGCATTCCAACCGGGGGATGAGGAAAAGGCGGCGCTGAGCCAATGCCATGCCCGAAATTAGTCTCCTGAAGACGGAAAGCCCGCCAGGCTCACCCCTGTTCGCTTCCCGCGATTCCGAGCGCTGTCTTTCGGCAAAATCACGCGTCCCCAAAAGCTTCTGGCCGATGCCGCCAAGCGGATTCGAACCTTAAGCAAATTTGGAAAATTACTCGTATGAATAGATAGAATTTCGCTATACACGTATGAAAATGGAGACCATTCGCAGGGAGGGGCGCCACGGCGCGGATAGGGTCAGGCACAGTATTTTGAAATGACACCCGAGGCGCTCCGACGTCCGGGCATAGCAAGGAAAAATTGGGGGGTAAAAATGAAAAAGCTTATGATTTTCGCAGCCATCGGTACATTGGCTCTTTCCGGATTGACCAATGCCGCACCGGTCACGAGCGAGGGCGGATATGCATATGATAGAAATCAGTTGAGCGATCCCTCGGCCCTCAATTGGAATATCGAGGCATGCAGTCACGGCGCCATTACACCGGATACGCAGCGCTAACTCGCAAAACTCATGGGCGTTCCGGAGAGCCGGGTCCGTCTTGAGTTTTGTCGCCGGATTTTGACGGCCTATACGAAGGGTGCCATTCCCTACAATGACTACGTTCAGTTTGCCGGAAGCCACGTTATGACAGCAAGCATTTTGCGGGCTCTGAAGAACGCCGGTGCAGGCCCGCAGAAACCGCAAGGACGTAGACAAGACGATATCGTCCTGCCGGTTTCGGCGAAAATGGATTCCGGGGAGACGTTCAAGGGCTCGACCATTGCATCGCACGGCAACGGTCGCTTCGCGGTGCAGTCATCGCGGCGGTCGGTGAAATGTTCTGGCACCTACGACCTGCGGGATCGGCGCCCGACCGTTATTCTTCCGGTCAAATGTTCGGATGGCCGCACCGGCAAAATCGAGGTTACGAGAGCGCCGGATCTCATGTCGGCCTGGGGGAAGGTGAAGCTATCCGATGGAAGCACCGGACGGCTGACCGTCGGTTCGGTTCGCACGCCTCTGTGACAAGCAGGCGCAGCGCGCCTCACGGCCATATCGGCTTTCGGGCATTTCGGGAGGATACTCAGGGAGTTCGAGATGGATGCGAGGCTGGAACAGTTGATCCCGCCCCGCATCATTGATCAATCTTCCCCTCAGACGGCGCAGTTGCCAGCGCAATTTCAGAAACACTGCGCAGCGGCCTTCCGTCCAATATTGCGCAAAATTAAGGAGCGAGCGGTTTTGCGATTCCACGAAATGCAAGACCGCTTCGGACAGTCAAAAACTGACCGAGCGCCGCTGGGGCCGCCTCCCCTGTTCCTCATGACCATTCAGGCAGGTTTAAAGTCGAGCTGGGCAATAGATTGAGATTATAGTTAAAGCTTTACTTAGCCGAAGCTATTTGGCGTTTTGCTTCCGCTATCCATATGCTCCTGCTCGCACGCTTATAACAGGCGCGCTGGAAAGCCAGTCCCTATCGTTGACCACTGTTCCCGGTCCCGCTTGCTTCAGAAACCTGCACGCCAACCCATTGACCGGGAATTTGGACCGCGCGGAAACCCGCGTTACTTTGACTGCGACGTCCTTCTTCTCATGCGAGACGAAGGCGTCCTTCGAATTTGAAATCGGAGACTGGTTGCGCCGCTCTATGTATCGCCGCACCGGCCACCAGCCAATCGCTTATTGCAGCCATCTCCAGATTTTTTGACGAGGCCGGCGTATCATTCGGCACGGCTACGGCCGTCCAACGACCATACTTGCCTTCGCCATGAGGCGGCCCGGTTCATCGCATTCGCCGACAATCCCCCTCCCCTGCGACGGCATTGCTTGCACAGGAGCATTTTTCGGACTTCGACCCCGGTGAGCAGCATCGAGAACGGTCGCTGCCGATCTTAATCACGGACGACCGAAGCAGACAGCGGAAGGGCCAGTCTGGAGCGGCGCTGCAAACCGCCGACCTTTCCATGACCCGTCATCGACAGGCGCACGCGTGCGACACTGCGACGCTTTCGCAAGCAATTGTTGCCGATTACAACTTAGGTAGAAGAGCGCCGCGTACGCGACACTTTTCGCGGCTTGGCGCAAGCTATCCGCACAATCATAAAAACCCGTTAACCAAAACTTGCTGAGAGCGACGCCACCTCATATATGGTCGTCGACTTGGTATAAAAGCGGGCAGGCGAGCAAGATGTCTTTACTGTTCCGTCAAAATCACTTCACAATCAATCCGTAATGGAATTGCACGCAGAGGAACGATTTCATGGAAGAACCCTGGACGACCAATCGCGGGCCGATCGTTGCAACCGAGCTCGATGTCAAGAAGGCAGCTGCGATCAACACGCTCTTGCTTCGCCCGGTCGATATTTTGCCCGCCAAGGCCGGGGATCCCATTCGCCCTTTCGCGCTCGGTCTCTGGAATGAAATCCGTCCACTCCTGAAACCCGACGTCCCGGTCATGTCGCTGCGTCGCGCGACCAGCGCCTTTCTCCATTCCAAGAGATATTATTATGCCTGCGCCCAGCCGGACTCGATGCGGCACGATCTCGCAGGCAATCCCGTCGAGCCGCTTTCGACCGAGGACCGGTCGGCAGCCCAAGAACGCCTGAACGCCTTGCGGCAGACCTCCGCGAAGGTGGAAGCTCGTCGCGACGAACCGCCCTCGCCTCCGCCCGCTGTAAGCAAAGCCGAGTTAATCCGCGCCTCTCTCCTGCGCAGCAAACGCTCCGATCGCGCCGCACGGTGACAGGCGGCGGCGCTTGAACCCGCAGCCATGCTATTGCCAGCAGTTGGAATCGCCACGAGGCGGTTCTTTCGATGAAGCGGCCACGGCGGCATTTGATCCGCGATATCGGCTAGCCCATCCCAATTCCTTTTGAAGGCCAGAAACGAACGCATCTCCGCCTCGACGCATGGCAAGCCGCGCTGAAGCCCGGCCGGTAGTCCGCGGACTACCTTTCGATTGACGAGCCTGCTCGCGGAAACCATCAGCGACACAAGCGTCTCCCGTTAAATCCCATATTTCTGCCGAGCGCGTCGTCCGCGGACTACTCTTTGTTCGAAGCTGAAAGCCCGCACCGGAATCGTAATATTCGCAGCCCTTGCTCGAACCGGCGTCGCAGCAAAAGTCGCCTACCCGATGTTCACTGGAGCGCGAAAAGGCGCCTAAAACTGCTCTTTATCTAAGCATTTGTAAAACAGCCACGAATCGGAGCATATTGTAACTGCGTAGTTCAGTAGCGTTCCGTCACAATTGCGCAGTTAATTGGGAAAATAACC